>NZ_BMEM01000001.1:0-294138 GCF_014636495.1 Ornithinimicrobium tianjinense
ACCGCCTGACAACCCCTGCCGAAGGAGCACAGCGCTACACCACTACCCGGGACTTGACCCGCTACCGCCGAACCGGACGGGCGTTAGTGCCAACCGGACAGGCGTTAGTGCCAGAGGGCGGCAACAACGCCTGTCCGGTCGAGAGTGGGCGTGACCGGACAGGCGCTACGGCCGAACCGGACAGGCGTTTGTGCTCACGGAGCGGCAACAACGCCTGTCCGGTTGGGAGGGGTCAGCGCGCGGCGAGGCCCACGGCGGCGAGCGCGAAGGGCAGCGCGAGCGTGCCGGCGGAGACGACCGGCAGCCCGGCCCGCAACCAGAGCGAGGCCTCCGGCGCGGCGAGCGCGTCGAGGCGCCGCCGGACCTGCCGGTGAGTGGTGGGGGTGGCCATCGCGACCAGGGCCCGACCGACCGTGGGGGCACCGACCCGCGCCGCCGCGCCGCGGTCGGCCAGCAGCTCCCCGAGCAGCCGCACCTCCTCCAGCGCGGGCTGGGCCCGCAGCCGGGCGGGCACCGCCTCGTGGAGGACCTGGAAGAGCTCGAGCAGCAGGTCGTGGCGCTGCCGCAGGTGGGCGTGCTCGTGCTCGAGCACCGCGCCCAGCTCGTCGTCGCCGAGCCGCTCCAGGACGGCCCGGCTCACCACGATGCGGTCGTGCCGACCCGGGAGGCAGTATGCCGTGGGGCCCGGCTGGGGGAGCACGCTCACCTTCTCGCGACGCGGGTCGGCACCGGCGTCGGCGGGGCCGGCGCCTCGGCTGTCGACGAGCGTCAGGCGCTCGCCGACGAGGTCGACCCGGGTGCGCAGCTCGGAGCGCAGCCGACGCAGGTCGGTGCCGACGACGTGGCCCGACCACAGCAGGCGGCCCAGCATCAGCCCCGAGAGGCCGAGCGCGGCGAGCAGCAGGCGAGGGTGGTCGGTGCCGACGGTGAGCGCGGCGACGGGCGCGGCGAGCAGCGCGAAGGCGACGCCGGCCAGGCTGACCGACTGCCAGAGGAACAACCCCTGACCAGGGACGACACGCAGCGCCGTCCAGCGCGCGAGCAACTGGGGCGCAGCCAGGGTGAGCAGCAGGGCTCCGACGAGGAACCCGACGGTGACCAGCGCGCCGGTCACGCGGAGGTCAGGAGTGTCGGCGTTCGACCTCGGCCAGGGCGGCCCGCAGGTCGTCGAGCTCGGAGGGTGACGCGTCGTCGAGGAAGTGCATCATGGCCAGCCGACGGTCGGCCTGCACGCTGTCCAGCGTGTTGCGCAGGGCGGTGGCGGCGAGCACCTCGCGGGTCGAGGCCGCCGTGTAGCGCCACGCACGACCGTCGCGGGTGCGCTGGGCGATGCCCTTCTTGGCCAGCCGGTCGAGCACCGTCATGACGGTGGTGTAGGCGAGCTCCTTGTCCCCGTCGGTCTCCAGCTTGGCCATCACGTCGCGGACCGACAGGTCCGGGCCGTGGGACCAGAGGGTTTCCATGACGGCACGCTCGAGGTCGCCGAGAGAGTTGGTCCGCAGTCGCATAGCGTCCTAGTCTACGCTCGCCTGTCGTAGATGGACAAGAACCGGAGGTCGTCACGGGTAGCCGTCGGGGTTGGCCTGCTGCCACCGCCAGGTGTCGGCGCACATGTCGGCGACCGTGCGGGTGGTCCGCCAGCCCAGCTCCTCGGCCGCGAGCGAGGGGTCGGCGTAGGACTCCGCGACGTCGCCGGGGCGGCGCGCGACCACGGCATACGGGACGGACCTGCCGCTGGCCTCCTCGAAGGCCCGGACCAGTTCGAGCACCGAGGTGCCCCGGCCGGAGCCGAGGTTCCACACCGACAGGGGGCGGTCGTGCGTGGCGATCCACTCCAGCGCCGCGAGGTGTCCCGCGGCCAGGTCCTCGACGTGGATGTAGTCGCGCACGCCGGTGCCGTCGACGGTGTCGTAGTCGTCGCCGAAGACCGAGAGGCGCTCGCGACGGCCCACCGCGACCTGCGCGACATACGGCATGAGGTTGTTCGGGACGTCCGAGGGGTCCTCGCCGATCCGCCCGCTGGGGTGCGCCCCGACGGGGTTGAAGTAGCGCAGCAGCGCGACCCGCAGCTGGGGGTGCGCCGCCACGGCGTCGCGGAGGATCTGCTCGCTCATCACCTTGGTCCACCCGTAGGGGTTGGTGGCCGAGGTGGGCAGGTCCTCGGTCATCGGGACCGGGGCGCTCGCCCCGTAGACCGTCGCCGAGGAGGAGAAGACCAGGTGCGGTATGCCGTGGCGCACCATCGCGGCGACCACGGCCAGGGTGGCGTCGAGGTTGTTGCGGTAGTAGTCGACCGGTCGGGCCACGGACTCGCCCACGGCCTTGAACGCGGCGAAGTGGACGACCGCGTCGACCGGCGCGTCGGGCCCCGACAGGATGGCGTCGAGCGCGTCGTCCTGCGTGACGTCGACGGCGTGCACCGTGACCGGGCGGCCGGAGAGCTCCTCCAGCCGGCCGACCACGGACGGCTTGGCGTTGCTGAAGTCGTCGGCCACCACCACGTCGTGCCCCGCGGCGAGCAGCTGCAGCACCGTGTGTGAACCGATGTAGCCGGCGCCGCCGGTCACGAGGACACGCATGAGCGCCAGCCTAGGTCGTCGGTGCGGTCAGCGGGTCACTCGGCCTCGGGCGTCGGCTCCTGGCCGACGGCCTCGGAGAGCTGGTCCAGGTAGGCGTCGACCGGGCCCTCCTCGTAGCCCTTGGTCAGCAGGGTGCCGGTGAAGGTCACCTGGGCGATCTCCGGGGCCGGCTCGCCGGTGCGCACCGCCTCGAACACGTCCTCGATCAGGTCGTCGACCTGGTCGGTGGCATAGCCCCGGTGCACCCGCGTGGTGGGGAACTCCCCGGGGGTCGGCAGGTCGGTCTCGCTCACGCCCTCCGGCACCGGGACGGTGGGGATCTCGTGGTCACTCATGCGTCCATGGTCGCACCACAGCCGCCGGTGCGCCACAAAAGTGCAGGTCAGGCCGGGTCTCGGCGGCGCCCGTCGTGCAGCTCGACGACCTGGTCGGCGCGGCCGGTGAGGACCGGGTCGTGGGTGGAGACCACGGTCGCCACGCCCTGCCCGTGGGTGAGCGTGACGAGCAGGTCCATGATCGTCGCGGCGGTCTCGGAGTCCAGCTGTCCGGTCGGCTCGTCGGCGATGAGGATGTCGGGCCGGGAGACGAGCGCCCGGGCGATGCCGACCCGCTGCTGCTGGCCTCCGGACAGCTCGTAGGGCCGCTGCTTCGCGTGCCTCGCCAGCCCCACCAGCTCCAGCGCCTCCTCCACCCGCCTCGTCCGCTCTGCGGCGCCGACCCGCTGCAGCCTCAGGGGCACCTCGACGTTCTCTGCCGCGGACAGCACCGGCACCAGCCCGAAGCTCTGGAAGACGTAGCCGATCCGCTCCCGTCGCACCGCCAGCACCTCCCGCTCCGGCAGCGCCGACAGCACCCGACCGTCGTCGAGCAGCACCTCTCCGGAGGTGGGGCGGTCGAGCCCGCCGAGCAGGTTGAGCAGCGTGGTCTTGCCGGAGCCGGACGGGCCTCGGACCACCGTGAGCAGCCCGGCCGGGACCTCGAGGTCGACACCGGCCAGCGCGTGCACCTCGGCGGCGCCGGTCCCGAAGGTGCGGTGCAGGTCGCGGGCGGTGAGGACCGCCGTCGTCGTTGGGTATGACGCGTGCTGGCTCATCGTGTCTCCTCACCCTCCGCGCCGGTCAGGTGGTGGTCCTGGTCGTCGGGCCACACCTGCACGTGGCTGCTCTCCTTCGCGATCCGCACGCGGTCGTGCAGCCCGAGCTCCTCGACGTGCTGGCGCGGGAGCTGGATGCGGCCCGCGCGGTCGATCACGGTGTACTCCCTCGCCACCGTGCGCTCGACGCCGTCGGCGCCGACGACCTTCTGCCGCAGCACCTCGGTGGACGTGCGCCCGTCGCGGATCTGGACGGTGCGGCGGACATGGTCGGACACGGTGGGGTCGTGGGTGACGACGAGCACGGTCGTGCCCAGCTCGCCCGCGGCGGCCCGCATCGCCTCCAGGACCTGCTCGGAGGCCGCGTCGTCGAGCTCGCCGGTCGGCTCGTCCGCCAGCAGGACCGCGGGGGAGTTGGCCAGGGCGGTCGCGATCGCCACGCGCTGCTGCTGACCGCCGGAGAGCTGGGCGGGCCGCCGGTCGGCGCAGTCGGCCACGCCGAGCAGCTCCAGGAGCTCGGTGACGCGTCCCGTCCGCTCGCGCCGGCCGGTGATGACCATGGGGAGCGCGACGTTGTCGGCCGCGGAGAGGAACGGGAGCAGGTTGCGGGAGGTCTGCTGCCAGACGAAGCCCACGACGTGCCGCTGGTAGTCGACGCGCTGGGCGCGGCTCATCGTCAGCAGGTCGACGCCGGCGACCCGCGCCCGCCCGCCGGTCGGCCGGTCCAGCCCGGACAGGATGCCGAGCAGCGTGGACTTGCCCGAGCCCGAGGCACCCACGAGGGCGACCACGTCCCCGGGGTCGACGACGAGGTTGAGGCCCTGCAGGGCCTGCACCTCCACACCCTCGGTCGAGTAGATGCGCACGAGGTCCTCGCACCAGATGTCCGGTCCGGCGTGCTCGCGCACGGCACCGGTGAGCGACGACGTCCCTGCGGACGTGGGTGGGGACGTGGGTGCTGACGTGGGTGCCGACGTGGCTGCTGGCGTGGATGCGGTGGTGTTCATCGTTCCTCCCCGACGCGCAGCGCCTGCGCGAGGTTGGTGCGCCCGGCGAGCCAGGCGCTGACGGTGATGGCGAGCAGGACGGTCAGGACCACGGCGCCGAGGACGGCGCCGGTGAGCAGCGGGTCGACGGCCAGCTGCGGCTGGACCCGGCCCCCGGTGAGCCCGGTGAGGTCCAGCCCGCGGCTGAGGACCCACGAGACGGCGAGCCCGAGCAGGCCGCCGACCAGCAGCGACATGACGAGCATCGGCCCAAGCTCCCAGGCGGTGAGCGCGCGGGTCTGGCGGGGCTCCAGGCCGAGCGTCCGGAGCACCGCGAGCAGCCGCCCGCGCGCGTCCGTGCCCATGAGCTGGACCACGACGACGGCCAGCACGGTGAGCAGCCCGGTGAGGAGCGTGGCCCCGACGAACGCCCTGGTGAGCCCGACCACGACCGGTGAGGTGGTGAAGTCGTCCAGCTCGGCCTGGACGGTCGTCACGACGGCAGACCCGACGACCGCCTCCACCGACCGCGCCACCGTCTCCGGGTCCGCCCCCTCGGACACCGACAGGAGCGCGGTCCTGGCCAACGGGGTCGTGCGGCCTGCGGCCTCCCAGCGGGCCGCGTCCATGAGCACCCAGGCCCCGCCGGGGTCGAATCCGGGCACCGTGCGGAGGTGGCCCACCACCTCGACCTGCCCCACCGGGCGGAGGCTGCCCGGGCCGAGGGTCGCGGGAGTCTGGCCACCGGCGACGACGGGGAGGATGCCGGCGTCGGCATACAGGCTCGCAGGGGGTGCCAGGGGGAGGGAACCGGGAGGCAGCACCTGCTGGAGCTCGTGGTCGGCGAGCACGATCCGCACGGAGGTGCGTTCCTCCGCCGTCCCCAGCTCGACCGTGGTGCCGACGTCGCGGAGCCGGGCCACGTCCTCCACCCCGTCCACCTGCTCGAGCTGCGCGACCAGCTCGCCGGTGAAGACCGGCCCGCGCACCCGCACGTCGGCGCCGTTGGTCTCCCACGCGACCGCCTCGGCACCGCGGGTGACGGTCGTCAGCAGCACCGCGCTGACGAGGGCGATCGTGGTGCCGAGCACGACGGCCAGCGTGGGCACGAGGCCGGCGGTGGGGTCACGCAGCGCGCGGGCCGCCCCGAGGAAGGAGGTGAGACCCCGCCGCGACCGCAGCGTCCGGGTCAGCGTCCCCAGCGGCAGCGGGTAGAGGCGCAGCACCACCACGC
Source organism: Ornithinimicrobium tianjinense (assembly GCF_014636495.1). Lineage (GTDB taxonomy): Bacteria > Actinomycetota > Actinomycetes > Actinomycetales > Dermatophilaceae > Ornithinicoccus > Ornithinicoccus tianjinensis. Next base: position 5,893 of record NZ_BMEM01000001.1, read on the forward strand.
ACGCCGCCAGCGCCAGCAGCACCGGCGCGGCGGCGCCGAGCAGGTCGACGCCCGAGCCGGAGGCCGCGTCGCCGCGGGTGCCGCGGTCGAGCAGCCGCCACGTGGCCAGCGCGGCGAGGACCACGACGCCGACCTCGGCGACCCAGCGCCACCGGCTGCGGCTGCTCGCCGTCAGGTCGCGCCGCTCCTGCAGCAGCGAGGCGTCCTCGAGGGTGACGGCGAGGGCGAGCGCCGGGGCGGCGCCGACCACGGCGGTGACCAGCCACTCCCACCAGCGCGAGCCGCCGGGCAGGACCTGCACGGCCGCGAGGTGCCCGAGCAGCGCCGCCGGCACACCGAGCAGCGCTCCTTCAGCCGCGACGAGCCACCGCAGCTGCGTCGGCGAGGCACCGCGCGCCAGCACCAGGGCCAGCGTCGGGCGACGCCGCTGGACCACGAGCCGGGCCGCGAGCAGCGTGACCGCCACGGCGACCCCCAGCGGGCCGGCGGCCACGACGGCGAGCAGCGACGCGGTCGCTCGCTGCTGCCGGACCGTCTGGTCGAGCACGCCGGTGAGCCCGGTGGTGAAGGAGGGGATCTGGTCGCCCTCGAGGTAGCCGAGCGCCGGGTCGCCCTGTTCGACGAGCACGTGCTGCTCCGCGATCATCCCGGTGAGCTGGCGGCGCAGCAGCGTGGTGTCGAGACCGGCCGCGGAGACGCCTTCGACAGACACGGGGTACCAGACCTCGGTGCGCACCGACGTCGGCTGCCCGATGTAGCCGCGGCTGAGCGGGTTGAGGTAGGCCGTGACCGTGCCCATCTCGCCCTTGTTGGGGTCCGCGAGGACGCCCATCGTCGTGCCGTTGTCGACGTGCTGCCAGCGGGGGTCGTCGGGGTCCTTGGGGCGGTAGAGCCCGCTGATCCGCAGCGAGCCCGCGAGCTCGTCGCCCACCTCCCAGTGCATCTCCTCGGCCGCCTGGTCGAGCACCAGCACCGGGAGGAACTGCCCCATCGGCAGGTCGGGGCCGCGGCGGGCGGGGCTGCCGTCGGTGGCTGTGCCGCCGCCGCCCGGGCCGCCGGGCAGCGCGGAGGCCGGCCACTCGCCCGCGACGACGTCGACGAGGTCCTGGAGGTCCGGGTCGGCGTAGAGGGTGATCTGCGCCTCGTAGTAGCCGCTCTCCACCGACGGCACGTGGCCGAGCCGGGTCGTCCCGCGCGTGAACATCTGGGCCGGCGCGAGCAGCGAGCGCAGCGGCTCGGGCTGGTCGGCCCGGATGCGCTCGGCACCCTCACGGAAGGGGGCCCACGGGTCGTCGACCCGACCGGGGTCCTCCTCGGTCCCGACCGGCAGCTCGACCGTGGTGCCCCAGCCACCCGTGACGTCCCGCTGCTGCGCCGAGAGCTCGGACAGGTCCTGGGACAGCTGCCGGCCGTTGACGTCCTCGAGCGCGCGGGGCGCGGCGGTCAGGAGGAAGGACACCACGGCGACGAGCAGCGCCAGCCCCACGGAGACGACGGGGTCGGTGGCGAGCTGGCGCCACGCCATACCCGCTCCGGTATGCCGCTGCGCACCTCGGTGACGCCCGTTCACCGGATCTCCTCCCGGTAGTCGAGGTCCACGGCCTGCCGCGCGACGCGGGCGGCCTGGAGCAGGACGACGAGCAGGGCCACCACGGCGCCGGCGACCAGCAGGGCCGCCCAGGGGCCGGCCTCGAGGCGCAGCGGGGCCGGCAGCACGACCTGACCCGGCTGGGTCGTGGAGCGGGCCAGCTCGGTCACGACCATCCGGCTGACCAGCCAGCCGGCGCCGAGGCCGAGGGCGGTGGCGGCGAGGACGACGCCCCCGAGCTCGAGCGCGCGGGAACGCGCCTGGGCGCGCGGCGGCATACCGAGGGCGCGCAGGACCGCGACCTCGGCCCGGCGCGAGGACAGGAGGGTGGCGGCGACGGCGGCGACCCCGGTGGCGGCGAGCAGCACCGCTCCCGCCGAGGCGACCCAGAAGACCAGCCGGGCGGCGCTGGTGGCGTCGGTGACGCGGACGGTCCCCGGGCCGGCGACGGCGGAGACGTCCGGGCGGGCCGCGACCGCCTCGACCAGGGCCGCCGCTGGGGTGCCGTCGCCCGGCGTGGCCCAGACCTGCGTGGGGTAGGGCAGAGCGCGGTCCTCCTCCGCGAGGACGGCGGCCACGGCGTCGCGGTCGACCAGGGCGGCCTGAGGCGCGAGGGTGCCGGGCACGGCCGGCACCACGGCGGCCAGCCGGACCGGGAGGGTGAGGCCGAACGCCTTGACCTGGGCCGACTCCCCGACGGTGAGGTCGGCGGCGCGGGCGGCGGCCGGGGTGAGGGCCACCGGGATCTCGTCCTCCGGCTCGGTCCTCTCCGGCGTCCTGCCCTGCTCGCCGCGGGCAGGGAGTCCCTGGGGTTCGGTGTAGCTGAGGTCCGGGGCGACGGTGAGGGCCGGGGGCAGGTTCGTCCCGGAGATGCCCTCCAGGACCCAGGTGCGGCCGGTGACATCCAGCATCGGGGGCACATGGACGGAGCCGTCGAAGGTGAACACGTCACCGGTCCGCGGGTCGAAGACGGACCTGGGCCGGGTGCCGCCCTCGGCGCTGAGCTCGTCGGCCTCCCGCTGGGCCTCCTCGACGACGTCGGGCGGAGCCGCCTCGGTCGAGCCCCAGCCGCGGGTCGGGTCGCCGAAGAGCGCCGTGCCGTCGTCGGTGGTCGCCGCGAGGGTGGCGCGCACGCTCTGACGGACAGGGTCGCCCCGGTCGTCGCGGGCCAGCGGCAGCTCCAGGCGGACGTCCCGGACGACCAGGTCGGTGCCCTCGGGCAGGGTGAAGAGCACGGTGGCCGCGCCGCCCCCGTCCTGCGTCGGTGCCTCGGTGTAGGGGGCGTCGGCGGCCGGCGGCTCGACCGTGGCCCGGTCGACCTCGACGGTGGCGCCGTCGACGGTCTGGCGCTGCCCGGTCCGCGGGTCGACGAGGGTCAGCGAGACCTTCCAGTCCTGGGTAGGACCGCCCTCCTGGGCGTACCGGAGCCGCTCGTCGAGCATGCCGCGCGCTGTCGCCCGCGCCTCGTCCTCCGGCAGCGGCTCCGAGCCGGGGCCCAGCACGAGGTCGCCGGAGCCGTCCCCCGTGCCGGCCAGATCGTCGACCAGCGACTCGTAGGAGGCCTGGAGCTCCTGGAGCGCACTCGGGTCGACGGTGACGTCGATGTCCACGTCGACCTCGATCCGGGTGGTGCCGGGCGGCAGCGCCAGCCCGAGCGAGGCGTCGGGTGCCACGTCCAGGGCCCCGGTGGGGACCAGCGGTGCGGACCCGGCCGGCAGGTCGGGGGTGGTGACGACGCCGGCGAGCTGGTCGACCGGGGCGATCGTCAGCGGGAGGGACAGGTCGGCGAGCCGGGCGTCGTCGACGATCCACACCGGGGAGGTGCGCCCGACGCCGGGGACGTCCTCGAGGGTCTGCGCCGGCGGGCTGGCCGTGCCCGGCTCGGAGCTCTTCAGCGGCTCGACGAGCGTGGCCCGGACCGGTGCACCCTGGGCGACGGTCGCGAGGTTGTCGCGCAGGTGGGCGGAGGTGCCGGCGTAGAGCCCGGACAGGGTCGTGGCGCCGACGGCGAGCACGGTGAGGACGGCGGGCACGGCATACACGGGAAGGCGTCGCGAGACCTGGGCGGAGGCGAGGTGGCCAGCGGCGCTGCGGCCGGGCCGGGTGAGCAGCTCGATCAGCCGGCCCGCGGGGCCGAGCAGGGCCATGGCGAGCACTGCCGCCGCGGCCAGCAGGAGGGCGGGCGCGGCGCCCGCGACGAGGTCGGTGCCGAGGGTGCCGTCGGCGCGGGTGACGAGGGGAGAACCGTTGCGGCGCAGCTGCCACCACGCGACGGCCGCGGCGCCGAGGACGAGCACGACGGTGGCGAGGGCGGTCGCGGCGCGGGTGCGGCCGGACAGGTCGGCTCCGCCGGTGACCCCGCTGGAGACCCGCCTGGCCTGGGCGGCGGCGACGGCCGCGAGGACGAGCAGCACCGCGAGACCGGTCAGCGTGGCGACCCGGAGGACGACCGGTCCCTGGGCGTCGCCGGCCGGGACCGCCTGGAGGACCGCAAAGGCGACGAGGGCGCCGACGACCGTGCCGAGCAGGGTCACCGCCAGCGCCTCGGCCAGCGTGCTCGTCAGGAGCTGGGCGCGGGTGGCGCCGCGTGCCACCAGCAGCTGGGCCTGGGACTCCCGCGTGGTGGCGAGGAGGCGGGCGAGCTGGACGACGGCGAGGAGGGTGACCAGGACCAGCACCGAGAGCGGGATGACGCCCAGGGCCCGGGCGGTCGCGAGGTTGGTGGCGGCGGTGTCGGCCGTCGGGGCCAGGTCCCCGTCGACCGTGACGCCGCGCACGTCGACGGCGGGCACCTTGAGGGAGCCCTGCAGGCTCGCGGCGGCGGACGCCAGGTGGGCGAGGTCGTCGGGCTGGATCCGGCTGGTGTCGGGCTGCACCGTCCACCGCACGAACGGGGCGTCGATCAGCTGCGCGACCGAGCCGGGCCCTACCACGAGCGGACCCCGCTGCTCCTCGTCGGTGCCGGCGACGACGAGCGGGTCGCCGAACCAGTACGGATCGGCGGCGTCCTTCGGCCGCCATGTGCCGACGAGAGCGACCGGGGTGCCGGCCACCTGCAGGGTGTCGCCCACCGCCACGTCCCACGCGCGGGCGGTGCCGGCGTGGAGCATGCCCTCGACGGCGGTGTCGGAGCCGGTCCCGGCGTCGTCCGTCGGCCAGGTCCCCTCGACGACCTCCACGCGCCCCGCCGCCTGCGGGTCCTCCGGCTGGAGCGAGTCGCTGCCCATCACGACCAGACGTCCGTCGAGCGCGTCGCCGTCCGGCCCGGTGACCGGCCGGGGCTCGCTCACCAGGGTGCGCTGCACGCTCACGGGCGCAGGGTCGAAGGCCTGGGCGATCAGCCCGCGGGCGGTGCCGTCCTGCGCCGTCGGGTCGCCCGCGAGCCGGGTCTGCACCCGGATCCCGGCCTCGCTCGGCGGTCCACCGGTGAGCGCCTCGCGCGCGGCCGTGGTCGCCGCGGCGCCGGAGTAGCCCACGGTCCCGGCGAGGATGGCGGTGGTCGCGGTGACCAGAGCGAGCAGCGTCAGCAGCAGCCCCGTCGAGGCACGGGCACGCCGTCGTGCCCAGCCCCACCATGACGTCATGGCGCCGACCCTAGGCATACGGCCGGACACACCTCAACGCCCCGGTCAGGGACGTGACCGGATCGTGACCTCGGGGCTACTCCTGCGCAGCCCCGCGCATCTGCAGCGTGAGGTCTCCCGGCTGACGCCCGGAGCCGGCTGACGCCCTTGCCGGCTGACGCCGAGCCCGTGAGGTGGTCGTGAGACCGTCGGCCGCCGGGCGCTGCGGGAGTCGCTCACCAGAGACGCTACGGATCTGCGTCCTGTGGGGGTGCAGATCCGTAGGAAGCCGAGGGTCCCTCATCCGGCGGCCCACGACCCGGCGGCCCACGACCCGGCGGCCCACGACCGGGCGGCCCACGACCGGACGGCCCACGACAGGTACGTGCGGCGCCCCGGTCAGCCCTTCTCGCGCTGGTCCACGATGCGCCGCGCCTTGCCTACCGAGCGCTCGATCCCGCCCTCGCCGAGGATGACCACCTGGGCGCTCGTCCCGATGCGCGACTTGATCTGGTGCGAGACCTCGCGAGCGATCACGGCATACCTCCCGGGGTCGAGGCCGGGGACGGCCTCGCAGTTGACGGTGAGCTGGTCCATGCGGCCCGGCCGGGTGAGGATGCACTGGAAGTGGGGGGTGAGGCCCTCGACCTTGAGCACGATCTCCTCGATCTGGGTCGGGAAGACGTTGACGCCGCGTACGATCATCAGGTCGTCCGAGCGTCCGGTGATCTTGGCCAGCCGGCGCATCGAGGGGCGGCCCGTGCCGGGGAGCAGGCGCGTGAGGTCGCGGGTGCGGTAGCGCAGCACCGGCATCGCCTCGCGCGTCATCGCCGTGAGGACGAGCTCGCCCTCCTCCCCGTCGGCGACCGGCTCCTCGGTGATCGGGTCGATGATCTCGGGGTAGAAATGGTCCTCCCAGAGCGTGAGGCCGTCCTTGGTCTCCACGCACTCCTGCGCGACGCCCGGCCCCATCATCTCCGAGAGCCCGAAGATGTCGGTCGCGTGCATCTGGCACTCGGCCTCGATCTCCTCGCGCATGGCCTGCGTCCACGGCTCGGCGCCGAAGATGCCGATCTTCAGGGAGGTCTCGGAGGGGTCGAGCCCGAGCTCCTTGACGTGGTCGATCATCGCCAGGAAGTAGGACGGCGTCACCATGATCGCGTCCGGCCTGAAGTCTTGGATGAGCTGGATCTGCTTCTCGGTCTGGCCGCCGCTCATCGGGATGACGGTGCAGCCGAGGCGCTCGATGCCGTAGTGCGCGCCGAGCCCGCCGGTGAACAGGCCGTAGCCGTAGGCGTTGTGGACGATCTGCCCCGGGCGCACGCCGGCGGCGCGCAGCGACCGCGCGACGAGGTCGGCCCAGATCTCGATGTCCTGCCTGGTGTAGCCGACCACGGTGGGGCGGCCGGTGGTGCCGGAGCTCGCGTGGACGCGGACGCACTGCTCCCGTGGGACGGCGAACATCCCGAACGGGTAGTTGTCCCGCAGCGTGGCCTTGGTCGTGAACGGCAGCAGCCGGATGTCGTCGAGGCTGCGGATGTCGTCCGGGTGCACGCCGCGCGCGGCCATGTCGGTGCGGTAGTGCGGCACCCCCTCGTAGGCCCGCCGCACGCACGACTGCAGCCGGGTGAGCTGCTCGGCGCGCAGCTGGTCCACGGACCACCTCTCCGCGTCGTCGAAGAGCTCGGGCGCGGGGTCGATCTGCGGCAGTGACATCGGTGTCTCCTCGGGCATTCCGGCTGTGAGGGCAGGGTATGCCGCGCCGCGCCCGGGGTGCAGGGCGCGGGTCCCACGGCCCCGGTCGACCGCTCCGGTCCGCGTCCGGACTTAGAGCGGGAAGTCGTTCTTGCAGCGGGTTGCTACCCGCGCGAAGAACACGATCCGGCTCTCAGTTGCGACCGGCAGCCGGCAGCGAGCGGCTCTTCCCGCGAAACTCCGCGACCACCGCGCCGTCCGACTCGCGCGTCACGGTGACGTCGGTGATACCGCTGCGGCCGTAGGTGACCCGCTCCCGGGCGTCGGCCACCATGACGTCGTCGAGCCGACCGGCGGTGACGAAGGTGATCTCGCACCCGGCCGCGACCGTCAACCGCCCGGTCGCGTTGCAGGCCAGGGCGAAGGTCGAGTCGGCCAGCGTGAAGATGAAGCCGCCGTGCATGATGTCGTGCCCGTTGACCATCGACCCCACCACCCTCATCCGCGTGCGGGCGTGGCCGAGCGGCTGCGGGCCGGAGGTGTCCACGTCGACCTCGAGCAGCTCGATGCCCAGCCCGGCCGAGGCCCGGTCGTCGGCCCACATGGCGCGGACGTGGGTCAGGTCGGCCCCTTTGCCGGCGACCGTGGCGTCCGGGCCGGTGCTCACAGCGCCTCGCTCGGGCGGTAGCGGCCGCCGGGGTAGGCAGCGTCGAGCTCCTCGAGCTGAGCACGCACCGTCCCGCCGCCGATCTCAGCGAGCCACTCGAAGGGGCCCTTGGGGTAGTTGGTCCCGAGCTTCATCGCGGTGTCCACGTCCTCGGCGGTGGCCTCGCCACGGTGGACGAGGTCGACGCCCTCGTTGACGAGCATCGCGATCGTGCGCGCCACCGGGTCGCTGGCCACCGGGCCACCGACCAGCCGCGCCGCCAGGTCCTCGTCCGGCGTCGCGTCGAGAGGGGTGCCGGAGTCGTCATACCGGAAGACGCCGTGCCCGCTCTTGCGGCCGAGGCGGCCCTCGCGGACGAGGTCGCGCTGGTATGCCGTGGGCTCGTAGCGCGGGTCCTGCCCGGTCTGGTGCCAGACCGACTCGCCGACCGCGTAGTTGACGTCCTGTCCGATGAGATCGGTCAGCTCCATCGGGCCCATCCGGAAGCCGGCGCCGCGCAGGGCCAGGTCGACGGTCGCGGCGTCGACGATGCCGTCGGCGACCATCCGCTGCGCCTCGCCGTAGAAGGGCCGCGCGACGCGGTTGACGATGAAGCCGGGGGTCGAGGTGCAGCGGACCGGCGTCTTGCCCCAGCGGCGCACGAGGTCGGTCGCGGCGGCGAGGATGTCGGGGTCGGAGGCAGCGCCGTTGATCACCTCGACGAGCTTCATCAGGGCCGGCGGGTTGAAGAAGTGCAGGCCGAGGACGCGGCCGGGGTGCGCCAATGCCGGTGAGACCCCTCCGTGGAGCGCCGCGTCGTGCCCGGTGGTGGCCTCGCCGGAGATGGCGTCGATCGACAGGCTCGAGGTGTTGGTCGCGAGGACGGTCGTGGGTGCCTGGGCCTCCTCGAGCTGGCGGAAGATCGCCCGCTTGACGTCGATCTGCTCCACGACCGCCTCGATGACCAGACCGACGGGCGGCACGGTGGTCATGTCGCGGGTGGTGTGCGTGGTGATCCTCGCGAGCGTGGCGTCGGCGTCCTCGCGGGTCACCCTGCCCTTGCTGACGAGGGTGTCGAAGGTGCCGGCGAGCTTGGCCACGGCCCGGTCGGCGGCGCCGTCCTGGCTGTCGACGAGCACGACCGGGTGGCCTGCCTGGGCCGCGACCTGCGCGATCCCCGACCCCATCGCCCCGGCGCCGATGACGGCGACGGGCAGCTGGGCGGGGGCGGCGTCGAGGGCGGTGTGCGCCCCGGGAGTCTGCGTCGACTGCGTCATGCGGCCAACTCTGGCATGTCCCCGCGGGGCCCCCGCGCAGTGCCCGCCCACGGCAACCTGAGCCGCCCCGCCCGCCTGCGAGCCGCCCGCCTGCGAGCCGCTCGCCTGCCTCCCGCCCGCCTGCGAGCCGCTCGCCTGCGTCCCGCCCGCCTGCGAGCCGCCCCGCCCGCCTGCGAGCCGCCCCGCCCGCCTGCGAGCCGCCCGCCTGCGTCCCGCGAAGAGCGTCACGTGGAAGTCGGCACCCCTCCTGACTTCTGCGTGACGATCTCCGCGGGACGCCACGTCAGCGCCCGCCGCCTGTGGACGACGAAAGCGATGCGCCTCTCGGCCGTGCCACCGTGTTCGGGTCGTGCCACCGCGTCCAGGGTGTTCCCGAGTGTGTGGACGCGCGCAAGGCGCATCAGGTTGAGAAGGGGGAGAGTGTGGACGCAGGAGCGGCGGTCGAGGGTTGGCCGGCGGGGGCGGAGAGCGTGGAGGTAGGAGCGACGGTCGAGGGTCGGCAGGCGGGGGCAGAGGTGTCCTCGCCAGCCGAGCTGTCCCGACGAAGGGTGGGCCAACCCGCCTCGCGGGCGCGCCAGGTGCGCCGTCAGCAGATCGGCAGGGAGCTCGCGGACCGCCATGCCGGGATGGCGCGCCGCGCAGACCTGCTCGCTCGTGGCCTCACGGACCACGACATCACCGCCGAGGTCGGTCGCGGGGTCTGGCAGCGCGTGGGCGTGCACAGTCTGTGCATCGACGGACGTGCGCCGACCGGTGAGGGCCGGTTGTGGTGGGCGCTGTGGGAGTCCGGGCCGCGCGCCGTGCTGGACGGCGCCTCCGCCCTCATCGCCGCCGGCCTGCGCTCGTGGACCGAGGACCAGGTCCACGTCACCGTGCCGCGCAACGCGAGCTATCGCCGGCTGGCGGGCGTGCGTCATCACGTGCTCCGCGACGTGGGGGCCACGATCACCGTCGGGCTGAGGCGGACCAGGCCGGAGGTCGCCGCCGTCAGGGCCGCCGAGTGGGCCCGGTCGGACAGGGAGGCGGCGACGCTGCTGGCCATGACCGTCCAGCAGCGGCTGGTGGCGACGGCCGCGCTCCTCACGATGTGGGAGCGGGTCGGGCGCTCGCGCAGACGGACCGTCCTCGACGGGGTGATCAAGGACATCTGCGACGGGGCGCACTCCATCAACGAGCTGGACGTGGGCGGTGTCTGCCGCGCCGCTGGCCTCCCCGAACCCTCGAGGCAGGTCGTCCGCACCGGCCCAGGAGGGCGTGTCTACCTCGACCTGTTCTGGGACGACCTCGAGGTCCACGCGGAGATCCAGGGCGCGCACCACTTCGTCGGGCTCAAGGTGGTCGAGGACGCCGCGCGCCAGAACGACCTCGCCATCGCCAGCCGCGACCTCATCAGCCTGCAGATCCCGGTGATCGGGTGGCGGCTGCACCAGGACCGGTTCCTCCGGCAGATCGGCGCTGCGCTTGAGGAGGGGCGGCGGCGTAGGGCGGCGAGGGAGATGGGCGCATGAAGGATGGCGGCGTGCGGCGGGGGTGTTCGCACCGGGTTGATCAGCGCCCCGCTGGCTGACCGTCCCGCGAAGAGCGTCACGTGGAAGTCGGAACTGTTCCCGATTCTCGCGTGACGATCTTTGCGGGACGCCGGGACGCCGGGACGCCGGGACGCCGGGACGCCGGGACGCCGGGACGCCGGGACGCCCCGACAGGCGAGTCCTCTCCAGGAACACCCAAACTCGCTGGACTCGGCATACCCCTCCTGGCACCCTCACCCCGTGGGCCACGTCAACCTCGACCAGATCTCGTTCGTGCTGCCGGACGGGCGGCCGCTGCTGGACGAGGTCAGCTTCCGCGTCGGCGAGGGGGCGGTCGTCGCGCTCGTCGGCCCCAACGGCACCGGCAAGACGACCCTCCTGCGCATCGTCGCCGGGGACCTGGACCCGCACGGCGGCACCGTGAGCCGCTCCGGCGGCCTCGGCGTGATGCGGCAGTTCGTCGGCTCGGTCCGTGACGACTCCACCGTCCGCGACCTGCTCGTCTCCGTCGCGCCCGAGCGCATCGCCACCGCCGCGCGCGCCCTCGACGCCGCCGAGCTGGCGATGATGGAGGTCGACGACGAGCCGGCGCAGATGGCCTACGCCCAGGCGCTCGCCGACTGGGGCGACGTCGGCGGCTACGAGCAGGAGACCCGCTGGGACGAGGTCACCACCGCCGCGCTCGGTATGCCGTTCGACCGCGCCCAGTGGCGCGCCGTCGCCACCCTCTCCGGCGGCGAGCAGAAGCGGGTGGTCCTCGAGGCGCTGCTGCGCGGCCCCGAGGAGGTGCTCCTGCTCGACGAGCCGGACAACTATCTCGACGTGCCCGGCAAGCGCTGGCTCGAGGAGCAGCTGCGCGCCACGGTCAAGACCGTCCTGCTCGTCAGCCACGACCGCGAGCTCCTGAGCAACGCCGCCACCCGCGTCGTCACCCTCGAGCCGGGGGCGGCGGGCGCGAGCGCCTGGACCCACCCGGGCAGCTTCGCCACCTGGCACGAGGCCCGCGAGGAGCGCAACGCCCGCCTCGACGAGATGCTCAAGCGCTGGGAGGACGAGCACGCCAAGCTGCGCAAGCTCATGCTCATGTACAAGCAGAAGGCCGCCTACAACTCCGACATGGCGGCCCGCTACCAGGCGGCCCAGACCCGGTTGCGCCGCTTCGAGGAGGCCGGCCCGCCGGAGAAGGTCGCCCGCGAGCAGCAGGTCACGATGCGTCTCACGGGCGGCCGGACGGCCAAGCGGGCCGTGATCTGCGAGCGTCTCGAGCTGCTCCCGCCGGAGGAGGGCGACCCGCTCATGCGGCCCTTCGACCTCGAGGTCTGGTATGGCGAGCGCGTCGCCGTGCTCGGGTCCAACGGGTCGGGCAAGTCGCACTTCCTGCGCCTGCTGGCCGCAGGGGGCTCCGACCCGGACGTCGAGCACCAGCCGGTGGGCGACGCGCGACCGCCGGCGGTGCGGCATACCGGAGCGGCTCGACTGGGGTCGCGGGTGCGACCGGGGTGGTTCGCGCAGACCCACGAGGGCCACGGCTTCTCCGGCCGCACGCTGCTGGAGATCCTGCACCGCGGTGACGAGCACCGGCGCGGTCGCACGCGCGACGAGGCGTCCCGGGTGCTGGACCGTTACGAGCTGGCCCGGCAGGCGGAGCAGACCTTCGACACGCTCTCGGGCGGGCAGCAGGCGCGCTTCCAGATCCTCATGCTCGAGCTCTCGGGGGCGACGCTGCTCCTGCTCGACGAGCCGACCGACAACCTCGACCTCGACTCGGCGGAGGCGCTGGAGGAGGGGCTGCGGCGCTTCGAGGGCACGGTGGTCGCCGTCACCCACGACCGGTGGTTCGCCCGCGGCTTCGACAGGTTCCTGGTGTTCGGCGCGGACGGGGAGGTCTACGAGCCGGACGAGCCGGTCTGGGACGAGGAGCGGGTGCGGCGCCGTCGGTGAGCGGCGTGTCGTGAGCACCCCGGCCGCTGGCTAGGCTGGCGTCATGGCTGAGACTGCGACGACGCACCCCCTCCTCGAGACCCACCGCGAGACCCTGGAGGCTGCGACCACCGCGCTGCGTGAGCGCAGCTACTACAGCCGCTACCCCGAGTCGCCCAGCCCGCGCGTCTACGGCGAGGGTTCTTCCGAGCGCGGCCAGGCGGCCCACGAGGCCACGCTCAACAGCGACTTCGCGGCGCTCGCGGACCAGCCCTCCACCGGCCGCACGGTCGGCTCGGAGGTCAGCCCCTACGGTCCGCGGCTCGGCGTGCGCTACCCCGAGCTCGACGTGGCCGCCGCGGTCGCCGCCGCCCAGGCCGCACTCCCGGCCTGGCGCGACGCCGGCGCCGAGGTGCGCGCTGCCGTCTGCACCGAGATCGTCGAGCAGATCAACGCCCGCTCCCACGAGATGGCGCACGCGGTCATGCACACCAGCGGCCAGCCGTTCGTCATGTCCTTCCAGGCCGGCGGCCCGCACGCCCAGGACCGCGCGCTCGAGGCGATCACCGCGGCGCTGGAGGAGCAGCGGCGCATCCCGGCCTCGGTCACCTGGGAGAAGCCGGCCAAGGGCGAGCCCGTCCGGATGCAGAAGGACTACCGCGTGGTCCCGCGCGGCCTCGCGCTCGTCATCGGCTGCAACACCTTCCCCACCTGGAACGCCTACCCGGGCATCTTCGCCAGCCTCGCCACCGGCAACCCGGTCATCGTCAAGCCCCACCCGCGCGCCGTGCTGCCGCTGGCCCTGACCGTCTCGATCGCCCGGGACGTGCTCGCGGAGGCCGGCTTCGACCGGGCGCTGGTCCAGCTCGCGGCGGAGGACGACGGCGGCACCCTCGCCAAGGACCTCGCCCTCGACCCGGCCGTGAAGATCATCGACTACACCGGCGGTCCCGGCTTCGGCCACTGGCTGGAGACCGAGGGCGCCGCCGCCGGCAAGCTCGTCTACACCGAGAAGGCCGGCCTCAACAGCGTCGTCGTCGACTCCACCGACGACCTCAGGGGGATGCTCGGCAACCTGGCCTTCTCCTTCTCCCTCTACTCCGGCCAGATGTGCACCGCCCCGCAGAACGTCTACGTCCCGCAGGAGGGCGTGGAGACGGACGAGGGCCACCTGTCCGCCGACGAGTTCGCGGGCCGGCTCGCGGACGCGATCACCCGCTTCACCGCCGACGACGCGCGCGCGGTGGAGATCCTCGGCGCCACGGTCAACGACGACGTCCGCGGCCGCGCGACGGACGTCCCCGGCCTGGCCTCCCGCCTCGGGGGCGAGGTCGTGCTCGACTCGCGCGCCGTGTCGCACGCCGTCTACCCGGACGCCGTCGTCCGCACCCCCGCCCTCGTGGCGGTCGACGCGGAGAACACCGACGCCTACACCCAGGAGTGCTTCGGGCCGGTCGCCTTCGTCGTGCGCACCGACGACACCGCGGAGTCGCTGAGGGTCTTCGCGCAGACCGTCCGGGAGCACGGCGGCATGACCGCCGCGGTCTACTCCACCGACGAGGACGTCCTCGAGGCCGCCCGCGACGCGGCGGCCGAGGCCGGCGTCGCGCTCTCGGAGAACCTCACCGGACCGGTCTTCGTCAACCAGACCGCCGCGTTCTCCGACCTGCACGGCACCGGCGCCAACCCGGCCGCCAACGCCGCCTACGCCGACGCGGCCTTCGTGGCCAACCGGTTCCGCGTCATCACCAGCCGCCGGCACGTCTGAGGTCGGGCGGAGGTCCGGTATGCCGTCGCGCTCGCCGGGCGGGCCCGGCACCGTCGAGGTGGTGCCGGGTGTCGTCGCGCTCACCGGCCTGGCCGGACTCCCGCCGGAGGAGGCCGAGGCGGTCGCCCGCGTCACGGCCCTCGTGGAGGAGGCCTTTGTCGCTGGTCACCACCGCGTGGAGGCCGAGGTGGAGCCCGACGACCGGCGGCTGCGACGGGTCCTCCAGCGCAGCGGGCTGCGACCGGAGGGCGTCAGCCGGGGGCGCGGCCCGCGGGAGACGGGCGATGGGGGTGGCGGTGGGGGCGGCGCGGCATACCGGGACCTGCTGCGCCTGGCCAGGCTCGTCGACGACCCCGAGCCGGGGACGCCGGCGGCGTTCCTGGCCATGCTCGACGCGACGCTGCCGCTGAAGCGGGTCATCGTCCAGGGCCTGGTCCACGACGGCGTCGGACGGCTGCTGCTCTGCGAGCTGACCTACAAGAAGGAGTGGGACCTCGTCGGCGGCGTCGCCGAGCCCGCCGAGTCCCCGGTCGAGTCGCTGGCGCGCGAGGTGCGGGAGGAGCTGGGTGTCGAGCTGCCGGTCGGCGACCTGATCGGCGTCGACTGGCTGCCGCCCTACCGGCAGTGGCGCGACGCCCTCCTGCTGGTCTTCGACCTCGGCGTGCACCCGGACCTGGCCGAGCGCGCCGTGCTGCAGCGCTCCGAGCTCGCGGACCTGCGGTGGTGCACGGTCGAGGAGGCGGAGGGCCGGGTCGCGCCCTACGTCCACCGGCTGCTCGCCTCCCTCCGCGAGGCGCACGAGACGGCACCTGGGCACGTTCTCTTCCTCGAGGACGGGCTGCCCCGCGCCGCTCGCTGACCGGAACGCGGCTCGGAGATCGCGGCGTCGTGCGCTAGGTTGCCCCCGTGGCAAAGCACGCCGCCCCCTCCACCGTGGGATGGGGCCAGAGGATCCTCATGGGGCTCGTCGCCCTGCTCGTCGTCGTCGCCGGCTACGGCGCCTACACCCTGCTCGCCGGAGACGCGCCCGACGACGGCGCTCCCGGCACGGCCGCCGGCCAGGACGACCAACCCGCCCCCAGCTCCGACGACGGCGCCAAGGCTGAGGGCGACGTCGCCTGCGGCCGCGTGACCGTCTGGTCCGCGCCCGAGCTGCTGCCGGCCGTGTCGGCCGCCGCCGAGCGGGCCCACGACGACTGCTTCACCTACTCGGTGGTGACCCGCGGCACCGCCGTCGCGCAGGCGGCGGTGGAGCGCGGGGAGCTGCCCGATGCCTGGATCCCGAGCTCGTCGGCCTGGCCGACGCTCGCCGCCACCGGCGGCGCGGAGGTGACGGTCGGGGAGGTGCTCGCCTCCTCGCCGGTCATGCTCGCCAGCACCCCGGAGACCGTGCAGGCCATGGCAGGCCTGGGCATCGACGCCGGGTCGACGTGGCCCGAGGTGCTCGAGATCTACCAGGAGCTGCTGGCCTCCGGCGACGCGCCGGTCGACCTGCGGGTGGGTGACCCGCGCGTGGACGCCGCCTCGTTGGCGCTGGTGAACACCGTGTCCGGCGCCGTCGGCGGCGTGGACGACCCCGAGAGCCCCGTGCGTGACCTCCTCGTCGTGCTCGCGCAGAACGCCGTCCAGGGCGACGTCGCCTCCGCGGTGCGCTCGGTCCCGAGCACGCTGGTGCCCCTCACCGAGCAGCAGCTGGCCGACGCCGCCGAGAAGGGGCTGGCGCTGCAGGGTATGCCGCTGGAGTCCGGCGCGGTGCAGGTGCCCTTCGTCCGGGGCCGCGAGGCGGTGTCCTCCGACGCGGTGGACGCGCTCGAGCAGCAGCTGCTCTCCGAGGCCGGGCGGGCCGACCTGGCCGCCCTCGGCCTGCGTCCCGGTGCTGACGGCGCGGCCCCCGGCGTGACCGGCGTCCCGGAGAACCTCACCACCGCCGGCGCCGAGGTCGACCCGGCCGAGATCGCCGCCGTCGCCGAGACGTGGTCGGTCATCGCCCCGGAGTCGCGGATCCTCACCCTCATCGACATCTCCGGGTCGATGGAGGCCGAGATCGGCCGGTCGACCCGCATCGACCTCACGCGTGAGGCCGCCCAGACCGCGCTGTCCGTCATCCCCGGCCAGACCGAGATCGGGCTGTGGTACTTCTCGACCGCCCTGGACCGCAGCAAGGACTACCGCGCGGTGGTGCCCCTGCGGCCGCTCGACGAGGAGATCCGCGGCGTCACCCAGCGCGACCTGCTGATGACCGAGACCGCCAGCCTCGGTCTCGACATCCTCGAGGGCGACACGGGTCTGCACGACTCCCTCTGGGCCGGCTACAAGTACATGCGCGACAACGCCGAGCCCGGCTCGATCAGCTCGGTGCTGCTGCTCACCGACGGGATCAACGACGACTCCACCGGGGGCCTGTCCGCCGACGAGGTCGTCGACCTCCTCGAGAAGGCGCGGGACACCGAGGCCGGCGCCCCGGTGACGGTCGTGCTCATCGGTGTCGGGCCGGACGTGGACGAGGGCGCCCTCCAGCGGCTCGCCGAGGCCGCGGGTGGCGAGGCGATGGTCATCCGTGACCCCCGCGAGCTGCCGCAGGTCTTCGTCGACGTCGTCGCCAGCCGCGCCCAGTAGCGTGCGGTAGCGGGCAGGAGCGGGAGCGGCGCGCGCACGGCATACCCTTGACCTCCGTGAGCACGCACATCGCCGCCGAGCCCGGCCAGATCGCCCCCCGAGTCCTCCTCCCCGGAGACCCCCTGCGCGCCCGGTGGATCGCCGAGAACTTCCTCGAGGGTGCGCAGTGCTACTCCGAGGTGCGCGGCATGCTCGGCTTCACCGGCACCTACCGCGGCGAGCGCGTCTCCGTGCAGGGGACGGGTATGGGGCAGCCGTCCGCCTCGATCTACTGCAACGAGCTGATCCGCGAGTATGACGTGCAGCAGCTCGTGCGGGTGGGCTCCTGCGGCGCGCTGAGCGAGCGCCTGGCGGTGCGCGACGTGGTCATCGCCCAGGCCGCCGCGACCGACAGCTCGATGAACACCATCCGCTTCCAGGGCTACCACTACCCGGCGGTCGCCGACTTCGGGCTGCTGCGCAGCGCCGTCGAGGCCGCCGAGCAGGCGGGTGCCCGGCACCTGGTCGGCACCGTCTTCAGCTCGGACAGCTTCTACCACGCCCGCCCCGAGCTGACCCAGAAGGTCGTGGAGTACGGCGTCGTCGCGGTCGAGATGGAGGCCGCGGAGATCTACACGCTGGCCGCGCTGCACGGGCGGCAGGCGCTCGGCGTCATGACGGTCTCCGACCACATCCTCACCGGCGAGGAGACCACCGCCCAGGAGCGGGAGCAGACCTTCGGCGACATGGTCACGGTCGCGCTCGAGGCGATGCTGGCCACGCCCCTGCCCACCGCCTGAGGCCCCGACCTGGCAGGATCCGGGCATGAGCATCGTGACCCGGCGCGTCCGGACCGCCCGCCTCGACACCTTCGTCCGTGAGGCGGGCGACCCCGCCAGCCCGGTCCTGCTCCTCGTGCACGGCAACGTCAGCTCCTCGGTGTTCTTCGAGGAGCTGATGGAGGACCTGTCGGCTGACTTCCGCCTCGTCGCGCCCGACTACCGCGGCTACGGCGACTCCGAGCGCGCGACGATCGACGCGACGCGGGGGATGGCCGACTTCTCCGACGACCTCGCGGCGCTGCTGGACGCGCTCGGCGTGGAGGGGCCGGTCGACGTCCTCGGCTGGTCCGCCGGCGGCAACATCGCGCTCCAGCTGGCCATCGACCATCCCGACCGGGTCCGGCGCCTGGTGCTGGAGGCGCCGGGCAGCCCCTACGGCTTCGGCGGCACCACCGGCGAGGACGGGCGACCCGTCGCGGACGACTTCGCCGGCTCCGGCGGCGGCACCGCCAACCCGGAGTTCTGCCGGGCGCTCGCCGAGGGCGACCGGGGCGACGGCCCGACCAGCCCGCGGTTCACCCTGCGCACCTTCTACGTGCGGCCCGGCTTCACCTTCCCGGCCGAGGTGGAGGAGAAGTATGTCGACGGCATGCTCGCGATGAAGGTCGGCGACGACGTCTACCCCGGCGACCTCACGTCGTCGCCGAACTGGCCGGGGGTGGCCCCCGGCACGACGGGCACCAACAACGCGCTCTCGCCGAAGTATCTCGACCAGTCCGGCTTCGCCGACCTCGACCCGGTGCCGCCCGTGCTGTGGATCCGCGGCGCGGACGACCAGATCGTCTCCGACACCTCGATGTTCGACCTGGCTCAGCTCGGCCGGCTCGGGGTCGTGCCCGGCTACCCCGGGGAGGACGTCTGCCCGACCCAGCCGATGGTCTCCCAGATGCGGGCCGTGCTGACCGCGGCCGGCGGTGAGGTGACCGAGACCGTCTACGAGGAGTGCGGCCACAGCCCGCACCTGGAGCACCCCGAGCGCTTCGCCGCCGACGTGCGCGCCTTCCTGCGCTGACCGGATGACGCTGCAGCCGACCACGTCGCGACCGACGCCGCCGCCTCCCACGCCGGCCCTGGCGCGCGCCTGCCTCCCGCCGGGCCGCACCGCCGAGCAGCTGCTGGCCGTCGCCCTCCGCAGCCGCCACGACGCGGCGCTCGGGGCGCTCGCGGACGCGGCCGCCGTGGGGCGCGGCCCGGCCCAGCTGGTCCCGCGCCTGGGCGAGGGTCTGGCGCTGCCCGCCCGCGCCTTGGTCCCCGGCGGCACGCTGCCGTTCACCGTCGCCCTCGCGACCGCGTGGGCGGGGGCGGCGCGCTCCGCGGAGGAGCTGGTCGCTGCCGTCGAGGTCTACCGCCAGGTGCTGCAGGCCCACGGCCCCCGCGGGCTGCGACGGCTCGAGCAGCGGCACTACCTGCAGGCCGCCTTCCTGGCCGGACGCCACGACCTCGTGCGCGCGGGGCTGTCCTCCCTCGACGGGGTGAGCGCCGACGTGACCGCGGGGCTGCGCGCGGACCTGGCCGACCCCCATCTCGACGCGGCTCTCCCGGTCACCGACCGGCAGCCCGCGGAGCACGACGCGTGGGTGGGGCTGTTCGGTGCCCGCTTCCGCGCGCGGGGGCTGGCCGGGCCGCTCGTCGACCCGACGGAGGAGACCCCCTTCGACGGGCTGCAGCTGCCGCCCGGCCGCTCGGTGGACGGCCCGCTCGTCACCGTGGTCATGCCGGCCTGGCGCCCGGGCCGCGGCCTGGTCACCTCGGTGCGCTCGGTGCTGGCCCAGACCCACGGCCACCTCGAGGTCCTGCTGGTCGACGACGCGTCGGGCCCGGACTTCGACCCCGTCTTCGAGGAGTGCGCGGCGCTCGACGCGCGGGTGCGCCTGATCCGTCAGCCGGTCAACGGCGGGTCCTACCTCGCTCGCAACACCGCGCTCGGCCACGCTCGCGGATCCCTCGTCACCACCCAGGACGCCGACGACTGGTCGCACCCGGAGCGGATCGCCGAGCAGGTGGCGCTGCTCGCCGAGCACCCCGAGGCGGCCGCGAGCCGCAGCGTCGCGATCCGCTGCCGCCCCGACCTGACCCGCCAGTGGTTCGGCTACCGCCCCGAGCGGATGAACGCCAGCTCGCTCCTCGTCCGCCGCGAGGTCCTCGACCGGACCGGTCCCTTCGACAGCATCCGCAAGGGCGCGGACTCCGAGCTCCACGAGCGGCTGCGCCTCGTCGGCGGTGTGGTGGACGTCGTCAAGCCCCTGGCGGTGACGCGCCTCGCGGGCGGCTCGCTGTCCCGCGCCGACTTCAGCTGGGGCTGGCACCACCCCGACCGGGTCCTCTTCCGCAGCTCCTTCCGCGACTGGCACCGGCGCCTGGCCGAGGGTGAGGACAGCCTGCCGCTGCTCCGGGAGGGCCGTCGCCCGTATGCCGTGCCGCGCTCGTTCGTCCGCGCCCTGCCGGGTGCGGACGAGGCGCCGCGCACGGCATACCCGCTGGTGCTGCTCGCCGACGCGGCCGACCCGCTGCCGGCCGCCGCCGGCGTGACCCTGGAGGCGCTGGCCACCGGGCAGGAACGCCTCGCGGTGCTCGCGCGGGAGGACCTCACGCGGGCGCGGGCCGAGCAGGCCGACCACGCCGCCGAGCTGCTGCGCGCCGCCCGGGAGTCCCGCGTCGACCTGCTCACCGACCCCGACGACGTGCGGGCCGCCACCCTGCTCGTGCTCGAGCCGGGGCTGCTCGCGCTCCCGGCCCGGCCGCTGCCGGCCCTGCGCGCGGACCGGGTCGTGGTGGCCGCCGTGCCGCCCGGTCCGGGGGAGCCGCCGCGCGATCTCGAGGCCGCCGGTGACACCGCCCGGGAGCTGTCGGGGCGGGCGCCGCTGTGGGTCGCGCGGACGCGGGCCGAGCAGGAGGCCTGGCGCTCGGACGGCTGGGAGCTGCCGCTCCTGGCGGACCTGCTCGCCGTGGTCTCCTAGCCGCGCGGCGCCACGCGCAGCAGCACGTCAGCGCCGTCGCCGTTGGACGTCGTCACCCACAGCACGCCGTCGTCGTCGAGCGTCAGCGAGCGCAGCCGACCGTAGCGGCCCTCCAGCTCGGCCACCCTGGCCTCGTCGACCACCCGGGTGCCGTCGAGGGTCAGCACCGTCACCCCGCTGCCCTTGAGCTCGGCCACCGCCAGCGCGCCGTCCCAGGCGCCCCAGGCGGGACCGTCGAGGAAGACCGCCCCGCTCGTGGCGCGGGTCGGCGCACCGCTGGACCACGCCGCCTCCACCGCGTCGGGGAACGCGTCGAGGTCGGTCATCGGCACCGACTCGTCGTAGCCGGGCTCGGGGTCCCACCCGTAGTTGGCCCCCGGCCGGAGCAGGTTGACCTCGTCGTCGACGTCCGGCCCGTGCTCGACCGCCCACACCTCCTCGGTCCCGGGCCGCAGCGCCAGGCCCTGCACGTTGCGGTGGCCGTACGTCAGGATCCGCGGGTCCGCGCCGGCCACGTGCCCGCCCGGTCGCGCAGGCGTGCCGTCCGGGCGCACGGCGAGCACCTTGCCGCCGAGCGAGCCCAGGTCCTGGGGGTTGCCGCCCTGGGCGGCGTCCCCGGTGCCGACGAGGAGGGTGCCGTCGTCGAGGAGGAGCAGCCGGCACCCGCTGTGCCGCCCCGAGCTGAGGGGTACGCCGTCGACCACCACCCTCTCCACCCGTGCCCTCGTCGCCGCCTCGTCGAGCCGGACCGCCACGACGCGCACGTCCGGCGGCTGGTCTGCGGGCCGGGCGGCGTGGCAGGCGTAGACGGTGCCGTCCTGCTCGAAGGCCGGCGACACCGCGAGCCCCATGAGCCCGGCCTCGCTGCCCACGAAGAGGTCAGGCAGGTCCAGGTCCACCTCCCGTACCCTGCCGCGCGCGTCGGGGTCGTCTCCGTCAGGGGGACCGACCGCGAGCAGGCGGCCGCCTCGCTCACCCACCAGCGCGGTGCCGTCCGGCAGCAGCTGCACGTCCCACGGAAGGGACAGGCCCTCGGCGACGACCTCGACGGCGAGGGCCGGGACGTCCTCCGACGGGGGCGTGGTGGGAGGCGCGGTCGTTGGCGGCGCGTCGGTGGAGGCGTCAGCCGGGGCGCTGCGGCTGGCATCGCCGCCCGCATCCCCCGCAGCCCCGCTGCTCGTGCGCACCGGCGACCCGCTGCTCGGGTCGTCCGGAAGGCCAGCCTGGCTGCAGGCCCCGAGCGCCACCGCCGCGGCGATCAGGGCGGTGACCGCGGTGGGACGCAGCGGTGACGAGCGCCTCATACCTGCCACTGTAGGGCGGCCGGCTCGCACGGGCCCCGACGACGCCGAGGCCCGCCCCCCACTGACTGCGGGAAACCGTTCTTCGCGCGGGTAGCAACCCGCTGCAAGAGCAGCTTCCCGCGTCAAGATGAGCGTCCGCTGCGGGAGCGCCCCTCCCGCTTCCGGTGCGGACTGCGCGGCGTTCGGTCGGGGAGCCCGGCAGCACTTACGATCAGCGGATGGTGGTGGACGGTGCGGTTCTCCGCCGGTGGACGACGACGCTGCTCGTCGTCACCGGCGCCCTGGCGGCGATCTCGTTGCTGCTGCAGCTCACGCTGGCCGAGACGCGCTGGGACGACCTCGCCACCTATCTCGACGTCAGCTCCGAGCACGGCCTCGCGGCCTGGTGGAACGCCGGCCTGCTGGCGCTCGTCGGCGCGGCCGCGCTGGTCAGCGCGGGTCTGACCGGCAGCCGCGGCCGCCGCTGGGGGTGGGCGGTGGTGGGTGCGGTCGCCCTCCTGATGAGCCTCGACGAGGCCACCCGGCTGCACGAGCGCACGGCCCACCTCGTGACCAGCAACCCGCTGCCGACCTTCACCTGGCTGATGGTGGGGATCCCCCTGGCGGCCGGTCTCGTGGGCGTGCTGACGCTGGCCACCCGCACGCTGTCGCCGCAGATGCGCCGCTGGCTCGGCCTCGCGCTCGCGGTCTACCTGCTGGGGGCGCTCGGCATGGAGGCGTTGAGCGGCTACTTCTGGCGGCAGGGTGCCGTCGGGACCTTCGAGGTGGTGAGCACCCTCGAGGAGGCCCTCGAGATGGTCGCCTGCGTGTATGCCGTCCACGTCATCGTGAGGTCGTGGCTGCCGCTGCGGGTTCAGGTGCGCGCGCCCGCGGCGACCACCCGACCGCCCGCGCCGCCGGCCCCGGGACCCATCTCCACGACGGTGTCCGCGGTCGACAGCGCCACGGGGTCGTGCTCGGCCAGCACGACCGTGTGACCCGCGTCGACGAGCGCGTGCAGCTGCCGCAGCAGCCGGTGCACGTCGGCCGGGTGCAGCCCGCTCGTCGGCTCGTCCATGACGTAGAGCGTCGGCGCCCGCCGCTCCTTCTGCAGCTCGGTCGCCAGCTTGATCCGCTGCGCCTCACCGCCTGACAGCTCGGTGGCCGGCTGGCCCAGCGTGAGATATCCCAGCCCCAGCGACTCCAGCGCGGCGAGGGCCCGCCGCGGTGCCGGGAGCTCCGCGAGGACCTCCCGCGCCTGGGACACGGTGAGCCGCAGCAGGTCGGCGACCGTCCGGGCCACCCCGTCCGCGCCGGTCCAGCGCACCTCCAGCGTCTCGGGCGCGAAGCGGTCGCCGTGGCAGTCAGGGCACACCGAGTAGGTGCCGGGCAGGAACAGCAGCTCGACCGAGACGGCGCCCTCGCCCTGACAGGTGGGACACCTCCCGGCGGCGGTGTTGAAGCTGAACCGGCCCGCGCCGAACCGGCGCGCACGGGCCTCGGGCGTGGCGGCATACACGGTGCGGACCTGGTCCCAGAGGCCCGTGTAGGTCGCGAGCGTCGAGCGCGGCGAGCGCCCGATCGGCTTCTGCGTGATCCGCACCACCCTGTTCGGTATGCCGTGCCCGCTCGCCTCCGCCCGCGCCGTGCCCACCGGGGCCGTCTCGTCGTCGCCGTCGGCGTCGTCCTCCACCTCCGGCTCGTCCTCGACGGCGGCCAGGCGCTCGCCGACGACGTCGTGGACCGCGTCGAGCAGGCTGGTCTTGCCGGACCCGGACACGCCGGTGACGACGGTGAGCGCGCCGAGGGGCAGGTCGAGGTCGACGTCACGGACCGTGTGCCGGGTCAGCCCGCGCAGCGAGAGGACACCGGTCCCCTCGCGGGGGGAAGCCGACCGCACCTCGTCGACGTGGACGGGCCGGTGGAGGTAGCCCGCAGTGACGGAGTCCTGCGCGGAGGCCAGGCCGTCGAGGTCGCCCGACCACAGCACCCGACCGCCCTCGGAGCCGGCGCCCGGGCCGACGTCGACCACCCAGTCGCAGCCGGCCACGACCGCCATGTCGTGCTCGACGACCACCACGGTGTTGCCCGCGGCGACCAGCCCACGGAGCAGCCGCAGCAGCCGCTCGGTGTCCCGGGGGTGCAGCCCGGCCGACGGCTCGTCGAGCACGTAGACCACGCCGAACAGCCCGGAGCGGAGGGCGGTCGCCAGGCGCAGCCGCTGCAGCTCACCGGAGGAGACGCTCGTCGACGGGCGGCCCAGGGCCAGGTGCCCCAGGCCCAGGTCGGCCATGAGGGAGAGCCGGCCGACGAGGTCCTCCAGCAGGACGCGCTCGGCCTCGGCGCGGGCGTTCGGCCCGCCCGCGTCCTCCGTGGTGGTCAGTGCGGTCAGCGCGGTCAGCCGGGGCCGCATCCGGGTGAGCAGGTCGTCGACGGCCAGGGCCGAGGCCTCGTCGATCGCGAGCCCGTCCCAGGTGACCGCCAGCGCGTCCCGGCCCAGACGCCGGCCGCCGCAGACCTCGCAGGGGTGCGTCTCGACATACCTGAGGGCGCGACGGCGCTGGGTGGCCGACCGCGTCTCGGCGAGGGTGCGCAGGACGTAGCGGGAGGCGGAGGAGAAGGTGCCCTGGTAGGGGCGGTGGATGCGCTCGGGGTCGCGCGTGGGGACGACGGTGACGACGGGCTGCTCCTCGGTGAAGAGGATCCACTCGCGCGTGGCCGCGGGCAGCTCGCGCCAGGGCAGGTCGACGTCGTGGCCCAGCGTGGCGACGATGTCGCGGTAGTTCTTGCCGAGCCACGCCCCGGGCCACGCGGCGACCGCGCCCTCGGCGATCGAGAGCGTGTCGTCCGGCACCATCGAGGCCTCGGTCGGCACGTGCCGCACGCCGAGACCGCCGCACGCGGGGCACGCGCCCACCGCGGTGTTGGGGGAGAAGTGGTCCGAGTCCAGCGGCGTGGCCCCCGGCGGGTAGTCGCCGCACCGGGACCAGAGCATCCGCAGGGTGCTGCCGGCCGTCGTGACGGTGCCGACGGACGAGCGTGACGACAGACCTCCGCCGCGCCCCTGCTCCAGGGCGACGGTCGGCGGGAGCCCGGTGACGTCGCGGACCCGGGGGTCGACGGCGGCGTGGATGAGGCGGCGCGCGAAGGGGGCCACCGAGTCGAGGTAGCGGCGCTGGGCCTCCCCGTGGATCGTGCCGAACGCCAGGCTCGACTTCCCCGAGCCCGAGACGCCGGTCACGGCCACGAGCGCGTCCCGGGGCAGGTCGACGTCGACGTCGCGCAGGTTGTGCAGCCGGGCACCGCGGACGCGGATCATCGGGTCGGTCACCGGTCGAGGTTAGCGGGGCGAGGTGGGCGGGGCGGGGGACTGTGCCGTGCGTCACAGACGGAATAGTTGAATCGTCAATCGTCATTGTCCGTGTCATGAAGATCGGAGTCATCGTCAGCAGCACCCGTCCCCAGCGCATCGGCCCCAAGGTCGCCGAGTGGGTCGTCAGCAACGCCCCCGAGGGGGTGGAGGCCGAGCTCGTGGACCTCGCCGAGGTCGACCTGCCCTTCCTCGCCGACCCGGAGCCGCCGGCCAAGGGCGCCTACTCCGAGCCCACGACGATCGCCTGGGCCGAGACGGTGAGCAGCTACGACGCGCTGATCATGACGGTGCCGGAGTACAACGCCAGCTTCCCGGCCACGCTCAAGAACGCCATCGACACCCTCTACGCCGAGTGGCGGGACAAGCCGATCGGCACCGTGAGCTACGGCTGGGGCGGCGGCGCGCGCTCCGCCGGCCAGCTCGTCGCCGTGCTCGAGCACCTCAAGGCCGCGCCGGTCGAGGGCCCGAAGCTGACCTTCACCGAGCACCTCACCCCCGAGGGCCAGATCCTCGAGGCCGCCGACGAGGCTGAGCTGGAGGCGCTCTACGCCGAGCTCGGCGCCAAGGTCCCCGCCACCGTCTGAGACCGGTCACCGCACGGCATACCCTCACGGGGTGACCGCGACCGCCACGCCCCTCGTCCTGCTCCACGCGCCCGGCCAGGCGCCGATGGCCTGGGAGGACGTGGTCGTGCCGCTCTACGGGAGCCGGCGGCTGCTCACTCCGTGGGTGCCCGGGCTCAAGCCGACCGACCGTCGGCCGCTGCCGCTGCCCGACGCCGCCGCTGCGCTGGACCAGCAGCTCATGCTCGAGGGGCTGCAGGCTGTCGACGTATGCGGTGTCGGGCTGGGCGCGATGGTGGCCGCGCAGCTGGCGGCCGACCACCCGGACCGCGTGCGGAGGCTGGTCCTCGTGGGCGGCCAGGTGCGACCGTCGCGCACGGCCCTTCGGCTGCAGGCCGGCATGGTCCGGCTGATGCCGCAGTCCCGGCTGGCCGACTCGGGCGTCAGCAAGGACCGGCTCCTCGAGGCGCTCGCCGCCGCCCGTGACCTCGACCTGTCGGCCGCGCTGCCCCGGGTGGTCGCGCCCACGCTGGTGGTCGTGGGCGCCCGGGACCGCGCCGGTCAGCTGGGCGCGCGGGCGCTCGAGCAGGCGATCGCCGGCGCCCGGCTGCGCGTGGTCGAGGGAGCCGGCCCCATGGTCAACGAGGACGCGCCCGCGGCGCTCGTGCAGGTCCTGCGCGACTTCCTCGACTGACCGACCGGACAGGCGTTCCTGCCGCACCGGACAGGCGTTCCTGCCGGACCGGACAGGCGTTCCTGACCGACCGGACAGGCGTTCCTGACCGACCGGACAGGCGTTCCTGCCGGGCCGGACAGGCTCAGCGGCCGGGGAGCCCGCTGCGGTCGAGCCGCCGGAGCAGGCCCAGCTGGGCCCGCCGCTCGCGCGCGAAGGCCCGGTGGGCCGAGCCCCGCGCGGCTCCGTCCAGCAGCCGCTTCGCCGAGGCGAGAGCACCCCGGTCATGCGCCACGAGCTGGCTGACGAGCTCGTCCGTGACCCCGTGCGCCGCCGCCAGGTCACCAGCGACGCGCGTCACCAGCCCCAGGCGGTGCGCCTCGGTCCCGTCGACCGTCCGGGCCGTCAGCGTCAGGTCCTTGGCGACGTCCAGGCCCACCACCTCGGTCAGCGTCCGGGTGCCGCTCATGTCCGGGACCAGGCCCCACCGCGCCTCTCGCACCGACCACTGGGCGTCCGCGGTCGACACCCGAAGGTCGGCCCCGAGGGCCAGCTGCAGTCCGGCACCCAGGCAGTGGCCGTGCACGACCGCGATCACCGGCACCGGGAGCCGCCGCCACGCCCAGCCGACCTCCTGGAAGGTGTTGGTCGACGGCCAGGGCCACGGCCGCGGCACGAACCGGGTCGCGATGCCGCGCGGATCGCCGAGCGCCGCGCGCAGGTCGAGCCCGGCGCAGAAGGCGTCGCCCTCGCCCGACAGCACCACCACACGCACCGAACGGTCCCGCCTGACCAGCCGCGCCGCGGAGACCAGCTCGTCGATCATCGCCAGCGTGAGGGCGTTGAGCTTGTCGGGACGGCTCAACCGCACCCGCGCCACCCCCGCGACGACGGAGGTGGTCACGGTCGGGGCGGAGGTGAGCGACGTCATACCGCGTAGGGTCGCACGGCGAGGAAGCGGGCGTACTCTGGACGATCGTGACTTCTGCACGACCGCGTGCCGCGGGCTCGGCGGCACCGCTGGTGCTCGGGGCCCTGGGTGTCGTCTTCGGCGACATCGGCACCAGCCCCCTGTATGCCGTCCAGACCGTCTTCGCCCTCGACGACGGCCTGGTCCGCCCGACCGTCGACAACGTCTACGGCGTGATCTCGATGCTGTTCTGGTCCGTCTGCCTGATCGTGGCCGTCAAGTACCTCAACTTCATCCTCCGCGCCGACAACGAGGGTGAGGGCGGCGTCATGGCGCTCGCCCACCTGACCGCCCGGAGCGTCCGCGCCGGCGGTCGGCGCCACCGGATCGTGCTCATCCTGGGCGTCTTCGGCGGGTCGCTGTTCTTCGGCGACAGCCTGATCACCCCCGCGATCTCGGTCCTGTCCGCCGTCGAGGGCCTGGAGGTCGCGGCGCCGGGCACGAGCGAGGCCGTGGTGCCGATCGCGGCGACCATCATCGCGGCGCTCTTCGCGGTGCAGCGGTTCGGGACCCATCACGTCGGGCGCTTCTTCGGGCCGGTGATGGTGCTGTGGTTCGTGACGCTCGCCACCCTCGGAGTGACCCACATCGTGCAGGAGCCCGCGGTGCTCACGGCGCTCTCGCCGCACCACGGGGCGCTGTTCGTGTGGCAGCACCCGCTGGTGGCCTTCGTCGCGATGGGGGCCATCGTCCTCGCGATCACCGGGGCCGAGGCCATCTATGCCGACATGGGCCACTTCGGGCGGATCCCGATCATGTGGGCCTGGTTCGCGCTGGTCTTCCCCAGCCTCACCCTGAACTACCTGGGCCAGGCGCAGCTCATCCTGCGCGACAGCCACGAGATCGCCAACCCCTTCTTCCACCTCGCCCCCACCTGGGCGCAGCTGCCGCTGGTGATCCTGGCGACGATGGCCACGATCATCGCCAGCCAGGCCGTGATCTCCGGCGCCTACTCGGTCGCTCGCCAGGCCGAGCGCCTGGGCTTCCTGCCGCGGCTCACGGTGCGCCAGACGAGCGAGGAGGAGGGCGGCCAGATCTACATCCCGAGCGTCAACTGGCTGCTCTTCGCCGGCGTCATGCTGCTCCTGCTGACCTTCCGCGCGTCCGAGCGTCTGGCCACGGCCTACGGCGTCGCGGTCACCACCGACCTGCTGCTCACCACCACCCTCTTCTGCGTGTATGCCTTCACTGCCCTCCGGTGGAGGGCGTGGCAGGTGGCGCTGTTCGGGCTGGTCTTCGGGTCGGTGGAGCTCGCGTTCTTCAGCGCCAACATCGCCAAGGTGCTGCACGGCGGCTGGCTCCCGCTCGTCGTCGCGCTGGGGGTTGCCACGGTCATGACCACGTGGGCGCGCGGGCGCGACCTGGTCACGGCGCGTCGGCACAAGCTCGAAGGGCCGCTCTCGGAGTTCCTGGACATGGTGCACAACGACGCCAAGATCCTGCGGGTCCCGGGCACCGCGATATTCCTCCACCCCAACAAGGCCACCACGCCGCTCGCGCTGCGGGAGAACGTGCAGTTCAACCACGTCATCCACGACGAGGTGTTCATCGTCACGACGGAGAGCGTCAACGTGCCGCACGTGTCCGCTGCGGAGCGGGTCGTCGTGGACGACCTCGGCGACCCGTACGACCACGTCACCCACGTCACGCTGCGCTACGGCTTCTCCGACACCCAGGACGTGCCCGCCGGGCTGGCCGTGGCGCGCGACGAGGGTCTGGGCATCGACCTCTCCGGCGCGACGTACTTCCTGTCCCGGATCACCATCCACCGCAGCGAACGTCCGGGCATGGGCCAGCTGCGCAAGAAGCTCTTCGCGATGCTCGCCCGCAACGCGGCTGACCCGACGCAGTACTTCCGCCTGCCCATCGGCCGTACGGTGATCACCGGCGCTCGCGTCAACTTCTGAACCGGTCGTGAGTAGCCCTGAGTGTGCCGTCTCAGCCGGCGAGGCGAGTCGTGAGGGCTGCTGCTCGGATCTTGGCGTGGATGCGTTCCGGCCGGAAGAGGTCTGCCCACTCGATGCGGGCGACGCCGTAGCCGAGAGCGCGGATCTGGTCCTCGCGGCGCTTCTCTGACACCAGGGCCAGCTTGCCGTCCGATCCCTCGTACTTGCAGGCTCCGTCCATCTCGACGACCACCCCGAGCGTGGGGAGGTAGAAATCGACGCGACAGGTCCACCCGTCCAGGTCGATCGGGTGCTGCTCGACGAAGGGCAGTCGCAGGGACAGGAGAGCGAGCCGCAGCAGCGACTCCGCCGGTGACTCGGCCAGGGAGGAGGCGACCTGCACCACATGTCGGGCCCGACCCACGCCGGGCACGTGGGCCAGTCGCATCAGCCACTCGGTGAGCTCGTCACGGGTGGTGAGCCCCTGGTGGAGGGCAGCGTCCGCCGCCATGACCCCCGACCGTGCCCCGGCGAGCAGGGCTGTGCCGAGGACCGCCAGCGCGGGGATGACCGCCGCGATCGACCCGACCTCGCCGAACGCGTCGGGATCAGGAGAACGATGGAGGGTGAACGTCGACCGGCGCCTCGTGTTGGCTCGGGACCGGGTGTGGGACACATGGAGGACGGAGAGCGCCTCACGGAGCACCGGTAGACCGTGAAGGACTGCCGCGCTGTGGTGGCTCGCGGCGACGGAGCCGCCCTTGCCCAGCACCAGGGCTGAGACCCGCAGCTTGTGGGCCTCCTCGGGGGTTGCCTCGGCCAGGAGGGCAGCCTCGAGGTAGACGCCGTTGGCGACGCTCACGAGAGCGCCCCGCGCGACCATCGTCCGGAGGTCGTTGTGGCTCAGTCCGAGCCGTAGGGCGGCCTTGGTCGAGAGCACGCCCTGGTAGCTGTCGAGGTGGCTGCGTACGCGCGGGTCCATGCCCGTCAGTGTGTGGTCCACCCGCGTTCCGCGCGGTCGTGCTGCGGCCACCCTGTGGACAAGCGCGGACTCGCGACCTCTTTTGCTCCTGTGGGTCGGATGCATCCGACGCACATCAGAGAAGCCGGTCGCGAGTCGCGATCCGGACGTGGGGGCCTGTCGGGCGGGGAGGGTATGTTCACGCGGGTGAGCAGCGCACGGCATACCGCAGACAGCCACGACCTCATCCGCGTCCAGGGGGCTCGGGAGAACAACCTCAAGGACGTGAGCGTGGAGCTGCCCAAGCGGCGGCTGACCGCCTTCACCGGGGTGTCGGGGTCCGGCAAGAGCTCGCTGGTCTTCGCCACCATCGCCGCCGAGTCGCAGCGGATGATCAACGAGACCTACTCGACGTTCGTGCAGGGCTTCATGCCGACGCTGGCCCGGCCGGACGTCGACCACCTCGAGGGTCTGACGACCGCGATCATCGTCGACCAGGAGCGGATGGGCGCCAACATCCGCTCCACCGTGGGGACGGCGACCGACGTCAACGCGATGTTGCGGATCCTCTTCAGCCGGCTCGGCGAGCCGCACATCGGCGGCGCCAAGGCGTTCTCGTTCAACGTCGCCTCGATCTCCGGCGCGGGCGCGGTGACCGTGACCAAGCACGGGGAGGAGGTCAAGGAGCGCCGGGAGTTCAGCATCCAGGGCGGCATGTGCCCGCGCTGCGAGGGCACCGGCAACGTCACCGACTTCGACTACACCGCCATCTACGACGAGGAGAAGTCGCTGCGCGAGGGCGCGCTCACGATCCCCGGCTACAGCATGGAGGGCTGGTACGGCCGCATCTTCATGGGCAGCGGCTTCTTCGACCCGGACAAGCCCATCAAGCGCTACACGAAGAAGGAGCGCGCCGACCTGCTCTTCAAGGAGCCGACCAAGATCAAGGTCGACGGGATCAACATCACCTACGAGGGCGTCATACCCCGCATCCAGAAGTCGATGCTGTCCAAGGACCGCGAGGCGATGCAGCCGCACATCCGCGCCTTCGTCGACCGCGCGGTGACCTTCGCGCCCTGCCCGGACTGCGACGGCACCCGGCTGAACGAGGCCGCCCGCTCCTCGAAGATCCGTGGCATCTCCATCGCCGACGCCTGCCGGATGCAGATCAGCGACCTGGCCCAGTGGGTCGCAGGGCTCGACGAGCCCTCGGTGGCGCCCCTGCTGCAGGGCCTGCGGGAGACCCTGGACTCGTTCGTGGAGATCGGGCTGGGCTACCTCTCGCTCGACCGGCCGGCGGGCACGCTGTCCGGCGGCGAGGCGCAGCGCACCAAGATGATCCGGCACCTCGGGTCGTCGCTGACCGACGTCACCTACGTCTTCGACGAGCCCTCGATCGGGCTGCACCCGCACGACATACAGCGCATGAACACCCTGCTGCAGCGGCTGCGCGACAAGGGCAACACGGTCCTCGTCGTCGAGCACAAGCCGGAGATGATCGCGGTGGCCGACCACGTCGTGGACCTCGGCCCCGGCGCCGGAACGGGTGGGGGCGAGGTGGTCTACGAGGGGACGGTCGAGGGGCTGCGCTCCAGCGGCACCCTCACCGGGCGCCACCTCGACGACCGCGCCCGCCTCAAGGAGGAGGTGCGCACGCCCACGGGCGCGCTTGAGATCCGCGGCGCGTCCGCCAACAACCTGCGCGACGTGGACGTCGACGTGCCCACAGGCGTGCTCGTCGCGGTGACCGGGGTCGCTGGCAGCGGCAAGAGCTCGCTCATCCACGGCTCGCTGGCGCGGACCGACGGCGTGGTCGTCATCGACCAGGCCGCGATCAAGGGGTCGCGCCGCTCCAACCCGGCGACCTACACCGGCCTCCTCGAGCCGATCCGCAAGGCCTTCGCCAAGGCCAACGGCGTCAAGCCGGCGCTGTTCAGCCCCAACTCCGAGGGCGCCTGCCCGACCTGCAACGGCGCAGGCGTGGTCTACCTCGACCTGGCGATGATGGCCGGCGTCGCCACCACCTGCGACGAGTGCGAGGGCCGCCGCTTCCAGGCCTCGGTGCTGGAGTACACCTTCGGCGGCAAGGACATCGCCGAGGTCCTGGCCATGCCGGTCGCCGAGGCGGAGGACTTCTTCGCCGAGGGCGAGGCCCGCATCCCCGCGGCGCACAAGATCCTGGTTCGGCTCGAGGACGTCGGGCTCGGCTACGTCACCCTCGGCCAGCCGCTGACGACCCTCTCCGGCGGCGAGCGGCAGCGGCTCAAGCTGGCGGCGCAGATGGGTGAGAAGGGCGAGGTCTACATCCTCGACGAGCCGACCACCGGCCTGCACCTCGCCGACGTCGAGAACCTGCTCGGCCTGCTCGACCGCCTGGTCGACGGCGGCCGGTCCGTCGTCGTCATCGAGCACCACCAGGCCGTCATGGCCCATGCCGACTGGATCATCGACCTCGGCCCCGGGGCCGGCCATGACGGCGGCCGTGTCGTCTTCGAGGGCACCCCCGCCGAGCTGGTGGCGTCGCGCTCCACCCTGACCGGCCAGCACCTCGCGGAGTATGTCGCCGCCGCGCCGGTCGCGCAGGCCTGACCGGTCTCAGCCGGCGGAGGAGACCAGGGTGGCCGAGCCCAACCGCGAGCCGTCCTCGGCGAGACAGGTGATCGTGTAGGTCCCGGTCGAGGTGTCGAACTCGCCCTGACCCACGAAGGGCTCGGCGTCCTCGCGCCCCGGGCCGGTGACCTCCACCGACCCCGGCCCCACGACCGCGATCCCGTGCGTGCCGTTCTCCACCGTGGCGAGGTTGAGCCGGCAGCCGTCCACGACCACTTCGATGGGCGCGACGGAAGGATCGACGGGAAGGTCACCCAGGCATCCGGAGAGGAGGACCGCGGCGCCGACGGCCACCAGGCCCAGCCCTGCCCCGCGGACGCGTCGTCGCAGGTCAGCCATGTTCGGTCCCTCTCTCGTAGGTCCTGGACGAAACCTACTCCTGCGCGAGGTGCTTGTGGGCGCCTGCGCGACCGCGGGATAGCGTCCCGGTATGCAGCTCGCCGGCACCGTGACCCCGTCCTCCACCCTCATCGTGGTAGCCCTCGAGCAGGAGGCGCGTCACTTCGTGGTCGAGCACCCGGTGCTGGTCACGGGCGTGGGCAAGGTCCGTGCGGCTGTCGCGGTGGCGCGCCTTCTGGCGTCCGGGCCCGCACCCGCCCAGATCGTCAACGTCGGCACCGCCGGGGGTCTGCGCGGGGGCGTCGAGGGCACCCACGAGATCTGCCGGGTCGTCCAGCACGACTTCGACCACGAGGGTGTGCTCGCGGTGACCGGCCGCAGCGACGGCCCTCCGGTCGACCTGCCCGTCCGTGCGGAGCCGGGCCTCGTGCTGGCCACGGGCGACAGGTTCGTCGCCGGGGGCGAGGAGCGGGCGCGGGTCGCCCGGGTCGCTGACCTTGTCGACATGGAGGGGTATGCCGTGGCCGCGGCCGCTCGCGCGGCCGGGGTGCCGGTGCGGCTGGTGAAGCACGTGTCGGACACCGCCGACGAGGAGGCGGCCAGGACCTGGGTAGAGGGCGTCGACGCGTGCGCGCGGCTCCTGGCGGAGTGGGTGCACGAGCACCTGCCGGCCGACCGAGACCAGAAGAGGTAGGGCAGCAGGTGCCGGGTCAGCCGGCGTCGCGCTCCACGATCTCCTTGATCACGGCGAGCGTGCTGGGGATGCTGGCATGGGCCGACTCCGTGCGGCGCGCCAGCACCGCGGCGGCCTCGTCGCCGTACTTGTCGGCATACATCCCGTGGAGTGCCGGCAGCACCTCCCACGCGTGGGTGAGCACCGTGCCGGACCCGTCCTCGGCGGGTCGCATCAGGTAGCTCCACCGCACGTAGCTCTGACCGACCTCCCAGGTGAACTCCTCACCCGGTCGCGCGGCCACCACCGTCGACGTGGTCGTCCACTCGCGAGTGCCGTCGTCGTTGTGCCCGAGGAAGCGGGCGCCCTCGCCGGTCCGGGCGGGGTCCTCCCATTCCGCACGACGGCACACCGGGGACCACTCTCCGGTCCGCGTGACGTCACTGACCACGGCATACACCGCCGCAGGGGGAGCGTCTACGACGATGCTGTCGCTGAACGTGAGCTCGTCGCTGGCAACCATGGCCATCACTCTAGGCAGCTGTAGGTTCTTGCTCGACCTGGCGGGGGAGGGGCTCATGACCTGCGAACCGACGTATCGGCAAGACGCCACAGGTCCCGCTAACTCGTCGGATGACAGGCCCAGGTGGAACAGGACGACACGCGTCAACGTTGAGTCTGGTGAACTCAACTTCAGTGAGCCCCAACTTGACAACGTCGGGGTCCGGGCACAGGGTTGAGTGCAGACGTGTCAACCTCACTCACTCGTCCGTCCCGGGCGGGCGAGATGCACCGCATAC
Source organism: Ornithinimicrobium tianjinense (assembly GCF_014636495.1). GTDB lineage: Bacteria > Actinomycetota > Actinomycetes > Actinomycetales > Dermatophilaceae > Ornithinicoccus > Ornithinicoccus tianjinensis. The sequence continues at coordinate 40,404 of NZ_BMEM01000001.1, forward strand.
CAAAGGAGAACCCGCATGGGACGTGCAGTCGGCATCGACCTCGGCACCACCAACTCGGCGGTCGCCGTCCTCACCGGTGGTGAGCCCGAGATCATCGCGAACGCCGAGGGCGGTCGCACCACCCCGTCCGTCGTCAGCTTCGCCAAGAACGGTGAGGTCCTGGTCGGCGAGATCGCCAAGCGCCAGGCCGTCACCAACGTCGACCGGACCATCCGCTCGGTCAAGCGCCACATGGGCACCGACTGGAAGACCCAGGACATCGACGGCAAGACCTACACCTCCCAGGAGATCAGCGCCCGCACGCTGATGAAGCTCAAGCGGGACGCGGAGGCCTACCTGGGCGAGCCGGTGACCGACGCGGTCATCACCGTCCCTGCCTACTTCGACGACGCCGAGCGTCAGGCCACCAAGGACGCCGGCGAGATCGCGGGCCTCAACGTCCTGCGCATCGTCAACGAGCCGACCGCGGCCGCCCTGGCCTACGGCCTGGACAAGGGCAAGGAGGACGAGCTCATCCTCGTCTTCGACCTCGGTGGCGGCACCTTCGACGTCTCCCTGCTCGAGGTCGGCAAAGACCCCGAGGACGGCTTCGCGACCATCCAGGTCCGCGCCACGCACGGCGACAACAAGCTCGGTGGTGACGACTGGGACCAGCGGATCATCGACCACCTGGTCACGACCGTGAAGAACCAGTCCGGCGTCGACCTGGCCAAGGACAAGATCGCCCTGCAGCGCCTCAAGGACGCCGCCGAGCAGGCCAAGAAGGAGCTCAGCTCCTCGACCAGCACCAACATCAACCTGCAGTACCTCTCGATGGGTGAGAACGGTCCCGTCCACCTGGACGAGACCCTGACCCGCGCGCAGTTCGAGCAGATGACCTCCGACCTGCTCGAGCGCACGAAGGCGCCCTTCGACCAGGTCATCAAGGACGCGGGCATCTCCGTCCAGGACATCGACCACGTCGTCCTGGTCGGCGGCTCCACGCGTATGCCGGCCGTCGCCGACCTCGTCAAGAAGATGACCGGTGGCCAGGAGCCCAACAAGGGCGTCAACCCGGACGAGGTCGTCGCCGTCGGCGCGGCCCTGCAGGCCGGTGTCCTCAAGGGTGACCGCAAGGACGTCCTGCTCATCGACGTCACCCCGCTGAGCCTGGGCATCGAGACCCAGGGCGGCATCATGACCCGCCTCATCGAGCGCAACACGGCCATCCCGACCAAGCGTTCGGAGGTCTTCACCACGGCCAGCGACAACCAGCCGTCGGTCGGCATCCAGGTCTACCAGGGTGAGCGCGAGATCGCGGCGCACAACAAGCTGCTCGGCAACTTCGAGCTGACCGGCATCGCCCCGGCTCCTCGCGGCGTCCCGCAGATCGAGGTCACCTTCGACATCGACGCCAACGGCATCGTGCACGTGTCCGCCAAGGACCGTGGCACCGGCAAGGAGCAGTCGATGACGATCTCCGGCGGCTCGGCCCTGCCGAAGGACGAGATCGAGCGGATGATCAAGGACGCCGAGGCGCACGCCGAGGAGGACAAGAAGCGCAAGGAGGAGACGGAGACGCGCAACACCGCGGAGCAGCTGGTCTACTCCACCGAGAAGTTCCTCGCGGACTCCGGCGACCAGGTCCCCGCGGACGCCCGCGGCCCGGTCGACACCGCCCTCGCCGACCTCAAGGACGCGCTGAAGTCCGAGGGCACCTCGCTCGACGACATCAAGGCGAAGATGGAGACCCTCTCCACCGAGTCGCAGAAGATGGGCTCGGCCCTGTATGCCGCGCAGCAGTCGGCGGACGCCGGCGCCGGTGCGGGTGCGGGCTTCGCGGACGGCACCGGGGCGGCCGACATCAACACCGACGGCCCCAGCTCCGGCTCCGCTGACGACGTGGTCGACGCCGAGGTCGTCGACGACGAGGACACCAAGTGACGGACACCCACGCCACCCCCGGCGGCCCCCAGGATCCTCGACGCGAGGAGGAGGCCGCCGGGCGGGGCCCGGTGATCCGCGACAAGCGGGTCATCGACCCCGAGACCGGTGAGGTGCGCAAGCCGGCCGACCACCAGCCCGAGCCCCACGAGGCCTCCGGCGCCGAGTCGGACAGCAGCTTCGGCGGCGACGTCGGTGACGCCCTGCCGGGCGCCGCGGGCGAGCCGCACCCGGACACCGCCCTCGCGGCGGAGCGTCTGGAGGAGATGCGCCGGATGCAGGCGGAGTTCGTCAACTTCCGCAACCGCACCCAGCGCGAGCGGGAGGCGGACCGCGGTCGGGCCACGGGCGCTGTCGTCGAGGCCCTCCTGCCCGTGCTGGACGACATCCACTCGGCCCGCGAGCACGGCGACATCTCCGAGGGCAGCCCTTTCGCCGCCATCGCCGACAAGCTGGAGCAGGCTCTCGGCCGGTTCGGTGTCGAGCGGGTCGGTCACGTCGGCGAGGTCTTCGACCCGACCGTCCACGAGGCGCTCATGCACGTCCCGGCCGACAGCCCGGGCGTCGAGATCCCCGAGGGCGCGACGGAGATGACGATCGTGCAGGTCATGCAGCCGGGCTTCAAGATCGGCGACCAGGTCGTCCGGCCCGCGCGCGTCGCGGTCGCCGACCCCGCCTGACCACGCCCGACCGCGCGTCTGCCCCTCCGCGACCGAGCGTCTCGTGTGGTTGGCTCAGTGAGGACCGGGCGCGTGATGTGGTTGCTCCAGCCACCACATCACGCGTCCGGTGGGCCCCACGGCAACCACTTGAGACGCTCGGTCGGAGGGGGCGGCCGACCGCACACCACAAGACAGCAGACCACCACCCCGAGGAGGTGAGGACCGGATGGTCAGCCAGGACTGGATGGAGAAGGACTTCTACGCGATCCTCGGCGTCCCCAAGGACGTCGACGCCAAGACGCTGAAGAAGACCTACCGCAAGCTCGCGCGCGACTGGCACCCCGACTCCAAGCCGGGGGACAAGGCGGCGGAGCAGAAGTTCAAGGACATCGGCGAGGCGTACGCCGTCCTCTCCGACCCCGAGCAGCGCAAGCAGTACGACGCCATCCGCGCCATGGGCGGCGGTGCGCGCTTCCAGGCGGGCGGCGGCCCCGGCGGGGCCGGCGGCTTCGAGGACGTCTTCGCCCAGATGTTCGGCGGGGGCGGGGGCGCGCAGAACGTGCGCTTCGGCACCGGGGGCGGCGGGATCGACCTCGAGGACCTGCTCGGCGCCTTCGGCGGTGGCGGCGGGTTCCAGCAGGGCGGGCAGGGTTTCCCGGGCGGCTTCGGGGGCGCTCGCGGCGGTATGCCGCGTGGCCAGGACGTGCAGGCCCGCACCACGATCGACTTCACCGCTGCCGCGCACGGCGACACCGTGACGCTGAGCAGCCCCGACGGCGGGCGCATCACCACCCGCATCCCGGCGGGCGTCAAGGACGGCCAGAAGATCCGGCTGCGCGGCAAGGGCATGCCCTCACCGGTGCAGGGCGGGGAGCCCGGCGACATGTTCCTCAACGTCACGGTGACCCCGCACCCGGTCTTCGGCCGCGACGGCGACAACCTCACCGTCGACGTGCCCGTCACCTTCGCCGAGGCCGCCCTCGGCGCCACCGTGCCCGTGCCGACCCTGGACGGTGGCACCGTGAAGGTGCGCGTCGCGCCCGGCACGCCGTCGGGCCGGGTGCTGCGCGTGAAGGGCCGCGGTATCGCGACCAGCAAGGCGACCGGAGACCTGCTCGCGCGGGTCCAGGTGGTCGTCCCGCAGAAGCTGTCGGACAAGGCCCGCGAGGCGGTCGAGGCGCTGCAGGCCGAGGACGAGGGGCACGACCCGCGCGCCGACCTGATGCGCCGCGCGCGGGGGTGACCCATGCTCGACCGTGACACCCCCGTCTACGTCATCTCGGTCGCGGCCGAGCTGGCCGGGATGCACGCGCAGACCCTGCGGCAGTACGACCGGCTCGGTCTCGTGGTGCCCTCGCGCACCCGTGGCGGCGGTCGGCGCTACTCCTCCCACGACGTCGACCGGCTCCGCGAGGTGCAGCGGCTCTCGGGCGAGGGCGTGAGCCTGGCCGGGATCCAGCGCATCCTCGACCTCGAGAACCAGGTGGCGGCCCTGCGCTCGCGGCTCAGCCAGGTCCTCACCGAGAACGAGCAGCTGCGCAACCGCGTCGGCCAGGGGCGTCGTGTCTTCGCCGCCGGGGTCGGCGGCGAGGTCGTCCCCATGCCCGCGGGGCGGCGGCCCGGTCAGCGCCCCGGCAGCACCGCGCTGGCGCTGTGGCGCCCCCCGGGCTGGCCGTTCACCGACTGACCGCGGCGCCTCGCGCTCAGCCGAGCACGCGCTCGAGGAAGGCGCGCGCGGGCGCGGCATACCGCTCGGGGAAGGTCACCGCGCAGCCGAGCGTCCACGCGCCGGCCTCCAGCTCACGCAGCCGCAGCCACGGCGCCAGCTCCTCCGCGGAGGGCTCCGGGCGCCCGCTCGCCCTGCAGTAGGCCCTCAACGCCTGCGCGCCGAGATCCGGCGTGGGACTGCGGGAGAGGACGGCGAGGTCCCACTCGACCGGCCCGCGGCAGGACTCCTCGAGGTCGTTCCAGACCCACCGCCCGTCGCGGTCGCGGAGCAGGTTGCCCCGGTGGGCGTCACCGTGGAGGACCACCTCGTCGGTGCCGCGGCCGACCGTCTGCTCCAGGGCGTCGAGATGCTCGTGCGTCAGGGCGGCGTGCTCCCGTGCGGAGAGCACGCCGCCCCGGCGTGAGTGGTGGAGCGCCTCGGTGATGAGCTCCCGCCCGGCCGGGAGTTGCGGCAGGTCGCTCCCCGCGCCGTCGAGAGCGGCGTGCCACGCCGCCAGGGCGGCGCCCGTCTCCTCGGGACCGGGACGGACGCCCCTGCCGCCGCCCACGTCGGTCCACAGAGACATCCAGAGCCCGTCGACCTCGTGCGGCCCGGCGTCGATCCCGAGGTGGTCGGCCGGGGCCACCACGGGAGCGCCCGCCGCGTGGGCCACCCGACCCACCGCCACCTCCGTGGTCAGCCACAGGCCCGGTGCCCGCCGCTGTGCACCCGTATGGGTCGACACGCGGGCCACGACCCCTGCCCTCGGCAGCCGCACCATGAGGGAACCGCGGTTGGCCAGCACCTCGGGCTCGTCGGGCGGCAGCCCCAGGCGCGTCCACAGCGTGCCGAGGGCGGCCGTGCCGCGGGCGGTGGTACGCAGCGCCGTGGGTGACCGGTCGGTGTCGACTTCCATGTCTGGCTCTCCGGGCAGGGGGCGGGTGACCCGAGTCATTCTCGCGTCACTTCACCTCGCGACGCGCCACCCGCCAGCAGCCGATCGCCAGGGGCAGCCCGATCCACAGCGCGCTGGTGGTGCCGAGCTGGGCCCACTGCTCGCCCGTCATCCACCCGTCCCCGATCAGCGGCAGCTGAGCGGTCCCGAGCTCGAACCACGCGGCGTGCTCGCGCAGCCACGAGGTGGTCACGACGAGCACCGACGCCACGGTCGGGGTGAGGAAGTAGAGCACGATCCCCAGCGGCACGTTGAGCAGCAGGGTGCCGAAGGCCACGCCCATGAGGACGCCGAGCGTCTGCAGGACGACCGCGCCGACCACGAGCGACCAGCCGTGCCACAGGTCGACCTCGCCTCCTGCGCGCGTCATCGAGACCACGTGGGCGACGACGGCGAGCAGGACGGTGACGAGCAGGATCGCCAGGCCGAGCAGGACGACGGCGACCGTCTTGGCGCCCATGACCCGCAGCCGTCGCGGCTCCTGGGTGAAGGTCACCAGAGCCGTCCGCTGGCTCCACTCGTTGGCCGCGGTGATGACGCCCAGGACCGGGAGCAGCACGGCCTGGGGGATGTTGGCCGCGGTGAGCAGCGCGAAAAGCCCGGTGCCGTCCTGCCGTCCGATCCAGAGCGTCACGGCCATGACCGCCGCGGTGAGGAGCAGGATCGTGATCAGCAGCCAGCGTCCGGTGCGGGTGTCGACGAGCTTGCGCAGCTCGACCCCGACCAGGCGGGTGAAGGACAGCGCCGGCACGTCCTCGATCTGCGGGAGGTATGCCGTCGCGCCCGTCCCTGGTGCGCCCGGCCGGGTGAGCTCGGAGGTGGCGCTCATGCCGAGACCTCCTCGGTGCGCTCCTGGCGGGCCTGGTCGGCGGTGAGCTGGAGGAACATCTCCTCCAGCCGGCCCGCGGAGCTCTCCGCCAGGTGGGTCACGGGGACCCCGGCCGTGAGGGCGATCCGGGCCACCTGCGCCCTGGTGGCGTTGGTGACCAGATCCTCGCCGCGCAGGTCGACCTGGTGGCCCGCCCCGCGCAGCTCGGCAGCCAGGCGGGCACGCTCACCCTCGGGGGTGCCCACGACGGTCTGGCCGTGGCCCGCGAGCAGCTCCTCCTGGGTGCCCTCGGCCACGATCCGTCCGCCGCCGATCATCACGATGTCGTGGGCCACCTGCTCCACCTCGTGCAGCAGGTGCGAGCTGAGCAGCACCGTTCCGCCCTGGTCCGCGAAGTCGCGCAGCAGCCCGCGCATCCACCGGATCCCGGCGGGGTCGAGCCCGTTGGCGGGCTCGTCGAGCACGAGCACCTGGGGCTCGCCGATCAGCGCGCCGGCCAGGCCGAGGCGCTGCCGCATCCCGAGCGAGTAGTTGCCGACGCGACGCTCGGCCTCGCGGCTCGTGAGCCCCACCCGCTCGAGCGCGCGGTCGACGGCGTGGCGGGGCATCCCGGCCATCGCCGCCGCGAGGACGAGCGTCTCGCGTCCGGTCCGGCCGGCGTGCTGCGCCGCGGCATCGAGCATGACCCCCACGTGGCGGGCGGGCGTCGGCAGAGAACGGTAGGGCCGGCCCAGCACGAGGGCGGAGCCCGAGCTGGGCACGGTCAGCCCGACCAGCATCCGCATCGCGGTGGACTTGCCCGCCCCGTTGGGGCCGAGGAAGCCGGTGACCCGGCCGGGGCGTGCGGTGAAGGTGATGTCGTCGACGGCGGTGAAGGAGCCGTAGCGTTTCGTGAGGTTCTCGATCTGGATCATGGACCCAGCCTCGTCCCGCCGGACCTGCCCCCACATCGGTCGTCGGTCGGCGCCGCGGGTGTCCTTGGTCTGCGGCTCGGGGCGCGACGGCATACCGAAGTAGGGGGTGCCGGGGCCGATGGGCGGTGGGTGCCGTGCAGCCTCTGCACGTCCCTCCCCGTGAGGAGTTCGAGCGGCTGCCCCTGTGGAAGAACGCCTGGCGGCTCGCGATGGCCTGGGTCCTCGGCCTGATCCTCTTCCTCATCTACATCGCGCCGGTGGTGATGGCGTCCGAGACGGGGTCGGCGCCGGAGACGGACGCCGTCCTCGGGCTGATCCTGCTCGACCTCCTCGTGGGCCACGTGATCCTCGTCCTGGCGGCGTTCCGGCGGCGGGCGCCCGTGGCGATCGCCGTGGTCACGATGGCGCTGACGACCGTCTCTGCGTGGGGTGTGCCGGCGGCCTTCCTCGTGGTGTTCTCCCTGGCCACCCGGCGCCGGCTCCTGCCTCTGGTCTGGCTCGGCCTGCTCAACGTCGCAGCGGGTCTGGTCCACGAGCACACCGTCGCCAAGGTCACGGTGCCGGCACAGTTCCGGGACAGCATCACCGGCCAGGGCGCGCTCCTCGACGGGCTGGTCTACGCGGTCCTCGTGTCGCTCTTCTACGTCGTCGTCGTGCTGATCGGCTGGAACATCGGCTCGCGTCGCGAGCTGGTCGCGAGCTGGCGGCAGCAGGCCGAGACCGCCAACCGGGAACAGGCCGCGCGGGTGGCGCAGGCCCAGCTGGCGGAGCGCGCCCGGATCGCCCGGGAGATGCACGACGTGCTGGCGCACCGGCTCTCCCTCGTCGCGATGCACGCCGGCGTCCTGGCCCACCGACCCGACCTGTCGGAGGAGGAGCGCGCGGAGGCCACCGAGGTGGTGCGCGCCGGCACGCACCAGGCGCTGGAGGAGCTGCGCGAGGTGCTGGGGGTCCTGCGGACGGACGGTGACGCCGACGGGGGAGGCGTCGTCGGCGCCGTCGAGGCGCCCCAGCCGGGCCTGAGCGGCATACCCTCCCTCGTGGCGGAGGTGACCAGCAGCGGGCAGGAGGTGCGCCTGCTGGCGGACGCCGACCTGTGGCAGCGCTCGGTGTCGCTGCCGACGACGGTGGGGCGGCACGCCTACCGGGTCGTGCAGGAGGCGCTGACCAACGCGCGCAAGCACGCACCGGAACAGCCGGTGACGGTGCAGATCCACGGCGCGCCCGGGCAGGGACTGTCGGTGGAGATCCGCAACAGGGTGGTCCCTGACCGCGTCGGCACGCTTCCGGAGAGCGGCCGTGGGCTGACCGGGATGGCCGAGCGGGCCCAGCTGGCCGGCGGCACCTTCCGGGCCGGGGTCGAGGTCACCGAGTTCGTCGTGCTGGTCCGGCTGCCGTGGCCGGTGACAGGGGAGGACGCATGAGCACAGGCAGGCCCAGGGTGGTCATCGTCGACGACGACCCGCTGGTGCGAGCGGGTCTACGGATGATGCTCGGCGGGCCCGACGGCGTCGACGTCGTGGCCGAGGGTGACGACGGCGACACGGCCGTCGAGCTCGTCGGGCGGCACCGGCCCGACGTCGTGCTCATGGACATCCGGATGGCCAGGATGGACGGGCTCGCCGCCACGCGAGCGGTGCTGGAGACCTACCCCTCGACCAAGGTGCTCGTGCTGACCACCTTCGACGCCGACGACCACGTGGTGGAGGCGCTGCGCTCGGGCGCCCGGGGGTTCGTGCTCAAGGACACCCCGCCGCCCCGGCTGGTCGCCGCGGTCCACGAGGTGGCCGCGGGGGACCATGCGCTCTCACCGTCGGTGACGGCCCTGCTCGTCGACCGGGTCTCCGGGGCGATGCCAGCGGCGGGGGACCGCCGGGAGGACCGGGCACGCCTGGCCAGGGACCGCCTCGCCGTCCTCACCGAGCGTGAGCTCGAGGTGGCCAGGGCCGTGGCGGGCGGAGGTTCGAACGCGGACATCTCCCGTCAGCTCTACCTCGGCGTGCCCACGGTCAAGGCGCACGTCTCGAGCATCCTCGCCAAGCTGGGGCTCTCCAACCGCGTCCAGGTCGCCCTGCTCGTCCACGACGCGGGGGAGGGGACGGCGAGCTAGAGGCGTCGCCCGGGGCAGCGTTGCTCTACGGGAGGACGTCCGTCGCGGTGATCGTCTGGCGCAGGCCGTCCCTCAGGTCCCGGGACCGCCAGCCCAGCTCGCCGCGCGCCTTCTCCGCCGTCCCGACGTAGGACGCCAGCGCCGCGCGCATCGTCTCGGGGTGGTACTGGCCGGACAGCGGCACGCGCCCCTCCAGCGGCCCGAGCACCCGGCCGACGAGCCGCAGCACCGTCTCGGGCACCAGCACCGGGCCCTTCGTCCCGGCCAGGTCGGCGACCGTCCCGAGCAGCTCGGCCAGGGTGGCCGGCTCCCCGGCGAGCATGTAGGACTCGCCCACCCGCCCCCGCTCCATCGCGAGCAGGTGTCCGGCAGCGACGTCCTCGACGTGCGCCCACATCAGCGTGCCCCCGTGCCGCGGCACCAGCGGACGCCGGCCCGAGGCGACCTGCGCGACATACCCGCCGACCTGTGAGGTGTCGCCCGGCCCGTAGATGCCGCCCGGCATGACGATGACCAGAGGCAGCCCCTGGGCCACCAGCTCGTCGGCGATGTGGTGGGCCTGCGCCTTCGTCCGGTCGTAGACGCTCAGGTGCTCGCCGTGGTGGCGGTAGGTCTCGTCGCGCACGGCGCCGCCGGTGTCGGAGTTGACCGCCAGCGTGCTGGTGTGGACGACCTTGCGTGTCCCTGCCCGCAACGCCGCGGTGAGCACGTTGCGCGTGCCGACCACATTGACCTGGTGCCCGAGCTCGGGCGTCGGGGAGCCGATCTGGTACCAGCCGGCCACGTGGAAGAGCCCGTCGACGCCACCGCCGTCCTCACCCCCGGTCAGCAGCGCGTCCAGCGCCCCGACGTCGTCGAGGTCGCCCTGGACGAGCGCGACCCCGAGGCGCTCGAGGCTCCCGGCCCGCTGCCGGGAGCGCACCAGGGCGACGACGTCGTGACCGGCCTCGCGGAGCTGACGGGCCAGGACGCCCCCGACGAAGCCGGTGGCTCCGGTGATCGCATAACGCATGGGCCCATGGTGCCGTGCGGAGCGCGCCGCCGGTTCACCGCGAGGGCCCGGGGCGCCCTTGCCATACTCGGGGACGTGGGCAGCCCGAGCGCAGTGGTGGTCGGGGCCGGGCCGAACGGCCTGGCCGCGGCCGTGACGCTCGCCCGCGCGGGGGTGGCCGTCACCGTGCTCGAGCGCAACGACACGATCGGCGGCGGCGCACGGACCGCGGAGGACACGCTGCCGGGCTTCCGGCACGACATCTGCTCGGCCGTGCACCCCAGCGCCTACGCCTCGCCCTTCTTCACCCGGTTCGGGCTGCGCGACCGGATCCCGTTCGTGGACCCCGACGTCCCCTACGCCCACGGGCTCGACGCGGGGCGGGCGGTGCTCGCCTGGCGCGACCTGGAGCGCACGGCGGACGGTCTCGGGCCGGACGGGCCGGCGTGGCGGTCGCTCTTCGCACCGTTCGTGGACGACCCCGAGCTGGCCGCCGCGCTCCTGTCGGACTCACCGCTGCGCCCGCCGGCGCGGCCGGTGGGCCTGACCCGGCTCGCGCTGCGGGTCCTTGACCAGGGCACGGTGCTGTGGGACAGGCGGTGGCAGACCGAAGAGGCTCCGGCGCTGCTGACCGGCGTCCTCGCGCACCCGATCCAGCCGATGCCGGGTCTGGGCACGGCGGCGGCCGGGCTGGTCCTGGCGGCGCTGGCCCACCTCGAGGGGTGGCCGCTGCCGGTGGGCGGCAGCCAGGCGATCGTCGACGCCCTCGCCGCGGACGCCGTCGCGCACGGGGCCCGGACCGTCACCGGTCACGAGGTCACCTCCCTGGGCGAGCTCGAGGACGCCGACGTCGCCATGCTCGACGTGAGCCCCCGCGCCCTGCTCGCCCTGGGCGGAGACCGTCTGCCGAGCCGGTATGCCGCGTGGCTGCGCCGCTACCGCTACGGCGGCGGGGCCGCGAAGGTGGACTACGCGCTCTCCGGGCCGGTGCCCTGGGCCGACCCCGGCCTCGGACGGGCCGGCACGGTGCACCTGGGCGGGTCGCGCGGGCAGATGGCGGCGGCCGAAGCGGCGGTGGCGCACGGTCGTCAGCCGGTCCGGCCCTACGTGCTGGCCTCGCAGCCCACCACCTTCGACCCGACGCGAGCCCCGGAGGGCCAGCACGTGCTGTGGGCCTACACGCACGTGCCGGCAGGCTCCTCCCTCGACCCGACCGAGACGGTGACCCGGCGTATCGAGGAGTTTGCGCCGGGGTTCCGCGACGTGGTGCTCGCCTCGTCCGCGCGCTCGGCCGAGGACCTGGAGCGCTACAACCCCAACTACGTCGGCGGCGACATCGCGGTGGGCAGCGTGGGGCTGCCCCAGCTGCTGGCCCGGCCGGTGCCCTCGCCGGCGCCCTGGCGGACCCCGCTCGCGGGCGTCTACCTCTGCTCCTCCGCGACACCTCCGGGGCCGGGGGTCCACGGGGTGTGCGGGTGGCGGGCCGCCCTCGCCGCTCTTCGACACGACCTCGACGTCCGGCAGGAGCCGGACCTCTCACCGTGACCCCGCAGGAGGCGCCCTCATGTCCGTCAACACCAGGCTCATCTCGGCCCCTCCGGAGGCCGTCTTCGCGGTGCTCTCCAACGGCTGGCTCTACCCGGTGTGGGTCGTCGGCGCCTCGCGGATGCGCGCCGTCGACGACAAGTGGCCAGCCGTCGGGGCGCGCATCCACCACTCGGTCGGGGTCTGGCCGGCCCTCATCGACGACTCGACCAGCGTCCTGGAGTGGGACCCGCCGCGGCGGGCGGTCCTCCAGGCGCGCCTGTGGCCGGTCGGGGAGGCGACCGTGTCGCTCGACGTCGAGCGTTCGGGCGAGCAGGCGTGCACCGTGACGATGACCGAGACACCGTCCAGCGGACCGCTGGCCTGGCTGCCCGGACCCGCGGCGGAGGTGCCCATCAAGGTCCGCAACGTCGAGGCGCTGCGGCGGCTCGCCTACCTCGCCGAGGGCAGGGCCGACTAGCTCTCAGGCTCGCGCATCGTCAGGTAACGCCGCAGGAAGAAGGCGCTGACGCGGCGTCCCACCCCCGGCACGAGGCGCTCGCCGAGCACCGCGACCTGGGCGATGGGTCGGGGCGCGAGGATCAGCTCCGGGTCTCGAGGCAGCGCGCGCACGATCCGGCTCGCCAGGGCGTCGGGATCCATGGGGCGCCCCTGCAGCTGGCGGACCAGGCGCACGCCGACCCGGTTGGCGCGGGTCGCGGGCAGCCCGGGGTTGATGTGGTCCAGGAGCGGGGTGTCGACGAAGGCGGGCGCCACGACGGTGACGCGCACGTCATACCGGCGCGCCTCGACGCGCAGCGCCGTGCCGAGGGTGACGACGGCGGACTTGACGGCGGAGTACGGCACCATGGCGGGCACCGGCAGGATGCCCGCGAGCGAGCCCATGAGGACCAGGTGACCGGCGCGCTGCTGCCGGAGCTGGGGGTAGACCGCCTCGACGCAGTGGACGACCCCGCGCGCCCGGTGAGCGCGGACCAGCGCGGCGCCGATGCCGCGCGCGCCGCCCGTCACCACGACGACGCTCACGGACCCACCCTGAGCAGGTGCTCCAGTCGCAACGCGTCGAACGGCGCGTGCACCTTGACGTCGTTGTCGAAGTAGACGTAGACGTCGGCCTCCTGGCGCCACCGGCGCACGCGTTCGGCCCAGCGCCCCAGCGCCTCGTCGCCGTAGCCGCTGACGTAGAGCTCGGTGTCGCCGTGGAGGCGCACGTAGACGACGGGCGCGGTCACGTCCTGGAGCATCGGCCAGCGGCCCGCGGTGTCTGCGACGACGTTGCCGATGCCGTGGCGCCGCAGCTGCTGGAGGTAGCGCGGCTCGTCCGCGAAGCCGGCGCCCCTGACCTCGAGGACGTGCCGGAGCGGACGATCCTCGACCGGTTCCAGCCAGGTCCGACCCGCCACCTTGTCGTCGTGCTCGCGGGCCAGCTCGGCTGCGGCGCCCGTGGAGCGGGGCAGCTCGGCGAAGAACCCCTCGAGCTGCTCCTCGTCAAAGGCCTGCCGCTCGGGCAGCTGCCAGAGGACCGGCCCGAGCGTGCGACCCAGCGCGAGCACGCCCGAGGCGAAGAAATTGGCCAGCGCCGTGCGCGCACCGCGCAGCCGCAGCATGTGCGTGATGTAGCGCGGGCCCTTGACCGAGAAGACGAAGTCCTCCGGCGTCTCGGCCGCCCACCGCTCATAGCTCGAGGGCCGCTGCAGGCTGTAGAAGGAGCCGTTGATCTCGATGGTCGAGAGCAGCCGGGAGGCATGCTCCAGCTCTCGCCGTTGCGGCAACCCGGGCGGGTAGAAGACACCGCGCCACGGGCGGTAGCGCCAGCCGGAGATGCCGATGCGCACCGGGTGCAGGCCCACCCCTGGACGGTATGCCGTGCCCGCGCACCCGGGCGCGGCGAAAAGGCATGGCGGGCGGCGGCATACCCGACCTAGCCTCGACGGATCATGGAGAAGATCACGCCGAGGCTCCTCAGCTGGGCCTCGATCCTGGACCCGCAGACCCGCGAGCAGGCGGAGCGGACGGCGCAGATGCCGTTCATCCACCCGCACCTCGCGCTGATGCCCGACGCCCACCTGGGCCGGGGCGCCACCGTCGGGTCGGTCATCCCCACCGAGGGGGCGATCATGCCGGCCGCGGTCGGCGTCGACATCGGCTGCGGCATGGTCGCCGTGCGCACCCAGCTGCGCGGGGAGGACCTGCCCGAGGACCGTGGCGAGGTGCGTCGGCAGATCGCGCGCAGCGTGCCGCTGTCCGCCGGGGCGCAGAACCGCACGATCGCTCGCGAGCACACGCAGCGGCGGCTGGCCGACCTCGAGGAGCGCGCTGCGGCGATCGACCTCGACCCCGGGAGCTACGCCAAGGCGTGGCGGCACCAGCTGGGGACGCTCGGCTCGGGCAACCACTTCCTCGAGGTGACGCTCGACGAGTCAGGGACGGTGTGGCTGTTCCTGCACTCCGGCAGCCGCGGTGTCGGCAACCGGATCGCGACCCACCACACGAAGGTGGCCCAGGACTACTGCCGTGCGCACTGGATCAGCCTCCCGGGCGACGACCGCGACCTGGCCTACCTCGTCGAGGGCACCGAGCAGTTCGACCACTACGTCCGCGAGATGCAGTGGGCGCAGCACTACGCCCTGCTCAACCGCGAGGAGATGATGGACCGGATGGTCGAGCAGCTCCGGCGCTGGGCCGGGGCCGAGGTGGAGCGCCTCGAGGAGATCAACTGCCATCACAACTACACCGAGCCGGAGCGGCACTTCGGCCGGCAGGTGTGGCTCTCGCGCAAGGGCGCCATCTCGGCGCGCGAGGGCGAGGCGGGGCTGATCCCGGGGTCGATGGGCACCGCGTCCTACGTCGTCGAGGGTCTGGGCAACCCGGTCGCGCTGCACTCGGCGCCGCACGGCGCCGGCCGGGTCTACTCACGGAGCCGGGCGCGCAAGGAGTTCACCCTGGAGCAGCTCGCGGAGGCGATGAGCGGCATCGAGTACGAGCACTCGGCGGCCTTCCTCGACGAGATCCCCGCGGCCTACAAGGACATCGACCAGGTGATGGCGGACGCCGCGGACCTGGTGCGGGTGCGGCATACCCTCCGCCAGGTGGTCAACGTCAAGGGCACCTGAGCGCCCCGCGGTGTCCGGGTATGCCGCCGCCCCCGACCCGTGCACCGGGTCGGGGGCGGCGTCGTGCCCGGTCTGGTGACCTGGGGTCAGTTGCCGTACAGGGCCTGGATGCCCTGACGGTCCTCGTTGGTCATCGACAGGTCGGAGCTGGAGCCGTTGCACTGCGGGTAGTGCATGATCGACGCGCTGTCGTAGGGGGTCAGCGCGCGCCAGTTGTTGTCCTCGAAGCAGGTGCCGGCCTCGGGGCGGGTGTGCTCGTGGCGCAGGCCGAGGGTGTGGCCCAGCTCGTGACCCATGATGTTGCCCGGCGTCCAGGAGCCCGAGCTCATGAGCGAGCGGGCGTTGACCAGGATGTTGCGGCCCGACTTGCTGGTGCTCGGGAAGAACGCGCGGGCGATGTACTGCGTCGTCTTGGTCGGCTCGACCGAGAAGACCACCGAGCTGTTGCGGGTCGTGCAGGAGCCGTCCTGGGACGAGACGTAGGCGTAGTTGATCCTGGACGAGGCGCCCTCCCACAGGGCGGTGCCCTGGGCCATGGCGTTGACGACGTCGGCCTTGTCCTTGCCGAAGCGGTCGGAGACGCAATAGGTCAGGTTGGCGACCTGGGTGGCGCTCCAGACGTCGTCGCGGCCGTTGACCCGGTTGACGACGAGGCTGTCGGTGGGCGTCGAGGACCCGACGAGCGAGTCGTAGAACTGGTGCAGCTCGCCGTTGCTGTCGACCGGCTCGTCGCCGTTGACGATGTAGGTGCCGTCGGCGTCCTGGAAGGTCGCGGCCTTGAACTCCTTGTAGGTCGGGATCGTCGCGGCGGCTGCTGTGGTCGCGGTGAAGGCGACGGCCGCGAGAGCGGCCAGGGCCGTGCGGCTGGTGGTGCGGAACAACAGGGTCTCCCCTCGAGTGGTGGATCCGACCGGGACAGGTCGGTGACGGGGACGCTAGGGACCTGGAGCGCCGTGCTAGCACCCGGTATCACATTCGTGCTGGTCAGCGCCGTCGGTTCCGGATCCTCTCCCCGGAGCGGGTCTCTGCGAAAACCCGTTGCGGCACGGCATACCCCTCCGGCACGCTGGTCGGCATGACAACGAGCACGGTGATGGGGACCGTGTCTGTCGACGGAGCCTGCTGACCCGTCCTTGAGAGGACGTCGGGTGCCGTCGTCGGCACGGGCTCCCCGGTCCTGAGCGTCTCGCGACGCCAGATCTGATCCTTACCCAGCGGCATCGAGCCGCCTCTCCCCGGGCCGGCGCTCGCCTGCCCGCCACCGATGCACCGACGGAGGACATCCATGTCTCGCCCCCACCCGTTCACGCCCGACAGCACGTCCGGCGTGGCCACCGACCCGACCGACGGAACCGACCGCGAGAGAGGAGGACACCCCCATGAACGCCTACCTGGACACCCTGGTCGCGCAGAGCATCGCCCATGAGCGCGAGCACCAGCTGCAGCAGGCGCTGCGCCACCGCGAGATCCGCGACGCTCGGCGTCTCCGCGGCCGCCACCTCGCGGTCGCGCACCAGCACGGGCTGCGCGCCCGCGTGGCCAGCATGCTGGCGCTGTCGCACTGAGCTGGCGTGTCGGCGACGGTGGCCGACCGTGAAGATCACCGCCGAGACGGGCCGTGGGTGAGCACGACTCACCCACGGCCCGTTCTTCGTGCGCGGACGTCAGGCCACGTCGTCCGTCCCGGTCGGCTCATGGGCGTCCGAGCGGTCCTTGGTGCGGACGGGGCCCTCCCCGGTGCTGACGTCGTCCTTCTCGTCGAGCCCGAGGAGATCAACGAGGGTGGGGTGGGCCCGTCCGGAGGCGGGCGGGTCGAGGTCGACGCAGGTCTGGCCTGTCCGTGCTCGGTAGCGGTTGGCGGGATGGTCGGCGAGAGCCGCGTGGATGAGCTGCCCGGCCCGGTCGCGTCGGGCCTCGCGTGCCGCCGGGCCCGCGGCCGCGCCGCCGCCGCGCGCGGGGCCGTGGAGGTAGGTGCGGTAGTCATGGGTCCGAGTGGTGACGACCTGCCCGAGCAGCGTGGTCACCGTGAGGTCGCGGCGCGTGTCGAGACTGAGGTGCCACAGACCCTCGGTCTTGAAGCGGTGGGGGCGCTTGGCCAGGAGCGCGAGATTGAGCTCGCTGGTCGACCCGCCGGCCCACCCGTACGGGGTGACGTGGTCGAGCTCGCCGGCGTGGGCACCGGTGCGGGGCCCCGGTGCTCGCGACAGCTGATCGGCGGCGATGACCTGTCTGCGCATGTCTGTGTCGGGACGGTACGTCGCGATGCTCCGTTCGACCAGCCGCCCGTCGAGGGGATCGGTGACCAGACGATGGAGCGTGGTGCCCGGGAAGAGCGCGAGCTCGCGGGCGTGGTGGTCGGTGATGAAGAACGGGTTCGGGCCAAGGACCTGGGCCACTCGCCCCCGAAGCCTCGACCGGGCGGCCGGACGGCCGTCGGGTGGAGGGCCGTCGGGTGGAGGGCCGTCGGCTCGGGGTCCGTCGGGTGGAGGGCCGTCGGGTGGATGATCGCCCAGTTCGCTGGTGTGCCCGCAGCGGACACAGACGGCGAAGCCCCCGGCCAGCGCGGCGTAGGGGACGACGACCTGCAGCGTCACGGTGGGCAGAGCATTGAGGACACGGAGCATGTGCTGGATGTCGTCCGGGGCCAGGGCATCGTCGAAGAGTGCGTCCTGGTCTCGCTCGTCGCCCTGAGACTCGCTGCCGTCACCCCCACTGCCGTCACCCCCACTGCCGTCGTCCCCACCGCCGTCGTCCCCACCGCACTCACCCCCGGAGCCTTCACGCCCGCTGCCCTTGACGCCCTGCTCCTCATCTCCGTGTGCGTCGGTCGCGTCGCCTGTCGTCGGGGTGTCCGCGCTCGTCGTGGTGTGGGGGGTCGACGTCCCCCCAGTCGCCGTGTCGGTGTCCGTGTCGGCGTCCGCGCCCGTCCCGGGCAGCGGGACGGTGCCGTACATGAGCAGGGTCTGTGCGGTGTCGGCGCGGAGCTGGTCCAGGGTGCGCGGGTCGCCCTGACGGCGCAGCGTCCGGGCGGCGCGGTCGAGGCGTTGGCCGCCGGCGACGATCGACGCTGAGGGGCCGGTCACGCGCAGGGTGGCGGTGCCGTCGTCGTGGACACGGACACTGACCCGTCGTCGTTCGTAGGCCCGGGCCCGCCGGTTGCGTTCGTCCTCGGGATCGGCGGCACGGGCCGCGGTGACCTCTGACTCGAGCGCGGCGCTGAACGCCTGGTAGCCCCAGGGGCGGCCGTGCAGGTCTCCGTCGGGGTCGAGCCGGTCGGCCGCGGCGAGTGCGGGATCCGGGCCGAACAGCGACTGGGCCACGAGCAGACGCTGGGCTGGACCGAGCCCTGCGGTGGCCTCGTGGAAGGCGCGGACCAGCGGCCAGGAGCTCTCGCCGCGGCGGAGGGCGTCCTCGACCAGTCGCGCGAGGTCGCCCGGTGCGGAAGCGGCCTTGATGAGGGTGCGTGCCTCGCCGACGCCGAACCCGGCCGCCAGCTCGAGCTCCGCCGCGGCCAGCGAGCGGGCCGCCGAGGCCACGGTGGCCTGCTGGGTCTTCGTCAGCTCGATCCCGACCAGGTCGCGCTGGGCCAGGACCCGCTCCTGGACCCGTGCAAGCAGGGCTCGCGAGGCGGCGATGAGCTCGGCGTCGGCGACCGCACGGCTGGCCGCGATCGACCGCAGGGCCAGCACCGTCTCGTCGACGTCCGTCTCGCCCGCCCAGCCGTCCGGCTCGCCCGCCCGGGCACCCTGCTCTCCCGTCGAGGTCACGTTGTTCACCTCCCCTCAGCCGATGTCCCTCACCCTTCCTCCCCGGGTGTTGACCTGGAACCAGGCTAGAACGTCTGTACGAAGAAGCAAGGCGTGCGGGCGACCCTGTGGACAACTCCCAACCGTCTTCGGGGGATGTGGATCAACCGACGGTTCAGCCCGGCCGGTACCGGAGCGGAGGCCGCCTCGCTCAAGCCCCCAGGTCCCGGGTCGCCGCAGGTCAGGAGGTGGTGATACCAGGCTGTGACCAGCTCAGCACTGTCCCGATACCGCGCGCCCCCATGGTGGTTCGACGGCCGGCGGGTCATACCGACAGCGTGACCTCGCCACCAGCCTCACCACCCAGCCACACCCTCGAAGGGAACCACCATGTACCAGCACATCGACCTCATGGCCGCCCAGAGCATGGCGCACGAGCGGGAGCGCACCCTCCAGCGCGACCTGGCGCAGCGGGGCTCGCGGCCCGGCCAGGCCCACGGTCACGCCGTGACCCGCGCCGAGCTCGCCCGGCACGTCTGGATCGGCCGGATGCTCGTCCGCGCGCACCTGCGCCCCGCTCCCGTCCAGTGACCTCGGACGCGGTATGCCGTGCGTCGCGCCTTCCTCGGACGGGGGGCGTGCACGGCATACCGTGAGGGCGTGAGCACCAACGACCTGCACCCGGGCAGCGAGCACCTGATCATCCTTCCCGACCGTGACGTCGCCGAGGAGATCGCCGAGGAGCTGCGGGAGGAGGGCTTCCTCTGGGTCAAGGTCCTGCGGGAGGCCGCCCGGACCGAGGAGGACGACGAGGACCACGAGTGGGCCGTGCACGTCGTCGACACCCGGCTCCCGGACGCGGAGGGCGGCGGCGCCTACGAGGGCCTGCGCGAGCGGTTCACCGAGCTCGCGCGCGAGCACGACGGCTGGTACGACGAGCCCGGGGACCCGCGGCCTCCCGCCCGTTGACCCCGGACACAATAGGGGTATGAGGCAGGTCGAGTCCGAGCGGAAGTTCGACATCGCCGAGGGGGAGCCGCTGCCCACCCTCGAGGGGATCGTCGGCGTGGGTCAGGCGCGGGAGCACCGGATGCGCGCGGTCTACGTCGACACGGTCGACCTCCTGCTGGTCCGCAACCGGATCACCTTGCGACGCAGGGAGGGCGGCTCCGACGCCGGCTGGCACCTCAAGCTGCCGCGGCCGGACGGGACCCGCCTCGAGGTGCACGCGCCTCTCACCGACGGTCCTGGACGGTATGCCGTGCCCGCGCCCCTGCTCGCCGAGGTCGCCGCAGTCCTCGGCGCGGCCTGGCCGACCGGCGTCGAGGCGGCGCTCCTGCCGGCGGCGACGCTGACGACAGACCGGGCCGAGATCGACCTCGTCGACCAGGAGGGGCGCGTGGTCGCCCAGCTGTGCGACGACATGGCGAGTGCTCTGCCCGCAGGTCGCACGTGGCGCGAGCTCGAGGTCGAGCTGGTGGGCAGCGACAACGGCAGTGACAGCGACAGCGACAGCGACGGGGGCAGCGGCAGCGACGACGACGAGCTGCTGGACCGGGTCACGGAGGCCTTCGAGGAGCAGGGCGTGGCGCTGGCCGACTCGCCCTCCAAGCTGGCCCGCGCCCTCGGCGACCGGCCCGAGCGCGCCGCCGCGGGCCGGGGCCCGCGCCGCAAGGGACCGGCCGGTGACGTCGTCCTCGCCTACCTCTCCGCGCAGGTCGGCGGGATCGTCGGACGCGAGGCGGACGTGCGGGTGGACGCCCCGGACGCGGTCCACAAGGCGCGGGTGGCGACCCGCCGGCTGCGCAGCGCGCTGCGGACCTTCCGGCGACTGCTCGACCGCGACGTGACCGACCCCCTGCGCGACGAGGTGCGCTGGCTCGCGACCGCCCTGGGCGGACCCCGTGACGCCGAGGTGATGAAGGCGCGGATCCTCGCCGCGCTGGACGCACTGCCGCAGGACCAGGTGGTCGGGCCGGTCCGCGAGCGGGTCGCCACCGAGCTCGACCGGCGGCACGCCGACGCGCACCAGGCTCTGGTCGAGACCCTCGACAGCGACCGCTACCGCGAGCTCCTGGACCGGCTCGTCGAGCTCCTGGCAGACCCACCGTGGCGTGGCCGCGCCCGGCCGTCCGCGGCCAAGGCCCTCCCTGATCTGGTCCGCGCCGCGGTCGACCGCGTCGCGGCCGAGCACGCCGCGTCCGCCGCGACGACCGACGAGGAGGAGCGGCTCCACCTGCTCCACGAGACGCGCAAGCGCGCCAAGGCCGCGCGCTACGCCTGCGAGGCGCTCGCCCCCAGCTTCGGCGCCCGGGCCACGGACGCCGCCGTGGTGTGGGAGGGGGTGACCGAGGCCCTCGGCGGCCTCCAGGACTCCGTCGTCGCCACGACCTGGCTGCGCGAGATCGCCGAGGCGGCGGAGGTGGCCGGCGAGCCGACCTTCACCTACGGCCGGCTCGTGGGCGCCGAGTCGGCCGAGGGCGAGCGGTCCCGCGCTGCGGGCGAGGAAGCCGTCCGGGAGGCGCTCGAGCACCCCTGGCCGTGACGGCTGCGGGTCACTCCTGGAGGGCCTGCTCGAACGCCGCGAGCACCTCCGGCCCGAACAGCACGAAGCGCACCTCGTCGACCTCCACCGTGCTCGCGCGGGTGGCTGCCACCGCGACCCGGGCCACCTCGTCGGCGTCCCAGCCGTAGACCCCGGCGCTGATCGCCGGGAACGCCACGCTCCGGGCGCCCACGCTCTCGGCCACCTCCAGCGACCGCGTGAAGCAGGACGCGAGCAGCGCGGGGTCGGTCTGCCCACGGTGCCGGTCGGGTCCGACCGTATGGATCACCCAGCGTGCGGGCAGCTGCCCCGCGCCCGTCGCGACCGCCTCACCGACCGGCAGCCCGTCGTGCCAGCGCGCGGCGCGCCAACGCCGGCACTCCTCGAGCAGCTCCGGTCCTGCCGCGCGGTGGATCGCCCCGTCCACGCCGCCCCCGCCCATCAGCGTGGAGTTGGCCGCGTTGACGACCGCGTCGACCTCCTCGACGGTGATGTCGCCCTGGTGGCACGTGATCCGCATACCTCCCAGCGTGGCACCGGGCTGGGCGGACCGCCTCGTCTGGGGCACAATCGCCTCCTACGCCCGCGGCGCCCGCCCGGCGGCGACGAGGAGGTATGCCGTGACGCTCGCCCTCGTGGTCGCACTGCTCGCCGGGCTGTCGACGGTGCTCGGCGGCTGGCTGGGGACGCGGCAGGAGCTCCTGCGGCGCCAGGTGCTGGCCGCCGCGCTGGCCTTCGCCGCCGGGCTGATGATCGCGATCTCGGTGGTCGAGATCGCCCCGCAGTCGGCCATCGCGCTGCGCGAGGTGGTCGGCCCGACGCGCAGCCTCCTCTGGGTCGGCGCCGTGATGGTGGTCGGCTGGCTGCTCGTGGTCCTGATCGACCTCGTGATCCCGCACGACGTCAACCCCTCCGAGATCGAGGGCGACGAGGGCCACCTCCACCGCGGGCACGACCACGGGCTGCCGTTCGTCCCGGGGGTCGACGACGAGGACCGGGGGCTGCTCCGCAGCGGCATGCTGCTCGCCGCCGTGGTGGGGCTGCACAACCTGCCCGAGGGCCTGGCGACCTTCATGTCCACGCTGCAGGACCCCACCGCCGGCATCACCCTCGCGGTCGCGATCGCCATCCACAACGTCCCCGAGGGCGTCGCCGTCGCGGCGCCGATCTTCGCCGCGACGGCCAGCCGGGCCCGGGCGCTGACGTGGGCCACGCTCTCCGGCCTGGCGGAGCCGGTCGGCGCCGTCGTCGGCTACCTGCTGCTCCGGGCGATCCTGCCCGAGGAGTGGCTGATCCTCTCCCTCACCCTCGTCGCCGGGATGATGCTGGCGGTGAGCTTCAAGGAGCTCCTCCCGGCAGCGCGGCGCTACGAGACGCACTACTCCCAGTCGCTCGTCGGCTTCTTCCTCGGCGCCGTCGTGATGGTGCTGTCGCTGGTGCTCCTCACCCTCTGACGTCGGTGTAGCGATCTCGAAGTTGAGCGGAATAGGCTCAACTTTGATCGGGTTGGACCTGACAGACTGACACCGTCACGACATACCCGAAGGGGAGACGTATGGACATGACCACCAAGGCGCAGGAGGCCCTGTCGACCGCCGTGCGCGACGCCGCCGCCGCGGGGCACGCGCAGGTCGAGCCCGCCCACCTGCTCGCCGCCCTCGCCCAGCAGACCGACACCACCACCGGGCCGCTGCTCGACGCCACGGGCGCCTCTGCCGCGTCGGCGCTGGAGGCCGCCCGCACGGCGCTGGCGGCGCTGCCCAGCGCCACCGGCTCGACCATGGGCAACCCGCAGCTGTCCCGGGCGATGCACGCCGTGCTCAAGGACGCCGAGACGTCCATGACCAGGATGGGCGACAGCTTCATCTCCACCGACCACCTGCTCCTGGGGCTGGCCCGCAGCGGGCAGTTCGCCGTGCTCGACGCCGCGGCGATCGAGGAGCGGATCCCGGCTCTGCGCGGCGGCAAGACCGTCGACTCCGCCGACCCGGAGTCCACCTTCGACGCCCTCGGCAAGTACGGCACCGACCTGACCGCTGCCGCGCGGGAGGGCAAGCTCGACCCGGTGATCGGCCGCGACGCCGAGATCCGTCGCGTCGTCCAGGTCCTGTCCCGCCGGACCAAGAACAACCCCGTCCTCATCGGCGAGCCCGGCGTCGGCAAGACCGCCGTCGTCGAGGGCCTGGCGCAGCGCATCGTCGCCGGCGACGTGCCGGAGTCGCTGCGCGACAAGACGCTCGTCGCGCTCGACCTGGGAGCGATGGTCGCCGGGGCCAAGTACCGCGGCGAGTTCGAGGAGCGCCTCAAGGCCGTCCTCGGCGAGATCAAGGCGTCCAACGGCAAGGTCGTCACCTTCATCGACGAGCTGCACACGGTCGTGGGTGCCGGCGCGACCGGCGACTCCTCGATGGACGCCGGCAACATGCTCAAGCCGCTCCTCGCCCGTGGTGAGCTGCGGATGGTCGGCGCCACGACCCTCGACGAGTACCGCGAGAACATCGAGAAGGACCCCGCCCTGGAGCGCCGCTTCCAGCAGGTCTTCGTCGGCGAGCCCTCGGTCGAGGACACGATCGCGATCCTGCGCGGACTCAAGGAGCGCTACGAGGCGCACCACAAGGTCGCCATCGCCGACTCCGCGCTCGTCGCGGCGGCGAGCCTGTCCGACCGCTACATCTCCGGGCGCCAGCTGCCCGACAAGGCGATCGACCTCGTGGACGAGGCCGCGAGCCGGCTCCGCATGGAGATCGACTCGAGCCCGGTCGAGATCGACCAGCTCCAGCGCCAGGTCGACCGCCTCCGCATGGAGGAGATGCACCTGGCCCGGGAGAAGGACGAGGCGAGCCAGGAGCGGCTGAGCCGGCTGCGCGCCGAGATGGCCGACAAGCAGGAGGAGCTCTCCGCGCTCAACGCCCGCTGGGAGGCGGAGAAGTCCGGCCTCAACAAGGTCGGCGAGCTCAAGGCGCGCCTGGACGATCTGCGCACGCAGGCCGACCGTGCCCAGCGTGAGGGTGACTACGAGGCGGCCTCGCGACTGCTCTACGGCGAGATCCCGGCGGCCGAGCGCGAGGTCGAGGCGGCCCAGCGCGAGGAGGAGCGGGCGCTGCATACCTCCGCGCCCATGGTGAAGGACGAGGTCGGCGCCGACGACATCGCCGACGTCATCTCCGCCTGGACCGGCATCCCCGCCGGTCGTCTCCTCGAGGGCGAGACCGAAAAGCTGCTGCGCATGGAGGACGTCATCGGCGAGCGGCTCATCGGCCAGCAGGACGCCGTGCGCGCAGTGAGCGACGCCGTCCGCCGCGCCAGGTCGGGCATCTCCGACCCGGACCGCCCGACCGGCTCGTTCCTCTTCCTCGGGCCCACGGGCGTCGGCAAGACCGAGCTCGCCAAGGCGCTCGCCGACTTCCTCTTCGACGACGAGCGCGCCATGGTGCGCATCGACATGTCGGAGTACTCCGAGCGCCACGCGGTCGCGCGCCTCATCGGCGCACCCCCGGGGTATGTCGGGTACGAGTCGGGCGGTCAGCTCACCGAGGCGGTCCGCAGGCGCCCGTACTCCGTCGTGCTGCTCGACGAGGTGGAGAAGGCGCACCCAGAAACGTTCGACCTTCTCCTCCAGGTGCTCGACGACGGTCGGCTGACCGACGGTCAGGGGCGGACAGTCGACTTCCGCAACGTCATCCTGGTGATGACCTCCAACCTGGGCAGCCAGTACCTCGTCGACCTCACGACCGACCCCGCGGCCCGGCGCGAGCAGGTCATGGGCGTCGTGCGGGCGACCTTCAAGCCGGAGTTCCTCAACCGCCTGGACGAGGTCGTGGTCTTCGAGGCCCTCACCCAGGAGGAGCTGGCGACGATCGTCGGGCTGCAGGTCGCCGAGCTGGCCGAGCGCCTCACGGACCGGCGGATCACGCTCGAGGTGACCGACGCGGCGGCCGGCTGGCTCGCCGAGCGCGGCTACGACCCGGCCTACGGCGCGCGGCCGCTGCGCCGCCTGGTGCAGACCCAGATCGGCGACCGGCTGGCGCGGGCGCTGCTCGCCGGCCAGGTCCGTGACGGCCAGCAGGTCGCGGTCGATCTCGATGCGCAGAACGACGAGCTCACGCTGCGCTGAGCGCCATTAGTTCACCGCGGGCCGGGGCGCAATGCCCCGGCCTGCGGTGTCTCCGGAGATTCGCGCGCAGTTCACCAGTGGTTCACCTTCGACGCCATTTCGGGTCACGTCCTCTCCCTACCTTCACTGACGTCGGCCGCAGCGCCGACGTCACGCCCGACGGATGAGCCGGGGCGTGCCCGACGTGTTACCCCGCTCAGAGAGGTTCACCCCGTGAAGCTTCACCGCTTTGGTTCTGCCGCCGCCGTCGTCCTGGCGTCCGGCCTCGTCCTGACCGCCTGTGGCAACGACGACCCGACGGCCACCACCGAGGAGACCTCCTCCGAGGCCGACAACAACGCCGCCGAGACCGAGGCCGCGACCTCCGAGGAGGCTGCCGCTGCGCTCTCCGGCGACATCAAGGCCGCCGGCGCGTCCTCGCAGGAGTCCGCGATGAGCGCCTGGATCGCCGGCTACCAGGGCGTGCAGGCCGACGTCACCGTCGCCTACGACCCGATCGGCTCCGGCGGCGGCCGTGAGAACCTCATCGCCGGCGCCGTGGACTTCGCCGGCTCCGACGCCTACCTGGACGAGGAGGAGCGCGAGGCCGTCAAGGACGTCTGCGGCGACGATGGCGCGATCCACATCCCCGTCTACATCTCCCCGGTCGCCATCCCCTACAACCTCGAGGGTGTCGACACGCTCAACCTGCGTCCCGAGGTCCTCGCCCAGATCTTCGACCAGAAGATCACGAAGTGGAACGACCCGGCCATCGTCGCGGACAACCCCGACGTCGAGCTGCCCGATCTGGACATCACTGTCGTCAACCGCGCCGACGAGTCCGGCACCACCGAGAACTTCATGGAGTACCTCTCGGCCGCGGCTCCCGAGCAGTGGACCTACGAGGCCGACAAGGCGTGGCCGGTCGCGGGTGGCGAGGCCGCCCCGCAGACCACCGGTGTCATCGACGTCGTGACGAGCACCCCGGGTGCCATCGGCTACGCCGACGCCTCTGCCGTCACCGGCACCGCCGCCTCCATCGGGGTCGGCGAGGAGTTCGTCGAGTTCTCCCCGGAGGCCGCGGCCAAGGTCGTCGACGCCTCGTCGCCGGCCGACACCGGCATCGAGGGCGACCTCGCCCTGGACCTGGCCCGCGACACCACCGAGTCGGGCGCCTACCCGATCGTCCTGGTCTCCTACCACATCGCCTGCACCTCCTACGACGACGCCGAGCGCGCGAACCTCGTCAAGGACTTCCTGCACTACGTCGTCTCCGAGGACGGCCAGGCGGCCGCCTCCGAGGCCGCCGGCTCGGCTCCCCTCTCCGCGGAGCTCAGCGCCAAGGCCGACGCCCTGATCGACACCATCCAGGGTGGCTGACGCTCCACGCGACGCGTGACACCATGGACCGGCGGTCGTCGACGATGACGACGACCGCCGGTCACGTCATACCCGACCTCCCCCCTTGCTCCGAAGGAAGCCCATGAACGACTCGGTAGCCACCGAGCAGCGACCCGCACGCACCAAGCCCGTCCGTCGGGTGGGTGACATCGTCTTCGGGGGCGCGTCTCTCGGGTCGGCCGTGCTCATCCTGCTCACGCTCGTCGGCGTGGCCGTCTTCCTGGTCATCAAGGCGATGCCGGCGCTCACCGCCGATCCCGCCGAGATCAGCGGTGGGAAGGGCTTCTTCTCGTACGTCTGGCCGCTGGTGTTCGGCACGGTGGTCTGCTCGCTCATCGCCATGGTGCTCGCGACCCCGGTCGCCGTCGGCATCGCGCTGTTCGTCTCCCACTACTCCCCTCGACGGCTGGGCGCGGGGATCGGCTTCGTGATCGACCTGCTGGCCGCCGTCCCCTCCGTCGTCTTCGGCATGTGGGGTATGGCGGTCTTCGCGCCGAAGCTCTTCCCCCTCTACGGCTGGCTGGAGGACAACCTCGGCTTCATCCCCCTCTTCGGTGAGGCCTCGGCCTCGGGGCGGACGATCCTGACCGCCTCGATCGTGCTCGCGGTGATGATCCTGCCGATCATCACCTCGGTCTCGCGCGAGGTCTTCCTGCAGACGCCGCGGCTGCACGAGGAGGCGGCCCTCGCCCTCGGTGCCACCCGGTGGGAGATGATCCGCACCGCCGTCCTGCCCTTCGGGATGCCGGGCGTCGTCGGCGGCACCATGCTGGGTCTGGGCAGGGCGCTCGGGGAGACGATGGCTGTCGCGATCATCCTCTCGCCCAACGTCTTCACCTGGAACTTCATCGGCTCGGGCAACCAGACCATCCCGGCCGAGATCGCGCTCCACTTCCCCGAGGCGTCCGGCCTGCGGCTGGCCGAGCTGATCGCCGCCGGGCTCGTCCTCTTCGTGATCACCCTGGCCGTCAACCTCTTCGCGCGGTGGATCGTCGACCGTCGCGCCGAGTTCTCCGGAGCCAACTGATGAGCATCCAGACCGACCCGCACCAGGGCGACATCCACCACGCCCGGTTGGACGACTACAGCGGCGTGGTGCCCTCCCCGGTCCGGCCCACCACCGGCCGCCCGGCGCAGCTCCTCGGCCTGGGGGCCCTGGCCCTCGCGGTCGTGGGCTGGCAGATCTTCGACCTGCACCTCGGAGCGGCGCTCGCTGGCGCCTTCGTCCTCTACCTGGTCGCGGTCTACCTCGTGTACCGCTCGCTCGGCGGCCCTCGCGTGGCCGTCGACCAGC
Organism: Ornithinimicrobium tianjinense; assembly: GCF_014636495.1. Classification (GTDB taxonomy): domain Bacteria; phylum Actinomycetota; class Actinomycetes; order Actinomycetales; family Dermatophilaceae; genus Ornithinicoccus; species Ornithinicoccus tianjinensis. The sequence goes on from NZ_BMEM01000001.1 coordinate 68,233, forward strand.
TGATGCGGGCGCTGGTCTACTTCGCCTTCGTCTGCGCCGTCCTGCCGCTGATCTCGCTGCTGTGGACCGTCCTGGCGGAGGGCGCCGCCAAGATCGTCTCGCCGGCCTTCCTCACCCAGACCATGAACGGCGTCACGGGCCTGCACGACCAGGCCTACGTGGAGGGCACCGGACCGTTCATCGGCGGCGCCTACCACGCCATCATCGGCACGCTCATCGTGACCGGCCTGGCGACACTCATCTCCGTCCCGATCGGCATGTTCACCGCCATCTACCTCGTCGAGTACGGCAACAAGGGCCGGCTGGCCCGCTGGATCCGGTTCTTCGTCGACGTGATGACCGGCATCCCCTCCATCGTGGCAGGCCTCTTCGCGTTCGCGCTGTTCAGCCAGATCTTCGGGATCCGCGACGCCAAGATGGGCCTGGCGGGCGCGGTCGCGCTGGCGGTCCTGATGATCCCCACGGTCGTCCGCAACAGCGAGGAGATGCTCCGCATCGTGCCCAACGAGCTGCGCGAGGCCGCGCTGGCGCTCGGGGTGCCGAAGTGGCGCACCGTCGTCAAGGTGGTCCTCCCGACCGCCGCCTCGGGCCTGGCCTCCGGGATCACGCTGGCGATCGCGCGCGTCATCGGCGAGACGGCGCCGCTGCTGGTCGCCATCGGCTACGCGCGGGGCCTGAACTGGAACGCCTTCGAGAACGCCATGACCACGCTCGCCGTCTACGCCTACTCGATGTTCACCAAGCCGCTCAGCCCGGCGGTGCGCGAGCCCAGCCTCGAGCGCGCGTGGGCGGCTGCGCTCATGCTCGTCCTGATCGTCGTGGCGCTCAACCTGCTCGCGCGCCTCATTGCCAAGATGTTCGCGCCGAAGACCGGCCGCTGACCGCTCGACCTCTCCAAGAAAGAGACGCACACACGATGTCCAAGCGAATCGACGTCAAGGACCTTGACATCTTCTACGGCAACTTCCAGGCCGTGAAGGGCGTCAGCATGTCGATCGAGCCCCGGTCGGTCACCGCGTTCATCGGCCCGTCGGGCTGCGGCAAGTCGACCTTCCTGCGCACCCTCAACCGCATGCACGAGGTCATCCCCGGTGCGCGCGTCGAGGGTGAGGTGCTCATCGACGGGCAGAACCTCTACGGCAAGGACGTCGACCCGGTCGACGTGCGCCGCCAGGTCGGCATGGTCTTCCAGCGCCCCAACCCCTTCCCGACGATGTCCATCAAGGAGAACGTCCTCGCGGGTGTCCGGCTCAACTCCAAGCGCCTGTCCTCCAAGGCCGGCGACGAGCTCGCCGAGAAGGCCCTGCGCGGCGCCAACCTGTGGAACGAGGTCAAGGACCGCCTCGACAAGCCCGGCTCCGGCCTCTCCGGCGGTCAGCAGCAGCGCCTGTGCATCGCCCGGGCGATCGCGATCCAGCCCGAGGTCATCCTCATGGACGAGCCCTGTTCGGCCCTCGACCCGATCTCGACCCTGGCCATCGAGGACCTCATCAACGACCTGAAGACCGACTACACCGTCGTGATCGTCACCCACAACATGCAGCAGGCCGCGCGCGTCTCCGACAAGACCGGCTTCTTCAACCTCGAGGCCACCGGCAAGCCGGGCGAGCTCGTCGAGTACGACACCACCCAGACGATCTTCAACAACCCGGCCAAGAAGGCCACCGAGGACTACATCTCCGGCCGCTTCGGCTGATCCGCATCCCGGGGCGTGCCGGAGCCACTCACCTGAGTGGGACCTGCCCGGCATACCCGCGAGCGGCGTGCCGAAGCCACTCACCGGAGTGGGACCTGCCCGGCACCCGTGGTCCGGCGCGCGCCGGGGCGGCCGGAGCGGCGGCATACTGACCACATGAGTCGTCGCTCGCGGTCCGTGGTCGCCCTCGCACTGGGTGCGAGCCTCGCCCTGGCTGCGTGCAGCGACGGAGAGGACGACACCACGACGACGAGCGCGCCTACCGCCGCGGACCGGCTGGCCCAGGCGCACGACGTGCTCGTCGATGCCGGTACCGTGCACCTCGCCATGACCGGGACAGAGCTCCCGGAGGACGAGAACAGCTACATCATCAGTGCCGTCGGCGACGGGACGATGGAGCCGCCCGCGTTCACCGGCACGATCACCGCCAAGCTCGCGGGGATCCAGGCCGACGTGCCGACGGTCGCCCTCGACGGGGACCTGTGGGTCAAGCTGCCGTTCGCGCCGGCCTACGTCAACACCGACCCGGCCACCCTCAACGTGCCCGACCCGGCCACCCTGTTCGACCCGGAGAGCGGGCTCGTGGGCCTTCTCCCGCAGACGCAGGACCCGCAGTTCGGGGAGCAGGCCCGCGCCGGCGCCGAGGTGGTCCAGGAGGTCACCGGCACGCTGCCCGGCGAGGCGGTGACCGAGCTGCTCATGGTCGGGGACGCGGCGTCGCCCTTCGACGTGACCTACGGCCTGGTCGAGGAGAGCTGGCAGGTGCGCACGGTCGAGATCACCGGGCCGTTCTACCCGCCGGCGACGTCGACCTACACGCTGACGCTCGACGCCTACGGCGCGCCGGTCACCGTGACGAAGCCCTGACGTGCTGCGGGGGGCGCACGCGCTGCTGACGGTGGCCGCGCTGGCCGTCGCGCTGGCCGCAGCCGACACCTACGTGGTCGTGCTGGCGCTGACCGACATGATGGCCGGGGTGGGGGTCGGCATCGAATCCCTGCAGAAGGGGACGCCGATCATCTCCGGCTTCCTGCTCGGCTACGTCGCGGTGCTCCCGCTCATCGGCCGGGTGTCCGACCTGATGGACCGGCGCCGCATCCTCACCTGGTGCCTGGTGGTCTTCGTGCTCGGCTCGGCGGTCACGGCCGTCGCGGTCGAGCTGCCCGTCATGGTGGGTGGCCGCCTCCTGCAGGGGCTCGGCGGAGGCGGTCTCGTGCCCGCGACCCTGGCGCTCGTGGCGGACCTGTGGCCCCCCGGCCGCCGAGGTATGCCGCTCGGCATCGTCGGCGCCGTCCAGGAGCTGGGCTCGGTGCTGGGTCCCCTGCTCGGCGCGCTGGTGCTGGCCGTCGCCGGCTGGCGCGAGATCTTCTGGCTCAACGTGCTCCTCGGCCTCCTGTGCCTCGGCGCCCTCCACCTCATGACCCGGCGCCCCACCCCCGCCCCACCTCCCACCCCCGCCCCACCTTCCACCCCCACCGGGCGCGCGGAGTGGTGGCGCCGGGCGACGGCATACCTCGTGGGAATCCTTGCCCTGACCCTGACGGCGCTCACGCTCTGGGCTCCCGAGCTGCTCACCTCCTCGATCGCGCTCGGTGGACCGTTCGTGCCCTTCGACCCGGCCAGCGGGTCACGGGCGCTGACCCCGATCGGGGCGGTAGCCGCGGGTGCGTGGCTGCTGCTCGGGGTCCTCACCCTCGGACGCTGGCTGCCGCTCCTGCTGCGCGCCGACCTGCTGGGGGCCACGCTGCTCGCCGTGGCGCTGGGGTCGCTCGTGCTGACCTTCTCCACCGCGGACCCCGAGTCGGAGGTCCTGGGGCCTTGGGGCGCCTGGCTGCTGCCGGTCGGTGGCCTCGCAGCCCTGGCCTTCCTGCTGCGGCAGCGGCTGGCGGCCGATCCGCTCATCCCGCACGGCGTGGTCCGCGGTCGCGTCTGGCCGGCGCTGCTTGTCAGCGTGCTCGTCGGCGCGGCGATCGTCGCGGTGGTGGTCGACGTCCCCCTCCTCTCGCGCCTCACGCAGGGCACCGACGAGACCGACGCGGCGCTGGTGCTGGTCCGGTTCCTCGTCGCCGTGCCGGTCGGCGCGGTGCTCGGCGGCTGGTTGCTGCGGCGGGTCGGCCCCGCGCTCGTCGCCGCACCCGGCCTCGCGGTCACCGCGGTGTCGGTGCTGGCGATGGCCCGCTGGGAGCGTTCGTCGCTCGACGAGCTCGTGGCCACCACCGTTCCGCTCGTCGGAGCCGGCCTCGGTGTCGGCCTGGCGATCGCACCGGTCAACGACGCGGCTCTCGCCGACGCCCGCGACGACGGCCACGGCACCGTCAGCTCGCTCGTCGTGGTCGCCAGGATGGTCGGGATGGTCGTGGGCCTGGCGCTCCTGACCTCCGTCGGGCTGCGACGCTTCCACGACGAGGTCGGCCGGCTCCCCGACCCCACGGACACGGAGGCCCTCCTCGACGCGGCGGTCGTCCAGGTCCAGACGGTCCTCACCGGTGCCGGGTATGCCGCGGCCCTCGCCGCGGTCCTCGCGCTCGCCCTCGGCCTGCGGCCGGTCGGGCACGGGAGGGCGGTCCGCCACGGTCAGGACGACGGGGCTCGCACTCACGCCTAAAATCTTGACGTCAAGACACCTGGCACCCTGCGGCTGAGGAGGACGATGTACCGCCAGCTCTTCTGGCCCGTCCTCGCACCGTCGATGCTCTTCTCCACCGGCGCTGGTGCCACGGTGCCGGTGATGGTGCTCGCTGCCGTGGAAGCGGGAGCCTCGACGGCCTTCGCCAGCCTCATCGTCGCCCTCGTCGGGGTCGTGGCCCTGCTGACCACGGTCTCCGCGGGTCAGCTCATCGACCGGCTGGGCGACCGTCGTGCGATGGCGCTCGCGACGGCCTGGGCCGCGGTGTCGATCGGCGGCACGGTGGTGGCCCTGGTCGGTGAGGCGCGGTGGTCCCTCGGTCTTTTCGTCCTGTCCGCCGTGCTCCGGGCCCCTGCCGTCAACGTCTGGAACCTCGCCCGACAGGCTCTGGTGGCCGACACCATGCCCACCGAGCAGCTCGGCCGGGCGATGACCGCGCTGGGCGGCACGATGCGCGTCGGCTCCCTCGTGGGTCCCCTGTGCGGCGCGCTGCTGCTCCTGCGGCTGCCGCTCTGGTCGGTCTACGTTTTCAGCCTGGTGTGCGCGCTGCTCTCCCTGGCGATCCTCTACAGCCCGCGCGGTGCCACGCTCGAAGGACATCGTCACCCGGTGGTCCCGCAGGAGGACGGCGACGCTGGCGCACCGGCCTCGGGTCGGGGCATCCGCTCCCTCCAGGTGCGCTGGCCCGCGGTGATCCTCGCCGGCGCCGCGATCTCGGCGCTCTCGCTGGTGAGGGTCTCCCACCCCGTGGTGCTGCAGGTCTGGGGCGTCCACCTCGGCCTGACCGCCTCCACCATCTCCCTGCTCGTCGCGCTGATCGCCACCATCGAGCTCGTCCTGATGTTCCCGGGCGGCTACCTCAAGGACCGGCTGGGGCGCGCACCCGTCCTCATCGCCTGCCTCACCCTGCTCGGGGCCAGCTTCGTGCTGATGCCGCTGCTGCCCAACGTGCCCGGGCTCGTCGGCGCGGTCGTCGTCGCCGCCGTCGGCAACGGCCTCGGTGCCGGGATCAACATGACGATCGGGGCCGACCTGAGCCCGCCCGTGGGCCGCGGCCGCTTCCTCGGCGTCTGGGCGGTGTTCAGCAACGTCGGCGTCGTCGCGGGGCCCGGCCTCGTGGCAGCCGTGCTCGTCGTGGCCAGCGTCCAGGCAGCCCTGCTCGGCATCGCGGCAGTAGCCCTGGGCGGAGCCCTGTGGATGGCCGCCTGGGCCAGGACGGTGGACCTGCCCCGGGGCACCGGGCGCGGCATACCATCAGGACCATGACGGACACCCTGCACCTGGTCGGAGACCCCGAGGCGGACCGGATCCTCGCCGAGCACCCGTTCGCCCTGCTCACCGGCATGCTGCTCGACCAGCAGATCCCGATGGAGGTGGCCTTCGACGGTCCGCGCAAGATCGTGGAGCGGCTGGGCTCCGTCGACCCGGACCGGATCGCCGCCACCGACCCCGACGACTTCATCGCCCTCTGCGCGACTCCTCCTGCGGTGCACCGGTTCCCGAAGTCCATGGGCCAGCGCGTCCACGACCTGGCCGGTGCCGTGGTGCGCGACTACGGCGGCGACACGGCTGCGATCTGGACGCAGGGCGACCCTGACGGCAAGGAGATCCTCAGGCGGCTCAAGGCGCTGCCGGGCTTCGGTGACCAGAAGGCCCGCATCTTCCTTGCCCTGCTCGGCAAGCAGCGCGGCCTCCAGGCACCCGGGTGGCGCGAGGCCGCCGGCGACTACGGTCGCGACGGCGCCCGGATGTCGATCGCCGACGTCACCGATGCCGAGACCCTGCAGCAGGTGCGTGCCTACAAGAAGGAGAAGAAGGCGGCCGCCAAGGCTGCCAAGGCGTGAGGCGCCCCAGCCCGGGCGAGAGCACTCCCGGCGGGAGTCCTGACGCGAGCATCTGGACCGTGCCGGGCATGCCCGCACTCGCCTTCCTCTCGTTCATGGGCTTCTCCGGGTATGCCGCTCTCCTGCCCGTCGCCCCGCTGTGGGCGGTGCACGGCGGCGCGGATTCCGCCGGCGCCGGGCTGGTCAACTTCGTGCTGCTGGCGACGACGGTCGCCACGCAGTTCCTCGTGCCGGCGCTGGTGCGTCGCATCGGTTGGGGCGCCACCCTCACGCTGTCGCTGGTGCTGCTCGGCCTACCCGCCCTCCTGCACGTGCTCTCCGATGGACTGGGCGTCGTCCTCCTGCTCTCGGGCGTCCGGGGCGTCGGCTTCGGCATCCTGACGGTGGCCGCCAGCGCGGCAGCCGTCCTGCTCGTCGACCCGGCTCGGCGCGGTGCGGCGGTCGGGGCCTACTCCCTCGCCCTCGCCACCCCGAACGTGCTGCTCATGCCGGTCGGCGGCTGGATCGCCGAGGCGTGGGCCTTCTGGCCGGTGTTCGTGCTGAGCGCGCTGCCGCTGGTGGGGCTCCCCGCGAGCTGGGCCCTGGCCCGTCATCTGCCCGTGCGAGCGACCCACGACAGCCGGCACCCCGAGCCGGACGGGGCGCCCGCCGGGCTCGCCACCTATCTCGTGATCCTGCCGCCCAGCCTGGTCCTCATGGCCATCACGCTGGCGGGCGGGGCGCTCATCACCTTCGCGCCGCAGATGGTGGCCGTGCCCTGGTTGTCCGCAGCAGGGCTGTTCGCCTTCGGGCTGGTGTCCACGGTTGTGAGGTGGCGGGTGGGCGGGCTGGCCGACCGGTGGGGCTCAGGCCGCCTGGCATGGCCCTTCGTGCTGCTGGCCGTGCTGGGGCTGCTCGCCGTGTCCCGGCTCGTCGACCAGCAGGTCGTGGCGGACCGGCTGCTGGCCTGGCTGGCGGCCTGCGGGCTGGTCGGGGCGGCCTACGGTGCTCTGCAGAGCCTGACGATGATCCGTGCCTTCGAGGCCGCGGGGCCGCGCCGCGTGGGCGCGGCGAGCGCCGTCTGGAACGCCGGCTTCGACACCGGCACCGCCACCGGGTCGGTCCTCGTCGGCGCGCTCGCCGTCGGCTGGGGGTTCGGTGCGGGTATGGCGATCACGGCCGGTCTGGTCCTGTTGACGCTGCCGCTCGCTCTCCCGGCGCGCCGCTGAGCACGCGGACGAGGGCGTGAGGTGTCGACGGCCCACCGAGTGCGGTCACGCTGCCCTGACCTTCATCGCCTTGCAGCGTGATGAAGGTCCTCCTGACCTGACCGCACTTCCGGGCCCCGGAACCTGACCGACCGTCCACGACGGGCATCGTGCCCGGGCATCTCGCACTGGCACCCCGCACTGGCATCGTGCGCTGGCACCTCGCACTGGCATCTCGCACTGGCTCGTCGGTCCTGCGCGCAGGGGCCGCTGAGCCGGACCTCACGCTCGGGACGTGTCAGCGGCGAGGGCCGCCTCGAGCATCGCCCTCACCTTTGCCGGCGAGGAGAGGTCGGCCCACACGAGCCGGACGACGGTGTACCCGGCCCGCTGCAGCCCCATCTCCCTGCGCTTCTCCAGGAGCAGAGCCTCACGGTCGGTGTACTTGACCATGCCGTCGATCTCCACGATCACCCGCGTGCCTCGCAGGAGAAAGTCCACCCGACCCAGAAACTCACCCGCGTCGTCACGGATGACGACCTGCGGCACCGGGTCGAAGCCCAGAGCCTGGAGCAACAACCTGCTCCGGGTCTCGGCGGCCGACTCGGACCGCGCGTCCATGAGCTCGACGGCGCGCGCGAAGGTCGCGTGCACGGGGTGGTGCCTGTGCGTGTCGGCCGTTCGGCGGAGGTCGTCGACGGTCACGAGCTGCTGGTGGAGAGCGGCATCACCGACCACGACCGCCTCGTCGCGTCCGTGCAGCTCGGCGACCCCCATCACGGCCAGGCGGGGCTCGACCACCTGCACGCCGTTCAGGACGGTGGGGTCGGCATCGACATACCCGGTGTGGATCGTGTAGCCCGTCCGCTTCCTGTGCTGGCCGGCACCGAGGCGGCAGCCGTGCACCCTGTCCGGCTCGAGGGTCAGCGGCAGCCCGTGCATGAGGGCGGCTGTGGTGTGGCTCACCAGGACGCGGGGCGGCCAGGTCCGGGCGATCGCGGTGGCAGCCAGCACATGGCGCCCGGCCGCGTCGGCCGCCTGGTAGCGATCGAGGTCCACGAAGGCCGCCCGACCCACGCGCAGGAGCACCTTGCCGGCCAGCAGCTGGCGGGTCGGACCCCCGCCCGCGCCGAAGGCCGACAGGTCGGCCGCGGTGAGGGTGCCGGCGTGAGCGTCGAGCCCTGAGCGCACGAGCGTGAGGAGTCCGGGCGCGAGGGCGGGAGGTGGGGTCTGCGGCATGAGACCACTGTGCCGATGCTGATCGAGGCATGGCCCGGGTTATCCACAGGGAGGCGACCGACATCACCGTCCGGACCTCGCCGGCTCGGTCGCCTGGCAGGTGCGGTCACCCCTCCCGGACCTACCTCACGCTCTGGTGCGATGAAGGTCGCCCTGACGTGACCGCAGCTGCCGAGGTGGTCGGACATCGTCGTGCTGGGTAGCCGAGGTGGGGCGGCTAGACGTCGGCCACGTCCACCACGACCGGCGCGTGGTCCGAGGCGCCCTTGCCCTTGCGCTCGTCGCGGTCGATGAACGCCTGCTCGACCCTCGCCGCGAGCGCGGGGGAGCCGAGGCAGAAGTCGATCCGCATGCCGCGGCGCTTGGGGAAGGCCAGCTGCGTGTAGTCCCAGTAGGTGAAGGTCCCCGGCCCGGGAGTGTGCTCGCGCGTCACGTCGGCGAACCCGGCCTCGACGACCCCGGCGAAGGCAGCGCGCTCCTGCGGCGAGGTGTGCGTCTTGCCTGCGTAGTACTCGACCGACCACACGTCGTCGTCGGTGGGAGCGATGTTCCAGTCACCCATCAGCGCGACGGCCGCGCCGGGGTCGTCGGCCAGCCACCCGCGGCCGGCGTCCCGGAGCGCCGCGAGCCAGTCCAGCTTGTAGAGCAGGTGCGGGTCGGCCAGCGAGCGGCCGTTGGGCACGTAGAGCGACCACACGCGCACGCCGCCGCAGGTCGCCCCGAGCGCCCTGGCCTCGGCCTCGGCAGGCTCGCCCCACCCCGGCTGGCCCGGGAAGCCGACCTCGACGTCCTCCAGGCCCACCCGGCTCACGACCGCGACGCCGTTCCACTGGCTGTACCCGACGTGCGCGACGTCATACCCGGCTGCCTGGAACGGCATCATCGGGAACTGGTCGTCGCGGCACTTGGTCTCCTGCAGCGCGAGGACGTCCACGTCGTGCCGCTCGAGGAAGGCGACCGCCCGGTCGACGCGGGAGCGGATGCTGTTGCAGTTCCAGGTGGCGATGCGCACCCGGCCAGCCTAGGCGCCGCTGGGTGGCTGGCCTCAGGGGCGGGTGATCCTGCGCAGTGCCAGGAGGTATGCCGCGCGCACGGCCGGGCGCGCCAGCGCCACCAGGCGGTCGGGGAGTCCCGTGACCTCGTAGCGCTGCCTCCAGCGCAACCGGGTCCCACCCGGCGCCGGCTCGAGGGTGGCCTCGATGCGACCGCCGAGCGGCCGGCCGACCTTCTCCACCACGCACCGGTGAGGCGGCTCCCACTCACGCACGACCATCACGTCGTCGACGTGGAGCGGCCCCAGCCGGGTCCGGCCGACGAAGCGTGCGCCCCGGTCCAGCGGCCCGCCGCTCACCACGGTGAGGGGGACGGCGTCGGTATGCCGGTCCAGGTCCCACAACCTCTCCCAGACCTCGGCCGGAGACCCGGAGACGGACAGGTCGATCGCGAAGGCGGGCAGCGGCATACCCCGAGCGTAGGGGCGAGGGCACGTCGGTGCGCCCGCCTACGATGAGGGCATGAGCGCACTGCCCCTGGGAGCCCACGTCGAGCAGACCGATCCTGTCGCCGAGGCGGTGGCCCGGCAGGTGCCGCTGGTGCAGTTCTTCCTGGGTGACCCGCAGAGCTACAAGGGCCCGAAGGTGCTCTTCGAAGGCGGGGCGCCGGCGCTGCGGGCCGCGGCGGAGGAGGCCGGCGTCGACCTCTACGTCCACGCGCCCTACCTCGTCAACGTGGCCACGTTGAACAACCGCATCCGCATCCCGTCCCGCAAGCTGCTCCAGCAGCACATGGATGCGGCTGCGGAGATCGGCGCCAAGGGCCTCATCGTGCACGGCGGGCACGTCAACGTCGAGGACGACCCGGCGAAGGGGTTCGACAACTGGCGCAAGGCGATCGAGGCGACGGACATCAAGGTCCCGCTCCTCATCGAGAACACTGCGGGCGGCGACAACGCGATGGCACGCCACCTCGACCGCATCGCGATGCTCTGGGACGCGGTGGGACGCGCCGAGGGCGCCGACCAGGTGGGCTTCTGCCTCGACACCTGCCACGCCTGGGCAGGCGGGATCGAGCTGGGCGACGCGGTCGAGCGCATCCGTGCGATCACGGGTCGCATCGACCTGCTGCACTGCAACGACTCGCGGGACGGGGCGGGCTCGGGCGCGGACCGGCACACCAACCTCGGCTCCGGCCAGGTGCCGCCCGACGAGCTCGCGGACGTCGTGCGGGCCGCCGGTGCGCCGGTCGTCCTGGAGACCCCGGGTGGTGCGGTCGAGCACCTCGCGGACCTCGACTGGCTGCGCGAGCGTCTCTGACGTGGCCACCGCACTCGTCACCGGAGCGACGGCCGGTCTGGGCCGAGAGTTCGCCGAGCAGCTGGCCGCACGCGGCGACGACCTCGTGCTGGTCGCCCGCGACGCGCAGCGTCTCGAGCAGGTGGCCGCCGACCTCCGGGCGGCTCACGGGGTCCAGGTGCGCGTGCTGCCTGCGGACCTTACCCACCGCGCGCAGCTGCACGCCGTCGCCGAGGTGCTCGCTGACCGCTCCGCGCCCGTCGACCTGCTGGTCAACAACGCCGGCTTCGGCTCGCGCCGGGGGTTCGTGTCCAACGCGCTGGAGGAGGAGGAGGCGGCGGTCGACCTCATGGTCCGTGCCGTCATGGTGCTCAGCCACGCCGCGGCCGGGGCGATGCGCGAGCGTGGTCGAGGCTCGATCCTCAACGTCTCGTCGGTCGCGTCGTTCGCGGCGATGGGCCACTACTCGGCGATCAAGTCCTACGTCACGGTCTTCTCCGAGGCCCTGGCCACCGAGCTGGGCCCGCACGGCGTGAGGGTGTCGGCACTGTGCCCCGGGTTCACCCGCACGGAGTTCCACGACCGGGCCGAGATGAACATGTCCCGGCTGCCCGAGGCGCTCTGGCTCGACGCGCCCTCCGTGGTCCGTGACGGCCTGGCGTCGGTGGCGGCCGGCCAGGTCGTGAGCGTGCCCGGTCCGCAGTACAAGGTCCTCGTCGGTCTGCTGCGCGTCGTGCCCCGCCGGATCACCCGACGGGTCGCCGGCGAGCTCGCCGCCCGGAGGCGGCGTCGGTGAGCGTCGATGCTGACGTGCGGACGCTGACGTTGCGGCCCTGAAGGGGGCGGCGACTACGCTGCCTGCCATGACTGGCACCCGCGAGCGTCTGCGCGAGCTCATCACCGACAAGGCCATCGTCCACGGCAGGGTCACCCTGTCCTCGGGCAAGGAGGCCGACTACTACGTCGACCTGCGCCGGATCACGCTGGACGGGGAGGCGGCACCGCTCGTCGGCGACGTCATGCTCGACCTGGTCGAGGACCTGAGGGTCGAGGCCGTCGGCGGCCTCACGATGGGCGCCGACCCCGTCGCCACCGCGATGCTGCACGCGGCCCACCGGCGCGGTGAGCGGCTCGACGCCTTCGTGGTCCGCAAGGCCGAGAAGGCGCACGGGCTCCAGCGACGCATCGAGGGCCCGGACATCACCGGACGCCGGGTGCTCGTCGTCGAGGACACCTCCACCACGGGCGGCTCGCCGCTGACCGCCGTCGAGGCCTGCCGGGAGGCCGGTGCCGAGGTCGTGGCGGTGGCCGTCATCGCCGACCGCAGCAGCGGCGCCGAGGAGAAGATCCGGGAGGCCGGCGTCGACTACCGCGCCGCCTACACCCTGGCCGACCTCGGTCTCGCCTGACGGGCCCCCAGCAACGAGCCTGGGAAGCCTCCGAGCCGACGACGAGGCCCCCGCACCTTCCCCGGGTGCGGGGGCCTCGCCGTGCCAGAGGGGCGGCCGACGCTCGGCCGGGGGACAGGTCACATCCCGGGCACGCGGCCGTACCAGATCTCCGTGGTCACCGGGTCGCCGAAACGGACCCCGGCGCTGGGGTTGAGCGCCTCGTAGGTCTTGCCGTCACCGGCGTAGATGCCCACGTGGTAGAAGTTGTCGTAGAAGATCAGGTCGCCCGGCTGGGGGTCGGTGACCCGCGTCACCATCGCCTTCTGGTCGCGCACCGTCCGGGGGATCGTGATGCCGTTCTGCTTGTAGACCCACCAGGTGTAGGACGAGCAGTCGAAGGCCTCGGGCGGCGTGCCGTACAGGACGTAGGGGTAGCCGACGTAGGACGCCGCCGTGGCCAGGATCGCCTGGCGGAGCGCGGTCGTGTCCTCCGTGGGCGGGGGCGGGACGACGGGGTTCGGGTCGCTCGGCGGCGTGAGCGCTGGCGCCTGGTCGGAGAGCACCGTCGGCGACATCCACTGGCTGGAGGAGATGCGCAGCCAGCCGTTGGTGCTGATGGTGCCGGACACCTGGGCGCCGAGCGTCTTGGTGCCGGACACGGCATACGACGTCGACGGACCGGAGCGCACGTTGGCGACGGCGACGTCGACCCACCGGGTCACGGTCTCAGGTGCCGGCGCCGGGGCCGGGGTGCCGCCCGGGTCCTGGGACGTCAGCACGCCGGGTGACATGAACTGCCGGTCGGCGATCTTGAGCCAGCCGTTGGAGGTGAGCTGGCCGGTGACCTTCGCCCCTGCCTGACGGGAGCCGACGATCGCGTAGGTGGTCGACGGACCCGACCGGACATTGGCGTTGACCGTCACCCAGCGGGTCACGCTCTCCGCGGTCTCGCCGCCACCGCCGGGGGCGTCCGAGGTGAGGATGGTGCCGCTCATGTAGCGGCCGTCGCCCATCTTCAGCCAGCCGTTGACCCACGTGCCGCGGACCTGGGTGCCGCCGGTCAGGGTGCCGACGATCCGGTGCTCCAGACCTGGGCCGGAGCGCACGTTGCCCACGGAGGCGGTGACGTACTGGGTGACCGTGCCCGTCGAGGGGGTGGTGAGCACGGACGGCGCCATGAACTGCCGGTCGGAGATCTTGAGCCACCCGTTGGAGGTCACGGTCCCCTGGACCGTGGTCCCCTGCGTCTTGGTCCCGACGACGGAGTATGCCGTGGACGGCCCGGAGCGCACGTTGGCGACCGCGACGGAGACGACGCGCGTGACGCTGGTCTCGACGGTCGGCAGCACCGGGGTGGCCGGCAGCGCCGGCGTGGCCGGCAGGGCGGAGCCATGACCGAGCGGGGTGCGTGGCAGCGGGGCCTGAGGTGCCGGCGCGGCGTGGGCGGTCGGGGCGAGGACGATCACCGGGGCGGCCGCGGCGGCGGTCGCCACGAGGTGCTTGGTGATGCGGCGCGTACGTGTGGGCATGGGAGCGAGCTCCATCGATCACGATCAGGATGGGACATGCCCGGAGGGGGCCGGGCAAGAGCAGTGAACCCCCGTTCCGACGGGCGCGCAACCCCCGCTGACCTGCGAGAGTGTGGTTTTGCCGGGAACTACAACTCTGTAAGTATGTGATCTTCATCACGTCGCGGGGGGCAATGCGCAGGTCAGCCCGGATATCACATCGGTGTCATTTGGGCGGGAGCAGAATCTTGCGAAATCACAGGCGTTTTCTCAGGCCACACGCGCACCGTGCCGGGAGGTGCGGACGTTGGCTCGCGTGACCGGTGGGAACGTGCGGGAGGCCCCGCCGACGGGGTCGGCGGGGCCTCTTCGCGGGACGGGACCGGGTCAGCGGCGACGGCGGTCCCAGTGGGCGAAGCCGGCGTTGCGGGCCGCGTCCTCGCTCTCGAACCACACCTCGGCGCGCACAGCGTCATACGAGGGCGAGTCCGGGGTGTGGAAGAGCATCGACCCGGCGTTGCCCTTGACCTGCCACCCCGCCGGACCCGTGCCGTCCTCGAGGGGCTCCGCCGAGCCGGCGCCGAAGGAGCTCTCGACGAAGCCGGTCGTGGTGGCCGGCTCCTGGGCGGACAGGAGCTCGTCCTGGGTGTAGGTCGGCGACGCCGTCGTCTGCTCGGTGTCGGTCGGCGTGGCGAGGGGCTCCTCGACCGCCACGGCCTCGCCGGCCTCGACCCGATAGGTGGCGTCGTCACCGACGGGATACTCGGGCGCGGAGTCCGCGGCGTCGGCCTGCTCCACGACCGCGTCGGCGGTCAGCGGCTCCGTGCTCGCGCCCGCGTCGATGTCCTGGTCGGTCAGCGGGTGGACGTCGGCGACCTCCTCCGCGGCACCCTCGGTCACCGTGGGGCGGGACGTCTCGTCGACGTAGGTGGTGTCGGGCTCGTGCGCACCGGCGTCCGGCGCATAGCCCGTCTCCTCCGCCGTGGGGGCCGTGGCGCCGGCCGCCGCACCCGCCACTCCCGCCGCTCCTGCGGCGCCGAGCGCGCCGATCTCGGCGGAACGGCTGATGCGCTCCTGGCGGTCGGCCTCGGGCTCGTCGTAGGCGGGGGCCTCGGCGACCGGCTCGTCGTAGGTCGGCTCGTCGTCGGCGGGGAGCGGGGTGTCCCGGAACTCGGGCTCGGCGTAGGTGGTCTCGTCGTCGGCGGGGAGCGGGGTGTCCCGGAACTCGGGCTCGTCGTAGGTGGTCTCGGCGACCGGCTCGTCGTAGACGGGGGTCTCGGCGACCGGCTCGTCGTAGACCGGCTCGGCGACCGGTGCCTCGGCATACGTGCCGGCGGGGGTCTGGTCGACCGCAGCCTGGTCGAAGACCTCGCGGTCCGGGCGGGACGTCTCGACCGGGGCGACCGGTGCGGCGTCGGTGTCCGCGAGGCCGTCACGGTCCCGGTCGACGTCGGTCACGGCGCGGTCGTCGCCGTTGTCCTTGCCGGGCGAGCGGAGCAGCATGAACACCGCTGCGCCGATGAGCAGGAGCAGCAGGATGATCATGATCCACTTGGTGGTGTCGTTCATGAGGCGTTCCTCCTAGTGGCGACCGGGCAGGCCGCGTCCGAGGCACCCGCAGATGTTGCGGCGCTCCTCCCACCGTAGTGCGAGATCGCAGGTCGGGCCACGGATTCGGGCCCGGCGCGCGTCGGATGGGACAATCGGGCGACCGCATCGATGAGGAGAACCTTCGCGTGAGCACGCAGACCGACCTGACCGGGGTGGCCGGGTGGGCCGTCGACCTGATGGAGCGACTGGGGGGCCCGGGCGCGGCCCTGGCCATCGCCTCGGAGAACCTCTTCCCCCCGATCCCGAGCGAGATCATCCTGCCCCTGGCCGGCTTCACCGCCAGCCAGGGCACCTTCACGCTGGCGGGTGCCATCGCCTGGACCACCGCGGGCTCGGTGGTCGGCGCGCTCCTTCTCTACACCCTCGGCGCGTTGCTCGGCCGCACCCGCTTCCGGGCGCTGTGGGCCAGGTTGCCGCTCGTCGACCTCGCCGACCTGGACCGCACCGAGGCATGGTTCGACCGGCACGGACGCAAGGCGATCTTCTTCGGCCGGATGATCCCGATCTTCCGCAGCCTCATCTCCATCCCCGCCGGTATCGAGCGGATGTCGGTCGTGGTCTTCACGCTGCTCACCCTGGCTGGCAGCCTGCTGTGGAACTCCGTCTTCGTCATCGCCGGCTACCAGCTCGGCGAGAACTGGCACCGCGTCGAGCCCTACGCCGACACCTTCCAGAAGGTGGTCATCGGCGTGGTCGCGGTGGCGATGCTGTGGTTCGTCGTCCAGCGGGTGCGCCGCAACCGCGCCCGGGCGCGCGCCTCCACCCCGTCGGTATGACGTCGCGCCCCGCGGTCGGGGTCGGCCCGTGGCCGGGGGAGTGGCCGACGGACGCGAGCGGGGAGCTGCCCGCGCACCTGGACCCGGAGCTGCTCCGCGAGGGTGATGCCCGCAACGTCGTCGACGGCTACCGCTACTGGCGCCACGAGGCGATCGTCGCGGACCTCGACACCCGACGGCACGGCTTCCACGTGGCGGTCGAGAACTGGGAGCACGACTTCAACATCGGTTCGGTCATCCGCACGGCCAACGCCTTCAACGCCGCCGCCTTCCACATCGTCGGACGGCGGCGCTGGAACCGTCGGGGCGCGATGGTCACCGACCGCTACCAGCACGAGCACCACCACCCGGACGTCGCGAGCCTGGCGGCCTGGGCCGCAGCCCGGGGCCTGCCGCTCCTCGGCGTCGACAACGTCCCCGGGTCCCGCCCGCTGGAGGGGTATGCCGTGCCGCGCCACTGCATACTCCTCCTCGGTCAGGAGGGTCCGGGGCTGAGCGAGGAGGCGCTGGCGGCCTGCCAGGAGGTGCTGGCGATCACCCAGCACGGCTCCACGCGCTCGATCAACGCAGGCGCGGCGGCGGCGATCGTCATGTACCACTGGGCCCTGCAGCACGCGTGACGGCGCTGTGGAAGCATGGGGGTCAGCCCCGCGCCGACGCCGTCCGAGGAGGACTCACATGCCCATCGCCACCCCCGAGGTCTATGCCGACATGATCGACCGGGCCAAGGCAGGAAACTTCGCCTACCCGGCCATCAACGTCTCCTCCAGCCAGACCCTCAACGCCGCCATCAAGGGCTTCGCGGACGCGGGCTCGGACGGCATCATCCAGGTCTCGACCGGTGGGGCGGAGTACTTCTCCGGCCAGGGGGTCAAGGACATGGTCACCGGGTCGCTGGCCTTCAGCGCCTTCGCCCACGAGGTCGCCAAGAAGTACGACGTCAACATCGCCCTCCACACCGACCACTGCCCCAAGGACAAGCTCGACGGCTTCGTCCGGCCGCTGCTCGCCGCCTCCATCGAGCGGGTGAAGCAGGGCGGTCTGCCCTACTTCCAGTCGCACATGTGGGACGGCTCGGCCGTGGCGCTGGAGGAGAACCTCGTCATCGCCGAGGAGCTGCTCGAGCTCTCGGCCCAGGCGCGGACGATCCTCGAGGTCGAGATCGGCGTCGTCGGCGGCGAGGAGGACGGTGTCGCCAACGAGATCAACGAGCAGCTCTACACCACGCCGGAGGACGCGATCGCGACGGTCAAGGCCCTCGGCGCCGGCGAGCGGGGTCGCTACCTCACCGCGCTGACGTTCGGCAACGTGCACGGCGTCTACAAGCCGGGCAACGTCAAGCTGCGTCCGGAGATCCTGCAGACCGCGCAGTCCGCCGCGGCCAAGGAGCTGGGCCTCGCCGAGGACGCTCGCCCCTTCGACCTGGTCTTCCACGGCGGCTCCGGATCCTCGGCGCAGGAGATCTCCGACGCGGTCGACTACGGCGTGGTGAAGATGAACATCGACACCGACACGCAGTACGCCTTCACGCGGCCGGTCGCCGCCTTCATGTTCGGCAACTACGACGGCGTCCTCAAGGTCGACGGCGAGGTCGGCGACAAGAAGATGTACGACCCGCGCGCCTGGGGCAAGCAGGCGGAGGCCGGCATGGCCGCGCGCGTCGTCGAGGCGTGCGAGCACCTGCGCTCGGCGGGCACGCACGCGTGAGCGGACCCGACCTGCTGGGCGTCCCGCCCACGCATCTGCCGGACGACCCCGCCGCCGCGCGGGGCGACGCGGACCCGCGCGAGGTCGCTGCGGCATACCCGGCCTCGAGCCTGGCCTGGGCCAGGCTGGCCGAGGAGGCGCTGGGGCGGGACGACGCCGTGGGTGCGTACGCCTTCGCGCGCACCGGCTACCACCGCGGCCTGGACGCGCTGCGGCGCGCCGGGTGGCGGGGTCAGGGGCCGGTCCCGTGGGAGCACGAGCCCAACCGCGGATTCCTGCGCGCGCTCGCGGCGCTCGCGAGGGCGGCCGGCCGGATCGGCGAGACCGACGAGCAGGTGCGGTGCACCGAGTTCCTCCGGGCCTCGTCCGCGGAGGCCGCCCGCGAGCTCGGGCTGTAGACAGGACCCCTAGCGTGGCGGGGGCCGGGTCGCTCGACCCGGCGCCCGCCACGCCCCCTTGTGGTCAGACGGCTCGCGTCCCCTGACGTCTCGTCCGACCTGGCTATGTAATCAGAGGACCGTCGTGCCAGGTGGCCCAAGTGTGCCAGTGGCCTTAACCTGCCATACGTGAAGTCTCAACCACGACGTCTCGCCCTCGAGCCGGAGGTGGAGCACTTCTACCGCCACCTCCTCCGCTCCGCGCCGGGCACCCTCGAGGAGCACGCCGACCGGCTCGGCTGGCCGCTGCACCGCGCCCTGGTGTCGCTCCGGCACCTGGAGGCCCTCCAGCTCGCCGCCCGGGGAACCGAGGGCCAGGTGCGTGTCGACGACCCGCGGTCCACGGTCGGGCGTCTGCTGGACCAGGAGGAGGCCCGGCTGGACGCCCGGCGCGACGAGCTGCTGGGTCTGCGGGCCTCCCTCGAGAGCTTCGAGTTCGACTACCGACGGGGCCTGCAGCTCTCCGGGCCGCGGCTGCCGGCCTTCGAGGAGGTGGCCCCCAGCCAGGCACCGGCCGTCGTCGACCACCTGGTCCGCACCTCGCGCGGTGACCTCCTGCAGGTCGCGAGCGGGGTCGACACCGGACCCGGTCACGACGAGGCCGTGCGCCGGCAGTTCGAGGAGGTCGTCGCCTCCGGCCGCGTCGTCCGCAGCATCTTCCCGCTCTCGATCCTCGCCGATCCCCACTGGCACCTCTTCGCCGAGGCCCGCGCGTCCGCGGGCGAGCAGCAGCGCTACCTGCCCGACGACGCGATCCGGTCCGAGTTCGCGGTCTTCGGCCGGGGCGGCGTGCTGCTCGCCGAGGGCGGTGGCGAGGAGGGCGACTTCCTGCTGCTCCGACCGGCGGCGGTGGTGGACGTCTTCGTGAGCCTCTTCGAGGAGCTGTGGCGTCGCGCGGAGCCGATGTTCGGTCAGGACGCCTCGGCCCGCGACGTCAAGCTGCTCGAGCTGCTCGCCCTGGGCTTCAAGGACGAGGCGCTGGCACGCCAGCTCGGGCTGAGCCTGCGCACCGTCCGTCGCCGGATCGCGGCCCTCATGGACGAGCACGGCGTCGACACGCGGTTCCAGCTGGGGATGGCGATCGCCGGGCGCGGCCTGCTGGACGGCGACCGACGATAGGATCAGGCTCCAGTCCACAACCCGAAAGGCGGGCATATGCCGGCGATCGTCCTGGTGGGCGCCCAGTGGGGCGACGAGGGCAAGGGCAAGGCCACCGACCTGCTCGGCTCCGAGATCGACTACGTCGTGAAGTTCAACGGCGGCAACAACGCCGGTCACACGGTGGTCATCGGGGACCAGAAGTACGCCCTCCACCTGTTGCCCTCCGGGATCCTCTCGCCCGGCTGCACCCCGGTCATCGCCAACGGCGTCGTCATCGACCTCGGCGTGCTCATCGAGGAGCTCGACGCGCTCGAGGCGCGCGGCGTGGACACCTCCACGCTGCGGATCAGCGCCAACGCCCACGTCATACCCGCCTATAACCGGGTGCTCGACAAGGTGACGGAACGCTTCCTGGGCAAGCGCCGCATCGGCACGACCGGACGCGGCATCGGCCCGACGTACGCCGACAAGATGAACCGCATCGGCGTGCGCGTCCAGGACCTCTACGACACCTCGATCCTGCGGCAGAAGGTCGAGGCCGCGCTCCAGGTCAAGAACCAGCTGCTGCTCAAGATCTACAACCGCCGCGCCATCGAGGTCGACGAGGTGGTGGAGGAGCTGCTGCGGCACGCGGAGCGCATCCGCCCGATGGTCACCGACACCGTGCTCGAGCTCGGGGAGGCCCTCGACCGGGGTGAGACCGTGCTCTTCGAGGCGGGCCAGGCGACGCTGCTCGACGTCGACCACGGCACCTACCCGTTCGTGACGTCCTCCAACGCGACCGCCGGGGGAGCCTGCACCGGCTCCGGCGTGCCGCCGACCCGCATCGAGAGGGTCATCGGTGTCTTCAAGGCCTACACCACGCGCGTCGGCGAGGGTCCGTTCCCGACCGAGCTGGACGACGAGCTCGGCCAGCGGCTGCGCGACGTCGGCGCGGAGTACGGCACGACGACCGGCCGTCCCCGCCGGTGCGGCTGGGCGGACGTCGTCATCGGCCGTTACGCCCAGCGGGTCAACGGGATCACCGACTTCGTCGTCACCAAGCTCGACGTGCTCACGGGGCTCGAGACGATCCCGGTCTGCGTCGCCTACGACGTGCAGGGTCAGCGCTTCGAGGAGATGCCGGTCAACCAGTCCGACTTCCACCACGCCACGCCGGTCTACGAGGAGCTGCCCGGCTGGAGCGAGGACATCACCGGCTGCCGCAGCTTCGAGGAGCTGCCCGAGGCCGCCCAGCGCTACGTCCTGCGGCTCGAGGAGCTCATGGGGGCCAGGGTGTCCGTCATCGGCGTCGGGCCGGGTCGCGACGAGGTCGTGGTCCGCCACGACCTGCTCGGGCGCGACTGACCTCCCGTGGGCACGGTCGACGTCACCGTCCGGGGCATCATCGCGGCGCCGCGCGCGCGGGTGGCGTCCTTCGCGGGCGACCCGAGCAACGCGCCCGCCTGGTACTCCAACATCCGCTCCGTGCGCTGGCACGGCGAGGACCGGTCGGTACGGGTGGGCGCCCTGCTGGACTTCGTCGCCCGCTTCCTCGGCCGCGAGCTCTCCTACACCTACGAGATCGTCGAGCTCGTCCCTGACCGGCGGCTCGTGATGCGGACGGCCTCCGGCCCGTTCCCGATGGAGACCACCTACGAGTGGTGGGACGAGGGCGAGGACACCGGTATGTCGTTGCGCAACCACGGCGCACCGCGCGGGTTCGCCTCGCTCGGCTCGGGCGCGATGTCGGTGGCGATGCGGCGTGCCATGACGCAGGACCTCCGCCGCCTCGACGAGGTCCTGCGCGGGGAGACCGGCGCGGGCCTGAGGGACGCCCCTGCGGCGCGCGCGGCGTCCGCCGCCCGCTCGAGCCACCGCGGCACCTCACCGTAGCGCTGCGGTGGCACCAGCCGTCCGGCTGCCGAGTCGTCGACCAGCTGGCGCAGGCGTCGGTCGCGGGTCGACTGCTGCCTGGCGTCGACGAGCCACGCCGCCACCGCCCTGCGATAGCCCGGCGGTGCCTGCGCCCAGAACGCCGCAGCCGCCGGGTCGGCGGTGATCGCCGCCAGCTGCTCGTCGGTCGGTTCGGTGGGACGTTCGTAGGAGTAGGTGCCCGTGCGGTCCGGGTCCCGGGCCTCGAAGGCCGCCAGGCCTGCGGGACGCATGAGCCCGGCTGCCGCGGTCGGCGACATGCCTCTTGGACAGGCCCATCCACAGCTCGTCGGCGGTCGCGTGGTGCTCCTCCAGCCAGGCGCGGAAGTCCTCCGGCCCGTCGAAGTACACCGCGGGCCGCTCCGGCGTCCCACCCTCCCGCCAGCCCACGTCATACCCCCTCGCCACGACCCGCGAAGGTGAACCGCGTGCAGTCGGTCGGGAAGGCGAACCACGCCATCGCGCGGGTCGGCGTGATGACCCGCAGGCCGCCGCCGTCCGCGCCCGCCCAGGCGTCGGGGCCGGGACGGTAGCCGGCGTCGTGGTACTTCCCGAACGCCTCGGCCAGCCGCGCCCCCAGCCCCTCGGGGTCCGCGCGCGTCGCGTGCGACTCGCCCTCGACGATCACCACCTCGGTGCCGCTCTCGAGCGTCAGGGTGACGGCAGGGTTGGTCTCGACGTTGCGGGTATGCCGTGTGGTGGGCGCGCCGTCGTACCAGAACCGCCCGTCCACCCACACGCCCCAGCGCGGCACCGAGTGCGGCCGCCCGTCCGGTCGCACGCTGCTCAGCCAGTAGTGCCGGGCCTCCCGCAGCCGCGGCTCGACCTGGTCCCAGCTGAGCAGGCCTTCGCTGCTCTCCGGTATGCCGTACCCGTCCGGGAAGGTGGGTCGGGAGGCTCGCGGGATCGTCTCCATAGCACGACGGTAGACCCTGGGTGGCAGAGTAGTGCATCCCATTGTGGGATTCTGTCTGGTATGCTCACGGCGTGACGACACAGATCGCGGTACGGCTCCCTGACGAGATGGTTCGCTTCCTGGACCGGAGCGTGGCCAGTGGCAAGGCACCCAGCCGAGCCGCCCTGGTGGCCGCAGCCCTGGAGCGCGAGATGCGCCTGCACGCCGCGCAGCAGGACGCCCAGACCCTGAAGAAGAAGGGCACGGCCGATGACCTCGACGAGCTCGTCACCTGGTCCGTGGCCCACCCGACACTGGACGACTGACGTTGCGTGAGATCTGCCTCGCGCGGCTCGACAAGACCCGCCCCGTCCTGGTGCTCACCCGCGACACTGCCCGCGCCGTGATGACCAAGGTGACCGTGGCTCCCATCACGTCGACCGTCAAGGGGCTGTCCAGCGAAGTGCCGGTAGGACGTGCAAACGGGCTGGACCACGACAGCGCTGTCTCGATGGACAACGTCCTGACCATCCCCGCCGACCTCCTGGGACGGAGGCTGGGTTTCCTCACGCCCGAGCAGGAGCGCCACCTCGCAAGAGCCATCGTGCTGGCGTACGACCTCGAGGTGCCGTTACTTGAAGGGCCGTGATCGTCCCTCCCGGCACGTCGCCGGGACAGATGCCCGACGACGCTGCGCAGGCACGTCGGTGACACACTGGCCCCATGGGTGACCCGGGGTCCGGCTCCGCGCGCGAGGCCAGGCTGCGCGAGCTGCGCCTGCTGCGGCAGGTGCGCGACCGGATGGACCGCGAGTACGCCCGGCCGCTCGACGTCGAGGCTCTTGCCCGCGGGGTCCACCTGTCCGCCGGCCACCTGTCGCGACGCTTCCGGGAAGCGTACGGCGAGTCGCCCTACTCCTACCTGATGACCCGACGGGTCGAGCGCGCGATGACGCTGCTGCGGCGCGGCGACCTGAGCGTGACCGAGGTGTGCTTCCAGGTCGGCTTCTCCTCCCTCGGCACGTTCAGCACCCGCTTCGCCGAGCTGGTGGGCAGGCCCCCGAGCGCCTACCGACGGGAGGCGGGCGTGCCCGCCATACCCCCGTGCGTGACGCGCGCGGTGACGAGACCGATCAGGAATCGAGAAGCCCCGCTGTCGACCGCGCCGTAGCGTGGCGCTCATGGACATCACGATCTCCTCCAGCTTCCTCCCCGTCGACGACCCCGAGGCCTCTCTCGCGTTCTACCGCGACGTCCTCGGCTTCGAGGTCCGCGGCGACGTGGGCCAGGGCACGATGCGCTGGATCACCGTCGGCCCGCCCGGGCAGCCCACCACCTCGATCGTGCTGCACCCGCCGGCCGTCGACCCGGGCATCACCGACGACGAACGCGCCGTCATCGCCGAGATGATGGCCAAGGGCACCTTCGCCGGCATCAACCTCGCGGCCGCCGACCTCGACGCCGCCTTCGAGCGGGTCCAGGCCAGCGGGGTCGACGTCGTCCAAGAGCCGATGGACCAGGCGTGGGGCGCGCGCGACTTCGCCGTTCGCGACCCTGCAGGCAACTCCGTCCGCGTCAGCCAGGCCTGAGGGAGGACACCGAGGTGGCAGCCAAGGACGACGGCTTCAGCGCCGGCGAGAAGAGGGCCATGCGCGAGCGGGCCAAGGAGCTCAAGGCCGCGCAGAAGAAGGAGGAGCTCGAGCAGAACCTCCTCGACAAGATCGCCGAGATGCCCGAGGCCGAGGGCCGGATCGCGACGAGGATCCACGACATCGTCAGGCGCGTCGCCCCGCACCTCGTGGCCAAGACCTGGTACGGCATGCCCGCGTGGTCCACGCCGGAGGGCAAGGTGGTGGTCTTCTTCAAGCCTGCGGGCAAGTTCGAGTCGCGCTACAGCACGCTCGGCTTCGAGGACGCCGCCAGGCTGGACGAGGGCGCCATGTGGCCGACGAGCTACGCCCTGACCGAGCTGACCGCCCAGGACGCCACGCTCGTCGAGGCGCTCGTGGCCAAGGCGGCGGGCTCTGGATGAGCGACGTGAGGCCGTCCAGGGCTGGCGTCGCGCTGGATGCTCATCGAGGAGCGCTGATCAGCCCACCCAGACCCGCGCGTTGCGGAACATCCGCAGCCACGGGCTCGCGTCCTCGACCGGCCCCGAGGTCCACGACATCTGGACGTTGCGCTGGACCCGCTCGGGGTGCGGCATCATCGCGGTGAACCGGCCGTCCGGCGTCGTCACCGCGGTGAGGCCGTCCGGCGATCCGTTGGGGTTGGCCGGGTAGGTGGTCGCCACCTCGCCGCGGTTGTCCACGTAGCGCGCCGCGCGCAGCACGGTCGCCTCGTCGCCGCGGGCGGTGAAGTTGGCCAGGCCCTCGCCGTGCGCCACGGCGATCGGCAGCCGCGAGCCGGCCATGCCGGTGAAGAAGATCGACGGGCTGTCCAGCACCTCGACCATCGACAGGCGCGCCTCGTACTGCTCCGACCGGTTGCGGGTGAACCGCGGCCACGCCTCGGCACCGGGGATCAGCTCGGCGAGAGCGGCGAACATCTGGGCGCCGTTGCAGATGCCGAGCCCGAAGGTGTCCTCGCGCGCGAAGAACGCCGAGAAGCTCTCGAGCAGCGCCTCGTTGTAGAGCACGGAGCGCGCCCAGCCCTCACCGGCGCCGAGCGTGTCGCCGTAGGAGAAGCCACCGGCCGCGACGAGCCCCTTCACCCCGGCGTCGCTGAGGTTGAAGCGTCCCGCCTGCAGGTCGGTCATGTGCACGTCGTAGGTGTCGAAGCCCGCCCGGTCGAAGGCGAAGGCCGTCTCCACGTGGCTGTTGACGCCCTGCTCGCGCAGGACGGCGACCTTGGGCCGCGCGCCGAGGTTGAGGTAGGGCGCGGCGACGTCCTCACCGGGGTCGAAGCTCGGCTCGACCCGCAGTCCGGGGTCGTCGTCGGCCCCGAAGGCCGCGTGCTCCTCGTCCGCGCACGCCGGGTTGTCGCGCAGGCCCGCGATGCGCCAGGACACCTCGTCCCACGCCTGGGCCAGCTCGCGCACCGGCTCGTCGAGCACGACCTCGCCGGAGCGGACCTTGACGCGGCGGTCGCTGATCGCCTCGCCGATCTCGTGGGTCAGCTCGCCGAGCCCGTGCGCGGAGAGCACCGCCACGGCCTCGTCGACGCGGTCGCCGGGGACGCCCAGGATGACGCCCAGCTCCTCGGTGAAGACGGCGGCCAGCCCGCCCGCCAGCGGGTCGGCGTACGACATACCCTCCGGGGCGAAGACGCTCACCCCCACGCCGCCGGCGAAGGCCATCTCGCACAGCGCGGCCCACAGGCCGCCGTCGCTGCGGTCGTGGTATGCCGTCACGAGCCCCTGCGCGCGCAGCTCGGTGAGCGCCTCGGCGAGGGCCTGGAGGTGGGCCGGCTCGTCGAGGTCGGGCACGGTGCCGCCGAAGGCGCCGCGGACCTGGGCGAGCATCGACCCGCCGAGCCGGTCGCGCCCGGCGCCGAGGTCGACGAGCACGAGCGCGTCGCCGGCGCTGACCTGGGGCGTCAGGGTGCCGCGCACGTCGGCCAGCGAGGCGAAGGCGGAGACGACCAGGGAGACGGGCGAGACGACCTGCTTGGTCTGCCCGTCCTCGGACCAGGTGGTGCGCATCGACAGCGAGTCCTTGCCGACGGGCACGCCGATGCCCAGGGCCGGGCACAGCTCCATCGCGACGGCCTGGACGGTGTCGTAGAGGGCGGCGTCCTCGCCGGCCTCGCCCGCCGCGGCCATCCAGTTGAGCGAGAGCTTGACGTCGCGCAGCGAGGCGACCGGCGCGGCCAGCAGGTTGGTCAGCGCCTCGCCGACCGCCATCCGGCCCGACGCGGGCGCGTCGACCGAGGCCAGCGGCGTGCGCTCGCCGGAGGACATCGCCTGGCCGGCGAGCCCGAAGTGGTCCGAGA
This sequence comes from Ornithinimicrobium tianjinense, assembly GCF_014636495.1. GTDB lineage: Bacteria > Actinomycetota > Actinomycetes > Actinomycetales > Dermatophilaceae > Ornithinicoccus > Ornithinicoccus tianjinensis. The sequence continues at coordinate 94,388 of NZ_BMEM01000001.1, forward strand.
GCGTCACGGCGACGTCGGCCACCGGCACCTGCCACGGGCCGACCATCTGGTCGCGGTGGCTCAGGCCACCGACGGTGCGGTCACCGATGGTGACCAGGAAGCGCTTGGACGCCACGCTCGGGTGGCGCAGGACGGCGTAGGCCGCGTCCCGCACCTCCTCCTCGGTGAGGTCCTCCAGGGCGAGGTCGTCGCCACGCCGGGTGGTGCGCTGCACGTCGCGGGTCATCCGCGGCGGCTTGCCGAGCAGCACCTCCATCGGCATGTCGACGGCGCTGAGTTCGTCCTCGCCGAGCACGAGCTGGCCGTCGGCCTGCGCGACGCCCACGACCGCGAAGGGGCAGCGCTCACGCTCGCACAGCGCGCGGAACGCCGGCAGCGACTCCGGCGCGAGGGCTAGGACGTAGCGCTCCTGGCTCTCGTTGGACCAGATCTCCTTGGGCGCGAGGCCGGACTCTTCCAGCGGGACGGCGCCGAGGTCGAAGCGGGCGCCGAGGCCCGCGTCGTCGACGAGCTCGGGGAAGGCGTTGGACAGACCGCCGGCACCGACGTCGTGGATCGCCAGGATCGGGTTGGCCTCGCCGAGGTTGGCGCAGTGGTTGATGACCTCCTGGGCGCGGCGCTGCATCTCGGGGTTGCCGCGCTGCACCGAGTCGAAGTCGAGCTCGGCCGCGTTGACGCCCGAGGCCATCGAGGAGGCGGCGCCGCCGCCCATGCCGATGCGCATGCCGGGCCCGCCGAGCTGCACGAGCAGCGTCCCGGCCGGGAAGCGGACCTTCTCGGTCTGGGAGGCGCTGATGGCGCCCAGGCCGCCGGCGCTCATGATCGGCTTGTGGTAGCCGCGGCGCACGCCGTCGACGGTCTGCTCGAAGACGCGGAAGAAGCCGCCCAGCGCCGGTCGGCCGAACTCGTTGTTGAAGGCGGCCGCCCCGATCGGTCCCTCCACCATGATCTCCAGCGGGCTGGCCAGGTGCGCGGGCGCGCCATACTCCTCCGCCTCCCAGGGCTCGGAGGTGCCGGGCAGCCGCAGGTTGGAGACGACGAAGCCGGACAGGCCCGCCTTGGGGGCCGAGCCGCGGCCCGTCGCGCCCTCGTCGCGGATCTCGCCGCCCGCGCCTGTCGCCGCGCCCGGGAAGGGCGAGATCGCGGTCGGGTGGTTGTGGGTCTCGACCTTCATGAGGACGTGGACGTCCTCCTCGCGGGGGGCGTAGCGGCTCGGGCCGGCCAGGCCCTCGGGCCCTTCGGCGCCGCCCTCCGGCGCCCACCGCGTGACGCGGCCGCCGGTCATGATCGAGGCGTTGTCCTTGTAGGCGACGACCGTGCCCTGCGGGCTGACCTGCTCGGTGTGGCGGATCATCCCGAACAGCGACCGGTCCTGGACCTCGCCGTCGATGACGAAGTCGGCGTTGAAGATCTTGTGGCGGCAGTGCTCGGAGTTGGCCTGCGCGAACATCGTCAGCTCGACGTCGCTGGGGTTGCGGCCCAGCCCGGTGAAGGCGTCCACCAGGTAGTCGACCTCGTCCTCGGCGAGCGCCAGACCCCAGGCCCGGTCGGCCTCGACGAGCGCGTCGCGACCCCGGCCGAGGACGTCGACGTGCTCCATCGGCGCCGCGTCCTGCTCGGTGAACAGCGCCGCCGCGGCCTCGCGGTCCGGGAGCACCGTCTCGGTCATGCGGTCGTGCAGGACGGCCGCGCAGCCCGCCAGCTCCTCCTCGGACAGGTCGCCCTCGGCGAGGCCGAGGTGCACCTCGGTGACCCGCTCGACGCGGTGGATCGGTATGCCGCAGTTGTGCACGATGTCGGTGGCCTTGCTCGCCCAGGGAGAGATCGTGCCGAGGCGGGGGGCGACGACGAGGACGCGTCCGTCGGTCGCGGGGTCGGTCCACGGCTCGCCGTAGGTCAGGATCGCGGCGAGCGACTGGTGCTCGGCCGGGGTGAGCTCGGCGTCCGAGGCGACCCAGTGGACGAAGCGGGCGGAGACGGAGGCCACCTGCGGGGCGACCGCCTGCAGCCGACGCAGCAGGGCGGCGGCGCGGAAGTCGGACAGGGCGCTGCCGCCGGGGAACGCGGTGAGCACGTGCTCGGGGTGACGGTCGGTTGCCATGGGGCGGTCTCCTCAGGCGGGGGTGCCGGCGGTGAACGGCCGGCCGGTCAGGGTCTCGTAGGCCTCGACGTAGCGGGCGCGGGTCAGCTCCACCACGTCGTCGGGCAGGGTGGGGGGCGGGGTGTCGGAGGCCTTGTCCCACCCGCTCGCCGGGGAGGTCAGCCAGTCGCGCAGCACCTGCTTGTCGTATGACGTCTGCGTGCGCCCGGGTGCCCACTCGCTCGCGCGCCAGAAGCGGGAGGAGTCGGGCGTGAGCACCTCGTCGGCGAGGACCACGTCGACGACGTCCGGGTCCACCGAGGCCCAGTCGATCTCCTCGTCGGCCCCGTCGCCGAGCCCGAGCTGCGCCGGGTCGATGCCGAACTCGACCTTGGTGTCGGCGATGAGGATGCCGCGGTCGGCGGCGATCTCGTTGCCGCGCTGGAGGATGGCGACCGTGAGGTCACGCACCCGTGCCGCCAGCCGGGGCCCGACGAGCTCCTCGACCTCGGCGAAGGAGATCGGCTGGTCGTGCTCGCCCATCGGGGCCTTCGTGCTCGGCGTGAAGACCGGCTCGGGCAGCCGCGACCCGTCGACCAGCCCCTCCGGCAGCGGGACGCCGGAGACGGTGCCGGTCGCGGCATACTCCGCCAGGCCGCCGCCGGTGAGGAAGGCGCGGGCGACGCACTCGACGGGCAGCATCCGCAACCGTCGGACGTAGACCGCGCGACCCGCGACCTGCTCCGGGACGTCGGTGGAGATCACGTGGTGCGGGGCGAGGTCGGCGAGCTGGTCGAACCACCACAGCGACATCTGGGTGAGCACGCTGCCCTTGTCCGGGATCGGGGTGTCGAGCACGTGGTCGTAGGCGCTGATGCGGTCCGAGGCGACGAGCAGGAGCCGCTCCTGGTCGCGCTGACCCGTCGCCGGGTCGAGCGGGGCGTAGAGCCCGCGCACCTTGCCGGAGTAGAGGAGCTCGTGGCCGGGCAGCTGCGGGGCGGCCTCCGGGGTGTGGGCGGTGGGCACGTGGACCCGTCCTTCCTGCGCGGCGAGCGCGATGTCCGTGCGGTGGTGGGAGCCGGGCAGACCGATCCGCCCCGCGGCGGCGTAGGCGCGGGCCCGGGCGTCGGCGAGGTCGTCCCCGAGGCTGACGACCGAGAGGACGCGCCCGCCGGCCGAGACGACAGCGTCACCCTCCTGGCGCGTCCCCGCGTGGAGGATGTGGACACCCTCGACGGCGCTCGCGTCGTCGAGCCCGGTGATGACGCCTCCGGTGACGGGTGCGGCCGGGTAGCCGTCGGCGGCGACCACGACGGTGACGCTGCTGCGCGGGGACCAGCTCAGCGGCGGCAGCTCGGCCAGCCGGCCCTGCGCCGCGGCCATCAGGACGCCGGCGAGCGGCGTCTCGAGGCGGGCCAGCACGGACTGGGTCTCCGGGTCGCCGAAGCGGGCGTTGAACTCCACGACGCGCGGGCCCGCGGACGTCATGGCGAGCCCGACGTAGAGGACGCCCGTGAACGGGGTGCCGCGCCTGGCCATCTCCTGCACCGTGGGCAGGGCGACGGTGCGCACGACCTCGTCCACGAGTCCGGCGGGGACCCACGGCAGGGGGGTGTAGGCGCCCATGCCGCCGGTGTTGGGACCGACGTCGCCGTCACCGACCCGCTTGAAGTCCTGCGCGGGCTCGAGCGGGACGACGGTGGAGCCGTCGGCCAGGCAGAAGAGCGAGACCTCCGGTCCGTCGAGGTAGTCCTCGACGACGACGCGGCCACCCTCCTTGGCGAGGCAGGCGGCCGCGTGCTGCAGCGCCGCCTCCCGATCCTCGGTCACGACCACGCCCTTGCCGGCGGCGAGCCCGTCCTCCTTGACGACGTATGGCGCGCCCGTCGCCGTGAGAGCCGCCTCCACCTCCGTCGCCGTGGAGCAGGTGCGGCTGGCGGCGGTGGGCACCCCGGCGGCAGCCATGACCTCCTTGGCGAAGGCCTTGCTGCCCTCGAGGCGCGCAGCCGCGGCCGTCGGGCCGAAGCACGGGATCCCTGCCTGCAGCAGTGCGTCGGCGACCCCGGCGACCAGCGGCGCCTCGGGTCCGACGACGACGAGGTCGACGTGCTCGTCGCGGGCCAGCGCGACCACGGCGGTCACGTCGGTCGGGTCGCCCGGCCGGCACTGCGCCACCTCCGCGATCCCGGGGTTGCCCGGCAGGGCCAGGAGGGTGTCGACGGCCGGGTCGGCGGACAGGGAGCGGGCGAGGGCGTGCTCACGGGCGCCGGAGCCGAGCAGGAGGAGCTTCACGGATTCCCAGCCTACTTGGACGGGAGGAGGAGACGGAATCTGGCGCAGTGCGGGCAGGGGAAGGAGGCGATGGGGAGAAAAGTGCTGAGGAGAAAAGTGTGGCCCCCCTGGAAGGCAGGGGGGGTATCTCCCAGGAGGGCCACGTACACAGGGCAGGGTCAGCCAGGTTGATGGGGGGGGCATTGACCCGGCGACGCACACTTCCCTGCGACCGACCGAAGTCGGTAAGCACCAATATGGCACACGAGATCCGTGTTGTCACGTCGAGGGTGTCGGCTTGGCGTCACTGTCGGGGATCCGTCACCATCGGCCTATGACACGCACGACCGCCAGGCGCGGCGGGACCCGCGCACCAGCTCCCGCGCGGCTCCACGGGGAGGCCTACGAGGAGTCCGTCAGCCGCCTCTGGCTGACCGCCGTGCGGCTCGGGCGTCCCACGCTCGACGCCCTGCGGAAGCAGGGGTGGGACGACGCCGAGATCGAGGACATCACCGCAGAGCTCACCGCGCGCGGCATGCTCGTCCCGAACGTCGAGGGGGACGCCTGGCAGGTGGTGCCGCCGGCGGAGGCGGTCCTGCGCCACATCGAGAGGTGGGAACGCCGCATCTCCCTGGCCCGGGCCACCGCCTCCGAGCTGGACCAGATCTGGCGTGCCGCCGTCGGCGACGGCCGGGAGCTGCAGCCGGCCGGTATGGAGCTGCTCAAGAGCGTCGCGGACATCGCCCAGCGCGTCCGCGGGATGCACCGCCTCGCCACCGAGCGGCTCTGGTGGGCGCTGGACGCGTCGGCCGCCTCGCTCGCCCTGCTCGAGGAGTCCGCGACCGAGGAAGGCGTCCTGCCGGTGCGGTCGGGCGTCGACGTGCGGATCGTGGTGGACACCGCGCTCCTGGACACCCCGCACGCCATGAGCTTCGTGGAGCGTGCGCAAGCCGCCGGGCATCCCGTCCGGGTGGCCGCGGGGCTGCCGTTCTCGTTGCTGCTGTGCGACGCGCGCGCCGCGATCCTCGACCTCAGCCGGCACGACCCCGTCGGCGACGGCTCGCTCGAGGCGCGCCGCACCGGCCCGCTCAAGGGCGTGGAGGCCCTGCTGCAGGAGATCTGGGTGCTCTCCACGCCGCTCGCCGTGGTGGTGGACACCGGCACGGGGACCGTGCTCGACGGGGTGCCCCTCGACGACCGCGACCGCCGCGTGCTGGCCCTGCTGGCCACCGGCGCCAGCGATCAGCTCATCGCGCGCCAGAGCGGGATCTCGGTGCGCACGGTGGAGCGACGGGTCCGCTACCTCATGGACCACCTCGGCGCCGCCACGCGCTTCCAGGCCGGGGTGCAGGCGGCCCGGCGCGGCTGGCTCTGATCCTGACGGTCCCGCTCCGGCTCCCCGGGCCGACGCCCTGCGGGCTGGGAGCCGGCGACGCCCTCGGTAGACTGTCTGCTTTGTCAGGGGACGGCGGGTGCCGCGCGGACGTGCCACGGCGTCCCCCGTGCAGGAGAGAGGGAGCGTGTGAGCGCTACGACCAACGACGTCGTCGCCGGCGAGATCGAGGCTGAGCAGCGGCACGTGGACCGCGTCTACGCCGAGCTGGCCAAGGCGGCGGCCCGCACCGAGCTCGTGCACGCCGAGGGGATGGCGCGGGGTCAGACCGACCGCAGGGGCACCGGTGACCCGCGGGAGGAAGAGCTGGCGGGACTCTTCGAGCGCGACGCGCTCGTCTTCTCCGCGACGAAGAGGCGTGCGTCGCTGGAGACCCAGCACGAGGGCCTGGTCTTCGGCCGTCTCGACCTCGACCACGGCGACGGTGGCCCGGAGGGCGTGGGGGACCCGGACGGTGGGGACGGTGGTGACCGGGAGGTCCGCTACGTCGGTCGCCTGGGGGTGCGCGACGACGACTACGAGCCGCTCGTGGTCGACTGGCGGGCTCCCGCGGCGGCCCCGTTCTACCGCGCCACCCCGGTCGACCCGCAGGGTGTCGTGCGGCGGCGGGTGCTGCGCTGCCAGGGCGAGACCGTCGTCGGGATCGAGGACGACCTGATGGTCGCCGAGGCCCCCGAGGACATGGTCGTCGTGGGCGACGGCGCGCTCATGGCGGCGCTGAGCCGCAGCCGCGGTGCCCGGATGCGCGACATCGTCGCCACCATCCAGCAGCACCAGGACGAGGCCATCCGCGCCCCCGCCCGCGGCGTCACCGAGATCACGGGTGGCCCGGGCACGGGCAAGACGGTGGTCGCCCTGCACCGCGCTGCCTACCTGCTCTACTCCGACCGTCGCCGCTTCGAGAGCGGCGGGGTGCTCGTGGTGGGCCCCTCGGCCGCGTACACGGCATACATCGAGCGCGTCCTGCCCTCCCTCGGGGAGGACAGCGTCGTGCTGCGCTCGGTGGGCGACGTGGTCGCGGGCATGACCGCCCAGCGGCTCGACCCGCCCGCGACCGCCGCCGTCAAGGGGTCCCTGCGGATCCGCCAGCTCCTCTCGCGCCTGTCCCGGCTGGCGATCCCCGGCAGCCCTGACCTGCTGCGGGTCTTCGTCATGGGCCACGCGATCCGCCTCGAGAAGAGCGACCTCGACCGCGTGCGCGCGCAGGTGCTGCGCCACCACCACCGCAACAGCTCCTTCGACGCGGCCGCCCAGGCCCTCGCCGAGGCGGCGTGGGCGCAGGTGCAGGTGCCGGGTGAGAAGCAGGAGTTCGTCGACCGGTTCGTCGACTCCGGCGACGTCGAGGCCTTCCTGCGGGAGTGGTGGCGCCCCGTCGACCCGCGGGAGATGCTGCTCTGGCTCGCCGACGAGGCGCTGGTCCTGCGGCTGGGCGTGCTCCCGGGCGCGGAGGCCGCGCTGCTCGCCGAGTCCTACCGGCTCGCGCTCCGCGAGGGCACCTGGTCCGCCTCCGACGTGGCGCTCGTGGACGACCTGCACGCCCGGGTGGGCACGGTCGTCGACCTGCCGAGCGAGGAGCGGGGCTTCTACGAGATCGAGGAGCTCGAGGACGCCTCGCAGTATGGCGTTGCCGCCCTGCGGAGCGGCCGTGACCAGGCCCCGCCGCGAGCCTCGCTCGAGCCGGACGAGGACGGCTTCGTGCGGGCCGTGGAGGCCACCGCCTCCGAGCGGATCAGCCACGACCCGAGGACCCGGCTGCTGGCCGGGCGCATCGGGTCGGTGGAGGAGTACGCCCACGTCCTCGTCGACGAGGCCCAGGACCTCTCCCCGATGCAGTGGCGGATGCTCGGCCGCCGGGGTCGGTGGGCGTCGTGGACGGTCGTGGGGGACCTGGCCCAGGCGTCGTGGTCCGACCTGGAGGAGGCCGCGCAGGCCCGCGAGGAGGCCTTCGGCAGCAGCGTGCGGCGCTCCTTCCACATGGACACCAACTACCGCAACGCGCGCGAGATCTTCGCGCTCGCGGCCCGGATGATCCGCGAGCACGTGCCGGACGCCGACATCCCGGAGGCGGTGCGCGAGACGGGTCACGAGCCGGTGGAGCTGTCCGTGCCCCGGGCGGCCCTGCCCGAGGAGGCGCGCGAGGCGGTCGTCGCGCTGCTGGGCCAGGTCGACGGCTCGGTCGCCGTCATCCTGCCCGAGGCGTGGCGCCACGCCCTGGAGCCTCTGTCACGTCTCGACGACCGGGTGCTGGTGATCGACCCCCTCTCGACCAAGGGTCTGGAGTATGACGCCACGCTCGTCGTCGACCCCGACGCGATCGTGGCGGAGTCCCCGGGTGGCGCGCGCGTCCTCTACGTCGCGCTGACCCGGGCCGCGCACCGGCTGACGGTGCTGCGCCCGGCGTGACGCCGGTGGCTGTGGATCACGAGGTCGGGGTGGTGGGTGGCGGCGGCTAGTGTCAGTGCCGTGAGCACCGCCCTGTACCGCCGCTACCGGCCCGAGTCCTTCGCCGACGTCATAGGCCAGGAGCACGTCACCGAGCCGCTCATGCAGGCGCTGCGCTCCGGCCGGGTCAACCACGCCTACCTCTTCTCCGGCCCGCGCGGCTGCGGCAAGACCACGAGCGCCCGGATCCTGGCGCGCTGCCTCAACTGCGAGCAGGGCCCGACGCCCGAGCCGTGCGGGGTGTGCGAGAGCTGCGTGGCCCTGGCCCGGGACGGTGCGGGCACGATCGACGTCATCGAGATCGACGCGGCCAGCCACGGAGGCGTCGACGACGCCCGTGACCTGCGGGAGCGGGCCGCCTTCGGCCCGGCGCAGTCGCGCTTCAAGGTCTACATCATCGACGAGGCGCACATGGTGACGCCCAACGGCTTCAACGCCCTGCTCAAGGTCGTCGAGGAGCCGCCGCCCCACGTCAAGTTCATCTTCGCCACGACGGAGCCGGAGAAGGTCCTGGCGACCATCCGCTCCCGGACGCACCACTACCCCTTCCACCTCGTCCCTCCCCAGCGGCTCACGTCCTACCTCGAGCAGGTGTGCGCCCAGGAGGGCGTCGCCCTGGAGCCGGGCGTGCTCTCCTTCGTCACCCGGGCCGGCGCCGGCTCGGTGCGCGACTCGCTGTCGGTCCTCGACCAGCTCATCTCGGGGGCGGGGTCCGAGGGGCTGACCTACGAGCGCACCGCCGCCCTGCTCGGCTTCACCGACGTCGAGCTGCTCGACGCGGTCGTCGACGCCGTGGCAGCCGGCGACGCGGCGACCGTCTTCGAGCAGGTCGACAAGGTGATGGAGTCCGGTCACGACCCGCGCCGGTTCGTCGAGGACCTGCTGGAGCGCTACCGCGACCTCATCGTGCTCGCCGCGGTCGGCGACCGCCCCGCCGGTGGGTTGCTGCCCGGGCTGCCGCCGGACCAGGTCGAGCGGATGCGCCACCAGGCCGCGGTGCAGGGGCCCGAGACGCTGTCCAGGGCCGCGGACGTGGTCAGCCGGGGCCTGTCGGAGATGACCGGCGCCGTGTCCTTCCGCCTCATGCTCGAGCTGCTGGTCGCCCGCCTCCTGCTGCCCGGCCCCGCCGGGGAGGAGGGGTATGGCGCGCGCCTGGACCGCATCGAGCGGCGCCTCAGCGCGGCCTCGGACGGCGTGGCTCCCGCCCGCCCCGAGCAGGGTCTCTCGCCACAGCCCGCGATGCCCACGCAGCAGCCGCGCCCGGTCGTCCAGGAGCCGCGACAGGCCCAGCCGGCGCCCCAGGTGGAGCAGGTCCGCCCGCCCCAGCAGCACCCGGTGCCCACGGAGGAGCCGTCTGCCGAGGTGGGCGTGCTGGACACCGCTGCGATGCGCCGGCAGTGGCCCGAGATCCTCGAGTCGGTCCGCAGCCTGAGCCGACAGACCTGGAGCGGCCTGCAGACCGCCCAGCTGCTGGACTTCGACGGGCGGACGGTCCGCCTCGGCAAGCCGGACCACTGGTGGGTCGACAAGTTCATGGGCACGCGGCACGAGGAGACCCTCAAGCACGCCATAGACCAGCTGCTGGGGCTGAAGGTCGTCATCGACGCGGTCGTCATCGGCCAGGACCAGCCGGAGCAGCGCCAGCCTCAGCAGCCCGAGCCTCAGCAGCCGGAGCCTCAGCAGCCCGAGCCTCAGGCACCGCCGGTCGAGGAGCGGCCCCAGGTGGGTCGTCTCCGCACGCGCGGTGGGGATCCGGCGCCCGCCGCGGCAGCGCCCGGGCCGACACCCTCGCCGGCCTCCCACGGCTCGGCCCCCCACGGCTCGGCCCCCCAGCAGCCGTCCATGGCCGAGCAGCTGGGCGCCACGTCGTCACGCCCCGCCGCCCCGTCCGGTCCCGACTGGGCCGAGCAGGCCCGCTCCTCCGCGGCGCCCGACTGGGCCACCGGGACGGGTGAGGGAGACGGCATACCCCAGCGTCCTGCCCCGGTGCGCACTCGCACCCCGGCGCCGGCCGCAGCTCCGGCGCCGGCCCCGACGCCGGCCCGCACGGACGACCTCGGGGACGACCCCAGCGACGACGACGAGGACCTCGCCTCCTCCGGTGCGGTGGGGCAGCCTGTCGTGGAGTCGGTCCTGGGCGGTACCGTCATCGCCATCAACGACGAACCTGTGGCGTGAGAAGGATCTGATGCTCTACGAGGTGCTCCACCCGATCGTGACCCCGCTCGCCACCGCGATCTGGCGACCCGACGTGGTCGGCACCGAGCACGTGCCGGCCACCGGGCCGGTGATCCTGGCGAGCAACCACCTGTCGTTCGTCGACAGCCTCGTCATCCCGCTCACCTCGCCCCGCCAGGTGGCCTTCCTCGCCAAGGCCGAGTACTTCACCGGCACGGGCGTCAAGGGCTGGATCAGCCGCGAGTGGTTCACCGGGGTCGGCTCCATCCCCGTCAACCGCGACGACGCGCGGGCGGCCCAGGAGTCGCTCGACCTCGCCCTGGCACACCTCAGGGCAGGCGGGGCGTTCGGCATCTACCCCGAGGGCACCCGGTCCCGCGACGGGCGCCTCTACCGCGGCCGCACCGGCGTGGCCTGGCTGGCGCTCGAGGCCGGCTGCCCGATCGTGCCGGTGGCGCTGACCGGCACGGACAAGATCCAGCCGGTCGGCTCGCGCATCCCGCGCCGCGCCAAGGTGCGCGTCGAGTTCGGCACCCCGATCCAGGTGGCGGGACGCTTCGACGGCGTGCCGCAGGGCAGGGCGCGCCGTCAGATCACCGACGAGGTGATGGCCTCGATCCTCGCCATGAGCGGGCAGGAGTGGGCGGGGGAGTACAACCAGCGCGCTCCTCAGGGCAGCGCGTGACCGGTCGGATCACCGGGCTCCTCTTCGACTTCGACGGGACCCTGGCCGACACGATCCCGCTCATCCTCGCCTCCTTCCGGCACACGTTCAGCGAGCTCGAGCCCGACCTGGACGAGGCGACCTTCCGCTCGTGGATCGGCCGTCCGCTCATCGACCCGCTGGAGGAGCGGCATCCCGGGCGCGGGCAGGAGCTCGTCGCCCGCTACCGCGAGCACAACCTCGCCCATCACGACGCCCTCGTCGAGGCCGTGCCGGGCATCGACGCGGTGGTCGCCGGCCTCGTCGGCGCCGGCGTGCCGGTCGGCGTGGTCTCCTCCAAGCGCGCCGAGACGGTCCGGCGCGGGATGCGCATCGTCGGGCTCCCCGACCTGGACGTCGTCGGCCTGGAGGAGGTCTCGCGTCACAAGCCCCACCCCGAGCCCCTGCTCGAGGGCGCGCGGCGCCTCGGCCTGGACCCGTCCGGGTGCGCCTACGTCGGCGACGCCGTCGTCGACGTCCAGGCCGCGCGAGCGGCCGGTATGACCGCGGTGGCGGTGACCTGGGGTGCGTCCGGTCGTGCCGACCTGGAGGCCGCCGGCGCGGACGCGGTCGTGGCCGACGCCGCGCAGCTGGGCGAGCTGCTGCATCGGCTCACCGGGGTCGATCCCGCCCCTGTGGGTGCGAACACCTAGAGTCCTGCCTTGTGTATGAGGGCGTGGTCCAGGACCTGATCGACGAGCTCGGCCGGCTCCCCGGTGTGGGGCCCAAGGGCGCGCAGCGCATCGCCTTCCACCTGCTGACGGCCGACCCCGAGGACATCACCCGCCTCGCCCACGCGCTGCTGCAGATCAAGGAGAAGGTGCGTTTCTGCGAGATCTGCGGCAACGTCGCCGAGGCCGAGCAGTGCCGGATCTGCCTCGACCCCCGACGCGACCTCAGCCTGATCTGCGTGGTCGAGCAGAGCCAGGACGTGGCCGCCATCGAGCGGACGCGCGAGTTCCGTGGTCGCTACCACGTGCTGGGCGGCGCCATCAACCCGATCGGTGGCATCGGTCCCGAGGACCTGCGTGTGCGCGAGCTCGTCGCCCGGCTCGCCGACGGTCAGGTCAGCGAGGTCATCATCGCCACCGACCCCAACCTCGAGGGCGAGGCCACCGCCACCTACCTGGCCCGGATGCTGCAGGCCTTCGAGGGCGTCCGGGTCAGCCGGCTCGCCTCCGGCCTGCCCGTCGGCGGGGACCTGGAGTATGCCGACGAGGTGACCCTCGGTCGCGCCTTCGAGGGTCGGCGACTGCTGTCCGGAGGCCCCTCGACCGCCTCCTGAGTAGGCTGAGCTCATGAGCCAGGCTGAGGACGACGGCTGGGACCTGCTCGCGCAGGAGATGCACCTCGAGGTGGCTGCCTACCTGGCGGCCCTGCAGGAGGTGACGTCCGGGGAGGCCCCCGACGCGGCGCTGCCGGTGCTCCTCCTCGCCGTCGGTCAGCTGTGCGGCGCGGGAGCCCGCATCGGCGCCCTGGTCGACGTCGTCCCGGAGGAGCGCTTCGAGCCCGACGCCGGCCCCGACCCCGACCTGGACGGACTGCGGGAGCGGCTGCACACCCTGCTCGGCGGCGTCGACACCTACTGCGACCTCGAGGACCCGGTGCTGTCGGGCGAGGTGACCAGCGGCTCGCTCTCGGCCGACCTCGTCTCGATCGCGGCCGACCTGCAGCACGGCAAGGTCCACTACGACGCGGGCCGGCCCACCGAGGCGATGTGGTGGTGGCAGTTCAGCTACCTGTCGTCCTGGGGCGAGCGCGGTGCCGCGGCCCTGCGCGTGCTGCTCACGCTGCTCGCGCACGTGCGGCTCGACGCCGACGACGAGGACGTCATGGAGGCGGAGATGGCCGCCCTCCACGCGGTGGACTGAGTCGTCCTCGTCGACCCGGGCCTAGTGCTCGGGGGAGAGCGCGTGCTTGCGCATCACGAGCGGCCGCAACGCCCTGGCCAGCAGGGCGACCGCGAGGACGACGCCCAGCACCTGCGCCCACAGCACGCCCGTGAGGAAGATGCACATCATCGCCAGGAGCACCGGAACGAGGTAGCGGAAGGCCAGCACGACATACCCGCCGAAGGACGGCATGGCCACGCCGTGCCCGTCCGCGACGGCCTTGGTCATGAAGTTGGGCCCGTTGCCGATGTAGGTGATCGCGCCGCAGAAGACGGCACCAAGGCTGATGGAGACGAGGTAGGTCTCCAGGACGCCGGCCACGGCGGGATCGCCGCCGAGCTCGCGGGCCATCTCGAAGAAGGTCACGTAGGTGGGGGCGTTGTCCAGCACGGCAGACAGCCCGCCCGTGAAGAGGAAGAAGGTGACCCGGTTGAGCGGCAGGTCGGGAGCGACCTGCGCCAGGAAGCGCAGCGCGGGCATCATCGTCAGGAAGATGCCGATGAAGAGGGCGGCAACTTCCTGGATCGGCCCCCACTTGAAGTTGTTGTCCACCCAGCGGGCGGTCCTGTCGCCCGTGCGCAGCGAGAGCAGGGCCATGCTGATCATGACGATCTCGCGCCAGGGCACCCACTGCCACCAGTGCGCGTGCCCCTCCTCGATCGCGTGGAGGTCCACGCTCGGGGCGAAGGCGACAGCCAGCACGATGAGGCCCAGGTAGATGAAGTGAATGCCGCCCTTGATCCGCAGCGGCGTGATCTCGGAGGCATCATCTGCGCGCGCCTGCGGGGGTTCGCTGGCGTAGAGGCGGCGATCCAGGCCGTAGTAGGTGACCAGCAGCAGGATGTTGACGAAGAGCCACTCCGGCCACAGCGAGAAGGTCCAGGTGAACGGCACGCCCCGCAGCATCCCCAGGAACAGGGGCGGGTCGCCGAGCGGCGTGAGCAGGCCGCCGGTGTTGGCGACGATGAAGATGGTGAACACCACGGTGTGCACGCGGTGCACGCGCTGGGCGTTGGTGTTGAGCAGCGGCCGGATGAGCAGCATCGCGGCGCCGGTGGTCCCGATGAAGCTGGCCAGCACCGCCCCGACCGCGAGGAAGAGGGTGTTCACCCGTGGCGTCGCCCGGATGTCGCCGGCCAGGTAGATGCCGCCGGAGACGACGAAGAGCGCCAGCAGGAGGGCGATGAACTGGCCGTACTCGACGAGGGCGTGCACGACGGTCGTCAGCTCGCCACCGGCCAGGAACCAGATGGCCACCGGCAGGCCGAGCACGAGGGCGACGAGCAGCTGCACGCGCTGCTGCTCCCAGTAGTGCGCGACCGCCGGGACGAGCGGGGCCACCGCGATCGTGCCGAGCATCAGCACGAAGGGGATCATCCCCCACCACTGCACCTGCATGGTCGGACCTCCTTGGCCAGGGCCGGATCGGTGGGGACACTCTAGGGCAGAGACGACGGGGCGGAGCGGGGGTGCCCCGCTCCGCCCCGTCGAGGACGTGCTCTCGGTATGCCGTTCCGTGGCTCAGGCGGGCACGATCAGACCGGCGGTCTGGGTGCGCGCGGCCGCGAGGCGAGCCTCGACGTCGGCCCAGTTGACGACGTTCCACCAGGCGGTGACGTAGTCGGCCTTGACGTTCTTGTACTGCAGGTAGAAGGCGTGCTCCCACATGTCGAGCATCAGCAGCGGGGTCAGGCCGAGGGGCACGTTGCCCTGCTGGTCCCACAGCTGGAAGATGCGCGGGGCCTGGCTGATGGCGTCCCAGGCGAGCACGGCCCAGCCGGAGCCCTGGATGGTGGTGCCGGCGGCCTCGAACTGGCCCTTGAAGGCGTCGAAGGAGCCGAAGTGCTCGTCGATCAGCGCCGCGACCTCGCCCTCGGGCCGGTCGCCACCGTCGGGGGACATGTTGTTCCAGAACACCGAGTGGTTGGTGTGACCACCGAGGTTGAAGGCGAGGTTCTTCTCCAGCATCGGCACGGTGCCGAAGTCACCCGACTCGCGGGCCGCCGCTAGCTTCTCCAGGGCGGCGTTCGCGCCGTCGACGTAGGCCTTGTGGTGCTTGCTGTGGTGCAGCTCCATGATCTCGCCGCTGATGTGCGGCTCGAGGGCGGCGTAGTCGTACGGGAGGTCGGGAAGGGTGTAGGTGCTCACGGCAAATCTCTCCTCTGACGTGGGGTTTGCGGGCTCCTCGCACTATAGACGGGCGGCCTCCACGCTGCTCGACGAGGCCGGGGGGACGGGCGCGGACGCGGGGGACCGGCGCCGGACCTGCAGGAGGGTGACGGCGAACAGGACGACGGCGCCACCGATCACCTGAGCGACGGTCGGCGTCTGCTGCAGCAGGGCCGCGGCGAGGACCGCGGTGACGACCGGCTCGGCCATCGACAGGATCGACGCGGTAGAGGGGCCGGTGCGCGCCATAGCGGCGAAGAAGGCGACCATGCCGAGCACGGTGGAGACGACGGCGATGCCCGCGAGCCAGAGCCAGCCGACCGGCTGGAAGGTGAGGTCGGGCCCGCCCGCGAGGGCGGACCTCACCGCGAGCGTCGCGGCGGCGCCGGTGAAGACCAGGGCCGCGAGTGGGAGCGGCTCGAGCGCGCCGCTCACCCGGTCGCAGACCAGGACGTAGACGGTGTAGGACAGGGCGCACGTCAGCCCCAGGAGGACCCCCAGGGGACGCACGCTCCCGACACCACCGCCGAGGACGACCATGACGAGTCCGCCGGTCGCGACGACGAGTGCGGCGAGCCGGGCGGGCGTCAGCCGCTCGCGGCCGAGCAGGGCGGCGGCGACGGCCACCATCGCGGGGTAGGTGTAGTAGATGATCGTCAGCACCGAGGCGTCCGTGAACTGCAGCGCCTCGAAGTAGGCCGTGGACTGCACGGCGTAGAGCACCGCCCCCAGCCCCAGCAGAGCCACGAGGGGGGCCGGCCCCCTCCCGACCCTCGCTCCCTGCGCGCGGACGAGCCCCCAGAGCAGCACCGCGGCGAGCGAGAAGCGCACCAGCAGCAGCGACTCCGGGGAGACGCCGGCCTCGTAGGCGAAGGTGGCGAAGATGGCCATGACGCCGAAGGCGGCGGCCGAGAGCAGGACGAGAGCGACACCCATGCGTCCATGGTGACGGGTTCAACTCACGAGCACCAGCGCATGATTCTGGAGTCAAATCGTTAGAATTCATGCATGGTTGACCTCGACCTGCGCCGTCTCCGCCTGCTGCGCGAGCTGGAGGAGCGGGGCACGCTCGCCGCCGTCGCCGCGGCGCTCGGCTACAGCCCGTCGGCGATCAGCCAGCAGCTTGCCGTCCTCGAGCGCGAGGCCGGGGTCCGGTTGCTCGAGCGCGCCGGCCGCGGTGTGCGCCTGACGGAGGCGGGACAGCTCCTGGCCGGCCACGCCGCCACGATCCTGACGGCTGTGGACGCGGCCCGTGCCGACCTGTCGGCGCTGAGCGAGGGGGTGCGTGGTCGGGTCCGGGCCGTGGGCCTGCAGTCGGCGCTGCGGCGGCTGCTCATCCCGGCGCTGGCGAGCCTGGGGGGACGCCACCCCGAGGTGCGCGTGGAGCTGACCGAGCTGGAGCTGGAGGCGGCCCTGCCCGAGCTGCGGCTGGGGCGCGTCGAGCTGGTCGTCGTCGACGAGTACCACGGCCAGCCCCGCCCCCGCCCGACCGGTCTGCGCTTCGAACCGCTGCTCGCGGAGGCGGTCCGCCTCGTGCTGCCCGCGGGTCATCCGCTCGCCGGCGGGATCGGGCCGGTCGCGCTCGAGGAGCTGCGCGAGGCGGTCTGGGTGGCCTCCGCCCGCGACACCGGCCACCACGCCATGGTGGTCTCGGTCTGCCGCGAGCACGGCGGCTTCGACCCCGACCTGCGCCACCTCACCAGCGACGCCCCCGCGCAGCTGGAGGTGGTGCGGCACGCGGGCGCGGTGGCGCTGCTGTCGGACCTGTCGCTGCCCGCGGAGGACCCGGAGATCGTGGTGCGCGACGTCGCCGGCGCTGACCTGGGGCGGCATCTCTTCATGGTCACCCGCACCGGGACCCGACCGCCTGCGCTGCGCGAGTTTGTCGCCGACTTGCGCGCGGTGGCCGGTGCGCTGGGCAGCTCCTAGAGTGACGCCCATGACGAGCGGCGGACGCGGTGTGCTGGTGACGGGTGCGTCCCGAGGGGTGGGCGCGGCCACGGCTCGCGCCTTCGCCGAGCGCGGCGACCGGGTGGCCGTGCACTACCGCGGGGCCGAGGAGCTGGCCCGCGAGGTGCTGGAGAGCCTGCCCGGCGAGGGGCACGCCATACTCCGGGCCGACCTCGCCGACCCGGGCGAGACGCAGGCGCTCGCCGAGGGGGCGGTCGAGGCGCTGGGCCGGGTGGACATCCTGGTGAACAACGCGGCACTCTTCCTCGACGCGGCCGCGGGCAGCCGCCGGGGCGACCACCGGCTGACCGACACGGACTACGACCACTGGGTGCAGGCCTGGCGGCAGACGCTGGCGACCAACCTGATGGGACCGGCCAACCTGACGTTCTGCATCGCCCGCCACATGGTCGAGGTGCCGGCCGCGGCGGGTCTGCCGACCGGTCGGGTCGTCAACGTCGGCTCCCGGGGCGCCTACCGCGGGGAGCCGGACGTGCCGGCCTACGGCGCGAGCAAGGCCGGGCTGCACGCCTTCGGCCAGTCGATGGCGGTGGCCCTGGCGCCCCACGGCATCGCGGTCACCTCCATCGCCCCGGGCTTCATCGCGACCGACATGGCCGCCTCGCTGCTGGACGGACCGGCGGGTGACGGCATCCGCGCGCAGAGCCCGTTCGGTCGCGTCGCGACGCCCGAGGAGGTCGCGGCAGCCATCGTCACGCTGGCCAGCCCCGGCGCCGAGTGGGCCTCCGGCGCGGTCCTCGACTTCAACGGCGCCAGCCACCTGCGCTGAGGAGGCGAGCGACGGGCGCGCGCGCACCCACCGCCGTCACCCTCCCCACGCCGTAGGGTGAACACGTGCTCCGCAGACGTCTGGCCACCCCGGGTCCCACCGCGCAGCACGGTCAGCAGCTCGCCGACGAGTTCGACCGTGCCGCCGACCGCTATGACCTGCTGACCCGGCTCAACCCGGGCTACCACCGTGCCCTGCGGACGGCGGCGCGCGAGCTGGTCTCGCTCCTGCCGCCCGGCGCTGACGGGCGGCCCCTCGTGCTGTGGGACCTCGGCTGCGGCTCCGGCCTGTCCACCCGTGCCCTGGTCGACGCGGCGGGCGAGGATGCCCGCGTCGTGGCGCTCGACGCCTCCGAGGGGATGCTGCGCCAGGCCCGGGCCAAGACCTGGCCGGCCGGGGTCCGCTTCGTGCGGGCCTTCGCCCAGGACCTGCCCGAGGTGGCCAGCGAGCACGAGGTGGGCGAGAGCGACGGTGCGTTCGCGGCATACCTGCTCCGCAACGTCCCGGAGGAGCAGCGCGACGAGGTGGTGGCCGCGATCCGCGACCAGGTGCGCCCCGGCGGCTGGGTGGCGCTGCAGGACTACCACGTCAAGGGCGACCGCGTCGCGACCGCCGTCTGGACGGCCGTCTGCTGGGGCGTGGTGACGCCGCTCGCGGTCCTCGTGCGGGGCAACCCGACGATCTACCGCTACCTGTGGCGCAGCGTGCTCGACAACGACAGCACCGCCCAGCTGGAGGACCGCCTGAGGCGGGCCGGCCTCACCGACATCCGCAGGCGCACTGGCCCCGGCTGGCAGCGCGGCATCCTGCACACGGTCCTGGCCCGCCGACCCGAGAGCGACCCGACATGAGCCGACCCACCTCACCCGCCTCGCCCGGCCGGGACCGCGCCGCGGTCCTGCATCGGGCCGAGCCAGGAGCCGAGCGTGCGGCTGGTCAGCACGCGGTCGTCGTCGGTGGCGGCATCGCCGGCCTGGCTGCGGCGACGATCCTCGCCGAGCGGGGGGTGCGCGTCACTCTCCTGGAGGCCTGCGACCAGCTGGGCGGCCGGGTCCGCGCGTGGCCGGTCGGGGGTGACGGTGACGGCCGCACGATGAGCCGCGGCTTCCACGCCTTCTTCCGGCAGTACTACACGCTGCGCGCCCTGCTCCGCCGCACCGACCCGCAGCTCCGGCACCTCGTGCCCGTGCCCGACTACCCCCTGCGCCGGGGCGACGGCCTGACCGACAGCTTCGCGGCCCTGCCCCTCACCCCGCCGGTCAACCTCGCGGCCTTCGTCGTGCGCAGCCCCACCTTCCCGGTCTCGGCGCTCCCGCAGGTGCACCTGCCCAGCGCCATCGAGCTCGTCTCGGTCTCCTACCCCGAGAGCCACGAGCGCTACGACGGCGAGTCGGCCCAGGACTTCCTGGACCGGCTCCGCTTTCCCGACGGCGCCCGGCACCTCGCGCTGGAGGTCTTCGCGCGGTCCTTCTTCGCCCACCCGACCGAGTTCGGCGCCGGTGAGCTCGTCGGCATGTTCCACACCTACTTCGCCGGCTCGTCCGAGGGGCTGCTCTTCGACGTGCCCGACGACGACTACGACACGGTGCTGTGGGCACCGCTCGGCCGCTACCTCCAGGGCCTCGGGGTCGACGTCCGCACCGGCACGCGGGCGGACGCGCTCTCCCGCTCCGCGGACGGGGTATGGCGCGTCCGCGCCGGCGCCGAGGAGCTCACCTGTGACGCTGTCGTCGTCGCCACCGACCCGCGGGTCACCCGCGAGTTGCTGCCTCCGCTGGCGCAGGCCGACATCGCCGAGACGGACGACGCTGCCCGCCGCGACTGGCACCGGCGGCTGGCCGCCGGCCGCAACGCGCCGCCCTTCGCCGTGCTCCGGCTGTGGCTGGACGGATTGGTCGAGCCGGGGCGGGAGGCCTTCCTGGGCACCAGCGGCTACGACCTGCTCGACAACGTCACCGTCCTGGAGCGCTTCGAGCAGGGGGCGGCCGACTGGGCGCGCGAGCACGGAGGCTCGGTGGTGGAGCTGCACGCCTACGCCACCGACCCGCAACGGGACGCCGACCTGGCGGGCGACGGACCGCGGGGTCTGGACACCGGCCGGCTGCGCACCCGCCTCCTGGACGCGCTGCACGACGTCTACCCCGAGACGCGGGGGCTGGGGACGCTGCACGAGGAGCTGCTCGTCGAGGACGACTGCGGGCTGGTCGGCACCGGGCCGTGGCGCGACCGGCTCACCGTGGACACCCCCTACCCTGGCCTGGCTCTCGCCGGCGACGGCCTGCGGGTGGACTGGCCGATCGCGCTCATGGAGCGGGCCGCGGTCACCGGCGTGCTGGCCGCCAACCACCTGCTTCGCGCATGGGGCGTCCGAGGTGAGGACGTCTGGACCGTGCCGCTTCAGGGTGTGCTGAGACGCCGGCCCGACGTGCTGCGACATGGGCCGGACGTGCGCGCCGCAGGAGCGGCCGTGGCGCGCACCGCGCGCGCCGTGCGCCACCGCATACCCCTCCCGCGACGATGACCGCCAGGCGGCGAGCGGTCCGACCCGGTGAACCGAGCGCACCGCGGGTGGAGCGGCAGGGTGCGGACGGCAGGACGGGGGTGAGCACCGTCTGGCGTGTGCGCTCGCTCGAGGTCGCGCGACAGGTGCTGCGCGCCCGCCACGCCACGACGCAGGCCGGGTTCACCGCCGAGGCGATCCCCAAGGGCCGGCTCAAGCACCACCCGATCCTCGTCTCGGACGGGCCGCTCCACGACGAGCAGCGCAGCAAGGTGGCGCGGTTCTTCGCGCCGGTGGTCGTGGCCGAGCGCTACACCCCGCAGATGGAGGAGTGCGCTGAGCGGCTCCTGGACGGCGCACGTGACAGGGGCCGCCTGGTGCTCGACGAGCTGGCGCTGCACTACACCGTCGAGGTGACGGCGGAGGTCGTCGGCCTCACGGCGTCGTCCGTCCCGAAGATGTCTCGCCGCCTCGTGAGCTTCTTCCGACAGCCGCCCTTCGACATCACCCGGCGCGACCTCGGCCGCACCCGGCAGCAGTGGATGGCCGCCGCCGTCAACGGGCTGCTGCCGATCGGCCGCTTCTACCTCGCGGATGTACGGCCCGCGGTCCGCGAGCGCCGCCGCGCGCGGCGGGACGACATCATCAGCCACCTCCTCGACCAGGGCTATACCGACGTCGACATCCTCGTCGAGTGCGTCACCTACGGCACGGCCGGCATGGTCACGACGCGTGAGTTCGTCACGATGGCGGCCTGGCACCTGCTGCGGGACGACGCACTGCGCTCGCGGTATGCCGTCGCCGGCCAGGAGGAGCGCTTCGCGATCCTCCACGAGATCATCCGGCTCGAGCCCGTGGTCGGTCACCTCTACCGGCGCGCGCAGGAACCCATCAGCGTCAGGGACGGCGACCGCTCCTGGACCATCGAACCAGGTGACCTGGTCGACCTGTGCATCCGCCCGGCCAACGCCGACGCCGAGGCTCTCGGTGCGGACGGTCTCGACCTGTGCCCTGGCCGGGAGCTGCCGAGGGGGGTGAACGCGGCCGGGCTGAGCTTCGGCGACGGCGCGCACAAGTGCCCTGGCCAGCCGCTGGCGATCCTCGAGTCGGACGTGCTGCTCACCCGCCTGCTGGCGCGCGAGCCGCGCATCGTGCGCGAGCCCGAGGTCGGGTGGGACGACCTGATCGAGGGCTACACCCTGCGCGGGCTGGAGCTGGAGCTGGCCTCGAGGCCCTCCGGCAGCCGGTGACGGTAGGTCCACGAGGTCAGCGCGGTGCCGAGCATCGCGAGGAGGACCCCGGTGAAGATGTGCAGCGCCCGGTCCCCGAGCTCGCCCAGCCAGACCTGCACCGTGACCAGCACGGCCACCGCCAGGGCCAGCGCGACGTTGACCGGTCCCGCCGAGCGCCGCAGCACCAGGTAGACGACCGCCGAGGCCAGGGCCGCCGCGAGTGTGACCCACGCACCGACCTGGTGGTGCACCAGGTAGCGCGGCTCGCCGCCGAGCGCCGCCGAGGCCCAGCCCGCCTGGCCGATCAGGCAGCTGAGCACCACGGTGGCGGCGCTGCGCAGCCAGATCAGGTGGGGATGCGGCATACCGGGCAGGCGTCGCGGTCCCTGGCTCATGGTTGCCTCCCGGGCACGTAGGGTCGGCGGTGGAGGTGGACATGGCTGACGTCGCGGTGGTCGGGCTCGGGCCTGCGGGACGCTCGCTGGCGGCCCGGTGCGCGGCCCGCGGTCTCTCCGTGATCGCGGTCGACCCGCGCCCCGGGGCCGTGTGGACCCCCACCTACGGCATCTGGGGCGACGAGCTCGGGGATCTGCCGGCCTCCGTGGTGCGGGGCCGGGCGGAGAACCCGGAGCTGCGGGCCACGGGCGTGCACCCGCTGCGGCGTCCCTATCTCGTCCTGGACAACGCCGCGCTGCAGGCGGCGCTGCCGCTGAACGGCGTCGACGTGCGCACCGGACGGCTGGACGACCGGGCCGTCAGTGCGCTGCGGGCGGAGGCGAGGGTCGTGGTCGACGCGCGCGGTGCCAGGCCAGAGGGGCTGCGGCCGGACGACCCGGCGCCCATGCAGACGGCCTACGGGGTGGTGGTGGCGCTGGAGGTGGCCCGGCCCGCGCTGCAGGGGGCGGAGGCGCTGCTGATGGACTGGCGCACCGACTGGTCCGAGCAGGAGCGGCCGACGTCGACGCCGACCTTCCTCTACGCCATACCGGTCGGCGACGGGCAGGTCCTGCTCGAGGAGACCTGCCTGGCGGCCGCGCCGTCCGTGCCGATCGAGGAGCTGAAGACCCGGCTCCGTCGCCGGCTCGCCGCCCGTGGTGCGGATCCGGGCGCCGTGGACGACCCGGTCGAGCGCGAGATCGTCCGGATCCCCATGCGAGGGAGGGACCGGCCGGCTCCTCCCGGCGTCCTCGCGCTCGGCACCGCAGGACGGGGGGGCCATCGGGTCACGGGCTACTCCGTCGCTCACGCGCTGCGCGTCGGTGACCGCCTCGCGGCCACCCTCGCGAGGGGCGACGCGCCGACGGTGGTCGACCAGCTGGACGTGGCGGAGCGCGTCCGAGAGGTGGGTCTGCGGGCGCTGCTGGGACTGAGCACCAGGGGCACGCTGGAGCTCTTCGAGGCCTTCGGCCGGCTCCCCGTGGCGCGCCAGCGGGCGTTCCTCTCGCGCGACGCGGGGGCTGCCGAGCTGCTGGGCGCGATGTGGGGGATGTTCGCGCAGCTGCCGGCGCGCTCCAAGGCCGAGCTGATTCGCGTCTCGGCCCTGGGCGTGCTGCCCAAGGGGTGAGGTCGGGCACGCGATGGCCGAGACGCGGCCGCTCATGAGGATCGCCACGCCACCGCGCGGGCCGTCGCGCGCAGGCCCTCGACCCCCTCGGTGGACAACACACCGTCATCGAGCGAAGCCTCCGCAGCGACCATCTCGGCGGCGATCCGGTCCTCGACCTCCTGGCGCACTCCGGCCTCGAGGAGCGCCGTCTGCAGCAGTGGCACGTCCTCCTCACGTGCGGCGTTCGTCCCGACGCGGGCCATCGCCGCCGCGGCCGCGCCCGACAGCCGCTCTGCGCCCAGCACCCAGATGAGGGTCGTCTTGCCCTCGCGCAGGTCGTCACCGGACGGCTTGCCGGTCACCGCGTGGTCACCCCAGACGCCGAGCACGTCGTCCCGCCAGGCGAACGCCCTCCCCAGGTGGTGGCCGAAGCGCGCCAGCACCTCACGCTGCCCCTGGCTCGCCCCGGCCGCCAGGGCGCCCAGCTGGAGCGGCCGCTCGATCGTGTAGGCGCCCGACTTCAGCGCCGCCACCGCCTCGGAGTGCGCCAGGTCCGTGCGGCGGGCCGCGGCGCCGGTAAGGTCGGCCCGTTGCCCGACGATCAGCTCCAGGTTGAGCTCGTACCAGTAGTCGAGCAGGGGCGCCGGCAGGTGACGCACCAGCCTGTCGGCCTCGCTGTGCGCCAGGTCGCCGAGAAGAAGCGCGAGGTTCTCCCCGAAGCGGCTGTCGTCCCCGTGGCCCTGGGCGGCGCGGTGCCGGCTGGCAGCCACGACGTGCGCGGCGGGTCGGCCGCGGCGCTCCTCCGACTGGTCCATCACGTCGTCGTGGATCAGCGCGAACTCGTGCAGCATCTCCAGCGCGGCCGCCACCCGCACCAGGTCGTCGTGCGGTGGGGTGCCAGGGCGCCCACCGCCGGCCACAAACCCCCAGTGGCACATCCGCGGCCGCAGCCGCTTGCCACCGGCAGCCAGCAGGCCCGCGAGCCACTGCGGCAGGTCGCCCGGCTCGTCCCCCAGTACGTCGGCCGGACCCGCGGGAGCGAGGGAGCTCCATACCCGGCGCGTCCACGCCAGCTCGGTGCGGAGCAGCTGCTCGACCGCCCCGAGCGTGACGTCCGCGGACGTGTCCTCAGAGCCGACCTGCCCTCCGGGGCCCGGCGTGCCGGTGTGCGGAAGCCCGGCGGGTAGGCAGGCCGCCAACCGGGGCACCTGCAGCGCTGCCCATGGGCTCCAGACGCGGGGTGCGGCGGCGACCGCCGACACCAGCTGCTGCCAGGGCAGCCAGGCGTGCTCCGCGACCTCCTCGGGGTCGGGGTGCAGCTCGCCCCTGACCTCTCCGACCAGCACGGGACACAGCTCGTGCTCGACCACGCCGCTGGCGTCGACAGCCTGGTAGCGGAAGTCGGGCAGCACCACGTCCAGGCGCTCGACCGCGACGCCGAGCTCGTCGTGAAGCCGGCGGCGCACGGCCTGCCCGAGCTCCTCACCCGGCCGCGGGTGGCCGCAGCAGGCGTTCGTCCATACGCCTGACCAGGTGGCCTTGCCCAGCGCTCGACGCGTGACGAGCACCTGACCCTCACCGTCGAAGAGGTAGAGGGAGAAGGCCTGGTGCAGCGGCGTCTCGGCGGTGTGCACGGTGGCGCGGGGCGCGGACCCGCACGGGGTCCCGGCGTCGTCGACGAGGACGACCTCGTCGTCCGCGCTCGCGCTCACGCTCACCCTGCTCCCTCCACTTCCATCTACCCTCGCACAACCCGCTCCATCAGAGCGGCACCGTCGCGGCCCGGGTCGCGGCCGGCCAGCGAGGCGGCCAGACCAGCTGCCGCCGCGCGGACGGCCGGGTCGGTGATCGCCCGCTCGAGGGCAGCGTCCAGCCGACGCAGGTCGGCCGTGGGCAGGTGCGCGCCCGCCCCGGCCCACTCCACCCGTCGTCCGATGTCGGCCTTCTCCTCGGTACGCCCCACCTGGATGACCGGCACCCCGTGGGCCAGCGCCAGCAGCACCCCGGTCCAGCCGCCGTTGGTCACCATCACGCTCGCGTGCTGCAGCACAGCCCCGTAGGGGACGAACCGCTCCACCGCGACACGGTCCGCCACCAGCCCCGGACCGCCGAGCAGGCCGGGGTCGCCGGGTCCCGTGGTGAGGATCCCCGCACCCCGGCTGCGCCGCAGCACCGTCAGCACCGGACCCAGCAGCTCGCGTGCGTCGGCGCGGAGGGTGCCCTGGGTCGCGAGGACCGGGCCGCCCGCCACCACGTCCTCCCACCAGGCGGGGGGCTCCCACCCCTGTGGTGCCGGAGGTCGGAGAGCGCCGACGAAGTGGACGTGCGGCGGCAGGGCACGGCGTGGGTACTCCAGCTCGGGGACGCCGCAGTGCAGGTGCAGCAGCGGTGACAGTGCCGCCTCGAGGACCGGCACGCCGGACGGGGGGAGCCCCGCCTCCTGGCGGAGCACGGCATACACCTGCTGTGCCCGGGCGAGGACCAGGTGACGGGTCGCGGCGCGCACGACCCTGTTGCGCCGCTGCCAGGCTGGCTCGGTGCGGTAGGGAAGGCCGGCGCCGAAGGGCGGTGTGTTCTCGTCGGGGAAGTGCAGCGGGCCGTCGCCGAAGCTGACCCACGGCAGATCGAGACGCTCGGCGACCAGCGCGCCGACGTGGCCCAGCGAGTCGGTGAGCACGACGTCGGGACGGACCTCGTGCGCCAGCGCCAGCCCCCGCGCTACCCGTGCCCTGGCGTCCTCCAGCAGCCAGGTGTAGCGGCGCGAGACCTCCCGAAGGCGACCCGACGTCGAGGGGAAGGGGGGTGCCTCGCCCGTGCCACGCAGCTCGGCGGCACTGTGGCTCACGGCGGCGACCAGGTCGTCCGCCAACCCCCAGTGCACCTCGGCCCCGCGGGCAGCCAGGCCGTCGACGAACGACGCGGCATTGACCGTGTGCGCGTAGATCGGGCTGCTCAGGACGAGAACCCGCACTCAGCGCTCCCGAGCGGTCAGCACGCGTGCCCGGGGCCACTGCTCACCGGCCAGGTCTTCATCCACGACCGCCACTGTGCCAGACCGGGACGTCAGCCCGGATGCGTCCATGATGCGTCGCCAAAGCTTTCGGATGACGTACTGGCCCGCGGCTGGGGCGCTCTTCGGCGGCCTTGATGGCGGTGGAGTGGTACAGCGACACGGAGAGTGACGGAGTAGGTGCGAGATGACGGTGGCTCTGGGGTCGGCTCGCCATGGGCTGTCGGGCTGATGCACCCAGCGGCACGAGCGGGCGTTGACCTGCGCCCTCCTGTGGCTCCACTTGTGGCTCTGACTGTGGGTGCTGCGACGGCCCACCAGGCCCTGGGCGGTCCGATGTAGTGCTCGCACACCTTGGCCAGGTCCTCGTACCGGATATTGACCGGGTTGGCTCTCATCTGAGCCAGGGTCTTCGCAACTGACGGCACAAGATGTGGGTCCTGCACGCCGAGGGCATGGTCGTGCCCGAGCCGCGCAAACGTCCCAGGTCCTCCTACATCCGCTTCGAGGCCGACCTACCCAACGGGTGCTGGCAGGCCGACATCACCCACTGCTTCCTGGCCGACGGGACCCGGGTGGAGGTGCTGGACTTCCTGGATGACCATTCCCGCTACCTGCTGTACGCCCGCGCGGCACCGGCGTTCACCGGCCCGATGGTGGTCGCGGCCCTGCAGGAGCTGATCGACGTCCACGGTGCGCCTGCCTCCACCCTGACCGACAACGGACTGGTCTTCACCGCCCGCCTGGCCGGGCGCAAGGGCGCCCGCAACGGGTTCGAGAAGTTGCTGCAGGCCCATCAGATCCAGCAGAAGAACGGCCACCCCGGCCACCCGCAGACCCAGGGCAAGATCGAACGCTTCCACCAGACCCTCAAACGCTGGCTGGCCGCCCGGGCCCGCCCGGGCACGATCAGCGCCCTGCAGGACCAGCTGGATGAGTTCACCGGCTGGTACAACCACCAGCGCCCGCACCGCTCCGTCGGGCGCCGCACCCCCGCGGTCGCCTACGCCGCGCTGCCCAAAGCCACGCCCGCCACCCCGGCCGAGCCCGAGTGGCGCACCCGCACCGACCGCGTCGCCGCCACCGGCACCGTCTCCCTGCGCTACGCCGGCAAGCTGCGCCACCTGGGCATCGGCCGCGCCCACGCCGGCAAACCCGTCCTGATCCTCATCCAGGACACCCGCGTCATCACCAGCCACGCCGACACCGGCGAGATCCTGGCCGAGCACCACCTCGACGCCGACCGCGACTACCACCCCGCGACCCGACACCACATCGACGACACCCTGAGTCGCGACATCGACGACACCCCCGCGAACCCACAAAAAAAGCCCTGAGCCGCGACACCGTGTCAACGGTGTCGCGACTCAGGACAATGGTCGGGGTGACAGGATTTGAACCTGCGACCTCTTCGTCCCGAACGAAGCGCGCTACCAAGCTGCGCCACACCCCGTGGCAATGCGGCGGCGACGACGAGCGACGCACGCAGCGTCCGCAAGAATAACGCACACCCCCGTTCCGGACCGAATCCGCTCTCAGCTCCGGGGACGCAGGGTGAGCAGCGTGGCCTCGGGCCGGCAGCTGAACCGGAACGGTGTGTAGGGGTTGCCGCCGAGACCCGCCGACACGTGCAGCCACGCGGCGCCGTCGGGTGCCTGCGATGACGGGGCCGCTCCCGCCCCTGGCCACCAGCGCGACAGTCCGCTGACCCGCCCGGTGTCGAGGTCGCAGTTGGTGACGAGCGCGCCATACCCAGGGATCTGCAGCTGCCCGCCGTGCGTGTGGCCGGCGATCACGAGGCCCGCCCCGTCGCGCGTCATGCCGTCGAGGATGCGCTGGTATGGCGCGTGCGTCACCCCGATCGTCAGGGCGGCGTCGTCCGCGGCGGGGGCGGAGACCGCGGTGTAGTCGTCGTAGTCGAGGTGCGGGTCGTCGACGCCCACGAGCTCGAGCGGCACGCCCGCCACGTCGAGGCGGGCGCGGCGGTTGGTGAGGTCGAGCCAGCCTCTCCCGGTGAAGCCGTCGACGAGCTCCTGGGTGGGCAGGCGGCTCGGGTCGAGCGCCTCGTCGTGACGGCCGTCCCCGAGGCCGACGCGCACGTGGCTGTCGTCGAAGTAGCGCAACGGGTTCTTGGCGCGTGGGGCGAAGTAGTCGTTGGAGCCGAGGACGAACGCACCGGGAGCGTCGAGCAGCCCGTCGAAGGCGTCCAGGACCGCGGGCACCGCACGCTGGTCGGCCAGGTTGTCACCGGTGTCGATCACGAGGTCCGGTTCCAGCGCGGCGAGCCCGGCGACCCAGTCGCGCTTCATCCGCTGACGCGGCACCAGGTGCAGGTCGGAGACGTGGAGGACGCGCAGGGGCCGCGTGCCCGGCGGCAGGCAGGGGACGTCGACCTCGCGCAGGGCGAACCACCGAGGCTCGACCCAGGTCGCGTAGGCCGCGGCGCCCGCCGCGAGCCCCGAGGCCAGGCCGAGGGCGCGCCATACCGAAGACATGGGGTCGATCCTCGCACGCGAAAAGCACCCGGGCCCGCCGCGACCGGATGAGAGACTGGCGGCATGACCGAGCAGACCGGACTCAAGGCCACCCTCCAGCGCGACCTGACCGACGCGATGCGCGCCCAGGACAAGGTGCGTGCCGGCACGCTGCGGATGGCGCTCACCGCGATCGCGAACGAGGAGGTCGCCGGCAAGGAGGCGCGCGTCCTGGGCGAGGACGAGGTCCTCAAGGTCCTGGCCAAGGAGGCCAAGAAGCGTCGCGAGGCGGCGGAGGCCTACACCGGGGCGGGGCGACCCGAGCTGGCCGGGGCTGAGGAGGCCGAGCTGGCGGTCCTCGAGGGCTACCTGCCGGCGCAGCTCGACGACGCCGAGATCGAGCGGATGGCGCGCGAGGTGGTCGCCGAGCTGGGGGTCAGCGGCATGGCCGGCATGGGTCAGGTCATGAAGGAGCTGACGCCGCGCATCGCCGGTCGCGCGGAGGGCGGACGCGTCGCTGCCGCGGTGCGGGCGGCGCTCCAGGGCTGAGCGCAGACCACCGAGGGCACCGGCCACCCGCACCGGCCACCCGACCCGGACACGCACGAGGCCCCCACCGTGGAGGTGGGGGCCTCGTCGCGTCGGTCAGTCGTCCTTGCCGTCCTGGCCGGGCGGGTCAGGGTTGCCCGGTCCGCCGCCTCCGCCGCCGCCGTCGTCCGGCGGGGGCTCGATGGTCGGCGGGTCGGTCGTCGGGGGCGCGCTCGGCTCGGGCTCGTCCGGCTCCGGCTCGGTCGGCCCCGGCGCGGGGCGGGGAGCCGGCGCGGGAGCGGGGGCGGGGACGCCGGTCGAGACGTGCAGGACCACCGGGGTCGCCGTGTCGATCGAGGAGCCCACACCCGGGGTGGTGAACACGACCGTGCCCTCCGGCTGGCCGGACGCCACCCGCTGGATGCTGCCGGTCAGGCCGGCGTCGCGCAGCGCCTCCTGCGCCGCGGTCTCGGTCATCCCGATCACCTGCGGGATCGTCACTCGCTTGCCGTTGAGGATCTCGGCCGACGGCTTCTCCCAGTCCTCGACCGGCAGCTCGCGGTGCGCCCAGTCCATGAACTTCTTCCACGTCGGTGCCGCCAGCGACGAGCCGAACAGCGGGCCGTCGACGTAGGTGTCGCCGATCTGCAGGTCGACCATGTCACCGTCGTAGGGCTGGGAGTTGCCGATCCGGTTGCCGACGAAGATCGCGGTCGACAGCTGCGGGGTGAAGCCGGCGAACCAGGTGTGGGAGGAGTTGTCGTTGGTGCCGGTCTTGCCGCCCGCGGGGCGGTTGCCGTCCAGGATCGCCCGCCAGCCCGAGCCGGTCGGCGCGACGACCCCCTTGAGCAGCTCGACGGTGCCGAGGGCCACCTCCTTGTCGATGACCTGCTCGCACTCGGGCTTCTCGAAGGGGATCTCCTTGCCGGCGGAGTCGATGATCTTGGTCACCGGGACCGGCGGGCAGTAGAGACCGTCGGCGGCCAGGGCCGCGTAGGAGGCCGCCACCGTGAGGGGAGCGCCGTAGTCCGAGCCGAGCACGATCGACGGCGGGAAGGGGTCCGGCTCGGCGCCGTTGCCCTGGTGAATGCCGAGCTTGATCATCGTGTCGCGGATGTCGCAGGTGCCGACCTGGGAGGCCAGCGTGGCGAAGGCGGTGTTGATGGACAGGCCGGCCGCCGTCCGCAGCTTGACCTGCTCGTCGTGGTTCTTGTCCTCAGCGTTGCGGACCGTCCAGACCGGGTCGCCCAGCGTGCAGCCCTCCTGGAAGTCCTCCTTCTTGAAAACCCCCACCGGGTGCGTCTCGCCGTCGGCCGGCATCGGCTGCGGGTTCTCGGGGTTGTCCAGCCACACACCCCTGGAGTCGGCCAGACCCGGCTTGTCGATCTTGAGCGTGGCCTCGACCGGGATGCCCTTCTCGAGCGCCTCGACCAGGGTGTAGGCCTTGGCGACCGAGCCGATCTGCATACCGCCCGGGCCGCCGTAGGCGCTGTCGACGTTCCAGTTGACCGCGGTCTTGACAACCTTGTCGCTGGACTCCTCGAAGGAGTACTTGCTCGACTGGTTGATCGCCAGCACGTGCCCGGTGCCGGGCTCGACGACTGAGCCGGCCGAGCCGACGTGGTACTTGTTCTTGGGCGTGGCCTCGCGGAGCATCTGCCCGAGGGTCTTGGACATCTCCAGGTCGAGCGTCGTCTCGACGGTCAGCCCCTTGGTGGTCAGCGTCTCCAGCCGCTCAGCCGGCGTCTTGCCCAGGGCCGGCTGCTGCATGAGCCAGGCCGTGACGTAGTCGCAGAAGTAGGGGTTCTGGGAGTTGATGCAGGAGCGCTGGCTGTCCCGCAGGTTGCCCTCGATGAGCTCCGTGACCGAGACCGCCTTGGCCTCCTTGAGCTCCTTCTTGGTGATCATCTTCTGGGCGTACATCTTGTCCAGGACCGTGTCCCGGCGCTCCTGCGCCAGCTCGGGGTTGGCCACCGGGTTGGTCGCCGTGGGCGAGCGGACGACGCCCGCGAGGGTGGCCGCCTGCGACGGCGTGAGCTTCTTGGCGCTGGTGTTGAAGTAGTGGCGGGCGGCCGCCTCGACCCCGTAGACGTTGTCGCCGTAGAAGGCCAGGTTGAGGTAGCCGACCAGGATCTCGTCCTTGGTGAGGCGCTCCTCGAGCGTCACGGCATACTTCAGCTCGCGCAGCTTGCGGACGTAACCGTCCATGCCGGAGCGGGCGTCCAGCTGGCTGAGGGCCTCGGCGTCGCGGTTCTTGAGGGCCTCCTCCTTGAGCGCCATCTTGATGTACTGCTGCGTCAGCGTCGAGCCGCCCTGGGTGTTGTCCGAGGTGGCGTTGGAGACGACCGCGCGGGCCAGCGCCTCGAGGTCCATGCCCCCGTGCTGGTAGAAGCGTTCGTCCTCGATCGCGACCTGCGCGTCCTTCATGTTCTGGGAGATGTCCTTGCTCTCCACGATGATGCGGTTCTGCTTCGCCGGCGTCGCGAGGACCTTGCCGTTGGCCGCGAGGATCTTGGACTGCTGCGCCAGGGGGTTCTGGTCCAGGTCTCCGGGGAGGCGGTCGAACATGCCCACCCCCTCACGCGCGGCGAAGCCCGCAGCACCGACCACCGGGGCCAGCAGACCCGCCCCGATGATCCCCATGAGGACGGACACGGCCAGGAAGACCCCGAGCAGGGAGGTCAGCTTGGCAGCCGTAAAAGCAGAACGCATGCCCTCCACCGTAAAGGAGAAACCTGAGGAGTCCCGGTCAGCCGCGGACGGTGAGGCGTCGCAGGTGCGCCAGCAGGGTGGGGTAGGAGGGTGCCGCCGGGTCGATGAGCGGGAAGTGCGTCGTGCCCTCCATCACGTCGAGCACGTCGCGTCCGGGCTCGGCGCAGGCCTCCCACCAGGAGCGCGCCACGCTCACCGGGACCGCCTCGTCCGCGGTCCCGTGCATCACGACGACCGGGTATGGCGCGCGCCCCAGGCGCGCAGGGTCGGCGGCGTCGTAGCGGGCCGGGTGGGTGAGCGGCGTCCCGCCGACCAGGTCGACGGCGGCGTCGTCGCCGAGGCCCAGGTCGGCGGCCAGAGCGAGGTCCAGGCACCCGCCCAGGCTCACGGCGCCGCCGACGCCCACGGCCTCCGGCTGGTGGAGCAGCCACACCGCGAGGTGGCCGCCGGCGGAGTGGCCGACCAGCGCGACCGGTGCCCCCGCGGCCTCGGCCAGCACCGCGCTGAGCGCGGCGCGCACGTCGGTGAACGTCCCGTCCCAGCCGCCGCCCGCCATGCCGGTGCGGGCGTACTCCACGAGCGCGACGGCATACCCCTCCTGCGCGAGCGCGACGGCGAGGGGGCGCTGGTGGGTGCGGTCCCACTCGGCCCGCCAGAACCCGCCGTGGACCAGCACGACCCACGCCGGCGAAGCCGGGTCGCCGAAGACCTCGTAGATCTGGTGGGGCAGCGGGCCGTAGGCCGACGTGCGGCCCGGCGGGAGCACCGGGTGGGCGAGGATGGCGCGTGGGTCGGTGGTCACGCTCTGCCTCCGTGAGGGGTGCGACGGGCGACGAGTAGGGTCGGCGGCATGACGAACCAGCAGTGGGAGTACGCCACCGTCCCCCTCATCATCCACGCGACCAAGCAGATCCTCGACCAGTGGGGTCAGGACGGCTGGGAGCTCGTCCAGGTCGTCCCCGGCCCCGACGGCACGAACCTCGTCGCCTACCTCAAGCGCCCCAAGGCCTGACGCCGCCGCGTCCGGCGCCCCCTGTTTTCCACCGTCCTTCCCCACCGTCGAACCGACAGGAGACACGAGCAGCATGTCCGAGCAGTCCCTCAGCACCGTCGAGCAGCGCCTGGCCGAGCTGGGCCACACCGTCCCCGAGGTGGCCGCGCCGGTCGCCGCCTACGTCCCCGCCATGCAGCACGGCGACCTCGTCTTCACCTCCGGCCAGCTGCCGTTCGTGGACGGTGCGCTCCCCGCGACCGGCAAGGTGGGCGAGGGTGAGGGTCTGGTCGACCCGGAGGAGGCCAAGCGTCTCGCGGCCCTGTGCGCCCTCAACGCCATCGCCGCCGTCAAGGCGGTCGTCGGTGACCTCGACAAGGTCGCGCGCGTGGTCAAGGTCGTCGGGTTCGTCGCCAGCGACCCGGCCTTCACCGGTCAGCCCGGCGTGATCAACGGGGCGTCCGAGCTCCTGGGCCACGCGTTCGGCGACGCCGGCGTGCACGCGCGCTCGGCCGTCGGTGTGGCGGTGCTCCCGCTCGACACGCCGGTCGAGGTCGAGATCACCGTCGCCGTCCAGGCCTGACCCGATGAGCGCCTCGGCCGTGCCGGACCAGCCCTACCGCGACTTCCCGATGCCGCAGATCGTCGCGGCACAGGCGCGGTCCTGGCTCGACACGGCCGAGGTCGACCGGGTGGTCGCCCCGCCCCGACCGTCGGCGACGGTCATGCTGCTGCGAGAGGTCGGCGGGAGCGGCGAGGGCGGCGGCGCGGGCCACGCCGGGAGCACCGGCGTCGAGGTCTTCGTGCTCCACCGGGCCTCGACCATGCCGTTCGCCCCCGGCATGGTGGCCTTCCCCGGCGGCGGGGTGGACGTCCGCGACGCCGATCCCGGCGTGCCGTGGGCCGGACCGTCGCCGGCCGACTGGGCCGCGCGGCTCGGCG
The DNA here is from genome assembly GCF_014636495.1 of Ornithinimicrobium tianjinense. Lineage (GTDB taxonomy): Bacteria > Actinomycetota > Actinomycetes > Actinomycetales > Dermatophilaceae > Ornithinicoccus > Ornithinicoccus tianjinensis. The sequence goes on from NZ_BMEM01000001.1 coordinate 128,191, forward strand.
TCGCCGAGGACAGCGCCCGCGAGCTCGTGATCGCCGCCGCGCGCGAGGTGTTCGAGGAGTGCGGCGTCCTGCTGGCCGGGCCCACGCCGGACCAGGTCGTGGCCGACCTCACCGACCCGTCCTGGGACGCCGAGCGGGCCTCCCTGCTCGACCGGACGCAGAGCTTCGGGGAGCTGCTCACCCGCCTCGGACTGGTGCTGCGCACCGACCTCATGGCCGTGCGGGCGCACTGGATCACCCCGGTCTGCGAGCCGCGGCGCTACGACACCTGGTTCTTCGCCGCCCGTATGCCGCGCGGCCAGGTCGCCGACGATCTGAGCACGGAGGCCGTGAAGGTCGCGTGGACGACCCCCGAGCGGCTGCTGGCCGCGCAGGCTGACGGCGACGCGGTCATGCTGCCACCGACGCAGACGATGATCGAGCAGCTGGGGCGGGTCGAGCAGCTGGACGGCTGGCTCGCCCGCGATGTCCCCGTGCACTCCGTGATGCCCTGGCCGGTGGAGCGCGACGGCACCCTGTGGATGCGCTCGCCCGTCGACGTCGACGGTCACGGGCTGCCGGCAGGCCAGGGCTGAGCGTGCAGGGCCCCGGTCCGGCGGACCCCTCCTGGCAGGGCGGCGCCTGGGGCGCGCGCGCCGTCTGCGTGCTCTGCCCGAACCCCTCCCCGATGACCCTCGAGGGCACCAACACCTGGGTGCTGGCCGAGCCCGGGAGCACCGACGTCGTCGTGGTGGACCCCGGCCCGCTCGACGAGGGCCACCTGCAGGGAGTGCTCGACCACGTCGCCGGTCGCGGGGCACGGGTCGCGTTGACCCTGCTCACCCACGGCCACTGGGACCACGCCGAGTCCGCCTCGCGGTGGGCCGAGATCACCGCAGCCCCGGTGCGCGCCGTCGGCCGCGGGCACGACGACCTGGCGGCCGGCGAGCTGCTGCGGGTCGGGGGGCTGGAGCTGCTGACCGTCGCCACCCCGGGACACACCGCCGACTCGGTCTCCTTCCTGCTGCCGGCCGAGCAGGTGCTGCTCACCGGCGACACGGTCCTGGGCCGCGGGACGACCGTGGTGGCCTACCCCGACGGCGACCTCACGTCATACCTCGCGTCGTTGGAGCGGCTCCAGACGCTCACGGGCTCGGGACGGGTGACGAGCATCGCGCCCGGGCACGGCCCGGTGGTGCCGGACGCGGCGGGCACGGTCGCCTACTACCTGGAGCACCGCCACGAGCGGCTCGAGCAGGTGCGCCGCGCCCTGGACGTCCTGGGTGCCGAGCCGGAGCTGCCGGGCACCGGTCAGGACCTCGCCGACCTGGTGGTCGAGACCGTCTACGCGGACGTGCCTCGTGAGGTCTGGCCCGCGGCGCGGCTCAGCGTGCTGGCGCAGCTGGACTACCTGGGCGTCCTCTGAGGGGAGGGGTCAGCGGGCGCGTCGACGCAGGCGCTGCAGGTCCAGGAGCGTGACCGCCTTGGCGCCGAGGCTGATCCAGCCACGGTGGGCGAAGTCGGCGAGCGCCTTGTTGACCGTCTCGCGGCTGGCGCCGACGAGCTGGGCCAGCTCCTCCTGGGTGAGCTCGTGTGCCACGAGCAGGCCTGCCTCCGTGCGGCGGCCGAAACGGTCGGACAGGTCCAGCAGCGCCTTGGCGACCCGGCCGGGGACGTCGGTGAAGACGAGGTCGGAGATGCCCTCGTTGGTCCGGCGCAGGCGGTGGGCCATGCCGGCGAGCATCTGCATCGCGACCTCCGGGTGCGTCTGGAGGAAGGTGCGCAGCGACTCGTTGCCCAGCGAGATCAGCTCGCTGCCGGAGACGACGTAGGCCGTGCTCAGCCGCGGGCCCGGGTCGAACAGGCTCAGCTCGCCGAACATCTCGCCGGGGCCCAGCACGGACAGGAGCGACTCACGGCCGTCGCCGGAGGCGCGCGCAAGCTTCACCTTGCCGGAGACGATGACGTAGAGGGAGTCACCCGGGTCCCCCTCCCGGAAGACGACCTCACCCCGGGCGAGGCGCTGCGGTGTCATGGAGCTGACGAGCCTCTCCGCCGTGACCTCGTCGAGGGCGGAGAACAGCGGTGCCTTCATCACGACGTGCTGGTCCACGGGCACATCGTCGCACGTCACGGCTCGCGAGGCACGGATAGGTGTGTCGTCGGTCACGTCTAGGCTGGTCGGGTGAGCATGGTGGACGCGCAGGACGGGCAGCAGACCGCGACGACGGCGACGGGGGAGAGCCCGCTGGCCCTGACCCGCCGCGCGCGGCGGATGCACCGCCTCCTGTCCGAGCGCTACCCGGACGCGCGCTGCGAGCTCGACTTCGAGGACCCCTTCCAGCTCCTCGTCGCCACCGTGCTCTCCGCGCAGACGACCGACGTGCGGGTCAACGGAGTCACGCCGACCCTGTTCGGCCGCTATCCCGACGCCCGGGCGCTGGCCGGCGCGGAGCGTCCGGACGTCGAGACCATCGTGCAGCCGACCGGCTTCTTCCGCGCCAAGACCGACAGCATCCTGCGCCTGGCGGCTGACCTCGTCGAGCGCTTCGACGGGCAGGTCCCCGGACGCCTGAAGGACCTGGTGACCCTCCCGGGGGTGGGCCGAAAGACGGCCAACGTCGTCCTCGGCAACGCCTTCGGGGTGCCCGGGATCACCGTCGACACGCACTTCGGACGTCTCGTGCGGCGTTTCGGGTGGACCGAGGAGGAGGACCCCGTCAAGGTCGAGCACGCCGTCGGCGCGCTGTTCCCCCGCAAGGACTGGACCCAGCTGTCCAACGTGCTGATCTTCCACGGTCGACGCACCTGTCACGCCCGACGACCGGCGTGCGGCGCCTGCCCCGTCACGCGCCTGTGCCCCTCCTACGGCGTCGGCGAGACGGACCCGACCAAGGCCGCCGCGCTGCTGCGCACGGCGCCGCGCGGGTGAGGGAGAGGCGCGTGACGACATACCCGCCCCCGGCCTGGCTCACCGGGCTCGCCGACCGGCTGCCCACGCTGGACCGCGAGGCGTTCAGCCGCTTCCGTCCGCCGCCGGAGGGTGGCGAGCGGCACTCGGCGGTGCTCATGCTCTTTGCGCCCGGTGACGCCGAGCCGGAGGACACCACCGTCGTCATCACCGAGCGCTCGCACTCGATGCGTCGGCACGCCGGTCAGCCGGCCTTCCCCGGCGGTGGCACCGAGCCGGGTGACGCGGACGCCGTCCACACCGCGCTGCGGGAGGCCTGGGAGGAGATAGGCCTCGAGAGCAGCGGCGTGGAGGTGCTCGGACAGCTCCCGACGCTGCACCTGTCGGTGAGCGGGTATGACGTGACGCCCGTCCTGGCCTGGTGGCGCCGCCCCGCGCCGGAGACCCTGTGGGCCAAGGACCCGCGCGAGGTGGCGCGCGTGCTGCGCCCGAGCGTGGCCTCGCTGGTGGCTCCGGAGGCGCGCTTCCAGGTCCGGCACCCGAGCGGTTTCGTCGGGCCGGCGTGGGACGTCGAGGGGCTGCTCGTGTGGGGCTTCACCGGCGGCATCCTCGACCGGGTGCTGGACCTCGGTGGCGTGGCGCAGCCGTGGGACCGCGGACGGACCCGCGAGCTGCGGCTCTGACGGGCGGACCGTCGGGACCGCGAGTTTCAGCTGCGGCGGGCGGGCTCCAGGGCGGTCGGCTGCGCCTCCGGCGCGCGCGCACCCTTGAGCTGGGCCGGCGCCTGCTTGAGCGTGGCGACGGTCTCCTGCGCGTTGCTGATCGCGCGCTCGGGCTTGCCCTTGACCTGGGTGACCTGCTTCTTGCCCACGAGGGCCAGCACACCGGCGACGACGAAGAGCAGCGCAGCCATGATGAGGATGGAGGCCCACACCGGCAGCCAGATCGCGATCACGGCGGCCATGCCGAGGAACAGCAGACCCAGCCCGTAGAGCGCGAACACCGCGGCCCCGGCGAACATGCCGGCACCCTTGCCCGCGTGGGCGACGTCCTGCTTGATCTCGGCCTTGGCGAGCTCGATCTCGCCGCGCATGATCTGCGAGACGTCGTTCGAGACGTCGCTCACGAGCTGCCCGATGGAGCGCTCGCCGGTCAGGCCGCGGAGCGGCTGGTGGCCAGGATCGACGGGAGTGGTCATGCCGTGGAGGATATCTGCCCCGCGACGTCGGCGCAGGTCGGCTGGCCGCCCAGGGGTCGTGCCTGGTCGCCCGGCATCTCCTGCCTGGCACGTCAATGGGTCCGCCCGGCACCCCCTGTGTGTGCCGGGCGGACCCGATCGACGACCGGTCCCGTGACAGCCGGTGGGGCTCTCCCCGAAGGGGGCCGCCTTGTCGACTCCTCCATGGTGTCATGCGGCGGCACCCGTTCCTAGGCCTCTTCGGTAAGGGTTTGTTAAAGATTTCGGGCGTCCGGCCGGGGCCGTGAGCCGAGACCGCGGCCCGTACAGTGGCCGCCGTGACCAGCGATCCCGCCCACGCTGCCCTGGGGCGCCTGCTCGCCCTGACCGGTGTCGAGGAGGCGGTCGGCGCGGCGCGCGAGGCGTGCACCGCCCTGCGCTGGCACGAGGCGCTGCGTCGCCGGATCCCCGAGGCGGCCGCCGAGTCCCGCGTGCGCGGCGCAGCCGCCAGCGCCATGCTCGAGGGGGCCGAGCCGGCCGGCTCGCAGGGGAGCGTCCCGCTCGTGCGCGAGCTGGTGCGCGGGGCCGTGGACTGGCAGGAGCGCGCCGATGACCCGGTATGGCGCGTGCTCGCCGGCGCGGTCCGCGCCACCTCGGCCACCGAGCAGATCGGGGGGCCGCAGCTGCGGTCGCCCGGCCAGGTCCTCGCCGGTCTGCACACGGCGGCCACCGGGGGTCTTGTCGCGCCCGGCCAGGTCGGTCGACCGCGCGTGGAGGGGGAGGACGCTCTGGAGTGGACCGAGCTCGGCCCTGCCCCGGGCGTCGGCGAGATGCACGCGCGCCTGGGTCTGGTCCACGAGCTCGTGTCGGGAGTCACCGACGGACGGCTGCCGACCCTGCTCGTGGCGGCGGTGGTGCACGCCGAGATCGTGGTGGCGCGGCCCTTCGTGCTGGGCAACGCCATCGTGGCGAGGGCCCTCGAGCGCGTCGTGATCCGCGTCGGCGGACTGGACCCCACGGGGGTGGCCGTGCCCGAGGTCGGGCACGCGGACCGGGCCGGGGCGGACTACCGAGGAGCTCTCACGGCCTACGCCTCCGGTGGGAGCGAGGGGGTGCGGCTGTGGCTGCTGCACTGCGCCGAGGCGGTCGAGAGGGCAGCCGCCGAGGGCGTGCGCATCGCCGACGCCGTCCGGGCGGGCAGGCTGGGCTGAACCCACGTCGGAGGCGCCCTGAGGAGATGACGCCGGGAGGCGTCGAGGGCCAGGGCCGCTGCTCCTCGTCGACGGCGGCGCAGGGAGGTCCGTCCGCCGGCAACTCGCCGGTCACGTAGTTGCAGCAGGGTGATCGCGGGGTGCATACTTGATGAACAGCGCTCCTCGCAAGAGTCGCAGCGCGGGTGCTCCGGACCATCCCCCCCTGGTCCTGGGCACCGACGGCCCCGGCTCCCCCCGCCGGGGCCGTCCCCGTTTCCGGCCCGTGCGGTGGTCCCGGCTGTGCGGTGAGGTCCGGGGTTGTCCACATGCCGCCGCGCACCGGGCGGTCGTCCACAGGTGCGGGCCCGTCGGTTTCCTCGAGCTCCGGCCGTGACGACCCTTGGTCGTCATGGAAGAGCGAGCGCGAATCGTCATCGGCGTCCTGAGAGCCAGCGGAGGGTTGGGGGCCAGTACCCTCGCGGCAGCCGTCGCCCGCGTGGCGGCCGACGTGGGCCGCTCGGCCCTGCTGGTCGACCTGGGTCCGCACGGGGGAGGGATCGACAGCCTCGTCGGGTGCGCGCACGAGCCAGGGGTGCGTTGGGTCTCGGGCGTGCGCCGCGGCGCCGTCGACCCCGGCACGTTGCCGCAGTGGCACGGGCTGCACGTGCTCAGCCATGGACGGCTGCTGCCGCCGGGCGAGACCCTCGGTCGGGAGGCGCTGGGCGTCGTGACGGGCCTGACGAGGTCGTTCGACGTCACGGTCCTCGACCTGCCCGTCCCGGACCACCCGCACTCCCGCACGTGGCTCGGGCTCTGTGACGCGGTCGTGCTCCTCGTGGGGTCGCGGCCGGCCCAGGTGGCTGCGGCGCTGACGGTCCACGGCATGGCCGGCCAGGTGATGGGCGTCGTGGTGCGTCCTGCCTCCGGTGGCCTGCGGTCGTCCGACGTGGCGGACGCGCTGGGGCTGGAGCTCGTGGGGGTGCTCGGTGATGACCCGCAGGCGCTGCGGGCCCACCTGTCCCAGGAGCCGCCGGGGCGGGAGGACGGGCCGCTGCGCGACGTGGCGGCCGGCATCCTGGCCAGCTGCGGCTGCCCGGGCCGGAGCGAAGGAGCGGCCTGATGGAGCGCGTGGGCCCTGCGCCCGGTGCCGCCGTCCGCGGCCATGGGCCGGACGGCAGCGCGGGGGCGGGTGGATCCATGCCGCCTGCCGCCGTGGCGGCGACCGGGTCCGTCGCGGCAGCGCTCGGTCCGCTCGCCGCGCTGCTCGAGGACCCGCTGGTCACCGACGTGCTGGTCAACGGCGACAGCGGGGTCTGGGTGGACCGGGGGCGCGGCGTCGAACCGGCTCCGGTGGTGCTCAGCGACGATCGATCCGTGCGCCGTCTTGCCGTCCGCCTGGCGGGCCTCGCCGGGCGGCGGCTCGACGACGCGAGTCCCTACGTCGACGGGTTGCTGCCGGGCGGGGTGCGTCTGCACGCAGTCCTGCCGCCGGTGGTGTCCGGTGGGCCCCACGTCAGTCTGCGCGTGCCGCGGTCGGTGGCGCCCAGCCTGCATCGGCTGGTGGCCTGGGGTGCGCTCGATGAGCGAGCACGGACGGTCCTCGAGTCCGTCGTCGCGGCTCGCGCCTCCTTCCTGGTGACGGGCGGGACGGGCTCCGGCAAGACGACGCTGCTCGCCGCGATGCTCGGCTGCGTCGAGCCTGCGGAGCGCGTGGTCGTCGTCGAGGACGTCCGTGAGCTCTCGGTCGACCATCCGCACGTGGTGCACCTCCAGGGACGCAGCAACAACGTCGAGGGGCGCGGCGAGGTCACGCTCACCTCGCTGGTGCGGCAGAGCCTGCGGATGCGGCCGGACCGCCTTGTGGTCGGCGAGGTGCGCGGCGGGGAGTGCCGGGAGCTCATGGCCGCGCTGAACACCGGTCACCGGGGTGGCTGCGGGACCGTCCACGCCAACGCGGCCTCCGACGTGGTGGCCCGCATGGAGGCCCTGGGAGCCCTGGCGTCGATGAGCCCCGATGCTGTCCACGCCCAGCTCGCCAGCGCCGTCGAGGTCGTCGTGCACGTCGCGCGGGACGACGGGCGTCGCCGGCTCACCGAGGTCGCCGTCCTCGAGCGGGGCGCCGACGGCCGGGTGCGAGCGGTGTCCGCGCTGGCAGGTGGGCCGGGCCGCTGGCAGACGGGGCCGGGCTGGGGACGGCTGAGCGGCCTCCTTGGGCTGCCCCGGGACCTGCGCGACCTCCTGCCCCGCACGCCGGACACCCGCGTCGTCGTCCGATGAGCGCGGCCGGACGCGTGACGCACCGCCCCGGTCGGCGGGACGCGCGCCGCGAGCCGTCAGGAGCGCTGCGTCTGCTGGGCCGGGGGCGCGGTCCCGCACCGGTCCTCGAGGAGGTCCACCTTCTCGACGGCCTGGCCGCCGCGCTGGAGGCCGGGATGCCCACGCACCGGGCGGTGCGGCTCGCGCTGGACGGCGCGTCGCGGGCGGGCGTGGTGCCGCCGGAGTGGGTCGAGCTGCGCCGGGCCGCCGACCTGGGGCAGTCCCTCGGGCCCGTGTGGCTCAGGCTCGCGCGCCGGACGGCCAGCCCGACCCTGGCCGCCGCCGGCCGTGCGTGGGTGGTCGCCGTCGCGACCGGCGCGCCCCTGGCGGGCGCCGTGCGCACCGCGGCTCATGCAGCGCGCGAACGACACCGTCTCGCGCGGGCACTGGAGACCGCGACCGCCGGCGCGCGTGCGACCGCGACCGTCCTCGGACTCCTTCCCCTGGCCGGGATCGGCCTGGCGGCCGTGCTGGGGGTGGGGCCGGTCACGCTCTACGGGAGCGTCCCGGCCCTGGCCTCGCTCGTGGGCGGGGCCGTCCTGCTGGCCACCGGCCACGTCGTCGTGCGGGCGATGGTGGCCCGGGTGAGCGACCTGGGATGAGCGAGAGCGTGCAGCTGCTCTGCGCCGCCGCGCTCGCCGTGGCCGGGATCCTGTCCTGGCCGTCGCCCCCGCGGCGATGGAGCGTGACGACGCGACCGCCGCCGGCGTCCGGCGGTGTCCTCGGGACCGACGCGCGACGGGGGACCGCTGGCGGGACCGGGGGTCGGCACCTCGTGCCGGAGGCCCTCGAGCTCATCGCGCTCGCGCTGGGGGGTGGGGCGTCGGTGGTGGCAGCGGTGGCGGAGGTGGCCTCGACGTTGCCCGCGCCTCTCGGGGCCGAGCTTGGGCAGGTCGCCTCAGGGCTGGCGGGTGGCGACGACCCCGTGCAGGTGTGGGAGCGCACGGGAGACCACTGGGCACCGGCCCGACGGGCGCTGGGCCTGGCCGAGGCAGCCGGCGTCGCGCCGACCGAGGCGCTCCTCGCAGCTGCCGCGGACCTGCGCCGCGACGCCGTCGCGGACGTCGAGGTCGCGACCGCCAGGCTGGCGGTGCGGCTGGTCCTGCCGCTGGGGCTCGCCTACCTGCCGGCCTTCGTGCTCACGACGGTCGTCCCGCTCGTCCTCGCGCTGGTGCGCGACCTCTCGTGACGAGTTGTCCACACCCGGCAGGGCGACCGCGCGGTCGTCCACAGATCTCGTCGGGGCACCTGACGGGCCGGCCCGCGCGACCGAGAGTTGAACCACGCCGATCCCAGTCGGGGGTCGCAACACCAGGAGGGGAACATGAAGAGAAGCACCATGTCGCTCGCGGCGGCGGTCCGCCAGCTGCGCCGCACCAAGGACGCCGGGATGACCACGGCCGAGTATGCCGTGGGCACGATCGCGGCCTGTGCGTTCGCCGCGCTGCTGCTCGCGGTCATCAAGTCGGGCTCGATCGAGACGCTGGTGGCCAACGTCATCACCACCGCCCTGTCGGTGTCGCTGTGACGCGGCGCGGGCACCGGGGCCACGACGCGGGGATGACGACGGCCGAGCTGGCCCTGGCGACCCCGGCCGTGGTCCTGGTGCTCGCGCTGTGCCTCTCGGGGATGACGTTCGCGCTGGACCAGCTCCGGTGCGAGGACGCCGCGCGGGTGGCCGCCCGCGCGGCGTCCCGCGGGGAGCAGGCCGACGCGGTCCGGGCGCTCGCGGAGACCCGGCTACCGGAGGGCGCGCGCATCTCGGTGGAGCGGGAGGACGACCTGGTCCGCGTGGAGGTCCTCGGCCCGCGTCGTGCCCGCACCCTGCCAGGTCTCCCGGCGGCGCAGGCCGAGGCGGTCGCGCAGCTCGAGCCGGGGGCCCGACCGTGAGTGTCGTCGGTGCCGGGAGGCACCACGCCGAACGGGGGAGCGGGACCGTCCTGGCCGTCGGCCTGGTGGGGGTGCTCCTCACCCTGCTGGTGGCTGGTCTGCTGATCGCCGACGTGGCGATCGCCGGTCAGCGAGCCAGGACGGCTGCCGACCTCGCCGCGCTCGCCGCAGCCGGCCGCGCGCTGGAGGGCGCCTCCGAGGGGGAGGTGTGCGCGGCAGCCTCAGCCGTCGCGGCGCGCAACGGTGCCCCGCTGACCTCGTGCTCGCTGGACGTCGCCGGACGCGTCGGATCGAGAGGTCTGCCGTCGGTCCGGGTCACCGCAGCCCGGGACACTGCCGCTGGGGGTTGGACGGTGGAGGCACGAGCCCGGGCGGGAGGCGTCGTGCCGTGAGAGCGAGCCCCAACGGTGCTGGGAGCGGGCGCGGCCGAGCTCTCAGCGGCCGTCGACGTCCCTGCCGAGGGTCCCGTCCGGGCGAGCCGGCCCGGGGGTCGGTCCGGTGGTCGTCGGCCCCTGAGTCGTCGGTCCGGTCGTCGCCCCGGGAGCGGTCGTGGTCGAGCCGGTGACCGGGGCCTGCGTCCTGGCCGGTCCCGGCACCGACGTGGGGCGGGGGACGGTCGCGTCGCCGGCCCGCTCGACGCGTCGGTCAGCCTGCTTGGCCTGGCGCTTGAGCTCACGGACCTCCTTGGCCCGACGCGCCTTCAGGCGGGCGCCCGCGCCGACCATCCAGAACCCCAGGGCCGCGACGGCGAGGGTCAGCAGGCCGGCGAGGTAGAGCCACAGCGGCGGCAGCTCGAGGTTGAGGATGCCGTAGTCCAGGCGTACGTCCGGCATCCCGGTGGTGGCGGCGACCATGTAGGCGATGACGCCCGCGGCCAGGAGGATCAGCAGGAAGCCGAAGATCAGCATGTCGGGACCTTTCCGGGGGCTGCACGCGCGACCAGGACCGCGGCCGCTGCCTGGGTGACGCGGCGCTGCCGAGGGTAACCGACCCCGCGCCGTCGCACCATGCGAGCGCGTCGAGGTCCAGGCCTGCTACCTGGCTGGGACCGTGACGCTGCGCTCGGTGAGCAGGTGCGAGAGGACCGCGACCGCGCCCGCCTTGTCCAGGGGGTCGTTGCCGCTGCCGCACTTGGGCGACTGCACGCACCGGGGGCAACCCGCGTCGCACGCGCACTCCTCGACCAGGTCGCGGGTGGCCGCGAACCAGGTCGCGGCCTCGCCGTAGCCCCGCCGCGAGAAGCCCGCGCCGCCGGCGTGGCCGTCGTAGACCATCACCGTCGGCAACCCCGTGTCGGGGTGCAGGGCGGTGGAGACGCCGCCGACGTCCCAGCGGTCGCAGGTGGCCAGGAGCGGGAGCATCCCGATCGCGGCGTGCTCGGCGGCGTGCAGGGCGCCCGGGACCGCGTCCTGGCCGATCCCGGCCAGCGCGAGCTCCTCCTCGGGGAGGGTCCACCACACCGCCTGGGTGACCAGGCAGCGCTCGGGGAGGTCGAGGGGGTGCTGGCCGATCACCTCACCCGTGGGCAGGATCCGCTGGAAGCTGGTGACCCGCGTCGTCACCTCCACCCGGCCGGTGCACAGGTGCGCCGCTCCCCAGGCGGTGGCGGACTCGGTGGACCGGATCCTGAAGGTGCTCTCGCTGCGGGCCCGGGTGGTCCAGCCGGGGTCGCCCACGACGACCATCGCCACGCCCGCCTCCAGGTCCAGCTCGGTCACCACGTGGGGTGTTCCCTGGTGCACGTACACCGCGCCCTCGTGCACGGTCGTGAGCGCGCGTTCCTCGTCCACCGTCCCGAGCACCCGGCCGCTGCGCGCGTCGACGATCTGCACCGGCTGCCCGGCGTCGCGCAGCTGCACGTGGTCGCTGGCGCGGTCCTCGCGTGCCCAGTACCACCCCGTGGGGCGGCGGCGCAGGACCCCTCCGGCCACCAGCTGCTCGGCCAGCTCCGGCACCAGCTCGCCGAACCACCTGACGTCGTCCCTGGTCAGCGGCAGCTCGGCGGCGGCCGCAGCGAGGTGCGGCGCGAGGACGTACGGGTTCTGCGGGTCCAGGACGCAGGCCTCGACGGGCGCGTCGAAGATCAGCTCGGGATGGGAGAGGAGGTAGGCGTCGAGCGGGTCGTCGGCCGCCACGAGCACGGCGAGCGAGGGAGCCCCGCGGCGTCCCGCGCGCCCGGCCTGCTGCCAGAAAGAGGCACGGGTGCCCGGCCAGCCGGCCATGACCACGGCGTCCAGACCGGCGATGTCGATCCCGAGCTCCAGCGCGCTCGTCGCCGCCAGGCCCATGATCTCCCGCTCCCGCAGCGAACGTTCGAGCGCGCGACGCTCCTCGGGCAGGTAGCCCCCGCGGTAGGCGGCCACCAGACCGTCGGCGGGCGGTGCGCCGCGGGCCTCGAGCTCCTGGCGGGTGCGGGAGGCCACGACCTCGACGCCCTGGCGGGACCGCGCGAAGGCCACGGTCTGCACCCCGGTGTCGACCAGGTCCGCCAGCACCGAGGCGGTCTCGGCGGTCGTGCCGCGGCGGGTCCCGTCCTCCGCCGTCGGGGGCTCCCACAGGGCGACCAACGTCTCCCGACGCGGCGACGCGTCCTGGGTGACCGCGACCACGGGCTGCCCCACGAGGGTCGAGGCGAGCCGCTCAGGCTCGGCCACCGTGGCCGAGGCGAGGACGACGGTGGGGTGCGCGCCATACCGCGCAGCGACCCGCAGGAGGCGACGCAGCACCGCGGAGACGTGGGCGCCGAACACGCCTCGGTAGACGTGGCACTCGTCCACCACGACGTAGCGCAGCGCCCGGAGGAAGGCCCGCCAGCGCTCATGGCCCGGCAGCAGCGTGTGGTGGAGCAGGTCCGGGTTGGTGAGGACGTAGTGCGCGTGCTCGCGCACCCAGCGCCGCTCCTCCGGCGGGGTGTCGCCGTCGAGCGTCGCGGTGCGCACCCCGGGAACGGCGAGGGTGTGCAGCCGTGCCGCCTGGTCGGCGCCAAGCGCCTTGGTGGGGGCGAGGTAGAGCGCGGTGGCGCCACGACCGCTGGCCGCGCCGGCCCCCTCGCACAGCGCGGTGAGCACCGGCAGCAGGTAACCCAGGGACTTGCCGGACGCGGTGCCGGTGGCCACGATCACGTGCCGACCCGCGCGCGCGTGCTCCGCTACCTCGGACTGGTGGCCCCACAGGGTGTGGATCCCCTCGCCGTGCAGCGCCGCGGTGACCTCGGGAGCGACCCAGGCCGGCCACGGGACGGTCCGTCCCTCGCGCGCCGGGACCGTGCGGGCATGCACCAGCCGCCCGGCGCGTGGGCCACGGGTCAGGTGGGCCAGCGCCGTCTGCGGGTCGAAGGGTGCGGGCTGCGTCATCGTCGTCCCACCGTACGTCCGTGCGACGACATACCATGCCCGCGACCCGGCACCGTCCGTCAGGTCGCTACAGTGACCGCATCCACACAGCGGGGAGGACCCCCGCGCCGCTGCCCGCAGAGCCGCGGGCCACCTCAGGAAGGTGTACCTATGACACCCGTCCGTGCCGTGACCGAGGTGACGCTGTCCAGCGCCGACACCTCGATCGTCGTCGTGGTGCTCTGCATCGCGCTCGTCGCCCTGGTGATGGGCTTCGTCTACCGGCGCGAGGTGCTCGCCGCCTCGCCGGGGACCGAGTCCATGCAGGAGATCGGCGGCGCCGTGCAGGAGGGTGCCTCCGCCTACCTGGGCCGCCAGTTCCGCACCCTGGGCATCTTCGCCGTCGTGGCCTTCTTCCTCCTGATGGCCCTGCCCGCCGACGACCTGGGGGTCCGGATCGGCCGTTCGGTCGCCTTCCTCTTCGGCGCGGCGTTCTCGGCGAGCATCGGCTATCTGGGCATGAACCTCGCCACCGCCGCCAACATGCGCGTGGCCGAGGCGGCCCGCCACGGCGACCGGGACGCGGGCATGCGCATCGCCTTCCGCACCGGCGGCACCGTCGGCATGGCCACGGTCGGCCTGGGGCTGCTCGGTGCGGCACTGGTCGTGCTCATCTACCGCGGTGACGCCCCGAAGGTGCTCGAGGGCTTCGGCTTCGGCGCCGCGCTGCTCGCGATGTTCATGCGGGTCGGCGGCGGCATCTTCACCAAGGCCGCCGACGTCGGCGCCGACCTGGTCGGCAAGGTCGAGGCGGGCATCCCCGAGGACGACCCGCGCAACGCGGCCACCATCGCCGACAACGTCGGCGACAACGTGGGTGACTGCGCCGGCATGGCCGCGGACCTGTTCGAGTCGTATGCCGTCACGCTCGTCGCGGCGCTCATTCTCGGCACCGCGGCGCTCGGCAACGAGGGCGGTCTGACCTTCCCCCTCATCATCCCGGCGATCGGTGTCGTCACCGCCATCCTGGGCGTCTACATCACCCGCGCGCGCAACGGCGAGAACGCCCTGCGCGCCATCAACCGCAGCTTCTACATCTCCGCCGGTGTCGCCGCGGTCGCCTCGGTCATCGCCGCGTTCGTCGTCCTGCCGGACGACGCCTCGCAGCTGGGCGGGATCACCGACGAGGGCCTGCTGGCCGGCGGCGCGGCGAGCGTCGTGGACGTCAACCCCGCGCTCGGCGCGGCGGCCGCCGTGGTCATCGGCATCGTGCTGGCGGCCTTCATCCTCTGGCTGACCGGCTACTTCACCGGCACCGAGAGCAAGCCCACCAACGACGTGGCCCGCACCTCGCTGACCGGGCCGGCCACCGTGGTCCTCTCGGGCATCGGCGTGGGCCTGGAGTCCGCCGTCTACACCGCGGTGACGATCGCGATCGCCATCTTCGCGCTGTTCACGCTCGGCGGCGGGTCGCTCATCCTCTCGCTCTTCTTCGTCGCGCTCGCCGGCTGCGGCCTGCTGACGACCGTCGGCGTCATCGTCGCGATGGACACCTTCGGCCCGGTCTCCGACAACGCGCAGGGCATCGCCGAGATGTCCGGCGACGTCGACGGGGAGGGCGCGCAGATCCTCACCGAGCTGGACGCGGTCGGCAACACCACCAAGGCCATCACCAAGGGCATCGCTATCGCGACCGCCGTGCTCGCGGCGACCGCGCTCTTCGGCTCCTACCTCGACGCCATCGTCCAGGCCGTGCGCACGGCCGTCGGCGACGACACCGGGGCGGTCTGGGACCAGTTCCTCGTCTTCGACCCGCGCGCCCTCGTCGGCATGCTCATCGGTGGCGCCGTCGTCTTCCTCTTCTCCGGCCTGGCGATCAACGCCGTCACCCGCGCCGCCGGGGCGATCGTCTTCGAGGTCCGCCGCCAGTTCCGCGAGAAGCCCGGCATCATGGACTACACCGAGAAGCCGGAGTACGCCCGCGTCGTCGACATCTGCACCCGCGACTCGTTGCGCGAGCTGGCCACACCGGGTCTGCTCGCGGTCTTCGCCCCGATCGCCGTCGGCTTCGGCCTGGGCGTGGGCGCGCTCGCGGGCTACCTGGCGGGCGCCATCGTCACCGGTGTGCTCATGGCCATCTTCCTGGCCAACTCCGGCGGCGCCTGGGACAACGCCAAGAAGATCGTCGAGGACGGCCACTACGGCGGCAAGGGCACGGACGCCCACGCCGCGACCGTCATCGGCGACACCGTCGGCGACCCCTTCAAGGACACCGCCGGCCCGGCCATCAACCCCCTCATCAAGGTGATGAACCTCGTCGCGCTGCTGATCGCCCCGGCGATCATCGGCCTGACCTACGGCGACGGCGCCAGCGCGCCGATCCGCTGGGGCATCGCGCTCGTCGCCCTCGTGGTGATCGTCGCGGCCGTCGTGGTCTCCAAGCGCCGCGACATCGCGATCGGCGACGCCCCCGAGAGGGCCGGGGTCCTCACCGAGAGCTGACACCTCAGCCTCGCGGCACCGCACCGCAGCAGCGACCGCCCGTCCACCGGCTCTGGCCGTGGGGCGGGCGGTCGCTGTTCGCGACGGTCGTGTGACAACCTCGTGCCGTGCCGACCCGCCACGAGCCCTCGTCCCACGACGCGCCCCTGACCGACGACGCGCCCCTGACCGACGACACCTCACCCACCGCGGACCGCACCGCGCCCCCTGCGCCCGTCGTCGTCCCCGACCTCGTGGCCGCGCTGCGCGAGGACCTGGCAGCCGCCGTGTACACCGTGGACCGGGTCCAGGAGGTGCTGGGCGAGCGAGCGGCAGCGGCTCTGTGGCGCGAGCAGCCCCTCCCGGCCGACCTCGCCACCCGTGACGAGCCCGACCCGGTGGCCGTGCTCGTCCGCTGCTTCGTCCTCGGCCGACCCGTGCCGACCGCCACGCTGCAGGCGACGCTCCCGCGGACCGGGATCGCCGGCCTGCTCGCCCTGCGCCTGGTCACCCATCCTGACGGCGACGACGCGACGGCGGTCGCGACGAGCGACCTGCGTCCCTACGGCGACGAGGAGCACACCTGGTGGGTCTCCTCCGACCTGTCCGAGATCGCCCTCGGCGGTGCCCTGCCGACCGACCACGTCCTCGGGGTCGGGGGCGCCTCGACCACCCTCGCCTCCTGGACCCCGCGTCCCCAGGTCGAGCGGGCCCTCGACCTGGGCACAGGCTGCGGGGTGCAGGCGCTGCACCTGGCCGGGCACACGGCATACCCGGTGGTCGCGACCGACCTGTCGGGGCGCGCGCTGGAGCACGCGCTCTTCACGGCGGCCCTCAACGACGTCCCGCTGCACCTGCGCCGCGGCAGCCTGCTCGAGCCCGTCGCGGGGGAGCGGTTCGACCTCGTCGTGAGCAACCCGCCGTTCGTCATCACGCCGCGCTCCGCGGACGTGCCGGTCTACGAGTACCGCGACGGCGGTGTCGCGGGCGACGCGCTGGTCGCGGATCTGGTCCGGGGCATCGGTGAGCACCTCAACCCCGGCGGCATCGCGCAGCTGCTGGCCAACTGGGAGCTCGCGGAGGGGGAGGACTGGCGCGAGCGTGTCGGCCGCTGGTTGGACGGCACGGGGCTGGACGCCTGGGTGGTCCAGCGGGAGGTCCAGGACGTCGCCGAGTATGCCGAGACCTGGGCCCGGGACGGCGGTCACCGCCCCGGGACGGCCCGGTTCGACGCGCTGTATGCCGCGTGGCTGCGCGACTTCGACGCGCGCGGCGTGGCGGCGGTCGGGTTCGGGGTGGTCACGCTGCAGAGGCCGGTCGGCGAGCGCGATCCCTGGCGCGACATGGACGAGGTGCGCACCCCGGTCGCCTCGCCCATGGGGCCGACCGTGCTCGCCGGGCTGCGGGCCCGCACCTGGCTGGCTGAGCACACCGAGGACGAGCTGCTCGACGTGCCCTGGCAGGTGGCCGACGACGTGACGGAGGAGCGGGTCGGCCGACCGGGTGCGCCGGACCCGCAGGTCATCCAGCTGCGCCAGGGCGGCGGTCTGCGCAGGGTGGTGCGGCTCGACACCCTCGGCGCCGGCTTCGTCGGTGCTTGCGACGGGGAGCTCACCGCCCGGCAGCTGTGCGCGGGCCTGGCCGTGCTCACGGGGTCGGAGGTCGCCGACGTCCAGCAGGCGCTGGTGCCGCTGGTGCGCGACCTCGTCAAGGACGGGTTGCTGCGCTGAGGAGCCGCCGGCTCAGCCGTAGGTGTAGCCGCCGCGGGAGAGGAAGAAGCTGCGGCCGGTGGAGGCGTTGCTGCACCGCACGCCGTCCTCCGCGGAGGAGCAGGTCACGTCGCCCACGGTCAGCGTGGAGCCGTAGTCCAGCACCGCCATCGTGCGGTTGCCGACCTTGGTGGTCGCCGACCCGTTGGCCTTGGCCCACCAGCCGCCCTGGGCCACCCAGGCCTGGGGCTTGATCGGGTCCTCGACGCAGGTCCAGGCGCCCTGGCCGTCGTTGATCATGATCGCGTTGGCGTTGCCGGCGCTGCAGTCGCCGAGGGCGTCGTCGACCAGGTGCCCGCCCTGCACCGAGAAGCCCTGGGCGTCGGCGTCGAGCTGGCAGACCGCAGTCGCGGCGCTGACCGTGCAGGCCGCGTTGGCGCTGGGCAGGACGAACGCGGCGCGGTCGCCGGTGACGACGACCGACGTGCCGCCCGCGGCGGAGCGCTCACCGGGTGCAGGCCGGATGTCGCCCGGCTCGGTGGGCGGGCCGGTGTACGCGGCCGCCCCCGTCTCCTCGCCGGCGTCGCCGCCGCTGGGCGCCTGGCTGTCGGTGCCCGCGCCCGTCGTGGAGGTGGCCCCGCCCTCGTCCTCCCCGCTGCAGCCCGCGAGCGCCAGGGCGGAGGCGAGCAGCACGGTCACGAGGGGGCGCACCCGGGCGCCCCTCGACATACCTGCTCCTGTGCGGACCGTCATGGGGGACCAGCCTAGACGCAACCGCGGCATCGGCTACGGTGACGCCCGAAGGTCCCGTGTCGGAGCCGCGACGAATCCGCGGCACACGGGTGCCGCAGAAGGAGCAGACCGTGACTGCTGGGCGCAAGCTGGTGATCGTCGAGTCACCCGCCAAGGCGAAGAAGATCGGGGAGTACCTGGGGGCCGACTACCGCGTCGACGCGAGCGTGGGGCACATCCGTGACCTCCCGCAGCCGCGGGACCTGCCCGCCGAGCTGAAGAAGGGCCCGTTCGGCAAGTTCGCCATCAACGTCGAGGACAACTTCGACCCCTACTACGTCGTCGACGCCGACAAGAAGAAGAAGGTCACCGAGCTGCGCCGGGCGCTCAAGGATGCCGACGAGCTCTTCCTGGCGACCGATGAGGACCGTGAGGGCGAGGCGATCGCCTGGCACCTGCTCGAGGTGCTCAAGCCCAAGGTGCCGGTCCGTCGGATGGTCTTCCACGAGATCACCAAGGAGGCCATCCAGCGCGCCGTCAACGAGACCCGTGACCTGGACACCGACCTGGTGGACGCCCAGGAGACGCGGCGCGTCCTCGACCGGCTCTACGGCTACGAGGTCTCCCCGGTGCTGTGGCGCAAGGTCAAGCAGGGTCTGTCGGCCGGCCGCGTGCAGTCCGTCGCCACCCGGATGGTCGTCGAGCGGGAGCGGGAGCGTATGGCGTTCCGCTCGGCCTCGTACTGGGACGTCGAGGGCGACTTCGCCCAGGCGGGCAAGGGGGCCTCGGCCAGCGA
Source organism: Ornithinimicrobium tianjinense (assembly GCF_014636495.1). Classification (GTDB taxonomy): domain Bacteria; phylum Actinomycetota; class Actinomycetes; order Actinomycetales; family Dermatophilaceae; genus Ornithinicoccus; species Ornithinicoccus tianjinensis. Next base: position 146,707 of record NZ_BMEM01000001.1, read on the forward strand.
GTCGTTCACCGCGCGGCTGAGCGGGCTGGACGGCCGCCGGGTCGCCACCGGCCGCGACTTCGCCGACGACGGGACGCTGCGCACCAAGGCCGCCGTGCACCTGGACGCGGCCGGGGCGCAGGCCGTGGCCGAGGGTGCCCGCGAGGCCGACGTCGTCGTCAGCGACGTCGCCGAGAAGCCCTACACGCGCCGGCCGTCGGCGCCATTCACCACCTCCACGCTTCAGCAGGAGGCCTCCCGCAAGCTGCGGATGAACAGCCAGACGACGATGCGCACCGCGCAGCGGCTCTACGAGAACGGCTACATCACCTACATGCGGACCGACTCGACGACGCTGTCGAGCTCGGCGATCACCGCGGCGCGCTCGCAGGCCCGGGACATGTACGGCGCGGAGTACGTCCCGGACAGCCCCCGCGTCTACGGCAGGAAGGCCAAGAACGCCCAGGAGGCGCACGAGGCGATCCGCCCGGCCGGTGACCGCTTCCGCACCCCGGCCCAGGTCGCCGGCGAGCTGCGCGGGCAGGAGTACGCCCTTTACGAGCTGATCTGGAAGCGCACCGTCGCCTCGCAGATGGCGGACGCCAAGGGCTCGACCGCCACCGTCCGGCTGACCGCGACGCTCCCCGAGGGGACGCGCGGGGGCGACGGCACGGCATACCGGTCCGCGGAGTTCTCCGCCAGCGGCACGGTCATCACCTTCCGCGGCTTCCTCGCGGCCTACGAGGAGGGCCGCGACGAGAGCCGGTTCGGCGGCGACGAGGCCGACGGCATGGGTCGGCGGCTGCCGCGGCTCAGCGAGGGGGTCGCGCTGGAGACGCTGCGCGCCGAGGCGCAGGGCCACCAGACCAGCCCCCCCGCGCGCTACACCGAGGCGACGCTGGTCAAGGCGCTGGAGGAGAAGGGCATCGGGCGCCCCTCGACGTATGCCGCGACCGTCGGCACGATCCAGGACCGCGGCTACGTCCGCTCGCGCGGGTCGGCGCTCATCCCGACGTGGCTGGCGTTCGCCGTGACCCAGCTGCTCGAGCGCCACTTCCCGACGCTGGTCGACTACGACTTCACGGCCTCCATGGAGGAGGACCTGGACCGCATCGCCCGCGGCGACGAGCAGCGGGTGGCGTGGCTGCGCCGCTTCTACTTCGGCGACGAGGCGCGCTCGGTCGAGGGCCTGCGCGACCTGGTCGAGGACCTCGGCGAGATCGACGCACGGGGTGTCTCGACCATCCCGATCGGCGACGGCGTGGTCGTGCGCGTCGGCCGCTACGGCCCCTATGTCGAGGTCGAGGGCGAGGACGGCGCCGAGCCGCGTCGCGCGACCGTCAACGACGAGGTCGCCCCGGACGAGATGACGCCGGAGAAGGCCCGCGAGCTGCTCGAGGCCGCGGCCGACGACGGGCGCGTGCTGGGCACGGACCCGGAGACCGGTCACGAGATCGTCGCCCGGGCGGGACGCTACGGGCCCTATGTCACCGAGGTGCTCCCCGAGCCGGAGGAGGCGCCCAAGCGGGGCGCCAGGAAGGTCAAGCCGCGCACGGGGTCGCTCTTCGCCAGCATGGACCTGGCCACCATCGACCTGGAGACCGCGCTGCGGCTGATGTCGCTGCCGCGCGTGGTCGGGGTCGACGCCGAGGGCGTGGAGATCACCGCGCAGAACGGCCGCTACGGGCCCTACCTGAAGAAGGGCACCGACTCGCGCTCGCTGACCTCCGAGGAGCAGATCTTCGACATCACCCTCGACGAGGCGCTGGAGATCTACTCCCAGCCCAAGCAGCGCGGCCGGGCTGCGGCCAAGCCGCCGCTGAAGGAGTTCGGCGAGGACCCGGTCTCCGGCAGGAAGGTCACGGTCAAGGACGGCCGCTTCGGTCCCTACGTCACCGACGGCGAGACCAACGCGACGCTGCGCAAGGGCGACGAGCCGGAGGAGCTGACCCAGGAGCGGGCCTTCGAGCTGCTCGCCGAGAAGCGCGCCAAGGGCCCGACGACCCGCAAGCGCGCGGCCCGGAAGACGACCGCGAAGAAGACCACGGCGAAGAAGGCCACGGCGAAGAACGCGACGGCGACGAAGGCCACCGCGACGAAGACCACCGCCACGAAGACGGCCGCGAAGACCACCGCGACGAAGACTTCCGCGACGAGGACGACCCGGGCGGCCAAGAAGGCCTGAGGCCCCAGCCAGAGCGTCCCGCGAAGATCGTCACGCGGAAGTCGGGTACGTCCCCGACTTCCACGTGACGATCCTCGCGGGACGGCCTGCCGGACGCGGCGGCGGGGTGGGCTGCAGGGCGCGATCAGGCCAGGTCGGCGGGGAGGGCTGCGGAACACGGCTGCTGCAGGGCGCGATCAGGCCAGGTCGTGCGGGGAGGGCTGCGGAACGCGGTTGCTGCAGGGCGCGATCAGGCCAGGTCGTGCGGGGAGGGCTGCGGGCGTTTGCTGCAGGGCGCGGTCACGCCCCGGCGGCGGCCAGCGCGTTCCCCAGGTCGGCGATGAGGTCCTCGGGCGACTCGAGACCCACCGAGAGGCGCAGGATGCCGGCTCCCGGCTTGGCGTCGCCGCTCACCGGCCGGTGGGTCAGGGCGGCGGGGTGCTGGATGAGCGAGTCGACGCCACCCAGCGACACCGCGTGCGAGATGAGCTCGCACCCCTGGGCGACCGCCGCGGCGCGCTCGTAGGAGCCCAGGTCGAAGGCCAGCACCGCACCCGGACCGGCCATCTGCTCGCCGATCAGGCCCAGCGGGTCGCCGCCCTCGAGGCCGGGGTAGAACACCTTCTCGACGTGCGCGTGCTCGGCCAGCCAGTGCGCGACGACCTGGGCCGAGTCCTGCTGCGCGGCCACCCGCACCGGCAGCGTCTGCAGCCCGCGGTGCGCGAGGTAGGCCGCCAGCGGGTGCAGGCTGCCACCGGTGATCGCGCGCACCGACCGGATGCGGGTGGCGAGCTCCTCGGACGTGGCGACGACGCCGCCGAGCACGTCGCCGTGGCCGGCGAGGAACTTCGTCACCGAGTGCAGCACGATGCTGGCGCCGAGCTCGAGCGGGCGCTGCAGCACCGGGGTCGCGAACGTGTTGTCGACCAGCACCGGCACCTCGCCCGCCTGCTCGCACAGGGCCCGCAGGTCGACGAGGTCCAGGGTCGGGTTGGCCGGGCTCTCGACGATGACCAGGCCGGTGTCCGCCTCGATCGCGTCGGCCACGCCCGAGGCGTCGGCCCAGGTCACCCGGGTGCCCAGCAGCCCCGTCGCGAGCAGGTGGTCGCTGCCGCCGTAGAGCGGGCGGACCGCGACGACGTGGGGCCTGCCCGCGGCCACGCAGCTGAGCAGGGTCGCGGTCAGCGCGGCCATGCCGGAGGCGAACGCCACGGAGGTCTGCGCCCCCTCCAGGGTCGCGAGCGCCTCCTCGAAGCGCGCGACCGTGGGGTTCCACAGCCGCTGGTAGACCGCTGACTGGCCCTCCTGGCGGGCGTGGCCGGTCGCCAGCGTCTCGTAGGCCTCACCGCCCGCCTCCACGTCCGGCAACGGGTAGGTGCTCGACAGGTCGATCGGGGGGACATGGACGCCGAGCGCCGTCAGATCAGCACGTCCTGCGTGCACGGCCCGGGTCTCTACGCTGAATCGCTCGGCATCCATAGGCATATGGTGCAGAGTCTGCGCTTCAAGAGCAAGATCGCCGAAGTATGCGGTGCGCGCTCGGGTCACGCTCGGCACCTCTGGCCTCGCGCGCCGGGTGCAGAAAGGGCGGCGCTGCACGGCATACTCGAGCCCATGCCGAAGAATCCTCGCGACGACAAGCCGCTCGACCCGACCGACCTCGCGCTCGTCCGTCTGCTGGAGCAGGACGGTCGGATGAGCAACGCGATGCTCGCCCGCGAGGTGGGCATCGCCGAGTCCACCTGCCTGGTCCGCGTCCGGTCGCTGCGCGAGCGCGGGGTGGTGCGCGGGATCCACGCGGACATCGACCCGGTGGCGGTCGGCCGACCGGTCGAGGCGATGATCGCGGTCCGCTTCGGCGGTCACCGGCGCAGCCACTTCGAGGAGTTCACGGACGAGGTGCCCCAGCTGCCCGGCGTGCTGGGGGCCTACCACGTCTCCGGCGCGATCGACTACTACGTCCACGTGGCGTGCGAGTCGGCCGACGCCCTGCGCGACTTCGTGCTCGACCACCTCACCAACCGCCCCGGCGTCCTGCACGCCGAGACGAGCCTGATCTTCAACAGCCTCCGCGGTCGCGGCACGATCACGCTGCCGACGCCGCCTCCGGGCGGCTCGGCGGACGAGGCGCCGATCGAGGACGCGAACCCGGCTTGACCCTCACGCCGCGTGAGGCCCCACAGTCGATGACGTGACCGCGAACCCGCTGATGGACGAGACGCTGCTGACGGTGGGCCAGGTGGCCGAGGAGCTCGGCGTGACGGTGCGCACCCTGCACCACTACGACGAGATCGGCCTCGTGGTGCCGTCGGAGCGCAGCCATGCCGGCTACCGCCTCTACACCGAGGAGGACCTGCGCCGGCTGCAGCACGTCGTCGTCTACCGGCGGCTGGGCTTCCCGCTGGAGGAGATCGGGCAGCTGCTCACCGGCGGGGCTGATGTCGTCGCGCACCTGCGGCGGCAGCGGGCTGCGGTCACGGACAGGCTGGCCGAGCTCACCGGGCTCGTCAGCGCCATCGACAGGGCCTTGGAGGCAGAGATGAACGACTACCAGATCACCCGTGAGGAGCAGAAGGAGCTCTTCGGCGACACCTTCGACGAGCGCTACGCCCAGGAGGCGGAGGAGCGCTGGGGCGGCACCGACGCGTGGGCGCAGTCCCAGCGCCGGGCCAAGAGCTACAGCAAGGAGCAGTGGCAGCAGATCAAGGACGAGGGCGCCGCCACCAACGCGCGTTTCGTCGAGCTGCTCGAGGCCGGGACGCCGGCCGACTCCGAGGCGGCCATGGACGCCGCCGAGGAGGCCAGGCAGCACATCTGTCGCTGGTTCTACGACTGCCCGCGGCAGATGCACGCCGGCATCGCCGAGATGTACGTCGCCGACCCGCGCTTCACCAAGACCTACGAGGACGTCCACGAGGGGCTGGCCCGGTACGTCCGCGACGCGGTCGTCGCCAACGCCGCCCGCGGCTGAGCCGTCCACAGACGGGACGGGCACGTCATACCCGTCCCGTAGGCTCCTGCCATGACCTCGCAGACCCCGCCCGAGCCCGGTGCGCCCGGCCTCGGGCGGGGTCTGTTCGTCGCCTTCGAGGGGGGTGACGGGGCCGGCAAGTCCACCCAGTCCGGTCTGCTCGGGGCCTGGCTCGAGCGGCAGGGGTATGCCGTGCGCCACACCCGCGAGCCCGGTGGCACGGAGCTCGGTCGGCAGATCCGCGAGCTGCTGCTCCACGGGGAGGACGGCTCGGTGAGCCCCCGCGCCGAGGCGCTGCTGTTCGCCGCGGACCGGGCCCACCACGTCGCCTCGCTCGTGCGACCTGCGCTGGAGCAGGGCGAGGTCGTGCTCACCGACCGCTACCTCGACTCCTCGGTCGCCTACCAGGGCGCCGCCCGGGCCCTGGGCCACGAGGAGGTGCGCGAGCTGTCGCTGTGGGCGGTGGAGGGTCTGGTCCCCGACCTGACCGTGCTGCTCGACGTCCCCGCCGAGCTCGGGCGGGAGCGGCGCGGCGAGGTCCACGACCGGCTCGAGCGCGAGGCCGACGACTTCCACGACCGGGTCCGGCGGGGTTTCCTCGACCTGGCTGCGCGCGAGCCGGGTCGCTACCTCGTGGTCGACGCCACCCGGCCCGCGGAGGAGATCGCGGCCACCGTCGCCGCCCGCGTGGGTGAGCTGCTGGGGGCGCTGCGATGAGCGTCTTCGACCAGCTGGTGGGCCAGCAGCAGGTCGTCGCGACGCTGCGACGGACCCTCACCACCCCGGGCGCCATGACGCACGCGTGGCTCGTCACCGGGCCGCCCGGCTCCGGTCGCTCGGTGGCGGCGCGGGCGTTCGCCGCAGCGCTGCAGTGCGAGCGGGTCGACGACCCCGGCTGCGGGCAGTGCCAGGCGTGCCGCACCGCCATGGCCGGCAGCCATCCCGACGTGCAGGTGGTCACGACGACCGAGACCTTCATCAAGGTCGAGGCGGCCCGGGACCTGGCGGTCGACGCGCAGGCACGGCCGACCCTGGGGCGCTGGCGGGTCATCGTCGTCGAGGACGCCGACCGCTTCACCGAGCAGGCGGCCGACGCCCTCCTGAAGTCGCTCGAGGAGCCGCCGCCGCGGACGGTCTGGATCCTCTGCGCACCCTCCCTCGAGGACCTCATCGTGACCGTGCGCTCCCGCTGCCGGCACCTGCGGCTGGGCACACCGCCGGTCTCGGCGGTGGCCGACCTGCTCATCGAGCGTGACGGCATCGACCCGTCGATGGCCTACCACGCCGCGCGGGCGGCCCAGAGCCACATCGGCATCGCGCGTCGGCTCGCCACCGACGAGCACGCCCGGGCCCGGCGGCGCGAGGTGACCTCGATCCCGCTGCGCCTCACGAGCCTCGGGGCCGCGCTCAACGCCGCCCAGGATCTCGTGAGCGAGGCCGGTGAGGGGGCCGAGTCGGTCTCCTCCGACCGCCACGAGGCCGAGCGGAGGGCGCTGCTGGAGCAGCTCGGGGCCGACCCCGCCGCCCGTGTCCAGCCGCCCGCGGTCCGCACGCACCTGCGCGACCTGGAGGCCCGCCAGAAGCGCCAGACCAAGCGCCAGCAGCACGACAGCATCGACGCGGCGCTGACGGACCTCGCCTCGGTCTACCGCGACGCCCTGCTCGTCTCCTCCGGCGCGCGGGTCGAGCTGGTCAACGCCAGCGAGCCGGACGCGATCGGCCGGCTGGCGCGCGCCTTCAGCCAGGACGGTCTGCTGGAGGCGCTGGAGACCATCGGGCTGGCCCGCCAGCGCCTCATCGCCAACGGCGCGCCGCTCCTCGTCCTCGAGGCCATGATGATCGGCCTCACGATCCCGACCTCCGGACCCGGCGTGGGGCACGCCCGGCCCGGCCTGCACGCCTGACGACCTCCCACCGAAAGGGGGCCACCCACGTGGCCACACTGCATACCCTCAGGGCGCCGGCGGCGGCCGCCACGCTGCTGTCCCTGACGCTGCTCGCCGGCTGCTCGCTCGGCGGGTCGGACGGCGACGACGCAGACGGTGCCTCGAGCACCACGACCGACGGATGGGCCGGGGGGACCGCCGTGGCGACCTCGACCCCGGTCGCCGAGGAGGCTCCTGAAGGCCTCGAGAGGTTCTACTCCCAGGAGCTGGAGTGGACCAGCTGCGAGAGCCTCTTCGAGTGCACGACGCTGGAGGTGCCGATCGACTACGCCGAGCCGGACGGGGCGACCATCGAGATCGCCGTGCTGCGCTCGGCGGCCAAGGGCGAGAGCCGCGGCGCGCTGCTGGTCAACCCCGGCGGGCCCGGCGCCAGCGGTGTCGACTACGCGATGTCCGCCGGCGCGGTGTTCTCCAAGGACGTGCGCGCGGCCTACGACATCGTCGGCTTCGACCCGCGCGGAGTGGGGCGCTCGGCGCCGATCGACTGCCTGAGCGACGACGACCTGAGCACCTTCCTCGGCCACGACCTCACTCCGGACGACCCGGCCGAGACCGCCGCCGAGGAGGAGATCCTCAAGGGCTTCGGCAAGGGCTGCGTGACCAACGCCCCCGAGCTGGCCCCGCACCTGTCCACCATCGAGGCGGCCCGCGACATGGACGTCCTGCGTGCCGCCCTGGGTGAGGAGACGATGACCTACGTGGGCGCCTCCTACGGCACCTACCTCGGCACCGTCTACGCCAACCTCTTCCCCGACAAGGTCGGCCGCTTCGTGCTCGACGGCGCGGTGGACCCGACCCTCCAGGGCGCCGAGGGCGCCAAGGGCCAGGCCGAGGGGTTCGAGCGCGCGACCCGCGCCTACGTCGAGGACTGCGTGGCCCAGGGCAGCTGCCCGCTCGGTGACGACCTCGACTCCGGGCTGGCCCGGATCAGCGGCCTGCTGGAGGAGCTGGACGCCGACCCGCTCCCGGTGCAGGGTGACGAGGTCACCGAGCTCACCGAGGGCTGGGCGTCCTACGGCATCGCCGTCGCGATGTATGACGAGTCCAGCTGGCCGGTCCTCACCCAGGCCCTGGAGGCGGCCTTCGACGGCAACGGGACCGTGCTGATGTTCCTCGCCAACGCCTACGCGAGCCGGCACAGCGACGGCACCTACGGGTCGAACATGATGGAGGCCTTCCAGGCGATCGGCTGCCTGGTGCCCGAGAGCGAGCGCGCCGAGCAACCCACGCCGCAGGAGCGTCTCGCCGAGATCACGGAGGTCGCCCCCACGTGGGGTCGCTTCCTCGGCGGCGCGAGCCCGTGCGACTACTGGCCGGTGACCGCCTCGGAGGAGCTGGACGACTTCTCGGCCGAGGGCGCGGCGCCGATCCTCGTCATCGGCACCACCCGCGACCCGGCCACGCCCTACGAGTGGGCGGAGAGCCTGGCCGAGGTGCTGGACTCCGGCGTGCTGCTGACCTACGACGGTGACGGGCACACGGCCTACGGCCGCTCCAACGACTGCATCGACTCGACCGTGGACGCCTATCTCGTCGACGGGACCGTCCCCGAGGACGGCCGGCGCTGCTAGGCCCGCGCGGGTTTGGGGCCGCTGTCGCGGATCGGGTATCCTCGCTGAGGTTGTCTGCCCCGCAGGCAGCACGCCGCCTTAGCTCAGTCGGCCAGAGCGATTCACTCGTAATGAATAGGTCAAGGGTTCGATTCCCTTAGGCGGCTCCGACAAGGCCCCAGCCACCCTCTCGGTGGCTGGGGCCTCGTGCGTGCTCGGCCTACTCCTCGTCGGCGACGAAGCGCATCGTGAACCGGCTCTCGTCCGCGCCGGTCACGACCGTCGACCAGCCCACGGCGCGCAGCTTCTCCAGCGCGGCGCGGGCCTTCTCGTCGGTGACCTCGGGCAGGTAGAGGTCCTCGTACTCCGACACGTCGACGAAGAGCAGCTGGTCGGCCTCGTCGGCGTCGGCGACGGTGGCCGTGAAGGCCTCCTGGTCGGCGAGGCGCCCCTCCGTCTCGACGAGGCCGTCGACGAAGGCCTGGTAGAGGCCGACGGTGAGCACGCCCTCGTCGGTGCGCTGCGCGAGCATCGTGGGCGGCAGGCCGAAGCCCTCCAGCAGGGTGTTGACCGCGGTCGTGTCCGTCTGGACGCGGTAGGCCACGGGGAGCTCGGGCAGGGCGATGGCCTCGGTCCCGCTCATCGCGTCGACCGCCTCCACCATGCCCGGGCCCACGGCGAGCGCCATCGAGTCACCGAGGACGGTCTTGAGGTCGTCCGGCAGCGTGAAGCCCTGCTCGGAGGCCTGCGCGGACAGCTCCTGGGTGATCTGCGGGTCGATCGAGTCGTAGAGGTCCCACGCCGCCTGCACCCAGTCCGCGCCGTTCTCCAGGGAGAACGCCGCCTTGGTGTCGGCCGGCAGGTCGAGCACCAGGTGGGCGGACTCGCCCGTGGGCATCGTCATCGCGTCGTTGCCGCGCGAGAGACCGTGGATCTCCACGGCGTCCGCGCTCAGCCGCAGCGCGCCCGCGGTCCGGCCGGAGAGCAGCGCCTTCTGCTCGTCGGTCAGCTCGCTCGTGACTGCGGAGGGTGCGCCACCGGCGGCGGCGGCCGCCTCCTCCAGGGCACCCGTGTCGATCTCGGCGGCCTTGGCCATGTCGACCCAGAAGGACGCGACGCCCGGGTCGCCGAGCTCGTCCATGTCGTCGGTGAAGGCGTCCTGCTCGTCCAGGGTGCCCTGCTCGGCAGCAGCCTTGACCTTGTCCGCCTGGCCCACCTGGGTCAGGATCACGTAGTCGCCGTCGAGGTAGTACTCGACCTGCTCATCCTCGGGCTGGTCAGCCTGGGACGCCGTGATCTTGTCGAGGGAGGCGAGCGCCTTGTCCCCGTCCTTGACCTGCAGGGCGATGGCCACGAGCGGCTTCTCGTCGCCGTCGGGCACGACGGCCACCCCGGCCCGGTCACCCAGCCAGGGCTCCACGTCCGTGGCGTAGTCGAGCCCTGCGGGCGCCTTGCCGTCCTTCTCCAGGGTGTCCCAGACGTACTCCCGCCACTCCCCGGACTCCAGCGCCGCCTGCAGCTCCGGGTCCAGGCCCTGGAAGAAGCGCACCGCCGCGACCTTCTGACCCACCGAGGGGTCCACGTCGACCCGCAGGTAGACCGCGGCGCTCGCCGGCAGCACCGACTCCGGCTGCGCCTCGTCAGAGCCCAGGAACTGGACCGCGGCATACGCGCCGCCGCCGATGACCAGCGCCGCGCCGACCCCCAGCCCGGCCATCAGCCAGCCCTTCCCCCCGCGCCCGGGCTCGGTCACGTCTCCACCCGGTGCCTGTTCCACAGTTGTCATCACCATGCCCCGATCTGGCGGGCCCTACCCCGCACCTCGTGCGTCGCCCGACGGCGACGTCTGTGCCACACAGTAGTCCTCCCGTCTGACAGGACCACGCGCCTGCTCGGCAGCATGGCCGACGCCCCGGACCGCGCGGTTCCGGGGCGTCGTGAGGTTTCTGTGTCGCGGGGGCGCCCGGTGTTGCGGCTCCCGCGCGGGGTCAGTGACCCTGGTGCGGCATCGGCCAGCGGGCCGTGGTGACGCCGGCGTCCTTGGCACGCTGCACGGCCTCGCGGTAGACGCGCTCGGCGTCCTCGCGACCGGCCCAGTGGGCGCCCTCGACGGACTTGCCCGGCTCGAGGTCCTTGTAGACCTCGAAGAAGTGCTGGATCTCCAGGCGGGTGTGCTCGCCGATGTGCTCCAGGTCGCGGATGCCGCCCTTGCGCGGGTCGTCGGCGGGCACGCAGATGATCTTGTCGTCACCGCCGGCCTCGTCACGCATGTGGAACATGCCGATCGGGCGGGCCGCCACCAGGCAGCCGGGCCAGGTGGGCTCGTCGAGCAGGACCAGGGCGTCCAGGGGGTCGCCGTCCTCGCCGAGGGTCTCCTCGATGTAGCCGTAGTCGGCCGGGTAGCGCGTCGCGGTGAACAGCATCCGGTCCAGGCGGATGCGCCCGGTGGCGTGGTCGACCTCGTACTTGTTGCGGCTGCCCTGGGGGATCTCGATGGTGACGTCGAACTGCATGCTGGTCTCTCCTCGTCGGCGGACGGCTAGGCTCTGGGACCCAGTGTTCCATTATTTCCGACCCGATCCGTGACGGAGGTCTGCACGACGTGGTGCGTGAACCCGTGCCGTGCAGGCGCGCCCGCCCCTTCAGGTATGCCGTGGCGCCCCTGGCGCTGTCCGCCCTTCTCCTCGCCGGAGCACCTGGTGCGCTGGCCACGTCGGCCGTCACCGAGGACGCCGCGACCGCGACCGCGACCGCGACTGCGACCGCGACTCCCACGAGCCAGGCCGACGCCCGCCCCAAGATCCGCGGCCTGACGTCTCCGTTGGGGCAGGTGGCCGACGGGGTGACGCCCTCGGCGGCGTCGGTCACCGAGGCGGTCTCCGACGAGCTCGCGAGCGACTGGCTCGGCCCGGCGGACCGGCGCGCGGTCGAGATCCGCGACGCGCTGACCGGTGAGGTGCTGGTGGAGCGCAACGCCGACCTCCGCGTGACCCCTGCCTCGACGACCAAGCTGCTCTCGGCCGCCGCGATCGTGACCGGTCTCCCGCCCGAGACGACCTTCACCACCCGCGTGGTGGCGGGCGCCAGCCCGCAGGAGGTGGTGGTGGTCGCCGGCGGCGACATGCTGCTGGCCAGGGGCGAGGGGGACCCCGAGGCGGTCGCCGGCCGGGTCGGGGTCGCCGACCTGGCGTCCCAGGCCGCCCGGGCGCTGCAGGAGCAGGGCGTCACGGGGCCGGTCTCCGTCCAGCTCGACCTCGACCACGTCGCGGGGCCTGACGTCCTCGACAGCTGGACCGACTTCTGGGTCTCCGAGGGCTACACCGGCCGGGTCGTCCAGCTCGGGCTGGCGGAGGACGTCGCGCTTCCCCAGGCGCCGTCGCCCGCGGACCCGCCGCAGGAGGTGGCCCGCGCGTTCCGGGCCGCCCTCGAGGAGCGCGGGGTCGAGGTCACCGGCAGCGCCAAGGCGGAGGCCGAGGTCGTGAGCGTCCCGGCCGACGCCGCCGAGCTCGCCTCGGGCACGTCCGCGCCGCTGCGCGACGTCCTCGCGCTCGCCCTGGCCACGAGCGACAACGCGATGGTCGAGCAGCTGGCGCGTCAGGCCGCCGCCGCGCAGGGCCGGCCCGTGGACCGCAGCTCCGTCTCCACCTGGATCCTGGGGGTCCTCGAGAGCGGCTACGCGATCGACACCACGGGTGTGGAGCTGGCCGACGCGAGCGGCCTGTCGGAAGGCACGCGCATCCCCGTCTCCGTCGTCGCCGACGTGCTGGTCGCCGGAGCCGACGGGTCCCACCCGGCCCTGCAGTCGGTGCTGGCTGCGGGCGGGCTCCCCATCGCCGGACTCACCGGCACGCTCGAGGAACGCTTCCACCTGCCGGTCCACGACGCCGCCGTGGGCAACGCCCGGGCCAAGACCGGCTCCCTGCCCAACGTCACCTCCCTCGCCGGGACGGTGGTGACCGAGGACGGGCGGCTGCTCGTCTACGCCATGACCGCCGACCGGATCGGCGAGGACGGCGCCGTCCTCGAGGCTCGTTCCTCGCTCGACGAGGTCGTGGCCCAGCTCGCGCGCTGCGGCTGCTGAGGGGGCCGCAGCAGGCACGGCCGGGCGACACGGCATACCGTCGGGGTCATGACGCAGACGCCCGGGACCACGGACGACGCACCCGACCCCACGACCGACCGGCCCGACCCCACGACCGACCGGCCCGACCCCCTGCGCGGGAGCGGCCTCGTCGACTGGCGGCTGGCGGCGACAGCGGCGAGCCGCCTGGTGCCCCCGGGGCCGCGCGCCGCCCGCGGCGAGGTGGAGGGCCTGGTGGCCGAGCTCCGCACGGCGGCCGGGCGGGCGGTCCAGCCCGTCGCCGAGACCGCCCGCATGGAGACTCCCCCGGGCACCCCGCCGGCCATGATCGTCGACCGTCCCGGGTGGATCCGCGCCAACGCGGCCTCCATGGGCGCGATGCTCGGTCCCGTCCTGGACGACGTCGTCGCGAAGAAGCGCGAGGCCGACCGGGCAAGGGCGCAGGCGCGCGGCAAGGAGCTGCCGGAGCTCGGCGCGACCGCGCAGCGGGTCGGCTCGACCATCACCGGGACCGAGGTCGCGGGCATGCTCTCGTGGGTGTCGACCAAGGTGCTCGGCCAGTACGACCTCGCGCCGCAGGGCACCCCGCGCCTGATGTTCGTGGCGCCGAACATCCTCCACGCCGAGCGTGAGCTGGACGTCGACCCGACCGACTTCCGCCTCTGGGTGGCCATGCACGAGGAGACGCACCGCGTGCAGTTCACGGCGGTGCCGTGGCTGCGCGAGCATGTGATCGCCCAGGCTCGCGCGGTCGGCACGCAGATCCTGCCCGAGCCCGACCAGATGTCGCAGCGGCTGCTCGACATCGTCAGCCAGCTGCCCGGCGTCCTGCGCGGCGAGACCGACATCACCCAGGTCGTCGCCACGCCGGAGCAGCGCGCGCAGCTCGCCGAGGTCACCGCCGTGATGTCCCTTCTCGAGGGGCATGCGGACGTCGTCATGGACGAGGTCGGCCCGCAGGTGATCCCCTCGGTCGCCGAGATCCGCCGCCGCTTCACCGAGCGCCGCAAGGGGGCCGGCAACGTCGACAAGATCCTGCGGCGCCTGCTCGGGATGGAGGCCAAGATGCGGCAGTACCGCGACGGTGCCGTCTTCGTCCGCGCCGTCGTCGACCGCGTGGGCGTGGACGGGTTCAACGCGGTGTGGACCTCGCCCGAGACCCTGCCGCGCCCAACCGAGATCACCGACCCGCAGACGTGGGTCGCCCGCGTGCACGGCTGACCCGTGCCCGGTCCTCCGGCAGCTGTCGCGCACGTCCGGTCCGCGGTGCGCGACGCCCTCGTGGCGGCCGGCGTCGCGGACGCGCGCACCTGGCGCCCCGGGGAGTCCCCCGGGGCGGACGCCGCGCTGCTGCTCGTCGCCTGCTCCGGCGGCGCGGACTCCCTGGCGCTCGCGGCCGCGACGGCGTTCGTCGCCCCGCGCCTCGGGCTGCGGGCCGGCGCGGTCGTCGTCGACCACGGGCTCCAGCCCGGCTCGGCCCAGGTCGCGTCGGAGGCGGCCCGTGCGTGCCGAGACCTCGGGCTGAGCCCCGTCGACGTGGTCCCCGTCTCCGTGGCCGCCTCGGCCGAGGGCCCGGAGGGCGCTGCGCGCGAGGCCCGGTATGCCGCGCTCGTCGCCCGCGCGCACCACCTCGGCGCGGCTGCGGTCCTGCTCGGGCACACCCGCGACGACCAGGCCGAGCAGGTGCTCCTGGGGCTCGTCCGGGGGTCCGGGGCGCGCTCGCTGGCGGGGATGCCACCACGTCGCGCGCTCGGTGGTGCTGAGGACGACCCCTTCACGCGTCCGGTGGGGGAGGGGGCGGTCGCGGCGGAGGGCGCCGCAGGTGGGGTGCTGCTGGTGCGGCCGCTGCTGGGCACGCCCCGGGCCCAGACCGCCCGCGCCTGCGCGGACCTGGGGCTCACGCCGTGGCAGGACCCGCACAACGAGGACCCGAGGTTCACCCGGGTCCGCGCCCGGCGGGCCCTCTCCGACCTCGAGGCCGACCTCGGGCCGGGGCTCGCCGCCGGTCTCGCGCGGAGCGCGGACCTGCTGCGCGACGACGCCGACGCCCTCGACGAGGTGAGCGGGACGGCATACCGCGAGCTCGGGGACGGACCGTGGGAGGTGACGGAGGTGCTGCGGCACCCGCGTGCGGTGCGGACGCGGCTCTGGCGCCGCCTGGCGCTCGCGGCCGGCAGCCCCGGCACCGACCTGACCTCGGAGCACCTGCTCGGGGTGGACGCCCTCGTCACGGCCTGGCGCGGGCAGGGGCCCGTGCACCTGCCCGGCGGTGTCCGGGCGGGCCGCACGCAGGGGCGCGTGTGGCTCTCCGGGCCGCGGATGAGCACAATGGGTCCGCGGGCCGAGACGGACCTGACCCCCAACACCGAGGAGTAGCGCGTGGACGCCGAGCACATGGGTGCCGACCTGGAGAACGTCCTGTTCACCGAGGAGCAGATCCAGCAGCGGCTGGGCGAGCTGGCGCAGCAGGTCTGGGCCGACTACGACGGCAAGCACGACGACCTGCTCCTCGTCGGGGTGCTCAAGGGCGCCGTCATGGTGATGGCCGACTTCATGCGGGCGCTGCCCGGCTCCGCCGCGATGGACTGGATGGCGGTGTCCAGCTACGGCTCGGGGACCAAGTCCAGCGGCGTCGTCCGGATCCTCAAGGATCTCGACACCGACATCACGGACAAGCACGTGCTCATCGTCGAGGACATCATCGACTCGGGCCTGACCCTCAACTGGATCCGGACCAACCTGGAGTCACGCGGCGCGAGGTCGGTCGAGATCTGCACGCTGCTGCGCAAGCCCGAGGCGGCCAAGGTCGAGGTCGACACCAGGTACGTCGGCTTCGACATCCCGCCGGCGTTCGTCGTCGGCTACGGGCTGGACTACGACGAGAAGTACCGCAACCTGCGCGTCATCGGCACCCTGGCGCCCCACGTCTACAGCTGAGCCGATCGCTGCGGCCGGCGCAGGGAGCGCAGCGCGGCCACGGCATACCCTGGAACACTGAATCTCTGCCGGACGTTGTCGGGCAGGAAGACCCAGCCCTAAGAACGATCAGGAGGAGCGGGGCAGCGCCGTCGCCGGTGCCGCCCCCGACGCGCCAGACATGAGCAATACCAAGACGGGCCGCGCCCGGCCCAAGCCCAGTCCGTGGATGTGGATCTTTGTCTTCCTCGGCCTGGGCATCCTGTGGTTCTCGCTGCTGAACTCCTCCGGCTACAGCCGCATCGACACCGCCGACGCCCTCGAGCTCATCCGGAGCGACAAGGTCGCCGAGGCGACGATCACCGACGACCGGATGGACCTCACCCTCAAGGAGGGGGAGACCTACTCCTCCGAGGGCGTGCGCGAGACGAGCAAGGTGCAGGCCTACTACGTCAGCGCCCGCGGTCCGCAGATCATCGAGACGCTCGACCAGAACCCGCCCACCGACGGCTGGACCGACGACACCTCCGGCCCCAACTTCTTCGTCTCGCTGCTCGCGAACTTCCTGCCGCTCCTGCTGGTGCTCGGGCTCTTCCTGTGGCTGATGACCCGGATGCAGGGCGGCGGTCGCGGGGTCATGCAGTTCGGCAAGTCCAAGGCCAAGCTGGCCAGCAAGGACATGCCGAAGGTCACCTTCGCTGACGTCGCCGGCGCGGACGAGGCCGTCGAGGAGCTGCAGGAGATCAAGGAGTTCCTCGCCGAGCCGCGCAAGTTTCTCGAGGTCGGTGCCAAGATCCCCAAGGGCGTGCTGCTCTACGGCCCGCCCGGCACCGGCAAGACGCTGCTCGCGCGCGCCGTCGCCGGTGAGGCGGGCGTGCCGTTCTACTCGATCTCCGGCTCGGACTTCGTCGAGATGTTCGTCGGTGTCGGCGCCTCGCGTGTGCGCGACCTCTTCGAGCAGGCCAAGGAGAACGCCCCGGCGATCATCTTCGTCGACGAGATCGACGCCGTGGGCCGGCACCGGGGGGCGGGGCTCGGCGGTGGCCACGACGAGCGCGAGCAGACGCTCAACCAGCTCCTCGTCGAGATGGACGGCTTCGACGTCAAGACCAACGTCATCCTCATCGCGGCGACCAACCGCCCCGACATTCTCGACCCGGCGCTGCTGCGGCCCGGCCGCTTCGACCGGCAGATCGCCGTGGAGGCTCCCGACATGCTGGGCCGCCTGCACATCCTGCAGGTGCACGGCAAGGGCAAGCCGCTCGCCGAGGGCGTCGACCTGATGGCGATCGCCCGCCGCACCCCCGGCTTCTCCGGCGCCGACCTGGCCAACGTCCTCAACGAGGCCGCGCTGCTGGCGGCGCGCAAGAACGAGCGCGTCATCACCGACGTCGACCTCGACGAGGCGATCGACCGCGTCATGGCCGGACCGCAGAAGCGGACCCGCGTGATGAGCGCCAAGGAGAAGAAGATCACCGCCTACCACGAGGGCGGTCACGCGCTCGTCGCCGCGGCGATGAACCACACCGACCCGGTGAGCAAGGTGACGATCCTGCCGCGGGGGCGCGCGCTCGGCTACACCATGGTGCTGCCGGCGGACGACAAGTACTCCACCACCCGCAACGAGCTGCTCGACCAGCTCTCCTACGCCCTCGGCGGACGGGTGGCCGAGGAGATGGTCTTCCACGACCCGACCACGGGCGCGGCCAACGACATCGAGAAGGCCACCAACCTGGCCCGCAAGATGGTCACCCAGTTCGGTATGTCGGAGCGCGTCGGCGCGGTCAAGCTCGGCTCGGGCGGGGGCGAGGTCTTCCTCGGCCGCGACATGGGCCACGAGCGGGACTACTCCGAGAACCTCGCGGGCGTCGTGGACCAGGAGGTGCGCCGCCTGATCGAGGCCGCGCACGACGAGGCGTGGCACGCCCTCAACGACAACCGGGACATCCTCGACGCGCTGGTGCTGGAGCTGCTCGAGAAGGAGACGCTCAACGCCGAGGCGATCGCCGAGATCTTCAAGGACGTGCGCCGGCGCCCGGTCCGGCCGGTGTGGCTCTCCTCGGACGCGCGCGGCATCCACGACTCCGGCCCGGTGCTGACCGAGGCGGAGAAGCGGGCGATGGCCAACGGGCACAACCCGCTCGAGGACGACGGTGAGGAGCACCCGCCCGTCAAGACGATCGAGGTGCCGGACGGTGGGTATGTCGAGCCGGACAACCACTGAGATGGCCGGCCCCGAGGAGCCCGACGAGCGACCGGTGCCCGACGAGGGCGACGCCCCGGGATCCCCGGCGCGCGGCCCGGTCGACCACGCGCGCATCGAGGCCGCGGTCCGCGAGCTGCTGATCGCGGTCGGTGAGGACCCCGACCGCGACGGCCTGCTGGACACGCCCGCGCGCGTCGCCCGGTCCTACGCGGAGATCTTCTCCGGGCTCAGCCAGGACCCGGCGGCCGTGCTCGGCACCACCTTCGACGTCGACCACGACGAGATGATCCTCGTCAAGGACATCGAGATGTTCAGCGTGTGCGAGCACCACCTGGTGCCCTTCCACGGGCTGGCCCACGTGGGCTACATCCCGGGCCGGGACGGCCGTGTGGTCGGCCTGTCCAAGCTGGCCCGGCTCGTCGACGTCTACGCCCGTCGCCCCCAGGTCCAGGAGCGGCTGACCACCCAGATCGCCGACGCGCTCGAGCGCCACCTGGCCCCGCGCGGTGTGATCGTGGTGGTGGAGGCGGAGCACCTGTGCATGTCGATGCGCGGCATCCGCCGCCCCGGCGCCCGCACGATCACCTCGACGGTCCGCGGGCAGCTGCGCAACCCCGCCACGCGTGCGGAGGCGATGAGCCTCATGACGCGCCCGACCTCCTGACCGACGGATGACCGAGCCCCTCTCCCTCCTCGCGCCGGGTCCCACCCGGATCATGGGCATCCTCAACGTGACGCCCGACAGCTTCAGCGACGGCGGCCGCTGGTTCGACCGCGGCGCGGCGCTGGCGCACGGTCGGCGGCTCGTCGCGCTCGGGGCGGACATCGTGGACGTGGGCGGCGAGTCGACCCGACCCGGCAGCGAGCGCCCCTCCGAGCAGGAGGAGCTGGACCGCGTCGTGCCGGTGGTCGAGGCGCTCGTGGCCGAGGGGACGGTCGTCTCGGTGGACACCATGCGCGCCTCGGTGGCCCGCGCGAGCATCGACGTGGGCGCCCGCATCATCAACGACGTCTCCGGAGGGCTGGCCGACGAGGACATGCCGGCGGCGGTCGCGGGCACCGGGGTGCCGTTCGTCGCGATGCACTGGCGGGGCCTGCTCACCGACCCCCACGAGCAGCCCCACTACGACGACGTGGTCGCCGAGGTGTGCCGCGAGCTCACGGCCCGGGTCGACGCGCTGGTGGCGCAGGGGCTCACGCGCGAGCAGATCGTGCTCGACCCGGGCTTCGGCTTCTCCAAGGACGCCGGCCACAACTGGACGCTGCTGGCCGGGCTGCAGGCGGTCACCGGGCTGGGTCACCCCGTGCTCTTCGGCACCTCCCGGAAGCGGTTCCTCGGCCGGCTGCCGCGCCGACCCGGGGCCGGTGCCGAGGTCGACGAGACGGCCGAGCCGACCCCGCCGCTGGAGCGCGACGCCGCGACCGCGGCGACCAGCCTGCTGGCCGCGCAGGCCGGGTGCTGGGCGGTGCGCGTCCACGACGTCCCGGCGACCCGCGACGCGCTCGCGGTGTGGGAGATGGTGCGCGGTGCCCGGGCGCGCTGACGAGATCCGTCTGCTGGGCGTCGCCGCGCGCGGCCACCACGGCGTGCTCGACTTCGAGAAGCGCGACGGGCAGGACTTCGTCGTCGACGTGGTCATGCAGGTCGACCTCACCGCCGCCGGCCGCACCGACGACCTCGCGCGCACGGTCAACTACGCCGAGGTCGCTGCCGACGTGGTCGACGTCGTCACCGGAGAGCCGTACGACCTCATCGAGACCGTGGCCTCCGTCATCGCGGACCGGGTCCTCGCCCGCCCGCTGGTCGAGCACGTCGAGGTCACCGTCCACAAGCCGCAGGCGCCGGTGGGCGTGCCCTTCGGCGACGTCCAGGTCGTCGTCCGGCGGGCCAAGGACGTCCCCGTGGTCATCGCGCTGGGCGCCAACCTCCAGGGCGTCGACGGAGCCGACCCCGACGAGACCGTCCGGGAGGCCGCCCGCCGGCTGCACCGGGTGCGCGGCCTGCGCGGGGTGCGGGTGTCCCGGCTCTTCGTCACGGCGCCGGTCGGCGGGGAGGCGGTCGTGGGCCAGCCTGACTACGTCAACGCGGTGGCGGTCGGGCGCACCCGCCTCGCGCCCGCGGGCCTGCTCGCCCAGCTGCACCGGATCGAGGACGAGCACGGCCGGACGCGCCAGGTGCGCTGGGGTGCCAGGACCCTGGACCTCGACCTGGTCCAGTATGGCGATCCGCGCGCGGGCGCGGACGTCACCTCGAGCGTGCCCGAGCTGCTGCTGCCGCACCCGCGGGCGCACGAGCGGGCCTTCGTGCTCCAGCCCTGGCTCGACGTGGACCCCGACGCCGCGCTGCGCGTGGGTGAGGAGGTCGTGGCGGTGCCCGACCTCCTGCGGGCGACCGCGGACCAGGTGGTCCGCCCCCTGGACGTCACCCGGGCGGCGGACCGGTGAACCGCCTCGACGGCGTGCGTCCCGGCCGGGCGGTGCTGGTGGCGGTGCTCTCGGGGATGGCCAGCTGGCTCCTCCTCCAGCTGGTGGTCGCCCTGGACGGGCAGCCCCCGGTCATCTCCTGGCTGGGGCTCGTCCCTCTGGTCGCCGTCACCCTCCTGGTCCTGGTGATGGGGTGGCAGATCCGGCGCTACGTGCTGGGCAGGTCGACGGTGCGACCCAGCCCGCAACGGGGCCGCGGGACCCTGGTGGGCGCCCAGGCGGCCGCCCTCGGCGGGGCGGCGCTGCTGGGGTGGTACCTCGCCAACGCCCTCGTCCACCTGCCGGTCGTCGACGTCCCGAGCCACCGCACCCAGCTCGTCTGGGGCCTCGTCCACGCCGGCGCCGCCCTGCTGCTCTCGCTCGTGGGTTTCCTGGCGCAGCACTGGTGCCGGATCCCGCCGGAGGACGACGACGACCGCGGCGAGGGCGTGACCGACGGGGGCCTGGCCTACTCCTGACCGGGCACGGGTAGCGTGCCGGGCATGTCCCAGCCTCCGTCCGACGACCGCGACGCCGAAGCCGCCGACGACGCCGGTCTCGTCGACCCGACGACCACCGCCAGCCCGACGTCATACTGGCCCGGACTGCAGGACACCGAGCACTCGGCCTGGTACGTCCAGCGCTTCCGGGTGATGGCCACCCTCGGCGAGGACATGCACGGGGAGTCCCGGCTGATGGACGTCCTCGCCCCGCGGGGCGCCCGGCTGCTCGACGCCGGCAGCGGCCCCGGCCGCCACGGCGGCCATCTGGCCCGGCTGGGCCACCGCGTGGTCGGTGTCGACATCGACCCGGTCCTCATTGCCGCAGCGCGGGAGGACCACCCGGACGCCACCTGGCTGGTCGGCGACCTCGTGACGCTCGACCTCGCAGCGCAGGGGGAGCGGGAGCCGTTCGACGGGGTGCTCCTGGCCGGCAACGTCATGGACTTCATCCCCCAGGAGCACCGGGCCACGGCGCTCGCGCGGGTGGCGGCCCACGTGCGTCCGGGCGGGTTCGTCCTGGTCGGGTGCCGGACCGTGCGCGGCTTCACGCCGGAGGAGCTCGACGCGGCGCTGCCGGCGGCGGGGCTGCGGCTTGAGCACCGGTTCGGCACGTGGGACCTGGCCCCCTGGGACCCCGCGTCGACCTACTTTGTCAGTGTGCTGCGCAAGGATGGGTGACGCAGGCCGATGAAGCCCGCACGCGGCTGAGGTCTGTCCATCGTCATCGTTCGTCCATCACGTCCAAGGAGCACGACATGACCGAGCGCAACACCCCCTGGCCCGTCGGCGCACCCGCCTGGGTCGACATCTCCGTGACCGACCTCGAGCGCAGCAAGCAGTTCTACACCGCGGTCCTCGGCTGGGACTACACCGGCGGCGACGAGGCCTTCGGCGGCTATGTCAACGCCACCGTGCACGGCCGGGCGGTCGCGGGGATGGCACCGCCGATGCCGGGTGTCGAGGAGGCTCCGCACGTGTGGACCACCTACCTCGCCGTCGAGGACAGCGCCGCGACCCAGACGGCGATCGAGGCCGCGGGCGGCACCACCGCCATGGGGCCCATGGAGGTCGGCCCGTTCGGCACCATGGGGATCTTCGCCGACCCGATGGGAGCCGTCTTCGGCACCTGGCAGGCGGGTTCGCACACCGGGTTCGAGCTGTATGGCGTGACCGGCGCCGTCGGCTGGTGCGAGGCGATGGTCGCCGACTTCGAGCGGGGCAAGGAGTTCTACACCCAGGTCTTCGGGTGGAGCTACACCGACCTGTCGTCCGAGGAGATGCAGTACGCCACCTTCGGACCGCCCGGGGACGACTCGAACATGTCCGGTGGGATCGGGACGGAGCCGGGTCGGCCGCCGTACTGGGCGGTGAACTTCGGGGTCGACGGCACCGACGAGGCGGTGGAGCGCGTCACGGAGGCCGGCGGCGGCATCCTCGTGGAGCCCTTCGACTTCGAGTACGGCCGGCTGGCGGTCGTCACCGGCCCCGACGGCGAGCCGTTCGGTCTGCTCACCGGCACCGGGAGCTAAGCACCGGCAGCTGGGCGTCGGGCCGGAGACCTACCGGTCGACGTCGCCCACGACGAAGAACATCGACCCCAGGATGGCGACCATGTCGGCCACCACCGTGCCCGGCAGCATCTCGCGCAGCACCTGCACGTTGCTGAAGGAGGCCGAGCGCAGCTTGAGCCGGTGCGGTGCCTTGTCCCCGCGGCTGACCAGGTAGTAGCCGTTGAGGCCGAGCGGGTTCTCCCCGGCGACGTAGTGCGCGCCCTCGGGGACCTTGAGGACCTTCGGCAGCTTGGTGTCGAAGGGTCCGGGCCCCAGCTCGCGCAGCCGCTCGGTGCAGGCCCGCGCCAGGTCGAGCGAGACGTGGACCTGCTCGGCCAGCACCTCCAGCCGGGCCAGGCAGTCGCCGGTCTCGCGGGTGACGACCCGGCCGGGACCACCCTCGGTGAACAGCTCGGCATACGCCAGGTAGGGCTCGTCGCGGCGCAGGTCGAGGTCGAGGCCGGAGGCGCGCGCGATGGGACCGGACACGCCGTACGCCAGGACCTGGTCGAGCCCGAGCACGCCCACCCCCTTGGCGCGCGCGGTGACGATCTCGTTGCCGAGGATCATCCCCTCGAGCTCGGGGAGGCGGCTGCGGACCTTCTCCACGGCGGCGTCCACCCGGTCCAGCCAGCCGTCGGGGATGTCGTGCAGCAGCCCGCCGACCCGGGTCGCCATGTAGTGCATGCGTCCGCCGCTGAACTCCTCCATCACCGCCTGCAGCTCCTCGCGCTCGCGGAAGCTGTAGAACATCGGCGTGATGGCGCCCAGCTCGAGCGGGTAGGACCCCAGGAACATCAGGTGGTTGAGGACCCGGCTGAGCTCGGAGAGCAGGGTGCGCGTCCAGGTGGCGCGCTCGGGGACCTCCATGCCGAGCATGTGCTCGACCGTGAGCGCGACGCCCACCTCGTTGTTGAACGCGGACAGCCAGTCGTGGCGGTTGGCGAGCACCATGATCTGGCGGTAGTCCCGCACCTCGAAGAGCTTCTCCGCGCCGCGGTGCATGTAGCCGATGACCGGCTCGGCCGCGACGATCCGCTCGCCGTCGACGGTGATCCGCAGGCGCAGCACGCCGTGGGTGGCCGGGTGCTGCGGGCCGATGTTGAGCACCATCTCGGTGGTGCTCAGCCCGCTCACGCCGGTGGCGGTGCCGAGGGAGACGTCCAGGTCGCGGGTGCTCACCGCTCCACCCTAGCCACGCGTCGCGAACACCCACCGGAAGCCGCCCAGCCCGCCGGCGGCGGTGAGCGCCGTGAAGGCGCCCCTGCGCGCCAGCGCCTCGAGGTATGCCGTGGGCCGGGTCCGCGCGAGCGCCGGGTCGGGCGCGCGGCCGGCGGCGTCGCCGAGGACGTCCCGCAGGGCATCGGCCTGGGTGAGCACGGTCGGTGCGAGCCCCGGGGTCGCGGCCGCGAGCGAGTCGACGGCGACGTGGGCGGTGAGGTCGCAGGACCCGTCGGGCACGGGGTCGACCTCGCGTCCCGCGCGGAATCCGGTGAGGGTGCCGTGGCGTGGTCGGTCGGCCCTCGTGTGGCCGTAGTCCACGGCGAGCACGACACCGCTGTCCACCCGACACACCAGGTCGGCCCACGCCTGGTCGCGAGGCCTGCCGATCTCGGCCCGCCGGACGTCCTCCGTCAGCCAACGGTCGGCCCAGGCGAGGTCGGCCCCGGCGAGGTCCGCCCCGCCGAGGACCGGTCCGAGGCTCTCGGTGCCGTCGGGCGCGACGGTGACCACGCGCCATACCCCCAGGTCGTCGCGCTCCACGACCGGGGCGGGCACGACGTCCAGCCACTCGTGGGCGACGACGAGGGTGTCGCGCAGGCTGCGGAGCGTGGCCGGCAGCTCGGCGCCGCCGGGGGAGGTGATCCAGTCAGCGTCGAGACCCGGCGGGGCAGCGACGACGTCCACCCCCGCGAGGGCCAGGTCAGGGTCGAGCGTGCGCAGCGCGGCGAGCAGCTCGCCGCGGCCCGCACCCACGTCGACCACCCTCGTGCAGCGGTGCCGGCGCGCGAGCGCCAGCAGCGCCTCCGCGAGGAGCCGGCCTGCGCCGGGCACGCCCTGGACAGAGGTGGCGAAGTGGTCGGCGGGGGCGTGGCGGCGGTAGAACCCCGCGCTCCCGTAGAGCGCCTCGTGCCAGGCGTCCTCCCAGGTCAGCGTGGCCACGGGGTGAGTCTAGGAGGTCGGCGCGACGCGGCCCGGCGTCCGGAGGGTCGCAATGTCGCTTTTCTGCTAGATCACAGGTCCACCACCGGTGATGATGGGGTCATGGACCCCTCGACCTTCCACCTGGACCACGCGCGCTGCGCGGCGGCCGTGAGCAGCAGGGACCGCAGGTTCGACGGCTGGTTCGTGACCGCGGTGCTGAGCACCGGCATCTACTGCCGCCCGAGCTGCCCGGCCATGACGCCCAAGCTCGTCAACATGAGCTTCTACCGCTCGGCCGCGGCCGCTCAGGCGGCAGGCTTCCGGGCGTGCAAGCGCTGCCTGCCGGACGCCACCCCCGGGTCCCCCGAGTGGCACGTGCGTGGTGACGTCGTCGCCAGGGCGGTCCGGCTCGTTGCGGACGGAGTCGTGGAGCGGGAGGGCGTCGGGGGGCTGGCCGAGCGGCTCGGCTACTCCACCCGCCAGGTCGAGCGGCTCGTGGGAGCCGAGCTCGGGGCCGGTCCGCTGGCCCTCGCGCGCGCCCAGCGGGCCCAGGCCGCCAGGGTGCTGCTGGAGAGCACGGACCTGCCGATGTCCGAGGTGACCTTCGCCGCCGGTTTCGCGAGCATCCGGTCCTTCAACGACACCGTGCGCACCGTCTACGGGGCGACGCCGTCCGAGCTGCGCGCCGGCCGCCGGGGGCGCGGGGCCCGGGCGCGGAGGGGGCCAGCCGTGCGTGAGGTGCGGGGCGATCTCCCCGACGCCGGGGCGCTGGTGCTGCGGGTCCGTCTCGCCTTCCGGGCGCCGCTGCACGTTCCGAGCCTGTTCGGTCACCTGGCGGCGACCGCCGTCCCGGGCCTGGAGGTATGGCGTGCCGGTCGCCTCGAGCGCAGCCTGAGCCTTCCGCACGGCTGCGCCGTGGTGCGGCTGGCGGCCCCCGGCCCGGAGGACCGGCACGTGGAGGCCGAGCTGTCCCTGGAGGACGGCCGTGACCTCACGACGGCGATCCAGCGCTGCCGTGGGCTGCTCGACCTGGACGCCGACCCCGCGGCTGTCGATGCGCGTCTCAGCAGCGACCCCGCGCTGGCGCCTCTGGTCGCGGCCACCCCCGGGGTCCGCCTCCCGGGCACGGTCGACGCGGGGGAGATGCTGGTCCGGGCCGTGCTCGGTCAGCAGGTCTCCACCGCCGCGGCGGCCACCCAGACCGCCCGTCTCGTCTCGCGGCTCGGTGCCCCGCTGCCGCCGGAGCTCGTCCAGCCCGGTGGTCCGACTCACCTGTTCCCGACCGCCGCCGCCATCGCCGGCGCCGCCGACGGGGACCTGCCCGGTATGCCGTCCAGCCGGCGCCGCACCCTGCGCGCGGTGGCGGAGGCGCTGGCGGACGGCCGGCTCGACCTCGGGCCGGGCTCCTCCTGGGAGCAGGCCCGCGAGCAGCTGCTCGCCCTGCCCGGCATCGGTCCCTGGACGGCCGAGATCGTGGCCCTCCGCGGGCTGGGTGACCCGGACGCTTTCCCCTCGACCGACCTCGGTGTCCGCCTGGCCGCCCAGGCGGTGGGCCTGCCGTCGGAGAGCCGGGCGCTCACGGCGCACGCCGAGCGGTGGAGACCCTGGCGCTCCTACGCCGTGCAGCTGCTCTGGGCCTCCAGCGACCACGCCGTGGCCCGACTGCCCCAGACCTCGACCGAAGGAGACACCATGTCCACGACGTCCCCCACCCCCAGGCACACCCGGGTCACCATCGACTCGCCGGTGGGCCCGCTCGCCCTGGTGAGCGACGGTGAGCACGTCACCGGCGTGTTCTTCGAGACCCACAAGCACGCTCCTGCCGACCTCGGCACCGAGGTCGCGCTCGAGGACGCGCCGGCGGTGCTGCGATCGGCGGCCGAGCAGCTGGCGGAGTACTTCCGCGGTGAGCGACAGGAGTTCGACCTCCCGGTCGCCGCGGTCGGCACCGAGTTCCAGCGGCGGGTCTGGGCCCTCCTGCGCACCATTCCGTACGGCCAGACCTGGTCCTACGGGCAGCTCGCGACGGCGCTGGGTCAGCCCGGCGCCTCCCGGGCGGTGGGTCTGGCCAACGGCCGCAACCCCATCTCCATCATCGTCCCGTGCCACCGGGTCGTCGGGGCGGACGGGTCGATCACCGGCTACGGCGGCGGCATCGAGCGCAAGCAGCACCTCCTCGACCTCGAGCGCGGCGCCACCACCGCCACTGCCACCACCACCACGGCCACTACCACCACCCTCTTCTGACCGAGCGCGTCACGCGGTCGGTGGAAAAGGAACGGCGGGTCGGCTCTCCCTCCCCCAGGAGAGAAACCGACCCGCCGTCAGGCGTGCCTCAGCGTCAGTGCGCTGCGGCGTAGGCGTCCTGGAGCTCCTGCGGGACGCGGCCGCGCGAGCTGACCTTGTAGCCGTTGTCGCGGCCCCACTCGCGCATCGCGGCGAGCTCCTGCGCCCGCCCGGACGCGGAACCGTTGCTGGCAGCGGCGGCACCGCTGCCCCGTCGACGGGTCTGACGGCGGCCACCTGCACGACGGGCGTCGGCGATCCAGCCGGCCAGGTCGTTGCGCAGGCGGGTGGCGTTCTCGTCGTTCAGGTCGATCTCGTAGGTCACGCCGTCGAGAGAGAATTCGACCGTCTCGGTGGCCTCGCCACCGGTGACGTCGTCCTCAAGAATGACCTGCACACGCTGGACCATGAACCATCTCCTTGTTGCTTGTCCGTCCCGAGCTCGCCACACAGAGATTGTGGCAGGTCAAGTCTAGAGGAAATAGGCCGCACATGGCTAGGCAACCAGAAAACTGTTGAAAAGTACGTGATATCCCGGTCAGCCGGTCGCGTCGCCATTGTGCGGCGCGGACCCGTGTGGTTTGTGGGTGCGCGGCGCGCCGGACTCCTTTTCGGGCGTGCCCTCTGGGCTGATGTCCGCGGCGGAGGGACGCATGGTGTCCCTGTCGCGCTGGGCCTCCCATTCCCGCAGCGCAGCACGCTCCCGTCGGTCACCCTCGACGATGTGCTTGAGAATGACCCAGAAAAGGAAGAGCAGGCCGATGGACGGGAGGAGCGCGGCCAGAATCATCCAGCCGTCATAAAGAATGCCCATCTCAGGCCTCCGGGCGCAGCAGCGGGAAGAGGATGGTCTCGCGGATGCTCGAGCCGGTGAGCAGCATGATGAGGCGGTCGACGCCCATGCCGGTGCCGCCCATGGGCGGCGCGCCGTACTCCAGCGCACGCAGGAAGTCCTCGTCCAGCTGCATGGCCTCGAGGTCCCCACCTGCAGCGAGCTGGGCCTGCGCGGTCAGGCGCTCCCGCTGGATGACCGGGTCGACGAGCTCGGTGTAGCTCGGGGCCAGCTCGACCCCGCCGATGATCAGGTCCCACGCCTCGACGAGCCCCGTCTGGTCGCGGTGGCGACGGGCCAGGGGCCGGACCGACTCGGGGTAGTCGCAGACGAACGTCGGCTGGATCAGGGTCTCCTCGACCAGCTGCTCGAAGAGCTCGAGAATGATCTCGCCCGCGCCCCAGGCGGGCTGCAGCGCGATGTCCCGGTCGGCAGAGAGTCGCCGCAGCCGCGCGACGTTGTCCGGCGTCTCCTCGGCGTCCACCTGCTCGCCGAGCGCCTCGGAGACCGCGTCGAGAATGGGCAGCCAGCGCCATTCTCCCGAAAGGTCGATCTCGCGACCTCGGTAGTCGGTCAGGGTGGTGCCGACACCGACCGCCTCGGCCGCGTCGAGAATGATCGCGCGCGTGCGCTCGGCGGCGGTGAACTGGTCGCCGTAGGCCTCGTAGAACTCGAGCTCGGTGAATTCTGCAGAATGCGTCGAGTCGATGCCCTCATTGCGGAACACACGGCCGATCTCGTAGACCTTGTCGATACCGCCGACGACCGCCTTCTTGAGGGCGATCTCCGTATATCCACGCAGGTACATGTCGATGTCGAAGGCGTTGAGGTGGGTCTGGAAAGGAGCTGCCGCGCCGCCGTGGGTCGTGGACAGGATCGGCGTCTCCACCTCGACGAAACCGAAGCCGTCGAGCGTGGACCGGATCGAGCGCAGGACGGCGGCCTTGGTCCGCACCATCTGGCGCGCCTCGTCGCGGACGATGAGGTCGACGTAGCGCTGACGCACCCGCTGCTCCTCGGAGAGGTCCTTGTGCAGGACCGGCAGCGGGCGCAAGGCCTTGGAGACCATCTGCCACGAGCCGGCCATCACGGACAGCTCGCCGCGGCGCGAGCTGATGACCCGGCCGTGGACGAAGACGTGGTCGCCCAGGTCGACGAGCGACTTCCAGCGGTCGAGCGACTCCTGCCCCACCTCGGCGAGGGAGAGCATCGCCTGGAGGCGCGTGCCGTCGCCGGCCTGCAGGGTCGCGAAGCAGAGCTTGCCGGTGTTGCGGACGAAGACCACGCGGCCGGCGACGCCGACCTCGTCCTGCGTCTCCTCGCCGGTCTGCAGGTGGGCCCACTGCTCGCGGACCTCGGCCACGGTGTGCGTCAGGGGCACGCCCACGGCATACGCGTCACCGTCGGCGAGGAGGGCCTCGCGCTTGCCCCGCCGCACCTTCATCTGCTCGGGAAGGTCGACCTCGGGCACCGGCTGGGGGGACGCGTCACTCACCCCGCAAGGGTATCCGCCCCGCGCGCGGGTCCCGGAACGCTCCCAGGGGCACCGGCGTCAGTAACGACTTGTTCTCAGATTAATAAGGGTGCATGATGGTCCGCATGGATTCCCGGGGTCTGCGCCTCACGCGGCGCTACGAGCTGGACCTGGTGCGCGTCAGCAGCATGCTGATGCGGCCCTGTCGCTGACACCCCGACCCCGCCCGTCAGACCCGGCGCCACGGCCTGCCCGAACCCGCCGCGGACGAGACCCCCGAGGACACCTATGACCATCCATGCCTCTGCACCGCCGCGTGTCCGCCCCTCCCGCAGCACCCGCTCCCAGGGTCAGTGGGCGGTGGACGGCCGTGAGCCGCTCAACGCCAACGAGGAGTTCAAGGCGGCCGACAACGGCCTCAACGTCCGCGAGCGGATCGAGCAGATCTACTCCCGGACGGGCTTCGACTCCATCCCCACCGACGACCTGCACGGGCGCTTCCGCTGGTGGGGCCTCTACACCCAGCGCAGGCCCGGGATCGACGGCGGCCGCACCGCCCAGCTCGAGCCGCACGAGCTGGAGGACAGCTACTTCATGCTGCGCGTGCGCACCGACGGCGCCGCGCTGACGCCCGAGGCGCTCCGGGTGCTGGGCGACATCTCCACCGAGTTCGCGCGCGGCAGCGCCGACATCAGCGACCGCCAGAACATCCAGTACCACTGGATCCGCATCGAGGACGTCCCGGAGATCTGGCGCCGTCTCGAGTCGGTCGGCCTGGAGACGACGACCGCCTGCGGCGACACGCCCCGCGGCTTCCTGGGCAGCCCGGTCGCCGGCGTCGCGGCCGACGAGATCATCGACCCCACCCCGGTCATCGCGGAGATCAAGCGCCGCTTCATCGGCGACCCCGAGCTGACCAACCTGCCGCGCAAGTTCAAGACCGCCATCACCGGGCACCCCAGCCTGGACGTGGTCCACGAGATCAACGACGTCTCGCTCGTCGGCGTGGTCCACCCCGAGCTGGGCCCCGGCTACGACCTCTGGGTCGGCGGCGCGCTGTCGACCACGCCGCGGCTGGCCGAGCGTCTGGGCGTCTTCGTCAGCGAGGACCGCGCGGCGGAGGTCTGGCACGGCGTCGTCCGCATCTTCCGCGACTACGGCTACCGACGGCTGCGCAACAAGGCCCGGCTGAAGTTCCTCCTCGCCGAGTGGGGGACCGAGCGCTTCCGTGAGGTCCTCGAGACCGAGTACCTCGGCTACGCCCTCCCCGACGGTCCCGCCCCGGCCACCCCGACCACGCCCGGCGACCACGTGGGCGTGCACCTGCAGAAGGACGGCCGCTACTACGTCGGCGCCGCGCCCACCGTCGGCCGCGTCGGCGGCGACACGCTCGTTGGCCTGGCCGACCTCGTCGAGCGCGTCGGGGCGGAGTCGGTCCGCCTCACCGCCTTCCAGAAGCTCGTCGTGCTCGGCGTGCCGGCCGACCGCGTCGACGAGCTCGTGGCCGGCCTGGAGCCGCTGGGCCTCACCGCCCGCCCGAGCCTGTTCCGCCGCAGCACGATGGCCTGCACCGGCATCGAGTTCTGCAAGCTGGCCATCGTCGAGACCAAGGCGACGGCCGCCGCGGCGATCGCCGAGCTGGAGCGCCGCCTGGTCGACGTCGAGCCGCTCCTGGAGAGCCCGATCACGCTCAACGTCAACGGCTGCCCCAACTCCTGCGCCCGCATCCAGACCGCCGACATCGGTCTCAAGGGCCAGATCCTCACCACCGACGACGGGCGCCAGGTGCCCGGTTTCCAGGTGCACCTGGGCGGCGGGCTCGCCTCCTCCGACCGGGACGAGGAGGCCGGGCTGGGCCGCACGGTCCGCGGTCTGAAGGTCACCGCCGAGGAGCTGCCCGACTACGTCGAGCGGGTCGTGCGCCGCTACGCCGCCGACCGCGGCGCCGGCGAGGCCTTCGCCGCCTGGGCCCACCGCGCCGACGAGGAGGACCTGACGTGAGCACCGAGCGCCTTCGCGCGCTCGCCCTCGAGGCGCAGGAGAGGTATGCCGATGCCGGCACCGACGAGGTCCTCGCCTGGGCGGCCCAGCAGTTCGGCCGCCGCATGGCCGTGGCGTGCAGCATGGCCGACGCGGTCCTGCCCCACGTGGTCGCCGAGCACGTCCCGGGTGTGGACGTCCTCTTCCTCGACACGGGCTACCACTTCCCGGAGACCCTCCAGACCCGGGACCGCGTCGCCGACCTGCTCGACGTGACGATCGTGGACGTGCGGCCCCGGCTGAGCGTCGCCGAGCAGGACGCCGTCCACGGCAAGGACCTCTTCGCCCGCGACCCGGGTGCCTGCTGCCGGATGCGCAAGGTCGAGCCGCTGCGCGAGGCGCTCGCCGGCTACGACGCGTGGGTCACCGGCGTCCGACGTGAGGAGGGGCCGACCCGGGCGGACACCCCGCTGGTCACCTGGGACGAGAGCTTCGGGCTGGTGAAGATCAACCCGCTCGCGGCGTGGACCTTCGAGGAGCTGCTCGCCTACTCCGAGCGGGAGCTGCTGCCCGCCAACCCCCTGCTCGCGCAGGGCTACCCCTCCATCGGCTGCCTGCCCTGCACCCGCCCGGTCGCCCCCGGCGAGGACCCGCGGGCGGGCCGCTGGGCCGGCTTCGCCAAGACCGAGTGCGGGCTGCACCCCGCCACCGCCACGCCAGCCACCGCCACCGCCGCAGCCACCGCCACCATCCCGACCACCCCGACCCCCCAGACCACCGAGGAGGCGCGATGACCACGCTCACCCGCGAGACGGCATACCTCGAGGAGACCGCGGACCGCCCGACCGCCGGCACGGACCTGCTCGACGCGCTCGAGTCCGAGGCCGTCCACATCATCCGCGAGGTCGTCGCGGAGCTGGAGCGGCCGGTGCTGCTCTTCTCCGGCGGCAAGGACTCCGTGGTCATGCTCCACCTGGCCGCCAAGGCGGTGTGGCCCGCGCGCGTGCCGTTCCCGGTGATGCACGTCGACACGGGCCACAACTTCCCCGAGGTGCTGGCCTTCCGCGACGCCACCGTCGAGCGCCTCGGCGTCGAGCTGGTCGTCGCGAGCGTCCAGGACTACCTCGACGACGGCCGGCTGCGCGAGCGTGCCGACGGCACCCGCAACCCGCTGCAGACCCTCCCGCTGCTCGACGCGATCGAGGAGCACCGCTTCGACGGCGTCTTCGGCGGCGGGCGGCGCGACGAGGACAAGGCCCGCGCCAAGGAGCGGGTGGTCAGCCTGCGCGACGCCTTCGGCCAGTGGGACCCCAAGAACCAGCGGCCCGAGCTGTGGCGCCTCTACAACACCCGTCACCGCCCGGGCGAGCACGTGCGCGTCTTCCCGCTGTCCAACTGGACCGAGCTGGACATCTGGCGCTACATCGCCCGCGAGGGCATCGAGCTCCCCGAGCTCTACTACGCCCACGAGCGCGAGGTCTTCGAGCGCGACGGCATGCTGCTGAGCCCCGGCCCGTGGACCACCCCGCGCAAGGGCGAGGAGGTCACGACCCGGACGGTCCGCTACCGCACCGTCGGCGACATGTCGTGCACCGGCGCCGTGCTCTCCGAGGCCCGCGACGTCGACGCCGTCATCGCCGAGGTCGCCGCGACGACCATCACCGAGCGCGGCGCGACCCGCGCGGACGACCGGATCTCCGAAGCCGCCATGGAGGACCGCAAGAAGGAGGGGTACTTCTGATGAGCACCGCCACCCAGCACCCGACCACGCCCGCGGCGACGGCATACCCGAGCCCGAGCCTGCTCCGCCTGGCGACCGCCGGCTCCGTCGACGACGGCAAGTCGACGCTCGTCGGCCGGCTCCTGCACGACACCAAGTCGGTCCTCGCGGACCAGATGGCCGCGGTCGAGCAGGCCTCGCGGCGGCGCGGCTGGACCGGTGAGCTCGCCGATCTCGCGCTGCTCACCGACGGGCTGCGCGCCGAGCGCGAGCAGGGGATCACGATCGACGTGGCCTACCGCTACTTCGCGACGGCCCGCCGGTCCTTCATCCTCGCCGACTGCCCCGGGCACGTGCAGTACACCCGCAACACGGTCACCGGCGCCTCGACGGCCGACGTCGTGGTCGTCCTCGTCGACGCCCGCAACGGCGTCGTGGAGCAGACCCGGCGCCACCTTGCGGTCATCGGTCTGCTGCGCGCGCCGCACGTCGTCGTCGCGCTCAACAAGATCGACCTCGTCGAGGACGCGGAGGCCGTGCACGCTGGGGTCTCGGCCGACGTGGCCGCGCTCGCCCGGACCTTCGGGATCGAGGACGTGCGGGTGGTCCCGGTGTCCGCGCTGCTCGGCGACAACGTGGTGGAGCGGTCGAGCCGCACGCCGTGGTACGCGGGCCCCACGCTCCTGGAGCTGCTCGAGACGCTGCCCGCGGAGTCCGAGGTGGACGAGCCGCTGCGCTTCCCGGTGCAGCTGGTGATCCGCCCGCAGCAGGGCGCCGTGGACCCCGCATTCGTCGACTACCGGGGGTATGCCGGGCACGTCGCCTCGGGCGCGGTGTCGGTCGGCGACGAGGTCGTGGTGTCCCCGTCCGGCCTGCGGACCACGGTCACCGGCATCGACCGCGGCGGGGTGAGCGTCGAGCGGGCCGAGGCGCCGCTGTCGGTGACCCTGCGGCTGGCGGACCAGCTCGACATCTCCCGCGGCGACCTCATCGCCGGTGCCGCGGAGGCACCGCACCCGGTGCAGCAGGCCGAGGCGGTGCTCTGCTGGCTGGCCGAGGCGCCGCTGGTGCCGGGCGCGCGCGTGCTGGTCAAGCACGGCACCCGCACGGTCCGGGCCCGCGTCACCGCGCTGCACGAGCGCCTCGACGTGGCCGCGATGGAGGTCGTGCCGGTGACGGGGGGCGCCGAGCTCAACGACCTCGTGCGGGTCTCGCTGACGCTGGCCGAGCCGCTGCCGCTGGAGGACTACGCCCTCTCGCGCGACGGCGGGAGCCTGCTCGTCGTCGACCCCCACGACGGCACCACGCTGGCCGCCGGGATGGTCGGTGCGGAGCTGAGGGTCTGACGATGTCCACGACCCTCCTCGCCCTCGCGCTGTCCGGTCGGCGGGTGGTCCTCGTCGGCGGCGGGGCGGTGAGCGCCCGCCGCGCGGCCGACCTGGTCGCCGACGGGGCGGTGGTCACCGTGGTGGCGCCGCAGCTGGACCACGCTCTGGCGCGGCTCGTCGCGGACGGTCGCGCCGGGTGGGTCGCCCGCGGCTATGCCGGTCCGGCCGACCTCGAGGGTGCCTGGCTCGTGCACACCGCCACCGGGGACCCGCAGGTGGACGAGGCCGTCGCGTCCGACGCCGAGTCGGCGCGCATCTTCTGCGTCCGCGCAGGGGCGGCGTCGGAGGGCACCGCCCAGGTGCCCGCCCGTGGCGAGATCCCCACGCCGGACGGACCGGTCCGGGTGGCGGTCCACGCCGGCGGCGACCCACGCCGGGCCGTCGCCGTCCGCAACGCCGTCGTCGAGCACCTCGGTGCCGGCGTGGTCGACCTCCGCGTGCACCGTCCGCGGGCCCGCGGCGGCTGGGTCGCGCTCGTCGGGGCCGGCCCGGGCGACGACGGGCTGCTGACCCGCCGGGCCGCCACCCTGCTCGCGTCCGCCGACGTGGTCGTCGCCGACCGGCTGGTGCCGCAGGGTGTGCTCGCGGCCCTGCCCGAGAGCGTCGAGGTGATCGACGTGGGCAAGGTCTCCGGCCACCACCCGGTCCCGCAGGAGCAGATCAACCGCATCATCGTCGAGCAGGCGCGGGCCGGTCGCGGGGTCGTCCGTCTCAAGGGCGGCGACCCCTACGTGCTCGGCCGGGGCGGCGAGGAGCGGCTGGCCTGCGAGGCCGCCGGTGTCCGCGTCGAGGTCGTCCCGGGGATCACCAGCGCCGTCTCGGTGCCCGCCGCGGCCGGCATCCCGGTCACCCACCGGGGCGTCGCGCGCGGCTTCACCGTGGTCACCGGCCACGAGGAGGTCCCGGCCCTGCCCGGCGGCACGGACCACACGCTGGTCCTGCTCATGGGGGTCGCCGGCCTGCGGGAGACGGCTGCCCTGCTCGTGCGCCACGGGCGTCCGGCCCACTGCCCGGTGGGGATCGTCGAGCGCGGGTGGACCCCCGACCAGCGGGTCACCCTCGGCACGCTCGGCGACATCGCCGACCGGGCCGAGGCCGTCGGCGTCGCGTCCCCGGCCGTGGTGGTCGTCGGCGACGTCGTCCGGCTGGCCCACGCCTGGCGGGCGGCCGACGGGCTGGCGGCTCAGCTCGCGATGTCGGGAGGAGCCGTCGCGTGAGCGCCCCGGAGGGCAGCGGCGTGCCGGTCCTGAGACCGCTCGTGCTCGCCGCCCACGGGACCGCGAGCGAGGACGGCCGCAGGGTCGTCGAGCGCTGCGCGGCCGAGGCCGCGGCGCTGCTGGGTGTCGACCACACGGTCGGCTACGTCGACGTCTGCGGCCCGAGCCTCGAGGAGGCCCTCACGGACCTCGACAGGCCGGTCGTCGTCCCCTTCTTCCTGGCCTCCGGCTACCACGTGCGCCAGGACGTGCCCTCGGCCGTGGCCTCCGCCGCCCCCGGCGCCACGGTCACCCCGGCGCTCGGCGACGCGGACGAGGTCGTGCAGGCGCTCGCGGCTCGTGTGCTCGAGGCGGTCGGGGGAGACGGGCTCGACGCCGTGGTCCTCACCGCGGCCGGCTCGAGCGTCACCGCGGCCCGCGACGAGGTCGTGCGCGTCAGCACCCTGCTGGGCGAGGCGCTGGACGTGGCGACGGGCACGGCATACCTCACCGGGCCGGGTCCACGTCCGGACGAGGAGGTGGCGCGCCTGCGTGCCGCCGGCCACCGCCGGGTCGTCCTCGCCAGCCACCTGCTCTCGCCCGGACACTTCCTGGACCGGGCGCACGCGGCCGCGGCATCCCTTGGCACGATCTCCACGGACGCTCTCGGCACGCACCGCGCCGTCGCCGACCTCGTGGTGAGGCGCTACCGAGACGCGGGCTGAGTTCGCTCCTCCTCAGCGCCGGGTCTCGTACCTGCTCAGCACGACGCCGCCCGGTAAGGTGCGCGTCTCCAGCAGTCGGAGGCTGACCCAGGAGTCCAGGGCGGTGAAGAAGGGGAGCCCGCCGCCGAGCAGCACCGGCACCGTCGCGAGGACGTACTCGTCCACCAGGCCGGCACGCACCGCTGCCGCGGCGAGCGTGGCACCGCCGATGTCCATGCGGCCGTCGCCCTCGGCCTTGAGGCGGGTGATCTCGGCGACCGCGTCGCCGGTGACCACCCGGGTGCTCGGGTCGACCGCGACCTGCGTGGAGGAGAAGACCACCTTGGGCATCGCCGTCCAGCGGCGCCCGAACTCGACCTCCGCCTCGGTGACGCCAGGCTGCCCGGCGACCTCGGGCCAGTAGGGGCTCATGGTCTCCCAGAGCCTGCGCCCGTAGAGCGCGACGCTGGTCTGCGCCACCCGGTCCGACCACCACTGGAAGAGCTCGTCGCTCGGCACGCTCCACGTGAGGTCGTCCCCGGGCGCGGCGACGTAGCCGTCCACGCTGACGTTCATGCCGTAGGTCAGTCTGCGCATCTCGTCTCCTCCTGCTCGTCGGGACGAGGCCTCAGACCTCGTCGATCGTCCGCTGCACCAGCTCCAGCTCGCCCTCCGCCGCAGACTCGACCTCGTCCCACCCGCGGGGCAGCGCCACCTGGGGTCGGGTGCGCCCGCGCATCGACCACGGGCAGATCGTCGTCTTGGCACCGTTGTTCTGGCTCCAGTCGAGGAAGACCTTCCCGGGGCGCAGCGCCTTGGTCATCTTCGAGGTGACCAGGTCCGGGTGCTCGCTCTCCAGATGCTCCGCGAGCGACTTCGCGACCGCGCTGACCTCGTCGGAGGACCGCGTGCCCTCCAGCGCCGCATAGAGCTGCATCCCCTTCGACCCGCTGGTCACCGCCCGCGCGGTCAGCCCGACGGCCTCGAGCCGCCCGCGCACCAGCAGGGCGACCCGCGCGCACTCGGCCAGCCCGGCCCCTGGCCCCGGGTCGAGGTCCACCACCATCCGGTCCGGCGGTCGCGGCACGCCCTCGTCGTCCACCCGCCACTGCGGCACGTGCAGCTCCAGGCTGCCGAGGTTCACCAGGTAGACCAGTGCCGCCAGGTCGGTCACCAGCGGGAAGGTCAGCGTGTCCCGCCCCCGTGAGGACCCCGGCGTCGGCACCGTCACGCGCGGCAGCCAGTCCGGCGCCCCGGAGGGCAGGTTCTTCTCGAAGAAGCTGGCCTTCTCGACCCCCTCGGGCCAGCGGATGCGCGTCACCGGCCGCCCCTGCAGCTCGGGCAGGATCTGCTCGGCGTGCGTGACGTAGTAGGTGAGGACCTCGCCCTTGGTGGTGCCGGTCGCGGGGTAGAGCACCTTGTCCAGGTTGCTGACCTTCAGCGTCCGCCCGGCCACGTTCACCGCCTGCGAGGTCATGACAGCTCCAGCAGGTCGAGCGGCGTGAGGTCGGTGCGCACGCCCTGGTAGGACGGCTGGCGCAGCCGCCCCTCGCCCGGGGTGATCCCGAGCGAGGCGACGTCGATGACCACCCGCGGCTCCAGCCACGTGGACCCGTGCGCCTCCGCGCGCGGGATGTCTGTCGTGAAGGGGTATGCCGTGCGCGGCACCTCCCCGAGCAGCGCCGCGAGCTGCTCGCCGGCGCGTCCGGCCAGCCCCGAGCCCACCCGGCCGGCGTAGACCAGCCGCAGCCGGCCCTCCTCGTCGCACAGCGGCATACCGTCCTCGTCCGTCGTCGGGAGACCGACGTGCACGGCGCCGAGCCGGCCGGCCGTCCCGGTCTGCGGGCGCCACCCGCCGATCACGACGCTCATCGTGTCGCGGTGGGGAAACTTCAGCCAGTCGGGCGAGCGCACGCCTTCGGCATAGAGGGAGGACCGGCGCTTGCTCACCACGCCCTCGAGGCCCTGCGCGGCCGTCGCGGCCAGCAGCTGCGCGCCGTCGTCGAACACCGGAGAGACCTGCACCCTCGGTATGCCGTCGAGCAGGTCCTCCAGCGCCGCTCGTCGCGCGGACCAGGGGAGGGCGTCGAGCGGCATACCGTCCAGGCGGAGCAGGTCGAACGCGACGTAGGTGACCGGCCGGGTGGCGGCCAGCTTCTGCGCGGCGGTCGCCGACATGGTGTGCACGCGGTCCACGACGTGACCGAAGGAGGGCTTCCCGCCCACCATCGCGACCGCCTCCCCGTCGAGGAGGAGGTCGTCCGCGACGTCGGCGAGACCGGCGAGCTCGGGCAGGGCGACGGCGATGTCCCGGCCGCTGCGGGTGAGCATCCGCAGCCGCCCGTCGCGCACCTCAGCGAGCAGCCGGATGCCGTCCCACTTGATCTCGTGCGCCCACGCCGGACCGGTCGGCGGGCCGGTGCGGGAGTCGCCGGAAGTGGCGAGCATGGGGCGCATGGGTCCATCCTGGGTGGTGTGAGAGCGATCTGGAAGGGCGCCGTCAGCTTCGGCCTGGTCAACGTACCCGTGCGGCTGTACTCCGCCACCGAGAACCACGACCTGAGCTTCCACCAGGTCCGCCGCAGCGACGGCAGCCGCATCCGCTACAAGCGGGTGGCGCAGGCCGACGGCGAGGAGGTCGCCTACAAGGACATCGCCAAGGCTTACGAGACCGAGGACGGCAAGACGGTCATCCTCACCGACGAGGACATGGCCAGCCTGCCCAGCAGGTCCAGCAAGGAGATCGCGGTCGAGAGCTTCGTGCCGATCAGCCAGATCGACCCGATCCTCTACGACAAGGCCTACTACATCGAGCCCGACGCGATGGGCGCCAAGGCCTACGGGCTGCTGCGCGAGGCGCTGCGCGAGTCGGAGCGGGTGGCCGTGGTGACGGTCTCGGTGCGCACCCGGATGACGATGGCGGTCCTGCGGGTCGTCGACGACGTCATCGTGCTGCAGACCCTGCTGTGGCCGGACGAGGTGCGCGACTCCGGCCAGCTGGACAACCTCGACGAGGTCAGCGAGCCCAAGAAGGCCGAGATCGCGATGGCGCGGATGCTGGTCGACTCCATGTCGGGCGACTTCGAGCCCGAGGGCCACGTCGACGACTTCAAGGAGGCCGTCGACGCGCTGGTCAGGAGCAAGATCGAGGGCGGCGACGTCACCGAGAGCCCCGACCGCGAGGAGGAGGCGGACAGCGGCGAGGTCGTCGACCTGCTGGCCGCGCTCCAGCGCTCGGTCGACCGGGCCAAGGCCGGGCGCGGCGAGAAGTCGTCGTCCTCGTCCGCCTCCGACGAGACGGAGGACGGCGAGGACGAGAAGCCGGCCGCCAAGAAGGCCGCGGCCAGGAAGACGACCGCCCGCAAGAGCGCCGCGAAGAAGCCGGCCGAGAAGAAGACCGCGGAGAAGAAGGCCGGCTGAGCCCCGGCCGGCGCCCCGCGCCGGTCAGGTCAGTCAGGTCAGGTCAGTCAGGTCAGGGGGCGGTGGTGGCGGCCGCCTGGTCCTTGATGGCCTGCTTCGGCGCGCAGCCGAGGGACTTGTCCAGGCTCTGCGCTGCGCCGGCGAGCGTTGCGCGCAGGTTGGCGGTCGTGGCCTCGTCGACCTCGCCCGAGAGCTGCTCGGCGACGAGGGTGTAGGGCGCCTGGTCGGCGCGGTCGGTGGCGCCGGGCGCCATACAGCTGGTCAGGCCGGTGACCAGGCCGGGGGAGACGTAGGACAGGCCGAGGTACTCCGGCCCCGGGCGGACGCCGTCGGCGGCCTCGGCGCGCTCGCGGGCCTCGGCGCGGGCCTCCTCGCCGATGAGGATGGACACCCGCATCACCGGCTCCTGCTCACCCTTGCCGCCGTTGAGGACCTCGCAGGCCCAGCCGTCCTCGTCGTCCTGCACGACCAGCTCGCGCGGCGACTCCGCCGTCGTGCCCACCGCGGCGTCGATGGCCTTCGGCGCGACGTACTGGCAGAACCAGCCGCTGTCGGGCGCGCTCCCCTCGAGGCCGTCGTCGGTGGTGACCACGGCGTCGTCGGTCGTGGGGGTCTCCCGGGCGGGGTCCTCCGAGGTGCAGGCGGACAGGGCGAGGGCGGCCACGGCGGGCAGCGTGAGCAGGCGGAGCGTGCGCATGGGCCGACATGCTAAGCCGTGCGGCTGGTGGCTCCCGTTCAGCCGCGCCCCAGCAGGGTCCCGCCGTTGACCTGCAGGATCTGCCCGGTCGTCCACCCGGCGTCCGGCGAGGCGAGGTAGGCGACCGCGGCCGCCACCTCCTCCGGCGTGCCGGGACGCCCCGCCGGGATCGGCCGCACGCGGTCGTCCACGATCGTGGGGTCGTCGGCGATCCGCTGCTCCCAGAACTGCGTGTCGGGCACGAAGCCGGGCGCGACCGCGTTGACGGTGATCCCCTCGGGCGCCAGCCGGGTGGCGCGGTCGAGGACCCAGGCGTTGACCGCGGCCTTCGCGGCCCCGTAGGAGCCCGACCCCCGCAGCGCGGCGATCGAGCTCATCGCGACGATCCGGGCCCCCGGCCGGGTGAGGTGGTCGGTCAGCGCGTGCGCGAGCAGGACGGTGCTGAGCACGTTGCCGTCGAAGTCGGCCCGCCAGGCCTCGGCGATGTCGGCCAGCGAGCCCGTGGCGCCCACGCCGTAGTTGCCGCCCGCGTTGGCGACCAGCACGTCGATGGTGGGCCCCTGGCGCAGCGTCGCCGCCAGGCCCTCCACCGCCGCGGGGTCGGTGAGGTCGCATGAGTATGTCGTGACGTCCGCCTGCGGGTCGCTACGCCGCAGCTCGTCCGCGGCGTCGCCCAGGACCTGCTCGCGCCGGCCGACCAGGACCAGGGCGGGCCGCTCGGCCAGCAGCGTGCGGGCGACGGCCAGGCCGATGCCGGTGCCGCCGCCGGTGATGAGGATGCGTCGGGTCATCCCCGGGACGCTAGCGGAGGGCGCCCGGATTCCGCCGGGGGCGAACACGGCATACCGGAGGAACACCTGGGGGTGAACGGGACGTTGTGGCAGGCAGACGCGACGTAGAGTGGATGCACGCCCGTGAGCGGGAGGACCGCCACCCGCCGCGTGCCACGACGGAACTCAAGGAGTGACGATGTTCGAACGGTTCACCGACCGCGCACGGCGCGTGGTGGTGCTCGCGCAGGAAGAGGCGCGGCTGCTCAACCACAACTACATCGGGACCGAGCACCTGCTGCTCGGCCTCATCCACGAGGGGGAGGGCGTCGCGGCCAAGGCGCTGGAGTCCCTGGGCATCTCGCTCGACGCGGTGCGTCAGCAGGTCCAGGAGATCATCGGTCAGGGTCAGCAGAGCCCGACCGGCCACATCCCCTTCACCCCGCGGGCCAAGAAGGTCCTCGAGCTCTCGCTGCGCGAGGGCCTGCAGCTGGGCCACAACTACATCGGCACCGAGCA
Source organism: Ornithinimicrobium tianjinense (assembly GCF_014636495.1). Classification (GTDB taxonomy): domain Bacteria; phylum Actinomycetota; class Actinomycetes; order Actinomycetales; family Dermatophilaceae; genus Ornithinicoccus; species Ornithinicoccus tianjinensis. The sequence continues at coordinate 188,167 of NZ_BMEM01000001.1, forward strand.
CCTGCTCCTCGGCCTGATCCGCGAGGGCGAGGGCGTCGCCGCCCAGGTGCTCGTGAAGCTGGGCGCCGACCTCAACCGGGTCCGCCAGCAGGTCATCCAGTTGCTCTCCGGCTACCAGGGCAAGGAGGCCGCCACCGCCGGTGTCGGTCCCTCGGCCGGTCCCGAGGGGCAGCAGGCCGGCTCGCTGGTGCTCGACCAGTTCGGCCGCAACCTCACCCAGGCGGCCCGCGAGGGCAAGCTCGACCCGGTGATCGGGCGCTCCGCCGAGATCGAGCGGGTCATGCAGGTCCTGTCCCGCCGCACCAAGAACAACCCCGTCCTCATCGGCGAGCCCGGCGTCGGCAAGACCGCCGTCGTCGAGGGCCTGGCCCAGGACATCGTCAAGGGCGAGGTGCCCGAGACGCTCAAGGACAAGCAGCTCTACACCCTCGACCTCGGCGCGCTGGTGGCCGGCAGCCGCTACCGCGGTGACTTCGAGGAGCGGCTGAAGAAGGTCCTCAAGGAGATCCGCACCCGCGGCGACATCATCCTGTTCATCGACGAGATCCACACCCTCGTCGGGGCGGGTGCCGCCGAGGGCGCCATCGACGCGGCGAGCATCCTCAAGCCGATGCTGGCGCGCGGCGAGCTGCAGACCATCGGTGCGACGACCCTCGACGAGTACCGCAAGCACATCGAGAAGGACGCCGCGCTCGAGCGCCGCTTCCAGCCGATCCAGGTGGCCGAGCCCACGCTCAAGCACGCCATCGAGATCCTCAAGGGCCTGCGCGACCGCTACGAGGCGCACCACCGGGTCTCCATCACCGACGGGGCGCTCGTCGCCGCCGCCACGATGGCCGACCGCTACATCAACGACCGCTACCTGCCGGACAAGGCGATCGACCTCATCGACGAGGCGGGCGCGCGACTGCGCATCCGCCGGATGACCGCTCCGCCGGACCTGCGCGAGTTCGACGAGAAGATCGCGCACGCCAAGCGCGAGAAGGAGTCCGCGATCGACGCGCAGGACTTCGAGAAGGCGGCCCGGCTGCGCGACGAGGAGCACAAGCTCACGCAGGCGCGCGCCGAGCGGGAGAAGGAGTGGAAGAACGGTGACATGGACGTCGTCGCCGAGGTCGACGAGGAGCTGATCGCCGAGGTCCTCGCCGCCGCGACGGGCATCCCGGTCTTCAAGCTCACCGAGGAGGAGTCCAGCCGGCTGCTCCACATGGAGGACGAGCTGCACAAGCGGATCATCGGCATGGACGACGCGATCACCGCGCTGTCCCAGGCGATCCGCCGCACCCGCGCCGGCCTGAAGGACCCGCGCCGCCCCGGCGGCTCGTTCATCTTCGCCGGCCCCACGGGCGTCGGCAAGACCGAGCTGGCCAAGGCGCTGGCGGAGTTCCTCTTCGGCGACGAGGACGCGCTCATCACCCTGGACATGTCCGAGTACTCCGAGAAGCACACCGTCTCCCGGATGTTCGGCTCGCCCCCCGGCTACGTCGGCTACGAGGAGGGTGGCCAGCTGACCGAGAAGGTGCGGCGCAAGCCGTTCTCGGTGGTCCTCTTCGACGAGGTCGAGAAGGCGCACCCGGACATCTTCAACAGCCTGCTGCAGATCCTGGAGGACGGTCGCCTGACCGACAGCCAGGGCCGGGTGGTCGACTTCAAGAACACCGTCATCATCATGACGACCAACCTGGGCACCCGCGACATCGCCAAGGGCGTCTCGCTCGGCTTCTCCGCCGGGCCGGACACCCAGAGCAGCTACGAGCGGATGAAGAACAAGGTCACGGACGAGCTCAAGCAGCACTTCCGTCCCGAGTTCCTCAACCGCGTGGACGACACCATCGTCTTCCCGCAGCTCACGCAGGACGAGATCGTCCAGATCGTGGACCTGATGATCGCCCGTCTCGACGAGCGTCTCAAGGACAAGGACATGGCGATCGAGCTCACCGCGTCCGCCAAGGAGCTGCTCGCCAAGCGGGGCTACGACCCCGTCCTGGGCGCGCGGCCGCTGCGTCGGGCGATCCAGCGCGAGATCGAGGACCAGCTGTCCGAGAAGATCCTCTTCGGCGACATCGGCCCCGGCCAGATCGTGCTCGTCGACGTCGAGGACACCAAGGGCGAGGGCCGCACCTCCGACAAGGTGTTCACCTTCACCGGCTCCCCGAAGCCGGCGGAGGTGCCCGACACCCTGCCGGTCGAGACGGCCGCCACGGGCGGCGGCACGCCGCTCCCGGGCGAGGGCTCGGGCGAGCAGACCGGCTGACGGTCGGCACCGCATACCCCACCAGCGACGGGGCGCTCCGCACACGCGGGGCGCCCCGTCGCCGTGTCATGCCCCGGCCCGCGCGCATGGTCCGGGGGCCTCGCGGGCCCGGTTAGGGTTGCGCCATGACCCTGCGCGACGCGAACCCTGACGAGCTGGCCCGCTGGGACGACCTGGTGTGGGGCGCGCCAGGCGGCGTCGACCTCATGCAGCTGCCCCCCTACGCCGAGATCAAGTCCGGCTCGTGGTCGGCGCACCGCCAGGTGATCCACAGCGTGCCCGGGCACCCGGACGTGCCCGTCCTCTACCTGATCAAGAAGGTGCCCCCGTTCGGCCAGCTCTGGTACGCCCCGATGGGCCCGCGCGTCACCGACACCGCGCACTTCCGCGCGATCTGCGAGGACCTGCGCTCCTCGGGCGCGTTCGCGGTGATCATGGAGCCGTCGATCCCCGCCGAGGGGCCGCAGACGCGTGCGGAGCTGATCGCCTCCACCCCGGGGCTGGAGGACTTCATCTACCTCCAGCAGGGCAACCACACCGTCTTCATCGACCTGACCCCGTCGGAGGAGGAGCTGCTCGCGTCCTTCCGCCAGCGGGCCCGTCGCTCGATCCGCAAGGCCTCCGACGCCGTCATCGAGCACCGGACCGACGACGAGGCGCTCGAGGCCTTCTGGACGCTCTACGCGCCGACGGTGGAGCGCGCCGGACTGCCGCTGCGGCCCAAGGACTACTACCTCAAGGCCTGGCGCCTCTACCGCGACCTCGGCCAGGGCCACGTCGTCCTGGGCTACTCCTCGCCGGAGGTCACCGAGCCCGAGGCGGGCGCCTACATCTGGAAGCACCGCGACCACGGCTACTACCGCGATGGCGGCTCCGTCCGCACGCCGGCAGCCAACGGGCTGCAGTACCGCGTCCAGTGGGAGGCGATGCGCTGGTGCAAGGAGCACGGCGCCACGACCTACGACCTCTTCGGTATGCCGCCCAGCTGGCTCCTCGAGGACGAGTCCCACCAGCTGCACGGGCTCGTGCAGTTCAAGACCGCGTTCAGCACCGAGGTCAGCGATACGGTCGGCACGGTCCGCCTGGTGCTCGACCCTCTGCGCACGAAGGCGTGGGACCAGCTGGGGCTGCGCGTCTACAGCCGTCTCACGCGGCGCAGCAACCCGCTCTTCTACTGATCTCCCGGCGGCGGGTCACCAGAAGGCGTCGCCCGGTTCGCGGCGCTGCAGCCGGGTGACGACCCGCTGCCCGATCCGCTGCCACATGGCATACCGGCGAGGGCGCAGGACGAGGTCCCAGGCGCCGACCCAGTCGGTGACCTCCTTGGTGAAGCCGCGCTTGAAGACGCCCAGCCCGTGGCGCAGGTCGCTCTTGTCGTCGAGCCGCGTGCTGTGGGGGGTGCCGACGAGGTCGTAGGTGCGCGCGCCCTGCTCGATCGCCCAGCGCATCCCCTCGTACTGCACGAGTTGGCTGACGCCCGGCACCGGGCGGTCGCGCACGCTCGCACCCTCCTTGTAGGCCGCGACGTCGCCGATCACGGTCACCAGCGCCCAGGCGACCATCTCGCCGTCCACGCGGGCCACGATCGGCTGCGCCACGCCCGCGCGCACCATGGTCCGCCAGGACTCGACGAAGTAGTCCTTGCCGCGCACGCCGAGCCCCTGGTCGCGGACGACGCCCTCCCAGAGCGTCCACATCTGCTCGTAGGTCTCGTCGGTGTCTGCGGCGCGCTCGACCTCCACGCCGTCACGGATGGCCCGTCGGACCATGTTGCGCGTCTTGGACGGGTAGGTGCCCATCAGCTCGTCCTCGGACCCGGGCAGCGCGTGGACGACCGTGGAGGAGTGCGGCTGGACCGGATCGGTGCGCACCAGACCCAGGGCCTCCAGGGCGGCGACCGACTCCGGCGTCTCCCGGATCTCCGGCTCGACCTTCACGAACAGGACGCCCTCACGCTCGGCGGCCTCGCGCAGGTCCTCCAGGACCGGGCGCAGCGCCTCGACGGTGTCGACGCACGGGCCCTTGGGCAGGTACCACACCGTGCCGAACCCGGGAGCCTTCTTGCTGTGGATCGTCATCGCCAGGGGCGAGCCGTCGGGGAGCCGGCCCACGGCATACCGGGGCGTCCAGCGGGCCATCCGCTTGACCTGGCCGAGCGCATGGCTCTGGTAGACGTTGCCCCCGGTCGGGGTGGCGGCGATCTGCGCGTCCCAGTCGGTCGCCGACGGGGAGCTCACGAAGGTCAGGGGCATGGCGCCACCCTAACGGCCGGGTAGCGTGGGGGCGTGCCCGTCCTCGACCTCACCGACCCCGCCGCGACCGACCGCTACTCGGAGTTCGTGCGCTCCCACCCCCGGCGCTCGCTCACCCAGGACCTGCGGTGGGGGATCGTCAAGGACGACTGGGGCCAGGAGGCGGTCTACGTCGAGGAGGACGGCCGGATCGTCGCCGCGATGACCGTCCTGGTGCGTCGCCTGCCGGGTGGCTTCTCGGTGCTGTACGCCCCCCGCGGCCCCCTCGTGGACTGGGACGACAAGGAGATGGTGCGCCGGATCCTGGCCGAGGCCGACCCGCTCGTGCGCACGCACCGCGCGATCATGCTGCGCATCGACCCCGAGGTGCCCTTCAGCGAGGAGCTGGACACGTGGATGCGGGCCCAGCCGCGCTGGGTCGTCAAGAACGTCGGTGCGGGCAAGGACGACATCATCCAGCCGCGCTACACGATGATCGTCTACCTGCGCGACGAGGACGGTCAGTCCCTCACCGAGGAGGCGCTGATGAAGAAGTACGACGGGAGCGCGCGCAACCGCGTCCGCACCGGGAAGAAAAAGGGTGTCTACACCGTCGACGGCGAGACCGACGCGGACCTGGCGACCTTCCACGAGATCTACAGCCACATGGCGCGGCGCAACGAGATCACCGCCCGGGACCTGCCGTACTTCCACCGGATGCGCGAGGCGTTCGGGGAGCGGATGCGGGTGGTGCACGCGCGGCACGAGGACGACACGCTCGCCTCCTCCGTGACGATCGACTACTACGGCAAGCTCTACTACCTCTACGCGGGGTCCAACGACCTCAAGCGCAACCTGGGACCCAACCAGGTGATGAACCACGACCTCATGGCGTGGGGCCTGACCGTCGGCGCCGAGTCCTACGACATGGGCGGCGTGTTCGCCCTCGACAGCTCCGACGGGCTCTACGTCTTCAAGAAGGCGTTCTGCAAGGGGGACGGCGGCGCGACGGAGTTCATCGGCGAGATCGACATCGTCCACCACCCCGTCCTGTATGCCGTGCTCGCCCACGCCCTCCCGCGCGTGCAGCACGCCCGCCGGGCCGTGTCGGCCCGCGTCTCCCAGGCCCGCAAGAAGCTCGCCGCTCCCCGCTCCTGACCGCCCACCCCTCTCAGCGCCACCGAGCGCGTGGAGTGGTTGGTCACCCGGGGAGCCGGAACCGGTCTCCCTCCAGAGGCTCGACGAGGCCGTCGGCCACGAGGGCGTCCAGACAGCGGTCACGCTGCGCCTCGTCCTCCCACACCGCACGCAGCTGCGCGCCGCTGACCGGGCCGGGGCTGTCGCGCAGCAACTGCACCATCCGGCCACGACACTGTCGGTCGGTGCCCTCCCACCTCTGCCCGCGCCGGGGTGGGCCGTCGTAGGTCGGCGAGCCGGCCAGCCGCCAACGGCACAGGTGGGCGACCGGGCACTCGGCGCACCGCGGAGCGCGTGCGGTGCACACCAGCGCACCCAGCTCCATCACGGCGACGTTCCAGGTCGCGGCGTCGGTGTCGTCGTCCGGCAGCAGCGCCGTGGCCAGGTCGACCTCCGCGCGCGTGAGCGCGGGCGCGGGGAGCGCGTCGCCGGTGACGGCCCGCGCGTGCACCCTGCGCACGTTGGTGTCCACCACCGTGGCGCGCGCACCGAAGGCGAAGGCGGCCACCGCGGCAGCCGTGTAGTCGCCGACCCCCGGGAGCGTCCGCAATGTCGCCTCGTCCCCGGGCACCGCACCGCCGTGCGCGTCGCGGATCGCCGCGGCCGCGGCGTGCAGCCGCAGGGCACGTCGCGGATAGCCGAGCCGGCCCCACTCCCGCACGGCGTCTCCAGGAGTGGCGGCCGCGAGGTCGGAAGGGCTGGGCCACAACGACATCCAGCGCTCCCACACCGGCAGCACCCGGGCCACCGGCGTCTGCTGCAGCATCACCTCGGAGACCAGCACGCCCCAGGGCGAGCGCTGCGGGAGGCGCCAGGGCAGATCGCGCTGGTGCGCGGCATACCAGTCCAGGACAGGGCGGTGCAGCCGCCGTCCGGCGGAGGTCGGGTGCGGCACTAGGAGTAGCGCTCGAGGATGGACGCCTCGGCCAGGCGCGACAGCCCCTCACGCACCGCGCGGGCCCGGGCCTCCCCGACGCCCTCGACCTCCATGAGGTCGTCCAGACCGGCGGACAGGAGGGCCTGGAAGGAGCCGAAGTGGTCGACCAGCCGGTCGACGATCGCCCCGGGCAGCCGCGGGATCCGGTGCAGGAGACGGTATCCGGACGGGGTCAGGCTGTGGTGGTCCATGCCGTCGCCGATAATCGTGATGCCCATGCAGCGGGCCACCGCGCCCAGGTCGAGCAGCTCGGTGCTGTCCAGCTCGCCGAGGGCGGCCATGACCTGAGCGGGATCCGGCTCGCCGTCCCCGCTGGTCGCGTAGTCGCGGATGACGAGCTCGCGGTCGCGGCCGATGCCTCCGGTCAGCTCCTCCAGCTGCAGCCCCACGAGGCGACCGTCGACGCCGAGCTCCACGACGTACTGCTCGATCTCGGAGCTGATCCGGCTGACCATCTCCAGGCGTTGGAGGACGGCCGCGACCTCGCGGACGGTGACGAGATCCTCGATCTCCAGGGCGGAGAGGTTGGCGGTGACCTCGTCGAGGCGGGCGCGGTAGCGCTCGAGGGTCTGCAGCGCCTGGTTGGCCTGCGCGAGGATCTGCGTGCGCGCCTCCAGCACGTGGCGCAGCCCACCGACGTAGAGCGCCACGATGGACATCGACTTGCTCACCGAGATGACGGGCATGTGCGTCTGCTGGGCGACCCGCTCGGCGGTGCGATGACGAGTCCCGCTCTCGCGGGTCTCGATCGAAGGGTCCGGCACCAGCTGGCTCGCGGCCCGCAGGATGCGCGTGCCCTCTCGGTTGAGGATGATGGCGCCGTCCATCTTGGCCAGCTCGCGCAGCCGGGTGGCGGAGAACTCGACGTCCAGCTCGAAGCCGCCGGTGCTGATCGACTCGACCACGCGGTCGTTGCCGAGCACGATGAGCGCGCCGGTGCGGCCGCGCAGGATCCTCTCCAGCCCGTCGCGCAGGTCGGTGCCGGGCGCGACGGCCGCGAGGGTGGCGCGCAGGATGTCCTCGTCGGTGCGTTCTGCCACGTGGGCGACCCTTCTTCTCAGGAGCGCCGGAGGCGCTCGGTCGGCGTCCCCCCGCCGACTGCTCTTCGCACGGATACTAGGCCGTCAGGACCGCCCGCAGCGTGCTCGCGGACCGATCCTGACCGATTCGTGACCAAGATCGCGCTGATCAGGACGTCGGGTCCGTGGCCACGTGGCCGGCGCGGACCGCTCAGTCCAGCAGGGACGGGGCGCGTCGGTCGGTGCTCGCCTGGGCGGCGGACACGACCAGGGCGACGGCGTCCGCGAGCGTGGGGACCTCATGGACGCGCATCCCCGCCGGGGGCTGGCCCTCCGCGAGCGACCCGGTGGGCACGACCGCCTCGGTGAAGCCGATGCGGGCGGCCTCGGCGAGGCGGCGGGGCAGCCCGGTGACGGGGCGCAGGTCGCCCGCGAGGCCCACCTCGCCGACCGCGATCGTCCCGACGGGCAGGGCCAGGTCGAGCAGGGCGCTGGTGAGCGCCAGCGACAGGGCCAGGTCGGCCGCCGGCTCGCCCAGCCGGACGCCGCCCACCGTCGCGGCGTAGCAGTCGTGCCTGGCCAGCGGCACGCCCGCGCGCTGGCCCAGCACCGCCAGGACCATCGCCAACCGGGACGCGTCGAGCCCGCTGGTGGTGCGTCGCGGTGAGCCCGCCGACGCCTCGCTCACCAGCGCCTGCAGCTCGGCGACCAAAGGGCGTCGGCCCTCGAGCGTCACCGTGACGCAGGTGCCCGGCACCGGCCGGTCGCGAGAGGTCAGGAACAGCCCGCTGGGGTCGGGCAGCCCCACGATCCCCGAGTCGCCCAGGTCGAAGCAGCCCACCTCGTCGGTCGGGCCGAAGCGGTTCTTCACCGCGCGCACGAGCCGCAGCCGCGAGTGCCGCTCGCCCTCGAACTGCACGACCACGTCGACGAGGTGCTCCAGCACCCGCGGACCGGCGATCGAGCCGTCCTTGGTCACGTGGCCGATGAGGACGGCGGCGGTGCCCCGCCTCTTGGCGGCCTGGATGAGCGCGGAGGCGACCTCGCGCACCTGACCCACGTTGCCCGGCGCGCCGTCGACGTCGGCGGAGGCGATGGTCTGCACGGAGTCGACGACGACGAGCGCGGGGTCGGCCTGCTCGATCTGGCCCAGCACCGTGCCGAGGTCGGTCTCGGAGGCGAGGTAGAGGGTGTCGGCCAGGGCGCCCACGCGCTCGGCGCGCAGCTTGACCTGGGCCGCCGACTCCTCGCCGGAGACGTAGAGCACGGACGCCCCCTCCCGCGCGGCCCGCGCGGCGACGTCCAGCGCCAGGGTGGACTTGCCGATCCCGGGCTCGCCGGCCATCAGCACGACCGCGCCGGGCACGATCCCGCCGCCCAGCACGCGGTCGAACTCGCCGACCCCCGTCGGCCGGGCCCGCGCCGTCTGCGCGTCGACCTCAGCGATGGGGACGGCCGGTCGCGCCGGGGCCACGGCACCGGTGCGGACCGCCGTCGGCGCGCCGTGCTCCACGACGGTGCCCCACGCCTGGCACTCGCCGCACCGACCCACCCACTTGACCGCCGTCCACCCGCACTCCGTGCACCGGTAGGACGGCTTGCTCCCGGACCTGCTGCTCGCCACGGACCCCACAGTAGGTGCCCCCGCCGACAGGGTGCGCCCTCGCGCTCCGCGCGCGCGGTATGGCGCGGCTCAGGTCGCCCGCGCCGTCGCCGTCGCGGGGTGGACGAGCAGCGGGAGGAGCGTCCGACCGTCCGGACCGACGATGGGCGGGCGCCCGGCGAGGGCCTCCGCCGCGGCGAGGTGGTCCTCGCAGAGGCGGGCGAGCACGGCATACCCCGCCTCTCCGACGAGCTCCACGAGCTCGGCGCGCAGGGACACATAGAGAGGCTCGGCACCCGTGTGCGCCGCGGGCTCGTTCGTGCAGTACCAGTCGAGGTCGTGCCCGCCGGGCCCCCACGCGCGCCGGTCGTACTCCGTGATGGTGACCTCCAGGTATGACGTGCCGTCCACCTCCTCCACCTCCCGGTAGGTGCGGCGCAGCGGCAGCTGCCAGCACACGTCCGGCTTGGTGGTGAGCGGCTCCAGACCCTCGGCGACCGCGTGCTGGTGCAGCGCGCACCCCGGCCCGGCGGGAAAGCCGGGGCGGTTGAGCAGGATGCACGCGCCGTCCAGGACCCGGGTGGCGACGGACCCCTCCTCGTCACGCACGGTCCAGCCCTCCTCGAGGCCGGCGTCGCGGAGCTCCCACTCGTCGGGTCCGAGCCGCTCCACGACCGCCCGGACCCGCGCGAGGTCGTCGGCGTCGGTGAAGTGCGCCCCCAGGGTGCAGCAGCCGGCGTCCGGCTCGCCCGCGTCGATGCCCGGACAGGCCCCCTCCCCGAACAGGCACCGCCACCTGGACGTCAGCCAGGTGAGGTCGAGACGGAGCCGCTGACCGGGGTCGGCGGGGTCGGTGAGCTCGGCCCAGGCGCGGGCCGTGTCGAGCGGGGTCGGGGCCACGGCGCCAGCGTAGGTGGGATACTGGCCGATATGCGCCTGGGTGTGATCGATGTCGGTTCCAACACGGTGCACCTCCTGGTGGTCGACGCCTACCACCCCGGCGCGCACCCCATGCCGGACTACTCCCACAGCACCGTCCTGCGGCTGGCGGAGCACCTGACGCCCGAGGGCGACATCAGCACGGAGGGGGCGGCCACGCTGGCCCGCTTCGTCACGGAGTGCGTCGAGGTGGCCGAGGAGCGGGGCGTCCGGCGCCTGATGGGCTTCGCGACGAGCGCGATCCGCGACGCGGGCAACACCCAGCAGGTCCTCGACCAGGTCCGCGACAGCTCCGGTGTCGACCTGCAGGTCCTCGACGGCGACTCCGAGGCGCAGGTGACCTTCCTCGCGGCGCGGCGGTGGTTCGGCTGGTCTGCCGGGCGGCTGCTGCTCATCGACATCGGCGGAGGCTCCCTGGAGCTCGCGGCCGGCCTCGACGAGACGCCGGACGCAGCGGTCTCCCTGCCGCTCGGTGCCGGGCGTCTCACGCGGGAGCTGGCGGGCGACCCGCCCGACGCCGCGGAGCTGAAGGCGCTGCGCAAGCGGGTCCGCTCCGAGATCGCGAGCGTGCAGCCGCGCCTCGCCCGCGTCGGCGAGCGCCATCTCGCCGTCGGCACGAGCAAGACGATCCGGTCGTTGGCCCGGGCGTGCGGGGCCGCACCCCGCGCGGAGGGGCCCTACGTGCAGCGCACCCTCTCGCTGGCGGACCTCAGCGAGCTGGTGCCCCGGATCGCCGGCATGACCGCGGCCCAGCGCGCCGAGCTGCCGGGCGTCTCCGGCGCCCGCGCGCCCCAGCTCCTCGCCGGCGCGGTCGTCGTGGAGGCCGCCATGGACCTCTTCGGCGTCGAGTCTCTCGCCGTGTGCCCCTGGGCGCTGCGGGAGGGGCTCATCCTGCAGTTCCTCGACAGCCTGACAGGACGGCAGAACCCATGAGCGACCACATCCCGGTCCACCTCTCTTCGTCCTCGGTCTACCCCGAGAACGCCGCCTACTGCTTCGACCTGGCCCAGCGCCTCGGCTACGACGGCGTCGAGATCATGGTCTGGACCGATCCCGTGACCCAGGAGGCCGGCGCGCTGCGCGCGCTCGCCGACCTGCACGAGCTGCAGATCGGGGCGATCCACGCGCCGACCCTGCTCCTCGCGCAGCGGCTCTGGGGCTGGGAGCCGTGGGGCAAGATCGAGCGGGCGCTCGACCTCGCGGCCGAGGTGGGGGCCCAGTGCGTCGTCGTCCACCCGCCCTTCCGCTGGCAGCGGGGGTATGCCGAGGGCTTCGTCGAGGGCGTGGCCGAGCGGCAGGCGCGCTGGGGTGTCCCGATCGCCGTGGAGAACATGTTCCCGTGGCGCTCCGGCGCCCGGGCGATGCAGGCCTACCTGCCGGGCCCCGATCCGCGGGACTTCCCCTACGGGGCGGTCACCCTCGACATCTCGCACGCGGCCACGGCGGGCATGGACGCGCTGGAGATGGCCCAGGACCTCGGCGACCGGATCCGCCACGTCCACCTCGGCGACTCCTTCGGCTCGTTCAAGGACGAGCACCTGGTGCCCGGTCGGGGCAACCAGAAGTGCGCCGCGGTGCTGCAGCACCTGACCGACACGCACTTCACCGGGGTGGTGTCGCTGGAGGTGGGCACCCGCCGGCTGAAGACCCCGGCGCGGGAGGCGGCGCTCGCGGAGTCGTTGGCCTTCGCACGCCAGCACCTGGGCCAGCACGACCTGCCCGGGGCGGTGCTCCGGCAGCCGTGAGCGCGGCCGGGACAGGCCTTAGCCTTGTGCCCATGGACCTCGCCGATCTCAACCCCGCCGTCCTCCTGCGACAGACCATCCTCGGGATGAGCCGCAACGACCAGCTGCGCGACGTCATCGAGAAGGCCCCGGTGAGCCGCGACGTCGTGCGCCGCTTCGTGGGCGGAGTGACCAACCAGGAGGTCCTGGGTGTCGCCTCCGAGCTGGTCGACACGCACCGCCTGGTCACCATCGACTACCTCGGCGAGGACACCGTCGACCCGGCGATGGCCACGCACACGCGGGACTCCTACGTCACCCTGCTCGACGCGCTCTCGGAGGCCGGGATGACCCAGGGCGGCACGGTCGAGGTGAGCCTGAAGCTGAGCGCTCTCGGCCAGGCGCTGGGCAAGGACGGCAACGCCATCGCGCTGGAGAACGCCCGGGTGATCTGCCAGGCCGCGGCCAACGCCGGCACCACGGTGACCCTCGACATGGAGGACCACACCACGACCGACAAGACCCTGTCGGTGCTGCGCGACCTGCGCCAGGACTGGCCCTGGGTCGGCGCCGTGCTGCAGAGCTACCTCTACCGCACCGAGCAGGACTGCCGCGACCTCGCGCACGAGGGCTCGCGCGTGCGGCTGTGCAAGGGCACCTACAAGGAGCCCGAGAGCGTGGCCTTCCAGAGCAAGGCCGACGTCGACCTGTCCTACGTCCGGTGCCTGAGGATCCTCATGGAGGGTCAGGGCTACCCGATGATCGCCTCCCACGACCCCAGGCTCGTCGAGATCGCGACCGTCCTCGCCGAGAAGGCCCAGCGGGGCGCCGACTCCTTCGAGTACCAGATGCTGCTCGGCATCCGTCCCGAGGAGCAGCTGCGCCTGGCCGCCAGCGGTGCGCGGATGCGCGTCTACGTCCCCTACGGCGAGGAGTGGTACGGCTACCTCATGCGTCGGATGGCCGAGCGCCCGGCCAACCTGGCCTTCTTCCTGCGTGGCCTCGCGACCAAGGGCTGAGGTGGGTCCTGGTATGACGATCGCCGTCCTGGGTGCGGGGGTGATGGGCAGCACGCTCCTGGCCGCCCTGGTCCGCTCCGGCCACGACCCGGCCCAGCTGGTCGTCAGCGACAAGTCCCCGGGACGGGCGGAGGAGATCGCGGCGCAGCACGGGGTGCGGGCCGCGAGCTCGACGGCCGCGGTGGAGCAGGGCGACGTGGTCGTGCTCGCGGTCAAGCCGCAGGACATGGAGGCCCTCATCGAGGAGATCCACGACCACGTGCGGCCGCACACCCTGGTCGTCTCGATCGCGGCGGCGATCAGCACCGACTTCCTCGAGCGACGCCTGCCCGAGGGCACCTCGGTGGTGCGCGTCATGCCCAACACGCCGGCGCTGGTGGACCAGGGCATGTCGGGGATGAGCCCGGGCCGGCACTGCACCGCGGTGCAGCTGGACCAGGCCCGGGCCCTCATGGAGAGCGTCGGCCGGGTCATCGTGCTTGACGAGGCGCACCAGGACGCGGTCACGGCGATCAGCGGCAGCGGGCCGGCCTACATCTTCTACGTCGTCGAGGCGATGATCGAGGCCGGCGTGCTGCTGGGCCTGCCCCGCGACACCTCCACCGAGCTCGTCGTGCAGACGCTCTACGGCGCCGCGACCATGCTCCGCGAGACCGGGACCCACCCGACGGTGCTGCGCGAACGGGTCTCCAGCCCGGGCGGGACCAGCGTCGCGGCCCTGCGGGCCCTGGAGGACCACAAGGTCCGCGCCGCCTTCCTCACCGCCATGGAGGCGGCCGCGCGCCGCTCCCGCGAGCTCTCGCCGCCGGCGGGGTGACGCCATCCTGCGGTGTCACCTGGTGTGCACGGAGGCCTGCGCAACGTGTCACGGGCGTATGACACAGTAAGGCCATGACTGAGATCCGTGTGCGCCTCCTCGGCGAGGACGAGTGGCCTGCCTACCGGGATGTGCGCCTCCGGGCGCTCCGAGAGTCACCCGAGGCCTTCGTCGCGTCCGCGGACGAGGAGGCGGCCTTCGACGACACGGTCTGGCAGCAGCGCATGGAGCGGTCCCGTCGACTCCTGGCCGAGGCCGGTGAGGACGTCGTGGGCGTCGTCAGCGTCGGCACCGGCCACCGCACCAACATCCCGGGCGCGGGCGAGCTCTTCGGCCTGTGGGTCGAGGCGGCGCGTCGTGGCACCGGCGTCGCGCGCAAGCTGATGGAGGAGGCGGCCAAGGTCGGCCGCGACGAGGGTCTGCGCCAGCTCGTCTACTGGGTGGGCACCGACAACGGTCGCGCCGTGGCCTTCGCCTCCAGCTTCGGCTTCCGCCCGACCGACGACCGCCGCCCGATGCGGATCCGCGGCGTCGACGACGAGGACGCCGAGTCCGAGGAGATGATGATGGTCTACCCCCTCGGCGATCACGGGGGCGTTCCCACCTCGCTCTGAGCCGAGCGCGTACCGTGAGCCCATGACCGGCTCCTTGGTGATGTGGGACGACCGCTACACCGCGTACGACTTCGGCCCGGGGCACCCCATGCACCCGAGCCGGCTCGACCTGACCTATCGGCTGGCCCGTGGTCTCGGCCTCCTGGACCACGATGACGTGGAGGTCCGCGCGGTCGTCCCCGCGACCGACGAGCAGCTGCTGACCGTGCACGACCCGGAGTTCGTCGCGGCGGTCAAGGAAGCCTCTGCCGACCCGTCCGCCGCGACCGGCCAGTTCGGGTTCGGCACCGAGGACACCCCCGCGTTCGCCGGGATGCACGAGGCGACCGCGCTCGCCGTGGGCGCCACCCTCGGCGCCTGCGAGGCGGTCTGGTCCGGCGAGGTCAGGCACGCGGTCAACATCGCCGGCGGTCTGCACCACGCGATGCCCGGCGCGTCGAGCGGCTTCTGCGTCTACAACGACATCGCGGTCGGCATCCGACGGCTCCAGGAGCTGGGCGCCGCGCGCGTCCTCTACCTCGACCTGGACGCGCACCACGGTGACGGCGTCGAGCGGATCTTCTGGAACGACGACAGGGTCCTCACCGTGTCCCTTCACGAGACGGGTCGGGCGCTCTTCCCCGGCACCGGTTTCCCGGGTGACACCGGCGGCCCGCAGGCGCGGGACAGCGCGGTCAACGTCGCGCTCCCGCCCGGCACGGGCGACGAGGGGTGGCTGCGGGCCTTCCAGGCGGTGGTGCCGCAGCTGGCCCGCGCCTTCCGGCCGGACGTCGTCGTCAGCCAGCACGGCTGCGACTGCCACTACTCCGACCCCCTGGCGCACCTGTCGGTCTCCGTGGACGGCATGGCGACGGCGACCCGCTGGGTGCGTGAGCTGGCCGAGGACAGCACGGCCGGCGGCCGGTGGGTCGCCCTGGGCGGAGGAGGCTACGAGCTCGTGGGTGTGGTGCCGCGCGCCTGGACTCACGTCATCGGCGTCGCCACGGGGCGGCCGGTCGACCCCGCCACCCCCACCCCGCAGGAGTGGCGCGACCACGTCTACGACGTCTACGACCGCGAGGCGCCCGAGCTCATGGGGGACCGCGACGGCCGGCCGATCAGCTACGGCGACTGGCACCAGGGCTACCACCCCGAGGACCCCGTCGACTCCGCCATCATGGCCACCCGTCGGGCCGTCTTCCCCGGCTGGGGTTTGGACCCCTACCTCGACTGACCCCTACCTCGACTGACCCGCCCTCGCGAGCGACCGGCGCAGGCACCGCATACCCCAAGGGAACCACTGCGCACCAGAGGCCTCACGGGTTGCGTCTGTCACACTCTGCGTGTCGCGCTGGACAAATCTTCTGTCACGACTTTCGCAACCACCACATCTGCCCCTAGTGTTGGCCCGACAACACACACGGTGGTGGCGGTCCGGAGGGGAAGCCGAGCCCGCTCCACACCTTTGAGAGACGGGAAGCGTCCAATGGCAGATGAGCGTCAGCTCGCCGAGATGACCTTCATGACCGTGGCCGAGGTGGCCGCCGTCATGCGCGTGTCCAAGATGACGGTGTACCGGCTGGTGCACTCGGGCGAGCTCCCCGCGGTCAGGGTCGGCCGTTCCTTCCGCGTCCCGGAGAAGGCCGTGCACGCCTACCTCGAGGAGTCCTATCACGGGACGGCCTGAGACCGACCCGGCGTCGCCGGGCGCCGTTCCTCGAGTTTGGGGCGGCCGGTGCGCGCGCGCTATCCTGACCCGCATCCGTCGTGCGGGCTGAGACGTGGCAGTCGCCGCCACTGCGCGCGACACGCTGGCATGACCCCGACCGACAAGAAGAAGGACAGCCCATGGGCTCTGTGATCAAGAAGCGCCGCAAGCGGATGGCGAAGAAGAAGCACCGCAAGCTGCTGCGCAAGACGCGTCACCAGCGTCGCAACAAGAAGTGACCGGCTGACGCCGCACGAACGTCACGAGGGCGCCACCCCGCACGGGGTGGCGCCCTCGTCGTGCGTGGGGGCTGGCAGGATCCCGGTATGACCTGGTGGCGGCGCTCCCCGAGGCGGCTGGTGATCTGGTCGCGGGCCGGCTGTCACCTGTGCGACGACATGGAGCGGACGGTGCGCGGCCTGATGGGGACGCGCGGTGTGCCGCCGCTGGAGCTGGAGGTCCGGGACCTGGACGAGGCAGGCCGCGAGGACCCCGAGCTCCTCGCGCGCTGGACCACCAAGGTCCCCGTGCTCACCGTCGACGGCGTGGAGGCCGCTCACTGGGCGGTGGACGAGACGGACGTGCGCCGGCTCGTGCGCCGTCGGCCCCCACGGTGAGCAGAGCCGGGGCGCCCGTATTTGACGGAAAACGGGGTTTCTCTTGACGTGGCGGCACTCCGGGCGACGTCGCAGGTGGGGAGCGGTGTGCGGGCTACCGGAGGGTAATCTGTGCCGGTCGCCGCCTGTTTTGGTCGAATCGGGATCAACGCCTACAGTGAAGGGGTACGTGCCGACCGGGTCTGCAGGTCTGATATAAGCCTCCCCGCGGTCGGTACTCCCACCTGAGAGGAGCCGGTGCGCCGTGATGGCCGAGTCCCCCCGACGAGGTGTGCCGGAGGCCACCGTCGGACGACTCCCGGGCTACCTGCGTGCGCTGACCGAGCTCTCCGAGACCGGCCGTGACTCGGTGTCCAGCGACGAGCTGGCGGAGAAGACCGGTGTCCGCGGGGCCCAGGTGCGCAAGGATCTCTCGATCCTCGGCTCCTACGGCGTGCGGGGCGTCGGCTACGACGTGACGCGCCTCTCCGACCAGATCGCCGCCGAGCTGGGCCTGAGCCAGGTGCGGCCCGTGGTCATCGTCGGGATCGGCAACCTCGGCCGAGCCCTGGCCTCCTACTCCGGGCTGGCCACCCGAGGCTTCCGTGTCGTGGGGCTGGTCGACAACGACCCGGCCGTCATCGGCAGCGTGGTGGACGGGCTCGTCGTCCGACCCGTCTCCGCGCTCGACACCTTCACCGAGCTGCCCGACCCGGTCGCGGTCGGCGTCATCGCCACGCCCACCGCGGCCGCCCAGGAGGTCGCGGACCTCCTCGTGCGGCACGGGGTGCGCTCCATCCTCAGCTTCGCGCCCGGCGTCCTGCGGGTGCCCGCCGACGTCCACGTGCGGGCGGTCGACCTGGCCACCGAGCTGCAGATCCTCGCCTTCCACGAGCACCAGCGCGAGCTCGCCGACGAGGGGCAGGACGCCGGATGAGCGTGCTCGTGGTCGGGCTGAGCCACCGCTCCGCGCCGATGGACCTGCTCGAGCGCGCCGCGCTGGGCGACGCCGGTGCCGAGGCCCTGGCGGGCCGTCTCCACGCCGCCGACCACGTCAGCGAGTCGCTCGTGCTCTCCACCTGCAACCGCCTCGAGGTGGTCGTCGACGCGGGGACCTTCCACGGCGCCGTCACCCAGGTCGGGGAGGCGCTCTGCTCCGTGACGGGCCTGACGCAGGAGGAGCTGACGCCGCACCTCTACGTCCACTACGACGAGCGCGCGGTCTCCCACCTCTTCTCCGTCGCCTGCGGCCTGGACTCGATGGCCGTCGGGGAGAGCCAGATCCTGGGCCAGCTGCGTGCCGCCCTCGCCGAGGGGCAGCGCACCGGGCGGATCGGCTCGGCGCTCAACCCCCTCCTGCAGCAGGCGCTGCGGGTCGGCAAGCGCGCGCACGCCGAGACCTCGATCGACCAGGTGTCGCGCTCCCTCGTGGGCACCGGCCTGGAGCGCGCGCAGTCGGTCCTCGGCGATCTCACCGGGTCCAGGGTGGTCGTCGTCGGGGCGGGGGCGATGTCCGGCCTGGCCATCGCCTCCCTGGTGCGCGAGGGGATCACCGACGTCACCGTCGTCAACCGCACGCGCCGCCGGGCCGACCGGCTCGCCGAGCTGCACGGCGTCCGGGCCGCCGACTGGGACGACCTCGCCCACCTCGTCGGTGCGGCCGACCTGGTCCTGACCTGCACCGGAGCCCTCGGGTATGTCGTCCGGCCAGACCGTCTGGCCCAGGCCCGTGTCGACGGCGGACGGTCCGGGGCCCCCCTGGTCCTCCTCGACCTGGCCCTGCCGCGCGACGTGGACCCGGGGGTCACCACGCTGGCCGGCGTGCACCTGTGGGGTCTGGCCGAGCTGCAGGACGAGCTGGCCTCGCAGGCCGCGCGCGAGCTGGACGGACCCGTGGAGGCCGTCCGCGAGCTGGTGACCGGCGAGGTCGCCGCCTACCTGACCGAGCTGCGCGCCGCGCGCCTGGGCCCCACGCTCGCCGCGCTGCGTGAGCAGGCCAGCCGCGTCGTCGACGCCGAGATGACGCGCCTCGACCAGCGTCTGCCGCACCTGCCCGACGACGAGCGCGCCGAGGTCCGCCAGGCCGTGCAGCGCGTCGTGGACAAGCTGCTGCACACCCCCACGGTGCGCGCCAAGCAGCTGCACAGCGCCGACGCCACCAGCCCCGGTGACTACGGACAGGCCCTCCGCGAGCTCTTCGGCCTCGACCCGCACGAGGTCGCCGTCGTGTCGACACCTCCCGCCGCCGGACCCGGAGGTGCGGCATGACCCGCGCCCTGCGCCTCGGGACCCGCGCCAGCGCGCTCGCGACCAGCCAGTCGGGCTGGGTCGCCGACCAGCTCCGGGCCGCCGGTCACGAGGTCGAGCTCGTGCACGTGCGGACCGAGGGTGACGTCTCGCGGGCCAGCCTCAGCGAGATCGGCGGCACGGGCGTGTTCGCCTCCGCCCTGCGTGACGCGCTGCGTGCGGGCCGGATCGACCTGGCGGTGCACTCGCTGAAGGACCTGCCCACCGCGCCGGAGCCGGGCCTGGTCGTGGCCGCGGTGCCCGAGCGTGAGGACCCCCGTGACGTCCTCGTCGCGCGCGACGGCCTCACCCTCGAGGGGCTGCCGGCCGGGAGCGTCGTCGGCACCGGCTCGCCGCGCCGGGCCGCCCAGCTCGCCGAGGCCCGCCCCGACCTGGTCGTCCAGGACATCCGCGGCAACGTGGACACCCGCATCGGCCTGGTCCGCTCCGGCGAGCTGGACGCGGTCGTGCTGGCCCGCGCCGGCCTGGCCCGGCTGGGCCGGCTCGAGGAGGCCACCGACGTGCTGCCACTGGAGACCATGCTCCCCGCGCCCGGCCAGGGCGCGCTCGCGGTCGAGTGCGCCGAGGCGGACACCGAGCTGCGCACCCTGCTGGCGGACTGCCTCGAGCACGCCCCCACGCGGGCCGCGGTCGAGGCCGAGCGGGCCGTGCTGGCCAGGCTCGAGGCCGGCTGCACCGCACCCGTGGCCGCGCTGGCCACCACCGCGATGACTACCACCCCTGGCACCCCCTCCACCCACCGTGAGCCCGTTCGGGACGACGAGCTCACCCTCACCGTGTTCGTGGCACTTCCTGCCCTGCAGGGCCGCCACGTCGCGACCGGGAGCTCAGCCTTCCCGGTCTCGCTCGGACGCGCTGCGGCCGAGCACCTGCTGTCCCGACTCGACCCCGTCGACGCGGCCTCCGGATGTCCCGCCGGAGACCCCTCGCGTGGATCACTAGCCCACGGAGCATGACCATGAGCACCGACGCCGCCGCACTCACCACCGCACCCCTGCCCGAGCAGGCCCACGCCGCGAGGGTGGCGTTCGTCGGCGCCGGCCCGGGAGACCCCGGCCTCCTCACCGTCCGGGCGCGCGACTATCTCGCGGCCGCGGACGTCGTGGTGCTCGACACGCTGCACCGGGCCGACCAGCTCGCCCCCTGGGTCCGCGAGGACGCGGAGTTCGTGCTGGCCGCGCCGCAGGTCGCCGGCGGCAAGGCGCTGACCGAGGCTGCGCGCGCCAAGCTCCTGGTCAAGACGGCCAAGCGCTTCGCCGCGCCGAGCCACCTGGTGGTCCGGCTCATGGACGGCGACCCGAGCGCCTTCAGCGGGCTGGCCGCCGAGGCCCTCGCCTGCCGCCAGGCCGGCGTGGCCTTCGAGATCGTCCCGGGCGTCAGCACCGCGTGGTCGGTCCCGGTGTACGCCGGGGTCCCGCTCAGCGCGCACGAGGGCAGCGGAGAGCTGCACATGGTCACGGCCGGGGACAGCTCGATCGACTGGAGCCTGTCGGTCCGCGAGGAGATCACCGTCGTCGTCCTCGGTGGCGGCAAGGCGCTGCTCGACGCCCTGCGCGGCCTGGTCGCCGCAGGTCGCCCGGGCAGCACGCCGGTCGCCCTCACCGAGCACGGCACCACCGTCACCCAGCACACCAGCGTGCTCACCCTGGACGAGGCCGTCGCCGCCATGAGCAGCGGCACCAGCGAGGTCCCGGACGCCTCGGTCGCGGTGGTCGGGCCGCAGGTCCAGCTGCGCGCCGAGCTGAGCTGGTACGAGACCAAGCCGCTCTTCGGCTGGTCGATCCTGGTCCCCCGGACCAAGGAGCAGTCGGGCCCGATGACCGACCGCATCGCCGCCTACGGCGCGACCGCGTCGGTGGTCCCCACCATCAGCGTCGAGCCCCCGCGGACGCCACAGCAGATGGACCGGGCGATCCGTGGCATGGTCACCGGCCGCTACGAGTGGATCGGCTTCACCTCGGTCAACGCCGTCCGCGCCGTCCGTGAGAAGTTCGAGGCGCTCGGCCTGGACGCCCGCGCCTTCGCCGGGCTGAAGATCGCGGCCGTGGGCGGGGTCACCGCCGACGCGCTGCGCGAGTGGGGCCTGCAGCCCGACCTCGTGCCCTCCGTCGAGCAGTCGGCCCTGGGCCTGCTGCAGGAGTGGCCGCCCTACGACGAGGTCCTCGACCCGATCAACCGCGTCTTCCTCCCGCGGGCCGACATCGCCACCGACACGCTCGTGGCGGGTCTGCAGGAGATGGGCTGGGAGGTCGACGACGTCACCGCCTACCGCACCGTGCGCGCGGCCCCGCCGGCCGCCCCGGTCCGTGAGGCGATCAAGACCGGCGCCTTCGACGCGGTCTGCTTCACCAGCTCCTCCACGGTGCGCAACCTCGTCGGCATCGCCGGCAAGCCCAGCCCGAGCACGGTCGTGGCCTGCATCGGCCCGGCGACCGCCAGGACCGCCGAGGAGCACGGCCTGCGCGTCGACGTCATCGCCCCGGAGGCCTCGGCCGAGGCACTCGTGGACGCCCTGGCCCAGCACGCCCGCGTGCTGGCCGCCCAGGCGGAGGCCGACGGCGAGCCGGTGCGCCGCCCGAGCCAGCGCCGCGGCACGCCCCGACGCACCCGCGCCAAGCGGTGACGGCATACCCCGTCCCCGCGGAGCGACCGCGGCGGCTGCGCACGACACCGGCGCTGCGCCGGCTCGTGGCGCAGACCCGTCTGCACCCCGCGGACCTCGTGCTCCCGGTCTTCGTCCGCGACGGCATCGACGAGCCCCAGCCGGTGTCCTCGATGCCCGGCGTCCTGCAGCACACGCCGGACAGCCTGGTGGCGGCGGCGCGTGAGGCCGTCGATCTCGGCGTCGGCGGGATCATGGTCTTCGGCGTGCCCCGCGAGGCGGACAAGGACGGCACCGGCTCCTGCGGGCTGCGGCCCGACGGCGTCCTCAACACGGCGCTGCGGCACCTGCGCGACGAGCTCGGGGACGAGACGGTCCTGATGAGCGACCTGTGCCTCGACGAGTTCACCGACCACGGGCACTGCGGCGTCCTCGACGACCGGGGGCGGGTCGACAACGACGCCACCCTCGAGGTGTATGCCGAGATGGCCGTCGCGCAGGCCCGCGCCGGTGCCCACGTGGTCGGGCCGAGCGGGATGATGGACGGCCAGGTGCGCGTGGTGCGTGAGGCGCTCGACGCCGCCGGGCACCTGGACGTCTCCGTGCTCGCCTACACCGCCAAGTACGCCTCTGCGGCCTACGGCCCGTTCCGCGAGGCCGTCGCCTCCACCCTGCAGGGCGACCGCAAGACCTACCAGCAGGACCCGGCCAACCGGGCCGAGAGCCTCCGCGAGCTGCGCCTCGACCTGGAGGAGGGCGCCGACATGGTGATGGTCAAGCCGGCGCTGCCCTACCTCGACGTGCTCTCGGACGTGGCTGCGGTCGCGGACGTGCCCGTGGCGGCCTACCAGGTCAGCGGGGAGTACGCCATGATCGAGGCGGCGGCCGCCCAGGGCTGGGTCGACCGCGACCGGATGGTGCTGGAGACGCTGACCTCCATCCGCCGGGCGGGCGCGCAGATCGTGCTGACCTACTACGCCACGCACGTGGCGCGGATGCTCGGAGGGGGACGATGACCGGCGCCGTGGAGCCGCGCTGGCTGGACGAGGAGGAGCAGCACGCCTGGCGGGCCGTCCTCCGTGCCGGGCACCTGGTGCGCCTCGCGATGGAGGCCGCGCTCGACGCGCACGACGTCAGCCTGGGCGAGTACGAGCTGATGTCGATGGTGTCCGAGGCGCCCGGCATGCGGATGCGGATGGCCGCCCTGGCCGAGCTCGTCGTGCAGTCGCGCTCGCGGGTGAGCCACACCGCCAGCCGGCTGGAGCGGCGCGGCTGGGTGCAGCGGGTGCCGTCCGTGGAGGACGGGCGCGGTGTCGTGCTGGTGCTGACGCCAGAGGGTCGCGAGGTCCTCGAGGCGCTGGCGCCGGTCCACGTGGAGAGCGTGCGCGCCGCGCTGCTGGACCACCTGACCCGCGAGGAGTTCCTGGCCTACGGCGAGCTCATGAAGCGCGTGGTCCTGGCCAACCGCACGAGCGACGAGCAGGCGACCGACGCCGTCTGAGGCGCGCCGGCCTCAGGCGATCTCCGCCGCGCTCTCCGCGATCGCCTGCACGGTGTGCTCGACGGCCTCGTCGTCGTGCGCGGCCGACAGGAACCAGGCCTCGAAGCTGCTCGGCGGGAGGTGGACGCCCCGGCGCAGCATCGCGTGGAAGAACCGACCGAAGCGCTCGAAGTGCTGATCGCGCGCGTCGTCGTAGTTGACGACCTCGCCCTCGCGGAAGAACACGCTGAACATCGAGCCCGCACGCTGGATCCGGTGGGGGATGCCGTGGCGCGTGAACGACTCCTCGACCGCGGCGGTGAGCGTGTCGGAGACGGCCGCGAGACGGGCATACACCTCGTCGGTGCACTTCTGCAGGGTCGTCAGACCGGCTGCCGCGGCGACCGGGTTGCCCGAGAGGGTGCCCGCCTGGTAGACCGGCCCCTCCGGTGCGAGCATCGCCATGACGTCGGCGCGACCGCCGAAGGCCGCCGCCGGGAAGCCGCCGCCCATCACCTTGCCGAAGGTGAACAGGTCGGGAGCCCCGCCCGCCGGGATCCCCTCGAGCCCCAGCCAGCCGGTCGACGAGCAGCGGAAGCCGGTCATCACCTCGTCGCTGATGAGCAGGGCGCCGTGGGCGGAGGTGATCCGGCGCAGCGCGTCCGTGAAGCCGGGCGCGGGCGGGACGACACCCATGTTGCCCGCCGCCGCCTCGGTGATGACGGCCGCGATCTGCTGGCCGCGCTCGGCGAAGACCGCCTCGACCGCGGGGACGTCGTTGTAGGGCAGCACGATCGTCTCGCCGGCCGCGCTCGCCGGGACGCCGGGGGAGTCGGGCAGCCCGAAGGTCGCCACGCCCGAGCCCGCCGAGGCCAGGAGCGCGTCGACGTGCCCGTGGTAGCAGCCGGCGAACTTCACCACGACCGAGCGGCCCGTGAAGCCACGGGCCAGCCGGATCGCGCTCATCGTGGCCTCGGTGCCGGAGCTGACCAGCCGCACCCGGTCGAGGGGGCCGATGCGCCGCACGAGCTCCTCGGCGAGCAGCACCTCGCGCTCGGTCGGGGTGCCGAAGGAGAAGCCCGAGGACGCGGCCTCGATGACCGCCCGCAGCACGTCGGGGTCCGCGTGGCCGAGGATCATCGGTCCCCATGAGCAGACGAGATCGACATACCGCGTGCCGTCGGCGTCCCACATCCACGGCCCCTGCCCGCGCACCATGAAGCGCGGCGTGCCGCCGACCGACCGGAACGCCCGGACCGGGGAGTTGACCCCGCCGGGGATCACCTCGCGGGCGCGCTCGAGCAGCGCTGCGGAGGCGGGCGCGTCCGCGCCCTGGAGGTATGCCGTGTCGGTGCCGGTCGTCATGCTCCTAGCGTCGCACGCGGCGCCCGGCGCCCCTGCCGCAGGCCGGACCGGTCGCACTCCCGGCAGTCAGGAGGCGCACAGGATGGCGTGGGAGAATCCCGCGCATGCCCCAGCCCGACCGTGAGCCCAGCGAGCCCGCGGCCCCGCCGTCTGCCGCCGAACCGCGGCGGCTGCCCGACGGACGCGCGGTGACGGTCGTCCACGTCGTCCGGCACGGCGAGGTCCACAACCCCGGCGGCGTGCTCTACGGCAGGCTGGCCGGCTACCCGCTGTCCGGCCGCGGCCAGGAGATGGCGCGGGCCACCGCGGCCGCGCTGGCCGAGAAGGACATCACCTTCGTCGTCGCCTCGCCCCTGGAGCGCGCGCAGGAGACCGCCGCCCCGATCGCGGCCGCGCACGGGCTGACCGTCCACGCGGACGAGCGCCTCACGGAGTCGGCGAACACCTTCGAGGGGCTGACCCCGGGCCGTGGCGAGGGCGCGTTCTGGCGGCCGCGGCACTGGCGCGCCTACACCAACCCGCTCACCCCCTCCTGGGGCGAGCCCTACACCGAGATCGCGGCCCGGATGCGCCTCGGCGTCGAGGCCGCCCGGCAGGAGGCCGCCGGTCACGAGGCCGTGGTGGTCAGCCACCAGCTGCCGATCTGGACGCTGCGCCGCTTCATCGAGGGCCGTCGCCTCTGGCACCACCCGCGCCGCCGCCAGTGCACCCTCGCCTCGGTCACGAGCATCCTCTTCCACGGCAGCGACCCCGTGGGAATCACCTACACCGAGCCGGCCGCGCACCTGCTGGCGGGCGCCCTGGACGTCACGGGCACGTCGACCGAGGTGATCGGCGAATGAGGGTGCGGCACGGCATACCGGCGCTCGGGATGGCGCTCGCCCTCGCCCTGGCAGGCTGCTCCGACGACGGCACGAGCATCAACGCCCAGATGCGCCAGGGCGACGAGAAGGGCTACGTCGCCGGCGACGGCACCATCCAGCAGCTGACCCCGGACCAGCGCGACACCGTGATCGAGCTGACCGGCACCACCCTCGACGACGAGCCGTGGGCCGCGACCGACCACCGCGGCGAGGTCGTCGTCATCAACGTCTGGGGATCCTGGTGCGGGCCGTGCGTCGCGGAGACGCCCGCGCTGGTCGAGGTGTCCACGGCCTTCGCGGAGGCCGGCGAGCCGGTGCGCTTCATCGGGATCAACTCCCGCGACACGGTCGCCAACGCGCTCGCCTTCCAGCGCGCCCACGACATCCCGTACGACTCCCTCCAGGACGACGGCGGCCGGACCCGGGCGCAGCTGGGCGGCCTGGGCATCGCCACCCCGTCCACCGTGGTGCTCGACGGCCAGGGTCGGGTGGCGGCGCGCGTCAGCGGCGAGGTCGACGCCGCGACGCTGCGGGGGCTCGTCGAGGACGTGCTCGCGGACGAGGCCGCCGGGTGAACGAGCTCGTCCTCAGCGGCCCCCTGCTCCTCGCCGCCGTCGTCGCCGCCCTGGCCGGGCTGGTGAGCTTCGCCTCTCCGTGCGTGCTGCCCCTCGTCCCGGGCTTCCTC
The DNA here is from genome assembly GCF_014636495.1 of Ornithinimicrobium tianjinense. Taxonomy (GTDB): domain Bacteria; phylum Actinomycetota; class Actinomycetes; order Actinomycetales; family Dermatophilaceae; genus Ornithinicoccus; species Ornithinicoccus tianjinensis. Next base: position 214,106 of record NZ_BMEM01000001.1, read on the forward strand.
GGCTACGTCGGGGGTATGGCGTCGCCCACCCCCTCCTCGCGCCGTCGGCTGCTCCTCGGCGCGGCCCTGTTCGTGCTCGGCTTCACGGCGGTCTTCCTGCTCATGAGCGTGGTGATCTCCGGCCTCGGGCTGGCCCTCGTGCAGCACCAGGGGGTGCTGCTCCGGGTCGCCGGCGTCGTGGTGGTCGCGCTCGGGATCTTCATGCTGGTGCGGCCCGACGTGTCCTGGCAGGTGCGCTGGCGCCCGGCGGCCGGGCTGGCGGGTGCTCCGCTGCTCGGGGTCGCCTTCGGCCTGGGCTTCAGCGCCTGCACCGGCCCTGCCCTCGTGGCGATCCAGACGCTCGGCACCTCGATCCTCCCCGGCGACGACCAGGTGGGGCGCGCCCTGGTGCTGGGCACGGCATACTCCCTGGGCCTCGGGGTGCCCTTCCTCCTCATCGCGGCCGGGCTGGGCTGGGTCAGCCGCGCCTCGCGGGCGGTGCGCGACCATCACGTGCTCATCCAGCGGGTCGGCGGCGGGCTGCTCGTCGTCCTCGGCCTGCTCATGGTCAGCGGCGTGTGGGCCGGCCTGACCGCGTGGATCCAGGCGAGCCTGGTCAGCGGCTTCGAGACGGTGCTCTGAGATGACGACGGACCAGCAGGCGGACCTGCAGCCCGAGGGCAGCGAGCGGATCGAGCCCGACTACCCCAAGGACCGCACGACGATCGGCGGGCCGCGGCTCGGGCTCGTGGGCTGGGTCCGCTGGGTCTGGCGCCAGCTGACCAGCATGCGCACCGCGCTCGCGCTGCTCCTGCTCCTGGCGGTCGCGGCCCTGCCCGGCTCGGTGTTCCCGCAGCGCGGCGTCGACGCCGCCCGCGTGCGCCGCTACCTCGAGGACCATCCCGACGCCGGCCCGTGGCTGGACCGCCTCGGGATGTTCGACGTCTACTCCTCGCCCTGGTTCGCCTCGATCTACCTGCTGCTGATGATCAGCCTGGTCGGCTGCATCATCCCGCGCATCCGGCAGCAGGTCCGCTCCCTGGGCGCGCCCCCGCCCCGCACCCCGCGCAACCTCGAGCGCCTGCCGGTGCACCGTCATACCCTCCTCGAGGCGACACCGGCCGAGGCCGTCGCTGCGGCCCGGGCGGCGCTGGCAGGTCGCCGCTTCCGCCTGCGGGCCGAGGAGCCGGGCGCGCTCGTCGTCTCCGCGGAGAAGGGCTACCTCAAGGAGACGGGCAACATCCTCTTCCACCTCGCGATCCTCGGGGTGATCGTCTCGGTGGCGGTCGGGCACCTGTTCGGCTGGCGCGGGGAGATCATCGTCAAGGAGCGGGAGACGTTCACCTCCGGCGCCGGGGCCTTCGACACCCTCCAGCTCGGCCCGCTCGTCGACGAGGAGGACCTGCCTGTCTTCTCGCTGCGGCTGGACGATCTCGACGTGCAGTTCGAGGCGGAGGCGCAGGGGGCGCAGTTCGGCCAGCCGCGCGTCTTCCGCGGGGTCGCGACGGTCCAGCAGGGGGACGAGCCGGCGCTCGGCGAGGAGTTCGCGGTCAACCACCCGCTGCACGTCGACGGCACCTCCGTCTACCTCCTCGGCAACGGGTATGCCCCGGTCGTCACCGTGCGCGACGCGGACGGCCAGGTGGTCTACCAGGACGCGGTGACCTTCCTGCCGCAGGACAACACCTACTCCTCCTCCGGGGCGATCAAGGTCACCGGGCTGGAGCCCAACCTCGGCTTCGTCGGCGGTTTCTTCCCGACCTTCGCCGCGGACCCGACGCTGGGGATGGTCTCCTCCTTCCCCGACCTCGTCGACCCCGCGCTCGTGCTCACCGCCTTCGAGGGCGACCTCTTCCCCGAGGGGCGGGCCCAGTCGGTCTTCTCGATCGACACCGAGGGCATGACGCAGCTGATGAAGGACGAGGACCCGCAGACACCGTTCAGCGTGGCCCTGCGGCCGGGGGAGAGCGTCGAGCTGCCCGGCGGGCGGGGCACGATCGAGATGGAGTCGGTGATCCGGTGGGGCGGGCTGCTCATGCGGCACGACCCCGGGCGGCTGCCGGCGCTGCTGTTCGCCGGGCTGGCGCTCGTGGGCCTGGTCCTCATGCTCGGCGTGAAGCGGCGGCGCGTGTTCGTGCGGGTCGGGGCCGGCACGCATACTGAGGTGACGGTCGCGGGCCTGCCCAAGGGCACCGACCCGGGCCTGGAGGAGCTGGTCGAGCGGATCCTCGCCCAGACCGTGACAGCGGCGGGCGGCCGTGCCGTGCCCGCCGACGACGTGACGAAGGACGACAGATGACCGACCCCACCCTGGCGATGGCCTCGGACTACGCCGTCTGGGCCTCGACCGCCGTGCTCGCCCTGGCGCTGCTGGCCTTCTGCGCGCACCTGGCCGTGACCGGTGCCGCGCCCGCCACTGCCGCGGGCGCGCCCGTCACTGCCGCGGCCGCCCCGTCGCGGCGCTGGGGCGTCGTCGGGCTGCAGCTGACCTGGCTGGCCACCTTCCTCGTCGTCGGGGGCACCGCGCTGCGGGCGCTCGCGGTGACCCGCGCCCCGCTGGGCAACATGTACGAGTTCGCGCTGATGACCGCCTCGTTCGCGCTCGTCATCTACTCCGTGTGGAGCCTGCGCAAGGAGCGCCTCTGGCTGGGTGCCTTCGTCGTCCTGCCGGTCCTGCTCATCGTCGGCGCGGCGCGGCTGGGCTGGTACACCGAGGCCTCCCAGCTCATGCCGGCGCTGAAGAACGTCTGGCTCGTCATCCACGTCACGATCGCGACCCTCTCGGTCGGCCTGTTCACGATCGGGGCGGCGCTGGCCACGGCATACCTGCTCCGGGACCGGGCCGAGGGGCGCGGCGAGGTGCGCGGCTGGCTCGCGGCACTGCCCGGTGCCCAGGCGCTGGAGCGGATGACCTACGGCATCCATGTCTTCGCCTTCCCGCTGTGGACCTTCGCGGTGATCTCTGGCGCGATCTGGGCCGAGCAGGCCTGGGGGCGCTACTGGGGCTGGGACCCCAAGGAGACCTGGAGCTTCGTGATCTGGGTCGTGTATGCCGCGTACCTGCACGCGCGCGCGACCACCGGCTGGACCACCCGCCGCTCGACGTGGATCGCGATCGCCGGCTTCGTCTGCGTCGTCCTCAACTTCACGGCCGTCAACCTGCTGATGACCGGTCTGCACAGCTACTCAGGAGTGAGCACGTGATCGCGTTCCGTTACACCGTCATGCGGCTGATGGTCTTCGCGGGGTTCCTCGCGCTGCTGACGCTGCTCAAGGTGCCGATGCTGTGGGCCGCCATCGGTGCGGCGCTGCTGTCGGCCCTCGCCTCCTTCTTCCTGCTCGCCCGCGACCGGGAGGTCCTGGCCGCGGGGATCGAGCGCCGCGTGGAGGACCGGGTGGCCCGTCGGCAGGCCAAGGTGGACGCGGGTCGGACCGCCGAGGACGACGAGGACGACGAGGTCGAGGGCCGCGCGTAGCGGCTGGCTCTGCGCGGCCTTCGGCGTGGACCGCCAGGCGCGCCGCGGGCTCGCCGCGGGCTGGCGAGAGAGACAAGATGATGCACCTGATGCGCCGTCGTCGACGCTGCACCAGGTGCAGAATCTTGTCTCTGCCGCGCGGGTGTGCGCTCAGCCCAGCAGCAGCGGTGCCAGCACGAGGCCGAGGCTGAGGGCCACGGCATACCCGAGCTGGAGGACGCCCGTCTGGGCGAGGGCGGGCAGCAGGTCGCGGCCGTAGGTCTCGCCGCGGACCACCCGCACCGGCCGCACCGCGAGCGGCGCGGCCAGCAGGCCCAGCAGCGCGGTGGGGTGCGAGAGGGCGGCCACGCCCAGCATGAGGAAGGCGATGACGATCAGCCAGGTGTAGAGGCTGCGCGTCCGGCGGAAGCCCAGCCGCACCGCCACGGTGCGCTTGTCGACGGCGCGGTCGCCCTCGAGGTCGCGCAGGTTGTTGGTGACCAGGATCGCGCAGGCCAGCGCGCCGCAGCCCACGGCGCCCCCGAGCGTGGCCCAGTCCAGCCGCTGGGCCTGCGTCCAGGTGGTGCCGAGCACGGCGAACAGCCCGAAGAAGATGAAGACCATGACCTCGCCCAGGCCGCGGTAGCCGTAGGGGTTGGACCCGCCGGTGTAGTTCCAGGCCGCCCAGATGGCCGCGGCGCCCAGGACCAGCAGGACCCACGAGCTGGACAGCGCGACCAGCGCGAGGCCGAGGACCGAGGCGCCGAAGAAGCACGCGAACGCGGCCGCCTTGACGTTGGCCGGGTCCGCGAGCCGCTGCCCGACGAGCCGCACCGGCCCGACGCGGTCCTCGTCGGTGCCGCGCACGCCGTCGGAGTAGTCGTTGGCGTAGTTGACGCCCACCTGGAAGCCGACGGCGACGAGCAGCGCCAGCAGCGCGAACGTCGCGTCCGCCGCGCCGAGGGCGTAGGCGGAGGCGGTGCCCACCATGACGGGGGCGACGGCGGCCGGGAGCGTGCGGGGGCGCGCTCCCTCGATCCACTGGGCGAGGGTTGCCACGTATCTGTTTCCTTTACAGGCCCTTGAGGAAGGTCGGGTCGTCGTCAGGACCGATCGGTCCCTGCGGCGGCCCGCCCTTGCGCCGCCCGTCCAGCAGTGTGTCGAGGATGCTGGTCGGCCGCCCGGCGATGAGCCAGGCGCTGCCCCCCACCAGCGGGAACAGCAGGATCATCAGCAGCCACAGCGGCTTGGGCAGCCCCCGCACCCGCTCGTCCTCGGTCTGCACCGCGTCGACGACGCAGTAGATCGTGAAGGCGAGCAGCGCGACCGCCGCGATGACGCGGAGCACGTGGACACCTCCTGCCGGCCGGGGACTGAGCCCCCTATTCTGCCACCGCTTCCTGAGGGGCTCCTGCGGCGAGGTCCTCGCGCGCCGTCGCCCGGTCCGGCTTGCCCGGCCCGAGTTGGGGTATGGCGTCGCGCCAGGCGACCTGTCGCGGCAGGGCGTGCGGGGGCAGGGTGGGGGAGAGGGCGATGCGCAGCTCGTTGAGGGTAGTGGGGGTGCGGGCGCTGTCGGCCACGAGGAGGGCGGCGACCCGCTGGCCCCACTCGGGGTCGGGCAGGCCGACGACGAGGGCGTCGCGCACCTGGGGCAGTCGCCGCAGCGCGGCCTCCACGTCGCGCGGTTCCACCTTGTGGCCCCCGGTGACGATGACGTCGTCGAGGCGGCCCAGGACGGTCAGCCGGCCCTCGGCCTCGTCCCACCTGCCGCGGTCGTCGGTAACGAACCATCGGGTGCCCTCGGCGTCGACGAGGAACCGCTCGGCCGTGAGGCCGGGCCGGTCGAGGTAGCCGCCGGCGACCACCGGTCCACCGAGGTGGACCCGCTCGTCGGCCGGGTCGATCCGGACCCGGACGCCGGGCAGCGGCACGCCGTCGTAGACGCAGCCGCCGCAGGTCTCGCTCATCCCGTAGGTGGTGTGCACGCGCGCACCCGCCGCGCGTGCCCCAGCGAGCAGGCCCGGGTCGGCCGCCGCGCCCCCGAGCAGGACGGTCACCCGCTGCAGCGCGGCGACGCCGACCGGGTCGTCGAGCAGCCGGGCGAGCTGGGTCGGCACCAGCGAGGTCAGCACGGGGCGTGCGTGGTCCGTGCGTGTCCCCTGCCCGGCGTGAGCCTCCGCCACCGCCGCGGCGAAGGGGGCGGGGCGGAACGGCATACCCGGGTCCAGGGCGACGGGGACAGGACTCGTGCCGGCCAGGACGGACCGGGCCAGCACCTGCAGGCCGGCGACGTGGTGGGTCGGGAGCGCGAGCACCCAGCGGCCGTGGCCGACGAGCCGGGCGGTGGCCTCGCCGGAGGCGCGCAGGGCGGGCCCGGGCAGGCGGACCCGCTTGGGCTCGCCGGAGGAGCCCGAGGTCTGCACCACGACCGCGTCGTCGGCCGAGTCGAGGACGCGGCGCAGCAGCGGCGCGAGCTCGGCCCAGGTGGCGCCCTGGGCGATGAGGTGGTCGGTCACGGTGCGGTCGTCTGGAAGGAGCGGTCGAGGTCGACGTACCAGGTGCCGTCCACCTTGCGCAGGGCGATCACCTCGTCGCCGAGGACGTCCTGGAGCAGCTCGGAGAGGTTGTCCCTGTCGACGACCGCGGAGTCGCCGTCGACCGCGGCGCCCCGGATCTGCGTGGCCTCGAGGATCTCGGCCTGCTCCTGGGCGTCCACCTGCTGGGCGTCGACCTCCCCGCTCACCGCGGCCGGCAGGACCTCCCGGCACACCTCCAGGTCGTCCTCGGCGTCGGCCATCGGCACCGACGGGTCGGAGAAGGACAGCAGGAGGTCGCAGGCGTCGGGGTCGGCCTGGATGTAGGCCACGAAGAACGCCTGGGCCACGTCCGCCGCCGCCTGACCCTCCTCGCCGCCCTCGGCCTCGCCGCCCTCGCCGTCGGAGGGTGCCGCGGTGCTCGCTGTGGCGTCGCCGGTGGGTCCGCCGGTGGCGGCGGTGTCGTCGGCGGTCTGCGTCGCCCCGTCGGTGCTCGGGGGATCGACGGTGACAGCGGTCCCGTCGCTCGTGGAGCTCGTCGAGCTTGCCGGGGGTGGCGTCGTGCCGCCGTCGTCGCCGTCGCTGCAGGCGGCGAGGAGCAGGGTCGGCACGGTCAGGGCGGTGGCGATGGCTCGGCGCATGGTCCCCTCCTGAGCAGGTCGGTCGAGGCTCCGGCCAGTGTCGCACGGCCGGTCGGGCGGGCCCTCCGGACGCGAGGGCTCGTGTGGGGCCTCTCTCGCAGTCGTCTCTCTTGCCGTCGTCTGCGTCGCGTAGTCCCCCGCGCGCGCCTGGCACCGGGCCATCCCATGCTTGTGCATTTCTGTGGTGTCACATCGGTTGCTCTGGCGATGAATGTGACACGACAGCGGTGCACATCCATGCTCCGCCGGGCTGTGCCGCGTGGCTCAGGCCTGGGACGAGCGGCGCCAGAGGTCGATGCCGGACTCGACCGCGTGCTCCTCGATGCGCGCCAGCTCCTCGGCGGAGAAGTCGAGGTGCTGCAGCGCGCCGAGCGAGTCCTCCAGCTGGCGCACCGAGCTGGCCCCGACGAGGACCGAGGTGACCCGCTCGTCCTTCAGCAGCCAGGCCAGCGCCATCTGGGCCAGGGACTGGCCGCGCTCGCGCGCCATACCGTCAAGAGCGCGCACGTGGGCGAGCGACTGCTCGGTGAGCAGCGCCGGGTCCAGCGACTTGCCCTGCGCGGCGCGGGAACCCTCGGGGACGCCGTGGAGGTACCTGTCCGTGAGCATCCCCTGCGCGAGCGGGGAGAAGGCGATGCACCCGGTGCCCGTCTCGCCGAGGACGTCGAGCAGCCCGTCCTCGACCCAGCGGTTGAGCATCGAGTAGGACGGCTGGTGGATGAACAGGGGCGTGCCGAGCTCGCGCAGGATCTCGTAGGCCTCACGCGTGTGCGCGGGGCCGTAGGAGGAGATGCCCACGTAGCGCGCCTTGCCCTGGCGGACGGCGGTGTCCAGGGCGCCCATCGTCTCCTCGAGCGGGGTGTCCGGGTCGTAGCGGTGGCTGTAGAAGATGTCCACGTGGTCCAGCCCCATGCGGGTGAGCGACTGCTCGAGGGAGTCCAGGACGTACTTGCGGCCGCCGCCGCCCTGGCCGTAGGGGCCCGGCCACATGTCGTAGCCGGCCTTGGTGGAGATGACCAGCTCGTCCCGGTAGGGGGCCAGGTCCTCGCGGAAGAGGATCCCGAAGTTGCGCTCGGCCGCTCCGTAGGGCGGGCCGTAGTTGTTGGCCAGGTCGAAGTGGGTCACGCCGAGGTCGAAGGCGCGGCGCACCGTCGCGCGCTGGCGCTCCAGCGGCACGTCGTCGCCGAAGTTGTGCCACAGCCCGAGGCTGATCGCAGGCAGCGCCGTGCCGCTGCGACCCACCCGCCGGTAGGTCATCGAGTCGTAGCGGTCGGCGGCGGGGGTCCAGGGCTCGGAGTAGACGTGCATGGACCCATCGTGCCGGACGGCCCTGCGGGCCGGTCTCCGCCTCAGCGGGCAGGGAGCGTCGGCGGACTCAGAAGTACCAGGGGAACGGCGACCAGTCCGGCGCCCGCTTCTCCAGGAAGGACTCCTTGCCCTCGACGGCCTCGTCGGTCATGTAGGCCAGGCGGGTCGCCTCGCCGGCGAAGACCTGCTGGCCCATGAGCCCGTCGTCGGTGAGGTTGAACGCGAACTTCAGCATCCGCTGCGCGGTCGGGCTCTTGCCGAGGATCTCGCGGGCCACCTGGATCGACTCCGTCTCCAGCTCGGCGTGGTCGGCGACGATGTTGACTGCGCCCATCCGCTGCATCGTCTCGGCGTCGTAGGCGCGGCCGAGGAAGAAGATCTCGCGCGCGAACTTCTGCCCGACCTGCTTGGCGAGGTAGGCCGAGCCGTAGCCGGCGTCGAAGCTGCCGACGTCGGCGTCGGTCTGCTTGAAGCGCGCGTGCTCGCGGGAGGCGATCGTCAGGTCGCAGACGACGTGCAGGCTGTGCCCGCCGCCGGCCGCCCAGCCGTTGACGACCGCGATGACGACCTTGGGCATCGTGCGGATGAGCCGCTGGACCTCCAGGATGTGCAGGCGCCCGCCCTCGGCCTTGACCCGCGCCTCGTCCACGCCCGACGCGGTGTCGTCGGCGGTCCCCTCGGCGGCGTACTGGTAGCCGCTGCGCCCGCGGATCCGCTGGTCGCCGCCGGAGCAGAACGCCCATCCGCCGTCCTTCGGGGAGGGGCCGTTGCCGGTGAGCAGCACGACGCCCACGTCGGGCGTCATCCGCGCGTGGTCGAGCGCGCGGTAGAGCTCGTCGACGGTCCCGGGCCGGAAGGCGTTGCGCACCTCGGGCCGGTCGAAGGCGATGCGCACGCAGCCGAGCTCGACATGGCGGTGGTAGGTGATGTCGACGAGCTCCTCGAAGCCCGGGACGACGCTCCACTGCGTCGGGTCGAACGGGTCCTGCGTCTGGGGTGTGTCGGTCACGCCGACCACACTATCCAGCAGTCCGCGGATAGGTTTGGACACCTATCCAGAAGTATGCGAAGCCAGAAGTATGCGAAACCGCTCGGGAGGAGCCGCCATGGAGCCGAACCCCTACACGCCGGGCGACATCCCGCGCTACCTGGCCGGGCGCGACAACGAGCTCGCCCGCGTGGAGGTCGTTCTGGACCGCGTCGCCGAGGGCGGCCCCGCCGGTGCCCCGCTCGTCTTCGTGGCGCCGCGCGGTCTCGGCAAGACCTCGCTCCTGCGCGCCTCGGAGGACCTCGCCCTGCCCAAGGGGTATGCCGTCGCCTGGGTCCCGTGCGTCAAGGGCCAGCCGGTCCTCGCCGACCTCGTCTCCGCGGTCGAGCGAGGTCTGGAGCAGGTCGGCATCACCCCCGGTATGACGTCGCCCCGGTGGGAGTCCCTGCGCGTCGAGGTCGGTGGTCGGGGGCTGAAGGCGACGGGTGAGTGGGTGCGTCCGCCCCAGGAGGAGAGCTCGCCCGGCCGGGTGCTCGCCACCGAGGAGGTGCTGCGCTCGGCGGCGCGCACGGTGCGCGAGCGCGGGGGAGCCGGCCTGTTGCTCTGCCTCGACGAGCTGCACGCCCCGGCCCTCGACGAGACCGGCGTGCTCCTCAACGCACTGCAGGCCCTGGCCAACGAGCGCGACGTGAACCCGCTCGTCGTCCTAGGGGCCGGCCTCCCGTCCACCCCGGGACACCTGACCTCGGCGGCGACCTTCGCCGAGCGCTGGGACTATGCCGTCCTGCCCGCCCTCGACGCCGGGGCGTCCGCGCGGGCCCTCGTGCAGCCGGCCGCCGAGGCCGGTGTCCGGTGGGCGGCGTCAGCCCTCTCGCTCGCCGAGGGCTACGCCAACGGCTACCCGTACCTGCTGCAGCTGGTCGGCGCCGCGACCTGGGACGTCGCGAGACCCGACGCGGGAGGCTCGATCGGGCCACGGCATACCGAGGAGGGGTGGGAGGTGGCGCGGGAGCGGCTGCGCACGCTCTTCCAGGGACGCTGGGACGCCGCGACCGCGGCGGAGCAGGCCTTCCTCACCGCGATGGCCACCGCCGGCGTCTCGCCCGTGCCGCGCTCGACGGTGGCTGCGGCGCTGGGCGTGCCGACGAGCTCGATCAGCCAGACGCGCGCGAGCCTGATCAACAAGGGCATCATCGCCCGCGTCAGCCACGGGCATCTGGAGTTCACGATGCCCGGCTTCGCCGAGCACGTGCGTGAGGTGTCCGGGAACGGGGGCTAGAAGCCTCCCAGCCCTCATCGCCCGGCCGTGCCGGCGGTCACTGGTCGCGGCTGGACAGCACGCAGAACTCGTTGCCCTCCGGGTCGGCGAGGACCGTCCAGCTGACCTTGTCGACGTCCTGGCCGACGTCCACCTTGGTGGCGCCGAGCTCAAGCAGCCGCTGGATCTCCGCGTCGCGGTCCTGGGACGTGTGCGGCGCCAGGTCGATGTGCAGGCGGTTCTTGAGCGTCTTGCCCTCGGGGACCGGCACGAAGACCAGGCCCTGGCCCCGCCGCATCCACGTGTCGAGGTGGGTGACCGGCCCCTGCTCGTGCTCCTCCAAGGCGTGCCGGGGGACGATGACCGCCTCGTCGGGGGTGTCGTAGACCGTGGTCCAGTCGAGGACCTGCGCCCACCACCGAGCCTGGGCCTGAGGGTCGAGGGAGTCGACGACGATCGTGTACCACTTGAGTGCCATGCGCTCAGCCTGCCCTGCGATGCGGACAGCAGGTGTCCGCCACGTGCGCGGCCCGTCGCTCTCGATGCTTCTTGTGCCCTCGGGCGCGAGGGCGGCTATCCGTGCCAGCGCCCCTGCGTTTCTCTTGAGGCCGAGGCCATGAAAGTCACGCGCTCCGCGTCAGCGCTTGGCCAGGTGACGAGGACACCCGCGGGAGGGTCGTGACAGACCGGATCCGCCGAGAGTCGGATGCTTCGGCAAGGGCCTGACCACGGCCGGCCACGCCGAGTAGCGGACGCTTCTGTTGAGCCCTGGATGCAGTTTCCGGCAGGGCAGTCGGTTCATAGACGAGCTAGTCCTACGTGATGTCGTAATTATCACACCCCATGACGGTTCGATGCCCTATCGCACCGCCCAAGAGGGGAGGATCGTTGGAAGTGACCGGATTCCAGAGGTCTGGTCACAGCCAAGGAGCAGTCATGAGAACCCCCACCCTCCCGCGGACCTGCGTTGCGCTCGCTGCGGCGATCATGAGCGTCTCAGGCGCCACTCCCGTGGTCGCCGTCCAGGCCGACCTTCCGGTCGCGGAGGCGTTCGCACCGGGGCCGCACCATCCCGACTCTGGCCTCGTGGAGGGACTGCACATCGGACAGGGATCCTGTGCCGACAGTCTCGTGGACTACGAGCGGCGTCACGTTGAGATGTTGGAAAGGGACGGCGGCGGGAGCACCGACTCTCCGGTGTGGCACCACCTCGACGCTGACCTCGTCGAGGGACTGCATATCGGACAGGGATTCTGTGCCGACAGTCGCCTGGACCACGAGCAGCGTCACGTTGAGATGGCCGAAACGCAGGGCCGCGGCATGGCCGACGCTCCCGTGTGGCACCACGACGGCGCGCCAGCCCCTCAACGCGACGACGCTCCAGCGTGGCACCACGAAGACGCGCCAGACCGCCAACGCGACGACGCTCCGGCGTGGCACCCCGACGGGGCTCCGGGCGCGGGTCACGACGAAAGGCCCGCTGACCACCACGGCGCCACCGGACGTCACGGCTGACCTCGCCTCCCGCCCTGACACGCTGCGCAGCGGTCAGCGCGCGCAGACGGTTCATCGCGACCGCGCCGGGGCCGCCGACCGCCGGACCCGTCATCCTCCCGCAGGGGTCAGGTTCAGGTGGTCGTGTTCCTCCGGATCACAATCCGCAGGTAGGGCCGCCACCCTGTTGGGACCAGTTCGGCGGGGCTCTGCTTCACGCAGCGCCCTTTGTGGCGCAAGCCATGGGGGGTAGGTCTGGTGTGCCGGCAGCCTCCCACGCGGTAGAAGAGCCACTACAAGACTGTGGGGCAAGATGTGACTGGCCGTCGGGGGCGGGCAACACGGAGCGCGTCCCGTCCGCCGGTCGAAGGTAGCGCGAAGTGTTCGGGGCCCATGAGAAGGACCGTAGTGAGCGTCACGGACTGCTCTCGCAGGGTCAGGCGTGGGCGGTGTGTTCGCGATCGGCGTGGCCGGGTGGTTCGAGCTGGAAGGTGGAGTGCTCGATGCTGACCTCGAAGTGGTCAGCCACGCAGTCCTGCAGACGGGCCAGCATCTCGGCGGCGTGACCGTCCGTGAAGCACTCCTCGTCCAGGACGACGTGAGCCGTCAGCACGGGTAGGCCGGTGGCGATGGTGGAGGCATGCAGGTCGTGCACGTCCTGCACGTGCGGGACCGCCAGTACGTGAGCGCGGACGTCGTCGAGGTCCAGCCCCTTGGGGGTGGACTCCAGCAGGATGTGGCCCGCCTCGCGCAGGATGGTGACGGCGCGGGGCACGATGAGGGCGGCGATGAGCATGCCGGCGATGGCGTCGATGCGGACCCACCCGGTGGTGGTGATGACGATGGCGCTGATGATGACGGCCACCGACCCCAGGGCGTCGTTGACGACCTCCAGGAACGCGGCGCGCATGTTGAGGTTGGCGCCGCGTCCGGAGCTGAGGACCAGCACGGAGGCGATGTTTCCGGCAAGGCCGACGATGCCGAAGATCAGCAGGCCGGTGGAGCTGACCTCATGCGGCTCGTACAGGCGGCGGACGCCCTCGACGAAGGCATAGATCCCGACACCCAGGAGCACGGCCGCCTGCGCGCCGGCGGCGAGGACCTCCGCCCGGCGGAACCCCCAGGTCCGCTCGGCGGTCGGTGGGCGCAGCGCCACCGACGCGGCGACCAGCGCCATGCCCAGCCCGGCAGCGTCGGTGAGCATGTGCCCGGCGTCCACCAGCAGGGCCAGGGAGCCCGTCCACAACGCTCCGATGACCTCGGCGACCAGGATGGTCGCGGTGATCGCGAACGCGACCGCCAGCCGGCCCCGGTGGGTGGTGACGGTCCCGTGGTCGTGACCTGCGCTCATGCGTGAGCTCCTTCCAGGTGGGCGCGGTCCTGCGCCGCGCCGGGGGCGACCAGGTGTCTGCTGCGGCCGGCACGGACGCCGTTGGCGATGACCAGGACCTCGGCCAGCTCGTGGACGAGGACGACCGCGGCCAGACCCAGCACGCCGAGCAGGGCCAACGGGATCAGGACCGCGATCAGGACCAGGGAGACCACGACGTTCTGCAGCATGATGGCGCGGGTGCGGCGGGCGTGCTCGAACGCATACGGCAGCAGCCGCAGGTCATCACCCATGAGGGCGACGTCGGCGGTCTCGATCGCGACGTCGGTGCCCATCGCGCCCATCGCCACGCCGACGTCCGCGGTGGCCAGCGCGGGCGCGTCGTTGACACCGTCACCGACCATCGCGGTCGGCCCCTGGGCGCGCAGGCAGGTGACCACCTGCGACTTGTCCTCCGGGCGCAGGTCGGCGTGCACCTGCTCGATGCCGGCCTCGGCGGCCAGGGCCCGTGCGGTGACCTGGTTGTCCCCGGTCAGCATCGCCACGGTGTAGCCGTGGTCGACGAAGCGGGCGATGACCTCGGCGGCCTCGGGCCGCAGCTCGTCCCGGACGGCGATGGCACCGACCGGCTGACCGTCGACCTCGACCACGACCGCGGTCGCGCCGGCCTGCTGCATCCGCCGCACGTCACCCGCCAGGTCACCAGGGTCGACCCAGCCCGGTCTGCCGAGCCGGACCCGCGCACCGTCGACCGTGCCGACCAGGCCGGCGCCGACCACGGCCCGCACGTCCTGCGCGGCGGGCACCGTGGCGGAGGCGGCCAGGATAGCTGCCGCCAGCGGGTGCTCGCTGCGGGCCTCCAGCGCGGCCGCCCACCCCAGCACCTGGTCCCGGTCGCTCACCGGTGCGGTAGCGACGTCGACCACGGCCGGCCGGTTGCGCGTGAGTGTGCCGGTCTTGTCCAGGGCCACGGTGCGGACCCTGCCCAGGGCCTCCATCGCCGCACCGCCCTTGATCAGGATCCCGCGGCGGCTCGCCGCGCCGATCGAGGCCACCGCGGTGACCGGCACCGAGATCGCCAGCGCGCACGGGGAGGCGGCCACGACCATGACCAGGGCCCGGTGCACCCAGACCGACGGGTCACCGAGGAGCGCGCCGAGCAGCGCGGTCAGGAGCGCGGCGACCAGGATGCCGGGCACCAGCGGGCGGGCGATCCGGTCCGCGAGCCGCTGCGTGGCGCCGCGCCGGGACTGCTCGGTCTCCACGACGTGCACGATGCGGGCCAGGGAGTTGTCCTGCGCGGTGGAGGTCACCGTGACCTCCAGGGCGCCGGTGCCGTTGATCGAGCCGGCGAAGACCTCCTGACCGGGGCCTGTCTCCACCGGCATCGACTCCCCGGTGATGGCCGAGGTGTCCATGCTGCTGCGCCCGCTGCGCACGGTACCGTCGGTCGCCAGCCGCTCCCCGGGCCGGACGACCATCACGTCCCCGATCGCCAGCCGGGCGGGGTCGAGGACGACCTCGCGGCCCCCGCGCAGCACCGTCGCCTCCTTGGGCACGAGGTCCAGCAGCGCCCGCAGGCCGTGCCGGGTCCGGGCCAGGGAGTACTCCTCCAGGCCCTCGCTGAGGGAGAACAGGAACGCCAGCGCGGCGGCCTCCTCCACCTGCCCCAGCAGGGTGGCACCCACGGCACCGATGGTCATCAGCAGACCGACCCCGAGCTTGCCGCGCGCCAGCCTCCGCAGCGCCCCGGGCACGAACGTGGACCCGCCCACCAGCAGCGCCGCCGCGGCCAGCACCAGTTCCACAGTCTCCCAGCCGCCGAGCCCGGCCAGGAACCCCGCTCCGAGCAGGGCGCCGGAGAGCAGGCCCAGCTGCACCTCCCGCACGTCCCACAGCCGGGTGACCGGCTCCTCGACATCCCCACCGCCGGTGGCTGGCGGCGGGATCTCGCACCCGCACGCGTCCACGACCACCTCCCGCTGCGGGGTCTCCTCGCGGCTCACGCGCCCTCCCCCTGCCCCGTGTGCGTGCGCAGCTGCTCCGGGGCGGGGTTGCCCTCGGTGCCGATGCCGTAGTTCGGGCACAGCGCCACGGCGGACCCCGTGGAGGCGAGCAGCCGCTCCGCCGCGTCCAGCACGCCCAGCAATTCGGGGGCACTGGTCAGCGAGAACATCGAGGCCCGGCCCTGCGGCCGGGACACCACCAGGCCGCAGTCGCGAAGGCACGCCAGGTGGGCGCTCACGGTCGACTGCGCCAGCCCAAGGTGTTCCGTGAGGTCACGCACCCGGTGCTCGCCCAGGCTCAGGTGCTGCAGGATCGCCAACCGCGACGGGTCCGACAGGCCGTGGAACAGCGCAGCCGCCACGGGGAGCCCTGCATCGCGCTCCGGACCTTCATGGCCGATCGGGACCTTCGCTGTCATCGTCATAGAGCGATGTTAGCGCACTGCCGCGTGCCGTGCGTCACGGGGGGCCAGGTGGACTGGCGTACCGCGGCGGGCCGCGACAGACCGGCCCCCTGTGGATGCACACTCACCTGCTGCGCCCGCGCCATCGGCCATGCTGGTGCTGCAGTGGGCGGACGGGACAGCCCGCCTTGTTCCGGCGTGTTATGGCTGGCGCGCGAGGTCGGGGTCCGGGTCGTGCCTGGGCGAAGACTACTGCGACGGGGACAGGATGTGGCAGATGTCCTGGTCTGCACAGTCGCCGGGGTCTAGCAGTCGGCTGCGCTGGAGCAGGGTCTCGAGCTCTGTCTGCAGCGTGAGGAGGTCGCGGATCCGTCTCCGGACGTCGGCGAGTCTGGTGTCCAGGAGTGTGGTGACGTGCTGGCAGGGGGTGGTCCCTTGGTCACGCAGGTCCAGGATGCTGCGGATCTGGGACAGCGTGAGCCCGGCGGCCTGCGCCATGGCGATGAAGCGCAGCCGTGTGGCTGCGGACTCCTCGTAGACGCGGTAGCCGTTCGCCCCGCGCGCGGGCTCGGCCAGCAGGCCCTGGCGCTCGTAGAAGCGGATGGTCTGACTGCTCACTCCGGCCGACTCGGCCAGCTCTCCGATCCGCATTCGCGCTGTCCTACTCTCACGCTTGACCTTGTACCAGGGTACAAGGTCTAGCGTCGCGGGTATGGACGTCTGCCTGCTCTACTTCGAGGACTGCCCCAACTGGAAGGTGACTGACCGCAGGTTGGTCGCGATCGCGGCCGAGCACCCGGAAGTCAGGATCCGGCGTCAGCGCGTCGAGACCCTCGAGCAGGCCCAACAGGTGGGCTTTCGCGGCTCACCCACAGTGCTGGTCGACGATACCGACGCGTTCTGCGCCCCAGACTCAGCAGGGGGCCTGTCGTGCCGGGTCTACCACACGGCGGACGGCCTGGCTGGGGCACCGACCACGGGACAGCTGTACGCAGCGCTGGGGCTGGCCCAGGAGGCCACGCGATGACCTACGACTACGACCTGATCGTCATCGGTGCCGGCATGGCCGGCGTCACGGCGGCGAACAAGTGCGCCTCCGCGGGGTGGAAAGTCGCGATCGTCGACGCCCTGCCCTACGGCGGCACGTGTGCCCTGCGCGGGTGCGACCCCAAGAAGATCCTGCGCCGCGGTGCGGAGGTCATCGACAGCGCCCGCCTGATGCGCGGCAAGGGCATCGACGACGACGGCCTGTCGATCAACTGGGCCGACCTCATGGCGCACAAGCACGGCTTCACCGACCCCGTCCCCGCGCAGATGGAGGAAGGGCTGTCAGGCAACGGGGTCACCACCTTCCACGGGACGGCGCGGTTCACCGGTCCCAACACCGTGGCCATCGACGACGCCCCCTACACCGGCCGACACTTCCTCATCGCCACCGGTGCCCGCCCGCGCCCGCTGGACCTGCCCGGGCACGAGCACCTGGTAGACAGCACCGGGTTCCTGGACTTGCCCGAGCTGCCGCGACGGATCCTGTTCGTCGGCGGTGGCTTCATCTCCTTCGAGTTCGCCCACATCGCCGCCCGGGCCGGCAGCACCCCGGTCATCCTGGACCGCAAACCTCGACCGCTGAAGGCCTTCGACCCCGACCTCGTCGACCTCCTCATCGACCGCAGCGCCCAGGTCGGGATCCAGACCTGGCGCTCTGCGACGCTCACCGCGGTGGAGACGACCGCCACCGGCTATCAGGTAAGCGTGGATGAATCAGGGCGGTCAAGGACAGCCGAGTTCGACCTGGTCGTCCACGGCGCAGGCCGGACCCCCGAGCTGACGACCCTGGACCTGGACGCCGCCGGCGTCCAGTCGGACGAGGACGGGGTCCGCGTAGCAGCCCACCTGCAGAGCACCAGCAACCCGGCGGTCTACGCCGCCGGCGACGCGGCCAGCACCCCCGGCATGCCACTGACCCCGGTCGCCGTGTTCGAGGGCAAGGTCGCCGCGTCGAACATGCTCAAGGGCACCACGACCGCCCCGGACTACACCGGCGTGCCCACCGCGGTGTTCACGATCCCCGAACTCACCCGGGTCGGCCTGCTCGAAGACGAAGCCCTCGCCCGGGGCATCGACATCAACGTCCGCTACTCCGACACCAGCAGCTGGTACTCCAACTACCGGATCGGGGAGACGACCGCCGCGGCCAAGATCCTGATCGACCGCTCCACCGACACCATCGTGGGAGCCCACCTGCTCGGCCCCGAATACGCCGAACTCGTCAACACCCTGGCCCTCGCCATGAAGCTGGGACTCACCACCCGCCAGCTGAAGTCGATGACCGCCGCCTACCCCACCGTCGGATCAGACCTAGGCTCCATGCTCTGAACCAGGACCAACCAGCGACCCCCAGATCGCGGACCAGGGGACAAAGGCCAGTCGGACCGGTCTTGCCCGCCCGCTTCGCGATTACCGGATCTGCCGCAGGTCGCTCGAGGTCGGAGGTGTCAGTCCCAGCACGGGACCGGCGCCGCCGTCTCAGGGTCGCTGTTAATGCACGTGCTTGGCCATCGCGCTCCCGCCAGACTGGGCAGGTGAGCATTGACATGAACGCCCTCCTTCTGAGGGTCGCTGGAGACGTCTTCGGCGACCGCGTCTCGATTGAAGCAGAGGGCAACAGCCCGTCGATGCCGCACGCGTATGTCGTGCGCCGGCGCGAGGGCGGCCGAAATGCTGTCCTGGTCGCCAGTCACGAGTGGTCCGAAGCACACATCGTGGACTTCAGGGTCACTTGCACGGTCTTCCACTACGGCGATGACGAGATGGAGAAGGAGTCTGCCCTCAGGGCGCTGGCAGTGGTCCTGCGCGCCTACATGGCCGGGCAGGGCCAGGTTGAGCACCGTCCTAGCCTCCTATGGTGGCGACCCGACGTGCCGCGATACACGGTGACGATCGACGGCTTCGAGTGGCGGCTCGGTCGTCACGGCTGGGTCACGCCCATCTAGAGGACTACAAACTTGTCAGCTGGCGAAGACGACCACCTGCTCGGCCGAGGTCCGCGAATCACTGGCGCTCACCCAAGCCGGCGTCGACCCATCCGCTCATGCCGCGAGCCGATCACCGGCACTAGTGCCACTTGGCCAAGTGGCGAGCTGCCACCTGGTGATCGGCCGTGCCGCTGGCGACAGCGATGACCAGGTCGTAGGCGTCGTCGTCAGGCGCCTCGAGATCGACGCCGTTGATGCCGTAGAACACGACTACCGCGAGCCACCCCAGCCGCTTGTTGCCATCAACCAGCGGGTGGTTGACGACGATGGATTCCAGCAGCGCACCCGCCTTTGCGTCGATGCCGGGGTAGGCGTCACGACCGAAGACGCTGGCGCGGGGACGGTGGGCGGCGGAGTCCAAGAGGCCAAGGTCCTGGATCGGGCCTACGCGCAGGTCCGATGCCAGGGCGAGCAGGTCCTCCGTAGTCAGGTACTCCAAGGGTCAGCCCCCGAGACGCTCGAGCAGATCGGCGTACCGCTCTCGCCCACGTGCGGACAACTCGCGCACACGCTCCTCGTGCCCACGTCGCGCGGCCGCTTCACGGATCGCCCGCACCGTCGCCTCCTGCTTGCTCACACCCTCGGCCTCGGCCAGCGCCGCCAAGGCTCGCTCGTCCTCCGGAGACAGCCGCAGAGTCATCGCCATCCCCTGACGGTATCACTCTGGTATCTAACGCTCATGCCGCCGTGCGCAAAGATGTGGCATGGCTCGAGTGGTCCGGTTCATGTTCGACCACGGACACGTCTGGCCGCTTTGGGAGGACGGCACCGACAAGTACGCCATGGAACCCGCCGATTACGGATTGTCACCCGAACTCACGGAGCGGTTGCACTCCTGTTACGCGTACTGGGAGGCCCACCGCAACCTTGACGGGCAGTGGGATGCACCCGAGAACCGTCACCTGTGGCACGCTGAGGCGGACCAAGCCATCGCCATCCTGCGGTGGGAGGTCTCCGACCTCGCAGACGTCCGAGACGAACGCGACTGAACATTCCGTACCCATCCGACTTTGCCGCTTGGAGGGCGTTAGGTCTTCGGGGCGTCCGCCTGGCCGAACACGTGCTTGGCCCGGCACGGACAGCGCTTGCCGGGGACCCAAGAAAGGTTCTTGACCCGATCGGGGGGTGCTGGCCGTGGGAACCCGTCGCCGGACGGTAGCGTCCGACCTGGGCCGAGTTGAACCTTGGCACTCATCGAGGAGGTGGGCCTGATGCATACGACCATGTGGCGGCCGCTGTGGGCAGGCGCCAACGGATCGGGCCCGGCCATGGATGCTGACGTGCAGTTCGATCCGGGGGTGTCTCTCGACCCTATTGCTGGACCGGGCGAGGGGTTGTTCTCCGCAATGCCGGTGCTCATGGGCATCTTCTTCATCATCTTCGTAATCGTGGTCGTCGTGAAGCTGGTCCAAGCCGGGCAGACCTTCGCCAACAATTCCGCGTTGCCCGAGCAGACCGTCGCCGCACGGGTGGTCGGAAAGCGGACCCACACCGAGGGTGGAGCGGGCGACAGCGCGGTGCAGACCGCTTACTTCGCCACGTTCGAGGTTGGGAATGGTGAACGCATCGAGGTCAAGATCCCACCACGCGAGTACGGCCAGTTCGCGGAGGGGGATCAGGGGCAACTTACCCATCAGGGCACGTGGTATCGCGGGTTCGAGCGCAGGCGCGTCATCCCAACGGACGGCTCGTGGGAAGCGCCCGGCGGCCCCTCCCTCCGGCCGCCGAACACAACCTGAGGCCAACCGCAACGTTTCCCTGAACCACTCCGAGCGGCCAGCCTCGCGCCGTCAGCTCTTGCCGCGTGGAGGACGGCTACGCTCGTCCGACTCTGCCGCGTGGAGCCTGCCGCTTGGGGTACGTCGTTGGACCAGCGGCCGAGCAGTCGGTAAACCACTCGGGCCTTCCCTCAGGGGGTAAGAGAAGGGCCCGCAGTAGACCCCGGTGGTGCGCCGCTCCACATTCACATGCCGCTGCCCGAGTAGGTTAATTTCCCCCGAATCGTTGCTGGGCTGCCTGTCGGGTGATGTTCAGAGCGGCGCCAATGATGGTCCAGGAGTCACCTGCGTCGCGGGCGGCCTGGACGGCTTCGCGCAGGTCGTCCTCGGCGGCGCTCAGGTTGGCGCGGGCGGTCTGGATGCGGCGGAAGTGGACGGCGTCGCGGGCGGGGTTCATGCCCGGGTCCAGCTCGTCCAGACCGGTCTCCTCGGGGCGGGTCCTTGTGCTCATGTGCTGCTTCACCTCATCTCAGGTAGTCGTAAAACTTGGGTCGTAGTCGGTCGGCGTGGATGATGCGGACCGGTGCATGAGCGGGCACAGCGACCAGCTCCAGCAGCCGGCCGTGACGGTCAGGGCCGATCACCAGGAGGCGGTCCTCACCCAGGTACTCGTACTCGACCAGGCGCATGGCGTTCCTCCAGGCGTGCTGGATGTCCGCGTCCTCGACCTCGGTTTGCGAGCCGACGGCGTGACCTCCACCCGTCAAGTGTCTCTTGACGGCAGGCGGGGCGTCAAGCCCTCCTTGACGGCCGGAGATGCGGTGGCGGCACGATGGTTCATGACCACAACCCAGCCCTCCTCCGCCCTCGTCCCCGTGAGCGTCATCGACCCCGCAGATGCCGCGCTGCGCCAGGCCGTTGCCGCCCACCTGGCCCGCTACACCGGCCAGACGCGCACCCACACCGAGTCCGACCTACGTGCCTTCCTGAACTGGTGCGCCCAACGGGGCCTGGACCCGCTGGCCGCCCATCGGGTGCACGTCGAGCTGTACGTGCGGTGGATGCAGGAGACCCGCCGGTACAAGCCGTCCACGATCTCGCGGCGGCTGTCGGTGGTGATCGGTTTCTACCGCACGGCCGTCATCGACGGCGTCCTGACCGCCTCCCCGGCCGACCACATCCGCCGCCCGCACGTGCCACCCGAATCACCTACCTTGGGCCTGTCCCACCTGCAGTTCGAGGCGATGCTGCAGGCCGGCCGGGCCAGCGTCAACGTCAACGACTTCGCCCTCGTCACCATGCTCGGCCTGCTTGGACTGCGGATCTTCGAGGCGTGCGGCGCGAACGTCCAGGACCTTCGCGAAGAGCACGGCCACCGGGTGCTGAAGGTCCGCGGCAAGGGAGGCAAGGTCGTCCTGACGCCCCTGCCGCCTGCGGTGCAGCGCGCGATCGAACGCGCCGTCGACAACCGTGAGGAAGGGCCGATCCTGCGCAACCGGCAGGGAGGCCGGATGGACCGGCACGCCGCGACCCGGCGGCTGCATCACCTGGCCGACGACGCCGGGATCACCATGCCGCGGATGCATCCACACATGCTCCGGCACACGTTCGTCACCACGATGCTCGACGCCGGCGTGGACCTGCGCGACGTCCAGATTGCCGCTCGTCACGCCGACCCCCGCACCACCATGCGCTACGACCGAGCACGCAAGAACCTTGACCGTCACCCCAACTACATCCTCGCCGCCTACATGGCCTCCGGCACCTGACCAACGGCCGGTCCGTGCGCCGGCGAGCCGGGTTCCGGCCGGGACCCTTGCCTGCGTACCACCTCGTCAGGGAGCCCGGCCGACCACGTCCGACGGCCTACCTGCCTAGATCTGGTCGCCCACGGTGATGGCGAGCTTGCCGCGCACGTGTCCCTCCATGCTCCTGCGGAAGGCGTCGCTCGCGCGCTCCAGCGGGAAGGTGTCGGCGAGGATCGGCTTCACCCGCCCGGCCTCCACGAGCTCGGTGAGCGCAAGCAGGTGGACAGGGTTGGGACGGACGAACACGTAACGACCACCGTGCTCCTTCACCGTGTTGTCGGCCACGGACGCAACGCGCTCGGGTGTCTTCAGGTGCGGTAGGGAGGCCCTCCAGTCGTCGCCTCCGACAAGGTCGACGACGGCGTCAAGGCCCTCGGGTGCCGCCTCGACGATGCGCTCCCCGAGCCCCTCGCCGTACGTCAGCGGTTCGGCGCCCAGCGAGCGCAGGAAGTCGTGGTTCTTCCCGGACGCAGTGGCCAGGACGCGCGCCCCCCGCGCCGCGGCGATCTGGATGGCGTAGGTCCCCACGCCGCCGGCTCCGTTGTGCACCAGGACGGTGTCACCCTCGGTCGCGCCCACCGCCTCGAGTGTCTGGTATGCCGTCAGTCCCGCCAGGGGAATGGTGGCTGCCTCGGCCCAGGACACGTTGCGCGGCTTCCTGGCAAGGCCCCGCACCGGAGCCGCGACCCGCTCGGCGAACGTACCCAACCCCACCGTGTCCATCCGGGCGTAGCCGATGACCTCGTCACCGGCCTGGAACTCGGTCACCGACGCTCCAGGCTTGACGACGACCCCAGCCAGGTCCCACCCCGGGATCACCGGGAAGTAGGTCGGCAGGGCCGCGTCCAGGTACCCGGCGGTGATCTTCCAGTCGACCGGGTTGACCGAGGACGCCCGCACCTCGACGAGCACGCTGTCCGGCCCCACCTTCGGCTCAGACTGGTCGCCGTACTGCAGGACCTCAGGGCCCCCGTACACGTCGTAAAACACGGCCTTCATCGTTCTCCCTCTCTGAAAAATGTGCCCTTGACCGGGCTCCTGATTCTTCCGGCGGCAGCAACCGACACTTCCCGGTGCGCATTCCCGGCGACGGCCCGCTCACGACGGCCCGGCTCGTCACCACCCGACCCGCCTACCCTGATCGGGTGCTGCCCGACCTCGCCGACCTCCTCGCCGCCGCCCACGTCGTGACCCTGCCGATGCGGGTGCGCTTCCGCGGGGTGACCGAGCGCGAGGCGGTGCTGCTGCGCGGGCCGCGCGGCTGGGCGGAGTGGGCGCCGTTCCCGGAGTATGACGATCACGACGCCTCGCGCTGGCTCGAGGCCGCCGTGGAGCTGGGCTGGGGCGAGGTCCCGCCACCGGTGCGCACCGAGGTCGGGGTCAACGCCACGGTGCCGGCGCTCGCGGCCGACCAGGTCGAGGGCGTGCTCGCCCGCTACGACCTCGCGGCGGACCCGGCCCGCCGCACGGCCAAGGTCAAGGTGGCCGAGAGGGGCCAGACTCTCGACGACGACGTGGCGCGCGTCACCGAGGTCCGCCGCGTCCTCGGCCAGGAGGCCCGCATCCGCGTCGACGCCAACGGCGCCTGGTCGGTCGACGACGCGCTCGCGGCGCTCGCCCGTCTCGCCCCGCTGCACCTCGAGTACGCCGAGCAGCCCTGCGCCACCGTCGAGGAGCTCGCGGAGCTGCGCGTGCGGCTCGCCCGCACAGGCGTCGACGTGCCGGTCGCCGCCGACGAGTCGATCCGCCGCGCCGAGGACCCGCTGCGCGTCGCCCGCGAGCACGCCGCCGACCTCGTCGTCGTCAAGGCGGCCCCCCTCGGCGGGGTCGCGCGGGCACTGGAGATCGTCGACGCCTGCGGCCTGCCGGCCGTGGTCTCCTCGGCGCTGGACACCTCCGTCGGCCTGGCCGCCGGCGTCCGGCTCGCCGCGGCGCTCCCGCGGCTGGACCACGACTGCGGCCTGGGCACGGCCGCGCTGCTGGCCGCGGACGTCGTGCCCGACCCCCTGCTCCCGCACGCGGGGACGCTCACGACGGACCGGGCCGACGCGGCCCGGGACGGGGTCGACCCCGCCAGCCTCGCGGCATACCGGAGCAGCGCGGAGCGCGAGACCTGGTGGCGGGACCGGCTCACCCGCGCCCACGCCCTTCTCTGAGAGGTTTTACGCGCTCGAAACGTGCGCAACGCAACGTTTACACGCAGGGGGCGGCCACCGAAACATCTCTCACCTTGACTGGGGCGATCACGCACCACCCCCGTGAAGGAGACAGAGATGGAACTCACCGCAGGCGATGTCTGGGTCATGGTGTCGGCGGCGCTCGTGCTGCTGATGACGCCCGGGCTGGCGTTCTTCTACGGCGGCATGGCCCGCGCCAAGGCCGCCCTCAACATGATCATGATGAGCTTCGTCAGCGTCGGGGTCGTCGGCGTCGTCTGGGTGCTGTGGGGCTACGGCATGACCTCGGCCCCCGGCATCCTCGGCGGCCTCGTCGGCAACCCGGTCGCGGACCTCGGGCTGGCCGCCCACGTCGGGACGGGCGAGCTGATCGGCATCGGGTATGCCGCCACGTTCGCGATCATCACCGTCGCCCTGATCTCGGGCGCGGTCGCGGACCGGACGCGGTTCGGGTCGTGGTCGCTCTTCGTGCCGGTGTGGGTCACGCTGGTCTACTGCCCGCTGGCGTTCATGGTCTGGGGCGGCGGGCTGCTGTCCGCGGACGGTCTGATCGGGCGGACGTTCGGCGAGGCGATCGACTTCGCCGGCGGCACCGTGGTGCACATCAACGCCGGCCTGGCCGCGCTCGTGCTGGTGATGATCATCGGCTCGCGCGCCGACTTCGGTCAGACCAAGGGCTACCACCGGCCGCACAACGTCCCGCTCGTGATGATCGGCACCGCGATGCTGTGGTTCGGCTGGTTCGGCTTCAACGGCGGCGCCGCGGGGACCGCCGAGGAGGCCGGGCTGATCTGGGTCAACACGATGGTCGCCCCGGCCGCGGCGATGCTCGCCTGGCTGCTGACCGAGCGGGTCCGCGACGGACGGCCCACCTCGATCGGCGCCGCCTCCGGCGTGGTGGCCGGGCTGGTCGCGATCACGCCCGCCTGCGCGTCCGTGTCACCGCTCGGGGCCGTGGTGATCGGCGCCCTCGCGGGGGTCGGTTCGGCGCTCGCGGTCGGCTGGAAGTACCGGTTCGGGTATGACGACGCTCTCGACGTCGTCGGCGTGCACCTGGTCTCCGGTGTGATCGGCACCCTCGCCATCGGCTTCCTCGCCCTGCCGGTGGACGGCGAGGGTGGCGGCCTCTTCTACGGCGGCGGAGCTGGGCAGCTGGTCGCGCAGGTCGCGGCGACCGTGTTCACGCTGGTCTTCACCGGCGTGATGACCGCGGTGATCGGCCTGGCGATCGCCCGGACGCTGGGCTTCCGGGTCAGCGCCGAGGACGAGGCGCGGGGCGTGGACCTGTCGGAGCACGCCGAGTCGGCCTACAGCTTCGGTGAGGAGTCGGCCTCCTACGAGCCGCTCGTCGAGGACGCCCGCGCCTGAGGAGGATGTGCGGGTGGGGGACGGTGGCGCACCGCAGGGGGGGCGTGGCGTCCCGCGGAGACCGTCACGCGAGAGTCGGGAGGGGTCCTGACTTCCGCGTGACGGTCTTTGCGGGACGTCGGCAGGAGCGTGGTGGACTGGTCGCATGATGATCCGGCCGGCCGAGCTCGCGGCGATCAAGAAGGGTGAGATCGACCTGGCGTTCCGGCGCTGGGACCGGCCGCGGGTCAAGGTCGGCACGAGGATGCGGACGGCGGTCGGGGTCGTCGAGGTGACCGACGTCCAGCAGGTCACGCTCTCCTCGCTGCGCGCCGAGGACGCGCGGCGCGCGGGCGCCTCCTCCCTCTCGGCGCTCAAGGAGGGGCTCAGCGCGAAGGCCGACCGGCCGGTCTTCCGCGTCCAGCTCAGGTATGCCGGGGCCGACCCTCGCGAGGCGCTCCGCGAGAAGGTGCCGGACGAGGCGGAGATCGGCGAGATCCTCGCCTGGCTCGACCGGCTGGACGCGGCGTCGAAGCACGGCCCGTGGACGCGGGCGACGCTGGCGATCATCGACCGCTCGCCCGAGGTCCGGGCTCCCGAGCTGGCGGCGGAGCTGGGCCGGGAGACCCTGGAGTGGAAGGCCGACGTCCGCAAGCTCAAGGAGAAGGGGCTGACCGAGTCCCTGGCGATCGGCTACCGGCTCTCCCCGCGCGGCGAGGCGGTCCTCGACCACGGCGGCCCGCGGCGCGAGCGGGCGCCCCGGCCCACGGGCACCCCGCTGCCGCGCACGATCGGCGCCCCGGCCACCCGGGCGCTGCGCGCCCAGGGCGTCACGACCCTCGAGCAGGTCGGGCAGTGGTCCCTCGAGGACCTGCGCGCCCTGCACGGCGTCGGACCCGTCGCGATCCAGCGCCTCGAGGAGGCGCTCGCCGAGCGCGGGCACGGCATACCTCACCGAACGCGTTAGGCAGGCTGGCACGGGGGCGATATCCTCGGGTGACCCATTTTCCACCCCCACTACTTCGTGAGGTGCCCCGTGCCTAGCGGCAAGGTCAGGTTCTACGACGAGGAGAAGGGCTTCGGCTTCCTCTCCAGCGACGAGGGACAGGATGTCTACGTCCCTCGCTCCGCCCTGCCCCAGGGCGTCTCCGCCCTCCAGCGCGGTGCCCGGGTCGAGTTCGACATCGTCGCCGGCAAGCGCGGCGACCAGGCGCTGCACGTGCGACTGCTCGAGCCGGCCCCCTCGGTCGCGCGCGGTCTGACGCTGCGCGACCGCAAGCCGGCCGAGGACATGGTCGTCGTCGTCGAGGACCTCATCACGCTGCTCGACCAGGCCTCCAACAGCCTGCGCAGGGGCCACTACCCGGACCGCACGCACGGTTCCGCCATGGCCAAGGCCCTGCGTGCCGTCGCCGACCAGTTCGAGGCAGGCAGCTGACCGTGGCCTCCGTCAAGCCCGACGCCGTGCTCACCTCCGCCGTGGAGATGGCGCGGGCCGCCGCCGAGGAGATCGCCGAGCCGGGGACGGTCGGCGAGCACCAGGGCGCGGTGATGGAGGGCGACCGCGTCGCGACGCACTCGTTCGCGTGCACGGCCGCCGCCTACCCGGGCTGGCACTGGGCGGTGACGCTCTCGCGCGTCCCGCGGGCACGCAAGGCGACCGTGAGCGAGGTGCACCTGCTGCCCGGCACCGGGGCGCTCCTCTCCCCGGCATGGGTCCCGTATGCCGAGCGCCTCGCCCCGGGCGACATCGGCGCCGGCGACCGCACGCCCTACCTCGAGGACGACCCGCGGCTCGAGGCCGGGTGGGAGGCCACGGGCGAGGAGGACGTCGACCAGGTCGCCCTCTGGGAGCTCGGGCTCGGGCGTGAGCGCGTGCTGTCCGCCGAGGGTCGCGACGCGGCCGCCACCCGCTGGGTCTCCGGCGACCACGGCCCCGACAGCGAGACGGCGCGGAAGGCCCCCAAGCCGTGCTCCACCTGCGGCTACTTCGTGCCGATGGCAGGGGCGCTCCGGTCGGTCTTCGGGGTGTGCGCCAACGAGTGGTCGCCCGCCGACGGCACGGTCGTCGCCCTGGGTTTCGGCTGCGGTGCGCACAGCGAGGTCGACGAGGAGAAGCGTTCACCGGAGCGGATCGACCCGCCCGTCCTCGACGACTCCCGCGAGATCGAGTTCGTCGAGCGCTGAGGCGCAGTGTGCCGGGCGCGGGGGCGACTCAGGCCATAGCGGCGTTGCCGCGGCCACGGCGTAGGTAGACGTAGCCGGCGGCGCCGAGCACAAGTCCCGCGACGGGGACCCACACCCACCAAGACCGCTCGCCCGTGCGCAGCGTGGGCACGACGAGGATGACCAGCAGGGCGACGGCCCAGGCGACCAGGCCCACCTTGGCGAGCGTGACCGTGCGCAGAGGCACCTCCGGGGGAACGATGCCGGTCGCTGTCGGGGTCGTGCGCTCGTCCACGCAGCCCACGCTAGCGCCCACCGCTGCTGGGAGCGTGCGCAAGCCACTCCGGTGAGCGGGTCGTGCACGGCATGCGCACCCAGAGCGTGCGCAAGCCACTCCCGTGAGTGGGTCGTGCACGGCATGCGCATTCAGAGCGTGCCCAAGCCACTCCCGTGAGTGGGTCGTGCACGGCATACCCACCCAGAGCGTGCCCAAGCCACTCCCGTGAGCGGGTCGTGCACGAGGACCAGCAGGTCGTTAGATCAAGTAATGAGTTAGACTAACGAACTGTGCCGCCCGATCTCACCCCTGCCCCCGCCCTCGCCCACGACCTGCGGATCGCGTGCATGAGGGTGGCGCGGATGGTGCGTTTCGACGGCGACAACCTCATCGCACCGCACCTCTTCTCGGTCCTGGCGCGACTCGCGGACGGGCCTCGCACGGTCGGCGAGCTGGCCGCGGCCGAGCTGATCACGGCTCCGAGCATGAGCCGCTCCTGCACCCAGCTGTGCGAGCTGGGGCTGGTCGAGCGGCACTCGGACGAGCACGACGGCCGCCTCGTCCGCCTGTCGCTCACCGACGCAGGCCGTGAGCTCGTGGCCGAGGAGCGGGCCCGGCGTGACGCGTGGATGGGCGAGCGCCTCGAGGGGCTCACCCAGGAGGAGCGTGACGTCCTCGAGCGCGCCACCGTCATCCTCGGGGCGGTGATCGCCCGGTGAGCGCGATGTTCAGCGCCCTGGGCGTGCGCAACTACCGGATCTACGCGACCGGCGCCCTCATCTCCAACACCGGCACCTGGATGGGCCGCGTCGCCCAGGACTGGGTGGTCCTCACCGAGCTCACCGACAGCTCGGCGACCGCCCTCGGCGTCGTCACCGGCCTGCAGTTCCTGCCGATCGTGCTCCTCACACCGGTCGCCGGTGCGCTGAGCGACGCCTTCCCCAAGCGCAAGGTGATGATCGCCAGCCAGTCCCTCATGGCGTTCTTCGCGCTGGTGATGGGGCTGTGGGTGATGCACGGCTCGATGGAGCTGTGGCACATGTACGTCCTGGCCTTCCTCTCCGGCTGCGCCGCCGCCATCGACGCCCCGGCCCGGCAGGCCTTCGTCTCCGAGATGGTGCCGCAGGACAAGCTCACCAACGCGGTCGGCCTCAACAGCGCGTCCTTCCACTCCGGCCGGCTCATCGGGCCGGCCACCGCGGGGCTGCTCATCGCCTGGCTCGGCACCGGCCCCACGCTCGTGGTCAACGCGGCGACCTTCCTGGGCACGATCCTGGCGCTGCTGCTCATGGACGTCCGCCGCCTCGCGCCACCCCCGGACCGCACCGGTCTGGGGCGCGCGCGGGTCCGTGACGGGGTGGCCTACGTCGCCCGCCGTCCGGACATCATCCTCATCATGATCGTGGCCTTCATGCACGGCACCTTCGGCATGAACTTCCAGATCACCAACGCCCTCATGGCCACCGAGATCTACGGCAAGGGCGTGGAGGAGTATGGCGTGACCGGCTCGGTGATGGCCGTGGGCTCCCTCGCCGGGGCCCTGCTCGCCGCGCGTCGGGAGCGGCCGCGCTGGCGCCTGCTGCTGGGCTCGCTCGCGGCCTTCGCGGTCTTCACCTTCTTCCTCGCGATGGCGCCGAGCTCCACGGCCTACCTCATCCTGCTCGTGCCCACCGGCCTGACCGCGCTGACCGTGATGGTGAGCGCCAACGCCATGGTGCAGCTGTCGGTCGACGCGGAGGTGCGGGGCCGGGTGATGGCGCTCTACATGGCGGTCTTCTTCGGCGGGACGCCGCTCGGCTCGCCGATCATCGGCTGGATCGGCGAGGTGCTCGGGGCGCGCTGGACCATCCTCGTGGCGACCATCGCGTGCGGTCTGACGGCGGTCGCTGCGATCATCTACGTGATGCAGCACGACAACCTGCGTCTGCGCCTGCGCGCCAGCTGGGTCCGCCCGCTCGTGCTCGAGCGGGGCGACGTCGTGCTCGAGCCCCTCCCGGAGAAGGTGACCTGAGCTGTGAACGCCCATACCCGACGGATCGTCGTCCTCCTCGCCCTGGCGGCCCTCATCCTGGTCCCGATGCTGGGGGCCATCGGCGGCGCGCTCCGCTGATGACGTTCACCACCAGGCCCACGCTGACCGGCACGTTCGGGATGGTGTCGAGCACCCACTGGCTGGCCTCGCAGGCCGCGATGCGGATGCTGGAGCTGGACGGCAACGCCGCCGACGCGGCGGTGGCCGCCGGGCTCGTGCTGCAGGTCGTCGAGCCGCACCTCAACGGCCCCGGCGGCGACCTGCCGCTCATCGTCGCCTCGGCGGACGACCCGACGCCGCGCGTCCTCTGCGGCCAGGGGCCGGCGCCCGCCGGGGCCGCGCCCGAGCACTTCGCCGCCGTCGGGCTCGACCGCGTGCCGGGCTCCGGTCCCCTCGCGACCGCCGTGCCGGGTGCGTTCGACGCGTGGATGGTGCTGCTGCGCGACCGGGGCACGATGACCGCCCGTGAGGTGGCCGGCCCGGCGCTCCACTACGCCCGCCACGGCCACCCCTTCCTGGCCCGGGCCAGCGCCACGGTCGCCGCGGTGGCCGAGCTCTTCACGCAGGACTGGACGACCTCGGCCGACCAGTGGCTCGTCGACGGCCGGCCCCCGGCGCCCGGCTCGCTCGTCACCAACACCGCCTGGGCGGACACCCTGGACCGGCTGCTCGGCGAGGAGGACGCCGCGTCCGGCACCCGCGAGCAGGGCATCGACGCGCTCCGCCGCGCCTGGTCCCACGGCTTCGTGGCCCAGGCCCTGGAGGACTTCCAGCGGCGGGACTTCCGGCACAGCGGCGGACAGGTGCTCCCCGGCGTGCTGACCGCCCAGGACCTCGCCGAGTTCGAGGCGACCTGGGAGGACGCCGTCACCCTCGACTGGCGCGGCCACACGATCGCCAAGACCGGACCGTGGGGTCAGGGCCCGGCCCTGCTGCAGGTGCACCAGACGCTCGACGTCCTCGCCCCGGACGGCCCGGACCTCGACACCGCCGACGGCGTCCACACGCTCGTCGAGACCTGGAAGCTGGCCATGGCCGACCGCGAGGCGTGGTACGGCGACAGCGCCGAGGTGCCCCTCGACGAGCTCCTCGACCCGGGGTATGCCGCGCAACGCGCCTCGCTCGTCGGGCCGACCGCCAGCCGGGAGGTGCGGCCCGGCGCGCCGGGCGGACGCACGCCCCGGCTCGCGGCCCAGGCGCTGCGCGTCCACGGCGCCGCCGACCGCGACGCGACCGTCGGTGAGCCGACCGTGCAGCGGGACGGCCGGACGCGCGGCGACACCTGCCACGTCGACGTCGTCGACCGCTGGGGGATGCTCGTCTCGGCGACCCCGAGCGGCGGGTGGCTGCAGTCCTCGCCGTTCGTGCCCGAGGTGGGCTTCGCCCTGGGCAGCAGGCTGCAGATGGCCTGGCTGGAGCAGGGCCTGCCCGCCTCGCTCGTCCCGGGCCGCCGGCCACGGACCACCCTGACGCCCACGCTCGTCCTGCGTGACGGCATACCGGTCCTGGCGTGCGGGAGCCCCGGGGGCGACCAGCAGGACCAGTGGCAGAGCGTCTTCCTGCTCCGCCACCTCGTCGGTGGCGCCGGGCTGCAGGAAGCCATCGACGCCCCGTCCTTCCACACGACGAGCTTCCCCGGCAGCTTCCACCCGCGCGCGACCGAGCCGGGCGTCCTGGTCGCGGAGTCGCGGCTCGGCGAGGAGATCCTCGACAGCCTGCGCGAGCGCGGGCACGAGGTCGTCGTCGAGGGGCCCTGGTCCCTGGGCCGGCTCTGCGCCGTAGCGCGCGACCCCGGGACCGGCGTGCTGTCCGCCGCCGCGAACCCGCGGGGAATGCAGGGGTATGCCGTCGGGCGTTGACCCTCTGCATCACCTAGCGTGGTGCTCGAGCACATCCCCCGAGCAGGAGAACCCGTGGCAGCCACGAACCTCGCCAAGCTGGCGCTGAAGTACGGCCCGATCGTCTACACCCTCGCCCAGAAGTACGGCCCCCAGGTGGCCGAGCAGCTGCTGAAGCAGCGGGAGCCTGCGCAGCGCCTCGTCGCCGCGCGGCGCGAGCGGGGCACCGCGCGCAAGCAGGCCCTCGCCCACGCCGACTCCGTCGTCGAGGGCACCGTCCAGCAGGTGTTCCACGGCGGGCAGGCCTACTGGGTCGTGTTCTCCCGCAACGAGCCTGTGGGCACGCACCCGCACACCAACATCCCGTTCGACGCCCTGCTGCTCAACGCCGACCCGGCGCGCCGCGCGCGGCCGGAGGAGCTGCGCCGGACGGTCCACCTGCCCAGGCGTCCTGGGCGCTGACGGTCGAGGGAGGTATGCCGTGCAGCTGAGGCACGTCCGCACCGAGTACGACGCTGAGGGGCTCGATGAGTCGGTGTGCCCCGAGGCCCCGCTCGAGATCCTCCGCGCGTGGGTCGAGGCCGCGATCCAGCGGCAGGCCGACCACGGCGACGTGCCTGAGCCCACCGCGATGGCGGTGGCCACCGTCGACGCTGCCGGAGCTCCCGACGTGCGCACGGTGCTCATGCGTGGGCTCGACGCGCGCGGCGTGTGCTTCTACACCAACACCGCGTCCGCGAAGGGGGAGCAGCTGGCCGCGAACCCGGCCGTCGCGGCGACCCTGACGTGGGCCGGCCTGCACCGCGCCGTGCGGCTGCGGGGCAGGGCCGAGCTGCTCTCCGAGGCCGAGGTCCACGACTACTTCGTCACCCGGCCGTGGGGCTCGCGGGTCGGCGCGCACGCCTCGGCCCAGTCGCGACCGGTGCCGGACCGCGCGAGCCTGGAAGCGGCATACCGGGAGAGCGCGGAGCGCTTCCCCGACACGGGCAGCCCTGAGGACGTGCCGGTGCCGCAGACCTGGGGCGGCTACCGCATCGTGCCGGAGCGCGTCGAGCTGTGGGCCGGGCGGCGCAGCCGGCTGCACGACCGGATCGTGTGGGAGCGCGTGGGCCCGGGCGGGCTCGACGACCCCACGGCCTGGAGACGCTCGCGGCTCGCGCCCTGACCCCTGGACGCTCGGGCGGGTCGGTGTCGGTGCCGCCTCCTAGAATGACGCGTGTGAGCGAGCTGATCGACACCACCGAGATGTACCTCAAGACCATCCTCGAGCTCGAGGAGGACGGGGTCGTCCCGATGCGTGCGCGGATCGCCGAGCGGCTCGCCCAGTCCGGCCCCACCGTGTCGCAGACCGTGGCCCGGATGGAGCGCGACGGGCTGCTGGAGCTCGCCGAGGACCGTCAGCTGCTGCTCACCGAGCGGGGGCGGCTGGCAGCCGTGCGTGTCATGCGCAAGCACCGGCTGGCCGAGCGGCTGCTGACCGACGTCATCGGGCTCGACCCTGCCCTCGTCCACGACGAGGCGTGCCGCTGGGAGCACGTCATGAGCGAGCAGGTCGAGGCCAAGATCCTGGTGCTGGTCTCGGACCCGACGACCTCTCCCT
Organism: Ornithinimicrobium tianjinense; assembly: GCF_014636495.1. Taxonomy (GTDB): domain Bacteria; phylum Actinomycetota; class Actinomycetes; order Actinomycetales; family Dermatophilaceae; genus Ornithinicoccus; species Ornithinicoccus tianjinensis. The sequence goes on from NZ_BMEM01000001.1 coordinate 247,501, forward strand.
ACGGCAACCCGGTCCCCGGGCTCGAGGAGCTGGGCCACACGGCCGCCCCGGCCGCCCAGGGCCGTCCCAGCCACGAGCTCGCCGCTGCGGGCGGACGCGTCGAGGCGACGGTGTCCCGGATCGGTGAGCCCGTCCAGGTCGACCCCGAGGTGCTCGGCCTGCTGCTCGACTCCGGGATCCGGCCGGGCGCCCGGGTCGTGGTGTGGGCCGAGGACGAGCGCACGATCGTCGAGTCGCTGGACGGCGAGGCCGTCTCGCTGCCGACCGACGTGGCGGCGCACATCTTCTGCCTCTGACGACGCTGGTGCCGACAGTCTCCTGGGTCGGCGATCGAGTCTCGGGCGGATGTTTCCCAGCGGTAATGTGACATCTGTCACGTAGACGCGGAGCCGGGAATATGCCTGCGCGCGGCCCTTCCCCAAAGTCGCAGGTGGGCGGGCTGGGTCGCGGTCCGTCTCCACCTTTGGTCGTCCACAGGTCTCCGACCCCGGTATGACGCGGGGGGCCTCAGGTGTGTACGGTGGCGACTGCTCCTCTCCCCTGGAGGAGACCCCAAGCGCGTGCCGCCGAGTCCTGTCTGCGCGCATGGGACCTGCCCGAACGACCCGCAGACAGGAGCGGGGGACCCACTCCCGGAGCCGTGAGGTTCCTCGGGGCTAACGGTCCGGCGCCCACCGGATCGGGGTTTCTCCACCCAGCCCGACAGCTGACCCCGCAGGCACTGGAGGATCCCACGTGACCCATCGCCATGTCGCCCGGCACCGCAAGCCGGGACGCATCAGCACGGCCAGTACCACCCTGTCCCGCACCGCTGCCGTCGCTGCGACGTCGACCGGTCTCATCGCCGGCGCCGCCGCGTCCGCCACGGCAGCGCCCGCCCCCAGCGACCAGGCTCCCGGCCTGGCAGGCGGTTCGCAGGCCCTCCTCGATGTCGTCGACAAGGTCGTCGCCGCCGAGCGTCCTGCGGTCGCCGCGAAGGCTCCCGCCGAGGTTGACGCCGCTGTCGCCTTCGGCACCGCGGGCTTCACCGGCTCCGAGGTCGTCCAGCAGCAGGCCCAGACCGCGCTGGCCGACCGTGAGTCCGACGCCGCGAGCCGCACCTCGCAGGAGCGCACCGCAGCCCCGGCCCCGGCCGCGACCCCCGCCGCCCCCGCTCCGGCCGCGACCCCCGCCGCCCCCGCTCCGGCCCCGGCTCCGGCGCCCGTCGGCGGGAGCGTCCTGGACGTCGCCGCCGCCTACACCGGCATCTACTACGTCTGGGGCGGCACCACCCCCGCAGGCTTCGACTGCTCCGGCTACACCCAGTGGGTCTTCCGGGAGGCGCTCGGGATCGAGCTGCCGCGCACCGCCGCGCAGCAGCAGGCCTACGCCACCCCGGTGAGCAACCCGCAGCCCGGTGACCTGGTGTTCTACGGCTACCCGGCCTACCACATCGGCATCTACGCCGGGAACGGCATGATGTACGACTCGGGCAAGCCCGGCATCCCGAGCCAGCTGCGCCCGATGTTCGACGGCGTCTCCGGCTTCGGCCGCGTGGGCTGACCGAGAGCAGACGCACCAGCAACGACGACCACGCCCCGGCGGTCCTGGACCAGGACCGACCGGGGCGGAGTCGTCTGCGCGCCCCTCAGGGCGCGACCGACGGGTCAGGCGGGGGAGTCCTCGGTCTCGACGGTGGCTTCGTCCGACTCGTCGTCGAACTCGCCGAGGATCTGCTCGAGGATGTCCTCCATCGAGGTCATGCCGACGACCCGGCCGTTGTCGTCCCGCACGAGGGCCAGCTGCGCCCGCTGCTGGCGCAGGCTGGAGACGGCGTCGATCAGCGGGATCGTGGCCGGCAGCGAGGCCACGGGCTGGATGAAGTCGCCGACGCCACGGCGCAGGCCCGCCTCGCCGTCCGCGCTCGCCAGGATGGCGTCACGGACGTGGACGATGCCGCGGATGCGGCGGTGGCCCTCGCGACCGACCGGCTCGACCACGAAGAGCCGCGACCGTCCGCTCTCGCGGCTGATCCGCTCCACGTCGGCGGCCGTGGCCGTCCGGGGGATCGTCACCGCGGCCGTGGTCGGGAACATCACCGAGGCGACCGTCTCTTCCTCCAGGCGGAGCGCGCCCGTGAGGATCTGGTGGTCGGCGTCCTCCAGCACCCCGTGTTCGTGGGACTGGGCCAGGAGGAGCTGCAGCTCGGCGGGGGTCTGCGCGGTCCCGAGGGCGTCCACGGGGTCCACGCGCACGAGGCGCAGCAGCAGGTTGGCCAGCGCGTTCATGAGCCACAGGACGGGACGGACGATCCAGGCGAAGGCTCGGAACGGCAGGGCCAGCAGCATCGCCGAGCTCTCGGGGTGGGAGATGGCCCACGACTTCGGGGCCATCTCGCCCACCACCATGTGCAGGAAGACGACGATCGACACGGCGATGACCACGGCGATCGCGTGCACCATGACGTCCGGGACGCGGAGCGCATGGATGAGCGGCTCGAGCAGCGTGGCGACGGCCGGCTTGGCGAGGGCACCCAGCGCCAGGGTGCACAGCGTGATGCCGAGCTGGGCGCCCGCGAGCATCAGCGAGAGCTCCTTGGACGCGTCTACCGCGGCGCGCGCGGCCCGGCTGCCCTCCTCGGCGCGCTCCTCGAGCCGGTGGCGCTTGGCCGAGATCACCGCGAACTCGGCACCGACGAAGAAGCCGTTGGCCACCAGGAGCAGCAGGCTCACGAGCAGGGCGGTGGGCGTGCTCACCGGCTCACCTCCGTGGTCCGGTCCTCGGCGTCCGAGGGGATCACCATCGTCTCGTCCGTGGACAGGCGGACGCGCTCGTCCTCGGTGAGCTGGGCCCACTCGTCGGCGGTGCGGGTCACGACGGGGTGCAGCGCCACCGTGTCGGGGACGTAGCGCTGGACTGTCACGACGTCGATCCGCGTCTGGTGGACGTACTCGTCACCCTCCCCGTCGCGGCTGGTCCAGCGGACCAGCACGCTGTCGCCCTCCTCGGCGGTCCGGCCGAGCCGGTCCAGCACCAGCCCGGAGAGCGTGTCGTAGTTCTCGTGCTCGGGCAGCTCGACACCGGTCACCTGGGCCGTCTCGTCGATGCGCAGGCGGGCCGACAGGTCCCAGATGCCGTCGCCGCGGACCTGGCTGGTCGACTCGTCGTCGTCGTCCTCGTCCCAGATCTCGCCGACGACCTCCTCGGCGACGTCCTCGAAGGTGACGATGCCGGCGAAGCCGCCGTACTCGTCGACGACGACCGCCAGCTGCGTGTGCCGCGAGCGCAGCGCCTCCAGCACCTTCGGCAGCGGCAGCGACTCCGGCACGATCAGCGCGTCGTCCGCCAGGTCGCGCACCAGGGTGCTCGTCCGGTCGGCGGGGTCCACCTGCAGAAGGTCGTGCAGCCCGATGACGCCGACGACGTCGTCGATGTCGCGCCCCACGACGGGGAACCGGGAGTGTCCGGTCTGGAGGGCGACGAGCACGGTCGCCGCCGTCTCGTCGGCCTGGATGGTCTCCACCGACGTGCGCGGGGTCATGACCTCCTCGGCGACGCGGTCGCGGAAGGCCAGGCCGCGCTCGAGGAGGGTCGACAGGTCCTCGTCGAGGGTGCCCCCGCTGTGCGACTCGGCGATGATCCGGGTCAGGTCCTCGGTGGTCGCGCCCTGCGGCAGCTCCTCGACCGGCTCGATCCCCACCGAGCGCAGCAACGCGTTGGAGGCGGCGTCGAAGAGGCGGATGACCGGACCGAAGACGGTGAGGTAGACCAGCGTGCTGGCCGAGAGAGCGCGCGCCAGCGGCACCGGCCGGGCGATCGCGAGGTTCTTCGGGCCGAGCTCGCCGAGCACCATCTGCAGGACCGTCGAGAACACCAGGGTGCCGATCGAGAACAGCGAGATCATCGCGGCCCGCGCGAGCCAGCCGATGTCGGCATACTCCTCGGTCAGACCGCGGACCAGCAGCTCCTCGCCGAGGTAACCGACCAGCAGCGCGGTCACGGTGATGCCGAGCTGGGCGCCCGAGAGGGTGAAGGACAGGCGCGAGGTGATCCGCAGCGCCCTCTGGGCGGCCCGGTCACCCTCGTCGGCGAGCGCGCGGAGCCGACCGCGGTCGACGCTCACGTACGCGAACTCCTGGGCCACGAAGTAGCCGGTCAGGAGCGTCAGGACGAGGATGACGACGAGGCCCGTCGCGATCAGCACGAGGTGCCCCCTGCACCTCCGGTGAGCCGGGCACTGCCCGGCCCAGGACTGTCAGACACGTCGGAAGTCATGGGGTCCAGTGTACGGGCGGGATACGCTCCCGCCCGTGTCCTCGTCCACAGGTGCCCACCACCACTGGCACCCCAGCCACCCGCGCACGCTCCTGGCGGTGGCCGCGGGCGGTGCCGTCGGGGCCGTGCTGAGGTGGGCGCTCGAGGTGGCGCTGCCCACCACGGGTCTGCCCTGGGTCACGCTCCTCGTCAACGTTGTGGGCTGCGCGGCGCTCGCCGTGCTGGTGGTCCACGACGACCGGCACCGTCACCCGCGCTGGCTGCGCCCCGGGGTCGGGACCGGGCTGTTGGGCGGGTTCACCACGTTCTCCACGTATGCAGTGCAGGTCGCCGCGCTCTCCGGTCCGCAGCCGCGGGTCGCGCTCGTCTACCTCGTGGTGACGCCCGTCCTGTGCGTCGCGGCCGCCGGCGTCGCCGGTGCTCTGGCTCTGCGGGCAGGTCGTTGATGGGTATGCCGTGGGCCTGGGCCGCGCTCGTGGTCGCCGTCGGCGGGGCGCTGGGCGCGGTGGCCCGGCACCTGCTGTCGATGCCGCCGGCGGGGCCGTTCCGCGGGGTCCTCGTGGCGAACGTGGTGGGCGCGGGGGCGCTCGGAGCGTTGGTCGCGACGGCCGATCGCGTGCCGCCTGCCGTGGTCCTGCTCCTGGGCACCGGGCTGTGCGGGGCGCTCACGACGTGGAGCACGCTCGCGGTGCAGACCTGGGAGCTGGGGCGGCGCGACGTGGGACGGGCCGCGGCATACCTGGCCCTCACCCTGGCGCTGGGGCTCGCGACCGCAGCGACGACCTACGCCGTGCTCGCCCGCTGACGCGCGGGCCTGTGACCGACACGGCAGGCGTCCTCCCGGGGTCTGTCGGCGGTCTCTCCTACGGTGGTCGCAGCAGTCAGGACACGCCGACGGACGAGAGGAGGGGCCGCGATGGTGAGGTTCGTGCACACCGCCGACTGGCAGATCGGGATGACGCGCCGGTTCCTGTCGCCGGAGGCCCAGGCCCGGTTCGCGGCCGCCCGCATCGACGTCGTGCGACGCCTCGGGCGGCTCGCGAGCGACGAGGGGTGCGACTTCGTGCTCGTGTGCGGAGACGTCTTCGAGCACGACCAGCTGACGCCGCAGACGCTGCGCCGGACCCTCGAGGCGCTGCGCGCCGTGGAGGTGCCGGTCTACCTGCTGCCCGGCAATCACGACCACCTGGGCCCCATGTCGGTGTGGTCGACGTCGTTGATGAGCGAGGAGCTGCCCGACCACGTGCACGTCCTCGACCGTCCCGGCGTGCACGAGGTCCGTCCCGGGGTGGAGATCGTGGCGGTGCCCTGGCAGGGCAAGCACCCGCAGGAGGACCTCGTCGGGCCCGTGCTGGACGACCTGTCCGACCCGGCGGAGGGGACGGTCCGGGTCCTGGCGGCCCACGGGATCGTCGACCTTCTCGACCAGGAGCGGCGCCACCGGGCGGCCATCCCGACGGACGTCCTGCGCAGCTCGCTCGACTCCGGCCTCGTGCACTACGTGGGGCTCGGTGACCGGCACTCGCGCACGGAGGTGGCGGACGGTATCTGGTACTCCGGGGCTCCCGAGCCGACCGCCTGGCGCGAGGTGAGCCCCGGGGACGCGCTCGTCGTCGAGGTCGAGCCACCCGCCTCCGGGAGGGGTCGTGGGACGGTCAGGGTCACCCCTCACCACGTGGCGGCCTGGTCGTTCGTCACCGTCGAGCGCCGGGTCGACGGCGACGCCGACATCGACGCCCTCGACGCCGAGCTCGCGGCCCTGCCGGACAAGGACCGCGTGCTGGTGCACCTGGGCCTGCGCGGCACGCTCGGCCTGGCCCAGCACGCCAGGCTGGAGGAGCTGCTGGCGCGCCACGAGGACGTGCTCGGTGCACTGCACCGCCCGCCCCAGCACTCGGACCTGGTCCTGGCCGGCGACGACGACATCGCCGAGCTGGGGCTCGGGGGCTTCCTCGCCAGCGCGGTCGAGGACATGCGGTCGATGGCCGGCACCGGCGACCAGCCGGACCCCGAGGACGAGGCGGCCTTCGCGGCTGGACGTCCTGACGACGGCAGCAGCGCCCGCGACGCCCTGCAGTTGCTCTACCGGTTGGCGCGGGGAGGTGCCCGATGAGGCTGCACCGGCTCACGCTGCGCGACGTCAAGGGCGTGCGCGAGCGCACCGTCGACCTGCCCGACGAGGGGGTCGTGGTCCTGGAGGGTCCCAACGAGGTCGGCAAGACCACGATGCTCGAGGCCTTCGACGCGCTGCTCCGCTACAAGGCGAGCTCGCGGGCAGCGGAGGTGCGGGCCCTCCAGCCCGTCGACCGTGACGAGGCCCCGTTCGTGGAGGCGGAGTTCACCGTCGGCTCGACCCGGCTGCGCTTCGCCAAGCGCTGGCTGCGGCAGCCCTCCACGACCCTGCACGTCCTCTCCGGCCGTCCCGAGCAGCTCACCGGCGACCAGGCTCAGCAACGGGTCGACGCCCTGCTGCAGCAGCACCTCGACCGCACGCTGTTCGACGCGCTGCGCTACACGCAGGCCGGCGACGGCACGGTCGCGCCGCTCGTCGCCAGCACGGTCCTCACGGAGGCGCTCGACGCCGCGGCCGGCGCGAGCCAGCACGCCGACGGTGCCGACGCGATCCTCGACGCCGTCGAGAAGGAGTACCGCCTCTACTTCACGCCCACCGGTCGGCCCACCGGCGACTACCGCGCGGCGATGACCCGTCACACCCAGGCACAGCAGGACGTCGTCGAGGCCCACCGGCGCGTGGAGGAGGCCCGGGAGCTCCTGGATCGTCACCAGGCCGCCCGACGGCGGGTCGCCGAGGTCGAGCCCCGGCTGGCCGCCGCTCAGGCCGCGCTGGAGCAGGCCGAGGACGCTGACGCCAGGGTGGAGCTGGTCGTCAGCGCCCATCGGGAGGCCGTCGAACGGTCTGCGCAGGCTCAGGAGCTGCACCGCGCTGCTGAGCGCGGGGTCGAGCAGCGTCGGGCACTGGCCCAGGAGCAGCAGGACCTGGCCGCGTCGCTTGCGCGCGCCCGGGCCGCGCAGCAGCAGGACGCGCGCGCCGCGGAGGTCCGCGGCACGGCGTCGGTCGCGGCCGAGGAGGAGCTCGCCAGGGCGGCGACCGCCGTCGAGGAGTCCACCGTTGCGCTCGACGAGGCAAGGGCGCACGCCGACCACCTGGCGGACGTGCGCGAGCTGGCCTCGGTCGAGGAGCTCTTCGCGCACACGACGGCGCTCGTCGGGGATCTGGACCGGGCTCGCGAGGCGCTCCCGGCCCGGCCCGTCACCCGCGAGACGGCGCGCGGCCTGCGCCGTCTGCAGGACCGCTACGACGCCCTCGTCGCTCAGCACTCAGCCGCCACGCCGGTCGTCGAGGTCGAGTCGCTCGGCGCCTCGATCGAGGTCACCGTGGGGCAGCGCGAGCGCGGCACCGCCGTGGGCGCCGGTGAGCGCGGGCGGGTCAGCGTCTCCCACGACACCACCGTGGAGATCCCCGGACAGGCGCGCCTCCGGATCTTCCTGCACGAGGAGGCCCTGGGTCGTGCGAGCGAGATCCACGGACTCCAGGAGCAGCTCGCCGCCGCCCTCTCCGACCTGGGCGCGGCCGACGTCGACGGGGTGGACGCGCTCGCCGACGCCACCGAGGCAGCGGAGAGCGCGGTGCGCGAGCGGCAGGGTGAGCTCGGTGCCCTGCTCCGGCCGTTCGGTGCCGCGGTCGCCGCTGAAGCCGCTCGGGGCGCCGTCCCGGGCGCGATCGACGAGCGGGTCGAGCTGGCTCGCCGACGGGTGCGCGAGCACCGGCAGGGGCTCGGCGACCGGCCCGGCCAGGCAGAGCAGGGGGAGGCGCTGCCCAGCGACGAGCCGGCGGCGCGTGCGGCCGTCGACCGTGCCACGGCAGCGCTGCGGGCGGCGCGTGAGCGGCACCGGGCGGCAGGGTCGGTGGCGGCCACCACGCGGCAGGAGGTGGCGGCACTGACCCGGCGGCTCGACCACGCACAGGGGAGGATCGACGCCGACTCCGCCAGGTGGGAGGCGCTCGGTCAGCACCTGGCCTCCGTGCGCGCCGAGCGCCCGGACGACCAGCTCGTCGCCGACGCCCAGGCCTGGGCTGAGCGGGCCCGGGCAGCTGCGGTGCAGGTGAGCCAGGCCGAGGCCGCCCTCGTGGCGGCGGACGTGGCCGCGGTTCGAGCGGCTCTGAGCCGGGCCCGCGACGAGGTGCAGTCGGCCGCCGCCGAGCGCGACGACGCCCGTGCGGCGCTGCATACCCTGGCGGGGCAGGTCGAGATGGTCGCGGGTGAGGGCCGGCAGGAGCTCTACGACCTGGCCGTCGCCGACCTGGGCGATGCGGAGCGCGAGCTGCGCGCCGTGGACCGCCGTGCGCGTGCTGCGAGGCACCTGCGGGAGTCGCTGACCCAGCACCGGGACGCCGCGCACCGGCTCTACGTCCGTCCTTACACGCAGGCGATCGAGCAGCTCGGCCAGCGGGTCTACGGCCCCAGCTTCCGGGTCACCGTGGCGGAGGACCTCAGCCTCGCTGCCCGCACCGTCGACGGTGTCACGGTGCCCTACGCGCAGCTGTCGGGTGGGGCCAAGGAGCAGCTGGGGATCCTGGCGAGGCTCGCGGTGGCGCGGCTGGTCGACCCTGAGCACGGCGTGCCCGTCGTCATCGACGACGCGCTGGGCTACTCCGACCCGGTGCGGCTCCGGCAGATGAGCCAGGTCCTGGGTGCCGCGGACGGCGACGCCGCGGGCGTGCAGGTCATCCTGCTGACCTGCACGCCCGAGCGTTACGCCTCGATCCCGCACGTACGGACCGTGCGGCTCACGGCCTGACCCGGTGTCCGGGGCCGTCGGGAGGGGCCGGTGCAGGGGCCGCCGCCCGGTCAGCTCGACAGGATCTCCCGCGCGCTGACCTCGGGGCGCAGGTCCAGACGTCGCAGCAGCTGGGCGTTGAGCGCGACCACCACGGTCGAGACCGACATCAGCATCGCGCCCACGCTCATCGGCAGGACGAACCCCACCGGGGCCAGGATGCCTGCAGCGAGCGGCACGGCGGCCAGGTTGTAGCCGGCGGCCCACCACAGGTTCTGCTTCATCTTGCGGTAGCTGGCCCGCGACAGCTCCATGACCGACAGCACCGAACGGGGGTCGGAGCTGGCGAGGATGACGCCCGCGGAGGCGATCGCCACGTCCGTCCCGGCACCGATCGCGATGCCGACGTCGGCCTGGGCCAATGCGGGAGCGTCGTTGACGCCGTCGCCGACGAACGCCACCGACAGACCCTCGCGCTGCAGCTGGGCGACCTTGGCGGACTTGTCCTCGGGACGGACCCCCGCGAAGACGCGGTCGATGCCCAGCTCACGCGCCACCGCCTCGGCCACGGGCTGCGCGTCGCCGGTGATCATGACGACCTGGACCCCGAGCGTGTGCAGGGCCTCGACCGCCTCGCGCGACTCCGGGCGGATCTCGTCGGCGACCCGCAGGGCCCCGACCACCTCGCCGTCGACCACCACGTGGAGGACCGTGGCACCCTCCGCGTGCCAGGCCTGCGCCACCGGCAGCTCCTCAGCCTCGTGCTCGGCGAGCAGGTAGGGGCCACCCACCCGGACCGTGCGGCCCTCCACCGTGGCCGTGACACCCACGGCGGGGGAGGAGGTGAATCCGCTGGAGTCCAGGATGCTCAGCCCGCTGCTCTGTGCCGCGGCCACGATGGCCCGCGCGAGCGGGTGCTCGCTGTCGCTCTCGGCCGCGGCGGCCAGCGCGAGGATCTCCTCCACCGTGCGCCCGTCCACCGGCTCGGTGGCCGTGACGGCCGGCTCGCCCTTGGTCAGCGTGCCCGTCTTGTCGAAGAGGACCGCCTCGACGGTGCGCATCCGCTCCAGGGCCAGCCGGTCCTTGACGAGCACGCCCCCACGGGCCGCGCGCTCGGTCGCGATCGAGACGACGAGCGGGATGGCGAGCCCGAGGGCGTGGGGGCAGGCGATGACGAGGACCGTGATCGCCCGCACCACCGCGCTGTCCGGCAGACCTACCAGGCTCCAGACCACCGCGGTGACGCCTGCGGCGACCAGGGCGAACCAGAACAGCCAGCCGGCGGCGCGGTCGGCGAGCCGCTGGGCGCGCGACGACGAGCTCTGGGCGTCAGCCACCAGCCGCTGGATGCCGGCGAGGGTGGTCTCGTCGCCGGTGGCCGTGACCTCCACACGCAGGCCCGAGTCAGTGGCGACGGTGCCCGCGACGACCGGGTCGCCGACCTGGCGCCGCACGGTCACCGACTCTCCGGTCACCATGGACTCGTCCATGCTCGCGCTGCCCTGCACGACGCGTCCGTCCGCCGGGACCGACCCGCCCGGGCGCACCAGCACGACATCGCCCATCTGCAGGTCGGCCGGAGCGACGCGGACGACCTGATCGCCCTCGACGCGCTCGGCCTCGTCGGGCAGCAACGCCGCCAGGGAGTCCAGGGCCGACGTGGTCTGCGCGAGCGAGCGCATCTCGATCCAGTGCCCGAGAAGCATGATGACGACCAGCAGGGTGAGCTCCCACCAGAAGTCCAGCTCGTGGTGCAGCACGCCGAGGCTGGCGCCGACCGACGCGACGAAGGCGACCGTGATGGCCAGGCCGATCAGCAGCATCATGCCCGGCTTGCGGGAGCGGATCTCGGAGATCGCGCCCGTCAGGAACGGCCGGCCTCCCCAGAGGTAGACGACAGACCCCAGCACCGGCGAGATCCACGTCGTCCAGCCGTCGTGCGGGAGCTCGTAGCCGACCAGGTCCGCGAACATCGGGCTGAAGGTGACCACCGGCACCGCGAGGGCGAGCATGATCCAGAACAGCCGACGGAACTGACCTACGTGGTCGCCATGACCACCGTGACCCGCGTGCGCGTCGTGACTTGAGTGCGCGTCGTGACCGGCGTGCGCGTCGTGACCGGCGTGCGCGTCGTGACCGGCGTGCGCGTCACTGGGGTCCTTCTCCGCAGCGTCCTGGACGGTTGGCATGGGGGGCACGTGCCCCGCTCCGTGGTGCTGGTGCTCGCTCATATCTGCTCCAACCGCATACCCCTGGGGGGTATTCCTTCGGACGTGGCGACGAGGGTCTCGACCTCGTGCTCCACGGGGAAGTTCACCGACGAGGCGATGAAGCAGGCCCGGTTGGCCTCCTCGTGCAGCTGCGGCATGAGCCTGACGTGCGCCGCCTCCGTCACTGTCACCGTCGGGCGCAGCAGGACGCGGGTGAAACGCCCGCCGATCCCCTCCTGCTCCATCCAGCCCAGGGGCCGGTCCTGGTATGCCGTGACCGTCACCCCGTGCGTGACCGCGACGTGGAGCAGCGAGAGCAGGTGGCACTCGCTCAGCGCGGCCAGCAGGAGGACCTCGGGGTTCCACCGGGCCGCGTCGCCGCGGAACGGCCGGTCGGCGGAGAGCTCGAGGTCGGGCCGCCCCTCGCTGCGGGCCAGCACCCCCCTCCCGTAGTCGCGGTAGCCGGACGTCCCTGTCCCGGTGTTCCCGGTCCAGGTGACGGAGAGCTCGTAGGTGTGCGTCGCCATACCTCCACTCTCGCAGGGCAGAACTGCGGCTGCAGGTGTCCGCAGGAGCCGGCCCGGGGTCATGAGACGATGTTCCTTGCGTCCGGCGCCACGCCGGGCACGCCCTCGTAGCTCAGGGGATAGAGCACCGCTCTCCTAAAGCGGGTGTCGCAGGTTCGAATCCTGCCGGGGGCACTTTGTGTTTCTGCAGTTCAGATGCCTTCTCCCGTCTGCAGTGGCAGTGGTCGGCCTGAGGTTTGGCCCGGACTGGTGCCTGATTGGTGCCCGAAGGCGCGGTTGATCCGCTCGATGGCGGCCCGCTCGGCGTCGGTGCCCATGAGGTGCCCGTAGGTGTCCAGCGTCAGCTTCGTGGAGCTGTGACCGAGCCAGACCGCGATGGTCTTGATGTCCACGCCGGCCGCGATCCACAGGCTGGCAGCCGTGTGCCGGAGGTCGTGCGGCCGGCGGCCGTCGGTCGTCTCGTTCCACCGAACAGCGCGCCGCCAGTTCTGGGCGTGCAGGTATCCACCCTGGCTGGCCGGGAAGAGCAGCTCGTCGGGGCCCAGTCCCTCAACACGTGCCTTGACCAACGGAAGCGCCAGCGAGAGCAGCGGCACTATCCGGCTGCGCCCGCTCTTGGTGCTGGTGCGCTCGATCACCTTGCCGGTGCGCCCGGACTGAGGCAGCGACCTGGCGACGACGACCGCCGGGTAGGGAACGTTGGTGACGTCCCGGGCTCGAAGACCGCGCAGCTCGCCGAAGCGGAGCCCGGTCAGCCCGAGGAACAGCGTGACGTCCGCCTGGGCGCCTGCGTGCTGGCGCTGCTCCTCCACCACGGCCAGCAACTCGTCCATCGTGAAGGGCCTGAACTCCCCGCGGCGGCCGCCGGAGTCCGGGCGGGGCAGCCGGACCGCCGCCGCTGGGGAATCGCGGATGACCCGTGACCGCACGGCGTAGTCGAACAACCCTCGTAGGGTCGTCCGCACGCGTGCCGCCGTTCCCACCGACCGAGTGCTCGCGACCGTGCCCAGGAAGCGCTCGATGTGGACGCGGTTGACGGACCCGATGGGGCGATGCCCCAGCGCCGGCACGATGTGGACACGCAGGGCGCTCTCGTCGGACTCCCAGGCGCGGACCGAGACCTGGTCGCGCCTGGCCTCGAGGTAGGTCTTGGCCAGCTGGGCCACCGTGACCCGGCCGGCCGAGGGAGGCACGAAGTCGCCCATGAGGATGAGCTGCTTCTGCTCGCGCTCCCAGACCAGCGCGTCGGTGCGGCGCTCGAACGACCGGTCGGCGACGACGATGCCCCGGTGCTTGACCTGGACGCGGTAGCGCCTGCCCCGCTTCTGGATCACTCCGGCTCCTCACGCTGGGCCTCCAGCCAGTCGTTGAGGTCAGAGGGCGTGAAGAAGACCCGCCGCCAGATCCGGATGGCGGGGGCGAACCGGCGCTGGACCCGCAGGTAGTTCAAGGTGTTCGGGGAGATGTGGCACCAGCGAGCGGCCTCCTCGACGGTGAGGAGCTCGATGGGGCTGACGGTCTGAGACATGATCTTTCCTTCCGTTCACTCGTGATCAGCGAAGAACCGCTGTGTCCCCTAAAGCGTCGAGACCCACCCCAGGGACTCACGGTGCCTCTTCATTCAGTCACTTCTTCTCGTCCGACGCACGACCCTCCCCCAAGCCTGTGGACAGCCCCACCCGCCGACCCAGCGCGTCCCCGACCACCAAATCCGCACCTCTGACCGCGTCCCCGCCCCATAAGGATCTGCCGAGGCAGATCCAGGACACACCCGGTGCACTCGGTCGCCGTGGTGAGACCCTGGGCCTCGCTCGTCCGCTTTGTATAAGCGTGATGACGTTGCACAAGCTCGCCGCAGGGAGCGGGTACACGTACCTGACGAAGCAGGTCGCCGCTCACGATGCCACCGAGAGCCGGCAGGCCGGCCTCGCCTCCTACTACGAGGAGAAGGGCGAGGCGCCGGGTCGGTGGCTGGGCACCGGCCTCGCCGGGCTCGACCTCGCCGTCGGGGACGTGGTGACCGAGGAGCAGATGAAGCTGCTCTTCGGTCAGGGTCGCTACCCACGCTCCGACGAGCCCGGGGCGACCGCGAACGGGTGGGGCGCGCTGGGCCGGGCGTTCCCGACCTTCGACGCCACGACCCTGCGCCAGGTCACGGCCCGGGCCTTCAGCGAGCACAACACCTCACGGGGCCTGCCGTGGAACGCCTCCATCCCGGCGCAGGAGCGGGCAGCGATCCGCACCCGGGTCGCCCTGGAGGCGTTCGAGCAGCGCCACGGCCGCGCACCCGTGGACGAGGGCGAACTGACCAGGTTCATCGCCAGGGCGTCACGGCCGGCGCAGGTGCCGGTTGCAGGGTTCGACCTGACGTTCTCCCCGGTGAAGTCGGTCTCGGCCCTGTGGGCCCTCGCCACTCCGGAGGTCGCCCGGCAGGTGGAAGCCGCGCACCAGGACGCGGTCCGCGCCACGCTGGCGATGCTCGAGGCCGAGGTCGCGTACACCCGGGTCGGCAAGGGCGGCATCCGCCAGGTGCCCGTCACCGGCCTCATCGCAGCAGCCTTCGACCACCGCGACTCACGCACCGGCGACCCGGACCTGCACACCCACGTCGTCGTCTCCAACAAGGTCCAGTCCCTGCCCGAGGAGGGCGGCCGCTGGCTCACCCTCGACGGACGGATGCTCTTCAAGGCCAAGGTCATGGCCTCCGAGCACTACAACACCCACCTCGAAGCCGGGCTCGTCGACCGGCTCGACGTCCGCTTCAGCGAGCGTCCGTCACCGGAGGGCAAGCGGGCGGTGCGCGAGATCGACGGCATAGACCCGGCCCTGCTGGACGCGTGGTCGTCCCGTCGGCAGGCGATCGAGACCCGCCAGCGCGAGCTCGCCGCCACCTTCCGGGCCGACCACGGCCGGAATCCCACGACTGTCGAGTCGCTGGCGCTGGCGCAGCAGGCGAACCTGGAGACCCGCCCGGGCAAGCACGAACCCCGCTCGGAGGCCGAGCAACGCCAGACCTGGCGGGCGCAGGCCACCGCCGTCCTCTCCCCCGCGGGACGCAGCCCGGAGGAGATGGTCGCCAGTGCGGTGGGGGCGGGGTGGGGACGCACCCGGGAGCGTGGTGGAGACGTTCGTATTGCCGCAGGTCAGCGGGTGGAGACGCTCCAGGGACGCATACCTGCGCTCAGGGGTGGGGGCGTGCGCCCCCAGCTCCTCGCCGCCCGCGTCGTAAAGGTGCTGGAGGGGTCGCGGGCGACGTGGCAGGTGTGGCACGTGCGGGCCGAGACGCTGCGCCAGCTCCGCACCGCCCAGGTCCCCCTCGCCCGGATCGAAGAACACGCGCGTGAGGTCGAACGCTGGGTCCTGCACCGCTTCTCGGTGCCCGTCGGGGTGCCACCGGAGCTGGGTGAGCCGGAGGTGCTGCGCCGCCCGGACGGCCAGTCCGCCCACGTCGTTCACGGCAGCCAGGCCTACACCTCCCGGGCAATCCTGGCCGCCGAGGACGAGCTCCTCGCCCTGGGGTTGCGGCGCGACGGCCGCCAGGCAGACCCAGTCGTCGTGGAGGACGTGCTGGCCGCCCAGTCTGCGGACGGTCCGAGCCTAGACCGGTCGCAGACGGCGATGGTCCGCACCCTGGCCACGAGCGGGTGCCGGGTGCAGGTCGCCCTCGCCCCGGCCGGCGCCGGCAAGACCGCCGCCCTACGCGTCCTCGCCCGGGCCTGGGAGACCTCCGGCGGCACCGTCCTCGGATTGGCACCCACGGCGGTCGCGGCCGAGGAGCTCGGCCACGCCACCGGCATCCATGCCGACACCCTTGCCAAGTACCTCCACCAGACCACCGTCGCAGGTGCTTCACCGGGAACGAGCACGACGACTGCCGTAGGTGGAGCGATCGGCCCAGGGACGTTGGTGCTGATCGACGAGGCCGGGATGGCCGGCACCCGGAACCTCGCGGCCGTGGTCCGCCACGTGGTCGACGCCGGTGGCAGCGTGCGCCTGGTCGGGGACGACCAGCAGCTGGCCGCAGTCGCGGCCGGCGGGATCTTCCGGGACCTGGCTGAGCAGGGCTACGCGCACGGCACCACCGCCACGCTGACCGAGCTGCACCGGTTCACCGACCCCGCCGAAGGCACCGCCACCCTCGCGATCCGCGACGGCGACCCCACCGCGCTGGAGCACTACCTCGACCGAGACCGGGTCCACGCCGGCGACACCGGGGACGTGGTCGAGGCGGCGTACGCCGCCTGGGCGGCCGACCAGCAGGCCGGGCTGTCCAGCCTGCTGCTGGCCGCGACCCGCGACACCGTGCGCGAGCTGAACCAGCGCGCCCGGACCGACCGCCTCGACACCACTGGGCAGCCGCCTGGGCGCGAGGTGACCCTGAGCGACAGCACCCGCGCCAGCGCCGGGGACACCGTGATCACCCGCCGCAACGACCGCAGTCTGCGTACCGCCGACGGGTCCTGGGTCAAGAACGGTGACCGATGGCACGTCCTCGAAGTCCGCCCCGACGGTGCCGTCCTGGTCGAGGGCCACTCTGCCCGGCGCGAGAGCGAGCCGGGTCACGTCACCCTGCCGGCCGGGTACGTAGTCGAGCACGTGCAGCTGGGGTACGCCAGCACCATCCACGGCGCCCAGGGCGCGACCGTCGACACCACGCACACCGTCCTCGCCGGCTCCGAGTCGCGCCAGGCGTTGTACGTCGCGCTCTCCCGCGGGCGTCAGACCAACCACCTCTACCTCGCCACCCCTGCCGCCTCACTGGACGGTGTCGGGCCCGAGGTCCCGGACACCACGGTGGAGCCGCGTCAGATGCTCACCGACATCCTCGCCCGCGACGGCCGCGCCCCGTCCGCCACCACGGTCGAGCGCGGCGACGCCGCCCAGCTGCTACGACAGGCGGTGCTGGCCTACCAGGACGCCCTACCGGTCCTGGCCCAGCAGCACCTCGGACACGAGCGCATGGCGCACCTGGACGACGCACTCGAGCGGAGGATCCCCGGCCTCACCGAGCAGCCTGCCTACCCGCACCTGCGGGGCCAGCTCGCGCTGCGCTGGGTCGACGGCACACCACCGCAGCAGGTGGTGGAAGAGGCGACCTGGTACCGCGGCACCCAATCGCTCACCGAGGCCGACGACCCCGCCGCCGCCCTCGCCTGGCGGGTCGCGGGCTCCACCTCGCCGTCCCACCGGGACGCCCCCCTGCCCTGGCTACCGGATGTCCCACCGGCGCTCCGGCAGGACGCGGGCACGAGCGACTACCTCGACCGGCTCACCCAGCGGATCGACGACCTGGAGCAGCGCGTCGCCGACGAAGCCCGGCGGGCGGGCACCTCCGACCGGGTGCCCTGGCATCGCACACTCCCCCCGCACGTCGACGGCCAGCTCATCGGCGACCTCGCCATCTGGCGAGCCGCCCACGACATCCCACCCACGGAGCCGAACCCGACGGGGCCGCCGACCAGAGAACCCCAGGAAGCCAGGCACCAGTCCCGGCTCATCCGCCGACTGGCAGTACCGTCACCCGTCTCCTCTACGGCCACCGCAGACGCCGCCACCGAAAGGCTCCGAGCCAGTCAACGACGGGCAGAGCGTCAACGACTCCATGACGGCACTTCCCGCCACCTGCTTGGTCCGTCACGATGACCGTATCCACCACAAGAGTGCGGAAGGGCACGGTCGATACATCGCTGTAACGCCGAATACAGGACGGTGGCCGCTGACAGACCACATGTGCTACCGTAAGAAGCCTCTGCCGAGGGGCATGGGACAATATCAGACATTGCGATCGAGACGCCGCTCTTCGAGGCCGAAGAGTAATGATTGCGGTAGGTCATATGCTTCGGCACTGCGCGTTCCTCGAAGGAGTAGTTGTGGTCATTCGATGGCAAGGGGTAGCGATAGTCGGCAGCGTTGTAGCAGCCACCGTTATTCCGGCCGGGCCAGCCAGCGCCTGGGTAGATAGCAGGTGCGGTCTGTGGACTGCGACGGCGTCTTACCGTCACGCATCTGGGCTGTCAAGCGTTTACATCACGGCGAACGTTGACGCCAAGGGCCTGTGGAATAGCAACAGTGACGTCAATTTTGTACCAGCCGCCAGTGGTCAGACGGAGAAGGTTTACATGACGGCCTATAACGTGTGGAGCGCTGACTACGACGGTCTTTGGACTGCTGACGATTGCAACGCAAATGGACACTCCATCGGCACCGTGAACGTGATGTTGAATCGGGTATACACCGACTCATACTCGTCCAGCGGTAAGAAGCAGGTGATGGTGCACGAACTTGGCCACGCCATCGGCTTAGGTCACACCGGAAGTGCCTCGTGCTCTGGTCAACCGATTATGTATGGCTCAAGCGACCGATACTTCACCTGCGGGCATATTGCACCGCAAACCGACGACATTAACGGAGCCAACGCTCTTGTCTGAGATGAGAGAATGATGTCATGCTCAAGAATCGTGGCGGTGCCCATCGTACTCCTTACAGCACTGACCTCTGCATGTTCGACAACGAGCGAAGAAACTGTTTCGGAAGAGTGGGGTGCCACGCCGACGACCGTCCAACAGATCAATCCGAGATCCAGCGGGAGTCGTGCGTTCTATGTTGAGTCCATCGAGGAGTTGGCAGCGCGTGCCGATGTAATTGTTGTCGCCAGAATGGGGGACGATGTCATCGAGGAGCCCGCTGACGAGGAGGGGAAAAGCGGCCTGACCGCGCTGACGACGAGCGCTGATGTTGCCGAGTGGCTAAAGGGCGACGGTGCAGCTAATCTTCCCGTCACGCAACTGCCGTTGGGCGACATGGCTCATGAGATTTCGCGCCTCGATCCCGGCTTCACCTACGTGTTTTTCATGCATCAGAGACGTTTTGAGGGCTCCTCACGCTACATTCTCGTGGGAGGGGTCGGGGCGTACAGGTTTGAGCCTGACGGAAGTTTGGTGCGGTCGGACGAGTCTTCCCATGATACATTCCCGAACCGCTATGCCTCGCTAGAGGCGCTGAAGCAGGACTTGTCTGACGCGCCGGCAAGTTGGGTTGGGTCGCCCTAGTAACTATACCGCCCGCGAGCGACTGCCACCTTTGGCTTCAGTGGCTCCTAGGCCGAGGGGCGCCCTCCGGCGCGCTGTGCCAGTCAAGCGACCTTGCCGCCGTAGCGCTGGCGCGCCGCTTCACCGGTAGTCCCGACCAAGGAGCCGATCGCAGACCACGACAAGCCGGAATCACGGGCGGCGCGGACCGCCTCGAACAGGTGACGCTCGGCCTCTGACCGTTCGGCGACCGCGGTGCGCAGCATCGCGACCGCACCTGCGTCCAGCTCGTTGTCAGGGTTCGGCTCGTAAGACTCGAACCGTGCGGCCAGCTCATCGGCGTGGGCCAGGATCTCTTCAACGGTGCGCGGCATGTTCATCACCTCAGGAACTTCTCTCGGGCCACCATCGCGTGGACGATGACCTGGGTCTGGTCGCCATCGACGTAGCCGACCTCCAAGAAGATCGCCGCCTGGTTGGGGCCGACGATCATGGTGAACCCGTCGCCCAGGTCCCAGACCCGGACGGGGTTGCGGTAGGCGTGGAGGATGTCGTCTTCTCCGAGTCCGTGTTTGAGTGCGGACGGGGCGATGATCGGATCATCCGTCACTCTCCCAAGGTAACTTGCCTTAGGGTGCGGGTCAATGGGTCGGTCGCTCGCCGAGCACGCACTGACGGACTGGTGCCTCAGTGGTGCCCGGCGGGCCGCACGGCCCCGCCGGCAGTCACAATGGCGCACCACCGCAGCCCAGTAACCACGCGGAAATTGCCCGATGCCGTGCGGTCTTCTTCGACCCCGGTCGCCCTCCTAAAGCGGGTGTCGCGCGTTCGAATCGCGCCGAGGGCACCGATGTGCCGCGGCACCGGGACGGCACTGGTCACCCATCGGTCCGTGCCGTCGACACGCCGGTCCCGACCGGCCCGAGCGCGCACGTGCGCGCCGGAGCCGGTGTCGCTCGGCGTGTCACCGGGACCCACCCCCCGCGGGAGTCAGGCGCTGGGAGGCCGTCGCCGCTGCGAGAATGGGCCGGGTGACCCAGACCGACGCCCTCCAGCGCGAGGCTGACACCGTCCAGCGCCGCACCGTCCCGACGCTCATGGCCAGCCAGACCCTCGGCGGCATCGGGGTGGCGGCAGGCATCGCGGTGGGCGCCATCGTCGCCGCCGACGTCAGCGGCAGCGACGCGCTGTCCGGGCTGGCCACCACCACCCAGGTCCTCGGCGGCGCGCTGTTCACCATCCCCGTCGCCGCGCTCATGGCCCGGCACGGCCGCAGGGTCGGCCTCGTGACGGCATACCTCATCGGCACCGTGGGGGCGGCGCTGGCGATCACCGGCACCGCCACCGGCAGCTTCCTCGTGCTCCTGCTCGGCACCACCCTCTTCGGTGCCTCGACGACCGCCAACAGCCAGGCCAGGTATGCCGCCACCGACCTCTCCCCGGCCGCGCGCCGCGGGCGTCAGCTGAGCTGGGTGGTGTGGGCCGCCACGATCGGCTCGGTCCTCGGCCCCAACATGGTCGGGCCCGGCAAGAGCCTCGCGGCCGGGCTCGGCATCCCGCCGCTGGCCGGTGCCTGGGTCTTCTCGCTCGCCGGCTTCCTGCTCGCCGCGGCGGTTCTCCAGGTCGCCCTGCGCCCGGACCCGCTGCTCTTGGCGCGTCGGCTCCACGCCGCCGACGCCGCGGAGCAGGACGTCCCTGTCACCGCCCGCCGCGGTTCCGTCGGCGAGGGCCTGCGGCTCATCGTGCGCACCCCCTCCGCCCTGTGGGGGACGGTCGCCCTCACGGTCGGGCACGTCGTCATGGTCTCCGTCATGGTCATGACCCCGCTCCACATGAAGCACGGCCACGCCGAGATCGAGGTCATCGGCCTGGTCATCAGCCTGCACATCCTCGGCATGTACGGCCTCTCGCCCCTGACCGGCCAGCTCACCGACCGGATCGGCGCCCGGCGGGTGGTGCTCCTGGGCGTGGCCGTCCTCGTCCTGGCCTGCGGGCTCGCCGCCTTCTCCACCAGCGGTGAGTCGACGCTGCTGACCGCGGCGCTCGTCCTGCTCGGGCTCGGCTGGTCCTGCACCATGGTCGCGGGGTCCGGGACCATCGCGGGGTCCGTGCCGGTCGGCGAGCGCGCGGCGGTCCAGGGCGCGGCGGACCTCGTCATGGGTCTGTCGGCGGCCACGGCCGGTGCCCTCGCCGGCGTCGTCATGGACTTCCTCGGGTATGACGTGCTCGCCGCCCTCGCGGGGGCCGCCGCACTCGCCCTCGGCGCCTTCACGGTGACGCGAGGGTCAGTAGTTAGCCTGAAGGGGTGACCTCCCGCCGCCCTGCCCACGCGCCCGACCCCGCCCGGGTCGAGGCGGTCCAGAAGGCGCGCGCTCGCTGGCGTCACCAGGTCGCGGACCTCGGAGGGTCCAACACCCTGCTCTGGCACCGCACGTCGCTGACCGGCACCTTCGACCTCAACCTCGCCCACCCGGGCGGGGTGGCCAAGCTGCTGTCCGGCCGCCCGACGCTGCTCTCGGAGCTGGTCCGGGAGCACGTCGCGTTCCTGGACGCGGCGCGTCGGATCGGCGCCATCCGGGACAAGGTCGTCGAGCTGCGCACCGAGCACGGCGTCGAGACCGGCTACCTCGCGATCGGCCTGGCCACGTGGACCCTCCACCGCGTCCCCGTCCCGCCCCGGGCCCCGGTCCTGCTGCGTGGCTGCGCGATCCGGCCCGTCGACGCGGCCCACAGCGACTACGTCATCGAGCTGCACGAGGACGTCATCTTCAACCCGGTCCTCGAGCACTACCTGCGCAGCGAGGTGCACCTCGACCTCGACCCGGCGATGCTGGCCGGTCTGTCCGCGCAGAGCCACGGGTTCGACCCCCGGCTGACCTACCAGGCGCTGGAGGACATCTGCCGGGAGATGACCGGCTTCGGGATCGGTCCGCAGATGGTCGTCGGCACCTTCCCGACCGCCAAGCTGCCCCTCGTCACCGCCTACACCGGCGACGTGCAGCGCCTGGCCGCGCACGACGTGGTCGCCGCCCTCGCCGGCGCGGACGTGTCGGTGACCTCCGAGGGGCCGGACGCCGAGCGCGCCGAGGACCCGGAGCGCGAGCTCTCGGCGCTCGACGCCGACCATGCGCAGCGGCTCGTCCTCGACGAGGTGGTCGCCGGCGCCAGCGTCGTCGTCGACACCCCGTCCGGCACCGGCGCCACCCAGACCATCGCCAACATCGTCGTCGCCTCCTTGTCCGAGGGACGCACCGTCCTGGTCTCCGCGGAGGAGCGAGGTGCGCTGGAGGCGGTGCGTCGCCGCCTCGACCACGTCGGCCTCGGCGACCTGTGCCTGCACCTGGCGGAGGACCCTGCGTCCGGGCGCGCCGCCCTCGACGCGGTCCGGCACGCCCTGGACCACCTGCCCGGGGAGGCCGAGCCGGAGATCGGGCCCGACCCGCTGCCGGCCCGGGCCGAGGCGCTCGCCCTGCTGCGGCGCGAGCACGAGGTGCTCCACCACGAGCACGCCCCGTGGGGGCTCTCGCTGGCCACCGTCGAGGACGACCTCGCGCACCTCGCAGCGCTGGACAGCCCGCCCGCCTCGCGCGTCCGTCTGCCCTTCGACGTCCTGCGCACCCTCCGCGAGGAGGAGCTGTCCGAGGCCACCGACGCCCTCATCGAGGCGGCGGCTGCGGGTGCGTGGGCGCGCGGCCGCGGCGAGGACCCCTGGTATGGCGCTCGCCTCACCTCGGCCGACGACGCCCGCCGCGCCCAGGAGGTCGTCGCCCGCATGGTCACGGGGGCGCTGCCCGCGGCCCGCGAGCTGGTCGACCGCCTCTGCCGCGACGCGGGGATGCCACCGCCCGCCAACCTGCGCCAGTGGGGCGAGCGGCTCGCGCTCGTCGCGCGGGCCAGCGAGACCCTCGACGTCTTCGCA
Organism: Ornithinimicrobium tianjinense; assembly: GCF_014636495.1. Classification (GTDB taxonomy): domain Bacteria; phylum Actinomycetota; class Actinomycetes; order Actinomycetales; family Dermatophilaceae; genus Ornithinicoccus; species Ornithinicoccus tianjinensis. The sequence goes on from NZ_BMEM01000001.1 coordinate 270,239, forward strand.
CCGGGCATCTACGACGCGCCGCTCGACGACATGGTGGCGGCCACCGCCGCGCGCGAGGAGGTGGCCGAGCGACCGGGCGCAGTGACCCGTGCCCGCCTGCGCCGCCAGGTGCGGTCGCTGCTGCGACCCGGCACCCCGCCGCCCGACCTGCCCCAGCGGGTCCGGCTCGCCCGGGACGAGCGCGACGCCTGGGAGGAGGTCGCCGGCAAGGCGGCCCGCCCCGCGGCGCCCGAGGGCTGGGAGGAGGCGCTCGCGGCATACACGCCGGTCGGGGAGGACCTGGCCTGGCTCGGGAGCGTGCTCGAGGGGACGGCCGCGGGCAAGGACCTGCAGACGGTGCACCTGGACACCGTCCTCGAGCGGCTGGTCATGCTCGACGCCCGCGTCGACCGGGCGTCGGTCGCGGCGACGGCGCACCCGCTCCTGCACCCCCTGCGCGAGCGCGGGCTCGGTGAGCTGGTCGACGACCTGGCACGGCGCGGCATCGTCGCCGACCGCGTGGGGCCGGAGGTGCGCTTCGTGCACCGGTCCTCGGTGCTGAGCCAGCTCCGCTCCGACGGCGTGCCCCAGCAGCTGGAGGTCGAGGCGGTGCGCGAGGCCGAGCGCACCTTCCGTCGGGCGGACCGCGCGCACCTGCGGCGCAACGCGGCCCGCGCCCGACGCGCCGTGCTTCGCCGCCTCGGTCGCACGCTCGCCGCGCAGCCCTCGCAGGTCACGGCCTGGCAGCGCGCCATGGAAGGCACCCGCACGGGCGCCGTCGACGTCCGCGACGTGATCAGCCGTGCGCCCGATGTCGTGCTCGCCGCGCAGCCGGTGCTGCTCGTCTCGCCGCTGGTGGTCCCCTCGGTGCTGCCCCCGGACATGATGCTCGACGTCGTGGTGGTCGACCGTGCCGGTCGGACGGCCACCTCGCGGACCGTCCCCACGCTGGCGCACGGGCGCCAGGTCGTCGTGGTCGGTGACGGCGGCGGCGCCGGGCCGTCGTCCTTCTCCGTCGTCGCGGACCCGCGGGTGGAGAAGGAGCGTGAGCCGTTCGAGGGCACCTCGCTCCTGGAGGACGCCGCCGCGGTGCTGCCGGTCCGCCACCTGAAGACGCACTACCGCGCTCTCGACCAGGGGCTGGTCGCCCCGCTCGCCCCGGTCATGCCCGTGCCGGTCCACAGCTTCCCCGGGGTATGGCGCTCGCCCGCCGTCGTCGAGCACGTGGTCCGGGGCGGGGCGCAGGAGCTGGTGTCGGCCGCGGTGTCCCTCGCCCTGGAGCACGCGCGGCAGGACGCGGACGCGAGCCTGCTCCTGCTCGCCGACGACGAGATCGTCGAGGACCTCACGATCGCGGTCCGCGCAGCGGCTGCCGAGGGGCACGAGGACGCTGCGGTCCTGGCCGGGGTGGCTCAGGACGGGGAGACGACCCTTGAGCCGCTCGTCGTCCGCCCGGTCGGCCGGATCGCCGGCGAGGTGCGGGACCGGGTCGTCTGGCTGACCGGCTCGCACGCGGCCGCCGACGCACGGGGCGCGGGCTCGGTGCTGGCCTCGGCCCGGCGCTCGGTCGACGTGGTCACCCCCGAACGCGTCGAGCACTGGCCCCATGGCCCCGGCCGCGACGTGGTGCGCCAGGCGGTGGACTTCGACGCGCAGCCGGGACGGGGCAGCCGGTCGGCCGTGCTGGCCGAGCTGGTGCGCCGGCTCCGCGCCGAGGACCTCGACGTCATGGAGGGGCTGGGCCACGGGCCGCACGCGGTCGACATCGCGGTGTCCGAGAAGGGCAGCCCTCGGTGGACGGTCGCGGTGGACGGCGACATGCACCGGGGCGGCCCCGAGCCCGCGCCGGGACGCGACGGGCTGCGGCTGCGGCACGACCAGCTGGCCCGGCTGGGCTGGGTCCCGCTGCGGGTCCGCAGCACCGACGTCTTCACCGATCCCGCCAAGGAGGTCGCGCGGGTCCTCCAGGCGCTCCGCGACGGAGAGCAGCGCGCCCGGTGAGCGTGGACGAGGACCCGGCGAGTCACGTGGCGGCGAACCACGTGGCGGCGGACGAGCAGGCGGCGGACGAGAGGGTGGCGGACGAGAAGGTGGCCACGAGCCGGCCGGTGCCCCCTCGTCGCGCGCGCCGGCGTCACCGCCGGGTCATGGCGCCCCCGACCAATCCCGACGCGGACGGCTCCGACGACCTCGTCCGCCAGCGCGACCAGCCCGGCGCCGGCGAGCGGGAGGACCCCCGCGACGCGTGGATCCGCGCTCAACGCCCTCCTCACTGGGACTGACCGGGCCAGGGCGTCCCTCGGGCCTCTCGCGACCGGACTCTGTGCTGTGAGCCAGATGCATCCGACTCACAGCCCAGAAGCCGGTCGTGAGTCGGGTGCGGGATGCTCAGCGCAGCGGGCGGCCCAGGCGCGCGGGAAGGCCCCGGCACGCGATGCGTGCCGGGGCCTTCCGGTTGTTCAGGTGTGTCGCGTCGCTCAGACGTCGCGACGGACCGCGAGCAGGTCGCGGATCTCGCGGAGGGTGGCCACCTCGTCGGAGACGACCTCCTCGTCCTCGATGCCCAGACGAGCCTTGCGGCGCTCGTTGTACTTGTTCATCGGCAGGACGAGCACGAAGTAGACGACCGCGGCGGTGATCAGGAACACGATGAGCGCGTTGATGATCGCGGCCAGGTCGATGTAGGTGTTGTCCTTGCCCGCCAGGATGTGGAAGCCCAGGCCCGACGCCTGCGCGCCCCCGGCGGCGTTGAGCAGCGGGGTCACCAGGGAGCTGACGATGACCTTCACCACCTCGGCGAAGGCGGCGCCGACGACGACCGCGACCGCGAGGTCGATGACGTTGCCGCGCATGATGAAGTCCTTGAAGCCCTTGAGCATGGTGGCCTCTCCTTTCTGGTCCGGGCAGGCCTTGTCGTCCCTGCCTGCCCGGGTCGTGTGGATTCGGCCCCAGCTCTGGCTCGGGCCGTCGAGCACTTTAGGGGATGGTGCGGGGCGCTCGCAAGATTTTGCAGAGACGTCCGGGCCGTCGGCGGGCCGCGGAAGGGCTCAGTTCCGCAGGCTGACCAGCAACGACCCGCCGGCCGGGTCGGCACCTCGAGCGGCAGCCAGCGCGCCCGCGCCGTCGTCCGTCACGGCGAGCCACAGGCCCCCGTCCTCGCCGGCGTGCACAGCCAGGACGAGCGCGTCCTCGACGACCCGGGACCCGTCCACGGGTGAGCGGACGTCCACCCGGTCGCCGCCGCGCAGGGCCGCCAGCAGGGGTGGCTCGGGCACCGGCAGGAAGACGCCCCGCGTCCCGCCCGGCTGGTCGGTCAGCAGCGAGGACCCACCTAGGTCGCTCGCGGTCACGACCTCGCCCGGCACCAGCACCGAGCTGGCCGCGCGCCCGCTCGCCGAGCCCACGTCACGGACCGCTCCCTCCGGTATGGCGTCACGCGCCAGGTGCCGCACCTCCAGCAGCGCGGGGGTCAGGGTGGTGCCCACGGCCACCGGGCCGACGGCCACGACCACGGGTTCGGTCCCGGGGGCTGGCCGGGCCAGTGCCAGCCGACCGACGGCCAGGACCGCCGCGGCCGCGAGGACGGCGGCGACAAGCCGGCGCACCGTCGGCCCGGCCGTCCGGCCCTGACGCGGACGCCGCGCCCGGGCTGTCGGCGAGGACGGTCGGGCAGCGGGGACCCGGCGCGTCGGCGACGCGGAGGCGGGGGAGGAAGGAAAGAGGGGCACACCGCGACGCTAGGCGCGCGGCGGCATACCGTCAGCGGCTCAGGCGGAGGCTGTGGACGACGTCGAGCTCGAGGACCCGGATGTGGACGACGAGCCCGAGGACGACGAGCCGGACGACGAGGAGGAGGCCGTGGTCGAGCTGGAGGAGGTGTCCTTCGCCGCCGAGGAGGTCGTGGCGGGGACCGTGCTGGCGGAGGTCCCGGAGCCCCGGGAGTCGGTGCGGTAGAAGCCGGAACCCTTGAAGACCACACCCACGGCGCTGAACACCTTGCGCAGGGTGCCGCCGCAGCTGGGACACGTCGTCAGCGCGTCGTCGGAGAACGCCTGCTGGATGTCGAAGGCGTGTCCACAGTCCTTGCAGGCATACGAGTAGGTCGGCACGGGGGTCGATTCTACGTGGCGTCCCGACCGGCGAACACATCGTCGCCTAGGCTGGCTGCGTGTCTCGACCCCTGTGGCAGCGCGCGGCTGTCCCCCTGGCGGCCCTCCTCGTGGTGATTGTCGTCGCCGGGGCGGTGCTCGGGGTCGGGCTTGCGCGTCGTTCGTTCCCGAAGACCGGCGGCACGCTGGAGCTCGCGGGGCTGGACGGCGGGGTCGAGGTGCTGCGCGACGCGCTCGGGGTGCCGCACATCTATGCCGACACCCCCGAGGACCTCTTCCGTGCCCAGGGCTTCGTCAGCGCCCAGGAACGCTTCTTCCAGATGGACCTGCGCCGGCACATCACCGCCGGACGGCTGAGCGAGCTGGTGGGGGAGGGCGGCGTGGCGACCGACAGGGTCATCCGCACGCTCGGCTGGCGCCGCGTCGCCGAGCAGGAGCTGCCGCTGCTCAGCCCCACCGCACGCTCCTACCTGCAGGCCTACAGCGCCGGCGTCAACGCCTACATCGAGCAGCAGGGCAGCCCGTCCTCGATGGCCCTGGAGTATGTCGTGCTCGCCACCTCCGCCCCCGGTTACCAGGTCGAGCCATGGGACGAGGTCGACTCGCTGGCGTGGCTCAAGGCGATGGCCTGGGACCTGCGGGACAACTACGACGACGAGCTCGCCCGCGGCCGCCTGGTCGGCTCCGTGCCGCTGACGCAGCTGAACACCCTCTACCCTGACTACCCCTACGAGGAGCACCCGCCGATCGTCGGCGTGGACGAGTGGTCACCGCCGGCGAACGGCGAGACGGCCCCGGGCGACGGCCGCGGCGGCACCAGCGGTCCGGTCGACGGCGAGCCCGGCGGACCGTCGGACCCCGCCGACGCGGCGCGGCTCGGGCCGCCCGGCCCGCCCGCACCCCCCGCGGGCAGCCCGACCCAGAGCTGGATGGCGGCGCCGGCGGTCGACGACGCGCTGGCCGGCGCGCAGGCCGCGCTCGCCGCGGTCCCCGAGCTGGTCGGGCGAGGCGAGGGCATCGGCTCCAACTCCTGGGTCGTCTCCGGTGAGCACACGGCGAGCGGCAAGCCGATCCTGGCCAACGACCCGCACCTGTCCGGCAGCCAGCCAGGAGTCTTCATGCAGACCGGGCTGCACTGCCGCCAGCTGTCCCAGGACTGCCCCTTCGACGTCAGCGGCTTCAGCTTCGCCGGCTTCCCGGGCATCATCATCGGGCACAACACCCAGATCGCCTGGGGCTTCACCAACATGGCCCCAGATGTGACCGACTTCTACCTGGAGGACGTGCGCCAGGACCGCGTCATGCGCGAGGGTCAGTACGTCCCGATGGAGGTGCGCACCGAGACCATCAAGGTGGCCGGCGGTGACGACGTCCAGCTGACGGTCCGCGAGACCGTGCACGGCCCGATCGTCTCCGACGTGCTCCCGGAGGTGGCCGACCTCGGGACCGACGCCCCGCAGGGCGGGGTGCAGACCTCCCAGGACTTCGCGGTCTCGCTCGCCTGGACGGCGCTGGAGCCGCACCCGACGGCCGAGGCCGTGTTCGCCATGAACGCCGCCACCGGCTGGGAGGACTTCCGTGACGCGGCGCGTCTGTTCGCCGTGCCCGCGCAGAACCTCGTCTACGCCGACACCTCCGGCACGATCGGCTACCAGGCGCCGGGGGTGGTCCCGGTCCGTCGGTCGGCCACCCACGGCACGCCGCCGGGCTTCTACCCGGCACCCGGCTGGGACCCGGCCTACGACTGGACCGGCTACGTCGACTTCGAGGACCTGCCCCACACCGTCGACCCGCCGGACGGCATCATCGTCGCCGCCAACCAGGCCGTCCTCCGGGGCAACCGTCCTTTCCTGACCACCGAGAACGACAAGGGCTACCGCTCGGCCCGCATCGGCGAGCTCCTCCAGGAGCACCTCGCCCAGGGTCCGCTGACCGTGGAGACCATGCAGCAGATCCAGCTCGACGACCACAACAGCTTCGCGGAGACGCTGCTGCCCTACCTGCTCGACGCCCAGCTCGAGGGGGAGTTCTACACCGAGCCGCGCGACCTCCTGCGAGCCTGGGACCTCACCAACCCGGCCGAGGGCGAGCAGGCCGCGGCGGCGGCCTACTACAACGCCATCTACGACCGCCTGCTCGGCATGGTCTTCGACGACGAGCTCCCGCCCGGCCTCGGCGCCACCGGCAACGCCCGCTCGATGCTGCTCGTCAGCCAGCTGCTGGACGACCCCGACAACCCCTGGTGGGACAACAAGGGCACGCCCGGCGTCGTGGAGACCCGCGACGTGGTGATCCGCACCGCCATGATCGACGCCCGGCACGACCTCACGAGCAGGCTCGGCAAGGACCCCCGGGGCTGGGAGTGGGGCGAGCTGCACACCGTGGCGCTGGAGCACTCGGTGCTCTCGGGCGACGAGGTGCCGGGCGTGGTCCGCTCGATCTTCAGCCAGAAGCCGGCGCCGGTCTCCGGCAGCACCGCGATGGTCAACGCCATGAACTGGGACGCCACCACGGCCGACTACACGGTCGTCACCGCGCCGGCCTTCCGGATGGTGGTCGACCTCGCCGATCTCGACGCCTCGACGTGGGTCAACCAGACCGGCGTCAGCGGTCACCCCTTCCACCCCGCGTGGGACGACCAGACGGCGGCCTGGGTCGCGGGCGAGACCTATCCCTGGCCCTCCAGCCGCGAGGCGGTCCTGGAGGCCGCGGAGGACACCCTCACGCTGACACCGGCCTCCTCGACCCCCTGAGGCTCGTCACGCCTCCGGTATGCCGACGGGCACCTCGCGCACGCCCGTCGCCGGTCGCAGCACGGCGGTGACGACGGCGTCGTGCCCGTCCGCCGGCACCGCCTGCACGACCTCGTGGTCGTGCAGGCAGATCACCACCGGCGGGTCGCCCGCGAGCGGCCGGACCCGGGGCAGCGTGGAGTCGTAGTAGCCGCCGCCCTGCCCGAGCCGCACGCCCTCGCGGGAGATCGCGAGCCCGGGGACGAAGAACACGTCCACGTCGGCCAGTGCGGCCTCGCCCAGTCGGCGGCGCTCCGGGTCGGCCAGGTCGACCCAGTCCAGGTCCGGCTTGGCCAGCGTCACCGGCACCAGCACCCGGACCCCCGCCTCCCGCAGGGCGGTCGTGAGCCCGTCCACCGGCGGCTCGGTCCGCATCGGCTCGAAGGCTGTCACGCACATCCCGGACACGTCGTCGCGGCCCTGCGCTGCGGCATACCCGCGGAGGAAGGCGAGCCCCTCCCGGGCGAGCGCGTCCGCGGCGGCCGCCCGGCCCTCCTCGCCCCAGCCGTCGACGAGGGAGCGGCGGGCGGCGCGCACGAGCGCGCGCCAGGTGACCTTGTCGGCGACGACGTCTCCGGTCGGCTCATAGGTGGGCAGGGTGACGTCCATCGCGCCATTGTGGCGCGGGCGGGACCGCGCTGCCGGGCGGGGTGGGCCGCCGTAGGGTTGGGCCCATGATCAGCGTTGAGGAGCACCTCGAGAGCATCCTGCGGCAGGTCGGGCGCGTGGGGACGGTCCGCCTGCCGGTGCCGCGCGCGCACGGGCTCGTCACGGCGGCCGACGTCGTGAGCCGGGCCGACCTGCCGCGCTTCGACAACTCCTCCATGGACGGGTATGCCGTCCGCCGGGCCGACCTGGCGGGCGTCACCTCCGAGCAGGTCCGGCTGCTGCCGGTGGCCGGCGACATCGCCGCCGGCGAGGGGGAGCCGCGCACGCTCGAGCCGGGCACGGTCTGGCGGATCATGACCGGTGCCCCGGTGCCCGCGGGCGCCGACGCGGTCGTGCGGGTGGAGGACACCGACGGGCACCCGCGCGAGGCGCAGTTCCGGGTGGAGCCGGAGGAGGGGGCCAACATCCGACGGGCCGGGGAGGACCTGCGGGTCGGTGACGTGGTGGTGCCTGCGGGGACGCGGCTCGGCCCGGCGCAGATCGCCGCCGCGATCTCGGCCGGCGTCCAGGAGGTCGAGGTCGTCGGGCCGGTGCGGGTCGTCATCCTCTCCACCGGTGACGAGCTGGTGCCCTTCGGGGGAGGCGAGGTCGGGCCGGGCCAGATCATCGACTCCAACGGGCCGATGCTGGAGGCTCTCGTGCGCGAGGCCGGCTGCTACCCGGTGCACGTCGGCCACCTGCCCGACGACGAGGCGCTCACCCGCAAGGAGGTCCGGCGCCACCTCGACCACGCCGACGCGATCATCACGACGGGCGGGGTGAGCAAGGGCGCCTACGACATCGTCAAGAAGGTGCTCACCGGCGAGGGCTCGATGGAGTTCACCGAGGTGGCGATGCAGCCGGGCAAGCCGCAGGGCTTCGGCGTGCTGGGCAGGCGCAAGGTCCCGGTCTTCACGCTGCCGGGCAACCCGGTGAGCTCGCTGGTCAGCTTCGAGGTGTTCGTGCGACCTGCCCTGGAGGAGCGTGCCGGTCGGCGCGCCGGCGGGTCCACCGCGACCGGGCTGGCCACCGTCGGGTGGCGCACCGCGTCCGGACGCCGCACCTTCACCCGGGTCCGGCTGGAGCGGGACCCTGCCGGCGGGTATGCCGTCTCCCCGGCGGGCGGTGCCGGCTCCCACCTGCTCGGCGGGCTGTCGATGGCGGACGCGCTCGCGGTCTCGCCGGAGGACGCCGAGGACGTGCTGCCCGGCGCCGAGGTCGAGCTCCTGCTGCTGAGGCCCAAGAGCGAGATCGACGCGCGCCTCGCGGCGACGGGCGGGAGCGACGCGTGAGCGACGCCCCCGACGGGCTGACGCACCTGCGTGCGGACGGCACCGCGCACATGGTGGACGTGACGGCCAAGGAGGTCACGGTCCGCACCGCCACGGCCGAGGGTCTGGTGCTGCTGTCCGAGGCCGCAGTCGCCGCGCTGCGCGGCGGCACGGTGCCCAAGGGCGACGCGCTCGGGGTGGCCCGGGTCGCGGCGATCCAGGCCGCCAAGCGGACCCCCGACCTCGTCCCGCTCTGCCACCCGATCGCGATCCACGCCGTCGAGGTCGACCTGGAGGTCCTGGACCAGGGGGTGCGGATCACCGCCCTGGTGCGCACCGCCGACCGCACGGGCGTGGAGATGGAGGCGCTGACCTGCGTCAGCGTCGGGGCACTCGCTCTCATCGACATGGTCAAGGCGGTCGACAAGCTCGCCACGATCACCGACGTGCGGGTCACGGCCAAGTCGGGCGGGCGGTCGGGCGACTGGACCCGTCCCGCGTGAGCTGGCGCTGGCCGGTCACCCTGACGGCGACCCTGCCGGACGGTCGGGAGCTGCGGCTGCGCCCGCTCGAGCGTTCGGACCGGGCGGCGTGGGAGGCGCTGCGCTCCCGCAACGCGGCCTGGCTCGAGCCGTGGGAGTCCCGAGCGCCGGGTGAGCGCCCGACGCCGCTGCCGTTCGGGAAGCTGCGGCGGGGCTACGACCGCGGTGCCCGGCTGGGGGCGGTGCTGCCGTTCGTGATCGACGTCGACGGCCGCCTGGTCGGCGTCATGCACCTGTTCGACGTCCTGTGGGGGGCCCGCCGCACGGCGTCGGCCGGCTACTGGCTCGACGAGCAGGCCACGGGCCACGGCTACGCCACCTGGGCCCTGGCGCTGCTCGTCGACCACGCCCTGCTCGAGGCGGGTCTGCACCGCGTCGAGATCGGGATCCGCCCGGAGAACACCGCCAGCCTCGCGGTCGTCGCGCGCCTCGGCGTGCCTGAGGAGGGCGTCGGGCGGGGGCTCATGCACGTGCAGGGGGCGTGGCGCGACCACCGGTGCTTCGCCGTGGTCGCGGAGGACCTCGCGCCTGGAGGGTGTGCCGCGGGCGGGTTCGTCGAGCGGCTGCGCCGACGGCATACCACCTGAGCCACCCCAGTCACACGAGAAACTTCAGCGACACTCCGCCCGCCTCACGCGTTCGGGTGGGGCGGCCGCCTAGCGTGACGCATGTGCCACCCGCCAGCAGCTTGATCTTCGTCGTCATCGTGGCGGTGTGGGCTGTCTACCTGGTGCAGCACTGGGTGCGCCGCCGTGATCACCTGGCCACCGCCCGGTCAGTCGACCGGTTCTCCGAGGCCATGCGGGTGCTCGAGCGTCGTCGGGCGCTGCCCAGCCCGGACCTGTCCGAGCCCACGCCCCGCTCCTACTCCGTCTCCCCTCTGCGCCCCGCGCGTCCGCAGGTCGTCGTCAAGCGTCCGGCCGGCGCGACGGCCGTGGCCCCGCCGCCGAGCTACCGCCGCGCCAAGAAGGCGGCCCGTCTGCGCGCCGTGGCGCTGCTCGCCGGGTCCGTCACGCTCGTGACGCTGGTCGCGCTGCCGATCGCGGGCGTGCTGGCGAGCTGGTGGGTCTTCGTCGGGATCGGCTCGCTCGTCGCCTCGCTCGGCGTGGTGCGCTGGTCGGTGTCCCGCGAGCGCGCCCGTCGGCGCGCCGAGGCACGCGAGCGCGCCAGGGCCAGGACGGCCGCCGCTCGGCCCGCAGCCGCTCGGCCCGCAGCCGCTCAGCCCGTCCAGCAGCACGTGTTCGCCCGCCAGTCCGTCGCCGCCACGACGCGCACCGCCCGCCGGTCGGTCCGGACGGCGCATCTCTACGACGTCGTCGAGGTCGAGGCTGCGCTCAGGTCAGACCCGGTCGAGCCCGACCAGCTGCCCTCGGCCGACGTGGTCGTCGACGCCGCCGAGCAGGCCGCGTCCGGGTGGCAGCCGGTGCCGGTGCCTCCGCCGACCTACACGCTCAAGGCCAAGGCCGTGCGCGGGGTGGCCACGGCTCCGACGGGCTCGGCCCAGCTCCCGGCTGACGGCGCGGAGATGGCTCTCGACGAGGAGTTCGAGGACCTGCCCCGCGTCGAGTCGGCCGGCTGACGCGCAGGTCAGCCGACCTCCCGCCGTTTTTGGACGTCCCGATCACGGTGCTATAGTCGGTAGCCGCACCACGGGGCTGTGGCGCAGTTGGTAGCGCGTCTCGTTCGCAATGAGAAGGCCAGGGGTTCGAATCCCCTCAGCTCCACCACCACACAACCCGCCGGTCCTGCATCTCCGCAGGACCGGCGGGTTGTGTCTTGTCCGGCGTCGATCACGCCGCAGCGCGAAGGCGGGGCGCCAGGTCGTGCACCCGTCCCGCCAGCACCTCCAGCGTGTGGTCGAACGCTGCCTGACCGCCGCCCACCGGGTCCGGGACCGACCAGTGGGCCCAGTCCGCTCCGTTCAGTTCTTCGTGAGCGCGGTCGCAGACAGTGATGACCAGGTCCCCTCGGCGCTGCACCTCCGCAAGGGGCGCCGGCGGCACCACAGGCAGGTCCACGCCCTGACGACGTGCTGCCGCCACCGCACCTTCATGGATCCGCTCGCCCGGCAGGGTGCCCGCTGACACGGCCTGGATCGGGCTGGCGGTCCGCCAGAGGGCAGCGGCCAGGTGGGAACGGGCCGTGTTGGCGGTGCACACGAAAAGCAGGCGCTGCGGTCGGGCTGCGATGACGGGGGACGCCGCTGCGGGCATGGCGTCCCGCACGAGCGTCAGGTAGGTGCGGCGCCCGTCACCCTCGGACTTCCGGCGGGCCACCAGGCCGGCCTGCTCCAGCACCTTCAGGTGGTGCGCGAGCAGGTTGGAGGGGACGTCGAGCAGCGCACCGAGCTCGGAGGCCGACGCGTCGCTGACGCAGAGCCGATCCACGACCCGCAGGCGGGTGCTGTCCGCGAGCGCAGCGTGCCCGCGGACGCGCCGCTCCACGTCTCTTGTTTCCTCAATGTTCATTGACTCAATTTTGACTGAGCGGTCATGGCGGTGTCAACATCGGGGCGTGACCTCTCCTGCACCACTGGCCCGTCGCCTCCTGGCTGAGCTCGTCGGCACTGCTCTCCTCGTGACCGTCGTGGTCGGCTCGGGCATCGCCGCGGAGCGGCTGTCCCCGAACGACGTCGGGCTGCAGCTGCTGCAGAACAGCATCGCCACCGCGCTGGGCCTCACGGTGCTGATCCTGCTCCTCGGCCCCGTGTCGGGGGCCCACCTCAACCCCGTGGTCTCCCTCGCGGACTGGTTCCTGGGACGCCGAGCGGGGCGCGGGCTTCCCGCGTCGGACCTGGGTGCCTACGTCGTTGCCCAGACACTCGGCGCCGTGGGTGGGGCCGTGCTGGCGAACGCGATGTTCGACGTGGGCACCGCCGTCTCCGGAAAGGACCGCTTCACCGCGGGCCAGGGTCTGGGCGAGGTGGTCGCGACCGCAGGGCTGGTGGCCGTCATCTTCGCGCTGGCGCGCACGGGGCGAGGCGCCCTCGCGGCGCCCGCCGTGGGGGCCTACATCGGCGCCGCCTACTGGTTCACCAGCTCGACGTCGTTCGCGAACCCCGCGGTCACGATCGGCCGCGTCTTCTCCGACACCTTCGCCGGGATCGCCCCCGGCTCGGTGCCGGGCTTCCTCGTCGTCCAGCTCCTCGGTTGCGTCGTCGGCGTCGCGCTGACGCTCGCGCTCTACCCGGACTCCGGGCAATCTGCCGATGACGTCGTCGTGCCGCAGGAGCGCGACGCGCGGCCCGCCCCCGACACGCTCCACACCCCATGACCCGCCACGTCCGTGACCACCCCTCCCAGGAGACCCTGATGACCGACAAGCCGTCCGTCCTGTTCGTCTGCATCCACAACGCCGGCCGCTCCCAGATGGCCGCCGCCTACCTGCACCACCTGTCCGGGGGTGCCGTCGAGGTCAGGTCCGCAGGGTCGGCGCCTGCCGACCAGGTCAACCCGTCCGCGGTCGCCGTCATGGCCGAGGAGGGGATCGACCTCACCGCCGAGACCCCCAAGATCCTCACCACCGAGGCCGTCCAGGCCTCCGACGTCGTGATCACCATGGGCTGCGGCGACACCTGCCCGATCTTCCCCGGCAAGCGCTACGAGGACTGGGAGCTCGACGACCCCGCCGGGCAGGGCGTCGAGTCCGTGCGAGGCATCCGCGACGACATCCGGGTCCGGGTCCTGGACCTGCTCGACTCGCTCGGCGTCGAGCCCACCCGCACCTGAGCTGTCGGCCTCTGCCATAGTGGGGCCTTCACCAACGGCGGGGTGCACGGCATACCTGCGAGCCCCCAGACACGAGGAGGGGCCCTATGGCGGTCAACCTGCACGGACGCAGCCTGCTGTCGCTGGTCGAGGAGACGCCGGCCGAGATCCGCTACCTCGTCGACCTGGCGCACGACCTCAAGCGCGCCAAGTACGCCCGGCAGGAACGCCAGATGCTCGTGGGCCGCTCGATCGCCCTGATCTTCGAGAAGACGTCGACCCGGACCCGCTCGGCGTTCGAGGTCGCCGCCGCGGACCAGGGGGCGAGCACCACCTTCCTCGAGCCGTCCAGCACCCAGATCGGGCACAAGGAGTCGCAGAAGGACACCGCGCGCGTCCTGGGGCGCATGTTCGACGCCATCCAGTACCGCGGGGACAGCCAGGAGACCGTCGAGCGGCTGGCCCAGTGGGCGGGCGTGCCGGTCTACAACGGGCTCACCGACGACTGGCACCCGACGCAGATGCTCGCGGACGCCCTCACGATGGCCGAGCACACCCACAAGCACCGGCACGAGACGTCCTTCGCCTACCTCGGGGACGCCCGCAACAACATGGGTCACTCCCTGCTCCTGCTCGGTGCCAAGCTCGGCATGGACGTGCGGATCGGTGCACCAGAGGCGCTGCAGCCGGCGCCCGAGGTGGTGCAGCTGTGCCAGCGCTTCGCCGACGAGTCCGGCGCCCGCCTGACCATCACCGACGACCCGGTCGAGGCGGTGCGCGGCGTCGACTTCGTCCACACCGACGTGTGGGTCTCGATGGGCGAGCCGAAGGAGGCGTGGGACGAGCGCATCGACCTCCTCCTGCCCTACCAGGTCAACGCCGCACTCATGGCCGCGACCGAGAACCCCCGGGTGCGCTTCATGCACTGCCTGCCGGCCTACCACGACGCCCACACCACGGTCGGGGCCGAGCTCATCGGGCGGCGCCCCGAGCTCGCCTCAGGGGTCGAGGTGACCGACGAGGTCTTCGAGTCGGCGGCCAGTATCGTGTTCGACCAGGCCGAGAACCGGCTGCACACGATCAAGGCGCTGATGGTGGCCACGCTCGTCTGACGTCGGAGCCGCGCGCCGGGAGGGGACTGATGGAGGTCGAGGGTATGCCACCTGCCCGCCTGCGCGAACCCGCTCACCGGGTCAGCCCGAGGGCGGTCCGCTACTGGACGGTCAACGCGCTGCTCGGCAACGTGCTCGCGTGGGCCGTGATGTTCGTCATCGCCTGGTTTCTGCCCGAGGGTCGCTGGTGGTCGACCACGCTGGTCTGGCTGTTCGTCGTCGCCATGCTGGCCAACGTCGTCGAGGTCGTCGTGGAGCCCGTCGTCCGCTACCGCCGGACCCGGTGGGAGGTGCGCGACGGCAGGGTCTTCGTGCAGACCGGCTGGCTCTCCCGCGACCAGCGCATCGCCCCGCTCTCCCGTGTGCAGACGGTCGACACCCACCGGGGTGCGGTCATGCGGCTGTACCGGCTGGCGAACATCACCGTGACGACGGCCTCGGCCGCCGGCCCCATCACCATCCCCTGCCTGGACACCGACCTGGCCGAGGCCGTCACGGCCGAGCTCGCCCGGATCACCGGCCAGACGCGCGGCGACGCCACGTGAACCTGCCCGACCTGCCGCCACCGTCGGGACCGCCCGTCGCGGGAGTCCCGGCACCCCCGGGCGGCGCGGGCCGCTGGCAGCGGCAGAGCCCGCGGATGCTGCTGCTCACCCCGGTGCGCACGCTGGGCTCCTTCGCGGTGCCGCTCGTGCTGGCCGTGCTCGGCGTGCGTCGGGGCCGGGACGAGGACCCCTGGTGGCTGCTGGTCGTGGTCGCCGGCGCGGCGCTCGCGGTGGTGTTCGGTGTCGTGTCGTGGGCGGTGACCCGGTACCGCTTCACCGACGAGCAGGTGCAGCTGCGATCGGGCGTGCTGAGCCGGCGCGTCACCACCGCGCCGCTCGACCGCGTCCGCAGCGTGGACATCGAGGCCCCGCCGCTGCACCGGGTGCTCGGGCTCGCCAAGGTCAAGGTCGGCACCGGCGTCGACGCCACGCGGCTCGAGCTCGACGGCGTCTCGGCCGCGCAGGCGACCGACCTGCGCACCTACCTGCTCGCCCGCTCACGGGTCGCGGGAGGGGACGGGGAAGGCGCACCGGCGCCCGTCGACGCACCCGGGCGAGGAGGCACGTCATACCTCGGACCGGCGCAGCCGGAGACCGAGCTCGCGCGGATCGACTGGGGGTGGCTGCGCTACGCCCCGTTCAGCCTCTCGAGCCTCGTCGTCGTCGCCGGTGTGTTCGGTGTGCTCGCGCAGTTCGGCGACGAGCTGCCGATCGACCAGATCGACGTCGCCCAGGACGCGTGGCGGTGGGTGGTCGCGCAGGCCCTCCTCGCGCTCGTCGGCGCCGTGGTGCTCGTCGTCGTCGTGGGCTGGGTGGTCGTCTCGACCGTGACCTATGTGCTCACCTGGTGGAACCTGCGCGTCGTGCGTGAGGGCCGCGGCAACCTGCGGATCACCCGGGGCCTGCTCACCACCCACAGCCAGACCGTGGAGCGGGCCAAGGTCCGGGGCGCTCTCATGGGGGAGCCGTTCCTGCTGCGCCTCGTGCGCGGGGCCGAGCTGTCGGCGATCGCGACCGGTGTGGGCACGGGCGGTCGGACCAGGGTGCTGCCGCCCGCCCCTCGCTCGGTCGTCGTCCAGGTCGGGCACGAGCTGCTCGAGGAGCACGGCCCGCTCACCATGGCGATGGTGGGGCACGGTCCGCGTGCCCGCCGACGGATCCATGTGCGGCACCAGTGGGGGACGCTCCTGGTGACCGGTGCACTCGCCGTGCCGACGTACCTCCTCCAGGACCTCTGGGTCCTCGGGCGGCTCCCCGACTGGGGGCCGCCAGGTCTGCTCGTCGTCCTCGGCCTGGTCAACGCTCTCGTCGCCGAGAGCGCGTGGCGCAACCTCGGGCACGGCCTCACCGACCGCCACCTCGTCGTCCAGACCGGCACCTTCATGCGCACGCGGGAGGTGCTGGAACGGGCGGGCATCATCGGCTGGCGGATCGAGCAGGGCTTCTTCCAGCGCAGGTTGGGGCTGGCCGACCTCATGGCCACGACGGCGGCCGGCTCGGAGGTGCTCACGGCGCCGGACATCCCGCTGGACCTGGCCGTGCAGCTCGCCGGTCGCGCTACGCCGGGAATGCTCGACGACTTCCTGGTGTAGTAGTCGTCTATGAGCGAGAACTTCGAGGACATGCTGAAGGGGCTGACCGGCACCCCGTCCGAGGAGCTGCCTGCGATCGAGCTGCCGGAGGACCAGGAGCTGGACGACCACGCGCGCTACGACCGCGCGACGTTCGCCTTCGAGACCAAGAGCTACGCCTACGCGGCCACGCTGCTCGAGCCGCTCGTGGAGTCCAACCCCGGCAACTCCGAGATCGTGCTGCTGCTCGCCCGGACCTACTACCACGCGGCGCGCCTCGGCCCGGCGGAGGCGCTGCTGCGGGACATGATCGACCGGTGGCCGGGCGACGCCTACGCCCACCTGCTCCTGGCCCGCACCCTCCAGCGCGCCGGGCGCGCCGAGGAGGGCGCGCCATACCTCAAGATCGCCGAAGCCATGGGTCTGGACGGCTGAGGAGCGTGCCCCACCGGATGTTCGAGCACCAGGCGGACCTGCGCTGGTCCATGGAGCGCCTCGCGGCCGAGGCCCTCGAGCGGTGCGGGGTCGAGCTGGACCCGCGCGGCTTCCTGGTCGGCATCCCGGAGGACGACCAGTCGCTGCCGGTGCAGATCGAGCCGCGCCGGCGCGCCTTCGACGTCGAGCAGGTGGTCGGCGTCCTGGACGACATCGACGCCCGGCTGCGCCGGCGCCTGCGCGAGCTCGCCCGCGAGGACGTGCCGGAGGAGGTCGAGGAGCAGGAGTACTTCCAGCGAGCCGTGCTCGAGGGCTGCCGCCGCGACGCGGTCGTCGACGCGCTCCAGGTCGCCGCACGCTTCACGGACCGGACCGTGATCGTCGGGATGAGCGTGGTCCTGGGCGACTACCGCATCTTCCCCGTGCTCGCCGTGCTCACCGAGCCGTGGGAGGAGATCCCGGGGCTGGGCTCGGACAGCGTCGACGGGCTGGGCGTGCCGACGTCCTTCCCCGAGGCGGTGGTCCAGGACGTGCTGCGCGCGACCTCCCGGGAGCTGGACCGGCTCAGCCCGACGACCATGCTGGCGGTGGACTCCGGCGCGGTGCTGCGCTCGGCCGCCGACACCTTCGTCAACGGGATCGCGGCCCGCACCGGCGCGACCGCCGCGCACGGGCTGCGCGACGCGCTCGACGCGGTGTCGGCCCAGACCTACGAGGGCCGCGCCTCGCTCGGCACGATGGTGCTCGCCCCGCGCGGCCACCCGGCGGTGGAGGTCGCCGTGACCTTCACCCACCCGGTGCCGGTGGGCGTGGCCCGGTCCTTCCGCAAGGTCCTGGAGATGTCCGGGGTCAAGCTGCGGCTGCTGTGCGACGGGCGCGAGATCTACGGCCTGGGCGCGGTCGCCGCCGACTACGACCGCAGCACCGAGGAGGTCTACGTCGTTCGGGTGGACGGCAACGGGTCGTGGGAGGTCCGCCACGGGCCCCACGCGCTGCTGCGCGTCGACCACGGGCAGCCGACCCTGCCGCAGGACCGCATGGACGACGAGGTGTTCGTCGAGACCTTCTCGCGGGTGTTCCCGCAGCAGGACGAGGCGGGCCGCTCGGTCGTCTGGGAGATGGCGAAGGCGTGCACGATGCAGCGCCACGGGACCATGCTCGTGGTGCACCCCGACGCCGTCGCCGAGGGGGAGCGGCTCCTGCCGCAGGCCCAGCTCATCGAGGCCACCACGGTGACCGCGCGGACCCTGCGGGCCATGACCACGGTCGACGGTGCCGTCCTCATCTCCCCGGACGGCACCTGTCATGCGATCGGCGTGATCCTGGACGGGGCCGCGACCGGCACCGGTGACGGCTCGCGCGGCGCCCGCTACAACTCCGCCATCCGCTATCTCGCCGGGGCCGGCCGCGGATCGATGGTGATCATCGTCAGCGAGGACGGCCGCATCGACCTGCTGCCGATCCTCAAGCGCCGGGTCTCCCGCGGCCGCGTGCAGCGCGCGGTGGACCGGCTGGTCGCCGCGGCGCGGGAGGAGGAGGACTACGAGACGTTCGCGCGGCTGGACCGCACCGTCTCGGGGCTGGAGTTCTACCTCTCGGCCGAGCAGTGCGACGTGGTCAACGAGGCGCGCGAGTCGGTCGAGCAGCGACGCTGGCTCGAGGAGCGGGTCCGGATGCAGGTGACGCCGATCCAGCCGCACCCCGGGCTGGACGACAGCTACTTCGTCGACGCCTGAGGGCCGGGCGGCCGCTCAGGTCCAGAAGTCGAACCACATCCGCATCTGCCACTCGTCGCGCGGCAGCACGACGGCGGCGTGGACGGGGTAGTACCAGACGAACCAGGCCGCGGCCAGGGCGAGGTAGACGACCACCGCGACGGCGCCCCACCGGCGCCGGCGCGGCGAGGCGGTCGCCGGCCCCAGCACCAGGCCCAGGCAGCACACGACGACGAGCACCAGCCAGGGCACGAACGCCACCGCGTAGAAGCTGTAGATCGTGCGGGTCTGGTAGAGGAACCAGGGCAGCCAGCCGGCGATGACGCCCGACAGCGCCGCACCGGCCCGCCAGTCGCGGCCGAGCAGCCAGAGGAAGAGCACGACCAGCAGGCCGAGGGTCGCCCCCCACCAGACGAAGACGTTGCCGAGCGAGGCGATGTAGTCGACGCAGTCGGCCACCTCGCAGCCCTGCTCACCACGCTTCGGCCACTCGGAGTAGAAGAGCGTGGGGCGCCACTGGACCGTCCAGCTCCACGGGTTGGAGCTCCACTTGTGCTCGTTGTGCAGCCCGACGTGGAAGGTCATCATCTCGACGTGGTAGGCCCACAGGGACCGTAGGGCGTCGGGCACGAGGTCCGCGAGGCTGCCGGGCGGAGCGGGGTGGCTCACCGCCCAGTCCCGCTTCCAGCCCCCCTCGGTGACGAACCACCCGGTCCAGGACACGACATACGTCACCAGCGCGGTGGGCACCATGAGCAGGAACGCCGGTATGCCGTCCCGCACGACGGTGCCCACGAACCAGCCGTCCGCCCCCGCCGCGCGCCGCGCCCCCATGTCCCACCAGACGGTCATCAGCCCGAACGCGGCGAGGAAGAACAGCCCGGACCACTTCGTGCCGGTGCACAGGCCCAGGCTGACGCCCGCGGCGAGCCGCCACCAGCGCACGCCGAGCGAGGGTCCCCACCAGCGCACCCACCGACGCCACAGCGAGCGGGGGACCGGTGAGCCGGTATGCCGTTCGAGCCAGGGTCCCCATCGCGCGGCGAGACGGCGGCGCGCCTGCTCGCGGTCCAGCAGCAGGAAGAAGAAGGCGAGCAGCGCCCACCACATGACGAAGATGTCGAGCAGCCCCGTGCGGGACTGGACGAAGTGGTGGCCGTCGACGGCCAGCAGGCTCGCGGCCGCGATCGCGAGCAGCGCGTTCTTCCACAGCAACCACGCGACGCGGCCGAGGACCAGGATCGAGAGGGTGCCGATCACGGCCGAGGAGAAGCGCCAGCCGAAGGAGGACTCGGGACCGAAGAGCATCTCGCCGAGCGCGATCATCCACTTGCCGACGGGCGGGTGGACGACGAGGTCGGGGACGTCGCCCCAGACGTCGGGCGTGCCGCGCGTGAACAGCTCGTCCGGCTTGTCCAGACCTGCCCGGATCTCGCGCTCGTGGCCGAAGAGGCGCAGCGACCAGGCCTGCTTGACGTAGTAGGTCTCGTCGAAGATCAGCTGGTGCGGGTGGTCCAGCCGGACGAAGCGCACGATGCCCCCGACGAGGGTCGCGAGCAGGATGCCGACCCAGGCGACGCGGTCGGCGCGCACCAGGCTCCCGGGCGGCGGCCCGAGCAGCCGCGCCCGCAGAGACTCCATACCCGCATCGTAGGTGGTGGGGAGTCGGTAGGCCGTGCGGCGCAAGGTGGGTAGTAACCTGCCCCCGTGGCCACTACAACCCTTCCCCCGCGCACGACCCGCTCGGGTCCGCCGAGCATCGTGCTGAAGACGATCATGGCCGTCACCGGCCTGCTGTTCATCGGCTTCCTGCTCGTCCACATGTACGGCAACCTCATGATCCTGCTGGGTCCTGAGGCGTTCGACGAGTATGCAGAGCACATCCGCACGGTCGGTGAGCCGATGATCCCGGAGAAGGGCGTGCTCTGGGTGCTGCGGATCGGGCTGCTGGCCTCGCTGGTGCTGCACGTGTGGTCGGCCGTGACGCTGTGGGGGCGGGCGGGCAAGGCCCGGACGACGCGCTACGTGATGAAGCGGCCCGGCTACGGCAACTTCTACGCCAAGGCGATGCGGTGGGGCGGCCTGGCGATCCTGCTCTTCGTCATCTTCCACCTCCTGCACCTGACCACCCACACGATCACCTTCGGCGAGCCCGAGCCGACGCCGGCCGGCCGTGTGCTGGAGAGCTTCAGCCAGTGGTGGGGCGTGCTGATCTACGTCGTGGCGATGGTCGCGGTGGGGATGCACCTGCTGCACGGCATCTGGGGAGCGTGCATGACGCTGGGCCTCAACACCTCGCTGAAGCGGGCCGAGCAGATCCGCTTCGTCTCGATCCTGGTCTCCACGATCATCGTCGTCGGTTTCCTGATCCCGCCGTTCGCCATCCTGCTCGGACTCGTGAAGTAAAGACAGGGAATCACTGATGACTGACATGCTGATCGAAGGTCTCTACCGCGAGGGAGAGCCGATCGCCGACACCAAGGCGCCCTCGGGCGACATCGCCCAGAAGTGGACGAAGCGCAAGTTCGACGCCGCGCTGGTCAACCCGGCCAACCGTCGCAAGCTCGACGTGATCATCGTCGGCACCGGTCTGGCCGGAGCCGCTGCCGGGGCCACGCTCGGCGAGGCCGGCTACAACGTGAAGTCCTTCTGCTACCAGGACAGCCCCCGCCGCGCGCACTCGATCGCGGCCCAGGGTGGCATCAACGCCGCGAAGAACTACAAGGGCGACGGCGACTCCATCTACCGCCTCTTCTACGACACGGTCAAGGGCGGTGACTACCGCTCCCGCGAGACCAACGTCTACCGCCTCGCCGAGGTGAGCGCGGACATCATCGACCAGTGCGTGGCCCAGGGTGTGCCCTTCGCCCGCGAGTACGGTGGCCTGCTCGACAACCGCTCCTTCGGCGGCGTGCAGGTCTCGCGCACCTTCTACGCCCGCGGCCAGACGGGCCAGCAGCTGCTCATCGGCGCCTACCAGGCCCTGGAGCGGCAGATCGCGGCCGGCACGGTCCAGATGTTCGCCAGGCACGAGATGCTGGAGCTCATCGTCGTCGACGGGAAGGCCCGCGGCATCATCGCCCGCGACCTCGTCACCGGCGAGATCGAGACCCACATGGCCGACGCGGTCGTCCTGGCCTCCGGCGGCTACGGCAACGTCTTCTTCCTGTCGACCAACGCGATGGGCTCCAACGTCACCGCCGACTGGCGGGCGCACCGCAAGGGCGCGTACTTCGGCAACCCCTGCTACACGCAGATCCACCCGACGTGCATCCCGCAGACAGGTGACCACCAGTCCAAGCTCACCCTGATGAGCGAGTCGCTGCGCAACGACGGTCGCATCTGGGTGCCCAAGCGCGCCGAGGACTGCGACAAGGACCCGCGGCAGATCGCCGAGGAGGACCGCGACTACTACCTGGAGCGGATCTACCCCGGCTTCGGCAACCTGGTCCCGCGCGACATCGCCTCGCGCCAGGCCAAGAACATGTGCGACGAGGGTCGCGGTGTCGGGCCCGCCGTGGACGGTGTCCGCCGTGGCGTCTACCTCGACTTCGCCGACGCCATCGCGCGCCTGGGCGAGGACGCGGTCCGCGCCAAGTACGGCAACCTCTTCGACATGTACGAGCGGATCACGGGGGAGAACCCCTACCAGGTGCCGATGCGCATCTACCCCGCCGTGCACTACACGATGGGTGGCCTGTGGGTCGACTACGACCTCCAGTCCACGATCCCGGGCCTGTTCGTGGCCGGCGAGGCCAACTTCTCCGACCACGGCGCCAACCGCCTCGGCGCCTCGGCGCTGATGCAGGGCCTGGCCGACGGCTACTTCGTCCTGCCGAACACCATCCGCGACTACCTCGCCAAGGGGCCGTTCCCGGAGGTCGCCGCCGACGACCCGGCGGTCGTCGAGGCCGAGCAGCAGGTCAAGGGCCGCGTCGAGCAGCTGCTCTCGATCAACGGCACCCGGTCGGTCGACTCCTACCACAAGGAGCTCGGCAAGATCATGTGGGAGAAGTGCGGCATGGAGCGCACCGACGCCGGCCTCCGTGAGGCGATCGAGGAGATCCGTGCGCTGCGCGCCGACTTCTGGCGCAACGTCCGCGTGCTCGGGGTCAACGAGACCCTCAACCAGTCGCTGGAGAAGGCCGGCCGCGTCGCCGACTTCCTCGAGCTGGGCGAGCTCATGTGCATCGACGCGCTGCACCGCCGCGAGTCCTGCGGCGGTCACTTCCGCGCCGAGTCCCAGACCGAGGACGGTGAGGCGCTGCGTCACGACGACGAGTTCGCCTACGTCGCGGCCTGGGAGTGGGGCGGTGAGGGCGGCGCGCCGATCCTGCACAAGGAAGACCTCGTCTACGAATTCATCGAGCTCAAGCAGAGGAGCTACAAGTGAAGCTCGCGCTGAAGATCTGGCGCCAGGACGGCCCGAAGGACCCGGGCCGGATGACCCGGTACGACATCGACGGGGTGTCCGAGGACAGCTCCTTCCTGGAGATGCTCGACCTGCTCAACGAGCAGCTCATCGCCAAGGGCGAGGAGCCGGTCGCCTTCGACTCCGACTGCCGTGAGGGCATCTGCGGGATGTGCGGCGTCGTCATCAACGGCGAGGCGCACGGCCCCGAGCGGACGACGACCTGCCAGCTGCACATGCGCAGCTTCAAGGACGGCGACGAGATCGTCATCGAGCCCTGGCGTGCGGACCCGTTCCCGGTCATCAAGGACCTGGTCGTCGACCGGTCCGCCTTCGACCGGATCATCCAGGCGGGCGGCTTCATCTCGGCCAACACCGGATCGGCGCCGGACGCGCACGCGACCCCGGTCCCCAAGGACGACGCCGACCGCGCGTTCATGGCCGCGGAGTGCATCGGCTGCGGCGCCTGCGTCGCGGCCTGCCCCAACGGCTCCGGCTCGCTCTTCATGGGTGCCAAGATCACGCACCTGGGCGAGCTGCCTCAGGGCCAGCCCGAGCGCGACGCCCGCGTCATCGCGATGACCGAGGAGCACGACCACCTCGGCTTCGGCGGCTGCACCAACCTCGGCGAGTGCACCCGCGCCTGCCCCAAGGGCATCCCGCTCAACGTCATCTCCCAGATGAACGCGGACCTGCGCCACGCCGGCTACGGCCGCCGCTGACGACCGGACAGGCGTTACAGCCGCACCGGACAGGCGTTACAACCGCACCGGACAGGCGTTACAGCCGCACCGGACAGGCGTTACAGCCACACCGGACAGGCGTTACAGCCACCCGGAAGGGCCGGCCCGATCGGGCCGGCCCTTCTGCTTTCGGGCGACCAGCCCGCGACTGGCCGACCGAGCCTAGGTGCATGGTCGCGGCAGGAACGCCTGTCCGGTTGAGCGGGGAGCGGCAGGAACGCCTGTCCGGTCGGGCGGGGAGCGGCAGGAACGCCTGTCCGGTCGGGCCGGGGGCGGCAGGAACGCCTGTCCGGTCGGGCAGGAACGCCTGTCCGGTCGGG
>NZ_BMEM01000001.1:294194-715891 GCF_014636495.1 Ornithinimicrobium tianjinense
GGGCGGGGATGGCAGGAACGCCTGTCCGGTCGGGCAGGAACGCCTGTCCGGTCGGGGGCCGGGCGGGGCACGGCATACCCTGCGTGCATGACCTCCGCGCTCGTCCTCGCCGCCACGCCCATCGGGGACGCCCGCGACGCGAGCCCCCGGCTGCTCGAGGAGCTCGCGAGCGCCGACGTCGTGGCCGCCGAGGACACGAGGCGGCTGCGGCGGCTGACCGAACGGCTCGGCGTGACCGTCGGGGGCGAGATCGTCAGCTACCACGAGCACAACGAGGCGTCGCGGACCCCGGACCTGGTCCAGAGGATCGCCGCGGGTGCGCGGGTGCTCCTGGTCACGGATGCCGGTATGCCGTCCGTCTCCGACCCCGGCTACCGGCTCGTCGCCGCGTGCGTGGCCGCCGACCTGCCCGTGACCTGTGTGCCGGGGCCCTCGGCCGTGCTCATGGCGCTGGCGGTGAGCGGTCTGCCGGTGGACCGCTTCTGCTTCGAGGGCTTCCTGCCGCGCAAGGCCGGCGACCGGGCGCGGTCCCTGTCCGCGCTGGCGGCCGAGCCCCGGACGATGGTCTTCTTCGAGGCGCCGCACCGGCTGGCGGCCACGCTCACCGCGATGGCGGACGCGCTCGGCGCGGACAGACCGGCGGCGGTCTGCCGCGAGCTGACCAAGACCTATGAGGAGGTCCGGCGCGGCGGGCTGGGCGAGCTCGCGGGATGGGCCGCCGAGGGGGTGAAGGGGGAGATCACGGTCGTGGTCGCGGGCCTGGACCCGGCCGCGCTGACGGCGCCCGACCCCGAGGACGTCGTGCCCGAGATCCTCGCCCGTGCCGCGGCCGGTGAGCGGCTGAAGGACGTGTGCCGCGACCTCGCGGCCAGCACGGGTCTGTCGGCCAAGGAGCTCTACGACCGGGCGGTCGCCGCCCGCTGAGCGGCTCGCGCGAGAGCGCCGGCGCGGTCAGGTCACGAGGACATCACGATGCGTCGCGCACGCCCCCCGGGGTCTTGTGCGACCGACCGTGATGCGGCATAGTCACGCGCGTGGTCCGACAACGGCGTCGGGCCCGTCTTGTGTCCCGGAGGAGCCCGTGTCCCCCAATCTCTCTGCACTTGTCTCCGGCCTGCTCGGCGGCCTCGTTGCCGGGGTCTTCTGCGCCTGGGCGACCACGCAGGTGCTGCCGGTCGGCACCACCGGCTACAGCACGCGCGTCGTCGGGCTGGCCGTCGCGCTGGCCGTGCTCGGGGCCGTGATCGGTGTCCTCGTGGGCTGGCTCGTGGCCGGCCGCCGGGCGCTGTCGCTGGGCCGGATCGCGGCCGTGGTCACGGTCGTCGGCACCTCGGTGGGTGGGACGGCGTGGGCCCGCCGGGCGATCGCGGAGCAGGCGGACGGCCATCTCGTCGGCACGATCCTGCTCGTGGGCGGTCTCGTCATCGTGCTCGCCCTGGCCGCCGGGTTCACCGCGGCCATGCTCGGCCCGGCGTCGCTCGACGACGGTGACGCGGACGGTGACGGGGACGCGGACGCGGATGACCGGCAGGAGCCTCAGCTGTAGCCCGCGTCGCTCATCAGCCGGTCCTCACGCGTCCGGCGCCGGCGGTGGGCCCGCCGCCAGAGCGCGAAGAGCGCCCACAGCAGGAGCAGCAGCAGGAAGATCACCAGCACGGGCAGGAAGATCGCGACGAGCGACAGGGTCAGCGACACCCCGTCCTCGGCGGCCGACACGACCGGGGTGCCCAGGCCGCCTGTCGTGGTGTTGACGACCGGGCGGGTGACCGCCTTGCCGGTGTGCACGATGCCCGCCGTGACGATGCCGAGCAGCACCCCGACCCAGGGGTTGTCCTGCATGAACGACGATCCCTGCTCGAAGTCCTCGGCGGCGGTGGTCGCGGCGAAGATCAGGCCACCGGTCGCCGGGCGCACGAACGTGCCGACGGCGTCGTTGACGTGGTCGACGAGCGCGACCTTGTCGAGCACCACCTCGGACAGCAGCAGCACAGCGGCGACCCCGATGGCCCACGGCGACTCGATCCAGGCGTACTGGTGCGGCAGGTTGATCACGTCGGTGTACCGCGCGATGAGCGCCACGAGGATGAACGGGATGTAGGCGTTCAGCCCCGCGGCCGCGGACAGGCCGGCTCCGGTGAGGGCAGCGAGCATGAGGTGCCTCGCCTTTCGTCTCGGCGTCCCCCGGCGGAGGACGTCGGTCCAGTCAACCACGGGGTATGCCGCGGATCTTCCCTCCGCGGCATACCCCGTGGTTCTTTTCTCCGCGCCGCGGAGCGGTCAGAGCACCCGCACGTCGATCTGCCTCACCGTGGCCGAGCAGCTGGCGCTGGCGTAGGCCCACGGCCCGCCGGCGCCGACCCAGGTCTCCACCTCGACCATCGCGGAGTACTGCCGCCCGCTGCCGCCCCAGAACTCCGTGGCCATCGTGATGCTGAGGTCCCTGGCGGTGATCTCGCTGTTCCAGAAGACCGCTGCGATCGCGCGTCCCAGGCTGCGCCGGTCGTGGGCGACCACCTGCGAGCCGTTCATGATGCGCAGGTTGAGGATCGCCTCAGCGGAGGAGTACCCGAAGAACGCGGGTGTCCAGACGCGGAACCACCCGACGTCGATGGCCGCCTCGGCCCGGATGAGCCGGGTGCCGGACGGGCCGTAGAAGGCGCTGCCGACCTGGGCGACGTTCTGGTAGGACCCGGCGATCGCGATGAACTGGTAGCTGTAGAGGCGTCCTGTCGAGCGGTCTGCCGTGGTGGTGTCTCCCCGCTTGTAGTTCAGCCCGTAGGGGGCGACCAGGGCGACCATCACTCCACCTCCATGACCCAGCCGAGGCTGTCGTCACCGGCCGTGGCAGGTCGGCCCCCGCCACCTTTGGCTCCGCGACGTCCCACCGCCCGGGCATGCTCCGGCACCTGCACCGTGGCCATCAGCTCCTCGGCCAGGTCGTCGGCGTCGATGCCGGCGGCGGCGAGCAGGTCGTCGCGGGACGGGCGGTGCTGCTCCGCGATGGCGGCACCGCGACGCTCGGCCTCGCGCGCCTCCTCCTCGGTGGTCACGGGCAGCCCGCGCAACGCCTCCAGGTCGGCCTGGAGGGCGTCACGGTCGACGCCGGCCTTGGCGGCCGCCTTCTCCGCCTTCGCCGCATGCTTGGCCTGCACCCTCTCCAGCGCCTTGAGCTCCTTGTCCAGCCGCGCCTTGCCGTCCTTGCGCTGCTGCTCGTCCGCCTGCCTGAGGCTGTCCTGCAGGGACGCCTCCTCCTGGCCCGGGGGCACCGGCCTGATCTCCTCCGTGCCCGGGTCGTCCTGCGGTGTCATGTGCTGCTCCCTCCGAGTCGTGCGGCGGGACCACCCGCCGGAGGCAGGATGCCTGCCCCGCCACGACGCTCCCACCGCTCCGCCCCGGGCGTCGTCAGCCGCGAGGAGGTGCTGCCTCATCCCTCGGGAGGATGCGGCCCCCAACCTTTCCGGTGGCCCGCTCCGTTACCGGGGGGAAGATAGGGCGACCCGGAGCAGGGGAGTGAGCAGGTGCGCAGCAGTGACGACGTGGCCTACGTCGAGTTCGTGGACGCGTCGAGAGCGACGCTCCTGGCCTACGCCTGGCTGCTGACCGGGGACGCGCACGCGGCCGAGGACCTGGTGCAGGAGACCTTCGTCCGGGTCTACGTCCGGTGGCGCAAGGTACGCGACGGCCGGCCGCTCGCCTACGCCCGCAGGATCCTGAGCAACCTGCACACCGACCGCTGGCGCAGCCGCCGCCGTGAGGTGCTGCGGGACGAGGTGCCGGAGACGGCATACTCCACCGACCCCATGACCACGGACCTGGTGCGGGCGCTGCAGCGGCTGTCACCGCGCGAGCGCGAGTGCGTCGTGCTGCGCCACTACCTGGACCTGTCCGAGAAGGACACCGCCGCCACGCTGGGGATCAGCGTCGGCAGCGTCAAGGGCTACACGTCCAAGGGCCTCGCGGGCCTGCGTCCGCTGCTCGCCACGACCGAGGAGGAGCGCTATGTCTGATCCGCAGATCACCGACCTGCTGGACCGTGCCGTGCACCACGCGCCGGCGATGCACCTGGACGCGGACGACATGCTCGCCGCCGGCAGGGGGCGGGTCCGCCGGCGTCGCGCCACCGCAGCCGGGGCGCTGGCAGGGTCGCTCGCGGTCGTCGCCGCGGTGTGGGGCGGTCTCACGGGTGGGTCCGACCTTCTCGGGACGCGCGAGATCCAGCCCGCCACCACGGTCTTCGAGGAGGGCGAGACCTTCGAGGCAACCCTGTTCGACGGATTCCAGACCGTCGACGACGACCAGGTGGGGCACTCCTACGACGTCCGGCTGTCGAGGACCACGGCGGACGGGGCGGTGACCCTCGTCCTGTCCGATGGTGGCGCCGTCGTCGAGGAGGTGCAGGCCGAGTCGCCCGTGCCGGGGCTGGAGGTCTTCGCCGGCGAGCGCCTGACGGTGGCGCTCTGGGTCGAGCCTGAAGGCGTCGTCGCGTCGGTGCCGCTCGTCGGCCCGGTCGACCCCGGTGGCCCCTCGGACGTGCGGCACACCGACGTGGACGGGCAGCAGGTCGCGTATGCCGTCTGGGCCGGCGACGTGGTCCCGATGCCCGACGCGGTGCGCGACGTCTATCTCGTGGGGCACGACGACGTCGTGACACTTTCCGGCAGGGACCTCGAGACCGCCGAGCTGCGAGCCGGTGACGAGCACGCTGTCGTGTGGTCCGACCCGTCCGTCGCGGTCTGGGGGTATGCAGTGACCGTCACCTGGGTGGGGCTTCCCCCGCAGACCGGACTGAGCCAGTTCGTCGACGGGCCGGCGATGCTGGCATCCAGCTCATGGACGTCGGAGGACGGCACCGTCGGGCTGAGCCTGCTGCCGGACGGTGCCGGACGGGTGGAGACCGTCGACGGCGGGGACCTGGCGAGCACGACGCTCGACGGCCGGGCCGTGGTGCTGACCGACACGACAGGTCCCACGGAGCTCACGGTCCGGTTCGGTCTCGGCGGCACGACATACACCGTCCAGGACTACTCCGCAGACCTCTTCACCCTGGACACCGCCGACGGCACGGCGGCATCCCTCCAGCCGCGTGTCGAGGCACGCGACCCGGCGTTGGCTCTCGTCGCGCACTCCGGAGCGCGGCTTCTGGAGGTCGGTGACGGCCACCTCCTCGCCGGGCCGGTCGTGCGAGACCTGGCTGGGGGCGCGGTCGTCCTCGTGACGGGTGGCGACCCGGTCCCGGCCGTGCTGACGGACCTGCGGGTCGAGGTCGCCGGCCGGTGGGTCACACCCGTGGATGTCGCGCAGGTGCTGCTGGCGGACGGGCGCATCGCGACGGCCGCCTCGGTCGCCGCCGCAGCCGACGAGGTCACCGCTGTCGGTCGTCTCGTCAACGGGCAGGTCGAGCGGTGGAGTCCAGGGGCCGGCTGACGAGAAGCTGCTGGGCGACCACTCAGGTGAGTGAGTTCTGCACGGCTGGGGCCGTGATGCCGTGCCTGAGCCACTCAGGTGAGTGGGTTCGGCACAGCTGGCGGGCCGGTTGGGGGTGGGGCCTGGTGGCCGCCGACCTTCCGGTACCTACCTCCGCACCAGCACCCGCACGAGGTGCTCCAGCGTCGCGGCCGGGTCCTCGGTCGTCCCGCCGTGCACCGGGCCCGGCTGGACGATCGTGCTGCGCGGCGCGCTGAGCCACCCGAACCGCGGGCCGAGCTTGTCCAGCCGCGGCGTGGTGGGAGAGTGCTCGCCGGCGGCGACACGGCATACCTGGGCGAGCGCGGAGCGCACCGCGTCGAGGTCCAGGTCGGGGTCGAGCGCCCACGCGCGCGCCTCGTCGAGCGCGAACTCGCCGCGCAGGAACTCGGCCTCCTGGCTGTAGAGCACGACGCCGACGTTGATGAACTCCTCGCGCTCGACGCGGGGGACGAGGCGCAGCACGACGTACTGGTAGTCCACGGTGGTGCTCATGCCGCGCCTCCCGGCAGCCAGACCTGCGGCGTCTCGACTCGCGCCAGCAGATGCTCGAGGTATGCCGCGCGCACCGCGGGTGCGTCCGGCAGGTGGTCCGTGGTCTCGAGCCACTCGTCCGGCACCTGGTCGAGCACGTCGGTGACGAGGTCGGCGGTGACCAGCGGCGCGAGCGCCTCGTGGGCGCGGGGCAGGTCCGTGGCGACGGCTCCGAGGACGTGGTCGTCGGCGCCGACGCGGAAGGGCTGCCGGGCGAACCGCTCGGCGTCGGGGGCCTTGCTCGGCCAGGAGTGGTGGAAGTAGAGCGCCGCGCCGTGGTCGATGAGCCAGGTCCTGCGGTGCCAGGTGAGCAGGTTGGGGTTGGACCAGGTGCGGTCGACGTTGGCGGTGAACGCGTCGAGCCAGACGATGCGCGAGGCGAGCGCCTCCTCCGGGGGGCGAGAACCGTCATACCCCAGCGCGCCGGGGAGGAGATCGACGCCGAGGTTGGTGCCGGGCGAGGCGTTGAGCAGGTCCTGGACCTCCTCGTCGGCCTCGTAACGGGCCATCGCCGGCGGCAGGTCGATCGTCACGAGGCGGGGCACCGGCAGCTCGAGCCGCCGGGCCAGCTCGCCGACGACCACCTCGGCGACGAGGACCTTGAGTCCCTGGCCGGCGCCGCGGAACTTCACGACGTAGGTGCCCAGGTCGGCGCCCTCGACCACGCCGGGCATCGAGCCGCCCTCGCGCAGGGGCGTGACGTAGCGGACGGCGGTGACGTGGTCGAGCACGAGCGACAGGCTAGTCGTTGGATCGGCTGGTGGAGACCGGATCTGAGGTTCCCATCGGCGGTGCGCGATCGTGGCTACACTCCCGTCCATGACGATGCGGGGCGGCAGGGGTGTGGCGGGGAGAGTGCTCGTGGGAGCGGTGATCGCGGCCCTCGCCGGCTGGCTGGCCGCTCTCGGGGGGTGGGGCGTCGGTGCGGCCGCAGCGGTCCCCGCTCCCGGGCGCGTCGCGGTCGCCCTGCTGCTCCTGCTCGGAGGGCTGCTGCTCGCCCTGCGGGTCGCCGGCAGCTACCGCGTCCACGGCTGGGGGGTCCTCGTCCTCGCGCTGGCGCTGACGCTCGGTCTCCTCGTCACGGGGTGGGTCATCTCGGGGCGGCGGGACCTCGAGGGCTGGGGCCAGATGACGATCGCCGCCGCCGCCCCGGTCGTGCTCGGCGCCGCAGTGGTGGTGGGGCTGGTCCTGCGGGCAAGGCTGGAGAGTCGCGGGATCGATCCGCTGCCCTGAGCGCAGCCGCCGGCCTGTGCCGAGAGCGTCCCGCGAGGATCGTCACGCGAGAGTCGGGAGGGGTCCCGACTTCTACGTGACGATCCTCGCGGGACGCTCGCGGCGCGACAGCGTGCTCGCGGCGTCCAGGCGTGCGCTCGCGTCAGCCCTCGAGGTCGGCGAGGGTCATCGCCTCGGGGTCGAACTCCTTCTTCTCCACCAGCAGCATCCAGTTGCCGGAGTTGTCGCGCATGAGCGCCTCGACACCGTAGGGACGCTCGGTCGGCTCCTGGAGGAAGGTCACGCCCTTGGCGCTCAGCTCCTCGTAGGTCTTGCGGCAGTCGGCGACGTTGAGCCCGACGCCGGGAAGCCCGCCATGTGCCTGGGCTCGCTTCATCGCCTCGATGAGCTCCGGGGACAGCGGCTCTCCCGGGGTGGTGAGGTGCAGGTGCAGCTCGGGCTGGTTGGGGTGGACGACGGTGAGCCAGCGGAAGTCGGGGCCCAGCCGCACGTCGTCGCCCTTCTCGAAGCCGAGGACGTCGGTGTAGAAGGCGAGGGACTCGTCCAGGTCGGTGACCCAGACGCTGACGAGGGCGACGTTGGTGATCATGGGCACGACGCTAGCCGTCACCTGCCCGCCCCGGCTTCTCCTGCGTTGCGGTCCTCGCACCGGGCCCCGCCTCTCCGTCGGCCCGCTCGGCCAGCCCCCACATGAACACGTAGCAGCCGGGGATGCGCGGGGCGCCGGACTCGGCATACCGGCGCTGGTAGGCGCTCGGCGTCTCGCCCGTGATCTGACGGAACCGGCCGCTGAACGACCCCAGGCTGCTGAAGCCGACGGCGAAGCACACCTCCGTCACCGTGAGGTTGCTCGTGCGCAGCAGGTCCTGCGCTCGCTCGACCCGTCGCTCGGAGAGATAGACGCCCGGGGTGCGCCCGTAGGCCAGGCGGAACATCCGCAGGAAGTGGTACTTGCTCAGCCCCGCGATCGCCGCCACGGTGTCCAGGTCGACCGGGTCGCGGTAGTGACGGTCGATGTGATCCCGTGCCCGCCGCAGGTGGACGAGCACGTCACCGGGGGCCCGGACCGACGGCATACCTCCAGACTCTCATCCGCGGGACAACCTTCCGGCGGGCGCCCACGGTTGGCCGCGCCTGATGGACCACCACTGGACGCGTCGGGTGGGTGGAGAGGCGACCTAGACTGGGGCCCCATGAGCCATGTCCTGACCGCGGTCGCCTGGCCGTACGCCAACGGCCCGCGCCACATCGGTCACGTCGCCGGGTTCGGCGTCCCCTCCGACGTCTTCAGCCGTTACATGCGGATGGCGGGTCACGACGTGCTCATGGTGAGCGGCTCCGACGAGCACGGCACGCCGATCCTGGTGCAGGCGGACAAGGCGGGCATGACCCCGCAGGAGTTCATCGACGTCAACCACCGGCTGATCGTCGAGGATCTGGTGCGGCTGGGCGTCTCCTACGACCTCTACACCCGCACGACCACGGCCAACCAGTACTCCGTCGTGCAGGAGATGTTCCTGGCCTGCTACCGCAACGGCTACATGATCGAGCAGACCCAGCAGGTCGCCATCAGCCCGTCGACGGGCCGGACGCTGCCCGACCGCTACATCGAGGGCACCTGCCCGATCTGCGGGTAT
The DNA here is from genome assembly GCF_014636495.1 of Ornithinimicrobium tianjinense. Lineage (GTDB taxonomy): Bacteria > Actinomycetota > Actinomycetes > Actinomycetales > Dermatophilaceae > Ornithinicoccus > Ornithinicoccus tianjinensis. The sequence goes on from NZ_BMEM01000001.1 coordinate 303,062, forward strand.
GGCGAGGCGCGCGGCGACCAGTGTGACAACTGCGGCAACCAGCTCGATCCGGCCGACCTCATCGACCCGCGCTCGAAGGTGAACGGCGAGACGCCGGAGTTCAAGGACACCCAGCACTTCTTCCTCGACCTGCCCGCGCTCGCCGACGCGTTGGCCGCGTGGCTGGCCGAGCGCGAGGCCTCGGGCCTGTGGCGGCCCAACGTCATCGCCTTCTCCAAGAACATCCTCAAGGAGATCCGGCCGCGCGCGATGACCCGCGACATCGACTGGGGCATCCCGGTCCCGCTCGACGGCTGGCGCGACCAGAGCCACAAGCGTCTCTACGTGTGGTTCGACGCGGTCATCGGCTACCTCGCGGCCTCGGTGGAGTGGGCGCGCCGGCTGCCCGGCGACCAGGACGAGCGCTGGCGCGAGTGGTGGAACGACCCGGAGGCGCTGTCCTACTACTTCATGGGTAAGGACAACATCACCTTCCACTCCCAGATCTGGCCGGCCGAGATGCTCGCGCACAACGGTCGGGGAGCCAAGGGCGGGGAGCAGGGGCCGTTCGGCGAGCTCAACCTGCCGACGGAGGTCGTCTCCAGCGAGTTCCTGACGATGGAGGGCAAGCAGTTCTCCACCTCGCGGGCGGTGGTGATCTACGTCCGGGACGTCCTCGACCGCTACCAGCCGGACGCGCTGCGCTACTTCCTTTCCGCGGCGGCCCCGGAGACCGCGGACTCGGACTTCTCCTGGTCGGAGTTCCTCAAGCGCACCAACACCGAGCTCGTCGCCGCCTGGGGCAACCTGGTCAACCGCACGGCCTCGATGATCGCCAAGAACTTCGGCGAGATCCCGCAGGCCGGCGAGCTGGAGGACGTGGACCGGGCGCTGCTGGACCAGGTCCGGGCCGGGTTCGACACGGTCGGCGGCCTGATCGCCACGCACAAGCAGAAGGCCGGGCTGGCCGAGGCGATGCGGCTGGTCGGCGAGGCCAACGCCTACGTCTCGACCACCGAGCCCTTCAAGCTCAAGGGTGAGGACCAGCGCGAGCGGCTGGGCACCGTGCTCCACGTCCTCGCACAGGCGGTCGTCGACCTCAACACGATCCTCTCGCCCTACCTGCCGCACAGCTCCACCGCGGTGCACCAGGCGCTGGGCGGGGAGGGCGTCTTCCAGCCGATGCCGCAGATCGCGGAGGTGAGCGACCTCGACGACGCGGGACGCCCTGACTACCCAGTCATCACCGGCGAGTACTCCGCCGTCCCGCGCTGGGAGCACCGACCCGTCACCGTGGGGGCCCCTGTCGCTAAGCCGTCACCGATCTTCACCAAGCTGGACCCGTCCGTGGTCGACGAGGAGCGCGCGCGCCTCGGCCTGGTCGACGCGTCGTGACCGACCAGCGGCTCGCCGAGCGACCGGAGCTGCCCGACAGGCTCCCCCTGCCCGTCGTCGACAACCACTGTCACCTCGACATCCAGCGGGACGACTCCCCGGCCGTCGCCGTGGAGCAGATCATCGCCGAGGCCGCGTCGGTGGGCGTCGACCGCCTGGTCCAGATCGGCTGCGACATCGGCTCCGCCCGCTGGACGGTCTCGCTCCTCGACGACCACCCGGCCCTGCTCGGCGGCGTCGCCATCCATCCCAACGAGGTCCCCCGCCACGAGGCGGCCGGGGACCTCGACGAGGTCTTCGACGAGATCGCCTCCCTGGCAAGGCATCCGAAGATCCGCGTGATAGGGGAGACCGGTCTCGACTACTTCCGCACGGGACCCGAGGGTGTTGCGGTGCAGCAGGAGTCGTTCCGTCGTCATATTGCGCTGGCCAAGGAGCTCGGCGTCGCGCTCCAGATCCACGACCGCGACGCCCACGACGACGTGCTGCGCATCCTCGCCGAGGAGGGCGCGCCCGAGAAGACGGTCCTGCACTGCTACTCGGGCGACATGGAGATGGCCCGTGAGTGCGTCCGTCGGGGTTACTTCCTCTCCTTCGCCGGCACCGTGACCTTCAGGTCGGCCAAGGACCTGCGCAACGCGCTCGCGGTGACCCCCATGGAGCACCTGCTGGTCGAGACGGACGCTCCCTACCTGACCCCGACCCCGCACCGCGGCCGCGCCAACGCGCCATACCTCATCCCGCACACGGTCCGGGCCATGGCCGCGACCCTCAACACGAGCGTCCCCCAGCTGTGCCAGGCGTTGTCGGACAACAGCGAGCGAGTCTACGGGCCCTGGTCCTGAAGCCCGGCCCGACAGGGGTCCTTGACCCACGTGAGACTGCTTCCGCTCCGGAAGCAACTGACAGTCTGCGTCCGCTCCGGAAGCGGCGGACTGATTGCTGCCGGAGGGGAAGCAGCGGACTGATTGCTTCCGGAGGGGACGCAGCGGACTGATTGCTTCCGGAGGGGAAGCAGCGGACTGATTGCTTCCGGAGGGGAAGCAGTGTCACGTTGTCGCGGGACCCTCCTGGGTGATCGTCGCCAACGGCGCGTCGATCATCGCCCGGCCGGTCGGGCGCACGACACGGTCGACCTCCACGCCGTCGCGCAGGAAGATGAGCGTCGGCCAGAGCTTCACCCGGTAGGACCGACCCAGCCGCCGCCCCTTGCCGTCCTCGACGGCGATGACGGGCACCTCCGGATGCGCCGCGAGGGCAGGCGTGAGGTAGCGGTCGGCGGCCAGGCAGTGGCCGCACCAGGTGGTCCCGAAGATGACCACGGCAGGCCCCTCGGTGGCGTCCAGGTCGGCACGGTCCGGCTGCTCACTGCTGTAGGTGGTCATGGACCCAGCATCTGTCATCGCCTTCGCGTGGGATCATGCAGCCGTGACCCATCCCGAGGAGACCAGTCCCGAGGAGACCAGTCCCGAGGAGACCAGTCCCGAGGAGACCAGTCCCGAGGAGACCGCAGTCGAGACCCTGCTCGGCCCTGCCGAGATCCGCGACCTGGCGTCCCAGCTGGGGATCAGGCCGACCAAGCAATGGGGGCAGAACTTCGTCATCGACAAGGGGACGGTCCGCCGCATCGTCCGCGCCGCCGAGGTCACCGCCGGCGACGTGGTCCTCGAGGTGGGTCCGGGGCTCGGCTCATTGACGCTCGCGCTGCTGCCGCACGTCAGGCGGGTGACGGCCGTCGAGATCGACCCCGCACTGGCGGGCCAGCTGCCCCGGACGGTCGCCGCGCTGGCGCCGGACCTGGCCGACCGCCTCGAGGTGCTGCATACCGACGCCCTGCGGGTGCGCGACCTGCCGGGCCCGCAGCCCACCGCGCTCGTGGCCAACCTGCCCTACAACGTCGCGGTCCCCGTCGTGCTGCACCTGCTCGCGACCGTGCCGACCATCGAGAAGGTCCTGGTCATGGTCCAGCTCGAGGTCGCCGAGCGGCTCGCCGCCCAGCCGGGCAGCCGGGTCTACGGCGTGCCCAGCGTCAAGGCAGCCTGGTATGCCGAGGTGTCGGGGGCCGGACGGATCGGCCGCAACGTCTTCTGGCCCGCGCCCAACGTGGACTCCGGCCTGGTCCGCATGGTCCGGCGCGACCCGCCCAGCACCACGGCGACCCGCGAGGAGGTCTTCGCGGTGGTCGACGCGGCCTTCGCGCAGCGGCGCAAGACCCTGCGCGCCGCGCTCTCCGGCTGGGCCGGCTCCGGGGCGGAGGCGGAGGAGATCCTGCGCGCTGCCGGGGTGGACCCGAGGGCGCGCGGCGAGGTGCTCCGGGTCGAGGACTTCGCACGCATCGCGGAAGCGGCGCGGGCGCGCGCGGCCGGGTGATCGACTCGGGTGATCGACTCGGGTGATCGACCACCCCTGCGGCCACACCGGCGGTCCCACCTCGCCTATGGTGACGCCATGAGGTCAGCGGAGCTGTCGGGCGTCGTGTGCTGCCGCGTGCCCGGCAAGATCAACCTCGAGCTGGCGGTCGGGCCGCTGCGCGACGACGGTTACCACGAGCTGTCCACCGTCTTCCACGCCGTCAGCGTCTACGACCGGATCACCGTGCAGGCCGCGACCTCCTGGTCGGTGCACGTCACCGGCCCCTATGCCGACCGCGTCCCCACCGACGACTCCAACCTCGCCCTGGTCGCGGCCAAGGCCCTGGCCCGACGCCGGCCCCGCGGCATCCGCCTCACGCCCGTCCGCATCGACATCGACAAGCAGATCCCCGTCGCCGGGGGCATGGCCGGCGGCAGCGCCGACGCCGCGGGAACCCTCGTGGCCTGCCGCGAGCTGTGGGGACTGGACCACGTCGAGAACGACCTGCTCGAGGAGATCGCCGGCAGCCTCGGCTCCGACATCCCGTTCCTGCTGCACGGAGGCACCGCCATCGGCTCCGGCCGTGGCGAGCAGGTCACGCCGGTCCTCGCCCGCGGCGAGCTGCACTGGGTGCTGTGGGCGGGGGAGGGGCTGGGTCTGTCGACCCCGGCCGTTTATGCGGAGTGCGACCGGCTCCGCGCGGAGCGGGGCGAGGAGATCCCGCCCCCCACGCCGTCGGGCGAGCTGATGCAGGCGCTGCGCCGGATGGACGCGGACGCGGTGGCCGGGCACCTGCGCAACGACCTGCAGGAGGCGGCGATCTCGCTGCAGCCGGTCCTCGCCGAGGTCCTGCAGGCCGGCCGGGAGCTGGGCGCACGGGCCGGGATCGTCTCCGGCTCGGGCCCCACCGTCGCGTTCCTGGTGGGCTCGCAGGCCGAGGCGATCGACCTGTCGGTGGGTCTCGCCGCCCGCGGGCCGGCCGGAGACATCCTGCGCGCGATCGGTCCCGTGCCGGGGGCCCAGCTCGTGCAGTCGCGCGCCACCGCCCCGGCCGGGCCGACGGTGCCCCCGGTCTCCGGCTGAGTCCACCCGCTCACGGGCGCGACGTAGGATCGGGGGTCGTCCCACCCCGTCCCAGGAGTTCCCGTATGCCTGCTCCCGCCAGCCTCGTGGCGCTCGACCACGCCCACCTGCTGGCCGGCACCCAGGTGCTCCTCGACGACGAGTCCGTCGGTGTCCTCGACGGCGACCGGATCGGCGTGGTCGGCCGCAACGGCGGTGGCAAGTCGAGCCTGCTCGGCGTCGTCGTCGGGACGAGGCCGCTGGACGGCGGTCGGGTGATCCGCACGGGCGGGGTGACGACCGGCATGCTGGGACAGGTCGACGCGCTGGACCCGCGGGCGACGGTGGCCGACGTCGTGCTCGGAGACCTCGCGGAGCACGAGTGGGCCGGGGACGCGCGGGTGCGAGAGATCCTGGCCGGTCTGCTCGGGGGCACCGACGCGCAGGCCCTGGGCGGCTGGGACCGCGAGGTCGGCCCGATGTCCGGGGGCGAACGGCGCCGCCTGGCGCTCGCCGCACTCCTCGTCCAGGACCCCGACCTTCTCGTGCTCGACGAGCCGACCAACCACCTCGACGTCGAGGGGGTGGCCTGGCTCGCGTCATACCTGTCGACGAAGCGGCCCCGCCCCGGCAACGCCCTGCTCGTCGTCACGCACGACCGCTGGTTCCTCGACGCGGTCTCGACCCGCACCTGGGAGGTCGCGGACGGTCACGTGCACACCTACGAGGGCGGGTATGCCGCATACGTCCTCGCCAAGGTCGAGCGTGCCCGCGTGGCGCAGGTAACCGAGGAGCGCCGGGCCAACCTGGCCCGCAAGGAGCTGGCCTGGCTGCGACGCGGTGCCCCCGCGCGGACGAGCAAGCCGCGCTTCCGCATCGAGGCGGCCAACCAGCTCATCGAGGGGGAGCCGCCGCCGCGGGACACCGTCGAGCTGGTGCGGTTCGCGACGACGCGGCTGGGCAAGGACGTGCTCGACCTGCTCGACGCGACGGTCCTGGCCGGTGAGAAGACGTTGCTGGACAAGGTCACCTGGCGGATCGGGCCGGGCGACCGCTACGGGATCGTCGGGGTCAACGGCGCGGGCAAGTCCACCCTCCTGAGGGTCCTGCAGGGGCATCACCCGCTGGCGGCCGGCAAGCTCAAGACCGGCAAGACGGTGAAGATCGCCTGCCTCACCCAGGAGCTGCGCGAGCTCGAGCCGCTCGCCGGGTGGACGGTGATCGACGCGATCACCGAGGTGCGGTCGTTCACGACGATCGGCGGCAAGGAGGTCTCGGCGTCCTCGCTGGCGCAGCGGCTCGGCTTCAGCGGGGGGCGGCAGCAGTCACGCGTGGGTGACCTGTCCGGTGGCGAGCGGCGACGGCTGCAGTTCGTGCGGCTGCTCATGGACGAGCCCAACGTCCTCCTGCTGGACGAGCCCACCAACGACCTCGACATCGACACCCTGACCTCGATGGAGGACGTGCTCGACGGGTGGGCCGGGACGCTCATCGTGGTCTCCCACGACCGCTACCTGCTGGAGCGGATGACGGACCGGCAGGTGGCGCTGCTCGGGGACCGGGCGCTGCGCGACCTGCCGGGCGGCGTCGAGCAGTACCTCGAGCTGCGCCAGCAGCTGCGCGCCTCCGGCGGTGCGGCACCGGCACGCGCCGCGGCGCCGGCGGGCACGGGCGGCCCCGCAGCGGCAGCGGCATACACCCCGGCGCAGGTGCGAGAGGCGCGCAAGACCCTGGCCAGGGTCGAGAAGGCCCTCGACCGCATCCACGCCGAGGAGGCGCTCGTCCACGAGCAGATGGTCCAGGTCTCCACGGACCCGGCGCGGCTCGCCGAGCTGACCGAGGCCCTGCGCACGCTGGGCGAGCAGGAGGAGGCGCTGGAGCTCGAGTGGCTCGAGGCCTCGGACGTGGCGGAGGGCTAGCGGCCCGACGGCCGTCAGGCCTGAGGTGCTGCCTTGTCCTTCGGGACGATCGTGATGTGCCCCGAGGCCTCGAGCACCGCCCACTTGATCTGGTCGAGGCGTTCGAGCCCCTGTTTGTCGCGGGCCGCCTCCAGGATGTCGGCCTCCTTGACCTTGTTCGCGGCCAGCGCCTTCTTCAGGACCTCGCCGTCGGACACCAGCAGCGACGGGACTCCCTCGGTGACGCGGTCGAAGGCGTCGAACTTCCAGGCCAGGTAGTCGCTGCCCCGTTGGAGCAGGACCAGGCTGACGATGACCAGGGTCGCGTGCACGATCGAGAAGTCCTCGCCGAGCATCGCCTGCTGCGTCGACTCGCCGACGATGAGCAGGATGACCAGGTCGAAGGTCGTGATCTGGGCGAGCGTGCGCTTGCCGGTGAGACGGAAGACGACCAGCAGGATCAGGTAGATCGCGACAGCGCGGAGCACGGCGTCCACGGGGCCTCCTCAGGGCAGGATGAACTGGTCGACGGTGACGGTCGAGCCGCCCGCCGCAGCGGTCAGCTCGAGGTCGCCGAGCTTCTGGGGTCGGAAGCTCAGCACGATCGCGACGTCGCCGGGACGTTCTACGGCGAACTCAAGCACGGCGCCCCCGGGGACGACACGCTGGGCGTCCGGCTCCGGGAAGACGGCGGAGAGGTCGGTGCCCCGGAGCCAGTCGCCGGTGAGCTCGAGGTCGAGAGTGTCGCCGTCGATGGCCTCCTCGGCCACGTGGATCGTCAGGACGTCCTCGGCCTCGTAGTGGCTGACCCGCTGGTGCTCGACACGGACGACGTCGCCCTCCGCGCCTGTGGTGCGGTTGCTCCAGGGCCCGGCACCCAGGAACCCCACGAGACCCGCGAGGACGAAGAGTCCGAGGACCACCCAACCGACGTTGGCGAGACGGTGCTCGCGCTGGACGTGGGTCGGGTGGCCGCCGATCTCCAGTGCACGTGCCTGGTCGTCGCTCATGGCGCCATCCTGGCCCTGACGAGCTCGGTCCGCACGCCCGACCCGGGCGTCGGCCGCCGACCACGGCACTAGTCTCGTCGGCATGGGACGCGAAGGACGCCAGGTGCGCGCCGGCGAGGGAGTCGACGACGAGGTGGACGCTGTCGTCGAGGCCTGGCGCCGCGAGCGTCCTGACCTCGACGTCGCCCCGCTGGAGGTGCTCTCCCGGGTGTCCCGGCTCGCGCGCCTGCTGGACCTGGAGCGACGGAGGGCGTTTGCCGAGCAGGGCCTGGAGGCATGGGAGTTCGACGTGCTCTCGGCGCTGCGCAGATCGGGAGAGCCCTACCAGCTCACGCCCGGTGACCTGCTGCGCGAGACGCTGGTGACGAGCGGCACGATGACCAACCGCCTCGACCGGCTCGCCGACCGTGGGCTGCTGCGGCGCGAGACCTCGCCGCGCGACCGCCGGGCGGTGCTCGTCACCCTCACTCCCGAGGGTCTTGGGCTCGCGGACCGGGCGCTGGAGGCGCTGCTCGAGGGTGAGCGTGAGCTGCTCGCGGTCCTGGACGTGGAGGGCAGGGCCGACCTGGCGGCATACCTGAAAGAACTGCTCGTCGACCTCGAGCCGAGCCGGGCGCCGTCGCGGGGCTCCCGCGGGTAGCCCGAGCGGGCGGAGCGGTCGGCGGCTCCCCGGGAAGGAATCGAACCTTCGTCGCTAATCCTGATTCAAAGTCAGGCGGCCCCTGCCAGCAGAGCAACCGGGGAACGTCCCGAAGGACCACCCAAGCCTAGGCCACCGTGGGCCGGGCACCCGTCCGTGGCGGGACGGTCAGCCCCGGCGGGCGCGGCTGCGCAGGGTCGGCTTGGCCTCCATGCCGGCCAGGCCGTTCCAGGCGAGGTTGACGAGGTGGGCGGCCACGTCCTCCTTCTTCATCCGCCGGGAGTCCAGCCACCACCCTCCGGGGATCGCCACCATCCCGACCAGCATCTGGGCGTAGAGCGGCGCGGTCTTGGGGTCGAGCCGGCGGCGCCTGAACTCGGCGGCGAGGATGTGCTCGACCTGGCTGGCGATGTCGCTGATCAGGCTCGCGAAGGAGCCGGTCGACTGCCCCGGCGGGCTGTCGCGGACGAGGATCCGGAAGCCGTCGGTCGAGGTCTCGATGTAGTCGAGCAGGGCCAGCGCGGCCGCCTCCAGCAGCGCGCGGGCGTTGCCCTCGTGCTCGGTCAGCGCGTCGGTGATCTGCCCCAGCAGCGCCGAGATCTCGCGGTCGACGACGACGGCGTAGAGCCCCTCCTTGCCCCCGAAGTGCTCGTAGATCACCGGCTTGGAGACCCCCGCGGTCGCCGCGATCTCCTCGACGCTGGTGCCCTCGAAACCCTTCTCGGCGAACAGTGCCCGACCGATCGAGATGAGCTGCTGGCGCCGCTGCGGGCCCGTCATCCGGTTGCGGGTGGCGGTCTTGGGCGGGGAGGAGGTCACCGGCCCATCATGCCAAGTAGAGTCGGGCGGGTGACGACACACCATCCCGCCGCCGTCATCGTCCTGGCCGCCGGGGAAGGCACCCGGATGAAGTCAGCGACCCCCAAGGTCCTGCACCGCATCGGCGGGCGCACCCTGCTCGGTCATGCCCTGTATGCCGCGCGCCAGGCCTCCCCGCAGCACCTCGCCGTGGTGGTGCGTCACGAGCGGGACCAGGTCGCCGCGCACGTCGGCGAGCTCGACCCGCAGGTGGTCGTCGCCGACCAGGACGAGGTCAAGGGCACCGGTCGGGCCTGCGAGTGCGGGCTGGACGCGCTGCCCGCCGACCTCGCCGGCACCGTGCTGGTGACGATGGGGGACGTGCCCCTGCTGACCGGGCAGACGCTGGTGGAGCTGACCGAGCGCCACGAGAGCAGCGGCGCCGCCGTCACCGTGATCACCGCCGAGCTCGACGACGCCAAGGCCTACGGCCGGGTGGTGCGCGACGAGGCCGGCGACGTGGTGGCGATCATGGAGTACAAGGACGCCCTGGCCCACCGCTCGGCGGGCGACGACCTGGCGCACGTCGTCGACGTCCGCGAGATCAACTCCGGGATCTACGCCTTCGACGCGCAGGTGCTGCGGGCGGCCCTCGCCGAGGTCGGCACCGACAACGCGCAGGGGGAGAAGTACCTCACCGACGTCATCGCCATCGCCCGGCGGGACGGTCGCAAGGTCAGCGCGCACCTCGTCGACGACCTGTGGCAGACGGAAGGTGTCAACGACCGCGTGCAGCTGGCGGCCCTGGGCAAGGAGCTCAACCGGCGCACCGTCGAGCACTGGATGCGGGAGGGGGTCACCGTCGTCGACCCGGACACGACCTGGATCGACGCCGAGGTGACGATCGGCCGCGACACGGTGGTGCGGCCCGGCACCCAGCTGCTCGGTGCCACGACGATCGGTGCCGACGCGGTCATCGGGCCCGACACCACGCTGACCGACACCGAGGTCGGCGACGGCGCCAGCGTCGTCCGGACCCAGGCCGAGGCCGCCCTCATCGGCGCCGAGGCGACGGTCGGACCGTTCTCCTACCTGCGTCCGGGCACGGTCCTGGGCGCCAGGGGCAAGATCGGCGGCTTCGTCGAGACCAAGAACGCCCAGATCGGTGACGGCGCCAAGGTGCCGCACCTGACCTACTGCGGCGACGCCACGATCGGCGAGGGTGCCAACATCGGCGCCGGCACGATCTTCGCCAACTACGACGGTGTCGCCAAGCACCACACCACCGTCGGGCGGCACTCCTTCGTCGGCTCCGACTCCGTGCTGGTCGCGCCGGTCCACATCGCCGACGGGGCCTACGTCGCCGCGGGGTCGACGATCGAGGGCACCGTCGCTCCCGGCCAGATCGCCGTCGCCCGCAGCCGTCAGCGCAACGTCGACGGCTGGGTCGCCCGGCGCCGGGCCGGCACCAGGACCGCCGCCGCCGCCGAGGCCGCGCTGGCGGCGCAGGCCTCCGAGGCGCCGAGCGGGCAGGCACCGCATACCTCCGCCCCCACCCCACCACCCAGGAGAGCTGAATGACCGGCATCCAGAAGGCCACCCAGAAGAACCTCATGGTCTTCACGGGCAGGGCGCACCCCGCCCTCGCCGGGGAGATCGCCGAGAACCTGGGCACCGAGCTGGTGCCGACCGAGGCGTACGCCTTCGCCAACAGCGAGATCTACGTCCGCTTCGCCGAGAGCGTGCGCGGGTGCGACGCCTTCGTCATCCAGAGCCACACGGCCCCGGTCAACGAGTGGATCATGGAGCACCTGATCATGGTCGACGCGCTCAAGCGTGCCTCGGCCAAGCGGATCACGGTCGTGCTGCCCTTCTACGGCTACGCGCGCCAGGACAAGAAGCACCGCGGCCGTGAGCCGATCTCCGCCCGCCTGATGGCCGACCTGTTCAAGACCGCCGGCGCCGACCGGCTCATGGCGGTCGACCTGCACACGGCGCAGATCCAGGGCTTCTTCGACGGCCCCGTCGACCACCTGATGGCGCTGCCGATCCTGGCCGACTACGTGCGCGACAAGTACGGCGACGAGGAGCTGGCCGTCGTCTCGCCCGACGCCGGCCGCATCAAGGTCGCGGAGTACTGGTCGAACAGCCTCGGCGGGGTGCCGCTGGCGTTCATCCACAAGACCCGCGACATCACCCGCCCCAACCAGTCGGTGGCCAAGCGCGTCGTGGGCGAGGTCAAGGGCCGCACCTGCGTGCTCGTCGACGACATGATCGACTCCGGCGGCACGATCTGCCAGGCGGCCGACGCCCTGATGGCCGACGGTGCCGCGAGCGTCATCATCGCCGCGACCCACGGGTTGTTCTCCGGCCCGGCGATCGAGCGGCTGTCCGCCTCGGTGGCCAGGGAGGTCGTCGTGACCAACACGCTGCCGCTGTCGGAGGAGGCGCGCGCGCTGGACAAGCTCACCGAGCTGTCCATCGCACCGCTGATCAGCCGCGCCATCCGGGAGGTCTTCGAGGACGGCTCGGTCACCTCGATGTTCGACGGTCGGGCCTGAGGCGATTTCCGCTCCCCGCTCGACCCTGGCTAGAATGCCCGGGTTGCCTCGGCGAGGGACACCGCACGGACGTGCGGTGGCCGTGATTCGACGAAGCGCGTCGCGTCGCCCGACTGTCTCGGGTGAGTCCTGACGCCTCCGTGGAGCCCGCCGTGCCGTGTCCCGCGTCGAGGCCCACCGAAGTGATCACCCGAGAAGAAGAGGCCTAGACGCATGTCCGACCAGCTGAAGATCTCCGCCGAGAAGCGCACCGAGTTCGGCAAGGGCGCTGCGCGCCGCATCCGCCGCGCCGACAAGATCCCCGCCGTCCTCTACGGCCACGGCACCGACCCGATCCACGTCACCCTGCCGGGTCACGAGACCCTCCTCGCCCTGCGCGCGAGCAACGCGGTCCTGACCCTGAACGTCGAGGGCGACGAGCACCTGGCTCTTGCCAAGGACGTCCAGCGTGACCCGATCAAGCGCGTCATCGAGCACGTCGACCTCGTCATCGTGCGCCGCGGCGAGAAGGTCGTCGTGGATGTCCCCGTCCACGTCGAGGGCGAGGCCGGTCCCGAGACCGTCGTGACCGTCGATCACGCGACGCTGTCGGTCGAGGCCGAGGCGCTGCACATCCCGGAGACCTTCGTCGTCTCCGTCGAGGGCGCCGAGGCCGGCACCCAGATCCTGGCCGGCCAGGTGGAGCTGCCCTCGGGCGTCACCCTGGTCACCGACGCCGAGGCCCTCGTCGTCAACGTCACCCAGGCCATCTCCGAGGAGGCCCTCGAGGCCGAGCTCGCCGAGGCCGAGGCTGAGGCCGGCATCGAGCACGAGGAGTCCGACGCTGCGGCCGAGGGCGCCGAGGGCGAGGCAGCCGAGGGCGAGGCCGCCGAGGCCGACGCCGAGGAGAAGACCGAGGAGGCCTGAGCCCCCCGCTCTTCCGAGCACCGCACCACGCACGCGCGGCCACGTCCCCAGCCGGGGCCGTGGCCGCGCGGCGTTCCACCACCCCGTCCGGGCATCACACTCGCGACCGCGTCCTGTTCTGTGAGTCGGATGCATCAGACTCACAGAACAGAATCCGGTCGCGAGAAGCCCGGGCGGCAGACTGGCCCTCGGACCCACCACCTCGAAGGAGCAGCCCGACATGGACGCCCCCTGGCTCGTCGTCGGCCTCGGCAACCCCGGCCCGAAGTATGCCGGGCACCGCCACAACATCGGTGCGATGGTCGTCGCCGAGCTGGCGCGGCAGGCGTCGGCGACCCTGAAGCAGCACAAGGCGGCCCAGGCGTGGGCGGCCGAGGTGCGGCTCGGCACCGGCGCAGGCGGGGTCCCCGGCCCGCGCGGCGTGATCGCGCAGCCGATGACCTACATGAACGTCTCGGGCGGACCGGTGTCCGGCCTGGCGAAGTTCTACAAGGTGCCCGCCGAGCAGGTGGTCGTCGTGCACGACGAGCTGGACATCGAGCCCGGGCAGGTGCGCCTGAAGCAGGGCGGTGGCGAGGGCGGCCACAACGGCCTGAGGTCGATCAGCCAGAGCCTCGGCACGCGCGACTACCTGAGGGTGCGGCTCGGGATCGGGCGCCCTCCCGGCCGGCAGGACCCGGCCGACTACGTCCTGTCCGACTTCCCCGCCCGCGACAAGGTGGAGACCGAGATCCTGATCGCTGACGGCGTCGACGCCGTGGTGGACCTCGTGACGCAGGGGCTGCTCGACGCGCAGCAGCGCTGGCACTCGCGCTGAGCGACGACGACGGGCCCGGGCCGCCGTGACGGCGACCCGGGCCCGTGCGTCGGTCAGACCTGGTGTCGGTCAGCCGTGCTGCTTGAGCTGCTGCAGGCGCGCCTCGACCTCGGCGTCGCCGCTGGCGGTCTCGAGCTCGGCGAACTGGTCCTCCAGCCTGGTCGCCGCAGCCTCGGCGCGGCCCTGGACGACGGCCTCCTGTCGACGGATGCTGTCCTCCCAGCGGGCGAGGTCGCTCGAGGGGTCCATCACGTCGATGGAGGACATCGCGTCCTGCACCTTCTCCTGGGCCTCGACGCTGCGGGCGCGGGCGACCAGGGTGCCGCGACGCGACTTGAGGTCCTCCAGCTTGGTCTTCATCTGGGTCAGACCGTCCTTGAGCTGGTCGACCGTGGCGTTCTGCTGCGCGATGACGGGCTCGGAGGTCTTGATGTCGTTCTCGTGCTGGATCTGGCGGCTGAGCGCCACCCGCGCCAGGTCGTCGAACTTGAACGCCCCGTCCGGGTCGCCCGCCGCCCGCAGCTCCTCGGCCTTGGCGGAGGCGGCTGCGGCCTTGCGGCCCCACTCGGCCACGGACTCACGGTCGGACTGCAGGTCGGCCTCGGCCATCCGCACGTTGGCGATGGTCTGGGCGACCGCCTCCTCCGCCTCGGCGATGCTGTTGGTGTAGTCGCGGATCAGCTGGTCCAGCATCTTCTCCGGGTTCTCGGCGCGGTCGAGCAGCGCGTTGATGTTGGCCCGGGCGAGCTGGCTGATGCGGCCGAGGATGGTCTGCTTCTGGGTCATGCTCGTTCCTTTCCGTACCGCCGTGCCGGCGGGGCCTTCTCGGGTATGACGTGTCGTGCAGGTCTGTGGTCTGTGGTCAGTGCCGGTGGCCGGGCCTCTAGAAGCGGCCTCCTGTGAAGGTGCCGCCGCCGCCCCCTCCGCCGAAGCCCCCGCCGCCGAAGCCGCCTCCGCCGAAGCCTCCGCCGCCGCCGAAGGAGCCGCCGCCGCCCCACCCGCCGGAGTGGTGGTGACCGCCGCCCCGGCCGCCCAGCAGGATGCCGCCGAGGATCACGGAGAGGGGGTCGATGCCGCCGCCGTAGGTGCGACCCGGTCCGCCGAACCCGCCGCCGTAGCCGCCAGAGCCGCCCCAGGACGACAGGTCGTTCTGGGCCTCGGTGAGCGCCTGCTCGCCGAGCTGCTCGGCCCGGGTCAGGAGCCCCATGGCCACCCCGGGGTCGGTGCGGGCCTGCGACTGCGCCTCGTCGAAGACGCGCAGAGCCTCGGAGATCCGGGTGCGGGCACCGCTGCTCACCGCGCCGCGACGGGTCGAGATCGTCTCGTCGATGCTGCGCAGACGGGCCCCGACCCGGGCCACGCGCTGGTCGAAGTTCTCGCGCATCCGGGTCAGGTGGGCCTCGGCGTCACGCATCGGCTGCAGGAGGGTGTCGAGGTCGTGCTCGGCGCGGTCGAGCTCGGCGAGCGCACGGAGCGGGTCGCCGGTGGAGCGGCTGGACTGCGCCGACTCCACCGCAGCGCGGGCCCGCTGGACCGCCTGGGCAACGACGGGCTCGCGCGGGGCGAGGCGCTGGGCGTCCTGCAGGTCGGAGCTGATGGAGGTGACCCGTCGGCTCAGCTCGGTGGAGGCGTTCTCCAGGTCCTCGCCGGCGCGGGAGATCTGGTCGAGGAGCCTGCTGGCCTGCCCGATGGCCTCCTCCGCTGCACGGGCCGCGGCGACCGCGGCCGGGCGGTCGTCCCGCTCCACGGACTGCCGGCCTGCGGTGACGAACCCGTCTGCGGATCGCAGGAGGGAGTCGACCTGCGTCAGGTGCTCGCGGACGGTGCCCAGGGCCTGGGCCGGGTAGCGCGCGGCGAGCCCTTCGACCTCCTGGCTGGCCGCGGGCACCCGCTCGCGGGTCTCCCGCGCGCGGGTGGCCAGCTCGTCGAGGAACTGCGGCGCACGGTCCTGCAGCGAGCGCAGGGTCGCGAACTCCTGGGTGTGCTCGTCGAGCGTGCGCCGTGAGGTGCCCGTGAGCTCCACGATGCGCGCGAGCATCGAGCGCTGGACGTCCTCGGGCTCCTGCTGGTCGTCGTCGAGCTGCTGGCGCAGCGAGAACGCCTCCGTGGCGGCCTGCCGGGCCTGGCCCAGGACCTCGCGGAACTGCTCGGTGCGCTGGGTCCCGAACTGGGCCTCGGCGAAGGCGAGCTCCTCCTCGGCCGAGCGCAGCGCGTTGTCCATCCCGACCAGGGCCTCGGACGCCTCGCGCTGCAGGTCCTGCAGCGAGACCCCCTGCGCACCCGCCGGCACCGGCACCCCGGCACTGGGGCGACGCCTGCGGCGCGCCACGGACCTGATCAGACCGGAACCGACCAGCAGCACGACCGGCGCGCCGATGAGCAGGCCGGGGATGGCGCCCATCCCGAGCCCGCTGTCGGTGTCGTTGTAGACCGGGCCCTGGGGCTCCAGCGCCCCGCCAGAGCCCCCGGAGTACTCCCGAGCCAGTCCCTCGACCGCGCCGCTGACCGCGCCTGCCCAGTCGTCCTGGCTCAGCGCCGGCTCGACGTCCTGGAGCTGCACGTCCTGGAGCTGGCCCTGGGGCAGGGTGCTGCCGACGTCGCCCAGGCCGTACTGGCGCTGCTCCACCGCCACCGCGAGCACCAGGTCGCCGGTCCCCAGGCCGGAGGCCTCGGCGGTCAGCTCGGCCCACGTGGGCCCGTCCACCTGCTCGCCGCTGTCGGTGAACTCGTCCACGAAGGCGACGAACAGCTGGAGCCCGGTCTCCTCGCGGAGCTGGTCGATCTCCTCCTGCGCCCGCGCCTCCTCGGCGCTGCTCAGCGCGTCGGCCGGGTCGTAGACGCTCTCCTGAAGGTTGAGCGGCTCCTCGGCGGACGCCGGTGGAGCGGCCACCAGCGCGCCCACCACGAAGGTGAGGGCGGCGGCATACCCAGCACGTCGGGCCCTGCGAACTGCACTGACCATCACGACTGTGATCCTCCCTGACCTGGTTCGCGCGCGTCCACCGCAAGCGGTGGCAGGTGCTCCCAGCATGTCACGCCCACATCGAGGGGCTGTCGGCCCCGGCACCTAGAATCAGGAGGCCACCGACCGCCCCTCCCGGCCAAGGATCCTGCACCCATGCACCTGTCACCCGTCGTCGACCTGCTCTGCGCCGACCCGGCCTTCTCCGCCGTGCTCGACGCCGCCCGCAGCGGTGAGCCGACCGTCGACGTCTCGCTCGTCGGCGGCGCGCACGCTGCCGCGGTGGCGGCGCTCGTGCGCAGCGACAGCAGTCCGGTGCTCGCTGTCACGGCGACCGGGCGGGAGGCCGACGACCTCGTGGCGATGCTGGGCGAGCTGCTCGACGAGGACGGCGCCGCCGGGGTGGCGGGGTTCCCGAGCTGGGAGACGCTGCCGCACGAACGGCTCAGCCCCCGCTCGGACACGGTCGGCCGCCGGCTCGCGACCCTGCGGCGCCTGGCCCACCCGGAGCCGGAGGACCCGCAGGCGGGCCCGGTGCGCGTCGTCGTCGCGTCGGTCCGCGCGCTGCTCCAGCCGATCGTGAGGGGTCTGGGCGAGCTTCGCCCGGTCCGGCTGCGTGCGGGGGACGAGCGGCCGCTGGCCGAGGTGGTCGAGGCGCTGGTGGGCGCGGCATACACCCGCACGGACATGGTCGAGCGGCGCGGCGAGTTCGCGGTCCGCGGCGGCATCCTCGACGTCTTCCCGCCGACCGAGGAGCACCCGGTCCGCGTCGAGTTCTGGGGAGACACGGTCGAGGAGGTCCGGTGGTTCAAGGTGGCCGACCAGCGCTCGCTCGAGATCGCCGCGCACGGCCTCTACGCGCCGCCCTGCCGTGAGGTGCTGCTGACCGACGACGTGCGCGAGCGTGCACGGCAGCTCGTCGGCAGCCTGCCGGGCGCCGCCGAGATGCTGGCCAAGGTCGCCGAGGGCGTGGCCGTGGAGGGTATGGAGTCGCTCGCGCCGGTCCTCGTCGACGGCATGGAGACTCTCGTCGACGTCCTGCCGGCCGGGTCACGGGTCGTGCTGCTCGACCCCGAACGGGTCCGGACCCGGGCGCACGACCTCGTCGCGACCTCCGAGGAGTTCCTGCAGGCCAGCTGGGCAGCGGCGGCGACGTCGGAGGCCGCCGCGCCGATCGACCTGCAGCGCCTGCTGGGCACGGCGTCGTCGTGGTCCCTGGGCGACATGCGTCAGCACGCGCTCACGACCGGGCGACCGTGGTGGTCGCTCACCCCCTTCCTCGTCGACACCGAGCTCGAGGAGCTCACGGACGGCGCCGACGACCGCGTCGCGACCCTCGTGGTGCCCAGCGCCCCGATCGAGTCCTACCGCAGCGACGCCGAGGCCATCGTGCGCGACCTGCGCTCCTGGCTGGACGAGGGACGTCGCGTGCTGGTCAGCCCGGACGGTGCCGGTATGGCGCGCCGCGTCGCCGAGGTCCTGGGCGAGCACGGCATACCTCATCGGTTGGTGAGCCCGCTAACCAGCGCCGACGACGTCACCGCGGACCTGGTCACGGTGACGACCGGGGCGGTCGGGCGCGGGTTCGTGCTCACGGGGACGGGCTTCGTGCTCGTGGGCGAGACCGACCTGACCGGTCAGGCGGGGTCGGGCGGCTCGACGCGCGACATGCGTCGGATGCCCTCGCGTCGGCGTCAGCAGGTGGACCCGCTGGCGCTGCGGCCCGGCGACTACGTCGTGCACGAGCAGCACGGCGTGGGCAAGTTCGTGGAGATGGCCAAGCGGCAGGTGCAGGGGGCCACGCGGGAGTACGTCGTGCTCGAGTACGCCTCCTCCAAGCGGGGGCAGCCGGCCGACCGGCTGTTCCTGCCGACCGACCAGCTCGACCAGCTGACCAAGTACGTCGGCGGAGAGGCGCCCACCCTCAACCGCCTCGGTGGATCGGACTGGCAGAAGACCAAGGCGAGGGCACGCAAGCACGTCAAGCAGATCGCGGCCGAGCTGATCCGTCTCTACTCCGCCCGGATGGCGACCGAGGGTCACGCGTTCGCTCCGGACAGCCCGTGGCAGCGCGAGCTCGAGGACGCCTTCGCCTTCGTCGAGACCCCCGACCAGCTGTCGACGATCGACGAGGTCAAGGCCGACATGGAGAAGACGGTCCCGATGGACCGCCTGATCTGCGGCGACGTGGGTTACGGCAAGACCGAGATCGCGGTGCGTGCGGCCTTCAAGGCGATCCAGGACGGCAAGCAGGTGGCGGTGCTTGTGCCGACGACGCTGCTGGTGCAGCAGCACTTCAACACCTTCTCCGAGCGCTACGCGCAGTTCCCTGTCACGGTGCGGGCGCTGTCGCGCTTCCAGAGCGACAAGGAGGCCAAGGAGACGATCGATGGTCTGGCCGACGGGTCGGTCGACCTCGTCATCGGCACCCACCGCATCTTCGGGTCGACGGTCCGCTTCAAGGACCTGGGCCTGGTGATCATCGACGAGGAGCAGCGCTTCGGCGTCGAGCACAAGGAGCAGCTCAAGGCGCTGCGCACCAACGTGGACGTGCTCGCGATGTCGGCGACCCCGATCCCGCGGACGCTCGAGATGGCCGTGACGGGCATCCGTGAGATGTCCACGCTGGCGACCCCTCCGGAGGAGCGCCACCCCGTCCTGACGTTCGTCGGTGGCTATGACGAGAAGCAGATCGCCGCCGCGATCCGGCGCGAGCTGCTGCGCGAGGGACAGGTGTTCTACGTCCACAACAAGGTGGGCACGATCGAGAAGACCGCGTCGCGGCTGCGCGAGCTCGTGCCCGAGGCTCGGATCCAGACCGCCCACGGTCAGATGGGGGAGCACCGGCTGGAGCAGGTCGTCGTGGACTTCTGGGAGCGCAAGTTCGACGTGCTGGTCTGCACCACGATCGTCGAGACGGGCCTGGACATCTCCAACGCCAACACCCTCATCGTCGAGCGGGCCGACACGCTGGGCCTCTCGCAGCTGCACCAGCTGCGCGGACGCGTCGGCCGCGGGCGTGAGCGGGCCTACTCCTACTTCCTCTACCCGCCGGAGAAGCCGCTCACCGAGACCGCGGTCGACCGCCTGCAGACGATCGCCGCCAACACCGATCTGGGCGCTGGTATGGCGGTGGCGATGAAGGACCTGGAGATCCGTGGCGCCGGCAACCTGCTGGGTGGCGAGCAGTCCGGGCACATCGAGGGCGTCGGTTTCGACCTCTACGTCCGGATGGTCGGCGAGGCCGTGGCCTCGTTCAAGGGCGAGGACGAGGCTGCTCCGGTCGAGGTCAAGATCGAGCTGCCGGTCGACGCGCACCTGCCTCACGACTACGTGCCGGGCGAGCGGCTGCGCCTCGAGGCCTACCGCAAGCTCGCGCAGGTCAAGGACGAGCAGGAGCTGGAGGAGATCCGTGCCGAGCTGGTCGACCGCTACGGCGAGCCCCCGGCCGCGGTCGCGACCCTGCTCGAGGTGGCCCGCCTGCGCACGATCGCGCGGGCGGCCGGGATCAGCGACATCGGCGTGCAGGGTCAGATGATCCGGTTCGGGCCTGTCGAGGAGCTGCGCGACAGCCAGCAGCTGCGCCTGACGCGGCTCTACCCGGGGACCATCATCAAGCCGGCCGTGCGCCAGATCCTCGTGCCCGCACCCAAGACCGCGCGGGTCGGGGGCAAGCCGCTGCGTGACCGCGACATCCTCGACTGGGCCGGTCAGCTGGTCAAGGCCGTCCTTCTGGACGACATCGCCGCGGCGGCGGCCCGGCAGGGCTGAGCTCGCCGCCCGCACGACCGGACGTCTGCAACGACCTGAGATGCTGTCTCCCATGACGACGTCGCTCTCTGCCCGCCTGCTCGACCCGACCACGCGGCCCCAGGTGGTCGATGCCCTGGTCCAGCTCATCGAGACGGAGGTGGCCAGCAAGAAGGGCATCTCCGGCACGGTGCTGAAGACGGCCTTCGCGGGCGCGAAGAAGGCGAGCGAGGGGACCGTGAAGAGGTCCGTCAACGCACTGCTGCCCGGCGTCGCGTCGGCGCTCGACCCGCACTGGGCTGCTGCCGACGGACGGGCCTTCGGCGCCTACCTCGCCGACCCGGCCCGCGCGCACCAGGTCGCCGACGAGCTGCTGGCCGTGGCCGACGCCAAGGCCGCCGCGGTCGAGGGCAACCCTCTGGGCAAGGTCTACCGCTCGCTGCGGGGCAAGGGCAAGGAGCACGTCGTCGAGGCGCTGCCCGGCCTCGGGTCGACTCTGGAGCGCTTCGCCCGCTGAGGGGCTTCCCCCGCTGAGGGGCTTCGCCTGTTGAGGGGCTTCGCCTGTTGAGGGGCTTCCCCTGCTGAGGGCCTTCTCCCGCTGAACTGCCGTAGGGCGAATCTCGGTTCTGGAGGCTCAGGCGGCGTCGCCGGGCGGGTCGTCGGTCAGGCCCAGGAGATCGATCAAGGTCGGGTGGCCCGATGTCGGCCCTTCGTGGATCTGCCCGTCATCGCTGGTGCCGGTCAGCCGGATGCAGGTCTCGCCGCTCCTGGCTCGATAGCGGTTGGCCGGGTGCTCGGCGAGGGCGGCGTAGACCAGTCGGTTTGCCCGGTCCCGGCGGCCAGCCGGCTCCGCACCGCGCAGGTAGGTGCGGTAGTCGAAGGTGCGGGTGGTGACCATCTGCCCCAGCAGCGTGGTGACGGTCAGGTCGCGGCGGGCACCGAGGCTGAGGTGCCACATCCCCTCTGTCTTGAACCGGTGCGGCCGCTTCGCGAGCAGAGCGAGGTTGAGCTCTCCTGTCGGACCACCGGCCCAGCCGTACGGCGTGACGTGGTCCAGCTCGCCTCCATGGGCACCGAGCCGGGGGCCTGGTGCCCTGTTGAGCTGGTCGGCGGCGATCACCTGGCGGCGCATGTCGGTGTCCGGGCGGTAGGAGGCGATCGTCCGCTCGATGAGGCGACCGTCCAGGGGATCCGTGACCAGTCGGTGCAGCGTCGTGCCGGGGAAGAGCGCCAGCTCGCGCACATGGTTGTCGGTGACGAAGAAGGGATGAGGTCCCATCACCTGTCCCACTCGCCCGCGCCTGGGCGGGCGCGCTCCCTCGTCGGGCGGTGTGCCGGCCGGGGGGCCCTCGTCCGGAGGTATGCGGCACGGCGAACCGTCCTCTGGTGGGCTGTCGTCCGGAAGTGTCTCGGTTGGCGGTGGGTGGTCGGACGGCCGGTGCGTCGCGTGACCGCAGCGGACGCAGACCGGAAAGCCCCCGGCCAAAGCGCTGTAGGGCACCACAACCTGGAGGGTCACCGTCGGGAGGGCGTTGAGCACGCGGATCAGCTGGTCCACATCCTCCGGGGCCAGGATGTCGTCGAAGCCAGAGCTCGTGACCCGGCCGTCCGGCGACGCCTCGGACTCGGGAGTGGGCGCGGGCTCGGGCGCGGGAGTGGGCTCGGGCTCCGGAGCGGGTGCGCCGTCCCTATGACCGGCGGCGGCTTGAGCGTTCGTCCCGGAGGCCGATTGAACGTCGGTTCCGTCGGCCGGCGGTGCGTCGGACGTCGCCGCTGAGGCTGAGGTGCTGGTGATCGTGCTGCTGCTGGTGCTGGGCAGGGGAAAGGTGCCGTACATGAGCAGCACCTGTGCGGTGTCGGCGCGCAGCTGGTCGAGGGTGCGTGCGTCGCCCTCGCGGCGCAGGGTGCGGGCGGCGCGGTCCAGCCGCTGGCCTCCGGCGACCACGGAGGCGGCCGGCCCGGTCAGACGCAGGGTCGCGGTGCCGTCGTCGTGGACGCGGACGGTGACCCGGCGACGCTGGTAGGCGCGCTCGCGGCGACGGCGTTCGTCGTCGGGATCGGCCGCGCGGGCAGCGGTGACCTCGGCCTCGAGCGCGGCGGTGAACGACGAGTGTCCCCACGGCCGGCCGTGCAGCTCACCGTCGGGGTCGAGCCGGTCGCCGACCGCCTGCGAGGCCTGGTCGCCGAAGAGTGACCCGGCCACCAGGAGGCGCTGGTCCGCCGACAGCGACGCGGTGGAGTCGAAGAAGGCCCGCACCAGCGGCCACGACGCCTCGCCCCTGCGCAGCGCCGCGTCGACCTGCCGCGCCAGCTCGGACGGCGCCGACGCCGCGCGGATCAGGGTCCGCGACTCACCGACCCCGAAGCCCGCTGCGATCTCCAGCTCCGCGGCCGCGAGAGAGCGGGCCGCCGAATCGACGGTGGCCCTCTGTGTCGTGGTCAGCTCCACGCCCACCAGGCCGCGCTTGTCGATCACCCCGTCGCGGACCCGCGCGAGGACCGCCGCTGCGGCGCTGATCAGCTCGGCGTCCTCCACCGCACGCCGCGCCGCCACCCCGCGCAGCGTGAGCACCGTCTCGTCGACCTGCGACTCGCCGGGCCAGCGCGCCCCCGAGGAGGCGTCCGTCACGGACCGCTCGGACTGCTCGAACCGCTCGCTCTCACCGGGCATACCCTCGCCCGTCCCGATCTCCGCCATGCGCACACCCCTCCCCACGTGACGCGGTCGCCGCCACCTTTCCCGTGGCCCCGAACCTGCCTCCATTCTAGAACACCAGTCCGACATTCCTGGCGTCGACACTAGGCTTGTGGACAGGTGAGCGAACATCTCTTCCTGGCCCGGCTCCCGGCTCCCGCCCCCAGGGGCGCACCCCGCCGCGCGTGCGATGATGGCCCGCGTGAAGCGCCATCCCCTCAAGACCGCCCTCGCCCTCACCGCCGTGCTCGCCCTGGCCGGCTGCTCGACCGGTATCGGCTCGGACACCGCGGTCAGCGTCGACGGGACCGACTACACCGTCGCCGAGCTGCAGGAGGCGACCACCCAGCTCAACGCCCTGGCCCAGCAGCCGGGCGAGCCGCAGCAGGTCGTCGCCGACCTCGCGCTCCTGCCGCTGCTCGACGAGGTCTTCGCCGGCTCGCCGGCGGAGACGACCGAGTCGGCGGTCCGCCAGCTGCTCGCGACGAACGGCGTCAACGACCCGGGCCGGGCCACGCTGGACGCTGCGCGCTCGCGCCAGTACCAGCAGGTGCTCGGTGACCAGGCCACCTTCCAGGACCCCGCCATGGCCGAGGCTCTCCAGCGCGCGCAGTCGGTGACCACCGAGGACCTCGCCGCGGTGGAGGTCGACGTCAACCCGCGCTACGGCACCTGGGACGCCACCAACGGCGGGCTCAGCCCCGTCGTGCCGGACTGGATCCAGGCCGACGACGCGGCCGCCGACAGCTGATCGTGACCGACGGGCGGGTGCTGCACGGTGACCGACAGGTCGAGCAGGACGCGCCCGCGGTGACCCCACCGACGCACGCCGGAGCCCGCCGGCTGAGCCTGCTGACCACCAGCCCCCGGGTCGCCCCGGGTCTGCTGGCCGCCTCCGCCTGGGACGCGCTCCGCGAGGCGGACCTCGTCGTCGCGGCCGACCCGGCAGCGGACCAGCCCACCGCGCTCCGAGCGGCAGGGTTGCCGGTCGCGGGCCTCCCCGAGCCGGTGGCCACGGCATACACCGCGAGCCCGCAGGCCCTGGCACGGCACCTGCTCGACCTGCTGGACACCCATCCGCACGTGCTGTGGGTCGGCTCGCCCGACGGCGACCCCGGGCTCTCCGAGGCGCTCGCGGTCGCGCTGCCGGACGACGCCCCGACCCTCGAGCTGGTCGTGGGCTCCTGGGACACGCCCGGCGCCCGCCTGCTCGACGCGGTCGCCGTCATGGACCGCCTCCGCTCGCCCGGGGGTTGCCCGTGGGACGCGCGGCAGACGCACAGCAGCCTCACGCCCTACCTCGTCGAGGAGGCCCACGAGGCCGTCGAGGCCCTCGAGGTGCTCGACGGGGCCGAGAGCGACGCGGCCCGCGAGCACGCCGCCGAGGAGCTCGGCGACGTCCTCCTGCAGGTGCTGTTCCACGCGCGCGTCGCCGCCGAGCACGAGGTCGACCCGTTCGACATCGACGACGTCGCGGCGGCCCTGGTCGCCAAGCTCGTCCACCGCCACCCGCACGTCTTCGCCGACGTCGAGGCCGACACGCCCGAGGCGGTCGAGGCCAACTGGGAGCAGCTCAAGGCAGCCGAGAAGCCGCACCGCACGCACGCCCTGGACGGCATCGCCCCGGGTATGCCGGAGCTCGCCCGGGCGACCAAGGTCGCCTCGCGCCTGCGGCGGGCCGGGCTCGAGGAGTGGCTGCGCGACTGGGTCGAGAGCCGGCTCGACCAGCACGACCCGGGCGCCCTGCTGCTCGACGCCGTCCTGGACCTGCACGACGGCGACGTCGACGCGGGCGCCGCCCTGCGGCATACCCTCCGCGACCTGGACGCGGCCGCACGATCCTCGACCGGCCCGACGGCACCTGCCGACTAGGCTCTAGCACCGAGACCGCCCACCAGCACCACCCTCAACGAAGGAGCGCCCATGGCCGCCATCGACGCCATCATCGCCCGCGAGATCCTCGACTCCCGAGGCAACCCGACCGTCGAGGTCGAGGTGGGTCTGGACGACGGCACCGTCGCCCGCGCCGCCGTGCCCTCCGGCGCCTCGACGGGCGCCTTCGAGGCGGTCGAGCGTCGCGACGGTGACGAGGGCCGCTACCTCGGCAAGGGCGTCGAGAACGCCGTGGCCGCCGTCATGGACGACCTCGAGCCGCGCCTGCTCGGCTTCGACGCCTCCGAGCAGCGCCTCGTCGACGCCGAGATGCTTGCCGCCGACGGCACCGACAACAAGGCCGAGATCGGCGCCAACGCCATCCTCGGCGTCTCCCTGGCCGTGGCCCGCGCCGCGGCCGACTCGGCCGGCCTGCCGCTGTTCCGCTACGTCGGCGGCCCCAACGCCCATGTGCTGCCCGTCCCGATGATGAACATCCTCAACGGCGGCTCGCACGCCGACTCCAACGTCGACATCCAGGAGTTCATGATCGCCCCGATCGGCGCGGGCTCCTTCCGCGAGGCGCTGCGCTGGGGCGCGGAGGTCTACCACGCGCTCAAGGGCGTGCTCAAGGAGCGCGGGCTGGCCACCGGTCTCGGGGACGAGGGTGGCTTCGCGCCGAACCTGGAGTCCAACCGGGCCGCCCTCGACCTGATCGTCGAGGCCATCGAGAAGGCCGGCTACGCCGTCGGCTCCGACATCGCCCTGGCGCTCGACGTCGCGGCCAGCGAGTTCCACGAGGACGGCTCCTACGCCTTCGAGGGCGCGTCGAGGTCGGCGGACGAGATGATCGCCTACTACTCCGAGCTCGTCGACGCCTACCCGCTGGTCTCGATCGAGGACCCGCTGAACGAGGACGACTGGGAGGGCTGGCAGAAGATCACCGCCGCGCTCGGCGACAAGGTCCAGCTCGTCGGCGACGACCTGTTCGTCACCAACCCCGAGCGCCTGCAGCGCGGGATCAGCGACAAGGCCGGGAACGCGCTGCTGGTGAAGGTCAACCAGATCGGCACGCTGACCGAGACCCTCGACGCGGTCGCCCTGGCCCAGTCCAACGGCTTCCGCTGCATGATGTCCCACCGCTCCGGAGAGACCGAGGACACCACGATCGCCGACCTGGCCGTCGCCACCAACTGCGGCCAGATCAAGACCGGCGCGCCGGCCCGCTCCGAGCGCGTCGCCAAGTACAACCAGCTGCTGCGCATCGAGGAGGAGCTCGACGACGCCGCCGTGTATGCCGGTGCCGGCGCCTTCCCGCGCTTCCGCGGCTGACGGGAGCCTGGCCAGGCGCCCGGCGCGGCCTGCCGGGGAGAGCCGGGCGCGCGGCATACCCTGAAGAGGACCGCACCAGCCGACCCAGGAGCATCATGAGTCCCGCACGCACGCCGCGCGGTGCCCGCCCGGTCTCGACGCGCCCCGGTGCCCGGCGCGGCGGGCCGCGGCCAGGGGTCCGCGGTGTGTCGCAGGCGGCCGCCCAGGTGCGCAGGGCGCCGGCGCACGTGCGGCGGATGCTCACGCTCGTCGTGCTCGTCGTGGTGATGGGCGCGATCCTGGCTCCGGTGCTGTCGGGCTACCTGCGCCAGCGCGCGGAGATCGGTGAGGCGCGGCGGGCCATCGCAGAGGAGCAGGCGCAGATCGCCGACCTGGAGGCGGAGCTGAAGAAGTGGGACGACCCGGCCTTCGTGGAACGGCAGGCGCGGGAGCGACTCAGGTTCGTCAAGGAGGGCGAGACGGCCTTCACGGTGATCGACGACACGGGGACGGATTACACTGAGACGCTCCCTGGAATGGCACCCGTCGCCGACGACGTACTCGCGGCAAGCCCGTGGTACGGCCAGGTCTGGGAGTCGGTCAAGATCGCCAACGAAGGTCTCCCCGAGACCAAGGAGCCATGAGCACCCCAGACCGCACCACCCTGGAGCAGTCCCCGACACCGGAGGACCTCCGCGTCATCAGTCGTCAGCTCGGCCGCGAGCCCCGTAGCGTCGTCTCCATCGCCCACCGGTGCCCCTGCGGGTGCCCGACCGTGGTGCGCACGGAGCCCCGACTGCCGGACGGCACGCCGTTCCCGACGAGCTTCTACGCCACGTGCCCCCGGCTCACGGCCGAGATCTCCACCCTGGAGAGCACGGGTCTCATGCGCGAGATGTCGCAGCGTCTGCTCCAGGACGAGCAGCTCGCCTGGCACTACGCCCAGGCGCACGACGACTACCTGCGCCGGCGCGAGGAGCTCGCGCACGTGCCGGAGATCGCCGGCATCAGCGCCGGCGGCATGCCTAACCGCGTCAAGTGCCTCCACGTCCTCGTCGCCCACGCCCTGGCAGCCGGCCCGGGGGTCAACCCCTTGGGTGACGAGGCGCTGGAGATGCTCCCCGAGTGGTGGCACGGGGGGTGCTGCGGCGCGCTCGACGAGGACCAGCCGCAGCCGGAGCACGTCGTCAACACCTGCCCCAAGCACCATCCGCTCGAGCCGATCCTCGAGCCCGAGGCGGCCGCGGACGAGGCGTCGTGACCCGGGTCGGTGCCGTGGACTGCGGCACCAACTCGATCCGGCTGCTGATCGCCGACCTCGACGGCGCCGGCGGACTCACCGAGGTGACCCGCACGATGCAGATCGTCCGGCTGGGCGAGGGGATCGACGCCACGGGCCGGATCTCCGACGGTGCGATGATGCGCACCCTCGCCGCTGCCGAGGGGTATGCCGCGCTGTGCCGGGATGCGGGGTGCGAGTCCGTGCGCTTCGTCGCCACGTCGGCCTCGCGGGACGCGGCCAACGCCGACGACTTCGTGGCAGGGGTGCGCGAGGCGTTCGGCGAGCTCGACGTCGCGCCCGAGGTGGTCTCCGGCGCCGAGGAGGCCGAGCTCTCCTTCGTGGGCGCGACGGGCAGCCTGCGGGCCGCCGGGGCCCCCGGGCCCTACCTCGTCGTCGACATCGGTGGCGGCTCCACCGAGTTCGTGCGCGGCACGGAGCACGTCCAGGCTGCCCGGTCGGTTGACATCGGCTGCGTGCGGATGACCGAGCGCCATCTCCACGACGACCCGCCGACCGAGGACCAGGTGTGGGCCGCGCTGGCCGACATCGTGCGGGCCGTCGAGGCCGCGGCCCAGGAGGTCGACCTCACCGGGATCGGCACCCTCGTCGGGCTCGCCGGGTCGGTCACCACGGTGACGGCGCACGCGCTGGACCTGCCCACCTACGACTCCACCCGCATCCACGGTGCCGAGCTGCCGGTCGAGGCCGTCATCGACGCGTGCACCGACCTGCTGCTGAGCCCTCGCTCGCGGCGTCGAGAGCTGCCGTTCATGCACGAGGGTCGGGTCGACGTCATCGGCGCCGGCGCCCTGATCTGGCGCACCGTCGTGCAGCGGGTCGCCCACGACTCCGGGCTGGCCACCGTCCGGGCCTCCGAGACCGACATCCTCGACGGGATCGCGCTCTCCCAGCACCCCTGACCGACCGAACGCGTCGTGTGGTTTCCCCGGGAGCGACCGGGCGCGTCGTGTGGTTTCCCCGGGAGCGACCGGGCGCGTCGTGTGGTTGCTGCAGGATGGGGTCGTGACGACCAACCTCCCGCACCCGTTGACCGGCGAGCTTTTCCCGAGCCCGGTCCCGCCCGGGACGGGCTGGCCGCAGGACCCGGCGGAACGGCATACCAGGAGGGCGCGAAGCGCGGCCGGGGTCCGCAGACTGGCGACGGGCTCAGGCGACCTCGCGACCCTGGACGCGCGGGTGTCGGTGTGCACCGCCTGCCCTCGCCTGGTCGGCTGGCGGGAGACCGTGGCCAGGACCAAGCGTGCGAGCTTCGCGGACCAGCCGTACTGGGGGCGTCCCGCCCCAGGGATCGGGCCGAGCGACGCGGGCGTGCTGGTCGTCGGTCTGGCTCCCGCGGCCCACGGCGCCAACCGCACCGGACGGATGTTCACGGGGGACAGGTCGGGTGACTGGATCTACGCCGCGCTCCACCGGGCGGGATACGCCAGCCAGGCGACCTCCACCCACGCCGGGGACGGTATGACGCTGCGAGACCTGCGTATCACCGCGCCCGTCCACTGCGCCCCGCCGGACAACGCCCCGACGGTGGAGGAACGTGCGACCTGCCGGCCCTGGCTGCAGCGTGAGCTCACCCTGCTCGAGCCGGGGCTACGCTCGATCCTCGCGCTCGGCGGGATCGGATGGGACGCGGTGCTGACCGCTGCCCGGGCGCTGGAGTGGCGTGTGCCGCGGCCCAGACCGCGGTTCGGCCACGGGGCGGAGGCTGTGCTGACGACGGCCGCGGGACGGGACGTGCGACTGGTCGGCAGCTATCACGTCAGTCAGCAGAACACCTTCACCGGCCGGCTCACCGAGTCGATGCTGGACGACGTCGTCAGCCGCCTCTGACCGGCTGGCTATCCTTGCCGGGCACGACCGATCGCTTCGACGTCCCGGTCCCGCCCCCGTAGCCCAACCGGCAGAGGCAGCCCACTTAAAATGGGTTCAGTGCGGGTTCGAATCCCGCCGGGGGCACCGAGCCGCAGCACCCACACGACGCGTTCGGTCAGGGGGTGGGGGTGTCGTCGCCGGCCGTCCAGAGCAGGGCGCGGGCGACGAGGGCGTACTGGCCCTTGGGGTGGGCCCGGAAGAGCGGCTCGGAACCGAACAGCACCGTGCGCGCACCGGTGACCTCATCCTCGCCGCGGACCACCACGGCCTGACCTGCGGCGGCCTTGGGGCCGCCCGCTCCCTGGGCGTCGGCGCGCCAGTGGCCGCTGACGAGCGGGGCGGTGGCGTAGCTCTGGTCCGCGCTGACGCCGTCGCCGAGATCGGTGAACCACAGGGGGGAGTAGACGAAGGTGTGCGGTGTGGCGTCGCCGGTGACGGGTCCGCCCGCGTTCTCCACGGCCACCACGCCGTTGGCGTCGGAGCGCCCAGCAGCCGTGGTCACCTCCAGCAGGTCGAGCGCGTCGTTGACGGCCGCGCCGGCCCGGCCCCGTCCGACGACGCCGCCGCCGTCCGCGACGAACTCGCGCAGCTCGGCCCGGCCGCGCTCGTCGAGGTCGCGCCAGACCAGACCGCTGGACACGTAGAGCGTGTCCAGCCCGTCCAGCTCCAGCCCGTCGTTGAGCGCGCGGGTCGACACCGGCTCCACCGACAGCCCCATCTCGCCGAAGGCCCACAGCTCCTCGGCCGTGCCGGCCACCCCGATGGTCGGTTCGTCGAGCTCCTCGCCGGAGGCGCCTGCCGGCGCCGAGGCCAGCTCCACCCCCAGGTCAGCGACCACCTGGGTCGCCACCGCCCGCGCCGGCGCGGGCACGAGCACGCCACCGTCAGGCAGACGCTCCAGCGCCGCGCCCGCCTCGAGCAGCCGACCGAGCGCCCGGACGTCGGCCGGGTCCTCGAGCGAGAGCACCCACCCGGTGTCCGACGGCGCCAGCGAGCCGGCGGCCACGGCGTCAGCGACGAGGCCGCCCACCACCTGCAGCGGCTCACCCTCGGGCACGCTGACCACCGACGCTCCCCAGAGCAGCCCGTGGCTCCAGCCGGAGATGTCGTACATCGCGTCCACGCGCCCGGAGATGTCGGTCCCCGCGCCGAGGATGGTGTTGGCCAGGCCGCGTCGCGACTGGTGCAGGTCGACGACGTAGCTCCCGACCGGGTAGGCCGAGCCCGCGATCTGCGCGGGCTGGGTCAGCTGCCGCACCTGCACCCCGTTGGCGACCAGGTGGTCGACCAGTCGCGCGGCGGCGGGCGCCGACCGCTGCGCGTCCCCGCTCGGTATGACGTACGCGCGCGGGTAGTCGGTGAGGTAGACGTCGTCCGGCCCGATCACCCCGAACAGGCCGTCCTTCACCGGACGCTGCTCCTCGCCGGCGACGCCCCGGCGGAAGATCTCCACCTGGTCGGCGAGCAGCTCGTCGCGGTGCTCGTCGACGTAGGCCAGGGACGCCGTCATGGCTGCGTGGGCGATGTCGGTGTTGATCGCGGCCCGCCGGCGCAGCTCCGTCTCGGTGAGCGAGGAGTAGGAGGCGTTGTTGACCCGGAGCGGGATCTCGATCGTGTGCGCGACGGCGCCGTGGTAGGCGGCGTACTGCGGCGTGAAGATCGGCGGCCAGTCGTCCCAACCCTCGCTCCAGTCGCGCAGCGGGATCTGCGGGGGCTCGACACCGTCCTCCGCGCCGTAGCCGAGGTCGAGGATGGCCTGCTCGATGCCGAGCGCGTTGGGGTAGGCGTGCTTGACGAACAGGTCGTACTCGTAGTTCTCGCCGTGCGGCGGCGTGGTCGGCTCCACGAGCGTGCCGTTGACATAGCCGTGCAGGTCGAGCATGAGCACGGGCTGGATGCGCGCGATCGCGTCGCGCACTGCGACGGTCTCCGGCTGGGTCGCCGTGATGAGGTCGCGGTTGAGGTCGAAGCCCGCGCTGTTGCGGCGGGCGTTGTCGTGGCGGCCGTCGGGGTTCATCGACACGACCAGGTGGATGCGCGTCCGTTCGAGCATCTCGGCCACGGCCGGGTCGTCGGAGGCTGCGTAGTCCTCGATGAGCCGCAGCGCCGCGTCGGTGCCCTCGAACTCGTTGCCGTGGATGTTGGCGTTGAGGAAGACCGGCGTCTTGTAGGCGCGGGCCAGCCCCGCATCCCTGGCCGCCTGCGCGGGCCGGGTGGCGATGCGGTCGCGCATCGTCGCCTGCTGCCGAGCCTGCGCCACGCTCTCCGGCGCCGTCAGGGTGACCATCACCACCTGCCTCCCTGTGGCGGTGGTCGCCAGGACCTCGGCGGAGACGCGGTCGGAGGCGCGCTGCGCGGCGTTGAGACGCCGGGCGATGTCGTGGTATGCCGCGAGGCCGAGTCTCAGGGCGGCGTCCCCCTCGTCGACGGCCGGCTCGACGAGGACGGTCTGGCGGGGGTACCCCCGGTCGACGCCGGCAGCCGGCCCGGTCTGCGCGGCGGGGGTCACCGGGTCGGCCCCGGCCACGATCGCGCTCCCGGCCCCCGTCAGCCCGAGGACGCCCGCGAGGAGCACGACCGACCAGCGGGCACGCAGCGGTGAGGGGGCGAGACGCGCCATACCCTCACTCCTTCGCATCGGGGACCCCCCGAGCCTAACCGGCGCCCCCGACAAACGGAATATCCGCCCGGGGACGACCCTCCGGGTGCCTTCGGCCCCGCCGTCGGATAGACAAGAGCCCATGTCATCGACTCACGACGTCCAGGGCGACTGGTCCGGTCAGCTCGTCGCTGCCGCGGTCCACGCCGGCCACGAGCTGCGCCCCGAGATCGCTGCCGCGATGGTCCTCGACGAGCAGGTGCGCCTGCGGGAGGAGGACCCCTTCACCGACCTGATCGGGGCCGCGGCCCCGGCCCGCATCGTGGCGCGCCGTTCCCGCTTCGAGGTCGACCTCAACCGTCCCCGCGACACCGCGGTCTACCGGGAGCCCGAGGACTGCTGGGGGCTCGAGGTATGGCGCGACTCACCCCTGGACGACGCGCTCGTCGAGGGGAGCCTGGCTGTCTACGACGCCTTCTACGCCGACCTGGGCCGGCGGCTGGACGAGGTGGCGGCGCGCGGGCCGTTCGTCGTCTATGACGTGCACTCGTACAACCACCGCCGAGACGACCCCGACGGGGGCGAGGCCGACGTGGACGGCAACCCGGAGGTCAACCTCGGCACCGGCACGGTCGACCCGGTCTTCGCGCCGGTGGTCGCGACCTTCACGGAGTCCCTGCAGGCGCAGCAGGTGCAGGGCCACCACCTCGACGTGCGGGAGAACGTGAAGTTCAAGGGCCGCGCCCTGTCCTGGTGGGTCCACGAGCGCTACGCCGGGGTGGGCGTCTGCCTGGCCCTGGAGTTCAAGAAGACCTTCATGGACGAGTGGACGGGTGAGCCCGACCCCCAGCACGTGCAGGAGCTGCGCGACGCGCTCGCGGCCACCCACGCCCCGGTCCTGGAGGCGCTGCGCGGTCTGGAGCGGGGATGACCACGCAGCCCCACGCCGCCCTGGGGGCCGAGGACCTCGCGGTCGACCACACGCTGGCCATGCTCTCGGCAGGCGTCCGCTTCCTGCTCGACGTCACGCCGGTGGACGCGGACGAGCACCGGGCGGACTTCCTGGCGGGCCTCGTCGACGAGCCGGTCTTCGCCTACCGCGAGCTGGACGCTGACCCGGCCGTCTTCGGCGCCCAGCTGGACCACGTCGCCCTCGACCGCGTGGCCGACCCGACGCTGGGCGACCTGCTGCGCGGCAAGCACCGCGAGATGCGGCTGCAGCTGGAGATGCTCCGGGCGCGTGGCACCGACGACTTCCGGCAGCTGTCGGTCGAGCTCTACGGCGCGGTCGGGCCCACCCTGCGTGAGCAGGCCGAGGACCTCGTCGCCCGGCTCGACGTGGGCGGCCAGCCCGGCGGGTCGCTGACCGCCGAGGAGTTCCTGGTGCTGGCCGACGCCGAGATCGCGGCCTACCGCGAGGAGGACCCGGACGCCGGCATCCATGCCGAGGTCCGGCCCGACGTCAGCGGTGTGCTCGTGGAGGGCAGCACCCTGCTCATCAGCGAGTCCTCCACGATCGCGGAGGTCCGGGCGCACGCGCTTCTGCAGCACGAGGTCGGCACCCACCTGGTCACGCAGGTCAACGGCGCCGGGCAGCCGGTCAGGACGCTCGGTGAGGGCCTGGCCGGTTACGACGAGACCCAGGAAGGCCTCGCGGTCCTGGCCGAGATCGGCTCCGGCGGCCTGACGCCCTTCCGGCTGCGCCAGCTCGCCGTGCGGGTGCTCACCGTGCACCGGATGCTCGCCGGTGCCTCCTTCCGCGAGGCGCACACGGCGCTGGTGGACGAGGGCGTGCCCGCGGGCACGGCATACACGACCGTCATGCGGGTCTATCGCTCCGGCGGGCTGACCAAGGACGCGATCTACCTGCGCGGCCTCCTCGACCTGCGTGAGCACCTCGCCGCCGGCGGAGGCCTCGACCTGTTCTTCCTCGGCAAGTTCGCGCTGCGCGACCTGCCTCTGGTGCAGGATCTTCACGACCGCGGCATCCTCCGGCCGCCCCGGCTCACCCCCCGGTGGCTGCGCGATCCTCGCGCCGTCACCCGCCTCGCCGAGGTCGCTCGCACCGACGACCTCACCACCCTCACGAAAGGCCTGGGATGAAGATCGCCTTCGTCGTCAACGACGTCATGACCGAGAAGCCCGTCTACACGACCACCCGGCTGGCGATGACGGCCGCCAACATGGGCCACGAGGCGTGGGTGATGGGGATGGGCGACTTCGGCTACGAGCCGGACGGCTCGCTCAGCGCCCGCGCCCGGGCGGGCGGGGGCAAGACCTACCGCTCGCTCGAGCGCTACCTCGAGGACGTCCAGAAGCCGGAGGAGGACGAGCAGATCCCGCTCAACGAGTTCGACGTGGTGATGCTCCGCAGCGACCCCGCCGACGACGCGGACGGTGCGGCCTGGGCCAACAATGCCCTCGTCGGCTTCGGCGACCTCATCGCCTCGGGCGGCGTCCTGGTGGTCAACGACCCCGGCAGCCTGGCGACCGCACTGTCGAAGGCCTACTTCCAGCACTTCCCGGAGGCGGTGCGGCCCCGGACGCTCATCTCCCGCGACGCCACGAGGATCGAGGCGTTCGTGGAGGAGCTGAAGGGCAAGGCCGTGCTCAAGCCGCTCCAGGGCTCGGGCGGCTCCGGCGTCTTCATGGTCAACTCCGCGGAGTCGCCCAACCTCAACCAGATCATCGAGGCGATCGCCCGGGACGGCTACGTCGTGGTGCAGGAGTACCTCCCGCAGGCCAAGGAGGGTGACGTGCGGATGTTCGTGATGAACGGCCGGCCCCTGACGAGGGACGGGAAGTACGCAGCCTTCCGGCGCCGGAGCACCAGCGCCGACATCCGCTCCAACATGTCGGCCGGCGGCAAGGCCGTCGCGGTGGAGGTCACCGACGAGATGCTCGGGCTCGTCGACGCGGTCCGTCCCAAGCTGGTCGCGGACGGGATGTTCCTGGTGGGCCTCGACATCGTGGGCGACAAGCTCATGGAGGTCAACGTCTTCAGCCCGGGCGGGCTCGGCAGCTGCCAGCAGCTCTACGGCGTGGACTTCGCCCCGGCCGTCATCGAGGACCTGGAGCACAAGGTGGCGATGAGGGCGCACTACGGCCGCGAGCTGGCCAACGTCTCGCTCGCCACGCTGTGAGCCGGGGCGTCGGAATCCCCCGGGCGGCTCGGTCGTTCTAGGGTGAGAAGTGACACGCGGGGGGACTTTCCCCGCGTGCCGAACGACATCGGAGGTCCCATGGCCGTCAACCCGGTCTTCAACCGCATCGACAAGGAGGCGTCGCAGGGCGGCTACGCCGGCTTCGGCTCGCAGCCGAGCGGCTACGCGCCCCCGCAGGGCGCCCCCACCATCCCCGCCGGCTACCAGCCCGGTCCCAGCGAGACGCTGACCGACCAGCAGCTGCGCGACATGTACGCCTCGGCGCCCGCCGGGCCCGTCGAGACGGGTCGCCTGACCCTCGACGACGTGGTCGTGAAGTCGCTGTTCCTGTTCGGCATCCTGCTCGCCGCCACCGCCGTCTCCTGGTTCATGGTCGGCGCCCAGCCGGGCCTGGCCACGCCGTTCTGGCTGGGCGGCATGGTCGGCTCGCTCGTGCTGAGCTTCGTCATCGGCTTCTCCAAGAAGGTCAACGTCCCGCTCATCGTGGTGCACGCGGTGCTGCAGGGCCTGTTCCTCGGAGCGATCAGCGTCACCTTCAACCAGATCTACGACGGCGTCGTGACGACCGCCGTGGTCGCCACCCTGGCCACCTTCGTCGGGATGTTCGTCGGCTGGAAGATGGGCTTCATCAAGGTCACCAGCCGCACCCGCCGGATCTTCGGCATGGTGGCGATGGGCTACCTCGTCTTCCTCCTCATCAACCTCGCCGCCTCGTTCATGGGCTTCGGCGACGGCTGGGGCATCTACGGTAGCCAGTTCGGTTGGCTGATCGCCCTGCTCGGCGTGGCGCTCGCGTCGTACTCGCTGGCCGTCGACTTCGACTCGATCGACGGTGCGGTCCGCGCCGGCGCGCCGCAGAAGTACTCGTGGCTGCTCGGCCACGGTCTCGTCGCGAGCCTGGTGTGGCTGTACATCGAGTTCCTGCGGCTCTTCGCGATCCTGCAGAGCAACGACTGATGACCGATCCCGACGAGATCGTCGGGACGGAGCTGGAGCGCGTGGTCCGGCGGTGGCAGCAGCTGCCGCTGGACCGCGCGCTTCCTG
The DNA here is from genome assembly GCF_014636495.1 of Ornithinimicrobium tianjinense. Classification (GTDB taxonomy): domain Bacteria; phylum Actinomycetota; class Actinomycetes; order Actinomycetales; family Dermatophilaceae; genus Ornithinicoccus; species Ornithinicoccus tianjinensis. Next base: position 339,049 of record NZ_BMEM01000001.1, read on the forward strand.
CTGTCCCGGGCGTGGCCGCGGTCGTGCAGGGCCTCGCCGACGCGGTCTCCGTCGCCCGGGGTATGCCGCTCGACCGCGTCCCCGACCTGGGGCCGGCGGTGCTCATGGACCAGCTGGCGGTGATGGTCTACGACTGGAGGCAGGCGGGGCTGCCCACCACGGAGCTGGCTGACCGCCTCACCGCCCTGCGCCGCACCCTGCCGTGATGCGCCACGGCCGCATCAGCCGCGGTCGCGTGCACAACTCACTCACGGGAGTGAGCCGTGGGCGCTCAGCCGCCCAGGGGCGTGCACAACCCACTCACGTGAGTGAGTGCTGCACGGCATGCAGGGTGAACGCGTCCACAACCCACTCACGTGAGTGAGTGCTGTACGGCATGCAGGGTGAACGCGTCCACAACCCACTCACGTGAGTGAGTGCTGCACGGCATGCAGCCTGAACACGTGCACAACTCACTCACGCCCCACCGGCACGTGGTCGCTGAGCCTCGGCGTGGGCGTCGTCCTTGGCGCGCCGGGGACGAGTGGAGTGGGTTCGGCTCGGTCTGCAGCACCCGCGTGCACAACTCACTCACGTGCGTGACATATGGGCGCTCAGCCGCCCAGGGGCGTGCACAACCCACTCACGTGAGTGAGTGCTGCACGGCATACAGGGTGAGCGCGTGCACAACCCACTCACGCCCCACCGGCACGTGGTCAGTGCGCCTCAGCGGCGTGGGCGTCGTCCTTGGCGCGCCGGGGGACCAGCTTGACGATCCCGACGATCACCAGGCCGACCGCCAGGCCCAGCAGGGCGGAGAAGAAGGTGTTGGTCAGCCAGGCGAGCGTGCCGGAGGCCCAGGAGGGCACGGCGTGCGCCACGACCTCCTCGGCGTGGTGCACGAACTCGTAGATCGGGTGGAAGCCGAGCTCGTCGATGCCCACGAGCAGGATGTGACCGCCGACCCAGAGCATCGCCACGACGCCCACCGTCGACAGTACCCGGAGGACGATCGGCATCGCCTTGACGAGGCGCTCGCCGAGGCGACGGGCCCCGGCGCTGGGCCGCGCCGCGAGGTGCAGGCCCACGTCGTCCATCTTGACGATGAGCGCCACGACGCCGTAGACGAGCACCGTGATGCCGATGGCCACGACCACGAGGATGATGGCCCGCGTCCAGAACGGCTGGTCGGTCACTTCCCGCAGCGCGATGACCATGATCTCCGCCGACAGGATGAAGTCGGTGCGGATGGCTCCGGCGACCATCTTGTCCTCGTGCGCCTTGTCCTGGGTGACGACGGGCTGGTCGTCCTCGGCGTGGTGGCCGATCCCGAACCACTCGAGGACCTTGTGCGCGCCCTCGAAGGACAGGTAGGCGCCACCCAGCATCAGCAGCGGCGTGACCGCCCAGGGCAGGAACTGGCTCAGCAGCAGGATCGCCGGGAGGATGAAGAGCAGCTTGTTGCGCATCGAGCCGATCGCGATCTTCTTGATGATCGGCAGCTCGCGGCTCGGGTCGAAGCCGGTGACGTAACGCGGAGTGACCGCCGTGTCGTCCACGACCACGCCGGCGGCCTTGGCGCTGGCCTTCCCGGCGGCGGCGGCGACGTCGTCGACCGACGCGGCGGCGAGGCGGGCGATGGCCGCGATGTCGTCGAGCAGGGCGGCAAGTCCAGCGGCCACGGGGGCACCTCGTTCGGGGTCGGGGGACGGGCTGGCCTCAGGTTACCTGCAGCCCGCCACCCGAGCCGTCACGAGAGGCGCTCGAGGACGATCGCCATACCCTGTCCACCGCCGACGCACATGGTCTCCAGGCCGAACTGCTTGTCGTGGGTCTGGAGGGCGTTGATCAGCGTCGTCGAGATGCGCGCGCCGGTAGAGCCGAACGGGTGGCCGAGGGCGATCGCACCGCCGTGCACGTTGAGCCTGTCGTAGTCCATGCCCAGCGCGTCCGCGGAGCCGAGAACCTGCACGGCGAAGGCCTCGTTGATCTCGTAGAGGTCCATGTCGTCGATGGTCATGCCGGCCCGCGCCAGCGCCTGCCTCGACGCCTCGATCGGCCCCAGGCCCATGATCTCGGGGGAGAGGGCGGACACGCCCGTGGAGACCACGCGCGCCAGCGGGGTGAGCCCGAGCTCTCTGGCGCGCGTGTCGCTCATGACGACCAGCGCCGCCGCCCCGTCGTTGAGCGGGCAGCAGTTGCCCGCGGTCACGGTGCCGTCCTCGCGGAAGACCGGCTGGAGCTGGGAGACCTTCTCCATCGTCACGCCCGGACGCGGCCCGTCGTCGGTCGTCACCACCGTCCCGTCCGCGAGGGTCACGGGTGCGATCTCGCGCTCGAAGACGCCGTCCGCGATGGCCTTCTCGGCCCGGTTCTGCGACGTCACGCCCCACTCGTCCTGCCGCTCGCGGGAGATGCCGAGGGAGGTGGCGACGTTCTCGGCCGTCTGGCCCATCGCGAGGTAGACGTCCGGGAGCAGGCCCTGCTCTCGCGGGTCGGTCCACGTCTCGTTGGTCCTGGCCATCTCGGCCGAGCGCGCGACCGCCTCGACGAAGAGCGGGTTGCGCCAGGACTCCCGGCCCCCGCCCGCGCCGGCGAAGTCGGCATACCGCGAGACCGCCTCGACACCCGCGCTGACGAAGACATCCCCCTCGCCGGCCTTGATCGCGTGGAAGGCCTGGCGCGTCGTCTGGACCGAGGAGGCGCAGAAGCGGTTGACGGTCGCACCAGGCACCCCGTCGAGGCCGAGGAGCACGGACACGACCCGTGCCATGTTGAAGCCGTGCTCGCCCCAGGGCTCGGCGCACCCGAGGTAGAGGTCGTCGATCGTGGTCGGGTCGAGCGCGGGCACCTGCTCCAGCGCGGCGCGGATCACGCCGGCGGCGAGGTCGTCGGGTCGGGCGGAGACGAGCGAGCCCTTGAAGGCTCGTCCGATGGGCGTGCGGGCTGCGGCGACGATGACGGCCTCGACCATGGGGTCCTCCTCGAGGAGTTCGGGTATGCCGCGAGTCTAGGCGAGCGCGCCCGCTCTACCCGCGACGGTCCCGGCCCGCCCGGCACCCGTCCTCGCGGCCACCGCGACCAGCAGCACGACCACCATGCCGAAGAGCGTGGCGAGCGTGAGGCCGATGCCGTAGGACATCGACTCCTCGCCCGAGCCCTCGAGCAGATAGCCGCTGCGCACGTCGAGCCAGACGTCGACCGCGGCCAGCAGCACCAGCAGCGGAAGCTGCGGCACGGAGAGCACGAGGGTGCGGTAGCTGTCGGTAGCCAGCGGGGTGCGGCGGTTGAGCACGTAGGCCACGACGGGAGCCGCCGTGGCGAGCGCCACCACCCAGATCACCGTCAGGACGGGCGCCCCGGCCGAGTCCTGCGGGTTGCGGAAGAACTCCACGGAGAACACGGCCGCGGTGACCGTCACGAGCAGCAGAGCCGCCCGGACGATCCCCGGCCACAGTGGCCGCGGCGGGCGATCGACAGGTGTACTCATGCTCTGAAGTGTCGTGGACCGCCGCCGTGTTGCACAGGTGATGAGGCGCAGCCGGAGTGGTGTGCTGCTGAGCTCGCCCCGGCTAGGAGCGCTCGGCCAGGCGCGCCAGCCCCTCGTCGATGCTCACCCTCGGCCTCCAGCCGAGGACCTCGCGGGTATGCCGCTGGTCGAACCAGTGCGCCGTGCTCAGCTGTTCCGCGAGGAAGCGGGTCAGGGGCGGCTGGCTGATCGCCGGAAGTCCGGGCACCCGCTCGGCCACGGCCACCACGCCCTCGACGGCGGCTCCCAGCCCCCACGCGAGGGGCGTCGGCACCCGCAGGCGCGGCGGTGGGGCCCCGACGGCCCGGCAGATGTCGGCGACGAGCTCGCCAACCGGCCGGGGCTCCCCGTTGGTCACGACGAGCGCCTGGCCGTGCGCGACGTCGGCCCGGTCCAGGGCCGCCACCATCGCCTCGGCGGCGTTGTCGACGTAGGTGGTGTCCATCAGCGCCGTCCCGCGGCCCACGAGCGCGAGCCGGCCCCGCCGGGCGCGCTCGGCGATCCGACCGACCAGCTGGGTGTCGCCCGGTCCCCACACCAGATGCGGCCGCACGGCCACGACCGGCAGGTCGGGGGCGTCGGCGTTCAGCGCGAACAGCTCGGCCGCCGCCTTGGTGCGCGCGTAGTGTCCCCGCGCCCGCATCGGGGTCGCCGGGGCTGCCGGCGCACCGACCAGCGACCGCCCCGTGTGGGCCACCGACGGCGAGGACACCTGCACGAGGCGTCCGCCGCCCTGCGCGCGGAGGGCCTCCACCACATACATCGTGCCGCGCGCGTTGGTGTCGACGAAGTCCATCCACGGCCCGACCACGTCGACCTTGGCGGCGAGGTGGACCACTGCGTCCTGGCCGCGCACCGCGCGCTCGACGTCGGCGCGCGAGCGCACGTCGCCGAGCCGCTCCCGATGGCGCCCGCCGGCTGTCCGCCGCTGCATCACCGTCACGTCGTCGCCGCGCCGGGCGAGCAGGTCGGCGACCGCCCGCCCGAGCATCCCGCTGGCGCCGGTGACGAGCACCGTGCGCGCCATCAGCGGCTCCGCCTGCGCGGCGCCCCGTGAGGCAGCAGCCTCCGCAGCCGCCCGGCGGGCGAACGCCCGTGCAGCACCCCGTCGGCCCAGTCCGCGAGCGCGGTCCGGTCGACCTTGCTCGCGTGCCGCACGTCAACGGGGAGCCAGTCGCGCACGAGCACCGCCGAGACAGGCACGGGTGCCGCAGCCCGACGCACCGCCGCCGCCACCCCGGCCGGCGCCAGGACCGCGCCGCCCAGGGGCGCCCCGAGCAGCCGTGCGGGGGCAGCGGCGCGCAACGCGGGCACCACGACGACCACGACCTGCTGCGCCCCCTCCGGGCCCACGCCCACCACCGCGGCGGTCTCCACCCCGGCGACGCCCCGCACGCGGTCCTCGACCGGGTAGGGCGTCACCGGTCCGTCGGCGCCGCGCACCACGTGCGCGAGCCGCCCCTCGACCCAGAGCCTCCCGTGCAGGTCGAGCCGGCCGACGTCGCCGGTCCGGTGCCAGCCGGGTGGCGTCGTGCTGGCCCGCTGCCGCGCCCAGTCGCGGTCGTAACGGTCCTTGACGTGCGCGCCGCGCACGAGGATCTCGCCGACCACGCCCGGCTCCGTCGCGGGCCTGGTCGCGGGCACGCCGAGGGCGTCCAGCCCCGCGATGCCCACCTGGACGCCCGCTACGGGTGCGCCGACGCACACGCCGCCCTTCCCGCCGCCCCCACGGACGTCCCCCTCAGCGGTCCCGACCGTCGTCGGGTCCAGGGTCGCGACGGGCAGCGCCTCGGTCATCCCGTAGGGCGTCTGCGTCTCCGCCGCGGGCAGCAGCCGGCGTACCTCCTCAAGGAGGGCGAGCGGCACCGGCGCCCCCGCCGACAGCACCAGCCGCGGGCCGGCCAGCGCCGCGCGCCGCGCCGCGTCCAGACCCTCGGCCGTCGCGACCACGTTGCGGAGCGCGGCCGGTGCGGCGAAGACCACCGAGGCGTCGACCGCTCGCACCGCGTCCGCGAGCGCGCTCGCGGTCAGCGTCCCCGGCGCGGTCACGTCCATGTCCGGGACCGCGCTCGTCATCCCCAGCGCCGGCCCGTAGAGGGCGAAGGGCGCGAACGCCGCCACCAGCCGCTCCCCGGGCGCGAGGCCGAAGGTGTCACGCAGCACCGCCAGCTGCGCCGCCAGCTGGTCGCGCGTGTAGACGACACCCTTCGGCGGGCCGGTCGCGCCGGAGGTGAAGAGGACCGCGCCGTCGGCGTCCTCCGCCACCTCGTCCGGGCCCGGCAGCCCGGCCCCGTCGCGCCCCGCGCCGAGACCCCTGCCGAGCAGCGCCAGGGCCTCCAGCTCGGGGCCGCCGGGCTCGACCCGCAGGCGTTCGCCCGGCACCCGTGTCGTCGCGGCCAGGGCGAGCGCCCGCACGATCCCGACGACCAGCCGCGGGGCAGCGGAGCGCAGCGCCCCGCCGAGCCGCCCCAGACCGAGCCCGGCGTCCGCGACGACCACGACCGCGCCGAGCCGCCACACGGCATACACGAGGGTGGTCAGCTCGGCACCGGGCGGCACGAGGAGGGCCACGCGGTCCCCGGGACGGATCCCGCGCAGCGCGAGGCCGCGGGCGACGTCGTCGACCGCGGCGGCCAGCTCGGCGAAGCTCACCGACCGACCGCCCTCGCGCAGCTCGACGACCGCCGGCCGGTCAGGATGGGTGAGGTCCACGCGCACCGGCAGGCGCGGCCCGCCGGGCTCCCGCTCCGCGTGGTCCCGGTATGCCGTGGCGCTCGCCCCGAGCGTCTCCTCCAGCCAGCGCCAGAGGACGTCGACGCCCTCAGGCCGGTCCTCGAGCACGAGGTGCGAGGCGTCCGCGTAGCGCTGGACGTCGGCCTGGGGGAGGCGCTCGACGAGGTCGGCCAGGTAGCGCTCGCCGAACACCGGGTCGCGCGGCCCCCAGACGAGCAGCGCCGGGACCTCGAGCTCCCGGACCCCCTCGGCGATCCGCTCGAGCGCGGCGCGGCTGGGGTGGTCGTCCTCGAAGGGGATGTCACGCACGAAGTCGGCGACGGCCGCCCGCCGCCCGGAGGTCAGGTAGGGCGCCGCGAAGCCGGCACGGACCTCCCGCGGCAGCGGGGGCAGCGACAGTGCGGTGGTCGCCCGCACGAACAGGGGGGAGCGACGGCATACCTGGTCCAGCAGCGCCGGTGTCCGCGCCAGCCGAATGAGAGCCGGCGGCGCACTGTCCGCAGGCTGGTGGACGGCCGTGTTGGTGAGCACGATCCCGGCCAGCCGCTCCCGGTGGCGCAGCGCCCAGCCGAGGCTGACCGGCCCGCCCCAGTCGTGCGCCAGCGTGAAGACCGGGCCCTCGAGCGCGAGGGCCTCCGTGATGCCGTCGAGGTCGTCGACGCGCTGGGCGAGGGTGCGCGGGACCGCCGGGCGGGTGGAGAAGCCCATCCCCAGCTGGTCGACGGCGACCACGCGCCAGCCGGGCGGGGCCTGGGCGAGCACGCGGCGCCACAGGTAGGACCACGTCGGGTTGCCGTGCACGCACAGCAGCGTCGCGACGACCGCCTCGCCACGCTCCGCCAGCAGCGGACCGGTGTCCAGCACGTGCCAGCCGCGTCGCACGCCGTCGGCGTCGGGCGCGTCCACCACGCGGGACCAGCGAGGGTCCAGGCCGGGGACGCCGGGCGCCGGCAGCCCCGCGGCGTCCTGCGTCGAGACCCCGGCCGGTCCGTGGACGTGCTGGCGGGCCGGCCCCCTGACGTCGCTCACCAGACCAGCTCGAGGCAGGTCATGTTGAGGCCCGACCCGATCCCCATGAGCAGCACGCGGTCGCCCTGCTCCAGGTGCGGGGCCTCCTTGGCGAGCGTGATCGGCACGGCCGCCGGGCCGACGTTGCCGTAGGTGGGGAAGGTCAGCGGGATGCGCGACCGGTCCAGGCCCAGCGCCTGGGCGGTCCGGCTGGTGTGCACCCTGGAGACCTGGTGGACGATGTAGCGGTCCATGTCGGCCCAGTCGAACTCGGCGGACGCCTCCTTCCACAGGTCGGCGGCCAGACCCATCCCCGAGACGAGCAGTCCCTGGGTGTCGGTGCGCATCCGGTCGAAGTCGCCGACGCAGAGGTCGTGGTGCTCGGTCGCGGCCCGGCTCGCGCCCCCGACCACCCGGTGCCCCTCGGGGTGGGCGCTGGCCCGGCCCAGGACCATCGCCGCGGCGCCGGAGCCGAGGGTGAGCGTCGCGAACTGGCTGACGATGTCCTCCGCCGTCGAGTCCTCGCCCGACAGGCGCGCGATCGTGCGCTCCTGCGGCTCCCGCGAGCCCTCGCCGTCGACGATGAGCGCGTAGTCGATCTGACCGGCGTCGATCATGCTGGCCGCGAGCTGCATCCCGTTGACGAAGCCCAGGCAGGCGTTGGTGAGGTCGAAGTTGAGGCAGTGCGTGGCCAGGCCGAGCTCGTGGTGGACCCGGACCGCGATCGAGGGCTCCAGGTGCGCGCGGCTCACCGAGGTGTTGACCAGGAGGCCGACCCGGGACGGGTCGACCTCCGCCTCCTCCAGCGCCAGACGGCCCGCCTCGATCGCCCCGTCGACGAAGTCCTGGCCCTCCTCCCACCAGCGGCGCTCGGTGATCCCCGCCAGAGCCGCCAGCATCCCCGGACGCAGCCCGTTGCGCGCGTAGGCGTCCCCGATCATCGCGTCGAACTCCTCCGACGTCCGGACGACGGGAGCGTCCACGGCGGTGACCGAGAGCACGGCGGTGTCGGTGGTGCGGAAGGTGGCGTTGCCGTTCACGGAAGGGGACCTCGCAGTCGGTGGGGAACACGTCATTCGACCACAGCGCCCTGACGTGGCGAGAACTCAAGAGCCTTCCAGCCGCCTGTGACACGATGGGCGGCGTACGGGCTCGCGACGCTGCCCGCCGGCGCTCGCCGGCCGCTTCCACGGGGAAGGACACCACCGATGACCACCACCCGCACCCGCCTGGCCTCGGTCCTCGGCGCAGGGGCGCTCGTGCTCGCGCTCGGCGCCTGCAGCGACGACTCCGGGACCGACGCCGGCGCGCCGACCTCGGGCGAGAGCACCTCCGCCCAGCCCACCGCCCCCGAGGTCGCGGAGGGGGAGGAGGTCGACATCGCCGAGTTCGTGGCGATGATGAAGTCCCCCGGCGAGGAGAAGCTCTCGTCCTACACCATGACGATGAACATGAAGACGGGCGGCGAGGACCTCACCATGGAGGGCGCCGTGGACGTCTCCGGCGAGGACCCTGCCCTGGACCTCGACATGGCCGTCCCCGGCGCCGGCAAGATGCAGATGCGCATGGTCGACGGGCGCCTCTTCATGGCGATGCCCGGGATCACCCCTGAGGGAAAGTTCATGGAGGTGCCGCCGGAGCAGCTCGGGGACACCGCGAGCGCGCTCGAGGAGGTGGACATCACCTCCCAGATGGACACCTGGGAGCAGGCCGCTCGCAAGGTCGTCTACGTCGGTGAGGAGGACGTCGACGGCACCACGATGCGCCACTACTCCGTCACCGTCGACAGCGCCGCCGCCATGGACGCGGCCGGCGTGACCGGTGGCGACGCCGCGGCGGCCTCCTCGGCGATGGGTGAGGAGTTCGTCTACGAGGTCTGGCTGGACGACGACAACCTCATGCGCAAGCTGGCCTTCGACATGGAGGGCACCATCACCGAGATGTTCGCCGACAACTGGGGCGAGCCCCAGGACATCCAGGCACCGCCGGCCGAGGACATCGTCGACGGAATCGGTGGCGACGCCGACTCCGACAGCGAGACCAGCGACGGCTGACGCACCGCCGGCTCAGGAGGGCGGGAGCACGTCCTCCTGGGCCGGCAGCTCGTCCTGCCGCACCAGGCCCACCGGGCAGGTGTAGCCGTTGGGCCCGTGGTTGCAGTACCCGCCGGGGTTCTTGTGGAGGTACTGCTGGTGGTAGTCCTCGGCGTAGTAGAACGGCCCGGCGTCCTGCGCCGACCGCAGCTCGGTGACGATCCGTCCGTGGCCCGCGGCCATGATCACCTGCTCGAAGGCGTCGCGGGTCGCGCGCGCGGCGGCCTCCTGCTCCGGAGTGGTCCAGAAGATCGCCGAGCGGTACTGCGTGCCGATGTCGTTGCCCTGGCGGTTCGGGGTGGTCGGGTCGTGGTTCTCCCAGAACGCCTTGAGCAGCAGCTCCGGACTCGTCCGGGACCGGTCGTAGGCGACCAGCACGGTCTCGGTGTGGCCGGTGCGCCCGGTGCACGTCTCCTGGTAGGTGGGGTTGGGGGTCTGCCCGCCCATGTAGCCGGCCGCCGTGCTCACCACTCCCGGCAGCTGCCAGAAGATGCGCTCGGCTCCCCAGAAGCAGCCCATCGCGACGTAGAGGACCTCGGTGCCCTCCGGCCACGGCCCCTGCAGCTGCGTGCCGAGGACCTCGTGACGCGTGGGGATGCCGGGCAGCGGCTTCGCCCGGCCTGGCAGGTAGGTGGTCTCCATCCCTCGAGTCTCGCACGGGCGACCGACGGACCCGGCCTGTCCGGTGGCGAAGCACCCGCCCGCTGTGGCACCTTGCCCTCATGCCCATGCTCCCTCACGCTCCGCTCGTGACGGCCGCCGTCGAGGACGGCCTGGCCGGCAGCGACTGGCTGGTCTACGTGATCCTGCCCGTGCTGCTGATCCTCGCCGGCGCCTACCTCTACCTCAGGGGACGGGCCGCGCACCGGGAGGCCACCCGCCTGCGGTCGGGCTTCGGCGGCCCGCCCGGGTCGGCCGACATCGGCACCGAGCTGGGCTTCGGCGTCGAGAACAACCGGGCCACCGTCCTTGCCGCCCAGCGCCAGATGCTCTGGGGCGGCATCCTCGGCGGCGTCGGGCTGGTCTGGCTCGTCGTCGGCCTGCTGGTCGCCCTCCTGTGACGCGCCTCCTGGTCGACGTCGGGTCGACGTTCACCAAGGCCGCCCTCGTCGACGACGGGGGCGGTCTCGTCGCGAGGGCCTCGGTGCCGACCACCGTGGGTCCCGGCCGCGACGTCCTGGAGGGTGTGGTCTCGGTATGCCGTGAGCTCGCCCTGCAGGGCTCGGTCGCCCGGGCGGGGGCGGGGGCCGCCGCGGCGCGCGTGCCCGATCCGCTCGACCCCGCCCAGCGGGACCGGGTGCTCGTCTGCTCGAGCGCGGGCGGCGGCCTGCGGCTGGCGGTCGTGGGATACGAGCGGGCGGTGACCGCCGAGGCCGGCCACCGGGTCGGGTTGTCGGCGGGGGCCAAGGTCGTGCACGTGGCGGCCGGGGCGCTCACGCCGGCGGACGTGGCGGCGCTGCGCGCCGCGCGCCCGGACGTGGTGCTGCTCGTGGGCGGGACGGACGGCGGCAACGCGGATGTGCTGCTCCACAACGCGCGACGGCTCGCACGCTCCAGGGTGGGCGCGCCGGTCGTGGTCGCCGGCAACGCGGCCGCGCGCGCCGAGGTCGCGAGCGAGCTGGCAGCCACCGGCCGAAGGGTCCGGCTGACCGACAACGTGCTGCCGCGGATCGGCGTGGTCGAGCCCGGCCCGGCGCGCCGGGCGATCCGCGAGGTCTTCCTGGAGCACGTCATCGGCGGCAAGGGCCTGTCGAGAGGACCGCGGTTCGGCCGGCTGGTGCGGGCAGCGACGCCCGACGCGGTGCTGGCCGGCGTCGAGGTGCTGGCCGACGTCATGGGCGGGGACGTCATGGTGGTCGACGTCGGCGGTGCCACCACCGACGTCTACTCCGTCCTCACCCCCCAGGGGGAGGACGCGACCCTGCGCAAGCACGTCGTCGCCACGCTCTGGCACGCGCGCACCGTCGAGGGCGACCTGGGGATGCGCTGGGGCGCTCCTGGCGTCCTGGAGGCGGCGTCGGCCGAACACCTTGACCCGGGCGTCGACGGGGCGGCGCTGGCCGGCTGGGTCGCGCGGGTGCACGAGGATCCCGCCACGCTGCCCACGACCCGCACGGAGGAGGAGCTCGACCTGGAGCTGGCCCGCCTCGCCGCGACCGTCGCCGCCCGTCGGCACGGTCGCCCGGGCGCACCCGGTGAGGCCCCGCGCCCGCTCAAGGACGTGGGCCTGGTGCTGGGCTCGGGCGGTGTCCTGAGGCACGCGCCGGAGGGTGGCGCCGGCCGGGTGCTGGGCGCGGTGCTGGACGACCACGGCGGTGGCTGGCGCCCGCCCGCCGCAGCACGGGTCGGCGTGGACACGGCATACCTCCTCTTCGCCGCGGGACTGCTGGCCGAGAAGGAGCCCGACCTCGCCCGCGCCGTGGCGGCCCAGATCGCCTGACACGGCGGCGCGGAGGAGGGACCGGACCCCGGGCTACCGCGCCGTGCCGGGAGGCAATAACGTTGACGGGTGCCGAACACCCTTGCCGTGACCCTCGACGACGTCCTCGCCGCCCGAGAGGTGCTGGCCGACGTCCTGACCCCCACGCCGATGGAGCTGAGCAGGGCGCTGAGCGACCGCACCGGCCTCGAGGTGCACCTCAAGTGCGAGAACCTCCAGCGCGCGGGATCGTTCAAGATGCGCGGGGCGTACACGCGCATGTCCCGGCTGACCGAGGAGGAGCGCTCCCGGGGCGTCGTCGCGGCCAGCGCGGGCAACCACGCGCAGGGCGTGGCGCTCGCCGCCCGGCTGCTGGGGATCGAGGCGACCGTCTACATGCCGCACGGCGCAGCCATGCCCAAGCTGGCGGCCACCCGCGGCTACGGCGCGACCGTGATCCAGGTCGGCACCACCATCGACGAGTGCATCTCCGAGGCGCTGCGGCACGAGGCCGAGACCGGTGCCGTCTTCGTGCCGCCCTTCGACCACAAGGACATCGTCGCTGGTCAGGGCACCTGCGGCCTGGAGATCCTCGAGCAGGTGCCCGACGTGCGCACCATCCTCGTGTGCACCGGCGGCGGCGGCCTCCTCGCCGGCATCGCGGCCGCGGTCAAGGCGCTGCGCCCGGACGTGAAGGTGGTCGGCGTGCAGGCGGCCGAGGCCGCGGCGTGGCCGGCGTCGCTGGCGGCCGGGCATCCCGTCCCGGTCTCCTCGATGAGCACGATGGCCGACGGCATCGCGGTCGGCCGGCCGGGGGACGTGCCGTTCGGGGTGGTGGCCGAGCTCGTGGACGGCATGGAGACGGTCGGCGAGGACTCCATCGCCCGGGCCGTGCTCCAGCTCGTCGAGCGGGCCAAGCTCGTGGTCGAGCCCGCCGGCGCGGCGGCCACGGCCCACCTGATGGACCTGGGGCAGGAGGCCGCGGAGCGCTACGAGGGCCCGGTCGTGGCCGTGCTCTCCGGCGGCAACATCGACCCGCTGCTGCTGCTGCGCATCCTGCGCACCGGTCTGACCGTGGCCGGCCGCTACCTGCAGCTGCGGGTCCGGGTGCCGGACCGTCCAGGGGAGCTCGCGGCCGTGCTGACGATGCTCGCCGAGCAGTCGTGCAACGTTCTCGAGGTCCAGCACCACCGCCGGGTCCAGGGGCTCAAGGTCTCCGAGGTCTCCATCTCGATGACGCTGGAGACCTCCGGCCACGACCACTCCGCGCGGGTGGTCCAGGCGCTGCGCGACCGGGGATACACGGTCGACCCGCTCTGAGGCGCTGCCACCGCCGCCTCCTGTGCGTTCTCGACTCTCGGCGGGTTCGGGGCTAGACTAGGAGGTCTACCACGGTCCGGGCAGAAGGTGCCCGGACCTTGTGTTTGGGGAGCGAGGCAGGTCTGACTACCGGCCCGCGGCCCGGACGCACCGAAGGAGGAACGATCAACGTGACGGGCATTGCGAGCGACGCCAGCTACCTGACGCAGGAGGCCTACGACCGGCTCCGCGCCGAGCTGGACCGGCTCACCGGCGAGGGCCGGACCGACATCGCGCGACGCATCGAGGCGGCGCGCGAGGAGGGCGACCTCAAGGAGAACGGCGGCTACCACGCGGCCAAGGAGGAGCAGGGCAAGATGGAGGCCCGCATCCGCCAGCTCGAGCACCTGCTCCAGCACGCGGTCGTGGGCGCCTCCCCCGCCGACGACGGCATCGTCGAGCCGGGGATGATCGTCACGGTCGAGATGTTCGGCGACGAGGAGACCTTCCTGCTCGGCTCCCGCGAGATCATCGGCGACGAGGACGACGTCGACGTCTACAGCGAGAAGTCGCCCCTCGGCGCCGCTCTGATGGGGCACAAGCCGGGTGACACGGTCACCTACGAGGCCCCCAACGGCAAGCAGATCGAGGTCAAGGTCGTCGCCGCCAAGCCCTACCAGGCCTGACCCGTCTCTCCCTGACGCCTCCACCGACGCGTCGGTCGACGAGGCGTCGTCCGCGGCTACCGCTGCGTGGGCGGCGCCTCGTCGGCATACCAGCAGGTGTCGACGTAGCCGGTGACGGCACGCGTCGCCGTCTCGACCGGCAGCACGTGCCTGCTGGGCGAGGCCGGTGCGGGGCCCACCTCGACCTCGGTCCGACCCACCACCGTGTGGCTGATGTCCTGCGCCTCGAGCCGGCAGACGACCGCCCGCGCGGGGTCGCGGCGCAGGTCGAAGCGCACGTCCACCCGGCTGTCGGAGACGATCTCGTGGCCGGTGTCGACCCAGTTCACGTGGCCCGTCGTCGCCGAGATCCCGAACCACACCGCCAGCGCCGACATCGCCGCCACCGCCAGCCCGCCGGCCCACCACCAGAGACGCCGCGGCCGGCCCGCGTCGCCCCGGCCACCGCCGGGGCCGCCCCACGTGCCCTGCGACTCCTCCTCCGCCTCCACGGCCGCGAGGTCGGGCGCCACGGTGTCATGGGGGGTCGGGACCGGCCGGTCCGGGGAGGGGGTCGTCACGTTCGTCACGTCCTGGGGCGGGTGAGAGGATGGCAGGGACGCGCCGCGAGCGGCGCCCTCCCATTGTCCACACCGAAAGAGCCGCACGAGCATGCAGGACCTCCGGCTGATGGCCGTCCACGCCCACCCCGACGACGAGTCGTCGAAGGGGGCGGCGACGAGCGCGCGCTACGTCGCCGAGGGCGTCTCGGTGCGCGTCGTGTCCTGCACGGGTGGCGAGCGCGGCGACGTGCTCAACGAGCGGCTCAAGCACGACCCGCACATCGAGCGCGACATCGCCAACGTGCGGCGCGCGGAGATGGCCCGGGCCGCGCAGATCCTCGGGGTCAGCCACACCTGGCTCGGCTTCACCGACTCCGGGCTGCCGGAGGGCGACCCCCTGCCGCCGCTGCCGGACGGCTGCTTCGCGCTGGAGCCCCTGGACGTCACGACGGAGGCGCTCGTGCGGGTGATCCGCGAGTTTCGCCCGCACGTGCTCACCACCTACGACGAGAACGGCGGCTACCCCCACCCTGACCACGTGATGACGCACGTGGTGACGATGTCGGCTTTCCGCGCCGCGGGCGACCCCGCGGCCTACCCGCACGCCGGGGCGCCGTGGCAGCCGTTGAAGGTCTACTACAACGCGAGGAACCCCGACCGCATGGAGCGGCTCGACGAGGCCATGGTCCGCGCCGGGCTCGAACCCGCCTACGCCGACTGGCGCAAGCACCTCGCCGGTCAGCCGCGTCGCACGATCACCACGCAGATCCGGTGCGGCGAGCACTTCCCCGCCCGCGACGACGCTCTCCGGGCGCACGCCACGCAGGTCGACCCGGACAGCAGCTGGTTCGCCGTCCCGCTGGAGCTGCAGGTGCAGGAGTGGCCGTTCGAGGAGTTCGAGCTCGCCGCCGCGCTCGTGCCCGTGGAGCTGCCCGAGGACGACCTGTTCGCGGGGCTGCGCTCCCTCCCGGACCTGGACGCGGTATGCCGTCGCGCACCTGTGCGCGACGACGCGGGCGAGCTGGTGCTCGCCTACGCGACGACGCCGCCCGCGAGCGGCCCGGAGGCACGGTCGACCGCGGCGCAGGACGCCGACGGCGACGGCCGCGACGACATGCGCGAGGAAGAGGGACACAGCGGATGAACGAGACCGGTGTCGAGATCACGGCGGGGCTGGGCGGGTTCCTCGTCCTCTTCGGGCTGGCGCTGGCGGTGTGGCTGCTCGGGATCGACCTGACCCGCAGGCTGCGCCGGATGCGGCTGCGCGAGGAGGACCGGGTCGCCCGCGAGCTCGAGAGCCGCGAGGCACAGGCTCCCGCGGCCACCGAGGACCGCGAACCTACGGAGTCGTAACTTACGCAACCGTAGGTTACGCTCGGACCATGAAGCGTCCTGACTCTGCGCCCTCCGCGGCCGCCTCCGTCGGCGAGCGGATCGACCAGGTCGTCGAGCAGGCCAAGCCACACCTGCGCGGCTGGCTGCACGTCGGCATGGTCCCCGTGAGCCTCGTGCTGTCCCTGGTCCTGGCCCTGCTCGTGCCCACGACCTCCGGCCGGGTGGCCGCCGCCGTCTTCGGCGTGACGGCCGTCCTGCTCTTCGCGACCTCCGCGACCTACCACCGGGGCCGTTGGTCACCGCGCGTGGCCGGGGTCCTCAAGCGGATGGACCACGCCAACATCTTCCTCATCATCGCCGGCACCTACACCCCGTTCGCCGTGCTGCTCCTGCCCGACGGCCAGCAGCGCACCCTGCTGTGGGTGGTCTGGGCCGGCGCTGTCGCCGGGGTCGTCTTCCGCGTCTTCTGGGTCCGAGCGCCGCGCTGGCTCTACACCGTCGTCTACGTGGCGCTCGGCTGGGTCGCAGTCTTCTACCTCGTGCCCTTCTGGCGCACCGGGGGGCCGGCGGTCGTCGTGCTGATGATGCTCGGGGGGATCATGTACACCGTGGGCGCGGTGGTCTACGGGCTCAAGCGGCCCAACCCCTCGCCCCGCTGGTTCGGCTTCCACGAGGTCTTCCACGCCTTCACGGTGGCCGGCTTCTCCTCCCACTGGGCCGCGGTCCTCGTGGCAGTCCTCGGGGTCAGGGCGGCGATCGCCTGACGTCCTCGTCCCGCCGTCGGGTGACAGGGTCCGCGCGGGGAATTCACAGGGCGGGCCGGTAGGTTGACCGTATGCAGACGCCGCGCGACCTGGTCTACCGCGCCTACACCTCGTCGCTGCGACGGCACCTTCCGGCAGACCAGCTCCCGCGCCACATCGGGGTGATGCTCGACGGCAACCGCCGCTGGGCGAGGGAGCGCGGGGCCGCGAGCGCGGAGGGCCACCGAGCGGGCGCGGACAACATCGCCCCCTTCCTCGGCTGGTGCGAGGAGGCCGGGATCGAGGTGGTCACCCTGTGGCTGCTGTCGACCGACAACCTCAACCGCGGCGCCGCCGAGCTCGAGCCGCTGCTGGGGATCATCGAGCAGGTCGTCACCGACCTGGCGGACACCCGTCGCTGGCGGGTGCACGTCGTCGGCGCGCTGGACCTGCTGCCCGAGCAGACCGCGCAGTGCCTGCAGCAGGCCGCCGGGCGCAGCGCCGACGTCGACGGGATGGTCGTCAACGTCGCGATCGGCTACGGCGGACGCCGTGAGATCGCGGACGCCGTCCGGTCGCTCCTGCGCGAGGCCGCCGCCGAGGGCCGCACCCTGGAGGAGCTGGCCGCGTCGGTGACCGCCGAGGACATCGCCGCGCACCTCTACACCAAGGGGCAGCCCGACCCGGACCTGGTCATCCGCACGTCGGGGGAGCAGCGCCTCGGTGGCTTCCTGCTCTGGCAGAGCGCGCACAGCGAGTTCTACTTCTGCGAGGCCTACTGGCCGGACTTCCGCAAGGTCGACTTCCTGCGCGCCCTGCGGTCCTACGCGGAGCGGGAGCGCCGCTTCGGCACCTGACCCGGTGAGGGCATAGTCTGCCCTGCTATGAACACGCGATCGTTCCAGGCCCTGTCCATCGCCGCCGTGCTGGCGCTCGGCCTGTCGGCCTGTGGCTCCGACTCCGAGGAGAGCCCCGACGCAGCCGGCGGCTCCGACCTCAACCTCGTGACCGACGGCACCCTGACCGTCTGCTCCGACGTGCCCTACCCCCCGTTCGAGGACTTCGACACCTCCTCCGAGTCGGGCTTCAAGGGCTTCGACATCGACATCGTGCAGGAGATCGCCGACGGTCTCGAGCTGGAGCTCGCCGTGAAGGACTCCTCCTTCGACGCCCTGCAGTCCGGTCTGGCCCTCAACGCCGGCGACTGCGACATGGCCGCCTCGGCGATGACCATCAACGAGGAGCGCAAGAAGAGCATCGACTTCAGCGACGGCTACTACGACTCCAAGCAGTCCCTGCTGGTGCCGACCGACAGCGACATCAAGACCATCGCCGACCTGGCCGGCAAGAAGGTCGGCGTCCAGGCCACCACCACCGGTGAGGCCTACGCCAAGGAGAACGCCACCGACGCCGAGCTGATCTCCCTGCCCAGCGACGCGGAGATGTTCCAGTCGCTGCAGGCCGGCACCGTCGACGCCCTCCTGCAGGACCTCCCGGTCAACCTCGAGCACACGAAGAGCGGTGACTTCACCATCGTCGAGGAGTACTCCACCGACGAGCAGTACGGCCTGGCGATGAAGAAGGGCAACACCGCGCTCGTGGACGCCGTCAACGCCGAGCTGGCGGAGATGCGCGACAACGGTACCTACGACGAGCTCTACGCGAAGTACTTCACCGAGGGTGGCGACGCCGACAGCGCCACCAGCACCGGTCGCTGAGCCGGCCTGCCCCGGACGAGGACAAGGAGGACCGATGACCAGACGCCAGCGTCAGCGCGCCATCCGGATGGTGCTCTACGCCATCTTCCTGGCGCTGGTCGTCGGCCTCCTGTTCCTCGTCGACTGGGAGAGCGTCACCCGCAACTTCTTCATGACCGAGGCGTTCACCGGCACCTGGCAGGACATGGTGCTGACCGCCGCCAAGAACACGATCCTCTACACGATCGCCGCGTTCGTCGGTGGCTTCGTCCTCGCCATGATCCTGGTGCTGATGAAGCTCGCCCCGGTCGCCCCCTTCCGCTGGGTGGCGACCGGCTACATCGAGCTGTTCCGCGGGCTCCCCGCGCTCGTCGTCATCCTGTTCATGGGCTTCGGCGTGCCGATCGCCTTCGGCGGCTGGCGCCCGCCGGGCGGGATCATCGGGTCCGGCCTGACAGCCCTGATGCTCGTCGCCGGGGCCTACATGGCCGAGACCCTGCGAGCGGGCATCGAGGCGGTGCCGAAGGGACAGTCCGAGGCGGCACGCTCACTCGGCATGAACGGCGTCTGGACCATGTCCTCGATCGTCATGCCGCAGGCGCTGCGCATCGTGGTCCCGCCGCTGACCAACGAGCTGGTGATCCTCCTCAAGGACACCTCGCTGCTCTTCGTGCTGGGCTTCGCGGCCAACCAGAAGGAGCTGACGTCGATGGCGCGAGACTTCATGGTCAGCGGTCCGTCGGCCGGCACCGCCACCAGCCTGACGTTCGCCGCGCTGCTCTACCTCGCCATCACGCTGCCCCTGACGCAGCTGGTGTCGTGGATGGAGCGCAAGCAGAAGAGGAGCCGGTGATGGAGGATCTTCACCCCACCCAGAAGGTCGACCGGTCCGCCCCCGCGATCGACGTCCGGCAGCTGCACAAGAGCTACGGCGACCACGAGGTGCTCAAGGGGATCGACTTCTCGGTCGAGAAGGGCCAGGTCGTCTGCGTGATCGGTCCTTCCGGCTCGGGCAAGTCCACGCTGCTGCGCTGCGTCAACCGGCTCGAGGAGCCGTCCTCCGGCCAGATCCTGGTCGAGGGCATCGACATCACCGACCCGGACACCGAGCTGGACAAGGTCCGGTCGCGGGTCGGGATGGTGTTCCAGCAGTTCAACCTCTTCCCGCACATGACGGTGCTGCGCAACCTGACGATCGCCCAGCAGCGCGTCAAGAAGCGCGGCCGCGCCGAGGCGGAGAAGATCGCGCGGGAGAACCTGGCCAAGGTCGGGCTGGCCGACAAGGAGGGTGCCTACCCCGGTCACCTCTCCGGCGGCCAGCAGCAGCGGGTGGCGATCGCCCGGGCGCTGTCCATGGACCCCGACATGATGCTCTTCGACGAGCCGACCTCGGCTCTGGACCCCGAGCTCGTCGGTGACGTCCTGGACGTCATGCGCAAGCTCGCCGAGAGCGGCATGACGATGATGGTGGTCACCCACGAGATGGGGTTTGCCCGCGAGGTGGGCGACAAGCTGGTCTTCATGGACGGCGGCGTCATCGTCGAGGAGGGCAGTCCGGTCGAGGTGCTGACCAACCCCCAGCACCGGCGCACGCAGTCCTTCCTGTCCAAGGTGCTCTAAGACCTCGTCACGCCCGTCACCTGCGCCCCACCCGCCTCGTGGTCGACAGCGGGTCGCCGGAAATTCACCCGGAGGTCGCCGACTCGCCGTGTCGCCACGAGGGTATGACGTGGGTCACGGCATACCGTCGGAGGCAGACGTCAGGACACCCGTCCTCGTCTCGGGAGGCCCACCACATGGAGCTCTGGCTTCGGACGGAGGGCCGGCACCGGCTCACCGTCGTCGTGGCGGGGTCCGGTCCCGGCCCCACACCGACCATCGGCGCGTGACCGCACGGGCGCGCGTCAGCAGGGAGCCACGATGACGACCACCACCCGCGTCCCCTCTTCCACGCGCGTCGCCGACACCGCGGACGGCACCGCAGCCGCCGGATCCGCGACCACCGGGCTGAAGACCTACGTCCTCGACACCTCGGTGCTGCTGTCGGACCCCCGCGCGATCCAGCGGTTCGCCGAGCACGACGTCGTGCTCCCCGTGGTCGTCATCACCGAGCTCGAGGCCAAGCGGCACCACCCCGAGCTGGGCTACTTCGCGCGCCAGGCGCTGCGGCTGCTGGACGACCTGCGCATCGAGCACGGCACGCTCAGCGAGCCCGTCCCCGTCGGGGAGGACGGCGGGCGTATCCACGTCGAGCTGAACCACAGCAACCCCGAGGCCCTGCCGGCCGGTTTCCGCCTCGGCGACAACGACACCAGGATCCTGGCGGTCGCCGCCAACCTGGCCGCCGAGGGCAAGGACGTCACGGTCGTCAGCAAGGACCTGCCCATGCGGGTCAAGGCCTCCGCCGTCGGTCTCGACGCCGAGGAGTACCGCGCCGAGCTCGCGGTCGAGAGCGGCTGGACCGGGATGGCCGAGCTCGAGGTCGACGACGCCCAGATGCACGACCTGTACGAGTTCGGCCGGCTCGAGCACGAGGGCGCCGGTGACCTGCTGGTCCACACCGGCCTCACGATCCTCGGCCCCTCGGGGAGCGCCCTCGGGCGGGTGGCGCCCGACCGCAGCGTGCGGCTGGTGCGCGGCGACCGCGACGCCTTCGGGCTGCACGGGCGCTCCGCCGAGCAGCGGATCGCGCTCGACCTGCTGCTGGACCCCGACATCGGCATCGTCAGCCTCGGCGGCCGCGCGGGCACCGGCAAGAGCGCCCTGGCGCTGTGCGCGGGCCTGGAGGCCGTGATGGAGCGCCGGCAGCACCGCAAGGTCATCGTCTTCCGGCCCTTGTATGCCGTGGGCGGCCAGGAGCTGGGCTACCTCCCGGGCAGCGAGAACGACAAGATGGGGCCCTGGGCCCAGGCGGTCTTCGACACTCTCGGTGCCGTCGTGTCCAAGGAGGTCGTCGAGGAGATCCTCGACCGCGACATGCTCGAGGTGCTCCCGCTCACCCACATCCGCGGGCGTTCCCTGCACGACGCGTTCGTCATCGTCGACGAGGCCCAGTCGCTGGAGCGCAACGTCCTCCTGACGGTGCTCTCCCGGATCGGGCAGAGCTCACGGGTGGTGCTGACGCACGACGTGGCCCAGCGCGACAACCTGCGAGTGGGTCGCCACGACGGCGTCGCCGCCGTCATCGAGGCACTCAAGGGCCACCCCCTCTTCGCCCACGTCACCCTCTCCCGCAGCGAGCGCAGCCCCATCGCCGCCCTGGTCACCGAGATGCTGGAGGGCACGTCGGGGCTGGTCTGAGGCTCGTGAGGCGCTCGGGGCCAGTGAGGCCCCGGGCGCGCCGTCCCGGCGTGTGACCTTCGCCACGATTGCGTGCGTGGGTTTGACGCGGATGCGAGGGGCCCGGCACCGTGGATAGACCAGATCACGAAGTGATAACGCCGTCGGTCCCAATCCCGGGCGTCCCGTGACGTGCCGCGCTCCCTGGCGCGGGACGTGTCAGGCCCGGGGCGGCGCGTCCCTGAGAGGTAACCACCGCATGTCCCAGCCCCCCCTGCTCGAGCCGTCGCGCGGCCCGTCCGGCCGTCACCGTGCGCGCAAGCTCGGCGGCCCCGCCGGTGCCGTCACCGCCGGTATCGCCGTCACCTCGCTGGCCGTGGCCGGCTACGCCGTGAGCTCCAGCGCCGCCGCGCCGGGCACGGGCGGCCTGACCGCAGCGGTGTCGCGCCTCAACCCCGACCTCGCCGCCGACACCGCGGCCGAGCGCAGCGCCAGGGCGAGCTACGAGGCCCACGCCGCGTTCGCCGAGGCCACGGCGCTCCGTGAGCAGCAGGCCCTGGACTCGCTCGGTGCGTCCGCCGACCTGACCTCCAGCAGCGTGCGCTCCGCGCGGGGCGCGTCGGACGCCATCGCGGAGGAGCGGGCTGAGAAGGCCGCCGCCCGCCGCGCCGCGGAGGAGAAGGCGGCCGCCGAGGCTGCCGCCGCAGAGCAGGCCGCCGAGGAGGCCGCTGCCGAGGAGGCCGCCGCCCAGGCTGCCGCCGAGCGCGCGGAGGAGCAGGCTGCCTCCCGCAGCACCCCCCGCGAGGAGGCCTCGGTCTCCACGGCGCCGGTCGTCTCCGGTGACTCGCGCTCGATCGCGCGGTCGATGCTCGGCAGCTACGGCTGGGGCGATGACCAGTGGGGCTGCCTCGACTCCCTCTGGCAGCGCGAGTCCGGCTGGAACCACCTCGCGATGAACGCCTCCTCGGGCGCCTACGGCATCCCGCAGGCCCTCCCCGGCAGCAAGATGGCCTCCGTCGCGGGTGACTGGCAGACCAACCCGACCACCCAGATCACCTGGGGTCTGGGGTACATCTCCGAGCGTTACGGCAGCCCCTGCAACGCCTGGGGCCACTCCGAGTCCGTCGGCTGGTACTGACCACCGCCGCATCGACGACATACCTGCTGCAGGACCCTCGTCTCGCGCCGCGAGAGGGGGTCCTGCGCCGTAGGGTGGGGGAGTGAACGACACCCCCCTCGCCGCTGCTGCCGAGCGTACCGCGCGCAACCTGTCCGACCACCCGTGGCTCGAGCGGCTGGCGCGCGCCGGCTTCGCCGCCAGCGGGCTGCTGCACCTGGTGATCGGCTGGGTCGCGGCGCAGGTCGCTCTGGGCGGTCGCGGGGAGGCGGACCAGGGCGGTGCCCTCGAGGCGCTGCGTGACGCCCCCGGCGGTCCGGTGCTGCTGTGGGCCTGCGTGGTCGGCTTCGCGGCGCTCGCGCTGTGGCAGGCCCTGGAGGCGATCTTCGGCGGCGGTGAGGCCAAGGACCGGCTCAAGGCGGCCGGGAAGGCGGTCCTCTACGGCGCCCTCGGCGCCACCTCCCTCACCTTCGCCCTCGGGGGGAGCACGGACAGCGGCGAGAGCAGCACCGACCTCACCGCCACGCTCATGGGTATGCCGCTCGGTCGGCTTCTCGTGGGCGCCGTGGGTCTGGCTGTCATCGCGGCCGGTGGCTATCACGTCTACAAGGGCCTGGCCAAGCGGTTCCTCGACGACCTGCAGCCCACGGCCGACGACGGTGGCCCCGTCGGTGCGACCGTGGTCGGCAGCGGGATGGTCGGGTATGCCGCCAAGGGGGTGGCCCTGGCCATCGTCGGCGGGCTCTTCGTGCTGGCCGCCGCCACGGCGGACCCCGAGCGCTCCACCGGGCTGGACGGCGCGCTCAAGCTGCTCGTGCAGCAGCCGCTCGGCGGGGCGCTGCTCCTCGCGATCGCGCTGGGGCTCGTGCTCTTCGGGATCTACAGCTTCGCCCGGGCCCGCTTCGCCGACCTGTAGTCCCTGGCCGGCTCAGAGCCGGCGCAGCCGCACGCGGTCGACGGTGTGGTCCGGCCCCTTGAGCAGGACCAGGGTCGCGCGGCTGCGCGTCGGCAGGATGTTCTCGACCAGGTTCGGTGCGTTGATCGAGTCGAAGATCTCCTGAGCCGTCCGCACCGCCTCGTCGTCGCTGAGCGTGGAGAAGCGATGGAAGTGCGATGTCGGGTCGGCGAAGGCGGTCTCGCGGAGCGACAGGAACCGCTCGGTGTACCAGCGGCGGATGTCGCTGAGGTGAGCGTCGACATACACGGTGAAGTCGAAGAAGTCGCTCACCGCGAGACCGGCGCGACCGTTGGCGTGCGGGCGGGGGGCCTGCAGGACGTTCAGCCCCTCGACGATGAGCACGTCCGGCTGGCGGACGACGATCGACTCGCCGGGCACGATGTCGTAGATGAGGTGGCTGTAGACGGGTGCGCGGACCTCGGCGCGCCCCGCCTTGACCTCGGAGACGAAGCGCAGCAGCGCACGACGGTCGTAGGACTCGGGGAAGCCCTTGCGGTCCATCAGGCCGCGCTCCTCCAGCACCCGGTTCGGGTAGAGGAAGCCGTCGGTGGTCACGAGGTCGACGCGCGGCTGCGAGTCCCACCGGGAGATCAGCTCGGCCAGGATGCGCGCCGTCGTCGACTTGCCCACGGCCACCGAGCCCGCCACACCGACGATGAAGGGGGTCCGCGCGGCGCGCTCGCCGAGGAAGTCACCGGTCACCTGGTGCAGCCGCGCCGTGGCCTCCTCGTAGAAGGACAGCAGCCGGCTGATCGGCAGGTAGACCTGCTCGACCTCGTCCATGTCGAGCCGGTCGCCCAGACCCCGCAGCCGCTCGACGTCGGCCGCGTCGAGGTGCATCGGGTGGGACTCGCGCAGCCGCGCCCAGTCCCGCCGGTCGAGCTCGACGTACGGGGAGGGGATGCTGGCGCCGTTGCCATGGGAAGCCATGCGCGGCATTCTGGCAGAGTCCGGGAGCGTCCCTGCGACGTCGTAGGCTTGCCCCCATGTGCGGAATCGTCGGTTACGTGGGCCCCCAGGTCAGCGGCAAGGCGCTGGACGTCGTCATGGAGGGGCTGGGACGCCTGGAGTACCGCGGGTACGACTCGGCCGGGGTGGCGCTCGTCGCCGAGGGCGACGTCGAGACCCGCAAGCGCTCCGGCAAGCTCAGCAACCTGCGCGAGGAGCTGGCCAGCGCCCCGCTGCACGAGACCGCCACGGCCATCGGCCACACCCGGTGGGCCACCCACGGCGGCCCGACCGACGACAACGCCCACCCGCACCGCGGGGGCCGGGACGGCAAGCTGGCGCTCGTCCACAACGGCATCATCGAGAACTTCCACTCGCTCAAGCAGGACCTGCTGTCCCAGGGCGTGGAGTTCACCTCCGAGACCGACACCGAGGTCGTCGCCCACCTGGTCTCCCAGGCCTTCGACCGCACCGGCAACCTCACCGACGCGATGCGCGAGGTCGTCAACACCCTGCACGGCGCGTTCACCCTGCTGGCGGTCCACGCCGACGCCCCGCAGACGGTCGTCGGCGCCCGCCGCAACTCCCCGCTCGTCGTCGGCCTCGGCGAGGGCGAGAACTTCCTCGGCTCCGACGTCGCCGCCTTCATCGGCCACACCCGCCACGCGCTCGAGCTCGGTCAGGACCAGATCGTCACGATCACCCCCGACACCTACGAGGTCATCAACTTCGACGGCACGCCCTCCGACGGCAAGGCCTACGAGGTCACCTGGGACGCGGCGGCCGCGGAGAAGGGCGGCTACGCCACCTTCATGGAGAAGGAGATCCACGACCAGCCGCACGCGGTGCGTGACACCCTCATCGGCCGCTTCGACGCCGAGGGTCGGCTGGCGCTCGACGAGCTGCACATCCCCGAGGACGAGCTGCGCGCGGTGACCAAGATCGTCATCGTCGCCTGCGGCACCGCCGCCTACGCCGGCATGGTCGCCAAGTACGCCATCGAGCGGTGGACCCGCATCCCCGTCGAGGTCGAGCTGGCCCACGAGTTCCGCTACCGCGACCCGGTCATCGACCAGCACACGCTCGTCGTGTCGATCTCCCAGTCCGGCGAGACGATGGACACCCTCATGGCGGTCCGTCACGCCAAGGAGCTGGGCGCGCGCACGGTCTCCATCTGCAACACCCATGGCTCGACGATCCCGCGCGAGTCCGACGCGGTGCTCTACACCCACGCCGGGCCGGAGATCGCGGTGGCCTCGACCAAGGCCTTCCTCGGGCAGATCACCGCCTCCTACATCCTCGGCCTCTACCTCGCCTCGCTGCGCGCGGGCGTCACCGGGGTCGAGCCGGACGTCGAGGGCATCCTGGCCGAGATGCAGGCCATCCCCGCCAAGATCGAGCAGCTCCTCGGCCAGATGGACCGCGTCAAGGAGATCGCCTCCTACATGGCCGACTCCCGCTCGGTCCTCTTCCTCGGTCGCCACGTCGGCTACCCGGTGGCCATGGAAGGCGCGCTCAAGCTCAAGGAGCTCGCCTATATCCACGCCGAGGGGTTCGCCGCCGGAGAGCTCAAGCACGGCCCGATCGCGCTCATCGAGCCGGGCCAGCCGGTGTTCGTCATCGTCCCGTCGCCGGACAGCGAGCACGGTCTGCACGGCAAGGTGGTCTCCAACATCCAGGAGATCCGCGCCCGCGGCGCCCGCACCCTCGTGATCGCCGAGGAGGGGGACGAGGACGTCGTGCCCTTCGCCGACGTGGTCATCCGCGTCCCGCGCACGCCCGCCCTGCTGGCGCCGCTGCTGACCGTGGTGCCGCTGCAGGTCTTCGCGCTGCACCTGTCCACCGCCAAGGGTCTGGACGTCGACCAGCCGCGCAACCTCGCCAAGTCCGTCACCGTCGAGTGAGCGTCGGCCGGTGATCCTCGGGATCGGGATCGACGTCGTCGACATCGCCCGCTTCACCGCGCGGCTCGAGGCCAGCCCGCGCCTCGAGGAGCGCCTGTTCACCTCCGAGGAGCAGGGGCTGCGTCCGGCCTCGATGGCCGCGCGGTTCGCCGCCAAGGAGGCCCTCGCCAAGGCGCTCGGCGCACCGGTCGGCCTGCGCTGGACCGACGCCATCGTCGTCCGCGCGGACGACGGGCGGCCGCACCTGCGGATCACCGGCACCGTCCAGGAGCGGGCCGAGGCGCTGGGCGTGACGTCCCTGCACCTGTCCCTGTCCCACGACGCGGGGATCGCCTCCGCCGTCGTCGTCGCCGAGGGCGACGCCCCGTCGCCCATCGTCGCCCCCGAGGAGGACTAGGTGCTCAAGGGGTATGCCGTGGAGGACGTCCGCGCGGCCGAGGCCCGGGTGCGGGCCGGCCTCCCGTACGGCGAGCTGATGCTGCGCGCGGCCCGGGCCCTGGCGGAGGTCGTCAAGGAGCGCGCCGCCGAGCGCGGTGCCACCCGGGTGGTGGTGCTGGCCGGGCCGGGCGACAACGGCGGCGACGCGCTGCACGCGGCGGCCCTGCTCGCGGGCGGCCTGTCCGTCACGGCGGTGGGCATCGGCAAGGAGCTGCACGCGCGCGGCTTCGCGGCCGCGACGCGCGCAGGCGTGCTCGTGCACCGCACCGACCCCACCGCGCCCCTGCCCCGCCTCGTCCACGAGCTGCTGGCCGGGGCCGACCTCGTCGTCGACGGTCTGCTGGGCACGGGCGCCCGCCCGGGGCTGCGGGGAGCCATGGCCGAGGCCATCGACGCGGTGCCGGACACGGCATACCTGCTCTCGGTGGACCTGCCGAGCGGGGCCGACCCGGCCGGGCTGAAGAGCGCCGGGAAGACGCCCCTGGGCGACCCGCTCAGCGGGCCCCGCGTCAGCGACGTCGCGCACGCCGACGAGACGGTCACCCTGGCCCTGCTCAAGCCCGCGCACCTGCTCCCGGCCACGGAGTCCTCGATCGGGCGGCTCATGCTCGCCGACATCGGCGTGCAGACGACGCGTCCCCCCGCGGTGGAGCGGCTGGAGGCGCAGGACGTCGCAGAGCTGTGGCCGGTCCCCGGGCCGCAGGACCACAAGTACACCCGCGGTGTCCTCGGCGTGATCGCCGGCAGCGACGCCTATCCGGGAGCCGCCGTCCTGTGCACCACCGCGGCCGTGGAGGCGGGCGCGGGCATGGTGCGCTACTTCGGGCCGCGCCGGTGTGAGGACCTGGTCCTGGCCGCGTGCCCGGAGGTGGTCCCGGGGGCGGGGCAGATGCAGGCCGCCGTGGTCGGCCCCGGCATCGGACCCCTGGGCCGCAGCCACGCCGACCACGACCACCACCACGACCACGCGGACATCGTGCGTGAGGCGCTGGGCGCCGACGACCTGGCCCTGGTCGTCGACGCCGGCGCCCTGGAGCTGCTCGTGCCCTGGATCCTCGAGGGCCACCGGCGCACGGCGCCGACGCTCCTGACGCCCCACGCCGGCGAGCTCGCGACCCTGCTCAGCGGCCTGGACCCGGCGCGCCGAACGACCCGCGAGGAGGTCGCGGCCGACCCCGTGCAGCACGCGCGGCGCGCCGCGGAGCGCACGGGGTGCGCCGTCCTGCTCAAGGGCGCGACGACGATCGTCGCACCCGCCGAGCGCGGGCAGGCGGTCCGCAGCCAGGGGGTCGCGCCGGCCTGGCTGGCCACCGCGGGCAGCGGCGACGTGCTCGCCGGGCTGGCGGGCGTGCTGCTCGCCGCCGGGCTCTCGCCCGTCGACGCCGGCTCCCTCGCGGCCCTCGTCCACGCCCGCGCGGCCGAGCGGGCCAACCCGGGCGGGCCCCTGCGCGCGCTCGCCGTGGCCCGCGCGATCCCCCTGGCGGTCGCCGAGCTGCTCGCTGTGTAGGTTGACGGTATGGATCAGCGCCTCTCTCTGGTGACGCTCGGTGTGGCCGACATGGACCGCGCCAAGGACTTCTACACGGCCCTCGGGTGGGAGACCGGCCCGTCGCCGGAGCACATCGTCTTCTTCCAGACCGGCGGCATGGTCGTCGCGCTGTGGGAGCGCATGGCGCTGGCCGTCGACTCGGGGATCGACCTCGACGACGAGGACGAGGACACCCCGGGCAGCGAGGGCTGGGGCGGCAAGGTCCTCGGCCTCAACGTCGGCAGCGCCGGCGACGTGGACGAGCAGTTCGCGACCGCCGTGGACGCGGGGGCCACGGTGCTGCGCCGGCCCGCGACCCGCTACTGGGGCGGCTACTCCGGCATCTTCGCCGACCCCGACGGTCACGTCTGGGAGATCGCCCACAACCCCTACTGGACCGTGACCGACGAGGGCCAGACGCTGCTGGGCGACGGCCGGGGCTGACGGGGCGCCGGCGGGCGTCTGCTAGCCTCGCCGGCGCACCACCACAACCACACACCACGGGAGTCCGCACGAGGCGCGGGCTGAGAGGACGGCAGCCGGCCGTCGACCGTCGAACCTGTCCGGATCATGCCGGCGTAGGGAGAGATGACGATGACGTCTGCCCAGCATTCCTGCCACCGCGTCACCACGGGGCCGATCATGGCCAGCCGCAAGGAGCACCAGCACGTCGAAGGTCCCGCGGGCGAGGACCTGCGCGTCCCGGTCCGCCGGATCGGCCTGACCGACGGCACGCACCTCGACGTCTACGACACCTCGGGGCCGTACACGGCATACCTCGAGGACGGCAGCGACCTGCACGACCTGACGGTCGGGACCGTCCGCACCCGGGAGACCTGGACCCACCCCGAGCCGGTCGGCGGCGCCGCCACCCAGCTGGCCTGGGCGCGCGCCGGCACGGTGACGCCGGAGATGGTCTTCGTCGCCGCGCGTGAGGGGTGCGACGTCGAGCTGGTCCGCAGCGAGGTCGCCGCCGGCCGCGCGGTGATCCCGGCCAACCACCGGCACCCGGAGAGCGAGCCGATGATCATCGGCCGCGCCTTCCGCACCAAGGTCAACGCCAACATCGGCAACTCCGTGGTGACCAGCTCGGTCGCCGAGGAGGTCGAGAAGATGGTGTGGGCGACCCGGTGGGGCGCGGACACCGTCATGGACCTGTCGACCGGCGCGGACATCCACGAGACCCGCGAGGCCATCCTGCGCAACAGCCCGGTGCCGATCGGGACGGTGCCGATCTACCAGGCGCTGGAGAAGGTCAAGGGCGATCCCGAGGCGCTCACCTGGGAGATCTACCGCGACACCGTCATCGAGCAGTGCGAGCAGGGGGTGGACTACATGACCGTCCACGCCGGGGTGCTGCGCGCCCACGTGCCGCTCACCTCCGGGCGCGTCACCGGGATCGTGTCCCGCGGCGGCGCGATCATGGCGGCCTGGTGCTTGGCGCACCGGCAGGAGTCCTTCCTCTACACCCACTTCGATGAGCTGTGCGAGATCCTGCGGCGCTACGACGTCACCTTCAGCCTCGGCGACGGCCTGCGCCCCGGCTCGATCGCGGACGCCAACGACGACGCCCAGCTCGCCGAGCTGCGCACCCTCGGCGAGCTGACCCAGGTCGCCCGGAGGTATGGCGTGCAGGTCATGGTGGAGGGGCCCGGCCACGTGCCGATGCACCTCGTCGCGGAGAACGCGCGGCTGGCGCACGAGTGGTGCGACGACGCGCCGTTCTACACCCTCGGCCCGCTCACCACCGACATAGCGCCCGGCTACGACCACATCACCTCCGCCATCGGGGCGGCGATGATCGCCCAGGCCGGGACGGCCATGCTCTGCTACGTCACGCCCAAGGAGCACCTCGGGCTGCCCGACCGCGACGACGTCAAGGTCGGCGTGATCACCTACAAGATCGCCGCGCACGCCGCGGACCTGGCCAAGGGCCACCCGGGTGCGCAGGCGCGCGACGACGCCCTGAGCAAGGCCCGGTTCGAGTTCCGCTGGCACGACCAGTTCGCGCTGGCGCTCGACCCCGACACGGCCCGGGCCTTCCACGACGAGACGCTGCCGGCCGAGCCGGCCAAGACCGCGCAGTTCTGCTCGATGTGCGGCCCGAAGTTCTGCTCGATGAAGATCTCGCAGGACCTCAAGCTGTCCACCCTGTCCACCCCGTCGACCCTGACCGTCCAGTGAGCGCCGAGGCCCGCCGGCGCGCGCGGGTCGCGGCGCTGGTCGGCAGCACGGCCGAGTGGTACGACTACTTCGTCTTCGCGACCGCGTCCGCCCTCGTCCTCGCGCCCCTGTTCTTCCCCGGTGAGGACCGGCTGACCGCCACCCTGGCGTCGTTCGCCGTGCTCGGCGTCGGGTTCCTGGCCCGACCGCTGGGCGGCCTCGTGCTCGGCTCGCTCGGCGACCGGGTCGGCCGGCGACGGGTGCTGCTCCTGTCGCTGTGGACCATGGGGCTGGCGACGACCGCGATCGGGCTGCTCCCGACGGCGGAGGCGGTCGGTCCCCTGGCTCCCGTGCTGCTCGTCGTGCTCCGGCTCGTGCAGGGCTTCGGGGTCGGTGGCGAGTGGGCAGGCGCCGCCCTGGTCGCGGTCGAGAACGCCCCGGCCGACCGCCGCGCCCGCTGGGGCAGCCTGCCGCAGATGGGCGTGGCCCTGGGTGCGGTCCTCGCGACGGCGGTCTTCACGGCTGTGTCGGCGTTGGGCGAGGAGGCGTTGCTCGCCTGGGGCTGGCGGGTGCCCTTCCTGGTCGGGGGTGCCGTGCTCGCGGTCGGCGTCTGGGTCCGCTCACGGCTGACGGAGACGATCGACTTCGCGGACCTGGCAGCGCGGGACGACCTCGCGACGCGACCGGTCGTGGAGGCCTGGCGCACCGACCGTCGCTCCCTCCTGCTCGCCGCCGGCATGCGGCTGGCCGAGAACGTCTGGGGGTATGTCGTGCTCGTCTTCACGGTCTCCTACGTCACCGGCCTCGGCCGGCTGTCGCGCGACACCGTGCTGCTCGGCGTCTCGCTGAGCATCCTGGCCGGTATCGGCTGCTACTGGCTGGCGGCCACGCTGGCCGACCGGGTCGGCCGCAAGCCGGTCTACGTCGCCGGTGGCGCGTTCGGCGTGCTCTTCGCCTGGCCGTTCTTCGAGCTGGTGGGCAGCGACCGGGTCGCCCTCGTCTGGGGCGCGCTCCTCCTCGGCTGGGGGGTCGCCTCGGGCTTCAGCTTCGCGATCCAGCCGGCCTGGTTCACCGAGCTCTTCGGCCGGCGCACCCGTAGCGCCGGCCTGTCGCTCGCCTACAACCTGGCGACGATGATCTCGGGGTTCACCCCCTTCGTGGCGACGGCCCTCCTGGCGGCGGGCGACGGGGAGCCGCACCTCGTCGTCCTGCTGCTGGTCGGCGTCGGGGTGGTGTCGCTCGGGTGCGCCCTGGCCGCCCCGGACCCCTACCGGGACGGGCTGGCAGCGCGTGCGGACTCCACCGGCCGGCGGCGACCCCGGGTGCGGTCACTGTCCTCGGACCTCCATCGCCCTGCAGCGTGATGGGGGTCCCTCCCGGGTGACCGCACGTCGCGGGACGTGACCTCACTCGAGCGTCGACCGGAACGCCTCCATCTCGGCGGGGTCGATGCCGTAGCAGTGCTCCGGTGCGGGGTAGCTGCCGTCCCGCACGTCTGCGGCAAAGGCGGTGAGGGCGGCGACCGCCTGGCGGTGCAGGTCGGCATACCTCCTGACGAAGCGCGCGGAGCCGCCGGAGCCCCAGCCCAGCAGGTCGTGCAGGACGAGCACCTGGCCGTCCGTGGCGGGACCGGCGCCGATGCCGATGGTCACGAGGTCGAGCGACGGGCAGATCGCTGCGGCGACCTCCGCGGGCACCGCCTCGAGGACGACCGAGAAGCAGCCCACCTCCTGCAGTGCTCGCGCCTCCTCGGCGACGCGCCGGGCCGCCGCGGCGGTGCGACCCTGGGCCCTGAAGCCGCCCAGGGCCGTCGCGGTCTGCGGGGTCAGGCCGACGTGGCCCATCACCGGGATGCCGGCCGCGACGATCGCGGCCGCCCGCGCCAGGGGCACGGCGCTGCCGCCCTCGAGCTTCACCGCGTCGCAGCCGCCCTCCTTCACGAAGCGCAGCGCCGTCGCCACCGCCTGCTCGTCGCTGACCTCGTAGGACCCGAAGGGCAGGTCGCCGACGAGCAGCGGGGCGTGCAGTCCCCGACGCGCGGCGCGGGTCAGGACGAGCATCTCGTCCACGGTGACCGGCACGGTGCTGTCGAGGCCGAGGACGGTCATCGCGGCGGAGTCGCCGACGAGGACGACGTCGACGCCCGCCTCCTCGGCCGCCAGGGCCGACGGGAAGTCATAGGCGGTGACCATGACGATCCGGTCGCCGGCCTGCTTCATGGCGGCGAGGTCGGGCAGCGTGAGGCGAGGGCGAACGTGATCGGCCGCGGGCCCGGGGCGTGGGCGCGTCGACACCGGCCCGCCTCAGCGCGCGCCGGTGAGGAGCGTCCCGACCTCGGCGTCCACGTCGACGACGGTGTTGGTTCCCTTCTCGACGTGGACGACCACGGGCTCGTAGGTCGCCAGCTCGGCCCGGTCGTACTGCCCGTAGGAGATGACGATGATCGTGTCGCCGCGGTGGACGAGGCGGGCGGCGGCGCCGTTGACCTTCATCTGTCCCGAGCCGCGCTCGCCGGCGATCGTGTAGGTCTCGAAGCGGGCGCCGTTGTCGACGTTGACGACGCTGACCTGCTCGTGCTCGAGGATGTCCGAGGCCTCGAGCAGGTCCGGGTCGATGGTGATCGAGCCGACGTAGTGCAGGTCGGCGTCCGTCACCGTCGCGCGGTGGATCTTGGACTTGAGCATGGTGCGGAGCATCAGCGGGTCTCCAGGGCGAGGGCGGGGACGGGCAGGTTGTCGATGAGCCGGACGTCGCCGACCCGGGCGGCGACCACGGCCACGCTCGGCCGGCGCGGGTCGTGGGCCGGGGCGAAGGTGTCGGGGTCGACCAGGGCGAGGTACTCGGGGTCCACGCGCATCACCCGCATCCACTGCTGGCCCAGCTGCTCGGCGGCGCGCAGGTCACCGCCCGAGGCCGCCTCGACCGCGACGTCCAGGCCGGCCTTGAGGGCGAGGGCGCGGCGGCGGTCCTCGGGGGCGATGCGCACGTTGCGGCTGGACATCGCCAGCCCGTCCGCCTCCCGCACGGTCGGGGCGGCCTCGATGGTCACCGGCAGGCCGAGGTCGGCCACGAGCCGGCGCACCACCGCCACCTGCTGGGCGTCCTTCTGACCGAACCACGCCACGTCCGGCGAGGCGGCGAGGAGCAGCTTGGTCACCACCGTCGCGACCCCGTCGAAGTGCCCCACACCACGCTGCTCGCCCTCGAGCGGCTCGCTGACGCCGCGCACCTGGACGGTGGTGGCGAAGCCGTGGGGATACATCTCCTCCACCGACGGGGCGAAGAGCAGGTCCGCCCCGGCGCCTGCGGCCAGGGCCGCGTCGCGCGCCTCGTCCCGGGGGTATGCCGTGAGGTCGGCCCGGTCGTCGAACTGGGTCGGGTTGACGAAGACCGAGACCACGACCACGTCGCAGGCGGCCCGGGCCGCTCGGACGAGCGAGAGGTGCCCGTCGTGCAGGGCCCCCATCGTGGGCACGAGCCCGATGCGTCGGCCCTCGGCCCGTGCCGGGGCCAGGGCCGAGCGGAGGTCGGCGACGGTGCGGACGGTTCTCAACGGGGGGCCTCCTGGGCGGCGAGTCGGCGGGTGCG
Organism: Ornithinimicrobium tianjinense; assembly: GCF_014636495.1. Taxonomy (GTDB): domain Bacteria; phylum Actinomycetota; class Actinomycetes; order Actinomycetales; family Dermatophilaceae; genus Ornithinicoccus; species Ornithinicoccus tianjinensis. The sequence goes on from NZ_BMEM01000001.1 coordinate 373,035, forward strand.
GGTGAGGAGCACGTCATACAGCTCGAGGTCGTCGGGGCAGCGCTCGGCGACGGCGGCGCGCTGGCGGGCGACGGTCTCCTCGTCGCCGCGCGCGACCGGGCCCGTCAGGGCCGACGCGGAGCCGGTGCGGGCCCAGCTCTCGACGGTGGCGCGAACGAGGGGCAGCAGCCGCTCGCGCGGCACCCCGGCGGAGGCCGCGAGGCGCTCGGCGAGGTCCTCGAGGGTCAGGAGGAAGTTGGAGGCGACGGAGGCGGCGGCGTGGTAGGCCGCCCGGTCCGCGTCACGCACGTGGACCGTCAGCATGCCCAGGGCGTCCGCGAGCTGCTCGGCGAGCTCGAGCGCACGGTCGGTGGAGCCGGCGACGGCCGCGGTGGCGCCGGTCAGGTCGGCGCCCTGGCCGGTGACGGTCATGAGCGGGTGCAGGCTGAACGCCTCGTGCGGGGCCAGGACGTCGAGCGTGGTGGCGCCGGAGCAGTGGCCGACGAGGAGACCGTCCCGGGGGGTGAGGGCGGCGGAGGCGTGGGCGACCTGGGCGTCCGGGACGACGAGGAGGACGACCCCGACCTCCTGAGGGTCCGCGCCGCGGCCCAGGGGGCCGGTCACCGACCAGCCCGCGAGGCGCAGGGCCCGGGTCAGCGTGGTCCCGAGGCGTCCGCCACCGACGACCGCGACGCGAGGGCGCACGCCTGTCCGGTCCATCCGTGGCCTCCTCGCTCCGTCGCTCGACCGCGGAGGACTCTAGTTGAGCAATACCCCCACCACGAAATCGACCGGACAGGCGGTAGTGCCACCAGCGGCGCGGCGCGCCATACCGGACGCGCCGTCCTGCCAGCAGGACGGCGCGTCGACGGGGTCAGCGGCGGGTGGGCCGGTTGAGGGCGCTGGTGACCGCGCGGAGGGAGGCAGTGACCGTGCTGGGGTGGATGCCCACGCCCCAGCGCACCTCGCCGTCGACCGCGCACTCCACGTAGGACGCGGCCAGGGCGTCCGAGCCCGAGCTGAGCGCGTGCTCGTGGTAGTCGAGGACGCGGACGTCGACGCCGATGGTGGACAGCGCGTCGGTGAAGGCGGCGATCGGGCCGTTGCCGGTGCCGGAGATGTGCCGCGGCTCGCCCTCGACCGCGACCTCCGCCTCGATCCGGTCGTGCCCGTGCTGCTCGTCGTGGCTGACGGTGTAGTCGGTGCCGACGACGGGGCCGGTGTTGTGGAGGTACTCCTGCTGGAAGCTGTCCCAGATCTGCGCGGGCGTCATCTCGCCGCCCACGTCGTCGGTGCGCTCCTGCACGACCCGGCTGAACTCGATCTGCAGCCGGCGCGGCAGGTCCAGCTTGTGCTCGGTCTTCATCACGTAGGCGACGCCGCCCTTGCCGGACTGGCTGTTGACGCGGATGACGGCCTCGTAGCTGCGGCCCAGGTCCTTGGGGTCGACCGGCAGGTAGGGCACCTCCCAGCGGTAGTCGTCCACGGCCACCCCGGCCGCGGCCGCGTCGCGCTCCAGGGCGTCGAAGCCCTTCTTGATCGCGTCCTGGTGGCTGCCGGAGAAGGCGGTGAAGACCAGGTCGCCGCCGTAGGGGTGGCGCTCGGGCACCGGCAGCTGGTTGCAGTGCTCGACCGTGCGGCGGACCTCGTCGATGTCGGAGAAGTCGATCATCGGGTCGACACCCTGGACGAGCAGGTTCATCCCCAGCGTCACCAGGCACACGTTGCCGGTGCGCTCGCCGTTGCCGAAGAGGCAGCCCTCGATGCGGTCCGCGCCGGCCAGGTAGCCCAGCTCCGCGGCGGCCACGCCCGTGCCGCGGTCGTTGTGCGGGTGCAGCGAGAGGATGACGTTCTCGCGGTGGTTGAGGTGCCGGCTCATCCACTCGATGGAATCGGCATACACGTTGGGGGTGGCCATCTCCACGGTCGCCGGCAGGTTGATGATCACCGGCTTCTCGGGGGTCGGGACGAAGACCTCCATCACCGCGTTGCAGACGCGAACGGCATACTCCAGCTCGGTGCCGGTGAAGGACTCGGGGGAGTACTCGTAGTAGATGTCCGTGTCCGGGTGGTGAGCGCGGAGCTGCTCCTCCTGCTTGACGCAGATGCGGGCGCCCTGGACGGCGATGTCGACGATCTCGTCCTCGCTGGCGTCGAAGACGACGCGCCGCTGCAGGGTCGAGGTGGAGTTGTAGAGGTGCACGATCGCCTGCCGGCAGCCCGCGATCGCCTCGTAGGTGCGCTCGATCAGGTGCTCGCGCGCCTGGGTCAGCACCTGGATCACGACGTCGTCGGGGATCAGGTCCTCCTCGATGAGCATCCGGACGAAGTCGAAGTCGGTCTGGCTCGCGGCCGGGAAGCCGACCTCGATCTCCTTGTAGCCCATCCGGACCAGCAGCTCGAACATGCGGCGCTTGCGGTCCGGGGTCATCGGGTCGATGAGCGCCTGGTTGCCGTCGCGCAGGTCGACCGCGCACCAGCGCGGGGCCTGGGTGATCCGCTTGCTCGGCCAGGTGCGGTCCGGCAGGTCGACCGCGGGGTATGCCGCGTAGCGGCTGACCGGCATGCCGCTCGGCTGCTGGGGGTTGCGGCGGATGATGTGGGTGTCGCCGGGCGCGTCCGTGGACGGGGCGGCGGGGGTGCTGATGCTCATGGGGTCCTGCTCTCTTCTCGCTGGGTGCTGTCGGTGCGGTCCGGGACAGCAGAACTCCGCAGCGAGGGCCGGACCTAGAAGGTCTCGCTGCGGCGCGGAAGGAGGAGCGGAGAAGTCATTGCCCAGAACCATAGCCCACCACCCTGACGCCGGGTCAAGGTGGCCCTCGTCACACACCTGCCGACCGTCCGACCGCCCACACCGCCCGTCCGCCCCCATCTCCCACCGAGCGCGTCACCTGGTTGCCGCGCTCACTCGCTCCGCGCATCGATGTGCAGGGCTGTATCGATGTGCAGGACTGTTGTGTCGCAACGAATGCTCTGGCATTGCTTGTGACACAACAGCCCACGGTCGCCACGATGTCGCCGCAGGTCGCTCTGCGGGCCGGCAGGTCGACGGTGATCTCGGTGCCCGGCTCGAGGTCGCGGGCTGAGCGTCACCGGTTGAGGGTCGCCGGCCGACGCTGACGTCGCGCTGAGCGGCCCCCGCCGTCTCGACGGTGAGGGCCGGCCTCGCTCCGGGCGACCCGCGCCGCGACCAGCTCCCGGTAGATCCCGACCAGCCGCTCCGCCGCGGCCGCGCTGTCGAAGCGGTCCGCGATCCGGCGCGACCGCTCCGCCCACGTCCGGTATGCCGTCTCGTCTTCGCGCAGGTGCACGAGGGCCTCGCCGAAGGTCTCGTCGCGGCAGCGGAGCACGTCGTCGCCGAAGGTGTCGTCGTACTCCGGGATGTCGCGCGCCACGACCGGCAGGCCCACGCCGGCGGCCTCGAGGATGCACATCGGGTGGTTCTCCTGCTCGGCCGGCAGGCAGAAGACGTCGGCGGCCTGCAGATATCGCCTCACCTCGGGGTGCGGGAGCATGTCGGTGAAGACGAGGTTGTCCGGGGCGTCGTCCATCAGGGAGCGCATGGCGCCGTAGTCGGCACCGAGGTGCTTGAACGGGATGCCGCCCACCCACACGAACGTCATCTCCGGGTGCTCGCGGGCCAGCCGGTCGACCAGGTCGACCCGCTTGCGCGGCTGCACCTGACCCACGCCGAGCACCACGAACGCGTCGTCGCGGAAGCCCAGCTCCCGACGCGCGGCAATGCGGTCCTGCGTGGTCGTGCGGTAGGCCGCCATGTCGATGGTGTTGTAGAGGACCTCGATGCGGTCCGGGTCGACGCCGAGCTCGGACTCGAGCGCACGGGCGACCGTCCCGGATACGGCGAGGACCGTGTCGGCGCGCCGGTAGAACCACCGCATGTAGAGGCGGGCGGCCGGACGCCACCAGCGTGCCCCGCGCAGCGAGCCGACGAGCGAGTCGGGCACGACGTGCGCGGAGACCACGGTGGGCGCGCGCGGGTCGAGGAGCTTGCGCCATACCCGCGTGCCCAGGGTGTGCAGGTGGTAGACGCCGCAGTCGACGCGCTCGCCGTAGCGGCCGCGGACGACGGACACGTCGTCGCGACGCTCCAGCGCGGTGGCCAGCTCGACGTAGGCGGTGTGCACGCCGTGCCCCTGCACGGAGACGTCGCTCTCGCTCGCCATGTTGACGACCAGGCTCATCGCGCTCACCCCGCCAGCCACGGGATCCAGCGGGACAGGAGCGTCAGAACGCCGAAGGTGTAGACGATCAGCGCCCACGGCTTGAGCAGCAGGATGATCACCACGAAGGTGCGCCACCGCATGCGGGAGAGCCCGGCCAGGTAGCAGAGCAGGTCGTCCGGCGCGACGGGCAGCGCGATCGCGACCGCGAACCAGCGGGTGAAGTGCTGGTGCTGGAGCCAGCCGAGCCAGCGCTCGACCGTCGCGGTGCGGAAGCGCGCGAGCAGCAGGTCCTGGCCGACGTGGCGGGAGAGCGCGAAGACGAGCATCGAGCCGAGGGAGGTCGCGGCGTAGGCGACCAGGACGCCGACCACCGGCCCGAAGAGGATCGGGGCGGCCATGATCGTCGCGGAGCCGGGAAGGACGGGGAAGACCGCCTCGCCCGCGCCGACGAGCGCGTAGACGACGGGCGCGAGCGGCCCGAAGCCGTCGACGGTGTCCTGCAGCGCCGACACCGACGTCAGGGCCCCCGACTGGAACCCCCAGACGACCATCGCGACCAGTTCGACCCAGCCCACGACCGCGACCCGGCGCGACCAGCGCAGGAAGGCGGCTGCCGTGGGAGGCGGGGGTGGGGACGGCCGGTGGGTCGACGCCCGCTCGAGCCGTGCGGTGGTCATGCCGCCCACCTCGCCGTGCCGGCGGCACTGATCGCCCGGTCATAGGCCGCGCCGACGGCGGCGGCGAAGGTGTCGCGCCCCGAGCGGGCCGCGCTGCGGACCGCGCCCTCGCTCCAGCGCTCTCGCAGGTCGGGGTCGCGCAGGAGGTCTGTCAGCGTGCGGGTGAACTCCTCGGGCGTGGTGTAGGTGCGGCCGTTGACGTCGTCCACGACGACACCGTCTACCGAGGCGTCGTCGCGGCACAGGACGGGTATGCCGCTGGCCAGGGCCTCGAGGTAGGTCAACCCCTGGGTCTCGCTGCGCGAGACGGAGACGAAGACGTCGGCGAGCCGGTAGAAGTCCGGGACCCGCGCAGGCTCGATGGCCCCGACGAAGCGCACCCGGGGCGTCAGGCCGAGCCGCTCGACCTGCCGGCGCAGCGCGCCGGCCTGCGGCCCGTCGCCGGCCACGACCAGCTGCCACGGCTCGTGCACGGTGGCCAGCAGGTCGATCACCTCGGCGGTGTTCTTCTCCGCCGCCAGCCGGCCGAGGCTGAGGACCACGGGCACGCCCGGCGTCAGGTCCAGCGAGGCGCGCAGGTCCTCCGACCCCGGGCCCGGGGTGAAGCGGGTGAGGTCGATGCCGGTGGGGACCACGCACACCGGCGCGCGGACGCCATACCCGCGCAGGAGCGTCTCGATCTTGGCGGTCGGGGCGATGACCAGGTCCGTGCGGTTGAGGGTCTTGCGCGCGAACCGGGCGACCAGGGCGCGGCCGGTGCGCTCGTGCGGGAAGAAGTAGTGCGTGTAGTCGGCGTAGAGCGTGTGGTAGGTGTGCAGGTGCGGGACGTCCAGCCGGTGCGCGAGCCGCCGCGCCCACCAGAACGCGACGAACTCCGTGTGCGAGTGCAGCACCTCGGGACGCCAGGCGACCAGGTCGGCCCACAGGTCCCGGTCGACCGGGCGGCCCAGCCGGGCGTGCGGGTAGATGTGGCTCGCGTCCAGCGACGGCAGCCGGTAGACCTCGCCGTCGAAGGTGGTGCGGCGGGTGGGTCCGACGGTCAGGACGCGGACCTCGTGACCGGCCTCGACCAGGCCCTTGCGCAGCTCGTCGATCGAGGTCACGACCCCGTTGACGGTCGGGCGGTAGGAGTCGGTGAGCAGCAGGACCCGACGGGCGCGCGCGGCGGTGGTTCGAGGCACACCCGCATCGTGTCGGGAGCCGCCCCGGTGCGTCATCGACCGTCGGTGTTCGAGGGCGAAGACCACGGTCTGATGTGTGTCAGCTCGGTCTCCGCCGACGGGATGAGGCTGTGCGTCCATGCGCCCAGCCTCGTCCGGGGCAGGGCCGCGAACGATGGTGCGACCCGCCCGACCGCACGGGGGTTAACCCGATCGCCGTCCGCCGTTCAGCAACAACCCCGGCAGGCCGCAGGGAAGGACCAGCACGCCGAGCACCGCGCGCGGTGTGCATATCGTTGTTCTGATGCCCAGCAGCGGGGCGATGGTGCTCTGCACGTCGCGGCTCTCGCGCTGACAGCACGCAGGACGAGGTCCCGCCGCTGGACGAGATCTGGTGGCTCGTCAACGCCAACGCCGCCGCCGCCGAGTCGGTCACCTACCACGTCGTGGAGCCGATCTTCGGTGTCCCGCTCGAGGCGACGTTCACCGGCCGCCCCGACTCCCCGAGCTACGGGATGGATGTCGACTTCGCCGGCATGACGGTGGAGGGCGTGGTCGCCGACGGTGTCTACTACGTCCGGGCCGACGAGGCTTTCTGGCAGGAGGCCGGCTACGCCGACGTCGCCGCCGACGGGGCGTCGGCGATGGAGGGCATCAGCTTCCCTGCGCTCTGGAGCGAGCTGGTGACGAAAGCCCTGGTCGGCGGATACCTCGACACGACGGTCGCCGAGCTGACCGAGCTGGACGGCACCGCCGCCTACCACTACGTGACCGAGAAGCAGGGGCGAGAGTTCTGAGTCACCGCAGAGGGGGAGCCGAGGCTCCTCCGCGCGGTGGGCGAGGGTGGCATCGAGGTCACCACGACCGGCTGGGACGCGACCGAGGTGCCCGCCGCCCCCGACGACGCGATGACGCTCACGGGGGAGCCAGCCCCACCCGCGCCAGAGCCGGAGGACGGAGAGGCTCCGGACGTCCCGGACGGCGAGGTGCCGTCAGTGGAGAAGATCTGGCCCACGGTCGTGGAGCGGGCACGGTCGGCCAGCTCGGTCACCAGCAGCTCGGTGGAGGCCGGTACCTATGAGCCGCGCACCCAGATCATCACGGGCCAGACCGACGACTCCAACGTCGAGCAACGGTCCCTGGTGAACGGCAAGGCCAGCACGGAGCGTCTCGTCGACGGGGTCACCTACCTCAAGGGGGACGTGGCCTACTGGGACAGCGCCATCGAGCTCGCCGACCGGTGGCTCATCAAGCCTGACGAGGGCAGCCCTCTGCTGTTCACGCCCTCCCAGGAGATCGAGGACCTGCTCGCATGGGTGGGGCCAGCCGAGGGGACAGAGATGGTCCGGGCGGAGCTGACGACCTTCCGGGGAGCGCCGGCCTACTGTTACACCCTGGTCACCGCGGACGACGACCCCCGACAGGTCTGGGTCTCGGCCGAGAAGGAGCCACGGCTGCTCATGGTCGCCATCGACCAGGGAGGCGACGAGTGGGGGGTCTACACACTCACCGACTGGGACAGAGTCGAGCCGGTCATCGCTCCGGAGGGGGCTGTGCCGCTCGGCCAGTGACCGGTTGACGTGGACGTGCTGCTAGTCGACGGCGGGGGTGACGACCGGCTTCCAGCTCGGCCGGGCGGCCTCGTAGGCGCTGATCTCGTCCTCGTGCTGGAGCGTGAGGGAGATGTCGTCCAGGCCGTTCTCGAGGCGCCAGGCGACGTAGTCGTCGACCTGGAAGGTCGCCACGATGTCGCCGCAGGTCACGCTGCGGGCCGGCAGGTCGACGGTGATCTCGGTGCCCGGCTCGGCCTCGAGCTGCTTCCAGATCAGCTCGATGTCACCCTGCTCGAGCTGCGCGGTGAGCAGCCCGCCCTTGCCGGAGTTGCCGCGGAAGATGTCGGCGAACTTCGAGGAGAGCACGGCCCGGAAGCCGTACTGCTGCAGCGCCCACACCGCGTGCTCGCGCGAGCTGCCCGTCCCGAAGTCGGGACCGGCGACGAGGACCGAGCCCGCGGCATACCCGGGCTGGTTGAGCACGAAGCCGGGGTCCTCGCGCCAGCGCGCGAAGAGCCCGTCCTCGAACCCGGTCCGGGAGACCCGCTTGAGGTAGTGCGCCGGGATGATCTGGTCGGTGTCGACGTTCGAGCGCCGCAGCGGGACCCCGACGCCGGTGTGCGTGGTGAACTTCTCCATCAGGCCATGACCTCCTCGGCCAGGTCGGCGGGCGAGGACAGGGTGCCGCGCACGGCGGTCGCGGCGGCGACCGCGGGGGAGACCAGGTGCGTGCGGCCCCGGGCGCCCTGCCGGCCCTCGAAGTTGCGGTTGGACGTTGAGGCGCAGCGCTCCTCGGGGGCGAGCTGGTCGGGGTTCATGCCCAGGCACATCGAGCACCCGGCCAGGCGCCACTCGCCGCCGGCCTCGGTGAAGACCGTGTCGAGCCCCTCCTCCTCGGCCTGGAGGCGCACGGAGTGCGAGCCGGGCACCACCAGCAGCCGGACCCCGTCCGCGACGTGGCGGCCACGCAGCACCTCGGCAGCCAGGCGGAGATCCTCGATGCGTCCGTTGGTGCACGAGCCCAGGAAGACCGCGTCCACCCCGACCTCGCGCATCGGCGTGCCGGCGGTCAGACCCATGTAGTCCAGGGCCCGGCGGGCGGCGTCCTTGCTGTCGTCGTCGCCGAAGGACTCCGGGTCCGGCACGGCCTCGCCCAGCTGGACGGACTGGGCCGGGTTGGTGCCCCACGTGACGTATGGCGTCAACGTCGCGGCGTCGAGGTGCACCTCGGCGTCGAAGACGGCGCCCTCGTCGCTGGGCAGCTGGCGCCACGCCTCGACGGCGGCGTCCCAGTCGGCCCCCTGCGGGGCGTGCGGACGGCCCTTGAGGTAGTCGAAGGTCTTCTCGTCCGGGGCGACCATCCCGGCCCGCGCCCCCGCCTCGATCGACATGTTGCAGATCGTCATCCGGCCCTCCATCGACAGGCCCCGGATGGCTGAGCCGCGGTACTCCAGCACGTAGCCCTGCCCGCCGCCGGTGCCGATCCGGTTGATGACCGCCAGGATGATGTCCTTCGCGCCGACGCCGGCGGGCAGCTCGCCCTCCACGGTGATCGCCATCGTCCGGAAGGGCTTGAGCGGCAGCGTCTGGGTGGCCATCACGTGCTCGACCTCGGAGGTGCCGATGCCGAAGGCCAGGGCGCCGAACGCGCCGTGGGTGGAGGTGTGGGAGTCGCCGCACACGATCGTCATACCGGGCTGGGTCAGACCCAGCTCCGGGCCGATCACGTGCACGATGCCCTGGCCGCGACGACCGCGCTCGTGGTGCACGATCCCGAACTCGGCGCAGTTGGCCTTCAGCGCCTCCAGCTGGGTGCGCGAGACGGGGTCGGTCACCGGGCCGAGCGTGGTCGGCACGTTGTGGTCCTCGGTCGCGACCGTCAGGTCGGGGCGGCGCACGGGGCGCCCGGCCATCCGCAGGCCGTCGAAGGCCTGGGGGCTCGTGACCTCGTGGATGAGGTGCAGGTCGATGTAGAGAAGGTCGGGCTCGCCCTCGGCAGAGCGGACGACGTGCTGCGCCCACAGCTTCTCGGCCATCGTGAGTCCGGCCACTGGACCTCCTCGGGTATGGGGTGTCCCCGGCCGTCGCGTTGACGTCGGGGCAAGGGAGAGAGGCCCACTCTATCGACTGCCCCCGCGCTCCTCGTCGTCGCGGTCGGTCAGGCGGCTGGCGCGCCCACGTGGTCACGGCCCGGAGCCGGTGCGCCACAATGTCCGCAACCCCCACCGACCGTCGCGTCAAGGAGCCCCGCATGACAGAGCCGCAGCGCACCCACAGCATCGCCGTCCTGCCCGGCGACGGGATCGGTCCCGAGGTGACGGCCGCCGCGCTCGCCGTGCTCGACGCCGCTCAGGAGCGGTTCGGCTTCACGACCGAGCGCACCGACGTCCCCCTCGGTGCCGACCACTACCTGTCCACCGGCGAGCTGCTGCCCGACGCGACCGTCGAGGAGCTGCGCGGCCACGACGCCATCCTCTTCGGGGCGATCGGCAGCCCGACGGTCACGCCGGGCATCCTCGAGCGCGGCATCATCCTGGCGCTGCGCCGCCAGATGGAGCAGGCGATCAACCTGCGGCCGGTCCGGCTCTACGACGGCGTGCCCACGCCCATCGCCGGCCTGACCCCCGAGCGCTGCGACATGGTGATCGTCCGCGAGAACACCGAGGGCGCCTACGTCGCCCAGGGCAGCACCGTGCACGCCGGCACGAGCGCCCAGGTGGCGGTCCAGGAGTCCGTCAACACCTGGTATGCCGTGGAGCGCGCCGTGGACTTCGCGTTCCGCCTGGCCTCGGTGCGGCGCAAGAAGCTCACCCTCTGCCACAAGACCAACGTCCTCGTCGAGGCCGGCAAGCTGTGGACCCGGGCGATGGAGGAGGTCGGCGCGCGCTACCCCGACGTGGAGACCGACTACGTCCACGTCGACGCGATGTGCATGCACCTGCCGGTCAACCCGGAGCGCTTCGACGTCGTCGTCACCGACAACCTCTTCGGTGACATCGTCACCGACCTCGGTGCGGTCGTGCAGGGCGGGCTTGGCGTCGCGGCGAGCGGCAACCTCAACATCGCCGGCACCGGCACGAGCATGTTCGAGCCGATCCACGGCTCCGCGCCCGACATCGCCGGCCGTGGTTGGGCCAACCCGGCCGGGGCGTGCCTGTCCCTGTCGATGATGCTCGGTCACCTGGGCGAGGGCGAGGCGGCTGCCGCCGTCGAGGCGGCCGCGGCCGCGGTCGTCGCGCAGCTGCCGGCGCTCGCCGGCGCGGAGATGGGCGCCACCACCGAGGAGCTCGGCCGACGCATCGCCGACCTCGTGCGGGACGGCGGTGCCCCGGCCGTCGAGGGCAGCCTGATGAGCCAGCTCGCGCAGGTGATGGCCGGGCTGCGGGACGGGTCGTGACCGAGCTGAGCGCGGTGTGGCCCGCCCGGGTCACCATCGACCTGGACGCGATCCGCGACAACGTCCGAGCCCTGCGCGACCGGGTCGGTGGCGCCGAGCTCATGGCGGTGGTCAAGGCGGACGCCTACGGCCACGGCCTGGTGCCGTCGGCCCGCGCCGCGCTCGCGGGGGGTGCGTGCGCGCTCGGTGTCGCCCAGCCCGCCGAGGCCCTGCTGCTGCGCGCCGCCGAGATCCAGGCGCCGATCCTGACCTGGCTCGTGGCCCCTGGCGTCGACCTGGCCCCGCTCGTCGATGCCGACGTCGAGGTCGCGGCCGCGACCCCGTGGGCGCTGGAGGAGCTGGCCCGCGTCGCCCGTGAGCTCGGCCGCCCCGCGACCACCCAGCTCAAGGTCGACACGGGGCTCGCGCGCAACGGGGCGAGCGCCATACCCCTGAAGAAGGGTGACGCGCGGACCGACTGGACCGACCTCGTCGACCTCGCCGCGCGGCTGCAGGCGGAGGGCAGCGTGCGCACGCGCGGGGTCTTCACGCACTTCGCGTATGCCGACGCGCCCCTGCACCCGACCGTGCGCGGGCAGCAGGAGGCCTTCGCCGACGCGGTGGCGGTCGCCGAGCGCGCCGGGCTGGACCTCGAGGTGCGGCACATGAGCAACTCGGCCGCGACGCTGACCACCCCGGAGGCGGCCTGGGACATGGTGCGTCCCGGGCTCGCCGTCTACGGGCTGTCCCCGGTGCCCGACCTGGGGTCGCCGGCCGACTACGGGCTCCGGCCGGCCATGCGGGTCAGCGCGTCCGTGGTCGTGGCCAAGCGGATCCCGGCGGGGCAGGGCGTCTCCTACGGCCACACCTACGCGCCCGAGCGCGAGACGACCGTGGTGGACGTGCCTCTCGGGTATGCCGACGGCGTGCCCCGTCACGCGTCGGGCACGGGTCCGGTGCTCGTCGGGGGGCAGCGGCGGACCGTCTCCGGGCGCGTGTGCATGGACCAGTTCGTCGTCGACGTCGGGGACCTCGACGTGCAGGTCGGGGACGAGGTCGTGCTGTTCGGCGCCGGGGCCGACGGGGAGCCGACCGCCCAGGACTGGGCCGACGCCGCAGGGACGATCAGCTACGAGATCGTCACCCGCCTCGGGCCGCGGGTCCCGCGCGTCTACGTCGGGGAGGGCGCGTGAGCGGCGTCGTGCTCGAGCTGCCGACGAGCGCGGACACCCAGGCGCTGGGGGAGCGTCTCGGGCGGCTGCTGCGCGCCGGGGACCTCGTCGTGCTGACCGGCGACCTGGGCGCCGGCAAGACGACGCTGACCCAAGGGCTGGCCGCCGGGCTGGGCGTGCGCGGCCCGATCACCTCGCCGACCTTCGTCATCGCGCGCGTCCACCCCTCGCTGGTCGGCGGGCCGGCGCTCGTGCACGTCGACGCCTACCGGCTGGGGGGCGAGGCGGAGCTCGACGACCTCGACCTGGACACCTCGCTGGAGGAGTCCGTCACGGTCGTGGAGTGGGGGCACGGGCTGGCCGAGCACCTCGCCGACGAGATGCTCGAGGTCGAGCTGCAGCGCTCCGGCAGCGAGGACGGTGACCAGCAGTCGCGGTCGGTGTCGCTGCGCGGCGTCGGGGACCGCTGGGCGCAGCTGGCGCAGCAGCTCGGCTGAGTCGGCGGCGGGCCCTACATTGGGACCCATGGAGCAGGGGTTGATCCTGGTGGTGTGCACCGGCAACGTGTGCCGTTCGCCGCTGGTCGAGCGGGTGCTGCAGGCGGGGCTGGACCAGCGGCACGGGCCCGGGAGCGTGCTGGTGCGCTCGGCGGGCACGTCGGGGCTGGAGGGATGGCCGATGGACGAGCGCTCGGCGGCGCTGCTCGCCGACCTGGGCGGGTCGGCGGACGGTTTCGCGGCCCGCCGACTCACGCCCGAGATGGTGGCCGCGGCTGAGCTGGTGCTCACCGCGACCCGTGACCACCGTGCCCGGTCGGTGAGGCTGCACCCCCGGGCGTTGCGGCGCACCTTCACCGTGCGGGAGCTGGCGGACATCCTGTCCAGGGTGCCCGAGGAGGAGCTCCCGACGGCCGCCGACCCCGCGGAGCGGCTGCGGGAGCTGGTCCGGGTCGCCGGTGACCACCGCGGGCTGCACCTGCCCGACCGGCCCGAGGACCACGACCTCGTGGACCCCTTCCGTCGGGAGGACTCCGTCTACGCCCAGCTGCGCGAGGAGCTGCTGCCGGCGCTCCCGCACCTGCGGCGTGGGCTCGGTCTCTGAGCCCGCGCCGAGCGACCAGCTCACCCGTGCTGGTGCCTCATCTGCCCCTCCAGCCCCCACCCGGAGCCCGAGGGTGGACGTATGTGGGTGCGGGCTGCTCTAATGACCAAGGGTAAAGAATTGGTAAGGAAGTGCTGGTCGCCGTGCCGACCGCGCTCCTGACCAGCGGCAGATGGGACGCCATGACGGCATCGGTTGAGGTTACTCGGGCTGGGGTGCCTGGGTCCTACGGAGATGGGGCCGTAGGAGCAACCCCGCTCTTCGTGCTGCCCGAGGCGATGAACGCCGCCCGCGAGTCCCGGGCCCGCTCCACCAACCGGGCCCGGCGCTACCTCGCCGGCTACCTCCGGTCCGTCCGCGCGATCGACCTGCTGGCCGTGTCCGTGGCCCTGGTCGCGGCGCACCTGCTCCGCTTCGGCGTCGAGTCCCGTCAGCTGCAGTACGGCCTGGGCCAGGTGAGCTACGTGCTGGTCACCGCGCTGCTCGTGCTCGGCTGGATGGTCTCCCTCCAGCTGCAGAACGCCTACGACGGCCGTCTCGTCGGGCACGGCGTGCAGGAGTACCGCCAGGTCTTCCAGGCCTCCACCTGGCTGTTCGCGATCCTGGCGATCGTGGCGCTGGCGTTCAAGGTCGACGTCGCGCGGCTCTACGTCCTCGTGGCCTTCCCCCTCGGGACGCTCCTGCTGCTGACGGGTCGATGGACCGCCCGACGCTGGCTGGTCAGGCAGCGCCGCCGCGGCCGGCTCTCCGACCGGGTGCTCCTCGTCGGTGACCGCGACCACGTCGCCAGCCTCGTCGTCGCCCTGCGGCGCACGCCGGACGCCGGCTACAACGTGCTCGGTGCCTGCGTGGACCGCGTCAGCACCGGCAAGGTCGCCGGGGTGCCCGTGGTCGGCCCGGAGTCCGACGTCCTGCTCAAGGCGCTGGAGCTCGAGGTCGACGTGGTGGCCGTGTCCTCCTCCGCCGGGCTGGGGCAGACCGGCCTGCGGCGTCTGGGCTGGGCGCTCGAGGGCACCGACATCGACCTCGTCGTGGCGCCAGGCATCATGGACGTCGCCGGTCCTCGCGTGCTGACCCGCCCCGTGCAGGGGCTGCCGCTCATCCACGTGGAGGCGCCGTCCTTCGCCGGCCCCCAGCTCGTGCTCAAGAACGTCACCGACCGCGTGCTCGCCGTCGTCACGGCCGCGCTGCTGGCTCCGGTGATCCTGGGCGTGGCCCTCGCGGTCAAGCTCGAGGACGGCGGCCCGGTGCTCTTCCGCCAGGAACGGGTGGGTCGGGACGGGCGCACCTTCTCGATGTACAAGTTCCGCAGCATGGTCGTCGAGGCCGACCGCCAGCTGCCGGCGTTGCTCGCCGCGCACGACGGCGCCGGACCGTTGTTCAAGCTCCACGCCGACCCGCGCGTCACCGGCGTGGGTGCCGTCATCCGTCGCTACTCCCTCGACGAGCTGCCCCAGCTGCTCAACGTCATGCTCGGGCACATGAGCCTGGTCGGTCCGCGACCGCCCCTGCCGCGCGAGGTGGCCGAGTACGAGGCGGACACGCGCCGGCGCCTCCTGGTCAAGCCGGGCATGACCGGGCTGTGGCAGATCAACGGACGCAGCGACCTGTCCTGGGAGGAGTCGGTCCGGCTCGACCTCTACTACGTGGAGAACTGGACGCCGGTGCTGGATCTGATGATCCTGTGGCGCACCGTCTCGGTCGTGCTGCACCCGGACTCCAGCGGAGCCTACTGACCGTGTCTCGGTAGGGTTCGTGGGTGACCAGCACCCGCATCGCCTACCTCGGCCCCACCGGCACCTTCACCGAGCAGGCTGTCCGGCAGTGGGCTCCGGAGCTGGTGACCGCCGCCTGGGCGGCACCCAGCGTCCCGGCCGCGATCCAGGCGCTGCGTGACCGTGAGGCCGACGCCGCGGTCGTGCCGTTCGAGAACTCCGTCGAGGGGTCCGTGCCCGCCACCCTCCAGGCGCTGCTCGAGGGCGACGGTGACGACGGCGTCCGCATCACCGGGGAGGTGCACGTGCAGGTGCAGTTCTCCCTGCTGGTGCGCCCCGGCACCACCCTCGAGGGGGTGCGCACCGTGGCCTCGCACCCGCACGCCTTCGCCCAGACCAGGGAGTGGCTGGCCACGCACCTGCCGGACGCTCAGCAGGTGCCCGAGTCGTCCACCGCTCGTGCCGCCCAGGCGGTGGCCGAGGGCGGGTATGACGCGGCCGTCGCCGCGCCGGGCGCGGGCACGGCATACCAGCTCCAGACCGCTGCGGAGCGGATCGCCGACCGGGAGGGGGCGGTGACGCGCTTCGTCGTGCTGACGCGGGGGACCCCGGTGCCGCCGCCGACGGGCAGCGACCGGACCACGCTGGTCGCGCTGATCTGGCAGAACCGGCCCGGTGCGCTGCTGGAGCTGCTGGAGCAGTTCGCGACGCGCGGGATCGACCTGAGCCGGCTCGAGTCGCGGCCGACGGGGGAGGGGCTCGGGGAGTACTGCTTCTGGATCGACGCGGACGCGCACCTGTCGGAGCACCGGATGCGCGAGGCGCTCACCGGCTTGCGACGGACCTGCCGGGACGTGCGGTTCCTCGGCTCGTACGCCCGTGCGGACCGGCGACCGGTGCCGGCGCCGCCGCATGCGGACGACCGCGCCTACGCCGAGGCGCAGGCGTGGGTCGAGAGGCTGGGTCGGTCCTGACCCGACCGGACAGGCGCTGGTGCCGCCCCGGTCGTCAGCGGGTCAGTCGAGACGCAGCCACTGCTGCCAGCCGTTGTTGAGCACCAGCCAGGCGATGAGGCCGTAGCCGGCCTGCCCGGGGTGCACGGTGTCGCCGGCGGCGAGGTCGGACTGCCACTGGTCGTGGGCGACGAGGGGCGCGAAGCAGTCGACGAAGGGCACCGAGCGTCGCTGGCAGACGTCCATCTGGGCGTCGACGAGCACGCGGAGGCGCTCGTTGACCTCGTGGTCCAGCGTCGGCGTGGGACCGACGACGAAGGTGGCGATGCCCGTGGAGCTCGCCTCGTCCAGGATGTTGGCCAGGTTGAGGCGCGACCGTGCCGTGGTCAGCCCCCGCGCCACGTCCTCGGCGCCGACGCCGACGACGAGCCGCCGCTCGGCGCGACCCTCCCAGCGCGGGGGGCACTCCGAGCGCCAGCGCGTCATCGCGTCCGCGGAGCTGCTGCCGCGCACGCCGAGGTTGTAGGACGTCAGGGTCGCGTCCTGGGTGTCCGTGCGCCCCACCACCCTGGACACCCAGCCGAGCGCCTTAGGGTCGCCGAAGCCCGCGACAAAGCCGTCGCCGACGAAGCACAGGCCGATGTCGCGCGGGCCGTCGCCGACCTGGAAGTCGGCGCTCGGGGTGTAGTGCAGCTCCGCCGGCGTGTCCTCGGTCTGGTCCTCGATGCTCACGTCGTCCGTCCTCCGTGCTGTCGCCGGCTCACTCGTCGTCGTCGTCGCGGGCGAGCCAGGTCGCGAGCCGGTCGACCGCCACCTCGAACTCGGGGTGCAGGTCCACGAAGGTGCGCAGCTGCTCGGCCAGCCAGTCGAGGCTCACCTCGTCCTCGCCCCGGCGCTGCGCCAGCTCCTCGATCCCGCGGTCGGTGAAGTACACACCAGCAGGTTAACCCGGGGTGAGCGCCCAGCCCCGCAGGCTCAGCGGTCGAGCACGTCGATGGTCAGCGTGAGCGCGCGCGAGTCACCTGGGGCGAGCAGCACCCCACCGGGGTCGATGTTGAACGCGTCCGGCGGGCAGGTCATCGGCTCGACGGCCGCCCCTCGCCGGCCGATGCGGTCGCCGGTGTAGAGCTGCACCCAGCGGGCGTCGCTCGTCATACGCACGCCGACCGCCTCAGGATGCGTGAGCTCGACCTCCCACGTCCCCTCCGGCAGGTCGGTGTAGGCGTTGTCGACCATCCGGTCGAGCACCGGGGTCGGGGCCAGGAAGTCCAGCTGCGTGCCCGCCACGGGGACCACCTCGGTCGGGGAGAGCCGCGCGTCCGTAAGCATCGCCGCGCGGGCCGGCAGCCTCAGCGTGCACTCGTCCAGCGGCCGGTCGTCGCAGGAGAGATAGGGATGGGTCGACGGCCCGAACGGCGCGGGGCGATCCCCCTGGTTGGTGCCCGACACCGTCACGGTGAGGCCGTCGGCGGCGTCCAGCACGTAGTCCGCACGACAGAGGACATCGAAGGGGTAGCCGTAGCTGGCCGGCAGGTCCAGCACCCACGTCACCCGGTGCGGGGCGACCCCCTCGGCCACCCAGGCCTGGAAGGCGCCGAGGCCGTGCAGCGCCGCCCCGGTGGCCGGCTCGTTCACCGGCAGCTCGTATGTCGTGCCACCTACCTCGTAGTGTCCCCCGACGACGCGGTTGGCCCACGGCACCAGCGTGCGGCCCTGGTAGCCCTCGTTGAGAGCGTCGGCGAGCGCGGGCTGGACCAGGTGGCGGCCGCGGTGGGTGAGGGTGAGCAGGCTGGCGCCGACCGCGGCGACGGTCGCCTCGTAGTCGCCTGCGCGCAGCCGGGTGACCTGTCCGTTGATGCTCACGCCGACGCCTCCAGCTCGCGGTGCCAGGACTGGGTGACGTACTTCGTCACCCACCCGAGCGAGCTGTAGAGCCCGTCGGCCCCGGTGGGGGAGTCAGCGTCGACCTCCAGGCCCACCGCCGCCCGGCCCCGCGCCGCCGCGTCGGCGAGGACGGTGCCCAGCAGGGCCTTGGCGACGCCGCGTCCGCGGGCCCGGCGGTGCACGCCGATGTAGTCGACGTAGGTGGAGTCGGGCCGCGCCACCCCGTCGGTCCCGACCCTCCCGGGGCTGGTGCTGGCGACGAGCGCGCCGGCCGGCTGGCCGTCGACCGTGGCCAGCCACCAGTGGTCCCACCGGTGGCCGGGGTCCTCGCGCAACCGCCCGACGAACTCCTCGAAGGTCTCCCGGTAGGAGTTGAAGTGGTCGGCGAACGACTCCTCGAGCACGAGGTGCACCGCGCGCAGGTCCTCGTCGTCGGGCATCCCGACCCCGTCGTCACGCCGGACGCGGCGCACCTCCACGCCCTCGCGCAGCACGGGAGGACGCGCGTCGGCAGGGGTGACCGGCCGCGACATCTGCCACCACTCGCGCACGTGCTCGTAGCCCGCGGTCCGCAGCCAGCGCTGCTGCCGCGGGTCGTCGGCGAACGCGCCCGAGTCCAGCTGCGTGCGCGGCATGCCCCGCCTCTGCAGGACCTCGCGACCGAGGTCCTCGGCCCGGGCGAAGCCGTAGGCGGCGAGCGGGTCGGCGGCGGCGTCGTCGAGGTCGGGGTCGACGGTCACGCCGACGAGGACGCGCCCCGCGGCGCGGTCGTGGCAGTTGATCCAGGCGCGGACCCGCCCGTCGCCGTCGCGGACGACCTCGTGCAGGTGGGTGCTGGCGCCGCGACCGGTGACCTCGGCGGCCACGGTCTCGCTGTCGGCCCCGGGCCAGCCGCGCGCCTCGCGCTCGTGCCGCCGGAGCAGGCGCACCAGGTCGTCCAGGTCCTCCTCCGTCGGAGGGTATGCGGTGTGGCTGGCGGGCAGGAGGTGTCCGGCGGCGCTGGCGGTCATGCCCTGCAGCATCTCATGGGCCGGCCGACGGCCCGGGCCTCGGCGGGCGAGGCGGCCCCCGGCCAGAACCGCCTGCCGCGCGGCGCGGCGCGCCCGGGCCTAGCCTGGACGTGCGGGGCGGCCGCCCCGCTCGATGAGGCAAGGAGGCTGGCTCGTGATCATTCTCGGCATCATCCTGCTGATCCTCGGCGCGGTCCTGGACATCTCGATCCTGTGGACCATCGGCATCATCCTCGTGGTCATCGGCGTGATCCTCTGGATCCTGGGCGCCGTGGGCCACGCCGTCGGAGGACGCAAGCACTACTGGTGAGGCCCGTCCAGGGCCGCCGAGGACGCCCGGGCCCGGCCCCGGGCTTCCTCGCGTCGGGGCCCTGGCTGTGCGCCGGGTAGGACTCACTCCATGTAGTAGTGGGCGCCACCGCCGCCACCACCGCCCGAGCCGCCGGCGGTCGCGGTGAGCGAACCGGTGGCGGCCAGGAGGAGCGCGGCGACGATGCCTGCGAGGGTCCTGCGGATGACGACGGTGCTGGTCGTGCGGGTCATGGTCTTTCCTCTCGGACGACCACCTGCGGGGTGCTGGTGGCTCGTCTCGAGCGTGAAACAGCGTGGTACCGCCCCGGTGTCGCTCCGGTGTCACCCGGGTATCACCACCGCCGGCCCTCCCGCCCCGACGTCAGCGCGGAGTGTCCGCCTCGCTCACCGTGCTCACCGCGCACACCGCCCCGGCCGCCGACCGGGACTCGGCGCCGCGCTCCAGGCCGTCCTGGCCGGGCACGACGGTGAAGGTCTGCGGCCCGACCATCGGCGAGACGAGCCGGTAGCCGAACGTCCGACCGACCAGCGAGATCCCCTCGCGGCGCAGGTGGTCGCCCATCATCAGCGCCTGCAGCGGGCCGTGGATCACCAGACCGTCATACCCCTCGCTCGGCACGTAGCCGAGGTCGTAGTGGATCCGGTGCGTGTTGTAGGTGAGCGCGGAGAACCGGAAGAGCATCCGCTCGTCGACGTCGAGGCGCAGCGTCGGGCCGGCCGGCGGAGCGGGAGGCTCGGGTGCGTGCGGCAGCGCACCCGTCCCCGGTGCGCGGTAGACGATGTCCTGCTCCTCGCGGACCGCCAGCTCGCCGCCCTGCGTGATCTGCTGCAGCACGGTGACGAAGGTCAGGGGCCCGGTCCGGCCCTCCTTCTCCACCGTCCTGGCGATCGAGGTGACCTTCGTCGCCTCCGTGCCGATGACCAGGGGCCGGTATGTCGTCACGCGCCCGCCCGCGAACATGCGCCTGCGTCCGGGGCCGGGCGGGGCGGGGATGCCGCTGGTCGGGTGGCCGTCGGTGCCGAGGTCGCTCTGCCGGCGGCGGTCGAGGAGGTACATCCAGTGCCACAGGGGCGGCACCGGGTCACCTGCGCCGTAGGGCACCTCGATGTCCAGCATCGCCGCGAGAGACTCGACCGGCTCTGCGGCGATGACCTCGGTCCTCGTCGTGGTCGTGGGGTTGGTGTCGGTCATCAGCGGTCCTTCCGTCGCAGCACGTCGCGCGCCCGCGCGATCACGGGCGCGTCCACCATGTCGCCGTCGACCCGCACGGCGCCGCCGTCGGTGTCGCTGACGGCGGACAGCACCTTCTCCGCCCAGGCGACCTCGTCGGAGGAGGGCCGGTAGGCGGCGTGCGTCCCCTCGACCTGGCGCGGGTGGATGAGCAGCTTGCCCGTGAACCCCAGCTCCCGGGCGTGCGCGAGGTCCTCGGCGAGCACGGCCGGGTCGTCGAGGGTGACGGTGACCCCGTCGACCGGGCCGGGCAGCCCGGCGCCGCGGGAGGCCAGCACGAGGGTCGAGCGACCGTGCAGCATGGCGGTGCGGCCGTTGTCGGCGCCCAGGTCGACGGCGTAGTCGAGGTGGCCGAAGGCCAGCCGAGCCACTCCCTCGGCGCGCGCCAGCTCGGCGGCGCGCAGCATCCCGGCGGCCGACTCCACCAGCGCCACGACCGGGACGCCGCACCGCGCGGAGACCGCGTCGGCCAGGGCAGGGTCGTCGGCCTTGGGCAGCACGACGGCGACCAGGCCGGACGCGCCGGCCAGGGCGGCCACGTCGTCCTCGTGCTCGGGGCTGCCGGCGGCGTTGACCCGGACGCAGGCCGAGCCTCCGTCGGTGAGCCACGCCACCACCGCGTCGCGTGCGGCGCGCTTGTGCTCGGCCACGACGGCGTCCTCGAGGTCGACGATCACGAGGTCGGCGCCGGCGGCCGCGGCCTTGTCGAAGCGCTCCGGCCGGTCGCCGGGCACGAAGAGGAACGACCGCGCGCCCTGCACCTGCTCGAGCGACGTCATACCGGGTCCACGTTCCCGCGCTTGACGAGCTGGCGCGCGATGACGTTCTTCTGGATCTCGTTGGTGCCCTCGCCCACGATCATGAGCGGGGCGTCGCGGAAGTAGCGCTCGACGTCGAACTCGGTGGAGTAGCCGTAGCCGCCGTGCACGCGGATCGCGTCGAGCGCGATCTGCATACCGACCTCGGAGGCGAACAGCTTGGCCATCCCGGCCTCCATGTCCGCGCGCTGACCGGCGTCGAAGGCGCGCGCCGCGTGCAGGGTGAGCTGCCGGGCGGCCACCAGCTTGGTCGCCATCTCGGCGAGGTAGTTGCCGATCGACTGGTGCTTCCAGATCGGCACCCCGAAGGCCTCGCGCTCCTGCGCGTAGCGCAACGAGTCCTCGAGAGCCGCGCGGCCCACCCCGAGGGCCCGCGACGCGACCTGCAGCCGGCCGACCTCCAGGCCCTTCATCATCTGGGCGAAGCCGGCACCCTCGGCGTCGCCGAGCAGGTTGGCGACCGGCACGCGCATGTCGTCGAAGGCGATCTCGCAGGACTCGACGCCCTTGTAGCCGAGCTTGGGCAGGTCGCGCGAGAGGGTGAACCCGGGCAGGCCGGGCTCGTCGCCGCCGTCCTTCTCGACGAGGATGATCGAGACCCCCTTGTGCCGCGGCTGCGCCTCCGGGTCCGTCTTGCACATGAGGGCGATGAGCCCCGCCTTGCGGGCGTTGGTGATCCACGTCTTGGAGCCGCTGATGACGTAGTCGTCGCCGTCCCGGCGCGCGACGGTGCGCATCGCCTGCAGGTCCGAGCCGCCGCCCGGCTCGGTGAGCGCCATGGTGGCGCGCAGCTCACCAGTGGCCATCCGCGGCAGGTAGCGGTCCTTCTGCTCCTGGGTGCCGTAGGCCAGGATCAGCTTGGCCACGACCGTGTGCCCGCCCATCGCGCCGGCCAGGCTCATCCAGCCGCGCGAGAGCTCCTCGGTCACCAAGCAGTAGGCCGGCAGCGACACGGCGACGTCGCCCCACGGCTCGGGGATCGCCAGCCCGAAGATCCCCATCTGCTTCATCGCGTCGATGAGCTCCTCGGGGTAGGTGTTGGCGTGCTCGAGCTCGTTGACGACCGGCTTGACCTGCTCGTCGACGAACTCGCGCACCAGGCGGACGATCTCGACCTCGTCCTCGGAGAGCAGCTCGGTGGTCATGGCGTTCCTTTCGCAGAGGGGGAGGTATGGCGTGGTGCCGGTCAGCGACGACCGGCACCCAGCTGCGTGGACAGGAGGGCAGCGCCGCTGGCCCAGGTGATCTCGTCGGGGGTCAGCCCCTCGACGCCGCCCAGGTCCAGGCAGTCGACCACCTTGGCGGACATCTCGTCGGCGGTCGGCGGCCTGCGCGGCGAGCCCGGGGGCAGATCCAGCGAGCCGCGGCGGGTCGTGCCGTCGGCCAGGTCGACCTCGACGTCGACGGCACCGTCGAGCAGGCCGGCGCCGCCGCCCTCGGTGAGCGTGACCTGCGTGAGGCCGACGAGCCTGCGGGCGTCCTCCCGGGCGACCGCCTCGTCGTCGAAGGCCCAGAAGCCGGAGTGGCGGTCGAGGAGGGCGGTGGCCGCGGCATACTCCAGGCTGAACTTGCCCTCCAGGCCCGTGCTCGGGTCGTGGTGGACGAGCGGGGTGACGGTGCCGCGCGGCGTGGTGAGCCGGATGGCGGTGACCTGGTCGGCGGTCACCGGGCCGCCGACCGTCTCGCGCAGCGCACCGATGGGGCGCTGGAGCGCGTAGCAGGCGGGGTAGACCTTCACGGCCAGCCCGTCCGGGACGGCCGCCGGGTCGCCGGCCGGGTCGACCAGGAGGGGGTGGCCCGGGTCGCCGCCGACGAGGGTGAGCCAGGCGTCGAGCGCACGGGGGTCGGCGGTGGCGCCGGCCGCGGCCAGCTGGGCCGCGCGGACGCCGGCCGCGGCCGCCATCCCGACCTGGATGCTCTTGGCGTCGGTGCCGAACGCGCGCTGGACCCCGCCGGCGGCCGGCACGGTGAGCGCGACGGCGGTCGCGAGCTGCTCGGCGTCCAGGCCCAGCGCGATGCCGGCGACGACCGCGGCGGCGGGGGCGCCCGCCGTCGTCGTGGCGTGCCAGCCGCTCGTGTAGTGCCCCCAGCCGAGCGCCGTGCCGAGCCGGGCCATGACGCCCGCCCCGGCCAGGTAGGCGCGGGCGGCGAGGTCGGCGTCGTCCGGCGCGACGGCCAGCGCGACCGGGACGCAGACCGTGGAGATGTGCGTGGTCGAGGGCATGTGGAGGTCGTCGAAGTCGATGACGTGGGCGAGCAGCGCCCAGCGGGCGGCGTCGCCGGCCAGCGGCCCGGAGGTCTCGGCGAGCGCGTCGGCGACCGGACGGATCGGGTGCGTGGCCGCGGCCAGCGCGACGGCGACCGTGTCCAGCAGGCTGCGGTCGGCGAGCGCGAGGTCCTCGGCGGTGGGCTCGAGGGCCAGGGCCCAGTCGGCCAGGGCGCGGGCGATGGTCATGGCGTCCCTTCGTGGTCGTGCGCGACGGTGCGGGCGTCCGGGTCGGGGTGCAGGCCGAGCTCGGCCAGGACGGCGTCGGTGTGCTGGCCGGCCGTCGGGATCGGGCCCATCACCGGGGTGGCGCCCTCCAGGGTCGCCGGGGGGATGAGCGCGCGCAGGGGGCCGACGGGGGAGTCGTACTCGCGCCACCGGTCGCGGGCGGCGAGCTGGGGGTGCTCGGCGAAGGAGTGCAGGTCGCGCAGGAGCGCGTTGGCGATGCCGACCTCCTCCAGCAGCTCGGCGGCCTGCTCGGCCGTCCTGCCGGCGAGAGCGCGCTCGACCTCGGCGGTGAGGTCGGTGAGGTTGTCCACGCGCAGGGAGTTGCGCTCGAACCGGGGGTCGGTGGCGAGGTCGGCGCGGCCCAGCACGCGCTCGCAGAACGTCGCCCACTCGCGCTCGTTCTGGATGCCGAGGAAGACCTGCTCGCCGTCGCCGCAGGTGAACGGGCCGTACGGGGCGATCGCGGCGTGGCGGGCCCCCGAGCGGGAGGGCGCGGCGCCGCCGTACATCGCGTAGTTGAGCGGGAAGCCCATCCACTCCCCGAGCGCCTCGAGCATGGAGACCTCCAGCGTGGCGCCCTCGCCGGTGCGGCCGCGCTGGATCAGGGCGGTGAGGACCCCGCTGTAGGCGTACATGCCGGCGGCGATGTCCGCGACCGAGATGCCGACCTTCGCCGGCTCCTCGGGGGTGCCGGTGATCGAGACGAGGCCGGCCTCGCACTGCACGAGCAGGTCGTAGGCCTTCTTGGTGGTGTACGGACCGCCGGGGCCGTAGCCGGAGATCGAGACGTGGACCAGCCGCGGGTTGAGCGCCCGGAGCTCGGCCGCGCCGAGGCCCAGGCGCTCGGCCGCGCCCGGTGCGAGGTTCTGCACGAACACGTCGGCGCGGGAGACCAGCTCGCGGACCGCGCGCAGGCCCAGGTCGGTCTTGAGGTCGAGGGCCACCGACTCCTTGGAGCGGTTGAGCCAGACGAAGTGGCTGGCCATCCCCTTGACCGTCTCGTCGTAGCCGCGGGCGAAGTCGCCGTCGCCGGGACGCTCGACCTTGATGACCCGGGCGCCGAGGTCGGCGAGCTGGCGGGTGGCGAAGGGGGCCGCCACGGCCTGCTCGAGGGAGACGACGGTGATCCCGTCCAGAGGGTTCATGGACCTAGCCTATCGAAAGTGAGTGCCAGATGACAAAGGGCCGTACATTAAGTCGTGCACGGGCTGCGGCCAGGAGGGCGAGGTGAGGTATGCGGTGGTGCCGGTCCGGGGAGACCGGCACCACCGCATACCCGCGCTAGGGGACGAGGGAGAGGGCGATGAACGGGATGTAGGTGACGATCAGCAGCGCGGTGAGCAGCACGCCCGCGCTGGGCAGCGCGGCCTTGGCCACCTGCAGCACGCTCATCCCGGACAGCCCGGAAGCGACGAACAGGTTGAGCCCGAGCGGCGGCGTGATCATGCCGATCTCGAGGTTCATCACCATGATGATGCCGAGGTGCACCGGGTCGACCCCCATGTCGAGGGCGACCGGCAGCAGGATCGGCGCCAGGATCAGCAGCGCGCTGCTCGTCTCCATGAAGCAGCCCACGATGAGCAGCAGCAGGTTGACGATGAGCAGGAACTGCCAGGGCTGCAGGTTCATCGCGGCGATGCCCTCGGTCACCTGCAGCGGGATCCGCTCGGCGGCCAGGACGAAGGTGAACAGGATGCCGTTGGCGATGATGAACATGATCATCGCCGAGGTCTTGGCCGAGCCGAGCAGCACCTTGCCGAGGTCCTTGATCTTCAGCTCGCGGTAGATGACCATCGAGACCAGCAGGCTGTAGGCCACGGACGCGGCCGCCGCCTCCGTGGGGGTGAAGAAGCCGCCGTAGATGCCGCCCAGCACGATGACCGGCAGCATGAGCGCCAGGACCGCGTCCCGCAGCGCCCGGCGCCGGAAGCCCTTGGGCCGCTCCTCGCCGCCGCTGGAGCCGTAGTTGTTGCGGCGCGAGACCCAGACCGCCATCCCGAGGAGCATGAGGCCGGCCATCACGCCGGGCAGGATGCCCGCGACGAAGAGGTCGCCGATGCTGGTCTCGGTCGCGATGCCGTAGACGATCAGCGGGATCGAGGGCGGGATGAGGATGCCCAGCGAGCCCGAGGTCGCGATGAGACCGGTGGAGAACTGCTTGGGGTAGCCGGCCCGGATCATCGCCGGGATCAGCAGCGTGCCGACCGCCACCACGGTCGCCGGCGAGGAGCCCGACACCGCCGCGAAGAACATGCACGCCAGCACGGCGGTCATCGCCATGCCGCCGCGGTACTGCCCGACGAGGGCGTTGCCGAAGTCGGTCAGCCGTCGGCTGATCCCACCCCTCGTCATGATGTTGGCCGCCAGGACGAAGAAGGGGATGGCCATCAGCGGGAAGCTGTTCAGCGCGTTGAAGAGCCGCTCGACCACCTGCGTGAGCGGGATGGTCGTGAACCAGTACAGGTAGACGAAGGAGGTCAGGCCCAGTGCCATCGCGATCGGCGTGGACGTGAACAGCAGCAGTGCCAGGATCACGACGAGGGCGATCACCTCGGTGCTCATCGGCCGTCCTCCCTGGTCTGGTCGCGGTCGGCGCGGGCGATCGCCTCGTGCGAGGCCTTGATCTCCTCGAAGGTCAGGCCGGTGGCCTCGGCCTCGGCGGCCAGCACCTCCTCGGGGCTCTCGCCCACCGTGCCGTAGCGGGCGGTGCGGTAGAGCATCTCGATGGCCCGCAGGAACATCAGGGTCATCCCGATGGGCACCGCGGCCTCGACCACCCACAGCGGCAGCTTGAGGACCGGGGTGACCGTGGTGCGCGAGAATGGCTCGAGGAGCAGCAGCCAGCCCAGGTAGGACATGATCCCCAGGTAGACGAGGGTGACCACCCCCGCCACGAGCGCCAGCCACTTCTTGCCGCGCTCCTTGAAGAAGACGCCGAGGATGTCGACGCTGACGTGCTCGTTGTGCCGCAGCGTGATGACGGCGCCCAGGAAGGTGGAGAAGATGATCAGGTAGATCACCGACTCCTCCGTCCAGAACCAGGCGGCTCCGAACTGGCGGATGATGATGTTGACGATCGAGATCAGGGCCGCCAGGCCGAGGGCGCCGGCGGCCAGCACGTTCTCGACGGTGGTGAGCGCGCGATCGAGTTGCTTCATCGTTCTCCTTGGGCAGGGGCCGGGGCGGCGCGATGACCGCCCCGGCCGGGTGGGGAGGACTCAGCCCTGGTTGGCGAGCAGCTCGTCGATGATCTCGCTGCCGATCAGCTCGCGGTACTCCTCGTAGAGGGAGGGGACGACGACGTCCTTGAAGGCCTGACGCTGCTCGTCGGTCCAGACGTTGATCTCGGTCGAGCCCTCCTCCTCGATCGCCTTCTTGGACGCGTCGTTGATCGAGGTGACGTTGTCACGGTTGTAGGTCGAGGCCTCCTCGGCGACCTCCACCAGCGTGTCCTGCAGGTCGGTAGGCAGGCTGTCGAAGAAGTCCGTGTTGACCACGAGGATGTAGCCGATGTAGCCGTGGTTGGACTCGGCGATGTTGCTCTGCACCGTGTGCATCTTCTGCGACTCGATGTTGGAGTAGGTGTTCTCGCCGCCGTCGATGACACCCTGCTGGAGTGCGGAGTAGACCTCGGCGAAGGCGATCGCCTCGGCGTGGCCGCCCCAGGCCTCGATCTGCGACTTCAGGACGTCGGAGGGCTGGATCCGGTACTTCTTGCCCTTCATGTCCTCGGGCTTCTCGGTGAGGTTGTTGGAGTGGATCTGCTTCATCCCGGAGTCCCACAGGCCCAGGACCTTCATCTTCTTGGCCTCGAGGTCGGGGTTGGCGAAGATCGCCTTGCCCACCTCGGTGTCCGGGGCGGCGACGGTGGGGATGTCCTCCGGGCCGTCGAAGAGGAACGGCAGGTCAAGGACCTGCAGCGCCGGCGCGACCGTGGTGAACTTCGCGGAGGCGGGGGCCAGCATCTGGACGGAGTTCTGCTGGATGGCCTGCATCTCGTCCTTGTCGCCGTAGAGCGAGGAGTTGGAGTAGACCTCGACGTCGATGCGACCGTCGGTGCGCTTCTCCAGCTCCTCCTCGAACCAGAGGGCCGCCGCGCCCTTGGGGGTGGTGTCCGTGGTGACGTGGGAGAACTTCAGCGTGAACGTCTCCTCGCCGTCGGCGGACCCGCCGGCCGAGTCGCCGCCGCGGGCGCCGCCGCAGCCGGCCAGCGTGAGGGAGGCGACGGCGACCAGGGCCGCCAGCGTGCGCAGGGAGTTGCGGTTGCTCATTCGGGTGTTCCTTTCGGGGGGTGGGGTGCCGCCGTCAGGGACGGCGACGGCATGCTCCGGCGGCCCAGACGGAGCCGGTGCGTGTAGTGCTCGGGCAGGAAGTCGGAGACCGCCCACTCGACGGGTCGGCCACTGGCGTCGACGTAGAGCCGCTCGACGTGCAGGAGGGGGTGGCCGACCGAACAGCCCAGCCGAGGGGCTGTCAGCTCGTCGGCGGCGCGGGCGGTCATCGACTGCTCAGCGCCGCTGATCTGGATGCCGTGGTCGGCGAGGGCGCCGATCACGGTGCGGGTGGTCTTCAGGCCGGGCTCGAGGAAGGTCGCCTCGTCCTCGAGGACCTGGCCGACCGCCAGCGGCAGGTAGACGTCGGTGGCGCAGAAGACGACGCCCTGGTGGCGGCGCACGAAGCGCATGCCGTACATCAGCCGGGTCGTCAGCTGCAGCTGAGCCGCGGCTCGGTCGTCGTAGGTGCCGGCCAGCGCCTCGACGACCTCCAGCTCGGTGTCCTCGGAGAGGGAGAGCAGGTCGTCGACGGTCTCGAAGGGACGGTGGTAGCGCAGCCGCGAGGGCGTGACGAAGGTGCCCCGGCCCGGGACGCGGTAGACCAGCCCCTCGTTGACCAGCTCGAGGTAGGCACGCCGGACGGTCTGCCGGCTCACCCGGTGCTCCTTCTCCAGCTCGCCGTCGGTGGGGAGGGGCTCGTCCTCGTCCCACGTCTGCGCGCGGATCTGCTCGCGCAGCGCCGACGCCAGACGTCGGTAGCCGGGCTGCTCGGCCCGGACGGTCGGCGGCACCATGCGCCCTCCCTTCGTTGGGTCCGGGGAACAGCATCGCAAATGGCACAACATTTCGTCAATGGTGTGTCGATAAGGTGTCTGCGTGACCAGACAGGATCAGGCGTGAGCGGCCGGGGAGGTGCGGCCTCCGGGGTGAGCAGCGGCCGGCTGATGCTCGGCGCCAGCGCGCTGACGACCCTCGGCGCCATCCCGCCGTTCCTGCTCGGCTCGCAGGCCGTGCTCATGATGCGCGAGCTGGACTTCGGGGCCGCGGGGCTCGGGCTCGCGGTGAGCGTCTTCTTCGCGGTCGCCGCGGCCGTGACGATCCTCCTCGGCTCCCTCATCGCCCGGTGGAGCGGTCCTGGCGGTCTGCTGGTCGGCGGCTCGCTCGTCGCCGTCGGCGGGCTCGGGGTCGTCTGGTTCGTGCACGGCTGGCCGGTGCTCGTGGGCGCCATGGCCGTCCTGGGCGCGGCGAACGCCGTGTGCCAGGGCGTCTCCAACCGCACCGTGGCGACCGTGCTCCCGCCCGACCGGCGCGGGCTGGGCTTCGGGCTCAAGCAGAGCGCCGTGCCCGCGGCGATCATGCTCGGCGGCCTCGCGGTCCCGACGACGACGGCCGTCTTCGGATGGCGCAGCACCTTCCTGGTGACCGGGACCATCGGCGTCCTCGTCGCCCTCGCCGGCCTGGCCCCTCTGGTGGCCGGTGCTCTGCGGGGGCGCCGGGCGGCCCGGGCGGCCGAGCACCCCGTGACCGCCGCGCGCCGCGGTGACGGCGCACGGCATACCTCGGCGCCACGGGACCACGCGCCCTGGGGACCGCTGCTGCTGTGCGGCGTGGCGATCGCCTTCGCCAGCTCCGCCGCCAACTTCCTCGGTGCCTACCTCGCGAGCTGGGCGCACGACGTGGGCCTGACGATCGGGCAGGCCGGGCTGCTCATGGCGGCGGGTTCGGGCACCTCGGTCCTCGTGCGCGTCGCGACCGGCTTCCAGGCCGACCGGCGCTACGGCGGCAACCTGTCGGTGGTCGCGACGATGATCCTCATCGGCGCCGGCTGCCTCGCGCTGATCGGCGCGCTGCCCTCGCCGTGGGCGGTCGTGGTGTTCGGTTACCTCGGCTTCGCCCTCGGCTGGTCCTGGCCGGGCCTGATGCTGTATGCCGTCGCGCGGGTCGGGCGCGACGCCCCCACCGAGGCGTCCTCGGTGGTCCAGGCGGGCGCCTTCGTCGGCGGGGCGCTGGGCCCGGTCAGCCTGGGCCTGGTCATCTCGACGGTCGGCTTCCGGACGACCTGGTATGCCGCCGCGGCCTGCTTCCTCACCGCCGGGCTGCTCACCCTGCTGGCGCGCCGGGGCTTCCGCAAGGACCTCATCGCGCGCCCGCCGGCGGAGCCGCTCGGCTTCGGCGGCGGTCGACGGGAGCCCCGCTACACGACCCCACTGCCCGAATAGGCGTGGTCCATCATGTGCCCCATGGAGTCCGGCAACCACGTGTCCTGGTCCAACTTCTCCCGGCACCTCGGGATCGAGCAGGTCTCCCTGGATCCGCAGCGCGCCGTCTACCGGATGCCGGTGCTCGAGCAGCACGCCAACCGCAACGGGGTCCTGCACGGGGGCGCGCTGATGTCGCTCGTCGACCAGGTCGCCGGATCGCTGGCCTTCGCCAACTGCCCGCCGGGGTCCACCAACGTCACCCTCGAGGCCAAGACCAACTTCTTCCGCTTCGCCCGGGTCGGTGACGTCGTGACTGCGGTGGCGGTGCCGCTGCACGCCGGGCGCACCACGGTGGTCGCCCAGGTCACCACGACCCGCGGTGACGGCAAGGAGCTGTCCGCCACGATGCAGACCCAGCTGTTCATCCGGTGGGACGGCGACCCCACGGGAGCGCCGACCCAGGGCTGAGTGAGCGCGCCCGCCCGCCCGCCCGCTGGTTCGCCCGCCCGCCCGCCCCGGTGGTTCGCTCATGGCCCACACTTCGGGGAAGGATTCGTTGGATGTGACCAACGAATCCTTGACGGAAGTGTGTGCTTTGAGCTAGGGGTGCGGCTGGGCTTGTCGGCCTCGCTGCAGAAGCACCGGCGACGGGTGGGACTACCGCGGGTGAGGTGCCGCCGGTGGGGCTGCCGCCGGTGGGGCTGCCGCCGGTGGGGCTGCCGCCGGTGGGATGCCGCCGGTGGGGCTGCCGCGGGTGAGGCTGCCGCCGGTGGGGATGCCGCCGGTGGGGATGCCCCGGTGGGACTACGGCCGGTGGGGCTGGCGCCGGTGGGGTTGCCGTCGGTGGGGCTACAGCTCGAGCAGCCACCTCGCCAGCGCCTCCGCGGTGGCGACCGGCGCCTCGGCGGGGGCGAGGTGCCCCACCCCCGGGAGCACGACCGCCTCAGCCCCGGGGACGGCGGCAGCCAGGTCCTCCTGCACCTGCGGCGGGGCGACCGGGTCGGCCGCGCCCCCGAGCGCGAGGACGGGCACCGTGATCTGACCCAGGCGGTCGCGGACGTCGTGCTGGCCGAGCGCCCCGCACACCAGCGCGTAGGACTCGTCGTCGGCCGCGCGCAGCGTGTCCAGCAGCCGGGCTGCGACGTGCGGCCCGCGCTCGAGGAAGCCGGGGGCGAACCACCGCTCGCGGGAGCCGTCGACCATCGACGCCGTGCCGTGCTCCCGCACCTGCTCGGCCCGCTCGGCCCAGCCCTCGGGCGAGCCGAGCTGGGGGCCCGAGCACACCACGGCGCTCGCGCGCACGGCGCCGGCCAGCGCGAGATGGAGCCCGGTCGCACCGCCGACGCTGACGCCCGCGTGCGTCCACGAGCCGGGCGCGACACCGGGCGCCGCGAGAGCCACCGCGGCGACGACCGCGCCGGCCAGGTCCTGGAGGGTGAACGGCTCACGAGCGGGGGCCCCGTCCCCGTGGCCCGGGAGGTCCCACGCCAGGACGTCGACGTCGATCAGCCCGGCCAGCTCGCGCGCGCACTCCTGCCAGAGCGCGACCACACCGGTGCCGAGCGAGGGGCCCACCACCACCAGATCCCTCGCTGGGGCCGAGCCCGGCGCAGGCTTCGGGTCCGTGGGGGTGAGCCAGTGGGTCGTCAGGGTCAGCATGCGGGTCAGTCTGGCAGTGTCCGCGCCGCCCTCCCCGGCGGCCGGCACGGTCGAGCACCCGCCGCGCAGCTCACGTGCACTCATGCCCTAGAAGAATCAATCGTCCTCAACTTGTTCTTGCGCAGCCCTGCGATTGATGTCTACCGTCGATCAGACACGGCGGACTACGACGGTCCCGAGGACGGAGCGCGGCGATGAGCATCGAGACACGGCACCTGCGGTGCTTCCTCGCGGTCGCCGACACCCTCCACTTCGGGCGGGCCGCCGAGCAGCTCCACCTTGCCCAGCCGGCCGTCTCCCGCACGGTCCGCCAGCTCGAGCGCGAGGTGGGCACCGAGCTGCTCACGCGTTCCACGCGCAGCGTCGCGCTCACCGCCGCCGGCGAGGAGTACGCCGCCCGCGCCCGCGCCGTCCTGGACCAGGTCGGTCTCGCCGGCGAGGCCGCGCGCAACATCGCCGAGGGCCGCTCCGGCGTGCTCCGGCTCGGGGTGACCGGCGCCGCCACCTACGGCTACCTGCCCGACCTCGCGCGGGTCGCGGCCGCCGCGATCCCCGACGTCCGGCTGCACGTCGAGACCGAGATGCTCACGCCCCAGCAGGAGCAGGCCCTGGTCGAGGACCGTCTCGACCTCGGGGTGCTGCGCTCGCCGGTGGGCTCCCCGGACGTCGACCACGTGGTCCTGCGCCCCGAGCGCCTCGTGGTGGCGCTGCCGGAGAGCCACCCGCTGGCCGCCGGCGGCCCGGACACCGTGGTCGACGTCGCCGACCTCGCCGACGAGGACTTCGTGACGTATGCCGACCGCAGCGGCTCGGTCGTCCTGCGCGCCGTGCTCGCGGCGTGCGCCGAGGCCGGCTTCGTCCCGCGTCGCCCGCACCAGGTCACGGCCACCGCCACCGCGGTGGCCCTCGTCGCCGCCGGCCGCGGGGTGTCGCTGCTGCCGGAGACCGCGAGCGCGCTGACCCTCTCGGGCGTCACCTTCCGCCCGACCACGACCGGGCAGCAGCTCGACCTCGCCCTGGCCTGGCCCGCCGGCCGCCGCCGCCCGGTGGTCACCCGGCTGCTCGAGGCCCTGCACGAGGCCGGGCTGGCGCCGCGCGTGCCGCAGGACCGACCGGGCCCACGGCATACCCCGACCACGACACCGCAGGAGGCGTCCGCGTGAGCGACCTGACCATCGAGCAGGTGGAGGTGGTCCCGTTCGCCATCCCCTACCGCAAGCCGCTGCACTTCGCGTCGGGGGAGGTGCGCACCGCCGACCACGTGCTGGTGCGCGTGCGCACCGCCGGTGGGCTCGTGGGGCACGCGGAGGCGCCGCCGCGTCCGTACACCTACGGCGAGACGCAGGCCTCGATCGTCGCCGTCGTCGAGCAGCTCTTCGCCCCGGCGCTCGTCGGCACCGGCGCCCTCGACCGCGAGGAGCACCGCGCGCGGCTGTCGCGCACGGTCGGCAACCCGACCGCGAAGGCCGCCCTCGACATGGCCGTCTGGGACGTCATCGGCCAGGCCCTCGACCAGCCCGTGCACCGTCTCCTCGGAGGGTATGCCGCGTCCATGCGCGTCTCGCACATGCTCGGCTTCGACCGGCCCGAGGTCATGGTCGCCGAGGCGCAGCGCATGATCGAGGAGCACGGCGTCCGGACCTTCAAGGTCAAGGTGGGTCAGCAGCCCTACACCCTCGACGTGGCCGTGGTCCGCGCCCTGCGCGAGGCGTTCGGCGACACGGTCGAGCTCTACGTCGACGGCAACCGCGGGTGGACCGCCAGCGACTCCGCGAGGGCGCTGGCCGAGATGGCCGACCTGGGCCTCACCCTCGCCGAGGAGCTCAACCCCGCCGACGACGTGCTCGGCCGCCGCTGGCTGGTCGAGCGCTGCCCGGTGCCGTTCGTCGCCGACGAGAGCGCGACGACCCCGGCCGAGGTGACCCGCGAGATCCTCGGCCGCTCGGCGACCGCGATCTCCATCAAGACCGCCCGCACCGGCTTCTCCGAGAGCCAGCGCGTCCTCCACCTGGCCGAGGGCCTCGGCGTGGAGGTCGTGATGGGCAACCAGATCGACGGCCAGGTCGGCACCCTGTGCAGCGTGGTCTTCGGGGCCGCCCACCGCGCGACCAGCCGGCGCGCGGGGGAGCTGTCCAACTTCCTCGACATGAGCGACGACCTGCTGGCCGAGCCGCTCACCATCAGCGACGGCGAGCTGGCGGTCCCCGCCGGTCCGGGTCTGGGCCTGCGCCTGGACGAGGACAAGCTCGCCCGTTACCGCCAGGACGCCTGAGGCGACCTGCACGTCATACCCCACGAGAAACCATCCACCTGCGAAGGAGCAGATCATGACCGAGACCCGCACCGAGTTCGACGCCAAGGCCGCAGAGTCCGGGGCCGGCGCCACCGCCGCGTTCCGCAACAAGCAGAAGGGCGCCCTCGAGGTCCCCGCCGAGCGCGTCAGCGCGATGGCCCGGGACGCCCTGGAGGCGATCCACGAGGTCATCCGCAAGCACCAGATGACCTACGAGGAGTACGACGCGCTCAAGGCATGGCTCATCTCCATCGGCGAGGACGGCGAGTGGCCGCTGTTCCTCGACGTGTGGGTCGAGCACGTCGTGGAGGACGTCAACACCTCCCACCGCTCCGGGTCCAAGGGCTCGATCGAGGGCCCGTACTACGTCCCGAACTCCCCGGAGCTGCCGCCTGACGGCGCCATCCCGATGCGCGAGGACGAGCCGGGGACCCCCCTGACCTGGAACGGCCAGGTCACCTCGACCGACGGCACCCCGCTCGCCGGCGCCACGGTCGAGCTGTGGCACGCCGACAGCAACGGCTTCTACAGCCAGTACGCCCCCGGCCTCCCGGAGTGGAACCTCCGCGGCACCTTCGTCACCGACGAGCAGGGCCGCTTCTCCATCCGGACCGTGCAGCCCGCGCCCTACCAGATCCCCACCGATGGCGCCTGCGGCAAGCTCATCGCGGCCGCCGGCTGGCACGCCTGGCGCCCGGCGCACCTGCACGTCAAGGTCTCGGCGCCCGGCCACGAGCTGCTCACCGCGCAGCTCTACTTCCCCGGCGACGAGCACAACGACGACGACATCGCCTCGGCGGTCAAGCCCGAGCTGATCCTCGACCCGCAGGCGGACGGCCGGGGCGGCGCGACGGTCGACTACGGCTTCGTCCTGGACCCCGTGTCGGCGGACGCCCCCACCACGCGCTGACCGACCTTCGACGGAGCGCGAGGAGCACGAATGCTGTTCATGGTCAGGATGCAGGTCAGCCTCCCCGCGGACCTCGACCCGGTCCGGCGGGAGGAGCTGGTCGCCGCCGAGCGGGACTACTCCCAGGGGCTGCAGCGCGCCGGCAAGATCGCGGCGATCTGGCGGGTGTCCGGGCAGTTCGCCAACTACTGCCTCTTCGACGTCGACTCCCACGAGGAGCTGCACGAGTGCGTGTCGGGGCTGCCGATGTTCGCCTTCATCAGCACGCAGGTGGAGGCGCTGAGCCGCCACCCCAACGCGGTCGACCGCGACTCCTGAGCCGACCGTCCGGCGTCCCGCGCCACCGCGGGTGGACGATGGGGCCATGGTGTCCGTGCCGCCCGTGGTGGTGCAGCCGTCGCTC
The DNA here is from genome assembly GCF_014636495.1 of Ornithinimicrobium tianjinense. Classification (GTDB taxonomy): domain Bacteria; phylum Actinomycetota; class Actinomycetes; order Actinomycetales; family Dermatophilaceae; genus Ornithinicoccus; species Ornithinicoccus tianjinensis. Next base: position 408,394 of record NZ_BMEM01000001.1, read on the forward strand.
GCCCGGGCGTGGGGCCTCGTCCTCGCGCTCGGGCTGGTCGCGCTCGCGGCCACCCTGGCCGCCAACGAGCTGATCAGCACCCGGTTCGCCGACGCGCCCCGCCCGGAGGACCTGCTCTTCCAGGTGCTGCCCTACGTCCGACCGGCGCGCTGGCTCACCCTGGTCGCGCTGGTGGGCGGCCTCGGGGTGCTCCTGGTGGACCTGGGGCGCCGCGTGGGGCTGGCCGTGGGCCTGCCCCACGCGGCGGGCGCCTTCGCGCTGATGTACCTCCTGCGCGCCGGGATCATGGTGCTGACGCCCCTGGCCCCCTCCCAGGGGGAGGGCCCGTTCATCTTCACCACGCAGCAGTTCGGCATGTTCCCGTCGGGCCACGTCGGCGCGATGACGCTCCTGGTCCTGCTCGCCGGCGGCGCGCCGGCCTGGGTGCGCCGCGCCCAGTGGGTCATGCTCGCGACGATGGTTGCGGTGCTGCTGCTCGCGCGCGGGCACTACTCCATCGACGTCGTCGGCGGTCTCCTGCTGGGGTATGCCGTGTGGACCGCCTGGCGCACCTGGCCGGTGCTCGCCCCGCTGGCCCGTCAGTTGGCGACACCTCCGCACAGCACCGGCAGCGTCGCCTCGAGCGGGGCGTCCGGGGTCAGCTCCGAGGGCCCGGCCTCGAAGTCGTAGACCCCGTTGCCGTTGAGGTCGATGCCGTGCACGACGACCTGCGCCCGACCCGCGTTGGCCAACGCGAGGTCGTTGCGGAACGTCCGCGAGTAGCTGAGGTAGCCGCTGGCGTCCGCCGTCGCGAAGTGGTGCAGGTCCAGCGCGTGGGCCGCCGTCGTGTCACCCGAGGTGGTGAGTGAAGCCAGGATGCCGCCGTAGAAGGGGACCCCGTCGAGCACGTCGACGAGCCCGTCGCCGCCGTCGGCGTCCGACCCGGGGCAGCCCAGGTCCGGCGCCTCCGTGAAGCCGTGCAGGTGCATGGCGTGGGGCACCCCGGGAGCCACGCCCCAGGCCTCCACCTGCACCTGGACCTTGTGGTTGGGCAGGGCGGTGATGCGTGTGGTGCCCCACGCCTGGCTGCCGGGGACGGTCGACGCCTGCACCGGGTTGAGCGTGTAGGTGTAGCTCTCGACCTTGCTGGAGGGGTTGGCGTCGTGCTGGGCGCTGGCGCTCCCGGCCGCGCCCAGCGTCGCGAGGGCGGCGAGGGCGGCGGTGCTGGCGATGATGCGGGTCCTCATGATCACTCCTTCGTGCGCGGACGGCGGGATGTCGTCCGGGTGCAGGGGGTTCGAAGCCGCCGTCCGCACGGATTGGCCGGAGCGTTGCCCGTCCGGCTGCGGTGGGAGACTGTCCGCCGTGAGCGCGACGATCCAGGCCCGTGGTGTGGCGGTCGGCCACGGCGCGACCCACCTGTTCAGCGGCCTCGACCTGGTCGTCGCCCCCGGCGACGTCGTCGGGCTGGTCGGACCCAACGGTGCCGGCAAGTCCACGCTGCTGCACGTGCTCGCCGGCCGCCGCGCGCCCGAGGCGGGCGAGGTGCTCCTCTCCCCGAGGGCGGCGCACCTGGGGCTGCTCACCCAGGAGCCGGACGCGGTCGCGGGGGAGACCATCCGCGAGGCCCTCGGGCGCCGCACCGGCGTCACCCAGGCGCTCGCGGAGATGGACGCGGCGGCACATCTCCTCGCGGAGCGGCCCGACGACGAGGCGAGCGGAACGGCATACTCCAACGCCCTGGAGAGCTGGCTCGCCCTCGGCGGTGCGGACCTGGACGAGCGGGCCGAGGAGGTCGCCGGGCGGCTCGGGCTGGCCGTCGACCTCGACCGCGAGGTGGCCACGCTCTCCGGCGGGCAGGCCGCGCGGGTGGGGCTGGCGGGGCTGCTGCTGTCGCGCTACGACGGCTACCTGCTCGACGAGCCGACCAACGACCTCGACGTCGCGGGGCTGGACCTGCTCGAGGACTTCGTGCTCGGCCTCGACGCGCCGGTCGTCATGGTCAGCCACGACCGGGCGTTCCTGTCCGCCACCGTGACGACGGTCGTCGAGATCGACCGGAGCCTGCAGCGCGTGGTCACCTACGGCGGCGGGTATGACGCCTACCTCGAGGAGCGCTCGATCACCCGGCGCCACGCGCGCGAGGCGTTTGAGGAGTATGCCGAGCGCCGGCGCGCCCTCGACGCGCGCGCCCGGATGCAGCGCGCGTGGATGGACAAGGGGGTGCGTGCCGCCAACAGCAAGCTGGCCCGGCGCAAGGAGAGCGACAAGAACGTCCGCTTCCACCAGCAGGCGACGTCGGAGAAGCAGGCGGCCAAGGCGCGGCAGACGGAGCGCATGATCGAGCGGCTCGAGGTGGTGGAGGAGCCGCGCAAGGAGTGGCAGCTGCAGTTCTCCATCGCGCGGGCGCCGCGGTCGGGCGACGTGGTGAGCGTGGCGCGGGCGGCGGTCGTCCGGCGGGGCGAGGGCGTCGACGGTGGCGGCGAGCGGTTTGTCCTCGGGCCGGTGGACCTGCAGCTCGACCTCGGCGACCGGGTGGCCATCACCGGGCCCAACGGGGCCGGGAAGTCGACGCTGCTGGCGCTGCTGCTGGGGCGGGTCGTGCCGGATGAGGGCAGCGTGTCGCTCGGCTCGCGGGTGGTCGTCGGGGAGGTCGACCAGGCGCGGGCGCTGCTCGACGTGGCTGAGGTGCCGCTGGCCAGGGTGTTCGCGCTGGAGCTGCCGGAGTGGACGGACGCGGACCGGCGCACCCTGCTCGCCAAGTTCGGGCTGGTCGGCGACCACGTCGGGCGGCCCACGGCGTCGCTGTCCCCGGGGGAGCGGACGCGGGCGGCGCTCGCGCTGCTGCAGGCGCGCGGGGTCAACCTCCTCGTCCTCGACGAGCCGACCAACCACCTCGACCTGCCGGCGATCGAGCAGCTCGAGCAGGCGCTCGAGGCCTTCGACGGGACCCTGCTGCTGGTCACCCACGACCGGCGGATGCTGGAGACCGTGCGCCTCACCCGGCGCTGGGAGGTCGAGGGCGGCCGGGTGGTCGAGGTGCTGCCGGGCTCGGCGGCGCAGGGGTAGCGGCGGCGGGGCAGGGGTAGCAGCCGCGCAGGGGAAGCCGCGGGCTGCTGCGTGCACTCAAACCGGCACTTTTGCCAGCCAGCACAACCCGCACCCCGCGGTTGCGCGGGTGAGATGGCGAACGGCATACAAAGTGCCGGTTTGAGTGCACACCCTCCCGGGCGGTCCCCACCCTGAACGGTCCTCAGGAGGCACCGGCGGTGCCGGTTTGGGTGCACACGCTCCGGGCGACCCGTCTCGGTGGAGCTGCCCGTGACGCGTCTCGGTGGTGCTGCCCGCGACCCGTCTCAGTGGTGGTGCGCCATGGCCTCGACCAGGCCCTCGGGGTCCCGCTCCTCCATCAGCGGCAGGATGATCTCGTTCTCCTTGGCCTGGTGGCTGACGAACGTGGCGTACAGGGCCCGGCCCCACACCGACGCCGGCAGCGGCGCGGCGGAGCTCACCTGGGCGGCCATGCTCCTGATCAGGTCGTGCTCCCGCGACATGGCGTCGATGAGGGCACGCCCCTCGGGCAGCCGCGCGGCAGCGGCATAGATCCCGTTCTCCTCCTCGAGCGCGTGCGGCACGAGGACCTCCTCGATCCAGCGGACGAGCTCCGCGCGCTGCCGGGCGGGTTCGGGGTCGCGGGCCACCGCCTCGGCGAAGGCGGTGCTCAGCTGCTCGAGCTCCGCCACCAGATGAGCGTGGTGGTGCCGCACGTGCTCGGCGACGTCGTGCACGTGAGCCGTGTGGTCGTGACCCGTGTGGTCGTGGGCGGTGTGGTCGTGGGTGGTGTGGTCGTGCGTGGTGGTCATAGTGGCCTCCTCCGGTAGGACCCGGCTGGTCCGGGCTGTCGGTACCACTCAACTCCTGCGCGCCGAAGCGTGCCTTGACCCACGTCAAGCGACAGTCACGGCGGGCGGCACGGGCCACCGCGGGAGTGGCCGGTGTGCGGCTCGCGCGCGGGAGCGGGACTGGGGTAGCTCGTCGGGCGTAGGCGCGCCACGACTGTGGCTGGCCGCCCGCAGCGCGTGCACTCAAACCGGCACTTGTATGTCGGTCGCCACCTCACCCGCGCAACGGCGGGGTGCCGGTGGTGCTGGCTGGGAAAGTGCCGGTTTGAGTGCACGCGGCAACCGGTGAGGTTCGAAGTCAGGGCGGCTCGGCCGGCGCGCGGCAGCCGGTGCGGAGGGAGGTGAAGGCCGGCTCGGCCGGCTCAGCTCAGCCCCTCACCCCTCAACCCCTCGGCGGCCAGGCGCACGGCCCGGGCCAGGATCGCGGCGGCCACCGGCAGCGGCTCGGTGGAGTAGGTCATCGAAGGCACGTGCAGGCCGGGGGCCACGCCGACACCGAGGGCGAGCATGCTCGACCGCAGCCCGGGGCTGGCCTGCGCGTAGTAGTGGAAGTCGTCGGCACCGGTCGTGACGACCTCCTCGGCCAGCGCCTCCTCGCCGGCGACCTCACGGATCGCCTGCGCCAGGGTCGCGGCGGCGGCGGGGTGGACCTCGGCGCCGGGCGTCCCGTCGTGCCAGCTGACCTCCATGGTCACGCCATAGGTCGAGGCGATCCCGCGCACGGCCTCGGTGATCCGCTCCTGGAGCCCGGTCATCACCTCGTTGCGCTGCGCCCGCAGGTCGATGGCGACCTCGGCGGTGCCGGGGATGACGTTGAGGCTGGCGCCACCGGCCCGGATCCGGGTGATCTTGGCCGAGTAGGACTCCGCCGGGTTGAACCTCATCGCCGGCAGGGCCTGGTGCAGCGCGACGAGCGGGTCGATCGCGTTGGCGCCCAGGTGCGGCCGGGCGCCGTGCGCGTCCTCCCCGGCGATGGTCACCAGCCCGGTGAGCGAGGCGCCGCTGTGCAGCGCAGGCCCGAACCGGCCCACCGCCAGCTCCTCCACCGGCCGCACGTGGATCCCGAAGAGGTCGGTGACGCCCTCCAGCGCCCCGCGCTCGATGAGGTCGAGCGCGCCGGTGCCCGTCTCCTCGGCCGGCTGCAGGAGCAGCCGCACGCCGACGCCCTCGGGCAGCTCAGGCCCCTCGGCCAGCAGGCGGGCCGCCCCGAGCACCGCGGCCATGTGGGCGCTGTGGCCGCAGGAGTGCACGGCATACCCGTCGTCGTCGCCCATCCAGATCGCGTCGAGGTCGGCGCGCAGCGCGACCCACCGCGGCCCCGTGCCGAGGTCCGCGACCGCGCCCGTGCGCCCGTCGACCTGGTGGCAGGTGCAACCCAGGTGCTCCAGCTGCTCCACCAGGTATGCCGTGGTGCCGGTCTCCCGCCACGCCGGCTCCGGGTGCGCGTCCAGCCAGGCGTGCCAGTCCAGGACCTGCTGGGCGAGCTCGGGGGTGACGGTCATGGGATCGATCTCCTCGGGACGGGTGCGGTGACGGCCTGGGCACACGAAGGCTTGGCCACACGATGTCAGACCGCGCTGCGGTGCAGCCGCAGGGCCAGCCAGACCAGGAGCAGCTGGTCGGCGTCGGTGCGGTCGAGCCCGTGGACCGACTCCAGACGGCCCAGCCGGTAGCGGACCGTGTTGGCGTGGATGCCGAGACGCTCGGCCACCTGCCGCGTGTCGCCCTGGCACTGCAGCCAGGTCAGCAGCAGCTGGGCGTGCGTGGTGCCCTGCTCCTCGTCGTGGCGCAGGATGGCCGCGGCGGTCTCGGAGAGCTCGGCGGTGACGGGATGCTGGTCGGCGAGGGCGAGGAGCCGCAGCCCGTCGACGAGGGTGTCGGCGCTGCCGACCTCCCCGGGCGCCGCGCCCGTGAGCAGCAGGTCGAGGACGCCGTCGGCCTCCTCGCGCGCCTCGGAGACGCGCCACGCGTCGCGCAGCGGTCGCGAGATCCCGCACACCAGGGAGGTATGCAGTGCCCGTCCCGCGCTGCGGGCCGCGGCCGCGACGGAGGTCCGCATCCGCTCGGGGGTGTCGGCCAGGGCGACGAGGGCGTAGAGACGGCCCGCGACGTCCACGCACCCGGTCGGGCCGAGCCGCGCCTCCAGCTCCACCGTCACGACGTCCAGCAGCCGACCGAGGTCGACCGACGCCGCCGACGAGCGGGGGTGCACCGCCACCACGCAGAGGCGGCCCGGGTCGGTGAGCCCGAGCTGGCGCGCGGCGGTGGGGTCGTCGTGCTCCAGCAGCCGCCGGACCAGGTCGGTGCGCCGCTGCCGGGCGGCGTCCTGGCTGCTCCGGTTGCGCAGCAGGTGCAGGGCGGCGAGCTCGGTCACCGACGCGAGCACCCGGGCGGCGTCGGGGCGCAGGCCGGTGGAGGGCACCACGACCCAGACCGACCCCAGCGGCTCGGTGCCGCTGCGCACGGCCACGGCGATCCGGCCCAGACCGGTGTCCGTGGCGGGGTACTCCAGGACCCCCGCGGCACGGTAGAGGTCGGCGTACTGCTGGTCGTTCTCCGGCAGGTCGGGGACCTGGCGGCCCAGGATCCCCTCGCGCCGCTCCTCGTCGGTCTCCTGCCCGGGGACGGCGGAGTAGGCCAGCACCCGGCGTCCGAGGTCCTCGATCGTCGTCGCCCCGCCCGTGGTCGTCGCGATCACGTGGGCCAGCGAGAAGAGGTCGCCGATCGCGACCGACGACAGCGCCACGTCCGCGCCGGCGCGGGACCCGGAGAGGGCGGTCGTCACCATCCGGTCCAGGTGGAGCCACTCCACGGCGTCGTCGACGACCAGCAGCGCGATCCCTGCCGCGTCCGCCGCGCGGACCGCTGCCTCGACCCCCCGGCCCCGGCGCTTGAGCGCCACCGCGGCATACCCGCCCGCGGCGGCCTCCTCGACGACCGCGTCCAGCCCCGACCCGTCCGGCCCGAGCGCCACGCCGAGCAGGAGCCCACGTGTCGCGGGGGCGACCGGGTGGCCGGGCTCGTGCAGGACGGTCTGGGTCACGGCCAGGTCGCGGCCGGCCGCGTCCGAGGCCAGCGCCAGCGTCGTCGTGCCCAGCGCGTCGACCAGGGTGCCGACACTGGGCATGGACGGCCGGAGCGGAATGTGTCGTGCCACAAACTCATGCTAGGAAATTTGTGCAGCACCATAAGGCGCCGGGTCGGCCCGGTCCCGCAGAGTTTCTCTCCATGACGCCCCCAGAGACGCCGACCCTCGGCTTCAACCTCGTCGGCCGGGTCCGCCGCACGGTGGACTCCGCGGCCGCGCGAGCCGGCGTCGTCCTCCACGAGGTCGAGGAGATGGACGACCTGCGCGAGGTCTCCGACCTGTTCGCCCGGGTCTGGGGCCGCTCCGACGAGGGCGTGCCGATGCACAGCGAGGCGCTGCGCAGCATGGCCCACGCGGGCGGACTGGTCGACGTCGCCCGCGACCGCGTGACCGGCGAGCTGGTCGGGGCCGCCGTGCTCGGGCGCGACGTCCCCGGTGCGGTCTACGGCTACCTCGCCGCCGTGGCCCCCGGCGTCGCCGACCGCGGGATCGGCCGGGCGCTCAAGCAGCACCAGCGGCTCTGGGCCCTCGAGCACGACGTCGCCGTCATGCGGTGGACCTTCGACCCCCTGGTCGGCCGCAACGCGCGGTTCAACATCTCCCGCCTCGGCGCCACCGTCGCGGACTACCTGCCCGCCTTCTACGGCACCATGTCCGACGCGCTCAACGGCACCGACCGCGGCGACCGCCTGGTCGCCGAGTGGGAGCTGCGCTCGCCCCGCGCGCTCGCGGCCGCCGAGGGCACCCTGCCCGAGCCCGCCGCGGACCCGGTGGGGGACGCACCCGCCGGCGCGGACGTGCGGACCGGGCCCGACGGCATACCGGCCCTCGTCACGACACCGGGCCAGCGCTGGCTGCGCGTCCCCGAGGACATCGTCGCGCTGCGACGCACCGACCCCGCCCAGGCCCGCGCCTGGCGCTCCACCACCGCCGACTGGTTCCAGGACGCCTTCGCCGCGGGCCTGGTCGCCCGGGGCGTCAGCCGCACCGGTTGGTACCACCTCACGGAGGACGCATGAAGATCGAGCACCTCGAGATCCGCTGGCTGTCGATCCCGCTGGTCACGCCGTTCCGGACCTCGTTCGGGACCAGCCACGACCGCGACACCTTCGTCGTCCGCCTCGTCACCGACGACGGCACCGAGGGCTGGGCGGAGTGCGGCGCCGAGCCCGACCCGCTCTACAGCTCGGAGTTCCTCCCGGCCGCCGAGATGGTCATCCGCGACCACCTGCTGCCGCGGCTCCTCGCGCTCGGCGACGACCTCTCCGCGACCCGCGTGGCGCACGCCCTCGCCCCGGTCAAGGGTCACCCGATGGCCAAGCACGTCCTGGAGACCGCCCTGCTCGACGCCGAGCTCCGTTCCGCCGGTATGTCGTTCGCGCGCTACCTGGGCGGGGTGAAGGACCGCGTGCCGACCGGTGTGTCCGTCGGCATCTACGACTCCATCCCCGAGCTGCTCGACAAGGTCGGCGGCTACCTCGACCAGGGCTACCTGCGGATCAAGCTCAAGATCGAGCCGGGCTGGGACCTGGAGCCGGTGCGGGTCGTGCGCGAGACCTTCGGCGACGACGTGCTGCTGCAGGTGGACGCCAACACGGCCTACACGCTCGCCGACGCCCGGCACCTGGCCCAGCTGGACCCCTTCGACCTGCTCCTCATGGAGCAGCCGCTGCCCGAGGACGACCTGCGCGGGCACGCCGAGCTGGCCCGGCGCATCAGCACCCCCATCTGCCTGGACGAGTCGATCACCTCGGCGCGCGACGCGGCCACCGCGATCGCGCTGGGCGCCGCCCACGTCATCAACGTCAAGCCCGCCCGCGTCGGCGGCTACCTCGAGGCGCGGCGGATCCACGACGTGGCGCACGCCAACGGCATACCGGTCTGGTGCGGGGGGATGCTCGAGACCGGCATCGGACGCGCGCCGAACCTCGCGCTCGCCTCGCTGCCCGGGTTCGTCCTCCCGGGCGACACCTCCGCCAGCGACCGTTACTACGACACCGACCTCACCGCGCCGTTCGTCATCGAGGACGGGCACCTGTCGGTGCCGACCGGCCCCGGGATCGGGGTCGACGTGCTGCCCGACGTCCTCTCCACGTTCACCACGAGCGTCTCCACCGTGCCGCTCGACTGACCCGCACCACCATCCCTGCCCCAGCCCCGCCCCCTTCAGGAGACACCATGCGCAGCACCCCGTTCCGCCTCGCCACCGTCCTGCTCGCCACGACCGCCCTGCTCTCCGCCTGCGGTGGCTCGGGCGACGGCGACGCCGCGGCCGAGAGCGCCGCCCCGGCCAAGAACACCTCGGCGCCGCTGTTCGCGTCGCTGCCCGCCGACATCCAGGAGGCCGGCACCATCCAGGTCGGCAGCGACCTCGCCTACGCCCCGATGGAGTACCTCGACGAGGACGGGAAGGTCGTCGGCTTCGACGTGGAGCTGGCCGACCTCATCGGCGAGCAGCTGGGTGTGGAGTTCGTCTTCAACAACGCCCAGTTCGACAGCCTCATCACCCAGCTCAAGTCCGACCGCATCGACGTGGCCATCTCCGGCATGAGCGACACGGCCGAGCGGCAGAAGGAGATCGACTTCGTCGACTACTACAACGCCGGCGGCGTGCTGCTCGTGAAGAAGGGCAACCCCTCCGGGCTGCAGTCGGCCGACGACCTGTGCGGCAAGACCGTCGCCGTCCAGCGCGGCACCACCGCGGAGGAGGTCTCCAACGCCCAGAGCACGACCTGCACCGACGCGGGCAAGGAGCCCGTGGAGGTGCTCGCCTTCGACCGCGAGACCGAGGCGATGCTCCAGGTCAAGAACGGCCGCGCCGACTCCGGCATGCAGGACTACCCGGTCGCGGCCTACAACGCGCGCACCTCCGGCGGCGGCAACGACTTCGAGATCGTCGGCGACCAGATCGAGGCCGGCCCGCTCGGGATCGCCGTCTCCAAGGAGGACACCCAGCTGCGCGACGCGATCCAGGAGGCGCTGCAGGCCGTCATGGACTCCGGCGACTACCAGAAGCTGATCGACGCCTACGAGGTCCCGCTGGGCGCGATCGACGAGGCCACCATCAACGGAGGCAGCTGAGGTGTCGACGACCGCGCCGCCCACACCCGCCCCGGCCCCCGGGTCGGCGCCCGTGGCGATCCCCGTCCGGCACTACGGGCGCTGGGTCGGCGCGGTCGTCGTCATCGCCCTCCTGGGCGCCCTGGTCTGGGCCTTCTCGCAGGGCAACATCGACTACCGGTCGACGCTCGACTACGTCACCAACGAGCGCATCGTCCGGGGCATGTGGAACACGCTGCTCATCAGCGTGCTCGCCCAGCTCGTCGGCATCCTCCTCGGCGTCGTCGCCGCGGTGATGCGGACCTCGGCCAACCCGGTGACCTCCGGCGTGGCCTGGCTCTACATCTGGTTCTTCCGCGGGACGCCGGTGCTGGTCCAGCTGCTGGTCTGGTACAACCTCTCGCTGGTCTTCCCGACCGTCGGCATCCCCGGCCTCGCGACGTGGGACACCAACACCCTGATGACGCCGTTCCTGGCCGCGCTGCTGGGGCTGGGCATCAACGAGGGCGCCTACATGGCCGAGATCGTCCGCGCCGGCATCGGCTCGGTCGACCCGGGTCAGACAGAGGCGGCCAAGGCCCTCGGCCTCTCGCCGGGCAGGACCATGCGGCGGATCGTGCTGCCCCAGGCGATGCGGGTCATCATCCCGCCGACCGGCAACGAGTTCATCAACATGCTCAAGACGTCCTCGTTGGCGTATGCCGTGCAGTACTCCGAGCTGCTCCTGTCCGCCGTGGGCATCTACTCGGCCAACCTGCTCGTCATCGAGCTGCTCTTCACGGTCTCGATCTGGTACCTCGTGCTGACCTCGGTGTTCTCCGTGGGGCAGTACTTCCTCGAGCGCCGGTTCTCCCGCGGCTACAGCCACGGCCGCAGCCGCTCCGGTGGCGCGCTCGGCCGCATCCTGACCAACCTGACGCCCGGGAGGACCCGATGACACGTCATACCGAGGCAGCGTCCGCGACCGACCAGCTCATGGTCGAGGCGCGGGGTGTGCGCAAGCACTACGGCCAGCTGGAGGTCCTCAAGGGCATCGACCTGGAGGTCCGCAACGGCGAGGTGCTGTGCCTGGTCGGCCCGTCGGGGTCGGGCAAGTCGACCTTCCTGCGGTGCATCAACCACCTGGAGCGCCTGGACGGCGGCACGCTGCGCGTCAACGGGCACCTGGTCGGCTTCCGCGAGCACGAGGGCAGGCTCTACGAGCTGCGCGAGAAGGAGGTGGCGGCCCAGCGGCTGGACATCGGCATGGTGTTCCAGCGGTTCAACCTCTTCCCGCACATGACCGCGCTCCAGAACGTCATGGAGGCGCCCGTCCAGGTCCACCGCGAGAAGCCCGCCGCCGCGCGGGAGCGGGCGATGTCCCTGCTGGAGCGGGTGGGGCTGGCGGACAAGTCCGGCGCCTACCCCGCGATGCTCTCCGGCGGCCAGCAGCAGCGGGTGGCCATCGCCCGCGCGCTGGCCATGCGCCCGCGGCTGATGCTCTTCGACGAGCCGACCTCGGCGCTGGACCCCGAGCTCGTCGGCGAGGTCCTCGACGTCATGCGCGGGCTCGCGGCGGACGGCATGACGATGGTCGTCGTCACGCACGAGATGGGCTTCGCGCGCGAGGTCGCGGACACGGTCGTGTTCATGGACGGTGGCGTGGTCGTCGAGAGCGGGCCTCCCGCCGACGTCCTCGGCAACCCCCAGCACGCCCGCACCCGCAGCTTCCTCGGCAAGGTGCTCTGAGCCGAGCGGGTATGCCGTGCCGGCGCCGTCACGGTACGCGCGCGAGCACCTCGCCGTGCACCATGACGAACCAGCCGTCCTCGTCGTCGGCCCACTGACGCCAGGCCTGCGCGATGGCCTGGAGGTCCTCCTGCGTGTTCAGCCCGGCGGCGACGGTCGCGGCGGCGTAGGACGACCGGGTCGCCCGCTCGACCCACTGCCCGCCCCACCAGGAGCGTGCCTCCGGCGTCGCGTAGGACCAGGTGGTCGTGGTGGGGACGATGTCCGTGAGCCCGGCGGCCCGGGCCCAGGCGAGGGTATGCCGTCCCCCGTCCGGCTCGCCGCCGGCCAGGCGCGCCGCGGCCCGGTAGGTCTCCAGCCACCGGGTCAGACCGGGGGAGGCGGGGTGCCACGTCATACCCCCGTAGTCGGCGTCGCGGAAGGCGACGAGCCCGCCCGGCCGGACCACGCGCGCGAGCTCGCGGAGCGCCGCGACCGGGTCGGCCAGGTGCTGCATGACCTGGTGGGCGTGCGCGACGTCGAACGACGCGTCCTCGAAGGCGAGCGCGTAGGCGTCGGCCACCTCGAAGACCGTGGTCGTGTCGCCCCGCGCGGCTGCCGCGTCCCGGGCGCTCGCGACCGCCGCCGCGGCGGCGTCGACCCCCACGACCCGACCCTCCGGGCCGACGGCCTCGGCGAGGTCGAGCGTGATCGAGCCCGGCCCGCAGCCAAGGTCCAGGACCCGGTCTCCCGGGTGCAGGTGGGGCAGGAGGTATGCCGCGCTGCTCGCCGCGGTCCGTGCCCCGTGCGAGGCGAGCACGCTCTGATGGTGGCCGTGGATGTAGACGGTCATGAAGTCACGGTAGGATGTGCGGTGGCGGAACGCATCAACGGCGACTCCGGGTCCTCCGGAGTCGCAGGCGTCCGTCAAGACACAGATAGAAGAGGCAAGCCAGTGGCAACAGGCACCGTGAAGTGGTTCAACTCCGAGAAGGGCTTCGGCTTCATCGAGCAGGACGGGGGCGGCGCTGACGTGTTCGTCCACTACTCCGCCATCGAGACCTCGGGTTACCGCGAGCTCCAGGAGGGCCAGAAGGTCCAGTTCGACGTGACCCAGGGCCAGAAGGGCCCGCAGGCCGAGAAGGTTCAGCCGCTCTGAGCTGAGCTCGACCGACTGACCACGACGAGGCCCCGCGCGATCTGCGCGGGGCCTCGTCGCGTCATACCTCGGTCAGCGCCCGAGCGCGCGGTCCAGCCCGGCCGTGAGACGGTCCACGGTGCCCTCGACGTCGCCGAGCTTGTCGAGCCCGAAGAGGCCCAGCCGGAACGTCGACCAGCCCTCGGGCTCGCCGCACATCAGCGGCACCCCGCCCGCCACCTGCAGCCCGGCCGCGGCGAACTTCTGACCGGTGGCCAGCCCGGGGTCGTCCGTGTGGACCACGACGACGGTCGGCGCGGCATACCCCTCGGCGGCCACGGAGACGAACCCGCGCTCGGCCAGCAGCGCGCGGACCTTGCCGCCCAGCTGCGCCTGGGCCTCGCGCAGCTCCGGCAGCCCGCGCCGCTGCGCCTCCCGCATGAGCTCGAGGTTGTGGGCGATCGTGTCCGTCGGCATGGTGGCGTGGTAGGCGTGCCGGCCCGCGGCATACCCGTCGGCGATGGTCAGCCACTTCTTCAGGTCGGCGGCGAAGCTCGTGGAAGTGGTGGCCCCGATCTCGGCGCGCGCCCGCTCGTTGACCATGACGTAGCCGGTGCCCGGCTGGCCGCTCCAGCCCTTCTGCGGCGCCGTGACGAGCACGTCGACCCCGAGGTCGCGCATGTCGACCCACACCGCGCCGGAGGCGATGCAGTCCAGGACGAACAGGCCGCCGACCTCGCGGGTGGCGGCCGCGACCTCCCGCACGTAGTCGTCGGGCAGGAGGATGCCGGAGGCCGTCTCGACGTGGGCGGCGAGGACGAGGGCCGGTCGCTGCTCGCGGATCGCGGCCACGACCTCCTCGACGGGGGCTGGTGCCCAGGGGGAGGGGTGCTCGCCGGTCGGGCGCGCGGTCAGCACGGTGACGTCGTCGGTGATCGCGCCGGTCTCGAAGATCTGGGACCAGCGGTAGGAGAAGAAGCCGTTGCGCACGACGAGGCAGCGCCGTCCCGTGGCCAGCTGCCGAGCGACGGCCTCCATCGCGAAGGTGCCACCGCCCGGGACCACCGCGGCGCCGTCGGCGCCGTAGGTCGAGGTCAGCACCTCCAGCAGCTCCTGCATCACGCCGACGAACCTGGCCGACATGTGGTTGAGGGCGAGGTCGGTGAAGACGACGGAGTACTCGAGCAGGCCGTCCGGGTCGATGTCAGGGCGGGGCAGGGTCATGGCCTCACCGTAGCGGGGACGGGTGACGCCGCGTCAGCCGCTCCGGCGCTCGAACGCCTGGAGCACGGCGGTGGGGATCCTCCCGCGGGAGGAGACGGCATACCCGTGCTCTGCGGCCCAGGCCCGGATCTCGGCGGGCGAGGGAGGGCTCGCGGCCGGCAGCGGGTCCGTCTCGGCCACGTGACCGGACTCCGCGGCGTGCCTCAGCGCGGCCCCGAGGAAGCGGTAGGTCCACTCCTGCGCCAGCGCCCGCGTCTCGCAGAAGACGATGGGGACGGACGGGAACCGGGCGTGGCACTCGCCGAGGGCGTCGGCGACGACCGAGGGGCGGACCCGGTCGAGCTTGAACACGGCGGAGTAGCGGTCCTCGACGACGACCGCGGCGGCGGGCAGGGAGGCCAGGTCCGCGAGGGCATACCTCATCCTGCCGCTGGTCAGGGTGCTGACCAGATCCGGCAGCGACTTGCGTTCGACGGCCGCCCAGAGCTCCTCGCCGACGAGCACGCCGTAGTCGCCCGCGCGGAGGGCTCGCCGGGTGGTGGTCGCCTGCTGGTGCTCGAAGGTCCACGCGTAGCGCTCGTGGCTGTCGACGACGATCTGCAGCCCGGCGAGCCCGGACGCCCGTGCGGTGGGCAGGGCCACTGCTGGGCGGGCCTGCTTGGCGGTGCGCGCGGTCTGCCAGAAGATGGCCTCGCGACCGCCGCGGATGCGGGTGAGGACGAACTGCGAGCGGTTCTCCCGCCCGCGGTCCAGCACGAGGTCGATCGAGGCGCCCCGCCGGACGCACGAGCGGGTCGGCACGCGCTCGACGATGTCCGGCTCCCGCGGCCAGCCCACCGCACGGTGGCAGTAGACCTTGCCCGTGCGTGGCCAGGTGTCGCGGGCCTTCAGCACGATCCCCTCGCTGCCCAGCGGGATCCGCAGGAGGTAGGGCAGGGTCGTCCCCTCCTCCGGGTTGCGGGCGATGAGGAAGTCGTCGGGCACCTGCTCAGGGTAGAGGCGCTTCCCTGCCGACGTGATGATTGCTACGCTGTGTAGTAGATGAGCGACACGGATGTCGCGCACGTCATTCCTGGGCAGGGAGCAGTCATGGGTGGATATCGCATCAGTCGGCGGTCGGTGCTCGCGGCAGGCCTGGCAGGGGGTGCGCTCGTCTCCGTCGGGGGAGCGCCTGCCCTCGCGGGCAAGCCGGGAGGAGGAGGGGGCGGGGCGGCGGCGGGCCACCCGTTGCCCGTCCCGGCACCGGTCGCCGCGGACGGGCTCACGCTCACCGCGAGACGGACGGCCGTGGACCTGGGCGGCGGACGGACGGGCTCGGCCCTGACGTACAACGCCGGGTGCCCGGGCCCCACGATCGAGGTCCAGTCCGGCAGCACCCCAACCATCACGGTGACCAACGGCCTGGACGAGCCCACCACGGTGCACTGGCACGGGCTCGTGGTGCCGACGGACGTGGACGGCCAGCCGCACGAGGCCTTCCCGGCGGGGACGCGTCGCGCCTACACGTTGCCGGTGCAGCAGCGCGCGAGCCTGAACTTCTACCACCCGCACCCGCACCTCCGCACGGCCGCACAGGTGGCGCTGGGTCTGCAGGGGGCGCTCATCGTCCGGGACGCCGAGGAGGCGGCGCTGGGGCTGCCGGCGGGCAGGTTCGAGGTGCCGCTCGTCATCCGCGACGCCAACATCGACAAGCAGGGAACGCTGACCTACAACGGCCGCGCGTCGGGCTTCCTGGGAGGCGTGCCCCTCGTCAACGGTGTGCTCAACCCGTACCTGAGGGTGGACCGGGCCCACTACCGGTTCCGGGTCGTCAACGCCGCCAACTCGCGGGTCTTCCGGCTGGCGTTCTCCGACGGCCGGCCGATGACGTTGGTCGGGACCGACGGGGGACTCCTCGAGCACGCCGTCGACCTGAGCGAGATCACCCTCGGCAACGCCGAGCGGCTCGATCTGGTGCTCGACCTGCGCGGGCTCACCGCGCCCGTCCAGCTCGTCGACCGGGACTCCGGGTGGACGCTGCTCGACCTGCGCCCCACCCAGGCGGACGTCTCGCAGACCGCCCCCGTCCTCGGCCGGCAGCTGTCGGTCGTCGAGCGCCTGGTCGGCCCGGCGCAGCCGAGCCGGACCTTCAGCTTCGACGGCATGACCGCCATCAACGGCGTGCGCTACCAGATGGGCGCGACGAGCTTCCAGGTGCAGCGCGGCCAGGTCGAGCGCTGGCGGTTCGTCGCCAACGGCAACCCGCCGCACCCCGTCCACATCCACGGCGCCAGCTTCCAGCTGGTCGGCCGGACGGGCGGCCGTGGTCAGCTCTTCCCCTGGGAGGGCGGCTGGAAGGACACCTTCCTCCTCCTCGACAAGGAGTCCGTCGACATCCTCATCAGGTTTGACCTGGTCGGGCGCTACCTCATCCACTGTCACAAGCTGGAGCACGAGGATGCCGGCATGATGCTGGACTTCGAGGTGGTCGAGGGTGGGAGCAGCCCGATGGTCGCGGGCACGGCCGACGGAGCCCACGGCGACCACGGCGACCACGGCTGACCGGTCGGTCGCCCGAGCGCGCGGCGCCGGGGTCCAGTCCCCTGCGGCCGGACCCCGGCACCCGTTCCGGATCAGGGATGCAGCCCTGGCGAGCTCGACCCTGTGCAGAACGACGCGCCCGGCGCGAAGCCGTTGGGGAAGTGGAAGCCCGGGCCCGGTCCGCCGGGCACCGCCGCCCCCTTCCCCGCCACGGCCCGTCCGACCTGGCCGGCCGGCGGCCACACGAGCTCGCCGTGCAGCCCGGTCACGTAGTCGGCCAGGACGTGCTGACCGTGGACCTTCACGCCCAGCGTGTCCGCGCACGTCGGCGCGGCCGAGGCGGCGGGCGCCGTGAGGACGAGCGCCCCGGCGGTCAGGCCGAGCCCGGCCAGGGCCCGCGCGGCGCGGGTCAGGTGGGTGCCCATGGCCGTCACGACCCTTCCCGGACCTGGTGGATGGCGTCCGCCACGAGCCCGTGGGCCTCGCGGTGGACCGTGGTGGCGGCGTCCGCGTCAGGGGCGTCGACCAGGCAGAAGATCGTCCCGTCGTCCTCGCTCACCCAGTAGCGCAGGTAGTTCACGCCGTGCGCGTCCTGGGTGGCGAGGTCCGCCGTGTGGGCCTTGGCGACGTCGTCGAAGGTCACGGGACCGTCGAGCCTGTGCATGTCCATGAAGAGGGGCACGTCCGTTCCTTTGTCTCGGGTGGCTACTGACCCTCCGAGGATGCGCCGGACGACCCAGGGGGCGGATCGGGGGACGACCCCCAGGTTGCGCCGTCAGCACCCCCAGGTTGCGAGGGGCTCTCGCGTCGCCGTCAGGGTGCGGGGGGCTCAGACCGCAGGCGCCGCCAGCCCCGGGTCCGCCGCCATCAGCGCCGCCGCCCGTCGGTCGACGGCGCCGAGCTTGGACAGGACGGCGGAGACGTGGTGCTCCACGGTCTTCGGGCTGATGAACAGCGCCTCGGCGATCTCCGCGTTGCCACGTCCCTCGCGGATGAGGTCCAGCACCTCCTGCTCGCGTGCGGTCAGGCCGTAGGGGTGCGCCCGCGTCGTGGCCCGCGGGCCGTGCGGCACCTGGCGCACCCCCGACTGACGCATGAGGCGTCGTGCGCGGTCGGCCACCGCGGTCGCACCCAGGTCGTCCAGGAGGACGAGCGCCTCGCGCTGCGACGACTCGTCGCCGGCGTCCAGGAGCGCCAGGGCCGGTTCGTAGGCGTAGCCGAGCTCGGTCCAGCGCGCCGCCGCGAGCGCGGGGTCGGCGAGGTGCACGGCATACACCTCGGGGAGCCCGGCAGCATCGGGTATGCCGTGCAGGCGCGCCTCCCAGAGCGCGAGGTTCCCGCGGACCACCAGATCCACGCCGGCTGAGCGCTCCTGCGCACGGCGCAGGTGCACGACGGCGCCGTCGACGTCGCCCGCCACCCACGCGGCCTCGACGAGGGCGAGCTCGGTGGGCACGATGAACTGGGGCTCGTCGGAACGTGCCGCCGTGGTGGAGGCCTCCGCGAGGAGCGCGCGGACGCCGGCCTGCCCGCGGCGGATCCGGATGCGGCCGGAGACGAGCAGCGGCACGAGGCGGTTCTCGGGGGACGCCGGGCCGGCGAGCAGCTCCTCGGCCTCTGCGAGCGCCTCGTCCCAGCGGCCGAGGACCTCCAGGGTCTCGGCACGGACGCCGCGGATGCACCGCGCGTAGGTCCCGACGTCGTAGGTGGTGGTGTAGTCGAGACCTTCGTCGGCGGCGGCGAGGGCCTGGTCGGGCCGGAGGTCGACCAGGTGCATGCTGGCGAGGTTGGCCAGCGCCCGCCCGGCCTGGGAGTGCAGGCCGTGCTGGCGGGAGGTCTGCAGCGAGCGCGTCAGCAGCGGCAGCCAGTCGCCGCCGGTCGCGGCGAGGGAGCACCCCTCGGCGTTGTCGGCGTCCGCCAGGTCCGCAGCGAGCCCCAGCGGCGCAGCGAGCTCGCGGACGCGTCTCGCGTGCGCGATCGCCGCCTCGTGCTCCCCAGCGGTCATGAACATCCCGGCCAGCCCGGCGAGCGCCGACGACAGCTCGGGTCCGGGCCCCAGCGGCTCGAGCAGGGCGACCGAGCGCTCAGCCGCGGCCCGTGACTCCGCGCCCCTGGCGAGCCGCCACAGCGCCATGCTCAGGAGACGCAGCAGCGCGGCCGACCGCACGGCGTCGTCGACCTCCTCGCACAGCGCCAGCGCCTCCCGGGCGGTGTCCGCGGCCTCCGCCCAGCGGTCCACGAGCCCGAGCTCCTCGCTGAGCCGCGTCAACAGGTCGGCGCGCTGCGCGGGCGGCAGGGCGGCGGCGTGCCGCGCGGCTCGCGTGTAGTGCTCGACGGACTGCCGGTGCGCGCCGAGCGCGGCCGCGGCCTCACCGGCGGCGGGCGCGTGGACCAGGACGGCGGCGGGGTCGCCGGCCCCGTCGGCGTGGTAGGCGAGTCTCGCGTCGTCCCGGCACCCGCGGCGCACGAGCTCGGTCAGCGCGGCCCGGTGGACCGCCGCGACCTGGTGGGCGGGGACCGTCCCGGCCACGGCCCGTCGGGCGATCTCGTGACGGAAGGCCAGCTCGTCGTCGGCGAGGCTGAGGACCCCGCTGCGCAGGATCTCGTCGAGATGCTCGGCGCGGACGGTGGTGACG
Source organism: Ornithinimicrobium tianjinense (assembly GCF_014636495.1). GTDB lineage: Bacteria > Actinomycetota > Actinomycetes > Actinomycetales > Dermatophilaceae > Ornithinicoccus > Ornithinicoccus tianjinensis. The sequence continues at coordinate 427,648 of NZ_BMEM01000001.1, forward strand.
GCCGCGACCAGGTCGAGGTCGACGCGGGAGCCGAGCAGGGACACCGCGTCGAGGAGGCCGCGCGCACCCGCGCTGAGCCCGCTGACCCTGCTGAGCACCGCCGCCCGCGCCGTGGCAGGCACATGGTCGGAGGCCAGCTGGAGCACCTCGGTGAGGAAGAAGGGGTTGCCGCCGGTGAGCCGCAGCAGCTCGTCCGGGCCCAGTCCCGACCGCGCGGTGAGCGTCGCGACCGCGTCCCGGCTGAGCGGAGGGACACCCACGGTCCGCGTGCAGCCCAGCCTGGCCAGCTCGCCCAGCAGCCGGGTGAGGTCGCTGCCGCCGCCCGCCGCGTCGTCCCGGTAGGTGAGGACGAGCAGCAGCCGCAGCCCGCTCGTCCGCCGCGCGAGGAAGTGGATGAGGTCGAGCGTGGCGCGGTCGGCCCAGTGCAGGTCCTCCAGGACGAGGACGGTGAGGCCGTCGTGGCCGGACAGCTCCTCCAGGAGCAGCCGGAACAGCTGGTCGCGAGCCGGGCTGTCCGCGCGGCACGCCGCGGCGAGCTCACCGCCGGTCTGCTCCGCCACGTCGAGCAGCGGCCCGAGGGGGCGGGGTGTGAACAGCCCGTCGCACGCTCCCGTCAGCCATCGTGCGGTCGGGACCCGCCGGCGCAGCGCCTCGACGAGCGCCGACTTGCCGGCCCCGGTCTCGCCCGCCACGAGGACGAGTCGCGCCCGACCGGCCGCGGCGTCGGCGGCATACTCCTCCAGGGCGGCGAGCTGGGAGGCGCGCTCGAGCAGCTGCATGTCTCCCAGTGTCGACCTGGGGGAGGGTCGCGCGCCAGACCCTTCAGCCGGCGATGGCCTCGCGCAGCACGAGCACCGAGCAGTGGGCGTGCCGGACGACGCCCGAGGCGGTCGAGCCGAGGAAGGTGTGACGCCAGCCGGGCTGGGAGGAGGGCATCACGATGCAGCCGTAGCCGCCCTCCTGCGCCAGGTCCAGGATCACGCGCGTGGGCTGGCCGCGCCGGACGAGGACCTCGACGTCGGGGCTGCCGAGCGCATCCTGCAGCTCGGTGCCGAGGGTCTCCTGCCGCTCGAGCACCGCCGGCACGGCCCAGTAGGCGTCGGTCGGCATGTAGTAGGGCGGGTCCTCGTGCACGGCGATGACCGTGATCCGCCCGCCCGGGTCCAGCAGCTGCCGGGCCGTCTCGATCGCCTTCCTGCCCTCGTCCACGTGGTCGGGGACGACCGGCACCAGGATCGTGGAGTAGGACATGGTCTCTCCTCTCCGGTGCACCCGCGTCACCCGGGATGAGAGGCGCCGGGCCGCACCAGGCTTCTCTACGACGAAGTGTAGTCCTCAGCCGGTCACGGCGTCGAGGCCCAGTCGTCGCTCGCCGTGACCTGACCGTCCGGCCACGTCCAGACGATGCGGTCGTAGGCGAACGAGACCATCTCCCAGGGCAGCGCAGCGTCGTGACCTGCCGAGAGCGTGATCTGCACGACGACCGCGCGCCGCAGCTCGAGGGTGTAGGCGGGGGCGCGCCGGCCCAGGCCGTCGACGCCGAAGACCTCCAGCGTCCAGGTCGTGAACGCCAGGTTCTGGGCCCACGCCTGGGCCAGCACCGGGCTCGAGCGGTCGACCTCCTTGGTGACGACGACCGGCGCGTGCTGGCGCCGCCCGGAGGCTCGCCCGGTCGCCGTGTCCCAGGACAAGTTGAGGGTATGCCGCACGTCCAGCACCGCGATGCCGCCACCTCCGCGCCCGTCGGGCCGGCCGGAGCCGCCGCGGACCGGCCCGTGGGGGCCTACCAGGGTCAGCGTCGCGTCCACCCGGCCCGCCTCACGGGAGGGAGATGCCCTCGAGCGGGCTCGTCCGCACCCGCAGGACGGCGAAGTAGGGACCGGCGGCGAGGTTCGCGGACGCGGCCGTGACGAAGCCGTCGACGAGGCTGACGGCCGACTCGGCCACGGTCAGCCCCGCGCCTGTGCGGTTGCCGCCGCACGCCGTGAGGCTCGCCCTGCTGGTCACCTCGGTCACGACGTCCACGTGGCTCAGGTCGCCCCTGGTGAGGCCCTCGTAGGTCACGTCGTCGGTGCCGACGCGGTTCTTGCACAGCAGGTCGCCCACCTCGGGGCGCACCTCGTCGAGCCGGTACAGCCAGAACGGGTTGGCCAGGTTCTTGTCCTCCCGGTTCTTCCTGGCGGCGACCAGGTAGCGGGCGTGCAGGGTGTGGCGGCCGAACGGATCGCCGGGTATGCCGGCGGCGCGCGCCGCCTCCTGCACGCAGAAGCTGATGAAGCCGCCGCTCCAGGCCATCTTGTCCTCGGCCGCCAGGGCTGCCCAGCCGGCGGGATCGTCCGTCCCCCCGGCGCGGCCGTAGGCCTCGAGGAAGGGCAGGACGGCCGGGTCGCTCTCGGGGCGACCGTTCCAGGCGGCCAGCTCCTGACGTGCGACGGCCGCGACCTCGCGCTTGAACGTCTCGGCCTTGGTGACCCAGTCGCGGACGAGGTCGACCACGCCGCCCACACCGGGGATCGCCCCGAGCACTCCGGAGAGCGGCCCGGGCAGCAGGCTGGTCACGCCGGCGGGGAGCGAGCCGAAGGAGGCCAGCTGGAGGGCGCCGGCAGCGGCGCCGAGGCCGCCGCCTCCACCGAGGGCCACCTTGAGCCCGTCGGGCGTGGCGGTGACGTCGCTGCCCGGAATGGTCGCGGCGGTCTTGAGCAGGTCGCCCAGCCCGGAGAGCCCGGCGCCGTCCTGGCCGAAGACCGGCATCGCCGAGGGTGCGGTGAGCTCGTCGAGGATCTTGCTCGCGGCCTCCTGCGCCTTCTCGGGCGGCACGGCGTTGCTGTCCGCGGCCTTCTTGACCGTGGCCAGCTTCTGGTTGGCCTCCTTGGTCTTCTGGGCGCTCGCGGCCATCTCGGCCAGCTTGAGGGCCGCCGCCTGCTGGCCGAAGGTCGTCGCCAGCCCGGCCGCGGTCTGCAGGCCGGCGGCGGCGTTGGCCTGGGTGCCGGCCAGGCCCGCCATGTCGCGGAAGGCCCCGGCGTTCTGCACGGCGCCCAGCGCGCCGGCGAGGCCGGACGGCGCGGGAGCGTCGGGCGCGTTCTGCAGGCTGATGATCGTCTGCGGGAAGGGGGTGGGCGCCGTCGCCACCGGCTCGGCGCGGCGCGACATGAGCAGCGAGGGGTCGAGGGACCCCAGCTCGGGCTCGGTGTCGTCCAGCACCCAGTCCAGGTCGCCGCGGTGCTCCTCGAGGGCGACGCAGGGGTCCATGATCGACTGCGCGTAGAGCCCGTCGGTCGGCAGCGCCACGTGCATCGGCTCGCTCCGGGCGTCCTTGTCGGCATACCAGGAGTAGAGCTTGGCCGGGGAGTCCAGGCCGTCGAGGCCGAGGAAGGCGCCGGCGGACACGCGGAAGACCAGCGAGTTGCCGATGATCGCGATCGGGTCGCGCTCGACCACCGAGGCCACGCTCACCCCGTTGGTGCCGGGGATGACCGCGCCGTCGACGAGCATGAAGACGCGGTTGCGGTCCATCTCCCAGACCACGGCGCTGTCGTAGAACTCCACGTGCTCGTTGAGGTGCCCCAGCAGGTCCTGCACGGCCTTGACCATCTCCAGCCGCTCGTCCTTGAGCTCCCACTCGTCCGGCGGCTGCGCCGCCGAGGCGCCGATGCTCTCCACGGCTCCGGTCTCGGCGGAGATCAGGTCGTCCGAGCCGGACTGGGCCCGGACGGTGCGCCGGAAGTGGTCGGTGTCGTAGGTGTATCCCAGCGAGGTGAGGTTCGCCACGGACCCGGGGGTGAGCGGGCGGGAGGCCCGCAGCTTGAGGTCGCTGAGCGTCCGTCGGGTCAGCGTCTGCCCGCTCCTGGGGCGGGCGGTGAAGTCGACGCGGACGCTGCCGTTGAACTGGTAGCGCGAGGCGAGGGTGAAGTCGGCGTCGATCTCCACGCCCCCGGCGGTGAGCAGCAGGGTGTCGACCCAGCCGGCGGCGATGCGCGGTGCCTGCTCGGCCTGGAACCACGCGTCCCGCGCCGACTCGGCCAGCTCACGCAGGCGGCCGAAGATCGAGAGCGCGGGGCTGCCGAGGAAGGGCCGCAACGGTGCCCACGGCAGGTCGTCGAAGACGTCGAGCGCGACGGCCGGTCGCTCCACCCCGAGCCGGATCGTCATCGAGCCGCGCAGCTGGCGGATCGGCTGGTCGGCCCGCGCCCCGGGTGGGATCGGTGAGCCGGCGAACCCGGTCGAGACGTCACGCAGGTAGGTCAGCGCCGTGGAGTAGCGCCGGTCGCGCAGGTTCTTGCGGATCGACTCCCGCCAGCGGTAGGCGCGGGCGAGGGTGAAGGGCTTGATCGCGAAGGGCACGAAGAGGCACTCGCGGACCCCGGCGAAGTCGGTCTCGAGCTTGAGGTGTCGCAGGATCTGGTAGTAGATCACCGTCAGCGAGTGCGCGTAGTTGGCGTTGCGGACCACCTCGACGGTGCCGGTGACCGTCTCCTCCTGGCTCACCTCGGTCACGACGACGCTGTCCAGCTTGCGCCGCGCGTCGGCGAACCGGCGGATGGTGTCGCGCAGGCGCTGCTCCTCGGCGGCCCTCGTGTCCCGGCCGCCCGACTGGGAGGAGGTGCTCGAGGACCGCGCATGACCGCCGCCACCACCGGCGACGAAGCTGCCGATGGCGAAGCCGAAGCCACCGGCGCCGGCGCTCGTGCGCGAGGACGACTCGCCCCGCGCCCACTCCGAGAGGCTCGCCTCGACGCTGTCCTGGTAGGTGCGGTCGCGGGCCACCTCGTCGACGACCTGGTCGACCAGCTGCGTCGACTCCTCCCGTCGGGTCCGCTCCAGCCGTTCGAACTCGATCTTCTGGATGCGCTTGACCTGGCGCGGGGCCAGCGTGAGGGAGCGGGCGACGGTGCCCAGGGAGTAGCCGTTGGAGCGCCAGCGCATGCGGTACTCCAGGATGTGCCCGCGCGCGACCGTCGCCGCCTGGTAGCGCGAGGCGTCGCCCTCCCAGTCCAGCGGGTGGGCGGCGTCGACGACGTGCCGGCCGCCGTCGGTGCGGCGCAGTCCCTCGAGGTAGTCGACGGGCAGCGACGGCCGCACCACCGCGGCCTCCCGGCCGACGACCTGGCCCAGCGGCGTCAGCAGGTCCAGGTCGCGCACGCCGCGACGGGTCCGCGGCGTCTCGTCGCCGTCGTCCCGGGTGGCGACGACGGGGTCGTAGTCGAGGATCGGGAAGGAGGGGAAGCGCCGGGTGGGCTCCGAGCTCACGGCCGGCTGCTCGGCGCGCAGGATGACGTGGAAGGCGCGCTCGCCCAGGATCCGCTCCGGGCTGGAGAAGGGGTGGCAGAAGGCCCCGGGGTCCTCCCCGTAAACCTCCGGGTTGTCGGCCAGCTCGCTGTCGCTGGTGGCGAAGGGCGTGCGTGGCGACGGGTCGCCGCCCTCCGGTGCCTGCGCGAAGGGGGGCAGGGGGAGGGCGAGCACGTCCGGGAAGACGGTGGACAGGTCGTCCTTGACCGCGCCCAGCGCCACGTTGGAGCCGTCGGACAGCCACCACAGCCAGGAGGAGCCGGGGCTGTGCGGCATACCGACGACGAAGCCGCCGTCCACGCCGAGCGGGACCGGGGCCCAGGGCAGCGCCGCGACGGCCGGGAGGGCCGCGGGCTGGGCCTCGACGGAGGTGGTGAGCGGCTGCGGGGCCTGGAAGACGGGCTCGAGCCCGAGCGTGGACCAGTCGGCGGACGCGAACGGGGCCACGCGCAGCTCGGCGGTCGCGAACCGCACCGGGACGGTCCCGACCTGCACCAGCCTGGCCCGCCGCAGCACCGGCGGCTCCTGGGTCTCGACGGTGAGCTCGGGCTGCGCGATCTCCTTGGTCTCCTCCTCGGTGAGCTCCACCTTCACCGTGCCCTTGAGCGGCGGCTCGACGACCCGCTGCAGCCGGACCGAGCCGGTGCCGGTCAGCACCTGGAGCACGGCGGGCGCCTCGGGATCGGCGTCGGGCAGGGGGAGCGAGGCCTCCAGCGCGGGGCTCAGCTCGGCCGTCACGACGTCCACGACGCGCGTCGGTCCGCCCTCCTCGCCCTCGGCGGGCGGGACCTGCCTGGTGTATGCCGCTTGCACCGTCCGGCGCGGCATGGCACCCGGAGCGCCCGTGGGCGCGGTCACCAGCAGCGTCACGTCAGGCATCGCAGCCTCCTCCCGAGACCGGCGCACGCCGCGGCCGGACCCCACCAGCCTGCCCCCAGCCCTCGCCCCTGCACATGGGTACAACTGCCCATTGACAGCCCCCACCACCCGCACCGAGCGCGTCGATTGACCGTGCGAGCCGGGCGTGAGTCGGGTTCCCTGGAGGGGTCCGAACATCCCCGATGCAGGAGTGAACCATGACCAACGTCACCGAGTCCGTCGACGTGAACGTGCCCATCGCGATCGCCTACGACCAGTGGACGCAGTTCGAGTCCTTCCCGCAGTTCATGGAGGGGGTCGAGTCGGTCACCCAGGTCGACGACAGGCGCAACCACTGGACCGTCGAGGTCGGTGGGGTGACGCGCGAGTTCGACACCGAGATCACCGAGCAGCACCCCGAGGAGCGCATCGCCTGGACCACGGTCGGCGGTGACCTCGAGCAGGCCGGGGTCGTCACGTTCCACAAGCTCGACGACACAACCACCCGCGTCACCATCCAGATGGACTGGGACCCGCAGGGCCTGGCCGAGAAGGCCGGCGCCGCGCTCGGCGTCGACGACCGCCGGGTCAAGGCGGACGCCAGGCGGTTCAAGGAGTTCATCGAGTCGCGCGGCACCCAGGCCGGCGGCTGGCGCGGCGACGTCCCTCGGGACTGACACCGGCTGAGACGCCCCGACGCGACGGAGGCCCGTGGACCATCCGGTCCACGGGCCTCCGGCTGTCCGGGGGTCGGTGGTCAGTAGACGCCGGTGCCCGGGCCGCCGTTGATGTAGTCGCGGTAGTAGGTGTCGTGGCGGGCGCGCGCCTCCTCGTCCCACATCTCGCGCTCGTAGTCCGGCGCGGACTTGATCTGCTCCTTGGTCATCGCGACGTAGGCGACGCGCCGCTCGTGGTCGACCGACTCGATCGCACCGGCGGGGATCAGACGCTTGGTGCCGAAGATCCAGGGGCCGGTGTCGACGACGACATGCGAGGCGCCGGCCTCGTTGGACGTCTCGTCGATCTTGCCGATGGACCCGTCCGTGGCCTCCACGTCGTAGCCGACGAGGTCACGGTCCTGGTTGATCGCGGTGTCACGGTAGTCCCACGTGCCGTAGGCGGCGGGGTCGTTGGTGCTGGTCATCGCTCGTCCTTTCTCTCACTGATGTGCGATGCGGACTCTCTCCACGCTGCCCCGCGCCCCGACCACCCGCAAGCCGAGCCGTCACGCGCGCGGCCTGGGCCTGTCCGGCGCCCCCTGTGACCAGCCTCACCACCTCCGCACGCCGCTGAGGTATGGCGTCCGCGTCCCCTCGGGAGGGCCATGAGATCAGGGCAAGGTGCCCCTGAGCGCAAACCGGCACGGTCGTGCCGGTGCCGTCCCGGGTGTCAGGGTCAGATCCCTCACCTTGAGTCAAGGCGGCATGATCGTGCCGGTATGGGTGGACAAGAGCCGACGACGTCTGCCATCCTCTCTCTATCGGCACGATCGTGCCGATAGAGGAGCGTGTGAGATGGAACCCTGGCACGAGCAGCTGGTCGCCCGACGTCGTGAGCTGGGCCTGCGCCAGGTCGACGTGGCAGAGCTGGCCGGCGTCTCGGAGCGGTTCGTGCGCCTGCTCGAGGCGGGCAAGGACAGCGTCCGGCTCGACAAGGTTGCCCCCGTGCTCGAGGTGCTCGGGCTGCGGCTGGCGCTGCTCCCGGTGGAGACGCCGTGAACCCAGCCGCGCCCCGTCCGGCCGCGGCGGACCCTCGCGACGTGCGCACCGCGCACGTGCTCAAGGACGGCGTCGCGGCCGCCACCCTGCGCCGCGTCGAGGGGAGCGTCGAGTTTGCCTACGACACGGCATACCTCGGGTCGGGAGGGAGGGCCGTGGCCACGACCCTGCCGCTGACCGACGAACCCGTGCGGAGCGTCGGGGGTGCGGTGCCGGCCTTCTTCGCCAACCTCCTGCCCGAGGGCCGGCGGCTGACTGCGCTGCGGCGGTCCGTCAAGACGAGTGCCGACGACGAGCTGTCCCTGCTCCTGGCGGTTGGGTCGGACCCGGTCGGCGACGTGCAGGTGCTGCCGCAACCGCAGGAGGCTGTCACGCAGACGGTGCCGGTCGTCGAGGGGAGCCTGGAGGAGCTCGATTTCGCCGAGCTGCTGGCCGCCCAGGGGATCGGCGACCCGTCGGCACTGGCGGGGGTGCAGGACAAGGTGTCGGGGCGGATGCTCACCGTGCCGCTGGCGCACGAGGGAAGGGCTCATCTGCTCAAGTTCGAGGTGCCGGAGTTCCCCCACGTGGTGGAGAACGAAGCCTTCTTCCTGTCCGTCGCCCGGCGCCTTCGGCATCCCGTGGTCGAGGCGCGGGTCGTGCACGACCGGCACGGGCGTCCTGGCCTCCTCGTCACCCGCTTCGACCGGGTCGTGGAGGGGGACCGACTCCGCAGGCTCGCGGTCGAGGACGGCGCCCAGGTGCTCGGCGTCCACCCTGCTGACAAGTACACCGTCACCATGGAGCAGCTGGCGATCGCCCTTGCCGGGGTATGCCGTTCCCGGCCCCTCGCGCTCAGGGCCGTGCTGCTGCAGGCGGCGCTCGCCTGGGCGACCGGCAACGGTGACCTGCACGCCAAGAACATCTCGGTGGTGGGCACGAGCGACCGGTCGGTCGCCCCGATCTACGACATCCCCGCGACCGTGCCCTACGGCGACGCGACCTTCGCACTCTCGATGGCGGGGCGCCGGGACAACCTCACGGCCAAGGCGTTCCGAGAGTTCGGTGCGTCGGTCGGGCTGCCTGCGGCGGCCGTGGACAGGGCCCTGGCAGACGTGCTGGTCGTGACCGAGGACGTCATCGAGCGGCTGGAGCACGGAGCTATCGGCTGGGACGTGCGCCGACGGCAGGACACCGTGCGTGCGCTGCGACGCCGCCGCCGGGACCTGGGTGGGACGCCTGCGGCGGTCTGAGGGTCAGTCCTCCCGCACGTCGATGACGATGCGCGCGGGGTCGTCCAGGCCGAACACCCGGAACTCCGTGCGCTCGTCCAGCCCGATGACGATCTGCTGCTGCCCCTCGAACAGCCCGCCGAAGACGACCTCCTCCACGATCTCCGTGTCGTCGGCGTCGACGGGTGCGCCGTCGTAGCGGTCCGCGGAGTCGTTCGTCCAGTCGATCCCGCGCACCCCGATCTGCAGGTATGCCGTGCCGTCCACCTCGAGCGGTCTCCCGCTCGGGTCCTCGACCGCCTGGTCGACGAACTCGGCGTGCCAGCCCAGCAGGCGCTGGTCGCCGGACAGGTCGAGCACGACGCGGTCGTAGCCGTCGTGCTCGCCGATCCGCACGCCGGTGATCTCCTGGGCCTCGCCGCCGGTGACGACGTCCTCCTCGACCGGGCCCGTGGTCCACGGGAGGTCGACGGGCTGCTCGGTCTCGGTGGCTTCCGCGGTCGACGTCTCCGACCCGGTCGACGTCTCCGACTCGGTCGCGTCGTCGGACGCCGGGGGCGAGACGGTCACCGGGGCGCTCGTGGTGGGCTCACCCGAGGTGGTCGGGCTGGTCGACCCGTCCGGCGTGTCCCCTCCCGACTGGCACCCCGCGAGCGCGAGCGCCGCCACCATGACAAAGCTGAGTGAGCGCGTCATACCTCGAGAGTAGGCGCGATCCCCCGAGAAGGTGGCCGAAGCGCCACCTTCCACGGACCGGCAACGGGGCGTCACCGTGGTGACACAGCGTCCCACCAGGGACGCACGGGCAGGCAGGGAGTGGAGCGATGGCGTTGACGAGGAAGGCCGTGGTGCTCGGCGCCGCGGTGGCGATGGCGGTCCCGATGGTGGTGGCGGCGCCGGCAATGGCGCGGCCGCTCGAGCGGGAGCGGGTCACCTACGAAGACCACCTCGACCAGGTCGGCGCAGAAGTCCCGTCCGATGGTGTCCCCGCGGCCGGTGAGGTAGCGGTCGCCCTGGGGTGCCAGGCACACCTCGTAGACCTCGTGCGCTCGAAGGCGCGCATCTCGACGACGTCGGTCAGCCGGGTCCGCGGGGCGGGGTCGGTCAGCAGGTGAGTGGCGTAGGGATGGGTCGGCAGCAACCGCTCCCACTCGACCACCCCGGCGTCGTCGAGCGGGGCCCGTCCGTGCTGCTGCAGGGTCGGGCATCCGCCGTCGCGACGGATGCCCGACCAGGAGACCATGTCGGTGCCGACGCTGTCGGCCAGCAGCTCCAGCACCTGCCCCACCACGTCGTGCCCGTCGGCCAGCGCGCGGCAGAGCTCTGTGCCTCTGTGCGCCAGCCGGGCGACGTCCATGCAGGAGCGTATGGCGTGGGTCACACCTGGGCGCCAGGGTCGGAGCAGCTGCGGCTAGCCCTTCAGCGCCCGACGCACCGCGCGCACGTCGGACCCGGCGACGCCGGGCAGCTCGACCCGGCGGCCGCCGTGCAGCACCGCCACCGCCCCGTTGCGCGTCGCGTCGGGCTCGATAGCGCGGACCGTGGCGCGCGGAAGGGTGTGCCGGCGGACACCGTCGTGGACGACCAGCCCGTCCCTGGAGGCGGTCGTGGCGCCACCGGCGCGCAGGTAGAGGCCGACGAGCAGCCCCAGGACCACGACGCGCATCACCAGGCCCCACCGGTCGTCGGTGATGTCGACCGCGCCACGGGAGTAGCGCCATACCCCCTGCCCGACCACGAGCAGGACCGCGGCCAGCACGGTCCAGGCGAGCGAGCGCGAGCGGTGCCGGACCCAGGTCATGGAGCCAGGGTATGCAGTGACGGTCGGCCGAGGCGGCGTCGTGACACGCGGGTGCGGCTAGGCTCGATCCTGCGGAGGGCGGTCGGACGGACCGCGTCTCGTGAGGCACACGGCCACGACCTGGGGAAGAGGAGGCGCACGGATGCGGATCTACGGCTTCGACAGGTACGGCGACGCGGAGGTCGAGGGCCAGTTCGACCTGGCGCCGCTGGAGCCTCGCGACGGGCCGGTGCTCGTGGACGTTCTCGCCGCGGGGCTCAACCCGGCCGATGTCAAGGTCCGCAGCGGTCAGCGCCAGGGGGTCGTGCCGGTGACCTTCCCGATGGCCCTGGGTCGCGAGGCTGCGGGCACGGTCGTCGCCGACCCGTCGGGGACCTTCGCCCCCGGCACGCTGGTCTTCGGCTCCTGCGCCGCCGGCGTCGGCGCCCTGGGGGAGCAGACGTTGCTCGACGTGGCCCAGACGGCGGCCGTGCCCGACGGCGTGAGCGCCGTTCAGGCGGCCTGCCTCCCGGTGGCCGTCGGCACGGCCTGGGACGGCCTGCTCGAGCTGGGCGTCCGCGAGGGCGAGACGGTGCTGGTGCTGGGCGCGGGCGGCGGGGTCGGCATCCACGCGGTCCAGCTCGCCCGGCACCTGGGCGCGCGCGTGCTCGGCGTCGCCAGCGCCGAGAAGGCCGTCCACGTCGAAGCGGCCGGCGGCACCCACATCGCCTCGGGCCCGGGCTGGGCGGACCGGGTCCGGCAGTCCGCTGCCGGACGGGTCGACGCCGTGCTCGACACCGTCGGCGAGGCGGTCCTCGAGGAGGTGGACGGGCTGCTCGAGGACCACCGCCGGCTGCGCAGCGTCGCCTCTCCCGCTGCCGCCGCCCAGCTCGGCGGGAGCGGCGTCACGCGGCGCCGGACCGGCGAGGTGTATGCCGAGCTCGCGCGCCTGGTCGCGGACGGGGCGGTCCGCCCGGTCATCAGCGCGACCTACGGCCTCGACCGCGCGGCCGAGGCGTCCGCCGTCGTGGCGGGGGGCCACAGCCTGGGCAAGGTCGTCGTCACCCTCTAGCCGGGCCTGCGCGGTAACGCCGCTCGGGCCGGCCGACCTCGCCGTAGCGCAGCCGGACCTCGGCCCGACCGGCGTTGACGAGGTGCTCCAGGTAGCGACGGGCGCTGACCCGCGAGATGCCCGCGGCCTCGGCGGTCTCGGCGGCGGACAGGTCGCCCTCCACCTGGGACAGCGCCTGGAGCACGAGCTGCAGCGTCTGCGGGCTCAGCCCCTTGGGTAGCGCGGCCTGCGTCTGGCGGAGCGGCGTGGCGAAGAGCCGGTCCACGTCGTTCTGCTCCGGGGTGGCCCCGGGCTCCAGCGCCCGGTGGGTGCGGCGGTAGTGCTCCAGCCGCTCCCGCAGGTCCGCCTGGGTGAACGGCTTCATCAGGTACTGCACCGCCCCGCCGCGCACCGCCCGCTTGACGGTGTCGGCCTCGCGCGCGGCGGTGACCACGATGACGTCCATGTCCGGCGCGGCCTCCCGCAGGCCGCCGATGATGTCCAGCCCGCTGGCCCCCGGGAGGAAGACGTCGAGCAGCACGAGGTCGGGCTGCAGCCGGGCGGCCGCCTCGAGAGCACCCTGGGGGTCGTGGGCCACGCCGACCACCTGGAAGCCCTCGCACCGGCCCACGAAGCCCTCGTGGATCCGGGCCACCATGTAGTCGTCGTCGACGATCAGCACACCGATCACGACGTCACCGCCTCCTTCTTCAGCAGCCGCGCGACGAAGACCGCCCCGGCGTCGTTGTGCACGCTCACATCGCCGCCGCGCCGACGGCAGACCAGCCGCACGAGCGCCAGCCCGAACCCGTGGCCGCCGACCTCGCCGGAGCTCTTGGTCGTGAAGCCTGACCGGAACAGCTCGGTCGCCGCCTCCTCGCTGACCCCCGGGCCGGAGTCGTGGACGCGCACGGTCACCTCCTGCTCGTCGTCGGTGAGCGAGACCTCCACGAGCTTGTCCGCGGCGCCGGCCACCGCGTCGAGCGCGTTGTCGACGAGGTTGCCGACGACGGTGACCAGGTCGCGCGACAGGTCGTCGTCGACGCGCGCCAGGTGCGAGTCCTCGGTCACGACGAGCCGCGCGCCCCGCTCGCTGGCCAACGAGTCCTTGGCGATGAGCAGCGCCGCGACCGGCGGGTCCGACACCCGCTCGGTGATGTGCGTGTAGAGGCTGTCGCGGTGCCGGCTGACGCCCTCCACGAAGGTGACGGCCTCGTCATACTCCCCGAGCTGGAGGAGCCCGGAGATGGTGTGCAACTGGTTGCTGAACTCGTGGGTCTGGGCCCGCAGCGTCCCCGTCGTGCGGCGCGAGGTGTCCAGCGCCCGCTCGAGCGCCTTCATCTCGGTGCGGTCACGCATGGTGGTGACCGAGCCGATCACCGCCCCGTGCGAGCGCACAGGCATCCGGTTGACGACCAGCAGCCGCGGCCCGACGACGAGCAGCCGGTCGCGCGCGGTCCCCTCGGTGAGCGCCTCGCGCAGCTCCGGGTCGTCGGTCAGCTCCGCGAGGGGCCGGCCGAGGGCGTCCGGGGGGAGACCGAGCAGCCGCCGGCCCGCGTCGTTCATCAGGGTGACGCGCCCGGCCGGGTCAAGCGCGAGCACCCCCTCGCGTATGCCGTGCAGCATCGCCTCGCGGTGCTCGACCAGACCGGCGATCTCGGTGGGCTCCAGCCCGAGGGTCTGCCGCTTGACCCGCCGGGAGAGCATGGTGGACCCGATGACGCCGATGCTCGTCGCCAGCCCGACGTAGACCAGCAGGCCGGGCCCGGCGAGCGCGAGCCGCTCGCTGACCGCCGGCAGGTCCCGCTCGACGCGCGCGGTCCCGACCAGCCGGCCGTCCTCGTCGAGCACCGGCACCTCGGCGGCGACGGTGGGTCCCGCCGCGACGGGTCCCGTCCACGACCGCGCGGCGGGCAGCCTCGGCCGGTCGTCCGGGAGCACGGTGCCGACGTCACCCGGCCGCGAGGAGGCGATCACCGTCCGGTCCGGGTGCAGGAGGGCGACGTCGTCCGAGCCCGAGACCGTCCGCACCGTCTCCCCGACGGCGGCGAGCGAGGCGCTGCCGCCGGGCAGCGCGCTCAGCAGCATCGAGCGGACGGTGGGGTTGCCCGCCAGGTTCTCGGCCGCGGAGAGCGCGCGCCGGCTCTCGGTGCGCTGGATCTGCTCCCCGGTCTGGGCGAACGACAGGACCCCGACGGTGAGGACGACCAGCGCGACGATCACGAGCTGGAGCAGCAGGAACTGCCCGGCGAGGGTCATCCGTCCTCGTCGCACTCCGCCACCTCCGCACCTGCTCGCAGCCCGGCCCGGCAGCGGCCGGGCCACCCTCCATCCTGCCAGCCGGGGGCACCTCAGCGACCCTGCGGAAGGGCCGCGGACCGTGACCACTAAGAACTCAAAGAACGCTGCGACCGCAACGGTGACGTGGCGCCGCCCAGGGGTCAGGATCGGTCGCGTACCTGCCCCCTCGACGAAGAGGCTCCCTGATGAACAGCTCCCCCTTCCGCATCACCGTCGTCCTCGCGGGCGCCGCGCTCGTCCTGTCGGCCTGCGGCGTGACCGGCTCCGACTCCGACTCCGGCAACTCGGCCGCCGAGGGTGGCGGCAGCACCGGCTCGGCGGAGGCGGAGGCCCTGACCGACAAGCGGATCATGGTCCCCAACTCGGCCGGCGGCGGTTACGACCAGACCGCCCGCACCGCCGCCCAGGTGATGGAGGCGACCGGCATCTCCTCGGGCCTGGAGGTCTTCAACCTCGAGGGCGCCGGCGGCACCGTGGGCCTCGCCCGCCTCGTCTCCGAGGAGGGCAACGCCGACCTCGCCATGCTCATGGGGCTCGGCGTCGTGGGCGCGAGCTACACGAACGACACCGACGCCACCCTCACCGACACCACGCCGCTGGCCAAGCTCATCGAGGAGCCGGGCGCCATCATGGTCCCGGCCGACTCCGAGTTCCAGACGATCGAGGACCTCGTCGAGGCGTGGAAGGCCGACCCGGGCGGCCTGTCCGTCGGCGGCGGCTCCAACCCCGGCGGCCCCGACCACCTCCTGCCCATGCAGCTGGCCCAGGCGGTCGGCATCGACCCGACCGAGGTCAACTTCGTCACCTACGACGGCGGCGGCGACCTGCTGCCGGCGATCCTCGGCTCCAAGCTCGACTTCGCCACCTCCGGCGCCGGTGAGTTCAAGGACCAGATCGAGACGGGCGAGATCCGCGTCCTCGCCGTCTCCTCCGAGGAGCCGGTCGAGGGGATCGACGCCCCGACCCTGACCGAGTCCGACATCGACCTCGTCTTCACCAACTGGCGCGGGATCGTCGCCCCTCCCGGCATCGAGGACGCCGACCGCGACGCGTGGATCTCCGCGCTCGAGCAGATGCACGCCACGCCGGAGTGGGAGGAGGCGCTGGAGACCAACGGCTGGACCGACGCCTTCATCACCGGCGACGAGTATGCCGAGTTCCTCACCGAGCAGGACGAGCGCGTCGCCGACGTCCTCGCGGAGCTCGGGCTGGGATGAGCGCGGTCCACGGCACCACGGGTGCGGGCGGTCCCGGCGCCACGGCGCCGGGCCGCCCCGGCCCGTCCGGGGCACTCGCGGGGCGGTCGGAGCTGGGCGTCGCCGCCTTCCTGGCCGCCCTCGGCGTGCTGGTCCTCGTCGACGCCCTCGGGCTCCACGCGCCCTACTCCCAGTCCGACCCCGTCGGGCCCAAGACCGTCCCCTACGTCGTGGCCGCCCTGCTGGTCGTCTGTGCGGTGGTCCTGGCCGTGGACGTGCTGCGCGGTGGTCGGGGGGAGTCCGAGGGCGGCGAGGACGTCGACCTGACCCACCCCACCGACTGGCGGACCGTGCTGCCGCTGGTCGCGGTGTTCGCGGCCAACATCGCGCTCGTCGACACCCTCGGGTGGGTGCTCTCCGGGACGCTGCTGTTCTTCGGGTCCGTGGTGGCCCTCGGCAGCCGGCACTACGTCCGGGACCTGGTCATCTCCGCGCTGCTGGCGCTCGGCAGCTTCTACGGGTTCTACCTCGGCCTGGGCATCCCCCTCCCCGCCGGGCTCCTGGAAGGAGTGCTCTGACATGGAGGTCCTGGACGCCCTCGCTCAGGGATTCGTCACGGCGGCCACCCCCGTCAACCTGCTCTACGCCTGCATCGGCGTGCTCCTGGGCACCGCGGTCGGCGTGCTGCCCGGCCTCGGCCCGGCGATGACCGTGGCGCTGCTGCTGCCGGTCACCTTCGCCCTGGAGCCGACCAGCGCGTTCATCATGTTCGCCGGCATCTACTACGGCGGCATGTATGGCGGTTCCACCACCTCGATCCTGCTGAACACGCCGGGGGAGTCCTCCACGGTCGTCACGGCCATCGAGGGGCACAAGATGGCCAGGTCGGGTCGGGCCGCGCAGGCCCTGGCCACCGCCGCCATCGGCTCCTTCGTCGCCGGCACCATCGGCACGGCGCTGCTCGCGTTCTTCGCCCCCGTGGTGGTGCGGTTCGCCATCTCGCTGGGCGCCCCCAGCTATCTGGCGATCATGCTGCTCTCGCTCATCGCGGTCACCGCCGTGCTCGGCAGCTCGCGGGTGCGCGGCTTCTCCTCGCTGGGGCTCGGCCTGGCGATCGGGCTCATCGGCCTGGACCCGGTCACGGGGCAGAGCCGGCTGACCTTCGGCGAGATCCAGCTCGTCGACGGCATCGACATCGTCGTCATCGCGGTCGCGATCTTCGCGGTCGGGGAGGCGCTGTGGGTCGCGGCGCACCTCAAGCGCTCCTCCGCGGCCGTGATCCCGGTGGGTCGACCCTGGATGTCCCGCGAGGACTGGGGCCGGTCGTGGAAGCCCTGGCTGCGCGGCACGGCATACGGCTTCCCCTTCGGCGCGCTGCCGGCAGGCGGCGCCGAGATCCCGACCTTCCTGTCCTACGTGACAGAGAAGCGGTTGGCGAAGAAGCCGGAGGAGTTCGGCCACGGCGCCATCGAGGGCGTGGCGGGCCCGGAGGCGGCCAACAACGCGTCCGCGGCCGGGACCCTGGTGCCGATGCTGGCGCTCGGCCTGCCGACCAACGCCACCGCGGCGGTCATGCTGGCGGCCTTCATCCAGTTCGGCATCCAGCCCGGGCCGCTCCTGCTCGAGCGGGAGCCGCAGCTGGTCTGGGGCCTCATCGCCTCGCTCTTCATCGGCAACACCCTGCTGCTGCTCATCAACCTTCCGCTCGCGCCCGCCTGGGCCAAGCTGCTGCAGCTGCCGCGGCCCTACCTCTACGCGGGCATCATCTTCTTCGCGACGCTCGGCGCGTACTCGGTGAATCTCCAGTGGTTCGACCTGGTGCTGCTGCTGGTGCTCGGGCTGCTGGGCTTCATGATGCGTCGCTACGGCCTGCCGGTCCTGCCGCTCATCATCGGCGCGATCATCGGCCCGCTCGCCGAGCGCCAGCTGCGCCAGGCGCTGCAGCTGTCCGCCGGCAGCCCGACCGGTTTGGTCAACGAGGGCATCGCGGTCGCCACCTATGTGATCATCGCGATCATCCTGGTGTGGCCGTTCGTCACCAAGTTCGTCGGACGCGCCCGCACGGCACCCACCCACCCGACACCCACCCCCACGGAGCGGACATGACCATCGTCGTCGGCTACATCCCCACCCCCGAGGGCCAGGCGGCCCTGGAGCACGCCATCGACCAGGCGCGGAAGGACGACGCGCTCCTCGTGGTCGTCAACTCCTCCCGCGGCGAGGCGGCCGGAGACCCGCGTCTGCTCTCCGAGGAGCAGCTCGACTCCGCGGACGAGCAGCTGAGCAGGGCGGGGGTCGAGCACCTGCTCGTCCAGCCCTCACGGGGTCGCTCGGCCGCCGACGAGGTGCTGGCGGCGGCGGACGAGCACCGCGCGGACCTCGTCGTCATCGGGCTGCGGCGCCGCTCGCCGGTCGGCAAGCTCATCCTCGGGTCCAACTCCCAGCGCATCCTGCTCGAGGCCACCTGCCCGGTGCTCGCCGTCAAGCCCGGTGGTGCGGCATGACCGGGGTGATCGGCACCGCCGACCTCTACGACGAGTACGAGGAGCAGCTGCAGTCCTGCGACCTGCAGCTGAGGCAGTACGGCGCCCGCCGCGTCTTTGCCGGGGAGGTCGTGACGGTGCGCTGCCGGGAGGACAACGCCCTGGTCAAGCAGGTGCTGGCGACGCCGGGGGAGGGACGCGTGCTCGTCGTCGACGGCGGCGGGTCCCTGCACACCGCGCTCATGGGTGACCTCATCGCCGCCTCGGCCGTGCAGAACGGGTGGGCCGGCGTGGTGATCTACGGAGCGGTGCGCGACGTCGCAGCGCTCGCCGAGCTGGACCTCGGCATCAAGGCGCTCGGCTCCAACCCGCGCAAGAGCGCCAAGACGGGGGCGGGCGACCGCGACGTCGTGGTCTCCTTCGGCGGCGCGACGTTCACCCCCGGCGCCCGGCTGGTCAGCGACGACGACGGGGTCGTGGTCCTGCCCCTGTGAGGGGAGCCTCGCGGGAGCCTGACCCACCCGGCCCGGTCGAGGTTCGCCTACCAGGCAGGGGCTGCAGGGGTGAAGCGCACCTGCTGGCCCGGCCGCAGCTGGCCGCACCGGTCGACCGCGTCGTCCACGACGTAGGCGATCACGGGGTAGCCGCCGGTGACCGGGTGGTCCGCCAGGAACAGCACCGGCAGCCCCGACGGCGGCATCTGCAGCGCGCCGCGGAGCATCCCCTCGCTCACCAGCTCGCCCGTGCGCGTCCGGGCGAGGGGCTCACCGCTCAGGCGCACCCCCACGCGGTTGGACTGGGGGTCGACGACATACGTCTGGCTGCACAGCAGCTGCCAGGCGTCGTCGTCGAACCAGTCACGCCGGGGCCCCGGCGTCACCGGCACCTGCAGGAGGTCGTTGGTCGGCTCGGGCACCGGGGCGACCTCGACCCCCGGCAGCGGGCGCGCCGTGGTGCCCACCGGCAGGACGTCGCCGGAGGCGAGCACGGGCGGTCCCAGCCCGGCCAGGATGTCGGTCGAGCGGCTGCCCAGGACCGGCTCGACGTCGATGCCCCCGCGGACGGCGACATAGGTGCGCAGCCCGGCGGACGGGATCCCGAGGTCCAGGACCTCACCGGCCCGGAGGACGAAGGGGGAGTGATGGGGCACCCCGGGACAGCGCGCGCCCGTGGTGGCGACCACCACGTCCGCGTCGCTCTGGAGGGACAGCCCGCCCAGGGTGACCTCCAGCGTGGCGAGCGTGGGGTGGTTGCCGACGAGCGCGTTGGCCAGCCGGTGGGCGCCGCGGTCGCAGACCCCGGACCTGCCGATGCCGAGGGCCGCCTGACCGAGCCGGCCGAAGTCCTGCACGGTGGTCAGGGGCCCGGCCTCCCGCACGGTGAGGCTGGTCATGGCTGCTCCACGAAGCGGACGGCGGCACCGGGGACGAGCAGCGAGGGAGGGTCACGGTCCAGGTCGAAGACGTCGACGAGCGCGTGGCCGATGAGCTGCCACCCGCCCGGGGACTCTCTCGGGTAGACGCCGGTGAACTCCCCGGCGAGAGCCAGCGACCCTGCGGGGACCCGGGTCCGTGGGCTGGACCGTCGCGGCACGTCCCAGACGAACCGGGTCCCGGCCAGGTAGCCGAAACCGGGCGCGAAGCCGCAGAAGGCCACGGTCCAGTGCTCCTCCTGGTGGCGCCTCACCAGCTCCTCGCTCGAGCACCCCAGCAGGTGGGCGGCCTCGGCCAGGTCCTCCCCGTCATACCGGACCGGGATCTCGACGGAGGGCCCGGACTCCCGCTCCTGCTCCGCGGAGCCCACCTCCTGCACCTGGGCCGCCAGCTCACGCAGGTCGGTGCCGCGGTCGGCGACGACGAGGATGGTCCGGCCTGCCGGGACGAGGTCCAGCACAGGCAGGTCGGCCTCCCGGAGCGCGGCATACCGGCGCAGCACCTCCTCGAGGGTGTCCAGCTCCAGCAGCAACCCTCGCGACCCGCTCGGCAGGAGGCGCATCGGCCCTCACCCGGTGACGAGCTCGATGGCGGGACGGACGGAGTTCACCGCGAGGTAGAGCGTCACCAGCCAGGCCACCGTGCCGATCCCGGCCAGCCACTTCGGGTAGCGGTAGCCGTGCAGCAGGTCACGCCGTCTCCAGGCGACCCAGAGCATGACGCCGATCCCGACGGGCAGCAGGATGCCGTTGAAGGCACCGGCGAAGACGAGCAGCTGGGCCGGGGCGGCACCGATGAGCAGGAAGAGGACCGTGGAGAGGGCGATGAAGCCGATGACCATGAGGTTGGTCGTGCGCGGCGACGTCCTGCGGCTGGTCAGGAAGGTGATCGTCGTGTAGGAGACGCCGATGACGCTGGTGAGGGCGGCTGCGGCGAAGACCACGCCGAAGAGCCGGTAGCCCACCGCGCCCGCCGCCGCCTCGAAGGCGCTCGCCGCCTGGCTCTGCGGGTCGAGCTCCGCACCGCCGCTGACCACGCCGAGGATGGCGAGGAACAGGATGATGCGCATGACCCCGGTGACGATGATGCCGGTGACCGCGCCGCGCGTCAGCTCCCGCAGGTGGCGCTCGCCCGTGACCCCGGCGTCCAGGAGCCGGTGGACGCCGGCGTAGATGATGTAGCCGCCGATGGTGCCGCCGATGAGGGTGGTGATCGCCAGGGCGCTGATCTCCTCGGGCACCACGGCGTTCTTGAGCGCCGAGCCGACGGGCGGGCCGGAGGTGACCGCGATGTAGAGGGTCAGCAGGATCATGAGCGCGCCGAGCAGCACGACGATGCGGTCCATCGCGACGCCGGCCCGCTTGGACAGGAAGATCCCGACCGCCAGGGCCGCGAGGATCACCGCGCCCAGCTTGACGTTGATGTCGGTCATGATGTTCATGCCGAGGCCGGCGCCGCTGACGTTGCCGATGTTGAAGACGATGCCGCCGATGAACAGCAGGAACGCCATCACGTAGCCGAGGCCGGGCAGGGAGGCGTTGCCCAGCTCCTGGGCCCGCATGCCGGAGATGCCGATGACCCGCCAGACGTTGGTCTGGATCGCGATGTCGACGAGGATCGAGACCAGGATCGCGAAGGCGAAGGCCGCGCCCAGCTGCACCGTGAAGTTGGTCGTCTGGGTGATGAAGCCGGGCCCGATCGAGGAGGTCGCCATGAGGAAGATGGCGCCGAGGAGCGTGCCTCTGCCGGTGGCCGTGGGCGGTCCTGCGTGGTCGTCGACCACGGCGGGGGGCGGGGTGTTCCGGGGCATCGTCGCCTCCGTTCTGAGGGGTATGGCGTGGGCCGGGTGTGTGCACTGTAGTGCTCGGGCCGCATCAGGGCACGGCGTAGAGAGCGTCCCGGGCGTCGGTGACGAGCATGAAGCCCGGGGCGTGGGTGATGGCGATCTCCGGGCGGGACTCCAGGACCATCGCCTGCGGGGTCACCCCGCAGGCCCAGAAGACCGGCACGTCGCCGTCCTGCAGCGTGGGGGCGTCACCGAAGTCCGGGGTGGAGAGGTCGTCGATCCCGAGCGCGGCGGGGTCGCCGATGTGCACGGGGGCGCCGTGGACGGCGGGGTAGCGGGAGGTGATGCGCACCGCGTCGGCCACCTGGCCTGCCGGGACGGGCCGCATGGAGACGACGAGCGGGCCCGTGAGGTCGCCGGCAGGGGCGCAGCGGCGGCTGGTGCGGTACATCGCCACGTTGCGCCCGGCGTCGAGGTGCCGGACCGGGATCCCGGCCTCGAGCATCGGGTGCTCGAAGGTGAAGGAGCAGCCCAGCAGGAAGGTGACCAGGTCGTCGCGCCAGTGGTCCAGGACGTCGGGGACCTCCTCGACCAGCTCACCGTGCCGCCAGACGCGGTAGCGCGGGACGTCGACGCGGATGTCCGCTCCCGGGTCGCCGTAGACCGGCGAGCCCTCGGGGCCGCGCACGCAGCCGGCCTCGAGCACCTCGAGGACGGGGCACGGCTTGGGGTTGCGGGTGGCGAAGAGCAGCATGTCGAAGGCGAGGGCGTTGGGCACGCTGATGAGGTTGGCTTGGGCGTAGCCGGCGCACCACCCGGTGGTGGGCACCTCGAGCCCGGTCGCGAACAGGGCTCGGGCCTGCGCGGGCGACATCCGCGCGCGGGCCGCCTGGTCGGGGAGGGTCTGCACGTCCATGGGGTCATCTCCTCTGGGTGGGCGGGGTCGGGGTATGCCGGTGGTCAGGTGGTGAGAGCGCGGGGCCGATGGTGCCGGCCCAGGCCTCCACGATGTCGCGGGGCAGGTCGTAGCTGCCGGTCCAGGCATGGGCGGGGAAGAGGAAGACCCGTTGCAGCCCGAGCTCCTCGCGCGCGCGCAGCAGGCGGTCGGCGCACCGGCTCGCCGGCCCGAAGAGGCCGTAGGCGTCCAGGACGCGGTCGACCAGCTCGTCCGGGAGGGTGGCCGGGTCGGTGGTGCCGGCATCCAGCCCGAGCTCCGGCAGCTCGACGCCGGCCGCCTGCAGCCAGCGCAGGTTGGAGCGGCTCGGGTAGTGCAGCCACGGCTGGCCGGCCCGGAACCAGCTGCGCGGCCACTGCCTGACCTCCTCCTGCGTCCCCAGACCGATCGGCACGATGAGGGTCTCGACGAAGGTGCTGCCTGGTCCGTAGGGGTCCGGGCGGCCCGCAGCGGCGGCGCCGGCGCGGACGTGGGCGCGGGCAGCCTCGACACCGTCCGGGTGGAGCCCGACCAGCATCAGCACCCCGTCGCCGACGGCACCGGCCAGCTCGAGCAGCCGCGGGCCGGAGGCGAGCACGTGGACCAGGCCGGGCCGGCTGCTCGGGTGGTGGAAGAGCTCCAGCTCCTGACCGCCGTGGGTGGCTCGGCCCTCGTGCAGCAGACCTCGCAGCGTCCGGACGGCGTCGGCGAGCACCGCCCTGGTGGCACGGGCCTCTCCCGCCTTCTCCACGGAGAGGAAGCCGGGCGCGACCGTGAGCTCCGCGCGCCCCGGAGCCAGCTCCTCCAGGGAGGCGGTGAGGGCGGCCAGCACGATGGGGTGCCGGGTGACGACGTTGGAGGTCGCCGGGAAGAGGCGCAGCGATCCGTTCGACATCGCCATCGCGCCCAGGGCCATGAAGGCGTCCCGGCCGGTGTGGTGGTGGTCGGGGACGCCGATCCCGTCGAGCCCGGCACGCTCCACGTCCTGGGCGAAGGCGGCCAGCTCGGGCAGCGGGGCTCCCAGCGGCACGCGCAGCGCCACCTCGAACGCGCGGGATTCTCCGGGCATGGGTGCTCCTGCCATCGGACACTAACATCGGAGGGGCAGGGCCATCGAGGAGAACGGAGCCAGCCATGAGCACCAGCACCGAGGCGCCACGGAGCGGGTCGAGCGCCACCATCGACCTCAACGCCGACCTGGGCGAGGGCCTGGGCAACTGGTCCATGGGCGACGACCTGGCCCTGCTCGACATCGTGACCAGCGCCAACGTGGCGTGCGGCTTCCACGCCGGCGACCCCTCGATCATGCGCTCCGTGTGCCAGGCGGCGGCCGACCGCGGGGTCGCGATCGGGGCGCACGTCGCCTACCGCGACCTGCACGGCTTCGGCCGGCGGTTCATCGACATGGAGCCCGACGTCCTGCGGGACGAGGTGCTCTACCAGATCGGCGCGCTGGAGACCTTCGCGCAGCGGGCCGGCACCACCGTCGCCTACTGCAAGCCGCACGGCGCGCTCTACAACACGATCGCCAAGCACCCGCAGCAGGCGGCCGCCGTCGCCGAGGCGCTCGGCGAGTTCCGGCCCGGCCTGCCGGTGCTCGGCCTGCCCGGCTCGGTCTGGCTGCGGGCCGCCGCGGAGGCCGGCCTGAGCCCGGTCGGCGAGGCGTTCGCCGACCGCGCCTACACCCCCGACGGCTCACTGGTCTCGCGGCGCGAGCAGGGCTCGGTGCTGCACGAGCCCGACCTCATCTCCGAGCGCTGCGTGGCGATGGCCAAGGGTGAGCCCATCGAGGACGCGGAGGGCGGCGAGCTCGTGCTCGACGCGCGCTCCATCTGTGTGCACGGCGACACCCCTGGCGCCGTCGGGATCGCCCGGTCGGTGCGTGAGGCCCTGACGAGCTCGGGCGTGACGGTGCAGCCCTTCGCTACGCCGTTCGGGAGCTGACCGAAGCGCGCGCGTCGCGGACCACATGCACCGAGCAGTGGGCGTGGCGCACCACGCCCGCGGCGGTCGAGCCGAGGACGAGATGGTGCCAGTCCGGCTGGCGCGAGGCGATCACGATGCAGTCGTGACCTTGCTCCTGCGCGAGGTCGACGATGGCGCGGGCGGGGTGCCCGTGCCGGACGACGACCTCGACGTCTGAGCCGCCGAACTCCTGCACCACCTGGTCGACCGCAGCCCGCTGACCTTCCTCGACGACGGGCTCGACGGTGAGGACATCCCCCGACAGGTAGCGGGGGAGGTCCTCGAGCACGGTCACCACGGTGATGCTGCCCTCGGGGGACAGGAGAGAGCGCGCCACCTCCATCGCCCTGGCGGTCTCGTCGCCGTGGCCGGGCACGACCGGGACGAGGATCTTCGAGTAGGACATGGCGTCTCCTCTCCGGGCACCGGCACCAGCCGGGTGGGAGGCGCTGATGGCACCGAGTCGCTACTAGCCATCGTAGTGCCCGGCGGAGGGTGGCGACAGGGTCGGTGACCCGTGTCAGTCCTCGCTGATCTCGATGTCGAACGTCGTGGCGGCGCGCTTGATCCTGCCCTTGATCGCGTCCACCTCGTCGGGGTCATACTTGGCGGCGTTCGACGCCTTGTTGATGTAGGACCACGCCGCCCGGACGTGCTCCTCGGTGTCGATCGGGTACTTGTTGTTGGTGGGGTCGGCGAACTCCACGTCGCCGTACTCGTTCTTGCCCTCGTCGGGGTCCGTGTCGTCGCGTCGTGAGATGTAGGTGCCCATGTCTCCACGGTAGGCCGCAGCGGGCGCGACGGCGACGCGTCGTCAGCGGGACGAGGCCCACTCCTCGGCCTGACGCTGCCGCCGAGCCCGGTCCCGCGCCAAGGCGCCGGACGCCTGCGCGAGCAGGAGGCTCTCCTCGAGCCACTCCAGCCGCTGGGCGGGGCTCGTCGCCGCACGCGCCCGGATCGCGGACCCCGTGTCCGAGGTGCCGCGCCAGAGATCCTCAGCCTTGGTGGTGCTCATCGCGGTCCACCATAGGTTGGCTCGTCAGCTGCGACAACGCCTCGACGTCGGCCAGGTCCTGCGCGCGCCCGGACAGGCGCTTCATGGCCACCAGGTGCTCGACAGACGCGACACGCACGGGGACGTCGTCGACATCGATGACGTCCGAGGACGTGAGGAGGGTGGAGAACGGCAGCGGGGTGATAGCCAGCAGGTCCACCTCGCGCAGCGCGTCCGAGGGGTCGTGCAGCGTGAAAGCCACCAGGTTACGCTGCTCCACCCAGGAGCGTCGGATGTCCGGGTCGGCGAACTGCTCGGGAGGGACGGGGAGCCTGGGCACGAGGCCTTGGGCCTTCAGGACATCCAGCGCTGAGGTCAGGTTGTCGGTGGTCAGGTCGAGCGCGAGGTCGAGGTCGACCGTCATACGCGCGTGCCCGCGAAGGACCACCGCGACGCCACCGACGACCACGTAGTCGACGCCCGCGTCGTTGAGGGCGGCCAGGAGATCCAGGATCCGGCGCACGTCAGCACCCTATCCGTGACACGGCACGGTATGGCGCGATGTCCGGCTCGGCGTGCTGTTCGGTCACCGTGCCGCTGGGCCTGACCACCGCGTCGGCACAGCAGCGATCAGCCCTCGTCGTCGGCCCTGAGCATCCCTGCCAGGACGTGCGTGACCGGCCGCGGCGGCCCGCCTACTTCGCCCCCCACATGCAGATGCAGCCCATCGGCTCACTGTTGACCGACCTCCCCGTCGCCGTCCTGGCCCCCCGGCTCGGGCGGCTCAGCGACGAGGTGATGCGTCGGCTCTGTGGTGCCATCAAGCTCGCAGCAGGGTGGTGCCAGGGCTCGGGCTGACGGTGGCCCGCAGCGCTGTCGCCCGCCGGCCGTCCTGACGTCCCCCTGCGACGCCAGGTCGGCCGGCGGGCCTGGCTCAGTTGGCGATGCCGCCGCAGAGCACGGGCAGGGTCGCCTCCAGCGGGGCGGCCGGGGTGAGCTCGGATGGACCGGCCTCGAAGTCGTAGGCGCCGTTGCCGTTGAGGTCGATGCCGTGGACGACGACCTGCACGGTGTCGGCGTTGGCCAGCGCGGTGTCGTTGTCGAAGGTCCGCGCATAGCTGAGGTAGCCGTCCGCGTCTGCCACCGCGTAGCGGTCCAGCGCCAGCGCGCTGGCGGCGGTGGTGTCACCGTTGGTGGTCAGCGAGGCGAGGATGCCGCCGTAGAACGGGACGCCCTCCACCACGTTGACGAGGCCGTCGCCGTCGGCGTCGGCGGCCGGCCCGGGGCAGCCCAGGTCCTGTCCCTCCTCGACGCCGTGCAGGTGCATCGCGTGGGGCAGGCCGGGTGCAACCCCCCACGCCTCGACCCTCACCTGCACCTTGCCGTTGGGCAGGGCGGTGACCGTGGTGCGTCCCGAGGCCTGGCTGTTGGGCACGGCCGGGAACTGCACGGCGTCGAGCCCGTAGGAGTATGCGGCGACGCGGGCGGAGGGGTTGCCGTCGTGCCCGGCCACGGCGGGCCCGGCGACGCCGAGCGGGGCTAGAGCGGCGACCGCGGCTGCGGTGATGGTGCGTGTCCTCATGGTGACTCCTTGGTCAGCGGACGGCGGGGTGTCGTCCTGGTCCAGGGGAGTTCGGAGCCCGGCACCCCGGCGGATTGGACCTCGTCACCGGAAACCAGGACGGCTGGCCCCCTACGCTTGCCGGCGTGAGCGACGACGACCAGATCAGGGCGATGCGTGAGTGGGCGGCCCAGCTGTCCTCCGAGGAGCTGCAGGACGTGCTGCACGGGATCCTGGGCGGCGTGAGCGCCACGGACGCCGCACCGCATACCCCTGAGATGCCCGAGCTGCCCGACCCGCCGCAGGAGCCCCAGGCGCTGACCGTGAGGGTCGACGTCGACGGGACCAGCCCGCCGGTGTGGCGGCGGCTGGTCCTGCACGGCGACCTGCTCCTCGACGAGGTGCACGCCGTCCTTCAGGCGGCCTTCGGGTGGCAGGACTACCACCTGCACAAGTTCTGGCCCGGCCCGGACAAGCGGGTCTGGCGCGGGCCGTCGTTCCTCACCGAGTACGACCTGACGGAGGGCGAGGAGGGCATCCTGGAGTCGGAGGTGCGGCTGGACCAGCTGCTGCGCTTGCCGGGGGACCGGCTGTTCTACACCTACGACTTCGGCGACGACTGGACCCACACGCTTCGCCTGGAGTCCGTGGGCCCGCTGGACCCGGACGCTCCGACCGCCGTCTGCACGGGCGGCCGGATGGCCGGGCCGCTGGAGGACTGCGGAGGGCCGCCCGGGCACAACGAGCTCGTCGAGTCCTACCGGGCCGACAACGGGCTCGCCGACCTCGACGAGGACCAGCGGGCCTGGCTGCCGCCGGACTGGGACCCCACCGAGCTGGACCTCGACGAGGTGGCGCACCGCCTCTCGCTCGTCGGCCTGACCACCGAGGAGCTGCTCGAGCGTCTCCGGTCCTCGGGGCAGGGTCAGGGAGGCGGGCTCCCGGCGGAGCTGGAGCCCCTGCTGGACCTGGCGCTGCCCCGCGTCGTCGCCGAGCTGGACGAGTGGGTGGCGCGCGCGCGGACCGATCAGGACGGCGAGCTTAGCGACGAGGACGTCGCCGCGATCGCGCGGCCCTACCGCTACCTCGTCGAGCTCGCCGGCGAAGACGGCATCCCGCTCACGGCCGCGGGCTGGATGCGCCCGGCCTACGTCGAGCGCGTCTACGTCGACCTGGGGATGGAGGAGGGCTGGATCGGCAAGGGCAACCGGGAGGACCAGACCCTGCCGGTGGCACAGCTGCGCGCGCTGTGTCAGGAGGTCGGGCTGCTGCGCAAGCACAAGGGGCGTCTGTTGCGCACCCGGCTCGCCAAGGACCTGCGAACCGACGAGGAGTATGTCGCCGCCGTCACCGGCCGCCTGCTGCACCACCGCGACACCTTCGTGACGGCGGCCAGGGCGCTCTTCGCCCTGATGACCGCCGCCACCGGACGACCGGCGTGGGAGCACTCCGACGTCGTCGCCAGGATCATGACCGACTGCGGCCTGCGGACCGGCCCTCTCGGGGTGGACCCACGGCACGTCTCGGAGTGGGTCCGCCCGGTCCGGGCCACCCTGCGGCGTGCCACGGGGGAGCGGCTGCTGCACGACGGCCCGCACCCCCTCGACCACCGGGCGGTCGCGCTCGCGCGGGCCGCGCTGTGGCCGCAGGCACGGGAGCAAGGGTGATGACTCGGCCTGCTTGAGGCCGAGGTCCACGATCTTGGTGCAGCCGCGCAGGCCGACCAGCAACTGCTCGGTGCGGGGCGTGAACAGTCCACCCTCGACGACGCGGTGCGGCCTGCCCTAGTAGCGCTTCGCGTCCACCAGCTCGTCGTCCAGGTCGATGTTGGTCCGCGTCATCTACACCAGAGATACACCAACAGCTGTGCAGCCCACCGTGCGGCCGTGGGCAGCGTCGGTCAGGACGCCCGGGCCGCAGCCACGAGCTCCCGCACCGCCGGCGCCACCTCGGCGGCGAAGGTCTGCGTCGTCGTCGTGTCGTCGGAGGCGAGCACGAAGCCGCTGGTGCCGTAGGTCAGCGCGACCTCGGCGAGCTCCTCGGCCCACTGCGCGGGCGGCCCCTGGAGGAAGCCGCCGCGCTGCGCGGCGAAGCGGCCGCCGATGTTGAGCAGCCGGCGCACGTCGGTCGGCCGTCGACCGGCGGCCTCGGCGGCGTCGTCGATCCGCCGGTTCATCTCGGTCAGGTCGCTCACCCCGCCCTGCAGGTAGGCCAGCGACGGCAGCCACCCGTCGGCGGCGCGGCCGACGAGGCGCAGGATGCGCGGCTTGTAGGCGCCGACCCAGATGCCGATCGGGTGCGCAGGGGCCGGGCCGCGCCTGGCGCCGTGGACGTCGTAGTGCCTGCCCCGCACCGAGACCCCGCCGCGGCTCTCGGTGTCCCAGATGCCGCGGATGATCTGGATCGCCTCGTCGAGCGCCTCGATCGACTCCCCGGGCGTGCGCCGCGGCCCGCCCATCGCGCCGACCCCGTCCCAGAAGCCGCCGGCGCCCAGGCCCAGCTCCACCCGGCCGCCGCTGAGCAGGTCGAGGGAGGCGGCGGCCCGCGCGAGGACGGCCGGCGGGCGCAGAGGCAGGTTGTGGACGTTCGCGGCGAGCCGGACGCGCGAGGTGCGCGCTGCGGCATACGCCATCAGCGTCCAGGTGTCGTGGAACTTCGCGACGTAGGGGTGGTCCTGGAAGGTGACCAGGTCGAGCCCGGCCTCGTCGGCGACGACCGCCTGCTCGACGGCCTGGTGGGCGGGGTGGTTGGTCGGGGTCACGAAGGTGCCGAAGAGCAGGTCGTGGCCGTAGTCGGTGCTCAAGATGCGCTCCTGGTGCCGTGGTGGACAATGGGGAAGTTGTCGCGGAAGAGGTTGTCGGGGTCGAGCTCGGCCTTGAGCCGGCGCAGCCGCTCCAGCGTGGCCGGCGGGAAGGCCTCGACGACCCGCGCCGGGTCCGGGTCGCTCTCGAAGCTGAGGTAAAGCCCCTGCGCGTGCGCGCGCACCCGGTCGAACCACCGGTCGACCCGGCCCGCGTCCGCGCCCATCACCGTGAGCGAGAAGCCCGCGTCGCGGTGGGCGAAAGCCGTCGCGTCGGCGGGCACGTCGGCGACGGCGCCGCCGACGGACCGGATCTGGTACCAGTGCGCCGCGCCGCTGGCGATCAGGTCGGCCGACGCGGCGGCGAAGGCGGGCGTGATCTCGCGCACCAGCACCGACCTCGACACCGGCTCGCCGCGCCCGGCGTGCGGCGACTCCGGGAACATGTTCATCACCGCGGCGTAGGGGGCGACCACCACCTGCTGCTGCACCAGCGGCGCGATCTCCGCGAACGGCTGCAGGTCCGCCACGATCTCGTCGGGGTCGGAGGAGTCGACCATCGCCATCACGTGCGCGACGCCCCGGCTGAGGATGAGGAACGGCGTGGTCCGGCGCGGGGTCGCCGCGACGACGCGCCCGAACGCCTGGAGGTATGCCGCCGCGTCGTCCACCTGGAACGCCAGCTGGGCCCAGCCCACGTCGCCGACCTGGTCGACCTGGAACTCGAACGCGACCGCGATCCCGAAGTTGGCTCCGGCGCCGCGCACGGCCCAGAACAGCTCGGGGTGCTCGGTCGCGCTCGCCCGCACGAGGCTCCCGTCGGCCAGCACCATCTCGACCGCCCGCACGTGGTCGATCGTCAGCCCATGCGCGCGCCCGAGGAAGCCGATGCCGCCCGCGGTCGCGAGCCCGCCGACGCCGACCCCGCCGTAGTCGCCCGAGCTCAGCGCCCACCCGTGCGGCTGCAGGGCGGTGGCGACGTCGCGCCAGCGCGCGCCGGGGCCGATCCGGACCAGCCGGGCGGCCTCGTCGAGGACGGTGATGTCGTCGAGCCGGCCGACGTCGATGACCAGGCCGCCGTCGTTGGTGGAGCGGCCGCTGATGCCGTGCCCGCCGCTGCGGATCCCCAGCGGCAGGTGCCGGTGGGAGCGCGCGAAGCCGACCGCCTCGACGACCTCGCCGACGGTGCCCGGACGCAGGACCAGTCCCGGGTCGCCTCCTCGCAGGTATGTCGATCGCACCCGTGCGAAGGCGCTGTCACCCGGCTCCACGGTCGCCCCGGCGAGGGACTCGGGCACCTCGTCGTAGGCGATGCCCGGGCGCCGGCGCGCGCGGACGTCGGCCCGGCGCACGGGTCGGTCGGTGAGCGTGCCGGGCGGCAGGGCGTCCTCGACCCGCTCGCGGACGGTGGGGGCGATCCGCTCCAGGAGGTAACGGTCCCGCGCGGTCAGACCGGCGGCACCGTCAACGGGGAGGACCAGGACGCTGATGCCGTGGTCGACCGCGAGCGCGACGAGCCCGTCGGTGTCGAGGGGGTCGTCCGCGCGCAGGACGGCGGCCCGCCGGACCTCGCGCGGGTCGCGCCCGGCTCCGGTCGCGGCCGAGTCGAGGGCCGCGGTGAGCCGGGCGAGCTCCTGTGCCTGGTCCCTCTCGTCGCTGAGCTCGGCCAGGTCGACCATCCAGCCGTCGGCAACCCGGCCGGCCAGCGCGGCGGCCTTCTCGTGCGACCCGTGCAGCCAGACGGGGACCTCGCGGTCGAGGGCAGGTCCGGGCTCGGCGCCGTCGAGATGCTGGTGGGTGCCCCGGAGCGGGGCCCGGGGCTGGGAGGTGTCCTGCATCGCCCTCAGGACGGCGACCGTCTCCTCGGCGGCGACCAGCCGCCGGGGGTCCTCGCCGGCGGCCAGCGACAGCAGCGCACGCTCGCCGGAGAGCAGCTGCAGGCTGGCCGCGGCCCGGGCGAGCGTGGACGCCGGCCGGGCCAGCGGGTCGAGACGGGTGGCGCCCACGTGCGCCGTGGTGGTCCGCCCGGCCGTCCAGGTCGCCAGGCTCCACGCGTCAAGGCCGCCCTCGTCCTCGCCCTCGGGGAGGAGCACGAGGTCGGCGCCGAGCTGCTCGGCGAGCACGGCTGCCTCGACCACGACGCCGGGTGCGGCCGCGGGCGCGCGGACCTCGACGCCGAACCGGAGGGTGTGTCCGTAGCTGGGCAAGGGTGTCTCCAGGGGGAGCAGGAAAGGAACTTGATGTGTCAACCAGTTTAGGCCGTGGGAGATTCCAGGGCGACGGTGCTCAGCCCGACCTGCCGTCTCACCAGATCGGGGCAGACCCCGAGACACCAAACTCGCGGACCCGGCAGGGCCGAGGGGGTCGACTCCTCGCCGTCGACGGCACCAGCACGAGCGGGTGTGCGAACTAGGCCGGGGGAAAGGCGCTCGCGAGTCGCTCGTGCACGGCCGCGACCTGATCCTCACTCAGCGGCCCCGACCGCCCGATCGTCGCAGCCAGCTTCTTCGGCCAGGTGACTATCACGTCGCGGACGACGAAGTCGCCGCCGAGCAACGGCCAGTCGGCCTCGACGAAGCAGAGCACGCTGCGCACCGTGACGGTGTCGTCGGCGAGCGCCGCCCGCACGAGGTCGGCCTGCTTGAGGCCGGCGTCCATGAGCTTGCTGCAGTCGCGTCGGCCGACCAGCAGCTTCTCCGTGCGGGGCGTGAAGAGACCTCCTTCGACGACGCGGTGCGGCCTGCCCTTGTAGCGCTTTGCGTCGACGACGTAGACCCCGGTCGGGCACACGACCAGGTGATCGAGGTTGGCCCCGCTCCCCGGGATGCGTCGGTCGTGCAGCACCCTGACCAGGGGGCCGGCCACGGCGTCGAGCCGACGTCCGAGCCTTTCCTCGCCGACCGCGCCCGTCGCCCAGGCCTTGGTGGTCTGGGGGTCGTCGGAGACGGCGAGGATGAGCCCGCCGAGCCGCGGGTGCTTGCTTCGGATTCGCTGCTCGCGGGCGGCGACGCGACGCTCGTGCTCGCGGCGGGCGGACGAGCCGGCGACGCCCGGTGAGGTGTCCACAACCGTCGGTTCCTCCGGCACGAGGTCTGGGCCAGCGGGCTGCTCGTGCTCGACCTCTCCCATGCTGGTGGCGGTGCCGGTGTCGACCGGAGCTTCTGGCTCTCCGCCGCCGGTTCGGGTCTCGTTGCAGGAGAGGCAGCAGACCGTCTTGGTCGCACGGTCGTAGACCGCACGCGTGCCACGTTGCAGCTCGGTGGTGCGCTCCCGGCACTGACCGGCATACCGCAGCCGCATGGCTCGGGGACGCGTGGTGGAGGAATCCGTCTCGGTCACGATGCTGCACCTCTCAGAAGGGTGGTCGTTGGGTCGTGCGCGTGGGGAGGCTCACTCCCGCCAGCGGCAGGGTGTTGCTCGTGTAGGTGCACGCCGGGAAGGTGCTGCAGCCCCAGAAGTGGCCCGTGCGGCCGGAGCGCGGGCGGAGGACGCCGACCCGGCACCCGGGGCACGGGGTGGCGACCGGGCGCGGCCCCACGTCCTGCACGAGTCCGTCCTGGATCAGCTCGGTGACGAACGGCGAGGGGTTGTGCTCGGGAGAGATCAGCAGCACCCCTCGCCGGGCTCGGGTCAGGGCCACGTAGAAGAGACGGCGCTCCTCGGCGTGCGGATAGCTGTCGCCCTCGGTGATCGCCAGCGCCAGGACCGGGTCGTCCGCGATGCGGCTCGGGAAGGCGTAGGACCCGGCCGACAGGTTCGGGACGACGACGTAGTCGGCCTCTAACCCCTTGGCCGAGTGGATGGTGCGGAAGGCCAGACGGACGCCCCGAGGGGAAACGCGTGGCATGAGACTGCGGTCCTGGTTGTAGCGTCCCAGGACGTCGACGCTCACAGAGTCGCCGGTGATGTGGCCTTCGTGTATGGCGTCGCGAAGCTGGTCGAGGAAGTCGCCGATGGCTCGGGGCACCTCGGCCGCACTCGGAATGGACCGCAGCTGGACCCCTTCGTGCGCGGCCGGATCGACCGGCCGGTCGTTCACCGAGACGACGCCCTTCGTCAGCTGGTCGGGGTTCTTGCCGACGAACCTCGCCGCGGTGTCGCTGATCGACTGGTGACAGCGGAAGGTCTTGGTCAGGTGCACGGTGGGCCCAGGACCGAAGTGGTCGTGGAAGCGGGTCACCACGCTCAGGTCGGCGCCGGCGAAGCGGTTGATGGACTGCCAGTCGTCCCCGACGGCGAGCAGGTGCCGGCCGGGCTGCCTGACGAGCGCCTGGGTGAGCCGTGCCCGGGCCCGGCTGGCGTCCTGCAGCTCGTCGACCATGACCAGTCGGTAGGGGCTGACGTAGCGTCCGGACTCGAGGTGGTCGGCGGCCTGCACCAGCATGTCTTCGAAGTCGACGAAACCTCCGTCGAGGAGCCTGGCCTGCCAGGCGTCGTGGATCGGCCAGTAGAGATCCAGGAACATCCTGGCTCGCGCCTTGTTACGGATGCGCCCTGCATCCAGGCGCCGCGCGACTCTCCTGCGGGCCCACCCTGTTTGCCTTGACGTGCACCATAAAGGTGCGGACCAGGCGCAGCATGTCGGCGTCGGTCACGGTCTTGACGCCCCTGGCGGGTGGACGAGTCGGGTCCCAGTCCAGGCGTATGCCGTGCTGGACGAGCTTGTCTCTCAGCTGCGTCAGGTCGTCGCCCTCCATCACCCCGGCCCAGGTGGTCTCCAGCAGCGTCGTGCCCCGGTCACGGTGGAGCTGGCGCTTCCACTCCATACCCTGGTCGTAGTCTGTCCAGTCCGCCTTGGGTTTGCCGTGGGCGTCCACGCCCCAGTGCTCGTGCCAGACGTCGATGTCGGGGTAGTAGAAGTCGGGGTGGTACTGCCGGTGCTCGGCGTCGGCGGTGTCGTGCTGGTAGGGGTGCTCGTAGTCGTATCTCACGCCGTGCAGGTAGAGGAAGTTCGCGATCCGGCGCTCCCCCTCGCTGCGGACCATCCGCCCGTCCATGGCCCTGTAGCCCGAGACGCGTCGCACGGGATCCCAGGCGTCGGGAGTGGCGGGCTCGGTGGAGTCCTCCTCGGGACGGGGCAAGAGGAGTCGGAACCAGTCCCAGGCGTGGTCGAACTGAGGGTCCTTCGCCTTCAGCTCGTCCACGATGTCAGACAGGACCTCCAGCTCGTTGCCGTCGGTCAGCCAGGGCGCGACCGTCGGCTTGCGCCCCGTCGCCCGGCCGATGACCTGCAGCCCGAAGGCGTGGAAGGTCGAGGCGACGACTCCGTCGGCGGAGAGCCCCGCGGCCTCGAACCGGCGCTGGATCCGCGTTTGCAGCTCCTGGGCTGCGTCCTTGTTGAAGGCGAGGAGGACGATCTCCTCCGGCTTCGCCAGCTGACGCGCGACGGCATACGCAGCCCGGGCGACCATGACCGAGGTCTTGCCCGACCCGGCAGCGGCGATGACGTTCACGCGGTTGTCGTAGGTCACCACTGCGCGGGCCTGCTCGTGGGTGAGGGGGCTGCTCTCGATCGTGTCGAAGAACCGCCTCTGCGACTGGAGGATCGCAGCGGCAACCTCCTCGTTGACGGTCCCCACCCAGCGGCGTGTCCCCTCCTCGCTCAGCTGGAGGGGGCCGGATGCGTCCGCACTCCACGTGCCGGACGATCCGGTGTCGGCGATCCGTGGGCGAGCGGCGAGAAGGGCGGAGACCTCCTCCTGCGTGATCCACCGAAGATCCCGACGTGCCGTCTCGATCGTCGTCGTCACCGTCTGGGTCCAGGCAGCGAGGGACTTCGAGAGCGCTTCCTGCACCGCGGCTTCGAGCCGGCTACCCTCCTCGCGGGTCAGACCGCGGAGCGCCCCCACCCTCTCCGACACCCCCGCGACCGTGACCGTGGCGCGCCACCATCGGCGGGTCACCGCGATGCGGTCAGCCTCGGACGCGGGAATGTGTGACTCCTCGGGGCCGTGCCGCAGGACGAACCCTTCCTCGCGGCGCACGAGGATCCAGTCATCGCGGTCAGCGGTGGTCCCGCGCCATTGCTCTGGCACGGTCATGTGAGCCCCATGCCGTGGATGCGTTTCATCGGTCCCCCTGCTGAACTGCGAACCGGCGGACGGGAGGGACGCGTCCTTGCACCCCACGCATCGGCCGACGCGGACGGCGGCAGGTTATCAGGGAGCACGTAGAACCTGGCTAGGGTTGTTGTGTGTCAGAGACCCCCGCACTCTTCGGTGACGAGCCCAAGCCAGTCGCACCTCCCGCCACGCCGAGGCCCATCGCCGACTGGATCGTCCAGAGACTCCGGGAGACGCTCGATGCCAGGGGTCTGAGCTCGATGAGCCAGCGCCAGGAGGCGATCGAGTCTGCCGCGGGACGGCCGGTGGAGTCGTTGCGCTCGCTCACCCACCAGGAGGGGCTCAAGGTGCTCTCGGTCCTCGGTGACGGAGCCACCGTGGGCGGCGGGGCTGCCCGCTCGGCGTGGGACGACCGGGACGAAGACACCTGGATCGACCGGCTGTAGAGGTCAGGCGCCCCCTCTTGCAGGCGGGTAGCGGACAGCGTTGTCCTCGACCTTGGACTCGACCGCGGCCGCGAGGTCGACGTCAAGGACGTCTGCCAGGCGAAGCAGGTAGATCAGCACATCTGCCATCTCCTGACGCACGTGGTCCGACTCGGGGGTCGTCATGACGGCTCGTGACTGCTCGTCAGTCAGCCACTGGAAGATCTCCAGCAGCTCGGAGGACTCGACCGACAGAGCCGTCGCCAGGTTCTTCGGCGTGTGGAACTGCTCCCAGTCGCGGTCCACGGCGAAGGCTCTGAGCCGGTCCTGCAGGGCTTCGATGTCCATGTGCTCAGAACAGCACGTGCTCATCGGTCACGGCGGCCGGCCCGGCTGCAGCCGGGGGAAGCCATGTGCACTTGGCGCGGTGCGCCGCCAGGACCGCAGGGTCGGGACGACTCGTCGGGTCGCTGGGGAAGTGGGCAGTGTTGCCGTCCAGCTCTCGGTAGATGGGTTCCGTCACCTCAGGAGCGACCCTGATGGTGCCGTCATCCTCCAGCGCCAGCAGATCGAGGTCGAAGAGGCGGTGGACATCTTTCCGGAGGATCAGCCCGTTGCGCACCTTGTTGGACTGGAGGCCCTTGTAGGGGGAGATGTGTGCCGCATCAAGGGACGCCTCGAACCGCGTCCCTGTCACGGCGCAGCCGTCATAGACCTTCAGGAGGGACTGTCGGAACTCGGACTGTCCTTCTCGGATCGCGACGATCTGCTCGACCACCTTCCGCTGATCCTCGTCGAGGATCGACAGATCGAGGCGGACGACTTCTTCGGATGGTTCGTCGGGGCTCTCGAGCAGCAACTCCGCCAGCACGACCTCGAGAGGGCTGGCCGCGAAATACGACGCGAGCCGCTCGTCGTCCGGGTGATCGAAGCTCGGGATGCTGCGGAGGTCTGGAACCTTGCCCGTCAGTTGAGGCCCGACATCGATGATCCACTTGGGCTGCGCCAGGGGCGATTCGCTGATCACCTCGAACTCGAATCGCGCCGCGTAGCTGCGCGTGCCCGAGTCCTCCCACGAGGCAGTGCTGCCGGGCTCCAGAGGCATGGCATCGGAAGTGGCTCTCGTCTGAGCCAAGAACGACTTGCCCGCCTGCCAGAAGTAGACCAAGTCTCCTGCTGCTATTGCGCGCCCCCGAGTCAGGTCCCAGAAGCCGTGCTCTTTAGCGATGGCCCAGTGGCCAGGGTGCTGCCTGTCGATCGTGACGACCCAGCTGGTCACAGCTCTGCCTCGTGCTCATCACGGGGGAGGCGTGTCCAGCAGCGGAAGCCTGTCGATCCGTCGGTATGTGGTTGTGGTCAAGGGCGGCAGCGCCGCCCGCTACCCCCGGACGATGCCCCGGAGGAAGTCCCTGGTCTGCGGGTCGGTCGAGTAGATCCAGGCGCTCTGCATCCCGCGTGTCAGCAGCACCTTGTAGACGTTGCGGACGAGCCGGTCGAAGTCGCGGTCCGCCACCTTCGTGCGGTTGCGCAGCACGGGGTCGCGGTTGCCCTCGCGCACCGCGCGCCACCGACCGTCACGCCAGACCAGGTCGGGGCCGATGATGATCCCGGCGTGGTCGTACTCGAACCCCTGCGCGGTGTAGATGCAGCCCACCTGCCCGAAGCCGGCGGGGTCCGTCGCCCACAGCGCCGCCGCCGGTGCCCCGCCGACCGAGCGCTCGCCCTTGAGGTTCCACGGCCGCGACCAGTCGCCGATCCGCACGTCGTGCACGAGCGTCCCGTCGGGCTCGGGGTCCGACCACGGCCAGCAGTAGCCGGCCGCCATCCGCGCGGTGTAGCCGTCCTCCTGCCGCAGTGCCAGCACGTGCTCGAGCTCGTCGGGGGAGTCCACGACGTGCAGCTCAAACGTCCCGTCCCCCCCCCAGACGAACGGCCCGCCGGGGGCCAGCCCGAGCAGCCGCTCGACCCACTCGACATACAGCGCGGACCCGCCGCACCGGAACTGGTCGTCGAGGTCGATCTCGTGCACGCCCATGCCGAGCGACTCGGCATACTCGGTGATCGCCTGGACCGTCCCCATCTCGCCGGGCCGCACCACCTGGTTCTGGTCGAGCAGGAAGACCGGCACCCGCGCGGCGCTGAGCAGCTCGTCCAGCTGCGGCCTCCCGGTCCGGCGCTCCTTGCGGGTGAAGCGCGACTCCGACGTCTCCCGGATGCGGTGCGCCTCGTCGAGGATGAGGCACTCCAGCTCGTTAGGTTCGGCCGCCATGAAGCTGTTGAAGTAGCTGAACATCTTGCGCACCCGCGGCGCGCGGGCCGCGGCCACCCTGCGCAGCGTCTGCGTGAACGACTGCGACCCGGTCGCGTGCATGACCGCGCGCCCCTGCCGCGACAGCTCGCCCATCAGGGACAGGGCGATCACGCTCTTGCCGCTGCCGGGCCCGCCGCTGACGACGACCGCCGTCTTGGTGTTGCCGCGCCGCGCCTTCTCGACCGCGTGCAGCACCAGCTCGTAGGCGTCGCGCTGCTCGTCGAGCAGGACGAACTGCTCGCGCCGCTGCACCTCGTCCGCGGCCAGCGCGAGCAGCTGCTTGGACGGGGCGATGCGGCTGTCGAGCAGCCGGTCGGCATACCCGGCGCCTGGCACCCCGGGGGCGAAGCGGCTCTTGAGGTAGTCGAGGAACTCGCCCCGGTCCTGCCCGCTGAACATCCGCGCCGGCCTCGCCGGGTCCGGGACCGCCATGTCGCGCAGGTCCGCGATGCCCAGGTTGGTCGCGTTGTGCAGGTATGCCGTGCCGGCCAGCTCGTGCGCGTCCTCGGCCAGCGTGACGACGAAGTCGGTGAGGTAGTCGCAGTAGCCGCGCACCTGCTCCAGCGGGTGCAGCACGGGGTGGTTGCCGTAGCCGTCGATGCGCACCAGGACGTCGCTGTCCTCGAACCGCTCCGCCTCGCTCCACTGCTTGAGCTCCACCACGAGGTATGACGCGCGCCCCGTCTGTGGATGCTGCCCGGCGAGGACGACGTCGGCGCGCTTGCTTGTGAGCGGCAGCTGATACTCGATGAGCATCTCGACGTCACCGAGCCCGGCGTCCATGAGGTCGGCCCGCAGGCGGGGGAGGCTGCGCTCCCACGAGCGGCGCTCGGAGAGGGAGGCCGAGTGACCTGTCGTGATGGCCATCTGCTCCGCGATGTGCTGGGCGAGCTGCGCCTCGGCGACGGACAACCCCTGCACGGACGATCGAAGCAGGAACACCGGCAGGACTCCCCAGGCAGCACGAAACTCGTGCGGGTGGGGGCGTGTCCGGTGAGGAAGCCCGTCGGGCCGCGTATGACGTGCTCACTGTAGAACGCCCACACCGTGAGTGAGACCAAGTCCGCCCCCGCGTCGCAGTCTGTCGGGTCTGGTCCCTAGGATTTGGGCATGCCAGTCGATGGGGAACAAGGTGGGGGTTGGGCCGTTCGGGAACACGTCGACGCTTTCAGTTCCGACACGCCCTTGATGCCCCCATGGGGAAATATCGCTCAGCGGTTGAGAGTCGAAGCTGGTCTGGACGACGGGGATGCACGCGGCGCTATGACTGTCGCGGTCGTTCCAGTAATTCCAAACTGCGATCACTGTGACGAACTCGCCAGATTCGACATGGCGGACCCCCGCGGAGGGCTGTGGCTCAATGCCTGCGCCGCGCATGCGCGAAAACTCGGCCTCGAGCAACTCGGCAGCGGACTCGGCGCCTATCTGATGACATCGGCAGAGGTCCCGTGGGAGGTCTACGACAGCGTCTTCCTCAACGACTTGGCCGACCTGTGGAGCCGCCCAGTCAGTGAAGTCCACTGGGTACGAGTGCTGGATTCCCTGGGCTTCGGTGCCACAGAGTCAGGGCTCATGGGACGCGTGTGCGGACGGACGAGCGTGCGAGCCGAAAAGGTGGGGACCCTCCTACGGCTGGTCGCCACCGAGCGTGATCCATACCTTTTGTTGCCGCAGATCACGCACATCGCCGTCCCGGCGAAC
The DNA here is from genome assembly GCF_014636495.1 of Ornithinimicrobium tianjinense. GTDB lineage: Bacteria > Actinomycetota > Actinomycetes > Actinomycetales > Dermatophilaceae > Ornithinicoccus > Ornithinicoccus tianjinensis. The sequence goes on from NZ_BMEM01000001.1 coordinate 467,504, forward strand.
ATCTCCGAGACGCTGATGCGCTATGTGATCCATGTCTTGCTAGACGAATACAGGGCACCGGACGACCCGTTGCTCAAGATCCCAGTCCACACTTGCGAGCAACTCGTACGCGACGCCTTGGCGACTAAGGGCTGGCCTCGCCGCTTGTGGGACGAACTGGGCGGCGAGAATGCGTTGATGCCGGGCCTGCTGATGGCAACGGCGGTTGCCGGCTACCACAGCCCTTCCAGCATCAGGTGGGCAGCAGGACAGGTGGCCAAGAAGAGCCGCGACGACGATCTGCTAACCCAGTTGTGCCTCAGGGGCGGTGACGTCACCACAGCTGTTGACGCGGCAGAGAACGAGCACCTGACTCCCGCTGGGATGAAAAGGGTGATCGCGACTGCTGCCCCAGCGGTTATCGAGGCCCTCGTGAAACGCCACGACGTGCCCCTCGAAGTTGTCGAGACCGCAGCGCTGCGCACATTGGTCGACGTCACCCACATTGGCTCCGTGTATGCGTTGCTCGCGAACCCCGCGACGCCTGCGGCTCATGTGCCCGCGCTGATAGAACGCGCATGGCTCATCGGTGGCGATGACAGGGCCTATGTGGCGAGTCTCGTGCGAGACCTGGACGCAGACAGGCGCCACACGATCTGGGAGGGCCTCTTGGCGCGCAGCCGGCCGGGGAAGGCAACCTCCGAGATGCTGAAGGTCATGCTGTGGAGCGACGAAACGGCTGCGGACACGATGGATGCGCAGACGGTTGACCATGCGGAGATGAACTGGCTGACTACGGGCACCCACCCTCGCGGCGGTTTGTGCGTGGTTGGCTCGAGGACAACGGTTTGGTTGAGCGGGGCAATGAGGGCTCTATCGCAGCAACGGACACGGCTTCGGATGGCCTGGACGAGGAAGGTGCGCCTGGCGTGTACGGACGATCCGCGCTAGGTGATGTGGCCATCGCGGTTCGGCTCCGGCGCGCGTGGGTCGAGGAAGTCGGTCCCTTCCTGGACGACATTGACCATGACCTCGCACGCCTGTGGCCGGCAACGCATCTCCGGCGCCGGGGCTTGGTGCTGGACTTGGGAACACCTGTCGATTTTGGTCTGGGCGATCCCTTCGGCGATGGCGTCGGGGAGACGATCCTGCGCATGTTGGGCTCAGCCACCCACGGGGCCATCCGAGACCTGACCTGGCATCACAACGCCGCGATGGGCCCACCCACCCGTCAGAAGGCTGGGCGGCTGGACGTCTTCGCGCCCGGTGATCCCGTTGACATGAAACTAGAGCAGGCGTCAGCTGCGATCAGCAAGCGTCTTCGCGTCGAGAGCGAGGCGGCTGCTGAAGCTTTGGGTGGCCTTCGGGTCGCTGCCGTAGGTCGGCACATGGTGTGGTTAGCGGCGACTGACGATCGTGCCGCGAAGGCGATAGGGACCACTCCGGGTGCCGCCTCGGGACTGTACGAGGCTGTACGAAAATGGCAGAAGGCGACCCCCAAGTACTGCACCTACGCAGACGAAAGCATCGCTGCCAACTCTCCAGCGCTCCAGCCCACGTTCTGAGCCCAGACGGCCGTGGGCAACAGCACGCGGTCAGACGAATGTCGGGTCAGGCTGCGTGTCATCCGTCGCGTCAGTCTCGTCCAGGATCTCGACGACGTCGACCACATCCTGCTCAGAGGTGCGACTCGACGTGCCGCTTGTCCACTCGCTGGGATCGATTCCGTACTTCTCCGACAGAGTGCGCAAGCGGTAGACCGCCTGGGCGCGCTCGAAGGTCTTGTCGACGAGCGAGGCAGTGAGGGCGGCATTGATGCCGATGCCGGCCACAGGCACTATCTGGGCCAGCTTGCGCTGCGTGAGCCGAAGGCCGAGCCGCTGGTAGACCTTCTGCAACACCTTCACCAGCACGTGCTTGTTCAACTCGCTCCAGGTGGCTCGACGCATCATCCGCTGAGTCAGTCTGGACAAGGAGGCCAAGGCCTGGGTCTTGGCGCCAACATCCCCGGCCATACCAAGCGAGAGCACGCCCATGGCGAAAAGCTCCTCACCTGGATCACGCATGTCGTACCCATAGCGGCTCGCGACATCGCCGACAGCGCGGCCCATCATCGCTAGAGACGCGACCGCGTCGACGGCTACCGCCCCGACGACCACCCCAGCCGTCGCCCCGCCGCTGACCGTGGTCGCGATCTCGCTGCCGGTCACCGCCACCGCTGTGGCCGCGCCCTCGCCGGCCGCAACGCTTGCGTAAAGTGTCCGCCGCGGTTGGCGGTGGTCCCTGTCCTCGAGGGGCAGGCTGCGCACCGCCTCCATGCTCGTCAGTGCCATGCCATGACGCGTATACAACCTGAGGACCGAGTCAGCCGTGGCCGTTCTCAGCGCCGGCCTAAAGGTGAGAGACAAGGTGCCGTCCATCACCCTGCTGACGATCTCCTGGACCGAGGTGGCACCCGGAAGCTCCTGCAGCCGCTGACCGGCGGATGTGGCTATCGCCATAGTCCTGTCACGCACTCGCGGCGGGACGATCTGACGCCGGGATGCATGAAGGGTGCGTATGGACTCCTCCCATGCGCGTCGCTCGTACGGCGTCATCTGGCTGAGATCTGGCATCTATCCTCCTGCTGCATCGGCAACTCGCTCACTGCTCTTCGAAGCCCGACTGCTCGAACTTCAGGACCGTCGCGTTCTCTCTTACGGTCCTGACGGTCCCTTCATCAAACCCCTGCGGGTCCTCCGCCTCGATCTCCACCGTCACCTTCAGCTTCCGGCCAGGACGGGCCAGGTGCATGAGCACCTCGTCGGCGATGTTCTTGAAGTCCAGGGTGTACCGGATGGGATCAAGCTCGGCCGTGGCGAAATACCTGGAGAGAACGGTCTCCAGTGGCGAGGGCCCCGGTCCCGGTTCAGGGTCGGGCCGCGGGTCTGGGTGGGGTTCCGGGTCCCGGTCCGGGTCTGGCTTCTCACCCTCCCGTTGCGCGAGCGCGACCTCCGGCTTGACCACCAACCATTGGTCTGTCGGGTGCGGCGAAGGCGACTCCCCGGGGAGCCACAAACCGACATACCGGCCCTCCGCCTCGTCGTACCGCTCCGCCAGCGCCACACCGTCCCGCTCCCACGTCAGCGTTGTGGTCTGCATCAGCCCCTCCGTCAGCACCCCACGCGCGGTGAGCCGTGGCATGTAGGGATACGCCGTGTACAAGCCCCATAGTTCGCCGACACTCACGTGCCCGGAGGCCCACACGGTCGGCACCTGGTTGATCGCCATCCTCGCCGACGTCATGGCGTGCACGTCCGCGAGGTCCCCGTCGGTCTTGAGTCGCTTGCCGACACGCTCTGCAAGCGAGCCGGAGCCCTCGACCTTCGTCTCGGCGATGACCCAAGGCTCACGCGCGTTGGGTTGTCTCGGGTGCAGCACCCACTGATACGTCAGCTGCATGCGCGCCGTGGCGGTCTCATCCGCGCGCTTCAGCTTCTCGTTCGCCTGGGCCTTCTGGTTGTCGGTCAGGTCGAGGTCCGGGCTCGCGAGCACGTACCTCCACCCCAAGTAGTCACGGACCGATCGGTCCAGCTCTTCCAGGCGCGCCTCGTCGGCTGCGAGGAAGACCAGCATGTTGCGGTGGACGCGGTTGGCGGTTCCGCGCTTCTCAAGGGTATGCCGTGCAGCGTCGGCAGCGGATGAGTTCGGCTCAGCCCCACGCCGACTCTTGTGAGAGACCTTCGGGTGCAGCACCACCAGGCGTGCCTCGTCCGTGTCCGGGACGTCGGCATCCGACTCCGGGCACACGTGGACCCCGCCGAAGACACCGCGCGCACGCCCTTCCTCGCTAAGGCGCCGGACGATCTCCGCCCAGACATCCTCCGGGTGCAATCGTTCGGCCTGATCCTTCGCGCTACGCGTGATGTTGGCCTGCAGGTCGTACCAGTGCTTGCCCTGCCCGGAGTAGTAGTAGGTCGCGCGGTCAGCGAGCGCGTTGAGCGCGGCGTGGAAGTCGCCGGTGCGGTCGCCGGGAACGGCGGTTCCGAGGAAGACTCGCTGGGTGTCTAGCCCCTTGTGGGCGGAGCCGATCGTCGGAACCGCGCCGAAGAACACCGTCCGCGCCAGCCGCTTGGTCAGGAACCGCGAGCCGAACTGCGTCTTTTCCTTGTCGATGCGGGCAGGTTCAGACTCGGTCCCATCCACGTCCGCATCGATCACCGACTTCCACGAGTCCTGGAGGTACTGGGAGACCTCGGAGTTGACCGACGACACCGCCAGCGGCAACGAACCAGGCATGATGAGCGGCCAGTTGTCCCCTCCAACCCAGAGCGCATGGACGACCGCGTTCATGAGCCGTAGCACCCCGCGTGTCCTCTGGAACCGTTCGAGGCTCGACCAGTCCTCATAGAGACGCTCGAAGAGCTCGGGATGGATCGGGTACGTGTTCTTGATCCGGTCCTCGTACGCGGGGTCGCGTGACTCTGCCGGGAAGTCGCCAGGGTGGGCGCGGTAGAAGTCGACGAAGGCCCGCGCCGTGGCGCCGATGGCTGCGAGCGCTTCAGCATCCGGCGTGGTGAAGAGTCGCTGGCGCACGATGTGGTAGGCCTCGCTCGAGGATGCCGATCTCCACTGTTCGGCTACCCGTCGCACGACGTTCTGGAGGCGCTTGAGCGCCTCCATGCCGTGCGAGCCTCCGACTTCCTCGAGATGTCCGACCGGCAGCTCGTCTGGAGCGTCGGCGACGCCGGTTTCTGAAGCGGGAATCGAGATCGCGAGCACAATGCCGCTGCTGCCCTTGGCCGCTTCAGTCAGCGACTGGGCGAAGGTGAACTGGTTGTCGAACGTGCCACCGGTGATCCGATCTTCCTCAGGCCCGACGCCATACAAGCTGCGTGCGTAGGCCACCCACTCGTCGATGAGAATGACCGCGGGCGAATATGCCGCAAGCAGACGGTGGAGCGCGGCGCCGGGTGGGGTGGAGGCCCGGTCGGCATCGGCGACCATGGCATACCCCTCTGCGCCGCCCAGCTGCCAGGCGAGCTCGCCCCAGATCGTCCTGACGAACGTGCCATCCGCCTTCTTCTCGCCGGTGGGCGCGAAGTGGTTGCCGACGATGGCCACACGGTTGACCCGCTTGTTGTCGAGCCGGTCGAAGTTATGCGCAGCCAGGAGCTCCTGCACCTCCTGGGGATAGCTTCCCAAAGGGGTCCCGCCGGCGAGGTGCCACAGCGAGAGCATGGAGTGCGTCTTGCCGCCGCCGAAGTTTGTCTGCAGGTTGATGACGGGGGAGGCGTTGTCATCCCCGCCCAGGCGGTCGACCGCCCGACCGATGAGCTCACGCAGGCCCTCGGTCAGGTAGGTCCTGCGGAAGAACTCGACGGGGTCAGCGTAGTCCTTGCCGCTCTCCTCCCCGCTCGCGACCTTGAAGAGGTCTGCGGCGAACTCGGACGCCTTGAAGTTCCCGCTGGCTACGTCTTGGTGAGGTGGCAAGACCTCCCGCCAGGGTCGGAGCCCGGCGGAGAGCGAGCCCTCGGACACTGTCTGCTTGAGGGTGCGCCGGTCATCCTTGTCGGCGCTGACGCGGCGAAGGTTGGTGCGAATCCTGGCGACCTGTTCAGCGGCGGCGGGGGCACCGACGACCGTGAGCAGCCGCTCCGCCGTATCGAGAGCGCGATAAGCATCGTCGTCCGTGAACGGCTTGTTGTGTGCCCACGCGTTGCGTACCTCGCGCAACTCGCTGGCGTAGGACTCACCAGGTCGGCCGATGGCGTCGGAGAACGGGTACCAGTGCGGCCTGAAGCCGGTCGTGATGTTCTTTTCCGTCAGCATCCGGAACTGGACTTGCGGGTCGAGAGGGTCGTACTCCCTCCCTGCGGGTGCACCGTTGCGGACATCCTTGGCCTGGACGAGCTTTGTCCACTCGGCGCCGAGAGCCGGGTCCTCCTGGCCGATCAGGCTGGAGATGAAGTCGTCCAGTGCAGCCCCAAGGATCTCGAACATCTGTCCGAGTCGATCGCGGTTGCTCGTTGCCATCAGTTCAGCTCCCATTCCTGACAAAGAGCGGTTGTGAGTTCCTGCTGTCGCTTCGCGACGACATCAGGAGTCCACGAGTCGTAGGACAGCACCTGCGTCGTCAACGCAAAAACTGCGGAGCCGCTCGACGTGGCGAAATAGCGCGCCTTCTTGTCGATAAAGTCGAAACGCCCTGCTTGGCTGTTTTTCCGTCGGTTGAGCAGCAAGAGGTTGCCGAGTCGGTGCGTCCAGTATTGACGCTCCTCCTCGTTGAAGTCCTGCACCCACTTGCTTGTTGGCTCCGGGTTCCGAGGCAAGACGTGCTCGATGCTGATGATGTCGTGCTGGTAGGTCGCGCCTGGGGACTTGGACAGTAACTCGTCCAAACGCAATAGGACATACCTGGCTCGCTGCGTCTGCATGCGGTAGATCTCGCCGTTGAGCGCCTCACGGGTGAGACGCTTTTCCTCCGGGTCGAGAATGAACGATTCGGCGTTCGGGCCCGCGCCCCCTTTGAGCTCTCGCAGCAGGTCGAGGTAGCGGCCGATACGGGGCGTGGTGTATTCGCCCCGCAGCAACATCGATGCAGCCAGCCGTTCAAGAGACTTGAAGTAGTGCTGGAGCGCTGCAGGGTCGTCCTCGTGGTGCTTCAAGGCCCAGAGAGCGATTGGCCGCCGATCCTTGTTGTCGATCAGGGAGAGGCGGCGGAGCCAGTGATTGACCCCCTGCCACGCTTCCCCGGGGCCAGCGTCACGTGTGAGAGTGGCGTCAAACGCCCTGGCGTAGGGAACTACCACGTCGTCGACGAAAGACCCCGCATTGCTGCGCGACAGGTAGGGGTCTAGCACTTGCTCGGGGAACTCTTTGAGCAACTCGCGCCTGGCACGGTCTTCGTTAATGATGGTGCGGATGTCGCGGAATAGGTCTGTGAAGTTGTCCCGGCCGAGGGCTTCTTGGGCGTCCTCCCAGCGCTTCGCATGCGGAGTGTCGTCGGGGAGGTCGCCGATCAGGCGGGACTTGAAGATGTCAGTAGGACTGAGATCGAGACCGCGAGCGTTCATGACGCTGAAGATGCGGTAGGCGCTGGCGAGATTGGGGGTGGAAACCACGACGAGGTATGTACGGGTGCTGACGAGCCTCGCGAGTGCTCGCCGCTCCTCGTCCAGCATCTCGGACAAGCGCGCGCGAAGAGCATTTGCATTATCCCTAATTGCGCGCTGCGGCTCCGAAACGGCGGTCGCATCGGTCAGCGTCAGGAGACTCGTTGTTCCGGCTGGAGACTGTACGTACTTTGCGAAGAAGTCGGCGTCCTGGCTGCGGAGACGCAGCCTGGGCCGCGGCTCTAGACCAGCAAGCTGGCTTCCTGGCTCCATCACAAGATCACCCAACTCGGCAGCGAATGAGGGGCTTTCCGAGAGGTCACGAAGGAGAGCCAGGAGGATCGTCAGGGTGGTGAGGCGCTGCTGCCCGTCTATGACGTCATGCAATACGTCGCCCTGATTGACCAGGACCAACGACCCAAGGAAGTACGGCTCCGTGCTGTCGGACGCGTTCGCACCGATCAAGTCATCTAGCAGTTGGAGTGCGTGGTCCTTGCCCCATGAGTAGGGCCGCTGATACCGGGGGATTGAGAACTGGTAGTCGCTGGAGAAGATCTTGTAGACAGGCTGCTCGTGGGCGGTGAGCTGTTGCGCCATCAGTTCTCCTCGAAAGTGAAGGTGTTTTGGGTGCCGACAGGACGAGCCCCGGCCGCCGCGACGATGTCGGGCCACGAGGTGACGACGCTGTTGAAGGCGATGGCGTCCTTCGTGCGGCCGTCCTGTTCGGAGATCCGGAAGATCAGGTGGCCCAGTTCCTTGAGAAGGTCAGCCTCCACGTCACCCTGTGCTCGCGAGAGCGCCTCGGCGAGGAAGGCGCCCGCCCCGATGATGCCGTCGGCTTCGAGTGTGCGAAGCACGTGGTGCAGAACTTCCCAGGTGCTGACCTGGGAATCAACGCTGACGTCGTAGTTGACGTCGAGGTCGGCCGGGCGCAGGAGGGTGACGTTGCCAGCGCGAGCGGTGAGGATGCCGTAGCGCTCAAGGGCGTCGACCGCGGTGTTGCGGGCACGCGCGAGGTTGTCGGCGTCGCCATACTTTCCGGTGCCGTAACCGTGCTGGCGGTACCAAGCGATCGCGAAGCGGGTCGTCGAGTCAAAGTCGGTCTCTTGCTCGGCGAGAACCTGATCGAGGATCTCGTTGATCCGCTCGAGGGCGGAGCGGACCGACATGGGACTGCCGTCGGGTTCGAGGACGGCGGAGTAGCGGGAGAAGACCGCCATCCCCGGGCCGATGGCTGCCTGGGGCAGGTCGACCGGGGCGATCGCGCCCTGCTGAAGCTTGCGGAGAGCGTCCGGCAGCTCGGCATGCAGGGCCGCGATGAAGCCACGACGGTCGGTCGTGGGGGCGTTATCGGGGCGTGGGCGGAGTGCGAGGACGATGGACGAAGATAAGGCGTTGGCGCCCTGCCCGACCATTCGGGTTGCCATTTCGGTCCGCATGGGCCAAGTTGCGGTAATCGACCACCCCCCTTCAATCATGCCGTCTAGGAGTGTCTCCCAGCCAGTAGAAGATTCCCCAGAGATTCCAGACTCGGACTGCTTGAAGGCGTAATAGACCGTAATTGGAAAATCTCGTGATGTAGCGATGCGAGCTCGGCGAAAAATCTCTTGGAAGCCGTGCTCGAAAAATTGCTTCGCCTTTTCTTTGTCTCCATGGCGATGTTGATTTGCGACGAGCTCCTCTGCTTTAGGAGAAAGTAGGGTGTTGAAGAGCGACGGTAGGATGCGTCGAAGAGACTTTCGGTGCCAAACATAGAAGAAATCCGATAGATCTGAATACCCGACATTGTCGTAGTAAGGCGGGTCGGTGCTCAATAGGCCGGATAACTCAACGTCGCGAGCGTCGGTTTGCTCAACTGTTGCCCTTGTTTTCGCTGGGGCGCTCATCTGTGCGTTTGCTGCCATGTCCACGGCTGCGGCGAGCGTCCCCGTGGCTGAGCCGAATACATCGACTTCGGGGAAGTCCCACACCATCGGGATCGCTTGGCGACCGAAAACGTGCTGAACCTTTTCGCCTGTGGAGTTCCATCTACCCAGATTACAGTTTGTCATGGCGATTCGGGCGACGGCGCAAGCGAGATGTATTGCGACGGCGTCGGCGTAGGCGGCCGCGTCGGTGCCGCCCTCCTCGAGCCTGGCGCCCTCGGGGTGTCCGGCGGCGAGGGCGTCGGAGAGGACGTTTTCCCGGGCTTCCATAACGACGTCGCTGAAGGTGGTGAGTGCGCTGAGTTGGCGGGGGGTGAACAGGTCGCTGAAATGAGTCAGCCCATACCGATAGACGTTGATTCGCCCTGGCCAGTCGAACAGTTCTCCTGAAGGCACATCGTCGGGCACCTCTATGGCCGCAGCTTCGATGTGCTTCTCGCTGGGCGGCAAGTAGATGCGGCACCGTTTGCCCTCAGCCACAACAGCCATCAACTGGCTCCCTAGCCCTTCCTGACGGCTGGTCGACCGAATGTGCTCGAGGCTCACACTGGTCTGGCATGCGATGCACCGCGCGCCAGTTCGTCCCACTGTTCCGTCGTTGCCCGCGGTGGGTGCGCTCGCTTTGTCGTGGCCGATGTCGAACTTCACCCTCAGCCCGGATGGGTGGGTGGGGTCACCGGCGACGGAGGGAATGACGTACGCTTCCTTGCCCTTCTTCTTCCCCAGCCACCACGACCGGACCAGCGGCATCTCGATGCCGCAGGCGGGGTTAGGGCAGGGGACCGTGCGTGCCCAGATCCAGGCGATCACCGTCGCCTTGGTGCCGTCGGGAAGAACGGCCTTGGGGTAGAGGTGACCGATACGACGCTGCGCCTCCTCGCGCATCCACTCGCCATAAGCACGGACGTCAGCGGCGAGACCCTGGGCGCGCTGCCAGCCGACGAGCTCGTCCTGTAACGAGGGGTGGACGGGCGGACGGTTGGCGAACTTCGGCGGGATCTCGATAAGAGCTTTGTTGATGAGTACGGCTACCGGGTTGAGATCGGAGGCGTGCGCCTCGAGACCGAGTCTTTGGGCCTCGAGCGGGATGGTGCCGCCGCCGGCGAAGGGATCGAGGATCGGCGGCGGGTTGCCGTTCGTGGACTTCAGGATTTCCTGCCGCGCCTCCTCGAGCACGCGCTCGTCCCGTGTCGCCTCCCAGGGGACGAGCCGCTCGAGGATGCGATGCAGCCGCTCGCGCTCGACGCGCTGGTCCTCCTCGGTCGGAAAGCGGTCCGGATGAGCGGAGGGGTCATCGACGAGCTGGGCGAAGAGAACGGCTCGCGCAGCAGCGAGTGGGCGACGGGCCCACCACAGGTGCAGGGTGGACGGGTGACCGTGGCGGATCGACTTCTCGCGCGCCGACTCTCGGTTGATGACCTCGAGGGGTAGGGCGACCTCGATCAACTTGCGACGCGGCGTCTCTGCCATCTGCTCTCATCCGTCCCTCGTGCGCGGGGCGCGCTGCGGACGCCCCCTGGCGCATTTCTTCACCGTGCCCCAGCCACTTCTGCCACACCATACAAGTCCAGGCCCCGCTCTCCGCGGTCGGAGTAACTACTCGAGCTCTCACACGGGGCGGCCTCCAGATGCCCATGTCTTGTCCCAGCTCAGGACGACCTTCTCTGTGAAGAGGCTTCCAAGGTCGACCGTGCGGAAGTGGTCGACGAGGTATCGGATTTCGTCGTGCTGCGGCCCTCGTGGGTCGACCTTGACCAGCACCAACCGGTGAGCGTTGGTGGTGTTCTTCCCCACCATGACCTCGCTGTGGGTCACGACGAAGTCGTCGGCGCCCTCGACGCGGGCCTTGACCTCGATGAAGACCGTGCTCCGGTCGGGTGCTACGGACGCGATGTCGTAGCCCTTGTTGTTGTGAGCCATCTCGGTCGGCTCGCGGCCGAGAGCGCGTTCGGCAGCCAGGGCCGCATCGACTCCACGCCTCTCGCTGACGGTCGTATCGACGGGCGGGCGGTCAGCAGGGCTCTCCGTCGCCCCATCAGCGCCGTCGAGCCAGGAGGCCGGCACTACGACGGCTGCGCACGCGACGCGAGGAGGGGGAGTGCGCATCGTGCGCTGGCGTTCGATGGAGGCAAGCCGCTCGACGAGCCGCGCCTGCAGGTCGTCAGCCTTCCTGCTGAGGCTGGTTGAAGACTCCTTGACCGCTTGGCCTGCTGACTCTTTCGCAGATGCGGCAAGCGCCTCGCTGCCGAGGCGGGTGATCTCCGCGCGCAGCCTCGTCTCCACGGCCCGGGCCGCAGCGTCGAGCTCCTCGCGGCGGCGGGGCGCAAGCTGGGCGACATACCCAGGCAGCTCGTGCTCGACCAGCCAGGAGACCGCGGCAGACTCGGCACCGTCCAGCCACGACATACCCCGTGCTCTCTCGGTCAACGGTCCCTCGGGGGCGGCGACGCAGTCGAGATAGGGGGCGGGGCCGGCAGCTGTCACCGTGCCGTGCTCGTCGGCATAGGCGTAGCCGAACGTGCGGCCGACGACCTCTCCGGTCCCGTCCAGCACCTCTTCAGTGACGCCGACGAGCAGCTGCGGCTCGTCGAGATCGGGCGAGACCAGCACAGTGCCATGTTCGAGCGCCTCACCCGCCCGATCAAGTGTGGCGGCGATGACGGCGTCGTGCAGGGGGTGGCCCGGGGCGAGCAGGTCTGCTCGCTCGCTGCTGGGGTGGTCGATAGAGGCGATGTCGAAGGTGACGCGTAGGTATCGAGAGGCGATCGCCGCTCGGCGGGTGCGGAGCTCGGCAGGCACCCGGCTGATCTCATAGCGGTTCTTCTCCCGGCGCGCCATGCGCCCACCCAGCCGTTCGAAACCGGCGCGGAACGCCATCTCGATGTAGTGGGGCTGCAGGCGGCGGGCACGTGCCTCGTCCATGCGGCGTCTCAAGTGTGCGAGCTCCTCGGGTGAGAGGATCTCGCGGGCCAGCGCCTCGTTCATCAGTTCGTTGAGGCCCTCGGACACGCCGGCGTCGATGACCTCCTGCATGCGCGCGCGGACCTCCGGCTGGTCGCCGTAGCGGATCGCCTCCATCAGCAGGTCGCGCAGGGCCTGGTCGCCGAAGGCGTCGCCCCCGAGGACGTCGAAGATCTTGCCGCCGTAGGCCTCGCGCTGCTCGTCGATCTTGTCCAGCAGCCGCTTGAAGACCTCGCCCTCACGAGTGGTGATCGCCACCAGGTTCCACAGACGGCATACCTCGGTCTGCCCGATGCGGTGGATGCGACCGAAGCGCTGCTCGATGCGGTTGGGGTTCCACGGAAGGTCGTAGTTGACCATCAGGTGTGCGGCCTGGAGGTTGAGACCTTCACCGGCGGCATCGGTCGCGACGAGCACCTGGCACTCGGGGTTCTTGGTGAACTCCTCGGCGATCCGGCGGCGCTCCACCCGGTTGACGCCGCCATGCATGGCGACGACCGCGTCCCTGCGTCCGAGAATCGTGCCGATGCGCTGCACGAGGTAGTCGAGCGTGTCACGGTGCTCGGTGAAGACGATCAGCTTGCGCGGCGTCCCACCGTCACGCTCGAGGACGTTGCCCTCGAGGATCGAGCGCAGCTCGGACCACTTGACGTCGCGCCCGCTGGAGCGGACGAGGGCCGCCTGCTGGACGAGTTGGTCGAGCTCGGCGATCTCGGCGCGCAGCTCTGCCTCGGTGCGCGCAGCAGTCGCCGCGTCGACCAGCTCCTCCTCCCAGACCTCGGCCTCCTCTGACGCCCAGTCATCGTCATCGTCCGGGAGGTAGGAGGCTGGCGTCGCGGTCAGGACGCCGACGCCGTTGGCGAGGTCGTCGGCCCGTGTGCGGAGACGTGCCGTACGCCGCCTGAGGGACTCGTGGATCGCGGCCGGACTTGAGGCGAGCCGACGCTGCAGGACGGTGAGGGCGAAGCCGACCGTGCGCTTGCGGCCGCTGTCTAGATTGTCGGCGCGCCCCATCCCCTCGCGGACGTATGCCGTGACGGAGTCGTAGAGATCCTGCTCAAGAGGTGAGAGCTCGTAGGGCACCGTCTCAGCGCGGCGCTCCGGAAAGAGGGGTGTGCCGTCGAAGGTGAGCAGGTCCTCCTTCACCATGCGCCGCATGAAACGGGAGGTGTCGACCTTGCGGTGCGGTCCCTCGGATGCAGCCTTGCCGGCGAACTCGTCCCGGTCCAGCAGGGAGAGGAAGGTCTGGAAGTCGGCTTCGACGCCGTTGTGCGGTGTCGCGGTCATGAGCAGGAGGTGCCGCGTGATGTTGCCGAGGCGCTCGCCGAGGTCGAAGCGGCGCGTGCGGTTGAGCTTGCTGTTGAACCAGCGCGCTGACATGCGGTGCGCCTCGTCGACGATGACGAGGTCCCATTCCGAGTCGTCGAGCTGCTCGAGCAGGAGCTCGTTGCGGGCGAGCTGGTCCATACGGGCGATGAGATAGGGCTTGTCGTCGAAAACTGACCGGCCCGGCGCGGTGTCACCGTCACCTGCGGCGAGGACGCCGAAACGCAGACCGAACTTGAGGAAGAGCTCGTCCTGCCACTGGTGGACCAAACCACCCGGGGCGACGACCAGGCAGCGGTGCACGTCGTCGCGGAGCATGAGCTCCTTGATCAGCAGGCCGGCCATGATGGTCTTCCCTGCGCCTGGGTCGTCGGCAAGCAGGAAGCGCAAGGGGCGGCGGGGGAGCATCTCGCCGTAAACCGCGCGGATCTGGTGGGGCAGCGGCTCGACCTCGCTGGTGGCCACGGCGATCATGGGGTCGAAGAGGCCAGCACGCTGGATGCGCTGGGCCTCAGCGGCGAGCTTGAAGTCGTCCGCTGGCGCGTCGAAGGGGCGGCGCGACCCAACCGCAAGGCTCAGCCGGTCCTCGTCGGAGCGATAGAGGACTGCCTCCTGGATCGGGCCGGTGGGCGGGCGGTAGACGAGATTGAGGGCGTCTGCCCCGTGCCACGCGACGGCGACAACGGTGACGGGGCTGTTTGGCACGACACCGTTCACGGAGGTGCCGGCGGTGATGTCCTCGAGGCGCACGGTCCCGACCTTATGCGTGAGGAGTCGATGGCCGTCGGGCCGGCCTTGACTTGCTTGCCCGACCGATCAATCGGTGTCGCGCTACCCCTGCAGAGCACCGTCGACGGCGTTCACCATCGCCTTCGCCATCTCCTGGTGCTCGCCCCGCCACTTCTTGCTACGTTCGTACTTGTCGTCGTCGACGAAGTTGCGGAGGGTCTCAAGCTGCTTGCGGGTGAAGAAGCCGGACACGACATACCCGAGCACCTCCCCACCCTTCTCGACCGGCTGGGCGTCGAACGTCACAGGGCTGTACTTGGGCAATAGATAGTCCTCCTGGAACCGCAGTGTTCTTGCCGTGACTATAGGCGGAACTGATGCACTCGCGCGGGGTCGCGGGGCGAGGCATCGCGGACGGGAGGTCACCGCTATGGGGCGCCTCGTGTTGTGTCGGAGGGGAGTGGTAGCAATGTCCCCATGGTGGAGCAGGGTGAACTTGCGAAGGAGCAGGCCCACTTCGATACGGCGTGGGACGCGCGGGAGAAGAGCCGCCAGCTCCTTCAGGGGGCGTGGGAAGCGGCGGGTGGACCGAACAAGGTCAGAGCACTCGTCAAGCGCAACGGTGAGCTCAAGGCCAAGCAGCTGGGTGGGCCAGAGGAGGCTGTGGCCTTTGGGCGGTTTGACAGAGACGGCGAGACGCTCTACATCGGGAACCACTGCATCGCCAACGAGGACAGGGACCTCTTGGTGATCAACTGGCAGGCGGACGCAGCCAATGCCTACTACGCCGCCACGGTGCAGGAACCGCTGGGCGTCGAGAGGAAGCGAACGTACGCAACCACCCGTAACCAGATCGACACGTACACGGACACCCTTTTCGAGCACCTGGCCAGGTCGTTGGAAGAGCTGACCGGGCCGGAGCAGTGGGGGGTGGACGATGCCATCCTGGACGACCTCGAAGCCGGCCGCACCGGCCTCATGCGCGACATCGTGCAGACGATCCATGCATCCCAGAACGAGCTGATCCGATCCCCGATCGACCAGCTCTTGATCGTGCAGGGTGGCCCAGGTACCGGAAAGACTGCAATCGCCCTGCACCGGATCTCCTGGCTGCTCTTCAATTATCGTGACCGGCTGCAGCCCGCGGACTGCCTGGTGATCGGGCCGAACCCCACCTTCACGCGCTACATCAGGGAAGTCTTGCCGGGTCTTGGCGATCAAGACGTCAGACATGCCGATCTCAGGTCGCTCGGACCGCAGCGCGGCGTAGGTGCTGCGGAGGATCGGAGAGTCTCAAGGCTCAAGGGTGACGCTCGGATGGCGGACCTGCTCAGGCACGCGCTATGGCAACGCGTAGGCCTTGCCGAAAAGGCAGAGCGCTTGACTCTTGGAGCGGAGGGGCTCGGGCCCTCGGCCGAGAGGGAAGAGATCGAGCGTGAGATTGATCGCTTGCGACAAGGAACCTATAACGACGGACGCACTTCCTTCCGCCGGTTCCTGCAGGATCAGGTGGCGCGCCGGAGCCGCAGCGTGGTGACGGCCGCCACGATCGACAACGCTCTGGAGCGCGTATGGCCGCAGGCGACACCACAGTCGTTCCTGCGCGACCTGTTCGCTTCACGCGAGCGGATGCTCGCCGCAGCGGGCGCGGTGGAGAAGGACTTCACGGTGAGCGAGATTCGAAGGCTTCTTCGGGCTCCGCAGGAAAAGCTCTCGCTCGAGGCCTGGTCGGACGCGGACGTCGCTCTGCTTGACGAACTGGACTACCTGCTCAACGGGCGGCCCACAACCTTTGGGCACGTCGTTGTCGATGAGGCTCAGGACCTGTCACCCATGCAGCTGCGGAGCATCCGGCGTCGTTCTCGTAGCGGCTCCATGACGGTGGTGGGTGATATCGCGCAGTCCACGGGGTCGTGGGCACGCGACTCCTGGGACGATGTCCGTCAGGGCCTTGGGTCTGACCTTCCTACCGTGGTCGAGGAACTGTCGCTTGGATACCGGGTTCCACGTCAGGTCTACGAGTTCGCTGCCCAGCTCCTTCCGGTCGCTGCCCCGCTCGTCACGCCTCCGCGAGTTGTCAGGGATGGCCCCCAGGACCCGGAACTGATCGAGACAGCCTCGGAGGACCTTGCACTCGTCGCGGTGCGGGCAGCTAGGCATCACGCTGGGAACGGACAGTTCGTCGGACTGATCTGCTGTGACGAGCTGCGCGACTCGGTGGTTGAGCAGTTCAGGGCACACGGCATCAGCTACTCGGACGCGAGCACAGGTGAGATTGGCAAGTCCATCAACCTGGCCAGTCCCGTGGAGGCTAAGGGCCTGGAGTTTGACGCTGTTGTCATCGTCGACCCAGCCGCCATCGTCCGATCGTCTGACCGGGGGCACCGCTTGCTCTACGTTGCTCTCACGCGCACGACCCGGTTCCTCACCGTGGTCCACGACGGGGTGGCGCTACCGATCGAACCGATGAGTCCCGACTCGGGCCTCGATGAAGCTCCTCAAGTGCTGACCATCGCATCTCCCCCGGAGACGGCCACTGAGGAGCGGCTTACCGACGTCGTGGCCAAGGAGGGACGTGCGGATCGGCGCGCAATACCGCCCTCCTCGAGAGCTGTCGACAGGCTCACGCGCAGCGCCGCCAGAGAGATCGCGGCCGAGGTGCGTGACGCCTTGCAGCCAAGCACGTACAGGAACTTCTTGGTCGCGCTGTGTGAGGAGTTGGGCGTAGACCTTGACGGGACTTCCTGATGGGGTGATGGGGGCGTGCGCAGGCGGGGTGTAGGGCCCTGCCCCAAACAGTTCTTGGCGCCGCGCCTAAGTCTTCGCCAGCCGTCCTGGCCAACCCGCTGCCTGCAGGTCCTGCTGGTCGATAAAATCCGCCAGGGCGCGGGACTCGTCGGGCGTGAAGTACAGCGGGTTAGGGGCCATGCGCATCCGCATGAGCTCCGAGCCGGTGAACCGGTGATCGGACTTCAGCGCAGTCCGAGGAACGGGTGTGGTCAGGATGACAGCGTCATAGCCGACGAATGGCATCGGAACGCCCTTCTTCGATGGATCAACGGTGTACCTCGGATCCCACCGATCCACGTGAACGCCTTCAGTAACTACCCCGATCTCGACAACGGCAGGGTTCTTAGCGCCGCCCACATAAAGCACGATGAGATCGCCGACCTCGATCAGCTCGTTGCGGTACGTGGTTCCGAGGCTCCAGGCAGATGGGTACGGCACGCCAGCAATCTCCTGGCCTTCATCCAGGGCTCGCCAGTAGTCCCACTTCTCATCCGGACTGCAGCGGACGACCCAGCTGCCGACGTCTGCGCGTTCGATCGCCACGTGCCGCTCCCTTCGTGTTTGCCTTCCTCACGGAATTCTGCGCCCGTGCGAGGGCTCAAACAAGAGGTGCCTAGGAGCCACGCGGCCGGACAACTCCAGCATCAGGGTTAGGCCACCACGATGAAGGTGCCGCCGCTGATGCATAGCGCAGCCTGGACCGACGTGTCGCCGACCGCTCGCCCGATGCTCTTGGAATAGGCGCTCAATTGCGGCGCGTAGAACTGCGCCCGTGCCGCCCACCCCTCGATGGGCAGATCGTCCGTCTTGTAGTCGACGACCACCAGACGCCCGTCGTCCTCCCGGTACAGCAGGTCGACGAACCCCTCCAGCACCGTGCCGTCCTCCTGCACCGTGCCGACGTAGGACTCCCGCCAGTGCTCGCGCTGGGCGGCACGACGCACGACGTCCGAATGCAGGAACGAACTGGCCAGATCCCGGACGACGTCGGCGTGGTTCGTCACGCCCTCGGCCCAGCACTGTGCCGCCACGGCGTCGTCCAGCCCCGCGCCGGTGGCCAGGTCGACGGTCTGCATCACGCCGTGCACCGCTCGACCGATCGCCGAGCCGTAGCGGCCCTTGACCCAGGCAGGTCGCTCGACATCGCGGCCGCCCTTGGCGGTGGACCGAGCGACCTGCCCATCCTCCGGCATCGCGAGTTTCTCGCCCTGCGCAGTCTCTTCAGGAGCAGATCTCATCGGCAGTCCGGCGAGCTCGACCTCGGGGTCCGTCCCCTCCAGGCCGGAGGCGCTCTGTGCGCTGCGGCGGCGTGAGGAGGCCACGGCGTCATCCAGTTCGCTCCGCCAGCGGGACCACTCCGGCGGCGGAGGAGCGGCCGCACGGGCACGGGTCGTCGCCGCGCCGGGTGCGAGAGCCGTGGTCGTTGGCAAGGACTCGGCGCCCGCCGCCCCACTCGCACCGGCATCGGCGAGCAGGTGCGCCAGGGTGTCCTTGCCACTGCGTCCGTCCGCCGACCGGTGCATCGACACCACGAGATGGTCCTTGGCCCGGGTCGTCGCGACGTAGAGCAGGCGGCGCCGCTCCAAGGCGCTCATCTGCTCGTCCACCGGTTCGGCGTCGGCGAAGTCGCCGGTGGTCAGGTCCTTGCCCAGCGAGATCGCGAAGCCGTCGTCGGTCCACAGCAGCTGGACACCCCGCCGGTTGTTGGGCTTCGACGACAGGCCGGAGACGACCACCATGGGGAACTGCAGGCCCTTGGCCGCGTGCACGGTCATGATCCGCACCGAGTCGACGTCCGACTCCGGCAGCACCGCCTCGCCGGCGCGCGAGGTCTCCGACGCCTGCGCCTGGGCCCACGCGAGGTAGGCGCGCAGCCCGCCGTGCTCGGTCTCCGACCACGCGCGGGCCTGGTCCACGACATACCGCAGCCGCCGCCAGGTGTCCCGCGCCCGCGGACCGTCGGCGGCCACCTCCAGCATCCGTCGGTCGACGACGAGCCGGGTCAGCACCTCGCTCGGGGTGAGCCACCGCGCCTCGTCGTGCAGGGTCTTCAGGTATGCCGTCGCGCGCGCCACCGGGTGGTCGGCCAGGGCGTCGGGCACCGGGGCCAGCACGGAGAAGGTGCCCCCGTCGCGGCGGAAGGTGAACAGGTCGTCGTCACCGCAGGCGAACAGGCTGGAGCGCAGCGCCGTGACGAGGGAGAAGGCGTCGGAGGTGTCGGCGATCGCGCGCAGGGCGGCGAAGAGGTCGCGCACCTCCTGGGCCTGGTAGACGATCGAGCTCGACTCCGTGCGGTAGCTCACGCCCGCCGCGTCCAGCGCCTCCTCGAGGAAGGGCACCGACGTGCGCGCCGGCACGAGGATCGCGATGTCGTCCTCCCGCAGCGGCCGCCACGCCGTGCGCGGCCGGCCGTCCTCGTCGCGCTCGTCCGTCTCGGCCTCGGTCGTCCACCCCTCGTCCAGGGCTTGGCGGACGGCGGCGGCGACGTCCGCGGCCTCGCGGCGGCGCACCTCGTCGGCACGAGGCTTGTCCTGGTGCGCCTCGGCTCCCAGCACGGCAACAGGAGGACCCACGGTCGAGCCGTCGCGGTGGGGCGCGAGCGCCTCGTAGGCCGGCTGCCGGTCGGCGTGCTCGGTGATCAGCTGGGCGAAGACGGCGTTGACCCAGTCCAGCACCGGCGCGCCGCTTCGGAAGTTGGTGGTCAGCGACACCTGGCCGCCGAGGGTCTCGCGCGCCTGCAGGTACATCCGGATGTCGGCCCGGCGGAAGCGATAGATGGACTGCTTGGGGTCGCCGACGACGAAGAGCGACCCGGGCGGCACCTGCACGTCGCGCCAGTCGGCCTGCCCGGCCGCCGCACCCCCGGCGATCCGGACCGCGATCTCGATCTGGATCGGGTCGGTGTCCTGGAACTCGTCGAGCAGCAGCCGGCGGTAGCGCTGCTGCAGCGTCTCCCGCACCTCGGGGTTGTGCAGGAGCAGGTCGCGCGCAAGGACGAGCAGGTCGTGGAACTCCAGGCGACCCTCGCGTCGGCGGGCGTGCGCTGCCTCGAGCACCCGCTCGCCGCACCAGTGGACGACGACACGCAGGCACCGGTCCTTGAGCTGGGCGAGCACCCCGGCGACCTCCTGCTGCCACGCCGTGCAGTCCTTCTTGAGCTGGTTGTGCCGTCCCGCCCAGCCCTTGTTGGCGCCGTGGCGGAACTTGAGGTCCGCAACGGCGGTGAGGGAGGCGACGACATCGGCGGAGTCGGTCCCGACGGTGCGGTGGCGGTGGGCCCACTCGGCCAGCGCGGCGAGGTCGGGCAGGAGCTTGTCGGCGGCGTCCACGCAGCTGTCTGCCTCCGCCGCGAGCTCCAGCGCCCGCTCCACGAGGTGCTCGACGTCGGGCAGGCTGGGCGGCTCCGGCGCCCCGGGCCCGACGACGTGCGACTCCACCAGGTCCCAGTCGGCGTTGAGCTTGGCCACGATCGCCCGGACCTGCTCGACCTTCACCCCCGACGCGAGCGCGAGCTCGAGGGTCGGGGCGAGAGCCTCGTCGTCGAGCAGCTGCCCGCGGATCTCCGCCCACCGGGCATCGAACGCCACCGACGAGCCGACCTCGTCGAGCACCTCGACCATCGGCGGGACCCCCGCCTCGATCGGGTGCTCGGCCAGGATCCGCTGCGCGAAGGAGTGCAGCGTCCCGATCGCCGCCAGGTCGAGCCCGTCGAGCGCCTCCTCGGCCCGCTCCCGCGCCTGGTCGTCGCCGGCCCGGACGGCCTGCTCGAAGGACGCCCGCAGCCGGTCGCGCAGCTCAGCCGCGGCGCGCTCGGTGAAGGTGACGGCGGCCACCGACTCGATCGGTATGCCGTCGCGCAGCACCAGCGTGGCCACCCGCTCCACGAGGGAGCGGGTCTTGCCGGACCCGGCCCCGGCCTCGACGAAGAGGGTCTCGTCGGTGGCTTCCCGGATCCGCTCGCGCGCGTCCTGGTCGGTGAGCCGCGTCATACCTCGTCCTCCTCCGCGGAGCCGTCCAGGGCGTCCGGCTCCACCAGAGCCGTGTAGGCGCGCAGCGCGGCCGTGCCCCGCAACGCCTCCCACCGCTCGCGGACCGCCGCGTGCCCCAGACAGTCGGGGTTGCAGGCGGAGCACTGCGTGTAGCCGTAGTCGGCGGCCTTGGGAGCCCGCTGCGGGAAGAGGCCTCGCGCGATGCCGTCGACGAGCAGTGCGAGGGCCTCGGCATACCGCTCCATGACCGCGTCGGTGAGCGGCAGCTGCACCCGGCCGGTCGCCCTGCCGGTGAACCAGTAGAGCGCCTCCACCGGGGTGTGGGCCTGCCCGTGAGCGGCCCGGGCGGCGAGGGCGTAGGCCGGCAGCTGGAGCTTGCTGCCCCCGAGCACCGGATCCTCGTCGAGACCCTTGAACGACTCCTTCTTGCCCGTCTTGATGTCGGCGACCAGCAGCGTGCCGTCGCGGCGCCGGTCGACCTTGTCGGCCGACCCGCGCAGCAGCACCGCGCGGCCGTCCGGCAGCGGCACCCGCACCGGCGGCGTGCCGTCGAGCCCGAACTTGAGCTCGCTGGTGACCACCGCGGCGTCGTGCTTGGCCCGCCAGGCGTCGTCGTCGGTGAGCATGCGGTCCAGGACCGTGCGGACCCACTGCTCCTGCCGGGCCCACAGGCGGGGGTGACCGGTGCGTCCCTCGGCCTGGTAGCGGGCGCCGACCTGCTCGCCCAGCTCGAGCAGCCGCGCGCGCTGGGAGCTGGTCCAGGGCTGCCCGTGGCCGGGGAGCTCGCCGCGCTCGGCGGCCTCCGTGACCAACCTGTCCATCGCCTCGTGGACCAGCGAGCCGAGGTCGGTGGCGCTGATGGTGATGATCTCCTCGGGCGCCTCCACCGGCTCGACCCGCAGCAGCCGCCGCAGGAGGTAGTCGTGCGGGCAGGCGGCGTAGCTCTCGAGGGCGGTGGGGGAGACCGCCGTGGTGCCTGCCGCGTGGTCGGGGAGGCCCGCGAGGCCGGCGAGGTTGCCGTCGAAGCGGCTGAAGTCCTCGCCGCGACGGGCCCGCAGGAGCTCCTGGGTCGACTCGACGACGGGGTCGGCCGGTGCGGTCCCGGCCAGGTGGGCGCGCACGCGCCACTCCTGCTCGGTGGCCGGGTGCCTGGTCGTGCGCAGGCTTCCGGCGAACGACGGCGATCCCTGGACCGCATCCCCGGCGGGCGTGGCGCCGCGCTCCCACTCGGTGGCCGGCAGCCCGGGGTCGCCGCTGAGTGCGCGCAGGGACGGCAGCAGCCAGCGGGAGGGGAGCCGGTGGGAGTGCCGGCGCAGGTCACCGCGGGGGAAGCTGGGCCGTCACGTGGGTCGCCGAGTCGAAGGCGGCGAGCAGCGCCCGGTGGGTGGTGTCGGCGCGGCGGCGGGTGCTGCGCAGCGCCCAACCGGTGGCCTCCCGCGCCCGCTCGGGCAGCAGCGAGTCCTCGCGCAGGCTGCCGGGGCACAGGTCCTCCGCCAGCCCCAGCACGTGGACGACGTCCAGGTCGAGCCCGACCGCCTGCTCGACCGGGGCGACGAGCACGCCGCGGCCGAACGTGCCGACCCGCGGCAGCGCCCCGTCGAGCTCGAGGCCGAGGATCTCCTCCACCCCGGTGAGCGAGGGGCTGGTGGGCGTGCTGTCGAGGGCGTGCAGCTGGGACAGCGCGCTGCGGACCGTGACGAGGGCGTGCTGCTCGGCCGGCGGGAGGTGCCGGTGGGTGGCCGGAGGCAGGAGTGCGTCGAGTATGCCGCGCAGCCCCTCCGCGGCCTCGGTCCAGGTGGCGGCGCGGGCGAGGGCGTCGAGGCGTCCGCGCAGGGTGGCCACGAAGTGCCGCATGGCTGCGGTGGCCTCGCGGTGGCGGGTGAGCCGGTCGCGGGTGCTGTCGTAGAGGTCGTCGTCCGCGAGCTGGTACTCGATCGACCGCTGGTGGACGTCGAGGCGCTCCTGCCAGTCGTCCCCGGCCACGATGCCGGCCTCGCGGGTGATGCGCTCCCAGAGCGGGAGCGAGACGCGGGTGGCCGGCGCGTCCGGCTGCTCGAACGTGGTGACCGGCAGCTCGCCGATGGTCCGCAGGAGGTCGGCCCGGCGGTAGCCGGTGCGGGCGGTCTCCAGCAGCCCGAGCACCAGGCGGGCCACGGCGCGCTCGGCGACCGGGCGCACACCGGGGCCGTTGACCTCGATCCCGGCGGCGGCCAGGTGCTCGTGGAGCAGGCGCGCGTAGGGGTCGCGAGCGGCATACAGGACCGCGACGCGGTGGGCAGGGGTGGTGCGCAGGACCCGGACGACCTCGCGGACGGCGCACCGGACCTCGTCGTCGGAGTCCGAGGCATGGGCGATGCGGTCGACCGTGGGAGCTGGGCGTGGCGGCGGCAGGGGAGCGTCGGGGACGACGGTGTGCACCGACTCGAGGACGGCGGCGTCGGCGCGGTGGTCGCCGGTGTGCCCGACGACCAGGTGGGTGTCGGTGAGCCGGGCGAGGGTCGCGGTCAGTCGCGCCTCGGCGTGCGTCAGCTCCTGGGGGAGGTAGATGACCACGCTGCCCAGCTCGGCGGCGCGTGCCGCGGTGAGCGTGGCGGCCGCGGTGTGGAGCAGGTCGGTCTCGTCGTAGTGGCTCTGGGCGATGCGCTCGCGGGTGGCTCGGTGGACGCGGACGACGTCGGCGCAGAGGGCGCTCGTGCCGGCGACGCTCTCGCACGCGGCGTCGTCGACGTCGCGCAGGTCGTGGTGTGCACGGGCCAGGGCCCGGGCGGTCGAGGGGTGGTCGGCGACCTCGCCGAAGACGCCGGGATCACCCTGCAGCACGCCGCGGACGGTCGCGCCGACGAGGGCGCGGGTGGCGGGCTTGCGCCCCTCGCCGGTGAGCCGAGGGGAGGCGAGCTGCTCGGCGAGGCGCGGGAGGGTGGTAATCCAGAGACTGGCGATGGCCGGCCGGTCCGGGTGCACGCCGCGGGCCAGGTGGCGGCGGGCGACGATGCCGGCGACGTTGCTCGGCACGATGATGGTGACGGGGTGGAGGGGGTCGTCCTGCTTCAGGTGGGCGACGACGTCCCTGAGCGCGTCCAGGGCAGGGCGGCCGTAGGTCGTCCATCTCACGCGTGCCGTCACTGGCACCCTCCTCGAGCGTCTCGTCGATACCGTACACACGCGCGTCTGCGGTCTCAGGGTGAGGCGTGACCGACCTGTCAGACAACGATGACGTCGACGTCGCTGACGGGTGCCGCGCCCCTCATCAGGCGGCCGTCGCGGGTCACAAGGGGGACGTCGACGCCCTCGGCCAGCACCACATAGGCCGCGTCGTATGCCGTGAGGGCGCTCCCGAGGTCAAGGGCGCGCACGGCGAACGGCAGGCGTAGTGGCCAGCGCTGCAGCTGCAGGTCGTCGAGGTCGCGCAGAGCGTCCCGGGCCCGACCCACCGACAGGTGGCCACCCCGCACCAGTCCTCTGAGTGCGTGGAGGACCTCGACGTCGAGGTGGGCCGGCACGTGCCACTGTCCGCCGGCGACGTCGGGCAGCGCCTCCGGCTCCAGGGCCCCGGTCAGCAGGTCCACCAGCACGGAGGCGTCCATGACGCAGCTCATGCGCCCCGTGGGGTGTCAGCGTCGCGCAGGCTGCGGATCAGGTCGGTGGAGGACATCGCGGCCCGCTCTGATCGCGCGGCGACGCGCGCGAAGACCTGATTGCGCTCGGGTCGCGCCGCCTCGTCCTCCAGCAGGCGGCGCAACAGCAGGTTCAGCGAGATCCCCTGCCGAGCGGCGCGGGCCTTCAGCACGTCACGGACGCTCTCGTCGACGTCCCGGATCTGGATCAGCACAGCCATGCATTGATGTTAATGCAGATTGTATTGATCGTCCTGCGACGGTGGTGACGTCAGTCGATGCGAGCAAGGCGGTGGACCCGCTCGTTCTTGATATTGAGACTCATGCGGCATCTACCAGCGGCCGGTAGACGTCTTCCATCTGTCTGACGCGGACAGGATGCCCTCGTGGACGAGCGGTTCATCACGGCGCTGGCTCCGGTCGCCCCGGATCCTCACTGGCCCGTGACGGTCTCCAGGACACTCGCCATCTCGAAGTCGCAGTAGTGATGGACCACCACCCTGCTTCCGTCGTCGAAGGTGAGCTCGCACAGCACGAGGAACGGTCCGTAGGCCTGCGTCGCGATCCCGAGTCTGCCGTCGGTGCCTCGACGCCCCTCGAACACCTGGTACCCCCAGGCGCGCCCGAGGAAGAAGGAGGCGGAGGTGACGGTGCCGTCCGGGTCGGGACGGGCGGTGACGCGGACCGTCACCGTGTACCAGCCTGGGCGTGGCGGTGAGGCAGGGCCGAGCGAGTGCACCACGAAGTAGCCGCGCTGAGCGTGCTTGACCGCCGACTGGTAGTCACGCAGGGCGGCACCGTAGGTCAGGCCCATCGGCTGGCCGAGGGAGGTGACCGCGACCTCGGCGGTCCCGGTCACGCTCCCCAGGCCTCGTAGCACCTCGATGCGCGTCGGTGAGTCGTTCCTGGCCGTCCCGGAGGGAGCGGGACCGGGCGTGCTGTCCGCCGTCTCGTCCGTGGTGGTCCCCATCGCCGGCGCGACCTGCAGGCCGGCGGTGTCTGGGGCCTGGAGCTTGGCGCCGGCGACCTCGACGCTCGTGAACCGGCGGCCGAGCAGCGCGACAAGCAGCGCCACCCCTGCCAGTCCGAGCACGGCAGCCACGAGCACGGCAGAGTCCTGGTCCACGGTCACCACGCAGCCGTCGGCCGCAGTCCTGCACTGCGCCAGGGCGACCCGACGACCGGGCGGGTCCACGATCAACCACAACGCCACGAGCAGCAGAGCCAACCCGGCGACGCTCGCCCCCGCGCGCTCCCAGGGCCGCAGCATCGCTTCCTCGGGTGCCTTCTCCGCACGCGTCCCGTCGACGTGCCTCGTCATCGCAGCACCTCCCGACTGAGTGAGGGTCACCAGGTCCGTCCAGTGTCGGTCCACGGCGGCGAGTGAGACATGGGTAGTTCTGCCTACGTCCGCCCGCCCGAGCCGATCCTGTCTCCCACCCCCGGGCAGATCACCTATGCCCGGGCGCACGCGATAGGGCATCTGCCCGATGCGCGCAGGTGCCTCCCGGGTGGAGCGTGGAGGCGACCGTCCGGGAGGGGTATCCCGGAGGTCTCCACCAGATGAAGGAGTCCCACCATGAAACTCCAGCCATCCCGAGCTGTGGCGACGCAGGGGCACGTGCGTCCGCTGCTGGGGTCGATGGGCGCCTCAGCACTCGTCGTCGCCTCGCTCGTGGCCCTGCCAGCCATCAGCGCGCAGGCGGTCGACCCCGTCTGCTCGACCACGACGTACACCACCTTCGACACCCCGCTGCCGGCCGACGTCACGCTCAACGGCAACGCGGCGATCGCAGGGCCTGTGGGAGCGAAGGTGCTGCGCGTCACGCCGTCCGCGTTGAGCCAGGCGGGCAGCGCGTTCACGACGAACAAGGTGAGCTTCGCCAACGACGGGTCGTTCAGCACGTTCTTCACGTTCACCTTCACCGCTCAGCAGGCCGGCGGTGCCGACGGGCTCGTCTTCACCGTCCAGAACGACGCCAACACCGCCGGAGGGCCCGGCGGTGGCATCGGCTATCTGGGGATCACGCCCAGCGTGGGGGTCGAGTTCGACAACTGGTACAACCAGGGCATCGACCCGTTCTCCAGCAACCACGTCGGGATCAACCTCAACGGAAGCGTGGTGTCCAACCCGGTGACCGGCAGCCCGGTGCCGCTCGACAACCCGTCCGCTCTGCATCGGGCATGGATCGACTACAACGGCGCCACCGACCAGCTCGAGGTCCGGCTCGCCGACTCCGACACACGTCCGGCCACGGCCCTGCTGACGAAGATGGTTGACCTGCCCGCGATCCTGGGCGGCAGCGGGGCCCCGGTCACCGACGCGTTCGTCGGGTTCACGTCAGGGACCGGTGCTGCGGCGGCCAACCACGACGTGCACAGCTGGACGCTGAACAACTGCTACCAGCCGATCGACACGCCACCGACCGTCGATGCCGGCGGCCCGTATACCGGTGACGAGGGATCACCCGTGACGATCGCCGGCTCCGTGGTCGACGACGGGACGGCGACCGCCCGCTGGAGCTACGCCGTCGACTCCGCAGACACCGGTGCGAGCTGTGCGTTCACCCCCGCCACCTCCGCCACTACGTCGGTGACGTGCACCGACGACGGGACCTACACGTTGACGCTGACGGGTGACGACGGGACCGCCGCTGTCTCCGACACCGCGACCCTCACGGTCGCCAACGTCGCTCCCGTCGTGGCCTCCGTGGTGCCGACCTTCACGGACGCCTGCACGGTGTCGGCGACGGCGTCCTTCTCCGACGCCGGCAGCAAGGACACGCACACGGCGTCCCTCGACTGGGGCGACGGCAGCTCCGGCGCCGCGACGGTCAGCGCGTCGACTGCGTCCGGGTCGCACACGTATGCCGCGGCCGGGACCTACGTCCTCACCGCGACGGTGTGGGACGACGAAGGCGCACACGGCACGGCCGGTGCGTCGGTGACGACCAAGAACGCGGGGTCCGCCTTCGGGGCGCCGCTCAGCCCGGAGGGCAGTGTCTTCAGGCTGGGCAGCACCGTGCCGCTGAAGCTGACGATCACCGACTGCTCGGGACACGTGGTCACCACGCTTTCGCCCACGGTGACGCTCGAGAAGGTGGACTCCCACCCCGACGGCACGGTCAACGTGACCAGCGTCGAGGAGGTGCCGACGAACGGCAAGGTGATGCTCTGGAACGGTGAGCACTACCACTACACGTTGTCCACGAAGAGGAGCGAGTTCCTCGGCGGGGCCGCGCTGACAGCCGGGAGCTACCGGGTGACGGTGAGCGACCCGACGCTGTTCAGCCCCGCGACGATCGAGTTCCACCTGCGCTGAGGCGCATCCGAGGCCCGGCGGTCTCGCCACCGGCAAGGGCTCGTGGGCGATCCCGTGGCCGTGCCTGCACGAGTTCCTTGTTGTCGTCACGCACCCGAGGCTCTACCGTCCGCCGACGGCCCCGGCGCTCGCGGTCGAGGCCGTCGAGGCCCTTGTCGCCGTGCCGACCGTGCAGCTGCTCTTGAAGAGGACGAACTCCTCGCGCCCGAGGTCGAAGCGGGTCAGCACCTGGGCGAGGTAGGAGTAGAACTGGCGGGTCGAGGTGACGAGCACCTCGAACTGGGCGAAGAGCGTCGAGATGCGGGTGGCGAGGTCGGTGGGGTCGGCCTGCTCGAGCCCGGCGTCGCACAGCCCGTTGAGGGCCGTGAGGCCGGCCAGCATGCCCGGCAGCATCTCGCTGGACACCTCGCGCGCCCCGTCGGACCGCGCCAGCAGCTCCTCGACCTGCCGCTGGACCAGCTCGCCGCGAGGGGTGAGCTGGTAGCGGGCGCGGTTGGTGAGGTACTCCCGCACGCTGCGCGCCTCGGTCTCCCGGGGGCTGCGCGCCAGGTTGCCGTGCTCGACGAGGTAGGACAGGCGCTGGTCGACGGTGTCTCGGTCGAGCTCGAGGCCCTCGCCGCGCAGCCGCTCGGTCACCTCCTCGGCGGACTGGTCCGACAGGAAGCCGCTGATGCCGGCGGTGAAGAGGCGCATGATGGCCAGGTAGGTGCCCGCCTCGTCGTTGACGGCATACCGCAGCGCCCCGAGCGTGAGGCGCTCGGCGGGCTCGAGGACGCCGTCGGACATGCGCCACAGCCTACGTATGCCCTCGCGGCGGCCTCCGCACGGCGGCTGACGCGGAGGGCGCCGCCACGTCGTAGCCTGGCCCGGACACGAGTGGGCCGGCCGCCCGGTCCCTGACCCCGAGAAGGATGCCCGATGAGCGCTTCCCCGCCCCTCGTCGTGCCACCGGTCGCCCTGGGCACGATGACGTTCGGCGACCTGACCGAGCCCGCCGAGGCGGCCCGGATCGTCGACGTGGCGCTCACCGCGGGCGTCACCTGGTTCGACACGGCCAACGTCTACGCCGGCGGGCGCAGCGAGGAGATCCTGCGCGACCTGCTGCGCGGACGTGACGACGTGGTCGTGGCGACGAAGTGCGGGATGCCGGCGGCGGACGTCGAGGGAGAGCAGGCGCTGCTGTCGCCCAGCGCCGTGCGGACCGCGGTGGAGGGCAGCCTGCGCCGTCTCGGCCGGGACCACGTCGAGCTGCTCTACCTGCACCGGCCCGACCGGGCCACCCCGATCGAGGAGACGCTCAGCGCCGTGGCCGAGCTGGTCCGCGAGGGCAAGGTCGGAGCGCTCGGCGTGTCCAACTACGCCGCCTGGCAGATCGGCGAGCTGGTCCGGGCCGCCGAGGAGGTCGGTGCCCCACGGCCGCTGGTGAGCCAGCAGATGTACAACATGGTGGCCCGGCGTCTCGACGAGGAGTATGCCGAGTACGCCGCCACCACCGGACTGGCCACGATCGTCTACAACCCCCTGGCCGGCGGGCTGCTGACCGGGCGGTACGACGTCGACACGCTGCCGGGGTCCGGGCGTTTCGCCACCGCGGCGAACGCAGCGACCTATCGTGAGAGGTACTGGGATCCCCGCCTCTTCGACGCCGTGCGACGGCTCAGCGCGGTGGCCGCGGACGCCGGCATGCCGCTGCTGGAGATGGCGCTGCGGTGGGCTCTGGGTCGGCCGGTCTGCACGTCGGTCCTCGTCGGCGCGTCGCGGGCGGACCAGCTGGAAGCCAACCTGCGCGCCATCTCCCGGGGGCCTCTCGGACCTGACCTGATGCGGGCCATCGACGAGGTGGGCCAGGATCTGCGGGGCCCGATGCCCGCCTACAACCGCTGAGCACCTCCCCTCGCACCCCGTCGCTCAGCGGGCCTCGTCGTCGAAGGTGACCGTCACGTCCGTGTAGCCGAGGGAGCCGAAGAGCCCCCGCAGCATCGCGGTGGTGTTCTCCTTGGCCAGGTCGACGAGCAGGCCCTCGCCGGTGGCCGCGCTGGTCATCTGCTCGATGGCCCGCAGCTGCGCCTCCCGCTCGACCTCCGAGCCCTGGAACCTGTTGACCAGGCCCTCGTCGCGGTGGGCGATGTAGCTGTCCGCCACGTCGAGGGTCGGCTCGTCCACGGTCGGCTGGGGGAGGGTGACCGTCACCGTGGTGCCGTCCTCGGACAGCTCGACCCGGCGCTCGTCCAGCTCGCTGAAGTCGACGACCGCGTCGACGTCGCCCTTGCCGACGTAGAGCACCCGCTCCCCGTTGAGCCACCCGGGGACGAACCGGACGTCCTTCTCCACGTCGACCACGGTCTCGTAGTGCCCCGTCGCCGCGTGGTACTCGCTGATCTCGGTCAGCGACTTGAGCACCGACGCCCCGGTGCGGTCGACCGTCTCCTCGGCGAAAGGGTTGAGGTTCGGCGGCCAGCCGGTGAAGGCGACCGCGGCGGCGAGGTAGGTCCCGACGACGAGCACGGGCACCAGCACCAGCACCGTGAAGCACCCGACGACGGTCGTGAGGAACCCCGGCCGTCCTCGGTCACGGGAGGTGGCAGGGACGGCGTCGTCGCTCATGGTTGCGCACTGTAGCGGGCGACGTGCCGCCACCGGCGAGCGACGCCGACGGGTCTCACAGCCGCTGGGCGTAGGCTGCTGAGGTATCGGGACCGTTCAGGTCTCGCCATCAAAGGCCATGCCATGACAGACAAGTCGCCGCGCCAGTCGCTCACCAAGAAGTCCGGCAAGTCGATCAAGGAGAAGCGGGCCGACAAGCGGGCCAAGGAGGGCGAGTCGTCGTCCGCGGTCGAGAAGGCTGTCCACCCCGGCAAGCGCTGAACCTGGTGCTGCTCTCCGTCGGAGTGATGGCCCACTCCCGCAAGGAGAACGAGCACCGCCTGCCGATCCACCCCGAGCACCTGCCCAGGGTCGACGAGGACCTGCGCTCCCGCATCTTCCTGGAGCAGGGGTATGGAGCGCCCTTCGGCCTGTCCGACGAGACCCTCGCCGCCCTCGTGGGCGGCGTGCGGACCCGGGCCGAGCTGATCGCGGAGTGCGACGTCATACTCCTGCCCAAGGTGCAGGCCGAGGACCTCGCCGAACTGCGGGACGGGCAGGTCGTGTGGGGCTGGCCGCACTGCGTCCAGGACGCCGCGATCACCCAGGAGGCGGTCGACCGGCGGCAGACACTCATCGCGTTCGAGGCGATGAACCACTGGTCGCGCGGCGGCAACCACCTGCTGCACGTGTTCCACAAGAACAACGAACTGGCCGGCTACTGCTCGGTGCTGCACGCCCTCCAGCTCGTCGGCTCGACCGGCAGCTACGGCCGCAAGCGGCGTGCCGTCGTCATCGGCTTCGGGGCGACCGCCCGCGGTGCCGTGACCGCGCTGAGCGCGCTCGGCGTCGCCGACGTGCGGGTGCTGACCCAGCGCAAGGTCGCCGCGGTCGCCTCGCCGATCCACTCCGTGGACATCGTGCACGTCGACCAGGACGAGGACCCGGCGCTGACGACGGTGGTCACCACCGAAGGTGCGGTGCCGCTGGCGCCATACCTCGCCGACAACGACATCGTCGTCAACTGCGTCCTGCAGGACACCGCCGCGCCGTGGACCTTCCTCACCGAGGACGACCTGACGATGTTCCGGCCGGGCAGCCTGGTCGTCGACGTGTCCTGCGACGAGGGCATGGGCTTCAGCTGGGCCCGGCCGACGACGTTCGACGATCCGGCCTTCGTCGTGGGGGACAACATCACCTACTACGCCGTCGACCACTCCCCGTCCTACCTGTGGGCCTCGGCGACGTGGGAGATCAGCCTGGCGCTGCTGCCGCACCTGCGCACGGTCCTGTCGGGGCCGGCCGCATGGGCGGCCGAGCCGACGGTCGGCCGGGCCGTGGAGATCCAGGACGGGCAGATCGGCAACCCGGCGATCCTGGCCTTCCAGGGACGGGCGGCGGCCTACCCGCACCCGAGACTCGCCGACGTCAGGGCTGGGTAGCCACCATCGGCCAAGGATCGCTGGACCGTAAGGTCGACGCAGTCCGGATGCCGAGCGGCGAATAGGCTCTACCCACTGCAGGCGGCGTGTCCACCGCCCTGCGCGACCACACGCTCCCTGTCGACGAGGAGACCCATGAGCCACCCGCACCCAGAGCTGGGCGCCCCCCCGAAGCTACCGCGCAACGGCCTGAGGGTGGTGGCGCTGGGCGGACTGGGGGAGGTCGGGCGCAACATGGCCGTGCTCGAGCACCGTGGCAAGCTGCTGGTGATCGACTGCGGCGTGCTCTTCCCTGAGGAGCACCATCCCGGGGTCGACGTGATCCTGCCTGACTTCACCTTCCTCCGCGACCGGCTGCAGGACGTGGTCGGCGTGGTGCTGACCCACGGGCACGAGGACCACATCGGTGCGGTGCCCTATCTGCTCAAGGAGCGTGGCGACATCTCGGTCGTGGGCTCCCGTCTGACGCTGGCGTTCGTGAGCGCCAAGCTCAAGGAGCACCGGATCACGCCCAGGACCACCCAGGTCGCGGAGGGGGATCGTCTCAGCCTCGGTCCCTTCGACTGCGAGTTCGTCGCGGTCAACCACTCCATCCCCGACGGGCTCGCCGTCATGGTGCGGACGTCGGCCGGGTCCGTGCTGCACACCGGCGACTTCAAGATGGACCAGTTCCCGCTGGACGACCGGATCACCGACCTGCGGGCGTTCGCGCGACTGGGGGAGGAGGGTGTGGACCTGTTCCTGACCGACTCGACCAACGCCGAGGTTCCAGGCTTCACCACCGCGGAGAAGGACCTGGCCCCGGCCATCGACACCGTGTTCCGCACCGCGCCCGGGCGCATCGTGGTGTCCAGCTTCGCCAGCCACGTCCACCGCATCCAGCAGGTCATGGACGCCGCCGCGGCGCACAAGCGCAAGGTCGCCTTCGTCGGGCGATCGATGGTGCGCAACATGAAGATCGCCGAGGAACTGGGCTACCTGAAGGTGCCGCGCGGGCTGGTCGTCGACGTCCGGAAGCTGGACGACATGCCGGCCGACCGGGTGACCCTCGTGTGCACCGGCTCCCAGGGCGAGCCCATGGCCGCGCTGTCGAGGATGGCCAACCGCGACCATCAGATCACCATCGGCGAGGGCGACACCGTACTGCTGGCCAGCTCACTGATCCCCGGCAACGAGAACGCCGTGTCCCGGATCATCAACGGCCTGACCCGGTGGGGCGCCAAGGTCGTGCACCAGGGCAACGCCAAGGTGCACGTCTCCGGGCACGCAAGCGCCGGTGAGCTGGTCTACTGCTACAACATCGTCCGGCCGCGCAACGTCATGCCCGTGCACGGCGAGTGGCGCCACCTGCGCGCCAACGCAGACCTGGCGATCGCCACCGGGATCGACCCTGAGCGGGTCGTCGTCGTGGACGACGGTATGGTCGTCGACCTCGTCGACGGGCGGGCAAAGGTCACCGGCAAGGTCCGGGCCGGCTACGTCTACGTCTCCGCCGGCAGCGTCGGCGACGTCACCGAGGAGGAGCTGCGCGACCGGTTGACGCTCAGCCAGCAGGGCACGGTCACCGTCGTCGTCCTGATCGACGCCGACACCGGCCGGCTGACCGAGCCGCCGGACTTCCTGGCCCGTGGTCTGGGCACCGACGAGAAGATGTTCGAGGCGTCGGTGCCGGCCATCGAGAAGGCACTGGCCGAAGCCGCGGCGCAGGGCATCGGCGACTCCCAGGAGCTGGAGCAGCGCATCGCGCGGGCGGTCTCCCAGTGGGCCTTCCGCAAGCACCGGCGCAACCCGCTCGTGATCCCGGTCGTCATCGACGCCTGATCCCCACTCCGAGCGGGCGCCCGGCGGGCGACATCGGGCCCACGAGACGGAGCGAGGGCGGGCACCGGCCGGCGAGGCCGTGGCGTCAGCGAGACGCCTGGGGACTCCTCGCGCCGGCACCGCCGGCGAACAGCGGATCCTCGAAGCCTGGCCGGTCCTCCGGGTGCGCCCGCACGTCGTCCATCGACCTGGGCAGGTCGAAGGGCAGACGCCCTCGCGGTTCGACCTGACCGGTGAGCGCATCCACGAGCGCCTCGTCGCTCGTGCCGTAGGTGGCGGTCAGCACGGAGGCCACCGGGAGCAGGGGAGTCAGCACGGCCGGCCGGTCCAGGAAGACGTCGAGGACCAGCGGGCAGTGCTGCGCGATCCGGCTGAGCCGCACCGCCCGTCCGGGTGGGAAGTCCAGGGACCCCTGGTGGAACCACGACTCCAGGAAGAGGTCGGAGCGGGGCTCGAAGGGCGCTGCCAGCCGGACGACCGCGAGGTCGGCGTCCTCCGGACGGCCGACCCGCTCGCCCAGCCGGGCGACCTGCTCGGGCGCCAGGCCCTCGGCATACACGCGCCGCCCACCACCAGCCAGCGGCAGCAGACCGGACTCGTCCTGCAGCACCGTCACCGACTCCGCCTGCGCCCGCATCCCCGCGCGGCGGAAGTTTTCGTTCCCGACGACGCGCTCGGCCTCGTCCTCGTCCACGTAGGGGTCGTCGAACAACCCGAGCCGGAGCTTCACGAGCAGCACCCGGCGCGCCGACACGTCGACCCGCTCCTGGCTCACCCGTCCCGCAGCGACGAGGTCGGCGAGGATCTCGACGCACTCCTCGCCGCCGAACTGGTCGCACCCGGCCTCCAGCAGCAGCTCCATCCGGCCGTGCGCGTCGAGGTGCTCGACGCCCCACGCGCGGGCCGGCAGCACCTGGTCGCCGACGTGGTTGTCGTTGATCAGCTCCCAGTCCGACAGGACGAGACCGTCATACCCGAGCTCGTCGCGCAGCAGGCCCTGCAGGAGCGGGCCGTTGAAGCCGAAGCCGACCTCGGGCACCGCGACGCCGCCGCGCGCCAGACCCACGGGCATGCCGTAGTAGGGCATGACGCCGGCGACGCCCATGGCCGTCGCGCGGCGGAAGGGCGCCAGGTGGTCCTCGAACCGGCCGGCCGGGTAGACCTGCTCGCGCCCGTAGGGGAAGTGCGCGTCCTCGCCGTCCATCTGCGGTCCGCCGCCGGGAAAGTGCTTGACGACGCACGCCACGCTGCCCGGTCCGACCCCGTCACCGCGGACGCCCTGCAGGAAGGCCTCGCCGAGCCGGGACACCAGCTCCGGGTCCTGCCCGAAGGTGTGCTGCTGGCGGGCCCAGCGCGGCTCGGTCGCCAGGTCCAGCGTCGGGCCCAGCGCCATCCGGATCCCGACGGCGACGTACTCGGCCCGGACGATCTCGGCATACTCTCGGACGGCCTCGACGTCGTGCAGCGCCCCGATCCCGATCGGCTCTGGCCACTGCGAGAAGGCCCCGGCCGCAAAGCTGGCTCCCGCGTTCTCGCTCGAGCCGTGCCGCGGGTCGGTCGAGACCGTGACGGGTATGCCGTGCGGCGCCTCAACCGCCAGCTCCTGCAGCGCGTTGTGCCAGCGGGCGGCCTCGCGCGGGCTCCCGAGCGCGTGCACGTTGAAGTGCGTGAGGTGCTTGCCGAGGACGACCTCGCGGGTGCCGGTCTTGCTGATCGCGCCGGGGCCGTCGAGGAGGGTGCCGCCGGGGCCCTGCTCGATGACGGTGTGGAAGAGCAGGCCGATCTTCTCGGGCAGGCTGAGGCGGCCGAGCAGGTCGTCGGCCCGCTCCTCGGGGGTGAGCCGGGGGTCCTCGAACGGGTCCAGCCGACCGTTGCGGTTCAGGTCCCTGAACCGCACGCCGCCCGGACCCGTCGAGGGGGTCAGCCTGCTCACTCGCTGGCGCCGAACTCCTCGAGCGCGATGACGGGGCGAACCTCGCGCTCGACCTCGCCGCGGACGAAGTAGCGCTGCAGCATCCCGTCGCCGAGGACGTTGCCGAGCGCGCCCATGATCATCGCCTGGTCCAGCGACAGGTGACGCTGGGCGACCTGCCCGGACTCGGTGGCGATCGCGTCGTAGAAGCCGCCGGGGCCGTAGCTGTCGAAGTCGGCCTCGACCGCGCTGAGGGTGGCGATCGCCTCCTGCGGCTCGTGCATCATCGCCAGGAACGCCGCGTGCGGGGTGACCACGCCGTCGCCGAAGTCGGGCTTGGGCTGGTCCCAGTGGTAGTCGGTGTGCTCGATGTCGGAGAAGTAGCCGTCCGGCCGCAGGCCGAGCGCCTCCACACCCCACTCCGAGTAGCCGCCGTAGGGGTGGCTGGCTGGGCTGAACCCCCAGTAGCCGTACTCCTCCAGCCCGTGCAGCCGCTGCACGGCGACGTGGTTGGGGTGGTTGCGACCCCAGCTCTCCGGCGCCCAGTCCTCCTCGGGCACGAAGACGTTGGGCATGAGCTCCTCGAACATCGAGCCGCCCCAGCCGGGCACGGTGAGCATCCCGTAGTAGTCGTGCGCGCCCTCGAAGACGTCCACGCCGAGGTAGGTCCTCCACTCGCCCACCGGGGGCATCTCCGGCCAGGTCCAGTCCGGCGGGAAGGTCCGCCACGCCTGGAAGTAGGCCTCCGGCGGCACCTGCTGCTTGGCCATCGCCAGGTAGGTCGTCACCCGCGTCTCGGAGACGATCGTGTCGTAGTGGTGGGTGGCGGTGTACCAGACGTCCCTGCCCTCGCCGATGAGGTCGCGCGGCTCGGTCGGCGGCGGGTTGTTCAGCCGCGTGGGCTCCTCGAGGTAGAACCCGCCGTACATGAGGTAGGGCTTCCAGAAGGTCGGGTCGGCGAAGACGTCGAAGCGCATCCGCTCGAACATCGCGCCCGCGACCTTGCTGTTGGCGGGGTCGGCGTTGCGGACGACGAGCAGTGCGGCGCCCAGCCAGGCGGCGTCGACGCTGGACACGAACGGCACGACCGGGTCGCCGTTGTCGGGCCACGCGTAGATCACCGAGCCGTCCCGCGGGTCGTACCAGTTGAAGTACATCCCGCTCGCCTCGTGGTGCTCCATACCCTGGAGGGTCTGCAGCGTCTGCCGGATCCGCCGCGACGCCTCGCCCGGGGTGATGATCCGCAGATCGCGGGCGACGATGGTCGACCAGAGGTAGCCGCCCATGTTGGTGGGGCTGGTGTAGATGCCCGCCGTCGACAGGTCGCCGGTGATGTTGTCCGAGACCAGGCCCGTCGCCGGGTCGGTCATGGCGACCATCGAGTGCCAGGTGTCGCGCGCCCAGCGCAGGAGCAGCTCGCGGTCGGCGGAGGACAGGCCCGGGTCGGGTCGGCGCGGGCCGAGCCCGTTGCCCTGGGTCGCGTGGGCGGAGGTCGGGTATGCCGCCAGCGCGGCGGCCGCGAGCCCGCCGGCCAGGGCCGTGCGACGCGTGATGGGTCGGCCGGTGCCTCGGCCGTGGCGGAGGTCAGTCATGGCAGGTCTCCTTGCGGGGTGGTCTCACTTCATGCCGGTGGTGGCGATGCCCTGGATAAAGCGCTTCTGGAAGATGAGGAAGACGATGAGGACGGGGATGACGACCACGGTCGCGCCCGCGAGGAGCAGACCGTAGTTCGTCTGGTTCTGGCCGGTGGAGATGAGCGCCAGCGCGACCGGAAGGGTGTAGCTGCGCTCGCCGGTCGCGACGACGAGGGGCCACAGGAAGTTGTTCCAGCTGCCGAGGAAGGTGAGAATCCCCAGGGTGGCGAGCGCCGGGCCGAGCAGCGGGAGGATGACGCGGCCGAAGATCGCCAGCTCGCCGGCGCCGTCGATCCGGGCGGCCTCGACGAGGTCACGGGGCAGGCCCAGGATGAACTGCCGCATCAGGAAGACCCCGAAGGGGGAGACCAGGAACGGCAGGATGAGGCCGGGCAGGGTGTTGACCAGCCCCATGTTGGCGACAAGGACGAAGAGCGGCACGAAGGTCACCACGCCGGGGATCATCAACGTGCCCAGGATGAGCGCGAAGATGAGGCGCTTGCCGCGGAAGCTGAGCATCGCCAGGGCGTAGCCGACCGCGGAGCAGAACAGCAGGTTGCCTGCGGTCACGGTGAGCGCCACGACCGTGGAGTTGAAGAAGTAGCGCCCGAAGCTGTTGCGCGAGAACAGGTCGCGGAAGTTCTGCATGGTCGGGTTCTCCGGCCACCAGGTCGGGGGCACCGAGCGCAGCTCGGCGTTGCTCTTGACGCTGCCCAGCACCATCCACACGAACGGCGTCACCACGAGGACGAACGCCACGGTGAGGAGGAGGTAGAGCCACCACCGGTTGCGGAAGCTGGCCTCGCGCGTCATCGGTCGTCCCTCTCGGCCAGGAAGCGGAACTGGATCGCGGTGACGATGACGATGACGATGAAGATCAGGTAGCTCAGTGCAGCGGCATACCCGTAGTTACCGAAGCTGAACTGCTGGTAGGTGTACATCGACGCCGAGATCGTGCTGTTGAGCGGGCCGCCGTCGGTCATGACGAAGGGCTCCTCGAAGAACTGCAGGTAGCCGATGGCGGTGGTGACCGAGACGAAGAGGATCGTGGGGCGCAGGATCGGCAGCGTGATGTGCCTGAACCGCTGCCACGCGCTCGCGCCGTCGATCGCCGCGGCCTCGTGCAGGGCGTGCGGCACCCCCTGCAGGCCGGCGAGGAAGATGATCATCGCCGTGCCGAAGTTGCGCCAGGTGGCCATCGCGATCAGCGAGGGCATCGCCCACGTCGTCGAGCCCAGCCAGTTGGGCCCGTCGACGCCGACCCAGCCGAGCGCGGTGTTGACCAGCCCCGCGTCGGGGTGGAGCAGGAAGCGCCAGACCACCGCGACCGCGACGATCGAGGTGATCACCGGGGTGTAGAAGCCGAGCCGGAAGACCGACCGGAACTTGCTGATCCCGCTGTTGAGCGCCACGGCCGCCGTGAGCGCCACCAGCATCGTCAGCGGGACGCCGACGAGGACGAAGTAGGCGGTGTTGAACGCGGCCTTGCGGAAGATGGGGTCGGCGAACGCCTTCGTGTACTGGTCCAGCCCGACGAAGTCGACCGCGAAGGGGGTGCGCAGGTCACGGTTGCGGATGTCGGTGAAGGAGAAGAAGACCGACTGGATCACCGGCCAGGCGGTGAAGGTGAGGAAGAGCAGGAGGAAGGGCAGGGTCAGCAACCACCCGGCCCGCTCCTCCCGCGCCGCACCGGGGGCGCGGGAGGAGCCGGTGGTCCTGGGCGCGAGCCGACCCACCTGCGACGGGGGCGTCGCGGTCGGGGCGGCCATGGCCTACTGCCCGGTGCCGATCGAGTCGGCCTGGGACTGCGCGGCCTGCATGGCCTCCTGGCCGGACAGGCCCTCCTTGGCGACCTTCTCGATCTCGCCGTCGAAGGCCTCGGCGACCTGCTCCCAGCTGGGGAAGCTGGGCGGAGCCTGCGCCGTCTGCAGCGCGGTGCCGAACTTGGCGAGCTTGTCGTCGCTGGTCAGGGCCTCGTCCTCCCACGCCGACTGCACGGAGGGCAGGGCGCTCGTGAGGTCGTACCACGTCACCTGGGTCTCGGGCTGGGTCAGCCAGTCCACCAGCGCCCAAGCGGCGTCGCGCTGCTCGGTGTTGCTGAAGACGGCCAGGTTCGAGCCGCCGATGAACGAGCTGGACTCGGCGCCGTCCGCCGATGGCACGGGCGTCACGTCGTACTTGTCGCCGAAGGCGTCGTCACCCTCGTTGGCGGCGAAGTCCTCGACGATGCTCATCATCCACGGGCCGGAGATGAACATCGGGACCGCGCCGCTGACGAAGTCAGCCTCGGTCTGACCCTCGGGCGGGTTGGGGTTGGCGATCTCTTCGGCGAAGAAGCTGCCGTAGTAGTCGACCGCGGCCACCATCTCCGGGGTGTCGAAGGTGTAGCCGTCCTCGGTGGCGATCTCGGCGCCGCGAGACCAGGCGAACGGCATCACGGTCTGCCAGGAGCCGGTCTGGCCCGGCTGGAGGCTGATGCCCCAGTCCGCGCCGCCCTTCTCCTTCATGGCGGCGGCCATCTCCTTGAAGCCGTCCTGGTCCTGCGGGACCTCCGTCTGCCCCGCCTCCTCGGCGATGTCGGTGCGGTAGTAGACCAGGCGCGTCTCGACATACCAGGGGACGCCGTAGGAGGTGCCGTCGACGACGGTCGTCTCCTGGGCACCCTCGAAGAACTTCGAGGTGTCGATCGAGCCGGGGGTCGGGTCGAGGGCGTCCATGCCGGCGAACTCACCCATCCAGGTGGTGCCGACCATCGCCACGTCGGGGGTGGTCCCCGCCGTGATGGAGTTGACGAACTTGTCGTGCGCGGAGTCCCACGGCACCGGCGTCACGTTGACCGTGATGTCCGGGTTCTCCTCCTCGAAGTCGGCGACCAGCTCCGGTAGCTTCTCGCCCTCGGCGCCCATCGCCCACACCTCGAGCTCGCCGCTGACGCCCTCTGTCGTCACCGCCTCACCGGTGGCGGGGGCGCCGTCGCCGTCGCCGTCCGTGGTCCCGTTGCCGTCGTCGCGACCGCACCCGGTGAGGGCGAGGGCGGTGCTGGCCGCGAAGGCGATGATCATCTGACTACGTCGCATGGAGGTTCCTCTCTCTGGCCGGTGGCCGCGACGGCGAGACCGGGTGGTCTCGTCGAGGGTCGCCGTCGAGCCTCGACCGCCTCGTCCGCTGCTGCGGACGTAAGCGCTTTCATGACAGACACCAACGTAGGCAGGTCGACGGGGTCGCGCAACCGGAAGGCGGAAGGTGGTTCGGTCGAGGTCGCTCAGGCCGCGTCGCAGCCGCACGAGCGGCGGATGACCACCGAGGTCGCGAGGCGGTGGTCCGGCGGCGCCGACCCGGGGTCGGCGAGGAGCTCGTGGATGCGGCTGGCGGCCGCCTGGCCCAGGTCACGCACCGGCTGGCGCACGGTGGTCAGCGCCGGCGTGACGTAGCGGGCGGCCATCTGGTCGTCCCAGCCGGTGACGGCGAGCCGTCCGGGGACCTCGATGCCGGCGCGGGGCAGCTCGCGCACCAGTGCCAGGGCGAGCTCGTCGTTGGCGCAGACCAGCCCGTCCGCGGACAGCACGCCCGTCGTGACCATGTCGGCCACCCGCAGCCCACCCTCCTCGCTGAGCTCGGCCGACACCGGAGGGGGCGCCTTGAGTCCGGCGTCCCGGTGCGCCTGGACGAAGCCCTCGTAGCGCCCCTGCGCGTCAGGCACCGTGTCGGTCGCGCCGACGAAGACCAGCCGGCGGAGCCCGTGGGTGCTGATCAGGTGCGTCGTCAGCTCTCGCGCGGAGTCGACGTTGTCGGTGGAGAAGCTCTCGACGCCGCTGCCCAGGTGCGCGACGGCGACGCCGACGACCGGGACCTTGCGCGCGACGTCGGCGACGACACTGGCGGGGACGTGCACACCGCCCATGAGTGCGACCGCGTCCACGCGGCCGGCGAGCCGGCGCAGCGCCAGCTCTACCCCTGGCTTGTCGCGGGTGAGCAGCAGCACGACGCTCGCCCCGCGCTCGGCCGCGGCGGACTCGAAACCGGTCAGCAGCTCGGGGTAGTAGGGCCCGGTCAGCTCCGGCAGGACCAGGCCGTAGGCCTCCTGCTGGCGCGCGGCGAGGGACCGGGCCGCCCCGTGCGGCACGTAGTTGAGCACGTCGATGGCCTGCTGGACCTTCTCCCGCGTGCGGGGGGAGACCTTGTCCGGGGAGCTGAGCATCCGCGAGACGGTGGCGATCGACACGCCCGCGGCCTCGGCCACCTCGTAGATGGTGGCGCGGGTCCCTCCTGGGGGTGGGGCGGTGGTCATCGGCGGTGTCCTCCTGCGGTCGGAGTCAAGGATAACGATCAGCCTGTGCGTTGCGACCGGTGCAGGTAAGCGCTTACGGTGCCACCATGCCCCACCATGCCGTCAGTCTCGACGTGACCTCGACGGGGGCGCTGCGCTCCGCGCAGGCGCACGGACTCCACCTGCTGCTGCATCCTGCGTCGGAGCTGGAGGACGGCCTCGGCGGCCTGTGGCTGCGGGTCCGTGGCGACGAGGACGGAGAAGGCGACGTCTGGACGCCATACCCGCTGGTGGGGACCGGGTCGACGGGGACGGGCGTGCGGGCGGAGGGGGACGCCCGCACCCGCTCCGGAGCGCTGCCGGACCGAGCGCTCACCTGGTCCTGGCGACTCGCGCCGTTGGTCGGCGGCGCCGGCTGGACCTGGCAGGTGCTCGTGCGTAACACCGGTGACGCTCCGCTCGAGGTCGACCTGCTCCACGTCCAGGACTGCGCGCTGTCACCCGCGGCGGTGCTCGAGGCGAACCGCCTGTACCCGAGCCAGTACCTCGACCTGACGCCCGTCGACCTTGGTGCCCGTGGACCCGGGGTGGCGGTGCGCCAGAACATGCCGGGGCCCACCGCGCCGTGGGCGCTCGTCGGGTGCCTGGGCCGGGCGGTCTCCTGGGCGACCGACGGGCTCCAGCTCAGGGGGCGCGGGCTGCCCGAGGGCGCCCCGTGGCCCGGCCTGCGCGGCGACCTCCCCGGTGTGCGGCTGCAGCACGAGCACGCCGCCGCCGCCCTCCAGAGCGAGCCGCGACTCCTCGGCCCGGGGGAGCAGTGGGCCAGCGGCTTCTTCACGGTCGTGCTGGAGGACCACCCGGGGGCGACCACCGACGCAGACGCCGCCGTCCTCGACGGGCTGGACCTGGGCCTGCCGACCCCCGACCGCCCCGCGGTCGCCGAGGAGAGACCGACCGCCCGCAACCTCCTCGACACCTCCGCACCCCTGCTGCCGCGCGAGCTCACCGCCGAGGAGGTGGACGGGCTCGTGGGCGGCGGGCGCCACCACGTGGAGGTGCTCGACGGGCGGGAGGTCAGCTGGTTCACCGCGGGTGGGGGGCACGTGGTCACGGCGGCGAAGCAGGCCGCTGTGCTCCGGCCGCACGGGCAGGTCCTCAGATCGCTGCGCCGGCTCCTGCCGGACGAGTCGGACGTGACCAGCACGGTCTGGATGGACGGCACCTTCTGCTCCCACCTCACCCGGGGCCACGTCGCACTGGGGCGCGTCCTGTCCGCCCGCGAGGACCTGCTGGCGATCGCCCGCCTGCGGGGGTTGCGGATCGCCATCGACCTCGGCGAGGGCTGGCAGCTGCTCGGCACGCCGAGCCTGTGGCTCGACGAGGTCGACGAGGCGACCTGGTGGTACGCGCTGGCCGACCGCACCCTCCGCGTCACCGCCCACGCGCCCACGGCCGACGGTCGGTGCCGGGTCCAGGTCGACACGCTGGAGGGCGACCCCGTCCCGGCGCTCGTGGTCCTGCACCTGGACTGGTCAGGAGCCCCGGGGATGGTGGGGGACGTGGTGACCCGGGGGAGCGTGGTCGAGGTGACCGCGCCCAGCGGCGCCACGCTCGGGGCCCTCGGCGTCACCGTGGCCACGGATGTGGGCACTGGCGGGCGAGCCGCCGCGGTGGAGGTCTCCGACGACGGCGCGCTCTTCTCCGACGGCGCGAGCCGGGGTGAGCCGGTCCTCACCCTGCGGGTGCACCCCTCCCCGTCGTGGTCCCTGGAGCTGCAGGCCCGTGCACGGGCGGGGACGGCACCGCAGACCGGACCGACCGAAGAGAGCACCACGGACCTGTGGGCCGGCGTCCACGACGTCGTCAGCCTCGCCGCGGAGGCCCCCGGCCGGCGGAGGGACGCGCTCGAGCGGCTGGGCAGGGTCAC
This sequence comes from Ornithinimicrobium tianjinense, assembly GCF_014636495.1. GTDB lineage: Bacteria > Actinomycetota > Actinomycetes > Actinomycetales > Dermatophilaceae > Ornithinicoccus > Ornithinicoccus tianjinensis. Next base: position 510,819 of record NZ_BMEM01000001.1, read on the forward strand.
CGGCTGGTACGCCCACGATGCCGTCATCCACTACCTCTCGCCCAGGGGGCTCGAGCAGCACACCGGCGGGAAGTGGGGCACGCGGGACGTCTGCCAGGGTCCGGTCGGGCTGCTGCGGTCGTGGGCCCGGCACGACGAGTGGCGCGCCCTCCTGCTGCTGATCCTGCGGGGGCAGCAGGACCGGGGCGACTGGCCCCAGGCCTTCGACTTCCTCGCATCGCACCGTGTCGACGCCGTCGAGGACGCGCACGGTGACGTCGTCTACTGGCCGTTGCTCGCCGTGGGCCAGTACCTCCACGCGACAGGGGACCTGTCCGTGCTGGACGAGGAGGTGGGCTTCACCGGCGACGGCTCGCCCGGAGGGACCGCGTCGGTCGACGAGCACCTGCGCCGCGCGCTCGACGTCGTCGATAGCACCTTCCTTCAGGGCACCTCGCTGCCGGCCTACGGCCACGGCGACTGGAACGACTCCCTCCAGCCGGCCGACCCGGACCTGGCGCGTCGCATGGTGTCCACCTGGACCGCGGTGCTCCAGGTGGAGGCGCTGTCCCGGCTCGCCGAGGGGCTGGGCACGGCATACCCGGACCTGGCCGACCGTGCCCGGGGCCTGGCGGCGGGCGCCGCGCGGGACGTCGAGCTGCACCTGATGGTCGACGGGGTGCTCGCCGGCTACGGCGTGGCCGGCACCGAGGGGAAGCTGGAGCCGATGATCCACCCGCGGGACTCGCGGACGGGCCTGACCTACTCGCTGCTCCCGATGATCCACGCGATCGCCGGCGACCTGCTGTCGCCGGAGGCCGCGCGCGCCCACCTGGACGTCATCGAGCGGCACCTGCTCGGTCCGGACGGGGCGCGCCTCTTCGACCGGCCGGTCGCCTACCGCGGCGGACCGACCGAGGTCTTCCAGCGCGCGGAGGCGAGCAGCTTCTTCGGTCGCGAGGTCGGGATCATGTACATGCACGCCCACCTTCGGTATGCCGAGGCGCTCGCCCGGGTGGGCGACGGTGCAGGGGTCCTCGACGCGCTCGCGCGCGCCGTGCCGGTGGGCCTGCAGGACCTCGTGCCGAGCGCCGCCCCGCGTCAGGCCAACACCTACTCCTCCTCCTCCGACGCCGCCTTCCCGGACCGGTATGCCGCCTCCGACCGTTACGCGGAGGCGTTGGCGGGAGAGGTGCCGCTCGAGGCCGGCTGGCGCGTCTACTCCTCCGGGCCCGGCCTGTTCCTGGAGATCCTGACCCAGCGGATGCTGGGGCTGCGCCACGCCGGGCACGAGCTGGAGATCGACCCGGTGGTGGACCCGTCTCTGGGCACCGTGAGGGCGTCGGTGCCGCTGGCCGGCGGTCGCGTGGTCGAGCTGGAGATCGTGTGCGGGACGGCGGGGCACGGGGTCGCCGAGGTGAGCGTGGACGGCAGGACCATGGAGGTGCGCGCCCTGGACAACCCCTATCGCGCGGCCGGCGTCGCCGTGCGGGTCGACGATCTCGGGGCGGGGTCAGGCCCCGTCCGGCTTCGGGTCGTCACGAGGTAGCGTGCGCTGGCGTGGGTGCCGACGTGGGTGACGAGGCGGTGCGGAGGCGGCCGCGGTGAACCCGTCGTTCGTCCTCCGCCGCTGGGTCCTGCTGGTCGCTGCCGGGGAGTTCGCCGGCTTCATGGCGCCGGCCCTGGCCGGCAGTCTCGCTTATGCCGCCGGCGTCGCGGGCTGGTGGTTCTACCTCACGATGGTCGCCGCAGGCGCGGTGGAGGGACTGGTGCTCGGCGCGGCCCAGGGCACGGCCCTTCGACGTGCGGCGGTGCCGGCCTCCCGCGCCCGCTGGACCGCCCTGACCAGCGTGGCCGCCGCCTGCGCGTGGTCGCTCGGCATGCTTCCCTCGACGCTCCAGGGTGTCGACTGGCGCTCGCCGGCCGTGCTCGTCGCCGTCGTGGTCGGGGCGGTCGTGCTGCTGTGCTCGATCCCCTCGGCCCAGTGGCTGGAGCTGCGGCGGGTGAGCCGCAGGGCAACGTTGTGGCTGCCGATCAACGTCGTGGCGTGGGGTGTGGGCCTGCTCTGGACCTTCGCCCCGTCTCCGTTCGTCGACGAGGGCACCAGCCCCTGGGTGCTCGTCGGTGTGTTCGCGGTGGCCGGGCTGTTGATGGCGGTGACGATGGCGGTGCTGACGGGCCTCGGCCTCCGGCGCTACGTGCTGCGGGCGAGCCGCACGGTCGAGGCGCCCTCAGCGGCCACCCGGCCCGATTGCGTCTGAGGTGGCGCGCTGATGTTGTCGGCGATCGACCGCGTGCGGGTCGCCAGGCCCTACGGTGCCAGGATTCCCGCACGACGTCGGGTCGTCCGGTTGGCATGCATCGAGTACCTGGGCACCCACCGAGCGAGCGCGCCGGCAGCGGCGCCCCCGAGCGCTCCGGTGATCCAGATGCCCACGGCGAGGGAGCCGAGGGCGGTTGCCGCGGCGATGACGAGCGGCCCGGCCGCGTCACCGGTGTCCTGGAAGAGGCGCCACACGCCGAGGAAGGCGGAACGGCTGTCTGTCGGCGCGACGTCCGCGCCGATCGTCATGATGATCCCGGCTCCGAGGCCGTTCCCGAACCCGAGGAGCGCCGCCGCGCCCGCCAGCCCGGTGACCGATCCGGTGAACGGCACGATCGCCATGGCCAGGCCCATGAGGAGCATCGAGGGGACGGCGATCCAGAGCCGGCCGTACCGGTCCATGACCTTGCCCGCTGGATAGAAGAGCACCATGTCCAGCGCTCCCGACAGGCCGAAGACGAGCGAGATGATCTCAGGGTCCAGCCCCAGGTACTCGCCCCACAACGGGATGACCGTCTGCCGGGCGCCCCGGACCGCGCCGACGACCAGAGTCGCCAGCCCCAGCGTGAGGAAGAGACGGCGCTGCTCGCGGGCGACATGGAGGACTGACTTTCCCGCTCCCGTGGGGCCGGGCTTCGTGGCCGAGTCCCGCACGGCCACCAGGACGACGAGCGTGAGCAGGACGAAACCTGCGCCCAGCCAGAAGGCGGGCCGCAGCGAGGTGGTGACGATGACCAGCGCGCCCATCAGCGGACCGAGGAAGTAGCCCAGCCGCAGCATCCCGCCCAGGGTCGACAGGACGCGCGCGCGGTTTTCCGGCGGAGTGATCTCGGTGAGGTAGGCGTGTCGCGCCAGCTGGAAGACGGCCGTCGAGGCGCCGAGGGCGAAGATGCTCAGCTGCAGGACCCACAGGGTCGGGGCTGATGCCGCGCCAGCGTAGGCCGCCAACCCGAGGCCGGTGGCCAGGATCATCGTCCTGCGGTCCCCCAGACGCGCCGCGAGGGCGCCGGCCGGCACGTCCGCCACGATCTTGCCGATCGGCAGCAGAGCTGTGACGAACCCCGCCATCGCCAGGTCGGCCCCGAGGCGGGTGGCGACCGTCGGGATCAGGGGCAGGGCGATCCCGATGGCGATGCCGAACAGCAGAGCCGGGACGAACACTCCGAGCACGACCTCCCGCACCGGGAAGAGCGGCGCGGGCGCTGCTGCCGGAGCGGTCCCTTTGACACGCGCCATCCAGGCTCCTTAGATTGTGCTTGTGTTCACATCGTGCACAAGCGAGTGCGGCCAATGAACGAGAGGGTAGCGGGGCAGCAGTCTGTCGCGCGAGCGGTCGAGGTGCTGTTCGCCTTCACCGCCGACCAGCCCTCCCTGCGGGCTGCGGAGGTCGCTTCCCGCCTGGGCCTGAACCGCACCACCGCCTGGCGCTACCTGCAGACGCTCGCGGCCACCGGTCTCGTCCGAGAGCTCGGCGAAGGACGCTTCGCCCTCGGTTCACGGACGGTTGGGCTGGCGGAGGCTTACACCGCCCAGTGGGGGGACCTGTCGGCCGCGGCTGGCGCGGCCCTGGTGCGGTTGCGCGACGCGGTCGGCGAGACGTCCGCGTTGCACCTCCGCCAGGGGTGGTCGCGGATCGTCGTGCGTCAGGTCGAGTCGCGTCACGAGCTGCACCGCACCTACCGCGATCTCGGTGTGCCCCTGCCTCTCCTGCACGGGGCGCCCTCGCTGGCCATCCTGGCTGCTCTCCCGCTGTCCGAGCAGAGGGCCTACCTCGACGGGGAGCTGCGGCCTAGCGCCGATCGGTCCTCGCTCGAGGCTGAGCTGGCCCGCATCCGGGAGCGCGGGTGGGCGGTGTCCCAGGAGTCACGCGTCCCCGGTGTCGCCTCGGTGGCCGCCGCGCTGACGGACAGGTCCAGGACGGTTCTCGGCTCGGTGAACATCACCGGCCCCCAGGAGCGCGTGGCGCTCATGGATCTCGACGAGGTCGGCCGCGAGGTGGTCGCCGCGGCCGGCTGGATCGAGGCCAACGTGCTGGGCGTCGCCGACCTCCCCACGTGACCGCTGCGAGCGACGCCCAGAAACAACCCCAACACCCCACCCCGCACACACCATCAGGAGAGTCGCATGGCAGTCGTCGTCGGATTCATCCCCACCCCCGAGGGCACGGCCGCCCTGGCGGAGGCCACCAGGGAAGCGAGGCGCCGGGGCGCGAAGGTGGTCCTCGTCGCCAGCTACGACCCCGCTCAGGCCAAGGAGGCCGGCGCCCGGAAGCGCTTCCGTGACGCGCTCGACCGCGCGGCGGAGCAGCTGGCCGCCGAGGGGCTCGAGCACGAGGTGCGCACGATGGAGCGTGGCCGGCTCCCGAGCGAGGACGTCCTTGAGGTCGCCGAGGAGATCGGGGCCGAGGTCATCGTCATCGGGCTGCGCCGACGCTCTGCCGTTGGCAAGTTTCTGCTCGGCTCGCACGCGCAGCAGATCCTCATGGACGCGCCCTGCCCGGTGCTGTCGGTGAAGGCCGGCTGAGGGGCCGTCTGGGGCGAACACGGTCAGCCGCCCGCCCGCTGCACCACGCGGGCCCGGCTCTCGGGCGTCGCGCCCAGGGCGAGCGACACTTGCCAGGCCGCGTCCCTGACCGCCTCGCCGAGGACCTCACGCCGCTCGTCGTCCAGACGAAGCGTCGGCACAGACAGGCCGAGCGCGCCGACCACCTCGCCGGCGTGATCCGTCACGGGGGCGGCCACGGCACGAATGCCGGAGGTCCTCTCACCGTCCGAGTACGCCCAGCCAAGCGCACGGATCTCGCGCAGCTGCCGCCGCAGCGCCCGTGGGTCGTCGATCGTCCGGGGGGTTGCCGGGTCGATCGGCTGCGCGAGCCACCATTCCTGGCGGTCTGCCGGCAGGTGTGACAGGAGCGCCTTGCCGGGCGCGCCGTGGTGGATGGGGATCGGCACGCCAAACTCGGTATAGGTCCGGCGCAGCTCCTGACGACTCTCGACCTGCTCGATGACCGCGCGGTGCTCGTTGGGGAGCAGCTCGTGGATGCCGACCGTCTCGTCGGTGAGGTCCCGCAGCCGCTTGGCGACAGGAAGCGCAGCGTCACGGAACGCGGCCGGGATTCCTCCGTTGCGGCCGAGCTGCAGGATCAACGGTCCCAGCCGGTAGCGCCGGTCGGACCCCTGCTGCACCAGGTCGTTGTCCAGCATCGAGGCCAGGATGCGGTGCACCGTGCTGGTGGACAGGCCGGTGCGACGGGACAGCTCGGTGATGCCGAGCGCGGGGTCCTCGGAGTCGAAGCAGCGCAGGATCTGCACCGCCCGGTCGATGGACTGCACACCCCCGCGCGGTCGCCGGGCCGGCGGCATGCTGGTTGCCGGCTCCTTGCGCCCAGCTCGCTCGTCGTTCGCCATGAATCGTGGCCTTCCTCTTGACCTGCTCCAGGAGCTTGCCTACGCTTCCCTTATCGCAGAAAGCATTTCCCACGATACAGGAAGATCACTGATGCTCCCACTGGATGGCTTCACAGTCCTGGACCTGACCCGGTTCCTGTCCGGCCCCTACGCGACGATGGTGCTGGCTGAGCTCGGTGCCGACGTCATCAAGGTGGAGCAGCCGCACACCGGGGATGACTCGCGACGCTTCGAGCCGAAGTTCGGCGGCGAGAGCTACCCGGCTGCCATGCCTAACCGCAGCAAGCGGAGCATCTCCCTGGATCTGAAGTCGGCCGAGGCGCGAGAGATCTTCCTGACGCTCGTCGAGAGCGCCGACCTGGTGATGGAGAACTTCCGTCCGGGCGTGACCAAGCGGCTGGGCATCGACTATGACACCGTCAAGGCGATCAAGCCCGACATCCTCTACTGCTCCATCAGCGGTTTCGGCCAGACCGGTCCGTACCAGCACCGTCCGGGCTTCGACATCATGGCCCAGGGCGTCACCGGGTTCATGCGAATGACCGGCGACGGTGATCGTCCCGCCAAGGTCGGGATCGCGATCAACGACATTGCCGCCGGCGCCACGGCCATCTACTCGGTGATGGCCGCGCAGATGCTGCGCGAGCGCACCGGACAGGGCCAGTACATGGACATCTCCCTTGTCGAGGCCGGGCTGGCCTGGACCGTGTGGGAGCAGGGCGCCTACTTCGGTGCCGGAGAGGTCCCCGAAGCGACCGGGACCCGGCACCGACGGTCCACCCCCTACCAGGCCTACAAGACCGCCGACGGGTTCGTCACCATCGGCGCGGGCAACGACCGGCTGTGGAAGCGGCTGGTGGAAGACGCGCTGGGGGTCCCGGAGTGGCAGGAAGACCCTCGCTACCTGACGCTGCAGGACCGCATGGCGCACCGTGACGAGCTGCAGGCGGACATCGAGGCGATCACCCAGACCAAGACCACGCACGAGTGGATCGAGATCATCGACGCCGCAGGCGTGCCGGTCGGGCCGGTGCTGCGCTACGACGAGACGCTGCAGGACGAGCAGGTCATCGCCCGCGGGATGATCGCCGAGGTCGAGCACCCGATCATCGGCCCGATGAAGACCATCGCCCCGCCGACCAAGTTCAGCAACCTCGACTTCTCGGTCCGCGGACCGGCGCCGTGGATCGGACAGCACACGGCCGAGGTGCTCCGTGAGGCAGGCGTCCCCGACGACAGGATTGCCGAGCTCTTCGAGCGGGGCGTGCTCTTCGACGCTCACCCCGAACTGAACGACCCCGTCGGCTCACGCGCAACGGCCGAGGCAGCGAGGAGCTGACCCATGACTGAGCTGACCATGACCGACGACCTCACCGTCACCCGTGACGACGCCGTAGCGACACTGACCCTCAACCGGCCGCAGAGCCACAATGCCATCAACATCGGGATGTACAGGGCCCTGCCCGGTCTGGTGGCCGAGCTCGAAGCCGACGCTGCCGTCAAGGTGGTCGTCCTGCGCGGGGCGGGGGAGCGGTCCTTCGCGTCGGGCGCCGACATCACCGAGTTCGAGGCCGAGCGCAGCGACGCGGTGAAGGCCAAGAACTACAACGCGAAGGTGGCGGCGGCGGAGCGGGCGCTGGAGGGCATGACGAAGCCCACCATCGCGATGATCCACGGCTACTGCATCGGCGGGGGCGCCGGGCTGGCGCTCGCCTGCGACATGCGCTTCGCGGACACCAGGGCCAAGCTCGCCATCACGCCGGCCAAGCTCGGCCTCGTCTACAGCCTGGAGTCGACCAAGCGAGTCGTGGATCTGGCCGGCCCCTCGCGGGCCAAGTGGATCCTCATGTCGGGCCAGCAGATCCAGGCCCGGCGGGCCGTGGAGCTCGGCCTGGTCGACGAGGTGGTGGAGCCCGAGGAGCTGGAGGACTACACCTACGACTTCGCGCGCGTGATCACCACGCGTGCCCAGTTCAGCGTCCGGGCCGGCAAGGAGATGGTCCGCCGGGTTCTCGGCGGTCAGGTCCGCGACGACCAGGAGACGCTCGACCTGCGTAACTCCTCGTTCGAGACCGAGGACTTCGCCGAGGGCGTGCGCTCCTTCCTGGAGAAGCGGCCGCCTGAGTTCCGGTGGTCGTGATGACAGCCACCCTCTGGGACGGCGCCGTGGCCCGGGCCACCGAGGCGGCCCGGTCCGACAAGCAGGAGTTCGGCGACTTCTTCCTAGCCCGGTTCCTCGGCCTGTCGATCGACTACGACGACGCGGAGCAGACCTGCACGGTGCACCTGCCCTATGCGCCGCACCTGGGCAACCCCCAGGGGTCTGTGCATGGCGGCGTGCTCGGCACGGTGATGGACATCTCGATGGGCCACCTGTGCCACCGCTACCTCTCGACCGCCATGACGATCGAGATGCAGCTGCGGTTCTTCCGGCCGCTCACCACCGACGGGATCTGCACCGGCCGGGTCATCAAGGCCGGCCGGCGGCTCGTCCACCTGGAGTCCAGGCTCACCGACACCCAGGGCAGGCTCACCGCCTTCGCCACCGGGTCCTGGCACCGCCTGGATGCCCTGACCACCACGACCCCGTGACAGCAACGACCAGCACCACCCCGGTCCGCCACCGTGACGGACCGGCCAACCCGGCCGGACCCCCGGCCAAAGGAGGAAAGATGCGTTCAAAGGTGATCGCAGGACTCGGGAGCGTCGCGCTTCTCGCCGCCCTCACCGCCTGCGGCAACAGCGACGGCGACGGCGGTGGCGGCGGCGGCGAGAGTGCCGCCGACTACCCCACGGAGGACATGGACTGGACCATCGCCTTCGGCCCCGGTGGCGGCAACGACATCATGGCCCGCACGATGGTCGAGATCATCAAGCAGTACGAGCTCTACCCCGAGGACATTCGACTCGAGAACCGCGAGGGCGGCAGCGGCGCGACCGGGTGGGGCTACCTTCTCAACCAGCGCGGCAGCGGCTACGGCATCTCCACCACGTCCGGCTCCTTCATCACCACCCCGCTGCAGGCCGACACCGGCTGGACCTACAAGGACTTCACCCCCGTCGGCCTGTTCGCCACCGACGACGCCCTGTTCGTCGTGCCCGGCGACAGCGAGTTCCAGACGTGGGAGGACTGGGTCGAGCACGCAACCGCCCAGGAGAGCGTGGTCGTCGGCGGCATCAGCACAGTCAACGTCGACTTCATCCTGCACTCCCTGATCGCCGACGCCGCCGGCTACGAGATCGAGTACGTGCCGTTCAACGAGGAGGGCCAGCTCCAGACGGCGCTGTTCTCCGGCTCGCTGGACGCCATCGTCTCCAACACCGGTTCGATCCTGGGCCAGGTCGAGGCCGAGGAGGTGCGCCCCTTGCTCTACACCGGGAAGGAGGCACTGCCCGCCCTCCCGGATATCCCTACCGGTGAGGACAAGGGCATCGAGGACCTGCCGGCGATGCCGCGCGGCATGATCCTGCCGCCCGAGGCTCCTGCAGAGGCCCAGGAGTGGTGGATCAACACCATGAAGGAGGTTGTCGAGACCCCGGAGTGGGACGAGTACATCGAGTCCAACTACCTGACCGAGAACGTGCTGTGGGGCGAGGACTTCATGGAGTTCCTGGACGCCACCAACGAGGACTTCCGGACCACCCTGGAGGAGGCCGGAGCGCTGTGAGCGACTCGCCGGCCCGGCCGGAGGTCGCCGCCCCGGCGGCCCCGGCCGGGCACGCGGAGGGACGGCCGTGGGGTCGCGCAGTGTTCTTCGCCGTCCTGCTCGCCGTCCTGGTCGGCTACACCGTCATGGCCTTCCAGATGGATCGGATCACCGGCGGCGGGCGGATCGGTCCCGGCTTCTTCCCGCAGATCATCGGTTCCCTCGGCGTGCTCATCGCGGCGGGCGCGCTCGTCAACAGCCTTCGTCCTGGTGAGGCCGCCGTCGAGGACGCCGGCTTCGAGGAGGACGAGGCGGGCGAGGGTGACCTGGGGCGGCACCCGCTCGCCCTCATCGTCACGATCGCCCTGAGCGGGGTCCTGCTGCTCACCCTCAACAGCCTCGGGGCCATCATCAGCTCGGCGCTGTTCACCATCGGCCTGCTCTCGTTCCTCAACCGAGGCCGCTGGGTGGCCAACATCCTGGTGGCGGTGCTGGTGCCGATCGCCATGTACCTGCTCTTCCAGACCGCGCTCAACGCCGGTCTGCCCAGCGGGCTCCTGCCCCGCTTCTAGCGAAACACGACTGCCCGAGGAGAGCGTCAGCGTGGACATCTTCAACGACCTGGGGGCGGGTATCGCCGCGGTCCTGACCCTGCAGAACATCCTGCTGCTCGCAGCAGGCGTGACGGTAGGGATGATCGTCGGTGTCATGCCAGGGCTCGGTCCCTCAGCCGGCCTGGCGATCCTGCTGCCGCTGACGTTCGGGCTGGACCCGACGGGCGCGATCGTCATGCTGGCGGCCGTCTACTACGGGTCGATGTACGGCGGCACCATCACCTCGGTCCTGATCAACACCCCAGGAGAGTCAGCCACCGTCGCCAGCACGTTCGACGGCTACCCGCTCGCCCGGAAGGGCCGGGCCGGACCCGCCCTGGTCATGGCAGCTGTGGCCTCGTTCGTGGCCGGCACGGTCGGCGCCGTGCTCATCAGCTTCTTCGCCCCGCTCACAGCCTCCGTGGCCAAGACATTCGGGCCGCCGGAGCTGTTCCTCGTGGTGGTGGCCGGGCTGCTCACGCTGATCGTCATCGTCGGCAAGCACCGGATGCTCGGCTTTCTCTCCGCCCTCATCGGCTTCGCGCTGGCCACCGTGGGCATCGACGTGGGCGTGGGCCAGCAGCGGTACACCTTCGGCTCGACCGAGCTCATCAACGGCATCGACTTCGTCCCGGTCGCCATCGGGCTCTTCGGCGTGGGCGAGATCCTGCACACGGTGTGGCGCGGCGGCCACCTCGAGAAGATCGCCTACGCCAAGGTCTCGGTGCGCGACCGCGCCTTCTGGCCGACCCGGCAGGACTACCGCGAGAGCGCCGGCGCCATGGGCCGCGGCTCCCTCCTCGGCTTCTTCGTCGGCACCGCGCCGGGTGCCGGAGCCACTGTGGCGTCGCTGATGTCCTACAACCTTGAGAAGTCGGTCTCCAAGACGCCGGAGAAGTTCGGCAAGGGCGCGATGGCCGGGCTGGCCGGCCCGGAGGCGGCCAACAACGGCGCGTCGGCCGGAGCCATGGTGCCGCTGCTCACCCTGGGCATCCCGGGGTCTGGTGCCACCGCCGTGCTGCTTGCAGGCTTCCTGATGTGGGGGCTGCAGCCCGGGCCGCTGCTGATGGAGCAGAACCCGGAGTTCGCCTGGGGTCTGATCGCCAGCATGTACCTCGGCAACGTCATGCTGCTGCTGATCAACGTCTTCATGATCCCCAGCTTCGCGAGCGTCGCGCGCGTCCCGTTCCGGATCCTGGCGCCGGTCATCATCGTGCTGTGCGCCCTCGGTACGTACACCGTGAACGGCAGCATCATCGAGGTCGGGATCATGCTGACCTGCGGCGTGCTCGGGTTCTTCATGCGCCGTTACGGCATGTCGCCGGCGGCTCTGGTGATCGCCCTGGTCCTCGGCCCGCTGGCGGAGGAGACGCTGCGCCAGACGATGGTGATCTCCGGCGGTGACATGACGATCTTCCTGCGGCGGACCACCTCGATGTGGCTGCTCGTGGCGATCGCCGTGCTGGTGACGCTGCCGCTGCTCAGCCCGTGGATCTCCCGGATCGTGAGGGTAAGGGTCCGCAACGCAGGGCTGCGCCGGCGCCGCCGGGAGCGGACCGGGAGGGGTCGGCCGGGCCGCGCCGGTACGGTCGGTACGCACCCGCCGGAGCAACCCCATACCTCCCCGGAGGACACCCAGCACGCGACTGTCGGGGCCGAGCCCCCGCGGCAGAGGGAGGATCTGTGAGGGGACGCAGGTATGCGGTGGTCGGCGGGGGCATCGTCGGCGCTGCCGTCGCACACCGGCTGATCGAGGTCGAGCAGGGGGCCGAGGTGACCGTGCTCGAGAAGGAGTCGGCGCTCGCCCAGCACCAGACCGGCCGCAACAGCGGGGTGGTGCACGCCGGGCTCTACTACACGCCCGGCTCGCTGAAGGCCCGGCTCTGCCGCCGGGGCGTGGGCATGCTCCGGGAGTTCTGCGCCGAGCACGACGTCGCCTACGACGAGATCGGCAAGGTGCTGGTGGCTCTCGACCACGCCGAGGCCTCCCGGCTCGCCGGGATCGCCGGGCGGGCCGAGGCCAACGGCGTCCCAGGCGTGCGCCACCTCTCCGCGGCCGAGCTGCGCGAGCTCGAGCCGCACGTCGAGGGGGTCGCCGGGCTGCTGTCGCCGACGACCGCCATCACCGACTTCCCCGGCGTGGCGCGGCGGCTGGCCGGGCTCGTGGAGCAGGGCGGGGGCCGGGTACGGACCGCCACTGAGGTGACGGACCTGCGGGAGCGCCCCGGCGGGGTCGTCGTCACGAGCACCTCCGGCGGACGGACCGTCGAGGAGGAGTTCGACCACGTCGTCATCTGCGCCGGGCTCCACGCCGACCGGCTGGCCCGCAGGGTCGGCGGCTCCGAAGAGCCACGCATCATGCCCTTCCGCGGCGAGTACTACGCGCTGCGGCCGGAGCGGAGGGACCTGGTCACCAGGCTCGTCTACCCCGTCCCCGACCCGCGATATCCCTTCCTTGGCGTGCATCTGACCCCCAGGGTCGACGGCGAGGTGCTCATCGGGCCGAACGCCGTGCTGGCGCTGGCCCGCGAGGGCTACGGGTGGGGCACCATCTCGGCACGAGACCTGGTCGAGACGCTGCGGTGGCCGGGGTTCGCCGGCTTCGCCCGGAAGAACTGGCGGACCGGCGTGCAGGAGATGGCAGGCTCGCTGAGCCGGCGCCGGTTCATCGCCGCGGCCCAGAAATATGTGCCTGAGCTATCCCCGGACGACGTGGTGGTCGGTCCGCGCGGCATCCGCGCGCAGGCCATGGACCGCGACGGCAGCCTGGTCGACGACTTCCGCATCGACCGCAGCGAACGGGTGACGGTGCTGCGCAACGCGCCGTCGCCGGCGGCCACCTCCAGCCTGGCGATCGCGGAGTACCTTGTCGACCAGCTGGTCGGCCCTTCCTCGACGGTCGGGGAGTAGGCGTGGTCCCGACCGTGCCGGGGACCCTGACCCCGGGCCTCTGGGTCATCCTGACCACGCCCTTCCTCGCCGACGGCCAGGTCGACCTCAGGTCGGCACGACGCCAGGTGCGCTTCGCCCGCCAGGCCGGTGCGGACGGGCTCGTGGCGCTCGGAGTCTTCGGTGAGGCGGCGCACCTGAGCCTGGAGGAGCAGCGCGCCGTCGTCGAGGTGGTCGCGGAGGAGGCGGCCGGTATACCGCTCGTCCTCGGCGTCGCCGGACGCAGCACGGCCGTGGTGGTCGAGCAGGCGCAGAACGCGCTGCAGGCCGCAGGCCGTCCCGCGGCCCTGATGGTCCAGCTCAACTCTCCTGACCCGACTGTCGTCGTGCGCCACCTCACCGCGGTGCACGAGGCCACGGGCATGGGTGTCGTCGTGCAGGACTACCCCGTGGCGAGCGGTGTGGTCATGGTTGTGGATCGGGTTGTCGAGGTGGTCCAGCGCTGTCCCTTCCTCGTCGCGGTCAAGGCCGAGGCGCCTCCGACGCCGCCGGCCATCAGCCGTCTCAGCGAGGTCGGAGCGGTGCCGGTGTTCGGCGGGCTCGGCGGTGTCGGCCTCATCGACGAGCTCGCCATGGGCGCTGCCGGTGCGATGACCGGGTTCAGCCATCCCGAAGGCCTGCGCGCCACCCTCGACGCCTTCGCCACGGGTGGCGTCGCGGCCGCGCGGGACGCCTGGTCCCCGTGGCTGCCCCTGGCCACCTTCGAGCAGCAGCACGGGATCGCCCTGGCGCTGCGCAAGATGCTCCTGCACCGGAGGGGCGTGCTCGACCACCCGGGCGTCCGGCCACCGGCCGCCACCATGCCCGATCGGCTGCTGGCGCTGCTCGAGGACCATCTCGCAGCCGTGCAGCCCCTGCTCCTTGGGGAGGCGTCGCCCTGATGGACCTGGGACTCAGCGACAGGACAGCGCTTGTGCTGGGGGCGACCTCGGGGATCGGCCGGGCCATCGCGCAGGCGCTCGCCGCCGAGGGCGCCAACCTCGTGCTCGTTGGCCGTGACGTCGACCGCGTCCGGGCACTCACGGAGTCGCTGCCCTCTACGGTGGGGGTCGCCGCGGACCTCACGGACTCGGGAACTCCGGAGAGGGTCCTGTCGGTCGCCCAAGAGACGTTCGGCGACGTCGACGTGCTCGTCCTCAACGGCGGCGGCCCACGCCCCGGGACGGCGAGGGAGCTGGGCGCGGACGGCGTCACCACCGCGGTCGACCTGCTCGTGCGGCCGCACGTGGCGCTCGTGCAGGCCGTGCTGCCGGCGATGATCGAGCGGGGGTGGGGCCGCATCGTCGCGGTGGGGTCCAGCGGCGTCCAGCAGCCGCTTCCCAACCTCGCGGCGTCCAACGTCGGCCGCGCCGCCCTGGCCGGCTACCTCAAGACACTGGCGGGCGAGGTCGCGGGCTCCGGGGTGACGGTCAACATGGTGCTGCCCGGCCGGATCGACACCGACCGGGTGACCCAGCTCGACCAGGCTGCCGCGGAGCGCACCGGCCGGACGGTGCAGGAAGTTCGCGCGGGGTCCGAGGCTTCTATCCCGGCCGGCCGTTACGGCACTCCCGAGGAGTTCGCGGCCGTGGCCGTCTTCCTCGCGAGCCAGGCGGCCGCCTACGTCACGGGGGAGCAGATCCGCTGCGACGGCGGTCTCGTCCGCGCCCACTGACGCAGCATCCCTCACGCCCAGCACACGCCATACCGGCGTCAAGAAGTCCAACGACCTGAGAAGGAGTCCACGTGAACCTGGCGACGATCATCGAGGACGGCGTCGAGCTGGCCGTTCTGGTCGACCCTCACCGCGGTGTGGTGACCGCCTCGGACCTCGACCCGGCCGCCGGGGGTGACCTGCTGGCCCTGATCCGGCAGGACCGGGTCGAGACGCTGCGCAGGATGGCCGCGGAGGCCCCTGCGCACCGGTTCCGGCCACGGGAGTCGGTGACGTTCACCGCGCCCTACCGCCACCCGCGGCTGATCTGGGGGATCGGGCTGAACTACCGCGACCACGCCGCTGACCTGTCGGAGGACGTGCCCGAGGAGCCGGCGTCCTTCGTCAAGGGTGACCACACGATTATCGGGCCGAACGAGCCCATTCCCCTGCCACCGCAGAGCGAGCGCACCACGAGCGAGGCAGAGCTGGGCATCGTGATCGGCAGCTACTGCCGCAACGTGGAGGAGGAGGACGCCCTGGACCACGTACTCGGAGTGGTCCCCGTCCTCGACCAGACCGCGGAGGACATCCTCCAGCGCAACCCCCGCTTCCTGACCCGGTCCAAGAACTTCCCCGGGTTCTTCTCCTTCGGGCCAGAGATCGTCCCGCTGGAGACAGTCCTGGCACAAATCGGCAGGCTCGAGGACGTCGAGGTGTCAACCGTGGTCAACGGCTCCGACCGCCGGACCAACGTCGTGGCCAACATGCGGTTCTCGCCGGCGTTTCTCATCAGCTTCCACAGCAAGGTGATGCCGCTGTACCCCGGCGACATCCTCTCGCCCGGGACGCCGGGAGCAATCCACGTGCGGCCGGGCGATGTCGCCGAGTGCCGCATACCCGGGGTGGGCACGCTGCGCAACGATGTTGTGGCGGCAGGCAGTTGACCAGGAACAAGGCAGGCCACGACCTGTCGCACAGGAAGAACGGAGAAGGGGCCCTGGATGTCGACAGCACAGGGACCGACAGACGGACAGGCCCGTTGGCGGGCACGCTGGTGGTCGACCTGACGCGTGCGCTAGCGGGTCCGCAGGCGGCGATGATGATGGCTGACCTGGGGGCGCGGGTGGTGAAGGTGGAGTCGCCGGGAACTGGGGATGACACGCGCTCGTGGGGTCCGCCGTTCGTGCCGGGCTCGGACGGTGATGAGGTGGCGACCTACTTCCTGTCGTGCAACCGCAACAAGGAGTCGGTGGCGCTGGACCTGAAGTCCGATGACGGGCGGGCTGTACTGGCCGAGCTAGTGCGGCGGGCGGACGTGCTGATGGAGAACTTCCGTCCGGGCACGCTGGACCGGTTGGGGTTCCCACCGCAACTGCTGTCCGAGCTGAACCCGCGTCTGGTGGTGCTCTCGATCTCCGGGTTCGGTCATGACGGTCCCGAGGGCGGCCGGGCCGGTTACGACCAGATCGCCCAGGGAGAAGCGGGGCTCATGTCGTTGACCGGCTCAGGACCGGAGGACCCGCAGCGGGTCGGTGTCCCGATCGGGGACGTGCTCTCGGGCATGTACGGCGCCTACGGGGTGATCGCAGCCTTGCTGGAGCGTGAGCGCACGGGTCGCGGGCAGGTGGTGCGGACGTCGCTGCTGGCCTCGATCGTGGGGGTGCACGCCTTTCAGGGGACCCGGTGGACCGTGGCGAAAGAGGTGCCGCGGGCCCAAGGCAACCATCATCCTTCGATCGCCCCCTACGGCTTGTTCCACTGCCGCGACGGGGCGGTGCAGATCGCCTGCGGCAACGAGGGCCTGTGGCGGCGGCTATGCGACGAGTTCGGCCTGGAACCAGACGGGGCGGGCATGGCGACGAACGCCCAGCGGGTCGCGCATCGGCCGCAGGTGATCGCGCTGCTCGAGAAGACCTTTGCCGACCTGGACAAGGCAGACCTGCTGCAGCGGCTCTCTGTTGCCGGGGTGCCCTCGGGACGGGTGCGGACGTTGGAGGAGGTGTACGAGTGGGACCAGACCCGATCCCAGGGCCTGCTCGTGGACGTCGAGCACCCGACTCTGGGGACCGTGCAGCTGCCCGGGCCCCCGCTGCGGTTCTTCACCCCCGACGGCTCCGAGACCACGCCCGTACACCACGCCAGCCCCCCACTGCTCGACCAGCATGGCGACAGCATCCGCGCCTGGCTTTGGGAGGGTGACGATCTGGGCAAGACCCTCCGGCGCGACTAGTCGACGCGTCGTCCCGCCCCATCCCCGGCTGCGACGCGTGGCCGAGCCGGCCATCGAGGGCCGCGTCGTGACCGCGATGGAGGCCCTTGGTCCCGGTTGCTGTCAAGTCCGGTGAGTCGTCACCGTCCGATGTGACCTGTGACGGGTACGGTCGGTGGACGTGGGCCGATAGTGCCGACCACCGCTGTGCGAAGGACTGGTGTGGAAGACATTCGAGTAGCGCTGACCGGTGCCGCCGGCGGGTATGGTCGGACCCTCCTGCAGCAGCTCCGCCTCCGGAGCGACATGCGGGCGACGGTGCTCGTGGACCCCGACACCGACGCGGTGGAGGCGATGCTCGCCAGCCTCGGCGTGCCGACGGACGAGGTAGAGGTGTGCCGCACCCCCGACGACGCGCAGGCCGCGGTGTCGTCCGGTCGCGTGGTGGTCGCCGTCCCGGAGGCGCTCGACGAACGGTCCTACGACGTGCTCGTCGAGGCCACGGGCCGTCCTGCCGCCGGGTTCCGCTTCGCGCGCGACGCCCTGCTCCACGGCAAGGGGGTCGTCATGGTGAGCAAGGAGGTCGACAGCGCGGCCGGCCGTCACCTCGCCCAGCTCGCCCGACGGTGTCGGGTCGGCTACCTGCCGGGCCGCGGCGACCAGCCGGCCAACCTCCTCGAGCTGCTGGACCGGGTGCAGGACCTGGGGCTCGACGTCGTGGCGGCGGGTAAGGCGGGCGAGTACGACCTGCACTTTGACCCCACCAGCGGTGTCGCCGCGCTCAACGGCCGGACGGAGCACGCCCCCGGGCTCGCCGGGACCCTCGTGCCGGACGCCGACCTTCGCGGCTCGCTCGCCCGGCGTGCCGGGTCCGTCGGGACGCTGCTTCGGCATGTCGCCGCCGACTACTGCGAGATGGCGGTCGTGTCGCAGTACTCGGGCCTGGGGTCCGACGGCCTGACCATGCACTACCCGCTCGCACGTCCCGCGGAGCTGGCCGACATCTACGCCGAGCACGCCGACGGTGGGCTGCTGACCTCGACCGGGGTGCTCGATGTCTTCGTCATGCTGCGGCTCCCCGGGGAGGCCAGCTTCGCCGGTGGCGTCTTCGTCGTCGTCCGTACCGGAGACCCGCAGACGTGGGCGATGCTGCGGGACAAGGGGCACGTGGTCAGCCGGGACGGGCGCTACGCCTGCATCTACCACCCCTACCACCTGATGGGTGTCGAGACGCCCGCGTCGGTGGCGCAGGCGGCGTCCGGCGTGGTGCGCGCGCCGCAGCCGCACGGTGTGAGCATGGCGGCGCGAGCCACGCAGGCGATACCGGTCGGTTCGGTGCTGCGCGTGGCGGGCCACCACCATGAGATCGCCGGCTGCGAGCCGGTCTTCGTGAGCACGCAGTCGTCCCCGGCGGAGGCCTGCCCGTTCTACCTTCTGGACGGGGCGCGCACGCGCCGGAACATCCGGCCGGGGGAGGTCCTTCGGCTGGACGACGTCGACGGTGTGGACGCGGAGGTGCTCGACGCGCTGGTCAGCGGCTGACGTGCCGGCGCCAGGTCTGCAAGGACTCGGCCGTGGTCGTCGTGGGCTTGTACTCGAGCGCCACCGCGCCCTGATAGCCGCGGGCGAGCAGCGCGTCGACGAAGGCCGCCACGCGACCGGCTCCGCTGCCCGGTTCGCCCCGGGAGGGTGACTCGGCCACCTGGACGTGCCGGACGTACTCGAGCGTGCGGGCGTCGGGCAGGGGGTCGAAGCCGTTGCGCTCCAAGTGGTACTGGTCGAGCAGGAGAGCGACGTTGGGCAGGCCGGACGTCCGGCGCACCGACTCGATCACTTCCACGGCGTCCTGCGTCGAGCGCAGCGGGTAGTCCGGCGCGCCGCTCAGCGGCTCGATCAGGACGGTTCCGCCCACCTCGTCGAGCCTCGTCGCTGCCGAGCCGAGCGACCGCAGAGCGGTCCGCGCCTGCACGTCCTCCGGCAGGTCCGGTAGGCACAGTCCGTACGGGGCGTTGAACAGCTTCACCCCTAGGCGCTGCGCGAACGTGACGGCGGTGTCGAGGCACGAGCCGAACTCGGCGGCACGGTCGGGGTGGGACAGCACGCCCCGGTCGCCCTGCGCCATGAACCCGGCGAAGAGGTTCATCGCGGTCAGGTGCACTCCTGCCTCGACGATCACCTCGACCAGGCGGTCGACCTCGGTCGGTCGGGGGACGGCGCGGCCGTCGAAGGGCCACCACATCTCCACATCCTCGAAGCCCGCGGCCCTGGCCGCGGCCGGACGCTCCAGCAGAGGCAGCTCGTTGAACAGCATGCTGAGGTTGGCCACCCAGCGCACGGCGGCCGTCACGTGGGCGTCTCCTCGGCGGTAGCGAGGCCCCAGGGCTGGCCGTGGTGCCGGGCCAGCGCGCGGCACTCCTGCTCGGAGAGCAGACGGGCCCGTGGCCTGTCGCCGATCAGCACGGCCGTGCGGGCGGCGACCTCGACCTCCACCGCCCGATCGACGGCCTGCTGCACGTCGACACCCGTGACGACCGGTCCGTGGTTCTGCAGCAGCACTCCGTGGAAGTCCAGGGTGAGGTCGCCGATGAGTTGGGCCTGAGAGGGGTCACCGGGGGCCCGGTAGGGGACGAGGGGCAGGTTGCCCAGGCGCATGACGAGGTAGGGGGTCAGCGGCGGCAGGGCGCTGTACGCGGTCCACGGAGGAAGGCACGAGGCGGCCACCGCATACGTCGAGTGCAGGTGGACCACGCAGGTCACCGAGGGGTCGCGGAGGTACATCGCGGCATGGAGGGACGCCTCCTTCGACGGTCGTGGTCCTGAGAGCGGATCGAGGCCGTTCGGGGACAGGGCGGTGACCGCCACGGATCCCTCGTCGAGGTCTGCCAGCGCGACGCCGGTCGGGCTGAGGTAGAGGCGGTCGCCCTCGCGGACGGAGATGTTTCCGGAGGAGCCGGGTGACAGGCCGAGCTCCGCCAGGTGCTTGCCGGCCCGGCACATCTGCTGGACGACGGTGCTCACACCAGCGCCTCCCATGCGGTGAGGAAGAGATCGGGGCTTCCGAAGTTGCCCGACTTGAGCACGAAGTTGTGGTGTCGGCCGGCTGCCGTGGTCCCGCCCAGCCAGGAGACCCCGGGGGCCAGGGCCTGCCCGACGGCCAGCCGCCGGACCCCGAGCGCCCGCATCACGGCCCCCGACGTCTCGCCTCCCGCCACCAGGAACTCCGTGGCGCCGGCGTCCGAGAGAGCGACCGCGAGCTGGGCGTGCGCGTCCTCCACCAGACGGCTGGCGTCGGTGCCGAGGTGGCGGGTGCGCCGAAGGTCGTCGGTCGAGGCCACGGAGTAGACCAGCGCGGGGCGACGGGGCTCGGCCCGCCAAGAGGCCGAGAGGGCGTCCACCAGCTGAGCCAGGTAGGCCGAAGGACGAGCCAGGAGCTGCTCGACGTCCAGCCGGACGGAGGTCACCCGGCCGGCCGCCCGGCGGACCTGCTCGCGGGTCGCCGTCGAGGCGCTCCCGGAGAGGATGACGCGGTGGCCCGGGACGCTGCGCAGCGCGCGGCGCTCGCCGGCTCGACGCGGCATACCCAGGGCGAGGCCGGAGCCACCGGTGACCAGCCGGTCCGACCGGGTCGCCTCGGCGATCGTGGTGAGGTCGCGGGGGCGCACGGCGTCGACGACCACGAGCCGGCAGCCCGCGCGCGCCTGGTCGTCCAGCGCCCGGCGGAGGACGTCCGGGCCGCCCTCGACCCGATCCAGAGTGACCAGACCCACGTGGTGCCTCGTCTGCGCCGCCAGCAGCCGGGGGACGTGCGAGTCCCGCATCGGTGTCAGTGGGTGGTCCTTCATCGGGCTCTCGTGGAGCAGGGTGCCGCCGACGAAGAGGTGACCCTGGTAGACCGTGCGTCCGTTGTCCGGGAAGGAGGGGACGACGACTGCGCGGTCGGCCCCGGTGAGCTCCAGGAGCGCGTCGGCCACCGGGCCGATGTTGCCCCGCGGCGTGGAGTCGAAGGTGGAGCAGTACTTGTCGTAGAGCTGCACGCACCCCCGCTCCAGGAGGAACCGCCCGGCCCGGACGGAGAGGTCGCGTGCCTCCTGCGGCGGGGCCGACCTGGTCTTCAGGGCCACCACCACGGCGTCGTCGTCACCGCCGCCGAGGTCGGAACTGTCCTCCGGGACACCGAGCAGGACAGAGGTCCTCAGGCCCCGCGAGGCCCAGTTGCCCGCCAGGTCGGTGGCCCCGGTGAAGTCGTCGGCGACCGCTCCGAGCCGCTGCCCCGTCATCGGCCGTGGCTCAGCCGCCGGCCGGCTGCGCCGCCCGGGCGAGGGACGCCCGACGACCCAGGTTGGTGGCGATCTCGAAGGCACGCCGGGTGGGGCCGAGGCTCGCCACGCCCTTGCCGACGATGCCGTATGCGGTGCCGTGGGCGGGGGTGGCTATCGGCACAGGCAGGCCCCCCTGAACGGTCACGCCCTGGTCGAAGCCGAGGAGCTTCATCGCGATCTGGCCCTGGTCGTGGTACATCGTGACGACGCCGTCGAAGCGCCCGTCCCGGGCCTCGATGAAGATCGTGTCGCAGGGGAAGGGCCCGGAGGCGTCGATGCCCTCGGCCCGGGCCAGCTCCACGCCAGGCTCGATGTGGTCGATCTCCTCACGCCCGAACTGGCCGTTCTCGCCCGCGTGCGGGTTGAGCGCGCAGACGGCCAGACGGGGACTCTCGGCGCCGTTGTCCCGGACGACCTGGTGCAGCAGGCGCGTCGCGTCCAGGACCGACCGCGCGCTGATCCGCCGAGACACCTCCGAGAGCGCCACGTGCGAGGTGACGCGCGAGGTGGTCAGGCCAGGCACGAAGTTGAGCTCGGACGTGGTGCCGTCCCAGCCGAGCTCCTTGGCGAACCACCGCAGCTCGTCCTCCTCGTGCATCCCCGCCCAGTGCAGGGCGCTCTTGTTGAGGGGGGTGAACATGATCGCGTCGACCGAGTCCGACCTGTAGAGGTCGAGGCAGTGCAGCAGGTCGGTCATCGCGCGCCGGCCACCCTCCACGGTGGCCCGGCCGCGGGCAACCGGGCGGTCCCCTAGCTGGGGCGGCACCAGGGTCACGTGGCCGGCGGTCGGCTCGGGGGAGGTGGGCACCTGCACCCCGGCCTCCTCGCAGGCCGCGTCGAGCTCGGCCGGGGTCGCGAGGAGCCGCACGTCGGCCTGGTCCAGGGTGTCGGGCTCGGCCAGGAGGCGCACGGCCAGCTCAGGGCCGATCCCGGAGGGGTCGCCCATGGTCATCGCGATCCGGGGGCGCAGTGCGTCGGTCATCGTGTGGTTCCTCTCGCGGCGTCAGTGGTGTCGTTCGCGGTGTCGGCCGGATCCTCGGCGTGGGGGAGAACGGTGTCGTTGTCCGCACCCAGCACGGGCCCGGCGGAACGGCGCACCGTCGGCGTCCGGGAGAACCGCATGGGGGAGCCGAGCTGGCGGACCTTGCCCATGACCGGGTGCGGGGAGTCCCAGAAGAAGTCCCTGGCCAGGAGGTGCTCGTCGGTGAACACCTGGGCGTAGTCGCTGATCGGGGCGCACGGAACCCCGGCCTCGTTGAGCAGCTCCACGATCTCGGCGGTGGTGCGCGTCGAGGTCTCGGCCTCGATCTCGGCGATGAGCTCCTCGCGGTGCTCAAGCCGCTCCCACGCGCCGGCATACCGGGGGTCCTCGAGGAGGGACATCAGGCCGAGCGTCTCGCAGAAGGCCTTCCAGTTGCGGGGTGTCGTCGCCCCGATCGTGACGTAGCCGTCCTGGGTGACGACCGCCTGGTAGGGAGCCTGGTTCTGGTGCGCCGACCCGTTCGGGCCGCCGACACGACCGTCTGTGAAGAAGCCACCCGCCTCCCAGACGGCCAGGGACACACCACTCTCCATCAGGGACACGTCGATGTACTGGCCCTCGCCGCTACGGTCGCGTTCCCGCAGGGCGGCGACCACCGCGAGCGCGACGTACAGCGCCGCGGTCAGGTCGCAGATCGGTACGCCCACCTTCGCCGGCGGCATCCCGGGGTGACCGGTGATGCTCATCAGGCCGCTGCGTGCCTGGGCCATGATGTCCAGCCCCGGAAGGGGGCTCAGCGGTCCGTCCTGCCCCCAGCCGGAGGCGGAGGCGTAGACGAGGCGCGGGTTGACCTCGTGCAGGTCACCCCAGCCCAGGCCGAGCCGCGACAGCGTGCCAGGCCGCAGGTTCTCCACCAGTACGTCGGCCCGGCGCGCCAGCTCGAGGAAGGCCGCCCTGCCCTCTTCGCTCTTGAGGTCCATCGTGACCGACTCCTTGTTGCGGTTCAGCAGCGCGAAGGGGGCGCTCTCGCCCTCGACGTGCGGGCCGGTCGCGCGGGTCTGGTCACCTCCCTGCGGGTTCTCCACCTTGATGACCCGGGCCCCGAGGTCGGCCAGCTGCATCGTGGCGAACGGCCCGGCCATGAAGACGCCGATCTCCAGAACGGTGACCCCTGCGAGCGGGGCGGTCGAGGTGTCGGTCATGGGCATCCTCCAGCAACAAAAGTTCTTCGGCCGCATCGTTGCGTTCCGGTGTGACCTGGGCTATATTCTCTCGCACACTGTATACCAAGTACAGGACCGTTCGGAGGTGACGCATGACGACGCTCGCGACCCGCAAGCTGTCCGAGACGCCGAGTCTTGCGGTGCTCGCCGCCGAGCGGATCGAGCGCGGGATCCTCATCGGGGACTACGTCCCCGGGCAGCGCCTCACCGAGGAGTTTCTGTGCGCCGAGCTCGGCGTGTCCCGGCCCCCCATCCGCGAGGCGCTCCAGTCCCTGGCGCGGATGGGGCTCGTGGAGCACCAGCCGCGGCGGGGCGCCAGGGTGACTCCCCTGACGCAGCACGACGTCTACGAGATCGTCACGCTGCGCAAGGAGCTGGAGCTTATGTCTCTGCGGCTCGCTCTGCCGGACCTGCGCCCCGACCGGGTCCAGCGGTGTCACGACCGCCTCTCGGACATGGAGATGATCGTCGACACCGGGGACGAGGCCGCGATGATCGCCGCGGGGTTCGACTTCCACATCGCGCTCGTGGGCCTCGCCGGTCACTCGCGGGTCGAGGACACCTACCACCGGATGGCGATGCAGCTGCAGCTGTGCATGGCCATGAACAACCAGGCAAGGAGGACCATCGAGGACCTCGAGGGCAACGTGCAGCGACACCGCGACCTCCTGGCCGCGGTGCTGACGGGCGAGCTTGAGGTGGCGTCCACGGCGCTGCGCAACCACGGGGACGGCACCTTCCTCCTCGAGGTCGTCGACACCCTGCCCGGCGCCACCACGGAGTCGCGGGAGTGGCTCCAGCAGCTGAGGGCCGGCGGCGCCGGCGTGCCGCTGCAGACCACCTGACACGTCCACTTCGACGACATATCACCACCTATCAAGGGAGATAGAACATGACCGCACACAAGCGCACCCGTGGTGCTCTGGCCGCGCTCGGGACGGTGAGCCTCATCGCGCTCACCGCCTGCGGGAACGGCGGGGACGCCGGAGACGGCGGAGACGGCGGATCGACCGGCGGAGGCGGGTTCGAGCCCGGCAACGTCACGATGATCGTCCCCTTCGCGGCGGGCGGCGGCAGCGACATTGCCGGCCGGGCGACGGCCGCCGGCTTCGAGGAGGTCTCGGACGCCACGATCACCGTCCGCAACATCGACGGCGGCTCGGGTGCCGTGGGCTACTCGGAGTTCCTCGGGGAGGCCGGCAACGGCAACGTCCTCCTGGCGACGGAGACCGCGCTGATCGCCCTGCCGGCGACCCAGGACGTGGAGTTCACCTACGAGGACTTCACCCCGATCATGATGCTGGGCGAGGACTACACCCTGATCGTCGTCAACGCGGACTCCGAGCTCCAGACGTGCCCCGACCTGGTCGAGAAGGCCAAGAGCGAGGGCGCCGACGTCGGCATCTCCGGGGCGACCGGCCTGGACAACATCGTCTTCACGCTGATGGAGGAGGAGACCGGCGCCAGCTTCAACCGCGTGCCCTTCGAGTCCGGCGCCGAGCTGCTCACCGCCCTGCTCGGCGGACAGGTCGAGGCGATCTCGGTCAACCCGGGTGAGGTGAGCGGACAGATCGAGTCCGGCGATGTCCGTCCGCTGTGCGCCGCGGCGCAGGAGCGCTACGAATACGAGATGCTCGCCGACGTCGAGACGGCCGCCGAGCAGGGCATCGACGTCTCGTTCGCGCAGTTCCGCGGCGTCCTGGCCCCGGGTGACATCTCCGAGGAGGCCCGTGACTACTGGATCGGCGTCGGCGAGGAGTTCGTGGAGACC
Organism: Ornithinimicrobium tianjinense; assembly: GCF_014636495.1. Taxonomy (GTDB): domain Bacteria; phylum Actinomycetota; class Actinomycetes; order Actinomycetales; family Dermatophilaceae; genus Ornithinicoccus; species Ornithinicoccus tianjinensis. The sequence continues at coordinate 535,857 of NZ_BMEM01000001.1, forward strand.
GATGCCTACACGGAGTACATCGAGAGCAACATGATGCAGCCGACGGCGGCCTTCGGTGACGACTTCACCGCCGTGCTCGAGGAGAACGACCGCATTCTGCGCGAGGTCGTCGGGCAGCAGTGACAGCCCCGGCGGGCACCCCGGACAGCCGGGGTGCCCGCCGGCCGGACCAACCCCTTCAAGGACGGAGTGTGTGACGTGACGGGTGCAGACGAGCCCGCGCTCGCGGAAGAGCGCAGCGGCCCGTCCCGGGCGGACGTGATCGGGACGGCCATCGTCCTGGTGGTCGGTCTCGTGGTCGCGGTGATGGGCTGGGGCTACGGCTTCCAGGCGGACAACGGCCAGGTCGGTCCTGGCTTCCTGCCGGTACTGACCGGGAGCTTCATCGTCGTCGCCTCCGCGCTCGAGCTCCTCCGCATGTTCCTCGCGCCCACCGCCCCGGTAGAGGGCTCATTTATGGAGGGGGTCGAGAAGGTCGAGGCCCGCGCCAAGGAGGAGCTGGCCAGGGCTATGGCCGAGTCGGGCGGTGGGGAGAAGGAGGAGCTCGACGTCTTCGGCCGCACCCACCGGCAGCGCGGCCGAGCGGTCCAGCTGGTCTTCGGCGTGATGTTCGTCGCGATTCTGCTCATCCCCCTCCTGGGGCTGCTGCTGTCCATGACCCTGATGACCTTCGTGATCCTGCGGTTCATCGAGAGCAGGGGGTGGCTCATGTCGGCCGCCGTCAGCGCCGGAGCCTTCCTCTTCTTCTTCCTCATCTTCCGACTCGCGCTCGGCCTGCCGCTTCCCACCGGCATGCTCGGGCTGGTCTGACAAGGCGCGCACATGCTGGACAACCTCGTCCTCGGCTTCCAGACAGCCATCACCCCCGAGAACCTGCTCTTCTGCCTCGTCGGCGTGGTCCTGGGGACAGTCATCGGGATGCTTCCCGGGCTGGGCTCGGCCACTGGTGTCGCCATCCTGCTGCCGGTCACGCTGAGCCTTGACCCTGTCACGGCGTTGATCATGCTCGCGGGCATCTACTACGGCAGCCAGTACGGCGCCTCGACCAGCGCCATCCTCATCTCCACGCCAGGAGACTCCTCCAGTGTGGTGCTGTCCCTGGACGGCTACCAGATGGCGAGACGGGGCCGGGCGGGAGCCGCTCTGTCGATCTCGGCGATCGCGTCCTTCATCGCGGCGATCGTGTCGCTGGTCGGACTCATGGCCCTGGCGCAGCCGATCGCCCGGTGGGCCCTGAACTTCGGTCCGCCGGAGAACCTCGCCATCATCCTGCTCGGTCTGGCGACGATCGTGTCGTTCGCCGGGGAGAACGTGCTGCGGGGCATCACCATGGCGGCGCTCGGGCTGGCGGTCTCGATGATCGGCGTCGCCTCCGGCTTCTCCACCGCCAGGTTCACCTTCGGCAGCATCAACCTGCTCAGCGGACTGCAGTTCGTGGCCGTCATGCTCGGCATCTTCGCCATCGGGGAGGTGCTGAACCAGATCAGGGCGGGGGGTGTGACGCCCATACGGGCCAGGTTCCGCGACCTGCTCATCACGCGGACAGAGCTGCGCAGGTCGGTGGCGCCGACGCTGCGGGGCACCGGCCTCGGCTTCATCGTCGGCGTGCTCCCCGGTGCCGGCGCGACCTTAGCCTCCTTTATGGCCTACGGGGTGGAGAAGCAGGTGAGCCGCTACCGCCACGAGATGGGCAACGGCGCTCCCGAGGGGGTGGCCTCGCCCGAGGCGGCCAACAACGCGGCCGCCAACGCCAGCTTCATCCCTACGCTGGCGCTCGGTATCCCGGGCAGCGGGACGACCGCGATCCTGCTGGGTGCGTTCATCATGTTCGGCCTTCAGCCGGGTCCGCTCCTGTTCGCGCAGCAGCCGGACCTGGTCTGGGGGCTCCTCGTCTCGTTCTTCTTCGGCAACCTGATCCTGCTGCTGCTGAACCTGCCGATGGCCCCGGTCTTCGCCCAGGTGCTGCGGGTCCCCTACGCCTACCTCTACCCCCTGGTGCTCTTCGTCAGCCTCGTCGGAGCCTTCGCGCTCGGCAACAACACCTTCACCGTCTGGGTCGTCTTCTTCGCGGGGCTGCTGGGCTACTTCATGAAGCGGTTCGACTTCCCCGCAGCGCCGTTCGTCCTCGGACTGGTCCTGGGCCCCCTCCTGGAGCGGGCCCTGGTGCAGACCTCGGCGATGGGGCACGGCAGCCTCCTCATCCTCCTCCAGCGCCCGGTGTCGGCCGTTCTGCTCGTCGTGGCGCTGCTGGCGCTCTCCCTGCCCCTCATCTCCTCCGTCATCGGGCGCTACCGCCGTCGCCACCCCGCCCGCCAGGACATCTGACTACTCACAGGAGAGATCCATGACCCCATCCGCACACCTGGTCTCCTATCGCGGCAAGAGCCCCTCCGTCAGCGCCGATGCATGGCTGGCACCCGGGGTCGTCCTGGTCGGGGACGTCCGCGTCGAGGCCGGCGCCAGCATCTGGTTCGGCACCGTCGTGCGCGCCGAGGACGGAGCCGTCGTCATCGAGCAGGACGCCAACATCCAGGACGGGTGCGTCCTGCACGCCGACCAGGGGCACGTGCTCACCGTGGGGGCCAACACGTCCGTCGGGCACCGGGCCGTGCTGCACGGCTGCACGGTAGGACGTGACGCCCTCGTCGGCATGGGTGCGGTCGTGCTCAACGACGCCGTGATCGGCGCCGGCGCGATGTTGGCCGCCGGCGGCGTGGTCCTCGAGGGGACCCACATCCCGGACGGGGGGCTGGCCGCGGGCGTCCCGGCCAAGGTACGTCGCGAACTGAGCACGGAGGAGCGTGAGCAGGTGCGGCAGAACGGACGCATCTACACCGGCCTGCGGGACGACTACGCCGCCATCCTTCCCACGACGTCCGAGCAGCGGTGATGGAGGGCCACGACATCCTCGTCGAGAAGCAGGACGGGGTGCTGACGGTCACCTTCAACCGGGTCCGCCAGCGCAACGCGATGACCTGGGAGATGTACCACGGTCTGTACGACGCCTGCGAGCAGGCTGACGCAGATCCGCAGGTCCGGGTGATGGTGCTGCGCAGCTCCAGCGAGAAGGCCTTCATCGCCGGGACCGACATCGCCCACTTCCAGTCCTTCGACGGAGGGCAGGACGGGCTCACCTACGAGACGAGCATCGGCCGCTGTGTCAACCGGCTCGAGGACGTCGACGTCCCGACGGTCGCGGCGATCCAGGGTTACTGCGTCGGGGGCGGCCTGGCCATCGCGAGCGTGTGCGACCTGCGCGTCGCCACGCCCTCGGCCCGCTTCGGTGCGCCGATCGCCAGGACGCTGGGCAACTGCCTGTCCATGAACACCTACTCGATCCTGCTCAGCCAGGTCGGGCCCTCGGTCGCGCTGGACATGCTCCTGCGCGCCCGCATGGTGACCGGCGAAGAGGCGAAGGCCCTCGGTTACGTGGCCGAGCTCGTCGAGGACGAGTCGCTGGAGGCCTGCCTCACGGAGGTGACCGACACGCTGCTCGCCCACGCGCCGCTGTCGATGTGGGCGGCGAAGGAAAGTCTGCGCCGATTCCGCCGTGCCAACGTCCCGTGGGGCGACGACATCGTCCAGCGCGTCTACTCCAGCCGGGACTTCGAGCAAGGGGTGGAGGCCTTCACGAGCAAGGGGCAGCCCTCCTGGGAGGGCAGATGACCGAGGTTCCTTCACCCTGGTCGGCGGCTGACTGGCCCATCGGCATGTCCACGCTGCCGCTGTCGAGCAGCTTCACGGACGGCCATGACGACTCCGCCGCCCTGCGCATGAGTGGCTACGGGACCTGCGCGAGATCGCGGCCCTCGGGTTCTCCCACGTCGAGCTGACCGACGCCTGGCTCCCGGTGGCCGACCTGGAGCGCTCCCGACGGGAGGAGCTGCGATGGGCCCTGCAGGAGGCCGGGCTCGGCGTGGTGGCGATGACCGTGTCGCGCCGCTCCGTCCTCGACCCCGACCTCGGCGAGGTCAACCTGGCCTACTCCCACCGGGCCGTCGACGCCGCCGCCGAGCTCGGCACGGGGGTCGTCTGCCTCGGGCTCCACCGTCCGCTGACCGAGGCCCAGCGCGCGGCGCACTGGTTCTGGCTGGAGCCTGGCGCGAGCGACCCGCTCGACACGGACACGTTCGAGCGCGTCGTCACGCGTTTCCGGGAGATCGGCCGGCACTGCGCAGATCTGGGGCTGCAGCTCTCCCTCGAGATCTACGAGGACACCCTGCTCGGCACCGTCGACGGCGCGCTGCGCCTGCTCGAGGCGATCGGTCTGGACAACGTCGGGCTCAACCCGGACGTGGCCAACCTCGTCCGGCTCCACCGGCCTAAGGAGGGGTCCTGGTTCGAGGACCTGAGCAGGCTGCTCCCGGTGTCCAACTACTGGCACGTGAAGAACTACCTCGTCGACCACGACCCCGCGACAGGAGCCTGGTCCAGCGCGCCGACCACCCTCGAGCTGGGCGTGCTCAACTACCGGGCGCTCCTGCAGGTCGCCCTCGACCACGGCTTCGCCGGCCCGTTGTGCTGCGAGCACTACGGCGGGGACGCGCTGGGCGTCGGGGCGACGAACCTGGCCTACCTGCGGCGCACCCTGTCCACGAAGATCAGAGAGGTGATCGCATGACCTGGCTGCTGAACGACCCGGCGGACTTCGCGCGGGAGGCGCTCGAGGGCTTCTGCGCCGCGCATCCGGAGTACGTCCAGGCCGTCCGGGGAGGAGTCCTTCGGGCCACCGCGAGCCCGGAGGGCGAGGTGGCTCTCGTGGTCGGGGGCGGGTCCGGGCACTATCCCGCCTTCGCCGGCTGGGTGGGTCCTGGTATGGCGCACGCCGCCGTGTGCGGCAACCTCTTCGCTTCACCGTCGGCCTCCCAGGCCCACTCCGTGGTCTCGTCCGTCGACAACGGCGGCGGCGTCGTCCTGGCGTTCGGCAACTATGCCGGAGACGTGCTCCACTTCGGCCAGGCCGCGGAGCGGCTGCGGGCCGAGGGCGTCGACGTCCGGGTGGTCACCGTGTCGGACGATGTGGCGTCGAACACTCCCGACAAGCACCGCGACAGACGGGGCATCGCCGGCGACCTGCCGGTCGTCAAGACCATGGGCGCCGCCATCGCCCGCGGCGCGGACCTCGACGAGGTCGAGCGGCTGGGCTGGAAGGCCAACGACGCGACGCGGACCCTGGGTGTGGCCTTCGACGGGTGCACCCTGCCGGGACAGGACGCCCCGCTGTTCTCGCTGCGGGAGCGCCGCATGGGCGTCGGCCTGGGGATCCACGGCGAGCCCGGGGTCCGTGAGGAACCGCTGGCCAGCGCGGCCGAGGTGGCCGACCTCCTCGTGGACGGCGTCCTCGCCGAGGAGCCTTCGCGAGGAGCCGGTTACGCGGGGCGGGCCGCGGTCATCCTCAACGGGCTGGGCACGGTCAAGTACGAGGAGCTCTTCGTCGTCTACCGCCGCGTGGCGCAACGTCTCCAGGACGCCGGCATCACGCCGGTGCAGCCTGAGGTCGGCGAACTGGTCACGAGCCTGGACATGGCCGGGCTGTCGCTGACCCTCGTCTACCTCGACGACGAGCTGGAGAGCCTGTGGGTCGCTCCGGCCGACACCCCGGCCTTCCGCCGGGGCGAGGTCCGCCCGTCAGCTCCGAGGCGACCCCCGTTGGTCGAGGAGGAGGGCGGCCAGGAGCCGGTGCCGCCCTCGTCCGAGGCGTCCCGCCGTGCCGCGCGCACGCTGCTCGGGCACCTCGAGGCGGTGGCCGAGAGCGCGAAGGGGCACGAGTCTCACTTCGCCACCCTCGACTCCGTCGCCGGGGATGGGGACCACGGCCAGGGGATGTCATTCGGGTCCAAGGCGGCCCACGAGGCCGCCCGCGCGGCCGTGGCCGAAGGCGCCGGCGCCCGCACCACCCTGGTGCGCGCGGGCGCGGCATGGGCGGATGCGGCCGGCGGGACCTCGGGCGCGCTCTGGGGCGCCCTGCTGACGGCGGCGGGCGGCGCGCTCTCCGACGAGTCTGACGAGACCACCAAGGAGGACGTCATACGGGCCGCGGAGGCCGGTGGTCAGGCGGTCCTGCGTCTGGGCGGTGCAGCTGTCGGGGACAAGACGATGGTGGATGCGCTGGTGCCCTTCCTCCGCACGCTGCGGTCCGAGGCCAGTGGTGGTGCTGACGAAGCCTGGCGCGCAGCGGCGACGCACGCCCACGAGGCAGCGGAGAGCACGGCCGACCTGGTCGCGCGCCGGGGCAGGTCACGTGTCCTGGGAGAGCGCAGCCTGGGTACGCCCGACCCGGGCGCCATTTCGTTCGCAGTACTCATGAGCGCGGTCGCCGAGCGGCTGGGCAGGGAGGAGACATCATGAACCTTCGTATCGCCGTGGGCGGGGACAGCGCCGGGGTTGGCTACAAGGACGCGCTCGCCGAGGACCTCCGCCGGGACGCGCGCGTCTCCGACGTCGTCGACGTCGGCATCGCCGAGGGAGACGACGTGGACTACCCCCATGTCGCGGTGCGTGCGGCTCGACTCGTGGCCTCCGGCGAGGTCGACCGGGCCCTCCTGGTGTGCGGCACCGGCCTGGGCGTCGCGATCTCGGCCAACAAGGTGACCGGCGTGCGCGCCGTCACCGCGCACGACTCCTACTCCGTGGAGCGCTCGGTGCTGTCGAACAACGCCCAGGTGCTGTGCCTCGGTCAGCGGGTCATCGGGCTGGAGCTCGCGCGTCGGCTGGTGCGGGAGTGGCTCGGCTACGAGTTCGACCCGACCTCCGCCTCGGCACCCAAGGTGGCGGCGATCGACAACTACGACGAGGGTTTCGAACCGGACCGTACGGGGACAGCCTGCTCATGACCATCTGGGTGGGGACGTCGTGGAAGATGACGAAGACACTCTCCGAGGCGGAGGACTTCGCGCAGGGGCTCGCAGCACGCCGGCGCGAGACCGGCTGGCCGGGCGTGCAGGCCTTCGTCATCCCCTCCTTCACGTCTCTCCACCTCGTGGCCGGCGTCCTGGAGGGGAGCGGCGTCCTCGTCGGTGCCCAGAACGCACATTGGGAGGACGACGGTGCGTGGACCGGTGAGGTCTCCGTCCCGCAGGTAGCCGACGCGGGAGCGGTCCTGGTCGAGATCGGCCACTCTGAGAGACGCATGCACTTCGCCGAGACCGACGACACCGTGCGAATGAAGGTGGCTGCCACGCTGCGCCACGGCCTGACGCCGCTCGTCTGTGTGGGGGAGCCGGAGGAGGTGCTCCGGGAGGGGCGCAGCGCCGACTTCGTCAGCGCGCAGCTCGAGGCCGCCCTCCAGGGCGCGGTGGACAGTCCGGACGACGCCACGGTCCTGGTCGCCTACGAGCCGGTCTGGGCGATCGGAGAGCATGGACGCCCCGCACGGCCGGAGGAGATCAGCGGCGTGTTGGGGCTCCTGCACTCCCGCTTCGGAGACCGCGTCTCGGGCTTCCTCTACGGTGGCTCGGTCGCCGAGGACACCGTCGCGCGCACGCTGGAGGTTCCGCACGTCGACGGGGTGTTCGTGGGTCGGTCGGCGTGGGCGCTGCCGGGTTTCCTCGGGATCCTGGATACCGCCGCCTCCTCAGCGCCGCACGCGCGTCGCCCTCGACTACCGTGAGCCGGACCACATACTGACCCACGCGGACCCGCGGGGCAGGCAGCCGGCAGGACGGAGAGCGACGTGCGTATCGGCATCCTCACCGGGGGCGGCGACGTCCCGGGTCTCAACCCGTGCATCAAGGCCGTGGTCAACCGGGTCTACGAGCACGGCCACCAGGTCACCGGCATCCGCCGCGGGTGGGGCGGCCTGCTGAGCACGGACCTGGACGACCCCGCCTCGCGGGCCGCCAACCTGATGGAGCTCGACCCCGTCGCTGTCCGCACCGTCGACCGGACCGGCGGCACCTTCCTGCACAGCTCCCGCACCAACCCCGGCCGGGTGAAGACGGCCGACGTGCCCGACTTCCTCACCGGCTCGGTCAGCGGTGACGGCCCGCACGACCTCACGCCCCACGTGCTGAGGGTGATCGAGGACGCCGGCATCGACGTGCTCATCCCGATCGGTGGCGACGACACGCTGTCCTACGGGCTGCGCATGCACGAGGAGGGTGTGCCGACCATCGCCATCCCCAAGACGATGGACAACGACGTCAACGGCACCGACTACTGCATCGGGTTCTCCACGGCGGTGACCCGCGGCGTGCAGTTCATCCACAACCTACGCACCTCCACGGGCTCGCACGAGCGGATCGCCGTCGTCGAGCTCTTCGGCCGCTACTCCGGGGAGACCTCGCTGATCACGGCATACCTCGCGGGGGTCGACCGGGCCCTGATCCCCGAGGTGCCCTTCGACCTCGACCGGGTCTGCGAGCTGCTGCTGGCCGACAAGGCGCGCAACCCCTCCAACTACGCCATGCTGACGATCTCCGAGGGGGCGACGATCAAGGGCGGCGACATGATGCTCTCGGGCGAGGCGGACGCCTACGGCCACCGCAAGCTCGGCGGCATCGGCCAGCTCACCGGGGCACTCATCAAGGAGCGGACCGGCGAGGACATCGTCTACCAGCAGGTGGGCTACCTCATGCGCTCGGGCAGCCCCGACTCCCTCGACCTCATGGTGGCCACGAACTACGCCGTCATGGCCGCCGACCTCGCCCTGGACGGCTCGACCGGGCGGATGGTCGCGCTGCGCAACGGCAGCTACAGCAGCGTGCCGATCTCGGTGACGGGCGAGGGGGTCAAGCGGGTGGACGTCGGTGAGCTGTATGACGTGCCGAACTACCTGCCGAAGGTGCGGCACGTGCGCGGCAAGCCGATGTTCCTCTACTGAGGGTGCTCTTCGTGAGCCGCGGGACCAACGCCCCGCGCTAGGACCGACTCCGCCGCAGCCAGCCGCCGCCGTAGAGAGCGGCCAGCACCAGCACGGGCTGGAAGAAGAGCCGCACCAGCCGCTTGCGGTCGGTGTCCAGCCCGAAGGCGTCCGTGCCCTCGAGGTACTGGGCGACGTTGCCGGGGAAGATGACGACGAAGAACGCCGCGAGCAGCCCACCGATGAGTCTCTTGTGGCGGGGGAGCGCGACGTAGGCGGCTCCCAGCGCGATCTCGACGACGCCGGAGGAGACGACCGTGAGGTCCTCGTCGAGCGGGAACCAGCCGGGCACCTGGGCCTGGAACTCCTGCCGCTGAGTCGTCAGGTGGGCGATCCCGGCAGCGACCATGGCCGCCCCGAGGGTGACGCGCGTGACCGTCCGGGTCAGCGAGGCGCGCGTCCTGTCACCGCGTGAGCGACTCCTCCGGATCACTGCCCGGCCGCCACCGGCGCGGGGGCGAACTCCGCCGGCCCCACGACCCGCTCACGGTCCACGATCGCCTGCACCATGCGGGCGGCGACGTGGTCCGGGTCCAGACCCGTGGGCATCGTCGGCGCCGTGCCGCTGAGAGCGCGCTCGGCGAGTCCCGTCTCGGTGTGCGGCGGGCGCAGGTCAATGACGTCCACGCCGTCGCGGCGCAGCTCGCGGGCCAGCGAAGAGCTGGCCGCGGCGAGCCCGGCCTTGCTCGCGCCGTACGCCGCCATCCCCGGGAACGCCTGCTCGGCGACCACGCCGGTGATCTGGGCGACGAAGCCGCTGGAGCGCTGCAGGAGCGGCACCACGCGGCGCAGCAGGCAGAGCGGTCCCACCAGGTTGGTGAGGGCCAGCTGCTCGGCGACGTCGTCGGGCAGCTCGCTGACCGGCCCGAACGCCACGACCCCGGCCGCGTTGACCAGCCCGTCGAGGCGCCCGCCGAAGTGCTCCTCCACGACCGACACCAGACGGTCGCCGAGGCTGCTGTCGGACAGGTCCCCGACGACGACCGCGCCGCCGCGGGCCAGGGGCCACAGCCGCTGCTCGTCACGACCGACCACGGTGACGGTGGCGCCGCGCTCGTGGAGCAGCTCGACCAGTCGCGAGCCGAGCGCCCCGCTCGCGCCTACCACCGCCACGTGCGAGCCGCGCAGGTCCCGGATGCTGGGGCGTTGTGTGCCGCTCACGGTGACTCCTCTCGATGTCTATGGTCTGTCCATAGTTTGTCTAGAGTATGCCGTGTTCGTCCCCGCGTCCACCTGGGCCCGTTGACCAGTGGGCTGCGCCGGTCCCACACTGGGCGGATGGATCTCACAGGGGGAGCCGCGGTCCGGGGCAGGCGCCTGCTCCTCTCCGCTCGCGTCCTCGCCACCGCCTTTGGCCTCTTCCAGCTCGCCGGTGTGTTCTTCTTCACCGTCCTCGCCCCTGAGGAGGCGGTCTGGCTCGGCCCGCTGATCGACGTCCCGGTCGTAGCGGTGATGGTCCTGGGCATGCTGCTCAAGGTGGCGTGCGGTGTCTGGCCCAGACTGAGTGATGAGCGCCGGATCCGCGTCGGACTGGCTGGTGCGATCATCGGGATCGCGATCACGCTCCTCAAGATCCCGCTGTACGACGAGCCTGAGGGCGTCATCTTCCTGGCTGTCGATGCGGGTCTGCTCGTCCTGCTGCTCCTAGCCAGGCGGAAGCTCGGCGTCGGCGCGGGTCGAAGCGTCGCGCGGATGCCGGCCTGACTGCGCGGTGCTCCCGATAGACGTCGGGTTGACGGGCTCACAGCGCCAGGCGTCGGCGCCGAGCGGGTGAAGGGCCGGCATACCTGCAGGTCAGCGGGGCTGTCGGTGGGCGCTCCTAGGCTTGGGGTATGTCGCAGACCTGGGGCGGGGAGGTGCTCCGGACGACCTATCGCGAGGTCGTCCGGGACGGCGCGGTGCCGACCGTGCGGCCGGTGGGGGAGCGGGTGGTCGGCCTCCTGGGCGAGACCGGCCGGGAGGCTGCGTGTGCCGAGCTGAGCGTGCGGGGGTCGTCCCTGCTGCAGGACGCCGAGGTGAGCACTGGCCTGGAGGGGCTTTCCCGGGCGACAGCGACGCTGGAGCGGGTGCGACTGCGGCTGGCGTGCGAGGCGGCCGAGCGGGGGCTGCACACCATCGACGGTTTCGGCCTGGTCGACTGGTTGGCGCTGCGGTGCCCGGACCAGGAAGCACGGCAGGTGCGCGACCTCGCGCGCGTGGCCATGGCCAGCAGGGAGGCCGTGCACGAGCCACTGTTGCGCGGCGTCCTCAACGGCGGCATGACCGTGGCCCGGGCGGCGACGGTGCACCGGGCGCTGTCGAGGATCCGTCGGGCTATCACGGCGGAGGAGTACGCGCAGGCCGTGGCGCTGCTGGCCGACGCGGCCTGCAACCCGCTCTTCGACGACAAGGACCTCGCGCGGATCATCGCGGAGCTGCTGCGCCGGTGCCTGCCCGAGAAGGACCACGACGACCGACGGCGGTCCCGGCACCAGCTGCGGGACGTCCACGAGTCGAACCTGGCCGGCGGGACGGTCAAGAGGATCATCGTGACGTTCGGTGACGACGCCGACTACGAGGCGGTGCGCGCGATCCTCACGTCACCGCTGGCCGCGCCGGCGTCAAAGGAGGAGCGCGCGGCCACGGGAGAGCCTGACCTTCGCACCCCGGGCAACCGACGTTACGACGCCTTGATGACGGTGATCCGTCGCGGCGTGGCCGGCACGGCAGGGCAGCCCACGACACCGAAGGCGACGCTGGTGGTCACCCTGGACTGGGAGACGCTCAGGCGGCAGCTGCTCGAGACTCGTGGGCGGCAGCCGGGCTGCGGGTCAACCCTGGAGGGCGCGTCCGTGAGCGCCGAGAGCATCCGCCGGCTGGCCTGCGAGGCCGACATCATCCCGCTGGTGCTGGGTGGCCCCAGCGAGATCCTCGACCAGGGCCGCCGGCGCCGCCTGGTCACGCCAGGACAACGGCTGCGGCTGGCCGCAAGGGACCGGGCCTGCACCATCCCGGGGTGCACGGTGCCGGCGACCTGGTGCGACGCGCACCATGTGGTGCCCTGGGCCCTCGGCGGAGCGTCGGACCTGTCGAACTACGCCCTGCTGTGCCCGCGGCACCACACCTGGGTCCACGACCGAGGGCTGAGCGCCACGGTCGACGAGCTCGGCGTGCGCTGGCACCTGCGATGACCCCGCCCCGCACCCGGCCAGCGACGGCCGGGTCACAGTCATGTCGACCGCTGCTGGCCGCCGCCCGCCATCCCCGCACGCAGAGGGCGCCGGCGGGCTCGGTGGCCGGGGTGCCTGAGCCCACACGCACGCGGATGCTGCTCGGGCCCTCTCAGTAGGGTGAGCCCACCCCACGTGGAGGAGCACTGATGCCGGAGTCACCCGCCCCGCTCTGGGAGCCGTCGGAGGAGACGGTCCGCAGAGCCCACGTCACCGCGTTCCAGGAGTTCCTCACGCGGCGCACGGGGGCGACGTTCTCGGCATACCGCGACCTCTGGAAGTGGTCGACGAAGGACCTCGACGGGTTCTGGGGAGCGGTGTGGGACTTCTACGGTCTCGACGTGCTCTTCGGTCCGCACGGTCGCGTGCTCGCCGAGGAGCGCATGCCCGGGTCGACCTGGTTCCCCGAGGTGGCCGTCAACTACGCGGAGTATGTCGTCTCCCGTGGCCCTGACCAGGCGGTCGCCATCGTCGGGGCAGGCGAGGACGGGCGCGTCGTCGAGCTGACCTGGCGCGAGCTGCGCGGGCAGGTCGCGTCGCTGTCCGCCTGGCTGCGCGAGCGCGGCGTCGGGCGGGGGGACCGGGTCATCGGCTACCTGCCCAACATCCCGGAGGCGGTGGTGGCGATGCTGGCGACCGCTGCCGTCGGTGCGGTGTGGGCCAGCGTGGGGCAGGACTACGCGCCGCACGCGGTGGGGGACCGGATGGGTCCGCTCGGTGCCACCGTGCTCGTCACCGCCGACGGCTACCGCTACGCCGGCCGCGAGGTCGACCGGGCCGGCGCGGTGCGCGAGGTGGTCGGGCAGCTGCCGACCGTCACCGACGTCCTGGTTGTGGGGCGGCTCGGCGCGGAGCAGCTCGAGGTGCCGGGGACGGCGACGCACGACTGGGCGGAGGTCGTGGCCGGGGAGGTCAAGCCTTCCTTCGAGCGGGTGGGGTTCGACGACCCGCTGTGGGTGCTGTTCTCCTCCGGCACGACCGGGCGGCCCAAGGGGCTCGTGCAGTCGCACGGCGGCATCCTCGTCGAGGAGCTCAAGCTGCTCGGCCTGCACCTGGACATCGGGCCGGCCGACCGGCTGTTCTGGTTCACCTCGCCCTCGTGGGTGATGTGGAACATCCAGGCCTCCGCACTCGCGACCGGTGCCTCGATCCTCTGCTACGACGGCGCGCCCGCCCACCCGGACGCGCGCCGGTTGTGGCGGCTGGCCGCCGAGCACCGTGTGACGGTCTTCGGCTCCAGCCCTGGTTATCTCGAGGCCTCCCGCGGGACCGGCCTCGAGCCCGCCGCGGAGCTCGACCTCTCCGCGCTGCGGAGCATGGCGTGCACCGGCGCGCCGATCAGCCCGAGCACCCACGCGTGGGCGGTCGAGTCCTCCGGCGGGCTGCCGCTCTACTCGATGAGCGGCGGCACCGACATCTGCAGCGGCTTCTGCGGCGGCGTCCCGACCGTGCCGATCTGGCCGGGCGAGCTGTCGGTGCGCAACCTCGGCGTCGCCATGGACGCCTGGGACGAGCAGGGTGAGCCCGTGCGCGAGCAGGTCGGCGAGCTGGTGATGACGCGGCCGCTGCCCTCGATGCCGATCCGGTTCTGGGACGACCCTGCCGGCTCGCGCTACCGGGAGTCCTACTTCGAGACGTATCCAGGCGTCTGGCGGCACGGCGACTGGATCACGATCACGGCCCGCGACAGCGTCGTCATCCACGGCCGCTCCGACGCGACGCTGAACCGGCACGGCATACGCATGGGGACGGCCGACATCTACAACGCGATCGAGCACCTGCCCGAGGTCGCCGAGTCGCTCGTGCTCGGTGTCGAGGAGCCCGACGGCGGCTACTGGATGCCGCTGTTCGTCGTCCTCGCCGACCCGGCGGCGAGCCTGGACGAGGAGCTGCGCGACCGCATACGCGACGCGATCCGGGCCCACGCCTCGCCGCGGCACGTCCCCGACGAGATCGTCCAGGTCGCCGGGATCCCGCACACGCGCACGGGCAAACGTCTGGAGGTGCCGCTCAAGCGGCTGATGCAGGGCGCCGACCCCGCCCGCGTCGTGCAGCCGGCGGCGCTGGACGACCCCGCGCTGCTCGAGCCGTTCCTCGCCCTGGCGCGCGAACGGCGGGGCCGCTAGCCCGATCAAGGACGGCGGCGCGGGCGCCCCGAGCACGTCCGCGCCGTCGTCCGGCCTGTGTCGTCAGCGTGCGACCCCTCCGACCCGAGGTCCCCTCGGTCGTCGGACCAGACGGGCTGCCGCTGCTCGGGAGTGTTGAAGGTGTCAACGATAGAGACACGTGGGCTCACCAGGCCGGATTGAGCGCGTTTCTTGAACAAATCTTTACCTTCGGCGACTGAACTCTGTGGGGGACCCGTTGCCTGTGGACTTGACCGTGGCTTGACCTTCTGGTGGCCCGGCCGCCCGCGCGGTGTCGCCGGGAGGTGCCCCTGGCTTCTCCGGCGGTTCACCTGCGGCTGGTGATCTGCTCTCGCCGGCCGTCCGGCCGGCACCAGCTGAGAAGGAGCTCGACCGTGCTACCGAAGCCTGCTTCCCTCCGACCCTCCTCCACCCGCAGTGCGGCACTGGCTGCCGCGGCGGCACTGTCCCTGAGCGCCACCGGCGTGCTCGTCGGACCCACCAGCGTCAGCGCCGCCCCGCCGGTCCACGACTGGGCGGACACGGCATACCGAGGATCCGTGCACGTGGTGCCAGGGAGCGACGACGACGCGACCGTGCTCAGGGGCACCGTCTTCGTCGACCGCGACCGTGACTCCGTCCAGGACGCCGGCGAGCGCGGGCTGGGCGGCGTGACCGTCTCCAACAGCCGCGACGTCACCACGACCGATCGGCACGGCCGCTACGAGCTGCCCGTCTCCGAGGGCATGACCGTGTTCGTCACCCAGCCTCGCGGCTACCAGGTGCCGGTGGACGACGACAACGTCGCGCAGTTCTTCTACCACCACCTCCCGGAGGGGTCCCCCGAGCTGCGCTTCGGCGGGCTCGAGCCGACCGGGCCGCTGCCGCAGGAGGTCAGCTTCCCCCTCGTCGAGAGCGCGGAGACGCGCTCGCCCGAGCAGCACTGCGTCATCGGCGGTGACGTCCAGACCTACGACCTGGAGGAGGTGGGGTATGCCGCCCGCGGCGCCTTCGCCGACCTGGCCGCCCGGACCGACTACACCGGGTGCGGCGCGCTGTTCATCGGGGACGTCGTCGGCGACGACCTCTCGCTCTACCCCAAGACCCGCGGGCTGGCGGGCATGCTCAACGGGCCGGCGCGCTTCCTGCCCGGCAACCACGACCTCGACTTCGACGCCACGTCGGAGCACCGCTTCGACACCTTCAAGGCTCAGCTCGGCCCGGAGTACTACTCCTACGACTCCGGCAAGGTGCACGTGGTCTCGCTGAACACCGTCGAGTACCCGACCCGGGACAACCCGCGCAAGGGTGACTACAACGGCGAGATCGACGAGGACCAGCTCGAGTGGCTGCGCAACGACATCGCCCAGGTGCCGCAGAACAGCCTCATCGTCCTGGCGGCCCACATCCCGCTGCTGGACTACGCCGACCAGGGCAGCACCAAGCACCAGGTCGACCAGGTCCGTGAGATCTACGAGATCGTCGAGGGCCGGGAGGTGATCGCCCTCGGTGGGCACACCCACAGTCTGGAGAACCTGCGCGAGGGCGACAGCATGGAGGGCTGGTCGCGCCTGTTCGGGGTAGAGGGGTTGCCGTTCCCGCACATCACCGCCGGTGCCATCGCGGGGGACTGGTTCTCCGGCCGCACGCTCGAGGAGGGGTACCCGCTCGCGGTCCAGCGTGACGGTGCCCTGCCCGGCGTGCTCACCCTCGACGTCCGCAACACCGAGGTCACCGAGCGCTTCACCGTCCGAGGTGAGGACGAGACTCACCAGATGACGCTGGGGCTCAACAGCGCTCGTTACCGCGAGTGGTTCGCCGAGCACCGTTCCAGCGTCGGGTCGGCCCCGGTCTTCGAGGACCCCCTGGTGATCAGCCAGGAGGACCTGGCCGGCACCACCTGGCTGACGACGAACTTCTTCATGGGCAGCATCGGCGCCACCGTCCGCGTCTCGATCGACGGCGCGGCCCCGGTCGAGGCGACGCGCACCCAGCAGATGCAGGGCGAGGGTCAGCTCGTCGGCGCGGAGTGGTCCGACCCGACGGCTGTGCAGGAGCAGCTGGTGCACGGCGGCAGCGTGGCTGAGCGGTCGATGCACATCTGGCGGCTGGAGCTCCCCGCGGACCTGGGTCCCGGTGTGCACACCGCCGAGGTCGTGGCGACCGACGTCCACGGGCGGCAGTTCACCCAGACCCTGACCTTCGAGGTCACCGGCTGAGCGCAGCCGCACCGCAGGCCAGTCGGCCCCGCCGTCCGAAAGAACGGCGGGGCCGACGGGCGTCTGTCGGGTGAGTACAGCTAGAAGGGCACGCCGCTGCGCAGCAGCACGTTCGCGTAGGGCGTGGCTTCGCCGGTGCGCACGACGAAGGCGCAGTCGGCGACGAGCGCCTTGAGCTGCTGATGGCTGACCACCTCACGCGGCCCGAGCCGCTCGGCTGCGGCCCGGAGGACCGCGGCTGCCGGCTGGCCGTCGATCTCCTCGGCGACGACATGGTGCTCCACGACCAGCTCGTCGAGCAGGGCAGTGAGCACGTCGGCGAACGACGGCAGCCCCTGGACCACGGCGAGATCCACGATCGGCACGTCGGCCGGGACGGGGAGCCCGCAGTCGGCGACGCAGACCAGGTCGGTGTGCCCGAGGCGGGCGCAGCGGGCGGCGAGGTCGACGTTGAGGATGCCCTGGCGTTTCACGGCAGCTCCTGCTCGAGACCCGGGTATGACGGTTGAGCGCCGTGGTGCTGCACGGCATACGCCCCGACGCGCACCGCGTGCTCGACGGCTGCACGGAGGGGGTCGCCGGCGATCAGGCGCGCGGCGAGCGCGCCGGTGAAGGCGTCGCCGGCGCCGGTGGTGTCCACGGCGGTGACGCGGCGGCTCGGGACGGTGTCCGTGCCCGAGGCGTCGACGACCGCGGCGCCCTCGGCGCCCAGCGTGACGACGACCGACGGCGTGCCGGCGGTGACGAGCGCCTCGGCCAGCGCGGTTCCGCCGTCGCCGGAGGCCTCGAGCCCCAGTTCTTCGACAGCCTGGGCGGCCTCGTGCTCGTTGAGGACGAGCGGATCGGCGGACGTCAGCACGTCGCGGTCGAGGGCGTTCCACGGCGCGACGTTGAGGACGACACGGCGACCCGCGGCCACGGCCGCACGCACCGCGGCCTCGGTCGTGGTCCGGGGCAGCTCGCCCTGAAGGAGCACGACGTCGTCTGGCCCGGAGGCCGCGACGGCGGCCTCCGCCTGCTCGGGCGTGACGGTGGCGTTCGCGCCGGAGATGACGACGATCGTGTTCTCGCCGTCGGCGGAGACGGTGATGATCGCGAGCCCGGTCGGGGCATCCGCGACGGCGGCCACCCTCGAGAGGTCCACGCCCGCCGTGCGCAGCGCGCCGAGCGCCACGTCGGCGTCCCCGTCCTGGCCGACCGCGCCCACGAAGGTCACGGGCGCGCCCTGGAGGGCGGCGGCCAGGGCCTGGTTGGCGCCCTTGCCTCCGCCCGCCCGCTCACCCCCCTGCCCGAGGATGGTCTCCCCGGGCGTGGGGTGGCGGGCGACGTGCGCGAACAGGTCGACGTTGGCCGACCCGATCACGAGGAGGCGTGCGGTCACTGGAAGTCCGCGACGTTGTCCTCGGTGACGGTGACGACCTCGACCGGCTGCTGGGCCGGCAGCTCCTCGCCGTTGATGGCCTTGAGCGCCTGCTCGACGGCGACCTTGCCGAGCTCGGCCGGCTGCTGCGCGATGGTGGCGACCATGGTGCCGTCGGCGACCGCCTTGAGGCCGTCCTCGGTGCCGTCGAAGCCGACGACGAAGACGTCCTGGCCGGCCCGGTCGCCCAGCGCCTGCAGTGCGCCGAGCGCCATCTCGTCGTTCTCGGCGAAGATGCCGGTCACGTCGGCGTTGCTCTCCAGCAGGTTGGTGGCGACGTCCAGTCCCTGGGCGCGGTCGAAGTTGGCCGGCTGCATCGCGACGACCTCGATGTCCGGGAAGGCCGCGATGCCCTCCTCGAAGCCCTTGCCGCGGTCGCGGCTGGCGGAGGTGCCGGCGACACCCTGCAGCACGATGACCTTGCCCTTGCCGCCCATGGCCTCGGCGAGCGCCTCGGCGGCCTGCTTGCCCCCGGCGACGTTGTCGCTGCTCACCGTGGAGTTGACGTCCTTGCCCTCGACCGAGCGGTCGACGGCGATCACCGGGATGTCGCCGTCGAGCACCGGGGTCACGGCAGCAGCCGCCGCCTCGGAGTCGACCGGGTTGATGATGACCGCGTCGACGCCCTGGGTGGCGGCGTTGGCCAGCTGGTTCTGCTGGGTCGCGGCGTCGTTCTGCGCGTCGACGACCTCGAGCGTCGCGCCGGCGGCGTCGGCCGCCTCCTGGGCGCCGTCGCGCAGGGTGATGAAGAAGGGGTTGTTCAGCGTCGAGACGGCGAGGGTGATCGTCTGGCCGCCCTCACCGCCTCCGCTGGTGGCGCCGGCGCCGTCGTCAGCGGCGTCGTCGCCCCGGTTGCACGCAGTGGTGGCGAGGGCGAGGACTCCGGCCAGCGAGAGCGCCAGGCTGCGGCGGGTGATGCTGTTCATCTGCTTCTCCTTGTGGGGGTTGTGCGGTGGGGGAGGGTATGGGGTGGGTCAGCTGGTCTTGCGCCGCAGCACGTCGATACCGACGGCCAGGGCGATGACCAGGCCGATGACGACCTGCTGCCAGAACGAGCTGACGTTGAGCAGGTTGAGGCCGTTGCGGATCACGGCCAGGACGAGGGCGCCGATGAGGGTGCCGGTGGCCCGGCCCTGCCCGCCGGACAGGCTGGCCCCACCGATGACGACGGCCGCGATGGCGTCGAGCTCGTAGCCGACGGCCGCCTGCGGCTGGGCCGAGCTGAGGCGCCCGGCGAGGACCATGCCGGCGATACCGGCATACAGCCCGCTGAGGGCGAAGACCGCAGCGGTGAGCTTCTTGACGGCCAGGCCGGAGAGGCGCGCGGCCTCCTCGTTGCCGCCGACGGCATACAGGGAACGGCCGAAGACGGTCCGGTTGAGCACGAACGCGGTGATCGCGAACATCACGAGCGTCACGAGGATCGGGACCGGCACGCCGAGGACGCGCGAGCCGAGCCAGCTGATCTCGTCGGGCATCGACTGCGGGCGGCCGCCGGAGATCACGAGCGTCAGGCCGCGCGCGACGGAGAGCATGGCCAGCGTCGCGATGAAGGACGGGAGCTTGCCGTATGCCGTCGCCAGGCCTGAGAGCAGGCCTGCCAGCAGTCCCACGAGGGGACCGGCGACCAGGCCGAGCGCGCCCGGCATACCCTGGCCGACGATCCAGCCGGCGCTCACCGCGGACAGTGCAGCGACGCTGCCGACCGACAGGTCGATGCCCGCGGCGACGATGACGTAGGTCATGCCGAAGGCCAGGATCGCCACGACCGCGGCCTGGACGCCGACGTTGAGCAGGTTGGTCGTGGTGAGGAAGTCGGGGGTGGCGATGAACATCGCCACGACGACCACGACGAGACCGACGAGCGCGCCGTTGTCGGAGAGGAACTGGCCCAGGCGCTGGCGCGACGTGCGCGCCGGCTTCGCGGGGGTGGTGGTTTCAGTGGACACGGGTGGACTCGACCTCCTTGACGGCCAGCGACATCACGCTGTCCTGGGTTGCTTCGTCGGCGGTCAGCTCGCCGACGATCCGGCCTCCGGCCATGACGAGGATGCGGTCGCTCATGCCGAGGACCTCGGGCAGCTCGCTCGAGGCGAGGAGCACGGCGCCCCCGGCCTCGGTGACGGCGTTGATGAGCTCGTAGATCTCGACCTTGGCGCCGACGTCGACGCCGCGGGTCGGCTCGTCGAGGAGCAGGACCTGCGAGCCGGCCAGCGTCCACCGGCCGAAGACGACCTTCTGCTGGTTGCCGCCGGAGAGTGAGCGGACGGGCTGGCGGACGTCGTTGAGCCTGATCCGCAGCTGCTCGCTGACCTGGTGGGCGCGCCGGCGCTGGCCGGCGAGGTCGGCGAGGGGACCTCTGGCGTGGCTGCGCAGGGTGGCGTAGCCGACGTTGTCCTCGACGCTGGCGCCGAGGACGAGGCCCTGCGTCTTGCGGTCCTCGGGCACGTGGCCGAGCCCGAGGGCGACCCCGGCCGCGACGTCGTGGCGGGGGACCTGCCTACCCCCGACGGCCACGGTGCCGCTGTCGTAGTTGTCCGCGCCCGAGATCGCGCGGAGCAGCTCGGTGCGACCTGCGCCGACGAGCCCGGCCAGGCCGACGACCTCGCCGCGACGGACCTGCAGGCTGACGTCGTCGAACCGGCCCTCGGAGGACAGGCCCTTGACCTGGAGCAGGACCTCGCCGAGGTCGGGCCGTCGGCGCGGGAAGAGCTGCTCGATGCTGCGGCCGACCATGAGCCGGATGAGCTCGGGCTCGGGTGTGCTCGCCGGCACCTCGTCGACGAAAGCACCGTCCCGCAGGACGGTCACGGTGTCGCCGATCTCGGCGATCTCGTCGAGGTGGTGGCTGATGAAGACCATGCCGACCCCGTGGTCGCGCAGCTGGTTGACCACCGTGAAGAGCTGGGCGATCTCGGTGCGGGTCAGCGCCGCGGTCGGCTCGTCGAGGATCAGGATCCGTGCGTCGACGCTGAGCGCCTTGGCGATCTCGACCAGCTGCTGCCGGGCGATGCCGAGCGTGCCGACCTTGCGGTCGAGATCGACCGACAGACCGATCCGGTCCAGCGCCTCCTGGGCGAGCTTCCGCATACCGCGCCGGTCGACCAGACCGAGGCGGCTCGGGGTCCGGCCGAGGGTGATGTTCTCGGCGACGCTGAGGGTGGGGACGAGGTTGAGCTCCTGGTGGATGGTCGCGATGCCGTGCGACTCCGCGTCGCGGGTGCTGGTGATCCGCACCGGGCGGCCGTCGATCTCGATCGAGCCGGTGTCCGGCTCATGGACGCCGGCGATCATCTTGACCAGCGTCGACTTGCCGGCGCCATTCTCGCCGAGGAGCACCTGCACCTGGCCGGCGCGCACCGACAGGTCGACGTCGCGGAGCGCGACGACGCCGCCGAACCTCTTTCCCACCCCCTTCAGCTGCAGCAGCGGGTGCTCGGACGTGGTCATGCTGACCTCCTGGCGGGGATGGACGAGGTGGTGCACGAGCGGCGGACGACGAGCCGGGTGGGGACCACGACGTCGCCTGAGGGGCGGCCCGCGACGAGGTCCTTGAGGGCGCGGTATGCCGCGAGCCCCAGGCTCTCCACGTCCTGGGCCACCGCGGTCATGGGCGGATCGAGCAGCGGGAACCACCGACTGTCGTCGAAGGAGACGACCGCGATGTCCTCGCCGATGCGCAGGCCGCGCTTGCGGGCCTCGGACAGGACCCCGACGGCCATGAGGTTGTCGCCGGCGAAGACGGCCGTGGGCCTCGGCGTCGTGTCCAGCAGGGCAGCGGCCGCGACGTGGCCGGACCGCTCCTGGAAGTCGCCCTCGACGATCCACTCCGGGCGCGGCGTGCACCCGTGGCCCTCCAGTGCCGCCAGGCAGGCGGCCAGGCGCTCGCGGCCCGAGGAGGAGGACTGGGGCCCGGCCACCAGCGCAATGTCGCGGTGCCCCAGCTCGACGAGGTGGTCGATCATCTGGCGGGAGCCGAGCTCGTTGTCGGACTGGATCACGGGCGCCGGCGATCCGTCGACGCGGCGGTCCAGCAGCACGAGCGGCATCCCCGTGGGAACCTCCAGGGTCGCGCCGCCCTGCGGGACGACGATCAGGCCGTCGACCCGCTGGGTGGCGAGCGAGCGGAGGGCCGCCTCCTGGCGGTCGGTGCGCTCGTCGGCGTTCATGGTGATGACCGAGACGTGGTCCGCGGCCGCTGCCTGCTCGATGACGTAGGCCAGGTCGGAGAAGAACGGGTTGCGCACGTCGGAGAGGAGCAGCCCGATCGTGTCCGTGCGCTGGGTGCGGAGGGACCGGGCGGCCTTGTTGACGCGGTAGCCCAGGTCGTCGGCCGCGCGCCGCACGAGCTCGACGGTGCCGGGGGAGGCGGGACCGGAGCCGTTCAGGGCTCGGCTGGCGGTCGCCACGGAGACACCGGCGCGGGCGGCGACGTCGCGGATCGTGGCCATGGCACCTCCTCGTGCGGTACAGGGTGAAGTCAGATCAGGTGAAGCAGATCAGGTGAAGCAGATCAGGTGAAGACAGATCAGGGTGGAAACGTTTCCACATCGAGAACGTAGCCGCCTTGCTGCCGTTCGTCAAGCCCCTCGACGCCGGAGCGTCCGACGATGTCGAGATCACGCCACCGGTTCCGTCCCAGGGGTGATCACGACCACACTGGTCGTGGCGACGGAAGGAGACAACGATGGCCAAGTACCTGCTGCTCAAGCACTACCGCGGCGCGCCCGCGGCGACCAACGACGTGCCGATGGACCGCTGGGCGCCGGAGGAGGTGGACGCCCACATCCGGTTCATGGGCGACTTCGCCAAGCGCTTGGAGGGCACCGGTGAGTTCGTCGACGGTCAGGCGCTGTCGCCGGACGGCCTGTGGGTCCGCTACGACGGTGAGGGCCGGCCGCCGGTGACCGACGGTCCCTTCGCGGAGACCAAGGACCTCATCGCCGGGTGGATGATCATCGACGTCGACTCGCAGGAGCGGGCGGTCGAGCTCGCCGGCGAGCTGTCCGCGGCACCGGGCGCCGGTGGTGCCCCGGTCGGGGAGTGGCTCGAGGTCCGGCCCTTCATGGGCGTGGGCTCCGCCGACCTCTCCTGACCGATGGACCTTGTCGAGCTGCGGGGCCTGGTCCCTGCGGTGGTCGGCGTCCTCGTCCGACGCGGGGCAGACTTCGCGTCGGCCGAGGACGCCGTGCAGGAGGCGCTCATCCGGGCGCTCGCCGCCTGGCCGCACGACCCCCCGCGCGATCCCAAGGCCTGGTTGGTCACGGCGGCGTGGCGCAGCTTCGTCGACTGGGCCCGCTCCGACGCCGCGCGCCGCGCGCGGGAGGCGCGACTGCATACCGAACCCCCTCCGGGGGAGGTGTCGTCGGTCGACGACACGCTGCGGCTCTACCTGCTGTGCGCGCACCCGTCCCTGAGCCCGACCTCCGCGATCGCCCTGACGCTGCGGGCGGTCGGCGGCCTCACCACCCGGCAGATCGCCGAGGCCTACCTCGTGCCCGAGGCCACGATGGCCCAGCGGATCAGCCGGGCCAAGGCACGTCTGGCCGACGTCGAGATCGCGGACGGGTCGCGCGACCTGGGTACGGTGCTCCACACGCTCTACCTCGTCTTCAACGAGGGCTACTCCGGCTCGATCGACCTCGCGGCGGAGGCGATGCGGCTCGCCCGACAGCTCGCGACCCGCACCGAGGAGCCGGAGGTGCTCGGCCTGCTGGCGCTCATGCTCCTGCACCACGCCCGTCGCCGGGCGCGCACCACCGCGGGCGGTCGGCTGGTGCCGCTGGCCGAGCAGGACCGGTCGCTCTGGGACACGGCGATGATCGCCGAGGGGGTCGCGCTGCTGCAGGCGGCGCTCGCGCGCGACCGGCTGGGGGAGTACCAGGCGCAGGCCGCGATCGCGGCCCTCCACGCCGACGCCCAGCGGGTCGAGGAGACCGACTGGGTGCAGATCGTCGAGTGGTATGACGAGCTCGTGCGCCTCTCCCCGTCCCCGGTCGCCCGGCTCAACCGGGCGGTCGCGGTCGGGGAGGCGGACGGAGCTGCGGCCGGTCTCGCCGAGCTGGCCAGGATCGAGGAGGGGGTGCCGCGCCGCACCGCGGTGGCGGCCTATCTACATACCCTGGCAGGGGAGACGGGGCTCGGCGCCGACCTCTATGCGCGCGCAGCCGCCGAGGCGAGAAGCACAGCCGAGCGGGACCACCTCACCAGGGAGGCTGCGCGTCTGCGGCAGCAGCTCGGCTGACCGGTCGACCGGCTGGGCGTGCTGGGTGCTGTCGGACGCCTCGCCGAGCAGACGGGCGACCGGCTGGCTAGCGTGGCGTTCATGAGCGATCAGCAGAGCAGCCCCGGGCCGGAGGAGGCCGACGCGCGCCAGCAGGCCGCGGAGTACGTGGTGGAGCGGGTCGAGAGCTGGGACGAGGGCGCCGAGCCCGAGACCGTCCGCGAGGATCTCGAGGAGGGCATGGCCGAGGCGGAGGTGGACGTGCCGGAGGAGGAGCTGGACCGCATGGCCGACGACATCCACCGCGACGGCAGCACGGACGCCCCCGACGTGGAGTGAGCCAGGGCCTGCGACTGGTGATGCTGGCTGACACCCATGTGCCGGCGCGAGCCCGGCAGCTCCCGACCGAGGTGTGGGACGAGGTCGAGCGGGCCGACGTCGTCCTGCACGCCGGCGACTGGGTCACGCCGCTCCTGCTGGACGAGCTCGAGGCGCGCTCGGCGCGGCTGGTCGGCGTGTGGGGCCACAGCCACATCCCCTGGGACACCGAGCACGAGGGACTCCGCCTGCTCAACCCGGGCTCGCCCACCGACCGCCGGCGCGAGCCGTACCGGACCTTCCTGACCTGCACCGTGGCTGACGGTGTGCTGCGCGACGTCACCCTGCACCGGCTCTGAGGGCGCTCTCAGCAGCCGGTGGCGGTAGACGCTGCAGGCCGGGCTCGCCAGCTCTAGAGTGCCGTCGTCCCCCCTCGCGACGACGAAAGACACCCTCTGATGCCTTCCGCCCGACTGACCGCCTCCGGCGTGGCTTTGGCCCTCGTGCTGGCGCCCGCTGTGGCCTCCGCCGCCGGCCCGCAGGGCCCCGGCCAGGACGCCCACGACCTCGACCTGACCCTGCTGGCGACGACCGACATGCACGGTCGCGTCCTCAACTGGGACTACTTCAAGGACGCCACCTACACCGAACGCTCCGGCGACACCGTCGGCCTCGCCAAGGTCGCCTCGGTCGTCGACCAGGTCCGCACCGAGGTGGGCGACGACAGCCTGCTGGTCGTCGACAACGGCGACGCCATCCAGGGCACGCCGCTGACCTACTACTACGCCAAGGTCGAGCCGGTCGCCGAGACGGGCGAGGACCACCCGATGGCGACGGCATACAATCAGATCGGGTATGACGCGCAGGTCGTGGGCAACCACGAGTTCAACTACGGGCTGGATCACCTGCGCGCCTACGAGGGCGACCTGGCCATGCCGCTGCTGGGCGCCAACGTCGTCGACGCGCAGACCGGCGAGCCGTGGCTCGAGCCGTGGACGATGGTCACCAAGAAGGTCGAGGGCCACAAGCCCGTCAAGGTCGGCATCCTCGGGCTCACGACGCCGGGCTCGGCGATCTGGGACAAGGGGGTGGTCGAGGGCACCCTGGAGTTCCGCGACATGGTCGAGACTGCCGCGGAGTACGTCCCGCAGATGCGGGCGGCCGGCGCGGACGTCGTGGTCGTGCTCTCGCACGCCGGCAAGGGTCCATCCTCCTACGACACCTCCCTGCTGCCGCCGGAGAACCCCTCCGACGTCATCGCCCGTACTGTCCCGGGCATCGACGTCATGGTCGTGGGGCACACCCACCGCGACGTCCCCCAGGAGGTCATCCACAACGAGGTGACCGGCGAACCGGTGCTGCTCACCCAGCCCTACCGCTGGGGCGGCACCGTCACTCGCGTCGACCTCGACCTGGAGAAGTCCCGCGGTCAGTGGGACGTCAAGGACGCTGCGGGTATGGCGTACCGCACCCGGGACTTCGTCGAGGACCCCGCGGTGGTGGCCGCCGCGGCGCAGGCGCACGGCAGGACCGTTGACTACGTGAACCAGGTCGTCGCGACGGCGACCGAGGAGATGTCCGGTGCGGAGTCCTTCTGGAAGGACACGGCGATCGTCGACTTCATCCAGCACGTGCAGACCGAGACGGTCGACCAGGCCCTCGAGGGCACGGCCTACGCTGACGTGCCTGTGCTGTCGATCGCCGCACCGTTCTCGCGGACCGCGCTGTTCCCGGCCGGTGACGTGACGATCCGCGACATGGCCGGCCTGTACATCTACGACAACACGCTGGAGGCCGTGACGATGACGGGCGCGCAGGTGCGGGACTACCTGGAGTACTCCGCCAAGTACTTCGCCACCGTGCCGGCGGGGGAGTCCTTCGACCCCGCCAGCGACGTCAACGCCGACGGCACCCCGGACTACAACTACGACATGCTCTCCGGCGTCTCCTACGAGCTGGACCTGTCGCAGCCGGTCGGAGACCGCGTCGAGAACCTCGCGCTGGCCGACGGCACCCCGGTGACCGACGACATGGAATTCGTCGTCGCGGTCAACAACTACCGGCGCTCCGGCGGCGGTGCCTTCCCGCACGTGTCCACCGCGCCGGTCGTCTACAACGAGCAGCAGGAGATCCGTCAGCTGCTCATCGACTGGGCCTCCGCGCGCGGGGTCATCGACCCGGCTGACTTCTCGGTCGAGAACTGGTGGCTCACCGTCGCGGACGTGCCCGTGGCCCCGTGACCTGACGCCCTCGCGACGAGGACGCCCGGCCGCCTGCGCGGCCGGGCGTCCTGCCGTCGGGGAGCTCAGTCGATCCGCAGCTCGCCCATCGGCTCCCAGCCGTTTCCCTCCACCTGGCGGGAGACGATCTTGGGGGTGGCGCTCAGGTGCGGCCGCATGGCCTCGATTCCCTCGGAGAAGTGTGGGCTCGCGACGTGCGCGGCGGCGCCCTCGTCGGTGAAGGCCTCCACCAGCACGAACTCGTGCGGGTCCTCGACGCTGCGGGACCACTCGAAGAAGAGGTTCCCCTCCTCGGAGCGGCAGTCGGAGGTGTAGTCGGCCACGACGTCCATCCAGGTGTCGACGGACCCGGGCCTGACAGGGAACTTGACCACGATGAAGTACATACCCGGCATGGTGTCGAGCGGTCGACCGGTCCGCAACCGGACCCTCTGCGCGCCGCATCCGTAGAACTACCCATGTCCTCGGGCGGGCGCCGACTGCTAGACCAGCAGGGACAGGTCCGGAAGCGATGCGGGGAGCGTGACATGAACAGTGGGACCACGACACGGCCGTTGATCCTGGTGCGCGGGTTCGGCGGGCTCGACGTCGGCAGCGAGCAGGCCAACGCTTACCAGGGGTTCAACGAGGGCACGGTCTATCCGGGCCGGCGTGGCGACAACTTCATCTACGAGGGCTTCCTCCTGCGCGCGATGAAGTCGACCGACTACCCCTACCGCGACGCGACCAACGTGGTCGGCTACTACGCCTCGCCCGTCTCCGCGCTCGAGGAGGCCGACGGGTGGGGGCCCGCGGAGACCGGGGGCACCGTGGTCATCGACCAGGCGGTCGCCCGGCGCGTCCTGCGCGACGCGGCGTTGGGCACCCTGTGGGTCTACCGGTTCTACGACCTCACGCCCCGCTCCCTGGCCCGCTACGGCGAGGGGCTCGTCCGCCTGATCTCGCTCATCCGCAAGGCGGTCGAGCGGCACGAGCCGGGCTCCTTCGACGGGGTCGACCTCGTGTGCCACAGCATGGGCGGGCTCGTCATGCGTGAGGCGCTCCTGGCGATGGACGCGCAGGAGAAGGGATCGGCGAGGCTTCTGGTGAACCGCGTCGTCACCCTCGGCACCCCGCACCGCGGCATCGCCTTCCAGGGCATGCCGCGCTGGCTCCTCGAGGCCCTGCCCGGGGCCAGGGACGGCTCGGACGAGCTGGCCGGCTTCTCACCGGACAGCACGAGGTTCCTCCAGATCGAGAAGGTCTTCCCCGTCGACCGGATCCTCACGGTGATCGGCACCAACTACCGGACCTACAACGTCCGGGCCTCCAGCGTGCTCAACCGCCTGTCCACGCTCCTCGACGAGGGGACGCTGGCGACCAACCGCAGCGACGGCCTGGTCAAGCAGGCGGCCGCACAGCTGCCGGGCGCCCCGAGGACGTTCGTGCACAAGAGCCACGGCGGCGCCGACTCGGTCGTGAACTCGCGCGAGACCTACGAGATCGCGATGCGCTTCCTGCACGGCACGCACAAGGTCTCGCTCTGGATGGAGGAGGCCGAGATCACGCGGGGCAAGGACTGGTTCGGCGACAGCGAGTTCTACTTCGGCGTGAGCATCAAGCCGCGCTACGTCGACTTCGAGCTGTTCCACCAGAGCGCCGAGGCCGAGAACTGCTACGGCCCGTTCCACAAGGCCGATCTCTCCGACGACCTGGGCGACCTGGAGGTCGAGCTGAGGAAGCCGCTGGCCGCCCCCGGCGACCGGACCACCGGTTGGGCCGGGCGGGACCGGCTGATCTGGGAGGGGTGGATCGACGGCCGCGCGACGCCGTCAGAGCAGGCCTACGGGATGGTGTTCCGCCTCGATGTCTACGTGGGCGAGAGGGACAGCCGGGGGATCGGCTTCTCCGACAACGTCATCTTCCGCAAGCAGTACTACGTCCAGGTCTTCCCCGGCACCCACGCCGAGCTCTTCCTGCACACCGGTGAGGAGTACCTCGGGCAGCGGGAGCCCAAGGACGCCGCGGCGCTGCTGGAGATCGCGGCCTCTCAGGCCCACCTCGGCACGAAGGCGCCGGTCCAGCACCTGGAGGAGGTCCGGTCGCGTCCGGGCTGGTTGTTCGAGGTCGGGGGCACCGGCTTCCGCGCGACGATGCGGGTCGCGATCGCCGCCAACCGGGAGAGCTGAGCGGTCCGGCGAGGCGGGCCGACGGCTCAGCAGCCGACCAGCACCGTCGGCACCCCACGGACGACGACGGCTCCACAGGCAAGCGGATCGCCGGTGCGCGCGACGGGCCGACCGCCCACGAGCACCGTCGCGCTGCCCCGGACCACGGGCTGAGGACCGGGGAGGGCGGGGTGCGCCAGGCCCGGACACAGCACGACGTCCCCCACCGTGGCCGCGGGCAACCCGCCGACGAGGACCGTGCTGACCCCGGGTCCGACGACGACTCCGCCGTGGGAGGTCGTGTCCCCGACGCGGGCGACGGACGGCATACCCGGTCCCTCAGTTGATCCGCACGAGGGCGCCCGTGACGGACACCGTCGCGGCCGACCGGAGGTCCAGCGGCGCGGCGGCGCTGACGTCCATCGGCCCGGCCGAGCGCAGGGTGACGCCGTCGCGACGGAGGGTGAGGGACGCGGAGCCGTCGGCGAGCTCGAGGGTGATGCCCTCCTCGGCGATCGTGATGCGGTGGCCGGCGTGGGTGATCTGGAGCTGCTGGTCGGGCGTCGCCGGTGTCGCGACGCGGCCCAGCACGACAGGCCGGTCAGGGTCGCCGTCCTCGAACCCGAGGAAGACCACCTCGTCGACGTCCGGGAGCGGCGCGCCGCCCGTCGCCCCGAGCGGCGAGCAGACGGGCGCCCAGGCCTGGTACGTGCCCTGGCCGACGGTGTAGCTGACGCGCACACGGCCCTGGTCCGTGGGGTCGGCCGTGTCATTGACGGTGGCGCGCAGGAGGCCACGCTGAGGAGGAGCCATGGCCCATCGTGCCGCGCGGAGGGGCCGGCGCGCCATACCGGACGGAGGTCAGGCCGCGGGCGCGGCTGAGCGGTCCCGCCGCATCGCCCGGGCGAGCAGCGGCCCGGTGACGATGAGGGTGAGCCAGACGATGCTGATGACGATGATCTCGAAGCTGTCGGCTCGGTCGCGGCCTCGGATCAGGGTGACCACGACCAGCGACCCGGCCACCGCGCCCGCGGCTGCGGCGAAGATCCAGCGGGCCACGGCCTCCGCGCGCGAGGTGCGCGACAGCGTGGGCACGAGGGCCAGGAAGACCAGGCTCATGAGCAGGTAGCCGAGCTCCTCCAGCGCGATGAAGACTCCGTGCGGGTTGTACTGGGTGAAGAGGGCGTAGCCCTCGAGCTCGCCGCGCTCCAGGCTCAGCGGCAGCACGGTGGCCTGGACGTAGTAGTCGATGAGCAGGACCGCCGCCGCCACGCCGGCGAGCGTGAGCGCGAGCGTCCCGAAGACCTTCCGGTCTGCCGGTGCGCGGTGGTTGAGCACCGCGACGAAGGCTACGAAGAGCACCATCAGCGCCATCGCCGGGAACATCCAGTAGTAGTCGCCCGGCCACTGCGCGAGGATCGTCGGGTCGGTGAACGGGTAGGGCACCCGGTCCGGGAGCGCGGTGAGCGCGAGGACGAAGGTGAGGAGCGTCATACCCGAGGTGGCGAGCGCGACGACCGGACCGAACCATCCGGCTGCGCGGGAGCCGCTGGCAGGTGTGTGTCCATGCGGGGAAGTGCTCGTGCTGACGGTCATGCCGGTCCCCTTTGCTCTCTCCTCCGACCGTAGCGCCGCTGCGTGCGGGCTGGGGAGGGAGCTCGTTCTCCCGAGGTATGGCGTGCGTCACCCACTCACGTGAGCGGGTTGGGACCGCCCTGTCGGCGTATGGCGTGCGTGAGCCACTCATGTGAGTGGGCTGGGAGTCTCACGCCCCCAGGCAGGCCTCCTGCGCACGGGGGTCCATCTCGAGCTCGCCGACCGGCCCGTCGAGGACCACCTTTCCTCGGCCCAGGACGTAGCCGCGCTGCGACAGTCCGCTGACGCCGGCGCCGGGATTGACCCGGGCCGTCCGAGGCGCGCTCGACGAGCTGGTTCAACTGCAGCATCGCGACGAGCCGACAGGTGAAGGCGCGGTGCACGCCCAGCTCGGCGGTGAGCTCGGCGACGCTGACCCGTGCGGCCCGCCGGCGAAGAGCCCGAGCACGGTCAGGCCCCGGTCCAGGGTCTGCGGGGGCGCGCTCTCGGGGGCGCATCGTGGCACGGGGTCGCCGGCGAACCTCAGCTTCGGACGTCGGCCCGCGCCTGCGCCGCCAGCCGGAAGGGAGCGTTGCGGGCGCCGAAGCCGGCGTAACCGTCGACGCGCTGCACGAACTCCAGAAAAACGCCGCCGACGGTCTGCGTGAACAGCTGCAGGTAACGCCCTGCGCCCACCTCGTCGACGAGGACGGCGCGGCTGCGCCACCGCTCCACGTCCTCGTCGGCGAACGCGTAGAGAGCCTGGAGGTCCTCGTAGTAGTTGTCACCCACGTGCAGGAGCGGCACCCCCTGACGCTGCAGGTGGTCGGCCATCGCGACGATGTCGTCGGTCTGGAAGGCGATGTGCTGGGTCCCGTCCCGCACGGGCGCGCCGTGCTCCTGGGCGCGTCGCGGCTGGACGTTGAGCACGACGGCGACCTCGCGTCCGCAGCTGGTCATGGCTTGCGAGCGCACGAGGCCGTAGGGGTCGGCGACGTCGTTGCTCGGCAGACTGTCG
The DNA here is from genome assembly GCF_014636495.1 of Ornithinimicrobium tianjinense. Taxonomy (GTDB): domain Bacteria; phylum Actinomycetota; class Actinomycetes; order Actinomycetales; family Dermatophilaceae; genus Ornithinicoccus; species Ornithinicoccus tianjinensis. The sequence goes on from NZ_BMEM01000001.1 coordinate 567,212, forward strand.
AGCCCGCCGACCGCGGTCCAGAACAGGGTCGCTCCGTCGAACTCGTGCCACGGCTGGGTCAGCGCGACGTGGTCGATCCCGAGCAGTCCCGGGACGCCGACGCCGGCGGGCGGGTGCGCGGGCAGCTCGGCGGGACAGAAGGTGACCCGGGTGCCGTCGGGGGCGTCGACGGCCTGCAAGGGCTGGCCGAGGGCCTCGACGGAGATGAGCTCGCAGCCCAGCTGCGCGGCCCGCGCGGCGGCGCGGGCGGGATCAGGCACGCGGACGCCCAGCCCGCTGACCCGGGCGACGTCGGCGTCGACGGGCCGTGTCGCGATCCAGACATCCTCGTGCACCCAGGCCGTCGCGTCCTCGGCGTCCTTGGCGCGCGCGAAGCCGACCGCGTCGACCAGGGCGGCGAGCGGCCCTCCCGACTCGTCGTCGAGCTCGACGAAAGCCAGGCCGCGCGGCGTCGGCGCCGGGGGGATCGGCAGGAGCAGCGACTCCACACGGTCCAGCTCGTGGGCGCTGGCGCGGACTCCCGACGCACGCCGTGCGGCGAGGCGCCGGCGCATCCGGTCCTGGAGGTGGAGCAGCGAGCGGTGGGCGTCCCGCGCGGTCTGCCGAGCCGGTGCCTGCCGGAAGATGTCGTTGAAGACCTCCAGGGACAGGGGGCCCTCGTATCCCGCGAGCAGCGCGTTGAGCGCGACGCCGGGCACGTCGAGGCCGCCCTGGCCGGGGAAGCACCGGTAGTGACGGCTCCAGGGGAGCACGTCCATGGCCAGGCGCGGGGCGTCGGCGAGCTGAAGGAAGAAGATGAGCTCCCCGGGGATCTCCAGGATCCCCGCCGGGTCGATGCCGCGGGAGAGGATGTGGAAGCTGTCCAGGCAGGTCCCGACCGCGGGATGGTCGGCGTCGAGCGCCGCGCGCGCGGCCACCCGGTAGTCGTCGACGTGGGTGCCCCAGGCGAGCGCCTCGTAGGCGATCCGGGCGCCGTGCTCCTGCGCGACCTCGCCCATCGACCGCAGCTGCGCGGCCAGCTGCTGCGGCGCGGCGACGGCGTCCGGGGCGACGCTGGAGCAGACGAGCATCAGGTCGACCCCGAGCCGCCTCATCAGGTCGAACTTGTGGCGGGCCCGCTCGAGGTTGGCGGCGAAGCGCTCAGGGTCTCGCGAGTCGAGGTCGCGGAAGGGCTGGAAGAGGTTGATCCGCAGACCCAGGTCGGCGCACCGGTCCCGGACCTCCTCGGGGGACCAGGCCCCCGAGAGCAGGTCGTGCTCGAAGATCTCCACGGCCTCGAAGCCGGCCTGCGCCGCGGCGGCGAGCTTCTCCGGCAGCGTGCCGCTCAGCGAGACGGTCGCGACGGAGGTCTCAAGGGTGGGCACGGTCGGCTCCTTCCAGGGCGATGAGTCGGTCGAAGTGCTGCGCGAAGTCGGCCGGGTCCGGTCGCACCCCGGTGAAGAGGTGGAACGACTCCGCCGCCTGGCCGATCGCCATACCCGCGCCGGTCGCCGTCCGGCACCCGCGCTCGCGGGCGGCGCGGACGAGCTCGGTGACGAGCGGGCGGTAGATGACGTCGACGAGCCAGTGCTCCGCGCGCAGGAGGTCGGGGTCGAAGGGCAGGCCCGGATGGTGGGCCATGCCGACCGGGGTGCAGTTGACGATCCCGTCCGCGCGGCCGAGCCGGTCAGGCAGGCTCTCGGGCGCAGCGCCGACGACGGCACCCCCGGTCGCCACCGCGACCTCCGAGGCCAGCGCGACCGCCCGGTCCTCGTCGACGTCCACGATCGTCAGGTCCTCGACACCGAGGCCGACCAGGGCGTGGGCGACGGCGGCCCCTGCCCCGCCGGCGCCGACCTGGACCACGTGGCCCAGATCGGCGCCGGGCATGTCGCGCCGGAAGCCCAGCGCGAAGCCGGTGACGTCGGTGTTGTGCCCCACGGCCCGGCCGTCGGTGAAGACGACCGTGTTGATCGCCCCGATCCGAGCGGCTTCGGGGGACAGCTCGTCCACGTGGGCCACCGCGAGCCGCTTGCAGGGGTGGGTGATGTTGAGCCCGGTGAAGCCGAGGTGGCCGGCGGGGCGGATCAGGCCGACACCCTGCTCCGCGCTGAGCCCGAGCTCGGTGATGTCGACCGTGCGGTAGGTGTAGTGCAGCCCGCGTCGGTCGGCCTCGGCCTCGTGCATGCCGGGTGAGAGAGACCTGCCGATGCCGCCGCCGATGAGCCCGCACACGAAGCGGGTCCTGGCGGCGCTCGTCGGCGCCTGCTCCGTCATCCGCCGATGGAGTTCTGGATCGTCTGGTAGAGCTCGAGCTTGTCGCCCTCGAGGTTCTCCTCGAAGTAGGCCTTGGCCTTCGCGCGGAACGCCTCGACGTCGACGTCCTCGACGATCTCCATGTCGCCGCTGCTGCGCCACTCGTCGAGGGCGGCCTGCTCAGCCTCCTCGACGCAGCCGGGCACCTCGCCGACGGCGGTGCTGACGGCGTCCTGCAGAGCCGTCTTCTGCTCCTCGTTCAGCTCGTCCCAGACGGGGCCGACGATGATCAGGTTGGAGTTGAGCTGGTGGCTGGACATGCTGAGGTAGTCCTGCACCTCGTGGAGGCTGATCGCCTGGATGTTGACGATCGGGTTCTCCTGCCCGTCCACGGTGCCCTGCTGCAGGGCGAGGTAGAGCTCCTCGTAGGCGACCTCGGTGGCCTCGGCGCCCATCGCCGCGGCGTTCATGAGGTACTGCTCGGAGTTCGGGAACCGCATGCGCAGCCCCTTCAGGTCCTCCGGCGTCCGGATCGCCTTGTTGGCCGTGAACTGCCGCGCGCCGGCCGACCAGGCGCCCAGCACGGTGACGCCGGAGGCCTCGTGGAAGGCGTCGCGCATCTCCTGGGAGTCCTCGCCCGCGATGAAGTCGCTGAGCTGCTGGCCGTCCTCGAAGACGTAGGCGCCGTCGATGATGCCGATGGGCTCGTAGACCGCACCGAGCGCCGAGGCGCCCTGCATGTCCATGTCGATGTCCCCGGAGACGACCGCGGAGATGCGGTCGGCGTCACCGCCGAGCTGGCTGGAGCCGAAGATCTCGACCTCCAGCCCCACGTCGGCGTTGGCGAGCTCCTCCTGGATGACCTTGGCCCCGCACTCGGACTGGGGCTGGGTGTCGGTGTAGCTGTGGGCGAACCGCAGGGTGCGGGTCTCCCCGGCGGCGGTGCCGTCGGTGCCGTCGCTCCCGTCGCCTCCGCCGCCACAGGCGGCGAGGGACAGGGGCAGGGCGAGGGCGGCCGCGGCGGCGAGCGTGCGGGTGGTGCTCATGGGTTCTCCTTCGAACAGTGGTCGGGGTGGTGGGTGGTCTCAGAGCCCCAGCTGCTCGGGCAGCCAGAGGGCGATGCCGGGCACGAGGATGATCGCGACCAGCAGGACGAGCAGCGGGACGATGAAGGGCAGGCTGCCGCGGAAGACCTGGCCGACCGGCACCTTGAGCGTGGCCGAGAGGACGAAGAGCACGGTGCCCACGGGTGGGGTCAGCAGGCCGATCATCAGCGACAGGATCATCACCACGCCGAGCAGGATCGGGTCGACGTCGAGGGTCTTGGCGATCGGCATGAGCATCGGGATGACCAGGACCAGGATCGCCGTGGCGTCCATCACCGTGCCGAGGATCAGCATCAGCACCGCCACGAGCACCAGGTAGACCGTCCCGTCGCTGGTGAAGCCGAGGACCGCCTCGCTCAGCAGCTGCGGGACCCGCTCCAGCGCCAGGATGTAGCCGAGCAGGGCCGCCGAGGCCACGATCAGCATGATCGACGCAGCGGTGGTCACGGACTCGGAGAGGATCCGCGGCACGTCTCTCAGGGTGATGGTCCGGTAGACGAGCCCGAGCACGAACATGTAGCCCGCGCCGATGGCAGCGGCCTCCGTCGGCGTGAACGCACCGGAGAGGATGCCGCCCAGGATGATGACGGGGGCCAGAGCCGGGCCGACGACGCCCCGCGCGGCGGCCGCGAGGCGGGACCGGTCGAAGGGCACCTGCTGGATGTTGTCGTCGTGGCGGGTCAGCACCCACACGGCGATGCACAGCCCGAGGGCCATGAGCAGGGCCGGGATGACGGAGGCCGCGAAGAGCTTGCCCGTGGAGACGGCGGCCTGTCCGGAGAAGATCACGGCGGGGATGCTCGGCGGCATGATCGGGGCGATGAGGGCTGCCGCCCCGGTGACGCCGAGGGCGAACGGCTTGCTGTAGCCGTAGCGGACCATCTGCGGCACCTGGACCTTGCCCAGTGCCGCGGCGTCCGCGACGGCCGAGCCGGACATCCACGAGAAACCGAGGCTCACGCCGACGTTGACGTAGCCCAGGCCGCCCCGGACGCGGCCGAGCAAGGCCATCGCGAAGTCGTAGATCCGGGCCGCGATGCCGGCGTGGACGGCGATGACCCCGAGCAGGATGAACAGCGGCACGGCGAGCAGCGGGAAGCTGGCGATCGAGTTGCTCATCAGCCGGACGGCCTGACCCAGCGACTGGCCCTCGACCATCATGTAGAGCAGGGACGGACCGAGGAAGGCGAAGCCGATCGGCACGCGCAGGGCGAGCAGGGCGATGATCGCCGCGAGCAGGAGGAAGACGGTCACTGGAAGGTCGCCTCTCCGGCCGTGACCTCGCCGAGGTCCGCGCGGTGGGGACCGTGCCGGAGCACCTGGACGACGGCGACGAGGGCGCGGACCGTCAGGCTGGCGAAGCCGATGGCGGGGACGATGAACAGCCAGGACATCGGCATACCCATCGCCGGGGAGGACAGCCTGGCCTGGGTCTGGACGAGGTTGACCGCCTCGGCGCACCCGCCGACGCCGACGGCTGCCACCACCAGCAGGGCGAAGACCTGGATGCCGGTGAGGAGTCGGTCGCTGCGCAGCCCGTCCACGAGCTGCAGCGTGATGTGGTCGCCCCGGGTCAGCAGCACGCCCAGCACCGAGAACGTCATCCAGACCATGGAGAACCTCGCCAGCTCGCCGCTCCAGGACAGCGTGGCCCACGGGCTGTATCGCTGGGCCGCCTGGATGAACACCATGGTGAAGATCAGCGTGAGCGCGAGGCAGCCGAGGGCGATCTCGAATCGGCCGAACCAGGCGGTCCAGGCGGGGGCCCGACCCGTGTGCGGCGGGTCGGCCAGGGGGGTCTCAGGCACCGCTTCAGCTCCTTCGTCCGAGGTGCCGGTCGCCGGGCGACGGCCGTGTCACGTGGTCCTAGGGACGTTAGGAGGCCTCGTGCAACCACATCAAGAAGTTTCACAAAATTTCATCTCGTGGAAGAATGACGCGCGTGGCTGCCCGGACGACGATCTACGACGTGGCGCGTGCGGCCGAGGTCTCGCCCGCCACGGTCAGCCGGGCGCTGAGCCGGCCGGACGCAGTCCACCCGGAGACGCTCGCGCGCGTGCTTGGCGCGGCAGAGCGCCTGGGTTACCGCAAGGCGCCCGGCGCGCGGGCCGGCGGTGCGCGGCATACCGACACGATCGCGATGGTGGTCCCCGACATCACCAACCCCTACTACTTCAGCGCGATCACCGGTGCCGAGCGCCGCGCCCAGGCCGCGGGGCTCACGCTGGTGCTCGTCAACTCCGAGGAGAACGCCGCGCACGAGCGACGCAACGTCGAGCGCCTGCTCGGCCGGGTCGACGGCTTCGTGCTGGCCTCCTCGCGGCTGCCGGACGAGGAGATCGTCGGGTTCGCCTCGCGGACCAAGGTCGTGCTCCTCAACCGCTGGGTCGACGGCATCTCCTGCGCCATGGTCGAGCAGGACCACGGCTCCCGGCAGATCGTCCACCACCTCGTCTCCCTCGGGCACGAACACCTCGTCTACCTCGGCGGACCGGTCAACAGCTGGGTGCGTCACCAGCGCTGGAACGCGCTGCGCGGCGCGGCCGAGGCCGAGGGCGTGCGGATCGACCTGCTCGGCCCCTACCGGCCGTCCTCGGTCGACGGGGGTGCGGCTGCCGACGCCGCGATGCGGACCGGTGCGACGGGCTTCGTGGCGCACAACGACCTGCTCGCCATCGGTGTGCTGCAACGACTCCGGGCACGCGGGGTGGACGTGCCGGGGGAGGTCAGCGTGGTGGGCTACGACGACATGTTCGTCGCCACGATCTGCACGCCGGCGCTGACCACCCTGGGCGGGGAGTACGAGGAGGCGGCGCGGTTCGGTGTCGAGCTGCTGCTCGAGGAGCGGCGGGACTCCCAGGTCGTGCTGCCCTCGAGCCTGACCATCCGGGGATCGACCGGACGCGCGCCGCTGGCGTGATCCATCTCACACTTGTTCGTCTGGCGAACGTCTGGTCAAGATGCGAACGCCTCGCTAGGGTCCCTGCATGGCGCTCACCGATGACACCGTGCGAGAACCGTCCGACGACGAGGTCTTCGCCCCGGCACCCTCGCCGCTGGACGTGCCGATCGCGGAGCAGAGCGAGATCTCCGAGGAGATCTCGCGACGTCACGCCGCCGCGCGACCCGGGCTGGTCCAGCCGGCCGTCGACTTCCGGCCCTACCGCAGCTCCGAGCTGCGCCACCCCACCAAGGACCTCCGGCACGCCGACCCCGAGGGCGTGGAGCTCTTCTCGCCGGTCTTCGGCCACCGCGACGTCGACCCGATCGAGTCCGACCTGACGCTGCACCCCGCCGGTGAGCCGGTCGGGGAGCGGATCCGGATCACCGGCCGCGTGCTCGACGGCGACGGCCGTCCGGTCGCGGGCCAGCTGGTCGAGATCTGGCAGGCCAACGCCGCCGGGCGCTACGTCCACAAGCGCGACGCGCACCCGGCCCCGCTCGACCCGCACTTCACGGGGGTCGGGCGGACCATCACCGGCGCCGACGGCAGCTACGACTTCGTCACCATCAAGCCCGGCCCCTACCCGTGGAAGAACCACCGCAACGCCTGGCGCCCGGCCCACGTGCACTTCTCCCTCTTCGGCAGCGAGTTCACCCAGCGCATGGTGACCCAGATGTACTTCCCCGGGGACCCGCTCCTGCCGCTCGACCCGATCTACCAGGCGATCACCGACCAGCGGGCCCGAGACCGCCTCGTCTCCGTCTACGACCACGACGTCTCCGAGCACGAGTGGCTGCTCGGCTACCGCTGGGACATCGTCCTGACGGGGACGCACAGCACCCCGATGGAGCCCGAGGAGGGCGAGCACTGATGAGCGAGCACACGCAGGTCCACACCGCCGCGGGCGACCTCGTCCCGACACCGGGCCAGACCGTCGGCCCGTTCTTCGGCTTCGCGCTGCCCTACGAGCGCGGCCACGAGCTCGTCCCGCCGTCGACGCCCGGGGCCGTCCGCCTCCACGGCACGGTGTACGACGGCGCGGGCGACCCGGTCCCCGACGCCATCCTCGAGATCAGCCAGGCCGGCGCGGACGGTCGCGTGCACGGCCAGGAGGGCACGCTCGCCCGGGACGGGATGACGTGGAGCGGCTGGGGCCGCTGCCCCACCACCCGCGCGGGCACCTACTCCTTCACCACCGTCGTCCCGGGCCCGGTCGACGGGGCGGCGCCGTTCTTCGCGGTGGTCGTCTTCGCGCGCGGTCTGCTCAACCGGCTCTTCACCCGCGCCTACCTTCCCGGCGATGACGCGGCCCTGGCGGCCGACCCGCTGCTGTCCTCCCTCGACGAGGCCGACCGCGCGACCCTCGTCGCCGTGGCCGAGGACGACGGCTCGCTCCGCTTCGACATCCGGCTCCAGGGCGAGGGCGAGACCGCCTTCCTCACCTACCCGCGCCACGACGCCTGAGCCGCTCGAAATGACGTCCGACACCCACCTTCTCGAGCCGGGCTCCGCCCCGGGGTATGCCGTCGCCGGCGACCCCGCGGTCCTCGCCGCCCTGGTCCGGGCGGAGGTGGCCTGGGTCGACGTCCTCGGCCGCGCGGGCATCGCGCCGGCGGGCCTCGGCGCCGCGCTGCGCTCCTCGCTCCAGGCGAGCCCGGTCGACCTGGCGTCCGTCGCGGGGCGCGGCGCGGACGGTGGCAACCCCGTCATTCCGTTGGTCGCCGACCTGCGCGAGCGGGCGGGCTCCGACGGGCGCTGGGTGCACGTCGGGCTGACCAGCCAGGACGTCCTCGACAGCGCGCTGATGCTCGTCGCCCGTGACGTCCTGGAGCTGGTCGCCGACGAGCTCACGGCCGCCGGTGACGCGCTCGCCGGACTCGTGGAGGCGCACCGGGGCACGGTGATGGTCGGGCGCACGCTGACCCAGCACGCGGTGCCGATCACCTTCGGGCTCAAGGCAGCGCAGTGGCTGACGTCGGTGCAGGACGGCCTCGAGGAGATCCGCGCGGTCCGGGCCGGCCTGCCGGTCCAGGCGGGCGGTGCAGCGGGGACGCGCGCGGCATACCACCTGGTGGCCGGGGGCGCGGGTGAGGAGCTGGGCCGGGCCTGGGCGGAGGAGCTCCGTCTCACCTGGCCGGACCTGCCGTGGCACACGCGGCGCCGCCCGGTCACCCGCGTCGGCGACGTCCTCGCCGCCGTGCTGTCCACGCTCGGGCACCTCGCGACCGACGTGCTGAGCCTGGCGCGCCCCGAGGTCGCCGAGGTCGCCGAGGGCCGGGCCGAGGGGCGGGGCGGGTCCTCGACGATGCCGCACAAGCGCAACCCGGTGCTGTCCGTCCTCGTGCGCTCCGCGGCGGTCCAGGCCGGTCCGCTCGCGGGCGTGCTGCACCAGTGCGCCGCGCTCGCCGTCGACGAGCGCTCCGACGGCGCCTGGCACGCGGAGTGGCCCACGCTGCAGCGGCTCATGGTGCTCGCCGCCTCGACCGCCGTCACGAGCCGGGAGCTGGTGACGGGGCTGCAGGTCGACGTCGCGGCGATGTCGGCGCGGGCCGACGCGGCCGCCGAGGCGCTGCTGTCCGAGCCTCGGGGGCTGGCGGCCAGGACCGGACGGGACACCGACGACGACGTGAGCTCCTACCTCGGGAGCGCGGCCGCCCTGGCCGACTCCGCGGTGGGGCGCTGGAGGGGAGACCGATGACCGACCTGACGCTGCGGGGCACCTGGCTGACGCCCGACCGAGGGCGCGACCTGCTGGTCGTCGGCCCCTCGCTCGGCACCGGCGTGGTGGCCCTCTGGGACACCTGCGCCCAGGTGGTCGCGGGTCGCGGTGACGTGGACGTGCTCGGCTGGGACCTGCCCGGTCACGGTCACGGCGCCCCGGTGGACGAGCCGTTCACCGTCGAGGACCTCGCCGCGGCCGTCGTGCAGCTCGCGGGGTCGGTGCGCCCAGGGCAGGCGTTCGCCTACGCCGGCGTGAGCGTCGGTGGGGTCGTGGGCCTCGCGCTGGCCACCGGGTCCGCCCCGGTCACCGCGGTCTCGGTCATCTGCTCCGACGCCAGGGTCGGGACCCCGGAGGGCTGGCACGAGCGGGCCGACCTCGTCCGCCGGGCCGGCACGCCGGTCATGGTGTCCGGGTCGGTGCAGCGCTGGTTCGCGCCCGGCTTCGTCGAGCGCGAGCCGGCGGTCACGACGGGTCTGCTGACCACCCTCCAGCACGCGGACAAGAACTCCTACGCGCGGGTCTGCGAGGCGCTCGCCGCCGCCGACCTGCGGCCGGGGCTCGCCGGCATCGACGTGCCGGTGCTGGTGATCGCCGGTCGCCACGACGCGGTCTGCACCCCTGAGGCCGGCGAGGCGCTCGCCGCAGCCGTGCCCGGGGCCCAGCTCGTCGTCGTCGAGGACGCCGCTCACCTCGCCCCGGCGGAGTCGCCGACCGAGGTCGGCGAGGTGCTCGCGGACTGGCTGCACGGCATACCCCAGCAGGGCCGGACGTCGAGCCAGACCCACGCGGCGGGCATGCGGGTGCGCCGCGAGGTGCTCTCCGACGCGCACGTCGACCGCGCCGAGGCGCGCAAGAGCGCCCTCACCCACGAGTTCCAGGACCTCATCACCCGCTACGCCTGGGGGGAGATCTGGACCCGTCCCGGTCTCGACCGACGGATGCGCAGCGCGATCACCCTCACCGCGCTCATCGCCCACGGTCACTGGGGCGAGCTGGAGATGCACGTGCGCGCCGCCCGCCGCAACGGCCTCAGTCGCGAGGAGATCGCCGAGGTGCTCCTGCAGTCGGCGATCTACCTGGGGGTGCCGGCCGCCAACCACGCCTTCGGCATCGCCCAGCAGGTGCTCGACGAGGAGCCGCAGGAGTGAGCGCGGTGACCGAGCAGGGTGAGGGGCGCGGCGGGGAGTTCGTCCAGTCGCTGGCCCGGGGCCTGGACGTGATCACGGCCTTCGACAGCCAGCACCGGAGCCTGACGCTGAGCCAGGTCGCCCAGCGGACCGGACTCAACCGGGCCACCGCGCGGCGATTCCTGCACACCCTGCTCACCCTCGGCTACGTCCACCAGGAGGACCAGCGCTTCGCGCTCACGCCCCGGGTGATGCGCCTGGGCTACGCCTTCCTCTCCGGCCTGCCCCTGTCCGAGATCGCCCAGCCCCACCTCAAGGACCTATCCACGACGCTGGGGGAGTCGACCTCCGTGAGCGTCCTCGACGGGTCCGACGTGCTCTACGTCGCGCGCGTGCAGACGCACCGGATCATGGCCACCGCCATCCCCGTGGGCACCCGCTTCCCGGCCTACGCGACCTCCATGGGCCTGGTGCTCCTCGCCGGGCTGACCGAGGACGAGCTGGATCGCTACCTCGACACGACGGTGCTGGAGCCGATCACCGTCTACACGGTCACCGACCCCCAGGTCCTCCGTGCCGAGCTGGCCCGGGTGCGCGAGCAGGGGTATGCCGTGTGCGACCAGCAGCTCTCGCTCGGGCTGCGCAGCGTCGCCGTGCCGATCCGCGAGGACGGCCGGGTCGTGGCCGCGATGAACTGCTCGATGCCGGTCCACGACGGCCGCACGCCCCACGAGCCGGTCGCCGTGGCGGACGTGCTCCAGCGGGGCGCCGCCCGGGTCGAGGAAGAGCTGGCCATGTCCCACTGAGCCGACCCCACGCCATACCTCCCCCCGACAAGGAAGTCACCCCACCCATGACTGAGCACGACATCCACCGCAGCCGCACGACGGTCGGCGTCGTCGGCGGCGGCCCCGCGGGCCTCATGCTCTCGCACCTGCTGCAGCGGCAGGGGATCGAGTCGGTCGTCATCGACACCAGGACCCGGGAGACCATCGAGACCACGCAGCGTGCCGGGATCCTCGAGGCGGGCAGCGTCCGGCTCCTCACCGACACCGGGGTGAGCGACCGCGTGCTGCGCGACGGGTCGCGCCATGAGGGCATCGAGCTGCGCTTCGGCGGCGAGGGGCACCGGATCGACTTCGATGCCCTGGTCGGCGAGGCGGTGTGGCTCTACCCGCAGACCGACGTGTTCATCGACCTCGCAGACGCCCGCGAGCGGGACGGCGGGACGGTGCACTTCGGCGTGACCGACCCCGCGGTGGCGGGTGTGATCAGCGCGCTTCCGACGATGTCCTTCACCGACGCCGCCGGGCAGCGCCACGAGGTGAGCTGCGACTACCTCGTCGGTGCGGACGGGTCACGCTCGATGTGCCGCGGCGAGGTGCCCGACGACGTCGGGGTGCACCACTTCCGGGAGTACCCCTTCGCGTGGTTCGGGATCATGACGCAGGCGCCGATGAGCGCGCCGGAGCTCATCTACGCGCACAGCCCGCACGGGTTCGCGCTCATCTCCCAGCGCAGCGAGGTCCTGCAGCGGATGTACTTCCAGTGCGACCCCGACGAGGACCCGACGGCGTGGAGCGACGAGCGCGTCTGGACCGAGCTGGACCGACGCACCGCGCTCGAGGGCTTCTCCCTGGCCAAGGGGCCGATCACCGAGAAGGTCGTGCTGCGCTTCCGCTCCTTCGTGCTCGAGCCGATGCGGCACGGCAACCTCTTCCTGGCAGGCGACGCCGCGCACACCGTCCCCCCGACCGGCGCCAAGGGGCTCAACCTCGCGCTCATGGACGTCAAGGTCCTGGCCGAGGTGCTGGGCCGGGCGGTCAACGACGGCGAGACAGCCGCGCTCGACGAGTACTCGCCCCGCGCGCTCGAGCGGGTGTGGAAGGCCCAGCACTTCTCCTACTGGATGAGCACGATGCTGCACACCCTGCCCGGCGAGTTCGCCGCCTTCGACGCCGCCCGCCAGGTCGGCGAGCTCACCTCGCTCGTCCAGTCCGAGTCCGGCCGGCGGTATCTCGCCGAGGGATACACCGGCTGGCCCGAGCACACCTGACCACCTGACCCTGACCACCTGCCCCCTGACCAGCTGACCCCCCATCACGGCCCCAGGGCCACGCCATACAAAGGAGACAACCATGAAGCGCTCACTCGCCCTCGTGACCGCGGCCATGACCGCGGCGCTGCTGACCTCGTGCAGCTCCGGCTCGCCGTCCTCCGACGCCCCTGCGGGGGGAGCCACCGACAACGGTGCGCAGTCGGAGGCGGCCGGAGACGGCGAGCTCCGCTCGATCAAGGTCGGCGTCATCCCGATCGTCGACACCGCCCCGATCTACCTCGGTGACGCCAAGGGCTTCTTCGAGGAGGAGGGGCTCGACCTGGAGATCGTCGAGACCAGCGGCGGCGCGGCCGCCGTCCCCGGCGTCGTCAGCGGCTCCTTCGACGTCGCCTTCGGCAACACCGTGTCCGTGATGGTGGCCGCCGACCAGGGACTGCCGCTGAAGTACCTCACCAACGGACTGGCCACCACCGGCGAGGACCCCGACGTCGGTGCCGTGCTCGCGCCCGGCGACTCGGACATCGAGAGCGCCGGCGACCTCGCCGGCAAGACCGTCGCGGTGAACAACCTCAACAACATCGGCGACACCACCATCCGGACCATCGTCGAGGCCGACGGCGGCGACCCGTCGACCATCGAGTTCGTCGAGATCGCCTTCCCGGACATGCCGGCCGCCATCGAGCGCGGCCAGGTGGACGCGGCCTGGGTCCTGGACCCGTTCAAGACCGGGGCGATGGACGCGGGCGCCAAGCTCGTGGCCAACAACTTCGCCGAGTTCGACCCCGAGCTGGACATCGCGGGTTACTTCACCACGATGGAGACCTTCGAGGAGGACAAGGAGCTCGTCGACGCCTTCACGGCGGCGATGACGAAGTCGCTGGAGTACGCAGCGGAGAACCCCGAGGAGGTGCGCGACATCGTCGGCACCTACACCAAGATGCCCGAGGAGGCCCGCGCCGCGATGACCCTCCCGCGCTACCGCGCCGACTTCAACCGCGAGGCGATGCAGAAGCTCGGCGAGGCCGCGGTGAAGTACGGCAGCCTCGACAAGGCGCCCGACCTGGACGCGCTGCTGCCGTGAGCTCGTCCACGGACGACGTCGCGCGCGCCGGGGCACCGGCGCGCGGACGCTCCCTGCACGACCGGCTGCTGTCGTGGCCGCCGGTCGTGCTGGGGGTGGCGGGGACGCTGCTGTTCCTGGGCGTGTGGGAGCTGGTGCCGGCGCTGGGCCTGGTGCCGGCGAAGTACCTCCCGCCGCCGAGCGAGACGCTGGGCATCTTCGCGCGGAACCTGACGTTCGTGGACTTCTGGCTCGCAGTGTGGGACACCCTGCGCGGCTGGGGGCTTGGTCTGGCGTTCGCGGCGTCGGCGGCGCTGGTGATCGGGCTGGTGATCGGCGGGTCGGGCGTGCTGCGCCGGTTGACGCACTCCACGATCGAGTTCCTGCGGCCGGTGCCCTCGGTGGCGCTGATCCCGCTGGCGGTGCTGCTGTTCGGCTTCGACCTGGAGTCCAAGCTGATGCTGATCGTGTATGCCGCGTTCTGGCAGGTGCTGATCCAGGTGCTGTACGGGGTGGCGGACGTGGACCCGGTCGCCCGGAACACGGCTCGCTCCTTCGGGCTGGGCTACCTGGCGCGGGTGCGGCACGTGGTGTGGCCCACCGTCCTGCCCTACCTGATGACCGGGCTGCGGCTCGGGGCGGCGGTCGCGCTGATCCTGGCCGTGACCGCCGAGCTGGTGATCGGCAACCCGGGCCTGGGCCGGGAGATCGCGCTGGCGCAGTCCGGCGGTGCGACCGCCCCGATGTATGCCCTGGTCATCGCGACCGGCCTGCTCGGGGTGCTGATCAACGTCGTCTTCCGCGCGGTGGAGCGCCGGGCCCTGTCCTGGCACCCGTCGGTGCGGGCGGAGGTGGCCTCGTGAGGGCGCTGCGCAGCGTGTTCTACGTGGTGGCGCTGCCGGCGGCGCTGGTGGCGCTGTGGTGGCTGCTGACCCTGGGGTCGGACAGCTTCTGGGTGCCCCGGCCCGGCGAGCTGGTGAGCACCTTTCGGGAGGTGTGGATCGGCCCGCGGTTCATGGACGACGTCGTGCCCTCCCTGACCCGGCTCGCGGTCGGGCTCGTGCTGGCGATCGCCCTGGGGATCCTGGGCGGTCTGGCGATCGGGTCCTCCCGGGTGCTGCGCCGCCTGTCCGAGCCGGTGCTGGAGTTCTTCCGCGCCATCCCCCCGCCGGTGCTGGTGCCGATCCTCATGGTGCTGGTCGGGGTCAACGACACGATGAAGGTGCTGGTCATCGTGTCCGGCGCCGTCTGGCCGGTGCTGCTGAACACGATCGAGGGCGTGCGCGGCATCGACGAGGTCCTCTCCGACACCGCCAAGTCCTACGGGATCCACGGTACGTCGCGGATCACGATGCTGACCCTGCCCGCGGCGAGCCCGAACTTCATGACCGGCATCCGGCAGGCCCTGTCCATCGGGCTGATCCTCATGGTCATCTCGGAGATGTTCGCCTCCAGCTCGGGCCTGGGGTTCACCATCGTGCAGTTCCAGCGGTCCTTCGCGGTCACCGAGATGTGGAGCGGCATCGTGCTGCTCGGCCTGATCGGTGTGCTGCTAGCCGGCATCTACTCCTTCGTGGAGCGGCGCGTGCTGCGCTGGTACCACGGTCTGAAAGAGGTTGAGCAGAGTGAGTGAGACCACCCCCAGCCCCACGGGCCAGCCCGCCGCGCCCGGCGCCGCTGCCCCCAGCGCCCCCACCGCGCCGACCGCGCGGGAGGAACGGCAGGAGGTCCTGCTCTCGGTGCGCGGCGTGCGCAAGATCTACCCCAGCGCCGCCGGCCCGGTCGAGGCCGTGCGGGACCTGACCTTCGACGTGCGCCGTGGCGAGCTGGCCTGCATCGTGGGTCCCTCGGGCGCTGGCAAGACCACCCTGCTGAAGATCATCGCCGGGCTGCTCGAGCCCACCAGCGGCCAGGTGATCCTCGAGGGTGAACCGGTCTCCGGCCCGCCTCGGAC
This sequence comes from Ornithinimicrobium tianjinense, assembly GCF_014636495.1. GTDB lineage: Bacteria > Actinomycetota > Actinomycetes > Actinomycetales > Dermatophilaceae > Ornithinicoccus > Ornithinicoccus tianjinensis. The sequence continues at coordinate 582,419 of NZ_BMEM01000001.1, forward strand.
GATGGCCGTGGTGTTCCAGGAGTACGGCCGCTCCCTCTTCCCCTGGCTGACCGTGCGCGGCAACGTCGAGCTGCCGCTGAAGAACGCCCGCGTCCCCGCGGCCGAGCGGGCCCGGCGGATCGACGAGGCGCTCGAGGCCGTCGGGCTCGCGCACGCCCACAGGCGCTACCCCTGGCAGCTGTCCGGAGGTATGCAGCAGCGCGTCGCGATCGCCCGCGCGGTGGCCTACGAGCCGCACATCCTGCTCATGGACGAGCCGTTCGCCGCGGTCGACGCCCAGACCCGCGCCGACCTGGAGGACCTGGTCCGCGACATCTGGCACCGCCTGGGCGTCACGGTCCTGTTCGTCACCCATGACATCGACGAGTCGGTCTACCTCGGCGAGCGCGTCATCATCCTCTCCTCCTCCCCGACCGTGGTCCAGGAGGACGTTCACATCGACCTGCCTGACGAGCGCTCCCAGCTGGAGACCCGTTCCACCAAGCAGTTCGCCGACCTGCGCCACCACATCTACGAGCAGATCCAGCTCGCCAAGGCCGGCATCGTCCCCGCCCAGATCGCCGCCGGCGTCACCCAGAAGGAGGTCTGAGCCGCATGACTGCACACGCGGGCTCCGGCTCCACTGTCGCCGAGGTCGTCGGGAAGGTGCTCTACCGCCTCGGGCTGAGGCAGGTCTTCGGCGTCGTGGGCAGCGGCAACTACGTGGTCACGACCACGCTGGTCCGGGCGGGCGCCAGGTATGTCGCGGCCCGGCACGAGTCCGGGGCCGGCATGATGGCCGACGCGTTCGCCCGGGTCACGGGCGAGGTGACGGTCCTGAGCCTGCACCAGGGCTGCGGCCTCACCAACGCGCTCACCTCGATCACGGAGGCGTCCAAGTCCGGCACGCCCATGCTCGTCCTCACCGGTGAGACACCGCCGACGGCACGGACGAGCAACTTCTGGATCGACCAGGAGGCCACGCTCGCGGGGCTCGGGGTGGAGGTCGAGAGAGTGCACTCCGCGGCGACGGCCGTCCTCGACACCGTGCGCGCCTACCGCAAGGCCCGTGACGGACGGCAGACCGTGGTGCTCAACCTGCCGCTGGACGTCCAGGAGGAGCTGCTCGAACTCGCCGACGACGCGCCGCTTCCGCTGGGCTACGAGGTGAAGGGTGCTGGGGAGAACGAATCGGGGGCCGCGCTGGTGGCCGAGCTGCTCAGGACGGCCAGACGCCCGGTCATCGTCGGGGGCCGCGGGGCGCTCGACGCCAGGAGCGAGCTGGCCCAGCTCGCCGAGGCGTCCGGAGCGCTGCTGACCACCTCCGCGGTGGCCCGGGGGTTGTTCGAGGGTGACCCCTGGTACCTCGACGTCATGGGCGGGTTCGCGACGCCGTTAGCGGCCGAGCTCATCGGCGACGCCGACGTCCTCGTCGCCTTCGGGGCCAGTCTCAACCGGTGGACCAGCCGGTCCGGGCGGCTGCTGGCGGACGCGACCGTCGTCGTCGTCGACGCCGACCCGGAGGCGATCGGCTTCCACCACGCGCCGGACCACGCCGTGGTCGGTGACGCGGCCGCCGTCGCCGCACAGGCCGCGGCGATCCTGGACCGACGGTCGGACGCGGGGTACCGGACCCCGGAGGTGCGCGCGCGGATCGGGGCGGAGGGCCGCTGGCGCCAGGTGCCCTACGAGGACACCGGCACGGAGGAGCTGATCGACCCGCGCACCCTCTCCGTGGCGCTGGACGACATCCTCCCCGCGGAGCGGGTGGTGGTGCCCGACGGCGGAAACTTCAACGGCTACCCCTCGATGTTCCTCACGGTGCCCGATGCGCGCGGCTTCGTCCTACCGCTGGCCTTCCAGTCGATCGGGCTGTCGCTGGGCGCGGCGATCGGCGCGGCGCTGGCGCTGCCCGACCGGGTGGCTGTGGCCGGCGTCGGGGACGGCGGGCTGATGATGAGCCTCACCGAGCTCGACACCGCGGTGCGCCTGCGGCTGCCCCTCGTGGTGCTCGTCTACAACGACGACGCCTACGGTGCCGAGGTGCACCACTTCGAGGACGACCATTACGCCCTGGGGACCGTCGTGTTCCCCCCGACAGACATCGCGGCGATCGCCCGCGGCTTCGGCTGCGAGGCCGTCACGGTGCGGTCGACCGCGGACCTGGAGGGCGTGCGGGACTGGGTCGACGGCCCTAGGGACCGTCCGCTGGTGATCGACGCCAAGATCACTTCGTTCCCGTCCTGGGTCCTCGCGCACACCTTCGAGGGGGAGAAGTAGAGCGGATCGTGGGGTCAACCACTCGACGCGTCCGGTCACCCTGGCGGCAACCACTCCACGCGCTCAGTGAGGCTGCGCGCAACCACTCCACGCGCTCGGTGGGGCTGAGCGCAACCACTCCATGCGCTCGGTGAAGCAGGTCGGGCCGGGAGTCTCGGCGCTCTGGGCGCTCGTGGCGGTCGTCCTCGTCGCGCTCAACCTGCGCGGGCCGATCGCGGCGGTCGGCCCGGTCCTCGGCCCCATGACCGCGGACCTGCACCTCACCCCGACGACGGCCGGGCTGCTCACCACCCTGCCCGTGCTGTGCTTCGCCGGGGCTGCGCCGCTCGCGGCGTGGGTCGGCCGGCTGCTCGGCCCGGCACCGGCCATCGGGTGGTCGCTCGCGATCCTCGCGGGGGCCCTGGTGCTGCGACCCGTCGACGGGACGGCCATCCTGCTCGTGGGGACGGTCGTCGCCGGTGTCGCGATGACCTTCGGCAACGTCCTGCTCCCGGTGGTCGTCAAGCGTGACTTCGAGAGTCGCACGACCTCGGTGATGGCCCTCTACACCTCGATGCTGGCGGGCGGTGCGGCGCTCACCGCCGCGACCACCGCGCCACTCGCCGCGTGGCTGGGGTGGCGGGCGGCGCTGGCAGCCGGGGGCGTCCTGGCGGTACTGGCGCTGGGAACCTGGGGCCTCGCCTTCCGCGCCGAGCTGGGCCGCCCCGGGCCGGCAGGCGATGACGCCCAGCGGCCGGGCCGGTCGACGGGGTCCCGCCGCCCCGTCTGGCGACAGTCGACAGCGTGGGCCGTGGCGCTGCTGCTCGGCTTCCAGTCCGCCCTCTACTACGCCCTGACCTCCTGGCTCCCCCTGCTCCTCCAGGAGGAGGCCGGCCTGGGCACCGCCGGGGCGGGCGTGGCGCTGTCGCTGTTCCAGCTGCTCGGCATCCCGGGCTCGCTGCTCGTGCCCCTGCTGGCGCGTCGCCGGCCCACCCAGTCCTGGCTGGCGCTGCTCCTGGCCGGCGGCTGGGGCGTCATGCTCGCGGGTCTGCTGGCGGCACCGCAGGTCTGGCTGCTGTGGTGCGCGGTCGGCGGCGTGGCACAGGGGGTCGGGATCGCGCTGGCCTTCAGCCTGGTCGTGCTGCGGTCGGTGGACACGAGCACCGCCCGCAGTCTGTCCGCCATGGGCCAGATGGTCGGGTATGCCGTGGGCGCCGGCGGTCCGGTCCTCCTCGGGGCCCTCCGCGCCGGCACCGGCGGCTGGACCTGGCCCCTGCTGTTCCTGGGCGCGGCGGCCGTGGCCCTCGCGGCCACCGGGGTGGTCGCAGGGCGGGACCGACCGGTGGTCAGCGCTGCGGGATGAGGAGGCCGGCGAAGAAGTCGTCCAGGGCGGCATACGCGTCGAGGGGGAGCACCTGGGCGACGTACTGGTCCGGACGCACGACGACCAGCGCTCCCCGGCCGCGGTCGATCCCACGCAGGTCGAAGATGTCCCGGCCGTGCCCGGGCTCGGGGGTGAAGACCTTCTCGTGGTCGAGCAGGCCGAACCGCCCCTTGCGCGGCCGCAGGAACTCGTGCATCTGGACCCAGTCGAGCTCGGCGCCGGACTGCTGGACCACGGCCCGCACGTCGAGCACCGCGTCCTGGTCCCAGCCGGCGGGGGTGAACCGCCGGACCGGGCTGTCGTCGTCGGCCAGCACGTCCATGAGCGCGCGCAGCCTCGATCCGCTCTCGCGCGGGTCGACCGCGTCGGCGAAGGCGTAGAGGCGCCAGCGGGCGTCCGCACGGTGCACGTGACCCAGCTGCAGGGGACGGGCGTCGGCCAGGCGCACCACGGGGGCCGAGTGGAAACGGCGGCCCGGCGGGAAGCCGGTGGCGAGCCCGAGGTGGGTGTCGTCCCCGGTGAGGAGCGACGGGGAGTAGTGCGTCGCCATACCGGCGGTGAACTCGCCGTTGACGATGAACTGCCGCTGCACCTCGGCGAACGCCGCGCGGACGACGTCGGGGTCGTCCGAGTCGACACGGCCGGCTCCGCCGATCGCGGCCGACCAGCGCTGGTCCATCGCGATGAGGTCTTGGGCGATGACCCGACGCTCGGCGGAGTAGGTGTCCAGCAGGGTCTCGGGGCTGCGTCCCTGCAGCACCTGGACCAGCTTCCATCCCAGGTTGAAGGTGTCCTGCATGGAGACGTTCATGCCCTGCCCCGCCTTGGCGGTGTGGGTGTGGCAGGCGTCGCCCGCGATGAACACGCGGGGCCGGCGGGTGCCGACCTGCTCCGGTGACACGTCGTCGAACTTGTCGGTGACCCGGTGACCGACCCGGTAGACCGAGAACCAGGCGACCTCGTGGACGTCGAGGGTGTAGGGGGCGAGGACGTCGCGGGCCCGGGCCAGGACGTCCTCCTCGGTGAGCCGCACCCCGGGCTCGACCTGGCCCATGTCGACGTAGAGCCGGACCAGGTAGCCGCCCTCGCGGGGGATGAGCAGGATGTTGCCGCCGTCCGCGGTCTGGATGGTCGCCTTGAAGCGGATGTCCGGGAAGTCGGTGACGGCGAGCAGATCCATCACGCCCCAGGCCTTGTCGGCGCCGTGGCCCTCGGCGCGGCGGCCGATCGACCCGCGGACCACGCTGTGCGCGCCGTCGCAGCCCACGACATACCGGGCGCGCACCCGGCGCTCGACGCCGTCCTCGGTGCCGCGCAGGGTGACGGTCACGGGCAGAGTGTTCTCGTCCGGAACGTCGACGCCGAGGGCCTCGAGCCCGTAGTCCACGGAAAGCCTGCTGGGGGAGCCCTGCATGTGCTCGAGGAGGAAGTCGAGCAGCCGCGCCTGGTTCATGATCAGGTGGGGGAACTCGGAGAGGCCGTCGCGCACGTCCTGGAGCCGGCCGAATCGCTGCAGCCCTCCGCCCGGCCGGGGACCCCAGAAGCGGGTCTCGTTGACCCAGTAGGCCTCGGCCATCATCCGGTCGGCGAGCCCGAAGGTCTCGAAGGTCTCGACCGTGCGGCAGCTGACGCCGTCCGCGCGCCCGACCTGCAGCGGCCCGTCCGCCTTCTCCACGACCCGCGTCGTGATGTCCGGGAACTCCGAGAGCTGTGCCGCCAGCAGGAGGCCGGCAGGGCCGGTGCCGACGATCAGGACGTCGACCTCCTCGGGCAGCCCAGCCTGCTCGGCCCGCCCCTCCGCAGGCGGGCGGACGTGCGGGTCCCCGGGACGGTAGCCGTTGAGGAAGTACTGCACGGTGGTCTCCTAGAGAGGGACGCGGAGCCTGCCGAGGAGCGCCGCGCGGCCGTGGATCGTCCGGTTCACCCTACGGCAGGCCCGCACCGAAGCTGACCAGCACCTCGGTGAAACCGAGGGAGCCGAACAGGGCGTTGAGCATCTCGACGGTGTTCTCCTCGGCGAGGCGGGTGAGGTCGTCCGTGCCGTTGGCCGCCGTGGTGATCTGCTCGACCGCCCGCAGCTGTGCCTCGCGCTCCACCCCCGATCCCCGGAACCGCTCGACCAGGCCCTGGTCCCGGTCGGCGACGTAGCTGTTCTCCAGGTCGAGCACGGGCGCCTCCACAGTGGGCCTGGGCAGCTCGACGGAAACGCTCGTGCGGTCCTCGGAGAGCGTGACGCTGTCCTCGTCCAGCCCGCCGAAGTCCACGACGGCGTCGACGTCACCCTTGCCGACGTAGAGGACACGCTCACCGCTGATCCAGCCTGGCAGGTAGCGGACGTCCTTCTCAAGATCCACCACGACCTCGTAGTGCGCGGACGCGGCGTGGAACTCCCTGATCCTCGTCAGCGACTGCAGGACGGCAGGGCCCGTGCGGTCGACCTCGGCCTCGCGGAAGGGGTTGAGTGCGGGTCGCCAGGCGGTCAGCGCAAGCACGCCCGCAGCGATCAGCACCGCGGTGACGATCATCGTCAGCACGCGCGTGACATGTCTCATGAGGCGCACAGTAGTCAGGCCTCGATCAGCTGGACGAGGAGAGGACGAGCGCGACGGTCGCTGAGGGATAGACACGACGCGGCCCCATGAGCAGCGCGACCACGATCGCGACCTTCGCGACGCTGTGCCGCTGCCCGGAGTGCGTCTGACCTGCGGTTCTTCGACCGATCAGGGTATGTCGGTGCTGGCCCCTAGGTTGGGTGTATGGGGATGACCGGGATGGGCGGTGCGGTGCTGCGGACTGGCTGGGAGCAGCTGGCCCGGCCCGGCGTGTCGGAGGCGCGGACGACCGGTGAGGTCGTGGGGGAGGGTGTGCGGCGGGCGCGGGATGAGCTGGTGCGGGTCGAGCTGGGGGCTCACCCGGTGGGTCTGCTCCAGGAGGGTGAGCTGGAGGCGGGGCTGGACGGACTGTCGGAGGTGGCGCTGAGCCTGGGGCGGGCGCGGTTGCGGTTGGCGTGCGACGTGGCGGTGCGGGGCCTGTACCTGGGGACGGGGTTCGGACTGGGGGACTGGCTGGCGTTGCGGTGCCCGGACCTGGGGGCCTCGGAGGTGCGGGACCTGGCGCGGGTGGCGTTCGCGGTGAAGGACCCGGCGTACGAGCCGCTGGTCGATGCTGCGGTGCGTGGGGTGTTCTCGATCGCCCGGGCGGCGGCGTTCCACCGGGCGCTGGTGCGGATCCGGGGCGCGGTGGGGGTCGAGGAGTTCGCGCGGGCGGTGGCGCTGCTGGTCGCGGCCGGGGCGCAGCCGGTCTTCGACGAGCGGGACATCGCCCGGATCGTCGCGGCGCTGCTGCGGGCGTGCCTTCCGGAGAAGAAGCACGATGAGCGGGCGAAGGCCAAGCATGCGCTGCGGGACGTGCACGAGTCGAACCTGGCCGACGGGACGGTGAAGCGGATCATCATGACCTTCGGCGACGACGCCGACTACGAGGCTGTCCGCGCCGTCCTGCTGTCGCCGCTGGCGGCGCCGGCCAGCCGGGAGACCCAGGAGGCGACGGGCGTGGTGGACACGCGGACGCCGGGGAACCGGCGCTATGACGCGTTGATGACGGTGCTGCGTCGTGGGGTGGCCGGGTCCGCGGGGCAGCCGACCACGCCCAAGGCCACGCTGATCGTCACGATGGACCTGCAGACGCTGCGTCGCGAGACGGCCGCCGCGCACGCCGAGGGTTCGCCCGGCGCCGGGCAGACCGTGGAGGGGACGACGGTCTGCGCGGCGACGGTGCGCCAGCTGGCGTGCGAGGCGGACGTGATCCCGCTGGTCCTGGGTGGGCCGAGCGAGGTCGTGGACCAGGGTCGACGACGAAGGTTGGTGACGCCGGGCCAACGGCTACGGCTCGCCGCCCGCGACACGGGGTGCACGATTCCCGGGTGCGGGGTGCCCGCGACCTGGTGCGACGCTCACCACGTCATCCCCTGGGCCCAGGGCGGACGTTCGGACCTGTCCAACTACGCCCTGCTCTGCCCCAGGCACCACACCTGGGTCCACGAGCACGGCCACACCGCCAGGGTGACCCCGCTCGGGGTGGTCTGGCTCCTGCGACCATGACCACGCCCCGCACCCGGACCGACGTCCGGGGCGGACGCTTGCCCGGGAAGCGGGCCCAGGGTTCCTGACACCGCAGTCACCGACTCTGCTCTGTCTACGACGGGGCGTAGGAAAAGGTGCGTGAGGTGCACCACAGCTGCGGATCGGGCGCGGCGTTCAGGAGTAGCGTCGGAGGCGAGGCCGCAGGGGTCTCGCCCATCCGCGGAACAAGGGAGTTCTGTGATGACTCGACAGATCAGGAAGATGGCAGCCGTGCTCGGGGCGGCGATGATGGCGACGATCGGCGTGGCGGGTCCGGCCACCTCGGCGCCCGACACCCGGTTGCCCAACGCGCAGCTCTGGGCCGACGGACAGCTGGTGGCGGACGCCACCGAGTGGGTGGTGATGCCGAAGGCCGGCACCCTCTGGATCACTGAAGGCGACTGGGCAGGTCACTACGTGATCATCGACTCGGTTCACATCTTCTTCCCGGGCCAGTACCTCGAGGAGCCCCCGCTCGTCATCGACGCGGACCCGACGCGCTTCTTCGGCAGGAAGACCGGCCTCGAGCCGATCGACGTGGTCGTGCTGTCCCGGTTCGGCACGGCGGAGGACCCGATGATGAGCGTCGTCGGGCCGATCACGATCGCGAAGGTGTCCGGCTGAGGATCGCCACGGTGCCCGGCTGAGCGAGCGACCGGGTGCCCGACGCGGCCGGCCTGCCGGTCAGCGGCGGGCCATGTGCCGGGGTCGCTCGAAGAACAAGGCCAGAACGGCACCGATCAGGATGACGGCCGCCGGCACCAGCAGCGACTCCGACAGCGCACGCGACATCCCGTCCGCCACGGCGGACGGGAGCGCCGCGCCGCCGCCTGACATCCCGTCGGCGGCCGGTGCGCCCGACCCGCCGAGGTGAGCGACGATGCGCGCCTCCATCAGCACGGCGATCGCGGCGCTGCCCAGCACCGCGCCCATCTGCCGGGTCGCGTTGTAGACCCCGGCGCCGGCGCCGGCCCGGTCCATCGCCAGGTTGCGGGTCGCCGTCGTGGAGAGCGGGCCCCAGATGAACGGGCTCACCACGCCGAGCAGCACGGAGACCGCCGCGGGCTGCCACAGCGGCGCCTCCGGCGTCATCGTGCGGCTGAGCAGCCAGACGGCGAGCGACATCAGCGCCATCCCGGTGCCGACCAGCACCCGTGGATGGACCCGGTCGGTCAGCCGCCCAGCGAGGGGCGCCAGCGCGAAGGACATCACCGACGACGGGGCCAGCAGCAGCGCGGCCATCGTCGGCGAGAGGCCCCGGACGGTCTGCGCCCAGATGTAGAAGGGAAAGATCATCGCGGTCACGGTGAAGGCCATCGCCGTGATGGAGCCGTTGGCCAGCGAGAAGTTGCGGTCGGCAAAGAGGGACAGCGGCACCAGCGGCTCGCCGCGCTGGCGTCCCTGCCACCAGACGAACACCACCAGCATCAGCACGCCGACCGCCAGCATCAGCGGCACGCTCACCGGCCCCCAGATCTGACCCCACGCGAAGGTCTGAGCCTCCTGCAGCGCGAACACCGTGCAGAACAGGCCGACGGCGCTCAGGCCCACGCCGAGCAGGTCGAAGCTGTGGCTGTGAGTCTCCAGGCGCGGGACCAGCCGCGCTGCCAGGACGAACCCGACGATCCCGATCGGCACGTTGACGAAGAAGATCCACTCCCAGCCCAGCGTGTCCACCAGCAGGCCGCCCGCGAGCGGACCGACCAGCGTGGCCACCCCCGCCGTCGCACCCCACAGCGCCATCGCCCGCCCCCGCCGCTCGGCCGGGAAGGTGCGGGTGATGACGGCCATCGTCTGCGGCGTCATCATCGACGCGCCCACGCCCTGCACGGCCCGGGCGGCGACGAGCCCCCCGATGCCCTGACCGAGCTCCCCGGAGAGCCCGCACCACAGCGAGGCGAGCGTGAAGACCGTCAGGCCGGTCAGGTAGACCCTGCGGGGACCGACGCGGTCGCCGAGCCGGCCGGTGATCAGGAGCGGCACGGCATACCCGAGGAGGTAGGCGGAGGTCACCCACAGCACCTGGTTGACCCCCGCGCCGAAGGCCGCCATCAGCGCCGGCGTCGCGACCGAGACGATCGTGGAGTCGACCAGGATCATGAAGAACCCGATCACCAGCGCCCAGAGGGCGGGCCAGGGGTTGGTCGGGAGCGTCTGGCTCGGTGCGGTGACAGCCACGTCCGTCGAGTGTATGGAGTGTCCGCGCCGGTCGCGCGTCGGCGCGGGTGGCCGGGACGGCCTCACAGCAGGAGCAGGTTCCACAGCCCGAGGGCCACGACGAGGACCGCGCAGACGATCAGGACCTCCCGGGTCACCCGCGGCAGCGTCGGGTGGTCCTGCGGCGCCAGACCCGCCGACGCAGCTCCCAGGGCGAGCAGCACGCGGGCCGGGTTGGCCATGGTGAGGGCCGCGGCGGCGGCGTTCTGCACGCCGACGAAGGCCAGCGCCGAGACGCCGACGCCCTCGGCGACGGCCGCCTGGGCCGCCGCGAACATCGAGTTGGCCGCGGCGCTCGACCCGGTGATGAAGCCGCCGAAGGCGCCCACCGCGGGGCCGGCGACGAGGGCGAGGCCGTCGGTCGCCTGGATCGCCCGGCCGAGCGGGGTCGTCAGGCCGCCGACGACCATGAGCACGCCGAGCCCGAGGAAGGCCGCGGTGGGCAGGGCGGTCTGGCGCCACAGGTGCAGCACCTCGCGCAGCAGCGGGCCGAGCGAGTCCGGGGACAGCCGCAGCCAGCGCACCGCGACCAGGCAGGTGAGGACCAGCCACAGTGCCGGCGAGGAGACGGCCGTGGACGGGCCCGACAGGTCCAGGACCCGCACCGTCGCGGTGCTGGCCAGGATGCCGCCCAGCAGCACGGCATACGGGACGAGCGCACGGGACACCGGGCCCGGCAGGGTGACCCGGGTGCCGAGCACGCGCCGCCAGGCCAGGTGCGCGGCGATCGCCGTCAGGCCGCCCAGCGCGCCGGAGGGCGCCATGGCGACGAGGAGGCTGGACAGGAGGATGCCCGAGGCGAGCACCAGCCCGGACAGGACCCCAGCCGCGAGAGCGCCGGGCCGCCGGCCGCCGGGCACCATGAGCACCGCCGCGACACCCACGCCGACGGTGACCACGGTGTTGGGCCAGGCGGTCGCGACGCCCATGGCGTCCGGGGTGGTGCCCACCAGCCGCGCCGCGATGATCGTCCCCGGTCCCAGCGCACCCCAGGGGACCGCGCACAGGCCGAGCAGCCCGAGCACGGCCGCACGGTGCGGGGCGAAGCCGGCGGCGACCAGCAGCGGCACCCCGACCAGCACGCCGACCCCGAAGCCGGTCACCGACTCCGCGAACGGCGTGACCCCGTGGACGACGAGGAGCGCCGTCGCCACGGGCCCGCCGGTGAGCCGGCCGAGCCAGCCGGCGAGCACGCCCTGGGCCCCGGACCCGGCCATGATGCGGGACAGCGCGATGCCGCCGCCGATGATGACCAGCACCTCGACCGCGGTCGGCAGCCAGGAGACCACCCCGGGCAGCAGCTGGTCGCGACCGTCGGTGAAGACGGTCGCGACCAGGACCAGCACCATGAGCACGCCCGTGAGGGCCGCGTGGAGCGCCCGCACCCGCAGCGCCAGGAGCACGCTGACGGCGACGAGCGGAAGGGCGGCCCACACCGCGAGCATGAGGCGCTCCTGCCGAGGGTCGGGGATCCGGACGGGTGCTCAGTACAGCATCTGCGGGACGAACAGGATGATGTCCGGGAAGAAGGAGAACAGCACGATCGCCAGGGCCAGCACGCCCACGTAGGGGAGCGAGCCGATGAGGATCTCCTTCAGCGGCACGTGCGGCACGATGCCCTTGAGCACGTAGAGGTTCAGGCCCACCGGCGGGGTGATCAGACCCATCTCCATGTTGATCGTCATGATGATGCCGAACCAGATCGGGTCGAAGCCGAGGCTGAGGATGAGCGGCAGCAGGATCGGGGTGGTCATGACGATGATCGACACGGGCGGCAGGAAGAAGCCCATGACGAGCAGGATCAGGTTGATGAGCAGGAGCACGACCCACTTGTTGAGGTCGGCGTCCGACACCGCAGCGGCCAGGTCCTGGGGCACCCGCAGGTAGCTCAGCACCGTCGCGATCACCGCCGAGAACGCCGTGATCATCAGGATCATCGTGCTCTGGTTGGTCGACTCGAGCAGCACGTCGAGCAGCTGCCGGCCGGTGAGGCCCCGGTAGATCAGCGCCACCAGGACGAAGACCAGGATGACGCCGATCGCGGCGGCCTCGCTGGGGGTGGCGATGCCCCGGTAGAGCACGATGAGGATCATCGTGATCAGCAGCGCGAACGGCAGCGTCTTGGCCAGGCTGCCGAAGCGGTCGGCCCAGGTGTAGCGCCGCTGCTCCACCGCCGGTGCGGTCCGCCCGCCGAGCGCGTCCGCGCGTCGCGCCGACCGGTCCTCGAGCGTCTGGGCGATGTAGACCCAGATGCAGAACATGATCGCGATGATGATCCCGGGCACGACGCCGGCCGCGAAGAGCTGACCGATCGACTGCTCCGCCGCGATCCCGTAGAGGATCAGCGTCACGCTCGGCGGGATGAGGATGCCCAGCGTGCCGCCGGCCGCGATCGCGCCGGTGGCGATCCGCGCCGAGTAGCCACGCGCAGCCATCTCCGGCACCGCCACGCGCCCGATCGCCGCGGCCGTCGCCGGGCTCGACCCGGTCAGGGCCGCGAACAGCGTCGAGGCGGCCACCGAGCTCATGGCCAGGCCGCCGCGGATCCGCGACAGCCACGCCTCGCCGGCCTCGAAGAGCTGCTTGCTCGCCTGCGACCCGCCGAAGAGGTTGCCCATGAGGACGAAGAGCGGGATCGCGAGCAGCCCGAAGTCGTTGAGCGAGTCGAAGACCATCTTGCCGAAGAGGTCGAACTGGCTCGGGCCGAGGAAGAGCATGACCGAGGCGAGCGCGGTGATCGCGAGGGCGAACGCGATCGGCATACCGGTCATGAAGAGGGCCATCGCGATGAGCCCGATGATGCCGCCCTGGGCCAGCGAGCTCATGCGGTGGTCCTCCGTTCGTCGTCGGTGTCGTTGAGCTCGGCCTGCACCTGGGCCAGCTCGCTGGTGCTGGTCATGAGCGCGACCTCCGAGATCGGGATGCGCCCCGCGAGGCCGAGGATGCCCTCGACGATCATCGCGAGGTACTGCAGCGCGACGAGCAGCATCCCCAGCGGCAGGATGGCGTAGGCGATCCACAGCGGGAAGCGGAACGCCGTGGGCGAGCGGTGGTCGAAGAGGTAGGCCTCGTGCCAGTTCTGGTAGGAGGTCCACATCACGACGAGCACCACGGCCAGGCAGGCGAGCGCCGTGACGATCCGCACGGTCAGCTGCGGACGTGTCGGCACCTTGTCGATGAGCAGGTCGACGCCGACGTGGGCGTGGTGCCGCAGCCCGTAGGCCGCCCCGACGAAGGTGACGAACATCAGCAGGTAGATGGTGGTCTCGGTCTGCCAGATCGTCGGCTGGCGCAGGAAGTAACGGACGACCACCGCGTGCGTGGTGACCAGCGTGGCCACGACCAGCGCGACCGCCGACAGGTAGCCGGTGGCCTCCGAGATCCAGCCCACCGCCCGGACGACGAGCGGTGAGCGTCGTCCGGGGGTGGAGGACGTGGGTGGGTGGCTCATCGGCCCTCGCGCACCTTCTTGGCGAGGTCGAGCAGCTCCTGACCGCCCTCGACCTGCTCCGCGTAGGCGTTCCACTGCTCCTCGGCCAGCGGCATCCACTTCTCGAAGTCCTCGTCGCTCATCGTGACGACCTCGACGCCGGCGTCCTGGAAGATCTTCTCGACGCGGGTGTCGTCCTCGCGGGAGGCCTCGTAGGCGTAGTCCTGCAGGTCCTCGCCCACCTGGACCAGCGCCTCCTGCTGCTCGGCGCACAGCTTGTCGAAGGACTTCGTGGAGATGATCAGCGGCTCGTACATGAACCAGAAGGTGTGCGTCGTGGGGGAGGTGTACGAGTCGACCTGCTCCTGCAGGTTGTAGGACGCGAACGACCCCGTCGAGGTCACGGCGGCGTCGAGCACGCCCGTCTGCATCGCGGTGTAGATCTCCGAGCTCGGCAGCGAGGAGATGCCGGCGCCGGCCGCCTCGAGCATCTTCTCGACGTAGACGCCTGCGGCGCGCATCGTCATACCGCCCTTGATGTCGTCCGGGGTCAGCACCGGGTGGCCCTTGACGCCGATGGCGCCGGCGTTCCAGACGTTGGTCAGCAGGACGGCGCCGTTCTCCCGCATGTTCTCCTCGACCGCGGCACCGATCTCGCCCTCGTCCCACGCCTTGGCGTCGTCGTGGTCCTGGACCAGGCCGGGCATGAGGGTGATGGACCACTGGGGCACCCGCCCGGAGGCGTAGTCCAGCGGGAAGACTGACATGTCGATGGAGCCGTTCATCATCGCGTCGTACTGCTCGGTGGCCTTGGCGAGCGTGCTGTTGGGGTAAACCGTCACGGTCACCTGACCGTCGGTGGCCTTGTCGACCTCCTCGGCGAAGCGCTGGGCGATGATCGAGCGGAAGTCGCCGTCCTCGCCGGCCGGCTCGGGCCACTGGTGGGACAGGCGCAGCTCGACGTCGGAGCACTCGGCCGCTGCGGCGGGAGCCGAGCTGCCGCCGGCGCCGTCCTCGCCGGCCGAGTTGCCGGACCCGGGGGCCGAGCAGGCGCTCGCGCCGAGCGCCACGGCCAGGGTCAGCGGGAGGAGCGTGGTGGTGATGCGGCGGGTATTCATCTCAGGGATTCCTTTGCGGGGGAGGGGGAGGGAGGTGTGGTGTCGGTGGTGGTCAGGCGAGCCGTCGGTAACGCTCGTGCCGTCGGGCCAGGCGCTCCTGCGGCTCCAGGTCCTGCAGCTCGCGCAGGTGGTGCGTGATGCTCGCGGCGACCCGGCGGCAGAACGCCTCCGGCTCGGCGCTGGCGTCGGGGTGCTCGGCGACGATCTCGTCGACGGCCCCCAGCCGGAGGAGGTCGACCGCGCGGATCCGGTGCGCCTCGGCCATCTGCGGTGCGCGGTCGCCGGTGCGGTGGACGATCGCGCTGGCGCCCTCGGGAGGCAGCGGGGCGATCCAGCCGTGCTGCGCGCAGACGGTGCGGTCCGCAGGCATGAGGGCGAGAGCGCCGCCACCGGTGCCCTCGCCGAGGATTACGGAGACGACCGGCACCCGGACCGTGGTCAGCGCCGCGAGGCAGCGGGCGATCTCGCCGGCCATCCCGCCGTTCTCGGCCTCGGTGGACAGGTCGGCGCCGGGCGTGTCGATGACCGTGAGCAGGGGCAGCCCCAGCTCCTCGGCCAGCTGGAAGCCGCGCTGCGCGACGCGCAGCGCCCCTGGTCCGAGGTATGCCGTGCGCTGGGCCTTGCGGTCCTGCCCGACCAGCACGCACGAGAAGCCGGGGAACCGGGCGAAGCCGAAGATCACGGTGAGGTCGGACTCGCCGGAGCCGGTGCCCCTGAGCGGGACGAAGCGCTCGGCGGCCACGGCGAGCAGCTCGCGCAGACCCGGTCGGTCCTCGCGACGCGTAGCCTGGACCGACGTCCAGGCCGGGAGGGCCTCCAGGGCATCGAGGGTGACGGGGGCCGCGGGCGAGGGGGAGGGCTCGACGGCGACGACCTGCGCCGGGGCCGGCGGCTCGGCCGGGCCGAGGATCGCCTCCAGCGCACCGACCGCGACCTCCCGCAGCCCGTGAAGCGGGACGACGCCGTCGATGACGCCGCGTCGCGAGAGGTTCTCGGCGACCTGGACACCCTCGGGGAAGGGCTCACCGTGGATCACCTCGCGCACCCGCGGGCCGAGGAAGCCGATGAGGGCCTCGGGCTCGGCCACGGTGAGGTGACCCAGGGAGCCCCACGAGGCCAGCACGCCCCCGGTCGTGGGGTCGCGCAGGTAGACCAGGTAGGGCAGCCCCGCGCGGCGGTGGGCGGCGACCGCCTGCCCGATCTTGACCATCTGGAGGAAGGCCGGGGTCCCTTCCTGCATCCGCGTGCCTCCGGAGGAGGGCGAGGCCAGCAGCGGCAACCCCTCGGCGGTCGCCCGCTCGAAGGCGCGGGTGAGGCGCTCGCAGGCGGCGCTGCCCATCGAGCCCGCGAGGAAGGAGAACTCGCCGGCGGCGACGGCGACCCGGCGCCCGGCCAGCAGGCCCTCGCCCGTCAGGACCGCCTCGTCGACACCGCTGCGGTCCGCCGCCCGGGTGAGGGAGGCGGCATACTCCGGTCCGAGGTCGGGCTCGACCGGCGGCTCGTCCCAGGAGACGAAGCTGCCGGGGTCGAGGACCGCGTGCAGGACCTCACGCGCCGGCGTGCGCATCGTCCTCGGTCAGCCAGGAGCGCACGGACTCGCCGTGCTGGTCGAGCAGGGGCGGGCTCTGGTGGTCCCGCAGCGTGGTCTCGGTGCCGTCGGGCTCGAAGAAGCGCAGCGGGGGGCCCGGCAGGCTGATGCTGCCCAGCGTGGGGTGGTCGACGTCGACGAGCAGGCCCTGGGACCGGGTCTGGTCCCAGCCGTAGACCTCGTCCAGGTGGCGGACCCGGCCCGAGGGGACACCGGCGTGCGCGAGCCGGTCGAGCACGGTCTGCCCGTCCAGGTCGGCGAAGGTGTCCTCCAGCAGGGCGATGACGTGCGGGCGGTGGGCGACCCGGCAGGCGTTGGTCTCCAGCCCCTGCGTGTCCGGGTCGAGGTCGAACTCCGCGCAGAGCCGGCGCCACAGGCTCTCGTTGCCGCAGGCGATCTGGACCGCGCCGTCGCGGCAGTGGAAGAGGCCGTAGGGGGAGATCGAGGGGTGGTGGTTGCCCTGGGCCAGCGGGACCTCGCCCGCCACCGTCCAGCGGGTGCCCTGGAACGCGTGGACACCGACGATGGAGGCGAGCAGCGAGGTGCGCACGACCTGCCCGCGGCCGGTGCGCTCGCGCTCGAGCAGGGCTGCGAGCACACCGTAGGCGCCGTACATCCCCGAGAGGACGTCACCGATCGGGACCCCCACGCGCTGCGGGTCCTCGGGGCCCGAGCCGGTCAGCGACATCAGGCCGGCCTCGCCCTGGGCGATCTGGTCGTAGCCGGGGCGCCCGCCCTCGGGGCCGTCGTGGCCGAAGCCCGAGATGGACAGCACGACCAGGCGCGGGTTGAGCTCGGCCAGGTGCTCGGGCGGGAAGCCGAGCCGGTCGAGCGTCCCGGGCCGGAAGTTCTCCATGAGGACGTCGGCCCGACGCAGCAGGGCGGTGAGCACGGCGCGGCCGTCCTCGGACTTGAGGTCGAGGGCGATCGACTCCTTGTTGCGGTTGCAGGACAGGAAGTAGGTCGCGACGTCCTCGCCGTCCGAGCCCTCCACGAACGGCGGGCCCCACACGCGGGTCTCGTCGCCGGAGCCGGGCGCCTCCACCTTGATGACGCGCGCTCCCAGGTCGCCCATCATCATCGCCGCGTGCGGGCCGGCGAGAGCCCTGGTGAGGTCCACGACGACGGTCCCGGTCAGGGGGCCGCGGGACCGCGACGGGAGCTGGTCTTCCTGCTGCGCGTGTGTCACAGATCACTCTCTCGGTTGGCGTAGTGGCCTAGCCTCTAGGCAACCTGTCCGCTTGTCAATAGGATCGGGCGCATGACCTCACCGCCGTCGCGACCGGCCGCGCCCGCCCGTCTGCAGCGTTCCCGGCTCTACGAGCAGATCGTCGAGGAGCTGGTCGCCCACATGCGGACGCACGGCCTGGGCCCCGGCGACCGCCTGCCGCCGGAGCGTGAGCTGGCCCAGGCGCTGGGGGTGAGTCGGGCCTCCGTGGCGCAGGCCCTCGTCGCGCTGGAGGTCGTCGGCGTGATCCAGGTCAGGCACGGGGAGGGCGCGATCGTGCGGCGCCCGGTCGACCCGGGGGCGGCCCTCGTGGACGCGGTCCGCGTGCACCAGGACGCGTTGCCGGACATCATCGACGCCCGCTCCGCGCTCGAGGCCAAGCTGGCCTACCTCGCGGCCGAGCGCCGGACCGAGGACGACATGCAGGCCATCGACGATGCGCTCGCCCTCATGGAGCGCCAGGTGGCCGCGGGCGAGCGGGGCCTGGAGGGGGACCGCGCCTTCCACGAGGCGGTCACCCGGGCGGGGCACTCTGCGGTCCTCGCCCGGTTGATGACCGAGATCGGCGAGCTCATCCTCGAGACGCGCATCGAGTCCCTGTCCCAGCCCGGGCGGCCGCAGGAGTCGCTCGCCAAGCACCGTGCGATCGCGGAGGCCATCCGGCAGGGTCGTCCCGCCGACGCGGCGCTCGCGATGACCGACCACATCGACCTGGTCTCGGACGTCGCCCTGCTGCGCGAGAGGCGCGAGGAGGACGACCGATGACCAACCGCGCGGCCCAGAACCTGGCGGACCTCGACCGTGAGACCGACCGCCTGCTCGCGACCTGCCGGGTGCTGACGGAGGCCGACCGAGGCAGCGCCACGCTCTGCCAGGGCTGGGACGTGGCTCACCTGCTGACGCACGTCGCCCGCAACGCGGACTCCCTGAGCAACCTGCTGCTCTGGGCGACGGACGGGGTGGAGCGCCAGGCCTACGTCTCGGCCGAGCAGCGGGACGCGGACATCGAGTCGGGCGCCCGGCGCCCGCTCGCGGTCATCGTCGCGGACGTCAAGGCGTCCGCGGCTCGCTTCCGCGAGCTGGCCGAGGCCATGACCGGCGACGCGGGTCTCGCCGAGGTGGTGACGCGGACGGGCACCGTGGTCAAGGGGCACCAGGTCATCGCCATGCGCATCCTCGAGGTGGTCTTCCACCACGTCGACCTGCGCACCGGCTGCGACTTCGACGACGCCGACCCTGACTGGACGCACCGCACGCTCCGTCGTGGCGCCGCTCAGTGGGAGAGGGCCGGTGACGCGCCCGCCCTGACGCTGAGGCCCGAGGGGATGGACCCCGTGCTGCTGGGGGGCGGCGGTCCTGACGTGGTCGGAACGGTCGGGCAGCTGCTCCTGTGGCTCGCCCGGGGCGAGGTGCGGGGGCTCTCCTCGGACGCGCCGCTCCCGGTGCCACCCCCGTGGGCCTGACCTTTCCAGTTCGGAGGTATGGAGATGCAGTCCCCTGACACGTCCGGGAGCGTCGCCGACGCGGTGCTCGCCCACCTCGCCGACGAGAGGCGGCCCACGACATGAGGATCGTCGAGGTGCGTGAGCGCACCTTCCCCATCGCCAGTCAGATCCGCAACGCCTTCATCGACTTCTCGCAGATGACGCTGAGCCTGGCCGCCGTCGTGACCGACGAGGTCCGCGACGGCCGGCCCGTGGTCGGCTTCGGCTTCAACTCCAACGGCCGCTACGGGCAGGGCTCGCTCATGCGCGAGCGCTTCGTGCCGCGGCTCACCGGCGCCGACCCCGAGTCCTTGCTCGACGACACCGGGCTGATCGATCCGCACCGCGCCTGGGACGTGATGATGTCCAACGAGAAGCCGGGCGGGCACGGCGAGCGCTCCGTGGCCGTCGGTGTCCTCGACATGGCTCTCTGGGACGCCCGCGCCAAGCTGGAGGAGCGTCCGCTCTACGACCTCCTCGCCGAGCGCCATGGCGACGGCTCCGCCGACCGAAGGGTCTGGGTCTACGCCGCGGGCGGCTACTACCACCCCGGCAAGGGGGACCAGGGTCTGAAGGACGAGCTGCAGAGCTACCTCGACCGCGGTTACACCACGGTCAAGATGAAGATCGGCGGTGCCACGCTCGCCGAGGACCGCCGGCGCATCGAGGCCGCGCTGTCGATCCTCGGCCCGGGCCAGAGCCTCATGGTCGACGCCAACGGGCGCTTCGACGCGGAGGAGGCCACGGCATACCTCAGAGCCCTGGAGGAGTACGACCTCCACTGGTACGAGGAGGCGACCGACCCCCTGGACTACGAGGGCACCCGCGCGGTGGCCGAGGCGCGCACGCGGGTGCCGCTGGCGACGGGCGAGAACCTCTTCTCCCACCAGGACGCCCGCAACCTTGCGCTCTACGGCGGGCTGGACCCGGAGCGCGACTACCTGCAGTTCGACTGTGCGCTCAGCTACGGCCTCGTGGAGTATCTCCGCACGCTCGAGGCGCTGCGGCCGCTGGGCTGGGCGCCGAGCCGGTTCGTCCCGCACGGTGGGCACCAGATGTCGCTCAACATCGCCGCGGGTCTGGGGCTGGGCGGCAACGAGTCCTACCCGGACCTCTTCCAGCCCTTCGGCGGCTTCCCCGACGGCGTGCGCGTCGAGGACGGCTGCATCACGATGCCCGAGCTGCCAGGCATCGGCTTCGAGGGCAAGTCCGACCTCGCGGAGGTCTGTGCGTCCCTGCTGGAGTGACGGGGTGACTATCGTGCGGATATGACGGGCAGGATCGAGGGTCAGCGTGCGGAGGTGACCGGGCACGGCGCCCGCGCCGTGGTCACCGAGCTCGAGCGCGAGCTGGGCGCCGACCGGGTCTCCACGCGTGCGCTGGACCGGCACGCGCTGGCCCACGACGCGTCCCACTACCTCCTCGTCCCCGCCGTCGTCGCGCGGCCGGAGGACGCGGACCAGGTGGCTGCGGTGATGCGGGCGTGCGACCGCGCGGGCACGCCGCTGACCTTCCGGGCCGGCGGCACGAGCCTGTCCGGGCAGGCCGTCACGGACGGCGTCCTCGTCGACGTCCGCCGGCACTTCCGCGGGATGGAGGTCCTCGACGACGGCGCCCGGGTGCGCGTGCAGCCGGGCACCACCGTCGCCGCGGTCAACGCCCGCCTGCGACCCCTCGGGCGGCGGCTCGGGCCCGACCCGGCCAGCGAGTTCGCCTGCACCGTCGGCGGCGTGGTCGCCAACAACTCCTCCGGTATGCAGTGCGGCACCGAGCTCAACACCTACGCCACCCTCGAGTCGCTCGTCGCGGTGCTCCCCACCGGCGTCGTCCTGGACTCCGGGCTCGCGGACGCCGACGAGCGGCTGCGGCACGACGCCCCGGAGCTGCACGCCGGGCTCCTGCGCCTGCGGGACCGGGTGCGCGGCGACGCCGGGTCGGTGCGCACCGTCCGTCGGCTCTTCGCGCTGAAGAACACGATGGGCTACGGCGTCAACGCCTTCCTCGACTTCGACGACCCCGCCCAGATCCTGGCTCACCTGATGATCGGGAGCGAGGGCACCCTGGGCTTCATCGCCTCGGCCACCTTCCGGACCGTGCCGGTGCGCAGCCAGGTCGCGACGGGTCTGCTCCTCTTCGACGACGTCGTCCGCGCCACCTCCGCGGTGCCCCGGATCGTCGAGGCGGGCACGGCGACGGCCGAGCTCCTCGACGCCGCCTCCCTGCGGGTGTCGGCCCTCGACCCGCTCGCCCCCGCCGCGATCCGTGACCTCGACGTGGTGGACCACGCGGCACTGCTCGTGGAGTGGCAGGACGACGACGCCGAGCAGCTGACCGGCACGGTGGCGCAGGTCCGCCGTTCCCTGGCCGACCTGCCCGTCAGCTCGCCGTGGACCCTGACCCAGGACCCCGGCGAGCGGGCCGCCCTGTGGCGGGCCCGCAAGGCGCTCTACAGCGCGGTCGCCGGAGCCCGCCCGCAGGGCACCAACGCCCTGCTCGAGGACGTCGTGGTCGCGGTGGACCGCCTGGGGGAGACCATCCTGGAGCTCACGCGGCTCTTCGAGGGCCACGCCTACGAGGACTCGGTGATCTTCGGGCACGCCAGGGACGGCAACGTCCACTTCATGCTCAACGAGGAGTTCGACGACCCGGCCAGGCTCGACCGCTACCAGGCCTTCACCGAGGACATGGTGCAGCTCGTCCTGGCGGCGGGCGGGTCGCTCAAGGCCGAGCACGGCACGGGCCGGATCATGGCGCCGTTCGTCCGGCGCCAGTACGGCGACGAGCTCTACGAGGTCATGTGGGAGCTCAAGCGGCTCGTCGACCCCCGCGGTCTGCTCAACCCCGGCGCGGTCCTCTCCGACGAGCCCACGTCATACCTCGCCCACCTCAAGACCGCCCCGCGCGTCGAGGAGGAGGTCGACCGGTGCGTCGAGTGCGGCTTCTGCGAGCCGGTCTGCCCCTCGCGCGACCTGACGACGACACCCCGGCAGCGGATCGTGCTGCGCCGTGAGCTCGCGGCCGCGCGGCAGCGGGGTGACGAGGCCCTCGCGGCCGAGCTGGCCGAGCAGTACGAGTACGACGGCACCGACACCTGTGCCGTGGACGGCATGTGCCTCACGGCGTGCCCGGTGCGGATCAACACCGGTGACCTGACCCGGCGGCTGCGGGCCGAGGCTTCGGGGCCCGTCGGCGAGGCCGCCTGGCGCACGGCGGCCACGGTGTGGGGCGCCGGCACCACCGTCGCGAGCGCCGCGCTGACCGCCTCGCGCCTGGCGCCCCGCGTCCCCGAGGCGCTGACCGCGCTCGCGCGGAGGGCGGCGGACCACGATGCGGTCCCGGCCTACGACCGTCGACTGCCGCGCGGCGGTCGCCGTCGGACGGCGGACCGCGCGGATGACGCCGTCGCGGTGCATTTCGCACCGTGCGTCGGCACGATGTTCGGGCCGGAGCGCGCGACCGGCGGCGTGGGTCCCGAGCAGGCGCTGCGCACCCTAGCCGCGCGCGCCGGTATGCCGCTGCGCACCCCTGAGGGTCTGGCCGGGCTCTGCTGCGGCACGCCCTGGAAGTCGAAGGGACGGACCTCCGGGTATGCCGCGATGGCGGCCCGGGTGCTCCCCGCGCTCTGGGCGGCGACCGAGGAGGGGCGCCTGCCGGTGGTGTGCGAGGCGGCGTCCTGCGCCGAGGGTCTGGTCCAGATGGTCGGGCGCGACCCCGCCTACGCGGGTCTGCGGGTCGTCGACGCCACGGCCTGGGCGGCCGAGCACCTCCTCGACCGGCTGCCGGTGACCGACCCCGTCGGCTCGGTGGTGGTGCACCCGACCTGCTCCAGCACCCACCTCGGCACGACGGACGCTCTCGTCGCGGTCGCCCGGCACGTGGGCGGCGACGTCTCGGTCCCGGTGGACTGGGGCTGCTGCGGCTTCGCTGGTGACCGCGGGATGCTGCACCCCGAGCTCACCGCCGCCGCCACCGCTCCCGAGGCGACGGAGGTGGGGGCGAAGGCCTACGACGCCTACGTCTCCAACAACCGCACCTGCGAGATCGGCATGACGCGGGCCACGGGTCAGCCCTACCAGCACGTCCTCGAGCTGCTGGAGCGGGCGACCCGCTGAACGGCGCCGACGCCCGGCCCACGTAGGATCCGGCGTCGTGGATCTCTACGACGCGATCAACCGCCGCCGGGACACCCGGGCCGAGTTCACCGGCGAGCCCGTGCTGGAGGAGACCCTCGCGCGCGTCCTCAGCGCCGCACATGCCGCGCCGAGCGTGGGGCTGAGCCAGCCGTGGGACTTCGTGCTGGTGCGAGATCTCGAAACGCGGCGCCGCTTCCGTGACCACGTGCTGCAGGAGCGCGAGGTGTTCGCCGGCACTCTGCCCCCGGAGCGGGCGGGCACCTTCTCGCGGATCAAGGTGGAGGGGATCTGCGAGGCCAGCTTGGGCGTCGTGGTGGGCTACGACCCGGGTCGCGGTGGCCAGCACGTGCTCGGGCGGCACGCGATCGCCGACGCCGGTCTCTACTCCGTGTGCTGCGCCATCCAGAACCTCTGGCTCTCGGCGACCGCTGAGGGCCTCGGGGTGGGCTGGGTCAGCCTCTACCGGGAGGACTTCCTCCGTGAGCTCGTGGGGCTGCCGGCGCACGTGCGCCCGGTCGCGTGGCTGTGCCTGGGCACGGTGGCCGACCTGCCGGACATTCCTGACCTGGAGCGGCACGGCTGGCGTCACCGCTCGCCGCTCGAGACCGTCGTGCACGAGGGCCGCTACCGCGGCGCCGGGCCGCAGGCCACCAGCAGCTGAACCTGGCGCGACCCCGCTCCTGCGGGCCGCGCGCGGTCAGGTTCACTCGATCGCGGGCTTCCTCCGAGTGGCGAGCAGCAGAGGCACGACGACGGCGGCCACCACCAGAGCCAGGATCGTCGCCGAGATCGGCCGGGTCACGAACGTCGACCAGTCGCCGTCGCTGATGACCAGCGCGCGGCGCAGGTTGAGCTCGAGCAACGGCAGCAGGACCGCGGCGAGGATCGCGGGGGTCAGCGGGAAGCCGGTCTCCTGGAGGGCATACCCGATCAGGCCGATGACCAGGAGGACGAGCAGGCTGTAGAAGCTGAAGGTCAGCGCGTAGGCGCCGATGAAGGTGAACGCCAGCACCCCCGCATAGAGCAGCGGTGGCGGGACCCGCAGCAGCTGGACGAAGATCCGGACCATCGGGAGGTTGAGCACCAGCAGCATCGCGTTGCCGATCACCATGCTGGCGATGATCGTCCACACCAGGTCGGGGGAGCGGGTGAAGAGCTGGGGACCCGGCTGCAGGCCGTACATCTGGAAGACGAAGAGCAGCAGCGCGGTGGTGGCCGAGCCGGGGATCGCCAGGGCGAGCATCGGCACCATCGCGCCGCCGACCCCGGCGTTGTTGGCGGTCTCGGGACCGGCGACGCCCTCGATCGCGCCCCGGCCGAAGAGCTTCCTGCGCTCGGGCAGGGCGACCTTCTTCTCCACCGCGTAGGAGGCGAACGAGCCGAGCGTCGGGCCGAGACCGGGCAGCAGCCCGGCCATGAACCCGATGAGCGTGCCGCGCGCATAGGGGGCCGCCGACAGGCGCAGGTCCTCGCGCGACATCCACGCGCGCTGGGTCGACAGGCGCTCCGGAACGTCACGCTCGCGCAGGGCCAGGTGCCGGATCGCCTCCGGCACCGCGAAGAGGGCCATCGCGATCAGCGCGATGTTGAGGCCGTCGGAGAGCTCGAGGGAGCCGAACGTCCACCGCGGCACCGTGTCCTGAGGGTCCAGCCCCACCACGCCCAGCGCCATGCCGACCAGGATCGAGACCAGCGCCTTGAGCCGCGACCCGGTCATCAGGGTGCTGGTGAGCAGCAGGGCGCCGAGCAGGAGCGCGGCATACTCGGCCGCGCCGAAGGCGGTGGCGAGCTCGACGAGGACCGGGGAGAGGAAGACCAGGCCGAGGACGGCGATGGAGCCGCCGATGAACGAGCCCACGGCGGCCGTGGCCAGCGCGGGGCCGGCGTGGCCGCGGCGCGCCATCTCGTAGCCCTCGAGCGCGGTCACCGCGGAGGCCACCTCCCCCGGCGTGCGGATCAGGATGGAGGTGATCGAGCCGCCGTACATCGCGCCGTAGTAGATCCCGCACAGCAGGATCAGCCCCGAGGTGGGCTCCATCCCGAAGGTGAGCGGGATGAGCAGCGCGATCGCGGTGATGGGGCCGAGGCCGGGCAGCACGCCGACGACGGTGCCGACCAGCACGCCCACGAAGACCCACATGAGGTTGACGGGCGTGACGGCGGCGGCGAGGCCGGTCAGCAGGCTCTGGAGAGCGTCCACGAGAGAAATCCTTGGAAGTGGTCCGGGTGAGCTCAGCCGAGCAGACCCGCGGGCAGGACCACCGCGAGCACCTCGGTGAAGAGCAGGTAGACGGCGCCGGAGAGCGCCGCGGCGAAGACCCAGTTGCGGATCCACCTGCGCGGGTCGACGAAGGTGGTGATGGTGCCGAGGAAGAGCGTGGTGCTGAGGACGAACCCGAGCGGGATGAAGACCAGCGCGTAGGCGACCAGCAGGGCCAGGACCACGAGGAGGCCGCGGAGGGGGACGGGCGGCTCGTCGGGGTCGAGCAGCTCCATCACGGCGTCGTCGTCCTCGCGCAGCAGGGCCTCCTCGACGCCCTCGTCGTGGCGCCGGGTCGCGGTCAGCACGAGCAGGACGCCGCACAGCAGGAGACCGACGCTGACGACGAGGGGGAGCACGCGCGGGCCCAGGCCCGGGCTCTGCCGCACCGGCTCGGGGATGGCGAACGCGGCCACAAGCAGGACCGCGCCCGCCGCCGCGACCGCCGCCCCCGCCAGACGCTCCGTGCGTCGGCGGGAGGCGACGGTCGTGGCGGTCGGGGCCGTGCTCATCCGCCGCTCACGAGGGCGTACCCCTCGTCGACCTGCTGCTGGGTCTTGTCGAGGTAGCTGGTGAGGTCCTCGCCCTTCATGAACTGGGTGGTCCACTGGTTCTTCTCGGCGGTCGCCTTCCACGACTCGGACGTCGAGAGCTGCTCGATCGCGTCCTGCCAGAAGGCGACGGCCTCCTCGGGCATCTCCGGCGGGCCGTAGAAGCCGCGCCAGTTGGCGATCGTCACGTCGTAGCCGAGCTCGGCCGTGGTCGGGGCGTCGAGCCCCTCGATCGGCTCCTCCGCGAGGACCGCGAGCGGGCGCAGCTCGCCGGACTCGAGCAGCGGGAGGAACTCGCTCACGCCGGCGATGGCGAGCTGGACGTCGCCGGCCAGCAGCGCGGTGGACTGCTCCCCGCCGCCCTCGTAGGTGACGTAGTTGATGGTCGTCGGGTCGCCCTCAGCCTCGTTGACGATGAGGCTGAACGGGAACTGGTCGTCGGTCGCCGCGCCGACAGGCACGCTGCCGGGGTCGTCCGCGATCGCCTTGAGGGCGGAGTCGAGGTCCTGGTAGGGCGAGTCCTTGGGGGTGACGACGATGAAGTGCTCGGCCGAGAGCGCCGCGATCATCGTCACGTCCTTGTAGGAGTAGGGGGTCTGGCCCATGGCGGTGTTGACGTTCATCGCCATCGAGGTGACGGCGATCACGTCGTCCTTGCCCTTCTGCTGCTCGACCATGTCGGCGAGGAAGACGGTGCCGACGGCGCCCGGCTTGTTCTCCACCGGCAGCGGGGTGGTGACGATCTTCTCCTTGGCCAGGTCGGCTGCGACGGCTCGCGCCGTCAGGTCCCAGCCGGACCCGGGGTCGGCGGGGGCGATGACCTTGACCGGACCCTTGGGGTAGTCCCCGGCCGCTGCGTCGTCGGCGCCGGAGTCGGCGCCGTCGCTGCCGCACGCGGCCAGGGTGAGGGCGGTCGCCGAGACGACTGCCGCGAGGGTGTGTTTCCTCATCGTGCTGCTCCTTCGTTGGGGGTATGAGGTGTCGCCGGCAGCTCCTGCCGGTCCGGGGCGGGGAGGAGTCGCCAGGAGGGGTCCGCGCGGACCAGGGCGCTCTCCAGGGGGTGGTCGACGAGCGGCGCGACCGGGTCGCGGGCGATCGTCAGGAGCGCGTCGAGGTCCACCCCGGTCTCGACGCCCAGGAGCGCGAGCAGGTGGACGAGCTCCTCGGTGGCGATGTTCCCGGTCGCGCCGGGGACGAACGGGCAGCCACCGAGCCCGCCGACCGAGGAGTCGAAGGTCGTCACGCCCGCCGCCAGGCCGGCCAGCACGTTGGCCATCCCGAGCCCGCGCGTGTTGTGCAGGTGGAGGGTGACGGACATCTCCGGGAGCTCCTCGCGCAGCCGGCGGGAGATGTCGAAGACCCGGGCAGGGTCGGCCAGGCCGGCGGTGTCGGCGACGGTGAGGTGGCGCACGCCGGCGTCGGCGTACCAGCCGGCGACCTCGGCGATCCGCGCGAACGGTGGGTAACCCTCGAAGGGACAGGCGAGCGCGGTCGCCATACCTCCGACGACGGTGACCTCCGGGTGGTCGGCGGCGAGCTCGAAGACCGGGCTGAGCCGGTCGAAGGCCTCGCGGGTGGGGCGGTTGCTGTTGGCCCGGCTGTGGGCGTCGGTCGTGGAGAGCATGGTCTCCCACGTCGTCGCGCCGGCGGCGAGCGCCCGCTCGGCGCCCTTGAGGTTGGGCACGAGGACGTCGTAGTCGACGCCGGGCGCGCGCGTGATGCGGGCCAGCACCTCGGCGCCGTCGGCGAGCTGGGGCACGGCGTCGGCGCGGACGAAGGAGGTCACCTGGACCGCGCTCAGGCCGGTGGCCGACAGCGCGTCGACGACCGCGACCTTGTCGTCGACCGGGATCAGGGTGGTCTCCAGCTGGAAGCCGTCGCGGGGACCGACCTCGTGGACGGTGACCCGCTCGGGCAGCTCGAAGGGCAGGTGCGCGGCACCCCCCGTGTAGGCCACGGCCTCCTGTGCCGTGCGGGCGCCCCGGTGCTCTACCGCGGTCATGTCAGACGACTCCTTGGGTGCGAAGGTCGGCGATCTCCTCGGCGGAGAGCCCCAGGTCGGCGAGCACCTCGTCGGTGTGCTCGCCGAGCAGAGGGCCGGCGCTGCGGACGCCGCCGGGGTTGTCGTGGAACTTGGGGACGACGCCGGGCACCGTGATCGGCCCGAGCGTCGCGTGGGTGACGTCGACGAGCATGTCGCGGGCCTGGTAGTGCTCGTCCGCGAAGATGTCGGCGACGCTGTAGACCGCGGACGCGGGGACGGAGAACTCGTCGAGCCGGGCCTCCACCTCGGCGCGGCTGAACCGGGCGGTCCACCCGGCCACGATGGCGTTCATCCTGTCCCGCCGCTCCAGGCGCGCCCGGTTGGTGCTGAACTCGGGGTCGGTCAGGAGGTCCTCGCGCTCCATCGCGGCCGCCAGGCGGGCGAACGTGCGCTCGGTGCTGGTGACGATGACGACCCACTCGCCGTCCCGGGTCTCGTAGATGCCCGCCGGGGAGGAGGCGGCGAGCTCGTTGCCGGTGCGCTCCCGGACCGTGCCCAGCACGTCGTGCTCGGCCACGACGACCTCGAGCATCCGGAACATCGACTCGTAGAGCGCGACGTCCACCTCGTCGGGGCCGCCGCCCTCCTTGAGCTGGTAGAGCGCGGCCAGGGCGCCGAGCGCGGCATACATGCCGGTGAGGTAGTCCACGAGGGAGACGGAGGGCAGCACCGGGGGACGGTCCGGGAAGCCGCTGATGTGCGCGAAGCCGCTGTAGGCCGTCGCCGGGGTGCCGAAGCCGACCTTGTCGGCGTGCGGGCCGGTCTGGCCGAAGCCGGAGACGTGGACGACGACGAGGTCGGGGTTGGCCTCCCGCAGCCGTTCGATGGGCAGACCCCAGCGGCCCAGGGTGCCGGGGCGGAAGTTCTCGATGAGGACGTCGACGTCGGGCAGCATCCGCAGCAGCAGCTCCTGCCCGGCCTCCTGCCGCAGGTCGAGGGTCATGCTCCGCTTGTTGCGCGCCGCGGCCGCCCACGTCAGCGAGACG
Organism: Ornithinimicrobium tianjinense; assembly: GCF_014636495.1. GTDB lineage: Bacteria > Actinomycetota > Actinomycetes > Actinomycetales > Dermatophilaceae > Ornithinicoccus > Ornithinicoccus tianjinensis. The sequence continues at coordinate 611,201 of NZ_BMEM01000001.1, forward strand.
TCGCCGGAGAACGGCCCGAGCGCGCGCAACGGGTCACCGACGCCCGGCAGCTCGACCTTGAGGACGTCGGCCCCCATGTCTCCCATCAGCGCCGCGGCGAAGGGGCCGGCGAAGACCGTGGCCAGATCGAGCACGCGCAGGCCGCCGAGCGGCCCCGGGCTCTTCGTCGAGCTGTTCCCTGCCATGCGTCCTTGTCTCTCAGCCAGGCGCGTCCAAATAATGGATCAACGTTTTGGAATGTGGAGAGACTAGCGGCCCCGGCAGAGGCGCACAAGGGGTCGGCGAAAACTTGTGAGGATGGCTTGCCGTTACGGCAGGTGGAGGCGCGGTGCGGCAGGTGGAAGGCGCGGTGCGGCAGGGTCGGCGCGCGGTGCCGGCGGGAGGGGCGGAGGGCGTCAGGGCGCCCCGGCGAGCGCGGCGGTCAGCGCGGAGCCGAGCCGCCCAGGTCCTCGGTGATGGCGGCGGCCGTGCGCCGCAGCCCGTCGGCGACCTGACGCCGGTGCGCCGCGTCCTTGAAGCGGGTGCGGGTGCCGGAGGCGACGAGCAGCGCCACCACCTCGCCGGAGCGGTCGAAGATCGGGGCGGCGCCGGCGCCGGTCTCGACGTCGCGCTCCCCGTAGCCGATGTCGTAACCCTGCCGCCGGATGGTCGCCAGACGCTCCAGCAGCTCACCCTCGTCGAGCTCGTCGCCGGCCTCGGCCGCGCTCGCTCGGGCCAGCGCCAGCGCGCGGTCCTCCGGCAGCCAGGCGAGGATCGGGCGGGCGGACGCACCCTTGTGGACGGGCAGCGGCACGCCCACCTGCGCGGCCGCGCGCACGGTGCGGGTGCTGGCCTCGAGGTGGACAGGGACGCGGCTGTGGCCTTCCCTGACCTGCAGCTCCACGGTCTCGTTGCACTCCTCGCGCAACCGCACCATGTGCGGGCGGGCGACCGCGACGATGTCGAGCCGCTGGGCCGCCAGATGGCCCAGGTGCAGGAGCCTCAGCCCGAGGCCGTAGCCCCGGCCGCTGGGCACCAGCAGCCCCTGGGCCGCCATCGCCTTCATCAACCGGTATGCCGTCGGCGTGGACATCCCCGTCGCCCGCGCCGCGGTGGTCGGGTCCAGGCTGTCGGTGCGGTCGTCGAACAGGGCGAGGATCGCCATCACCTTGTCGAGCACGCCGACGTCCGTGGTCACCACGGGCGCCATCCTGTCATGGCGCGACCGCCAGTCCGTCGAGCCGGAGCGGGTGGCGCTCACCGCGCGAGCAGCCCGCCGAGGTCGCCGCGGGTCGTCGTGGGCAGCCCCTCGCGGCGGGTGGCCTCGAAGCGCTCGATGGCCGCGAGGTGGCGCAGGGTGAGGTCCACGTCGTCCAGGCCGAGGAGCAGTCGGCGGCGGTCGTCCTCGCCGATCGGGAACGTCCAGCTCCGCCCGCCCGCGCTGACGGTGCGGTCCTGCAGGTCCACGGTCACCCGGGTGGCCGGGTCGCGCTCGGCGAGGTCCCACAGCACCTCGACCGCACCGAGGTCGAGCCGCACCGGGAGCAGGCCGTTCTTGAGCGCGTTGCCGTAGAAGATGTCGCCGAACCGCGGTGCCACCACCGCCCGGAAGCCCCACCCGGTGAGCGACCACACGGCCGACTCCCGCGAGGACCCCGTGCCGAAGTCGGTGCCGGCGACGAGGACGGTCGCGCCGGCGTGCTCGGGGCGGTTGAGGACGAAGTCGGGGTCGTCGCGCCAGTCGTTGAAGAGGTTCTCGCCGTAGCCCTCGACGGTCGGCCGGGTCAGGAAGCGCACCGGGATGATCTGGTCGGTGTCGACGTTGCTGCGGCGCAGCGGCGCCATCGTGGCGGTGTGGGCGGTGAACGGCTGCATCAGGCCTCCAGGTCCTCGGGTGCGCACAGGTGGCCGGCGACGGCGGTCGCGGCGGCGACCGCGGGGGAGACGAGGTGCGTGCGCGCGCCCTTGCCCTGCCGTCCCTCGTAGTTGCGGTTGGTGGTCGACGCCGCGCGCCGGCCGGCGCCGAGCCGGTCCTCGTTGACGGCGGCGCACATGGAGCAGCCGGCGTGCCGCAGCTCGATGCCCGCTGCGGCGAACACCTCGTCCAGCCCCTCGGCGCGGGCCTGCTCGCGGACGGCCTCGGAGCCCGGCACGAGGATGACCTCGACCCCGTCGGCGACCCGGCGACCGCGCAGCACGTCGGCCGCCTGCCGGAGGTCCTCGATCCGGGAGTTGGTGCACGACCCGATGAAGACGGCGTCCACGGGGACCTCACGCATCGCGGTGCCGGGGGCCAGCCCCATGTAGTCCAGGGCCCGCTCCGCAGCCTGCCGGAGCACGCTGTCCTGCTGGGTGGCCGGGTCCGGCACCACCCCGTCCAGCGGGACCGCCTGGGCCGGGTTGGTGCCCCACGTCACGTGCGGCCTCACCGTGCTCGCGTCCAGGTGCACCTCACGCTCGAAGACGGCGTCCGGGTCGGTCCGCAGCGTGCGCCAGTAGGCCTCCTCGGCCGGCCACCGCTCCGCGCTGGGCGCATGGGGCCGACCCCTGAGGTAGGCGAAGGTCGTCTCGTCAGGGGCGATGATCCCGGCGCGCGAGCCGGCCTCGACCGTCATGTTGCACACCGTCATCCGGGACTCCATCGACAGGGCGGAGATGGCCTCGCCGCGGTACTCCACGATGCGGCCCTGGCCGGCGGCGGTCCCGATCTGGCTGATCAGGGCCAGCACCAGGTCCTTGGCGGTCGAGCCGGCCGGCAGGACGCCGTCGACGGTCACGCGCATGTCGCCGGGGCGCCGCAGCGGGAGGGTCTGGGTGGCGAGGACATGCTCGACCTGCGTGGTCCCGATGCCGAAGGCGAGGCAGCCGAAGGCGCCGAGGGTCGTGGTGTGGGAGTCGCAGCAGACGACGGTCATCCCCGGGTGCGTCAGGCCCAGCTCGGGGGCGATGACGTGGACGATCCCCTGTCCCATCTCCCCGAGGCGGTAGTGAGGTATGCCGTGCCGTTCGCAGTTCTGTCGCATCAGCTGCACCTGGTGCCGCGCCGCGGGGTCCTCGATCTGTCGTCGGATGTCGCGGGTCGGGGTGTTGTGGTCCTCGGTGCCCAGGGTGAGCTCGGGTCTGCGGACGCGCCGTCCGGCCCGGTCCAGCCGGTCGAAGGCGACGGGGGTGTTGAGCTCGTGGAGGAGGTGGAGGTCGATGTAGAGCAGGTCCTCCTCCCCGGCCTCGCCCGTGGGGACGACGTGGGAGCGCCAGAGCTTCTCGGCGAGGGTGGTGCCAGCCATCTCGGTATCCATCATCCGGAGGAAAGTTCGAATAATGGAAAGTGTAGCCATGCTCAGGCGGGCGCGCGTGCCACCGGCCAGCGCCGCCCGCCCGGCGAGCCCTACGCCCGCCCGACGGGCCGAGAACTACGCTCGTCCCGATCCGCAGCAGCGGTGCGCCAGCGAGGAGGCAGGGATGTACGTCAGCGGAGGCAGGCTGCGCACCGGCCGTCGGGACGGTCACCTCGTGGAGGACCTGCCCGCCCTGCGCAAGGTCGTCCCGCACCTGATGGCCACCCGTCTCGAGGGCACCATCTACTACACCCAGCACCTCGACGTCGAGCACCTGATGGACTGGCTCGACGAGGTCAACGCGGGGCTCGTCGCCGACGACCCCCGACGCGTGAAGTTCTTCCACGTCTTCCTCACGGCCTACGCCCGGCTGTTCCGGGTGCGCCCCGAGCTCAACCGCTTCATCTCCGGCCGCCGTACCTACGAGCACCGCGAGATCTCCTTCTCCTTCACGGTCAAGCAGGCCATGACGGAGTCGGCCCCCGACCTGCAGGCCCGCATCGTCTTCACCGGCACCGAGACGGTGGAGGAAGCGCGGGCACGGGTCGAGGAGGTGGTCACCAGCGCCCGCGCCGGGACGCAGTCGGAGGACGACCCGCTGACCGACGTGCTCGTCCGACTGCCGGTTCCCGTGGTCGCCGGCATCGCACGCGTGGCGTGGACCCTGGACGCGGCCAACCTGCTGCCGCGCTTCCTCCAGGACGCGGTGCCGGTCTACGCCAGCTCCTACCTGGTCAACCTCGGTTCCCTGGGTGGCAACGCCCCGTTCCACCACCTCTACCAGCGCGGCACCGCCAGCATCTTCACCTCGATCGGCACGATCGAGCCCGAGCCGGTGGTCGACGCGTCCGGACAGGTGGTCGCCCGCCGCCGGGTGGACGTGGTCTACACCGTCGACGAGCGCGCCACCGACGGCTTCTACCTCGTCCGGTCCGCCGAGCTGCTCCAGTCGATGCTGGCCGACCCGGAGTCCCTCACCCGGCCCGTCCGGGACGGCTGACGCGGGCGGTCGATGAGTTCGGGGTATGCGGTGCAGTCTCACCTCATACCCGGGAACGCCCCGGAGCGCGTGACGGGAAGGTGCTGCCGTGCAGGAGCTCACCGTGGACCTGATCATCTCCCTCGACGGCTACGCCTCGGCCGCGGACTGGCCGGGGCTGTGGGGCTACTGGAGCGCCGAGTACCTCGCCTGGCTGGAGGAGGACCCACCCACGCAGGTCGTCACCCTCATGGGTGCGAAGACCTACCGGCTGATGTCGTCGATGGCGGCGGGCGCGGCGGGCAGCGCGCAGGAGAACGAGGCGATGGCGCCGCTGACCGCGGGTCCCAAGATCGTCTTCTCCTCCACCCTGACCGACCCCCTGAGCTGGGCGAACGCCCGACGCGTCGACGGGGACGCGGCCCAGGAGGTGCGTCGCCTCAAGGAGGAGTCGGACCGGCCGCTGCGGACCCTGGGGAGCATCAGCCTGTGCCGTGACCTCCTCCTCGCCGGGCTGGTCGACCGCTTCCGGCTGGTGGTCTTCCCGGTCATCACCGGGGCCAGCGGCAGCGAGCGGATCTTCGACGGCTACCCCGACGTCCGGCTGGAGCTGCTGCAGAGCCGGACGTTCGAGATGGGCCTGCAGCTGCTGGAGTACCGGCCGACGGTGCTGGACGGGCCCCCGGGGACGGCGTAGGTCAGGGCGTCAAGGATCGTCAGCGTCAACTGTCGGCCGCGCCCGACCGGACCGGGACGTGGCCCGGGACCGCGGTCCAGCCGAGGTAGCTGCCGTCGAGCTCGACGACGTCGTAGCCAGCGCGGCGCAGCGCGCTCGCGGCCACGCTGTTCCGCACGCCGGACTGGCAGTAGGTGACGATCGTGCCGTCCTCGGGCAGCTCGTCGAGGTGCCACATGACCCGCCCGCCGGAGAGCTGGACGGCACCGGGGAGGTGACCCTCGGCATACTCCGTGCGGTTGCGGACGTCGAGGAGCATCGCGCGGTCCAGGCCGTCGAGCTCCTCCGGCTGCACCAGGGGAGGGCGGACGAGATCTAGGCCGTCCAGGGTGGTGACGAACCCGGACGCCGTGTCGATGCCGACCCGGACCAGGTGGTCACGCAGCGCCTCGGCCTCGTCGGCGTCAGCCGCCAGCAGCACCAGCGGACGCCGCTCCGTCTCGGGGTCGTAGACCCACGCGCCGTAGCTGGCGGCCTTGGCGACGCCGGGGATGTTGAGCGAGCCCGCGACGGTGCCCTCGTGGACGTCGTCGTGATGACGGGTGTCGACCAGGATCGCGGTGTCCTCGGCGAGAGCGCCGGCGACCTGCTCGGGCGTCTGCTCCTGGAGCGGGGACAGCTCGCCCAGCAGGGCCGGGCCCACCTTGTTCTGGTGCTTCATGCGGGCGAAGTAGGCGTGCGCGTCGGGCTGCCCGCTGAGCAGCTCGTCGACGAAGCCCTGCTCGTCGTCGGCGGCGAGGTGGCGAGCCCACCAGGCGAAGGTGCGCTCGTAGCCCACGGTGGTGGCCGCGATCGCGCCGAGCGCCTTGCCGCAGGCGGAGCCGGAGCCGTGCGCGGGAAGGACCTGGACGTAGTCGGGCAGGGTGAGGAACCGGTCGCGCAGGCTGGCGTAGAGGTCGCGGGCGCCGGCGAACCGCGTGTCGACGAAGCCTGCGGCCTCGTCGAGGAGATCGGGTCGACCGAGGTCGCCGACGAAGACGAAGTCACCGGTGAGCATGAACCCCGGCTGGTCGGCCTGGGCTCCGTCGGTGACGAGGAAGGAGAGGTGCTCGGGGGTGTGGCCGGGGGTGTGCACGGCCTCGATGGCGATGTTGCCCAGGGTGATGCGGTGCCCGTGCTTCATCCGCACGGCGCCGTCGAAGTCGGGCCCGTAGGTCCAGTCCGGGCCGCCCTCGTCGGAGAGGTAGACCCGCGCGCCGGTCGCGGCCGCCAGCTCGCGGGTGCCGGAGAGGTAGTCGGCGTGGATGTGGGTCTCGGTCACGCCGACGATGCGCATGCCGTGCTTGGCGGCCAGGTCCAGGTAGACCTGCAGGTCGCGGCGCGGGTCGACGACCAGGGCCACACCGTGGGCCTGGCAGCCGATGACGTAGCTCGCCTGCGCGAGATCCTCGTCATAGATGCGCTCCAGCAGCATGGGGGTGCTCCTCGGTGGTGGTGGAGGTAGTGGGTGGGGTGGTGGGTGGGTCGGTCAGCGGCCGAACAGGCGGGCGAAGATCCCGCCGCGCTCGCTGGCCGCGGCGGCCGGGTCGGCCTGGGTGTGCGTGCCGTCGCACCACTGGGAGGCCGGGACGGAGCTCTTCACGCTCGCGACGTGCTGGCCGCAACCGGCCCAGGTGGTCTTGCCGCAGGTCTTGCAGTTCACTGCTCTGCACATGGGGGTCAGCCTTTCATACGGAAGAATACCCAGGGGGGTATGTCGTTTGTCGCCCGAATATACCCCAGGGAGTATGATGGGTGTCAAGCCGGGCGGCAGCAACGCCTGTCCGGTCGTCGATCCGAGAGGAGAGCCGGCGATGTCCACCACCATGGCGCACGACGCCGAGAGCAAGCGCAAGATCGTCAACCGCCTCCGGCGCGCCCAGGGGCAGCTGGCGGCCGTGATCGAGGCGGTCGAGAACGACGCGCACTGCCGCGACTCCGTCCAGCAGCTCTCCGCGGTCTCCAAGGCCTTGGACCGCGCCGGCTTCCTGATGATCTCCACCGCCCTGCAGGAGTGCCTGGCCGATCCTTCCGGCGACGCCGACGTGGCGGAGCTGGAGAAGCTGTTCCTGTCGCTCGCCTGAGCCGTCCCGAGGAGGTGACCATGGAGCTGCCGCTCGCGCAGGACGACCTCTGCGTGGCCCGGGTCCCCCTGTTCCGGGGCCTGACCCGGACCGAGCAGGAGCACGTCGCGGCGCTGGCACGACCCACGCGGATCACGAGGGGCGAGGCCTTGTACATCCCAGGAGCGGATGTCTCGCAGCTCATGGTGGTCCACACCGGCCGGCTCAAGATCTCCCGCGTGGGGGTCGACGGCCGGGAGCAGGTCGTCCGCGTCCTGGAGCCCGGCGACTTCGTCGGGGAGTCCGCCTTCCTCACCGGGGCGCGGCCGGACCACCAGGCCGTGGCTCTCGAGGACGGCAGCCTGTGCGTCTTCAGGCACGGTGACGTGGCTGCCCTGGTCCGCGAGCACCCCAGCATCGGGCTGCACATGCTGCAGGAGCTGAGCAGGCGGCTGGAGGAGACGGAGGCCAGGCTCGCGTCCGTGGTCTCGCTCGACGTGTCCGCCCGTCTCGCGGACTACCTGCTGGGCCTGCCGGCGCGCCGCAGCGCCGACGGGCTGACGGTCCGTCTCCCGCTGGCCAAGAAGGACATCGCCTCGCTGCTCGGCACGACGCCGGAGTCGCTGAGCCGTCAGCTCCGCAGGCTGGCCGAGGCCGGGCTGGTCAGCGAGCACGGGCCGGGCCTGGTCACGATCGCCGACGTCGACGGCCTGCTCGCGCTCTCCGGCGACGACTGACGGCGCCCCGCGGTCCAACGCAGCCGGACTTGACCCTGCACCCGGGTGCAGGGACGACGCTGGGCGCATGAGCCACACCACCTCTCGCACCGTCGTCCGCGCCTCCGCGATCTACGACCTCGTCATCGCCGCACCTTTCGCCCTGCCCTGGACGGCGGTGTGGGCCTTCGGGGCCCTCGGCCTCGCCCACGACGGTCTCGGGCTGACCGGGTCGCTCCCGTCCGCGGCCGACCCGTTCACCGTCCTCTTCGCCAACCTCACCGGCAGCCTGGTCGTCGTGTGGGCCACCGTGCGCACCGTGCGGCCCGACCACGTCCTCGGCGCGGCGGACGTCCTGGCCCGGCTGCTCTTCTCGCTCGCGATGGTGGCGGCCCTCGTCGCGGGCGCCTCGCCCGTCGTCCTCGGCTTCCTCGTGCCGGAGGTCGGCTGGCTCGTGGTCCAGGCGCTCGCCCTCGCTGGACCCCTCCGCGCCGCCGGTGCGCCGTCGCGACCGAGCGCCACCTCGGAGCCGGCGCCTACGCTCGCCCCGTGATGATCTCCGAGCTGGCCTCGCTGGCGGGTGTCAAGGTCTCGACGGTGCGCTACTACGAACGGGAGGGGCTGCTCGAGGAGCCGCTCCGGACCTCCGGCGGCTACCGCTGCTACGACGCCGAGGACCTGCGCCGCGTCCGGTTCCTGCGGCGCGGGCAGGAGCTCGGGTTCACCCTCCGCGAGCTCGTGCAGATCACCGAGCTCTCGTCGGGCACCCGGCGCGGAGAGGTGCCAGGCGGCGAGGTGGCAAGGCGCGGCGCGGCCAAGCTGGCCGAGCTCGACGCGCAGATCGCGGACCTGCAGCGCGTCCGCTCCGCGCTCGACTCGCTCCTGTCGCCGGGCGGCTTCGACCCGGCGGGCCCGTGCCCGGTGGTCGCCGCGCTCGCCGGCGACTGAGGCGTCTCAGGCCCTCGGCGGGGCGGTCGAGGCCCTGACGACGAGCTCGGGGGCGAGCCGCAGCGACGAAGGGCGGCCGCCGTCCAGCAGGTCGAGCAGTGCTGCCATGGCACCCCGGCCCACCTCGACCAGCCGCGAGTCGACCGAGGTCAGCGGCACGGGCATCGAGGCAGCCATCGGGAGGTTGTTGTAGCCCACCAGCGAGACGTCGTCCGGGACGGACAGCCCGCGCTCGCGCAGCGTCCCCACCGCGCCCAGTGCCACGTTGTCGCTCGCCGCGAAGATCGCCGTGACGTCGGGAGCGGCGTCCAGCAGGACGGCCGCGGCCCGCGCGCCCTCCGTGACGCTGAACCGGCACGGGACGACCGCGTGCTCGGGTATGGCGATCCCGGCCTCCGCGCACGCGTCCAGGAAGCCTCGGGCCCGCTCCACCCCGGTGCTCGCGCGGTCCTCACCGGCGATGACCCCGATGCGGCGGTGCCCGAGGGACAGCAGGTGCTCCGCGGCGAGCCGGCCACCGAGCAGGTCGTCGGTGCCCACGTTGAGGCCGGTCGGGAGGCAGCGCAGGGCCAGCACGTAGGGCACCCCCGCCTTGTCCAGGCGGTCCGCGGCGTTGGAGCCGAGCAGGGAGTCGGCGAGGATCACCCCGTCGACCTGCCGCCCCAGCAGCAGGTCGACGCGCTGCTCGCGCAGATCGGCATCGTCCAGGGTGTTGGCCACGAGGGTGACGTAGTCCGCCTCCATCGAGGCGAGGTCCACGCCCTCGTAGACCGTGGCCAGGACCTCGTCCGTCAGGCGTGGGACGAGCATGCCCACCACCGACGAGCGCCCCGTCCGCAGTGCCCGCGCGGTGAGGTTGGACCGGTAGCCGCGCTGCTCCGCCAGCCGGCGCACGGACTCGACCGTCGTCGCCGAGACACGTCCCGGGTCCCCCGAGAGGGCGCGCGAGACCGTGGACACGTGCAGCCCGAGCTCGGCCGCGAGGCTGGTCAGGGTCGCCCGGCTGCGCGTGCCTGGTCCGTCGAGGGTCATGAACAAAGTGTGCCTGGACCATTGACGAGTTGCCAAACGTTTGGTTCACTTGCGCAAACGTTCTTGCTCAGACCTTCCTGAGCCGAGCAGGCCGACGCCCGTCGGTCCCCGACCGGGAACGTGACCGAGGCGAAGGAGCTGGTGGCGGTATGAGCCGGTCGTTCCGTGACCCGAGCGTGGATGCCGGGCGGGTCGAGGCGGGCCTCCGCACGCTCGCCGGCGTGGTGGAGCCGGACCGGCCGGGGTGGACGCGCACGGCGCTCGGCCCGGTCGACCGTGAGGGACGCGAGACCGTGCGCCGCTGGATGGTCGACGCCGGCCTGGAGACGACGCTCGACGGGGCCGGCAACGTCGTCGGCCGCCTGCGCGGCACCGGGTCGGGGCGCAGCCTCATGGTGGGATCGCACACCGACACCGTCGTCGGGGGCGGCCGCTTCGACGGGATCGTCGGGGTGGTCGGTGCGATCGAGACCGTGCGGGCGCTCCAGGAGGCCGGCGTCCGGCTGGCCCACGACCTGGTCGTCGTCGACTTCTTCAACGAGGAGCCCAACGAGTTCGGGCTCAGCTGCGTCGGCTCGCGAGCGATGGCGGGCGAGCTCACGACCCACCACCTCGGCCTCTCCGACGACCACGGCCGCACGCTCGCCGACGCTCTGGGTGCCGTCGGCATCGACGCCTCCGCCCTGCTCGGAGCCCGCTACGACTTCAGCGGGGTCGACGCCTTCGTCGAGCTGCACATCGAGCAGGGGCCGTACCTCGAGCAGCACGGCAGCCAGATCGGGCTCGTCGAGTCGATCACCGGCATCTCCCGCTTCCGGGCGCTCTTCCAGGGTCGCGCCGACCACGCGGGGACCACCCCGATGGACGTCCGGCACGACGCCGGGTGCGCCGCGGCGGGCACGGTCCTCGCGGTCGAGCGCATCGGCAGCGGCGGCGACCGCACCAAGGGCACGAGCGGGCAGGTCACCTTCACCCCGGCGGCCACGAACGTGGTCACCGCCCACGCCGAGTTCCGCGGGGAGTTCCGCGGTCCCGAGGCCGAGTGGCTGCACCACGCCCAGGACCGGCTCACCGCCGCCGCCCAGGAGGAGGGCGGCAGCCGCGGGGTGCAGGTCGAGGTGGACTGGCTGCCGCTGCAGGAGCCCGCCCCGATGGACGAGTCCGTCGTGGGCACGCTCGCCGCGGTCGTCGACGGACTGGGCCTGTCCTCCTCGCGGCTGTTCAGCGGCGCCGAGCACGACGCGGCCGTCATCGCCCGGCAGGTGCCCGCCGGCATGCTCTTCGTCCCCTCCCGCGACGGGCGCAGCCACTGCCCCGAGGAGTGGACCGACCTCGACGACATCACGGCCGGCATCACGGCCCTCACCCAGGCGCTGGTCGCCCTCGACCAGCGAGGACGCCGATGACCGCCCCCCACCTCGTCCCGCTCCACGCCGTCAGCATCCGCGGCGAGGACGCCCGCGAGCGCGGCCGGAACCGGGGCGGCGCCCTCGCCGGTGCGGTCGCGCAGACCTCTCGTGCCTACGCCGAGCTGTTCGGAGAGCTGGGCATCGGCGAGGTCGACCAGCGCGAGGCGGCGCTGGCCTCGCTGCAGGCGCTCCGCGCCTGGGACCCCGAGCAGTATGCCGAGCTGACCGGGATCGCGGAGGGTGCCGGTCTGGACCTGCTCGAGGTGGGTCGCACGGTCGCCCGCACCGAGATCCTCACCCTGGCCCCCGCCGCGCCGGGGGAGTGCTCCACGCTGGCCCACCAGGCCGACGGCGCCACGGTCTCGGCGCAGACGTGGGACTGGTACGACCGGTTCTCCGGGTGCTGGCACCCCCAGCGGGTGGAGCCGCTGGGCGGGGAGCAGGCGCACGCCGGGTTCAGTGAGTACGGCATACCGGGCAAGATCGGCCTGAACGCCGCGGGCGTCGGCGTCCACCTCAACATCCTCAAGCACCGCGACGACGCGCCGGGTGGCGTGCCCGTGCACGCGGTGCTCTCCCGGGTGCTGACCCGGGCGACCTCGGTCGCCGAGGCGGTCGAGATCGTCAGGTCCGCGGCCACGACCTCGTCGTCGGTCGTCACCGTCGTCTCGCCCGACCGCGTGGCGATGGTGGAGATCTCGCCGGTCGGCGTCTCCGTCCTCGACGGGCCGGGGTGGCAGGCACACACCAACCACTTCCTGGCCGAGGACCGGCAGGAGGGGGCGATGCTGCTGGACCCCTCCTCGAACACCGCCGACCGGCTGGACTTCCTCGAGCAGCGGTCGGCCGGGCGCCCCGCGCCGCGCAGCGCGGAGGACCTCGTCCCCCTCCTGTGCTCGCCGCTGGAGCAGCGTGGTGTCGCGCTCCTGCCGGACGAGACCCTGCCCGCCGCCGAGCGGCTGGCCACCCTCGTCACGGTCCGGACCGATCCGGTCCGACGACGGATCAGCGTGAGCGCCGGCGTCCCCCAGCGCGCCTCGCAGGCCAGCGTCACCTACCAGCTCTGACCCCCACCCGGCCGTGCACGCACGGCATACCCCGAAGGAACCACCCACACCCATGAAGGCCCTCTCATGAACCTGTCCCAGAGCACGACGTCGCAGATCAGCGCCGTCGCCAACTCGCCCCTGCTGTGGATCCTCGCCGTGGCCGTCCTCGGCGTCGTCCTGCTGCAGTCCTACGTCTACATGCGCGCCGTCCGGGCCAACGCGGCCGGCGCCGACATGACCCAGCGCGAGGTCTTCCAGGCCTTCCGCGCCGGAGGCGTGGCGGCCATCGGCCCGTCCCTGGCCGTCGTCCTCGTCGCGATCGCGCTGCTGCCCCTCTTCGGCACCCCGCCGATCCTCGTGCGCATCGGGCTCATCGGCTCGGCCGCCACCGAGACCGCGTCGGCCTCGATCGCCGCCGGCACCGTGGGCGCCAACCTCGGTGACGCCTCCTACACGCCGGACGTCTTCCTCATCGCCCTCATGGCGATGAGCCTGTCCGGGGCGTGCTGGATGATCTCGACCCTGATCCTCACCCCGATCCTGGCGCGCGGCGAGAGCGCGCTCGCCCACGTCAACCCCGCCCTGATGGCCATCATCCCGGCGGGCGCGCTCCTCGCGGCGTTCGCCGGGCTGACGGTCAACGAGCTGCCCAAGTCCACCATCCACATCCTCGCCACCGTCGTCTCGGCCGTCATCATGGCCATCTGCCTCTGGGTCGCGCGGCGCCTCAACCAGGCCTGGCTGCGGGAATGGGCCCTCGGCTTCTCCATCGTCGGCGGTCTCATCGCCGCCTACATCGCGACCAACTGAAAGGGGAGCTGCGATGAAGACCACCTACTCCGCCGACCAGGACGCCCTGTTCGCCGCCTACACGCGCACCACCAACACCTGGGGCCGTCTCACCCTCTTCGTCGGCTTCGTGATCGCCACCGCGATCCCGTTCATCGTGATGTTCACGACCGACCTGGACGTCACCGCCGGACAGATCATCACCGCGTTCATCGCCGTCGCGGCCGTCTACGGCGCCTTCTACGTCATCGAGCCGATCACCTACTACCCGATCCTCGGTACCGCCGGGATGTACCAGGCCTTCCTCATCGGCAACATCGCCAACAAGCTGGTGCCCTCGGCGATCGTGGCGCAGTCCACCATCGGGGCCAAGCCGGGCACCCGCAAGGCGGCCTATGCGGCAACGGCAGCCATCTCCGGCGCGGCGGTCGTCCACGTGACGTCGCTGCTGCTGCTCGTCGGGGTCCTCGGCACGTGGATCGTGAGCATCATGCCGCCGTCGATCACCGAGGTCGCGCGCGTCTACATCCTCCCTTCGATCCTCGGCGGCGTCATGGTGCAGCTCATCGCGACGCTGAAGCAGGTGAAGGCGACCGCCATCTCGATCGGCGTGGCGCTGCTCGTCATCCTGCTGCTGGTCCCCAACACCCCCAAGCTCGTGTCGTCGTTCCAGATCGCGATCTGCGTCGTGCTCACCGTCGCGATCGTCTGGTTCACGCACGGCGCCAAGGACGACGACGAGGACAGCGCCCTCATCAACTAGGCCACGCCAGGCCTGACGTCCGCACCTACCCCTAGTACGCACCCGAAGGAGACCCATGGCACTGGCTGCCGCGCTCACCCAGGACCTCGACGCCAACCTTGAGACCCTGGTCGAGCTCTACCAGGACTTCCACCGCGCTCCGGAGCTGTCGATGCAGGAGCACCGGACCGCCGAGCGGATCAGCGCGCTCATGCAGGAGCGCGGCTACGAGACGTTCATCTGCGGAGGCACCGGTGTCGTCGCGACCCTGGCCAACGGGGACGGCCCGGTGATCGCCTACCGCGCCGACACCGACGGGCTGCCGATCGAGGAGGACACGGGCGCCGACTACGCCTCGACCGCCCGCGGCACCCTGGCCGACGGCACCGACGTGCCGGTCATGCACGGGTGCGGGCACGACACCCACATCACCGTCGGCCTGGAGACGGCGCGCCTGCTCGCCGACCACCGCGACCTGTGGTCCGGCACCGTGGTCTTCCTCTTCCAGCCGGGCGAGGAGACCTCCGCCGGCGCGGCCGCGATGCTCGAGGACGGCCTCTGGGACAGGGCTCCTCGGCCCTCGGCGGTCTTCGGCCAGCACGTCTGGCCCGCCAGGGCCGGGACGATCGCGGTCTCCGTCGGCACCGCGATGGCGATGGCGGACTCGCTGGAGGTCACGGTCCGCGGCCGGCAGGCGCACGGCTCGCAGCCGGAGAACAGCATCGACCCGGTCGTGCTCGGCGCCTACATGGTCACCCGCCTGCAGACCGTGGTGTCCCGCGAGACGTCCGCGCGCGACATGCTCGTGCTGACGATCGCGACCTTCCACGCCGGGCTGAAGGAGAACATCATCCCGGACAAGGCGGTGTTCACGATCAACATGCGCTCCTTCGACGAGGACGTCCGCGCCAAGGCCCTCGCGGCCATCGAGCGGATCATCCACGCCGAGGCGGCCGCGGCGGGCGCCCCGGAGCCGGAGATCCGCAAGATGTACGACTTCCCGCGCTGCTACAACGACCCGGACCTCACCCGGCCGTTGCTGGACGCGTTCCGGGAGGAGCTGGGCGAGGACGCCGTCGTCGAGTCCGACGCCGTCACCGGGTCCGAGGACGTCGGCCGGTTCGGCGACGCGATCGGGGTGCCGTACACCTACTGGTTCTTCGGCGGTCACAAGGCCGAGTCCATCGAGGCCGGCGTCCCCGGCAACCACTCGCCGATGTTCCTGCCCGACGACCCCGCGACGGCGTTGCGCACCGGCACCCGGGCCGCGCTGACGGCGCTGGTCTCGCACCTGCAGAAGTAGCCACCCCGCCGCGGCGCCCGCACCCGGGCGCCGCGGCCGGCACGTCATACCCGGAGAGGACCACGATGACCGACCTGACCTGGCTGTCCACCCGCGAGCTCGCCGACCTGCTCGCCCGCGGGGAGGTGAGCGCCGAGGAGGCGGTGCGGGCGCACTACGCCCGTATCGACCAGGTCAACCCGGTGATCAACGCGATCGTCACCACCGACCCCGACCGGGCGCTCGAGGAGGCGCGCGCCGCCGACGCGCGGTTCGTCGAGGCCCGGCGGACGGGGGAGGCGCTGCCCCCGCTGCACGGGGTGCCGATGACGCACAAGGACACCCACGACACCGCCGGTATGCGGACCACGCTCGGCTCTCCCGTCTACGCGGACCGGGTGCCGGAGACCGACGACCTCGTGGTGGCCAGGCTGCGTCGCGCGGGGGTGATCACGACCGGCAAGTCCAACGTGCCGGAGTTCGCCGCCGGGGCGCACACCTTCAACCCCGTCTTCGGCACCACGGTCAACCCCTACGACCCGACCCGCTCGGTCGCCGGCTCCTCCGGGGGTGTCGGGGCGGCGCTCGCGGCAGGCATCCAGGCCTCGGGCGACGGCTCGGACATGGGCGGGTCGCTGCGCACGCCGGCCTCGTTCAACAACGTCGTGGGGATGCGCCCCTCGAACGGGCTCATCCCGCACCTCGCGCCGGGCCACGCGTGGTCGTGGCTGGCGCAGAAGGGCTTCATGGCGCGCACGGTCGGCGACGTCGCGCTGCTGATGGGCGTCGCCGCCGGCCCTGATCCGCTCGGCCCCTGCTCGGTGGACCGGCCGGGCAGCGACCTCGACCTGCCGGAGCTCGCCCTCGGGGCGGCCTACGAGCCGGACCTGCGCGGGGTGCGCATCGGGGTGAGCCCCGACCTCGACGGGCTGCTCGAGGTGGACGCCCAGGTCCAGGACGCCGTGCGCGCGGCCGGCTCGGTGCTGGCCGGGCTCGGGGCGGAGGTCGACGACTCGGTGCCGGACCTGCGCGACGCCGACCAGGTCTTCTCGGTGCAGCGGGCCTACGACTTCGTCGCGACCTGGGGCGAGGTGGTGCGGGCGGAGAAGGCGCGCCCGGGCGGACCCCGCATCAAGCAGGCCGTGGTGTGGAACACCGAGCTCGGCTTCGCGCTCACCGTGGACGACCTGATCGCCAAGGACGAGGCGCGCGGGCGGCTCTGGGCGGCCACGCAGGCCTACTTCGCCAGCCACGACGTGCTGGTCCTGCCGACCGCCCAGGCGCTGCCGTTCGACGCCTCCCTGGAGTACCCCGCCAGCATCAACGGCCGCCCCATGGAGAACTACCTGGAGTGGATGCGGGCGGTCACCGTCATCTCGGCGACCGGCTGCCCGGCGATCTCGGTGCCGGGCGGCTTCTCCCGGGAGGGCCTGCCGATCGGCGTGCAGCTCGTCGCCGCGCCCGGCAAGGACGTCGAGCTGCTCCGCGTCGCGCACGCCTTCGAGGCCGCGACCGGGTATGCCGCCCGCCACCCCGACCTCTGACCCGCCCCACCACCCCCACCGAGCGCGTGAGGTCGTTGCTCAGGCGCCGGACGGACCGAGCCAGAACTCGCCGATCATCTGCAGCTGCCGCTCGTAGAACTCTTCACGCCAGGCCGCCGGCTGCTCGGCCAGCACTGTCAGCTCCAGGCTGACGGCCCCGTGCACGACGGCCCAGATGCTCATGGCGAGGTCTGTCAGCCGCCGCTGTCCAGAGCGGCGAGGCCCAGCTGCGGGTGCGCTGGCTGGCCGACCCGGACGACCGGGCGTTCGTCTCCGGCATCGTGGACCAGGCCGTGACGACCGTCCTCGCGTCGGTCCTGGCGGTCTCCGGCGTGCTCGTCCTCGTCTCCGACGGCGGCGCCGCGCTCGAGGAGCCCGTCGGCCCCGCGGTGATCCTGGGCGGGACCCTCTTCCTCTTCGGCTTCGTGCTCGCGGCGCGGGCCCTGGCGGTCGTCTTCCGGCGTCGCGACTGAGGCGATCGGCACCTATGCTGGGTGGCCGCCCACGCCCCAGGAGGTCAGGTATGCCGCACGCGCTCCGCGTCGCCGCGCTGCCGCGACTCCTCCTCGTCGTGCTCCTCGCCCTGGGCATCCTGGCGATGCACCACGTCGCTGCCCCCGCCCAGGTGCACAGCGCGTCCGCCGACGGGCACGCCATACACGCACTGGAGCAGCCGGTCGACCACGAGCGCGGTGAGCACGAGGACGGCGGCCACCACGGCTGGATCGGTCTGTGCCTCGCCGTGGTCGGCACCGGACTGGTGGTGCTGCTGATGGCGGGTCACCTGCGCCCGCGTCCCGGCCGCGCCGGAGGCCGAGGTCGGCTCGCCCGGCACCTGGGCCGGCTGCACCGGCACCGCCGCCCGCCGCCCACTCCCTCGCTCCTCGCCCTCTGCGTGATGCGGACCTAGGAAGCGCCCCGGGCGGCTCCGGCCGCCGCGCCTCTTCCTCTTTCCCCACCACCCGAAGGATCACCGACATGAACGCACGACGCCTCACCCTGCCCACCATCACCCTGCCCACCCTCACCCTCGCCACCCTCCTGATCGCCGGGTGCGCGACCGAGACCGACGGCCACGACGCCGGTCATCCGGAGAGCTCCTCCGCCCCGACCTCGGCGGGGACGACCTCGACCGCGACCGAGGACGCCGGCGCCGAGGCGCACAACGACGCCGACGTGGCGTTCGCCCAGGGCATGGTCCCGCACCACGCCCAGGCGGTGGAGATGGCCGACCTCGTGCTCGCGCACGACGGCTCCACGCTCACGGACCTCGCCGAGCAGGTCAAGGCCGCGCAGCAGCCGGAGATCGACCAGCTGACCGAGTGGCTCACCGCCTGGGGCGAGGAGGTGCCGGAGGGCGGCGGCGAGCACGCCGCCCACGGCTCCGAGGGCATGATGAGCGCCGAGGACATGGCGTCGCTCGAGGCGGCTCAGGGCGAGGAGTTCGACCTGATGTGGCTGGAGATGATGATCGAGCACCACGAGGGCGCGATCGCCATGGCCCAGGACGAGGTCGACGCGGGCGAGCACCCTGACGCCGTCGCCATGGCCGAGCAGATCGTCAGCACCCAGGAGGCCGAGGTCGAGGCGATGCGGGGGATGATCGCCGACCTCGAGGGCTGAGCCACCCGCCTCCGGGACGGGCGCGTGCGGTCTGCGGCGCGCCCGTCCCTTAGGCTCACCGGTCGTGACAGCCACCGATGCCTCGTCCGACGTCCGCCCCGCCGTGGTCGACCCCGCACACCTCGTGTCGCGCATCGCGGCCGGCCACCGGCTCACCGCCGAGGAGGGACTGGCCGTGCTCGCCACCCCCGACGCGCTGACCGTGCCCCTCGTCGCCGCCGCCGGCACCCTGCGCCGCCGCGCCTTCGGCCGCACCGTCAAGGTCAACTACCTGGTGAACCTCAAGTCCGGCCTGTGCCCGGAGGACTGCACCTACTGCTCGCAGCGTCTCGGCTCCACGGCCGACATCCTCAGATACACCTGGCTCTCGCCCGACGAGGCCGTCCACCAGGCCGCGATGGGCGTGGCCGGGGGTGCCTCCCGGGTCTGCATGGTCTCCGCCGGGCGGGGCCCGACGCACCGCGACGTCGAGCGGGTCGCGGGCATGGTCGAGCAGCTCAAAGGCGAGCACCCCGACGTCGAGGTGTGCGCCTGCCTGGGTCTGCTCAAGGACGGCCAGGCGGAGCGCCTGCGGCAGGCGGGGGTCGACGCCTACAACCACAACCTCAACACCGCCGAGTCGATGTACGCCGACATCTGCTCGACCCACACCTACGCCGACCGCGTCGACACCGTCGGCAAGGCTCGCGACGCGGGCCTGTCGCCGTGCTCCGGCCTCATCGTCGGCATGGGGGAGAGCGACGAGCAGGTCGTCGAGGCGGTCCTGGCCCTGCGCGAGCTCGGGTCCGACTCCATCCCGGTCAACTTCCTCATGCCCTTCGACGGCACGCCGCTGGCCGGCACCTGGGAGCTGACCCCGCTGCGCTGCCTGCGCATCCTGGCCCTGGTCCGCCTCGCCTGCCCGGACACCGAGCTGCGGATGGCCGGGGGCCGCGAGATGCACCTGCGCACCCTGCAGCCGCTCGCGCTCGAGGTCGCCAACTCCCTGTTCCTCGGCGACTACCTCACCAGCGAGGGCCAGGCCGCCTCCGACGACCTGCAGATGATCGCCGACGCCGGTCTCGTCGTGCTCGGCCGCGAGGACGAGGACCCGGCCGTCCTCGCCTCGACCCTGCGCGAGGCCGCCGAGCGCGCCGAGGCCGCCCAGCGCGCCGAGCAGCACGCGGTGGAGGAGACCCCCGCCGGCGGCTGCTGCGGCACCCCGGCGTTGCGCCGCCGCGGCGCCGGGACGGACGCCGCACCGAACGCATGAGCCTCCTCGAGCGGGACCGGGGCCTGCTCTGGCACCCCTACGCCCCCGTCGACGCCGGTGCCCTGTATGCCGTGCGCGCCGCCTCGGGCGTCCGGCTCACCCTCGACGACGGGGCCACCGAGCGTGAGGTCGTCGACGGGATGGCCTCGTGGTGGTCCGCCGTGCACGGCTACCGGCACCCGGTGCTGGACGCCGCGGCGCGGGCCCAGCTCGACCGCTTCAGCCACGTGATGTTCGGCGGCCTCACCCACGAGCCGGCCGTCGAGCTGGCCGAGCGGCTCGTGACGCTCGCCCCGGCCGGCCTCGAGCACGTCTTCCTCGCGGACTCCGGCTCGATCAGCGTCGAGGTGGCCCTCAAGATCGTCCTCCAGCACCACGCCGCACGTGGCCGACCGGAGCGGAGCCGGTTCCTGGCCCTGCGCGGGGGATACCACGGGGACACCTTCGCGACGATGAGCGTCTGCGACCCGGTGGACGGGATGCACGCAGCCTTCTCCGGCATGACCGCCGATCACGTCTTCGCACCGCGACCACCGGCCGCCCGCCTGCTGGCAGACGGGTCGTGGCAGGTCGACGAGGACGACCAGGCCGCCTGGGAACGGCATACCCGGGACGTCGTCGCCGCCCACGCACGCGAGCTGGCGGGCATCGTCGCCGAGCCCGTCCTCCAGGGCGCCGGAGGCATGCACGTCTACCACCCGCGCTGCCTCACGGTGCTGCGCGAGCTCGCCGACGAGCACGACCTGCTCCTCGTCCTCGACGAGATCGCGACGGGCCTGGGCCGCACCGGCCGCTTCCTGGCCACCGAGCACGCGGGCGTCGTCCCCGACCTGCTGTGCGTGGGCAAGGCGCTGACCGGCGGCTACCTCACGCTGGCTGCGGTCCTGTGCAGCGCGCGCGTCGCGGAGGTGGTCGGCTCGGGCGGGCACGGTATGCCGCGTGCCCTCCTCCACGGTCCGACGTTCATGGGCAACCCGCTGGCCTGCGCCGTCGCGGCGTCCTCGCTCGGCCTGCTCACCGCGGACGGCGGGGACGGGCCGGCCTGGCGCGCCCAGGTTGCCGGGCTGCAGGGCCACCTCCAGGCCGGCCTCCAGCCCGCCTCGGACCTGACGTCCGTGCGGGACGTGCGGGTGCTCGGCGGGGTCGGCGTCGTCCAGCTCGACGGCCCGGTCCGCGTGGCCGAGGTGACGCGGGCCGTCGTCCGCCGCGGCGCCTGGGTGCGGCCGTTCCGCGACCTCGTCTACGTCATGCCGCCCTACGTCTGCGGCGCCGCCGACGTCGCGGAGCTCACGGCCGCGGTCGTGGGCGGGGTGGAGGAGGTCCATGGCTGAGCAGGCGGCCGGGGTCTGGGGCGCCTGGCTCGCCGAGCGGGCGCGGGTGCGCCACCGTCGCGGCCTGGAGCGCGCCGCCCGGGGGCTGCCGGAGGGCGCCCTGGACCTCGCCTCGAACGACTACCTGGGGCTCTCCCGTCACCCCGCGGTCGTGTCCGCGGCCGCCGAGGCGGCCCGGCTGCACGGCGCGGGCGCCGGCGCGAGCCGCGTCGTGACCGGGACCCACCCGGTCCACGAGCAGCTCGAGGCGCGCCTGTGCGCCTACACCGGTCGGCGCTCCGCGCTCGTGCTCTCCAGCGGGTATGCCGCGAACCTGGGCCTCCTCGGCGCGCTCGCCGCCCCGGGGACGCACCTGGTCATGGACGCCCACTGCCACGCCAGCCTTGTCGACGGGGCGCGGCTGGGCCGGGCCGAGGTCACGGTCGTCGACCACGGCAGCGTCCAGGCGGTCGCTGCCGCCCTGCAGTCACGCGTCGCCCCGCGCACCGCCGTGGTCGTGGAGTCCGTCTACTCGGTCCTCGGCGACGCGGCCCCGCTCGCGGAGCTGGCCACCCTCTGCGCCGGCCGGGGCGCGCTCCTCGTCGTCGACGAGGCCCACACGCTGGCCGCGACGCCAGGAGGCTGCGCGGTGGCGGCCGCCGGGCTCGCCGACGCCGGCCACGTCGTCGTGACCGCGACCCTGTCGAAGGCGCTCGGCTCCCAGGGCGGTGCCGTCCTGCTCGGCGGGGCCGGGGCCGACGCGCTGCGCGAGCACCTGGTCAACACCTCGCGCACCTTCCTCTTCGACACCGGGCTCGGACCGCCCGCGGCCGGGGCAGCCCTGGCCGCCCTGGGCCTGGCGGACGAGGACCGCATCGCGCGCCTGGTGGCCCGCTCCGCCCAGGTCCACGACACGCTCGCGGCCCACCCCTTCACCTCCGCACGGGTGGAGCGTGGCAGGGGCGCCGTCCACTCGGTGCGGATGGACTCCCCGGAGCGCGCGGCCGAGGCCGCGGGACGTCTGGGCGAGGCGGGGGTCGCTGTCGGCTGCTTCCGCCCGCCGAGCGTGCCGGACGGCGTCTCCCGGCTGCGGGTCACGGCGCACGCCGACCACGACGCCGACGTGCTCGACCACGCCCTGCACCAGATCGCCACGACCGTCGCGGAGGTGCACGCGTGAGCGGCTGCCCGGTCACCCGCGGCGCGCCCCTCGCGCACGAGCTGCGCACGCCAGGCGTCTACCCCGACGCGGTGCGGCGGCGCTACCGCGCCGTCGAGGACCCCGCCGAGGTCCGCGAGGTCCTCCGTCGCGCGGACGACTTCGCGCCCACCAACGCGCTCTCGTATGCCGTCCCGCTCACCCCGGACTCCCTCCGCGCGCTCGCCCGGGTCGGCTTCGCCCTGCCGCCGGTGCTCGCGAGCGCGACAGGTCCGGCGCACCTGGCGGTGCGACGCGTCGTGGCCGGGTGCTTCAGCCCCGCGCGCGTGAGGGCCCAGGAGCCGACCGTGCGCACCCTGACCCGGGCGGCCTGCGACCGCGTGCGTGGCCCCCTCGCGGCAGGCGCGACGGTCGACCTGGCGACCGAGGTCGCGGCGCACGTGCCGCCCACGATCATGGAACGGCTGACCGGGGTCGGGGCGCCGCCGCGGGACCGACTGACCGCTTGGGGGCGCCGCTCGCTCGAGCTCTTCTGGGGCTGGCCGGACGCGGAGCGGCAGCTGGTGCTCGCGCGCAGCGCCGCCGACTTCTACGTGTGGCTGAGGGAGGCCGTGTCCGATGCCGCTGCGGCCGAGGACGGCAACCTTGTCGCCGCTCTCGCCGAGGCTGGGGTGGAGCAGCGACAGATCCGCTCGCTCGCCTACTTCCTCACCATCGCCGGCCAGGAGACGACGACGATGCTCCTGCAGACCGTGCTCGCCACGGCGCTCCACCAGGGCGCGTGGGAGGCGGCCGGTCGCAGCGAGAGAGCCGCCGGCGAGGTGGTCCGCGACGTGCTCGCGACGGCGTCCTCGGTCCCGACCTGGCGGCGTGAGGTCGTCGCCGACACCGAGGTCGGCGGTCGGGCCTACGCCGCCGGCGAGGAGCTCGTCCTGCATCTCTCGGGGGTCGGGCTGGCGGGCGATCCTGGCCTGGCGTTCGGGCACGGGGTGCACCGCTGCCTCGGCGCGGGGCTCGCCGAGCGGGAGGCACAGCTGGTCCTGCACGAGACTGCCCGCGCGCTCCCCGACCTGCAGCCGGCGGAGGCCGAGCTCTCCTGGTCCCACCTGCTGTCCTTCCAGCACGTCGACCGGGTGCTGGCCCGGAGCCCGCGAGGTATGCCGTGACCCTCGTCCTCTGCGTGACGGGCACCGACACCGATGTCGGCAAGACCGTCGTCACCGCTGCCCTCGTCGCCGCCCTGCGGGCGCACGGACGCTCGGTCGCGGTCTACAAGCCGACCCAGACCGGGGTCAGTGCGGCCGGCGAGGGTGACGTCGACACGGTGGCGCGACTGCTCGGGCTGCGTGTCCTGCGGCACCGCCCCTCTGGCGTGGCCGGCCCCCCGGGGGAGGACGAGCTGCTGGTCGCCGAGGGCGTGCGACTGGGCCCGCCCATGGCGCCGGTGGACGCGGCGCTGCTCGAGGGTGGCCAGTCGGCGGCCAGCGCCCTGCCCACCCTGGCTCAGCACGTCGCGCGGGTCGGGCAGCTGAGCGCTCTCGTCGACGTGGTCGTCGTGGAGGGGGCGGGCGGGCTGCTCGTTGACCTGACGGTCGCCGGGGAGACGGTCGCCGACCTGGCCGTTGCGCTGGGCGCCCGGCTGGTGGTGGTGACGCGGCCGGCGCTCGGCACGCTCAACCACACGGCCCTCACGCTCGAGGCCGCGCTGCGGCGAGGACTCACCGACGGGGCGCTCGTGCTCGGCTCCTGGCCCCCCGATCCGGGTCCGCTGCACCATGCCAACCTCACCAGGCTCGCGGAGCTGGCCACCCGGAGCGGCTACGCCTGGGCCTACGGCCTCCAGGAGGGGCTGGGTGGGCGGGGCCCCGCCGCTCTCCAGGCGGCTGCCGTGCAGCTGGCCCACGTGGTCGCGGGCCAGCGTGCCTAGGCCGTCAGCGGCCGCCTGAGCGGCGCGAGCGACCACCGTCCGAGGAGGTGGAGAAGGCCACGACCGAGCCGCCGCGGGACGACGTGCGGCTGCCGCCCTGGCGCTGGCCGCCGGATCCGGAGCGTCGCTGGCCCTGACCGGTGCCCTGGCCCTGACCACGACCACCCTGGCCCTGACCCTGGCCCTGACCCTGGCGACGACCGCCCTGGCCCTGCCCACGGCCACCCTGGCCCTGGCCCTGGCCCTGGCCCTGGCCCTGGCCCTGGCCCTGGCCCTGGCCCTGGCGACGACCGCCCTGGCCCTGGCCGCGACCCCGCCCGGAGCCCTGGCCCTGCTGCTGCACCGGCTCGGCCGGCGCGAAGCCGCCCGGCACGAGGGTGCGCTCGCCGGGGGCGAGCTCGGTCAGCACGGGGTGCGAGCGGTGCGCCTTGGTCACGGTGGGCGAGACGCCGGCGGCCTTGGTCAGCGCCCGCACCTCGCGCACCTGGTCGTCGGTCATGAGCGTCACGACCGTGCCGCTGGCACCGGCGCGGGCCGTGCGGCCCGAGCGGTGCAGGTAGGCCTTGTGCTCGACCGGCGGGTCGGCGTGGACGACGAGCGCGACGTCGTCGACGTGGATGCCGCGTGCGGCGATGTCCGTCGCCACGAGCGTGGTCGCGGCGCCGTTCTGGAAGGCGTCGAGGTTGCGCACGCGCGCGTTCTGACCCAGGTTGCCGTGCAGCTCGACCGCGGTCACGCCGGCGGCATTCAGCTGCTTGGTGAGCTTCTTGGCGCCGTACTTCGTCCGCGTGAACACCACGGTCCGCCCGGGCGCCGAGCCCAGGTCTGCCAGCACCGGCAGCCGGTCGGCGGCGTCGATGTGCAGCACGTGGTGGGCCATCGCGGCGACCGGCGACTGCGCCGAGTCGGCGTGGTGGGTCACCGGGTTGCTGAGGTAGCGCTTGGCGACGACGTCCACGCCCGAGTCCAGCGTCGCCGAGAACAGCATGCGCTGACCGTCGCGGGGCGTGCGGTCGAGCAGGCGCTTGACGACCGGCAGGAAGCCGAGGTCGGACATGTGGTCGGCCTCGTCGAGCACGGTCACCTCGACGGCGCCGAGATCGGCATACCCCTGCCCGATCAGGTCCTCGAGGCGGCCCGGGGTGGCGACGAGGACGTCGATGCCCTCCTGGAGGGCGCGCACCTGCGGGTTCTGCCCGACCCCGCCGAAGATCGTCAGCGAGCGCAGGCCTGCCGCGGTGGCGAGCGGCGCGAGCGACTCCTCGATCTGGCGGGCGAGCTCGCGCGTGGGCGCCAGGATGAGCGCGCGGGGCTTGCGACCACGGCGGCGCGCGGCGCCGGCGTCGGCCATCAGGCGGGCCACGACGGGCAGGAGGAAGGCGTAGGTCTTGCCCGAGCCGGTGCGGCCGCGGCCGAGCACGTCGCGCCCGGCGAGCGAGTCGGGCAGCGTGGCCGCCTGGATCGGGGTGGGGGTGGTGATGCCGCGCCCGGAGAGGGCGTCGGTCAGCACTGAGGGCACGCCGAGGCCGGCGAAGCTGGAGGTCACGAGAGTCCTTCGGACGGTGGAGGTCCCGCCCGGTGCGCCGGCCCACGGGCCGAGCGACCTGTCGAGCCCGCGGCACAGGTATGCCGTGCACAGGCTGTCGTGATCAAGCGCCCCGAGGCGAGACGGGAGCGGGGCGCCGTCGTCCAGTCTACCGTGGATCGCCCCGTCGCCCGTCCGCGCGGGCTCGGCCGCGGTCACAGGTAGCCTCCTCGCATGATGGAGGCGCAGGGCCAGAGGCTGAGCAGGGACGGCAGCGTGCACGTCACGGACGAGCGGATCAACACGATCTCCCACCTCGTCGGCGCGTGCCTGGCGCTGCTCGGCTCGGCGGTCCTCATCACCCGCGCGAGCGTGACCGCCGACCCGTGGGCGATCGTCGGCCTGGCCGTCTACTCGCTCGCGCTGGTGACGCTCTTCGTGGCCAGCACGCTGCACCACGGCATCGACAGCAGCCCCAGGGTCAACGAGGTGCTCCGCACGCTCGACTACACCTCGGTGTTCGGCCTGATCGCCGGCACGGTCACGCCCCTGGTGCTCGTGCTCTTCCGCAGCCCGTTCGGGTGGGCCGTCTTCGGTGCGGTCTGGGGCATCGCGATCCTCGGCATGGTGCTGCGCTCGGTCTGGCGAGAGCTGCCGAAGTACGTCACCAACACCCTCTACATCGCGCTGGGCTGGATGCCGGTCGTGCTGGTCGCGGGCGGACCCGAGCTGCCGCCGGGCGCGCTCGCGCTCCTGGCCGCCGGAGGACTGGTCTACAGCCTCGGTTTCGTCGTCTACATCGTGGAGCGCCCCAACCCGCTCCCGGGGACCTTCGGCTTCCACGAGCTGTGGCACGTGCTCGTGCTCGTGGCCGCGGCGCTGCACCACCTGATGATGCAGCTGTATGTCGTCGGCGCCGGCTAGGGAGGGTGCCCCACCCCGGTGCCCGGACGCCGAACGGCCCGGCACCGGATGACCGGTGCCGGGCCGCCCACGTCGGTGAGCCTCAGCCCCGGCGGGCGAACGCCGCCTCGTGCAGGGCATCCTGCTCGACCGCGTGCACCTTGGTCGAGCCGGTGGACGGGGAGGCCGAGGCGGGCCGGCAGACGACGCGCAGCGGACGCTCCTCGCCCTGCTCGGCCAGCGCTTCTGGCATGTTCAGCGCCATGAACGGCCACGGGCCCTGGTTCTTGGGCTCGTTCTGCGCCCACACCAGCTCGGCGTTCGGGTACTCCTTGGTGATCGCGGCGAGCTGGGCGGCCGGCAGCGGGTAGAGCTGCTCGACGCGCACGATGGCCGTCCGCTCGTCGCCGCGCTTGGCGCGCTCCTCCTCGAGGTCCCAGACCAGCTTGCTCGAGGCGATGAGCACGCGGTCGACCGCCTGCTTGTCGAGGCTGGCCGTGTCCGGCATGACCGGCTCGAAGGTGCCGGTCGTGAAGTCCTCCGGCGCGCTGGCCGCCGCCTTCAGCCGGAGCATCGCCTTCGGGGTGAAGACGACCAGCGGCTTGCGGGGCCGGGCCGTCGCGTGCTTGCGCAGCAGGTGGAAGTACGACGCCGGGGTGGAGGGGTAGGCGACGACCATGTTCTCCTCGGCGCACAGCTGCAGGTAGCGCTCGATCCGGGCGGAGGAATGGTCGGGGCCCTGGCCCTCGTAGCCGTGCGGGAGCAGGAGCACGACGCTGGAGCGCTGGTCCCACTTCTGCTCGGAGGAGGAGATGAACTCGTCCACCACGGTCTGGGCGCCGTTGGCGAAGTCGCCGAACTGGGCCTCCCAGAGGACGAGGGCGTCCGTGCGCTCGACCGAGTAGCCGTACTCGAAGCCCATCGCGGCGTACTCCGACAGCAGCGAGTCGTAGACCTCGAAGCCGGCCTGGTCCTCGGACAGGTGGTGCAGCGGCGTCCAGGTCCGCCCGGTCTCGTGGTCGGTGAGGACCGCGTGACGCTGGACGAACGTGCCGCGGCGCGAGTCCTGCCCGGCGAGGCGCACCGGCGTGCCGTCGACCAGCAGCGAACCGAGGGCGAGAAGCTCGCCCATGCCCCAGTCGATCCCGCCCTTGCGCGTCATCTCCTGGCGGCTGGTCATGAGCTTGGCCAGCTTCGGGTGGACGGTGAAGCCCTCGGGGTGCGAGGCGTAGGCGTCGCCGATGCGGTGGACCAGCTCCTCGCTGATCGCCGTCGGACGCTGGCGGGTGGCCATGTCGCCCTCGTCCTGCGCGACCGGCCGCTCCAGGCCGCCGGTCCCGTCGCCCTCGCCCTTCAGCGCCGCCTTGGTCTCGACGAACACCTGCTCCAGCTGGTGCTGGTAGTCGCGCAGCGCCTCCTCGGCCTCGTCCGTGGTGATGTCACCGCGGCCGACCAGGGACTCGGTGTAGAGCTTGCGCACCGAGCGCTTGGCCTCGATGAGGTCGTACATCAGCGGCTGGGTCATCGACGGGTCGTCGCCCTCGTTGTGACCGCGGCGGCGGTAGCAGACCATGTCGATGACGACGTCCTTGTTGAACGCCTGGCGGTACTCGTACGCCAGCTCCGCCACCCGGACGACGGCCTCGGGGTCGTCGCCGTTGACGTGGAAGATCGGCGCCTGCACGGTGCGCGCGACGTCGGTGCAGTAGACGGCCGAGCGCGAGTCGTGCGGGGCCGTGGTGAAGCCGACCTGGTTGTTGATGACGACGTGGATCGTGCCACCCGTGCGGTAGCCGGACAGCTGCGACATCTGCAGGGTCTCCAGCACCACGCCCTGGCCGGCGAACGCCGCGTCACCGTGGAGCAGGACGGGCATGACGGGGTATGCCGCGGGGTCGCCGCCCTCGAGCACGAGGCGGTCCTGCTTGGCTCGCGTGATGCCCTCGAGGACCGGGTTGACGGCCTCCAGGTGGCTGGGGTTGGCCGCGAGGTAGACGCGGGTCGACCGGCCGGACTCGCCGACGAACTCGCCCTCGGTGCCGAGGTGGTACTTCACGTCGCCGGAGCCCTGGACCGAGCCGGGGGTCTGCTTGCCCTCGAACTCGCGGAAGATCTGCCCGTAGGACTTCCCGGCGAGGTTGGCGAGCACGTTGAGGCGGCCACGGTGCGGCATACCGATGGTGACCTCGGCCAGCCCGTCCTCGGCGGCGCGGTTGAGGACCTTGTCCAGCAGCGCGATGACGGACTCGCCACCCTCGAGGCTGAACCGCTTCTGGCCGACGAACTTGGTCTGCAGGAAGGTCTCGAAGGCCTCCGCCGCGTTGAGGCGACGCAGGATCCGCAGCTGCTCGGCCGGGGCCGGCTTCTCGAAGGGCACCTCGAGCTTGGACTGGAACCACTTCCGCTCGGCCGGCTCCTGGATGTGCATGTACTCCACGCCCACGGTGCGGCAGTAGCTGTCCCGCAGGATGCCGAGGACGTTGCGCAGGGTCAGCCGCGCCTTGCCGCCGAACCCGCCGGTCGCCACCGAGCGGTCGAGGTCCCACAGGGTGAGGCCGTGGTTCTCGATGACGAGGTCGGGGTGGGAGCGCTGGCGGTACTGCAGCGGGTCGATGTCGGCCATGAGGTGCCCGCGCACGCGGTAGGCGTGGATGAGCTCCTGGACGCGGCTCGCCTTGGAGATGTCGTCGTCGTGGGTGGCCGTGATGTCCGGCGCCCAGCGGATCGGCTCGTAGGGGATCCGCAGCGAAGTGAAGATGTCGTTGTAGAAGCCGTCCTTGCCGAGCAGCAGCTCGTGCAGGACCTTGAGGAACTCACCGGACTGGGCACCCTGGATGATGCGGTGGTCGTAGGTGGAGGTCAGGGTCAGGATCTTGCTGACGCCGTTGGCGGCGATGCGCTCCGGCGCTGCGCCCTGCCACTCGGCCGGGTAGTCGAGCGACCCGACGCCGATGATCGCGCCCTGCCCGACCATGAGGCGCGGCACGGAGTGCAGGGTGCCGATGCCGCCGGGGTTGGTCAGGCTGATCGTCGTGCCCTGGAAGTCCTCGATCGTCAGCGCGCCCTCGCGGGCCTTGCGCACGATCCCCTCGTAGGCGCTCCAGAACTCGTAGAATGTCATCTCCTCGGCGCTCTTGATGCTGGGCACGAGGAGCTGGCGGGAACCGTCGGGCTTGGGGACGTCGATCGCCAGGCCGAGGTTGATGTGCGCCGGCTGCACGAGGTTGGGCTTGCCGTCGACCAGGGCGAAGGAGTTGTTCATCGCCGGCATCGACTTCACGGCCTGGACCATGGCGTAGCCGATGAGGTGCGTGAAGGAGACCTTGCCGCCGCGGGCGCGGGCGAGGTGGTTGTTGATGACCGTGCGGTTGTCGATGAGCAGCTTGGCCGGCAGGTTGCGCGCGCTGGTGGCCGTGGGGACCTCCAGGCTGGACTCCATGTTGGTCACCACGCGGGCCACGGCGCCGCGCAGCGGCGTGGTCGTGACCTCGGTCTGCGGACCGATGCGCTTGACCGGGGGAGCGTCACGCGTCACGGGCGCGGAGGCTGAGCTCTTGGTCGGCTTCGGCGTGTCCGTCTTCGGCGATGCCGCCGCAGGCTGCTCAGCCTTGGGCGCGGCGGCCGTGGGCTGCTCGGCCCTGGGCTCGGGCTTCTGTGCCGGTGCAGCGGCCGGCTTCGCCACGGGGGCGGCGGGGGTGGTCGCCCGCGGCGGGGCGGGGGCGACCCCCTTGACCGGGCGTCCGGCGGTCTGGTCGGCCGGGGCAGCCACCCGCGTCGTGGGCTGGGCGGCGGCTGCGGCCGGTCGGCCGGCGGGGGCGGCGGCGGCGGTGGTCGCGCCGTTGGGACTGGGCGTCGAACCCTCGAAGTACGCGCGCCAGGCCGGGTCCACGGAGCCCGGGTCACTGTCGAATCGCTCCCGCATCTCTTCCACGAGCCACTCGTTGGCTCCGAAGTCGGCGAGGGTCTTGTCGTTGCTCGGGGGGTTGGCCACGGGCCTGGCGCCTCATCTCACGTCTGGGTGCTGGCAACAAGTCGGTGGGGTGCGGACACTGCACCCACCGGGGCCAGCCTACTCCGCTCCCACATCACCGCACGTGATGGGGGGTGGGCGGGGTCACCGCAGGTCAGGAGACGTCCCGGCGGGTGGTCACGACCCAGCCGAGCAGCGTCATCACGGCCGCGTAGCCCAGCAGCACGAGCGCGCCCACCCACCACGTCAGCGGGTCCGCCGAGCCCATGCTCTGCGCCGTCGCGTCGTCGACGCCGGCGAAGAGGTCCAGCACCGAGGTCGTCGCCTGGCTGGGGAAGTAGCGCGCCGCCTCCTTGAGCTGGTCGACGAAGGTCAGCCCGAAGCCGAGCAGCGGCTCGATGAGCAGGGTCACCCCGATCCCCACGAAGAGCGCGATCACCTGGTTGGGGATCAGGACCCCCAGGCCGAAGCCGATCAGCCCCCAGAGGACCAGGATGAGCAGCATCTTCGCCGGCGTGCCCAGCAGCTGGCCCGGCTCCGGGAAGACCGCAGCGTCACCGACGGCGAGCATGATCCCGCCGCCCAGCAGGCTGCCGGCGACGAAGGCGACGCCGTTGACGAGCACGACGAGCACCAGGCCGGTGACCTTCGCGGTGAGCAGCCGGCCGCGGCGCGGGGCCGACAGCAGCGTCGAGGTGATGGTCCGGTGGCGGAACTCCCCGCCCATCGCCAGGATGCCCAGCACGAGAGCCAGCAGGTAACCCATCTGGATGGCTCCCGTGTAGACCATCCTGGCCAGCGTCAGGTCGTCGAACAGCTCGGCGGGGCGGATCACCTCGCCGCCGGAGCCCGGGAACTCGCCGATCAGGACGAGCACCAGCCCCTGGACCGCGGCGAAGATCGCGCCCACGAGAAACATCGTGAGCGGCATGGACCACGACATCCGGGTCGTGAAGTACTTCAGCAGCTCGGCACGGACCAGACCGGTCATCGGTTCTCCTCCTGCGCGGGGACCGGCGCGTCCGCTCCGGTGGGGGGCGGGATGTCGGTATGCCGCGCCCCTGTCGGCGCGGGGGCGGCGCCCGCCGGGGTGGTGGAGGTCACCTCCAGGTTGCGGTTGCGGTGCTCGGGGCTCTCGGTGAGCTCGAGGAAGAGCCGCTCGAGGTCGGTGCGCAGCGGGCGCAGCTCGTGCACGGGCAGCCCCACGGCCAGGGCCACATCGCCCACCCGTGCGAGGTCGCCGGTGAGCACCCGCAGCGAGCCGGGCTGGTCCTCGGGGGCCGAGGCGATGCCCGCGCGGGCCAGGGCGGCGGCGAGCGTGGGCGCGTCGGTGGTCCGGACGAGGACGGCAGGGTCGCCGTGCAGCTCGTCCATGGTTCCCTCGCGCACGAGGTGGCCGTTGGCGATGATCACGACGTCCTCGACGGTCTGCTCCACCTCGCCCAGCAGGTGGGAGCTGACGAGGACCGTCTTGCCCTGCTCGCGCGCCAGGTGCCGCATGAAGCCGCGCATCCAGCGGATGCCCTCGGGATCGAGCCCGTTGGCCGGTTCGTCGAGCAGCAGGACCTGCGGGTCGCCGAGGAGGGCGGCCGCGAGGCCGAGCCGCTGCCGCATACCCATGGAGTAGTCGCCGGCGCGCTTGCGCGCCGCGGCCGGGATGCCGACCAGCTCGAGCAGCTCGTCGACGCGGGCGTCGGGGATCGCGTGGGTGGCGGCGAGGACGCGGAGGTGGTCGCGCCCGGACCGTCCCGGGTGGAAGCCGGTCGCCTCCAGCGCGGCGCCCACGACCTGGAGGGGGTGCTGGAGGTCGGCGTAGTGGTGGCCCCCGATGAGTGCCTCTCCCGCGGTCGGGCGGATCAGGCCGAGCAGCATCCGCAGCGTGGTCGTCTTGCCGGCGCCGTTGGGGCCGAGGAAGCCGGTCACGCGCCCGGGGCGCACCTCGAAGGTCAGGTCGTCGACGGCACGGAAGCTGCCGAAGGTCTTGGTCAGCCCCCGGACGCTCACGCCCGTGCCGTCGGCAGCAGCGGAGTTCATGACAGCCACTCAATCAGAGGGCTCCGACACCCCGCATCCGACCCTGGTGCGAGATCTCGTCTCCGCCCCACGACGGACCGGACAGGCGTTAGTGCCACCCACCGCACCCGACCGGACAGGCGTTCGTGCCGCCCACCGCTGCCGACCGGACAGGCGTTCGTGCCACCCACCGCACCCGACCGGACGGGCGTTCGTGCCACCCACCGCACCCGACCGGACGGGCGTTCGTGCCGCTCAGGCCAGGCTGATGACGACCGTCTTGGTCTGGGTGAAGCCGGCCAGCGCCTCGATGCCCTTCTCCCGGCCGTAGCCGGACTGCTTGAAGCCGCCGAAGGGCAGCTCCACGCCGCCACCCGCGCCGTAGGTGTTGACGAAGATCTGTCCGGCCTCGACCTGGGCGGCCACCCGGTGGGCCCTGGCGAGGTCGCGGGTCCAGATCGCCGAGATGAGGCCGTAGTCGGTGCCGTTGGCCAGCGCGACCGCCTCCTCCTCGTCCGAGAACGGCAGGGTCACGAGCACCGGTCCGAAGACCTCCTCCTGGGCGATGGCCGAGTCGGGGTCGACACCGTCGATGAGCGTCGGCAGCCAGTAGGCACCCTCGGCGAGCGCTCCGTCCTGCGGGGCCGAACCACCGACGACGACCTCCCCGGAGCCGGCGTTCTCGACATACCCGCGCACGCGGTCCTGCTGCTTGGCCGAGACGAGCGGACCCAGGTCGGGGTCGTCGGTGCCACGTCCCAGACGGGTCGTCCGGAAGCGCTCGGCGATCTTGCCCACGAGCTCCTGCCGCACGCTCTCGTGCACGACGAGGCGGGATCCGGCAGAGCAGGTCTGGCCGGCGTTCTGAAGTATGGCGCGGGTCCCGAAGTCCGCGGCCCGGTCGAGGTCGGCGTCGGCGAAGACGATCTGCGCTGACTTGCCGCCGAGCTCGAGCACGGTCGGGACGACGCGCTCCGCTGCGGCGTGGGCGACCGCCGAGCCCGTCTGCGTCGAGCCGACGAAGCCGAGGTGGGCCACGCCGGGGTGCGCGGTGAGTGCAGCGCCGGCCTCCGCACCCAGGCCCGGGACGACGTTGACGGCGCCCGCGGGGATCCCGGCCTCCACCGACAGCCGCGCGAGCGCGAGTGCGGTGCGCGGGGTCTCGTCGGCCGGCTTGAGCACGATGGCGTTGCCCGTCGCGAGCGAGGCCGCGATGGAGCGCGAGGCGAGCTGGAGCGGGTAGTTCCAGGCCACGACGCTGCCGACGACGCCGAACGGCTCGCGCCTGGTGTAGACGTGCAGGTCGGGGCCGATCGGGATCGCCTGGCCGTAGAAGGCCTCGATGACGCGCCCGTAGTAACGGAAGTAGCGCGCGGCGACCGTCACGTCGGTGCGCGCCTGCGACAGGGGCTTGCCGGTGTCCTGCGACTCGGTGAGCGCGAGCTGCTCGCGGTCGCGGTCGACGAGGTCGGCCAGCCGCTGGAGGGCGTCCGCGCGGTGCTCGGTCAGCGTGCGGGCCCACCCGGGTTGGGCCGCCGCGGCGGCCTCGACCGCGCGGTCGACCTCGGCCTCGCCGCTGCGGGCCACCGCCCCGATGACCGAGCCGTCCGCCGGGTCGACGTTGTCGTAGGTGACGGACACCGGGACGTCCTGGCCGTCGATGAAGGGGAGCGCGGTCTGCATACCCGCACGGTAGCGGCGCCGCCGGACAGGCCTTGACGTAGGGTCCGGCAGGCAGCCCTCGGACGCAGATCGGCCGCCGTCCCGCAGGGCGGGTCGGCGGCCGATGTCGTTGCGCCCCCGGCAGGATTCGAACCTGCGCTCCCGCCTCCGGAGGGCGGTGCTCTATCCCCTGAGCTACGGGGGCAACAGCGAGCAACTGTACCAGCCCCGAGGCCCGATCCTCGCACCCCTAGACTTGATCGGGTGACTCCCGAGCAGCTCGCGCAGGCCCTCCGCACCGTCCTGTCCGACGTCGTCGCCGCAGGCGACCTGGGCGTCCCCGTCCCGGACGCCGCGAGCGTGCGCGTGGAGCGACCGAAGAACCGCGAGCACGGGGACTGGTCCAGCAACATCGCGCTGCAGCTCGCCAAGGGCGCCGGTATGCCGCCGCGTGAGCTGGCAGAGGTCGTCGCCACCCGCCTCCGCCAGGTGGGCGGTGTCACCACGGTGGACGTCGCTGGTCCCGGTTTCCTCAACATCACCCTCGACGCCGCCAGCGCCGGTGAGCTGGCGCGCACGATCGTCGAGGCGGGGGAGGGCTACGGCACCAACGACTCGATGGTCGGCCGCACCATCAACCTGGAGTTCGTCTCCGCCAACCCCACCGGACCGCCCCACATCGGCCACACCCGGTGGGCGGCGCTCGGCGACGCCCTCGGCCGGCTGCTGCGCGCGAGCGGCGCGGACGTCACGACCGAGCACTACATCAACGACTTCGGCGGCCAGATGGGCAAGTTCGCCGGCTCGATCCTGGCGCGCGCCAAGGGTGGCCCGGACGCCGAGGTCCCTGAGGGTGGCTACCCGGGGGAGTACGTCACGGACGTGGCCCAGCAGCTGCTCGCCGAACGTCCTGACCTCCTCGACCTGCCCGAGGACGAGGCGATGTCGGTCGCCCGTGAGCGTGGCTACGCGCTGATGATGGAGCGCATCCGGACGATCCTGCACGAGTTCAACGTCGACTTCGACGTGTGGTTCTCCGAGTCCACCCTTCACGACGGCGGCAAGGTCGAGGAGGCCGTGGCACGCCTGCGGGAGCAGGGGCACGTCTTCGACCAGGACGGCGCCGTCTGGCTGCGCACCACCGACTTCGGGGACGACAAGGACCGGGTGATGATCCGGTCCAACGGTGAGCCGACCTACTTCGCCGCGGACGCCGCCTACTACCTGGACAAGAAGGACCGCGGGTTCACCGAGAAGGTCTACATGCTCGGCGCGGACCACCACGGCTACGTCGGGCGGCTCAAGGCGATCGCGGCCTGCGCCGGCGACGACCCCGAGAAGAACATCGAGATCCTCATCGGGCAGCTGATCAACATCAGCGGCGAGCGGATGGGCAAGCGCCGCGGCAACGCGATCTTCCTCTCCGACCTCATCGAGTGGATCGGCTCGGACCCCGTCCGCTACTCCCTGGCCCGCTTCCCGGCCGACACCCCGCTCGACCTCGACGGCGAGGAGCTGCGCAAGCGCTCCAACGACAACCCGGTCTTCTACGTGCAGTACGCCCACGCGCGGACCTGCAACGTGGCCCGCCTGGCCGACGAGGACGGTGTCCGCCGCGAGGACGGCTTCGACCCGGCGCTGCTCACGCACGAGACCGAGGCGACCCTGCTCGCGGCGCTCGGCGACTTCCCGCGCGTGGTCGCGCAGGCCGCGCAGCTGCGTGAGCCGCACCGCGTCGCGCGCTACCTGGAGGAGCTCGCGGGCTTCTTCCACAAGTGGTACGACGAGTGCCGCGTCCGCCCCGTCTCCGCGGACGAGGAGATCACCGACCTGCACCGGTCGCGCCTGTGGCTCAACGACGCCACGCGACAGGTGCTGGCCAACGGCCTGGGCCTGCTCGGGGTCTCCGCGCCCGAGCGCATGTGACCCGGCCTCCCGCACGCACCCGACCATGACGACGTCGTTCCTCAAGTAGTGGAGTTCCTGCTGTGACCACCCCTGTCCGTGTCGCCCTGCTCGGCGCCGGCACCGTCGGTGCCGCCGTCGCCCGTCGCCTCGTCGAGCGCGCCGACCTGTATGCCGCTCGCGTCGGCAGTCCGCTCGAGCTGGTCGGCGTGGCCGTGCGCGACACGAGCCGAGTGCGGGACGGCGTCGACCCCGCCCTGCTCGTGCAGGACGCGGAGGCCCTCGTCGACCAGGCCGACGTCGTCGTGGAGGTCATGGGCGGCCTGGACCGGGCTCGCGAGCTGATCGAGCGCGGCATACGCAACGGCGCCCAGGTGGTGACCGCCAACAAGCAGCTGCTCGCCCACCACGGGCCCGCGCTGGAGGCGCTTGCCGCCGAGGCCGGGGTGGGGCTGGACTACGAGGCGGCGGTGATGGCCGCGATCCCGGTCGTCGCGGTCGTGCGTGACTCGCTGGCCGGCGACGTGGTGACCTCCATCTCGGGCATCGTGAACGGGTCGACCAACTTCGTGCTCGACCTGGTCGCGCGCAAGGGGGTGCCGTTCGAGGAGGCCGTGCGCCTGGCCGGCGAGCTCGGCTTCCTGGAGGCGGACCCGACCGAGGACCTGGAGGGTCTGGACGCTGCGGCCAAGATCGTCCTGCTCGCGCGGGCTGCCTGGGGTGCTCCCCTGACCCTGGCCGACGTGCAGCGCCGGGGGATCACCGGCCTGACCGACGAGGACTTCCGCACCGCCTCGGCCAACGGCAAGGTCATCAAGCTGGTGGCCTCTGCGTGGACCTCGGGGGCGCAGGACGCGCCGCGGGTCGAGCTCGCGGTGCGTCCGGTCGCCCTGCCCCAGGACGACCCGCTGGCCCAGGCGCGCGAGGGCTCCAACGTGCTCATCGTCGAGGCCGAGTCGGCCGGCACGCTGCGTCTCCACGGCGCCGGTGCCGGCGGCGACGAGACCGCCTCGGCCGTGCTCGGCGACCTCGTGCGCGCCGCGCGGCGCGTCACCCGCGCCTGACGCCTCGCTGGCCCTGCCCCGAAGGGGGAGGTGCGCGAGGCGTCGCTGCGGGGCGGGCCGAGGGGCGTGTTATCGTGAGCGTGCCCCGGAGGCCGACTGACGGCTCCGTGGGCTACGGCGCGGAGCGACGTCGTTCGACGTTCACGCTGATCCACATCCAGGCTAGGCCGTCCCGGCTGGTCGTGTCCGTGCCCGTTCCCAGTTCATGCGCCGTTCGAGGCAGCACGAACCTCACCCAGCACCCCACGCCCGGCGTTGGCCGGGGCTATCGGGGAAGGAAGCAGAACGCGTGACCGACACCACCGCCGGGACCAAGACCGGGTCCCTCAGCACGCTTCGCCTGGCCGAGCTGCAGCAGCTCGCCCAGAGCATGGGAATCTCCGTCCAGGCCAAGATGCGCAAGGCCGACCTGGTCTCCGCCATCCGGGCGCAGCGCGGCGGCGCCGACGTGAGTGCGCGGGCGGGTGCCGGCCGCGCCGCCGCTCCGGCCCGCGACACGGCCGAGCAGCCCGCCGCCGCGCCCACCGCTCCTCCGGCCGCAGCACCGGTCTCCACCACCGCTGACGAGAGCCCGAGGTCCACCGACGGCCTCTCCGACGGGACCGCTCAGCTGGAGGCCGCGCTCGACCACGCGCAGGCCCAGCGCGAGGGTGGCCGTCGCAGCCGCCGTGCGGGCTCGGAGGCCGGCGCGCCGCGCCAGCGTCAGGGCGAGCAGTCCCAGGGCGACCGCTCGAACGACACCCAGCAGGGCCAGCGTGAGCAGGGCCAGCGTGAGCAGGGCGCCAGGCGCCAGGGCCAGGGCGCTGACCGCGACGGCCAGCCGGGTCAGGGCCAGCGTCAGCAGGGCGAGCGTCACCAGCAGCAGGGCGACCGCGCGCAGGACGACCGCACCCAGCAGCAGGGCAACCAGCAGCAGGGCAACCAGCAGCGTCACGACTTCGACGACGAGGACGGCGAGGGCGGCCGTCGCCGTCGCCGCAGCCGCCAGCGCGGCCGTGACCGCAAGCGTGGCCGCGGCTCGGTCGGGACCGACCAGCCGCAGAACGGCCGCGGCACCCCTCCCGAGGAGGAGGGTTACACCGAGGAGGACGTGCTCGTCCCCGTGGGTGGTGTGCTCGACCTGCTCGACTCCTACGCCTTCATCCGCACGACCGGCTACCTGCCCGGCCCGACGGACGTCTACGTCCCGCTGGGCGTGGTCAAGAAGTACGGCCTGCGCAAGGGTGACGCCGTCCAGGGCGTCATCAAGGCCCCGACCGAGGCCGGCGACAACCAGCACACCGTGTCCTCGACCGGCAACAAGCGCGACCGCGGCAAGTTCAGCGCCCTCGTCCGCCTCGACGCGGTCAACGGCAGGTCGCCCGAGGAGGCGCGCAAGCGTCCGGAGTTCGCCAAGCTGACCCCGCTCTACCCGCAGGAGCGCCTGCGTCTGGAGACGGACCAGAAGAACCT
The DNA here is from genome assembly GCF_014636495.1 of Ornithinimicrobium tianjinense. Classification (GTDB taxonomy): domain Bacteria; phylum Actinomycetota; class Actinomycetes; order Actinomycetales; family Dermatophilaceae; genus Ornithinicoccus; species Ornithinicoccus tianjinensis. The sequence goes on from NZ_BMEM01000001.1 coordinate 649,548, forward strand.
CACGACCCGGGTCATCGACCTCGTCGCCCCGATCGGCAAGGGTCAGCGCGGTCTGCTCGTCGCCCCGGCCAAGGCCGGCAAGACGCTGATCCTGCAGTCGATCGCCAACGCGATCAGCACCAACAACCCGGAGTGCCACCTCATGGTCGTCCTCGTGGACGAGCGTCCCGAGGAGGTCACGGACATGGAGCGCGCCGTCAAGGGCGAGGTCATCTCCTCGACCTTCGACCGCCCGGCCGACGACCACACCACGGTCGCCGAGCTGGCCATCGAGCGGGCCAAGCGTCTCGTCGAGCTCGGCGGTGACGTCGTGGTGCTCCTCGACTCGATCACCCGTCTGGGCCGCGCCTACAACCTGGCCGCGCCGGCCTCGGGCCGCATCCTGTCCGGTGGTGTGGACTCGGCCGCCCTCTACCCGCCCAAGCGCTTCTTCGGCGCCGCGCGCAACATCGAGAACGGTGGCTCGCTCACCATCCTCGCGACCGCGCTCGTCGAGACCGGTTCCAAGATGGACGAGGTCATCTTCGAGGAGTTCAAGGGCACGGGCAACATGGAGCTCAAGCTCGACCGCCAGCTCGCCAACCGCCGCATCTTCCCGGCCGTCGACGTCAACTCCTCGGGCACCCGCCGCGAGGAGATCCTCATGGGCGCCGAGGAGCTGAAGATCATGTGGAAGCTGCGCCGGGTGCTCTCCGCGCTCGACCAGCAGGCCGCGCTGGAGCTGCTCCTCGACCGGCTGCGCAAGACCAAGCACAACTACGAGTTCCTCAGCCAGGTCCAGCAGACGAGCTCCATCAAGCTCGACGACGAGGACTGACCGCCCGACCGTGGCGGGGCCGGGAATGTCCGGCCCCGCCACGTCGTTTGGGAGCATGCTGCCCCCCGTGGCAGAATGTTCCGCTGGCCCACCGGTTCACGGCGCGCGACCGCGCTGCCGACCCGGGGGAGAGACCATCCAAGGGAGAACCATGAAGAAGGACATCCACCCGGCGTACGTCGAGACCCAGGTGACCTGCACCTGCGGCCACACGTTCACCACCCGGAGCACCGCGACCTCGGGCAGCATCAGCGCCGACGTCTGCTCCAACTGCCACCCGTTCTACACCGGCAAGCAGAAGATCCTCGACACCGGTGGCCGCGTGGCCCGCTTCCAGGAGCGCTACGGCAAGAAGGCCGCCAAGTAAGTCTTCCGACGCCGACCCCGCGACACCGCGGGGTCGGCGTTCGCCGTTCCCGGCCCTTGTCGATCCAGCCCCACCAGGAGGTATGACGTGCCCGCCCCCTCGCCCTTCGCCTCCGCCCTCCCGCTGGTCGAGGAGCACGCCGACATCGAGCACCAGCTGGCCGACCCCGCCGTGCACGGCGACCCCACGGCCCTGCGCCGCCTGAACAAGAGGTACGCCGCGCTCGCCCCGACGGTCGCGGCATACCGGGCCTGGCGCAGCGCGACCGACGACCTGGAGGCCGCCCGGGAGCTGGCGGCGGACGACCCGTCCTTCGCCGAGGAGCTGCCGGCGCTCGAGCAGACGGCCTCCGAGGCCGCCGAGTCGCTGCGGCGCCAGCTGGTGCCCCGCGACCCCGACGACGACCGTGACGTCATCCTGGAGGTCAAGGCGGGGGAGGGCGGCGAGGAGTCGGCGCTGTTCGCCGGCGACCTCATGCGCATGTACCTCCGCTACGCCGAGCGTCGCGGCTGGCGGACCGAGCTGCTCGACGCGACGGTCTCCGACCTCGGCGGCTACAAGGACGCGCGGGTGGCCATCCAGGCGACCGGCACGCCCGGCCCCGGCGAGGCGCCCTGGGCCCGGCTGAAGTACGAAGGCGGCGTGCACCGCGTGCAGCGCGTGCCGGTCACCGAGAGCCAGGGCCGCATCCACACCTCTGCCGCCGGCGTGCTCGTCATGCCGGACATCGGGGACGACGAGAGCATGGCGGAGGTCGTCCTCGACCCGGCAGACCTCAAGATCGACGTCTTCCGCTCCTCCGGCCCGGGCGGGCAGTCGGTCAACACCACCGACTCTGCCGTGCGCATCACCCATCTGCCGACTGGCCTGGTCGTCTCCTGCCAGAACGAGAAGTCCCAGCTGCAGAACAAGGAGTCCGCCCTGCGCGTGCTCCGGGCCCGGCTGCACCAGATCGCGGTGGAGGAGGCCGAGGCGGCAGCCAGCGAGCAGCGCCGCAGCCAGGTCCGCACCGTGGACCGCAGCGAGCGCATCCGCACCTACAACTTCCCGGAGAACCGCATCGCCGACCACCGCACCGGTTTCAAGGCCTACAACCTCGACCAGGTGCTGGACGGCGACCTCGACCCCGTGGTGCAGTCCGCGGTCGACGCCGACGAGGCCGCGCGCCTCGCGGCCACGTCGGTATGACGTTCACGCTCGACCGGGTGCTGCGCTCGGCCGCCGCGCAGCTGGGCGATGCGGGGGTGCCCAGCCCGGCGGTCGACGCCGAGGTGCTCCTCGCGCACGTCCTGGGTGTCGACCTCCCGGACCTGCGCCGCTCCCGGCTGATGGGTGAGCTGCTGCCGGAGGGGGCGGACACGGCATACCAGGACCTGCTGGTGCGCCGCGCGACGCGCGTGCCGCTCCAGCACCTGACCGGCACCGCGTCCTTCGCCGGGCTCGACCTCCAGGTCGGGCCGGGCGTCTTCGTGCCCCGGCCGGAGACCGAGCTGCTCGTCGAGCTGGCCGTCGCCGCGCTGGAGGACCTCGACGCCCCGACGGTCGTGGACCTGTGCACCGGTTCGGGCGCCGTCGCCCTGGGCGTCGCGCGCCGGAGGCCCGACGCCCGGGTGGGTGCCGTGGAGCTCTCGCCCGACGCGCACCGGTATGCCGTGGCGAACGTCTCCCGCTCCGGCCTCGCCGTCGACCTGCGGCTGGGGCCGGCGCAGGAGGCGTTCGGGGACTGGCTGGGGCAGGTGGACGTGGTGACGAGCAACCCGCCGTACATCCCGCCGGGCATGGTGCCGGTGGACGTGGAGGTGCGCGAGCACGACCCGGAGCTGGCGCTCTACGGCGGTGGCGAGGACGGGCTCGACGTGCCACGCGAGGTCGCGGCCCGCGCCGCGGAGCTGCTGCGCCCGGGCGGCGTGCTGCTCATGGAGCATGCCGACGTGCAGGGCGTGACGCTGCCGGCGACGCTCATGGCGGCCGGTTGCTGGGCGAGCGCGGATGACCATCGCGACCTGGCGGGCCTGCCCCGGGTGACGCGGGCCGTCCGCACCCGCTGAGAGGGCCGCGCACGACGACGGCCCCCGTCCGTCAGGACGAGGGCCGCGTCGTTGAGAGGGTTAGTGCATCACAGCGCGTTCATCAGCCAGATCACCAGCACGATGATCAGCAGGATGCCAACGATCGTCCAGATCAGACCACTACCACGCATTGCGTCACTCTCCTTCTGTCGTCGAGGCGCAGGGAATGCGCCTCGTCCCACCGGCCACTCTTGACGAGCGGCCCGTGGCTCGCAACTCTAAATGCCACCTGTCACGCGGTGCAGCCAAACTCGCCGACGGTGCGAAGATGTGAGACTGGACCGCGGGGCCGCCTGCGGCACCCGCACGCGCTCGCCCCACCGAGAGGACCCCATGGCTGGCTCGCCGCTCCAGGACCGCCTGCTCGACTGCACCGACCCCGAGCAGCGCGAGGCTGCGCTGGAGGCGGCCGCGGCCGCGGTACGCGCCGGCAAGGTCGTGGTCCTGCCCACCGACACGGTCTACGGGGTAGGTGCCGACGCCTTCGACGTCGTGGCGGTCGCCATGGTCCTGGCAGCCAAGCACCGCGGCCGGGAGATGCCGCCGCCGGTGCTCGTGCCCAACCCGCGGACGGTGGACGGCCTCGCGCTGGACGTGCCGATGTACGCCCGCATCCTCATGCGCCAGTTCTGGCCGGGCCCGCTCACGCTCGTCCTGCGCGCGCAGCCCTCGCTGCAGTGGGACCTGGGGGAGACCAACGGCACCGTGGCCCTGCGGATGCCCGACGACGAGGTCGCGCTCGCCCTGCTCGCCGAGGTCGGCCCGATGGCGGTGACGAGCGCCAACGTGACCGGCCAGCCGGCCGCCCAGACCGGCCAGGAGGCGCTGGACCAGCTCGGCGGGGCGGTCGCCACCTACCTCGACGACGGTCCGCGCACCGGCGGTCTGCCGTCGACGATCCTCGACTGCACGGGGGAGGAGCCCGTCGTGCTGCGGCTCGGGGCGCTGTCGACGGAGGAGATCCGTGGCGTGCTCGGCACGACCCGACTCCTCGACGAGCCGCCCTCGTCGGCCGAGGAGGAGGAGCCCGTGACGGGTGCGGAGGAGTCCGCGACGGCCGAGGAGGGGTCCGCGACGGCCGAGCAGGCGGCCGAGAGCTACGCCCCGGCCGCGGAGCCCGCCCCCGGCGGCCTGCTCCCCAGCGGGGTGGTGGTCCCCTCCGGGGCCGTCCACCTGCTGCACCCCTAGAGTGTGCGCATGACTGCAGTGACGCCCGACACCTACTACGGCCCCGACTTCGGAGCGCTCCTCGAGCAGGACCCCGAGATCGCCGGCCTCCTCGTCTCCGAGCTCGACCGCCAGCGCAGCGGGCTGCAGCTCATCGCGAGCGAGAACCAGACCAGTCCCGCGGTGCTCGCGGCCCTGGGCTCGACCCTGTCGAACAAGTACGCCGAGGGTTACCCGCACGCCCGCTACTACGGCGGCTGCGCGGAGGTCGACAAGGTCGAGGACCTGGCGATCGCCCGCGCCAAGGCCCTGTTCGGCGCCGAGCACGCCAACGTCCAGCCGCACTCCGGCGCCAGCGCCAACCTCGCCGTCTACGGCGCGTTCGCCGCGCCGGGCGACACCGTGCTGGCGATGTCGCTGGACCACGGCGGCCACCTGACGCACGGCTTCAAGGTGAGCTTCTCCGGCAAGTGGTTCAACGCCGTCCACTACGGCGTCTCGCAGGAGACCGAGGACATCGACTACGACCAGGTCGAGAAGCTCGCCAAGGAGCACCGCCCGAAGATCATCCTGGCCGGCGGCTCCGCGATCCCGCGCCTCATCGACTTCGAGCGCTTCCGCGCCATCGCCGACGAGGTCGGTGCGATCTTCTGGGTCGACGCGGCCCACTTCATCGGCCTGGTCGCCGGCAAGGTCATCCCGAGCCCGGTGCCGCATGCCGACGTCGTCTCCTTCACCACCCACAAGGTGCTGCGCGGCCCGCGCGGCGGCGCGATCGTCTGCAAGGAGGAGCACGCCAAGAAGATCGACCGCGCGGTGTTCCCGATGATGCAGGGCGGTCCGCTCATGCACGGCGTCGCCGGCAAGGCCGTCAACTTCGCCGAGTGCGCCACCCCGGCCTACCAGGCCTACGCCCAGGGCGTCCTGGACAACGCGCGGGTCCTCGCCGACACCCTCGGTGAGCTGGGCATCCGCCCCATCACCGGCGGCACCGACACCCACCTGTCGCTGCACGACCTGCGCGGCGTGGGCGTCACCGGGGTGGACGCCGAGGCCCGTTGCGACGCGGCCGGCATCGTGCTCAACAAGAACGCCATCCCCTTCGACCCGGAGAAGCCCAACGTGGCCTCCGGCATCCGCGTCGGCAGCCCCTCGGTGACCACCCAGGGGATGGGCACCGAGGAGATGAGGACGGTCGCGCAGCTGATCCACAGGGCGGTCACCGAGGGCGACGCCGATCCCGAGCACGCGGTCACCCGCGAGGTCCGGGGTCAGGTCACCGAGCTCCTCACCAGCTTCCCCGCCTACCCCGAGCCCGCGGCGCGGTGACCCCCTGACCTGGCGCGCGCCATACTCCCGGGCGGGTATGCCGCGCGCCAGGTGATGTCTCATGCGCGAGTTCCTCATGGTGCTGCTCACGGCGGCGGTCGTGACGTACCTGGCCACGCCCCTCGTGCGCCGGCTGGCGCTGCAGCTGGGGGCCATCACCGCGGTGCGCGACCGGGACGTGCACACCGTCCCGATCCCGCGGCTCGGTGGCGTGGCGATGCTCATCGGCTTCGCGGCAGCCGTGGTCCTGGGGCGGATGCTGCCCTACCACGGTCAGCTCCTCGAGACCTCCCCGCAGCTGTACGGCGTGCTGATCGGCGCGGCGATCATCACGCTCATCGGTGCGCTCGACGACGTCCGTGAGCTGGACTGGCTGACCAAGCTGGCGGGGCAGGCGATCGCCGGCGGGGTGATGGCCTTCTTCGGGGTGCGGCTGCTCTCGCTCCCGATCGGCGGCGTGACCTACCTGCCGGAGCCGGTGATGGTGACGCTGACGATCCTGGTCGTGGTGATCTCGACCAACGCGGTGAACTTCATCGACGGTCTCGACGGGCTGGCCGCGGGCGTCGTGCTGATCTCGGCCTCGGCCTTCTTCGGCTGGTGCTACCTCGTCAGCTCCACCTTCGACCCGCCCAACGTCTTCTCCATGGCGACCTTCATCAGCGCCGCCATCGTCGGGGTGTGCGCGGGCTTCCTGCCACACAACTTCCATCCGGCGCGGCTGTTCATGGGCGACGCCGGCGCCCTGCTGCTGGGTCTGCTGCTCGCGGCCGCCACCATCTCGATGACCGGCTCCGTGGACCCCAGCTCCTCGGTGGCGAACACCTCGGCGCTCACCGCGATCCTGCTGCCGGTCGCCATCCCGGTGGCCATCCTCGCCCTGCCCTTCCTCGACATCGTGCTGGCCGTCTTCCGGCGCACCCGGGCCGGCCAGCTGCCGTGGAAGCCGGACCGGGGCCACCTGCACCACCAGATGCTCGACATCGGCCACAGCCACCGCCGCGCCGTCGTCCTGCTCTACCTGTGGTCCGGCCTGATCGCCGCGGGCACGGTGTCCTTCGCCTTCCTGCCGGCGTGGCTGTCGGCCGTGGGGATCGTGGCGGTGCTCGGCGTGGCGATCCTGCTCACCCGGCCCTCCCGGACACAGACCCCTGACCAGGCACTTCGGTGAACAGGCGATCTTGTGATAACTTTCACAAGACCCCGCCGCCACCCGACTGACGGAGCCTTCCCCTGATGACCGCATCCGCACCGACGCGAGCCGAGCGCACGCCGCTGCGGTCGATGCTGGTCGGGGGACTAGTCCCCACCCTCCCGCTCCTCGTCGTGGTGCCGCTGCTGGCCTGGGCGGCTGCCGGTGAGTGGGCGGGCGTGTCGGCCGCCCTCGGCGCGGTGATCTCCCTGGTCGTCTTCGTCCTCGGCGTCGTCGGGATCCGCGGCGTGCTCGCCGGTCCCACCGCGACGACCATGGCCGGGGCCTTCGCGGTCTTCGTGGTGCAGATGGGCGTGCTCGCCGCCGTGATCTGGTCCCTGGGCCAGACCACCTGGCTCGAGGTCGTGCCGCTCGTGATCGCTTTCGTGCTCGTCGGTCTGGTGTTCCAGGCCGGTCTGGTCGTGGGCTACCTGCGCTCGCGCAGCACCCTCGACGTCCAGCTGCCCGGGTCGGCCGCATGAGCTACCCCGAGCCCGAGGTCGAGGGCATGGCCCGGCAGACCGACGCCGCCAACGCGGTGCTCGGCTACCTGCTCGCCGGCCCGCTCGGCTTCGGTGCCCTGGGTCTGCTCGGTGACTACCTGCTCGGCACCTGGTTCTTGCTGCCGGTCGGCGTCGTGGCGGGGATGGTCCTGTCCATGTACGTCATCTGGCTCAGGTACGGTAAGACATGACGACGGTGTCCCGATCGGACCGTGCCAGGTCCCTGCGTGCCATCGAGCGCGCCCAGACATCCGTAAGCAACCCTGTGGAGGAGAACGCGTGAGTGCGACCATGGCGGCCGTAGGCCTCGTCCTGCCGATGGCCGAGGAGGGCGAGAGCCACTTCCCGCCCACCCCGGGCGACTTCTGGCAGCCGATGTTCGCCATCCCGGGCACCGACTACTACTTCACGCGCCCGATGGCGCTGCTCGCCATCGCGACCGTGACGCTGATGGTCTGGCTCTGGCTGACCACCCGCCAGGCAGCCGTCGTGCCGAGCAAGGGCCAGTGGCTCACCGAGCAGGTCTACAACTTCGCGCGCAACGGCATCGCCCGCGACATGATCGGCAGCCGCGACTTCATGCGCTTCGTGCCGTTCCTGTTCGCGATGTTCACGTTCATCCTGCTGAACAACCTCTTCGGCATCATCCCGCCGTTCCAGAACCCGACGATGGCGCGCATCGGTTTCCCCATCGGCCTGACGGCGATCGTCTACGTCGTCTACCACTGGGTCGGCATCAAGCACAAGGGCGGACTTGGCGCCTACCTCGGCTCGCTGCTGCCCAGCGGGCTGCCGGGCTGGATCAAGCCGTTCATCCTCTTCCTCGAGCTGATCACCTTCTTCATCACCCGGCCGCTCACGCTCGCGCTGCGACTCTTCGGCAACATGTTCGCCGGCCACATGCTCCTCGTCGTCTTCATCGTCGGCGGCTGGTACATGTTCAAGACCTTCGAGCCCGGCCTGATGGCGGTGGCGATCCCCGCCTGGGTCCTCGGCGGCGCGCTGACCGTGTTCGAGGGGCTGATCCAGTTCCTGCAGGCCTACGTCTTCACGCTGCTCGCGGCCTCCTACATCGGGGGCGCGCTCGCCGACGAGCACTGAGCACGGGCGTGTCGAGCACCGACCTCCTGACCGACAACTGAATAACGCAGTACAGCTCCGACGCCCGTCCGGTGGGCGTCGGGACCACACACAGAAAGAGATTCGACGTGACTGGTGACATCACCCTCCTCGGCTACGGCCTGTCCACCATCGGCCCGGCCATCGCCGTGGGTCTGATCTTCGCCGCCTACATCAACGGTGTCGCGCGTCAGCCCGAGGCCCAGGGCAAGCTGCAGCCGATCGCCATCCTCGGCTTCGCGCTGGCGGAGGCCCTGGCCATCTTCGGTCTGGTCCTCTTCTTCATCGCGTTCTTCGTCGGCTGACGACGAACCTGTCTGTCCCAGACCCGTCCGACAGCCCCACGGCAGCCGCTGCTGCTGAGGCTGGAAGACCCCTACACGTGAGGAGCCGCTCGTGGAGTTGACCACGATCGCGTCGGGCGTCCTGATGGCGTCCGAGGAGGCCGAGCCCATGGGCGCCGGGGAGCACGCCATCCCGATCCTGCCCTACATGCCGGAGCTCATCTTCGGCCTGATCATGTTCGGCATCTTCTACTGGTTCGTGGCCACCAAGGTGGTCCCGAACCTCGAGAAGGCCTACGCCGAGCGCACGGCCGCGATCGAGGGCGGCATGCAGGCTGCGGAGCAGGCCCAGGCCGAGGCCGCCGCCGCGAAGAAGCAGTACGAGGACCAGCTCGCCGACGCGCGCGCCGAGGCTGCCCGCATCCGCGAGCACGCCAAGGAGCAGGGCGCCCAGATCGTCGCCGAGATGCGCGGTCAGGCCCAGGCCGAGGCTGCCCGGATCAGCGAGACCGCGGGCAAGCAGATCGAGGCCGAGCGTCAGCAGGCGATGGTCCAGCTGCGCGGTGAGGTCGGTCAGATCTCGACCGACCTGGCGAGCAAGATCGTGGGCGAGTCGCTCCACGACGAGGCTCGTCAGCGCGGGATCGTCGACCGGTTCCTGGCCGACCTGGAGGCGGGCTCGATCCAGCCGGAGAAGCTCGGCACGGGCGAGGGCCGCTGATGGACAGCACGTTCCGTCGCGCCTACCAGGAGGCCGAGGCCGCCCTGGGCGAGGTGCTCGCGCACGAGGGCGGGAGCGTCGACGCCGCGCGGCTGGCCGACGAGGTCTGGTCCGTCGCGCACGTCGTTGACGCCAACCCGACCCTGCGCCGGAACCTGGCGGACCCCTCCCGGGAGGGTGCCGACAAGGCCGCGCTGGCCGAGCGCCTGCTCAACGGCAAGGTCGGCGTCGGCGCCGTGCACGTCGTCAAGGCCGTCGTGGCGCAGCGCTGGAAGGAGCAGGGCGACCTGGTCTCCGCGCTGGAGCGCCTCGGGGTCGAGGCCGTGCTGACCCACGCCCAGCGCAACAACCGCCTCGGTCAGGTCGAGGACGAGCTGTTCCGGTTCACCCGCATCGTCGAGTCCACGCCGGACCTCCAGGCCGCCCTGAGCGACCGTCGGGCCCGGCCGCAGGCCCGCGCGGCGCTCGTGGACCGGCTGCTGTCGGTCAAGACCGCACCCGAGACCGTGCGCCTGGCCACCCAGGCCGTCGCCGGCACCCGTGGGCGGCGCTTCGACCGGGCCCTGGCCGCCTACCTCGAGCAGGCCGCCGCCCGGCAGAACGCCGTCACGGCCACCGTGACCACCGCGGTGCCGCTGTCCGGCGAGCAGCTGGACCGTCTGGTCGGCGTCCTGAGCCGCCAGTACGGCCGCCAGGTGCACGCCAACGTCGTCATCGACGAGGACGTCGTCGGTGGCATCAAGGTCGAGATCGGCGAAGAGGTCCTGGACGGCACCGTGAGCACCCGCCTGTCCACGGCCCGCCGTCTGATGACCACCTGAGCACTGCCACCGCACACCCCCCCAGCACCACGAGCACGGGCCGGCGACCAGATCACCGGGCCGACGACGAGGAGAAGAGACATGACGGAGCTTTCGATCCGTCCGGAAGAGATCCGCGACGCACTGGACCAGTTCGTCCAGTCCTACGAGCCGAGCGCCGCCTCCCGCGAGGAGGTCGGGCGCGTCGTCGACGCCGGTGACGGCATCGCCCACGTCGAGGGCCTGCCCTCGGTCATGACCAACGAGCTGCTGCAGTTCCAGGACGGGACCCTCGGCCTGGCGCTGAACCTGGACGTCCACGAGGTCGGTGTCATCGTCCTCGGCGACTTCTCCGGCATCGAGGAGGGCCAGGAGGTCCGCCGCACGGGCGAGGTCCTCTCGGTCGCCGTCGGTGACGGCTACCTGGGTCGCGTCGTCGACCCGCTGGGCAACCCGATCGACGGTCTCGGCGAGATCGCCACCGAGGGTCGCCGCGCGCTCGAGCTGCAGGCTCCCGGCGTGATGATGCGCAAGTCGGTGCACGAGCCGCTGCAGACCGGCATCAAGGCCATCGACGCGATGATCCCGGTCGGCCGTGGCCAGCGCCAGCTGATCATCGGTGACCGCCAGACCGGCAAGACCACCGTCGCGGTCGACACGATCCTCAACCAGAAGGCCAACTGGGAGTCGGGCGACCCGAACAAGCAGGTCCGCTGCATCTACGTCGCCATCGGCCAGAAGGGCTCCACCATCGCCTCGGTGCGTGGCACCCTCGAGGAGGCCGGTGCGCTGGAGTACACCACGATCGTCGCGGCCCCGGCCTCCGACGCCGCCGGCTTCAAGTACCTCGCCCCCTACACCGGCTCGGCCATCGGCCAGCACTGGATGTACCAGGGCAAGCACGTCCTCATCGTCTTCGACGACCTGTCCAAGCAGGCCGAGGCCTACCGCGCCGTGTCGCTGCTGCTGCGCCGTCCGCCGGGCCGCGAGGCCTACCCGGGCGACGTCTTCTACCTGCACTCGCGGCTGCTCGAGCGTTGCGCCAAGCTCTCCGACGAGATGGGCGCCGGCTCGATGACCGGTCTGCCGATCATCGAGACCAAGGCGGGTGACGTCTCGGCCTACATCCCGACCAACGTCATCTCGATCACCGACGGTCAGATCTACCTGCAGTCCGACCTGTTCAACTCCAACGTCCGTCCGGCGATCGACGTGGGTGTCTCGGTCTCCCGCGTCGGTGGTTCCGCGCAGATCAAGGCCATGAAGTCGGTCTCCGGCCGCCTCAAGGTCGACCTCGCGCAGTTCCGCGAGATGGAGGCCTTCGCCATGTTCGCCTCCGACCTCGACGCGGCCTCCAAGGCCCAGCTCGAGCGCGGCGCCCGCATGGTCGAGCTGCTCAAGCAGCCCCAGTCGGCCCCCGTTCCGGTCGAGGAGCAGGTCGCGGTCATCTGGGCCGGCACCAACGGTCACATCGACTCCGTGCCGGTCTCCGACGTCCGCCGCTTCGAGGCGGAGTGGCTGGACTACCTGCGCCGCGAGCAGGCGGGCCTGCTCGCCGGCATCCGCGAGACCGGCAAGCTCGGCGACGACACCGAGGCGACCCTGGTCGAGGCGATGGCTGCCTTCAAGCAGGAGTTCTCCGTGGACGACAGCCACGAGGTCCACGCCGGCAGCAACGAGGACGACGACAACATCGAGGCCCTGGACGCCGACGAGATCGACCAGGAGCAGATCACGGTCCAGCGCCACTGAGCGCGTTCTCCTGCGGGTATGCCGTGCGCGCCCCGCGCGCGCACGGCATACCCGCAGGAGAGCACCGGACCTGACCTGACCTGAACCGTCCAGACCGAGCAGAAACGAAAGAGGCGAGATATGGGAGCGCAGCAGCGGGAGTACCGCAAGCGCAGCCGGTCCGTCCAGTCGACGAAGAAGATCACGCGCGCGATGGAGCTCATCGCGGCCTCCCGGGTCGTCAAGGCGCGTCAGCGCGTCGAGGAGACCACGCCGTACGCACGGGCGATCACCCGCGCCGTGTCGGCCGTCGCCAGCTACTCCGACGCGGACCACCCGCTGACCACCGAGCGTCCCGACGCGACCCGGGCCGGCGTGCTCGTCGTCACGTCCGACCGCGGTCTGGCCGGCGCCTACTCCGCGAGCGTGCTCAAGCGTGCGGAGCAGCTGCGGGAGACCCTGCAGGCCGAGGGCAAGGAGATGGTGCCCTTCCTGGCCGGGCGCAAGGCGGAGGGGTACTTCCGCTTCCGCGGCCGCGAGTACGCCAAGGCGTGGACCGGCTTCTCCGACCGGCCGGACTTCGAGTCCGCCAAGGAGATCGCCGAGACCCTCCTCGCCGAGTTCCTCAAGGGCTCGCAGGAGGGCGGCGTGGACGAGATCCACATCGTCTACACCCGCTTCGTGAGCATGGTCACGCAGGAGGTGCAGGTCGTCCGGATGCTGCCCCTCGAGGTCGTCGAGGCCGCCGAGGTGACCACCGAGGACATCTTCCCGCTCTACGAGTTCGAGCCGAGCCCGGCCGAGGCGCTCGACGCGCTCCTGCCGCGCTACATCGTCTCCCGGGTCTGGAACGCGCTGCTGCAGTCGGCCGCCTCCGAGCTGGCCGCCCGTCAGCGCGCGATGAAGTCGGCGACGGACAACGCCGAGGAGCTCATCAAGACCTACACCCGGCTGGCGAACCAGGCCCGCCAGGCCGAGATCACCCAAGAGATCAGCGAAATCGTGGGCGGCGCCAGCGCCCTCGCGGACGCCAAGTGAGAAGGAAGCATCATGACTGCTACCACTGACACTCCGGCCAGCGACGCCGGGCAGACCACCGGCGGCGTCGGCCGTCTGTCCCGCATCATCGGCCCGGTCGTGGACGTCGAGTTCCCGCCCGGCCAGATGCCCGCGCTCTACAACCTGCTCAAGACCGAGGTCGAGCTGGGCGGGGAGACCAAGGTCATCAACCTCGAGGTCGCGCAGGACATCGGCGACAACATGGTGCGCGCCATCTCCCTGCAGCCGACCGACGGCCTCGTCCGCGGCCAGGCGGTCCAGGACACGGGCGGCCCGATCATGGTGCCGGTCGGCGACGTGACCCTCGGCCACGTGTTCAACGCCACCGGTGACGTGCTCGACCTGGGCCCGGGCGAGACCCTCGAGGTCACCGAGCGCTGGGGCATCCACCGCCAGGCGCCCGCCTTCGACCAGCTGGAGTCCAAGACCCAGATGTTCGAGACCGGCATCAAGGTCATCGACCTGCTCACCCCCTACGTGCAGGGTGGCAAGATCGGTCTGTTCGGTGGTGCCGGCGTCGGCAAGACGGTGCTCATCCAGGAGATGATCGCCCGTGTCGCCCGCGACCACGGTGGTGTGTCGGTGTTCGCCGGTGTCGGCGAGCGCACCCGTGAGGGCAACGACCTCATCGTCGAGATGGAGGAGGCCGGCGTCCTCGGCCAGACCGCCCTCGTCTTCGGCCAGATGGACGAGCCGCCGGGCACGCGTCTGCGCGTCGCGCTCTCCGCCCTCACCATGGCGGAGTACTTCCGTGACGTCCAGAAGCAGGACGTGCTGCTCTTCATCGACAACATCTTCCGCTTCACCCAGGCCGGTTCCGAGGTCTCCACGCTGCTCGGCCGGATGCCGTCCGCCGTGGGCTACCAGCCGAACCTCGCCGACGAGATGGGCATCCTCCAGGAGCGCATCACCTCCACGCGCGGTCACTCGATCACCTCGATGCAGGCGATCTACGTGCCGGCCGACGACTACACCGACCCGGCCCCGGCGACGACCTTCGCCCACCTGGACGCGACCACCGAGCTCTCCCGCCCGATCGCGTCGATGGGTATCTACCCGGCCGTCGACCCGCTGTCCTCGACCAGCCGCATCCTGGACCCGCGCTACATCACGCGCGAGCACTACGACACGGCGGTCCGGATCAAGTCGATCCTCCAGCGCTACAAGGAGCTGCAGGACATCATCGCGATCCTCGGTATCGACGAGCTCTCCGAGGAGGACAAGATCCTCGTCGGCCGCGCGCGTCGCATCCAGCGCTTCCTGTCGCAGAACACCTACGTCGCCAAGCAGTTCACCGGCATCGAGGGTTCGACCGTCCCGCTGGCCGAGACCATCGAGGCCTTCACCAAGGTCGCCGACGGCGAGTACGACCACGTGCCGGAGCAGGCCTTCTTCATGTGCGGTGGCCTCGACGACGTCGAGCGTCAGGCCGCCGAGCTGGAGAAGAACAGCTGATCGCCTGATCCCAGGTATGCCGTGGGGCCGGTGAGTCGACAGACTCGCCGGCCCTTCGGCATACCCGGACCGCGGTCCGCGCTCCTCGCGCCTCAAGGTCAGGACCGTCCCGGGACCCCCGTGTCCTACGCACTGTCGGAGACAATGGGCAGGTGATCACCGCTGACACCGCCGCCGTCGCGGCCGCGCTGCGCGCCCTCCCCGACAACCCCCGCATCGTCGCCTCCGGCAACCACAGCATCCCCTGGGAGCTGGTGCGGCTGCTGGACGAGCACGTGGAGAGCTTCGTCCTCAACACGCTCAACGGACCGCCGGGGCTGCCGGAGCGGGAGGGCGTGGTCGTGGAGACCAGCTTCGTCGGCGCGGGGCAGCGTCGGCACCCCGGGCTGCGCTACGTGCCGTCGCGGCTCTCGCTGGTGCCCGTGCTCTTCCGGCGCTCGCTGCCGGTCGACGCGGTGCTGCTGCACTGCTCGCCGCCGCGCGACGGCGTGGTCTCCCTCGGCATCGAGGTCAACGTGCTGCCGGCCGCGATCGAGGCGTGCCGGGAGCGGGGCGGCCTCGTGGTGGCGCAGGTCAACGAGCGGATGCCCTTCACCTACGGCGACGCCCTCGTGCCGGTGGAGCACATCGACGTGGGGCTGGAGGTGTCGATCCCGCTGCCCACGCCACCGGCGGCGGCGCCGCTGGGCGAGGACGCCCGGGTCATCGGTGAGCGGGTGGCCGCGATGGTGCCGGACGGGGCGACCCTGCAGATGGGGATCGGCGCGGTCCCCGACGCGGTGCTCGCTGCCCTGACCGGGCACCGGGGGCTGCGGCTGTGGACCGAGATGTTCTCCGACGGGGTGCTGGCGCTGGACGCTGCCGGGGCGCTCGACGACGACCACCCGCTGACGACGTCCTTCCTCTTCGGGACCCAGCGCCTCTACGACTGGCTGGACGGCAACCGGCGGGTCCACCTGCTGCGCACCGAGCGCACCAACGACCCGGCGCTCATCGCCCGGCAGCGGTTCATGACCTCGATCAACACCGCGCTGGAGGTCGACCTCTTCGGCCAGGCCAACGCCTCGCGGATCGACGCGCGGATCCACAGCGGCTTCGGCGGGCAGACCGACTTCATCGTCGGTGCGCTGCACGCCCAGGGCGGGCAGTCGATCATGGCGCTGCGCTCCTGGCACCCCAAGGCGGACGTGTCGACGATCGTGCCGCTGGTGGACGAGCCCGTCACCTCCTTCCAGGCCTCGGCGATCGTCACCGAGCAGGGCACCGCCCCGCTGTTCGGCTGCTCCGAGAAAGAGCAGGCCGCCCACCTCATCGAGCGGGCCGCCCACCCGCGCGTGCGCGCCGAGCTGTGGGAGGAGGCCCACCACCTGGGTCTGGCGTGATCACCCGCCGCGCCGGGGCCCGCGGAAGGTAGGCTCGCGCGCGGTCGCGCACCCGGGCGACCGACGGCATACCAGAGGAAAGAGGACAGCGTGAGCCTGTGGAGCGTGCACGGCGACGGCTATCGGATCGAGCCGGGCCAGGTGGTGGCGCCGCACGAGCGCCTTGCGTGGGTCCCGACGATCGGGATCGGGATGCAGCACGTCGTGGCGATGTTCGGCGCGACCTTCCTGGTGCCGCTGATCACCGGCTTCCCGCCGAGCACGACGCTGCTCTTCAGCGGCCTGGGCACGATGATCTTCCTGCTCGTGACCGGCAACCGGGTGCCGTCCTACCTCGGCAGCTCCTTCGCCTTCCTCGCCCCGATCGCCGCGGCGCAGGGCCAGCACGGGCCTGCCGGCGCGCTGGGCGGCGTCGTCATGGCCGGCGTCGCGCTCTTCCTCGTCGGCGCGATCGTCCAGGCCGTCGGCCACGGCTGGGTCGGTCGGCTCATGCCGCCGATGGTGACCGGCGCGATCGTCGCGCTCATCGGCCTCAACCTCGCGCCCGCCGCCTGGAACAACGTCAAGCAGGCGCCGGTCACGGCGTTCGCCACGCTCGTCGCGATCGTGCTGGCGACCGTGCTCTTCCGCGGTCTGCTGGGGCGCCTGTCCATCCTGCTCGGGGTGCTCGTCGGGTATGCCGTGGCCGCCGCCCGCGGCGAGGTGGACTACGCGGCCATCGGCGAGGCCGCCTGGGTCGGCGCGCCCGAGCTCATGCTGCCGCAGTTCCACTGGTCGGTCGTGGGGCTGTTCCTGCCGGTCGTGCTCGTCCTGGTCGCGGAGAACATCGGCCACGTGAAGTCGGTCGCGCAGATGACGGGCAGCTCGGCGGACGCGCTCGACCACATGATCGGCCGCACGCTCATGTCCGACGGCCTGGCCACGACGCTCGCCGGCTCGGGCGGGGGATCGGGCACCACGACATACGCGGAGAACATCGGGGTGATGGCGGCGACCAAGGTCTACTCCACGGCCGCGTACTGGGTCGCCGGGCTCACGGCGGTCGGGCTGGCGTTCCTGCCGAAGTTCGGGGCCGCGATCCAGACCGTGCCGGTCGGCGTGCTCGGCGGGGCCGCCACCGTGCTCTACGGCATGATCGGCGTGCTCGGCTTCCGGATCTGGGTGGAGCACCGGGTCGACTTCGGCAACCCGATCAACCTGACGACCGGGGCCGTCGCGCTGGTGGTCGGCATCGCCAACTACACCTGGACGGTCGGCGCGCTGTCCTTCGAGGGCATCGCGCTGGGCACCGCCGCGGCCCTCGTGCTCTACCACGGCATGCACGCCGTCAACCGGCTCACCGGGGCGGTCGCGAGCGAGGGTCACCTCGAGATGGGCGGCCCGACCAACGCCCAGCCGGAGATCGCGGACCCGTCCTGGGACGACCCGCGCGACAGGTAGACTGGACCGAAGCCGTCGACACGTCGTTGAGAGGACCCCTTCGTGAGTGCACTTCAGGTCGAGCTCGTCGCCGCCGACCGCAAGGTCTGGCAGGGCGAGGCGTCCTCCGTCAGCGCCCGCAGCATCGACGGTGACCTGGGCATCCTGCCGGGCCACACCCCGCTCCTGGGCGTGCTCGTCACGGGTGACGTCCGCATCGTCACCGCGTCGGGCACGCAGACCGTCACCATCGACGGCGGCTTCCTGTCGGTGGACCATGACCGCGTCGTGATCGTCGCCGACAACGTCGACGCCGCCGGTCTCACGACCCCCGCCGAGACCCACTAGGCCCTCCTGTGCCGGACAGCCTCATCCTGGTGATCCTGGCGGCCTGCGCCGCGCTGGTGATCGTCGGGCTGGGGCTGTTCGCGTTCCGGACGTTCGGCGAGCAGGGGGCCATCGTGCCCCCGATGCGGGCCGCCTACCGCATGCCCGGCCAGGCCTGGCGCCGCGGCACGCTGCGCTTCACCGGAGACCGTCTGACCCTCAAGGGGCCGGGCGGTCTTTCCGCGGGGCCCTGGATCCGCGGCAACCTCGACCTCGGCGTCGCCTCTGGGGTGGGCGAGGACGACGGTCGGGCCATCGGCCGCCAGGGGCTCATCGCCGTGCCGGTGAGCTACGGCACGTCGGCCTTCGAGCTCGCGCTCGACGAGCAGCACTACACCGCGCTGCGCGCCTGGGTCGAGGCCGTGCCCCCGGGCTGGAACACCTACGTCGCCTGACCGCCCCGCGCCCCGCCCTGCTCGACCGGACAGGCGTTAGTGCCACCCGCCACCGGACAGGCGTTGCGACCGGACAGGCGTTAGTGCCACCCGCGACCGGACAGGCGCTAGTGCCACCCGCGACCGGACAGGCGTTGCGACCGGACAGGCGTTAGTGCCACCCGCGACCGGACAGGCGTTGCGACCGGACAGGCGTTAGTGCCTGTCCGGTCTGGCAGGAACGCCTGTCCGGTGTGGCAAGAGCGCCTGTCCGGTGTGGCAAGAGCGCCTGTCCGGTGTGGCAGGAGTGCCTGTCCGGTGTGGCAGGAGTGCCTGTCCGGTGTGGCAGGAACGGCTGTCCGGTGTGGCAGGAGCGCCTGTCCGGTGTGGCAGGAACGCCTGTCCGGTCCTCAGGGCTGTGGGGTCTCGCGCCCGCCGCCGGGCTGCCAGAGGACGTCGCCGCCGGCGGAGAGGTTCGCGACGCGGCCCAGGATGAAGAGCAGGTCGGAGAGCCGGTTGAGGTACTTGGCCGTGAGCGGGTTGATGCCACCCTGACCCTTCGTCTCCTTGCGGTCACCGCTCGCGGGGGCTTCGCCATACAGCTCCAGGGCCGCCCACGCAGCGCGCTCGGCGCGGCGAGCGACCGTGCGCGCGACGTGCAGGTGCGCGGCGCCGGGGGTGCCCCCGGGCAGGATGAACGACCGCAGTGGCTCCAGCTGCTCGTTGTAGTGGTCGCAGTCGGCCTCCAGCTCGTCGATCCACTCCTGCTTGACCCGCAGCGGCTCCCACTCGTAGGTCTCCTTGAGCGGCATGCAGAGGTCCGCTCCGACGTCGAAGAGGTCGTTCTGGATGCGGGTGAGGGTCTGCTGCACCTCAAGCGGCAGGCTGCCGCACGCGATCGCGACGCCGATGAACGAGTTGGTCTCGTCGGTGTCGGCGTAGGCCTCCAGGCGCGGGTCGGTCTTGGCCGTGCGGCCGTTGTCGCCGAGCGCGGTGGTGCCGGCGTCGCCGGTGCGGGTGTAGATGCGGGTGAGGTTGACCATGATGTCGATCGTGCCAGACGTGGGCCCTCTGACCGCCTCTGGTTGCGCAAGCGTCGGGCCGGGCACCGGGTCGGACGGCGCCTCGCACAGCGTGATGTCTGGGACGGTGCGCACGGTCGATCCCGGCACGACGGAGATCCCGCAGCTGACGACCCAGGAATGGGCCACCTACGGATCGGTGGCCGCGCTCGTCCGGGTCGTGTCCGAGCAGGCCCGACCGGCGATCACGGCCGGTGACGGTGTTGACGTGCCACAGGAGTGGGGTCGCGACGTGGAGGTGAGGGTCGTCAGAGTGCTCTGGGAGCACCCTGAGGCCGTGACCGACGTCGAGGTCGAGGACCAGCTCACCCTGTACACCTGGCCGGGCTGGATCGAGGAGGACGGCCAGAGGGTGGAATCTGTCGTCCGTGGCCAGGCGCGGATGGACGTGGGCCAGAACTACGTCGTCCTCCTGGCCGACACGGAGGTCGACAACAGCCCCTCACTCATGCTGCTCGAGACACGAGAACCATCTGACCTACCTGCCGAGCAGGTCAGCACTGTGCTGTCGGACGCGTGGTGCTCGCCCCCGAGGCCGCCCCCAGAGCGGGGGAGACCTTCTCGGACCGGGTCGCGCGCATCCAGGCCCAGCGCCCCTGACCCGCTCAGCTCACAGCGCCAGAGCCGCTCACACCAGCAGCGTGGCGGCCGCCCGTCGCGGGTCCGCAGCCGCCTCGAGCCGGCCGTCGGAGTGACGCGCTGCGGCGCCGACCCCGCCGAAGAACATCGACAGCGGCGGGTGCTCGTGGCGCGCCAGCCCCGCCCCGTCCAGGCTGGCCGCGATCTCCTCGTCCTGCTCGTGCTCGATCCGGTCCGTCCCGTCGTCGAGACGCCGAGGGTGCATCCGTGGCCGGTCGATCGCCGTCTGCAGCGCCTCCCCGTGACGGGCGACGTGGATCATCACCTGGGCCAGGGCGGTGGTGATCCGGTCGGCCCCCGGTGTGCCGATGGCGATGACCGAGCCGTCCGCCAGACGGGCCGTGGTGGGCGCCATGTTGGAGGCCAGACGGGTGCCGGGCGCGACCGCGTGCAGGCCGAGCCGGTTGAGCTCCAGCTCGCCCAGCGCGTTGTTGGCCACCAGACCGGTCCCCGCCACGGTCATGCCGGACCCGTACCCCGCGCTCGCGGTGAGCGCGCACGCCATACCGTCCTCGTCCACGACGCTCACGTGCGCGGTGGACGGGGACGTCGGCAGACCGGTCGCGCCGATCTCGTGGAGCGTCTCGAGCAGCTCGGCGCCGGCGGCCGCGAGGTCCTCGGCGGTGTCGATCCGGTCCAGCCGGATGTCGAGCACCTCCTTCATCACCGTCGCAGCGCGCGCGGGGGTGATGTCCCCCTCGACCGCGGCCAGCAGCCGCAGGAGGGCCGTGAGGACCGGCCCGCCGATCGACGGCGGCGGGTTGCAGGCCAGGTCCCAGTCGCCCAGCCGACTGCGCAGGGCCGGTCGCGCGACGGGCCGGTATGCCGCAAGGTCCGCCGCGCCGAGCAGTCCGCCCCGCGCGGTCATGTCGTCGGCGATCGCGCGGGCGAGGTCGCCCGTGCAGAGGGTGCTGGCCCCCTCGGCACCGATGTGCTCGAGGGTGTCGGCGAGGAGCGGGTCACGGATCAGCGCCCCCACGGGCAGCGGTGCCCCGTCGTCGGTGTAGCGGGCCCGGGTGGCCTCGTCCCAGCTGAAGATCGGCGCGGAGGCGAGGACCAGGTAGGACTGGGCGGTCCTCGACAGCGCGAAACCCCCGCGGGCGACATCGGCCGCCGGCCGGAGCAGCTCGTGCCAGAGGGCTGAGCCGAAGCGCTCGTGCGCCGCGGCCATCCCGGCGATCAATCCGGGCGTGGCCACGGAGGCCGGGCCGACGTAGGTCACCATCCCGCCGCCGTACGCGATCTCTCTGCGGATCAGCCCTCGCTCGCCGAACGCCTCACGGGGCTGCCCGCGCCCCGGCATCTCGACGTTGCCGTCGACCACGACGGGATCGCCGTGCACGGGCCAGATGTTGACGAACCCACCGCCGAGGGGAGCGACGATCCCGGGCTCGGTCACCGTGGTGGTCAGCATGGCGGTGATCGCAGCGTCCACCGCGTTGCCGCCCTGGGCGAGCGCGTGGGCCGCGGCCTCGGTGGCGTGGGCGTTGGGCGCGGCGATCGCGGCACGTCGGCTCATGGGGATGATTCTGCCGTGCCCCGTGCGGTCGGTGCGTCAGAAGAGCCGCGACCCCGCGTCGTCCAGACCTCGCAGCGCCTCGTAGTCCAGCGTCACGCAGCGGATGCCGCGGTCGGTCGCGAGCACGCGGGCCTGCGGCTTGATGACCTGCGCGGCGAAGACGCCCTGGACCGGCGCGAGGTGGGGGTCGCGGTTGAGCAGCTCGAGATAGCGGGTCAGCTGCTCCACCCCGTCGATGTCGCCGCGGCGCTTGATCTCCACGGCCACCGTCGCGCCGGTGCCGTCCTTGCAGAGGATGTCGACGGGGCCGATGGCCGTCATGTACTCACGCCGCAGCAGGCTCCAGCCGTCGCCCAGGGTCCCGATGTGCTCGGCGAGCAGCGCCTGCAGCTGGGACTCGACGCCGTCCTTGACCAGCCCGGGGTCCACGCCCAGCTCGTGGGAGCTGTCCGAGAGCACCTCGTGCAGCCGGATCCGCAGGGTGTCGTCGCGCTTGCCGTGCCGGACGACCCACACCGCCTCGGTCCCCTCCTCGCGCTCGGCCTCGTCGGGCTCGACCTCGGTCATCGCGCACGGGGGAGCCATCCAGTTGAGCGGCTTGTAGGAGCCGCCGTCGGAGTGCACGAGGACGGAGCCGTCCGCCTTGACCATGAGCAGGCGGGTGGCCAGGGGCAGGTGGGCCTCGAGGGCGCCCTGGTAGTCCACGGAGCAACGGGCGATGACGACACGCACGGGCGCCAGACTAACCCGGCGGGGGTGAGAGGATCGGCGCATGCGTGAGATCAACAAGGTCGGGGTCGTCGGACTGGGCACCATGGGTGCGGGCATCGTGGAGGTCTTCGCGAGGGGAGGGCTCGAGGTCGTCGGGGTCGAGACGACCGACGAGTATGCCGAGCGCGGCCGGGCGATCCTGCAGGGCTCCACCGACCGCGCCGTCGCCAAGGGCAAGCTCGACGAGGCCGGGCAGGCCGAGATCCTGGGACGGGTCACGATCACGACCGACTTCGCCGACCTGGCGGGCGCGGACCTCGTCGTCGAGGCCGTCCCGGAGATCATGAGCCTCAAGCACGAGGTGTTCGGCCGCCTGGACGAGATCGTCGACGAGGACGCGGTGCTGGCGACCAACACCTCCAGCCTCTCGGTCACCGAGATCGCCGCCCCGACCCGGCGCCCCGAGCGGGTGCTGGGCCTGCACTTCTTCAACCCGGCACCCGTCCTCAAGCTCGTCGAGGTCATCACCACGCTGCGCACCGACGTCGCCGTCCGCGACGCCGTCGTCGCGGTGTCCGAGCGGCTGGGCAAGAAGCCCGTCGTGGTCGGCGACCGGGCCGGCTTCGTGGCCAACTACCTGCTCTTCGGCTACTTCACGTCCGCGCTGCGGATGCTCGAGCACGGCCACGTCAGCCGCGAGGACCTCGACACCGCCATGCGCGTCGGCGCCGGGCTGCCGATGGGGCCGTGCACCCTCGTCGACCTGGTCGGTCTGGACGTCTGCCACCACATCGGCGAGGTCATCTACGCGCACAGCCGCTCGCCGATGCACGCGCCGAGCGCGATGCTCGGCCGGATGGTCACGGCCGGTCTGCTGGGCCGCAAGAGCGGTCGCGGCTTCTACACCTACGACCGCCCGGGCAGCGGCAAGGTCGTCGAGGACGCGCAGACCCCCGCGGCTGTCGAGGCGCCGGCCCTCTCGACCGTCGGTGTGGTCGGCTCCGGCGCGATCGCCGAGGAGCTCGCCTCCCGCCTGGAGGAGGGGGGCTACGTCGTCGTGCACGTCACCGACGCCGACGACTCCGAGGACCTGCAGCGCCTGCGCGAGGCCGGCCTGGTCATCGAGGCCCAGGAGCTGGACACCGAGGTCGAGGACCTCGAGGAGCTGGAGGACGGCGCCGAGCTGCCGGGCCGCGACATCGACGACCTCTTCGCCGAGCTGGGCGAGATCACCGGCCCCGACACGATCCTGACGACCGTCAACTCCGCGGCCGCCGTGGCGCTGGGCGCGATCTCGGGGCGGCCCGAGCGCTGCGTGGTCCTGCGCGTGCACGCCCCCACCGGCAACGGCCAGGTCGTGGAGATCGGGCGCACCTCCGTCACCGACGAGGGGATCGTCGCCACCCTGCGCGACCTCGTCTCCCGCCTGGGCGCCGAGCCGGTCGTCTGTCGCGACCGCGCCGGCCTCGTCGTCGACGCGCTGCTCGTGCCGCACCTCAACGACGCGGTCCGGATGGTCGACGAGGGCTACGCCTCCGTCGAGGACGTCGACACCGCGCTGCAGTACGGCCTGGGCTACCCCGCCGGCCCCTTCGCGATGATCGACGCCATCGGCGCGGACGAGGTCCTCGCGGTCTGCGAGGAGCTGGCCTCCGGCGGGTCCGGTATGCCGCGCGAGGCCGTGGAGGCCTCGCCCCTCCTCGTCGAGCACGTGCTGCTCGACCGGCCGTTCACCGGCGCCTGACCGCCGGCGGCCGATGCCCCGCTCCAACCGGCCCCGCCGCTCCGGACGCCCGTCCGGAGCGGGCGGGCTCCCGCCCTCGCTGCGCCGCCCGGCGGTGACCGAGGTCCGGTATGCCGGTCAGGTCTGGGTCGTGCGTGAGGTGCGGCCCAACGACACCGGTCGGTCCTACCGGTGCCCCGGCTGCCAGGGCGAGGTCGGCGCGGACGTGGCTCACACCGTCGTGTGGCCGGCCGAGACGATGCAGACGGTGGAGAACCGACGTCACTGGCACTCGGTGTGCTGGGCGGCGCGGGAGCGTCGGCGCCCGGGCGGCTCGTTCGCCTAGCGGGCTAGAGGGAGTTCTGCCGCGGGACGAGCACCTGGTGGTAGATGAGCAGCAGGCCGGCCGCGACCGGGATGGCGATGAGCGCGCCGAGGACGCCGAGCAGCGTGCCGCCGACGAGGACGGCGACGACCGTCACCGCTCCTGGGACGGCCACGGTCCGGCGCATGACGTTGGGCACGATCACGTAGTTCTCGAACTGCTGGTAGATGACGTAGTAGACGAGGACGACGAGGGCGGTCGTGGGGCTGACGGTCAGCGCGGCCAGCGCCACGAGCCCGGCGCCCAGCGTGGCACCGACCATCGGGATCAGCCCGAGCAGGCCCACGAGCATCGCCAGGATCGCGGAGTAGGGGATGCCGAGGATCTGCATCATCACCCAGGAGGCGACCGCGTTGATGCTCGCGACGGCGGTCTGCCCGAGGGCGTAGCCGCCGACCCGCCGCATGATCTCCTCGGCCAGCGCGCGCACGCGCGGCCGGCGGCTGCGGGGGACCAGGCGGTAGGCCGCCTCCTTGACCGTGGGCAGGGTGGCGAGCAGGTAGAGGGTGAGGATGATCGAGGTGAACAGTCCCACGAGGTTGCCCGCGACCCACCCGGCCGCGCCGAGCACCCCGCCGAAGACGGTGGACAGCGTGCCGCTGTCGGTCGCCAGGCGCTCGATCTCGGAGGTGAGTCGCTCCTCGATGCCGTAGCGCGCGTCCAGGTCGTTGAGCCACGGGGCGCTGAGCAGCTCCCGGACGTAGCCGGGGGCCTGCTCTCCGAGCGTGCTGGCCTGGGTCACCGTGGGCGGCACGACGAGGACGCCGACCACGGTGACGGCCCCGACGAGCCCGAGGAACACCAGGCCGACGGCGCTGCCCCGCCCCACGCCCCGTCGCGTCAGCCAGCGCACCACCGGGTCCAGGGCCAGGGTGACGAAGACCGAGACGAGCAGGAAGGTGAGGACCGAGGTGAGCCGGGTGAGGTTCTGCACGAGCAGCCAGGCGAGGAGGGCGCCGAGAGCGAAGGTGAAACCGAGGTAGAAGGGCGAACCCAGGGCCCACCCCCGCGCCGCGTCCGGACCGGGGGCGAGCTCGGGCAGGTGGTCCGGGCCCGGCGCGGTCGACCCGGAGGTGGGAGCCGGACCGGCGAGGGCGTCCGGGGCCGCCAGGTCGGCGCGCGGGTCGTTGCCCTCCAGCAGCGCGAGCTGGCGCTCGCGGTAGTCCTGCCAACGGCGCACGGCGCCCCGACCCGCTCGCGGCAGGTGCTGGGGGCGCAGCCGTGACAGCGGGGCCACCCGGCCGAGACGCCGTCCCAGCCCGCCGCGCCGGCCCCGGCCGGTCCGAGGCTGCCCCGTCACCCGGCGGGCTCCACCAGCTCCACGAGCACGCCGCCGGCGTCCTTGGGGTGGATGAAGTTGATCCGGGACCCGGCGGTGCCGCGCCGCGGCTCGTCGTAGAGGAGGCGCAGCCCGCGCTCGCGCAGCAGCGCTGAGACGGCCTCGACGTCGCTGACGCGGTAGGCCAGCTGCTGCAGACCGGGCCCGTTGCGGTCGATGAACCGCGCGATGGTCGACTCCGGACCGGTCGGCGCGAGCAGCTGGATCAGTGTCGGCGGCGGGCCGCCGCCCGGGTCGGCCGGACCGACCGCGATCATCGCCTCGCGCACGCCCTGCTCGGCGTTGACCTCCTCGTGCACGAGGCGGTTGCCCAGGACCCCCTGGTGGAAGGCCAGCGCGGCGTCGAGGTCGGGGACGGCGATCCCGACGTGGTCGACCGCCAGCAGGAACGGGCCCAGGTCCCCCAGGCCCGCGGCCTCCGGCCCGTCGGCGTGCTGCTGTCCCTGACCCGGCGTCGCGCTCATGGTCACAGCCTAGGACGCACCGCCGACACGGGCCGGGCACCGGGCCACGGCGCAGGGGTTAGCGTTCGTCCATGCCTGACCTGCTCCTGCGCCACGTCCGTGTGGTCCCGCTCGACGGTGCTGACAGCGACGCGCCCGCACGCCCCGTCGAGCCCACCGACGTCCTCCTGCTCGACGGGAGCGTCGCCGAGGTGGGGCGCGGGATCGCGGCGCGCGACGGCATACCCGAGGTCGACGGGGCAGGGCGGTGGGCGCTGCCCGGGCTCTGGGACCACCACGTCCACGTGGCGCAGTGGGGCCTGACCCGCTCGCGCATCGACACCTCGGCGGCCACCGGCGTCGAGCACGCGCTCCAGATCGTCCGGGACGCGATGGACCGCGAGCCGCTCCCGCGGTCCGGCGTCGTCGTCGGCTACGGGCACCGCACCGCAACATGGGCGGAGCAGCCGTCGGTGGCGGCGCTCGACGCGCTCACCACCGCGGTCCCGGTGGTCCTCATCAGCGGCGACGCCCACCACGGCTGGCTCAACTCCCCGGCCCTCCGGCTGCTCGACGCGCCCGCCACGACGGCGGTCGTGGAGGAGTGGGACTGGTTCGGCGTCTACGACCGGCTGGCCGAGCTGCCCGGGGCGCGGGAGGTCGCCGAGGACGGTGTGGCGGTCGCGCTGCGGGAGGCCCAGACCCGCGGCGTCGTCGGCGTGACCGACCTGGAGTTCGGTCGTCCCTGGGAGCAGTGGCGGCAGCGCAAGCTCGACGGTATGCCACTCGTGCGCGCCCGGGTGGGGGTCTACCCCGAGGGCCTCGACGACCTCGTCGCGACGGGGCTGCGCACCGGTGACCTGGTCACCGGCACCCGGGGGCTGGTCCGTCTCGGTCCGCTCAAGGTCATCTCCGACGGCTCGCTCAACACCCGCACGGCATGGTGCTGCGAGCCGTTCCACCACGCCGAGGGCATGGCGGACCCGCACGGGGCGCCCAACATCGATGCTGCGGGACTCGCCGACCTCGTCGGGCGGGCCCACGCAGCCGGTCTGGAGTGCGCGGTGCACGCGATCGGCGACGCCGCGGTGCGCCAGGCGCTGGAGGTCTTCGCCTCGACCGGCGCGGTGGGAGGGATCGAGCACGCGCAGCTGGTCGCCGAGTCCGACCTGGAGCTGTGGAGCCGGCTGCCCGTGCGCGCGAGCGTCCAGCCGGCGCACCTGCTCGACGACGTCGTCGCGATGGAGCGGCTGTGGCCGGACCGGACCGGCCGCACCTTCCCGCTGCGCTCGCTGCTGGACCGGGGCATCGAGGTGGCGCTCGGGTCCGACGCCCCGGTCTCCCCGCTCGACCCGTGGCTGGCCATGGCCGCCGCCGTCCACCGAGGGCCCGTCGACGGTGAGAGCTGGCACGCGGAGCAGGCCGTCACCGTGCGTGAGGCGCTCGCCTGCTCGGTCGACGGCCAGCGGCTCCGGCCCGGCGCGCGCGGCGACGTGATCCTCCTCGACGACGACCCGCTCGGGGCCGCGGACCGACCCACGGGCGAGCAGGCCGCGGCCCTGCTGCGGACGGTCATCTCGGCCACCGTGGTCGACGGCGAGCTCGTCCACGGCGCGTGAGGGAGCGTCGCCGGCGGAGACTAGAGTGACGGTGAGAACCGGCACCCACCACCGACGCTGGAGGCGCACCATGACCGATCCCACCACCACCGAGCCGACCGACGTGCAGGCCACGCCCGAGCAGGGCGCCACGACCAGCCGCGCGACGACCACCTCGGTGCTCGTCGCCGGAGCACGCACCCCGATGGGCCGCCTGCTGGGCTCCCTCTCCGGGTTCAGCGCGGCCGAGCTGGGCGGCTTCGCGATCAAGGGCGCCCTGGAGAAGGCCGGCATCACCGGTGACCAGGTCGACTACGTGATCATGGGCCAGGTCCTCACCGCCGGCGCCGGCCAGATCCCCGCGCGCCAGGCCGCGGTCAAGGGCGGCATCCCGATGGACGTCCCGGCGCTGACCATCAACAAGGTCTGCCTCTCCGGCATCGACGCCATCGCGCTGGCCGACCAGCTCATCAGGGCGGGGGAGGTCGAGGTCGTCGTGGCCGGCGGCCAGGAGTCGATGTCCAACGCTCCGCACCTGCTCGAGAAGTCCCGCGGCGGCTACAAGTACGGCGACGTCACCGTGC
This sequence comes from Ornithinimicrobium tianjinense, assembly GCF_014636495.1. Classification (GTDB taxonomy): domain Bacteria; phylum Actinomycetota; class Actinomycetes; order Actinomycetales; family Dermatophilaceae; genus Ornithinicoccus; species Ornithinicoccus tianjinensis. Next base: position 677,746 of record NZ_BMEM01000001.1, read on the forward strand.
GCGACCACATGGCCTACGACGGCCTGTGGGACGCCTTCACCGACCAGGCCATGGGCAACCTCACCGAGGACGCCAACACCGCCGACCGCGCCTTCACCCGCGAGGAGCAGGACGCCTTCTCCGCCCGCAGCCACCAGCTGGCCGCCGCGGCCTGGGACAAGGGACTCTTCGACGACGAGGTCGTCGCCGTCGACATCCCGCAGCGCAAGGGCGACCCGGTGAGCTTCAAGGCCGACGAGGGCATCCGCAAGGACACCACGGTGGAGTCGCTGGGCGGGCTGCGCCCCGCGTTCTCCAAGGACGGCACCATCACCGCCGGCTCCGCCTCCCAGATCTCCGACGGTGCCGCCGCGGTGGTCGTCATGAGCAAGGCCAAGGCCGAGGAGCTGGGGCTGTCCTGGATCGCCGAGATCGGCGCCCACGGCATCGTCGCCGGCCCCGACTCCAGCCTGCAGAGCCAGCCGGCCCAGGCCATCCGCGCGGCCTGCAAGAAGGAGGGCATCGAGCCCACCGACCTCGACCTCGTCGAGATCAACGAGGCCTTCGCCGCCGTCGGCCTGGCCTCGACCAAGGAGCTCGGCCTGGACCCGGAGCGCGTCAACGTCAACGGTGGCGCGATCGCGATGGGCCACCCGATCGGCATGTCCGGCGCCCGCATCCTGCTGCACCTGGCGCTGGAGCTCCAGCGTCGGGGTGGCGGCACCGGTGCCGCGGCGCTCTGCGGGGGCGGCGGCCAGGGCGACGCCCTGATCGTGCGCGTGCCCGCGGCCGCCCAGGGCTGACCGCGGCCACCCGGCGCCGTTGCTCTCCCGACGCGACGTCGACGTCCCGTCCCTGGTCGCCGCGGCCAGGGACGGGAGTCCACGTGCCCTGGGGCGCCTGGTCAGCCTCGTCGAGAACGCCGACCCCGCGCTGCGGGAGGTGATGGCGACCCTGGCCCCGTATGCCGGTCGCGCGCGCGTGATCGGGCTGACCGGCAGCCCGGGGGTCGGCAAGTCGACGAGCACCTCGATGCTCGTGCGCGCCCTGCGTCGGCAGGGCCAGCGGGTGGGCGTGCTGGCCGTGGACCCGTCCAGCCCGTTCTCGGGCGGGGCGCTGCTCGGTGACCGCATCCGGCTCGTCGACCACGCCCTCGACGACGGGGTCTACATCCGCTCGATGGCCTCGCGGGGCCACCTCGGCGGCCTGGCCTGGGCGACGCCCCAGGCGCTGCGCGTGCTGGACGCGGCGGGCTTCGACGTCATCCTCGTCGAGACCGTCGGCGTCGGGCAGAGCGAGGTGGAGATCGCCGGGCTCGCCGACACGACCATCGTGCTGCTGGCCCCCGGGATGGGCGACGGCGTGCAGGCCGCCAAGGCCGGCATCCTCGAGGTCGGCGACGTCTTCGTGGTGAACAAGGCGGACCGGGACGGCGCGGACGCCACCGTCCGCGAGCTGCGCCACATGATCTCGCTGGGCGACCGCACGCAGCCGCACCTGTGGCGCCCCCCGGTGCTCAAGACGGTCGCCGACCGCGACCAGGGGGTCGAGGACGTGCTCGAGGCGCTGGAGAAGCACCGCACCTGGATGGAGGAGCAGGGCGAGCTCGAGCGGCGCCGGCTGCTCCGGGCGAGCCGCGAGGTGGAGGCGATCGCGCTGGCCCAGCTGCGCTCGCGGATGAGCGGGCTGCACGGCGACGGGGTGCTGGCCGAGGCGGCGCGTCAGGTCAGCGAGGGACGCACCGACCCCTACTCCGCGGCCGACCGCGTCGTGGCGCAGCTGACCGACGACCCGACCCACCCGACCACCGCCACCGAGGAGGTGTCCCGATGAGCGAGGCGACGGCATACACGGTCCGGACCCCGCAGATGGAGGACGTCGAGGGCTTCGCCCAGCTGCACGTGCGGGTCTGGCAGGAGACCTACCGCGGGATGATGGACGACGAGGCCCTCGACGCCATGACGGTCGAGTCGTTCCGGCCGATGTGGTACTCCGTCGCCAAGGCCTACGCCCAGGAGGCCGTGCCCGACGACGGGCGGGCGATCAAGCTCGCGCTGCTGGGGGAGGAGCCCGCGGGCTTCGCGATGGCGGGCCCGGCCCGCGAGGCGGAGGCCCCGAGCGAGCGGCAGCTGTGGTCGCTCAACGTGGCCCCGGAGCACCAGGGCAGCGGCATCGCGCAACGGCTCCTGGAGGAGGTCCTCGGCGAGGGACCGGCCTACCTGTGGGTGGCCCGGGGCAACGCGCGGGCGATCCGCTTCTACGAGCGCAACGGCTTCGCGCTCGACGGGACCTCGGACCTCCGTCCGGACGGCATGACCGAGCTGCGGATGGTGCGGGCGTAGCCCCGGAGGCCGCCGCCAGAGCCTCATATCGCGAGGGTAGAGTCGGCGACCGTGACCGAGCGACGCGGCTTCTACCCCGAGATCGAGCCCTACGACACCCTCATGCTCCCGGTGGGCGACGGGCACGAGATCTACGTCGAGCAGTGCGGCAACCCCGAGGGCAAGCCGGTCGTCTTCGTCCACGGCGGCCCCGGCAGCGGGGTCTCGCCCACCCAGCGGCGGGTCTTCGACCCCGAGCGCTACCGCATCGTGCTCTTCGACCAGCGGATGGCCGGCCGCTCCACCCCGCACGCGTCGACGACGACCGACCCCGCCGTGTGGTCCACCAACACCACCGCCCACCTGGTCGCGGACATGGAGAGGATCCGCGAGCACCTCGGCATCGAGCGCTGGCAGGTCTTCGGCGGGTCGTGGGGCTCCTGCCTCTCCCTCGCCTATGCCGAGGCTCATCCGGACCGGGTCACCGAGCTGGTGCTGCGCGGGATCTTCACGCTGCGCCGGCACGAGCTGGAGTGGATGTACGAGCGGGGCCACCTCGAGTTCGTCTACCCCGACCTGTGGGCCGAGTTCGTCGCGCCGGTCGCCCCCGAGCGCCGTCACGAGATGCAGGTCGCCTACCACGACCTCCTCTTCGACGAGGACCCCGCGGTCCACGTCCCGGCGGGTCAGGCGTGGAGCGGCTGGGAGTCGCGGGTCATCACCGTCCTCCCCGACGAGGAGGGCTTCCGCAAGGCCACCGAGCCGGCGCAGGCCGTCGCCTTCGCGCGGATCGAGAACCACTACTTCGTGCACGGTGGCTTCATGCGGGAGGGCCAGCTCCTGGCCCCCGAGGCGATCGCCAGGATCCGCCACATCCCCACCGTCATCGTGCAGGGGCGGCTGGACATGTGCACGCCGGCCCGGACCGCGTTCGACCTGGCCAGGGCGCTGCCCGAGGCCGAGTTCGTGCTCGTCCCGGACGCCGGTCACGCGTTCTCCGAGCCGGGGACGCTGGACGCCCTGGTGCGCGCGACGGACGCCTTCGCCGGCTGAGCGCGGGGGTCGTGCCGGCCTTTCCTGGGAAGGTCCTGATTTGGCCGCCCGGGTGGGCGCACCCTACCGTCGTGGTATGCAGTTCTCCCGCCTGACCGCTGTCGTCACCCTGTCCTCGGCCCTCCTCGTCACCGCCTGCACCGGCGCCCAGGACGGCTCTGACGGGGTCTCGACGACCTCCGCGTCGGGTGCGTCCGACACCGCGACGAGCACAGAGGGCACCGACGCCGGCGCCGCCACGAGCGCGCCCGCCGAGGACGACGCCGCCAGCACGACCACGGCGATGACGACCGACGAGAGCGCCGCCGTCCTGAGCGTGGAGGAGGCGGAGCAGGTCGCGACGACCCTGCTCGCCAACCGCCAGAAGGCCTACACCACCTCGCAGCAGTGGATCAAGAAGGCCCAGCAGAAGGCCTACATGAGCACCGCCAGGACCGCCGCGGCCGCTGAGGCCCGCCTCGCCCGCGCGCTGGACCAGAAGGTCGCCGCCGCCGAGGACCCGGGCGAGGCCAACGTGCTCGCCATCAGCCGCGAGGACGGCAAGCGTCCGATCTTCCTCTTCGTCCAGAGCGTCCCGAAGAGCGGCGTCCCGGTGCTCCACCTCATGGAGAGCCGCACGGGGGAGACGAAGGACTTCCGGATCATCTGGGAGGCCTCGATGCTGCCCGGCACCGAGATCCCGACCTTCGACCGTCGCTCGGTCGGCACGCCGGTGCTGCGCAGCGGCAAGGGTGACCTCGTGGAGGCACCCCGCGACGTGCTCAAGAAGCTGGCCGCCTTCATCAGCTACCCGCAGCCGGAGGACAAGCCGGACTACAAGACCAACGGCTACGCCGCGGCTGTCCGCAAGGCGGCGAGCAAGCAGGCCGACGCGGTCAGCGACCAGGCCTCCCTGCGCGAGAAGAACTGGCTGGTCAGCGAGGACACCAAGGTCCTGATGTTCGAGGACGGCTCCGCTCTGGTGCTGGGCGCCCTGCTGCGCGACACCACCTTCGACATCAAGGACAACGCGGTCCTCAACGCGCCGGACACCTTCCGGGTCTTCACCGACGACGGCGAGCTGACGGACCAGGCGGTGCTGCGCACCTCCGTGTTCGTCGCGATGCGCGTGCCCAGCAAGGAGACGGGCGGCGAGCCCGTCCTGCTGGCCGCGCGCGAGCAGCTCGTCGACGCCTGGGGCTCCTGACGGTCGTGCCGTCCCCGTGAGGGGCACGGCATACCCTGGGACACCGGACCGCACACCACCGCCTGCAAGGAGCACCATGTCCCAGCAGCCCTTCACCCCCGCCGCCCTGCGCGGCGCCGTCGACCTGTCCGTGCTGCGCCGCAGCGCGGGCGGCAGGGGAGCCGGTATGCCGAGCACGCCCGCCCCGGGCGGCGCGCCCCAGTCCGGACCCGCTGCCGGCGGTGCGGGCGGGTACGCGTCCGGGGGAGCCGTTCCCGGTCGGGCCGGAGCCCTGGTGCACGCGAGCGACGCGACCTTCGAGTCGGTCGTCAACGCGAGCATGGGCACCCCGATCGTCCTGGTCCTGTGGACCCCGCAGCTGCCGGAGTCGGTGCAGCACCTCAACGACCTCGTCGGCCTCGTCGCCGACAAGGACGGACGCTTCCAGGTCGTCGGCGTCGACCTCGGCGAGAACCCCGGCATCATGCAGGCCCTGACGCCGATCCTGCAGCAGTCCTTCGGGCAGGTCACCGCACTGCCCGTCGTGATGGGGCTCATGGGCGGGCAGCCGATGCCCTTCTACCTCGGAGTGCAGGACCTCGCGCAGGTGGGTCAGCTGCTGGACACCTTCCTGCAGGCCGCGGTGACCAACGGGGTCACCGGACGGGTCACGCTGGACGGGGTCGGCAGCGAGGGCGAGGACGGGGAGGGCGAGGAGGCGGCCGAGCTTCCGCCGTTGCACCAGCAGGCCTACGACGCCATCGACGCGGGTGACTGGGCCGGCGCGATCAGCGCCTACGAGCAGGCGCTCGCGCAGGACCCCTCCGACGAGATGGCCCGCCTCGGCCTGGGGCAGGTGCGGCTCCTGGAGCGCACGAGCTCGCTCGACCTCGCGGCCGTCCGCGCCGCCGCAGCGGCCGACCCCAAGGACGTCGACGCCCAGATCGCGGCGGCCGACGTGGACCTCGTCGGCGGTCATGTCGAGGACGGCTTCCTGCGGCTCGTGGACACCGTGCGCGTCACCAGCGGTGACGACCGCGACCGGGCCCGCACCCACCTCCTCGAGCTCTTCGACGTCATCGGCGCCCACGACCCCCGCGTCCAGAAGGCGCGCGGGTCGCTGATGAGCGCCCTCTTCTGACGACCTGCGGGTCGCCGGGTCAACGGTCCTGGCGACCGGTCGCGCCAGCCGCGGCCACCCGAGCGTCGCTCCAGGCACCCCCGCGCCAACCCGTCCCGGCGCCACGCCGACACGGACCGGCCCCAGAGTTCACGTGAACGCTGGGGCCGGTGCTCGTCGGCGTGTCGCCGTCACTCAGTCCTGAGCGCGGCGTCCACCACCTGCTGGGCCTCGGCCTGGACCTGCGCGAGGTGCTCGGGGCCGCGGAAGGACTCGGCGTAGATCTTGTAGACGTCCTCCGTGCCGGACGGCCGCGCCGCGAACCAGGCGGACTCGGTCGTGACCTTCAGGCCCCCGATCGCTGCGCCGTTGCCCGGCGCCTCGGTGAGGACGGCGGTGATCGGCTCGCCGGCCAGCTCGGTGGCCGAGACGTCGGAGGCCGAGAGCTTCTTCAGCGCCGCCTTCTGGGCCCGGTCGGCCGGTGCGTCGACCCGGGCGTAGGCCACCTCGCCACCCTCGGCGTAGCGCTCGACCAGCTCGGCATACCGCTGCGAGGGCGTCCGTCCGGTCGTGGCGATGATCTCGGAAGCCAGCAGCGCCAGGATGATCCCGTCCTTGTCCGTCGACCAGACCGACCCGTCCCGGCACAGGAACGAGGCTCCTGCGGACTCCTCGCCGCCGAAGGCGATCGAGCCGTCGAGCAGGCCGGGCACGAACCACTTGAACCCGACCGGGACCTCGATCAGCTCGCGTCCCAGCCCCTCGGCCACCCGGTCGATGAGCGAGGACGACACGAGGGTCTTGCCGATCGCCGTGTCCTCGGGCCAGTCGGGGCGCGCCCCGCCGTAGAGGTAGTCGATCGCCACGGCGAGGTAGTGGTTGGGGTTCATCAGCCCGCCGTCCGGGGTGACGATCCCGTGACGGTCAGCGTCCGCGTCGTTGCCCGTCGCGACGTCGTAGGCGCCCGCCCCGGCACCCTGCACGGTCTCGATGAGCGAGGCCATGGCGTCGGGGGAGGAGCAGTCCATCCGGATCTTGCCGTCCCAGTCCAGCGTCATGAAGCGCCAGGTCGGGTCGACGTCGGGGTTGACGACGGTGAGGTTGAGGTCGTGCTCGTCGGCGATCGCCTGCCAGTAGTCCACGGCGGCCCCGCCGAGCGGGTCGGCACCGATGCGCACACCGGCGCGACGGATGGCCTCGACGTCGATGACGCGGGGCAGCGCCCGGACGTACTCACCCATGAAGTCGTAGCGTCCGGCGGCGGCGAGCGCCTCGTCGAACGCCACCCGCCGCACGTCGGCCAGACCGCCGCGCATGAGCTCGTTGGCCCGGTCGGCGATCCACCCGGTCGCGTCGGTGTCGGCCGGCCCGCCGTGCGGCGGGTTGTACTTGAAGCCGCCGTCGCGGGGCGGGTTGTGCGAGGGGGTGACGACGATGCCGTCCGCCTCGCCGACCCTGTCCTTGCCGTCGGTCTCCCGGTTGTGCGCGAGGATCGCCCTGGAGACCGCCGGCGTGGGCGTGTAGCCGTCGCCGGAGTCGACCCGCACGTCCACGCCGTTGGCCACCAGCACCTCCAGGGCGCTGCGCCAGGCCGGCTCGGAGAGCGCATGCGTGTCGCGCCCCAGGAACAGCGGCCCGTCGGTGCCCTGCTCGCGGCGGTAGTCGCAGATCGCCTGCGTGGTCGCCAGGATGTGGTGCTCGTTGAACGCAGTGTCGAGCGAGCTGCCGCGGTGGCCGGACGTGCCGAAGGCCACCTGCTGGTCGACGTCGTCGGGGTCGGGCACGCGCTCGTGGTATGCCGTGAGCAGCGCCTCGACGTCGACCAGGTCCGCGTCCTGGGCCGGCTGCCCGGCCCGGGGGTGGCGACCCGGTGTCGCCTCGACGGCGGCCTCGGCGTCGCTGACCGGGGCCTCGCTGACCTCGGTGTCGCCGACCTCGGCCACCTCGGTGGCCACGACCGCTTCGGCCACAGGCTCCGGCTCGGGGTCGGGCACCAGCCACACCGCGCCCATCGGCGGGACGGTCACCAGCGCGGAGAACGGCTGGTGCTGGTGGGCGTAGTCGTGCGCCTGGACGTGGCCCATGTTGCCCACACCCGAACCGCCGTAGACCTGCGCGTCGGTGTTGAGCACCTCGCGCCAGCGGCCGCCGTAGGGCAGACCGACGTGCACGCGCTCCTGGGTGATGCCGCTGAAGTTGACGACCACCGCGACGACCGGGCGCAGCCCGTCGGCGCCCTCGTTGCCCCACCGCAGGTAGGAGTAGAGGTTCTGGGCGGCGGCGTTGGCGTCGAGCCAGGCGAAACCGTCCTTGTGGTGGTCGATCTGCCAGAGGGCGGGGTGCTCGGCATACAGGCGGTTGAGGTCCCGCACGAGACGCTGGACACCGGCGTGCCCGGGCTGCTCGGTGAGCTCCCACTGCAACGTGCCGCCGTCGGCCCACTCACGGGCCTGCGCGAACTCGCTGCCCATGAAGAGCAGCTGCTTGCCCGGGTGGCTCCACTGGTAGGCCAGGAAGGCCCGGAGCGTCGCGAACTTCTGCCAGGCGTCGCCGGCCATCTTGCGCACGAGCGAGCCCTTGCCGTGCACGACCTCGTCGTGGCTGATCGGCAGGATGTACTTCTCCGAGAACGCGTAGACCAGCGAGAACGTGATCGCGTGGTGGTGGGCCGAGCGCAGGAGCGGGTCGTGCGCGAGGTAGCCGAGGGTGTCGTGCATCCACCCCATGTTCCACTTGTAGCCGAACCCGAGCCCGCCGTCGTGGACGTCCTTGGTCACGCCCGGCCACGACGTCGACTCCTCGGCGATCATCACGATGCCGGGGTTGCGGCGGTAGGCCGTCGCGTTGGTCTCCTGCAGGAGCGAGACGGCCTCGAGGTTCTCGCGACCGCCGTGCTTGTTGGGGATCCACTGGCCGGGGCCGCGGGAGTAGTCGAGGTAGAGCATCGAGGCGACGCCGTCGACGCGCAGACCGTCGGCGTGGAACTCCTCCAGCCAGTAGCTGGCGTTGGCCACGAGGAAGTTGCGGACCTCCGGCCGGCCGTAGTCGAAGATGTAGGAGCCCCACTCCGGGTGCCAGCCCTTGCGGGGGTCCGGGTGCTCGTAGATCGGCGTCCCGTCGAACCGGGCGAGCGCCCAGGGGTCGGTCGCGAAGTGCCCGGGGACCCAGTCGAGGATGACGCCGATGCCGGCGCGGTGCATGCGGTCGATGAGGTAGCGCAGGCCGTCCTCGTGCCCGAACCGGCTGTCGGCGGCGTAGTAGCCGGTGACGTGGTAGCCCCAGGACGGTCCGTAGGGGTGCTGCATGACCGGCATGAACTCCACGTGGGTGAAGCCCATCTGCTGGACGTAGCTGACGAGCTCCTCGGCCAGCTGCTCGTAGCCCAGGCCCTCGCGCCACGAGCCGAGGTGCACCTCGTAGATGCTCATCGGGCCGTGGTGGACGTCGGTGGCGGCCCGGCGCTCCATCCACTCCTGGTCCTGCCACCGGTGCGAGGACACGGTGACGACGGAGTTGTTGAACGGCGGGACCTCGGTGGCCCGGGCCATCGGGTCGGCCTTGGCCCGGCGGATGCTGTCCGGGCCGGTGATGTCGTACTTGTAGTGCGCGCCGGCGCCGACGCCGGGCACGAAGATCTCCCAGACGCCCGACGGCTCGTGCACGCGCAGCGCGTGGGACGCGCCGTCCCACCCGTTGAACTCGCCGACGACGTGGACCGCGAGCGCGTTGGGCGCCCACACCGCGAAGCGGGTGCCCGGCACCTCGCCCATCTCGTCGCGCACGGTCATCACGTGCGACCCGAGGATCGTCCAGAGCTCCTCGTGGCGACCCTCGGCGATCAGCTCGAGGTCGTGCTCGGCGATCGTCGGCGCGTGCCGGTAGGCCTCGTCGACGAGCTGGTCCTGCCCGCGCTCGCGCACCCTCAGCCGGTAGGTCGGCACGGACTCCAGCGGCACCACGGTGACCCAGATGCCCCCGGTCTCCGGCGACATCGGGAACTCGCTGCCGTCCGGCAGGACCACCGTCACCGCGTCGGCCGCCGGCCGCACCGTCCGGACCGTCACGTGACCCTGGTGGGCGTGCGCGCCGAGGACGGTGTGCGGGTTGCTGTGCAGGCCGTAGACGACGTCCGTCGCCTCCTCGAGGTCGAGGGGCAGGGTATGCGGTGCGGCCGGGGCCGCGGGCGCGTCCAGGAGGGCCCGCTCGACGGGGCCGGACGTCCACGGCCCGCTGACCACCTCGCCGGTGACCACGGCGGGGGAGGACAGCGCGTCGTCCCAGGCGCGGTCGCGCTCGACCTCGGGGTCGACCGCCTCCCAGCCCTCGGCGCGCGGTGCCAGCCCGCTCGCCGCCACGTGGGCCGAGCCGGAGAGGACGGCGGGAGGGTTCGCGTCGACGGAGGGCTGCGGCTCCTCGCCGCCGCCGGTCGGCAGGCCGGCCGCTGCGGCGCTCGCGGTGTCCGGCCGGAGCGCGCGAGTCATCTCCGCGGGCGGCGGCACTGGGGCGTGGGGCGCGCTGCCGCTGGCCGGGCGGCGGGAGGCGTGGACGGGGGTGAACGTCGAGGGGACGACCTCCTCATCCTTCTCCACCACGTCGTCGTCGGGCTCGCCGAGTGCCGCCAGCATCTCGTGCGGGGCCTGCACCGGGGCGTGCGGGTAGACGCCGCCCGCGGACGGGTAGCCGTGCGCGGCCGTCGCGTAGTCGGTGAGGTGATCGTGCTGCTCGGGCGCGGGCTCGGTGTCGGGCTCGGGCTGGGTGTCGTGCTCGGACTGGGTGTCGGGCTCGGGCACCGGGGTCGCGGCATACTCCTCGGGCGCAGCCTCGGCGACCACGCGACCCTCCTCGTCGGCGAGAGAGGCGGCGCCGTCCCCGACGTCCTGCACCCCCACGCCGAAGTCGGCGGCGACGGGGGTGTGGTGCTGCTCGTCCCCTTGCTCGTCCCCCTGCCCGTCATGAGACTGCGGCTCGTCCGCGCGGTGGCGGCCCGGCGCGGTCGGCGAGGGCACGAAGGGGCCGTCGGCGGACAGGTGGCGGCCGGAGCGACCGCCGGTGATCAGCCGCTGGACGGCGCCGACCGGGATCGGCATCCAGTCCGGGCGGTTGCGCGCCTCGTAGACGACCTCGTAGAGAGCCTTGTCGAGCTCGAGAGCATCGAGGACCTGACGGCGCTCGACCGCGTCCAGGTCGTCACCGCTCGCGGCGGCGTACCCCTCCAGGAAGGCGGCGCGGGCGGCGGTCGACCAGTCGTCGCGCTCGCCCCCGCCCTCGTGGGAGACCGTGGCGGCGGCGTAGTCGAAGGAGCGGAGCATCCCCGCGACGTCGCGCAGGGCGAGGTCGGGGGCCGTGCGCTCCTCGAGCGGGCGCAGCGGCTCGCCCTCGAAGTCCAGCAGCACCCACCCGCGGCCCGGCACGTCGAGCACCTGACCGAGGTGGAAGTCTCCGTGCACCCGCTGGAGGGGCGGCAGGTCCAGGTCGTCGAGCTCGGCATAGACGCGCTCCACGTCCTCGCGGTAGGTCTCCAGCTCGGGGACCTCGGCGTAGGCGTCCTCGGCGCGGCGACGCATCTGGTCGACGAGCGAGGACCGGGCGTCGACGTCGGCGGCTCCCGACCCGAAGGCCTCGCGCAGCACGCCGTGGACCGTCGCGGTCGCGGCCCCGAGGGCGCGGGCGCGCTCGGCGAAGTCCTCACCGGACCTCGCCGCCTCGAGGGCGGTGCGCCAGGCGTCGAGGGTGTCGGGCAGGAACTCCTGGGCGAACGCCAGGTGCCCCCGGGCCTCGGTGTCGTCGTCGAGGGGCCAGCGTCCCTCGACATACCCGATCGGGCCCGGGACGAGACGGTTGCCGGTGCGGCCGACGGCGCTGCCGACGGTCACCTCCGGGTTGTCACCCGGCTGCAGCACCCGGAAGACCTTGATGATGACCGGGCGGGTCTCGCCGAAGGCCTCCACGATGATCGAGGTGTTCGACTGCTCGCCGCTGAGCACCCGCGAGGAGCGCAGGGCGGGAGCGGTGCCGCCGGCGACGATGCGCCGGGCCCTGGCCGAGGGGACCTCGTGCTCGGCATACATCTCCTGCAGGAGCGTCTGGGCGAAGACGGGGTCGTGCGTCGCGTCGTAGACGTAGCGGGTGCCGAGCTCGTCGTGCTCGGCCACCGCCACCAGCGCGTCGGCGAGGAAGTCGACCGGCTCGGCACGGTAGGACAGCGGCACCTGGTAGACGACCGGCTCGGTCCCGGACTCGTCGACGAGGATGTGGTCCTCGAGCCCCACCTCGCCGAGCGGGTCCTCCCAGCGCAGGGCGGCGATCCGGCGCAGCTGCGGGAGCGCCCCGCCGCTCTTGCCGCGGTACCAGCGCTGCGCAGCCACCCAGGTGGGCAGGAACTCCGCGAACGACGGAGAGAGCGTGGACATCAGTTGTCCTCCTCGAGAGGGTTGAGGCCGAGCCAGAAGAAGTCGCGGGAGCCGAGGGTCAGCATGATCGAGCCGTCCTCGCCGACCGTCGGGAAGCCGGTGCCGCCGAACAGGTCGGTGGTGGGCAGGCCGGCGAGCCGCTCCGGCAGCTGGATGCGCGCCGCCTGCGGGCGGGACGCCAGGTTGTTGACGCACAGGACGGCGCGGTGACCCTCGCGGGTCTCGGTGTCGTCGTCGGGCAGGATGCGCAGGAAGGCCAGGACCGCGTCGTTGTCGGCGGGGCAGACGACGAACTCGCCCAGGCCGAAGACCTCCTGCCCGCCACGGACGGCGAGCATGCCGCGGGTCCAGTGCAGCAGCGAGGAGCTGCTCGCCATCTGGGCCTCCACGTTGACGCTGTTGTAGTGGTAGACGAGAGAGCTGATCACCGGCAGGTAGAGCTTGCCCGGGTCGGCCGTGGAGAAGCCGGCGTTGCGGTCGGGCGTCCACTGCATCGGCGTGCGGACGGCGTCGCGGTCGTTGAGCCAGATGTTGTCGCCCATCCCGATCTCGTCCCCGTAGTAGAGGCACGGCGAGCCCGGGAGCGAGAGCAGGAGGGCGTTGATCAGCTCGACCTCGCTGCGGGAGTTGTCCAGGAGCGGGGCCAGCCGGCGGCGGATGCCGACGTTGGCGCGCATCCGCGGGTCGGGGGCATACCAGCCGTACATGGCCGACCGCTCCTCCGGCGTGACCATCTCCAGGGTCAGCTCGTCGTGGTTGCGCAGGAAGGTGCCCCACTGGGTGCCGCGCGGGATCGCGGGGGTCTCCTCCATCACCCGGATCACCGGCTCGGCCTTCTCCTCGCGGAGGGCGTAGTAGAGGCGCGGCATGACGGGGAAGTGGAAGCACATGTGGCACTCCGGCGCCTCCTCGGTGCCGAAGTAGTCCACGACCTCCGCGGGCATCTGGTTGGCCTCGGCCAGCAGCACCCGACCGGGGTACTCCCCGTCGACCATGGCGCGCAGCCGCGCCAGGAAGTCGTGGGTGGGCTGGAGGTTCTCGCAGTTGGTGCCCTCCTCCTCGAAGAGGTAGGGGACCGCGTCGAGGCGGAAGCCGTCGATGCCCATGTCCATCCAGAAGCGCACGACGTCGAACATCGCCTCCTGGACCGCCTCGTTCTCGAAGTTGAGGTCGGGCTGGTGGGAGAAGAAACGGTGCCAGAAGAACTGCCGGCGGACCGCGTCGAACGTCCAGTTGGAGGTCTCGGTGTCGACGAAGATGATGCGCGCGTCGCTGTACTTCTCGTCGGTGTCGGACCAGACGTAGAAGTCGCCGTACGGGCCCTCGGGGTCGGAGCGGGAGGCCTGGAACCAGGGGTGCTGGTCGCTGGTGTGGTTCATCACCAGGTCCGTGATGATGCGTATGCCGCGCTCGTGCGCCTGGGAGATGAGCTCGCGGAAGTCGGGCAGGGTGCCGAACTCGGGCAGGACCGCGGTGTAGTCGGCCACGTCATACCCGCCGTCGCGCAGGGGCGAGGCGTAGAAGGGCGGCAGCCACAGGCAGTCGACCCCCAGCCACTGGAGGTAGTCGAGGCGGTTGATCAGACCGGTGAAGTCACCGGAGCCGGAGCCGGTCGAGTCGTCGAAGGCCCGCACGAGCACCTCGTAGAAGACGGCCTTCCGGTACCAGTCGGGGTCGTTCTTCAGACCGGGCTGGTGCAGGTTGAGTCCGCGCATGTGTGGTCCTTCAGCTCCTCGTCACGTGGATGATGTGCACCGGCTCCTCGCCGTAGCCCGGGCCCAGCCGGACGAACGGCGAGTCGTCCCACACCCAGCGCTGGCCGGTCACCAGGTCGTGGGCGACGAAGCGGTCGCCCCAGCCCAGCCCCAGCCCCAGGTCGGGCATCGACAGGTGCAGCCGGGTGGGTCGCACCTGGTGGGGGTCGAGGTTGGCGACGACCAGCACGGTGTCGCGGTCGCTGCCGTCGTGCGCGCCGCCCCCGTGCTTGGAGAAGACGAGGATGTTCTCGTCCTCGGCCTGGTGGAAGGTGATGTTGCGCAGCCAGTGCAGCGACGGGTGCTCGGCACGGACCCGGTTGAGCATCCGCAACCAGCCGCTGAGGTCCTCCCGGCCCTCGACGTGCTGGCCCCAGCGGCGGTCCTTGTACTCGTACTTCTCGTTGTCGACGTGCTCCTCGGCCCCCGGCCGGTTGACGTGCTCCACGTGCTCGTAGCCGGCGTAGATGCCGTAGGTGGGCACGAGCGTGGCCGCCAGCGCCGCGCGCACGAGGTGTGCGGTGGTCCCCCCGGTCTGCATGTAGGGGGTGAGGATGTCGTGGGTCGTCGGCCAGAAGCTCGGGCGCATGTAGTGGGCCGTCTCGGTCGCCAGCTCCGTGACGTACTCGCGGAGCTCGGCGGCCGTGTTGCGCCAGGCGTAGTAGGTGTAGGACTGCTGGAAGCCCACCTTGGCCAGCGTGCGCATCATCATCGGCTTGGTGAACGCCTCGGAGAGCCAGATCACCTCGGGGTGGTCGACGGCCACGTCGGCGATGAGCCACTGCCAGAACTCGACCGGCTTGGTGTGCGGGTTGTCGACCCGGAAGATCGACACCCCGTGGTCGATCCAGACCTGCACGACCCGGCGGACCTCGGCATACACCGTCTCGGGAGCGTTGTCGAAGTTGAGCGGGTAGATGTCCTGGTACTTCTTGGGCGGGTTCTCGGCGTAGGCGATGGTCCCGTCCGCGCGGGTGGTGAAGAACTCGGGGTGCTCGGTGGCCCACGGGTGGTCGGGGGAGGCCTGCAGCGCGAGGTCGAGCGCGACCTCCAGCCCCTCGGTCCGGGCCCGGGCCACGAAGGCGTCGAAGTCGTCCCAGCCGCCGAGGTCGGGGTGGAGCGCGTCGTGCCCGCCCTCCGCGGCGCCGATGGCGTAGGGCGAGCCGGGGTCGAGCTCCTGCGCCTCCAGCGTGTTGTTGCGGCCCTTGCGGTTGGTGCGCCCGATGGGGTGGACGGGCGTGAGGTAGACGACGTCGAAGCCCATCGCGGCGATGCCGGGGAGCCGCTCGGCGGCGGTGCGGAAGGTGCCGGTCGTCCACAGCCCGGTGGTCGGGTCCTGGGTGGCGCCCTCGGAGCGGGGGAAGATCTCGTACCAGGCCCCGGTCAGCGCGCGCCTGCGCTCCACCCACCACGGGTAGTCACGGCTCGGCGTCACCATGTCGCGCAGCGGGGCGTGGGCGAGGACCTGCCGGACCCGGTCGTCGGAGCCGGCGTGGAGCCGCTCGGCGACGGGCAGCGCGCTCGAGCGCAGCCGGGTGATGGCCTCCTCGAGCACGGCGCGATGGGTGTCCGGCCGCTCGATCTCGTCCAGGGCCCGCTCCAGGACGCGGGCGCCCTCCTCGAGCATCAGCTCGACGTCGACGCCGGCCTGCACCTTGATCGTGCCGTCGTGCAGCCAGGTGGCGTAGGGGTCGGACCAGCCCTCGACCCGGAAGCTCCACACCCCCTCCCGGTCGGCGAAGACCGTCGTCTGCCAGTGACCGAGGCCGGGGTTGACCAGGGTCATCGGGACGCGGTGCTCGACGTCGTCCGGGTCGGTCAGCACGACGGTCGCGTTGACCGCGTCGTGCCCTTCCCGGAAGACGGTCGCGCTCACGGTGAACAGCTCGTGGACGACGGACTTCGTCGGGCGGGCGCCCGCGTCGACGACCGGCTCCACGTCGAGGACGGGGATCCGGCCGATCGGCTGCTGGCCGAAGAGCGCCAGAGCTGAGATGTCGATGCCCGTCGAGGGGCGGGGTGTGGTCGAGTGCTCGGTCACGCGCCTCACGCTACCGTCCGGCTGCCGTCGGGGGTGCGCTGTGGGACGCGCGTCAAGATTGCTGACCCGTGTCGTTCGGGTGAATGCAAGATCTTGCAGACCTTTCCCCTATCCTCGTGCGCGTGAAGGCTATCCGTCGGCTCCACGTCCGCACCGTCCTCCCCGCGTCGCTGGCCCCGCTCCACGACCTCGCGCTCAACCTGCGCTGGTCCTGGCACCCCCCGACCCGTGACCTCTTTGCGAGCATCGACCCTGACCTGTGGGCCTCCACCGGTCAGGACCCGGTCGCGATCCTGTCGTCCCTGCGCAGCGACGACATGGACCGGCTGGCGGCGGACGAGCAGTTCGTCCGGCGCGTGCGCGAGGCGAGCGAGGACCTCGAGCGCTACCTGACCAAGCCGCGCTGGTACCACGAGCAGGGTGCCGGAGAGCGCGACGGTCGCACGCTCGACGCCATCGCCTACTTCTCGCCGGAGTTCGGCATCACCGCGGTGCTCCCGCAGTACTCCGGCGGCCTCGGCATCCTGGCGGGCGACCACCTCAAGGCGGCCTCGGACCAGGGCATCCCGATCGTCGGCGTCGGTCTCTTCTACAAGAGCGGCTACTTCGCCCAGCGCTTCAACGCCGACGGCTGGCAGCAGGAGTCCTACCCCGTCCTGGATCCTGACGACCTCCCGCTCTCCCTCCTCCGCGAGGAGGACGGCAGCCCGGTCGTCATCCGTCTGGGTATGCCGCGCGGCGCCCACCTGGACGCGCACGTGTGGCGCGCCCAGGTCGGCCGCGTGCCGCTGCTGCTGCTCGACTCCGACGTCGAGTCCAACGACCCCACGCGCCGTGAGGTCACCAACCGCCTCTACGGCGGCGGCGGCGACCAGCGCCTCGAGCAGGAGATGCTGCTCGGCATCGGCGGCGTCCGCGCGCTGCGCGCCTACTCGCGGATCACCGGTGCCCCGGTCCCGAGCGTCTACCACACCAACGAGGGCCACGCCGGCTTCCAGGGCGTGGAGCGGATCAGCGAGCTGGTCACCGGCGAGGCCGGGCTCAGCTTCGACGAGGCCCTGCGCGCCGTCCGCGCGGGCACCGTCTTCACCACCCACACCCCGGTGCCGGCAGGCATCGACCGCTTCGACGTGGGCGCCATCGCCACCCACTTCGGCGACCCCGGCTGCACCATCCCGGGGGTGCCGCTGGAGCGGCTCCTGAAGCTGGGTGCCGAGGACTACGAGGGCGGCGACGCCTCGCGGTTCAACATGGCGGTCATGGGCATGCGCCTGGGCCAGCGGGTCAACGGTGTCTCCGAGCTGCACGGCGCCGTCAGCCGCGACATGTTCAAGGGCCTGTGGCCGGGCTTCGACGTCGACGAGGTGCCGATCGGCTCGGTGACCAACGGCGTCCACGCCGGCACCTGGGTCGACCGCCGCCTCTACGACCTCGCCAAGGACCACCTCGGCCCGGAGGTCGCCAGCCGTTCGGTCTTCACCCGGATCCACGAGGTGCCGATCGACGCCTTCTGGTCGGCCAAGCGCCAGCTGCGCGAGCAGCTCATCGCCGACACCCGGTCCCGGCTGAAGAAGTCGATGGTCGCGCGCGGCCAGACCGAGGCCGAGCTGGGCTGGGTCGACTCCGTCCTCGACCCCGACACGCTGACGATCGGCTTCGCGCGGCGAGGTGCGACATACAAGCGCCTGACCCTCATGCTCCGCGACCCCGAGCGCCTCAAGAAGCTGCTCAACGACCCGGAGCGCCCGGTGCAGCTGGTCATCGCCGGCAAGTCGCACCCGGCCGACGACACGGGCAAGGCGCTCATCCAGGAGATGGTGCGCTTCACCGACGACCCCGAGGTCCGCGGCAAGATCATCTACCTGCCCAACTACGACATCGCCATGGCCCAGCAGCTCTACCCGGGCTGCGACGTCTGGCTCAACAACCCGCTGCGCCCGTTCGAGGCGTGCGGCACCTCCGGCATGAAGGCCGCTCTCAACGGCGCCCTCAACCTCTCGATCCTCGACGGCTGGTGGGACGAGTGGTACGACGGCCAGAACGGCTGGGCCATCCCGACCGCCGACGGCGTCGAGGACGCCGACCGCCGCGACGACCTGGAGGCGGCGGCGCTCTACGAGCTGCTCGAGAAGACGGTCGTCCCGACCTACTACGACCGGGACGAGCACGGCATACCGCGCCGGTGGTTGGACATGGTCAGCCACACGCTGTCGACGCTCGGCCCGAAGGTGCTCGCCGACCGGATGGTGCGCGACTACACCGAGCAGTACTACTGGCCGGCGGCGCACGCCGCCTGGGCCGTGGCCGCGGACGGTCACGCCGGGGCGCGCAGCCTGGCGCAGTACGTCACCCAGGTGCACCACAACTGGCCGCACGTGCGCGTCGA
Source organism: Ornithinimicrobium tianjinense (assembly GCF_014636495.1). GTDB lineage: Bacteria > Actinomycetota > Actinomycetes > Actinomycetales > Dermatophilaceae > Ornithinicoccus > Ornithinicoccus tianjinensis. Next base: position 695,975 of record NZ_BMEM01000001.1, read on the forward strand.
CCACGTCGACGTCGAGGGCGTGGCCGACGCGCCGCAGATCGGCGACGAGATCGAGGTGCACGCCTTCGTCGCGCTCGGTGAGCTCGACCCGGCCTCGGTCAAGGTGCAGATGGCCTACGGGCGCGCCAGCGCCAGCGACACCCTGACGGACGTGGAGCTCGTCGAGCTCGCCCCGCAGCAGTCGTACGGCGAGGGTCGGCACCGCTTCGGCGGCCGCGTGCGCCTCGAGCGCACCGGAGCCCTCGGCTGGACCGTCCGCGTGCTCCCGGCGCACCCCCACATGTCGGCCGACGCCGAGCTCGGGCTGGTCACCCTGCCCTGACCCCACCCCTTCCCCCACCGGGCGCGTCCCGTGGTTGCTCTCAGCACCACCGGACGCGCCTTGTGGTTGCTCTCAGCGTGGGGTAGCGACGGGGCGCGTTCGGCGGGTCAGGTGGGGTCGGCCACGAGGAGCGTGAACGTCGTGGGGCCGACCGTGAGGCGCTCGCCGGGGGAGATGTCGGCGCGTGCGGGGGCGGCGGCGTCGCTGGACCAGCGCACCCGCCAGCCCGTCACGCCCTCGACGCTCGGCGTCACGACCTCGAGACGGTCAGGTCCGGCGTGGAGCACCAGCGCCACGGCCTGGCGGTCGTGCGCCGCGTGGAGCGTGTCGAAGACCGCGACCACCGTGCGCCGCCAGGGGTCGCGCCACTTCGCCTCGTCCACGACGTCCCCGCCCTCGTCGAACCACCGCAGCCTGGTGCGCCCGACCTCAGGCTCGAAGCTCGGGAACAGCGGCGTCCGCAGCAGCGCCAGCTCCCGCCGCAGCGTGAGCACCTCGGTGGTGTCCTCGAGCAGCTCGCGCTGCCAGGGCTTGAGGTCCCACCGCACCCAGGTCAGCTGGTTGTCCTGGCAGTAGGCGTTGTTGTTGCCGTGCTGGGTCCGGCCCATCTCGTCACCGGCGACCAGCATCGGCACCCCGGTCGACAGCAGCGTCGTGGCGAGCAGGTTGCGGATCGAGCGGTTGCGGTGCACGAGCACCTCGGCGTCCCGGGTGGTCCCCTCGACGCCGTGGTTCCACGAGCGGTTGTCGCTGTGCCCGTCGCGGTTGTCCTCACCGTTGGCGATGTTGTGCTTCTGCTCGTATGCCGTGAGGTCGGCCAGGGTGAAGCCGTCGTGGGCGGTGACGAAGTTGACGGAGGCGATCGAGCCGCGGTTGTCGTCCGAGAACAGGTCGGCCGACCCCGCCATCCGGGTCGCCAGCTCACGGATCCCGTGACCGGGCTGCCCGTTCAGGGCCCGCCCGACGTCCCCGAGCCAGAACGAGCGCGCGGTGTCGCGGAAGCGGTCGTTCCACTCGGCGAACGGGGCCGGGAACTGACCGGTCCGCCAGCCGTGCACGCCCACGTCCCACGGCTCGGCGACCAGCTTGACGCGGGAGAGCAGGGGATCGGTCTGCAGCGCCACGTGGAAGGCGTGGTCGCGCTCGTAGGAGTCGTCGCGCCCCCGCGCCAGCGCCGGGGCGAGGTCGAAGCGGAAGCCGTCGACGTGGTACTCCTCCACCCAGTGGCGCAGGGAGTCCAGCACCATGCGGGCCACCAGCGGCTGGCGCAGGTCGAGGGTGTTGCCGCAGCCGGTGACGTCGATGTCGCGGCCGCGCGCGTCGAGCCGGTAGTAGCTGGCGTTGTCCAGCCCGCGCCACGAGAGCGTCGGCCCCGACCCGGCGCCCTGCTCCGCGGTGTGGTTGTAGACGACGTCGAGCAGCACCTCGATCCCGGCGGCGTGCAGGGCCTTGACCGCACCCTTGAGCTCGTCGACGACCCCCTGCGGGTCGCGCGCCGCGGCATACCCTGCATGCGGAGCGAAGTAGCCCAGCGTGTTGTAGCCCCAGTAGTTGTGCAGCCCCAGCTGCGCGAGCGTCGGCTCGGTGACGAACGCGTGCACCGGCAGCAGCTCGAGCGTGGTCACGCCGAGGGAGGTGAGGTGATCGAGCACCGCCGGGTGGGCGAGCGCGGCATACGTGCCCCGCTGGTGGGGCGGGACCGCCGGGTGCCGCATGGTCAGGCCGCGCACGTGCGCCTCGTAGATCACGGTCTCGGACCACGGGACGGCCGGGAGCTGGTCCTCGCCCCAGTCGAAGCCGTGGTCGACCAGGACGCTGCGCGGCACCCACGGAGCGCTGTCGCGCCGGTCGCGCGTCTCGGACGCGGCGTTGCCGTGGTCGTCGACGACGTGGCCGTAGACCTCCGGCCGCCAGTGCACCCAGCCGTCCACCGCGTGGCCGTAGGGGTCGAGCAGCAGCTTGTCGGGGTTGTGGCGGTGCCCGGCCTCCGGCTGCCAGGGCCCGTGGACGCGGAAGCCGTAGCGGGTGCCCGGGAGCAGGTCGGGGACGCAGTCCCACCAGATGCCGTATGCCGTGCGCCGCAGCGGCACGCGGCGCTCGCCGTCGGCGTCGAAGAGACAGACCTCGACGGCGGTGGCGTGGCGGGCCATGACGGCCACCTCGGTGCCGCTCTCCGAGCGGGTCACGCCGAGCGGCGGGGGGACGTCGGTGCCGCGTCGCGGGCGGAGGGGTGGCGCCATAGGGGGTCAAGGATAGGGCCGGGGTACCTTGGGCCACATGAGCGATCCGACGTCCCTGCCCAACTTCCCCCCGCCGCCCGGTGACCGCCCCCTGACGGGCCGCGTCCTGGACGCGCTGCAGGACCTCCAGATGGACCCCGACCTCGACGGCGAGGGCGACGTGGCCTTCCAGGCCCGCGACCAGAAGCTCTTCGTCAAGGCCGTCCCGGGCAACCAGTTCGACGTGATGCGCGTCTTCGGCCAGTGGCAGATCTCCGGCTCGGTGCCCGAGGACCTGGAGACAAGGCTCAACGGCTGCAACGACCTCACCCTCGGCGTCAACCTGGTCAAGGCCGGCATCGCCAACGGCAACCTCGTGCTGGCCGTCGAGCAGGTCATCGCGCGTCAGGAGGACCCGAAGGCCAAGCTCCAGATCGCGGTGGGCCTGATCCTGCAGGGCCTGGGTCTGTGGCACCGCAACGTCATGGCCAAGAGCCGCGTCGCGGCCGGCCTGGACCCGGAGATCCCCGAGGACGCGCCCGAGGGCACCGTCGTCGGACCGTGGCTGTCCGTGGGCACCTCGGGCTCCCAGGGCACCACCGACGCGCAGGACGGGGACCAGGCATGAGCCGCACCGTCCGGACCGCCAGCGACTTCGTGCGCGTCGAGATCGAGTCCAGCATCGCCACCGTCCGGATCGACCGGCCGAAGATGAACCCGCTGTCCATCGAGGTGCAGGACGCGCTGGGCGAGGCGGCCGCGATCGTCTCGGCCGACGACGAGGTCGCCGCGGTGATCTTCTACGGCGGCGAGAAGGTGTTCGCCGCCGGTGCGGACATCAAGGAGATGCAGGGGATGAGCTACACCGACATGGTGCAGCGGGCCCCGCTCATCCAGGCGGCGTTCACCGCCGTGGCGCGGATCCCCAAGCCCACCGTCGCCGCCATCGAGGGCTACGCCCTGGGGGCCGGCAACGAGCTCGCCCTGTGCTGCGACTTCCGCGTCGCCGCCTCCGACGCCAAGGTCGGCCAGCCCGAGATCCTCCTCGGCGTCATCCCGGGGGCCGGTGGCACCCAGCGCCTCGCCCGCCTCGTCGGGGTCACCCGTGCCAAGGACCTCGTCTACTCCGGCCGGATGGTCGACGCGCAGGAGGCGCTCGAGATCGGCCTGGTCGACCAGGTGTGCGAGCCGGGTGAGGCCCACGCGACGGCGCGAGCCATGGTCAGCCGCTACGTCCACGGGCCGGCCTTCGCCCTGCGCGCTGCCAAGGAGGCCATCGACCGCGGCCTCGACGGCGACCTGGAGACCGGCCTGGCGATCGAGGCGATGCAGTTCGCCGGAGTCTTCGCCACCAAGGACCGCGAGATCGGCATGACGTCCTTCGTCAAGGACGGCCCGGGCAAGGCCTCCTTCGAGGGTCGCTGACGCTCCCGGGTATGCCGTGGGCCGGGTCGCGCGCTCGCGACCCGGCCCACGGCATACCCGGGAGGCGTTGACGGGGGGTCGTGTTCGTTGACGCGCGCGGAAGGTGCCAAGATGGGCCCACTGACCTACCCGACAACCACGAGGACGTGACGCGAGTGAACATCGTCGTCTGTGTGAAGTACGTGCCGGACGCCCAGGGCGACCGGCACTTCGAGGCTGACAACACGACCGACCGCGAGTCGGTCGACGGGCTGCTCTCCGAGCTGGACGAGTATGCCGTGGAGGAGGCCCTGAAGCTCGTCGAGTCCGGCGACGGTGAGGTCACCGTCCTCACGATGGGTCCCGAGGACGCCGCCGCGGCGCTGAAGAAGGCCCTCCAGATGGGTGCCGACAAGGCGGTGCTGGTCACCGACGAGGCGATCGCCGGCTCCGACTCGGTCGCGACCTCGCTCGTGCTGGCCGAGGCCGTCAAGAAGATCGGCGGGGTCGACCTGGTCCTCACCGGCCTGGCCTCCACCGACGGCTCGATGAGCGTGGTCCCGGCGATGCTCGCCGAGCGCCTCGGGCTGCCGCAGGTCACCTTCGCCTCCGAGCTGACCGTCGAGGGCGGCTCCGTGCGCATCCGCCGCGACTCGGAGACCGACTCCCAGACCGTCGAGGCGAGCCTGCCGGCCGTGGTGTCCGTCACGGACCAGATCAACGAGCCGCGCTACCCCTCGTTCAAGGGGATCATGGCGGCCAAGAAGAAGCCCGTCGAGACGTGGAGCCTGGCGGACCTGGGCGTGGACGCCTCGCAGGTCGGGCTGGACGCCGCGTGGAGCAAGGTCGAGGCCGTGCAGGCCCGTCCGCCGCGCACCGCCGGCGAGATCGTCACCGACGAGGGCGAGGGCGGCCGCAGGCTGGCCGAGTTCCTGGCCTCCCGCACGTTCGTCTGACCCGGATCGCTGAGCGAGGAAGAAGAGAGACATGGCTGAAGTTCTGGTCCTGGTCGACCACGTCGACGGCGACGTCCGCAAGTCCACCGCCGAGCTGCTCACCGCCGCGGCCCGCCTCGGGGAGCCGTCCGCGGTCTTCGTCGGCGCCGGTGCGGACGCGGCGAAGGAGACCCTGGCCCGCCACGGCGCGGCGAAGGTCTACCGGCTCGAGTCCGCCGACCTCACCGACCACCTGGTCGCCCCGGTCGCCGAGGCGCTGGCCCAGCTCGTCGAGCGCACCAGCCCGGTCGCGGTGCTGCTGCCCTCCACCAACGAGGGCAAGGAGATCGGCGGCCGCCTGGCCATCAAGACCTCCTCGGGCCTGGTCACCGACGCGGTCGACGTCCGGCCGGGCGCCGCGGGCGGCGTGCAGACCACGCAGTCCGTCTTCGCGGGCTCCTACACGGTGACCGCCTCGGTCACCAAGGGCAGCCCGATCGTGACCCTCAAGCCCAACTCCGTCCCCGTGGAGGAGGCGGCGGGCGCGGCGGCCGAGGAGGTCGTCGACGTCCAGGTCTCCGACGGGGCCAAGGCCGCGCGGATCGTCGAGCGCAAGGAGAAGACCGCCTCCGGCCGCCCGTCGCTGACCGAGGCCGCGATCGTGGTCTCCGGCGGGCGCGGCACCGGTGGTGACTTCGGTCCGGTCGAGGCGTTCGCCGACGCGCTCGGGGCCGCCGTCGGTGCCTCCCGCGCCGCGGTCGACGCCGGCTGGTACCCGCACTCCTCCCAGGTCGGCCAGACCGGCGTGCAGGTCTCCCCGCAGCTGTATGTCGCGGCCGGCATCTCGGGCGCGATCCAGCACCGCGCCGGCATGCAGACCTCCAAGACCATCGTCGCGGTCAACAAGGACCCGGAGGCGCCGATCTTCGAGCTCGTCGACTTCGGCGTGGTCGGGGACCTGTTCACCGTCCTGCCGCAGGCGACCGACGAGGTGAACGCCCGCAAGGGCTGACGCCGCCCCGGCGCACGAGCCGGCCGTGACTCCCGGGGGGTCACGGCCGGCTCGTGGCGTCTGCGGGCGTCCGGGCGGGCCGGGCTGCCGCCGTAGAATCGGACAGATGCCGGCCTCCGCACACCCCGTCTACCTCGACCACGCCGCCACCACGCCGGTGCTGGCCGAGGTCGTCGACGTGGTCACGCGGACGATGCGCGACACCTCGCTGGGTAACGCCGCGTCGCTGCACGCCCCGGGGCGGGCCGCCCGCCGTGTCGTCGAGGAGTCGCGGGAGCGGATCGCCGAGGCGCTCTGCGTCACCCCGTCGGAGGTGGTCTTCACCTCCGGGGGCACCGAGGGGGACAATCTCGCCGTCAAGGGCACCTATGCCGCGCGCCGTGCCGCCGACCCGCGTCGCGACCGCGTCGTGGTGAGCGGGATCGAGCACCACGCGGTCCTCGACGCGGTCGAGCACCTCGTCAGGGGCGGTGCGAGGGTCACCTGGGTGGAGCCCGACCCGGACGGTGTCGTCAGCCCCCACGCGCTGCGGGCCGCGCTGGAGGCCGACGGCGGCCCGGGCACGGTCGCGCTGGTGAGCGTGATGTGGGCCAACAACGAGGTCGGCACGGTGCAGCCGGTGGCCGCGCTGGCGGCCGAGGCGCACGCGCACGGCATACCCGTGCACAGCGACGCCGTCCAGGCCCTCGGGCAGGTGCCCGTCGACCTCTCCGCGGTCGACCTGGGCGTCGTCACCGGCCACAAGATCGGCGGCCCCGTCGGCACCGGCGTCCTCACCGTCGGGCGGGACCAGGCCCCGGAGCCGCTGGCCCACGGTGGCGGCCAGGAGCGCGGCCTGCGCTCGGGCACCCTCGACGCGGCGGGCGTCGCCGGGCTCGCCGAGGCGGTCGCGCTCGCGGTGGCGCGCCGGGCGGAGCACGCCGCCCGTCTCGCGTCCCTGCGCGACGCCCTGATCGGGGGAGCCCTGACGATCGACCCCACGATCACCGTCAGCGGGGCCTGGGCGCCCGACGACACCACCCGGCGGCTGCCGAGCAACGCCCACCTGCGGGTGCCCGGGTGCGAGGGCGACTCCCTGCTCTACCTGCTCGACGCGGCGGGGGTCGCCTGCTCGACGGGGTCCGCCTGCACGGCGGGCGTGCCCCGCCCCAGCCACGTCCTGCTCGCCATGGGGGTGCCGGAGGAGCAGGCGCGCGGCGCGCTGCGGCTGACGCTCGGGCACACCTCCACCCCCGCGGACGTGGAGGCGTTCCTGGCCGCGCTCCCGCAGGCGCTCGAGGGCGCCCGGCGCGCGCACGCCGCGGCGGGGGGCCGGCCGTGAGGGTCGTCGCGGCCATGAGCGGGGGCGTCGACTCGGCGGTCGCCGCGGCCCGCATGCTCGACGCGGGGCACGAGGTCGTCGGGGTCCACCTGGCGCTGGCCCAGTCCGCGGCGACCCTGCGCGAGAGCGCCCGCGGCTGCTGCACGATCGAGGACGCCGGTGACGCGCGACGCGTGGCGGACCGCCTCGGGATCCCGTTCTACGTCTGGGACATGGCCGAGCGCTTCCGCGAGGACGTCGTGGAGGACTTCGTCTCGGAGTATGCTGCCGGCCGCACCCCCAACCCGTGCCTGCGCTGCAACGAGAAGATCAAGTTCGCGGCCCTGCTCGACAAGGCGCTGGCGCTCGGGTTCGACGCGGTCGCCACCGGTCACTACGCACAGGTCGTCGAGGTCACCGACCCGGCCGTGCCCGGTGGGCTGCGGCGCGAGCTGCGCCGGGCGGTCGACCCGGCCAAGGACCAGTCCTACGTGCTGGGGGTGCTGGACGCCGACCAGCTGGCCCGCTCGTTCTTCCCGCTCGGCGACTCGACGAAGCCGCAGATCCGCGAGGAGGCGGCGGCCCGCGGCTTCAGCGTCGCGAAGAAGCCGGACAGCCACGACATCTGCTTCATCGCCGACGGCGACACCCGGGGCTGGCTCGCCGGTCGGCTGGGGGAGCGGCCCGGCCCGATCGTCGACGTCGACGGCACCGTGCTGGGCGAGCACGGTGGCGCCCACGGCTACACGGTCGGCCAGCGCCGGGGCCTCGGCCTCAAGGTCCCCGCCGCCGACGGCTCCCCGCGCTACGTCGTCTCCACCGACACCCGCACCAACACGGTCGTCGTCGGGCCGGAGGAGCTGCTCGGTGTCGACGTCATCGAGGGTGACCACCTGCGCTGGTGCGGCCCCGTGCCGGTGGGGGAGCAGCGCGTCGGGGCCCAGGTGCGCGCCCACGGCCAAGAGATCCCGGCGACGGCGCTCGTCGAGGGGGGAGACGGCATACCGGGGCGGGTGCGGGTGCACCTGGACGAGCGAGTGAGGGGTGTGGCGCCGGGCCAGTCGGTCGTCCTGTATGCCGGCACGCGCGTCGTCGGGTCCGCCACCATCGCCGCGACGGGTAGCCGGGGGGCAGCGGTCGACTAGGGCGCCGAGGGGCAGCGGTCGTCCAGGGCGCCGACAGACCCACTCTCGCGACCGGACAGCCCCTGTGGCGACCAAGGTGGGTCACTGGGCGAGGTGCAAGCCCGTGGTGAGCGGGCCTCCAGGAACTGACGAGGCCCCCGCCAGCAGGTGCTGACGGGGGCCTCGCGCCGGGGGTGGTGTCAGCCGCCGAGGTAGGCCTCGCGGACCGAGCTATCCGTGGCCAGCTCGTGCCCGGTGCCCGAACGGACGATCTCGCCCGTCTCCAGCAGGTGGGCGGTGTCGGCGAGGCGGAGCGCCTGGGCGGCGTTCTGCTCGACGAGGAGCACGGTGGTGCCCTGGGCGTTGATCTCCTTGATGATCTCGAAGATCTGCTGGATCAGCTTGGGCGCCAGGCCCATCGACGGCTCGTCGAGGAGCACCAGACGCGGGCGGGCCATGAGCGCGCGGCCCATCGCCAGCATCTGCTGCTCGCCGCCGGACATCGTGCCGGCGACCTGGTTGATGCGCTCGGAGAGGCGCGGGAACAGCTCCAGGACGCGGTCGAAGTCAGGCTTGAGCGCTGCCGACGAGCGGTCCTTGCGGGCATAGGCGCCCATGTCGAGGTTCTCCCGGACGGTCATGCCCGGGAAGACGCCACGACCCTCGGGGGACTGGCTGATGCCCAGCTGCACCCGCTCGTGGGCCGGCACCTTGGCGATGTCCTTGCCGTCGAAGAGGACGCGACCGGTGCGGATCTTGCGCAGACCGGAGATCGTCTTCAGGGTGGTGGACTTGCCGGCACCGTTGGCGCCGATGAGGGTCGCGATGGAGCCCTCCTCGACGCCGAAGGTCAGCCCGCGGATGGCCTCGATGTGCCCGTAGTTGACGGACAGGTCCTCGACCTCAAGAAGCATCGGTGCCCTCCTCCTCGTTGTGGTGGTGGTGATCCACGACGTCGGCCGCGTCGCCGCTGACCACCGCGTCGATCGCGTCGGTGCCGCCGTGCTCGACGGCCTCCCCCACCTCGTCGGTCTCGACACCGAGGTAGGCCGCGACGACCGCGGGGTTGTTGCGGATCTCCTCGGGAGTGCCCTCGGCGATCTTCTTGCCGAACTCGAGGACGACGATCCGGTCGGTGACGCCCATGACGAGCTTCATGTCGTGCTCGATGAGGAGCACCGTGTAGCCCTGGTCGCGGACCTTGCGGATCAGCTCCATGAGCCGTTGCTTCTCCGAGGGGTTGAAGCCGGCGGCCGGCTCGTCCAGGCAGAGCAGCCTGGGCTTGGTCGCCATGGCACGGGCGATCTCCAGGCGGCGCTGGTCGCCGTAGGAGAGGTTGCCGGCCAGCTCGTCGGCGTCCACCTTCACCCCGACGAAGTCCAGGAGCTCCTGGGCCAGCTGGCTGCCCTCGTGCTCCTCCCGACGGTGCAGCGGCAGGCGGAACAGCGCGCCGAGCACCGAGGTCTTGTGGCGCGCGTCGGCGCCGACCATGACGTTCTCCTTGACCGTCATCGTGCGGAAGAGCCGGATGTTCTGGAACGTCCGGGCGATGCCGAGCCGGGTGATCTTGTGACGCTTGCGGCCGGTGAGCGGCTCACCCTCGAAGCGCACCTGTCCCGAGGTCGGCTGGTAGACGCCCGTCATCACGTTGAAGCAGGTCGTCTTGCCCGCGCCGTTGGGCCCGATGAGCCCGAGGATCTCGCCCTCACGGATCTCGAAGCTCACGCCGTTCAGCGCGGTCAGACCGCCGAACTTGAGCGTGACGTCGTCGACCTCGAGCAGCGCCTTGCCGCCCGGGGCGACGGCGGTGGCTGCCGCGCCGGCAGAGGTGGTGTCAGTCATGGCTGCTGGTCTCCTCCCCGGTGCGGGGGTCGGTGTGGGTGGCGAGGGTGTCGGCACTGCGCTGGCGGTTGAGCGCACCGCTGCCGGCTGCGCCGGCGTAGGGGTCGGACGGGGTGTCCTCGACGTCGCCCTCCTCCAGTGCCGCCACCTCCTTGCGTGCCTTCTTGACCCTGGCTGTCCGGCCGGGCGGGATCAGCCCCTCCGGGCGGTAGGTGGCCAGGAGCATCAGCGCCAGGCCGAAGACCAGGACGCGCCACTCCTCGAAGCCGCGGAAGCGCTCGGGCAGGTAGGCGACCACGACGGCGCCGAGGATGACACCCCAGCGGTTGCCCTGACCACCGACGACGACGGCCGCGAGGAACATCACCGAGAGCAGCAGTGCGAAGGACTGCGGGTTGACGAAGCCCTGCTTGGTCGCGAAGAGCGCACCGGCGAGGCCGCCGACGAGCGCGCCGAGCGCGAACGCGAGCAGCTTGAACTTGAAGGTCGCCACGCCCATGATCTCGGCGGCGTCCTCGTCCTCGCGGGTCGCCTCCCAGGCGCGTCCGACGCGCGACTCCTTGAGGCGCTTGTCGAAGAAGAGCACGACCAGGATGACGGTCAGCGCCACCCAGTAGTAGGGCACCTGGTCCAGCACGCCGAACTCGAGGAAGGTGGTCGTGCGTCCGAGATCGACGAGCGGCACCCCGGTGTCCCAGGAGATGTGCGGCACGGTGAAGAGCGGCAGGTCGGGCGGGGACGGAATCTTGGAGATGCCGGCCGCCGCGCCCAGCCACTCGGAGTTGACGAGCGTCAGGCGCACGATCTCGCCGAAGCCGAGCGTCACGATGGCCAGGTAGTCTCCGCGGACCCTCAGCGTCGGCGCACCGAGCAGGATGCCGCTGACCATCGTGGTCAGCATGGCGATCGGGAGCACGAGCAGGAACGGCCAGCTCCCGTGCTCTGACGTCAGGACCGCGACCGTGTAGGCACCGACGGCGTAGAAGCCGACGTAGCCCATGTCGAGCAGACCGGCATACCCGACCACGATGTTGAGGCCGATCGCCACGAGGGCGTAGACGGCGACCGTGAACAGGACGCCGCCGAAGTCGGTGTCCGGGGTGGAGATGATCGGCGGGTTGAGGATCGGCAGCGCGTAGAAGAACAGGACCACGAGCAGGCCCAGGAGCCAGCGCACCGGGCGGGGTGCCCGGTGCCAGGCCTCACGGATGCGCGCGCCGCGCAGCGCGGCGGCCCGGGACGTCCCGGCGCTCGCGCGGGGTTCGGTGGCGTCGGTGCTGGCGGCGGTGCTCATGCGCGGGCCTTTCCGAGCGACTCACCGAGCAGGCCGGTGGGTCGGAACAGCAGGATGAGGACGAGCAGGGCGAAGGCGACGACGTCCTTCCACTCGGTCCCGATCACGGCGGAGCCCCAGTTCTCGGCCACGCCGAGGACGAAGCCGCCGAGCAGGGCGCCGCGGAGGTTGCCGATGCCGCCCATGACCGCGGCCGTGAACGCCTTGACGCCCATGAGGAACCCGGCGTCGAAGCGGGTGGCGCCGATGCGGACCATGTAGAGGGTCGCGGCCGCACCGGCCATGATGCCGCCGAGCAGGAAGGTCAGCTGCACCACGCGGGTGGAGTTGACGCCCATGAGGGCGGCCGACTCCGGGTCCTGCGCGACGGCGCGGATGCCTCGACCCAGGCGGGAGCGCCGCACGAACTGGTCGAGCAGCACCATCATGAGCAGCGCGGAGAGGATGACGATCACGTCGATGTTGGTCACCCGGTAGTCACCGATGGTGAACAGGCCGACACGGGGGATCTCCAGCGGCAGGCCGCGGGTGTCGCGCGCCCTGGCGACGTAGGGCGCCAGCTCGTCGTCGAGGCCGACGAAGCCGACGAGGCGGTCACGCAGACCCATCGCCTCGGCGAGCATGAACGAGGCGCCGATCGCCGAGATCAGGGCGATGAGGCGGGGGGCGCCGCGGCGGATCAGGGGCCGATAGGCGACGCGCTCCAGCAGCAGGGCGACGGAGGCCGAGACCGCCATGGCCACCAGCAGGGCGATGGCGAACTTGCCGTAGACGGCCGGGCCGGTCGTGCCGGACGCGCCCATGAAGTAGAGGACCCACACCACGGCGAAGGTGCCGTACATGAAGACCTCGGAGTGGGCGAAGTTGATGAACTGCAGGACGCCGTAGACCATCGTGTAGCCCAGGGCGATGAGCGCGTAGACCGCACCCAGGGCCAGGCCGCTGATCGTCAGCGCGAAGAAGTTGTCGAACAGGAACTGCACAGGGATCTCCCGTCAGGTCGGTGAGGACTCGCGTGACACGCGCTGCGGCCGGTCCCGGTGGGGGCCGGCCGCAGCGTGGGTGTCGGTGGGCCGTGGGGCGCGTGTCAGTCGGGCGCGCCCCACGGCATACCGGCGTGGGTCACTCGATCGGCTCGCCCGGCTGGATCTTGCCGTCCTTGACGGTGTAGGCGTAGACGACGACCTCGGCAACCTCACCGGTCTCGTCGAACTTCACCTGCTTGGTGATGCCCTCCTCGTCGTAGGCGTTGACGAACTCCAGGAGCTTGGCGCGGTCGGTGCTGCCCGCGTCGATGCCGTCGAGCAGCACGTTGGTCGCGTCGTAGGCCTCGGCGGAGTAGGTGCCCGGGTCGACCCCGTTGAGGGCCTTGAACGCGGCGGTGAAGTCCTCCGGGGACGGGGCGCAGGGGCAGGTCAGGACTGCGCCCTCGGCGGCGTCCGCACCGGCGGCCTCGACGAAGCCGGCGTCCAGGGAGCCGTCGCCGGAGACGAAGGTGCCCTCCCAGCCGCCCGCGCGCAGCTGCTTCATGAGCAGGCCGCCCTCGGCGTAGTAGCCGCCGAAGAACAGGGCGTCGGCGTCGGCCGCCAGGACCTTGGTCACGGTCGGGCCGAAGTCGGTCTGCTTCTGCTGGATGGTGTCCGTCTCGACGACAGCGTCACCCAGGGTGGCGGCGACGTTCTCGGCGATGCCCTTGCCGTAGTCGGAGGCGTCGTCGACGACGAAGACCTTCTCGGCGCCGGTGCCGGTGATGTAGGCGGCGGCCTGCGGGCCCTGGACCGAGTCGTTGCCGAGGACACGGTGGAAGGTGTCCCAGCCGTTGGTCGACAGCTTGGGGTTGGTGGCCGACGGGGAGACGGTCACCAGACCGGCCTCGGCGAAGGCGGCGCCGGTCGCGTCGGTCTCACCGGAGAAGGACGGGCCGACGAGGCCGACGACCTTCTCGTTGTTGATCGCCTCGGCGGCCAGGGGGGTCGCCACGTCCGGCAGGCCCTGGGAGTCGAACTGGACGATCTCGACCTTGCAGTCGGACTCCTTGTTGTGCTCGTCGACGGCGAGCTTCACGCCGTTGAGCATGTTGGTGCCGAGGTTGGCGGCGTCACCGGTCAGCGCACCCATGTAGCCGATGGCAAGGTCGCAGGAGCCGCCGGCGTCGGCGCTGCCGCCGGCGTCGCCGCCGTCGCCGCCGGTGGTGCCACAGGCGCTCAGCAGGAGCGTGGTCGCCGCCGCCGCAGCGAGCACGCGCCAGGTCGTGGTCTTCGTCATTGAAATGGCCTCCGCAGAGAGCGAGCCGGGTCACAGGTCGTCCCGGCTGGATGAGTGGTGGTGTGAAAGTACCCGCCGAGAGGCACCCTGGCGAGACCTTGTTACCGACTTGTGACCTGTGGATCGTCAGCGACCCCCACGCGTTGCGCCGGGCGAGGCAGGACGCGGGATGTGCGACCATCGCCCGGTGAGCGTGCTGGTGACGGGAGCAGGGTCGTGGCCGGGCGCCGACGTCCGCGAGGCCTTGCGGGTGGTCAGGGGAGAGCTCGCCGGTGCCCTTCCCGACGGCGTGTCCGGTATGCCGTACATGCCCGAGCTGCCCGGGCGCGGGCCGGGCACGGAGCTGGTCGGGCGGTCGGCCCACCTGCTGGTGGACCTTCCGGTGGACCTGCAGCCCCAGGGGTGGCGCCTGGTCGACCTGCCCGGCCGGGACCACGAGCGGACCGGATCGTGGTGGCGCCAGGACCTGGACGAGCTCGCCGAGGCGTTCGACGGCTACGAGGGCCTGCTGAAGGTGCAGGTGGCGGGGCCGTGGACGCTCGCCGCCGCGCTGTGGCTGCCGCTCGGTGACCGCGTCCTTTCCGACGCGGGCGCCACGCGTGACCTCGCTGCGTCCCTGGCGGAGGGTGCCGCCGCGCACGTGAGCACGGTGCGCCGGCTGGTCCCCGGGGCCGACGTCGTCCTGCAGGTCGACGAGCCGTCACTGACCGCGGTCACGCTGGGCCGGGTGCGGTCGGAGTCGGGCTACCGGGTGCTGCGGACCCCTGAGGACGGCGAGGTCGTCGCCGCGCTGAGGCAGGTGGTGGAGGCCGTCCGGACGGCCGGTGCCGTGCGGGTCGCCGTGCACTCCTGCGCCCCCGAGGTGCCACTCGGCCTGCTGCGGCAGGCGGGCGTCGACGCGGTCGGGCTGGACACCGCGCTGCTCGGGCGCGAGGGCTGGGAGCGGGTGGCCGAGCTCCTCGACGCGGGGGTGCGGCTGTGGGCCGGTGCGCTGCCGACCGACGGGACGGGCACGGCATACCGGGCACCCGCGGAGCGGCTGCTGCGCTCGTGGCGCGAGCTCGGGCTGCCGGCGCGGGACCTCGAGGACGTCGTCGTCACGCCGGCCTGCGGGCTCGCCGGCCTGACGCCGTCACAGGCGCGCACGGTCACCGCCACGAGCGTCGAGCTCGGGGCAGCGCTCGCCGAGGCCGCCCTGGCCTGAGCGAGCTGCGCCGACCGGACAGGCGTTCCTGCCGGCCGCGCGTCGCCGGACGAGGCCTCCTCTGTCGGTCCCCGGTGCGACCATGTGCCGGTGACGAACTCGAGACGCCGATGAGCGCCCGTGCCGCTGTTCCGTGGCAGGTCTGGTATGCCGCGCTGGCCCTGATCTGGGGCTCGAGCTACCTGCTCATCAAGCTCGGCCTGGGCGCGCTGACCGGCGCCCAGGTCACCGCGTTGCGGGTCGCGTGCGGCGCCACCGTGCTGCTGCTGCTCCTGGCGGTGACCCGGACCCCGCTGCCACGCGGCCTGCGGACCTGGGGCCACCTCACGGTCACCGGGACGCTGGTCTGCAGCCTGCCATGGTTCCTCTTCGCCGTGGGCGAGGAACGGGTCACCTCGGCGATCGCCGGGATCTCCAACGCCACGACCCCGGTCGCGGCGGTGATCACGACCGCCCTGCTGCTTCCGGGAGAGCCGGTCGGGCGCCGCCGCCTGCTCGGCGTGGCGATCGGCTTCCTCGGCGTCGTGCTCGTGGCCCAGCCGTGGTCGATGACGCACGGTCCGGACCCGCTCGGCCTCGCGATCGTGCTGGCGGCGTCCGCGAGCTACGGCGTGGGGTGGACCTACGTCCGGCGCTTCCTGCACGGGGTCGACCCGGGAGGTCTGTCGATGCCGGCGGCACAGGTCCTCGTCGCGCTCGCGCAGGTGCCGCTGCTGCTCCTGGTCGACTGGTGGAGGCGCGGTCGGCCGGCGGCGGGTCCGTTCGCTCCCGGTGGCGCGGACGGCGTGGTGCACGGCTGGGACCTGTGGGGCCCGTTGCTCGCGGTCCTCGCCCTCGGCGTGGTGGGCACGGGGCTGGCCCAGGCGATGCAGTATGCCGTGGTCCGCGCTGCAGGTCCGACCGTCGCGACCAGCGTGACCTACCCGATCATCGTCGTCTCCGTGCTGCTCGGTCTGCTGGTCCTGGGGGAGTCCGTGGCTCCGCTGACGCTGGTCGGTGCCGCCGTCGCGCTCGCCGGGTCGGTGCTGATCACCCGGGCCGGACGGGCGCGGTCTGCCCCGCTCCGGACGCCCGCGCCTGCGAGGATGAGCCGGTGAGCCAGGACACCCCCGAGCCTCCCGTCGACGACGTCCCCGAGTCGCTCCGCCACCGGTGGACCGACCTCGCAGAGGAGATCCGGGGGCACCAGTTCGCCTACTACGTCAAGGACGCGCCGACCATCAGCGACGGTGAGTTCGACGCCCTGGTGCGCGAGCTGGAGGCCCTGGAGGAGGAGCATCCCGCGCTGCGGGTGCCCGACAGCCCCACGCAGACCGTCGGCGGGACCTTCTCGACGGAGTTCACCGCGGTCGACCACCTCGAGCGGATGCTCAGCCTGGACAACGCCTTCTCGGTCGAGGAGCTCACGGCGTGGGCCGACCGGGTGGAGCGGGACGCCGGCGGTGTCGAGGTGCACTACCTGTGCGAGCTGAAGATCGACGGGCTGGCCGTCAACCTTCTGTATGAGGAGGGTCGCCTGGTCCGGGCGCTCACCCGAGGGGACGGGCGCACGGGTGAGGACGTGACCCTCAACGTGCGGACGATCCAAGGAGTCCCGCACCAGCTGGCCGCCTCGGAGGTGCCCGTGCCCCGGCTGGTCGAGGTCCGGGGCGAGGTCTACTTCCCCGTCGAGGCGTTCGAGGAGCTCAACGCCGCGCTGGTGGAGGCGGGCAAGGCCCCCTACGCCAACCCGCGCAACACCGCCGCCGGGTCGTTGCGCCAGAAGGACCCGCGGATCACGGCCCAGCGGGGGCTGCGGATGCTCGTGCACGGGATCGGGGCGCGGGACGGCTTCGACATCACCCGGCAGTCGCAGGCCTACGAGCTGCTGGGCGCCTGGGGGCTGCCGGTCTCCCCACGGACCAAGGTGCTGGCCTCGATGGAGGAGGTGCAGGAGTTCGTCGCCTACTACGGCGAGCACCGTCACGACGTCGAGCACGAGCTGGACGGCGTCGTTGTGAAGGTCGACGAAGTGGACGTGCAGCGTCGCCTCGGGTCCACCTCGCGCGCGCCGCGCTGGGCGATCGCCTACAAGTACCCGCCGGAGGAGGTCACGACCACGCTCCTGGACATCCGCGTCGACGTCGGCCGGACGGGCAGGGTCACCCCTTGGGGGCTGATGGAAGCCGTGCAGGTCGCCGGGTCGACGGTGGAGCGGGCGACGCTGCACAACCAGTACGAGGTGGAGCGCAAGGGCGTGCTCATCGGGGACACCATCGTGCTGCGCAAGGCGGGCGACGTCATCCCCGAGATCCTCGGTCCGGTCGTGGAGAAGCGCGACGGGTCCGAGCGGGCCTTCGTCTTTCCGACGCACTGCCCGTCCTGCGGCACCGAGTTGGTGCAGCAGAAGGAGGGCGACAAGGACTGGCGTTGTCCCAACGCGAAGGAGTGCCCGGCGCAGCTGCGTGAGCGGCTGTACTCCCTGGCCAGCCGCGGCGCCTTCGACATCGAGGCCCTCGGCGGCGAGGGTGTCAACGCCCTGCTCGAGGCCGGGGTGCTGACCAACGAGGCGACGCTGTTCTCGCTCACCGCCGACGACGTGCGACGGGTGCCGCTGTACACCAGGGCCGCCAAGAAGTCGGACGCTCCGGAGTCGGTGGTCGACGGACGTGTCCTGTCGGCCAACGGCCTCAAGCTCGTCGACAACCTGCAGCAGGCGCGGCGCCAGCCGCTGTGGCGGGTCCTGGTCGCCCTGTCGATCCGGCACGTCGGTCCGACGGCCGCCCGGGCGCTGGCCACGGAGTTCGGCTCGATGGAGGCCATCCGGGAGGCGACCGTGGAGCGGCTCGCCGCGACGGAGGGAGTGGGGGCCATCATCGCGGAGTCCGTGCGCGCCTGGTTCGAGGTCGACTGGCACCGCGAGATCGTCCAGCGCTGGGCGGCCGACGGGGTGCGGATGGCCGACGAGCGCGACGAGTCGGTCGAGCGCACGCTCGAGGGCCTGACCGTGGTGGTCACAGGTTCGCTCGAGGGGTTCAGCCGGGACGAGTCCAAGGAAGCGATCGTCAGCCGTGGCGGTAAGGCCGCGGGCTCGGTGTCGAAGAAGACCGACTACGTCGTCGTCGGTGCCAACGCCGGCTCCAAGGCGGCCAAGGCCGAGGAGCTGGGAGTGCCGATCCTCGACGAGGAACAGTTCCGGGTCCTGCTGGAGACGGGATCGGTCGACCCAGGCGCAGGCGCCGATCCGACCGACGCGGAGGAAAGGGCGGAGGCGGAGGACGCATGAGACCGCAGCTCAGCGACGAGGACTACCTCGCGTTCATCGACACGGCGCTGGACGGAATGCTCTCGACCTGCCAGGAGCTGGGGGAGGAGGCGGCCAACTCCCAGCTGGACGTGGCCGGCAGCAACAGTCCCTATGCGATCGTCGTCCACTGCGTCGGGGTGATGGACTTCTGGGCCGGGCACAAGGTGGCGGGACGGCCCAACCACCGTGACCGCGACGCGGAGTTCAGGGCCTCCGGCACGCTGCCTGACCTCGAGGAGCTCGTCCGCGCCGGACGCGCCCGGCTGTCCGAGGCGGTAGCCGGCGCCGACTGGAGCGCACCATGCGTGGGACAGGACCGGCCTGAGACGCATGCCCGCCCGGCCGGACGGACCCAGGGAGGTGCCCTCATCCACGTTCTCGAGGAGCTCGTGCAGCACCGGGGTCAGCTCGAGGTCACGGCGGACGTGCTGCGTGCCAGGTCGTCCCTCGGGAGATAGGTCGCAGACGAGGTCACGGCGGACGTGCTGCGTGCAGGTCGTCCCACGGGAGATAGGTCGCAGACGAGGTCACGTCAGCTCTCCCCGCAGGAGCTGCGCGCGCGAAGAACCGAGGCGCCCCTGCGTGTGCGTGGGATGTGGGCGTGGTGGTGCGCCCGGCCGGTGGGGGCGGGGTGGGGCGGGGTCATCTGAGGTGGACGGTGGCGTGGGCGCCGTTGACGGTGACGGTGAGGTCCTTGTCGTGGACCTGTTGGTGGTGGCGGGTGCAGAGCAGGGCGAGGTTGGTGAGGTCGGTGGGGCCGCCGCGGGACCACCAGGTCGCGTGGTGGGCCTCGCACCAGGTGCCGGGGACGGTGCAGCCGGGGAAGACGCAGTGCTCGTCGCGGACGATGAGGGCCTTGTACTGGCCGGGGGTGGCCAGGCGTTGGGTGGAGCCCAGGGCCAGGGGTTCGCCGTGCGGGCCGAGGACCACGGGGGTCAGGTCGCCGGTGCAGGCGGACGGGCCGGCCGCGCGGGCGGGGAACACCTGCCCGGTCTGGGTGGTCGCGGCCCCGGTCGGGTGTCCGGTGCTCGGGTCGGCGCGCACGGTGATGATGACGCTGGCGCGGGCGGTCGAGGGCGGGGCGCCGGGGTGGCCCAGGCCGCGGCCCAGGACGGTCAGCAGCGCGTCGTAGCGGCGCTGCCCGGCCGAGCGCAGGTCCGGGGTCCCCTCGGGCCCGGGGACCGGTCGGGCCAGGGGCCCGGCCAGGATGCCGTCGAGCAGGGCCGCGTCGTCCTCGGGGGCGTCGATGGTGTAGCGGGTCATGCCCCCGCCCAGCCCCTGCCGGGTCACCAGCCGCAGCTGCCGCTCCAGACCCGCCCGTGACCGGCCGGCCCCACCACCACCAGCACCGGCTCCCGCGCAGCCTCCGCTGCCAGCCCCGGCGGCCCCGCCGCCACCGTCCCCGTCCCCGCGGCCGCCGTCCCCGCGGCCGTCGGCCGGCTCGGGCTCGGGATGGGGGTCGGGGTCGGGGTCGGGGGGTGTGTCGAGGAGGTCGATGAGCAGCTTCTTGCAGACCCGGGACAGGTCGCGGTCGCTGAGGGCGGGGTTGCACGCGGCGTCGGTCACGATCGCGGCGTACGCCTCCTGCTGGTCGGCCTGCAGGGTGGGCGCGATCCGGGTCAGGGTCCGGGCCACGGTCGCGGCACGGGCGATCCCGGTGCGTCCGGCCCGCACGGCCTGCCCCAGCGGGGCGCCCCAGTGGGTGGTCGC
>NZ_BMEM01000001.1:716015-780201 GCF_014636495.1 Ornithinimicrobium tianjinense
CGCGGGCCTCGGCGACCAGGGCGAAGGTCAGCCCGTCCAGGACCGTGCGCAACGCCCCGGCCACCCCCAGGGCGTCCACGACCCCGGCGTCGAAGACGTGCACCAGACCCGCCGGGTCCACCACCCCGCCCTCGGCACCACCACGGCCGGCACCACCGAGGCCGGCGGCGCGGTCCAGGCCGCGGACCGCGGCCTGCAGGCCCCGGTCCAGCTCCTCCCCGGCCCACCCGGCCGGCTCCTGCCGCTCCAGGGCCAGGGTCTCCTCGGCCTCGGCCAGCAGCAGCCAGTACTCCGCGTCCCCCTCCTGCGGGTCCTCACCGAACAGCGCCTCCTGCTCGGCGAACACCCCCAGCGCGAACGCGACCTGCTCATCACTGACCGGCCCGCCCACGAACTCCTCCCACGCCTCCACCGCACGCGCCCCGCTGCTCATCTGCCAACCCCTCCTCCGCCGCCCGGAGCTCTGCCGCCCCTGGTTCGCTCGCCCCTCATCTCCATGACCCCACTCAACCAGGCACCACCGACATACCCACCCCACGCCCCTGACCAGCACAGACGCGCGGGAGAGGGCTACTGGTGACTGGCGATCCATGAAGGAGGAAACTGAAAGACATGCGCCGACTCTGGATCGTCCTCCTCGCCGTGGTGGTGGTCGTCGTCAGCACCTCCGTCTGGCAGGGCGACTACCTGTTCGCTGCCGCCTATGCCGTGGGCGGGCTCGCCCTCGTGTGGTGGACGGCGCCGTGGCGGGGCGGCCGCACCATCACCCACCAGGAGGTTCTTGCCATGCCCGAGTCCGAGCGTCCCGTGGTCGTCTACTGGCGACCCGGCTGCGGTTACTGCCAGCGGCTCCGGCACGTCCTCGGCGAGGACGCCGGAAGGGCGACCTGGGTCAACATCTGGCAGGACGAGGAGGCGGCGGCGTTCGTGCGCAGCGCCAACGACGGCAACGAGACGGTCCCGACCGTCGTGATCGACGGCATACCCCACACCAACCCCGACGCCGAGACCGTCCGCGCCGGGCTCACCGCATGACGACGGTGCGGACGCGCCGGGTCCACGACCACGTCCACGACCCGGAGGGCACGCAGGGGTATGTCGTGCTCGTCGACCGGCTCTGGCCGCGCGGCGTCCGCAAGGAGGCGCTGCGCCACGATCTCTGGGCCAAGGACGTCGCGCCGAGCACGAAGCTGCGGACGTGGTTCCACGGCCTGACCGGGCAGGAGCAGTCGGAGCGCTTCGACGAGTTCGTCCGCCGGTACCGCGAAGAGCTGTCCGCCGAGTCCGCCGACGCACTCGGGCAGCTGGTGGAGCAGCTGCGGGGCGAGCAGGAGGTCACCCTGCTCTTCGGCGTGAGGGACGTCGAGCACAACCACGCGCAGATCCTGGCTGAGGTTCTCCGCCGACGGCTGCGCTGAGCCGTCCGGGCGAGCGCCCGGCTCATCGGTGGGAGCGTCGGGGCTGTCGCCCCAGGCACCTAGACTGGCCCGCATGTCCAACCTCTCGCGCGACGACGTCGCGCACGTCGCCATGCTGGCGCGCATCCAGCTCGAGGACCACGAGCTCGACCGCCTCGCCGGCCAGCTCGACCAGATCGTCGACTGGGTCGGCCAGATCAACGAGGTCGCCGCCGCCGACGTGCCCCCGATGTCCCACCCCCTGCCCCTGGTCAACGTGACGCGCCCCGACGAGGTGCGCCCGAGCCTGACCCAGCAGCAGGCGCTGGCCAACGCGCCCGACCCCGAGGGCGGCCGCTTCGGCGTCCCGCGGATCCTGGACGAGGAGTGAGCGAGATGACCGCACGCGACCTGACCCGCCTCACCGCGCTCCAGATGGCCGACGGCCTGGCTGCGGGGGAGTTCACCTCGGTCGAGCTGACCCAGGCCCACCTGGACCGGATCGAGCGTCTCAACCCCAGCCTCAACGCCTACCTGCTGGTCGACGCAGAGGGCGCCCTCGCGACCGCGGCGAACGTCGACGCGGCCCGCGCAGCGGGCGAGGACCTGCCCCGCCTGGCCGGCGTCCCCGTCGCGGTCAAGGACATCGCCTGCACGCGGGGCCTGCCCACGACCGCCGGCTCGCGCATGCTCGAGCACTTCGTCCCGCCCTACGACGCGACGATCGTCACGCGCCTGAAGGACGCGCGGATGCCGATCCTCGGCAAGACCAACATGGACGAGTTCGCGATGGGCTCCTCCACCGAGCACTCCGCCTTCGGCCCCACCCGCAACCCGTGGGACCTCGAGCGGATCCCCGGCGGTTCCGGCGGCGGGTCGAGCGCGGCGGTCGCGGCATACCTCGCGCCGCTGGCGATCGGTTCGGACACCGGCGGCTCGATCCGCCAGCCGGCCGCCGTCACCGGCTCGGTCGGCGTCAAGCCCACCTATGGCGCGGTGAGCCGCTACGGCATCATCGCCCTCGCCTCGAGCCTGGACCAGATCGGTCCGTGCGCGCGCACGGTCGCCGACGCGGCGCTGCTCCACGAGGTGCTGGCCGGGCACGACCCGATGGACTCGACCTCCATCGACGCCCCGGTGCCGCCCGTCGTCGCCGCCGCCACCGGCACCCGTGACCTCACGGGTCTGCGCGTCGGCGTCGTCAAGGAGATCGCCCGCGAGGGCTACCAGGAGGGCGTCAGCCGGTGCTTCGAGGAGGCGCTGCAGCACCTGCGCGACCTCGGGGCCCAGGTCGTCGAGGTCTCCTGCCCCCACTTCGTCCACGCCATGGCGGCCTACTACCTCATCCAGCCGTCCGAGGCGAGCTCCAACCTCGCCCGCTACGACGCGATGCGCTACGGCTCCCGCACCACGCCGGAGGGCAGCCCGAGCGCCGAGCAGGTGATGGCCGCCAGCCGTGACGCCGCCTTCGGCGACGAGGTCAAGCGCCGCATCATCCTAGGCACCTACGCGCTGTCCAGCGGCTACTACGACGCCTACTACGGCCAGGCCCAGAAGGTCCGCACGCTGATCGCCGGCGACTTCACCGCCGCGTTCGAGCAGGCCGACGTGCTGGTCAGCCCGACCACGCCCACGACCGCCTTCCGGATCGGCGACAAGCTGGACGACCCCATGGCGATGTACCTCAACGACATCGCCACCATCCCCGCCAACCTCGCCGGCGTCCCGGGCATGTCGATCCCGTCCGGTGTCGCGGACGAGGACGGCCTGCCCGTCGGCTTCCAGCTCCTCGCCCCGGCGATGGAGGACCAGCGCCTGTATGCCGTGGGCGCGGCCCTGGAGGCCCGCCTCGCCGAGGCCCAGGGCGGCTACGTCTTCGAGAAGGCTCCCGAGATCGAGGTGCAGGCATGACCGCGACGACCGACCGCACCGTCCCCTATGCGGACGCCCTCACCCGCTACGAGCCGGTCATGGGCCTGGAGGTCCACGTCGAGCTCAGCACGGCGACCAAGATGTTCTGCGGCTGCGCGACCGAGTTCGGCGCCGAGCCGAACACCCAGACCTGCCCGGTCTGCCTCGGCCTCCCGGGCGCGCTGCCGGTCGTGAACCGGACCGCCGTCGAGTCGGCGATCCGGATCGGTCTGGCGCTCAACTGCCGGATCGCCGAGTGGTGCCGCTTCGCCCGGAAGAACTACTTCTACCCGGACATGCCGAAGAACTTCCAGACCAGCCAGTATGACGAGCCCATCGCCTTCGACGGATGGCTCGACGTCGAGGTCCCGGCCAACGAGGCAGGTGAGCCGCCCTTCACCTTCCGGGTCGAGATCGAGCGGGCGCACATGGAGGAGGACACCGGCAAGTCCACGCACGTCGGCGGCGCCACGGGCCGGATCCACGGCGCGGACTACTCCGTGGTCGACTACAACCGTGCCGGCATCCCGCTGATCGAGATCGTCACCAAGCCCCTCGTGGGCGCGGGCGACCGGGCGCCCGAGGTCGCGCGTGCCTACGTCGCGGCCCTCCGCGACCTGCTGCGGGCCCTCGACGTGACCCACGGCCGCATGGAGCAGGGCAACATCCGCTGCGACGCCAACGTCTCGCTCATGCCGATCGGGTCGGAGGTCCTCGGCACCCGCACCGAGACCAAGAATGTCAACAGCCTCCGCTCCGTCGAGCGCGCCGTCCGCTACGAGATCACCCGCCACGCGGCGGTCCTCGACGCCGGCGAGAAGGTCTTCCAGGAGACCCGCCACTGGCACGAGGACACCGGCATCACCACCGCCGGTCGGCCCAAGTCCGACGCCGACGACTACCGCTACTTCCCCGAGCCGGACCTGGTGCCGGTGGCCCCGAGCCGCGAGGAGGTCGAGCGGCTGCGCGCGACCCTCCCGGAGAACCCGGCCGAGCGGCGCAAGCGGCTCCAGGGCGAGTGGGGCTTCTCCGACCTGGAGATGCGCGACGTGGTCAACGCCGGAGCAGTCGAGGTGATCGAGGAGACCGTCGCCGCCGGCGCGTCTCCCGCCGCGGCCCGCAAGTGGTGGACGGGCGACCTGGCCCGCCGCGCCAACGCCGACGGCGTCGCCGTGACTGACCTCGGCGTCACCCCGGCCCACATCGCCGAGCTCGACGGGCTCGTCACCGGCGGTCGCCTCAACGACTCGATGGCCCGCCAGGTCATGGACGGCGTCGTCGCCGGCGAGGGCACCCCGACCCAGGTCGCCGACGCCCGCGGCCTCGAGCTGGTCCAGGACGACGGTGCCCTCCAGGCCGCCGTCGACAAGGTCATCGCGGCCAACGCCGACGTCGCCGAGAAGATCAAGGGCGGCAAGGTGCAGGCCGCCGGCGCGCTCATCGGCCAGGTCATGAAGGAGATGCGCGGCCAGGCCGACGCCGCCAAGGCGCGCGAGCTGATCCTCGCGACGCTGGGCGTCGAGGGCTGATCGCCCGCCCCGCAGGGGCGCTGCAGCTGCGGTGAGGGGCTCGGCATACCGTCTGGGTATGCCGAGCCCCTCACCTGTCGCCGCCGTCCCCGCCGAGTTCGTGCCGCACCTCGGCCCCCTGGAGGGGGTCGAGGTGCTGGCGTACGACGGACACGACGCCACCACCGTCCCCGGTGGCGGGCGCGAGGTGGACGTGCTGGTGCTGCCGTTCTACGGCCGCCCGTGGCTCAAGCGCATGGGCGAGGTCCCCGGCGTCCGGGCGGTGGTCCTGGCCAGCGCGGGCTACGAGCACGCGCTGCCGTTCGTGCCGGAGGGCGTGCAGCTGGCGAACGCGGTCGGTGTCCACGACACCCCGACCGCCGAGATGGCGCTGACGCTGATCCTCGCCGCGCAGCGGGCCATCCCGGACTACGTCCGGGCGCAGGGCGAGGGGCGCTGGGACACCACGGCGATCGGCCAGCGACGAGCGCTGGCCGACTCGCGGGTCGTCATCCTCGGCTACGGCGGCATCGGGCGGGCGCTGGCCCGACGGCTGCTCGCCTGCGAGGCCGAGGTGGTCGCCGTCGCGAGCCGGGCCCGTGCGGGGGACGAGTATGTCGACGCCGTGCACGGCATCGAGGAGCTGCCGTCGCTGCTCGCCGACGCGCACGTGCTGGTCGTGGCCGTCCCGCTCAGCGAGCGCACCCGTGGGCTGGTCGACGCCGACGTGCTCGCGGCGCTGCCCGACGACGCGCTCGTCGTCAACGTCGCGCGCGGCCCGGTGGTGGACACGGAGGCCCTGCTCGCCGAGTGCGGCAGCGGCCGGCTGCGCGCCGCGGTCGACGTCACCGACCCCGAGCCGCTGCCCGACGGCCACCCCTTCTTCTCGACCCCCGGCGTGCTGGTCAGCCCGCACGTCGGCGGCGGCACACCGGCGGCCTACCCGCGGATGGGGGCCTACGTGAGCCGGCAGCTCACGGCATACCGCGACCACGGCCGCCTCGACCACGTCGTCGCGGAGGGCTGACTTCTGGCGCGGCGGGGCGTGCACTCAGACCGGCACTTTCGAGCATGCCGAGCAGCAGACCCCCTGGGGGAGCGGAGAGGATCCTCTCCACGGAGAAAGTGCCGGTTTGACTGCACAGGCTGACCCGCTGAGGACCTGGCGGGGCGGGGCGGGGCAGCGCTAGCGTGAGGCGCATGACCCGCACGCTCGTCCTGATCCGGCACGCCAAGGCGGAGAAGATCCATCCTGACGGCGACCACGAGCGCGAGCTCGCGGAGCGTGGCGTCGCCGACGCCCAGGCGCTGGGGCGCTGGCTGGCCGAGGAGGAGCTCGCGCCCGACCTGGTCCTCGTCTCGACCGCCACGCGGACCCGCCAGACCGCCGACCGGGTCCTCGAGGGGGCCGGCGCCTCGGACGCCGAGCAGTGGCCCGACCGCGGCATCTACACCCACGGGCCGGAGGGTGTGCTCTCCGCCGTCCGCGAGGCCGACCCCGAGGCGGGTGTGCTGTGGGTGGTGGGGCACGAGCCGTCCATGAGCGTGGTCACCCTGGCCCTGGCCGACCCGACGACCTCGTCCGGGCCGGCGCTCGCCGGCGTGCGCGACCACTTCCCGACGGCCACGGCCGCCGTCCTCGTCGTGGACGCGCCGTGGGCCGACCTCGCGGAGGGTATGGCGCGGCTCGCCGCGGTGCACACCGCCCGGGCTGAGCTGGGCTGAGCTGAGCGGAGCGGAGCACCGCCCGGGCAGCGACGGCCGGGTCCGTGAAAAGGGTGTCGGGGATGTCGGTGCGCCGACGTAGGGTTCATCAACGTGACTGGACCGGTGATCAGGGCAGAGGGGCTGCGCAAGAGCTACGGCGACTTCGCCGCCGTCGACGGCATCGACTTCGAGGTGGCGCCGGGGGAGAGCTTCGGCCTCCTCGGCCCCAACGGGGCAGGCAAGTCAACGACGATGCGGATGATCGGCGGCACGCTCGACCGCTCCGGCGGCACGCTGGAGGTGCTCGGCATGGACCCTGCCGAGCACGGCCCCGAGGTCAGGGCGCACCTGGGCGTCATACCCCAGCAGGACAATCTCGACGAGGAGCTGCGCGTGCGCGACAACCTCGTCATGTACGGCCGCTACTTCGGCCTGCCGCGCTCCTACCTGCTGCCCAAGGCGGAGGAGCTGCTCGCCTTCGCCCAGCTCGAGGCCAAGGCGACGGCGAAGGTCGGTGACCTCTCCGGCGGTATGAAGCGCCGGCTCACCATCGCCCGCGGGCTGGTCAACGGGCCCCGGATCCTGCTGCTCGACGAGCCCACGACCGGGCTCGACCCGCAGGCTCGGCATGTGTTGTGGGACAGGCTGTTCCGGCTCAAGGAGGCCGGCACCACGCTCGTGGTGACCACCCACTTCATGGACGAGGCCGAGCAGCTCTGCGACCGGCTCATCGTCGTCGACCGCGGGCGGATCATGGCCGAGGGCTCGCCCCAGCAGCTCATCCGGGAGCACTCGACGCGCGAGGTGGTGGAGGTCCGGTTCGGGTCCGATCGCAACGCGCAGGTGGTGGCCCAGCTCGACGGCGTCGGCGAGCGCAACGAGGTGCTGCCCGACCGCATCCTCATCTACACGCACGACGGCGAGGGCGCTCTGGAGGAGATCTCCCGGCGCGGCCTGCACCCGGTCACCTCGCTGGTGCGCCGTTCCTCGCTGGAGGACGTCTTCCTCCGGCTCACCGGGAGGTCGCTCATTGACTGAGCCCCAGACCCGCGCGGCGGAGGTCGACACCAACCGCCTCGCCTACTCTGGCACCGCACCCTCGCACGCCGAGATGGCTGCGCGGGCCCGCCGCTTCGGTGTCTGGTACTACGCCGAGACCGTCCTGCGTGGCATGCGCGCCTACTTCTGGCCGATCCTCGGCTACGCCGTCGGTCAGCCCCTGCTCTACATGGTCGCGATGGGCGTCGGCCTGGGTGCCCTGGTGTCCCAGGGGGCGGGCGCGGTCGACGGCGTCGACTACCTCACCTTCGTCGCGCCCGCGCTCCTCGTGTCGACGGTCGTCATGTCGGTCTCCGGCGAGATGACCTACCCGGTCATGGCCGGCTTCAAGTGGCAACGCCTCTACTACGCACCGGTCGCCACGGCCGTGGAGCCCGGCCAGGTGGCCCTCGGTCACCTGACCGCGGTGGTCATCCGCTTCCTCGTGCAGTCCTTCGTCTTCTGGCTGGTGATGCTCGCCTTCGGGGCCGCGCCCTCGGGCTGGAGCTGGCTGGTGATCCCCGTGGGCGTGCTGAGCGCCACCGCCTTCGGCGCGCCCCTTCAGGCGTATGCCGCCACGATCGAGGACGAGGGGTTCCAGTTCGCCTTCATCCAGCGGTTCGTGGTCATGCCGATGTTCCTCTTCGCCGGCACCTTCTTCCCGCTGTCCGTGATGCCCGGCTACCTGCAGTGGATCGGCTGGATCTCGCCGGTCTGGCACGGCACCCAGCTGGCCCGGCTGGCCTCCTACGGCGCGGACGTCTCCGCGACCATGGTCGCCGTCCACCTGGCCTTCCTCGTCGCCCTCACCGTCCTCGGCATGGCACTGGCCGTGCGCGTCTACACCCGGAGGCTGCGCAAGTGACCACATCCGTCCAGACCCGGCGCACCGGCATACCCGCGCCGCTCGCCGGGCTCACGTCCGGCAACGTCGGCGCCGTGCTCGAGCGCGGGTTCAAGGTCATCAAGAACCAGAACTGGATGATCCTCGTCTCCGGGTTCTTCGAGCCGGTGTTCTACCTGCTCGCGATGGGCATCGGCATGGGCGGGCTGGTCGGCGAGGTCTCCGGCCCTGGCGGGGAGCCGATCACCTACGCCGCCTACATCGCGCCGGCGCTGCTGGCCACGTCGGCCATGAACGGCGCGATCTACGACTCGACGTGGAACGTCTTCTTCAAGCTGCGCTTCGCCAAGCTCTACCAGGCGATGCTGCAGACCAGTCTCGGCCCGCTCGACGTGGCGCTGGGCGAGATCCTCATGGCCCTCTTCCGCGGGTTCGTCTACGCGCTCGGCTTCCTCGGGGTGCTGGCGGTCATGGGTCTGGTGACGTCCTGGTGGTCGCTGGCGATGGTGCCGGTCGCGGTCCTCATCGCCTTTGGCTTCGCCGCCCTGGGGATGGGCGTCACGAGCTTCATGACGACCTTCCAGCAGATGGACGTCGTCAACTTCGTGATGCTGCCGATGTTCCTCTTCTCCGCGACGCTCTACCCGATCAGCGTCTACCCGGAGCCGATCCAGTGGTTCGTCATGGCCATGCCGCTGTGGCACGGCGTGGAGCTCATGCGGCAGCTCTCGGGCGGCCACCTGACCGGGATGACGCTGGTCCACGTCCTCTACTTCGTGGGGATGACCGGCCTCGGCCTGTGGCTCACGACCGTGCGGCTGCGCAAGCTCTTCCTGCGCTGACGGCATCGGTGCATAGGGTGGGGGCGTGACCTCAGTGCTGGACCCGGACACCGCCGACCTGACCCTCCTGCAGGACCGGCAGGTGGCGGTGCTCGGGTTCGACGCGCTGGCCGCGGCCCACGCCCTCAACCTGCGCGACAGCGGGGTCGACGTCCGGGTCGGGACGAGCCCGGACAGCCGTGGGGCGGCACGCGCCGAGATGGAGGGCCTCACGGTGGTGACGCCGGAGGAGGCGGTCGAGCACTGCGACATCGTGCTCGTGCCGGTCCAGCCGGGGCAGCACGACGAGGAGGACCTCGCCGAGGTCCAGCGCCTGCTCGACGAGCACACCCAGCCCGGTGACCTCGTCGTCGTGACCACCGGCGAGCCGGTGCGGACGGGTGTGCTCACGGTGGCGGAGGGCGTGGACCTGGCGATGCTGCGCGCGGTCGGCGACGGTGACCGGGTGCGCGAGGAGTACCTCGACGGCCGTGGCTGCCCCGCCCTGGTCGCGGTGGCCCGTGACGGCAGCGGCGCGGCGTGGGCGACGCTCACGGCATACGCCGCCGCGATGGGCGCGCTGCGCTCGGGGGCGATCGTCACCACGCTGGCCCACGAGGCGCGCGCCGCGAGGTATGCCGAGGCGCACGTCTACCGCCCGCTGTGGGCGAGCGTGGAGGCGGCCTTCGACACGCTCGTCGCGAGCGGCGTCGAGGAGGAGGTGGCCTACCTCGCTGTGGTCCACGAGCTGAAGACCCGGGTCGACCAGGTGCACGCGGCCGGTCTGGCCACGCAGTACGGCCCGGAGGGTCGCCCCGGGGAGGGCCCTGGCGCCGGTGCCACCAGCCGGCGCGCGGCCCAGCGCTCGGCGCACCCGATCGAGCACGTGGGGCGGCGCGTCCGGGCGATGATGAGCTGGATCCGCTGACGCAAGGTCACCCGAGGCGGGTGCGGAGCACCCCCTGCGGCGGACTACGCTCGGTCCATGACCCAGACGCCGACGTCGACCAGCTTCGCCCGCACCGAGAACCCCGCCCGAGCCACGGACGAGCAGATCGCCGCCGTGCTGGCCAACCCCGGCTTCGGTGTCCACTTCACCGACCACATGGTGCTGGTGGACTGGGACAAGGGCGAGGGCTGGCACGACCCGCGCGTGGTGCCCTACGGCCCCCTGCAGCTCGACCCGTCGGCCGCCGTCTTCCACTACGGCCAGGAGATCTTCGAGGGCATGAAGGCCTACCGCCACGCGGACGGCTCGGTCTGGACCTTCCGTCCCGAGCGCAACGCCGAGCGGCTCAACGCCTCGGCCCGTCGTCTGGCCCTCCCCGAGCTCCCGCCGACCGTCTTCCTCGACGCGGTCAAGGAGCTGGTCAGCACCGACCAGGCCTGGGTGCCCTCGGCCGACAGCGGCGAGACCTCGCTCTACCTGCGACCCTTCATGATCGCGACCGAGGCGGCGCTCGGGGTGCGGCCCAGCAACAAGGTGCTCTTCTCGGTCATCGCCTCCCCGGCGGGTGCCTACTTCGCCGGGGGCCTGAAGCCGGTCAGCCTGTGGGTCAGCGAGCTCTACGTCCGGGCCGCTCCTGGCGGCACGGGCGCGGCCAAGTGCGGCGGCAACTACGCCGCCTCCCTCGCCTCGCAGGCCGAGGGCATCGAGCACGGCTGCGACCAGGTGGTCTTCCTCGACGCGGTGGAGCACACCTACGTCGAGGAGCTCGGCGGCATGAACCTCTTCTTCGTCTACGCCGACGGGCGCATCGTCACCCCCGAGCTCACCGGCACGATCCTGCCCGGCGTCACCCGCAGCTCGCTCGTCGAGCTGGCCCGCGAGCGCGGCCACGACGTCCAGGAGCGCCGCTTCTCGATCGACGAGTGGCGTGACGGCGTCGCCAGCGGCGAGATCACCGAGGTCTTCGCCTGCGGCACGGCGGCGGTCATCTCGCCGGTGGGCCGGCTGGCCTGGAACGGCGGCGAGCTCGCCATGCCGGAGGCGCACGAGGTCACGATGTCCCTGCGCGAGGAGCTGCTCGACATCCAGTACGGCCGCGCGGAGGACCGCCACGGCTGGCTCTACCCGCTGGTCTGAGCCTCAGGGCACCTCGGGCAGGGCGGCGAGCGCGTCCAGGAGCCGGCGCCGCAGGTCGTTGGACCGGACGGTGAAGGTGCGCTGCGCCTCGACATACTCCGCCTTGCCCTCGGTCGTCTCGATCCGCACCGGCTCGTAGCCGAGCTCGCGGAGGTCGTAGGGGGCGGCGCGCATGTCGAGCTCGCGGACGTCGCGCGCCAGCCGGAAGGCGTCCAGCGTGAGGTCGCTCGGCACCGCGGGACTGAGCTTGAAGCACCACTTGTAGAGATCCATGCCGGCGTGCAGGCACCCCGGCTGCTCCAGCTCGAGCTGTCGCTCGCGTGTCGGCGTGAGCGTGTTGCGTGGCGTGGCCTCGGGTGTGAAGAAGCGGTAGGCGTCGAAGTGCGAGCAGGCGACCGTGTGCGACTCCACGACCTCGTCGGTGCCGGCCGGCCCGAGGCGCAGCGGCCAGCCGCCGTGCCGTACCTGCTCCGGCGTGGCGCGGTAGACCATCGCCCACTCGTGCAGCCCGAAGCAGCCGAACCGCCCGGGCCGCGACAGGGTGGCGATGAGCAGGTCGCGCACGAAGGCGACCGTCCGACCGCGCCGCTGCGCGAACCCCTCGGCGTCCAGGTATGCCGCGCCAGCGCCGGTCGCGTAGAACGCCCAATCCTCCCGCTCGGCCGCCGCCCCCGCGAGAGCCACCTGCGGTCCCGGGTGCCAGCGGGCGAGCTGGGCGGGACGGAAGGCGTAGTACTCCCACAGGAAGTCGTCGACCGGGTGCGTGCGACCCTCGACGCGACGCGCCAGCCGGTCGGCCGAGAGCTGCTCGACCGCCGCCGCGTGGGCGCCGGCGCGCGCACGCCATACCGGCTCGTCGAGGATCTGCACGATGTCCCAGGGTAGGTCCGAGGAATTTCTCAAGAAAGTTTGCGTCGTCGTGTCGAACCGTCGGGGCGCCGTCCGGCATACCGTTCAGAAGGCGCCGACGGGGTGCCTCGACCTGGAAGGCAGAACCAAGGGTTCCATCCGCAGCAGCCTGTTCATCTCCCTCGACGGCATCATCGAGTCGCGGAGGAGTGGCACTTCCCGTACTTCGACGACGAGATGGGAGCGGTGGTCGGCGAGCAGATGTGGCAGGGCCACCGCGACCCTGCTCGGTCGCCAGACCTACGACGAGTTCGCCGCCTACTGGGCGACCGCCGACCCGCAGGACCCGTTCACGGCGGCGATGAACGGTGGTCGCAAGTTCGTGGTGTCCTCCACGCTGGAGTCGGCCGACTGGAGAACTCGACGAGCTCCACCTGCTCGTCCACCCGGTCGTCGTGGGCAAGGGCAAGAAGCTCTTCGGGGACGGTGAGCAGGTGCCTCTCATGCTGCTGTCGTCCACGACCTTCGGCACCGGAGTGGTGCACCTGGTCTACGGTCCGACGGAGGCCTGAGCCGTGCGCTACATGCTCATGCAGTACCAGACGCAGGAGAACGAGGACGGCGTCGTGACGTCGGCGGAGCAGCAGGCCGCGATCGGTGAGTACCTGCGTGAGGGCTCCCTCGCCGGTGTCTTCCTCACCGGAGAGGGGGTCCACAGCAGCCGCAGGGGCGCCCGGATCGAGGTCGGCGACGAGGGGTCCGTCCGCGTCATCGACGGACCGTTCGCCAAGGCCAAGGAGCTGATCGCCGGCTTCGCGATCCTCGAGGTGGACTCCCTGGAGGAAGCCGTCGAGCACGCCCGACGGTTCGCCCTCCTCGTCGGCACGCACCGCGTCGACGTGCGCAAGGTCGGCGAGTACGCCGACCTGGCCCTGCCGGACCAGCAGGGCTGAGCGCCGGAGGACGAGGAGGTGACCCACCGATGAGCGCGGCATCGGTCGACGCGGCCGTCGCAGCCCTGTGGCGCATCGAGTCGCCTCGCCTCGTCGCTCGCCTGGGCCGGCTCGTCGGCGACCTCGACAGCGCCGAGGAGCTGGCCCAGGACACGTTCGCCGCCGCACTGGAGAAGTGGCGCCGGGACGGCATACCGGACAGGCCGGAGGCCTGGCTCGCGACGACGTCGCGGTTCCTGGCGATCGACCGGATCCGCAGCGGATCGTGCGGGCGAAGCGGACGCTGGCGGGGGCTGGCGTCCGGTTCGAGCTGCCCGCCCCAGGGGACCGCACGGCGCGCCTCGACGCCGTGCGCGAGGTGGTCTATCTCCTCTTCAACGAGGGGTATGCCGCGTCGTCGGGAGAGGCGTGGGTGCGCACCGACCTGTGCGCGGAGGCGCTGCGCCTGGGGCGGATGCTGGCCGAGCTCACGCCGCGTGACCCCGAGTCCCTGGGGCTGCTCGCGCTCATGGAGCTGCAGTCGTCGCGACTGCCGGCGCGGACCGCACCGGACGGCTCTCCGGTCCTGCTCGAGGACCAGGACCGGTCGCGGTGGGACCGGCTGCTGGTGCGACGTGGGCTCGATCTGCTCTCCAGGGTCGAGGCGCTGCGGGGCAACGCCGGGCCCTACGCCCTCCAGGCCGCGATCGCCCCCTGTCACGCCCGGGCGGCGCGCGCCGAGGACACCGACTGGGAGCGCATCGCCGCCCTCTA
The DNA here is from genome assembly GCF_014636495.1 of Ornithinimicrobium tianjinense. GTDB lineage: Bacteria > Actinomycetota > Actinomycetes > Actinomycetales > Dermatophilaceae > Ornithinicoccus > Ornithinicoccus tianjinensis. The sequence goes on from NZ_BMEM01000001.1 coordinate 729,883, forward strand.
CGACGGACTCGTCCAGGTCGTGCCCTCACCGGTCGTGGAGCTCAACCGGGCCGTCGCGGTCGGGCGTGCCTTCGGGCCCGAGGCGGGACTCGAGGTGGTCACACCGCTGCGGGGTGCGGCATCCCTGCGCAGCTACCACCTGCTGCCTGCTGTGGCTGGCGACCTGGAGTGCGCAGCCGGCCAGCATGCTGCGGCACGTGACGACTTCCTCCGGGCGGCGGCGCTGGCCGGCTCCGCGGCCGACCGGGAGACGATGCAGCGGCGGGCCGCGGAGTGCGTGGCTCACGCCGACGGCTGACCGGACCGGCAGGAGTGCCTGCTCGGTCGGGCAGGAGTGCCTGTTCGGTCGGGCAGGAGGGCACGCCATACCCTTGTCCCCATGCGCATCTGCCGATTCACCTCCGGTGACGACCCCCGGTTCGGACTCGTGGACGGTGCGGGGGAGAAGATCGCCGAGATCACCGGTGACCCCCTCTACACCCGGATCGAGCTGACCGGCGAGACGTTCGAGGTGGCCGACGTGCGCCTGCTCGCCCCGGTCATCCCGCGCAGCAAGGTGGTCGCGATCGGCCGCAACTACGCGGACCACGCCAAGGAGATGGGCAGCGAGCTCCCCGCCGAGCCGATGATGTTCTTCATCCCCAACACCTCCGTGTGCGGCCCCGGCGACCCCGTCGTCATCCCGACCTTCGCCCACGAGATCTCCTACGAGGCGGAGCTGGCCGTGGTCATCGGGCGCATGTGCAAGGACGTGCGGCCCGAGGACGCGCGGTCGGTGATCTTCGGCTACACCGTGGCCAACGACGTCACGGCGCGCGACCTCCAGCGCGGCGACGGGCAGTGGGCCCGGGCCAAGGGGATGGACACCTTCACCCCGCTCGGTCCCTGGATCGAGACCGACCTCGACGTCTCCGACCTGCGGGTGACCTCGAGCGTCGACGGCGAGCCCCGCCAGGACGGCACGACCGCGGACATGGTCTTCGGCGTCGCCGAGATCGTCGCGCACGCCTCGGCCGCGTTCACCCTCCTGCCCGGCGACGTCCTCCTCACCGGCACTCCGGCGGGCGTCGGCCCGATCACCCCCGGCCAGCGCTGCGAGGTCGCGGTCGAGGGGATCGGCTCGCTGTCCAACATCTTCGTCAGCGCCGACGACGCGGCCAACGGCGAGGGCTGACCCGGGCATGACCGACGCCCCGATCGGGGTCTTCGACTCCGGCTACGGCGGGCTCACCGTCGCGCGGGAGATCCTCGACCAGCTGCCGCAGGAGTCGATCCTCTACCTGGGGGACACCGCCCGCACGCCCTACGGCCCACGTCCGATCGCCGAGGTGCGCCAGTTCGCCCTCGAGTGCCTGGACCGCCTGGTGGACCACGGCGTCAAGGCGCTGGTCATCGCCTGCAACAGCGCGTCGGCGGCGGTCCTCGCCGACGCCCGGGAGCGGTATGACGTGCCCGTCGTCGAGGTCATCCGACCCGCGGTGCGGCGCGCCATGTCCGTGACCCGCTCCGGCCGCATCGGGGTGATCTCGACCGCGGCGACCCACCAGTCGCGCGCCTATCTGGACGCCTTCGTGGCCGCCCCGCCGTCGGTCCAGGTCTTCTCCCAGCCGTGCCCGCGCTTCGTCGAGCTCGTCGAGGCGGGCATCACCAGCGGTCCGGAGGTGATCGAGACCGCTCGTGACTACCTCGCGCCGCTGCAGGAGCAGGGCATCGACACCCTCATCCTCGGCTGCACGCACTACCCGTTGCTGACCTCTGCCCTGCAGTACGTCCTGGGCGAGGACGTCTCGCTCGTGACCAGCTCGGCGGCCACGGCCGCGGAGCTGTTCCGGACGCTCACCGACGGCGGGCTGCTCGCACCTCCCGGCAACGAGCCGACCCACCAGTGGCTCACCACCGGCGACCCCCAGGGCTTCACCTTCCTGGCCCGGCGGTTCCTGGGCCCGGAGGTCGACCAGGTCCACCGGGCCTTCGTGGGGCGGGAGGAGGAGCGGGTATGACGTGCCGCTCGAGGTCGGGGGCCGTCAGAGGAGCTCGGCCACCTCGTCCTCGCTGAGCGGACGGACCGCCCGACCCTCGAGCAGCAGGGCGAGCTGGGCGGTGACCTCCAGCTCCTCGGCCGCGTTGACCGCGCCCTCCAGGCTGTCCCCGGCGACCAGGCTGCCGTGGTTGCTCAGGATGAGCGCAGCCCCGCGACGACCCTGCTCACGGATCTCCGCCTCCATCTGCGGGTCCCCCGGCCGGTAGTAGCGCACGAGGGGGACCTCGCGCCCGAGGCGCATCACGAAGTACGGCGTGAGCGGGGGGATGAGCGGGCCATCGCCCGTCCGGAGGCAGCTCAGCGCCGTGACGTGCGGCGAGTGCAGGTGCACGATCGCTCGCGCCCCGGGCCGGGCGTCGTACATCGCCCGGTGCATGACGACCTCCTTGGACGGCCTGTCGCCGCCGACATGCTGCCAGTCGGCGTCCAGCAGCGACAGGCGGTCGGCGTCCAGCCGACCCAGCGAGGAGTTGGTCGGCGTCATCAGGTAGCCGCTGGACAGGCGCACGCTGATGTTGCCGGCCGTGCCCACGGAGAAGCCCCGCTGGAACAGGCTCGCCGCCAGGTCGACGATCTGCTGCCGCGCCTCGGTCTCGTGCATCGGGTCCCCTTCGGTCGGGTGGCGGAGTGGTCGGTCGGTCAGACGATGAGGTCGGCCACGAGGATGGTGACGAGGCTCGTCGCCCAGGCCACCGTGGTCGGGACCGACCACGTCAGGATCTGGTGCTTGACGGTCTTGACCCCGAGCATCCTGTTGACGACCCAGAAGAGGCTGTCGTTGAAGTAGCTGAAGATCATCGCGCCGAGCGTGGCCGCCTGCGCGGCGAGCACCATGTTGACGTCCGGGATCTCGGCGAGGATCGGCGCGGAGAGGGACGCGGAGGTGATGATGGCCACCGTGCCGCTGCCCTGGACCAGGCGCACCATCGTCGCGATGAGGAACGGGATCAGCATGACCGGCAGCGGCAGGTCGGCCACCCACTCGCCGATCGCCTGACCCACGCCGCTGTCGCGCAGCACCGCGCCGAGCGCACCACCGGCACCGGTCACGAGCAGGATGATGCCCGCGGTGTCGATGCCCTTCTCCATCTGGGCCAGCGCGTCGTGGCGGCTCAGGCGGCGGGACACGCCGTAGATGGCGAGCAGCACGCCGATGAGCACGGCGATGACCGGGTTGCCGATGAAGGCCGCGGTGCTGACGACGATCGCGGGCAGCGCACCCTCGTCGGCGGTGGCGATGCCGTTGATGCCCGTGTTGAGGAAGATCAGCACGATGGGGACGAGGATCGGCAGGAGCGACATCAGCAGGGAGGGCAGCTCCTTCTCACGCTCGTCTGCCAGCGCGCTGAACTCGCTGAAGGCGTCGGAGGCCGTGAGCGCGTCGCCGGTGTCGCGCTCGATCATCGCCTCGATCTTCGGGCCCATGACGCGCGCGTAGATCGTGACGGTGAACAGTGCCGGGATCGTGAGCAGCAGGCCGTAGACGATCATGTCGCCGATGTTGACGCCGAAGATGCCGGCGGCACCGAGCGGGCCGGGCGTGGGCGGGACGGCGTGGTGGGTGAGCACCATGCCTCCGGCCAGGGCGATCCCCAGGGTCAGCACCGACCGGCCGGCCGTGCGGCTCAGCGACTTGACCAGCGGGTTGAGGATGACGAAGGCGCTGTCGACGAAGATCGGGATCGAGATGATGTAGCCGGCGACCGCCAGCGCCCACTCCTCCCGCTTGGTCCCCAGCCAGCGGATCAGCGTGATGGCCAGCTTCTCGGCGGCCCCGGAGATCTCGAGCAGGCGGCCCATCATGACGCCGAACCCGACGACGAGGCCGATGGTGCCGAGGGTCGAGCCGAACCCCGAGGTGATGGACTTGATGGCCGCGTCGGGCGTCATGCCGGCCGAGAGGCCGGCGATCGACGCGGCGACGATCAGGGCGAGGAGCGCGTGCACCTTGGTGCGGAGCACCAGGAACACCAGGACCGCGATCGCGGCGACGAGGCCGACGACGGCGCTCGGCCCGATCGTGGTGACGGTTTCGTTCATGGGAGGAGGTCTGCTTTCAGGGTGGTGGGGAGGGTGTCCGCGGCCGGGTCAGCCGACGAACTCGTTGCGGTACTGCGTCACGACGGCGTCGAACGTCTCGTCGCGCTGGAAGCCCAGGGCGAGCGGCCGCTCCACGTCGAAGTCGCCCGGCCAGGAGCCGACGATGTCGTTGATCCGCTGGTCGGGGACCTCGGTCACCAGGGCCCTGGCCTGCTGGCCGCCGACCCGCTCGAGGCTCTCCAGCATCTGGCTCACGGTGACCGTGATGCCCGGCAGGTTCAGGGTGCGCCAGGGGCCGATCTGGTCGCCGTCGACCTCCAGGGCGTGCACGAGGTTGCGGACGGCGACGTCGGGGGAGGAGAGCCACATCCGCGTCTCCAGGGGCACCGGGACCTGGCTCGGCTGGCCGTTGAGGGGCTCGCGCAGGATCCCGCTCGCGAACGAGGACGCCGCGGAGTTGGGTCGCCCGGGGCGCACGGAGATCGTCGGAAGGCGCAGCACGCGCCCGTCCACGAAACCCTTGCGGGAGTACTCGTTGACCAGCAGCTCACCGATGGCCTTGAAGGCGCCGTAGGTCGACTCCGGCCTCGTGGCCAGCTCCTCCGGCACGACGTCGGGCATCGCACCACCGAAGACGGCGAGGGAGCTGGTGAACACGAAGCGAGGAGCGGCCCCGGTGGTGCGCGCGGCCTCGAGCAGGGCGCGGGTGCCGTCGACGTTGACCGTCATGGCCAGGTCGAAGTCCTCCTCCGAGCCGCCGCTCAGCACGGCCGCGAGGTGGTAGACCGCCACGGTGTCGGGCGTGATCACCTCCGCGATGAGCGCCGGGTCGGCGATGTCACCGACGACGGAGCTGACCCGCGGGTCGTCCACGGGGCACTGCGCCAGGTCGAAGGAGACGACCGAGTCGAACGCGAGCGGTGCGCTGCCGGCGTCCTGCCGCTCAAGGAGAAGACGGATGACGCGACTGCCGAGGAATCCGGCACCGCCGGTGACGACGATTCTCATGGGTGCACCTTTCGTGTGCGCTGGTGTTCGGCGACGTCGACGAGGATCAGCTCGACGTCGAGCTGGGCGATGCCGTCCTGGGCGGACTGCGCCAGGGCGGTGTCGGTGACGATGGCGTCGAGCTCGACGAGCCCGGCGGCACGGAGGGCGGCGACGCGGCCGTACTTGCTGCTGTCGGTGAGCAGCACCGACCGGTCCGAGTGGTCCAGGGCCGCTCGCTTGACCACCTTCTTGGCCTCGGTGGGCACGGACAGCCCGCGCAGGTCGAAGGAGGAGGTGGACAGGAAGGCGATGTCGATGTTGAAGCCCGCGATGGCCTCGGCCACCTGGACACCCTCGGTGGACAGGTTGGCGCGGTCCACCCGCCCGCCGGCCAGGTAGAGGTCCCGGCCCTGTGCGTGCTCGGACAGGAAGGTGGCGATGGCCAGGTCGTTGGTGACGAAGGCGAGGTCGGACCGGTGGGCCAGGGCGCGGGCCAGCGCGAGGGTCGTGGTGCCGGCGTCCAGGAGGACGAGGTCGCCCTCCTCGACCAGCTGGGCGGCCCGCTCGGCCGCCGCGGCCTTCTCGTCAGGGTGGATGAGCTCCTTGGTCGTGTGCGGGTCGTCGAGGACGAGACGCTGGGGCAGGCTCACCCCACCGGAGACCGAGACCACGCGCCCGAGCTCCTCGAGGGCGGCGATGTCGCGACGCACCGTCATGTGCGAGACGGCGAGCAGGTCCCGCAGCTCGCTGACGCTCGCCGTGCCCCGTTCCTGCAGCACCCGCAGGATCTGGCGCTGGCGCTCGAGGGGGATCACCGCTGGCCCCCGTCGCGGTAGCGGTCCAGCCACGCCAGTCCCGCCACCGTCCCGGCGGCGGGGTGGTACTCGCACCCGACGTACCCGGCATACCCGACGCGGTCCAGGACGGCGAGGGCGTAGTGGTCGTCGAGCTCGCCGGTGCCGGGCTCGTGGCGGTGCGGGACGGCCGCGACCTGGACGTGACCGATGCGCCCGTCGGCGCGCTCGATCAGGCGGGTGATGTCGCCGTCGGTGATCTGCGCGTGGTAGAGGTCGAGCTGGAGCAGGACGTTGTCCCGGTCGACCGCGTCGAGGAACTCCAGACCGGCGCGCATGCTGCCCAGGTGGTAGCCGGGCACGTCGTAGGGATTGAGCGGCTCCACGGTGATGATCCGGCCCGCCTCCGCGGCGCGGTCGGCGGCGTACCGGACGTTGGACAGGTAGGTCGCGTCCGCGGCCGCGCGGTCGAGGTCGGCCGTGATGCCGGCCATGGTGTGCAGCTTCTCGCAGCCCAGCACCTCGGCATACCTGAGGGCGGTCCCGACGCTGGCGCGGAACTCCTCGACCCGGTCGGGGAGCGCCGCGATGCCGCGCTCACCCGCCGCCCAGTCGCCGGGCGGCAGGTTGAAGAGCGCCTGGGTCAGGCCGTGCTCGCTCAGCCGATCGGCGATCTCCTCGGCGGGGTGCTCGTAGGGGAAGAGGAACTCGACGGCCTCGAAGCCGGCGGCGGCAGCGGCTCCGAAGCGGTCGAGGAAGGGCAGCTCGGTGAAGAGCATGGACAGGTTGGCGGCGAAGCGGGGCACGGCGGTCTCCTCGGGGTGCGGGTGGTCAGGCGGACCGGGTGGCGGTGGCGAAGAAGTCGGGGTCCCCGAAGTTGCCGGACTTCAGGGCCAGCTCGACGCCGCTGCCGAGGGCCCGGACCCACGGGACGCCGGGGGCGATCTGCGGGCCGATCTCGAAACCGGTGACGCCGAGCGCGCCGGTGACCGCGCCCGAGGTCTCCCCGCCCGCCACGACGAAGCGGCGCACGCCGGCGGCGGCCAGCTCCCGCGCCAGCGAGGCGAAGAACGACTCGATCGCGGCGCTGCTGCCCGGCCCGTGCTGCTGCTGGACGCGGGCGACCTCCTCCGGCTCGGCCGTGGCGTAGACCAGCGGCGCCGGCGCGTCTGCCGCTGCGTGCTCGAGCACCCAGCCGTGGACCTCCTCGCGGTAGCCCTCGGAGCCGGTGAGCAGCCGGGTGACGTCGACCGCGAGGGAGGGGGCGAGCTCGCGGTAGGCCGCGACCTGGCGGTTGGTCATCTGGGAGCTGGAGCCGGAGAGCACCACGGTCGGCCCGTCGCCGGCGACCCACGTGGTCGTGCGGTCACCGGCCCCGCCGGAGAGGGCGCGGGCCAGACCGCCGCCCAGGCCGGACCCGCCGGTGACCAGGCGGTAGTCGCTCACGGCCTCCCCGAGGGTGACGAGGTCGGCGTCGCTCACGGTGTCCAGCACGGCATACGAGTGACCGGCGGCGCGGACCGAGCCGAGGGCGGCGCGCACCTGCTCGGCACCGTCCGCGACGGTCGAGGCGTCGACTAGGCCCGTCGTGCCGCGCGACTGGGCGTCCATGAGGCGTACCAGGCTGGAGTCGGTCATCGGGGTGATCGGGTGGTGCCGCATGCCGGACTCGTCCAGCGGCACGTCGCCGACGAAGAGGTGACCCTTGTAGGTCGTGCGCCCGTTGACCGGCAGTGACGGGGCGACGACGGTGAAGTCCTCGCCGAGCTCCTCGAGGAGGGCGTCCGTGACCGGGCCGATGTTGCCCTGGGGGGTGCTGTCGAAGGTGGAGCAGTACTTGAAGAAGTAGCGCTCGGCGCCGGCCGCGCGGAGGAAGGCCAGGGCCGCCAGGCTCATCGACACCGCCTCCTCGGCGGGCACGGAGCGGCTCTTGAGGCTCACGACGACCGCCTCGGTCCCCTCGGGCAGCCGGGTCGCCGGGTCCGGGAGGCCCGTGAGCTGCACGGTCCGCAGGCCGTTGGTCGAGAGGAAGCCGGCCATGTCCGTCCCGCCGGTGAAGTCGTCCGCAATGACGCCGAGCCGCACTGCCATGTGTCTGTCTCCTGGGCCGAGGGCGTCCGCATCCGCGCGGCGCCCGTGAGGTGATGAACAGAAGGTAACAAATCATCACAGTTACTCACAAGTCACCGAACTGACATGCGGTGTTCGCCGGCCCGTATGCCGTTGTCGGTCCGACCTAGGTGGGCGGCGCCGGCGCGTGACCGGCCTCCGTGCGGTGGGCTCCGCCCGGTCCGCGGCGCGCCGTGCTCAGGTCGATGAGTGCGCGACCCGTCTGCTCCTCCCAGGGGTAGACGCCCTGCTCCAGCCCGCTCGCGATGGCGCTGAGGGCCTGGCGGGTCTGGCCCCAGCGACCCACCTCGGTCTCCCACACCGGCGTCAGGTCGGTGGTGACCTCGACGGTCCAGTGACGGCCCAGCGCGACCCTGGCCAGCGCGGCGAAGGGGACCAGCGCGATGACCAGAACGGCTTCCACCGCGAAGGCCAGGAGCGCCACGAGCGCCGGGAGGGCCAGGACGACGCCGACCAACAGGCTGAGGACCTGCACGGCCACCAAAAGCGGCGAGTCGCTGCCGGGCACGTCCCGGCCGATCACCAGTGGTCCTTGACTGTCCTCCCACTCCGGCAGCCTGCGCCGCCTGCGCCACGGCACCCACCGCCGGCTCACGCGCCATACCTGACCCCTCGGATCCCGCACCCGCACGGCCTGCCCCCTTCGTCGTCGGTCCTGCATCCTGCGGACCGACCCTAGCCAGGTCGGGCAGCCCGGGCTGCCGCCTGTCCACAGGCACGACAGCGCCGACGCAGCGGCACCGCCCGCTGCGTCGGCACTGTCCGGGTCGACCTCAGTGCTTGAGGTGGGGCAACCACCGTGGCCCGGTGTGGGCCCCCTCGCCCAGCAGCGCGAGCACGGAGGGCAGGAGCACGCCGCGCACCAGGGTCGCGTCGAGCAGGATCGCGGCGGCCAGGCCGACGCCCATCTGCTTCATCTCCAGCATCGACAGCGTCCCGAAGACCGAGAACACGCCGACCATGACGAGCGCCGCGGCGGTGACGACGCCGGCGGAGCGGGCGACGCCATACCGGATCGCGTCGGTGGTCGAGGCGCCCGCGTCCCGCGCCTCGCGCACCCGGCTGACGACGAACACGTGGTAGTCCATCGACAGCCCGAAGAGCATGACGAAGAGCATCAGCGGCAGCCACGCGGCGACCGTCCCGGTGGTGGTGAAGCCGAGCAGCCCCTCCGCCCAGGTGGACCCGCCGAAGACCAGTTCGAGGATGCCGTAGGCGGCGCCGACCGAGAGCAGGTTGAGCGCGACCGTGGCGGCCGCCAGCGAGAGGGAGCCGAAGGCCAGGGCCATGACGACCAGCGTCAGGGTGAGGACGAAGCCGACGACCCAGGGCAGGCGGCCGTCCATCCAGTCGGTCATGTCGACGTTCATGGCGCTGCCGGCCAGGTAGACCTCGGCGCCCGGCACGTCGGCCAGCTCCGCCCGGACCTGGGGCAGGACGTCCTCGCGCACCTCGTCCACGAGCACGGGGAGCTGGTCGTCGCTGCCGTTGACGTCGATGCCGACGTCCCAGGTCAGCACGGTGCCGTCGGTGGAGACCCTGGCCTCGGGCGCCGTCCCGGTGACGTGACGGACCGCGGTCAGCTCGTCGGCGGCGCCCAGGAGGACCGCCTCGACCTCGTCGGCCGCGCCGGCGGGCACGCTGGCCACGAAGGTGAGGGCCTCCCCGTCTGACGGCACGGCCTTCTCCAGCTGGTGGTAGGCCTGGATCCCCGGCAGGTCCTGCGGCAGGGTCTCCAGGCCGCCCAGCGAGGTCTTCATGCTCAGGGCGGGGGCGGCGAGTGCCAGCAGCACGGCGGCGGACACGGCTGCCCAGGCGAGCGGTCGGCGCGTGACGGCAGCCGCCAGGCGGCCCCAGGCGGAGTCGGGCGACCCCGCGCGGGCGGTCCGTCGACGCGTGAACGGCAGCCGCAGCCACTCGACCTTGTCACCCAGGACCGACAGCAGCGCCGGCAGCGTCGTCACGGCCGCCACGACGGCCACACCGACGACGATCATCGCGCCGATGCCCATCGAGGCGAACATCCCGCCGGCGACGAGCATCCCGGACATCGCGACCACCACGGTCAGCCCGGAGACCACGACGGCGCGGCCGGCGGTCGCGCCGGCGATGCCGATCGAGTCGCGGACGGTGGCGCCGGCAGCGCGCTCCTCGCGGGCCCGACGCAGCACGAACAGCGCGTAGTCGACGCCGACCGCCAGGCCGATGAGCAGCACCAGGCTCTGGCTGTTCTGGTCGACGGGCACGATGCCGGCCGAGACGAGCGCGGTGAGCCCGAGGGCGACGCCGACACTGCCCAGGCCGAGCGCGAGCGGGACGCCGGCCGCGACCACCGCGCCGAAGGCCGCGAGCAGGACCAGCAGGGTGATCGGGATCGCGATCAGCTCGGCGCGCAGGAAGTCGTCACCCAGCTGCTCGTCGACCTCGGCGTTCAGCGAGGCGTTGCCGAACTGCCCGACGGTCAGGTCGGGGTGGTCGGCGGCGACCTCGAGGGTGGCCGCGGAGACGCCCGAGACGTCGACGGCCTCGCCCTCGGCGTCGGCGGTCAGCTCGACCGGCAGCACCAGGCTCCCGTCCTGCCCGGGGAAGGGCGTGCCGACCGCGGCGACCCCGTCGACGCCCTGGTATGCCGTGGCCAGCTCGGTGCCGAGCGTCACCAGCTCCTGCCCGGCCAGCGGCCCGTCGGGATCGGTGACGATGACCATCTCGGTGGGCGCCTCGCCGAAGTCGGCGCCCATCAGCTCAGCGGCCTTCTTCGAGTCCCCCTGCAGGCTGTCCTCGAAGTCGGCGGTGGTGATGCCGACCGACATCATCAGCCAGAGGGCGGCTGCAAGGGTCACCACGGAGGTCAGCAGGACCGCCCAGCGGTGGTCCGCGGACCACAGCGCCAGCGGGCTGCGACGCAGGTCGGGACGATAGGGATCACGGGTCTGGATGTCGGGCTCACGCCGCGCGGACTCCGGCGCAGGCGGTATCAGGATGCTCACAGGTTCACCCTTCCGGTCGCGCGCGCCGTCGTCTGTGCCGCTGGCGCCACGGTCCGTGGCGGGTTTCCGGAAGATCGGGGGTGGGGGCAGCCCCCATCAGCGCACTCCCACCGCGTGCCGGGGGCACCATGGACCCATGGACCTCACCGTCGTCGGCTGCAGCGGGTCGTTCCCCGGCCCGGACTCCCCGGCCAGCTGCTACCTCGTGACCGCCGAGGACGCGGGCCGCACCTGGCGCCTGCTCCTGGACCTCGGGTCGGGCGCACTCGGCGCGCTGCAACGGCATACCGACCCCTGCGTGCTGGACGCCGTGGTCCTGTCCCACCTGCACCCCGACCACTGCCTGGACCTCACGGGGCTGCGGGTGCTGCGCTCCTACGGGCCCCGGCCCGCGACCTCGGACCTGCCGGTCTGGGCGCCGGCGGGGGCCCCGGAGCGGATGGCACGCGCCTACGGCGTGCGGGCGGCCGAGCCGCTGAGGGGTATGGCGTTCAGCGAGCTGGCCGACGGCGTCACCTTCACGGTCGGGCCGTTCACCCTCACGCCGTACGCCGTGGCGCACCCCGTCCCGGCGTTCGGGCTGCGCGTCGAGAGCGGCGGTGCCGTCCTGGCCTACTCCGGCGACACGGACGCCTGTCCCGGGCTGGGCCGGGTGCTCGAGCGGGCCGACCTCGCGCTGGTGGAGGCGTCCTACCTCGAGCGGGAGCAGGCCGACCCGGGCGTCCACCTCACCGCGCGGCGGGCTGCGGAGGCGGCGACGGCCGCCGGCGCCCGTCGGCTGATGCTCACCCACCTGCCGCCCTGGCGCGACCCGGAGGAGGCGCGGGCCGAGGCGTCAGAGGGGTGGCAGGGGGAGGTCGAGCTGGCCCGGTCCGGGCTCGTCACGACCGTCTGAGCCGGTGTCGAGCCGGCGCTCGTGTCGCGCGGGCCGCCGACCTTCCCTAGGGTGAGGCCGGTGGCTTGTGATGCAGGTCACGAAGCGAGTCCTCGAAGGAGAGACACATGAATACCTGGCGTGACTACGACTGGGTGGGCCTGCTGGAGAAGGTAGGCATCGCCCTCGTCATCCTCATCGTCACCTGGATCGTCGCCCGCGCCGTGCGGTGGGCGATCACCAAGCTCGTGGGCAGGGTCAGATTCCTGCAGCGCGAGTCGCACGACGGTGAGTCGCTCGGGGAAGCCATCGGATCGATCGCATCGTTGCTGGTGTGGTTGTTCGGCCTGATCGCGGTGCTCCAGGTGTTCGCCCTGGACCGCGTCCTCGCGCCGATCCAGGGGATGCTCGGCAGCATCCTCACCTACGTCCCGAACATCATCGGCGCCGGCTTCGTCTTCTTCATCGGCTTCGTCATCGCCAAGATCGTGCGCCAGATCACCGAGACGGCTCTCGACTCGGCCGGTCTGGACCGGGCGGTCGCGCGGCTCAACGAGCGCGCCGCCACCGAGGGTCTCACCGACGCTCCCGGCGCCCCCGGCGCCGCGACCTCGACGGGCGCGCCGGTCACCACCGGCACGGCGACCGGCACCTCCACCCGGCTGTCGACGATCCTGGCCAACCTGCTCTTCGCGGTCATCCTCATCGTCGTCGCGATCGCCTCGCTGCAGATCCTGGGCATCTCGGCGATCTCCGAACCGGCCGAGAGCATGCTCACCACGATCCTCGACGCGATCCCGCGCATCATCGCGGCGGCGCTGCTGCTGGGGCTGGGCTACGTCATCGCCCGGTTCGCCGGCCAGCTGCTCGAGTCGACCCTGCGCGGGCTCGGCGCGGACCGCACCATCGCCGGTCTCGGCATCGTCCCCGAGGGCCGCAGCGCGTCGGCGATCATCGCCCGGATCGCCCAGCTCGCCATCCTGCTGTTCTTCGCGGTCATGGCCGCGCAGCTGCTCAGCTTCCCGGCGATCACCAACATCCTGGAGGAGATCCTCAGCCTGGGTGGCCGGGTGCTCTTCGGCGGTGCGATCATCGCCGCCGGCGTGATCATCGCGGGCCTGCTGCGCCGCACGATCGGCACCGGCACGGCCGGCAACGTCATCTACTGGTCCACCACCGCGCTGTTCGTGGCCATGGGCCTGAAGTACATGGGCATCGCCGACTCGATCATCAACCTCGCCTTCGGTGCGGTCGTCGTCGGTGCCGCGGCCGCCGCCGCCCTGGCCTACGGCCTCGGCGGGCGCGAGGCGGCCGCCCGGTCGCTGAACAAGATGGAGGCCAAGGTGGACACCAGCACCGACCCGGTGCCCCGCGGCCCCCAGGTCTGACCGGTCTGACCGGTCTGACCCAGGGGTGACAGCCGCCCCCACCTGAGGACGCCCCCGGACCTCGTCCGGGGGCGTCCTCCTGCCCGGTGCCCGATCCGCAATCCCTGCGAGGCTCCCGGTCGTACCCTCAGACGTGGCCTCCGTCTCCCGTGCCGACCGCGCGGCCGACGCTGCTCTCCTCGCCGGGCTGGCCCTGGACGACCCGGCGGTCTCGGCGGCGTTCGTCCGGCGCTTCCAGGCGCCGGTCTTCGGCCTGGCCGTCGGGATCACCCGTGACCCGGCCCTGGCCGAGGACGTCTCGCAGGAGGTCTTCGTGCGCGCCTGGCGCGCCGCCTCGGGGTATGACGTGCGCCGCGCCTCGGTCCTCACCTGGCTCCTCACCATCACCCGCAACGCCGCGATCGACGCCGTCCGGGCGCGGCGCAGCACACCGACGGAGGACGACATCCTTGACCAGCTCGTGCACGAGACCACCGTCGCCGCCCCCGACCTGCAGGAGAGCGCGGTGCACCGGCTGGAGACGGAGCAGGCGGTGCGACGCCTGCACGAGCTGGCCCCGGAGCAGGCCCGCGCGGTCGTGCTCGCGGTGCTCGGCGGCTGCACGGCGGCGGAGGTCGGGGAGCGGGAGGGGATCCCGCTGGGGACCGCCAAGACGCGCATCCGGACCGGACTCCGCAGGCTCCGCGCAGCGATGGAGGTGGACCGATGAGCGGATGGCAGCGTCCCGACGTGGTCGAGACCGTGCACCCGGAGGAGGACCAGCTGGTCGAGCTGGCGCTGGGTCAGGTCCCCGAGCCCGCTCGCGGCGAGCTGACCGACCACCTGGCGGTCTGCGGCAGCTGCCGCCGTCACTATGACGACCTGGCGGGCGCCGTGGACCTCGTCCTGCCCGCCGTCCCGCGGGTCGCCCCTCCCGCCGCCTTCCTCACCGGCGTGCTCGACCGGCTGGAGGCGGAGCGAGCCTCGCTGCAGACCAGCTCCACCGCTGGCTCCTCCTCGTCCAGCTCCACCGCCACCACCACCACCACCGCGCGGCCCACCCGCAGGCACCTGCTCTGGGCGGCAGCCGCCGGCGTGCTGGGGCTGGCCGCAGGGGCAGGGGCGACGGCCTCGTTCCTGCGCGACGGGGACGAGCCGAACCCGTGGGTCGCACCGCTCATGGCGGGGGAGGCGCACGTGGGCAGCGTGTCGCGCAGCTATGCCGCCGACGGCTCGATGCTCGTCGTCGACCTCAGCCTGGCCCGGACCGAGGGGAGATGGACGTGCCGGCTGATGATGGCCGACGGCACCTCCGAGGACGTGGGCACCTGGCGGCTGGCCGAGGGCTCCCCGCGGTCCTGGATCGTCAGGGACCCCGGTCCGACCCTCGAGGCGGTCGAGCTCGTCCGCGCCGACGGGACGGTCTGGGCCCGAGCGCAGCTGTGAGGCAATCCGGACCGGGCGTGGCGACGTAGTACTCACATGGACAGCTCCCAGGGCCACCACTTCCTCAGGCACGCGGTCGGCCTGGCCCTCACGGTCGGGCTCCTCAGCTCCTGCGGGGGCGGTGGTGGTGACGACGGTGCCGACGACGGCGGCTACGGCGCGCCGGCCTCGACGGCCGCGGGCCCGACCACCGACCAGGCGACCGACCAGGCGACCGACGACGCCACCGACGAGGCCACCGACGACGACATGGCGGCACCCGTGACCGTCGTCATCTCCGACTTCGCCTACGACGTCCCGGACGCCGTCGCACCCGGTGCCGAGATCACGGTGCGCAACGACGACAACGTCGGCCACACGGTCACCTCGGACGACGACGGCGCGACCTTCGACGTCGCGGTCGGACCGGGCGAGGAGGTCACGTTCACCGCGCCGGACGAGCCGGGTGACTACGACTTCTTCTGCCGTCCTCACCCGAACATGACCGCCACGCTCGTCGTGGAGGAGGGCTGAGATGACCACCGCCACCCGCACGACCGCGTCGTCCCGCACCACCGAGCTGGTGATCAGGGCCGTCGTCGTCCTCGGCCTGGCCGCCGACGCCTACATCCACCTCACGATGGCTCCCGTCATGGACCTCGCCGCCCCAGGTGGCATCGGAGCCGGCAACCTCTTCCGCATCCAGGGCGGGGTCGCCGCCGCGGCAGCCCTGCTGGTCCTCGCCCTGCCCCGGAGGTGGACCTACCTCGTCGCCGTCCTCGTGGGTCTGTCCGCACTCGTCCCGGTCCTGCTCTACCACTTCGTCGACGTGCCCCCGATCGGCCCGATCCCGCGCATGTACGACCCGCTCTGGTCCCCCGAGAAGTCGTCAGCACCGTCGGTGAGGCGCTCGCGGTGGGCTTCGGCCTGTGGGGCGCTCGCCTGGTCGCCCACCCGGCGCGGCACGGGGCCGGTGTGTCGGAGCGCCACCAGCCGTGACCCGTCCCCGCCTGCTCGACGCGCTGTGCGGCGTGGCCGCAGGAGCCGTCACCCTCGGCGCCGCCGAGCTGCTCGCCGCGCTCTGGACGCAGTGGCTCGGCTCGGTCGGCACGCCCTCCCCGTTGCTCGCGGTCGGCGGGGCCTTCGTCGACCGCACGCCTCCGTGGCTCAAGGACTGGGCCGTGGCCACCTTCGGCACGGCCGACAAGCTCGCGCTCGGCGTCGGTATGGCGCTCGCGCTCGCCCTGGTCTGCGCCCTGCTCGGCCTCCTTGCGGCCCGACGGCGCGGCCCGGGGCTGAGCCTCTTCGTCCTGGTCGGGATGGTCGGCGGCGCCGCCGTCCTGTCCCGCCCCGGTGCGGCACCGCTCGACGTGGTGCCGACGCTCGTCGGGGTGCTCGCGGGGACGTGGGTCCTGTCCTGGCTGCTGGCCACAGGGGGGCCGTCCCCACGGGACACCGCTTCCTCTCCGGCCGGCCCGGACGGACTCTCGCGACGGGGGCTGCTCACCTCGGCCGGCGCACTGACGGCACTGGGTGTCCTCGGCGTCGTGGCCGGGCAGGCGTTGTCCGGGGTCGCCCGCGGGGCCCGCGCGGCCGCCCGTGCCATCACGCTCCCGGTCCCCACCCGGAAGGTGAGCGTCCCCGCCGGTGCCGCGAGCGACGTGGCCGGCCACTCGCCATACCTGACCCCCAACGCCGAGTTCTACCGGATCGACACCGCGCTGCGCGTGCCGAGGGTGGACCCCGCCGAGTGGCGGCTGAGGGTCACCGGGCTCGTGGAGCGCGAGATCGAGATCTCCTGGGAGGACCTGCTCGCGGAGGAGCACGTCGAGGCCCTCGTCACCCTCACCTG
The DNA here is from genome assembly GCF_014636495.1 of Ornithinimicrobium tianjinense. GTDB lineage: Bacteria > Actinomycetota > Actinomycetes > Actinomycetales > Dermatophilaceae > Ornithinicoccus > Ornithinicoccus tianjinensis. The sequence continues at coordinate 746,383 of NZ_BMEM01000001.1, forward strand.
CGTCAGCAACGAGGTCGGCGGGGACCTGGTGGGCAACGCCCGCTGGCAGGGCTGGCCCGTCCGTGAGCTCCTCGCGCGCGCAGGGGTGCGGCCCGAGGCGGACATGGTGCTGTCGCGCAGCGTCGACGCGTGGACGGCGGGGACACCGCTGGAGGTCCTCACCGACGACCGGGACGCGCTCATCGCGGTGGCCATGAACGGTGAGCCGCTGCCGCCCGAGCACGGCTTCCCGGCGCGGCTGGTCGTGCCGGGGCTCTACGGCTACGTGTCGGCGACCAAGTGGGTCACCGAGCTCAAGGTCACCCGGTTCGACGCCGACGAGGGCTACTGGACGCCGCGCGGCTGGTCGGCGCTCGGCCCGGTCAAGACCGCGTCGCGGATCGACGTGCCGCGCCCGGGCGCCGCTCTCGGGGCGGGCGAGGTGGTCGTGGCCGGGGTGGCCTGGGCCCAGCACCGGGGGGTCTCGGCCGTCGAGGTGCAGGTCGACGGGGGCCCGTGGTCGCGGGCCGAGCTGCTCGAGGAGCCCAGCGTGGACGCGTGGCGGCTCTGGCGCTGGACCTGGCCGGACGCGGCGCCGGGCGAGCACGTGCTGCGGGTGCGTGCCACGGACGCCACGGGCGCGCAGCAGGTCGAGCAGCCCGCCCCGCCCGCGCCCGACGGTGCCACGGGGTGGCACCAGGTGCGGGTCAGCGTGAGCTGACGAGCTCCCGGGCCGCGTCGCCGGCAGCGTCGCCGCCCGCGGCGTCCTGCGGGCCTGTCCGCACGGCGGCTGCCGACCCCGGGCGGGCGTGCGCGCGTCGCACAGGCGCCGCTGCCGCGAGCGCGAGCCCGAGCGCGAGCACCGTGGCGCCCACGGTCACCGCGAAGGCGGGCCGATGACCGCCGAGGTCGGCGAGGCGTCCGGCGAGGGCGGCGCCGACGGCATACCCCGTCCCGGTCGCGGCGGCGAGCAGCGTCATGGCGGCCCCGAGCCGGCGCGCGGGCGTGAGTCGCTCGGCGAGGGTGAAGGTGGTGATCATCGTCGGCGCGACCGCGAAGCCGAGGCCGAGGAGGGCGACCGCGAGGGTGCCCAGACCGTCCACCGCGAGCAGCGGGACGGCCAGCACCACGAGGGCGAGGGTGAACCAGCGCAGCCGGGTGGGGTAGCCGACGCGCTCGGGCACCGCGACCACCGCGAGCCCGGCGAGCACGCTGCCGACTCCGAGGAGCCCGTGCAGCAGCCCGGTGAGACCCGGCTGACCCGCCTGGGTGGCCAGCACGGACGTGCCCGTCTGCACCGAGCCGAAGAGCATCCCGAGCGTCAGCTGGGTCGCCGCCAGGATCAGGAGCGCCGGGGTGAGCAGCCGGTCCCGGCCGGCCGTGGAACTGGGGGCCCGGCCGACGAGAGAGCTCGTGGGGTGCACCGCGAACCACGTGCCGAATGCCCCGAGCAGCACGGCCGCGACCACCAGCGAGGTCACCGGAGCGGCCACCGCGGCGATGACGCCGACGAGCGCCGGGCCGAGCACGAAGGAGGCCTCGTCGGCCGCGCCCTCGTAGGAGAACGCCGCGTCCATCACCCGCGGGTCGTGCGCGCGGGACGCGCGGCTGATCGGCCGCCACCGCACGCGTGCCATCGTGCCGACCTGGGGCACGAAGGCCCCGCCGAGCGCGGCCACGACCGGCAGCGGCCACCATGCCGACCCGGCCTCGTGGGTCCCGGTGAGGAGGGCCAGCACGGCCAGGCCGAGGGTGCCGAGCACGCTCTGGACGAGCAGGACCGGACGCTGACCGAGCCGGTCGCTCAGGGCACCGGCCAGCGGGGCGCCGACCGCGTTGGCCACCGCGAGCGCACCGGCGGTCACACCTCCGGCGGCGTAGGAGCCGGTCGCGGCGGACACCGCGAGGAGGCTGGCGATCTGCGACATCGCCAGGGGGATGCGCCCCAGGAAGGCGACGGCGACGTAGAGGGGCCCGGTGAGGGCGAAGAGCTGTCGGTAGGACTGGACGGGAGACACGGGGTACGCCTTTCGCGCGGTCCGTCATGGACGTGCGCGCCGTCCCAGCCACCCGGCACGCGAAACCCTTGTCAACCCCTCAAGTGTACCCCGCGTCAGGCGATGATCCGGTCGCCGCTCACGCCCCGGCCGAGGTCCTCCAGGCGCACGCGCCCGCGGACGACGTCGTCCCACGCGGCGGCGAGCCGCCCGGCCACGCCGGCCAGCTGCGCGGCCGGCAGCGAGTAGGGCAGCCGCACCCACCCGTCCATCCCGCCGGCCGGCGCGAACGTCGGCCCCGGTGCGAGCACCACCCCGTGCCGACGGGCGGCCACGGCGAGCCGGGTGGACCCTGGCCGGGGGAGCGCGCACCACAGCGCCATCCCGCCCGTGGGCACCCGGACCCGCCAGTCGGGCAGCTGCACGGACAGCCCCTCGAGGAGGACGTCACGGCCGGCTCGAAGGCTCGCGCGCCGCTCGGCGACGATCTCGTCGTAGCGGTCGAGCAGGTGGCACAGCACGAGCTGCTCGACCACGGGCGCGCCGAGGTCGAGCCGCAGCCGGCTGGAGGCGAACTCCTCCACGCGCGAGCGCGGGACCCGCAGCCAGCCGATGCGCAGGCCGCCCCAGAACGTCTTGCTGGCGCTGCCGACCGTCACCGCGGTCGGCAGGTGGCGGCCGAGCGGCGCAGCAGGCACCTCCTGGCCGTCCAGCGGCAGGTCGACGAGCGACTCGTCGACGACCGCGACCACGTCGTGGGCCCTGAGCACGCGGGCCACCTGGACCCGCTGCTCATCGCTCATCAGGGCGCCGGTCGGGTTGTGGAAGTCGGGGATCAGGTATGCCGTCCGCGCGCCGCTCGCGCGCAGCGCGGCAGCCAGCCCCGGGACGTCCCAGTCGTGGGTGAGGTGGTCGATGGGGTGAGGCACGACACGGGCGCCGGCGCCCTGGAGCGCGGCGACCGCGTTGGGGTAGGTCGGGCTCTCGACGAGGACCGGGGCGCGACGGCGGACGAGCGGGCCGCAGGCGGTGGCGACGGCGGCCAGGGCCCCGGCGGTCACGAGGACCTGCTCGGGGTCGGTGGGCAGGCCGCGGCGGGTGAACCTGGCGGCGATCCGCTCGCGCAGGGCGGGCAGCCCGCCCGGGTAGTAGCCGGTGCCCGGAAGGTAGGCGGGCAGGTCGGCCATCGCGCGCTCGAAGGCCTCGGTGAGCCCGGGCGGGGCGCCCTGCGCCGTGCACGTCAGGTCCGCGACGTCGGCCCCGTCGAGGCTGCTCGGCGCGAGGAGGTGGTCGACGCGTCCGCCGGGCACGTCCGGGACCCGGACCAGACTGCCCGAGCCGCGGCGGGTGACGACGTAGCCCTGGTCGCGCAGCTCGGCGTAGGCGCGGGTCACCGTGGTCCGGCTCAGGCCCACCGGGCCCGTGAGGTCGCGCTCGGAGGGCAGCCGCGTCCCCTGCGGGAGCCGCCCGTCGACGATCGCCTGCCGCAGCGCGTCGGCCAGGCGCGCGTAGGCAGGACCTTCGCCGCGGCCGGGTCCCTCGAGGTGCTGGCCGACGAGCGAGGCGACGCGGGAGGCGGTGAGCGCGAGCGGCATACCGCCAGCATGACGGAAGGTGGACTGGTCGTCCATAGCCACTTCGTGGCCACCGGCCACCAAGTGGCTATGGATCACGGGGCCAGTTGCCGCGCACAGTGGTCTCATGAACGCTGTGACCATGACCGCCGAGCGGGCCCGGGCCCGCGCCGCCGACCCGCGACGCCAGCTGACCCGCCTGGGCCCGCTGGACCAGCTGCGCGCCGGCCGGCTGGCCCGCCGGGTGCCTCAGCTGCTCGTGGGGCTCGTGCTCTACGGCGTCTCGATGGCCCTGCTCGTGCGCGGCACGCTCGGCGTCATGCCGTGGGACGTCCTGCACCAGGGCGTCGCGCGCCACCTGCCGCTCACGTTCGGGCAGGTGGTCATCGCCGTGTCGGTGGTCGTGCTGCTCCTGTGGATCCCGATCCGCCAGGCCCCCGGGCTGGGCACGATCGCCAACGCGGTGCTCATCGGCCTCGTCGTGGACCCGGCGATCGCGATGGTCCCCGAGGTGGAGGGCCTGCCGGCGCGGGCCGCCCTGGTCGTCGCCGGGCTGCTGCTCAACGGCGCGGCCACCGCGATGTACATCGGCGCCCAGCTCGGCCCCGGCCCGCGCGACGGCCTGATGACGGGCCTGGCGCGGCGGACCGGCCGCTCGATCCGGCTGGTGCGGACCTCGCTCGAGGTCGCCGTCGTGCTGCTCGGCTGGGCGCTCGGCGGCGTGCTCGGCATCGCCACGGTCGCCTACGCGCTGCTCATCGGCCCCATCACCCAGGCGATGCTGCCGTGGTTCGTGGTGCCGCTCGAGGGCGACAGCTGAGCGGGAGCGGCATACCGTTGAGGGATGGCACCGAAGAAGAGCGACACGGCTCGGGACCCGGGCCCGAGCGTGAAGGACCCCGAGGTCTACGAGGCGCTGCGCGACGACGGCGCGAGCAAGGAGAAGGCGGCGCGGATCGCCAACGCCGCGGCCGCCAGCTCGCGGAGCGAGGTCGGCGAACGCGGCGGCGAGGCCGAGAACTACGAGGACCGCACGGTCGAGGAGCTCCGCAGGCGGGCCGCGGAGCTGGACATCGAGGGCCGCTCCTCGATGGACAAGGCCGAGCTCATCGACGCGCTGCGCAACCACTGACCCACCGCGCTGCGCATAGGCTGGGCGCATGACGACCGGAACGCGCCACGACGGCCGCACGCCCGATCAGCTCCGGGAGATCCGGATCACGCGCAACTGGCTCGACCACGCCGAGGGCAGCGTGCTCGTGGAGTTCGGGAAGACGCGCGTGCTGTGCGCCGCGTCGTTCACCGCCGGCGTGCCGCGCTGGCGCCAGGGCTCGGGCAAGGGCTGGACGACGGCCGAGTACGCCATGCTGCCGCGCTCCACGCACACCCGCTCCGACCGTGAGTCGGTCAAGGGCCGCATCGGCGGTCGCACGCACGAGATCAGCCGGCTCATCGGCCGCTCGCTGCGTGCCGTGGTGGACCTGGAGGCCCTGGGGGAGAACACCATCCAGCTCGACTGCGACGTCCTCCAGGCCGACGGCGGCACCCGCACCTCCGCGATCACGGGCGCCTTCGTGGCGCTCGTCGACGCCGTCGAGGCGGCCCGCGCCCAGGGCCTCATCAAGGCCGACGCCGAGCCGATCACCGGGTCGGTCTGCGCGGTCAGCGTCGGCGTGATCGACGGGGAGGCCGTCCTCGACCTCGACTACGAGGAGGACGCGGGTGCGGACACCGACATGAACGTCGTCATGACCGGTGACGGCCGGTTCGTCGAGGTGCAGGGCACCGCCGAGGGCGTGCCCTTCGACCGCGAGCTGCTCGACGTCCTGCTCGACCTGGCGTCCGAGGGCTGCGCCGAGCTCACCGCGCGCCAGGAGGCCGCGTTCGGGGCCGACGACATGGGCGGTTCCGACGCGCACGAGGCCGGCGCGGACCTCGACCAGGGCCCGCCGACGTGGTGAGCAGCGCTCCCCGGATCGTCCTGGCCACCCGCAACGCCCACAAGGTCGTCGAGCTCCGCGAGATCCTCACCGACGCACTCGGGCGCACCGGTCTCGAGCTGGTCGGGCTGGACGCCTTCGAGGGCCTCGAGGACGTCGTCGAGTCCGGCGTCACCTTTGCGGATAACGCCCTGCTCAAGGCGAGGTATGCCGCTGCCGCCACCGGCCTGCCCGCGCTCGCCGACGACTCCGGCCTCGCGGTCGACGTCCTCGGCGGCGCGCCCGGCGTGTTCTCGGCACGCTGGTCCGGACCGCTGGCGGACGTGACGTCCACGTCCCGGGACGAGGCCAACAACGCCCTGCTGCTCGCCCAGCTGGCCGACGTGCCCGACGAGCACCGCGGCGCCGGCTTCGTCTGCGCCGCGGCGCTCGTCCTCCCTGGGGCCGCCCCGGGCTCGACCGGTCAGGAGGTCGTGCGGGAGGGCAGCTGTCGCGGGCGCGTGGCCCGCGAGCCACGGGGGAGCAACGGCTTCGGCTACGACCCGCTGCTGGTGCGCCCCGACGGCCGCACCCTCGCCGAGCACTCCGCCGAGGAGAAGAACGCGATCTCCCACCGGGGGCAGGCCTTCCGCAGCCTCGGTGAGGACATCGTCGGACTCCTGGGCCAGGCCTAGGCAACATTCGCGCCGCGCTGGACACTGATCGGACAGCGGTCCACGGAGCGCACGAGTGCCGCTCCCCGCGAACGGAGGAGTCGCCATGTCGCGACAGACGGTCTACGCGGTCCTCGGTGGTCTGGTCCTGCTCGTCCTCGGAGGTGTCTTCGGGCTGCTCACGGGCATCAGCGTCGGGGGCAACTACCTGTCCGGTTTCGAGTTCGCCGGCCAGCGGGGCTACGAGGCGACCGGCACCATCGGTCTGTGGGTCGGAGCGGGCCTGGGACTGATCCTCGGCGTGCTGGGTGGTCGCTCTCTCGCACGGCGACACCGGGCGTCGTAGCCGGACCGGAGGAAGGTCACGCCCAGGGCACGGCATACCCTTGTCCTGCCCCGCTCCCGACCTCCGAGGACCCCCTATGGCGCACCAGTGGCGCGGCGTGATCGCCGAGTATGCCGACCGTCTCCCCGCGACGATCACCGAGCGCGTCGTCACGCTGCGCGAGGGCGGCACGCCGCTGATCCCCGCCGAGCACCTCAGCGAGCTCGTGGACGCGCAGGTGCACGTCAAGTACGAGGGCCTCAACCCCACCGGCTCGTTCAAGGACCGCGGCATGACCGCCGCGATCTCCGACGCGGCCCGCAAGGGCGCCAGGGCGGTCATCTGCGCCTCGACGGGCAACACCTCGGCCAGCGCGGCGGCCTACGCCACCAAGGCCGGTATGACGTGCGGCGTCCTGGTCCCGGCCGGCAAGATCGCGATGGGCAAGCTGAGCCAGGCCATCGCCCACGGCGCCACGCTGATCCAGGTCGACGGCAACTTCGACGACTGCCTCACGCTGGCCCGCAAGCTCGCGGAGGCCTACCCGGTCGAGCTGGTCAACTCCGTCAACCCCGCCCGCATCGAGGGCCAGAAGACCGCCGCATTCGAGGTCGTCGACGCGCTCGGGCACGCGCCCGACATCCACTGCCTGCCCGTCGGCAACGCCGGCAACATCACGGCCTACTGGAAGGGCTACACCGAGTACGCCGACCCGGCCGCCCCCGGTGCGCACGGCACGGCGCCCGCCAGCCGGCGTCCCCGGATGTTCGGCTTCCAGGCGGCCGGCGCGGCCCCGATCGTGCTGGGCCACCCCGTCGACGAGCCCGAGACTATCGCGACGGCCATCCGGATCGGCAACCCGGCCTCGTGGGAGCAGGCGGTCGCCGCCCGCGACGAGTCGGGCGGTCTGATCGACTCGGTCACCGACGAGGAGATCCTCGCGGCGCACCGACTGCTCTCCTCGCGCGAGGGGATCTTCGTCGAGCCGGCCTCGGCCGCCTCGGTCGCCGGCCTCCTCAAGGCGCACGCGGCCGGGCTCGTGCCCGCGGGGTCGACGATCGCCTGCACGGTGACCGGCCACGGCCTCAAGGACCCGCAGTGGGCCCTCAAGGGCGCGGACGGTGCCGAGGTGGAGCCGGTGCGGATCGGGATCGACGTCGTCAGCGCCGCCGACGCGCTCGGGCTGGGGTGATGGCCGAGCTCGAGCCCGGCCTGTCCGTCTCGGTCAGCGTCCCGGCCAGCACGGCCAACCTCGGCCCCGGGTTCGACGCGGTCGGGCTGGCCCTCGGTCTCCTCGACGAGTATGCCGTCGAGGTCACCCCGCACCCCGGTCACCTCCGGGTGCTGCTGGAGGGGCAGGGGGCCGACGACCTGCCGACCGACGCGCGCCACCTCGTGGTGGCCCGGCTGCGCGAGGCCCTCGAGGCGTGCGGGATCGGCTGGCTCGACGGCTACGGGCTGCGCGTCATCTGCCGCAACGCCGTGCCGATGTCGGCGGGGCTCGGCTCCTCGGCCGCGGCGATCGTCGGCGGGCTGGGGCTGGGCTTCGCGCTCGCGCGCGGGGGAGACCTCACCGAGGCGGACCTCGGCCTGGTCAACACCCGCGCCGGCATCGCCGAGGGGCACCCGGACAACAGCTCGGCGTCGGTCTACGGCGGCCTGACGATCTCCTGGATGCCCTCGCCGCAGGTGGTGCGCACCGCGCGCCCCGTGCTGCACGAGGACGTGGCCCCCGTGGTGCTCGTGCCGCGCGACGCCCGGCTGGACACCGCCACGGCTCGCGCTGTCCTCGGGCCCCAGGTGTCCCGGCCGGACGCGGTCCGGCAGGCGGGGCGGTCCGCGCTGCTCGTGCACGCGCTGACCTCCGAGCCGGGCCTGCTGCTCGACGCGACCCAGGACTGGCTGCACCAGGAGCAGCGGCGGGAGGTCTACCCGGTGACGATGGGGGCCGTCGACCGGCTCCGCGCGCTGGGTCACGCGGCGGTCGTATCCGGTGCGGGACCGACCGTGCTGTGCCTGACCACCGCCGAGGTGGCGGAGATCGTCGTGCAGGAGGTCCGCTCGTGGGCCGACCCGTGGCAGGTCCTGCAGCCCGGCGTGCCGACGGTCGGCCTCCAGGTGCTCGGCTCGGAGGGCGCTCGCGGCTGAGCGGTGCCACGATGAGCGGGTGGCCTCCTCGACGCGGATGGTGGCGCTGGGTTTCGGCACGTTCGCCCGTGCCGACCGGATCTACGCGCTCGAGCGCCTCACCGGGGACGAACGCGGCGACCGGCGCCGCACCAGGGTGTGGGTCGAGGGCGTCGCCGACCCGCTGATCGCCTCCCGGACCGAGGTGACGATCCTGCGGGACATGGGTCAAGGTGCCGTGGTGGCCGGCCCGGAGCTGGACGAGGCGCTCGACCTGGCAGCCCGGCTCGCGGCGGCGGCGGAGGAGGGGCGGGTCGACCTCAGCGACCTCGGCCGTCGGGCCCGCAGGCTGCTCGCCTCGACGACCCCCGCGTCCGAGGACTGAGCGGTCGACACACAATGACCGCATGAACGCGACGCCTCGCACGACCCTGCCTTTCCGCCAGGTCGACGTCTTCGGGCCGCCGCGCGAGGCCGACGCCCCGGCTCTGGCCGGACTGTCGGGCAACCCTCTCGCCGTCGTCCACGACGCGGACGACCTCGACGACGAGCAGCTCGCGGCCTTCGCGCGCTGGACCAACCTGTCGGAGACGACCTTCCTGCTGTCCCCGACCGACCCGGGTGCCGACTACCGGGTGCGGATCTTCACCCCGGGTGGTGAGCTGCCGTTCGCCGGCCACCCCACGCTCGGCTCGGCCCACGCCTGGCTGGAGGCGGGCGGCATACCGCGCAGCGAGGGCGAGGTGGTCCAGGAGTGCGGCGCCGGCCTGGTCAGGGTGAGGAGGGGCGACCGGCTCGCGTTCGCCGCGCCGCCGCTGGTGCGGTCCGGGCCGGTGGCGGAGGAGGACCGGGCCCGGGTGCTGGCGGCGCTGGGTCTGCGCGAGGCTGAGGTGCTCGACCTGGCCTGGATCGACAACGGACCCGGGTGGGTCGGGGTGGAGCTGGCCGACGCGGCCGCGGTGCTCGCGGTCGAGCCGGTCGCCGAGCACTTCGGGCGCGTCGACGAGCCGGGGGCGCTCGGGCTGGCGGTCGGCGTGGTCGGGCGCTGGCCGGACCCGGGTGCGGCGGGCAAGGACGTGGAGGTCCGCGCCTTCTTCCGGGACGGGCCGCACCTCGTCGAGGACCCGGTGACGGGCAGCCTCAACGCCGGGCTGGGTCAGTGGCTCGTGGGGTCCGGCCGGCTGCCGGACCGGTACGTGGCCGGCCAGGGGACACGGCTGCAGCGCGACGGGCGCGTCTACCTCGAGCAGGTCGGCGGACAGCTGTGGGTGGGCGGGGACGTGACCACGACCGTGCGTGGCGAGGTCACGCTGGGGCGTGGTCACGCCCGCCGGTGAGCGAGGTCAGCGCAGGCTGCGCGGGTCGAGCTGCGAGGTGACGGCGGCGGCATAGGCGTCCTGACCCGCGGCCGTCGGGTGGAACGGCACCATGTCCTGGGCCCCGGTGATCCAGGCGTCGGGGGCGTTGACCCCGTGGCCGGAGAACTTCTCGGTGACGTCGACGTACTGGAAGCCGTGCTCGGCCGCCTTGGCCGCGATGACCGCGTTGAGCTGGTCGGCGCCGGCGTTGAGGAGCTGCTGCTCGGAGACCGTCGCGACGAGGGGCGTGCCGGTGACGGCGTAGTCGCCGAACTCGGGGGAGAAGAGGCGCGGGTAGCCGGTGACCACGACGTGCGCCTCGGGCGCGGACGCATGGACCGCCGCGTAGGCGGTGTCCAGCAGGGGCGGCAGGACGTTGGTGATCGCCCACGTGGACTGCCCGACAGCCCACTCGCAGGTCTCCTCGTCGTAGGCCAGGCACGCGCCGATGGCCTGGGACCACCCGATGTTGTTGCCGCCGATCGTCACCGTCACCAGCTCCGCGTCGTCGAGCCCGACCAGTTGCGTCTCGAGCATGGTCTGGACGGTCGCTCCGGCGCACGTGTTGTCGTCGTCGAGGGAGATCTTCTTCCGCGCGTCGAGGCGCTCAGGGTAGGCGGCCTCCGACTGGCCGCAGGCGCCGAGCGGTCCTGAGCCGGCCCCTGAGGCGTAGGAGTCCCCGAGCGCGTCGTAGGTGACCTCGTCGGGGGCTGCGACGGAGGGGAGAGCGCTCGAGACGGTGAGCGCCAGGACGGAAGCTGCGACTGCTGCGGGGCGCCGATGCCCCTGTTCACGGGTTCCCATGACGGAACGGTAGTGCCGGGGCACCCTCGCTGTCAGCAAACCGGCTGGGCCGTGCGGCGGACGGTCGCCTAGGCTGGACCCTCGCGCGCTCGTGGTGGAACTGGCAGACACGCAGGATTTAGGTTCCTGTGCTCCGGCGTGCGGGTTCGAGTCCCGCCGAGCGCACTCAGGCGGGCAGGTCGATCCCGAGCTGCTTGGCCAACGAGGCGACGTGGCCCTTGGCGCGCACGTTGTACTTCGCCACCTCGACGACGCCCTGCTCGTCGATGACGAAGGTCGAACGGATGACGCCCATGACCTTCTTGCCGTAGTTCATCTTCTCGCCGTAGGCGCCGTAGGCCGTGAGCATCTCCTTGCTCTCGTCCGACAGGAGAGGGAACGGCAGCGACTCCTTCTCCGCGAACCTCGCGAGCTTCGCCGGAGCGTCGGGGGAGACGCCGACCACGGCATACCCCTCCCGGGCGAAGACGGCCTCGTTGTCGCGGAAGTCGCACGCCTGGGTGGTGCAGCCCGGCGTCATCGCCGCCGGGTAGACGTAGAGGACGAGCGTGCGGCCGGCGAAGTCGGACAGGCTCACCTCGTGCCCCTCGGCGTCGGTGAGGGTCCAGGCGGGGGCGGTCTGACCAGGCTCGAGACGGCTCATCGGGGGCTCCTTGAGGGTTCGCTGACACGGCTTCTGCGTTATCGTCTCAGACGAGACAGATGCCCCCTCACCAGAGGACGACCCAGGACATGGCCAGCACGCAGACCGCACGTTCGCCCAAGGAGATCGAGGCCGACCTCGCCGCCACCCGCAACCGGCTGGCGCGCACCGTCGACGAGCTCGCCTACAAGGTCAGCCCGCAGACCCTGAAGGCCAACGCCCTCGCCTCCCTGAAGTCCTCGGCCAACGACGCGACGTTCGACCAGGACGGCAACCTGCGCTACGACCGCCTCGCCAAGGTGCTCGGCGGGGCTGCCGCGGGCGCGATCGTGCTGGGCCTGCTGCGCCGCACCTTCAACAAGCGCTGACCTCTCCCCGTGATCGTCGACCAGGCGGTCTACCGGACGGGGCAGCGCCAGGAGTGCGGCGACCCCAGCGACGAGCTGGCGGTGCTGCGCGCCGCGGGCGCCCCCGACAACGACTTCCTCTGGATCGGGCTCAAGGACCCCACCCCCGAGGAATTCGAGTGGGTCCGCGAGGAGCTGGACCTGCACCCGCTGGCCGTCGAGGACGTGCGCCACGGCAACCAGCGCGCCAAGGTCGAGACCTACGACGAGACGGTCTTCGCCGTCGTCAAGACCCTGCGCTACGTGGAGTCGACCTCCGACATCGAGACCGGCGAGCTGATGGCCATCATCGGCAACCACTTCGTCGTGACGCTGCGCCGTGGTGACGCGGCGCCGCTGCACCACGTGCGCCAGCGTCTGGAGGAGCACGAGCAGGGCCTGCTCCGGGAGGGGCCGCTCGCGGTCCTCCACGGGCTGCTCGACCGGGTCGTCGACACCTACCGCGAGATCGACGAGGAGGTGGCCGCCGACCTCGCCGAGATCGAGCGTGACGTCTTCGGCGGGGCCAACAAGACCGACTCCTCGGCGATCTACCGCCTCAAGCGCGAGGTGCTGGAGTTCCGCCGGGCCGCCGAGCCGCTGCGCGTGCCGCTGCAGCAGCTCACCGACAAGAACGGCTTCGTGCGGTCCAAGGAGCTGCGGCTGCACTTCCGGGACGTCGTGGACCACCTCGCCCTGACGCTGGCCAGCATCGAGTCCTACGACGCCCTGCTCTCGGACGTGCTCGGCGCGCACCTGTCGCAGATCGGTGTCCGGCAGAACGACGACATGCGCAAGATCTCCGCCTGGGCCGCGATGATCACCGTGCCCACGCTCATCGCCGGCATCTACGGCATGAACTTCGACCACATGCCCGAGCTGCACTGGCTCGTCGGCTACCCGCTCGTGCTGCTGCTGATGGCGGTCGTGGTCGGCCTGCTGTGGCGCTCGTTCACGCGCTCGGGCTGGCTCTGAGGCGACTCGCGCGCTCTGCGACACTGGTCGGGTGACTGCGACCACCGCTCCCGCCCTCGTCACCGCCAGCGGCCTCGCCTACCGCGTGCAGGGTGCCCCGGACGGCGTCCCCGTCGTGGCGCTGCACGGCACGCCGGGCTCCCGCTTCAGCGGCACCCCGACCCGTGACCAGCTGCAGGCGCTGGGTCTGCGCGTGGTGACCTTCGACCGCCCCGGGTATGGCGACTCGCCCGCCCGCGAGGACCGTCCTGTCCGCGCGCTGGCCGGCGAGGTGCTCGAGGTGCTGGAGCACGCGGGCATCGAGGGCCCCGTCGGGGTGTTCGCCGGGTCCGGCGGGTCGGCCGGCGCGCTGGCCTTCGCGGCGGCGCATCCGGAGCGGACTGCCGCCCTGTCGCTGGTGTGGCCGGTCGCGCCCTGCGCCGACGAGGCGGGCAGTCCCGGCATGGGGCAGCGTGAGTGGGTCGTCGGCATGGACGAGCAGCAGCGGGGGCTGCACGCGCTCGCCCTGCAGGACCCGGTGTTCCTGCGCGACCAGCTGGAGGTGCACCTCGGTGCGCACGCCGGGGCGGAGGGCATCGTGGCCGACCTCGTGCAGGTGCAGGAGCCCTGGGACGTGGACCTCGCGGAGATCACCGGCCCGGTCGACGTGTGGTGGGGCACCGACTCGGCGGTGAGCCCGGCCGGTCACGCGGTCTGGCTGTCGGACCGTCTCACCGGCGCGCTGGTGACCGAGCACCCGCAGGAGGAGGCCCACTGGCACGTGCGTCGCCTGGTCGAGGTCTTCGCGCTGCTCGGTGAGCGCCTCGGCGCTCGCGCACGCACCGCCGAGGAGCTGGCCGCGGTCGCCGCGCTCGACGCAGGTGGTGGGGGATGCGGTGGGGACGGGGGCGGCTGCGCCTGCGGCGCCGGGGGCTGCGGGTCCTGACGGAGATCGTCCGGTGGGACAGGCCGGGCGGTCCACACCGCAGGGCTCGGCTCGGAAAGTCATGGCCCGAGGACACAACCCGGCGGGTGCTGTGCGGCGTCTACAGGGCATGAGCGGCAGAGGACGGGCATCATGGCCATCGCGGTTGAAGACGACTTCGCCGCGTTCGTGAGGGCGCACCAGCGGGGGCTGTTGCGTGCGGCATACCTGGTCTGCGGGGATCGTGCCCAGGCCGAGGACGCGGTGCAGGAGGCCTTCGCGAAGCTGGCGAGCCGGTGGCAGAAGGTCCGTGAGGGAAACCCCGATGCCTACGTGCGCCGCGTGGTCTACCACGACGTGGTGAGCGGGTGGCGTCGCTGGGGGCGCCGCCAGAGCCCGGCGGACCCGGTCGAGGTCGGCGTGCTGATGGAGCGGCGCGGGGTGGATGACCCGCTGGAGTCGTGGGTGGAGGGTGCGGAGGTGCGGGCGGCGTTGGCGCAGCTGCCGCCGCGGCAGCGCGCCGTGATGGTGCTGCGCTACTACGAGGACCTGTCCGAGGCGCAGATCGCGGAGGCGCTGGGGATCGCGCCGGGCACCGTCAAGACGTTGGCCAGGGGTGCGCTGGTGAACCTGCGGCGGCTGCTGCCGGGTGTGGCGCCGGTGCTGAGCGTTGAGGGTGGTGAGTGGTGATGGCACGTGGGCACCTCTGGGAGGTCCTGGATCGCGGTGCTGAGGGGGTCGAGGAGGTCGACTTCGTCGCGGCGTCGTGGGACGAGGGCCTGCGGATGCGGCGACGTCGTCGCGCTCTGACAGCGACGGGGCTGACAGCAGCGGGTGTCGGCGCGGTCGCCCTGGCCGTGGTGCTGGGCGGGGGCACGGGGCCGGATGCGGGCCCGTTGCCGCCGGCGGTGACGCCGACCTCGGACGTGCTGGTCAGCGACACTCCGTCGACGACGCCGACCGAGGACGTCACGGCCTCGGCGTCCACCACGCGGACTGGCACTGCCGCTCCGACCGGACCGACGACGCCGCCGGCCGAAGCCCGGTTCGCGTTCGACGTCTCCAGCATCGGTGGCGTCCCGCTGCCGGCCGCGTCCGCGGACGTCATCCCCGTGCTGGAGGCCGCCTTCGGCCCACGCTCGGGTGCGCCTGTCCTCGACGCGGACGGGGCCTTCGAGACCGCGCCGGACACCGCGTGCGCGCCGCTGGCGCTCGCGCCCAGGGCAGGCGTGCGCGACCTGTCCTACTGGACGCTCGAGGACGGTGAGCTCTTCGTCTTCGAGCGCGAGGTCGCCGGAACGATGATGGTCGAGGGTTACCGGGTGTCCGTCCGGGCACCCGACGTGGACCTGCCTCGGGGGTTGGAGGTCGGCATGTCGCTGGAGGACGCGCGGGCCCTCCTGCCGGCGGCGGAGACCCACGACCTCGAGCTCGCCAGCACCCTCCTGCGCGGCTGGCCCGACGTCCCGATCGAGCAACGCCTCTCCGACGGTCAGGTCCATGCCTGGCTGGAGCCCGGCGCGTCGACCGTCGCGATGGTGCAGTCCGGCCCGTCCTCGTGCACCGACCCCGGCGACCTCGTCTACCTCGGCGACCCCACGTACGACCCGATGGGGGGACGGCACGGCATACAGGAGAGCGTGCTGCCGGCGCCCGTGGACGAGGTCGTGCCAGGCCTGACACAGGTCCTGGGCGAGCCGGCCACGAGCAGGGGGGCCAACACCTGCCCGACCGGCAGCGACACCATCTACACCTGGCCGGGCGGCCTCGAGCTGCAGGCGACGGAGGTGGACGGCGTGCAGGTGGTCGAGGGCTGGACCTTCACCGGGACCGACGACCGTGTCATCCTGGTCGGGGACTTCTGGGTAGGTCAGCCGCTGGAGGATGCGCAGGCTTCAGGCTCGCTCGAGCTCATGCCCGAGCGCCCCGACGGCTCACGGCTGGCGAGAGGGAGCGGCGCCCTCGATCTCGCCCTGACCTTCGAGCCCGACGACGAGGGCCGGCTACGGCTGACGACGCTCGAGCACCGGCCGACGATGTGCGGTGTCGGCCACCTGAGGTGGGGGGATGCCCCCTGAGCACCTGTCCCCGGTGACGGGCGGACGGCCGGTCCCCGAAGGGGGGACCGGCCGTCCGGTGAGTCGTGACGGTCAGACGGCCGTCAGGGTGTCGCGTCCTCCGTCCCTGGCGTCCTTGGCCCGTATCTCCGTGACCTCGTCGCCGCACGTGGTCTCGAAGGGCTCGTTGAACTGGTCGCCGCTGTAGTCGGCGATCCAGTAGTAGATCCCGGCCGCGCTCACGGTGACGCCGGTCGAGGTGCCGGCGGCGGTCCCGTCCAGTGCCACCGTCTCGTCCTCCCCGACCTGCGTGGTGCAGCCGGCGTCGGAGTAGAGACGGAACGTCACGGTGGAGGAGTCAGCGTCGGTTGCGCCCGCCCGCAGGCCTGTGATGGCGAGATCGTCGTGCAGCACCCACGACTGCTCCGTGGTGCCCGAGGGAGCGGCCTTGGTGTCGTCGTTGGTGATCGTGCACGTCTCGGTCTGGCCGTTGGCGATCACGATGTCCTGGCACTGGCCGCCCGTGCTGTCGCTGTAGGTGGTGGTGTACCCAGGCGCGTCATCCTCGACGACGTCGTAGCTCCCGGCGTCCACCGTGAACTCGTTGCCGTCGGCCTCGAAGGAGATGGAGCTTCCGCCGTCGATAGTGAACGAGAAGTCCTCCTCCGTCTCGGTGCGGCCGTTGTCCTGGACCAGGTCCTTGACGACGATCAACGTGCCGGGCTGGTCGTCGTTGGTGATGGTGCAGGTGGCGCTACCGCCGAGCGGGACGACGACGGCGTCACAGGTGGTGTTGGTGCCGTCGCTGTACGTGGTGGTGTAGCCGCCGCTGTTCGCCTCCGGCTCGGCCACCGCGTAGGTGCCGGCGTCGACGGTCGTGCTGATGCTGCCGTCGCCGTCGCCGTCGGAGTCGAAGCCGACCGCTGTCCCACCGTCGATGGTGAACGTGAAGTCGTCGAACCTGGCGTCGCCTCCGTTGTCGTTGGTGATGACCTTGGTGACGGTCAGCGTGCCGGGCTGGTCGTCGTTGGTGATGGTGCAGGTGGCGCTGCCGCCGGCCGGCACGAAGACGTCGACGCAGTCGGCGTTGGTCCCGTCGCTGTACGTGGTCGCGTAGCCGCCGCTGTCGGCCTCGACCTCGACGACGTCGTAGCTGCCCTGGTCGACCTGCACCGAGTAGCTCCCGCTGGCGGGGAAGTCGATCGGCGACCCGCCGTCGATGGTGAACGAGTAGTCCTCCGGCACCGCGGTGCCGCCGTCGTCGTTGGTCACGTCCTTGACGACGTTGAGCGTGCCCTGCTGGAGCTGGTTGGTGATGAGGCACTGCTTCGTCTCGTTGGCGACCACCTCGAACGTGCCGCCGGCATCGATGTCGACGCCGTCGCAGACGATCGAGTCCATGGTGTACGGCCCGCTGAGGATGTTCTCTGACAGGGTGTAGCCCGCGCCGGCGACCAGGGTGGACTGCGTCTCGCCGTCGCCGTCCTCGGTCAGGGTGCCCTGTGCCGTCAGGGTGCCGTCGAAACGGATCTGCGAGTCGTCGGACCGGGAGAGGGTGTACTGGAACTGGCCGGTGCCGCCCTCGGGGTTCGTGTCCTTGGTGATGGTCACCGAGCCGCAGTTGCTGATGTCGACGAAGTCGCCCAGCACGGTGTCCTTGTAGTCAGCGGTGTCGGAGTTGCCGGTCACTGTGCCGGGGATGATGTTGGCGATCGTCGAGCACGACGTCGGTTCCGCCGGGAACACGGTGTCGGAAAGGTTGACGGCCGCCTCGCCCTGGAAGCGAGTACCGCTGTAGGCGGCGAACGCGTCGTCGGTGGTCGTCAACTCCTTACCGGCGTCCAGCAACAACGTGCGGCCCCCCCACTCCTCGGGGTCAGGGTTGGTGCTCGGCTGGCCGTCGGCGTCCAGGTAGTACCACGTCCGGAGGATGATCACCGCGCTGTTGCCCGACTGGTCCCACACGATGACGAAATCGCCGGGCTGACGGTTGGCCCAGGGGTTGCAGGTGGCGGCCTCAGCGCTGGAGAGGGGGTAGTCGCAGGCGCTGCTCACCGGCTGTGCCTGGAACTCGTACATGAGCACGCCGCTGCCCTTGTTGGAGTCACGCTGCCACGCGAAGTACAGCCACACGTCGCCGGCGTCGTCGGTCTCGCTGGTCACCCACACCTTGTCCAGGTCCGTCTGTGCGTTCGGGTTGGTCATGCCGAGCATCGGGACGGGTGCCGTGTGGATCACGCCGAGCTTGGTGCTGCTGCTGTTGAGCGGACCGAGCTCCGAGGCGTTGCCGTTCGGGTCGTCCTCCTCGATGTCGGCGTTGCCCAGCATGCCCTCGTTGGGAACGGTCCCGTCGATCAGGAACGGATTGCCGACGGCAGCCTGGGAGACGGTGCCGCCGGCCAGGCCGACGAGCACAAGGAGACAGGCGAGCAGCACTGCTCGCAGGCGTGGGGGTCGTCCGCTCGCGGAGACCACGTGCCCCGGAGGGCGCAGTGAACGCATGGGTGGGCCTTCCTGCCAGAGTTGGGTGTCACGGGTCGACGGTCAGTCACGTGACCGTCGACCCTGAGCCAACTCCTGTTGAAGGCTTCACCACTATGGGCAGTACTGCCTATTGCCAACCGTGCCGCTGCTGTGCACAATGCGTGCGGCGCAGCGGAGCCTCAGGCCGTCAGCCCACCTCGTCGCGCGCCGCGACGAACGCCGCGACGCACGCCCGGACGTCGTCCTCCGAGTGCGCCGCCGAGAGCTGGACACGGATCCGTGCCTGGCCCTTGGGCACCACGGGGTAGGAGAACGCGATGACGTACACGCCCCGGCCAAGCATCGCGTCGGCGACCGCGGCAGCCGTGCGAGCACCGTTCTCGCCCGGGAACATCACCGGCACGATCGCGTGCTCGCCCGGGAGCAGCTCGAAACCGGCCTCCGTCATCAGCGAGCGGAACAGCTCGGCGTTGCGCCGCAGCCGGGCGCGCGGCTCGTCGGAGTCGCGGGCGAGCTCCAGCGCCTTCATCGACCCGGCGACGACCGACGGGGCGACCGCGTTGGAGAACAGGTAGGGGCGGCCGCGCTGCTTGAGGAGGTCGACGACCTCCTGGGGGCCCGCGACATACCCGCCGGAGCCGCCGCCGAGCGCCTTGCCCAGCGTGCCGGTGAGGATGTCGACCCGGTCCATCACACCGCACGCCTCGTGGGAGCCGCGGCCACGCTCGCCGACGAAGCCGGTCGCGTGCGAGTCGTCCACCATGACCATGGCGCCGAACTCCTCGGCCAGGTCGCAGATCTGGTCCAGCGGCGCGAGGTAGCCGTCCATGGAGAAGGCTCCGTCGGTGACGATGAGGATCCGGCGGGCGCCGGCCGCCTTCGCGGCCTCCAGCTGGGCGCGGAGGTCGTCCAGGTCGCGGTTGGCGTAGCGGTAGCGCTGCGCCTTCGACAGTCGCACCCCGTCGATGATCGAGGCGTGGTTGAGCGCGTCGGAGATGACGGCGTCCTCCGCCGACAGCAGCACCTCGAAGATCGCGCCGTTGGCGTCGAAGCACGACGGGAAGAGGATCGAGTCCTCCTTGCCCACGAAGTCGGCGATCGCCTTCTCCAGGTCGCGGTGCTGGGTCTGGGTCCCGCAGATGAAGCGGACCGACGCCATACCGAAGCCCCACTCGTCGAGCGCGGCGTGCGCCGCGGCGAGGACCTCGGGGTGGTTGGCCAGGCCGAGGTAGTTGTTGGCGCAGAAGTTGAGCGCGTCACCGGCGGTGGTGGCGATGTGCGAGCTCTGCGGCGTGGTGATGAGCCGCTCGCGCTTGGTCAGTCCGTCGGCCTCGATCTGGTCGAGCTCGGCGCGCAGCTGGTCCTTGACGGCAAACATGGTCTCTCCTCAGCTCCAGTCCATGATGACCTTGCCGACCTCGCCCGAGCGGGCCGCGGCGAAGGCGTCCTGCCACTGCTCGGCAGGGTAGCGGTGGGTGATGACCGACCGGATCCGGTCCCGCAGGACCTCGGAGGTCTGCAGCATCGCGGTCATCTTGTACCAGGTCTCGTACATCTCCCGGCCGTAGATGCCCTTGAGCGTGATCATGTGGGTGATGACCTTGCCCCAGTTGATCTCGAACGGGGCCGAGGGCAGGCCGAGCATCGCCACGCGGGCGCCGTGGGTGCAGTTGTCGATGAGCTCGGCCATCGCCCGCGGGCTGCCCGACATCTCCAGGACGACATCGAAGCCCTCCGTCATGCCCAGCTGCTCCTGCGCAGAGTGGATGCGCTCGCGCCCGACGTTGATCGTCAGGTCCGCGCCGGCCGCCTTCGCCTGCGCCAGCCGCGCGTCGGAGAGGTCGGTCACCACGACATACCGGGCCCCGGCGTGCCGGGCGATGGCGGCGGCCATCACGCCGATCGGGCCGGCGCCGGTGATGAGCACGTCCTCGCCCTCGAGCGGGAAGGACAGCGCGGTGTGCACGGCGTTGCCCAGCGGGTCGAAGACCGCGCCCAGGTCGGGGTCGATGAGGTCGGGCTGCACCCAGACGTTGCTGTGCGGGACCACGACGTAGTCGGCGAAGCAGCCGTCGCGGTTGACGCCGAGGTTGGAGGTGTTGACGCACATGTGGCGGCGGCCGGCGCGGCAGTTGCGGCAGTGCCCGCAGACCACGTGCCCCTCGACGGAGACCCGCTGGCCGGGCCGCAGGCCGTAGCGCTCGTCGTCCGGCACGCCGGGGCCGACCTCGACGATCTCCCCGTAGAACTCGTGCCCGACGACCAGCGGCGGCTTGAGCATCCCGGCCGCCCAGTCGTCCCAGCTCTCGATGTGCAGGTCCGTGCCGCACAGCCCCGCGCGCAGCACCCGGATCTTCACCTCGCCCGGGCCGACCTGCGGCTCCGGGATGTCCATCAGCTCTAGTCCTGAGCCGGCGGTGGCCTTCACGAGTGCGCGCATGGAGCAATCTTGACGTATGCCGTGCCCGTGGCCGCGTCCGGTGGGTGGCCGACGGGGGCGGTCGGCCCTGTTTTGGGACCTGGGCCTAATGGGTGCTAAAGTTTTCCGCTGTTGCGCCTATAGCTCAATTGGCAGAGCAGCTGACTCTTAATCAGCGGGTTCGGGGTTCGAGTCCCTGTGGGCGCACTGTCACGAAGGGGCAGGTCGAGACGACCTGCCCCTTCGTCGTCCCCGTGGTTGACTGGGCCAGGTGACGGACCAGCGACACGACGCCCGACAGACCGCTGCCCGCGCCGAGAACGCCTCCGAGTTCCGCGCGGCCGACGACCACGCCCCGGACTCACCCACCGACCTGCCGAAGGCCAGCTGGAAGGCGACCCTGAAGCGCGCCGTGTCGGAGTTCGGCAGCGACGGGGGCACCGACCTCGCGGCGGCGCTGACCTACTACAGCGTGCTGTCGATGTTCCCGATGCTCATCGCCTTCGTGTCCGTGATCGGCCTGTTCAGCGACCCGGTGAAGACGGTCAACACCCTGCTCGACCTCCTGGACCAGATGGGGGCCGGCAAGCAGCTCGAGGCGGTCCGCCCGGTCGTGGAGAGCCTCGCGAGGAGCGACGCGGCGGGCTTCGCGCTGGTCCTCGGTCTGCTCGGTGCGCTGTGGGCCGCCTCCAACTACGTCAACGCCTTCAGCCGGGCCATGAACACGGTCTACGAGGTCCAGGAGGGGCGTCCGGTGTGGAAGCTGCGGCCGTGGCTGCTGCTGCTCACCTTCGTCATCCTCGTCATGATCGTGCTGGTCGCGCTCTCCCTGGTGCTGTCCGGGTCGGTGAGCGACGTGATCTTCGGGGCTCTCGGGCTGGGCGGTGTCTTCACGTCGGTCTGGAACATCGCCAAGTGGCCGGTGATGTTCGCCGTGGTCGTGCTCATCGTGGCGCTGCTCTACTGGGGCACCCCCAACGTGCGCCCGCCGCGCTTCCGCTGGATCAGCCCCGGCGCGGTCGTGGCGATCGTCGTGTGGGCTCTGGCGTCCGCCGGGTTCGGCTTCTACGTCTCGCGGTTCGGCAGCTACAACGAGACGTATGGCGCGCTCGCCGGCGTCATCGTGATGCTGCTGTGGCTGTGGCTGACCAACGTCGCTCTGGTGTTCGGCGCGGAGTTCGACGCCGAGCTGGAGCGCGCCCGGGAGCTGGCTGCCGGGCTCCCGGCGGAGGAGGAGATCCAGCTGCCCCCGCGCGACGCCCGGGGCACCGAGAAGAAGGCTGCCAAGAGTGCGGAGCTGGTCCGGGAGGCGCGCGAGCTGCGCATGCGCGCAGCCGCCCGACTGCGCTCGTCCGGGCGTGGTCCGCGCGGGCAGAGCGGCGATTTCTGACCTGCGCGGGAGGCGGGGTACGATAGCCCGCGTTGTCCGTTCGGCCCCGGCCGGATAGGCAGCCATGGTGGGTGTAGCTCAGCTGGTAGAGCACCTGGTTGTGGTCCAGGTGGCCGCGGGTTCAAGTCCCGTCACTCACCCCACAGGGTTCTCTCGAACCCGCGACACGGGAGGTGAAGAGCCCGTATTTCGCGTAGTTCTGCGAATACGGGCTCTCCCTTTGCTCGCAGAAGCAAGCAGTTGTGGGCACAGATGCGCCCCAGCAGTGACTCAGGGGTGGCTCGCCTCGGGACGCCCCTTTCGCCCGGCCCGGCCGCCTCCTGTCGCGCTCTACGGACGGCTCCCGGAGAGCGGTCCCCCACTCCGCGGGGCAAAGGCAGGGGCGGTGCGAGGCTGCTCAGCTCAGCTTCTCTTCGCCGATCCACGCGTCCACGGTGATGACATCTCGCACGATGGGAGCCTGCGGAAATCCTGTGCCGCCCAGCCTGGCGATGGCGGGGAGGTAGACGTCCTGGTTGAAGCGCTCGAGTTCCTCGCGGGTGTCCCAGAACTGCATGACCTGCCAGCCGCCCTCTGCCGGGCCGGCAGCGAAAGCGCGCCGAGCCGTTGGCGCATCGACATCGCCGACAGCCTGGCGAACCGCCGCCCAGTGCTGCGCCGTGCCGCCAGGAAAGAAGGCCAGACGGAGGAACGCCATGGACCCACGCTAACGCGGTTGTGGCCGCGCCATCGGCGGCACGAGCGGGCGTTCGCATATCGCGCCGGCACGAGGGTGCTGTCGCGCTCGATGCGGGGGCGGGTGACCGACAACTTCGAGAGGGAAACGGTTCCTCGCGCTGGTCATAACCATCTCCCAGAACCACTTCCCTCTCGAAGTGATGTGCTGCGGGTGCTCGAGCAGCGCTGCCCGGTCCGTCAGGTCGTTGACTCGACCCTTGGCGGGTCGTGATGTCGCGCACCCGGCTACTTCCAGAAGGTGATGTAGTCCAACGTGCTCCTGCTGACATAGACGTTGGACGACGCGTCGATGAGCCGCTTCTGCGTGTCGTAGAGGTTGACGGTCTTGTACTTCACCTGAGTGTTCTCTGACCTCCAGTTGGAGAAGTCGATTTCGGTCGGGCTGTTGAGGTAGTAGCCCGCCCACGCTGTCGAGTGCCAGTTGAACATGCCGACCGCTGCCTTCTCGATCACCGTGTACTGCCAGGTGCTGCACCCGCCTGCTTCCGCGCTCGTGGCGTGCGTCCCCTCCGCGGTTGTGCGAGCCTCAGTCGACCGGGATGCTGCCGGGATCGGGCGTGACAGGGCCCGGCGCCCCGGTGTGCCTGGCCGAGATCTCCTTGAGCGTCGCGCTGTCCAGTCCGGGCTGGGGCTGGAACACCGCCTCGCGGTAGTAACGGAGCTCGGCGATGCTGTCGAGGATGTCGCCCAGGGCGCGGTGGCCGCCGGTCTTGGCGGGGGAGTTGAAGTAGGCACGGGGGTACCAGCGACGCGCGAGCTCCTTGATCGAGGACACGTCGACGATCCGGTAGTGGAGGTGCTGGTCCAGCTCGGGCATGTCCCTTGCCAGGAAGGCCCGGTCGGTGCTCACCGTGTTGCCGCCCAGGGGCGCCCGGCGCGGCTCGGGCACGTGCTCGCGGACGTAGGCCAGCACCCGCTCCTGCGCCTCCTCGAGGGTGATGCCCGACTCCAGCACCTCGATCAGGCCGGAGGTCGTGTGCATCTGGCGCACGAAGTCACCCATCTGGTCCAGAGCGGCCTGCGGCGGCCGGATCACCACGTCGACGCCGTCGCCGAGCACGTTCAGCTCGGCGTCGGTCACCAGGCAGGCGACCTCGACGAGGGCGTCGGCCCCCAGGTCCAGCCCGGTCATCTCGCAGTCGATCCAGACGATGTGTTCGGCAGCCACGAGGCGACAGCCTATCCACCCGCCCACCGGTAGCCTCGCCCCCATGGCCGAGCACCCCCTGTCGATGCCCCCTGCCGAGCGCGGGAACGGCTGGCAGCAGCTGATGACCTTCCAGCCGGGAGCACCGACCCCGCCCAACGCCACCCGCCGCCCGCTGATCCGCCGGATCCTGCTGTGGAGCCTCGTCGTCGTCGGGTTCGGGCTCGCGGCGCTGGTCATGGGACTGCTCGTCACCGAGTCCCTGGGGCTGGTCACGGCCGGCCTGGCGATCGCGACCGCGGCGATCGCGCTGGGCATCGTCGTGCCGACGTTCCTGTGGGTCGACCGGCTCGAGGCCGAGCCGGCCCGCCTGCTGTGGTTCGCCTTCCTGTGGGGAGCCCTGATCTCCACGCTCGGCGCGCTGGTCCTCAACGAGCTGGGCCTGGCGTTCTTCGGCGGGCTGCACGCGGACCCGATGGTCGTCGGAGCGGTGGTCGTCGCACCGGTGGCCGAGGAGCTGGCCAAGGGCCTCGGCGTCCTGCTGATCTTCCTCATGGCGCGCCGCGAGTTCAACGGCATCACGGACGGCATCGTGTATGCCGGTCTCGTCGCGGCGGGCTTCGCCTTCACCGAGAACATCCTCTACCTCGGCGCCGCCTACACCGAGGTCGGCACCCCGGGCCTGGTCGGGCTGTTCGTCCTGCGCTGCCTGGTCAGCCCGTTCGCGCACCCGATGTTCACCGTCTGCACCGGCCTGGCCCTCGGGTGGGCGGCCCACCGCCGCCGCGCGTCGTCGGCAGGGGTGGTGCTGCTCGGCTACCTCGGGGCGGTGTCGCTCCACGCCCTGTGGAACTACAGCGCCGTCGCCGCGGCCGAGTCCTTCCTGCTCGTCTTCGCCGTGGTGCAGCTGCCTCTCTTCGTGGCCTTCCTGCTCATGCTCCGCTGGGCCACCCGCCGTGAGAGCCGTCTCCTGCGCGACCTGCTGACCGGTTACGGGCTCAACGGCTGGTTCACGCCCGCGGAGGTGGCCATGCTGGCCGACCCGGGGGAGCGCCGTCGTGCCCGGGCGTGGGCGCGCACTGCGGGCGGACGCCGCGCGGAGCGCGCGATGGAGGCCTTCCAGGACGAGAGCGGCGAGCTGGCCATGGTGCGCAAGCACATCAACAGCCAGGGCACCGACGCACACTGGGCGGCGCGTGAGCAGGCCCTGCTCGACACGATCACCGCCCACCGCAGGGTCTTCGTCCCAGGCCTGTGAGGCGACCCGTCGCCGAGGGGGCGGCACGGCATACCGGAGCCGCGCTGGTGCCCCCGGCGCGACTCGAACGCGCAACCATCGGATTAGAAGGCCGGTGCTCTATCCATTGAGCTACGGGGGCCTGACCGCACAGAGTGTAGGCGGACCCGCCGACTAGGATCACCTCCCATGACCGAGGCCGGACCGGGGATCGACGCACCGCTGGGGGAGCTGCGCTCCCGGATCGACGAGGTCGATGCGCAGCTCGTCGACCTGCTCGCCCGACGTCTCGAGCTGGTCAGCCAGGTGGGGGAGGTCAAGGGGCGGCACGGGCTGCCGATCTACGCCCCGGACCGCGAGGCGACGATGATCGCGGCCAAGCGCCGGCTCGCGCAGGACCGCGGCGTCTCCCCGGACCTCGTCGAGGACGTGCTCCGCCGGCTGATGCGCGAGTCCTACACGCACGAGAAGAACATGGGCTTCACCCGTCAGGGGCCCGACGACCTCGGCCCGGTCGTCGTGGTCGGCGGCGGCGGCAAGATGGGCTCGCTCTTCGCGCGGATGCTCACGCTCTCCGGGTATGACGTGCGCGTCGTCGAGCGCGACGACTCGCCCGAGCAGGTGGCCGGGCTCCTCTCAGGCGCCGGCCTCGTGGTCGTCTCCGTCCCGATCCACGACACCACGGCCGTGCTCCGGGCGCTGCCGGCCCTGCCGCCGGGCTGCCTCCTGGTCGACCTCACCTCCACCAAGTCCGAGGCGCTGCGCACCATGCTCGAGGTGCACGCGGGGCCGGTGCTGGGGCTGCACCCGATGTTCGGTCCCGACGTCGACAGCCTGGCCAAGCAGGTCGTCGCCGTCGTGCCGGGGCGCGATCCCGAGGCCTCGGCCTGGCTGGTCGAGCAGATCCGGCTGTGGGGGGCGCGCGTCCACGAGATCGACGCCCAGAGCCACGACGAGCTCATGGGGCTCATCCAGGCGTTGCGGCACTTCTCCACGTTCGTCTACGGCTGGCACCTTTCGCACGAGGACCACGACCTCACCGAGCTGCTGGCGCTCTCCTCGCCGATCTACCGCCTGGAGCTGATCATGGTCGGCCGGCTCTTCGCGCAGAACGCCGAGCTCTACTACGACATCATCACCGCCTCCCCGGACGTGGTGGCGCTCATCCAGCGCTACCTGACGCGCTACGCCCAGGCCTTCGAGCTGCTGCTGCGCGGTGACCGGGACGAGTTCGTCGCACGCTTCCACGAGATCCGCGCCTGGTTCGGCGAGCACGCGGAGGCCTTCCTGGACGAGTCGCGCACCCTGCTGGCCCACGCCGACACCACCCGATAGACCCCGGACCGGCCCACGGGCTTGCCCGTCCACGGCGGTTCGCGTTGGGGCGTGCGCGGCGACCTGAGAAACTAGCTCCCGTGACCACTGACCCCGCCGCGCTGCTCGCTGCCGTCGAAGGCCTCCGCACGACCGCCGCCGGCGTGCGCCTGCCCCTCGAGCTCGACGGGGTCGATCGGGCGCGCACCACGCAGCGCGAGCTCGTGCAGCAGCTTGACGACTACGTCCTGCCGCGCCTCCGCTCCCTGGACGCGCCCCTGCTGGCGGTCGTCGGCGGCTCCACCGGCGCCGGCAAGTCCACCATCGTCAACTCCGTGGTCGGCGAGAACGTCACCGCCACCGGTGTCATCCGGCCCACCACGCGGGCCTCGGTGCTGGTGCACCACGAGGAGGACACCCGCTGGTTCACCGACAAGCGGGTCCTGCCCGAGCTCGCCCGGATCGCCGGGCAGAGCGTGCAGGACGACCCCGGCTCGGTGCGCCTCGTGACCTCCGACGTGCTGCCCTCGGGGCTGGCCCTCCTGGACGCCCCCGACATCGACTCCGTGGTGCAGGCCAACCGCTCGCTGTCCAAGCAGCTCCTGTCCGCGGCCGACCTGTGGCTCTTCGTCACGACCGCGGCGAGGTATGCCGACGCCGTCCCCTGGGACCTGCTGCGCGAGGCGAGCGAGCGGGGCACCTCGGTCGCCATCGTCCTCAACCGGGTCCCCCCGGAGGCGCTGGAGCAGATCCGGCTGCACCTGGCCACCATGCTCAAGGAGCAGGGGCTGGGCCAGGCCCCGATCTTCACCATCAACGAGGTGGATCTCGACCAGGGCCGGATCCCCGCGCGCGACATCGAGCGGCTGCGCGGCTGGCTCTCCTCGCTCGCCAGCGACGCCCGCGCCCGGTCCGTCGTCATCCGACGCACGCTGACCGGCACCCTGGGCTCGCTCGCCGAGCGGGCGGGCGGTCTGGTCGCCGCCGGCCAGGCGCAGGCCGTGGCCCGGACGGAGCTCGAGAAGGGGCCGCGCGCGGCATACCAGGACGCCCTGGCGGGCGTGGAGGCCGGCATCAACGACGGCTCGCTCCTGCGGGGAGAGGTGCTGGCCCGCTGGCAGGAGCTGGTCGGGACCGGCGAGTTCCTCCGCTCGGTGGAGGCCGGCATCGGCCGGCTGCGTGACCGGATCGGCGCCTGGTTCACCGGCAAGCAGGTGACCTCCGAGCCGCTCGGCGAGGCGCTGCAGACGGGCGCGGCCGCACTCATCACCTCGCACGGCCAGGTCGCGTCGAGCACGGCGGCGCGGGGCTGGAAGACGGCGCCGGGCGGCCGCGAGCTGATGGACGCCCACCCCGAGCTGACCAGGGCCTCGCCCGGCTTCGCCGAGGACGTGGAGCGGCTGATCCGCGACTGGCAGCACGACATCTTCGACATGGTCCGCGAGGAGGCGGGCTCGCGGCGCTCCACGGCGCGCTACCTCGCCTTCGGCGTCAACGGGCTCGGCGTCCTCCTCATGGTGGTCGTCTTCAGCATGACCGCAGGCCTGACCGGGGGTGAGATCGCCATCGCCGGAGGGTCGGCCGTGCTGGCGCAGCGGCTGCTGGAGGCGGTCTTCGGCGACCAGGCCGTGCGGTCGATGGCCGTGAAGGCGCGGGAGTCGCTGATCGCGAGGGTGGAGGCGTTGTACGACGACGAGCGGGCGCGGTTCGACCGGGCTCTGGAGGAGGTGCCCGTGGACCCGGCTGCGATCAGCCAGCTCGAGGCGGCCGCGACGACCGTGGAGACGAGCCGATGATCGGGCGTCGCAAGGACCGCGGACGGGCCGGCCTGCCGCTGACCGAGCGCGCCGACGCGCTGCGCTCGGCGCTCGACATCGGCGGGCACGAGCTGGACGCCGCGGCGACGGAGCGGGCCAGGGCCCTCGTCGGGCGGGTCGAGGAGCGGTGGGCGCTCAAGGGCGGGCGCACCGTCGTCGCCCTCGCCGGAGCCACCGGGTCGGGCAAGTCCAGCCTCTTCAACGCCCTGGTCGGCGACGACGTGGCCCTGATCAGTCCGCGCCGACCGACCACGGCCGAGTCCGCGGCCGCCGTCTGGGGCGAGGAGGAGTCCGGCCCGCTGCTGGACTGGCTGGGGATCCACAACCGTCACCAGGTGCCCGCCACGCCGCAGAACATGCCGCTGGACGGTCTGGTGCTGGTCGACCTGCCGGACTTCGACTCCCGAGAGACCCGGCACCGGGTCGAGGCCGACCGCATCCTGGAGCGCGCGGACGTCTTCGTGTGGGTCGCGGACCCGCAGAAGTACGCCGACGCCCGGCTCCACGACGACTACCTCCGCCCGCTGCGCCACCACGACACCGTCATGATGCTCGTCCTCAACCAGGTGGACCGGCTGCGGGGCGAGGGGGACGTGGACCGGGTGCGCGCCGACCTGCGGCGCCTCACGCGCGGGGACGGCGCCGGTGACCACGAGGTGATCGCCACCTCCGCCCGGACCGGAGCCGGGCTCGACGAGCTGCGCGAGCGGATCGGTCAGGTCGTCCGCGCCCGC
The DNA here is from genome assembly GCF_014636495.1 of Ornithinimicrobium tianjinense. Classification (GTDB taxonomy): domain Bacteria; phylum Actinomycetota; class Actinomycetes; order Actinomycetales; family Dermatophilaceae; genus Ornithinicoccus; species Ornithinicoccus tianjinensis. The sequence continues at coordinate 775,385 of NZ_BMEM01000001.1, forward strand.
ACCGCGGCCGAGGCCCGCCTCGTCGGCGACGTGCAGACGGCTGCGGAGCTGGTCGCCGAGGGAGTGGGGCAGTCCACGCCGCCCTTCACGGAGGAGGCGGACGCCCGGCTCCACCACGCGCTCAAGGTGGCGGCCGGTGTGCCCGTCGTGCTCGACGCGGTGGAGCGCGACTACCTCCGCCAGGCCAACACGCGCGCCGGGTGGCCGGTCACCCGCTGGCTGTCCCAGCTGCGACCGGACCCGCTCAAGCGGCTGCGGCTCGGCGACAACACTCCTGGCCCCGCCGGCATCGCGCCCTCCGACGTGCGCGGCGTGCTCGGCCGCTCCTCGCTGCCGGCGCCCTCGCCGGCCGCCCGCGCCAACGTCCAGCTGGCGACCCGCCAGGTCGCCGAGGAGGCAGGGGCGAGCCTGCCGCCGCGCTGGGCCGACGCGGTCGTCGACGCGGGCTCGCCGCGCGAGGACAACCTCTCCGACGCTCTCGACCAGGCCGTGATGGGCACGCCGCTGCGGGCCCGGACGCCCGTGTGGTGGGGGGTCCTGGGAGCGATCCAGGTCCTGCTGGCCGTGGTCGCGCTCGTCGGCGTGCTCTGGCTCGTGCTGCTGACCGTGCTGGGCTGGCTGCAGCTGCCGATCGACGCGCCGTTCTGGGGGCCCGTCCCGATCCCGCTGCTGCTCGCCGGCGGCGGGCTGCTCGCGGGGGCGCTGCTAGCGCTCGTGGTCAGCGTCTTCGCCCGGCTGGGCGCCCGACGGCGACGGTCCGCGGTCGAGGAACGGCTCGACGAGGCCATCGACGAGGTGTCCTACCAGCACGTGCGCCGCCCGGTCATGGCGGTGCTGGACCGTCACGAGAAGACCCGTCAGCACCTGCAGCGCGCCGCCTCCTGACGACCGGACAGGCGTTCCTGCCGCACCGGCCCCTTGACGACCGGACAGGCGTTCCTGCCGCACCGATCCCTTGACGACCGGACAGGCGTTCCTGCCGGTGTGACCCACCCACGTGGGGCGTAACGTGGAGCACCCGGCGGAAGGGCCAGCCATGGCACAGGCATGCACGCCCCTGGACGAGGTGCGCGACGTCATACCGAGCGCGGACGGGTGCCAGGACTGCCTGGCCACCGGTGACCGGTGGGTGCACCTGCGGATCTGTATGACGTGCGGGCACGTCGGTTGCTGCGACAGCTCGCCGAACAGTCACGCCACCGCGCACTGGCGTCAGACCGGTCACCCGGTGGTCCGCTCGTTCGAGCCGGGGGAGGACTGGTGGTGGTGCTACGAGGACCAGCTGGGCTTCCAGGTCCCGGACGCACCGCCGGCGCCGTCGCACAGGTGAGCTTCGTCCACATCCCCTCCCTCAGGGCAGGCGGCGTCCACAGGGCGCCGGCCAGCTCTTCCCTCTGCCTCGTGTCCCGCCCACGATGGGGTCACGGCCCGTCGCCGACGGGCACGACCTAGGAGGGGAACGATGGTGGAGACCAGGATGACGATCGCGGGCAACCTGACCAGGGACCCGCAGCTGCGCTTCGGCAGGAATTCCGGACGGCCGTTCGCGGTGCTGTCGGTGGCGGTGAACAACCGCCGGCAGGACAAGGAGTCGGGCCAGTGGGTCACGACCGGGACGACCTACTTCGACGTGCTCTGCATGCGCGAGAAGGGGGCCAACGCCCTGCTGACCTTCAAGAAGGGCGACCCGGTGATCGCGCACGGCAAGCTCCGGCTCCAGCCGTGGAGCAACGAGCAGGGCAGCGGTGTCAACGTGACGATCGACGCCGACGCCGTGGGTCCGGACGTGAGCTTCGGCACCGCACCCTTCACCCGCGGTCGACCCGGTTACGGGCTGGACCCGGTGGACGACTACGAGCCCTCGGGGGACGCCGAGCTCGGGCACCTGGAGCGGTTGGCCGACGCCAACGGCGAGGTCGACGACGACGCGGCGGCCCTGATCCTGGCCCGGTCGGAGCAGGACACCGACGAGGAGGACCAGGTCGCGGCCTGAGCCGGTCGGCACCGCGCCGGACGGCGGGCAGGTGACTCCATGAGCGCCCCCTGAGCGATTCGTGGGGGAACCTGCCCGCCGGATACCCTGGGAGTCATGGCCGAATTCATCTACACCATGACGCGCGCCCGCAAGGCGGTCGGCGACAAGGTGATCCTCGACGACGTCACGATGTCCTTCTACCCAGGCGCCAAGATCGGCGTCGTGGGCCCGAACGGCGCGGGCAAGTCGACCATCCTCAAGATCATGGCCGGACTGGACCAGCCCTCCAACGGCGAGGCCCGCCTGTCCCCGGGCTACAGCGTCGGCATCCTGCTGCAGGAGCCGCCGCTCAACGAGGAGAAGACCGTCCTGGGCAACGTCCAGGAGGGTGTCGGCGAGATCAAGGCCAAGCTCGACCGCTACAACGAGATCTCCGAGCTCATGGCCGACCCGGACGCCGACTTCGACGCCCTCATGGCGGAGATGGGCACGCTCCAGGAGGAGATCGATCACGCCGACGCCTGGGACCTCGACGCACAGCTCGAGCAGGCGATGGACGCCCTGCGCTGCCCGCCGCCGGACGCCGACGTGACCGTGCTCTCCGGTGGTGAGCGCCGACGCGTGGCGCTGTGCAAGCTGCTGCTGAGCAAGCCGGACCTGCTGCTGCTCGACGAGCCCACCAACCACCTGGACGCCGAGTCTGTCCAGTGGCTGGAGCAGCACCTCGCGGCCTACCACGGCGCCGTGCTCGCCGTCACCCACGACCGCTACTTCCTCGACAACGTCGCGCAGTGGATCGCCGAGGTCGACCGGGGCCACCTCTACCCCTACGAGGGCAACTACTCGACCTACCTGGAGAAGAAGCGCGAGCGCCTCGCCATCCAGGGCAAGAAGGACGCCAAGCTCGCCAAGCGCCTGGAGAAGGAGCTGGAGTGGGTGCGCTCCAACGCCAAGGCCAAGCAGACCAAGAACAAGGCGCGTCTGGCCCGCTACGAGGAGATGGCGGCCGAGGCCGACAAGACCCGCAAGCTGGACTTCGAGGAGATCCAGATCCCGCCGGGCCCGCGTCTGGGCAACCAGGTCATCGAGGTGAGCGACCTGCGCAAGGGCTTCGGCGACCGGGTCCTCATCGACGGCCTGAGCTTCACCCTGCCGCGCAACGGCATCGTCGGCGTGATCGGTCCCAACGGTGTCGGCAAGACCACGCTGTTCAAGACCATCGTCGGGCTCGAGGAGCCGGACGGCGGCACGGTCAAGATCGGTGACACGGTCAAGATCAGCTACGTCGACCAGGGCCGGGCCAACATCGACCCGCAGAAGTCGCTGTGGGAGGTCGTCTCCGACGGCAACGACTTCATCCAGGTCGGTCAGGTCGAGATCCCCTCGCGCGCCTACGTCAGCCAGTTCGGCTTCAAGGGCCCGGACCAGCAGAAGAAGGCCGGCGTCCTCTCCGGTGGTGAGCGCAACCGCCTCAACCTGGCGCTGACCCTCAAGGAGGGCGGCAACCTGCTGCTCCTCGACGAGCCGACCAACGACCTGGACGTCGAGACCCTCGGCTCCCTCGAGAACGCCCTGGAGTCCTTCCCGGGCTGCGCCGTGGTCATCAGCCACGACCGGTGGTTCCTCGACCGCGTCGCCACGCACATCCTCGCCTACGAAGGTGACGAGGAGGACCCGGCGAAGTGGTACTGGTTCGAGGGCAACTTCGGCGCCTACGAGGAGAACAAGATCGAGCGCCTGGGTGCCGAGGCGGCTCGTCCGCACCGCGTCACCTACCGCAAGCTCACCCGCGACTGAGCCCGCCCGACGGTCCCCGCTGAGCGCGTGCCTCGTCGACGCAGGCCCCGGCCGCCGCTCCCTCCCCGGGACGGGCTGGGGCCTGCGCGCGTCCGGCTCCCGGTCGACGGCCGCTGGTCGACCGTCGTCGAGTTCCTCGTCACGGTCACCGGTGACGAGGAGGGGGTATGGCGTCGCGTGCGGGCGGGGGAGGTGCTCCTGGGCGACGGGACCCGGGTCGAGGAGGGCACGCCCTACCGGCCGGGCGGCGCGGCATACCTCTATCGGGACGTGCCCGTGGAGACCGAGGTGCCGGGCCGGCTCGAGGTGCTCCTGCGCGACGACGACACCGGGCTCCTCGCCGTCGACAAGCCTCCCTTCCTGGCGACCATGCCGAGAGGCCAGCACGTCTCCCAGACGGTCCTGGTCCGGCTGCGTCGCGAGCTCGGCCTGCCCGACCTCGCACCCGTCCACCGGCTCGACCGGCTGACCAGCGGCGTCCTGCTGCTCACCACCCGCCCGGAGGCCCGCAGTGCCTATCAGCGGATGGTGCAGGCCGGCGGGCTGAGCAAGACCTACCTGGCGCTCGCGCCGCTCGCGGTCGATCCACTGCCGGTCGTCGTGCGCAACCGGATCGTCAAGACCAGGGGCGAGCTCCAGGCGCGGGTCGTGCCGGGCGAGCCGAACGCCCAGACCCTTGTCGAGCTGGAGGAGGTGCTCGGGCTCGGGCAGGAGGTGCTCGGCCGCTACCGGCTCACACCGACCACCGGCCAGACCCACCAGCTGCGCGTCCACCTCAGCGGCCTCGGCATCCCGATCGCGGGGGATCCGCTCTATCCGGTCGTGCGGGAGGTCGCCGCCGACGACCTCAGCACGCCCCTGCAGCTGCTGGCCAGCGATGTGCGCTTCACGGACCCCGTCAGCGGAGTCGCACGGCACGTCGTGTCCCGCAGGGCGCTGCCCCTGGTCGGCCACCCGCGGTCCTGACCCACTCACGTGAGTGGCACGGGCACGCCATACCGGTTGAGCGCGTGCCTGACCCACTCACGTGAGTGGCGCGGGCACG
>NZ_BMEM01000001.1:780211-792943 GCF_014636495.1 Ornithinimicrobium tianjinense
CTGAGCGCGTTCCTGACCCACTCACGTGAGTGGCTCGTGCACATGGAGGGCTGAGCGGGTCGCCCGCCCGCTAACGCCGCGACCGCGCCGCGCGGCTCCCGCCCAGCGTCCCGAGCAGCGGGGAGCCCGCGCCCAGCAGGAAGCCGAGGTCGTACCAGTTGCCGGCGCGGTCCACGTCATACACGGGGAAGCGGTCCCAGCCCCCGAAGACGTGCACGATGAACACCACCCACGCGGTGATGCCGTTCCAGAGTCCCCACAGGATGTCTTGCCACCACATCCCTCGATCCAAGCAGGGGGCGCGGGACGCCGACCAGGAGGACAACCCCCGGATCGTCGGATCCCACCACCGCGGGCGGGGTCCGGCGGGGACGTGGTGGAGTAGGTCCATGACCGCACCCGTCCTCGCCCTCGTCCAGCCGGCGGACCAGCCGCCCCGGCACATGTTGCAGGCGGCCCGCGCCGCGGAGGACGCCGGTCTGGAGGAGGTGTGGCTCTGGGAGGACTGCTTCGCCGCGAGCGGCGTGGCTCCCGCCGCGGCGGTCCTCGCGGCGACCGGGCTGCGGGTCGGGGTGGGGCTGTTCCCGGCCCCGCTGCGGGTGCCCTCGCTCACCGCGATGGAGATCGCCACGCTGGCGGAGATGTTCCCCGGCCGGCTCCTGCCCGGGCTCGGTCACGGGGTGCAGGAGTGGATGGAGCAGGTCGGGGTGCGGCCCGCCTCGCCGGTGACCCTCCTGCGCGAGCACCTCGTCGCGATCTCCGCACTGCTGCGGGGCGAGGAGGTCGCGATGCGCGGCGAGTATGCCGTGCTCGACCAGGTGCGGCTGCGGTTCCCGCCGGAGGCCGTGCCCCCGCTGCTCGTCGGCGGCCGCGGGCCCCGGACCCTGCGGCTCGCGGGCGAGCTCGGCGACGGCGTGATCCTCGACCAGGCGGTGGACCGGCGCGGGATCGCCCGACCTCAGGTGGTGCGCGAGGCGCTCGACCAGGTCGGTGCTGCGCGGGAGGGCGCCGGGCGCAGCGGCCCGTTCGAGGTGGTCACCTACCTGTCGACGCCGGACGGGGTCAGCGCACGCCACGTCGCCGAGCAGGCCGCGGCCCTCGGTGCCGCCGGCGCCACCAGGGTGGCCGCCTTCGCGGGGGGCGTCGACGGCCCGCCGGCGTCAGGCGACGCGGTCCTGGCCTTCGTCGACGTCCTCGCCGACGCCGCCGCCCTGCTCGACCGAGCCTGAGCTCAGGCTGGGCGGGGGAGGGCGGCCTCGACCGCGGCGACGAGCTCAGCGGAGCCTGGTTCCACCCCGGGGCGGAACCGGGCGCGCGGCGCGCCGTCCGGGCCGACGACCCACTTCTCGAAGTTCCACTGCACGTCGCCGGCCTCGCCGTCGGCGTCCTCGACCTGCGTGAGCTCCTGGAAGACCGGGTGTCGTCCGGGCCCGTTGACCTCGACCTTCTCCATCATCGGGAAGGTCACGCCGTAGGTCGTCGAGCAGAACTCCTGGATCTCCTCGGCCGTGCCGGGCTCCTGGCCGCCGAACTGGTTGCAGGGGAAGCCGACAACGGTGAGCCCGCGCTCGCCGTACTCCTCCTGCAGCCGCTCCAGCCCCGCATACTGCGGTGTCAGGCCGCACCGGGAGGCGACGTTGACGACGAGCAGCGCGCGACCGGCGTGCTCGCCCAGCGTCGTGGCGCGTCCGTCGAGCGTGGTGAGGGGGATCTGGTGCAGAGTCACCCGGCCACCCTACGACGCGCGTAGCCTCGCACCATGAGCGGCGACTGGACCGTGTGCGCGACATGTGGCGTGGAGAACGACACGGGGGAGGAGGTCTGCGCCATCTGCGCCGACGAGCGGCAGTACGTCCCGCTGGCCGGCCAGACCTGGACGACGCTGGCCGAGCGCTCGGCCGCCGGCTGCCGGATCGAGGTGAGCGAGCTCGAGCCGGACTGCTACGCGCTCCACGCGACCCCGAAGATCGACATCGGCCAGAGCGGCCTGCTGGTCCGGACGCCGGCGGGCAACCTGCTCTGGGACGTCCCCGGCTACCTCGACGACGCGGCCGTCGCGGCCGTCCGCGAGCTGGGTGGCGTCGCCGCGGTCATGGCCAGCCACCCGCACATGTACGGCTGCCAGCTGGAGTGGGCCAGGGCCTTCGGCGCCCCCGTCTACGTCGCCGAGGCCGACCGTGAGTGGGTCCGGCGCTGGGGCGAGGAGATCGTCACGTGGTCCGAGCCCTTCGAGCCGGTGCCGGGGATCCTCGCCTGGCAGCCGGGCGGGCACTTCCGGGGCAGCGCCGTCGCGCTGTGGGGAGCCGGTGCCCAAGGGCGGGGCGTGCTGCTGTCCGGCGACACCTGCAAGGCGGTCGGCCCCCGGGGCTGGGTGACGTTCATGCGCTCCTACCCCAACGGCATACCCCTGTCCGCCGCGGTCGTGACCAGGGTGGCGGCGTCCATCACCGAGCGCCCCTTCGACCGCCTCTACGACAACTTCGCCCTGCAGATCCCCGCCGGTGCGCGCGAGATGGTGCGGCGGTCCGCCGAGCGCTACGTCGCCTGGGTGCGCGGCGACCACGACGACCTCACCTGAGCCATGCGCCTGGAGAACATCGTCATGCAGGCCCGGGATCCGCAGGTCACCGGACGGTTCTGGGAGCGGGCGCTCGGGCTGACGACGAGCGACCCCGGCACCGACGGGCTCTACGAGGGGCGGCTGGCCGTCGGCGAGATCTGGATCGACGTGTGCATCGAGCGGGTCGAGGCACCTCCTCCGCCGGGGTGGCGGCTCCACCTGGACCTCCTCGGCGGCGACGGGCAGGCGCAGGACGAGGTGGTCGAGCGGCTGCTGGGCCTCGGTGCCCGCCACCTGGACATCGGCCAGCGCGACGTCCCTTGGGTGGTCCTCGCCGACCCCGACGGCAACGCCTTCTGCGTCATGGAGGAGCGGGACGCCTACCGCGACACCGGCCCGATCGCGGCCCTGCCGCTCGACAGTGCCGACCCCGAGCGGGACGGTGCCCTGTATGCCGCGCTCACCGGCTGGGTGCCGGTCGTCGGCGTCGCCCCCGTCAGCCTCCGGCACCCCAGCCTGCACGGGCCGCTGCTCGAGCTGTGCCCCGAGCCCGCGCCGAAGGTCCGTCAGAACCGCACCCACCTCGACGTGCGACCCGACCCCGACGGCCCCGACCAGCAAGGGCTGGTCGAGCTCGCGCTGTCGTTGGGGGCCAGCCGCTCGACCGAGCCGTGGGCCCAGGGGCATCCCTGGGTGGTCATGCAGGACACCTCGGGCAACGAGTTCTGCGTCCTCGGGGACGTCTAGCCACGACCTGCGCCGGCGTGGTGCCGCTGCGACGATGGGGTGATGACGCCGACCTCCGTCGCGACGGCGACCGACCGCACGCCCGTCCCGATCGGCGACTACGCCTTCGTCGGCGACCGCCGGACCGCTGCGCTGATCTCACCGGCGGGCAGCGTGGACTGGCTGTGCCTGCCCCGCTTCGACTCGCCGTCGGTGCTCACGGCGCTGCTCGGCTCGCACGAGGACGGTCGCTGGCTGGTGGGTGTGGCCGACGGGCAGGTCCAGGACCGGGGCTACCTCGAGGACACCTTCGTGCTGCGCACGACCTGGCTGGCGCCCACCGGCACCGCGGAGTCGCTGGACTGGATGCCGGTCGACGGCGGGCGCTCCGACCTGGTCCGGCAGGTGCGGTGCACGTCCGGGGAGGTCGAGGTCGTCCACGACCTGTGCCTGCGCTTCTCCTACGGCGAGATCGTGCCCTGGGTGCGTCGGCTCACGGTGGCCCGCCCGGACGGCACGTCCGAGGAAGTGCTGCACGCCGTGGGCGGTCCCGCCTCGCTCGCCCTGCACGGCCCGCTGCCCCGCCCGGTGCCGGGGCAGCGCCGGCACCAGGCACGGCATACCCTCCGCGCGGGCGAGGAGCTGACCTGGGTGATGACGGCCCAGGAGTCCTGGCGCGAGGTGCCGCCGATGATCGACGTCGCGGCGCACCTGGAGGAGACGGTCACCCACTGGCGCGGCTGGGCGGCGCCGATCGAGGTCGAGGGGGAGTGGGCGGAGCAGGTCCGCCGCTCCCTGCTGGTCCTGCGGGCGCTCACGCACCGGGACACCGGCGGCATCGTGGCCGCCGCGACCACCTCGCTGCCCGAGGAGCTCGGCGGGTCGCGCAACTGGGACTACCGCTTCACCTGGCTGCGCGACTCCGCCCTCACCCTCGAGGCGATGATGGCGCACGGCTTCGACGCGGGGGCGACGGCGTGGCGCAGCTGGCTGCTGCGCGCCGTCGCGGGCGACCCCGAGGACCTGCTGATCATGTACGGCCTCGGCGGGGAGCGGGAGCTGCCCGAGCGCGAGCTCCCGCACCTGGCCGGGTATGCCGGTTCGCGCCCGGTCCGCATCGGCAACGGCGCGGTGGGGCAGTACCAGGCCGACGTCGTCGGCGAGGTGCTCATCGCGCTCGGCCAGCTGCGCGACGCCGGCCAGGAGGACGACGGTTTCTCCTGGGCCCTGCAGCGCTCGATGCTCGAGCTGCAGACGCGACGGCTCGACGAGCCCGACCACGGCATCTGGGAGATGCGGGGCGACCCGCACTTCTTCACGCACGGCCGGGTGATGATGTGGGCCGCCTTCGACCAGGCCGTGCGGGCCGTCGAGGACCACAACCTGCCGGGCGACGTGGACCGCTGGCGCGAGCTGCGCGACCGGTTGCGTGCCGAGGTGGAGGAGCGGGGCGTGGGACCGGACGGGGCCTTCCGCCAGGCCTACGACACCACGGAGGTCGACGCCTCCCTGCTGCAGGTGCCGCAGACCGGCTTCTGCGACTACGACGACCCGCGGATGCTGGCGACGGTGGCCCGCATCGAGGCCGAGCTGCTCGACGACGACGGCTTCGTCCACCGTTACCGCACGAGCGCGGACCGCGACGGCCTGCCCGGTGGTGAGGGCGCCTTCCTCATCTGCACCTTCTGGCTCGTCGAGCAGTATGCCCACACCGGCCGCCTTGACGAGGCCGAGGCCCTGATGACGCGGCTCGTCGGCACGGCCGGCGACCTTGGCCTGCTGGCCGAGGAGTATGACGCGCGGCTGGGCCAGCTGCTCGGCAACTACCCCCAGGCGTTCAGCCACCTCGGCCTGATCCGCGCCGCCGACGCCATCGCGCTCAACCGCGGGGCGCGGGGGCACGGCAGGGCCAGCCGCTACGGCACCTCGGCGCGGTGCTCGCGGACCGGCTGACCCAGGACGCCGACGCGGGCAGGCCCACCCCGCGAGCGCGGGGTGGGCCTGCCGTCGAGCGTGGGCTCAGCCGAGCCGCGTGATCACGGGCCGGTATACTCGAAGATGTACAGACCCAGGTCACGGTCGGAGGCGGCGACATACTCCCTGCCGTCCGTGCCCTCGAAGGTCTGGACGCCCCAGAAGTTGTTGCCGCCCTCGTCGATGAAGCGGCCGACCTCGACGATCTTCTCGTCGACGATCTTGATGACACGCAGGCCACCGACGTAGTACGACACGTAGGCCAGGTCATCCTGGTCGTGCGAGACGGCCACCTCGTGGACCGACAGGTCGCCGAACCCGCTGGCCTTGTCCGCGTCCATCGCCTCGGGGAGGGCGTAGGTGTCGAGCTCGGTCAGCTTGCCCGTCCCGTTGCGGTAGAGGTGGACGTAGCCCCAGCCGTCGAAGTAGGACGACAGCGTGAGCGTGTCACCCACGGTCCCGACCGCGATCGGCGCCAGACCCGACCCGTCACCGGCGAGGCAGGCCTGCTCGTCGAAGGCGGTGTCGAAGATGTCGTAGCCGGCCTCGCGGGCGGCGACGCCGTAGGTGGGCAGGACGCTCTCGACCGACATGGCCAGCGAGCCGTTGCAGGCGTCGGACCCCTCACGGTTGAAGATGAGGATCGCGTCCCAGCCACCGGCGGCCTCCACGTTGGTGGCCTTCTCGGTGAAGGTGCACACACCGCGCTCGACGACCGCGATGTCCACGGCGTTCGGGTCACCGGCCGGCACCGCGGTGTCACCGATGCAGCCGCGGCCGACGAAGGTGGCGGGGCCGGTCACGGTCTCGCCCGCCGGGCCGGCGCCCTGCGGGGCGACCAGGTCGGTGCCGTCCGTCTCGTTGCGGGCCAGGCCGCCGTACGGGGAGAAGTCCTCGTCCGCGGCGAGCACGTACTGGTTGTCGTCGGTGAACTCCGCCTGGTGGGCGTTGCCCTCGGGGACGACCGAGACGCCGTTCTGCTCGAGCATCTGAGGGTCGGCCTCGGCGAAGTCGGTGTCACCGATGTAGGTGGCGTCCGCCGGGTCGGTGACGTCGAGCATCACGTAGCCGCCGTCCCAGTAGGAGATCAGCATGACCTGACGACCGTCGATCTCCTTGACGATCATGTCGTGGTGGAAGACCGAGGTGAGGTTGGCCGGCGCCGCCTGGAGGATCTGCGGGAACTCGGCGGCCAGGTCGTACTCCCTGACCATCTTCGGCTTGCGCGGGTTGGTGATGTCGAGGATGTCGACGTCCGCGGTCTCCTCGTTGTCGACGATGACCACGTAGGCCTTGTCGCCGGCGTCCCAGGCGAAGGCGCTGTGGATCTCGTGCGCCTGCTTCTTCTTGTCCTTGGCCGCGATGTTGTCGTCACCGATGCCCTCGACGAGGTAGGTCGGGTGCTCCGGGTTGGTGACGTCGTAGATGTTGACGCCGCCGAAGCCCGCGCTGCCCTTGCAGACCTCGTTGTTGGTCACGAGGATGTCGCCGACGAAGTACGGGGTGTCGATGCTGATCGTCTGGATGCCCTCGCCCGGGGCGCTGCCCTCCTTCGCCTGGATGAAGGCCACCTCCTCGGGGTTCTCCACGTCCCGGATGTCCACGACGTGGACGCCGTTGTAGGAGCAGGTCTGCCCGCCCCAGGCGGCCAGGTAGGCGTAGCCCTCGTGGACGCCGACGTCGGCGATCTTGCCCTCGACCACGTTCTTCAGCTCGAGCTTGCTGACGAGGTTGACGTTCTCGCTCGTGGCGTCGAGGTGGCCGTCCTCCCCGTCGTGCTGCGCGTGGTGGCGGTGCGTCGACTTGGCGTCGTCGATCCCCCCGTCGTCCTCGAGGATGACATGGGCGCTGGCCGGGGCCATGGCGATCGCCACGACTGCCAGGGCCCCTGCCAGTCCGGTGGCCCGTCGTCTGATGGTGCGCATGCGCGTCCCTTCGTGTGAGGTTCGTCACGTCTTCCTTGACGCGACGGACCATCATGGCTCAGGTCAGCGCCCCTGCGCAGGCATCAGCGCAAAATTTTGACGAACCTTGACCTTTGCCTCGTGCGGGCAGCTGTCCGGTCACCCCTTGAGGCGCACCATGCCCTCCTGCCCCACGGTCGCCAGGAGCGTGCCGTCAGAGCCGAACATGTGCCCCATACCCAGCCCGCGGCCGGACTCGGCGGACGGTGAGGAGAGGCTGTAGAGGAACCAGTCGTCCACCCGGCCCGGCCGGTGGAACCACATACTGTGGTCCAGACTGGCCGGGCGCAGCCGCGGGTCCCCCCAGCCGATGCCGTGCCGCCGCAGGATCGGCTCGAGCAGGGTGTAGTCGGAGGCGTAGGCCAGGATCGCCGCGTGCAGCAGGTGGTCGTCGGGCAGCGGGCGCTCGACCCTCATCCACACCGACTGCTCGGAGGGGCCCGGGTCGGCGGGGCCGAGCAGCAGCCGCTCGACGTGCCGCAGGTCGACCGCCCGGCTGCGCGCCGTGTGCTGGGCGTAGGGGTGGTCGATCCTGGCCAGGATCTCCCGGTCCGAGCGCAGCTCCTCGGGGCGCGGCACGTCGGGCATCGGGATCTGGTGGTCCAGGCCCTCGGCGGGCTCCTGGAAGGAGGTGATCATCGACAGCAGGATCCGGCCCTCCTGCGTGGCGTGGACGCGGCGGGCGGAGAAGCTGCGGCCGTCGCGCATGCCCTCGACGACGAACTGGATCGACTTGCTCGCGTCGCCGGGGCGCAGGAAGTAGCCGTGGAGGGAGTGGATGTGGCGGGGACCGTCCCCGTCGTCGACGGCGGCGACGGAGCGCCCGGCGGCCATGACGCACTGCGCGAGGACCTGACCGCCGAAGACCCTGCCGTAGAGCTGCGGCTGACTGCGTCCGGTGTAGACCTCGCCGACATAGGTCCCCAGGTCGCCGGTCGCCTCTGTGGGGGAGGCCACCTCGATCGTGGTCGGACCCTCGTAGGTGAGGTCCAGGACGTCGAGCAGGTCGTCGATCGGGTCGAGCAGAGGCGCGTCGGTCACCCGCCAGAGCCTAGTGGCTCGGGTATGCGGTGCCGCTCACCTCGGGCAGGCGCGGCGACCTCTCCAAGCTCATCCCACGATGACGACGTCCAGCGTGCGCGGGCCGTGCACGCCCTCGACCCGGTCCAGCTCGATGTCGCTGGTGGCGCTGGGCCCGCTGATCCAGGTGAGCGGCCGGCGGGGCTCGAGCAGCGCCACGGCGTCGGGAACGTCGTGGACGACCTGGTCGGCGCGCACCACGCACACGTGCTGGTCCGGGACCAGAGTCAGGGCGCGCCGGCCCTGGTCCGGCTCGTGGTCGAGCACGACCGTGCCCGTGGTGGCGATCCCGACGCGCGCGGCCGTGACCACCGCGCTCACCGCGTCGAGCTCGGCGGCGGTGAGCAGGGCGCCGTCGGCGCCGGAGTCCGGCACCAGCTCGACCCCGGCCTCGCGCGCCGCCGCCACCCACGAGGCCTCCAGGCCGTCGGGCACGACCACGCTCCGCGCACCCGCCCGGTCCAGCAGCCCGGCCACGACCGTCCCGACCTCCTCGGGCCGGCAGCGGGTGACGCTCGCGCGGTAGTCGGCGACGTTCTCGGCGAACAGCTCGAGCGTCTCGCCGGCTCCGGGGGAGGGCACACCGATGACCGGCGCCGGCCCACGGTGCCCGACCGGGGTCGTCACCTCGGTGGTGGCCGCACGCAGGCGACCCAGGATCTCCTCGCGCGCGCTCACGGCGCCTCCTCCACGTCATACCCGTGCGTCCTGGCCCACCACTGACGGAAGGTCTCCGGGGGCGGGGACGGCACGTCGCGGGCCTGGGTCCAGGCGCCCAGGCCCGGCAGGGACCGGACCGTCCGGTCGCCGAGCAGGCGGCTGCCGAGGGTCGCGCCCCGCTGGGCGGCCTCCAACCGCCGGTGGTCGGCGAACATCCACGCCGCCGCCTTCATGGACAGCGCCTCCGGCGAGCGACCCGAGGCCTCGTCCACCACCTGGGTGCGCAGGTGCACCAGCAGGGACGGGATGTCGATGCGCACCGGACAGGCCTCGAAGCACGCGCCGCACAGGGACGAGGCGTACGGCAGCGACTTGTCGACGTCGGAGCCGGTGCCGCGCAGCTGGGGGTTGAGGACGGCGCCGATGGGGCCGGGGTAGACGGAGCCGTAGGCGTGACCTCCGGCCCGCTCGTAGACCGGGCAGACGTTGAGGCAGGCCGAGCAGCGGATGCAGCGCAGCGCCTGCCGCCCGAGGTCGTCCGCGAGCACGTGGCTGCGGCCGTTGTCGAGGAGCACGACGTGGACGTCCTGCGGGCCGTCGCCCTCACGGACGCCGGTCCACATGGAGGTGTAGGGGTTCATCCGCTCGCCGGTGGACGAGCGGGGAAGCAGCTGCAGGAAGGTGCCGAGGTCGGCGAAGGTGGGCAGCACCTTCTCCACGCCCACGACCGAGATGAGCGTCTCCGGCAGGGTCAGGCACATGCGGCCGTTGCCCTCGCTCTCGACGACGACGAGGGTGCCGGTGTCCGCGATCGCGAAGTTGGCCCCCGAGATCGCCACCCTGGCGCGCAGGAACTTCTCGCGCAGGTGCGCCCGGGCCGCCTCGGCCAGCCGCGCGGGCTCGTCGGTGAGGTCGTCCGGCGCCGGCCGGCCCACCCCGCCCATCTCGCGCCGGAAGATCTCCCGGATCTCGGCGCGGTTGCGGTGGATCGCGGGCACGAGGATGTGGCTGGGCCGGTCGTGGCCGAGCTGGACGATCAGCTCGGCGAGGTCGGTCTCCCACGCGTGGATCCCGGCCTCCTCCAGCCGCTCGTTGAGCTCGATCTCCTGGGTGGCCATCGACTTGACCTTGACGACCTCGTCCGAGCCGGTCGCGCGGACGAGGTCCAGCACGATGCGGTTGGCCTCGTCGGCGTCGCGGGCCCAGTGCACGGTCGCGCCGTTGGCGACGAGGTTGGCCTCCAGCTGCTCGAGGTAGTGGGGCAGGTGGTGCAGCACCTCGTCCTTGGCGTCGGCGCCGGCGACCCGCAGCTCCTCCCAGCGGTCGACCTCGCCGACGACGGCCGCGCGCTTGGCGCGGATGGTGGACGTGGCATGGGCCAGGTTGCGACGTTGCTGGGTGTTGCGCAGCGCGTCCTTGGCAGCCTTCTGGAACGAGGGCATCCCCAGGAAGATGGGGGAGGTGGTCTGCAGGGTCATGCCGGGTCCTCCTCGGTCGAGGCGAGCACCTCGGCGAGGTGCATGGTGCGCACGCCGGCGCGCTGCCGGCCCAGGATGCCGCCGATGTGGGCCAGGCACGACCGGTCGCCCGCGACGAGCACCTCGGCCCCGGTCTCCCGCACGTGCCGGGCCTTGTCGGAGCCCATCGCGATCGAGACGTCGGCGTTCTTCATCGCGAACGTCCCGCCGAAGCCGCAGCACTCCTCGGCCGCGGGGAGCTCGACGAGGTCGATCCCGCGCACCGCCCGCAGCAGCTGCAGCGGCTTGTCGGCGACGTGGAGCATCCGCAGGGAGTGGCAGGTCGGGTGGTAGGTGACGCGGTGCGGGAAGTGCGCGCCGACGTCCGTCACGCCCAGCACGTCGACGAGGAACTCGGAGAGCTCGTAGGTCCGTCCGGCGACGTCCTCCGCCGCCCGCTCCAGTCCGGCGTCACCGGCCCTGCGGGCCAGGGCCGCGTGCTGCTCACGGACCGAGCCGACGCAGGAGCCGGAGGGGGCGACGACATACTCGAAGGGGTCGAAGACCTGGGCGAACCGGCGCACGAGCGCGGTGCCCTCGTCGGCGTAGCCGGTGTTGGTGAACATCTGGCCGCAGCAGGTCTGCTCGCGCGGGAAGACCACCCGGCAGCCGAGACGCTCCAGCAGCGTGACCGTGGCCCGGGGCGCGTCGGGCCACATCGTGTCGTTGAAGCAGGTGGCGAACAACGCCACGGTGGGGGTGTCGCTCATCTCGTCCTCCTCGGTGCGGACCGGACCGCGGGTGCCCCACACTCTAGTCCGACCGTGGCACAGAATGGGGCCATGACCCTGCTGCCGGACGTGCCGGACGTCGCCACGCTCTACCCGATCACGGTGCGGTGGTCGGACATGGACGCGTACGCGCACGTCAACAACGTGCAGTACCTCCGGTTCTTCGAGGAGGCCCGCGTCTACGCGTTCAAGCACTGGTTCGGGCAGGAGCGCGACCTCATCAACGAGGGGATGCTCGTGGTCTCCCAGGCGATCGACTACCTGCTGCCGCTCGAGTTCGCCTACGCCCCCGCGCGTGTCGCGGTGTGGTGCTGCGACGTCGGGGCGGCCAGCTTCGAGCTCGGGTATGCCGTGGCCGGGCCGGAGGGGGACGACACCGTCTACGCGCGCGGTCGGGTCACCCTGGTCGCCTACGACCTCGACGTGCAGCGGCCGAGGCGGCTCGGCGAGGCCGAACGGGCGGCGCTGCAGGCGGTCTCCGGGGAGCGACCGGTGCTGCGCGGCGACCGGGTGCGCGGGTGAGCGCCTCGGTGGAGGGCGCGCGGGAGCT
The DNA here is from genome assembly GCF_014636495.1 of Ornithinimicrobium tianjinense. Taxonomy (GTDB): domain Bacteria; phylum Actinomycetota; class Actinomycetes; order Actinomycetales; family Dermatophilaceae; genus Ornithinicoccus; species Ornithinicoccus tianjinensis. The sequence goes on from NZ_BMEM01000001.1 coordinate 791,974, forward strand.
CGTCCTCGCGGACGGCGAGGGGGTGGCCGACCTGGCGACCTATGTCGCCCGCGCCCGGACCCTCGACGCAGACGGGGCGATGCGGCTGCAGGCGGTCGGCCCCGTCCTCGCGGCGTGGGTCTGTGTCGTGCCGGGTCAGGGGATGATGCGCTCCGGGCTGGTCCTGGCGCTGCGGACGATGGCGCTGCACGGGCCGCACGAGCTGGACGTGACGGTGCCGCTGCGCAGCCTCGCCGACCGGTTTGCCAGGCGTTCGGCCACCGGTGACGCGAGCACCTCGCTGCCCGTGCCGCCGACCGAGGTCTCGCCGCAGTGGGCCGGGGTGTCGCCGCCTCGCGGGGGTTGGGAGCCGGTGGGTCAGGTGAGCGCGGAGGCGCTGCTTGCGGCAGCGGAGCACGGGATCGAGGAGGTGGCGAAGGGCGCGCCGGACGGCTCCGGCGCGGCCGCCGTGGCCATGCTGCGAGCCCGGGTGTGGGCCCGGGACATCGAGGGTGGGGCGACGGCCGGGGCCGGGCTGGCCACGCGCGCTCTCGGCTTCGCCCGACCGGGGGACGGCCAGGTCGCCACCGTGCACCGCAGCGGCCCCTGGACCCGCGTCAGCCTCCCGGCCGGCCACGTCCTGTCGCGCTGACCGCGCCCCACCCTCCACCCACCCCCCCCGACCGGACAGGCGTTCCTGCCGGACCGGACAGGCGTTGCTGCCGGACCGGACAGGCGTTGCTGCCGGACCGGACAGGCGTTCCTGCCGGACCGGACAGGCGTTGCTGCCGGACAGCCCCGACCGGGCTGGCACTAACGCCTGTCCGGTGGGTGGGGGCTGTGGCTGGGCTGGCACTAACGCCTGTCTGGTCGGGTGGGGCGGTGCTGGGTTGGCACTAACGCCTGTCTGGTCGGGTGGGGCGGTGGCTGGGTTGGCACTAACGCCTGTCTGGTCGGGTGGGGCGGTGCTGGGTTGGCACTAACGCCTGTC
>NZ_BMEM01000001.1:792995-815893 GCF_014636495.1 Ornithinimicrobium tianjinense
GGGTGGGGGCTGTGGCTGGGCTGGCAGCAACGCCTGTCCGGTGCGGCAGCAACGCCTGTCCGGTCAGGGGCGGCGGCGCTGGCTCGTGTCGGGGTGCAGGGCCAGGAAGAGGGACCACGGCTCGGCGTCGACGTCGCGCGGGCGGTCGTGGAACTCCTGGAGCAGCTCGAACAACCGCCGCCGGAACTCCTCCATCTCCTCGGGCGGCAGGCGCAGGCCCAGCCGGGTCATGCCCCGCTGGGTCTCCGGCAGCGTCGCGACCTCGGCCAGGAAGGCCTCGAGCATGGGCGCGGCGGAGTCCTCGGAGTAGGTGTACCAGGACTTGCCGGTCGTCCGGTAGGGGATCTCCCGAGCCCCGCGCCGTCCCCGGCGGGGCTCCAGCGCCTGCAGATATCCCGTGTCCACGAGGGTGCGGACGTGGTGGAGGATCGTCGCCGGGTTCTTGTCCAGCACCTCGGCGATCTCGCGGTTGGTGAGCGCCTCGTCCAGGCACATCCGCAGGATGCGCAGGCGCAGCGCGGAGGCCAGCGCGCGCTTCTCGGCGTCCGTGGCCTGGCGCCGCTCGAACGGCTCCGAGGCGACCGTCGACGACATACCGCGCAGTCTGTCACACGAGTGATTGACAAATCCCAATCACTCCCGCACGATCATCCGGTGACCACCGCAACGCCCGCCGCAGGAACGCGCAGCCTCTTCCGCCACCACGACTTCCGCCAGCTGTGGATGGGCGACACGGTCTCGGTCTTCGGGGCCCAGTTCGTGATGTTCGCGATGCCGCTCATGGCAGTCCAGCTGCTCCACGCCGACGCCTTCGAGATGGGCGTCCTCGCGATGCTCGAGTCGCTCGCCTTCCTCCTCATCAGCCTCCCCGCAGGGGCCTGGGTCGACCGCTGGCGCAAGAAGCTGGTCATCGTCCTCGGAGACCTCCTCCGCGCTGCCCTGCTCATCACCCTGCCGGTCGCGTGGCTGCTCGACGCGCTGACGATGTGGCAGCTCTACGTCGTCGCCTTCGCGGTCGGCTGCATCACGGTGTTCTTCGACGTGGCCAACCAGTCCTACCTGCCGGAGATCGTCGACGGCGACCAGATCAGCGACGGCAACGGCAAGCTCCAGGCCAGCCAGCAGACCGCTCAGGTCGTCGGCCCCGCGGCGGCGTCGGCGCTCGTCCGGCTTGTCGGCTCGCCGCTGACGATCGCGGTCACCGCCGTCTGCATGGGCCTGTCGTCCCTCTTCGTCAGCCGCATCCGGCACCGCGAGGAGCCGCACGACCCGGCCGCGCGCCGGCCCCTCCTCGAGGAGATCAAGGAGGGTATGTCGTTCGTGCTCGGGCACCCTCTGCTGCGCCGCATCGTGGCCTGCACCGGCCTGTCCAACCTCGCCTCGTCGGCGATCTTCGCGCTGTTCGTCCTCTACGCGATCCGCACCCTCGGCTTCTCCGAGACGACCCTGGGCGTGGTGATGTCGGTGGGTGCGGTCGGCGGGCTGCTCGGGGCCGTGAGCTCGGCCCCCTTCGGCCGGCTCGTCGGCGAGGGGCGGGCGATCCCGCTCGCGGCCACGCTCGGTGGGGCCGCCATGTTCGCGGTGCCGCTGGCCAGCGTGCTGCCCGCCGTCCCGACCCTGCTCGTCGGCCAGTTCGTCATGTCCTGGGCCGTCGTCGTCTACAACATCGCCCAGGTCAGCTTCCGGCAGCGGCTCTGCCCCAAGCCGCTCCTCGGCCGGATGAACGCCTCGATCCGCTTCCTCGTGTGGGGACCGATGCCGGTGGGCGCCTTCCTCGGAGGTCTGCTCGGTCGGGAGCTGGGGGTCGTGCCGACCATGTGGGCCTTCGCGGCGCTCGGGCTGTCGGCCGCCCTGCCCGTCGTGCTGTCACCGCTGCCCGGGATGCGCGACCTGCCGCGTGAGCTCGACGCGCTCGCCGCCAGCGCCGCCGTCGAGGAAGAGCCCACCGAGGACGGGGCGCACGCGCGCGACTGAGGGGCGCCTCGCCATACCCTCGCAGGCATGGATGCCACGCTGCTGACCAACATCGCGCTCGTCTTGCTCTTCGTGCTGGTCGGGGGAGTGTTCGCCGCGACGGAGATGGCGATCGTCTCGCTGCGGCCCAGCCAGGTCGACGACATCGAGCGCGGCGGGGGGAGTGGACCGAGGATCGCGCGCCTCGTGCGCGACCCCAACACCTTCCTCTCCGCGGTCCAGGTCGGAGTGACCGTCGCAGGGTTCTTCTCCTCCGCGTTCGGCGGCGCGACGATCGCGCCCTACGTCGCCCGCTGGCTGCAGGGCCTCGGCGTGGAGGACGGCCTGTCCGACACGCTGGCGCTCGTGCTGATGACGCTGGTCATCGCCTATCTCTCCCTCGTCCTGGGCGAGCTGGTCCCCAAGCGGCTGGCGATGCAGCGGTCCGTCGGCTTCACCAGGGTCCTCGCCCCTCCACTCGGGGGCTTCGCGACCGTGCTCAAGCCGGTCATCTGGCTGCTGTCGGTGTCGACCAACCTCGTGGTGCGGGCTCTCGGGGGCGACCCCGACGCCACCCACGAGGAGATGTCGATCGAGGAGCTGCGCAGGGTCGTCGAGGACAACCGCGACCTGCGCCCCTACAGCCGCGAGATCCTCGCCGACGTCTTCCGCGCCTCCGAGCGCACGCTGGGGGACGTGCTGCGGCCGCGGCCCGACGTCCAGGTCGTGCGAGCGGACCAGACCGTCGAGGAGCTGGAGGAGCTGGTGCGGACCTCCACCCACAGCAGGTTCCCCGTCATCGGGGAGTCGATCGACGACGTGCTCGGCTTCGTGCACGTGCGCGACATGCTGACGATCGACGACGACAAGCGGGCCGGCGTGCGGGTCGGGCAGCTCGTGCGCGAGATCACCGCGCTGCCGGTGACCAAGGCGGTCCTGCCGACCCTCAAGCTCCTGCGCGACACCCAGCAGCACCTGGCGCTGGTCGTCGACGAGCACGGCGGCACCGAGGGCATCGTGACCATCGAGGACCTCGTGGAGGAGGTGGTCGGGGAGATCTACGACGAGTACGACACCGATCCCGACCCCGAGGACTCGCTCGTGCGCGAGGGCGGCACAGCGCGCGTATCGGGCAGCCTGATCGTGGAGGAGCTCGAGGACGCGCTGGGGCTCAACCTGCCCCACGGGGGCTACGAGACGGTCGCCGGGCTCGTGCTCGACCGCCTGGGCCGCGTCGCCCGGGAGGGGGACGAGGTCAGGGTCGCCGGGGTCCTGCTGCGGGTCGTCGAGATGGAGGGTATGCGGATCCGCCAGGTCGAGGTGACGCGCGAGGTCCCTGGGGTCGGGTGAGGCGTGGGCCTCAGACCAGCCAGACCGTGGTGTCCGGGGGGAGCTCGCCGTCGACGAGCCGTCCGCTGCAGAGCAAGACCTCGCTGTGCGCCGGCAGGGCCGCGGGCGCGCTGCCGAGGTTGGTCAGCACCGTCACCGGCGGACCGTCCTCGCGCGCGTTGACGAACGCCAGGACGTCCTCGCCGTGCTCGTCGAGCCAGGTGAGGCCGCCGACCCCGAGGTCGTGCCGACGCCGCAGGCCGAGCATGGTGCGGTAGAGCTCGAGCGTCGAGCCCTCGACACCCACCTGGCGGTCGACCGCCAGCGGGCCGTAGCCGAGGGGCTGGGGCAGCCACGTCCTTCCGTCCTCGCCCGGCCCGAAGCCGTAGCCGGGTGCGTCCGCCTGCCACGGCAGCGGCACGCGGCAGCCGTCGCGCCCGATCTCCTCGCCGCCGGTGCGGTGGAAGGCCGGGTCCTGGCGCACCTCGTCCGGCAGGGCGGTCGCGTCGGGCAGGCCGAGCTCCTCACCGTTGTAGAGGTAGGCCGAGCCGGGCAGCGCGAGCATCAGCGCGGTCGCGGCGCGCGCCCGGGCCAGGCCCAGGTCGGCGTTGGGCTGGCGGCTGGACGGGCCGATCCCGTTGGGCCGTCGGGCGCCGACCGGGAGCCCCAGGCGCGAGGCGTGGCGGACCACGTCGTGGTTGGACAGGACCCACGTGGTGGGGGCGCCGACCGCGTCGGCCGCCACGAGGGAGTCGTCGATGACCTTGCGCAGGTCCTCGACCCGCCAGGCGCACTCCAGGAAGTGGAAGTTGAAGGCCTGGTGCATCTCGTCAGGGCGCACGTAGCGCATCGTCCGCTCCTGGTTGGGCAGCCAGGCCTCGGCGCACAGGATCCGGTCCTGCGCGGGGTCACCCTCGGGGTTGTAGCTCTCGAGCACGCGGCGCCACCCCCGGTAGATCTCGTGCACGCCGTCCTGGTCCCACATCGGACCGAGGTTGGCGTGCTCGGCCTCGCCCTCGCTGCCGGCCATGACGGCCTTCTCGTGCCAGTCCGGCATCTCGGGGTGCTTGACGAGCGCGTGCGCCACGTCCACCCGGAAGCCGTCGACGCCGCGGTCGAGCCAGAAGCGCAGGATCGACTCGAACTCCTCCACGACCTCGGGGTTGCCCCAGTTGAGGTCGGGCTGCTTGCTGTCGAAGAGGTGCAGGTACCACTGGCCCGGGGTCCCGTCGGGGCGGGTCTCGCGGGTCCAGGCGCGGCCACCGAAGACGGAGGCCCAGTTGTTCGGCGGCTCCTCGCCGTGCTCGCCCTGCCCGTCGCGGAAGTGGTAGCGGGCGCGCTCGGCCGATCCCGGCGCGGCGGCCAACGCCGCCTGGAACCACCGGTGCTCGTCGCTGGTGTGGTTGGGCACGAGGTCGACGATCACCCGAACCCCGAGCTCGTGGGCGCGGGCGATCAGCGCGTCCGCGTCGGCCAGCGACCCGAAGAGGGGATCGACGTCGCGGTAGTCCGCCACGTCATACCCGGCGTCCGCCATGGGCGAGACGTAGATCGGACTGAGCCACAGCGCGTCGACCCCGAGGCCCGCGAGGTGCTCCAGGCGGGAGGTGATGCCCGGCAGGTCGCCCACGCCGTCGCCGTTGCTGTCCGCGAAGCTGCGCGGGTACACCTGGTAGATGACGGCGTGGCGCCACCAGGGCGCGTCGTGGGAGAGAGGGCCGTGAGGCGTGGCGGAAGTCACGACCGTCAAGGGTATGCCGTGCGCGCTCAGTCTCCGAACGAGTTGACCATCGCCTGCGCGGCGTGGGCCATGTAGGCGCGCATCTGGTGCTCGTCCATCGCGTCCAGACGGTCGCTGATCGAGTCGATGGCGGCGTTCATGTGCTTCAGCCAGCGGTCACGCATGTCGGGGGTCACCGCGAACGGCACGTGCCTCATGCGCAGCCGCGGATGGCCGCGCGTGTCGGAGTAGGTGGTGGGACCGCCCCAGTACTGCTCGAGGAAGAGACGCAGCCGGTCCTCGGCCGGGCCGAGATCCTCCTCGGGGTACATCGCACGGAGCGGCTCGTCGGCGGCGACGCCCCGGTAGAACTCGTGCACCAGGCGGCGGAAGGTGTCGTGGCCGCCGACGCGATCGAAGAAGGTCTGCTGGGGCACCGCCGAGATCGGGTCCTGGGTGCTCTGGTCAGGCTGGGTCACCGCCCCAGTCTCTCAGTGGGTGGGACTACCAGGCGAGCAGGTCGACCGAGAAGCCCTCTTCCCAGCCCTCCACCTCCAGGACCGCCGTGGCACCCGGCGGCAGGTTCCACACCACCGAGGTGACGTGCCTGCTCGTCCAGCTCGACCACCACCCGTCGTGCGCAGGTGCGGGGTCCGTCCAGGGGCGGCCGTCGACGAGGACGCGCATCCGCCCCCTGCCCTGCGTGGTCACCTCCAGCATCCCGCCGCCGTGCGGGACCTGGAAGCTGAGGCGGTCGTCGGCGTCGCCGACCAGCTCCGCCACTCTCTGAGGACCCCCCTCGGACGGCGTCCCGTAGGGCGACGCGGTGCCCGCGGGCCACGAGCTCGCCGTCAGCGGTGCGGCGTCGAAGTCGAAGTCGTCGTAGGAGACCGGCAGGTAGGCCAGGACGGTCCGTGTCGGGTGCCCGGGCTCGGCCGGGAGCAGAGCCTTGACCACGCCGTCCTCGAGGTCGGGGGGAGGCCGTCCGTCGGACCACGCCACGGCCTCGGACCACCAGGCCTCGGCCACGCTTATCGCGTAAGGACCCATCATTGTCAGGCCTGCGGAGGAGGCGAGGACGGGCATGGAGGCAGGGTCGTCACCCCAGTCATCGATGGGATCGTCCGCCAGCATGACGGGGCGCAGCTTCGCGAGGTCCTGGGCCGCCAGGTCCACGGTCCGCGCCATACCGTCCGCGGGCACCAGCCACCTGCCCGCCAGCCGGTATCCCCCGATCTCGTCCGGCACCAGGTCGGGGTCGATCCACCCGCGGCCGGGTCGCAGTGGCACGCTCGCGGCCTCGGCCGGCACGCGCGAAGCACGGCTCACCCGCACCTGCCAGCGCGCCCTCGGGTCGGACCCCCCGCCGGTCACCGTCGTCACCGCGACCGTCCGACGCTGCCCGACGGCCGGTCGCACCTCCGCAGGCAGCGCGAAGGTGCGGCTCCGGTCACCGGTGGCCACCGTCCAGAAGCCCTGCCTGAGCTCCGGGTCCTGCTCCTTCCAGTTCCCGCTCGCAGGCGGGTCCCAGGGTTTGGGGTCGCCGTCGTCCGTCAGCCGGACGCCGTCCACGAGCACACCCAGCACCAGGCTGGTTCCGGCCCATACGGTGAGGTCCGAGTCGTGGCCCACCTCCACCAGGTCGGTGCGCACGTCGCCGTTCCAGATCCACCAGCGTTCGTCGACCTGGGTGACGGTCACCTCGGACGGCCCTGGCGCGGGGACGGCCCCGGTGCCCTCGACGTGGGTGACGGTGTCGTGCTCGGCGTAGAAGGCCAGTGTCGCCTGACCCTCGGCGGGCAGGTCCCCGGTCCAGGCGGTCGGGGTCAGGGTGGACCCGCTGGCCGGCAGGGGCACGAGCCGGTCGACCGCCGGGAGGCCGTCGTTGCCCGCGCAGCGAAGCGACACCTCGGCGCCCTGCGTGTCGAGGGTGACGCTCGGGAGCGCCACATTGGGGTCCTCAGGCGCGATCAGGTCGCACCACAGCACCGCCCACACGGCGCTCCCGCCGTCCTGGCTGAACGGCACCCGCAAGGGCGCGTAGCGGTCGCCCTGGTCGACCGTCGCGGTTCCCAGCAGCCGCATCCCGTCGACACCTCTCGGCGGTTCACCGTCCGGTCCCAGCACCCACCCCCGCTCAGCCAGCGACGGGCCGTCCGGCGGGGGCGGTTCAGGTCGCGTCTCCCCGCCGCCCAGGGCGACGACCGTGCCGCCCACGACGAGGGCCGCGGTCGTCGCCGCGACCGCTCGCCGTCGGTTGGTCCGCGACTTCCTCCGGTATGCCGTCTCCGTCGGGTCCTGTCCGCCTCCTGCGACGTGCTGGGCGCTGCCGACCTCCGCCGCACTCTCGGGCGGGCCCGCCGGGCTGCTCGGGGGGAGCCGATCGAGGAGCTGGCGCACGAGCTCGGGCTCTGACCGGTCCTCGCTGTCCGCGAGGGCGGCGACGGCCCGGTCCAGGTCGGCGGTCCGCAGCAGGTGGGCCAACCGCGCGGGGCGTATCCCCGCCGCGCGGGCAGCGCGCTCCGTCGGCCACCCTGCGCCGAAGTGCAGGACGACGGCTGCCCGTGCCGTGGCGTCGAGGGAGTCCAGGACGTCGCCGGCGTCCCCGCCCGACGGCGCCCTCAACCTGAGACGGTCACGTCCCGCCCGGCGGCTGCGGCGTCTGTGCTCCCGGACGATACGTGTCAGCAGCTCGTCGAGCGTGGACGGCGACCCCTCGCCTGACGACCGCACGGCCTGCGCCACCAGGTCCTCTGCGCCATCAGCGTGCCCGGCGAGCATGAGCGCGACGCGGTGCAGGGTCGGGGCATGGGCGCGCACGAGCCCCTCACGGTCGAACTCAGGGCCAGGCCTCCCTGCCATCCTCAGATCCTCTCACCCCGCAGGTCGCGGCGGTATCCGCGACGGCGCCATCCGCGACAGCACGGTGAGGGCTCCGAGCACGCCGGAACAGCCTCAGATCTGCGGACCCTGGTAGGGCGCGACGACCGGGCCCCGGATCCCCGCCTCCTCGAACGCGCGCAGGGCGCGCTCGCGGATCTCGCGCGGCACGGCATACTGCTCGCCCGGTCGCGTCTTGGCGAAGAGACGGACCAGCATGGTCCCTCCGGTGACCGACTCCACCCCCGCGACCGTGGGGGTCTCGAGGAGGACGTCGGCCCAGGACTCCTCGGCGTAGACCTCGTCGGCCACCTGCCGGAGCACGGCGATGACGCGCTCGGGGTTCTCGGCCGAGGCGACCGGGATGTCGACCGTCGCCATCGCCCAGCCCTGACTCTTGTTGCCGATGCGCACGATCTCGCCGTTGCGGATGAACCACACGACGCCGCTGGCGTCGCGCAGCCGGGTCACCCGCAGGCTGACCTCCTCCACGGTCCCGATCGCCTCGCCCGTGTCGATGACGTCGCCGACGCCGTACTGGTCCTCGATGATCATGAAGATCCCGGACAGGAAGTCCTTGACGAGGGACTGCGCGCCGAAGCCGAGCGCCACGCCGCCGATGCCGGCCGACGTCAGCAGCGGCGCCAGGGGGACACCGAGCTCGGCCATGATCGTGAGCAGGGCGATGGTGGCGATGACGAACGTGGCCGTGCTGCGCAGCAACGAGCCCATGGTCAGGGCCCGCTGACGGCGCCGCTCGAGGTTGACGCCGGCGGCCCGGTCGATCATCCGCTCGAAGCTGGTGCGCTCGTGGTCGTCGGCCCGGTCGACGGCATGGGCCACGACGGTGCGGATCGAGCGGTGGGCGACCCAGCGGACGGCGAGGGCGCCGACGAGGATGACGACGATCCGCAGAGGCGTCCCCACCAGCCAGTCCGCGGCGCTGTCCCAGCTGGTGAAGGGGTTGGCGAGGCTCGGCATGGCGTCCATTGTCCCGGCTCGCCAGCGCGGGATGCCGGATCCCGGGGACCGGCCTGTCAAAATGGGTCTGGCACCCCCTCCTGCGCGTCCACCCGAAAGGTCGTCCTCGTGACCGCTCTGACCCCCCGTCTGTCCGAGCTCGCCGCCGCCCACGGCGTGGCCACTGAGTTCTGGGACTGGCAGGGACGGCACGTGGACGTCGCCGCCGAGACGGTCCTGGCGGTCCTCGAGGCTCTCGGTGTGCAGGCACAGACCCCGGGGCAGGTGGAGTCGGCGCTCGCCGACGTCGAGGAGCGGGCCTGGCGCCGACCGCTGCCCCCCGTGGTCGTCGTCGTCGAGGGGCAAGCGCCCGAGGTGCTGGTCAACGTGCCGGAGGGCAAGGAGTTCACCGCACGGGTGGTGCTCGAGGACGGGCGGCGTCGCAAGCTCGGCGCGCTGGAGCGGGAGCGCGAGGCACGGGTGATGGGCGGGGTGACGACCGTCCGGGTCGCGCTGGACCTGGGCACCCGTCTGCCGCTGGGCTGGCACACCGTCGAAGTCTCCTGCGACCAGCAGGTGCACACGATGCCCCTCGTCGTCACCCCGGCCGCGATCGCGCTCCCGGAGTCGCTGGCGCCGGAGGGGGCCCAGAGCTGGGGGCTCATGACGCAGCTCTACGCCATGCGGTCGGCCGAGTCGTGGGGGATCGGCGACCTGGCCGACCTCGGCGACGCGGGGGCCTGGGCCGCCGGGCTGGGGGCCGAGTTCGTGCTGGTCAACCCGCTGCACGCGGCCGAGCCGGTGCCGCCGATCGAGCCGTCCCCCTACCTGCCGACGAGCCGACGCTTCGTCTCGCCGCTCTACATCCGGATCGAGGACGTGCCCGAGGTGGCCTACCTCTCGGCGGCGGAGCGCCAGCTCGTGGAGTGGCACGCGGACGACGCCAAGCGCTACCTCGACCTGGAGTTCCTCGAGCGCGACGCGGTCTGGATGGCCAAGGAGGCGGCTCTCCGGATGATCTTCAAGCAGCGGCGCTCGCTGCGCCGCGACCGCAACTTCCACGCCTTCGTCGAGCGGGAGGGTCGCGGCCTCGTCGACTTCGCCACGTGGTGCGCCCTCTCGCAGGTCCACGGCACCTGGTGGCGCCAGTGGCCGGCCGAGCTGCAGGACCCGCGGAGCGCGGCCGTGGAGTCCTTCCGCGAGAAGTGGGCAGAGGAGGTCGAGTTCCACTGCTGGCTGCAGTGGATCCTCGACGAGCAGCTCGCCCGGGTGCAGCGTGACCTCGTCGACACCGGTATGTCGATCGGCGTCATCTCCGACCTCGCCGTCGGTGTGCACCCTGACGGCGCGGACGCCTGGGGCCTGGGCGACGCCCTGGCGCGCGGGGTCACCGTCGGAGCGCCCGCCGACCAGTACAACCAGATGGGCCAGGACTGGAGCCAGCCGCCGTGGCGGCCCGACAAGCTGGCCGAGCTGGCGTACGCGCCATACCGAGACATGGTGCGCGCCGCGCTCCGCCACAGCGGCGGGCTGCGGGTCGACCACGTGATCGGCCTGTTCCGGCTGTGGTGGATCCCGGAGGGGATGAAGCCTTTCCAGGGCACCTACGTGCGCTACGACCACGACGCGATGATCGGCATCCTGCTGCTGGAGGCGCACCGTGCGGGGGCCGTCGTCGTCGGTGAGGACCTCGGCACGGTCGAGCCGTGGGTGCGCGACTACCTCGCCGGCCGCGGCGTGATGGGCACGTCCATCCTGTGGTTCGAGCGCGACTGGGACGGTGACGGTGCTCTGCTCGACCCGGAGAGCTGGCGTGAGCTGTGCCTCGGGACGGTCACGACGCACGACCTGCCGCCGACAGCCGGCTATCTCGAGGGCGTGCACATCGACCTGCGGCACCGGCTCGGCCTGCTCGAGCGCACCCTGGAGGAGGAGCGCGCGGAGGACGAACGCTCCCGCGAGGAGGTGCTGGCCGACCTGCGCCGGCGCGGGCTGCTGCGCCCCGGCGCCGGCGTCCCGGACCAGGTCGAGGCGCTGCACAGCTTCCTCACGCGCACACCGGCCAAGCTCATCGGCGTGAGCGTGAGCGACCTGGCAGGCGACAAGCGCGTGATCAACCAGCCGGGCACCGACGAGGAGTACCCCAACTGGCGCGTGCCGCTCGCCGGTCCCGACGGGAGCCGGGTGCTGCTGGAGGAGCTGTTCACGTGGCGGTCCGCCCGCCGCCTCGCCAGGACGGTCGCCCGGGCCGACTGACCCATCGACCGGACAGGCGTTACTGCCACCGGACCCGCACCCCCACTGACCGGACAGGCGTTACTGCCACCGGACCCGCACCCCACCACCGACCGGACAGGCGTTACTGCCACCGGCTCAGGTGCGCGGCCGGCGTTCACGGCGGGTCCGCGCCTTCTCGAGGTTGACCGGAGTCCGTTCGACCGAAAAGGGGAGCCGACGCAGCTCACCGTCCCACTCGGCATACCCGGAGAGCGGGGGAACGGGCGCGCGGTGGAGCGCCTTCACCCGCGCCGCGACTCCTTCGGGGTCCTCCATGACCTCGCTGGCCATCCAGCGAGCTCCGCGCAGCCCCAGTGCCTCCAGCCGGGTATGGCGTGAGTGCTCCTGGCCGAGGTGCTCGAGGACGGACTCCTCCGGGCTCGTGGTGCCGGCGTCGGCAAAGTACTTGCCCAGGCCGTCGGCCTCCCGGAAGACGCCAAGCTCGGGGTCCAGCCCGTCGACACGGCCGAGGAAGACGCGGTCCTCGTCGAAGATGTTGACCTGGGGGAGGGGGAGCGGGACTCCGTGCTCGTAGAGGGAGACGTCCGAGTAGGACTCGAGCCAGGTCTCGCGGCGGGGGTCGCTCAGCTCGATCGCGACGAGCGCGCGCGGGCGGCCTGACCACCTCTTCTGCGCATCAAGCGCTGTCTCCAGCTCTGCCGTGGACAGCCGGCCGGTGCGCAGCACCTCGTCCACGAGTGCCGTGGCGTGAGGCAGCCGTCGGGTGCGCAGGGTGTCGACGACGGTTCGGAGCTCGGCGGTCACCCGCAGCCCGTCGATCGTGGTGACCGGGATGTCCGAGGAGTCGCTGTGGTGCACGCGCAGGCCCGCTTCGCGCCAGGACCTGGGGGCGCGGTCCACCGACGTGATGTCCACGGGCGTGGCCGGCGAGATCATCACCCCGAAGCCATGGAGCAGGGCGGCGCTCGTGTGGCTGGCGACGTGCCCCGGGAAGCGTCGCAGGTGCTGACGGAGGCGGTCGAGATGGTCCGCCACCACGGTGACCCACCGCTCACCCTCGGGAGAAGGATCACTCTCGCTGGCAACGTACCAACCACGGCGCACGCGACGTGCCAGGCCACGGCGGAGTGCCTCGTCGAGGGCGCGTCGGCTCAGTCCGGCGGCTTCGGCCTGGGAGCGGGAGAAGGGGCGAGGCAGAGCGTGGATGGTCACTCAGCAGACGATCCCCGGTCAGGAGAGGAGGTGCCTCTCCCGACCGGGGACCTGTGGACCGGTGGTCACCTGGGCCGGAGGATGTGGATAACGGGCAGGAGCGCCTGTCCGGTCTGGCAGGAGCGCCTGTCCGGTCTGGCAGGAGCGCCTGTCCGGTCAGCTGCGGGCGTCGACCGCCTGGGCAGCCAGGGCGCGGGCGACGGCGTCGCGGTTCTCGGCCACGGTGCGCCGCAGCGAGTTGGAGACGTCCGGGTGCTCGGCGAGCCAGCGCTCGGTCGCCTCCAGCAGCGCCGGCGAGGCGAGGGCCAGCGGGTAGAAGCCGACGGCGAGCGACTCCGCGATGTGGTGCGTGCGGTCGGCCCACACCCGTTCGATCGCCTCGTGGTAGCGGTCCACGTAGGGCTCGAGCAGCGTGGTGTCGTGCGCCCACCCGAAGCCGAGAGCGGTCGAGGCGAGCACCGCGTTGGACAGCCCGTCCTGCTCCACGGCCGACACCCACGCGGCCTCCTTGGCCTCGGGCGTGGGCCGGACCGCGAGGGCCCGCGCGGCCTTCTCGCGGCCGGTGGCGGTGTTGTCGCGCTCCTGCTCGGCCGCGATCTCGGCCTCTCCTGCGGCTCCGGCGGCCGCCAGGGAGTTGAGCAGGGTCCAGCGCATGTCCTGGTCCACCGTGAGCCCCGGCAGCTCGCCCTCCCCGGACAGCAGCCCGGCGACCTGGGCCATGTCGTCGGCCGAGCTCGCGACCGCCGCCCAGGCGGTGACCAGCTGCAGCTGGGCGTCGCTGCCCGCCTCGGCGCCCTCGGCGGCGGCGCGCAGGCCGGCCGCCAGCTCGGCCACGACCGCGGCCCGTCCGGCGGGGGCCGTGTAGGTGAGCGCGGCGGAGGTGACCTGCTGGATCAGGACCCGCAGCAGGGTGGAGTCGGACTCGCCCGGCAGGGCGGCCAGCACCAGACGCACGTAGTCGGTGGCCGGCATCTCCCCGTCGCGGGTCATGTCCCAGGCCGCGCCCAGGCACTGGGCCCGCGGGAGCGAGTCCTCGAAGGCCCGGATGTGCTCCAGCGCGGTCGCCAGCGAGCGCTCGTCGAGGCGGATCTTGGCGTAGGCGAGGTCGTCGTCGTTGACCAGGAGCAGCGCCGGCATCGGGGTGCCGACCAGCTCGGTCACCTCGGTGCGCTCCCCGTCGACGTCGAGCTCGACGCGGCGGACCCGCCGCAGCACCCCGCCCTCCAGCTCGTAGGCGCCGACCGCCAGGCGGTGCGGGCGCAGCGTCGGGTGCGACTCCGGAGCGGTCTGGACGATCGCCAGGGCGGTGATCATGCCGTCCTCGTCCACCGCGACCTGCGGCGTCAGGGTGTTGACTCCCGCGGTCTCCAGCCAGACCTTCGACCACTGCGACAGGTCGCGGCCCGACGTGGTCTCGAGCTCGGCCAGCAGGTCCTTGAGCTCGGTGTTGCCCCAGGCGTGCTTGCTGAAGTAGGCGCGCAGACCGTCGCGGAACGGCTCACGGCCGACGTAGGCCACTAGCTGCTTGAGCACCGAGGCGCCCTTGGCGTAGGTGATGCCGTCGAAGTTCACCTCGACCGCGGCCAGGTCGACCATGTCGGCCGCGACCGGGTGGGTGGAGGAGAGCTGGTCCTGCTTGTAGGCCCACGCCTTCTCGGCGGTGCCGAACGTGGTCCAGGCGTCCTTCCACTGCGTCGCCTCCGCCTGGCACGCGGTGGAGCTCCACTCCGCGAAGCTCTCGTTGAGCCACAGGTCGTCCCACCACTTCATGGTGACCAGGTCGCCGAACCACATGTGCGCGAGCTCGTGCAGGATCGTCAGCGCGCGCCGCTCGACGATCGCGTCGGTGACCTTGGACCGGAAGACGTAGTTCTCGACGATCGTCACGCAGCCGGCGTTCTCCATCGCGCCCATGTTGTACTCGGGCGTGAAGGGTCGTACTTGGTGAACGGGTAGGGGAAGTCGAACTCCTCCTCGAAGAAGGCGAAGCCCCGCTTGGTCACGTCGATGACGTTCTCCGCGTCCAGGTAGGGGCGCAGGCTCTTGCGGCAGAACACGCCCAGCGGCACCTCGCCCTTGCGGGTGGTCACCGAGTCGCGCACGACGTCGTAGGGCCCGGCGACCAGCGCGGTGATGTAGGACGAGATGCGCGGCGTGGCCGGGAAGCGCCACAGCGCCACCTCGCCGCCGTCGGCGTTGGTGGCCTCGGGGGCCGCCTCCGGCTCGGGGGTCGGCTCGTTGGAGATGACCTGCCAGTGCGCCGGGGCCGTCACCGAGAAGGTGAACGTCGCCTTGAGGTCGGGCTGCTCGAACACGGCATACATCCGCCGGCTGTCCGGGACCTCGAACTGGGTGTAGAGGTAGACCTCACCGTCCGCGGGGTCGACGAAGCGGTGCAGCCCCTCGCCGGTGTTCATGTAGACGCCGGTCGCCTCGACGACGAGCTCGTTGTCGGCGGCCAGGTCGGTGAGCGTGATGCGGCTGTCGGCGAAGACCTCCGCCGCGTCGAGCTCGCGGCCGTTGAGGACCACCGACTCGACCGAGCGGCCGACGAAGTCGATCCACGTCTCGGCGCCGGGCTGGGCACAGGTGAAGCGCACGGTGCTGCGCGTCCCGAACGTCTCCGCCCCCTGCGTCAGGTCGAGCGCGACGTCGTACGACTCCGTCGCGATGAGCTGCGAACGCTGCGTCGCCTCGTTGCGGGTCAGGTTCGTGCCGGGCATGCAGGTGCCTCCTGTGGGCTGTGGGGTGGTGGTGCGGGCCGTGCGGCCCGGACCAGGGTATGTCGTCAGGCCGGGTCGGGCGCACCCGAAGACCGGGTGCCACGATGGTGGGCATGAGCGAGCAGAGCCAGGCCCCGACCCCGACCGCCTCCGACGTGGCCCAGCAGCGCACCCGCGCCGAGATGTTCTTCGACCCGGTGTGCCCGTGGGCCTGGATGACCTCGCGGTGGCTGATGGAGGTCGAGAAGGTCCGCGACATCGACATCACCTGGTCCGTCATGAGCCTGTCGGTGCTCAACGAGCACCGCCACGTCGACCAGGGCTACCGCGAGATGCTCGACCGCTCGTGGGCGCCGGTGCGCACGGTGATCGCCGCCACCCAGGACCTTCCCGAGGACGAAGCCAACGTCCTGCGCAAGAAGATGTACGACGCGCTCGGCCAGCGGATCCACCTCGACCACCGCGGGACCGAGCACCTGGAGCAGGTCATCGCCGAGGTCGTCGAGGAGCTGGGCCTCGACCCGGCGCTCAACGACGTGCAGCACGGCGACTCGGTGGACGCGCAGCTGCGGGCCAGCCACCAGCGGGCGATCGACCTGGTGGGCGACGACGTGGGCACCCCGGTCGTCTCGGTCAACGACGTCGCCTTCTTCGGGCCGGTCGTGACGCCCGCGCCCAGGGGCGAGGCCGCCGGCGCGCTGTGGGACGGGTGCGTGCTCGTCGCCGGCACGCCCGGCTTCTTCGAGATCAAGCGGACCCGGGACAAGGACCCGGACTTCAGCTGACCGGACCGTCCCGGCTTATCCTCGGGGCCATGCGCATCCACATCGGCGGCGACCACGCCGCGTACGAGCTGCAGCGTGACCTGGTGACCTGGCTCGGCGAGCAGGGCCACGAGGTCGTCGACCACGGCCCTCTCGACTACGACGCCCTCGACGACTACCCCGTCTTCGTGCTGAGGGCGGCCGAGGCCGTCGCCGCCGACCCGGACAGCCTGGGCATCGTGCTGGGCGGCTCGGGCAACGGCGAGCAGATGGCGGCCAACAAGGTCGCCGGCATCCGGGCGGCCCTCGCCTACAACCCCGAGCTGGCCACCCTGGCGCGCGAGCACAACGACGCGCGGGTGCTCTCGGTCGGTGCCCGGATGCACTCGGTCGAGGAGGCGCACGCGATCGTCAGCGCCTTCCTCGACACCCCGTTCTCGGGGGAGGAGCGCCACCAGCGCCGCATCGACATGATGAGCGCCTACGAGCAGGACGGCACGCTTCCCCCCCTGCCCTGACGACGGCCCCCGCGAGCCGCGAGCCGCGAGCCAGCAGACATGGATGAGCCCCCCGCACCGGTCGGTGCGAGGGGCTCGTCCATGTCCGCTCAGGCGTTGCCGAAGTCGTCGCCGCTCTCGCCGTCCAGCGAGTCCAGGCCCCCACGCAGGGAGTCGGCGCCCTGGTCGAGCTGCTCGTCGAAGCGACCCCCGGTCTTGTCGCTGACGAAGTCGGTCGCGCCGTCGAGGCCCTGGCCGATCTTGTCGGCGTGCTCGTCCACGAGGCCGTCGAGCTTGTCGCCGTGCTCGGCCCAGGCGTCCTGCGCCGTCTCGTCGAGAGTCGTCTTGTCGAGCATGGCGTCGGCCTGCTCCTGGGCCTTGTCCAGGAATCCGTCCATCTGAGGTGGTCCTCTCAGGTCAGCGCGTCGGCGGGCGCCGACGCGGGTAGCACCACCCCAGCACAGGCGCACGGGGGCTGTCTACCGGAGCGCCAGAAGCTCCCAGGTCACCTCGACGACGGCCACGACCTCGTGGTCGGCCGGCTGCACGGTCGGCCCGGATGCCATCGCGAACCTCGCGTCCGCGGCAGCCATCGGTCCCGGCCCGGACGGCGCGCCGTCGCGGAGCCGCACCACCGGGCCCAGCTCCCGGCCGGCGAGCGCGGCATACTGCTCCGCGCGCCGACGCGCGTCCGCGAAGGCGCGCTCGCGCGCCTGCTCGTGCAGGGGTCCGGGGCTCGCCACCTCCTGCCGCACGCCGTCCACGCCGAGCGCGTCGCCGACGGCGTCGCCCAGTCGGGTGAGGAGCTCGCCCGCCGCCGACGGGTCGCCGGCGCGCACCTGCAGGCTCTGGTATGCCGTGTGCCCCACCTGACGCCCCTGATGGTCGTGGCGGGGGTGGACGCCGAGCCCGTGCGTGCGCGGCGTGCTCCCGGGCAGCGCCTCGTGGGCGGCGCGGGAGGCTGCGGTCAGCGCGGCGAGCGCCTCGCCGACCGTCTGCCCGTGGGCGGACAGCTGCAGGTCGAGCACCAGGGTGTCCGGCGCCGCCGTGGTGGTCCCGGTGCCGGTCACGACGACGGTGTCGGGCTCGCGCGCTTCCATGGCGGGAGCCTAGTGCGCGTCGCCGCGGCCGGACTCGAGCAGCCCCAGCAGGTACTGGCCGTAGCCGGACTTGCGCAGCGGCTCGGCGCGCTCGGCCAGCTCGGCGTCGTCGAGGAAGCCCATCCGCCAGGCGACCTCCTCGGGGCAGCCGATCTTGTGGCCCTGCCTGGCCTCGAGGGTGCGGACGTAGGTGGAGGCGTCGTTGAGGGAGTCGAAGGTGCCGGTGTCGAGCCAGGCGGTGCCGCGGGGGAGCACCTCGACGTGCAGCTCGCCGTCCTGGAGGTAGCGGCGGTTGAGGTCGGTGATCTCCAGCTCGCCGCGGGCCGAGGGGGTCAGCTCGCGGGCGTAGTCGACCGCGCGGTCGTCGTAGAAGTAGAGGCCGGGCACGGCATACGGGCTGCGCGGTGCGGCGGGCTTCTCCTCCAGGGAGACCGCCCGGCCGTCGGCGTCGAACTCGACGACGCCGTAGGCGCTGGGGTCGGCGACGCGGTAGCCGAAGACGGCCGCGCCGCGCAGGTCGCGGAAGCGGCGCAGCTGGGTGCCCAGCCCCGGACCGTAGAAGATGTTGTCGCCCAGGACCAGGCAGGTGGTGTGTCGGGCGATGTGGTCGGCGCCGATGAGGAGGGCCTGCGCGAGGCCGTCGGGGGAGGGCTGCTCGGCGTAGGTGAGGGAGATCCCCAGCTGCGAGCCGTCGCCGAGGAGGCGCTGGAACAGCGGTGCCTCGTGCGGGGTGGTGATGACGAGGACGTCACGGATCCCGGCGAGCATGAGGGTGCTCAGCGGGTAGTAGATCATCGGCTTGTCGTAGACCGGGACCAGCTGCTTGCTGACGGCCAGGGTGATCGGATGAAGTCGGCTCCCGGTGCCCCCGGCCAGCAGGATTCCTCGCATGGCTCACACAATAGGGTGGACCGCATGCGCCGACTTCTCGTGACCGGTGGGGCGGGGTTCATCGGGTCCAACTTCGTGCACCACGTGATGGAGCACACCGACGCCCACGTGACCGTCCTGGACAAGATGACGTATGCCGCGTCGCCGGAGGCCCTGGCGGCCCTGCCGGCCGCGCGGGTGAGGGTGGTCGAGGGGGACATCACGGACGCGGCGCTGGTCGACGAGCTCGTGGCGGGACTGACGGGGGAGGACGACGCGCTGGTCCACTACGCCGCGGAGTCGCACAACGACAACAGCCTGGCCGACCCCTCGCCCTTCATCACGACCAACCTGGTGGGCACGTTCACGCTGCTGGAGGCGGTGCGCCGCCACGGGGTGCGGATGCACCACGTGTCCACGGACGAGGTCTACGGCGACCTGGAGCTGGACGACCCGCAGCGGTTCACCGAGGCGACCCCCTACCGCCCCTCCAGCCCCTACTCGGCGTCCAAGGCGGGCGCGGACCACCTGGTCCGCGCGTGGGTGCGTTCCTTCGGGGTGCGGGCGACGCTGTCGAACTGCTCCAACAACTACGGCCCGTGGCAGCACGTGGAGAAGTTCATCCCGCGCCAGGTCACCAACCTGCTCTCCGGCGGCCGGGTCAAGCTCTACGGCAGCGGGGCGAACGTGCGCGACTGGATCCACGCCGACGACCACTCCAGCGCGGTCCTGACGATCCTGGACGCCGGGCAGGTCGGGCAGACCTACCTGGTCGGCGCGGACGGGGAGCGGTCCAACCTGCAGGTGGTGCGGCTGCTGCTGGAGCTGCTGGGCCGCGACCCGGACGACCTCGACCACGTCACCGACCGGGCCGGTCACGACCTGCGCTACGCGATCGACCCCACGAAGCTGCGGACCGAGCTCGGCTGGGTCCCGCGCTACACCTCCTTCGAGGAGGGGCTGGCCAGCACGGTCGAGTGGTATGCCGCGCACGAGGACTGGTGGGGCCCGAAGAAGGCCGCCGTCGAGGCGGCCTACGCGGCCAAGGGGCAGTGAGCGTGGGCGGGGACGCGCTCAGGGTGCGCGAGACCGGCATACCGGGGCTGCTCGTGGTGGACCTGCCCCTGCACGGCGACGCGCGGGGGTGGTTCAAGGAGAACTGGCAGCGGGCGAAGATGGTCGCGGCCGGGCTGCCGGACTTCGGGCCGGTGCAGCACTCGGTCGCCCACAACGGCCGTGCCGGGGTGACGCGCGGGATCCATGCCGAGCCGTGGGACAAGTTCGTCTCCGTCGTCCACGGGCGCGCGTTCGGGGCGTGGGTGGACCTGCGCGAGGGGCCCACGTTCGGGGCCGTGCACACCGAGGAGCTCGACGAGGCGACCGCGGTCTTCGTCCCGCGCGGGGTCGGCAACTCCTACCAGACGCTGGTGGACGACACCGTCTACTCCTACCTCGTCAACGACCACTGGCGCCCGGACGCCGACTACACCATGCTCAACCTGGCCGACGAGACCGTGGCCGTGCCCTGGCCGCTGCCGCTGGAGACGGCGGAGATCTCCGAGAAGGACCGGGCCCACCCGCGCCTGGCCGAGGTGACCCCCGTGCCGGCACGGCCCACCCTCGTGATCGGCGCCGGCGGCCAGCTCGGGCAGGCGCTGCTCGCCGCCTTCCCCGGCGCGGTCGGTCTCACCCGGGACCAGCTCGACCTGGCCGACCCCGGCGCGGTCGAGGCCTTCGACCTGAGCCCCTACGCCGTGGTGATCAACGCGGCGGCGTACACCGCCGTCGACCTCGCCGAGACCGAGCAGGGCCGCCGCGAGGCGTGGGCGGCCAACGCCACCGGGGTCGCCGCCCTCGCGCGGGCGGCGGCCCGGCACGGCCTCACGCTCGTGCACTACTCCTCCGACTACGTCTTCGACGGCACCAGCCAGGAGCACCACGAGGACGAGCCGCTCAGCCCGCTGGGCGTCTACGGCCAGTCCAAGGCCGCCGGCGACCTCGCGGTCTCCGTCGCACCGCGGCACTACCTGCTGCGCACCTCCTGGGTCGTGGGGCAGGGCAGCAACTTCGTCGCGACCATGCGCTCCCTGGCCGAGCGCGGCGCCAGCCCCTCGGTGGTCCACGACCAGGTCGGGCGGCTCACCTTCGCCGACGACCTCGCCCGCGCCACCGCCCACCTGCTCAGCACCCGTGCCCCCTACGGCACCTACAACGTCACCAACGACGGCGCCCCGGCGTCCTGGGAGGAGGTCGCGCGCCAGGTCTTCACCCGGCTCGGAGCGACCGGCACCGTCCGCGCCGTCTCGAGCGCCGAGTATGCCGCCGGTCGGGACCCGCAGAGCCCGCTCGCGCCCCGTCCGGCCCGCTCGGTGCTGCGCCTCGACCGCCTGCGCGCCACCGGCTTCGCGCCGCGCGACCAGTGGGCGGCGCTCGACGAGCACCTGCGCTGAGCCCGGGCACAGAGGCGCCCCCGGCCCTTGTCGGACCGGGGGCGCGCTGGAGCGGGTGACGGTGTCTGAGTGCACGACATCGTTGACGGGGGTGGCCTGCGGTGGGGCTGGTGATCGTTGACAGGTGAGTCGGGTCATCGTTGACGTTTGAAGGGTGGTGATCGTTGACAGGTGAGTCGGGTCATCGTTGACGTGGGTGGGCCGCTGAGGATCGGCCATGAGCTCTCGCGACAAGAATCTGGTGATCGTCCGCTCGGTCCTTGACCAAGGCCTGAGCGCCGCGCAGGCGGCCGGCCGCTTCGGTGTCTCCCGCCAGTGGGTGCACGTCCTGCTCCGCCGGTACGAGGCCGAGGGTGCTGAGGGCCTGCGGCCACGCAGCCGGGCTCCGCGGTCACGGCCTGGCACGACCAGCGCCGCGGTCAGGGCGCGGATCGTGGCACTGCGTCGTCAGCTCAGTGCTGCCGGCGCCGACGCCGAGCTTGTCAATATGTCTGTGTAAGTGATGTGGGTCACGTGCGGTTACAGGTAGGCGTTGATGCGTTCTGGGTAGACCAAGGACAGCTCGCCCAGGGCTGCTTTCCAGCCCTGGATGACGGAGCCCTCGAC
Organism: Ornithinimicrobium tianjinense; assembly: GCF_014636495.1. Classification (GTDB taxonomy): domain Bacteria; phylum Actinomycetota; class Actinomycetes; order Actinomycetales; family Dermatophilaceae; genus Ornithinicoccus; species Ornithinicoccus tianjinensis. The sequence goes on from NZ_BMEM01000001.1 coordinate 814,298, forward strand.
GAGCTTGCCGGGGGCCTTGCGGGGCGTGCCCTTGGGCAGGCCGGCTTCCTTGGCGCGTTCTCGGGCGCGTTTGTCCTCGATGTTGCGGATGGCCAGCCACAGCAGCTTGATCGCGGCGGCGTCATTGGGGAAGTGGCCGCGGTTCTTGATGATCTTGCGCAGCTGGTAGTTCAGTGACTCGATCGAGTTGGTGGTGTAGATGACCTTGCGCAGCGCGGGCCCGAACGCCAGGAACGGGGTGAACCGGTCCCAGGCGTTCTCCCACGTCGCGACGGCGGCGGGGTACTTCTTGCCGAGGTTGGAGTCGGCGAACGTGGCCAGCGCCATCATCGCGGCCTCCTCGTTGACCGCGGTGTAGATCGGGCGCAGCAGCGCCGCGACGGCCTTGCGGTCGGAGTAGGAGACGAACCGCATCGAGGCCCGGATCAGGTGCACCACGCAGGTCTGGACCAGCGCGCCGGACCAGGTCGTCTCGATCGCCTCGGGGAAGCCGGTGAGCCCGTCGCAGCAGACGATCAGGACGTCCTTCACGCCGCGGTTGGCCAGCTCGGCGCACACCCCGGCCCAGAACTTCGCGCCCTCGGAGGCCTGGACCCAGATGCCCAGGACGTGCTTGACGCCGTCCATGTCGACCCCGACGGCGATGTGCGCGGCCCGGTTGGCCACGTGCGCGCCGTCGCGGATCTTCACCACCAGCGCGTCGAGGTAGATGACCGGGTAGAACGCCTCCAGCGGCCGGGTCTGCCAGGCGGTGACCTCCTCGGCCACGGCGTCGGTGACCTTGCTGATCGTCTCGTGGGACAGCTCGGTGCCCAGCGTCGCGGCCAGGTGGTGCTGGATATCGCGGATCGTCATCCCGCCGGCGTACAGGCTGATGATCATGTCTTCCAGCCCTCCCAGGCGGCGGGCGCCCTTGGGTACCAGCGCCGAGGCGAAGGTGGAGTTGCGGTCCCGCGGCTGGTCGAGCGGCACGTCGCCGACCTCGGTGCCGACCGTCTTCGGGGTGGTGCCGTTGCGGCTGTTCCCGGAACCGTGCCCGGCCCGGTCGCCCTTCTCGTACCCGAGGTGGTCGCTCAGCTCGGCCTCCATCCCGCGTTCGAGAACGGCCTTGATCATCTCGGGCAGGAAGCCGCCCTCGCCGGTCAGCGACAGGCCCCGCTCGTCGGTCGCGGCCATGAGCTTGTCGAGCATGTCGTCGTCGAACAGCTCCCGACGCAACCGGCGAGCCTCAGGCTCCGACTCGGGAGTCCCTCTTCGCCTTGGTCATGGTCACAGTCAATCTCCCTTAGGTGAAGGACCCCTCCACTTACACAGACCATCTGACACCTCCCCGACGCCGGCCCCGAGACGATCGCCTGGCACCTGGGCCGGGAAGGGTACCGGGCACCCTCGACCTCGACCATCCGACGGGTCCTGCACGCCGAGGGCATGGTCGTGGCCGAGCCGCGCAAACGTCCCAGGTCCTCCTACATCCGCTTCGAGGCCGACCTACCCAACGGGTGCTGGCAGGCCGACATCACCCACTGCTTCCTGGCCGACCCGGGTGGAGGTGCTGGACTTCCTGGATGACCATTCCCGCTACCTGCTGTACGCCCG
>NZ_BMEM01000001.1:816135-1053762 GCF_014636495.1 Ornithinimicrobium tianjinense
ACCTCGACGCCGACCGCGACTACCACCCCGCGACCCGACACCACATCGACGACACCCTGAGTCGCGACATCGACGACACCCCCGCGAACCCACAAAAAAAGCCCTGAGCCGCGACACCGTGTCAACGGTGTCGCGACTCAGGACACTGGAGCGGGTGACGGGAATCGAACCCGCGTAGCCAGTTTGGAAGACTGGGGCTCTACCATTGAGCTACACCCGCATGGACTGTCCCGGCCGCGCCCTCCGTGGTCCGGAGCAGCACGACCGAGCCGATAGTCTAGCCCTCTGGTCACCGTGCTCCGGCACGCGTGCCCGCGGGGTATGGCGCAGCTTGGTAGCGCGTCCGCTTTGGGAGCGGAAGGCCGCCGGTTCGAATCCGGCTACCCCGACCACCTAGCATGGTGAAGCCGACCCGCCGTGCCCTGGCCCCGCCAGGGCACGTCATACCCATCGACCATCCTGGAGCACCAGCAGTGAAGAGCGCTGTCGAGACCCTGACCCCGACCCGGGTCAAGCTGACCGTCGAGGTCCCCGCCGCCGACCTCAAGCCCCGCCTGGACGCGGCCTACCGCACGATCGGCGCGCAGGTGCAGATCCCCGGGTTCCGCAAGGGCAAGGTCCCGAACCGGATCATCGACCAGCGCTTCGGCCGCGGTGCCGTCGTGCAGGAGGCGATCAACGAGGCGCTGCCGGAGTACTACACGCAGGCCGTCGCCGAGCACGAGGTCCGCCCGCTGGGCCAGCCGGAGATCAACCTCACCTCGCTGCCGCTCGAGGACGGCCAGGACTTCGCCTTCGAGGCCGAGGTCGACGTCGTCCCCGCCTTCGACCTCCCCGACTTCTCCGACATCGCCATCGAGGTGGAGCCCGCGGCCGCGTCGGAGGAGGACGTGCAGACGCGCCTGGAGGCGCTGCGCGGTCGCTTCGCCACCCTCAAGCCGGTGAACCGCAAGGCCAAGACCGGCGACCACCTGACGATCGACCTGTCCGCCAAGATCGGCGACGAGGAGATCGACTCCGTCACCGGCGTCTCCTACGAGATCGGTGCGGGCAACATGCTCGAGGGGCTGGACAAGGCGCTGCGCGGCACGAAGTCCGGCGAGACCGTCGAGTTCGAGGCCCCGCTGGCCGGTGGTGACCGTGAGGGCGAGAAGGCGGACATCACCGTCACCGTCCAGTCCGTCAAGGCGCGCGAGCTGCCGGCTCTGGACGACGACTTCGCCCAGCTGGCGAGCCCGCACGACACGCTCGAGGAGCTGCAGGAGGACCTGAAGAAGCAGGCCGACCAGGCCGCGAGGTTCGGTCAGGGCATCGAGGCCCGCGACAAGGTCCTCGACGCGATGCTGGCCAAGGTCGACATCCCCGTCCCGGCCAACCTCGTGGAGGCCGAGGTGCACCGCCACCTGGAGGACGAGGGTCGCCTCGAGGACGACACCCACCGCACCGAGGTCACCGAGTCCACGACCAAGGCCATGAAGACCCAGTTCCTCCTCGACGCCCTCGTCGCGCGCGACGAGATCGGCGTGGACCAGGGCGAGCTGATCGAGTACATCATGATGACCGCCCAGCAGTACGGCATGAACCCGCAGGAGTTCGCCCAGCAGATCGACCAGGGTGGTCAGGTCCAGTCGATGGTGGCCGAGGTCGGCCGCCGCAAGGCGCTGGCCAACGTGCTGGAGATCGCCACGGTCACCGACACCGACGGCAACGTCGTCGACCTCGACGCCATCACCGGCGAGGACGAGCTGCTCGAGGATGATGAGCTGCTCGAGGACGAGGTCCTCGCGGAGGCCGACGCCGAGGCTGCCGAGGCCGAGGCTGCCGACGCCGACGCCGAGGCCGAGGCCGAGAAGGCCTGAGCACCCCCGCACCACACGAAGGCCCCCGACCTGCGCTGCAGGGCGGGGGCCTTCGTCGCGCCTGGGGCCGGGCCGGTCCGGGAGTGGGCGGACTCTGCGCGGAGGCGTGCAGTCAGACCGGCACTATCGGATGTGCCGGCGTGCGGAGCCCATGACGGCGGGCCTTTCGGCACGGACGGGGAAAGTGCCGGTTCGACTGCACGCCGGTGAGCCCGATGAGGGGGCTGGCGAGGGCGACCCGGTCGTGGGCGAGCCGTCCGGGCGCTCGGGAGACCGGCGAGGCCGACCCGGTCGTGGGCGATCCGTCAGGCGTCGACGTCGGCCCGGTCGCGGCTGACCACCGCGGGGGTGCTCGAGCGCTGCTCGTGCAGGGCCAGGGCGACGACGGTGACGAGCACGATCGCGATGCCCAGCCACTGCGTCGGCACGGGGCGCGTGCCGAAGACCACGACCCCGACGAGCGCGGCCGTGAGCGGGAACGCCAGCTCCGCCAGCGTGGCCCGAGAGGCGGGCGTGCGGCCGAGGGCCAGGTAGTAGAGGACCATCGCCGCCAGCCCCGGCAGGAGCACGAGGAGCACGATGGGCAGGTATGCCGTGCGCGGCACCTGGAGCGGGGTCGAGGTCAGCGCGACCAGCAGACCGAGCGTGACCAGGCCGATCGTGAACCGCAGGGCCACCAGGTCCCGGAAGCGCAGCTCGGCGCTGGCGTAGCGGCCCAGCACCGTCCCCGCGGCCCACAGGGCGGCCGCGCCCACCGCGAGCAGCGCGGCCTGCGCGCTGGAGACACCGACGGCCAGCGGGTCGGGGAAGGCCAGCAGCCAGGCGCCGACGAGCGCAGGGAGGAGGAAGGCGGCATACCGGGGACGGAGCCGCTCGCCGAGGATCAGCGCGGCCAGGGCGACGGCGAAGAGCGGCTGCAGCTTCTGCAGGACCTGCGGGGTGATCGGGTCGCCCATCCGGAAGGCCGCCGTGAACAGGACCGTCGCCAGCGCCGACGAGCCGGCCCCGATCACCAGCACGGCCGCCACCGTGCCGGGCCGGGCCGCGCGCAGCCGCCGCAGCGCCGGCAGCAGCCACGGGCTCACGAGGATCACGAGGAGCACGTGCTCCCAGAAGACGATGGTCAGCGAGGGCAGCTCCCGCGCCAGCGGCCCGCGCCACAGGGCGGACAGGCCCCAGAGCGAGGCGGCCAGGGCCACCATCCAGGTGCGGTCGGTGCGGGCGGCGCGGGTCGCGGCTCTCGGCGCGGTGGGCAGGCTCGGGGTCACGGGCGTCAGCGTAGGGCCCCGCTGCGCTCAGGGCGAACACGGGGGGAGTGCGGGAGTGCCGCGAGGAGGCCGGGCGTTAGGGTCACTGACAAGGCACAGCCGCACTTGCACGGCATACCCGACAAAGCGAGGGAAGAGCATGACGCAGGAGATCAGCATGGCCGAGCGCCCGGTCGCGGGCCTGGACGACCAGATCTACAACCGCCTCCTCAAGGAGCGGATCATCTTCCTCGGATCCGACGTGCGCGACGACAACGCCAACGCCATCTGCGCGCAGCTGCTGCTGCTGTCGGCGGAGGACCCGGAGTCCGACATCTGGCTCTACATCAACAGCCCTGGTGGCTCGGTCACCGCCGGGATGGCGATCTTCGACACCATGAAGTGGATCCCCAACGACGTGTGCACCGTGGCGATGGGCCTGGCCGCCTCGATGGGCCAGTTCCTGCTGTCGGCCGGCACCAGGGGCAAGCGCTACGCCACGCCGCACGCCCGCGTGATGATGCACCAGCCCTCCGGCGGCATCGGCGGCACGGCCTCCGACATCAAGATCCAGGCCGAGCAGATGCTGCACATCAAGAAGCAGATGGCCGAGCTGATCGCCGAGCACACCGGCCAGACGGTCGAGCAGATCGAGAAGGACTCCGACCGCGACCGCTGGTTCACCGCCGCGGAGGCCAAGGAGTACGGCTTCGTCGACCACGTCTACGAGCGCGCCGACGACGCGCCGAAGTCCGACGCCTGAGCCACCCCGCGAGCGAGAGAGAGCTGACATGAACCAGCCCCTGAACCCCTACGCCGGCGCCGCCTGGGGCAGCGCCGCGCACGGCCGCCTGGCCGTTCCGGCCCCCGCGAGCCGCTACATCCTGCCGCAGTTCGAGGAGCGCACCTCCTACGGCATGAAGCGGCAGGACCCCTACACCAAGCTCTTCGAGGACCGGATCATCTTCCTCGGCGTGCAGGTGGACGACGCGTCGGCGGACGACATCATCGCCCAGCTGATCGTGCTCGAGTCCCAGGACCCGGACCGCGACATCCTCATGTACATCAACAGCCCCGGTGGGTCCTTCACCGCGCTGACCGCGATCTACGACACGATGCAGTACATCAAGCCGGACGTGCAGACGTTCGTCATCGGGCAGGCGGCCTCGGCGGCGGCCGTGCTGCTGGCCGCCGGTGCGCCGGGCAAGCGCTTCGCCCTGCCCAACGCCCGCGTGCTTATCCACCAGCCCGCGCTGATGGGCGGTGACTACGGCCAGGCGTCCGACATCGAGATCCAGGCCAACGAGGTGCTGCGGATGCGCACCTGGCTCGAGGAGACCTGGGCCAAGCACTCCGGGCGCACCGTCGAGCAGGTGCAGCAGGACATCGAGCGCGACAAGATCCTCACGGCCGCCGAGGCCAAGGACTACGGCCTGGTCGACGAGGTGCTCGCCTCGCGCAAGGCCTCGCAGGACGACTGAGCAACCGGGTGGTCCCGCTCAGGGCGCACGGCGTTGCGCCCTGAGCGGACACCCTGCCCGGCACGACCCGCCCTCCGGACAAATGGCGGCGCGGCGGGGGTCCGGCAAGGTACCGTCGTGAACGTACGACCAGCGCACGAGAGCACGAAGGGAAGTCCGCGTGGCACGCATGGGTGAGAGCAGCGACCTGCTCAAGTGCTCTTTCTGCGGGAAGAGCCAGAAGCAGGTCAAGAAGCTGATCGCCGGCCCCGGCGTGTACATCTGCGACGAGTGCATCGACCTGTGCAACGAGATCATCGAGGAGGAGCTCGCGGAGTCCTCCGAGCTCGGTCTGGGGCAGCTGCCCAAGCCGCGCGAGATCTTCGACTTCCTCGAGCAGTATGTCGTGGGCCAGGACCCGGCCAAGCGCGCCCTCGCCGTCGCGGTCTACAACCACTACAAGCGCATCCAGGCGGGCGAGAACCGGGTCGGCGACGACGCCGTCGAGATCGCCAAGTCCAACATCCTGCTCATCGGCCCGACCGGCTGCGGCAAGACCTACCTCGCGCAGACGCTCGCCAAGATGCTCAACGTCCCCTTCGCGATCGCCGACGCCACGGCGCTGACCGAGGCCGGCTACGTCGGTGAGGACGTCGAGAACATCCTCCTCAAGCTCATCCAGGCCGCCGACTTCGACGTGAAGAAGGCCGAGACCGGGATCATCTACATCGACGAGATCGACAAGATCGCCCGCAAGAGCGAGAACCCGTCGATCACCCGCGACGTCTCCGGCGAGGGCGTGCAGCAGGCCCTGCTGAAGATCCTCGAGGGCACCGTCGCCAGCGTCCCGCCGCAGGGCGGTCGCAAGCACCCGCACCAGGAGTTCATCCAGATCGACACGGGCAACGTGCTCTTCATCGTCGGCGGCGCCTTCGCCGGCATGGAGAAGATCATCGAGGCCCGCGCGGGCAAGCAGGGGCTCGGCTTCGGGGCCGAGCTGAAGACGGCCAAGGACGCGGGGGAGCACTTCGCCGACGTGCTGCCCGAGGACCTGATGAAGTTCGGGCTGATCCCGGAGTTCATCGGTCGCCTCCCGGTCATCACCACCGTCGCCCCGCTGGACCGGGACGCGCTGGTCAACATCCTCACCGAGCCGCGCAACGCGCTCGTCAAGCAGTACCAGCGGATGTTCGAGATCGACGGCGTCGAGCTGGAGTTCGAGGACGAGTCGCTCGAGGCGATCGCCGAGCAGGCGCTCCTGCGCGGCACGGGTGCCCGCGGCCTGCGCGCGATCCTCGAGGAGGTGCTGCTGCCGGTGATGTTCGACGTGCCGTCCGACGACGAGATCGCCAAGGTGGTCATCACCCGCGAGGTGGTCCTCGAGAACGTCAACCCGACGATCGTCCGCCGGGACCTCCAGACCCGCAAGCGTCCCCAGCGCAAGGAGAGCGCCTGACCCTCGGGTCGCCCCGGGCGGCCGGCGCCGCGCACCTGCCTCAGCGGTCGGTCGGACGCCAGCGGACGTAGGCCGCGAGCAGGACCGCCAGCAACGTCAGCCCGACGATGCCGGGCAGCGGGCCGAGGCCCGTCGCGGGCCGCAGCGTGAGCAGGCCGGCCAGTCCCCAGACCAGGACGGTCAGCGCGGCCACGAGTCCCGTCCTCTCGGCCCACCGCCGCACCACGGTGACCGGCACCGGTGCCTGCGCCGGGACCGATGCGCAGAGCGCGGCCGCGGTGTGCAGCACCAGGATGCCGAGCGCGGCCGGGAGCAGGGCCCAGTGCCAGGTCGCCTCGACGGTCGCCCACCAGGAGGCCACGGCATACCCGAGGAAGAGACCCGGCGCCAGGGTGTGCGGCTGGAGCACCACCGCCAGCCCGAGGGCGACCAGGCCGAGCCAGGCGATCACGTTGCCGCCGCCCGCCAACGCGTAGGCGAGCGCGAACAGCAGCGCCCCTCCGAGGATGCCCGCCCGGACCCGCAGGTGGGACCGGCTGGCCGAGCGCAGGTCGACCCACAGCTCCCGCAGCTCTCTCATGCCGACCGCCCCTGCCCCCGGCCGCGCCCCCGGCGACCCAGCTCGCGCAGGACGACGTCCAGGCTGCCGGGGCCCAGCCACGGCACGACAGCCACGCCCTCGGCCGTGATCGCGCGCACCTCGCGCTCGCGCTCGAGCATCCGGATCCGCCAGGCGGTCCGGGCGAGCGGGTCCTTGTCGTCGCTCGCCACGACCTCGCCCTGGCGGGGGTCCACGAGGGCGTCGACGACGACCACCGACACGCCTCGGCCGGCGAGGGTGGCGGCCTGGGTGAGCGCGTCGGGGGAGACGAGGGCCGAGATCATGACGACGAGCGTCCCCGCTGAGATGCCGAGGTGGACGCGGCGGGCGTCGGTCTCCTCGGACACCGAGGGCACCACCCGGCTCAGGGTGTCGAGCACGCGGACGTGGTGCCGCCGGCCCGTGCCGACCGGCACCGTCAGCGGCGTCCTGGCCGACAGCACCCGCAGGCTCACCCGGTCGCCCTGCCGCAGGAAGTGCTCCGCGATCGAGGCGGCCGCCCGCACCGAGCGGTCGAGCGAGCTGGCGGCGCCGTCGACGCCGCCGGAGCGTCCGACGTCGTAGTGCGCGTCGAGGAGGACGGCGACGTGCGTGTCCTCGTCGGCGTAGCTGGAGGTGACGTAGAGCGTCCCGTCGCCGCGTGTCGAGCGTGGCCAGTGGATCCGCCGCAGCCGGTCGCCCGGCTGGAAGGGGCGCAGTGCCGCGAACTCGCTGCCCTGACCGGGGCGGACCGACCGGTGCGTGCCCACCAGGCCGCGCGGATGGGGTGCGGGTGCCGCGGAGTCGAACGCCACCGGCTGGGGGAGCGTGCGCAGCCCCAGCGGCTCCAGGCCCGTCGGGCCCCAGCGGAAGGAGCCCCACGGGCTCACGGCGGCGACCTGCACGGGACCGATGCGGCGCACGCCCCAACGGGTGAGGCGGACGCCCACGGTGAGGCGGCGCGGGCCGTCGGCGAGCGGCGGTCCGCCCGCCTCCCCGGCGACCGCGTCCGCCACGACGCTGGTCGGCTTGACGTCGATCCCGTCGACGTCGGCCACCTCGCGGCGCCGCTCCAGCGGCACACCGCTCACGAACGGCGCCGGCGGCACCGCGGCCGCCATCACGTCGGCGTCCGGCACGGGCTCCACGTCGACGACCGCCAGCGCCTGCTCGCCCTCCCGGAGCAGGGCGTGCGAGAGGCTGAACCGGCGCTCGGGCACCTGGCTCGGGCGGGTCACCAGGCTCCACACGAGCACCATCGCCAGCGGGGCGACGAGCACCAGCAGGTCGGGGCGGCGCCACAGCAGGGCCACCGGCACGGTCAGCAGGACGACCGTGAGCAGCCGCACCAGGGCAGGTGTGGGCGCCCAGAGGTCGTTGCGACCGGTCATCCCTGCTCCGGCCGGAGGCTGCCGCGCAGCCTCGCGAGCGGCGTCATGCCTGCACCGCCGTCGAGGCGCCCGTGCGCGCCCCCGGCACCGGCACCTGCGTCAGCACCGCGTCCACCACGGCGGCCCCGCCCGTGTCGGACATCCACAGCTCCGGCCTGATCGAGATCCGGTGGTCCAGCACGGCGTGCGCCACCGCCTTGACGTCCTCGGGGGTGACGTAGTCGCGGCCCTGCACCACGGCATACGCACGGGAGGTCAGCATGAGCGCCAACGAGCCGCGCGGTGACGCACCGACGAGCACGGCGCGGTGGCGTCGCGTCGCGGCGGCCAGCTCGACGCAGTAGCGGGAGATGTCGTCCTCGACCGGCACCGTCTCGACCGCGTCCTGCATCGCCGAGAGGCCCTCGGCGTCGGTCACCGCCTCGAGGTGCTGGTCCTCGCGCTGCCGGGCGACGCGGCGGCGCAGCACGTCCCACTCCTCCTCGGCGGTCGGGTAGCCGAAGCTGACCCGCATGAGGAAGCGGTCGAGCTGGGCCTCGGGGAGGGGGTAGGTGCCCTCGTACTCGACCGGGTTGGCGGTCGCGAGCACGTGGAAGGGCTGGGGGAGCGCGAAGGTCTGCCCCTCGACCGTCACCTGGTGCTCCTGCATCGCCTCCAGCAGCGCCGACTGCGTCTTGGGCGGCGTCCGGTTGATCTCGTCCGCCAGCAGCAGCCCGGTGAACAGCGGCCCTGGGCGGAAGGCGAACTCGCCGACGCGCTGGTCGTAGACGAACGACCCGGTCAGGTCCGAGGGGAGCAGGTCGGGGGTGAACTGCGCGCGCGTGAAGTCGAGGCCGAGGGTCTGGGCGAACGACCGGGCGGCGAGGGTCTTGCCGAGCCCTGGGAAGTCCTCGAGCAGGACGTGGCCGCGGGACAGGATCGCGGTGAGCACGAGCGTGAGCGCCGGGCGCTTGCCGACGACGGCCTGCTCCACCCGGTCGAGCACCTCGTGCGCGCGGCGCGTCACCTCCTCCAGCGGCAGGCGCGGCGCGTCGGGCGTGGGGGTCTGGGTCACAGCTTCTCGATCCCTTCGATGGCGGTCTGCAGCGCGCTGCGGCTGCGCTTGCGCGCGTCCGTGGGCGGGGTGGTCAGGTAGCGCCACAGCAGCGGGTCGACGACCCGCCGCGCGGCCTCGGGGTCGGCGTCGAGGTCGACGCCGTGGTGGGCCAGCAGCCGCTCGGCCGCGAGCTCACGCAGGAGCGGATGGACGAGGTCCTCGCGGTCGTCCCGCTCGACCGCGTCGCGCAGGTCGCGGCGGATCCGCACCAGCCGGTAGTCCATCGCCGCCGGCGGCACGGCCTCCTGGTGCAGCGTGGAGGCCCAGTAGGCGCGCTCGGCATACCGCCCCTCACGCGTGAGCGCGCCGAGCAGCAGCGGGGCGACGACCGACGCCACGACGACCAGCGCGGTCACGGCAGCCGGCCCGTGCGGCAGCGAGCCGACGTAGAACAGCAGCGCGCCGAGCAGCAGGGTCCCGACGGCCAGGGGGAGGGCGCTGCGCAGTCCTCTGCTCACCTCCGCCTCCGGCGCGTTCCGGTATGCCGCTCGCGCGTCCCTGCGAGGGCGCCCCTGCCGTGGGTGGTGTCCTCGGGGCCGTGGCTGTCCGCCGCGTCCTCGGCCGCGATGCGCTCGGCCTCGCGGGAGCGCTCCTCGGCGGCGCGGGCCTCCTCCTCGGCGGCGACGCGGCGGCGCAGGTCGGTGTGGATCCGCTCGAGGGCGGTGACGGCTCGTTCGCGCTGGGTCTCGGTGACGGGGTGGCGGGAGAAGCGGGCCTCGCGGTAGGCCTCGGACAGGTCGGTGATCGCTGTGGCGTCCACGTCGTAGCGCGCGAGGACGCGGGCGGTGAGCTCGGCGGCGGTCTCGGCGCGGTCCTGGTGCAGCCCGGCGCGCTGGACCGCCTGCTCGAGCGCGACCCAGCAGGCCACGACGCCGTTGCGGGGGTCGCCCTCGGCCAGCGCCTGCCAGCGCACCTCGTCGCTGGTGGCCTCCAGAAGCGCGACGAGCTCGTCCTCCTCGAGCAGGGCCCGTCGCTCCTTCTCCTCCACGCGTTGCTGCGACATCCAGCGGAGCAGCAGCAGGATCGTCGTGAGGACGGCCATGAGGAAGAGGGCGGTGGCCAGGTCGATCGCCCACGTCGTGGTGCGGTCGGGCAGCTCCTCGCCGGGTCGGGTCGTGGCCCTGGCCGTCGCTGCGGTCGTGGGCACGTCAGCGGACTCGGCCCGGGGCTCGCCCCAGGTGCCCTGCGGGGCGGTGACGAGGGGATCCCCGCTGCTCGACCCCCAGACCAGGACCACGAGGGCGGCGAGGACAGCCAGCAGGGCGACGACCACCGTCGACCTCGTGCCCCAGCGCATGGCATCACCCTATGCGCTGGGGTCCCACGAAGCGCCAGCCCGCCCTACCGGGTCAGACGGTGGAGTCCTCCAGCACCAGCTGGACGTCGCGCACCGCGAGCTCCTCGCCCTCCTCGGCGAAGGCGACCTCCCCGGTGACCTTGCCGGCGGCCGAGAGGTCGCCCAGGGCCGCGCGGACGCGGTCCAGGTCGGCGGCCGGACCGGCGACGGTGGCCGCCGAGATCTCGGTGCGCATCTTGACCTTGGCCTCGGACTTGGCCTTGCGCAGGCCGGTGAGGGCCTGACCCACGATGCCCAGCAGAGCCGCGTCCCCGCCGGCGGCGGCGCCGAGCTCCTCCACGGTCGGCCACGGCTGGACGTGGACCGAGGAGCCCTCCTCGTGCCACCAGCTCCAGACCTCCTCGGTGGCGAAGGACAGCACCGGCGCGAGCAGGCGCAGCTGCACGGACAGCGCCAGTCGCAGTGCCGCGCGGGCCGAGACCGTGGCCTGCTCGGGCCCGGAGGGCACCTCGTCGCCGAAGCTCCCGCCGTAGGCGCGCTCCTTGACCAGCTCGAGGTAGTCGTCGCAGAAGGTCCAGAAGAAGGACTCGGTGACGTCGAGCGCGGTCGAGTAGTCCCACGCCTCGTAGGCGGCCGTCGCGCGCTCCACGACCTGGGCCAGGCCGGCCAGCATCGAGCGGTCGATCGGCTCGGTCACCAGGGCGGCGTCGTCGGCCGGCGAGCCGTCGGCACCCGCCGGCAGGTCGCCGAAGCTCAGGGCGAACTTGCTGGCGTTGACCAGCTTCATCGCCAGGCGGCGCCCGACCTTGACCTGGTTGGGGTCGTCGATGGTGTCCACGCCGGGACGGGCGGCCGCGGCCCAGTAGCGCACCGCGTCGGTGCCGTTGGCCTCGAGCATGTCGATCGGGGTCGTCGCGTTGCCCTTGGACTTGGACATCTTCTTGCGGTCCGGGTCGAGGATCCAGCCGTTGATGTAGGCGTCGCTCCAGGGCAGCGAGTCGTGCTCGTAGTGGGAGCGCACGACGGTCGCGAACAGCCAGGTCCGGATGATGTCGTGCCCCTGCGGGCGCATGTCGAAGGGGAAGATCTTGTCGAAGAGCGCGCTGTCGTTGCCCAGCTCTCCGTCGGGGCGGCCGGCCACCGGCCAGCCCGCGGCGATCTGCGGCGAGAGCGAGGAGGTCGCCCAGGTGTCCATGATGTCCGGGTCGCCGGTGAAGCCGCCCGGCTGGTCCCGCTGGTCCTCGGTGTAGCCCTCCGGCACCTCGGACATCGGGTCGATCGGCAGCCGGTCCGCGGAGGGCACGAGCACGGTGTCGTGGTCGACCTCGCCGTCGGCGTCCACGGCATACCAGACGGGGATCTGGACGCCGAAGAAGCGCTGCCGGCTGATCAGCCAGTCGCCGTTGAGCCCACCGACCCAGTTGCGGTAGCGGGTCTGCATGAAGGCGGGGTGGAAGTCGAGCTTCTCCCCCCGCGCGAGCAGGTCCTCGCGCACGGACTCGTCCTTGCCGCCGTTGCGGATGAACCACTGCCGGCTGGTGACGATCTCGAGCGGCTTGTCGCCCTTCTCGTAGAAGTTGGCCTTGCGCTGGGTCTTCTGCGGCTCGCCCTCGAGGTCGCCCGACTCGCGCAGGGCGGCGACGACGGCCTCGCGCGCGGAGTGGGTGGTCTTCCCGGCGAGCTGGCCGGCATACAGCTCCTCGCCGGGGCCGCCCGCGATCCACGACGGGGTCTCGGACTGGAGGCGGCCGTTGCGGGTGATGACCGAGCGGGTCGGCAGGGACAGCTCACGCCACCACTGCACGTCGGTCATGTCGCCGAAGGTGCAGCACATGACGATGCCGGAGCCCTTGTCCGGCTCGGCCAGCTCGTGCGCGAGGACCGGGACCTCGACCCCGAACAGCGGGGAGGTGACGGTGGTCCCGAACAGCGGCTGGTAGCGCTCGTCGTCGGGATGGGCGATGAGGGCCACCACCGAGCAGATGAGCTCCGGGCGGGTCGTCTCGACGTAGACCCGCTCGCCGGAGGGGCGGTGGTAGGCCACCCGGTGGTAGGCGCCCGGGTAGTCGCGCGCCTCGAGCTCGGCCTGGGCGACCGCGGTCTGGAAGGTGATGTCCCACAGGCCGGGGGCCTCGGCCTGGTAGGCCTCGCCGCGCGCGAGGTTGCGCAGGAAGGCCTGCTGGGCGACGGCGCGCGAGCGGTCGTCGATGGTGCGGTACTGGATGTTCCAGTCGATGGCCAGGCCGAGGCGGCGGAAGGTGTCCTCGAAGGCCTTCTCGTCGATGACCGTGAGCTCCTCGCAGAGCTCGATGAAGTTGGCGCGGCCCACGGGCACCTGGTCGGCGGCCTTGGCGCTCTTGCCCTCGCCACCCTGCTGCGGCGGGGTGAAGCCGGGGTCGTAGGGCAGGGTCGCGTCGCCGCGGACGCCGTAGTAGTTCTGGACGCGGCGCTCGGTGGGCAGGCCGTTGTCGTCCCAGCCGATCGGGTAGAAGACGTGCTTGCCGGTCATCCGGTGGTAGCGCGCCAGGCAGTCGGCCTGGGTGTAGCCGAAGACGTGGCCCAGGTGCAGCGAGCCGGACGCGGTCGGCGGCGGGGTGTCGACGGCGAAGATCTGGCTGCGGTCGGCCTGCAGCGCGGCCTCCCGGTCGAACGCGAAGACGTCACGGTCCTTCCAGACGGCTACCCACTTCTCCTCCAGGCCGTCGACGGTCGGGCGCTCGGGCAGGGTCGCCGGGCGTGCAGGATCGAGGTGGCGTGCAGACGTCATACCCGGCATTGTCCCAGACGCCATGGGTAGAACTGCCCATAGCGCGGAGGCCGCAGCGGGAAGACGCTGGGAGGTGCCCATCCCCTGGGCATCCCGTGAATCCTTGAGAGAGAAGATGGTTCTGCATGCGTACCACCCGTGCCTCCAGCCTGCTGCTCGCCGGTGTCGCCGCGGTCAGCCTCGCCGCCGCGCCGGCGCTGGCCGAGGTCAACGTCAAGAGCGAGCCGGTCATCGCCTTCGCCGGCGAGTCCGCCACCATCCAGGGGGGCAACTTCAGCGGTCTGGGCAACATCCCCGTGTATGGCGTGCTCGTCGTCTCGGGCGTGGCCAACTACGACTGCCACAACCTCGGCAACCCGGACAACATCGTGCCGGGCCAGAACCCCGTCCAGGCGGGTGCGGGCACGTCCGGCCCGGTGCTGCTGCCGACGAGCAAGAACGGCCGCGCGACCGTGCCGCCGATCACCGCCACCGTCCTGCCCCCGGCGACGCCCACCGTGGACGAGGTGGGCTGCGGCGGCAAGGGCGCGGTCAACAACTGGGCCGTCGAGCTGCGCTCGCTCGAGGCGACGGCCGCCACGTTCACCGTCACCCAGAGCGGCATGACGCTCTTCGTATGGGACTACGTGAAGGGCGGGTCGCCGACCGGCACCATGCGCTGAGCTCCTCGTCCGCCCGCTGCGGGTCTGCCTCGACGGGGCAGGCCCGCAGCCGGGTCGTCCACAGAGGTCACGGTTCGGTCACCGATCGGGCGATGTGATTGACGTCACTAGGAAATGCCCTCAGGCTGTAGGTTCATGACTGGATACAGAGCAGTACCCATGTCCGCCGTCGAGGACCCTCAGTGGGTCACCGACCTGGAGACCACGGTCGACAGCGCCTTCACCAGCGTGACCTACTGGTCAGGTGAGATCATCTTCTTCACCCTGCCCGGCCTCCCGCAGATGCCGTTCGTGGTGATGTGGCTGATCGCCGCCGCGATCATCATCACCGTCTACCTCGGGTTCATCCAGTTCCGTGGCCTCAAGGTGGCGGCGGAGACCATCCGCGGGCGATACTCCTCGGCCGACGACCCCGGCGAGATCCCGCACTACCAGGCCCTCACCTCAGCGGTCTCCGGCACCGTCGGCCTCGGCAACATCGCCGGTGTCGGCGCCGCGGTCACCCTCGGCGGTCCCGGCGCCACCTTCTGGATGATTCTCGCCGGCCTGCTCGGGATGGCGACCAAGTTCGCCGAGTGCACGCTCGGCGTGAAGTACCGCAAGATCCACGAGGACGGCACCGTGGCAGGCGGTCCCTTCACCTACCTGCCGGTCGCCTTCACCAAGTTCCCGAAGTTCCTGTCCGTGTTCCTGACCGGCCTGTTCGCGGTCGCGATCCTCTTCTTCGGCGTGGGCGGCGGCAACATGTTCCAGGCCAACCAGACCTACGCCCAGGCGGTCACCGTGCTGGACCCCGATGGCTCGGGCTGGATCTCCTCGACGAGCGGCTCGCTGGTCTTCGGGCTGGTCCTGGCCGGCATCATCGGCGCCGTCATCATCGGGGGTATGAAGTCGATCGGCCGGGTGACCTCCACCCTGGTGCCGGTCATGGGCGGCATCTACATCCTGGCCTGCATCGTGGTCATCCTCGGCAACCTGAACCACGTCGTGCCGGCCATCGGCGAGATCATCACCGGTGCCTTCTCGGCCGAGGGCGTGACCGGCGGCATCGTCGGCGCGCTGGTCGTCGGCCTGACCCGCTCGGCGTTCTCCAACGAGGCGGGCCTCGGCTCGGCCCCGATCGCCCACTCGACGGTCAAGACCCGAAGGCCGGTCTCCGAGGGCTTCGTCGCCCTCTTCGAGCCTTTCATCGACACCGTGGTGATCTGCACCATGACCGCGCTGACGATCGTCATCGCCGACACGACCTTCTACAACGACGCCCGCGCCTTCACCTTCGAGGACGGCGACCGCTACGACCCGGACTACGGGCTGTCCGGCGTCGAGGTCACCTCCAGCGCGTTCGGCGAGCACATCAGCTGGTTCCCGATCGTGCTGGCGTTCGCGGTGGCGCTGTTCGCCATCTCCACGCTCATCACCTGGTCCTACTACGGCCAGCGCGCCTGGAACCACCTCTTCGGCGACACCAAGACGTCGACGACCATCTACCGCTTCGTGTTCCTCTTCTTCACCGTCGCGGGCACGATGCTCACCTTCGGCCAGGTGCTCGCCTTCGCCGACAACTTCCTCTTCGTCTGCGCCTTCGTCAACCTGCTCGGCGTCTACATGCTGCTGCCGACGATCAAGCGCGAGATGAACGAGTACCTGAGGGATCGCGCGAGCGGCAAGCTGGCCCAGCTGGGCCTCCCGGACGCGGAGAAGACCGTCCCCGTCTCCGAGCTCGCCGGTGAGAACCAGCTCGTCGACGCGTCCGGACGCAACCGGGTCGCCGCCGGCGTCGCGGTCGAGGACCTGCGCGAGGGCTCCGGGTCGCGGATCGCCGAGGAGGGCGGTCGCTGGACCCACGAGGTCGACCCGGACGACGACGGCTTCGGCCGCGGCGGCACCACCACCCCGATCCCGCCGCCGCACCGTCGTCACCCGCACGGCCGGCACGAGGAGGTCCTGGACCCGGACGACGACGGCTTCGGCCGCGGCGGCACGACCACTCCCGCCGCGCCTCCGCACCGCCACCCGCACGGCCGTCACGAGGCGGACGGCGAGCCGGACGTCCCCCACGAGGAGGACCCGCGCGTCTGACGTCCGCCCGGCAGCATCCACGACCGACCCCCAGCGCTCTCAGCGCTGGGGGTCGGTGCCGCTGCGGGGCCTCTCAGGCGATGCCGCGCCCCGGGTTCATGATGCCCAGCGGGTCGAACAGCGCCTTCACCGCGCGCTGGCGCGCGACCTCTGCCTCGCCCAGCTCCTCGGCGAGCCAGGGCACCTTCTGCTGGCCGACACCGTGCTCGCCGGTGACCGTGCCACCGAGCGTCCACGCCGCGCGCACGAGATCGTCGAAGGCAGCCCTGGCCGCCGCGGTGCTGGCCTCGTCGGCGTCGTCGTAGAAGAAGCACGGGTGCAGGTTGCCGTCGCCGGCGTGACCGCCGCAGGTGGCCTCGAGTCCATGACGACGGCCGATCGCGTGCACCTGGGTCACCAGCTCGCCGAGCCGCCCCACCGGCACGCAGACGTCCTCGATGAACCGAGGCCCGCGAACCTTCAGCGCAGGGTTGAGCACGCGCCGGCCCTCCAGGAGCAGGTCGGCCTCCGCCTGGTCGTCGGCCACGGCGACCTCGGTCGCGCCGGCGGCGGTGAGGGCGGTGGCGTACTCCTGCACGTCCTGGGCCGCGTGCCCGGGCCGGTCCGACTGCACGAGCAGCACCCCGCCCGCGCCGCGCGGGAAGCCGTAGTCGCCGTAGTCCTGGATCGCCTCCAGGCTGGGTCCGTCGAGCAGCTCGACCAGGCTCGGGGTATGCCGTTGCGCCCGCATCGCAGCGACGCCCGCCATCGTGGCGGTCAGGGTGGGGAAGACGGCGAGCGCGGTCAGGGCCGGGTCGCCCAGCGGCACCAGCCGGAGGACCGCCTCGGTCACGACGCCCAGGGTGCCCTCCGACCCGACGAACAGCCCGGTGAGGTCGTAGCCGGCGACGCCCTTGGCCGTGCGGCGGCCGGTGCGCATGACCTCGCCGCCGGGAAGGACCACCTCCAGGCCGCGGACGTAGTCGGCGGTGACGCCGTACTTCACGCAGCACAGGCCGCCCGCGTTGGTCGCGACGTTGCCGCCGATCGAGCACATCGAGGAGCTCGCGGGGTCGGGCGGGTAGGCCAGCCCGTGGGCGGCGGCGGCCGCCTTGAGGTGGGTGTTGATGACGCCGGGGCCGACGACGGCGACCCGCTCCACCGGGTCGATCTCCACGCTGGTCATCGCGGCGGTGGACAGCACGATCGAGCCCGGCAGCGCGCAGGCCGCGCCGGTCGTGGCGGTGCGCGCTCCCTGGGGCACGACGGGGACCCGGTGCGTAGCGGCATACCGGAGGGTGGTGACGACGTCCTCGCGCGAGCGGGCGCGCACGACGGTGAACTCTTCGCCGGTCAGCGCCGCCGCCTGCGGGTAGGCGTCGGCCGCGAAACCGGCGGCGACCGACGGGTCCGTGACGACGCGGTCGCCGAGCAGCGCGCGGAGGGCGGCGGCATGGGAGGGCATGGGGGTCACGGTATGCCACGAGCCTCGCGCAGCAAGGACGTCCCGCACGGCTACCATGGACCCACAGGCGTCCGAGCCGTCATCAGCGGCGAGCCTGCGGAAGAACAGCCCCGGCAGCCCGGCCGGAGGCCCACTAGACCCGCACGGGGCAGGCCCGTCACAGCCGCAGCGAGTGAGTGGCACGCCGTCAGCGTGCAAGCGAGGTGGTACCGCGGTGCCCCTGCCCGACCCGGCCACGGGAGAGGTGGGGCGTCGTCCTCGGTGAGAGACCGCATACCCCAGAAGAACGCACCACTCACGAGGAGCCGCCCCATGGCCTATCCGCTCACCAGCACCTCCGGCAACGCGCTGACCAGCAGCCCGCGCTTCCCGGAGATCGAGGAGGCGGTGCTCGCCTACTGGCGCGAGCACGAGACCTTCGTCAAGAGCGTCGAGGCGCGCCCGGCCGGCGAGAACGGCGCCAACGAGTTCGTCTTCTACGACGGCCCGCCCTTCGCCAACGGGCTGCCGCACTACGGCCATCTGCTCACCGGCTACGTCAAGGACGTCGTGCCGCGCTACCAGACGATGCGCGGCAAGCGGGTCGAGCGTCGCTTCGGCTGGGACACCCACGGGCTGCCCGCCGAGCTGGAGGCGATGAGCCAGCTGGGCATCAAGACCAAGGACGAGATCCTCGAGATCGGCATCGAGGCGTTCAACGCCAAGTGCCGCGAGTCGGTGCTGAAGTACACCTCCGAGTGGGAGGACTACGTCACCCGCCAGGCCCGCTGGGTCGACTTCGAGGGCGACTACAAGACGCTCAACGTCACCTTCATGGAGTCGGTGCTCTGGGCGTTCAAGAGCCTCTACGACAAGGGCCTGGTCTACGAGGGCTTCCGCGTGCTGCCCTACTGCTGGAACGACCAGACGCCGCTGTCCAACCACGAGCTGCGGATGGACGACGAGGTCTACCAGGTGCGCCAGGACCCGGCGGTCACCGTCGGCGTGCGGCTGCTGCCGGGGGAGCAGCCGGACGAGCTGCTCGACGGGGCGCTCGCGCTCGTCTGGACCACGACGCCGTGGACGCTGCCGGCCAACCTCGCGGTCATGGTCGGCGAGGACATCGAGTATGTCGTGGTGCGCGCCGCCCTCCCCGGCGCCGGTGAGGGTGCGGCCGACCAGCGCTACGTGCTCGCCAAGGAGCGGCTCACGGCATACCGGAACGAGCTGGGGGAGGAGCCGGAGGTCCTGGCGACGTACACCGGCGCGCAGCTGGCGGGGCGCTCCTACGTGCCGCCGTTCACCTACTACCAGGGCTGGGAGCGCGCGCACCGCGTCGTGGTCGCCGAGTTCGTGACGACCACGGACGGCACCGGTCTGGTCCACACCGCCGGCGCGTTCGGTGAGGACGACAAGGTGGTCACCGACCGGGAGGGCATCGAGCCGGTCATGCCGGTCGGGCCGGACGGCCTGTTCACGCACCCGGTCGCGGAGTATGCCGGCACGCTCGTCTTCGACGCGAACGCCCCGATCCAGGACCACCTCAAGGCGGCGACCCTCAACCAGCTGCCGCGCACGCAGGAGCACCCGGACCTGCTGGACCAGGGCTCGGTCAGCGAGGGCACGGTGCTGCTGCGCCGCGAGTCCTACGCGCACTCCTACCCGCACTGCTGGCGCTGCCGGCAGCCGCTCATCTACAAGGCCGTGTCCTCCTGGTTCGTCGAGGTGACGAGGATCAAGGACGACATGCTCCGGACCAACGAGGAGATCACCTGGGTCCCCGAGCACGTCAAGCACGGGCAGTTCGGCAAGTGGCTGGAGAACGCCCGCGACTGGTCGATCTCGCGCAACCGCTTCTGGGGCAGCCCGATCCCGGTGTGGCGCAGCGACAACCCGGAGTACCCCCGCATCGACGTCTACGGCTCGCTCGAGGAGATCGAGCGCGACTTCGGCACGCTGCCGCGCGACCGTGACGGCAACGTCGACCTGCACCGCCCGTTCGTCGACGAGCTGACCCGGCCCAACCCGGACGACCCCACGGGGCAGAGCACGATGCGCCGCGTCGAGGACGTGCTCGACGTGTGGTTCGACTCGGGCTCGATGAGCTACGCGCAGGTGCACTACCCGTTCGAGAACGCCGAGTGGTTCGAGCACCACTTCCCGGCGGACTTCATCGTCGAGTACATCGGCCAGACCCGTGGCTGGTTCTACACGCTGCACATCCTCTCGACCGCGCTCTTCGACCGCCCGGCCTTCTCCACGTGCGTCTCGCACGGCATCGTCCTGGGCAACGACGGGCAGAAGATGTCGAAGTCGCTGAAGAACTACCCGGACGTGCGCGACGTCTTCGGACGCGACGGCGCGGACGCGATGCGCTGGTTCCTCATGTCCAGCCCGATCCTGCGCGGCGGCAACCTCGTCGTGACCGAGCAGGGCATCCGTGACGGCGTGCGCCAGACGATGATCCCGCTGTGGAACGCGTGGTACTTCTTCGGGCTCTACGCCAACGCCGCCGGCTACCAGGCGACGTGGTCCACGGCGTCCACCCACGAGCTGGACCGCTACCTCCTGGCCAAGACCCGGGAGTTCGTGGAGGCGGCGCAGGGGCACTACGACCACCACCAGATCGCGGCGGCCTGCGACACGATCCGCGAGTTCGTCGACGTGCTCACCAACTGGTACATCCGGCGCTCCCGTGACCGCTTCTGGTCCGAGGACCACGCTGCCTTCGACACCCTCTACACCGTGCTCGAGGTCACCTGCCGCGTCGCCGCCCCGCTCCTCCCGCTCCTCACGGAGGAGGTATGGCGTGGTCTCACCGGCGGGGAGTCCGTCCACCTGACCGACTGGCCGGCGGCCGAGGACCTGCCCGCGGACGCCGAGCTGGTCGAGGCGATGGACACGGTCCGCGAGGTGTGCTCGGTGACGCTGGGGCTGCGCAAGGCCGAGCAGCTGCGGGTGCGTCTGCCGCTGTCCTCGCTCACCTTGGTGACCCCGCACGCCGAGGGCCTGGCCGCCCACCCGGGGCTGTCCGACATCGTCCGCGACGAGGTCAACGTCCGCGAGGTGACGGTGCTCGACCTGGGCGACGCGGCCGCGGCGGACCACGGCGTCGAGCAGCGCCTCACCGTCAACGCCCGCGCCGCCGGCCCCCGGCTGGGCAAGGACGTGCAGACGGCGATCAAGGGCTCCAAGACGGGTGACTGGTGGGTGGCCGAGGACGGGACGGTGACCTCGGGCGGGCTGGCGCTGGTCGAGGGGGAGTACACCCTGGAGACCGTCGTCGCCGACGCCGCGGACGGTGCCGGCTCGCGCGCGACCGCGATGCTGCGCGGCCACGGCGGAGGGTTCGTCGTCCTGGACACCGAGGTGACCGAGGAGCTGGCCCGTGAGGGTCTGGCGCGCGACCTCGTCCGCGCGGTCCAGGGCGCCCGCAAGGACGCCGGCCTGGAGATCACCGACCGGATCAGCCTCACGGTCGTCGGCGACGACGACGTCTGGGACGCCGCCATGGCGCACCAGCAGCTCGTGATGGACGAGACCCTCGCGGTGCAGTTCGGTGCCGCAGGTGCCGGGACGCCCCTGCCGAAGCCCAAGCACCACGGCCTCGGTCCAACAGCGGACGACCCGGGCCCTAACTCGTCAGGCACCCAGCCCCGCCACACGGCATACACCACCGAGGCCGACCTCGGTGCGGGACGGAAGGTCGAGCTGATGATCGCCAAGGTGGAGACCCGATGAGCGGGGAGTTCTTCGAGGGCAACGAGCTGCCCCTCGACAACGAGCTGCCCCTCGACCCCGGGGCGGCGGCGCCGGAGAGGCCAGGGCGCCCCGGTCGTCAGGCCGCCGCGCCGGTCGACCCCGCGCTCGCGGCACGGTATGCCGAGGTCGTCGAGGAGATCCTGGCCCGCACCCCGGAGCACATGCCCGAGCCGACGCTGCACCGCGTGCGGCGGGTGATGGCGCTCATGGGCGACCCGCAGCGGGCGTTCCCGATGATCCACCTCACCGGCACCAACGGGAAGACGTCCACGACCCGGATGGTCGAGCGCATCCTGCGCGAGATGGGCCTGCGCACCGGGCGGTTCACCAGCCCCCACCTGCACGACATGCGCGAGCGGATCAGCCTC
The DNA here is from genome assembly GCF_014636495.1 of Ornithinimicrobium tianjinense. Taxonomy (GTDB): domain Bacteria; phylum Actinomycetota; class Actinomycetes; order Actinomycetales; family Dermatophilaceae; genus Ornithinicoccus; species Ornithinicoccus tianjinensis. Next base: position 837,583 of record NZ_BMEM01000001.1, read on the forward strand.
GACGGCGAGCCGATCGGGATCGAGGCGTTCCTCGCGGCCTACGACGACGTCATGCCGTTCGTCGAGATGGTCGACGGGGAGAGTCTGGCGCACGAGGACGAGCGACGGCGTGTGCGGATGACCTACTTCGAGGTCGTCGTGTGCCTGGCGTTCGCGGCGTTCGCGGACAGCCCGGTGGACGTGGCCGTCGTCGAGGTCGGGCTCGGCGGCGTGTGGGACGCGACCTCGGTCGCCGACGGCACGGTCGCTGTGGTCACGCCCATCTCCATCGACCACACCCGCCTGCTCGGCTCGACGGTGGAGGAGATCGCCACCGAGAAGGCCGGCATCATCAAGGAGGGCGCGATCGCGATCGTCGGCGTGCAGGAGGCCGAGGCGATGGCCGTCCTGGTGGAGCGGTGCGACGAGGTCGGCGCCCGGCTGGAGGCGGAGGGAGTGACGATCGGCGTGCTCTCGCGGGAGGTGGCCGTCGGCGGCCAGCAGATCTCGGTGCGCGGCCTCGCGGGTGACTACACCGACCTGTTCCTGCCGCTCTTCGGCGAGCACCAGGCGCACAACGCGGCGCTCGCGATCGCGGCGGTCGAGGCCTTCGTGGGCGGCGGTGAGCAGCACATCACCGACGAGGTGCTGCGGGGCGGGCTCGCCGGGGCGACCTCGCCGGGGCGCCTGGAGATCGTGCGGCGCTCGCCCACGGTCATCGTCGACGCCGCCCACAACCCCGCCGGTGTCGAGGCGCTGGTCGAGGCGGTGCGGGAGTCGTTCACCTTCACCCGGCTCGTCGGGCTGCTGGCCGTGCTCGAGGACAAGGACGTCGAGCCGATGATCCGCTCGCTCGAGCCGATCCTCGACCACGTCGTGGTCAGCCGGACCACCTCGCCCCGGGCGATCCGGCCGGCCCGCCTGGGCGAGCTGGTCGCCGAGTACTTCGGCGAGGACCGCGTCACCGTCGTCGACGCGCTGCCGGACGCGCTGGACGTCGCGGCCGGCCTGGCCGACGAGGGCGGCGTCGCCGGCGCGGTCCTGGCCACCGGCTCGGTCACCACGGCCGCCGAGGTGCGCGAGCTGCTGGGCGTCACCACCACCTGACCGACCCCCACCTGACCGACCGCCCACCTGACCGACCCACCCCCACCGAGCGCGTCAGGTGGTTGCTCCCAGCCCCACCGAGCGCGTCACGTGGTTGCTCCTCGTCCCGCAAGGATCGTCACGTGACTCTCGGGGACGTATCCGAGAATCACGTGACGATCCTTGCGGGACGCAGAGACCCGCGCCGGCGGCTCAGTGGCCGCCCGTGTGCTCCTCGTCGTCGTCCTCGTCGGTGCCGCCGGAGGAGTCCAGCTGCGCCAGCCAGGCGTCCACGTCCTCGCGCGGCTCCGCGTCGCGGTCCTGCAGCAGGTCCCGCATCAGCGTGACCTCGCCCTCCTGCGCGGTGACCATCCGGCCGGCCAGTGCGTGCACGCGCGGGTCGTCGGCCTGGTCCAGCGCGGCCTGCGCCATCTCCACGCCCGCCATGTGGTGCGTCGTCATCAGCTGCAGGAACAACACCTCCGCCTCGCGGCCGGTGGCGTCGGTGAGCGCCTGGATCTCGGTGGGTGACGCCATACCGGGCATCACGACACCCGCGGGCATCTCCATCGAGGAGTGGTCGCCCTCCATCCAGGCCATCCGCTCCTCGCCACGCGCGCGGGGCAGGCCCCAGTCCTCGAGCCAGGTTGCCATCACGCCGCGCTCGAAGTTCTGGTTGTTGTCGATGTCGACGGCCAGGCGGCGGATCTGCTCGTCCTCGGTGCGCTGCATGACCAGCTGCGACATCAGGATCGCCTGCGCGTGGTGCTCGCTCATGTCCCGCGCGAAGCCGGCGTCGGCGCTGGAGTCGTCCGGCGTGCGCGGCGCGAACGCCAGCCAGCCCAGCAGCACCCCCAGGCACAGGGCGGCCACGGTCACGGCGGCCAGGGCCGGGGCGCCGAAGGTGCGCCAGCGCTCACGGGCCGGGCGCAGCGCCGGGGCGGGGCCCGGGGCCTCCACGTCGCTCACGAGCGCTGCACCAGGTCGGTGGTGGTGCCGGACGTGCAGGCGGCGCCCAGCTCGGGGGTGTCCGGGCCCTGCTTGTACGCCCGGATGAACGCCTTCAGCGTCTTCTCGTCGGCCGTGTCGAGGGAGAGCTGGTGGTTCCACGAGCTCGCGACGACGGGGGAGGACTGGTCGGCCAGGGGGGAGACCAGCATGTAGTCCTCGCCCCCGAGCTCCTCCAGCAGCGCGATCTGGTCCGCGGGGAGCGAGGGCTGGTAGGTCAGCCACACCGCACCGTGCTCGAGGGAGTGCACCGCGTGCTCCTTGGGCACCTCCTGCTCGTAGACGCCGCAGTTCCACCAGGCGTCGTTGTGCTCGCCGCCCACGGGCGGGTTCTCGGCATAGGTCACCGCCGACGGCGTGTGCTGCGAGCCCTCGTACGCGTAGTCCTGGACTCCGGACAGGTCCGCCAGCGCCGGGCTGTCACGGACGATCGCGAAGACGACGGCCCCGACGATCGCGGCGAGCACCACGGCGGCGGTCACCCAGATCAGGGCTCCGCGGCGGCGCTCCGCGGCCTGGGAGGCCTTCTGGATCTTCGCCACGCGCGCGGCGCGGTCGTTGGGGGCGGTGCGGTCGGGACGGGGCACGGCTGCTCCTGGGGCACGAGGGACGGTCCAGGCAAGGGTATGCGGTGTGGCTGGGTGGGTGCCCAGGTCGGGTCTGCGATGATCCCGTCCCGTGGACGACACCTCCGCGGCCTCCGCCGCTCCCCGGCCCCCCGGCAGGATGACCAGCCGCCTCGCCGCCGTCACGCTCGTGGCCCAGACGCTCGCGGTCTTCTTCGGGGCGCTCGTCGCCTGGCAGCTGGACCGCGCCCAGGGTGGGGACTCCGGGGTGCGCAACCTCGTGGTCGTGGGTGCGGTCGCGCTGCTGTGCCTGGTGACGGCCGGGCTGGTGCGCACCCGCGCCGGGCTGGTCCTCGGCTGGGCCTGCCAGGTGCTGACGCTGGCCAGCGCGCTCCTGCTGCCGGCGATGGCGGTGGTCGCGATCCTCTTCGGCGTCCTGTGGTGGGCGAGCCTGCGAGCCGGCCGCACGATCGACGCCGCGGCAAGCGGCGCGGGCGCGGCATACCCGGCCCCGACCGACCCGACCCCGGACCAGGAGGACTGACGCATGGACCTGCTCACCGCAGCCCTGCTCGGGCTCGTCCAGGGACTCACCGAGTTCCTCCCGATCTCCTCCAGCGCCCACGTGTCGATCGTCGGGCGGCTGCTCGGCGAGGACGACCCGGGTGCCGCGTTCACGGCGATCACCCAGCTCGGCACCGAGGCGGCCGTCCTCCTCTACTTCTGGCGCGACATCGTGCGCATCGTGCGGGCGTGGGCGCTCTCGCTGGCGGGCCGGGTGCCGCGCGCGGACCCCGACGCGCTGATGGGCTGGTGGGTCATCCTCGGCACCATCCCGATCGGCGTGCTCGGCCTGACGCTGCAGGACTGGATCGAGACTGAGTTCCGCAGCCTGTGGATCACCGCGACGATGCTGCTCGTCTTCGCCCTGGTGATCATGGCCGCCGAGCGCGTCGGCCGGCAGCAGCGCACGCTCGACCAGCTCACCTGGCGGCACGGCCTCGCTTTCGGCCTCTGGCAGGCGCTGGCGCTCGTGCCGGGCGTCTCGCGCAGCGGCGGCACGATCGCCGGCGGTCTGTTCATGGGCTACACCCGCGAGGCCGCAGCGCGCTACTCCTTCCTCCTGGCGATCCCGGCCGTGCTCGCGTCCGGAGGCCTGCAGGTCGTCAAGGTGCTGGGCGGCGACGCGATCGGCACCGGGACGGCGTGGGGGCCGATCTGGCTGGCCACCGCGATCGCCTTCCTCGTGGGGTATGCCGTGATCGCCTGGTTCATGCGCTACATCACCACGCACACCTTCACGCCGTTCATGGTCTACCGGATCGTCCTGGCCCTCCTGCTCTTCGGGCTGCTCGGGACCGGGGTGCTCCAGGCCTGAGCGACGCACTCGCGCAACGGGTCCACGGTGCGCGACACTGGGCCATGACCCTGCTGCGGGAGCACCGCCCCGTCGCACTCCTCGCGGCGCCGGCCCTCGCCGTCGTCCTGCTCGTCGTCCTCTCCCGCGTGGCCTCCGGACCGGTCGCGGGCACCCGGGCGCCGGCGGTGCTCGCCGCCGTGCTCACCGCCGTCGCGCTCGTCGTCGCAGCGGCCGTCGGGCAGGGCTCGGTGCGGTGGCGCGGAGCCCTGACCACGCTGGCGCTGCTGACGCTGGCCTACCCGGGGACCTGGGCGGTTGCGGTCCTCACCTCCGGGGCAGCCGCGGGCGGCTGGCCGGAGCGGGTGGCGGTCTCGGTCGCCACGGTCGCCCACCTGCCGCTGCTGGCCGCCTTCACCCTCGTGCCGGTCCTGGCCGTCTCCCACCTCGGGCCGGGGACCCGGACCAGAGTGGCGTGGGTCGTCGTCGGGCTCGGGGTGGCCGCCGCGCTCAGCCTCGTGCTGTTCCTCGCCGACGGCGAGCCGATCGGTCTGCCGGCGCTCGTGCCCTGGGGCCCGGGAGGGGTGCTCGGGCCCGTGGTCAACCTGGTCTTCCTCGTGGTCGCCGTCCTGGCGGGACCGGTTGTCGCCCTGCTGGCGGCGTGGCGGGCGCCCGGCCATGCGTCGCGCCGGCTGGCCCTGGTCGCGGCGGCCGCCCTCGGGGGCGCGGTGCTGGTGATGGTCTGCGGGGCGCTCGCGCCCGCCGGGACCGCCGGGGCGACGCTCGTGCTCGTGGCGATGGACGCCGCGCTGGTCACCGTCGCCCTCGGCTGCACCTACGCCTTGGTCGCACCGCAGCGGGAGCCATCGCCGGCGGACCGCGCCGCCTCCCCCCGGGAGGAGACGCAGCCCGGGCCGACATACCGCGACGTGGTCGGGGAGGACCTCCCCGCCCCGGACCGGCTGCCCACCGCAGACGGCCAGCCCGCCCCCGACCACCTGCTCGGAGGGGACCACCACCCGGTCCTGACCCCGCGGGAGAGCGAGGTCGTGAGCCTGCTCGCGGAGGGGCTGTCGAACGCGGGCATCGCCGCCCGGCTCGTGCTCTCGCAGCGGACCGTCGACGCGCACCTGCGATCGGCGTTCGTCAAGCTCGACCTGCCGGACGGCCCGGAGCACAACAGGAGGGTGCACGCCGCCGTCGCCTGGCGCAGCGACGTCGTCCCCGGTGCGGGAGCGGGCGCCCCGCACGCCTGACGCTGCGACGGGACGATCTAGGCGAAAGGGCCGATGCGCGCGATCGGCCGCGTCCCTAGCGTCGGCGGTGACCCACCCCCCGCTCGAAAGGTCCGGTCGTCATGCGCCGTCCACTCCTGCTCCTCGCCCTGGTCTGGGTGCCGTTCCTGTCCATCTTCCTCTTCGCCAGCCCGGTCCTCACGGGCGCCGTCGGTGACAGTTACCCGCACGTCGCCTTCCACGTGGTGTCGCCCGCGATGCTCCTGGGCGCCGCCGCGGTGGCGCTGCGGTGGCGGCGCGCCCGGGATGGTGCCGCCCTCGTCCGGGCACTGCTGGCCCTGCTCGTGCTGGCACTCGCGGTCGCGGTGCTGGGCAACGGCGTCGAGCTGCTCTCCGCGCTCCGGCGCCTCGCCGAGGACGGCTGGGTGAGCCGCCTCACCCCTGACCTCTTCGAGGCCGGCTCCGGCCTGCACTCCCTCGGCGCCAGCCTAACGATCCCCGCCCACATGGGCGCCCTGGCGCTCAGCCTGGCGTTGGTGGGGGTCGAGGCGCTGCGGGCCCGGCGCGGCCGGGACCAGGGCGCCGCCGCGGACCGGGCGGCGGTGGCACGCCGGTAGGCTGCCGCGCGTGACCGACACCACGCAGACCGAACGCTCCCTCGTCCTCGTCAAGCCCGACGGCTACCGCCGGGGTCTGACCGGTGAGGTGCTGCGCCGCATCGAGGCCAAGGGCTACACGCTGGCGGCGCTCGCCGTGCTGACCCCGACCCGTGAGCAGCTCGCGGCCCACTACGCCGAGCACGAGGGCAAGCCGTTCTACGAGCCGCTGCTGGAGTTCATGTCCTCCGGCCCGGTGACCGCCGCCGTCATCGAGGGCAACGGGTGCATCCCCGGCTTCCGCTCGCTCGCCGGTGCCACCGACCCGACCGCCGCCGCTCCCGGGACGATCCGGGGCGACCTCGGGCGGGACTGGGGCGTGAAGGTCCAGCAGAACATCGTGCACGGCTCGGACTCCCCGGAGTCGGCCGCGCGCGAGATCGCGATCTGGTTCCCGGGCCTGGGCTGACGGGCCAGCCACCACTCGGCGCGCTCGGTGAGGGGTGTATCTGGGACGTCGCCCCTGCCTCTAGGTGGGTGACCGGGACTACGCTTTTCCCCTAGGGCTGCGACGAAAGGGCCGAGATGGCTGACGACGACGACCTCCTCGTGCTGGAGATCCCGCCCGAGGTGCTGCGTCGTCACGACGCCCGTCTCCTCGACCCGCAGACCGCGGCCCGCCCCGCCTCCACCGACCCGGGTGGGGCGCCCGCGGCACCCGGCCCCACGGCATACCGCAGCAGCAGCCTGCTCGTGCGCGGCCTGCCCGGCCGCGGCGCGGCCGGCACCATCGACCGTCTCAGGTCCGCTGCGGAGCGGGCCGGGTATGCCGTGCAGCTCGTCGTGGACGAGGCCGACCTGGCCCTCGAGCAGCGGCTCGGCGAGGCTGCCGCGGAGATCGACGCGCTCTACCAGACGCGGGTGAGCATCGTCGGTGCCGGTCGGCCCGTCGACGCCTGGGAGCTGCTGGTCGCGGCGCGCGCCGACGGGCCTGTCGACGCCGACCTCGAGCACCTGATGCTCGCTGCGGGCTACTACTCCACCGGCGGGCCGGGCCACTGGGAGGGCAACGGCGGGCCAGGGCACTGGGAGGGCAACGGCGGTCCGGGCCACTGGGAGGGCAACGGCGGCGGTGACACCCTGATGCGCACCAGCGTGAGCCTGGGCATCGCCTCGTTGACGACCACGGCCGCGCCCCCGGAGCGTGCGCCCGTCGTCGTCATCCCCGACACCGGGATCGGCGACCACCCGTGGTTCCGCGACGGGCTGTGCCACGTGCTCACCGAGCTCGACGGCATCCCCGTCGGGCCGGCGGGAGGTCTGGACCCCGACCCCGAGGACCGGGGGGTGCGCAACGACCTCACCGGCGCCCTGGACCGGCTGTCCGGCCACGGCACGTTCATCGCCGGCGTGGTGCGGCAGGCCGCACCGGACGCGCGGCTCGTCGGTCTCCCGACGGTCGACTCCTCCGGCGCTGCCGCCGAGGGCGACGTGCACCGCACGCTCGTGGCGCTCTACCTCATGCACGTCCGGGCGCAGGACGCCGGACGGACCGAGTTCGACGCGGACGACCTCACGGGCGGTTTCGCCGTCGACGTGCTCAACCTCTCGATCGGCTTCTACCACCAGGACGGCACGCTCGCGGCGGGTCACCCGATGGAGGCCCTGCTCCGCGCCTTCGGCGACCGAGGGGTGCTCGTGGTCGCGGCCGCCGGCAACGACGCGACCCGCGTGCCGCTCTACCCCGCCGGCTGGGCGGCGCACGCCGGCCCGCCTCCTGCGGACCGCTCGACCGTCCCGCTCGTCGGGGTCGGCGCGCTCAACCCCGACGGCCGCACCGTCGCCATGTTCAGCAACGCCGGCCCCTGGGTCACGACGCACGCGCCCGGTGTCAACGTCGTGAGCACGCTGCCGGTGAGCTTCCAGGGCTCGGCCAACCCGTCTCGCTCGACGCCGGGTGCCGGGGCGTTGCGCTCCACCGGCGACAGCGACGACCACAGCCAGGGCTTCGCCGCCTGGGGCGGCTCGAGCTTCGCCGCCCCCCGCGTCGCCGGCCTGGTCGCCGACCACCTGGCGACGGTCGCCCGAGAGCAGGGCCCGTCGGTCGACCCCGCGGAGATGACCGCCCGCGCCTGGTCCGGGCTGGAGCCGGTGGTGTGGCCATGACGCCGGACAGCCTCCCCGGCCTCCCGGGCCACGGCACCAGCCAGCCGTCCCTGGCCGCGCGCTCGGGCGAGCACCTCACGGCATACCTCGAGGGGCGCCGCGAGGCGCTCGGCGAGCTGGTCGAGCTGCTCACGCCCCTGCTGTGGCAGGTCGCACGCACCCACGGCTGCAGCCAGCACGCCGCGGAGGACGCCGTGCAGGAGACCTGGCTGCGCCTGGTCGACCACGTCCAGGACATCCGGGAGCCGCGCGCGGTGCTCGGGTGGCTGGTCGTCGCCGTCAAGCGCGAGGCCTGGCGCACCACCCGGGTCGCGCGCCGCGACACCTACGACGAGACCGGCACCGTCGACCCCGGCGACGTGCAGGAGGGGCCCGAGGCCCTGACCATCCTCACCGAGCGCCAGCGCACGCTGTGGGCGGCCGTCGGAGCGCTGCCCGAGCGCTGCCGCACGCTCCTGCGGGTCGTCGCGTTCGTCGACCGGCCCGACTACGACCAGGTCTCGACGGCACTGGGTATGCCGCGGGGCAGCATCGGCCCCACCAGGGGCCGGTGCCTGGACAAGCTGCGGCGAGCACTCGTCGCCGACCCGAAGTGGGTGGACGCATGACCGGGACCGACACCGAGCTCGAGCCCTTCGACAGCACCGACGAGGGCATCCTGCGCGACCTGCGTGAGGTCGCGTCGCGGCTGGACCCCTGCCCTGCCGACCTGACCGAGCGGATCCTCTTCGCGCTGACCGTCCAGGCGCTGCAGGCCGAGGTGGCCGAGCTGACCTCGCAGACCGAGCTGGTCTCGCGGAGCATGGCGCCGGACCCCACCGAGGCCTCGACCGTGACCTTCAGCGCCGAGCACCTCAGCATCATGGTCACCGTCGTCCGGGAGGACGCCCGGCACACGAGGATCGACGGATGGCTGACCTGCGGGTCGGCCGAGGTCGAGGTCGACCTGTCCGACGGGCGCGTGGAGACCGTGCTCGCCGACGCGGAGGGACGGTTCGTCGTGACCGGCCTGCCGCAGGGGAGCTCCGCGCGCCTCACGGTGCGCCCGGAGGAGGGACGTCCGGTCATCACGCCGCAGTTCAGCCTCTAGGACGGTGCAGGATCGGGGTCATGCAGCCGTCTCAGCCCGTCACGCAGGAGGTCGCTGACCTCTTCGACCGTGGCCGGGCCGCCAACTCCGCGGGCCGGCCGGCCGAGGCGGAGCGGCTGCTGCGTCGCGCGCTGGCGCTGCTCTCCGCCCCCGCCCGGGACGGCGCTCCTGCCCGGGACGGCGCACCCACCCGGGACGGCGACGGCACGGACCACGGGGTGGACGCGTTCTCCTCGGTCGCCGGCGGGCCGGCCTCCCCGGCGGAGGCGCGGATCCGGCTGCTCGTCTCGTTGAGCTCGGCGCTGATCGAGCGACGGGGTGCGGGGGCAGCCCTGCGCACCGCCCACGAGGCACTGGCGGAGGCACAACGCACCGACGACCCCGTGCGGGTGCCGCTCGTGGCGATCTGCCACTCCCAGCTGGCGATGCTGCACGGCCGGTCCGGGCAGACGACCCAGGCCCTCGCCGAGCTGGAGCTGGCCGGCCACGGACTGGACAGCCTCGGCCCGAGGGAGCGCTTCGTCATCCTGCTCTCCCGCGGGATGCTGAGGCTCGACCTGCCCGACGTCGAGGCCGCGGCCCGCGACTTCTCCGCCGCCGCGGAGCTGGCCGCCGAGCACCACCTGGTGCGCCAGGAGTTCATGGCGCGGCACAACCTGGGGCTGGCCACGGCGCTCGGCGGCGACCTGCCGCGGGCGCTGGCGATCATGCACGAGGCCGAGCGGCTGCCGGTCGACGTGTCCCTCGGCGTGGCCTGGCACGCCCGGGCCACCGTCCTGCTCGACGCCGGCCTCATCTCCGAGGCGGTCGACCTGCTCGAACGTTCCGCCGCAGCCGCCGCCGAGGAAGGCCAGCGGCTGCAGGCGGGCCAGTCCCTCGTCGACCTCGCGCGCGGACGGCTGCTGCTCGGCGACGTGGAGGCGGCGCTGACCACGGCCCGCCGTGCGCAACGCACGCTCGGCACCCTCGCCCCGGCGCTGCGCCGACGCGCCACCCTGGTCCAGCAGCAGGCCAGGCTGCGGACCGACGGCACCGCGGCGAGCGTCGCCACCAGCTGTGTCCGGCTGGCCAGCGGGTTCGCGGCCGACGGTGACCACGTCGCCGCCGACCTCGCCCGCCTGCAGGCGGCCGAGGCACTCACGCGCCGGGCGCGGCATACCGAGGCGCTGGAGCTGCTCGACAGCTCCTCGGACCTGGCGCGCGTCGGGTCGCTCAGCAGCCGTCTGCGCACCCGGACCGTGCTCGCCGCCGCGGCGCGGGCCCGGGGCGATCGCGACGAGGCGCGTCGTCTGGTCCGGGCCGCGCTGCGTGACCTGGCGACCGCCGTCCATGCGAGCGCGAGCATGGAGCTGCGCTCGGCGACGACCGTCCAGGCCCGCGCGCTGGCCCAGCTCGACCTGCAGCTCGCGGGGGAGCGGCCGGCCGCGCGCCTCGCGGCGGTCGAGCGGTGGGGCGAGGTGGTCTGGCGGGCACCGGCGGTCCGGCCGCCGGCCGACCCCGACCTCGCGCGCCGGACCACCGCGCTGCGCCACCTGCGCCAGCAGGTCAGCGAGGACCCGGGCCGCGCCGACCGCCTGCGCGAGCGGATGCGCACCCTCGAGCGGCAGGTCGCGGCGGCCTCGTGGGCCTCCGCCGGCCGGGCAGGCACGCGTGGTGACGTCGTCAGCACCGCGCGGGCGCGCGAGCAGCTCGCCGCGCACGACGCCGTCGCGGTGAGCTACGTCGAGGAGGACGGCCGGCTGGGCGCGGCGGTGGTGGACGGTCGTCGGGTGCGGTGGGTGGACCTGGGGCCCGTGGAGGTCGTGCACGAGACGGCTCGCCGGTTCGCCGCCGACCTCGAGGCACGCACCCGCGTGGCCGGTGGACCGATGGTGGGCGTCGTCGAGACGGCGCTGACCACCTCCGCCCGCCGGCTCGACGAGCTGCTGCTCGCCCCGCTGCGGCTGGGCGGGCGTCTCGTCGTCGTGCCGACGCCCGACCTCGTGGGCGTCGCCTGGGGCATGCTGCCCTCGCGCGCCGGCCTGCCCACCACCGTCGCCCCGAGCCTGGGGACCTGGGTCCGGGGCGCTCGCCGGGTCTCCGCTCCGCGCGCCGTCGTCCTCCCTGGGCCGGGCCTGCCCGGCGCCCTGGCCGAGTGCGTGGCCCTGGCTCCGGTATGGCGTGCCGCGCCCCCCGAGTCCGTGGCCACCTCCGCCGACCTGGTCGCCGGGCTCGGTGGGGCGGACCTCGTCCACGTGGCTGCGCACGGCAGCCACCGCTCCGACAGCCCGCTGTTCTCCTCGGTCTGGCTCTCCGACGGGCCGATGTTCCTGGCCGACCTGGAGCGTGCGGAGCGGACGGCCTCGCACGTCGTGGTGTCGGCCTGCGACGCCGGCCGCGGCCAGGCCAGGGGAGGTGCTGCGACGCTCGGGCTGGCCAGCGGGCTTCTCTCGCTCGGGGTCGGCAGCGTCGTGGCCTCGCCGTGCCGGGTGCCTGACCTCACCGCGTCGGCCGTGATGCTGGCCTACCACCGTCTGCTCGCCGCCGGGCGGCCGGTCGACGAGGCGATGAGCGAGGCGGCCGCAGGCTGCGACCTGCCGCTGTCCGGCGCCTTCGTCGCGTGGGGCTCGCCGTGGGCGGTGGAGACGCCGGTAGCGGTTGCGGGTGGCCCTCGAGGTCAGGAGAGTGGGGCGTAGACCGCGCCGGTCGGCTCGGTCCCGACCCAGGAGGACACGCATGAGCACCCAGGACGAGAACGCTGGTTTCGACGACTCCGAGCTGACCCCGGACACCGTGGGAGACGCCTTCGCCGAGATGCCCGAGAGTGCTGCCGGCGCACCGCTCGACGGGGGCGCGGGGCACGACGGTGGCGCCGATGGCGGTGCTGACGGTGGCGCCGACGGTGGCGCCGACGGTGGCGCTGACGGTGGTGCAGATGGCGGTGCCGACGGTGGCGCGGATGGCGGGGCCGACGGTGGCGCTGACGGTGGTGCCGACGGTGGTGCAGATGGCGGTGCCGACGGCGGCGCCGAGCGCCTCGGGTGACCGAGCACCCACCCGCCGGTGCGAGGGTGGCGCCCGCGGGCGCCACCCTGGGCCGGCTGCTCGGGCGGACCGACCCGGACACCTTCGCGACGGCATACTGGGGCCGCCAGCTCCACCTCGCGACAGTGGAGGACCGGGGCGGCGACGACTTCTCCGACCTGTTCGGGCTCGACGCGGTCGACGAGCTCGTCTCGGAGCGCGGGCTGCGCACCCCGTTCCTGCGCGTCGCGCGTGACGGGTCGACCCTGCCCGAGCGCGCCTACACCGCGGGCGGAGGCATCGGTGCCGGGGTCGCCGACCAGGTCAGCGACGACAAGCTCCTCCAGCTCTTCGCCGACGGCGCGACGATCGTGCTGCAGGGGCTGCACCGCACCTGGGGGCCGGTCCGCGGGCTCGCGGCGGCGCTCGCGGCCGACCTCGGCCACCCGGTGCAGGTCAACGCCTATGTCACGCCACCGCAGAACCAGGGCTTCGCCGACCACTACGACGTCCACGACGTCTTCGTCCTGCAGGTCCACGGGGAGAAGCGGTGGGCGCTGCGCGAGCCGGTCCACCGAGACCCGCTGCGCGACCAGCCCTGGACGGACCGCAGGGCGGCGGTCGAGGACCAGGCCCGTCGGGAGCCGGCGCTCGAGACCACCCTGCGCCCGGGCGACTGCCTCTACCTGCCGCGCGGCTGGGTCCACTCCGCCCGGGCCCTCGGAGGCGTGACGGTCCACCTGACCTTCGGCGTGCACCAGTGGACCCGGCACCACCTCGCCGAGGCGCTGCTGGACCGCGTCCGACCCCTGCTCGCCGAGCGCGACGACCTGCGCTCCTCCCTGGGGCTCGGGCTCGACCTCGCCGACGCGGCGAGCGTCGAGGACGAGGTGGAGCGGGTGCGCGGTGAGCTGCTGGAGACGCTGGCTGCCGTCCCCACGGACGAGGTCGTGCGGGTCCTGCGGGGGCGGGCCAGGGCGGGTCAGCGTCCCGCGCCGGTCCGGCCGCTCGCCCAGCTCGCCGCGGCCGAGACCCTGCGTCCGAGCTCGCGGCTGCGCGTGCGCGAGCACCTCATGACGGACCTGATCGAGTCCTCCGGCCGGGAGGTCGTCGTCTCCTCGCGCGCCGGCCGCTTCTCGGTGCCGGCCGCGCAGGGCGACACCCTCCGCCACCTCCTGGAGGTCGGGGAGTCTACCGTCGTCGCGCTCGCCGAGGAGGCCGCGGACGCCCTCGACCTCGCACGGCTCCTCGTCCGGCAGGGGCTGGTCGTCGTGGAGCCGTGAGCGCGGGAGCGGCGCGGGGGCCGAAGAGGGAGCGGGCCGGCGGTGCGAGGATGAGGGCGTGTCGGAGACCCTGAGCGCCGTGCCCTGCAGCGACGCCGCCCGCGAGCGGCAGGACCCGATGCTGGGGACCGCCCCGCCGCAGGCCCGGTTCCTCCTCGTCGAGGTCGAGGGCGGGTGGCGCTTCGGCGGGTTTGCCGACCTCGTCCTCCAGCAGGACGTCAAGGACGAGGTGGTCGCGCGGGCGGAGGCGGTCGGGGCCCGGGTGATGCTGATCCGTCGCCCCGGGCGGCAGACCTCCTCGGTCTGCTACCTGCGGGCGTGGTGCGCCGTCGACCTGACCGCGACCCCCGGGAGCAGGGTCACCTGGGGCACCTGGGCCTACCCCTCCGAGCTGCTCAGCGGCATCGAGCGCCTCGAGGAGCTCGCGAGCGGTGCCGGGACCGCCGACCCCCTGGCCGAGGCGGCCAGCCGTGACGCGGCGGACCTGGAGGAGCCCGCTCGGACAAGTGACGACGTGCTGATCCTCGTGTGCACCCACGGCAAGAAGGACCCGTGCTGCGCCGTGCGCGGGCGCCCCGTGGCGCAGGCGCTCGCGCGACGCTGGCCGGAGCAGACGTGGGAGTGTTCGCACACGGGAGGTGACCGCTTCGCCGCCAACGTGCTGCTCCTCCCGGACGGGGCGACCTACGGCGGTCTCGACCCCGACACCGCGCTCGAGGCCGTGGAGGGGCACCTCCAGGGGGCACCGGCCACGGCGCACCTGCGCGGGCTGGCCGGCCAGCCGCGCCCGGTCCAGGCCGCGATGGTGGCGGCCCACGACGAGCTCGGCCCCCTGGCCTGGGGAGACCTCACCCCGGTCGTGATCTCGCCGCGCGAGCCGGAGGGCTCCGACGTCGCGGCGTGGACGGTCACCCTGGCGGTCGCGGACGGGCGTCGGGCCGAGGTCGACGTCACCGAGCACCGGCGCCCGGCCGCCCAGCTGACCTGCCGCACCGCCGACGCGAAAGTCTCGCAGGTGCCGGTCGCGGGTCCGGTCCGGCTCGTCTGACTACGATCGCCGGGTGACGACGCCTACGGAGAGGACCGGCCGCGGCGGCTGGGCGCCCCTGGGGCGGGACCTCGCGATCGACCTCGGCACCGCCACCACGCAGGTCCACGTCCGCGGTCGCGGCGTCGTCCTCGACGAGCCCACCCTCGTCTCGGTCAGCACCACCGACGGTCGCCTGGTCGCCGCCGGCGCGGCGGCGCACGCGATGCTCGGCCGCACCCCGGAGCGCGTGCTCTCGCTCCGTCCGCTCTCCGACGGCGTGATCACCGACCCGGACGTGACCGAGCAGATGCTGCGCCACTTCGTCGGACGCGTCCGTCCCTCGAGGCTCCTCCGCCCACGGGTCGTCGCCTGCGTGCCCAGCGGCGTGACCGCCGTCGAGCGTCGCGCCCTCGAGGACGCCGCCATCCGCTGCGGCGCACGGGCGGTCTACGTGCTCGAGGAGGCGATGGCCGCCGCGATCGGCGCCGGGCTGCCCGTCCACGGCGCGACGGCCTCGATGGTCGTCGACATCGGCGGGGGCACCACGGACGTCGCCGTGATCTCCCTCGGCGGCGTCGTCAACGCGCGCAGCGTGCGCGTCGGCGGCGACGAGGTGGACGAGGCGATCGTCCGCGGGGTCAAGGCCGAGCACGACCTGCTCCTCGGCGAGCTCTCCGCCGAGGACATCAAGCACCGGGTCGGTGCGGTCTGGCCGCTCGCCGAGACGCTCACCACGCGCGTCCGGGGCCGCGACCTGACCACGGGCCTGCCGCGCACGGTCGAGATCAGCAGCGACGAGGTGCGCAGGCATGTCGAGCCGGTGACCGCGCAGGTCGTCGAGGCGGTCCGTCTCGTCCTCGACATCTGCCCGCCCGAGCTGTCCGGCGACCTGCTCGACAACGGCATCGTCCTCACCGGCGGTGGCGCGCTGCTGCGCGGCTGGACCGAGCGCCTCCGGCACGAGCTCGGCATACCCGTCCGCCTGGCCGACGACCCGCAGCACGCGGT
Organism: Ornithinimicrobium tianjinense; assembly: GCF_014636495.1. GTDB lineage: Bacteria > Actinomycetota > Actinomycetes > Actinomycetales > Dermatophilaceae > Ornithinicoccus > Ornithinicoccus tianjinensis. The sequence continues at coordinate 852,990 of NZ_BMEM01000001.1, forward strand.
GATCCGCGGGGCCGGGGTCTGCGTCGACGACTTCGCCTCGCTCCGGCGGGTGCTGGCCGGCTCGTCCCTGCGCTGAGGTCTGGTATGCCGCGTCCCCGCCGAGCCCTCCACGTCACCGCCGCGGTCCTCCTCGCCCTGACCGCCGGCGCGACGGTCGCCGACCTCGCGCGGCCGGGCCTCGCCGACCCGCTGCGCGGCGCCGTGGCGCAGGTGACCACCCCGGTGCAGTCGGTGCTCTCCGGGTGGGACGACGCCCGCGTCGCCCGGCTGACGCAGGAGCGCAACGCCCTGGCCGCGGAGGTCACCCGCCTCGAGGAGCAGCTCCGCCGGCAGCGGCAGCTCGAGGACCTCGACCGCGCCACGAGCTGGGGCGACCACCGGCTCCTGCCGGCGCGGGTGGTGGCCTACGCGCCGGGCACCTCGCCCGTCGGCGGCAGGACCGTGACGCTCGACGTCGGCAGCGAGGACGGCGTCGCCGAGGACCAGACGGTCGTCTCCGTCGACGGGCTGGTCGGCCGGGTGGTCCGCGTGGCGGCGCGCAGCAGCGACGTGCTCCTTCTGGGTGACCCGGGCGTGGTCGTCGGCGTGCGCTTCGGTCCCGAGGGCGGTCTCGGCAGCGTCGGCGCGGTCCCGACGCCCGGCCTGCCACCGCGTGAGCACGGCGAGCTCACCCTGACCGTCGCGGGGGACACCCCGGTGGCCGTCGGCGACGACGTGACGACGCTAGGCAGCCCCGACGACCGTCCCTACGTCGCCCGCGTGCCGCTCGGCACCGTGACCTCCGTCGACCCTGACCGGGGGCAGTTGGGCCGCACCGCGGTCGTGCGCCCGCACGTCGACCCTGACGTCCTCGACCTCGTCGCGGTGGTCTTCGTGGACCGGGGCCGGCGGTGAGCGCCCTGCCGGGGGCGGCCGTGCGCGCGCTGCTGCTGGTCGCCGCGGTGCTGCTCCCGAGCGCGTGGCCCGCAGGACTTCCGCGCGCCGACCTCGTCGTGCTCGTCGTCGCTGCGGCCGCGCTCATGCGCGGTCCGACCACCGGGCTGCTCGTCGGCCTGGCCGGCGGCTGGCTGCTCGACCTCGTCCCGCCCGGCGCGGAGCCGCTCGGGGCGACCGCGCTCGCCTACGCCCTCGTCGGCGTCCTGCTCGGGCTGGCCCGTCGGTATGCCGCAGCCTCCCCCCTCCTGCCCTGGCTCGCGACCGGCGCGGCGTCCGCGCTGCTGCTGGGCGTCCGCGGGGTCGTGGCGGCCGCCGGCGTGGGGCGGGTCGCCCCGGCCGAGCTGCTGTGGTCGTGGGTGGCCACCCTGCTGGTCTCGGTCGTCGCGCTGCCGCTGCTGCTCCTCGTCGAGCGCCGGCTCGTCGAGCGGCGGTGGGCATGAGTCCCCGCGAGAGCGGTCGTGGGAGGGCCGCGGGACCCGGGTCCCCGTCCCGGCGCCGACCGGTCGTCAGCGTCGTGCGCCCCCAGGTCACCCCGCCCCGGGTCGGGCGCCGGCTGCCGACGCGGCCGCTCTGGGGACTGGTCGCCGCGGTCCTGGTGCTGGGCGCCCTGCTCGTCGGCCGCCTCACGGACCTCCAGCTCCTCAGCCATCAGGAGCTGGCGGTCGAGGCGGCCGAGGTGAGCACCCGCGAGGTCGTCACCCCCGCGGTCCGCGGCCGGATCCTCGCCGCGGACGGCACGCCGCTCGCCGCCAACGCCCCCTCGACCGTGGTCACGGTGGATCCCGAGACCCTCCTCGAGTCCGAGGACGAGGGGAGGGCTCTGGTCACCCAGGTCGCGCACGCGCTCGGCCTGCCGGTGGAGGAGCTCTGGGGCCGGACGCGGCTGTGCGGCACCCCGGAGGCCCCGCCGGCACCCGCCTGCTTCTCCGGCTCGCCCTTCCAACCGGTGCCGCTGGCCTACGGGGTGGACCCCGTCGCGGCGCTGGGGGTGCTCGAGCGGCCGGAGGACTTCCCCGGGGTCGGCGTCAGCACCCTCGCGGTGCGCGACCACCCCGCTCCGGTGGGGGTGAACGCCGCGCACGTGCTGGGCTACCTGGGCCGCCCCACCCAGGAGGAGGTGGAGGGCTCCGGCGGGTCCCTGCACCCCGAGGACCGGCTGGGCCGCGCGGGTCTGGAGCAGATCTACGACGAGGCGCTGCGCGGCGAGGCCGGACGGACCACCGTCACCGTCGACCCCCGCGGGCTCGTGACGGGCCGTCTGGGGTCCAGCGACCCGGTGCCCGGTGCGGACCTGCTCACGCACCTGGACGTCGAGGTCCAGGCCGCCGCCGAGGAGGCCGTCCGGGACGCTGTGCGCAGGGCCCGGGCGGACGACGCACCGGCCGACTCGGCCGCGGCCGTGGTGCTCCGACCGGACGACGGCGCGGTCGTGGCCGCCGCCAGCTGGCCCACCTACGACCCGGGCGTCTGGACGCGCGGCCTGTCCCAGGACGAGTACTCCCGCCTGCTGGACCCGGAGCGCGGCCAGCCCCTGCTCAACCGGGTCGTGTCCAGCACCTTCCCCCCGGCCTCCACGTTCAAGGTGGTCTCGCTCCCGGCGGCGCTGCAGACCGGGATCGACCCGGACGCGAGGTACCCCTGCCCGGGGTCTGTCTCCATCGCGGGGCAGCGGTTCGCCAACCACGAGTCGGAGGCCTACGGGCGCATCGACCTGCGACGGATCGTGGAGGTCTCCTGCGACACGGCCTTCTACCGGTGGGCCTACGACGAGTGGCGCTCGCTGGGCGGGCTGGCGCAGACGTCGGACGCGGGGGACCGGTATGTCGCTCTCGCCCGGGGTTTCGGCCTCGGGCAGCCCACCGGCGTCGACCTCACCGCGGAGGCCGCCGGCCTCGTCCCCTCGCGCGAGTGGAAGCGCGAGTCGTGGGAGTCGACCCGCGAGCAGTCCTGCGCGCGCGCCGAGGACGGCTACCCCGAGGTCGAGGACCGGAAGCGGCGGCGCTACCTGGAGCAGCTGGCGCGGGAGAACTGCGCGGACGGCTGGCAGTGGCGCCCCGGCGACGCCGCGAACTTCTCGATCGGCCAGGGTGACCTGCAGGTGACCCCGCTCCAGCTGGCCTCGGTGTATGCCGCGGTCGCCAACGGAGGTGCGCTCTGGCGCCCGCAGGTCGGGGCCGGTCTGCAGCGGCAGGACGGCACGGTGGTGGAGCGCTTCGAGCCGGAGCGGACCGGCACGGTCGTGCTCGACGACGAGGCCTGGGACGTCGTCCGTGAGGGCCTGGCGCGCGTCAACACCGTCGGCACCGCGTCCGGCGCGTTCCAGGGGTGGCCGCACACGGCATACCCGCTGGCGGGCAAGACCGGCTCGGCCGAGTCGTTCGGGCGGACCTCGACCGGCTGGTACGCCTCCTACGGGCCGGTCACGGACCCGGAGTACGTGGTCGTGGTCGTGGTCGAGCAGGGCGGGCTCGGCGGTGACGTCGCGGCCCCGGCGGCGCGCGCGATCTGGGAGGTGCTCCGCAGCAAGGGTTAGGGCCACCGCCCGACCCCGAACCCACCGGGCTTCCCGACCGCTCCCTGACGTAGCGTCACCGGTCGGTAGGGTAGGGCAGCGTGAGCGAGACCAGCCCCACCGGCCCCCGCCCGGACGACCCCATCAGCCCCGAGCTGCGCGCCGACGTGCGCCGGGTCTCGACGATGCTCGGGCAGTCCCTGGTACGGCACCACGGCCAGGACCTCCTCGATGCCGTCGAGCAGGTCCGGCTGACCACCAAGGCCAGCAAGGAGGGGGACGCGGGTGCTGCGGACGCCGTCCGCGGCGTGCTCGCGAGCCTGCCCCTGGACCGGGCGACCGAGCTGGTCCGGGCGTTCGCGGCCTACTTCCACCTCGCCAACGCCGCCGAGCAGGTGCACCGCGTCCGCACCCTCACCGCGCGGGAGGAGGCGGACGGCTGGTTGACCGCAGCCGTGCGCGACATCGTCGCGACGGGCGGCCCGGAGCTGCTGGCGTCCACCGTCGCCGAGCTCGACGTGCGTCCCGTCTTCACCGCCCACCCGACCGAGGCGTCCCGGCGCAGCGTGCTGACCAAGATCAGGCACCTGTCGGACGTGCTCGCCGCCCCGACCGAGCCGGACTCCCAGGCCCGGCGGCGCCAGGACCGCGAGCTCGCCGAGCTCGTCGACCTCATCTGGCAGACCGACGAGCTGCGGCACACGCGACCCACCCCGCTGGACGAGGCGCGCAACGCCATGTACTACCTCGACGAGGTGCTGACCCGCACGGTCCCCGAGCTGTTCGGCGACCTGGCCGACCTGCTCGCCGAGCACGGCGTGGCCACCGACGTCATGCGGCCGCCGGTGCGGTTCGGCTCCTGGATCGGTGGTGACCGGGACGGCAACCCGTTCGTGACCCCCGAGGTCACCCGTGAGGTGCTGCTCCTGCAGGGCCGGCACGCGATCGGTGTCGCGCTGTCCCTGGTCGACGTGCTGATCTCGCAGGTCTCGTCCTCCACCCTGGTGGTCGGGGTGGCGCCGGAGCTCGAGGAGTCGCTGCGCCGTGACCTGGCCAACCTGCCCCGGCTGGACCGGCGCGTCCTCGAGCTCAACGCGCAGGAGCCCTACCGGCTGAAGCTGACCTGCGTGCGCGCCAAGCTGCTCAACACCCTCGACCGCATGACCTCGGGCACCGCCCACGAGCCCGGCCGGGACTACGCGGACGTGCGCGAGGTCCTCGGCGACCTCGAGCTCGTCGCCGGCTCGTTGCGGGCGCACGGTGGTCAGCTCGTGGCCGACGGTCGTGTCGCGCGGGCGGCCCAGACCATCGCCGGCACGGGGCTGCACCTCGCCACCCTCGACGTGCGCGAGCACTCCGAGAAGCACCACGAGGCTCTCGCGCCGCTGCTGGACGCCCTCGACCCCGACGGCCCTGGGTATGCCGTGCTCGACCGCCCCGCGCGCACCCGGCTGCTGGGTGAGGAGCTCGCCTCGCGGCGACCGCTGCTGACGAGGGCCGCGCCCCGGGTGCAGACGCTGGCCGTCTTCGACGAGATCCGGGAGGCGCTGGACACCTACGGACCGGACGCCGTCGAGACCTACATCATCTCGATGACCCAGGGCCCCGACGACGTGCTCGCGGCGGCCGTGCTCGCCCGGGAGGCGGGGCTGGTCGACCTGCACGGCACCGACGGGGGTGAGGGCGCGTTCGCGCGGGTCGGCTTCGCGCCGCTGCTGGAGACGATCGACGAGCTGCGGGGCGCGGCGGCGCTCGTGGACACGCTGCTGTCGACGCCGGCCTACCGCGAGCTCGTGCGGCTGCGCGGGGACCTGCAGGAGGTGATGCTGGGCTACTCCGACTCCAACAAGCAGGCCGGCGTGCTCACCAGCCAGTGGGGGATCCACCAGGCGCAGCGGGCCCTTCGGGACGTCGCGGCACGCCACGGGGTGCGCCTGCGGCTCTTCCACGGCCGCGGCGGCTCGGTCGGTCGCGGCGGCGGCCCGACCTACGACGCGATCCTGGCGCAGCCCAACGGGGTGCTCGAGGGCGAGATCAAGTACACCGAGCAGGGCGAGGTCATCTCGGACAAGTACTCCCTCCCGGCCCTGGCCAAGGAGAACCTCGAGCTCGCCGTGGCCGCCGTGATGCGGGCCACGGCGCTCCACCGCGACCCGCGGACGACGGCCGACGAGCGCGAGCGCTTCGGCGCGGTGATGGACGTCGCGTCCGAGGCGGCGTACACGGCATACCGGAGCCTCATCGACGACCCGGACCTGCCCGCGTACTTCGTCGCCGCGACGCCGGTCGACCAGCTCGGTGCGCTCAACATCGGGTCGCGGCCCAGCAAGCGACCCGACACCGGCAAGGGTCTGGACGGCCTGCGCGCGATCCCGTGGGTGTTCGGCTGGACGCAGACACGGCAGATAGTGCCGGGGTGGTTCGGTGTCGGGTCCGGCCTGCGCGCCGCGCGGGAGGCCGGGCACGAGGACACGCTGCGCGAGATGCTCGACCGCTGGCACTTCTTCCAGGCCGTGGTCTCCAACGTGGAGATGACGGTGGCCAAGACCGACCTGGGGATCGCGGCGCACTACGTCAGCACGCTGGTGCCGGAGGAGCTGCGGCACGTCTTCGACGTCGTCGTGGCGGAGTACGACCTGACGGTCGCGGAGCTCAAGCGGCTGACGGGGGAGGAGGACCTCCTCGACGACCAGCCGATGCTCAAGCGCACGTTCGCGGTGCGGGACAACTACCTCGACCCGATCTCCTACCTGCAGGTGGAGCTGCTCCGGCGGCTGCGGCAGGAGCCCGGGTCGGCCGACGAGCCCGAGCTGCAGCGCGCCCTGCTCGCCACCGTCAACGGCGTCGCCGCCGGGCTCCGCAACACCGGCTGAGCCGGGCTGTCCCTCAGCATGGAGCGTGACACGTCATACAGAGTTATTCGGTGGGTGAGCGCCTTGTTCAGCGCTCCTTGACCGAATAACTCTGTGTGTCGTGTCAACGACCCGAGCGGCTCGCGGCCGCCGGGATGTGCGGCCCGTCGCCCTGTGGACGACGGGGCGTGCGGCACGGTCGGGTCGGTGAGGATGCAGCCATGACCACGCCCCACGTCCAGAGCTGTGTGTCGACCCTTCTTGCCGCCCAGCACCATGTCGTCACCTCGGATCAGCTGCACGGCGCGGGGCTGACGTACGAGAACGTCGTCCGGCTGGTCGACGAGGGATGTCTGCTGCGGCTGCGCCGCAGTGTCTATGTGGACAGGGACTGGTGGGCCTCCAGCGCGCCGTGGGACCGGCACGCCGTCCGGGCGCGTGGCTACGCGATGGCGCTCGGTGCGACGGCGGCTGCGGCGGCGGAGGAGACTGCCGATGCTGTCGACGCCCGCCGGGCCCCGGGTCGGCTGGCGCTGAGCCATCACAGCGCGCTCGCGCTGCAGGGCGCCGGGCTCTACGGGGTCGACGATCTCGTCCACCTGTGCCGCATCGACGGCGGCAGGGGTCATCGCAGCTCCGGGCTGATGATGCACGCTCCGGTCAGGCCCGAGCACACCGTCGTCGTGGACGGGCTGCGCGTCGTCATGCCGGCCCTGGCCTGCCTGCAGGTGGCGGTCCTCGCGGGTGCGGAAGCGGGGCTGGTCGCGGCCGACTCCCTCCTGCGTGACGGCGTCGTGACCCGCGAGGCCCTGACCGACGCGCGGCCGCACCTGAAGGCCCGGGCGGCCGGGCCGGTGGTGGACCTGGTCCTGGCCCTCGCGGACGGGCGCCGCGAGTCGGCGGGGGAGTCGAGGACGGCCTGGCTCGCCCACCAGCTCGGTCTGCCGCCGCTCGTGCCCCAGGTGGTGATCAGCGAGGACGACGGCTCCTTCGTCGCCCGCGTCGACTTCGTGGTCGAGGGCACGAGGGTGGTGGTCGAGTTCGACGGGATGATGAAGTACACCGACCCAGGCACGCTGGCCGCCGAGAAGCTGCGGGAGGACCGGCTGCGCGAGCTGGGCTACGAGGTGGTGCGGATCACCTGGGCCGACCTGGCCCGCCCGGAGACGGTCCGCCGCCGGATCCAGGCGGCGCTCGACCGCGCCGCTGCACGCGCGGCGTGACCCGCTCGACCCGCGGGACCACGCGATGCCGAGGTGACGCGGCCGACCTGAGACGATCGAGGGCATGCCCGAGGGACACACGCTGCACCGGCTGGCCGGCGCGCTCGACACCGCGTTCGGCGGCACGACCCCTGACGTGAGCAGCCCGCAGGGGCGCTTCGCGGAGGGCGCCGCGCTGCTGGACGGCACCGTCCTCGAGCAGGCCTGGGCGCACGGCAAGCTGCTGTTCGTCGACTTCGCGGACGGACGCACCCTCTATGTCCACCTCGGCCTCATCGGCAAGTGGTTCGTGCTGCCGGTCCCGCCCGAGCACGTCGAGCTCGGACCGCCGGTCTTGGGGGAGGTGCGGCTGCGGATCGCGGACGAGCGGCACGTCGCCGACCTGCGCGGCCCGATGGCCTGCCAGGTCGTGGACCAGGAGGAGGTGCTGCGGCTGGTGGGGCGTCAGGGTCCGGACCCGCTGCAGCCGGTGGACGAGCGCAACGACCCGGACACGGCATACCGCACGATCGCGCGGTCGGGCAGGACGGTCGCCGAGCTGCTCATGGACCAGACCGTGCTGGCCGGCGTCGGCAACATCTACCGCTGCGAGGTGCTGTGGCGACACCGCCTGCACCCGCTGAAGCCGGGCCGCTCGCTCAAGCGCTCCTCGTGGCAGCTGATCTGGGACGACCTCGTCCACCTCATGCCGTGGGGCGTGCGGACCGGCTCGATCATCACCCTCGACGACGTCCTCGCCGACACCGCGGCGGCGTGGGAGCGCGGGGAGCGGCCGCAGGTGCCGCGCGAGTTCGCGGTCTACCAGCGCGACGGTATGCCGTGCCTGCGCTGCGGGGCGACCGTGCGCCACAAGGTCGTGGCCGGACGCAACCTGTTCTGGTGCGGCGGCTGCCAGCGCCGGACGTGACCTGGACGCCCGTCAGCGCGTGATGAGGTCGACGGTCCACCGGTAGCGGCTGGGGGTCCCGTCCTCGCCCCGGCTCTCGGGGTCGCCGAGGATGAAGCTCAGCAGCTCGCGCGGCGCCGGGAAGGTCTCCGGCAGGGCCGCGTTGTACTCCGCGTGCGCCTGGAGCGAGCGCACCGCCGCCTCGAAGTGCTCGGTGACGTCCACCTCGTGGGTGGGGGTCGTGCCCGCCCAGCCGAGGTAGCGCACGCCGCCCCAGGGCGCGTGTCCCTGCTCCACCAGCTCGGGGAAGATCCAGCGGTTGCCGGCGGCGGCCACGGCGTCGAGCACCTCCAGACCGACGACGCGGTGGTCGGCCTGGTTGACCATGCCGCCGGCGAAGCGCGCGTCGTAGGTGGTGGTGATGACGACGTCCGGCCGCCGGATCCGGATGGCCCGGGCGAGCGCCCGGCGCAGCTCGAGGCTGTGCTCCAGCACCCCGTCGTGGAAGCCCTCGAGGAAGTCCACCACCTCGACGCCGACCTCGCGCGCCCCGGCGCGCTCCTCCTGCTCGCGCACGGTCGCCGCCCGCGCCGGCTCCATGGTGTCGATGCCGGCCTCGCCGCGGGTCACGAGGAGGTAGGTGACCTCCTTCCCGGCCGCGGTCCAGGAGGCGACGGCCGCCGCGGTGCCGTACTCGATGTCGTCGGGGTGGGCCACGATGCACAGGGCGCTCTGCCAGTCGGTGGGGAAGGCCTCGAGAGTGGACATGAGAGCATCCTGGCAGGGTCGGGGGCCGGCCGCCGCTCGGGATTAGGGCAGGTGGGGAGGCGCTGATATTCTGGACGACGCCGTCTGAACGGCCGCGGATCCAGAGTGCCCCGGTGGACATGCCCGGGATGCGCCGCGCAACGAGAGAGAAGGAGTCGCCCTATGGCGATGGACACTGCCGCCAAGCAGGAGATCATCAAGGAGTACGCCACGGCCGAGGGCGACACCGGTTCGCCGGAGGTCCAGGTCGCGCTGCTCACCGCCCGCATCAAGGAGCTCACCGAGCACGCCCGCGAGCACAAGCACGACCACCACAGCCGCCGCGGCCTGCTTCTCCTCGTCGGCAAGCGCAAGCGCCTGCTCCGCTACCTCGAGCAGACCGACATCGAGCGCTACCGGTCGCTGATCAAGCGCCTCGGCCTGCGTCGCTGAGACTCGCAGGGGAGCGGTTCCCGACCAGATCGGGGGCCGCTCCTTTGCGTATGGCGGGCCCGCACCAGTCGGGTGCGCCAGGGAGACTGCCGGGACGGCATACTCCCCAAGGAAGGACCAGCCGGGCACAACGACGATGCCCCGCGCTGAGAGCAACAGAAAAGGAGGGCCCATGGAGGGTCCAGAGATCACGTTCGCCGAAGCCACGATCGACAACGGCAGCTTCGGCACCCGCACCGTCCGGTTCGAGACCGGGCGTCTGGCCAAGCAGGCCGGCGGTTCCGTCACCGCCTACCTCGACGACGACACCATGCTCCTGTCGACCACGACCGCGAGCAAGCACCCCAAGGACCACTTCGACTTCTTCCCGCTGACGGTGGACGTCGAGGAGCGCATGTACGCCGCCGGCAAGATCCCCGGCAGCTTCTTCCGGCGTGAGGGCCGCCCGTCGACCGACGCCATCCTCACCTGCCGCCTGATCGACCGCCCGCTGCGCCCGACCTTCGCCAAGGGCCTGCGCAACGAGGTCCAGGTCGTCATCACTGTGCTGTCGCTCAACCCCGACCACCAGTACGACGTGCTGGCGATCAACGCCGCGTCCGCCTCCACCCAGATCTCCGGCCTGCCCTTCAGCGGCCCGATCGGTGGCGTGCGCGTGTCCCTCATCGACGGCCAGTGGGTCGCCTTCCCCAACTTCTCCGACATCGAGCGCTCGACCTTCGACATGGTCGTGGCCGGTCGGGTCGTCGGGGACGACGTCGCGATCATGATGGTCGAGGCCGAGTCCACCGAGTCCACCTGGAACCTCGTCAAGGACGAGGGCAAGCAGGCGCCGACCGAGGAGGTCGTGGCCCAGGGCCTCGAGGCCTCGAAGGTGTTCATCAAGGCGCTGTGCGAGGCCCAGGCCGAGCTCGCCTCGAAGACCGCCAAGGAGGTCCAGGAGTTCCCGCGCTTCCTCGACTACGAGGACGACGCCTACGCCGCGGTCGAGGAGGCCACCTCCGCCGACCTGGCCCAGGCGCTGCAGATCGCGGGCAAGCAGGAGCGCGAGGGCCGGATCGACGAGATCAAGGTCGCCATGAAGGCCAAGCTCCTCGGTCTGCACTGGGACGCCGCCGGCGACAGCGACACGACCAGCGACGCCCCGTTCGCCGGGCGCGACAAGGAGCTGGACGCGGCCTACCGCTCCGTGCAGAAGAAGCTCATCCGTGAGCGCATCCTGCGCGACCAGGTCCGCATCGACGGCCGTGGCCTCAAGGACATCCGCGCCCTCTCCGCCGAGGTCGAGGTCATCCCGCGCGCGCACGGCTCGGCGATCTTCGAGCGTGGCGAGACCCAGATCATGGGTGTCACCACCCTCAACATGCTGCGCATGGAGCAGCAGCTGGACACCCTCTCCCCGGTGACCCGCAAGCGCTACATGCACAACTACAACTTCCCGCCCTACAGCACCGGTGAGACCGGCCGCGTCGGCTCCCCGAAGCGCCGCGAGATCGGCCACGGCGCGCTCGCCGAGCGTGCCCTGATGCCGGTGCTGCCGACCCGCGAGGAGTTCCCCTACGCGATCCGGCAGGTGTCCGAGGCTCTCGGCTCCAACGGCTCGACCTCGATGGGCTCGGTCTGCGCGTCCACGATGTCGCTGCTCAACGCTGGTGTGCCGCTGCGCGCGCCCGTCGCGGGCATCGCGATGGGCCTCGTGTCCGCGGAGGTGGACGGTCAGACGCAGTATGCCGCGCTGACCGACATCCTGGGTGCCGAGGACGCCTTCGGTGACATGGACTTCAAGGTCGCCGGCACGCGGGAGTTCGTCACCGCGATCCAGCTGGACACCAAGCTCGACGGCATCCCCGCCGACGTGCTGGCCGGCGCGCTGACCCAGGCCCGCGAGGCCCGGATGCACATCCTCGACGTGATGAACGAGGCCATCGACGCTCCGGACGAGATGAGCCCCTTCGCCCCCCGCGTCATCACGGTGAAGGTCCCGGTCGACAAGATCGGCGAGGTCATCGGCCCGAAGGGCAAGATGATCAACCAGATCCAGGAGGACACCGGCGCAGACATCTCGATCGAGGACGACGGCACCGTCTACATCGGCGCCACCGACGGCCCCTCGGCCGAGGCGGCCCGCGCCGCGGTCAACGCGATCGCCAACCCCCAGATGCCGGAGATCGGCGAGCGCTTCCTCGGCACCGTGGTGAAGACGACGACCTTCGGGGCGTTCATCTCGCTGCTGCCGGGCAAGGACGGCCTGCTGCACATCTCCGAGATCCGCAAGCTCGTGGGCGGCAAGCGCATCGACGCGGTCGAGGACGTGCTCGCAGTGGGCCAGAAGGTCCAGGTCGAGCTCAAGGAGATCGACCCGCGCGGCAAGCTGTCGCTGGGTGCCGTCGTCGAGGGCGGCTCGGCGGGTGACGCCGGCGCTGCCGGTGCCGCCGCCGACGCTCCTGCCGACGCGCCCGCCGCCGCTGCCGGTGCCGAGGCGCCGCAGCTGCCGGGCGTGGACGCGACCGCCCCGGTCGCCGACGCAGCGCCGGAGGCTCCTGCCGACGAGGACGCTGACGCGGGTGCCGAGGACGGCGAGGCTGCCGGTGAGGGCTCCGAGCGTCCCCGCCGCCAGCGTCGCCGCCGTGGCGGCCGCGGTCGTGGCACCAACGCCGGCGCGGGCGACGAGTCCGGCGCCGACGCGGGTGACGACGCCTGACGGCTGAGTCTGCGACACACTGCGAGGGCGGTCCCAGGCGATGGGGCCGCCCTCGCGGCGTGCGTGGTGCGTCTCCACGGGGTCGTCGAGGCGTCAGAGCCAAGGCCCCGCCCCAGGTGGCGCAAGCGGAAGGGCGCGATCCGGAGTGTCCGGATCGCGCCCTTCGGCGTCTGCGGGTCGTGCTCTGTGCTGATCAGCCCTGCGTGACGTGGGGGCTGTCCCCGACGTGCCAGCGCATCTCCATGATCGGGCGCCCCCAGACGTCGTGCCCGGGGACCCAGGCGATCTCGACGCGGCGACGCGTCGTCTCGGGCTCGTGGACACGGGTGTCCATGCATCCACCTCCTGTTCGCTCGATCGTTCATCTTCTGTTCATCTAGCCTAGTCGATGACCTGGCAAAAGTGAACAGAAAGTGAACAGCGGGTCGGTGTGGCCCTCCGCTCAGCGGTGCGGGCCGCGCCCGGGCACGAGCCGCACAACCTCGCTGACGAGCTGCTCCAGCGGACCGCGGCGGCCTGCGGCCACGACGGCTGCGCCGACCCCCAGGGCGACGAGGGTGTGCACCAGCAGAGCCGCCTCACCGCGCGCGCCGAGCGGCGAGGAGAGCACGAGCGCGTGCAGGCTGTAGAGCGTCAACGTCATCGCCCCCGCACCTCCGAGGAGCCGCCACGGCAGCGCGGGGAGCAGCCGCACCGCCGTGAGCGCCAGGCCCAGGACGAGCACGGCCGTCCCGGTGGTGTGGGCAAGGTCGACGATGCTGCCGCTGTGCGGTGCCCAGACCCCCAGCCACCACGAGGTCTCGGTGGGGTGCGTCCCGAACAGCCCGTGCCGGAGCTGGGTGTCCAGCTCGGCCCAGTCCGCGACCGGCTGCCGCGGGTCGGCGACCAGGGCGGCGCGCGCCGTGGGCCGCGAGCGCACCAGACCGGAGACCGCGAGCGCCAGCGCGGCGAGCCAGGCGCCCACGAGCGCCAGCCGCGGCCCGACCGGGGCGCGCCGCAGGTCGAGCCGACCGAGCGCCATACCCGCGAACAGGTAGGTCGCCCAGGTGAGCACGGGGTAGTAGCCGGTGAGCAGGAGCTCCTGGGCGAGGCGCAGCGGCTCGGCGAGGTGGACGAAGGTGGGGACGATCGTGGGGCCGGCGTCCACCCGGTCGCGCAGCACCAGGCTGACGACGGGGGAGAGCAGCCCCCAGGCGACCGCGAGGACGGCCAGGGACCGGGCACGCCAGTGCAGCACCGGCAGTGCGCAGCAGAAGAGGACGCCGTAGAAGGTGAGGATGATCGCCAGGCCCGAGGGGAAGGCGCCCAGCCACAGCCCCAGGAAGGCGATGCAGCCGGCCCTCGTCAGCAGCCGTGCTCGCGCACCCCACGGGTCGGTGCCGGCGTCGCGGCTCGACAGGGCGATCCCGACCCCGGCGAGCAGTGCGAAGAGTGCCGAGGAGCGGCCGGCGACGAGCTGGAAGAGCGGGTCGACCCCGCCGGGCGCCCCCGGGTCGTCAGGACTGACGAGGTGGGCGGCGAAAATCCCCAGCAGGGCGACCGCCCGGGCCAGGTCGACGCCCACCAGGCGTGCCGACGCGGTGCGGGCCCTGCCCGCGCGAGCCGCGCCGACCAGCTCCACGGGTCAGGTCCAGAGGCGCAGCAGCGCGGCCGTCAGGGCCGCCAGGGCGACGACCACGATGAAGGGTGCCCGCAGGAGCAGCAGCACGACGGCCACGCCGATCCCGGCCGCTCGCGGGTCCAGCGTCGGCAGGCCGTCGGTGTCGAGGAAGCCCTGCGTGACGACGAGGGCCGACAGCAGGGCGACCGTCAGGAGCGGCACGACCCGCTCCACCCACGGCACCTCGAGCAGGTGCTCGGGGACGAGGTGGCCGGCGAACTTGGTGGCCAGGCTGAGCAGGCTGGCGGCGATCACCGCGATCCACAGCGTCATGCCGTCGCCTCCGTGGGCTCCGTCGGCTCCGTGGCGGCAGCGTCGGGCCGCCCGCGGTCCCGCAGTCCCACGACCAGGGCCGCGGTCGCCCCGACCAGCACCTCGACGCCGGTGGGGGTGAACGGTGCCGACACGAGCGTGAGGATCATCGCCAGCGCGGCCGTGGCTATCGGGCCGGTCCGTCCGTGCGCGCCACGGCCGAACAGCCGCGGCCACACCAGGGCGACGAAGGCCGCCGCCGCCGCGGCGTCGAGCCCGTAGGCGCGCGGGTCACCCATGGCCTCACCGGCCAGGGCGCCGACGAGGGTGGTGCTGTTCCAGACGACGAACAGCATGACGCCGGTGACGTAGAACCCGATCCGCGAGCGCTGCGGCGTCTCCTGCGCGAGGGCGACGGCGGTGGTCTCGTCGATCGTCAGGTGCGCCGCCACCGGGCGCAGCCACCCCTTCGGCTCGAGCAGCCGCGACAGCTGCAGCCCGTAGAAGCCGTTGCGCAGGCCGAGCAGCGTCGAGGTCGCGACCGCGGCGAGCGGGTTGCCGCCCGTGCCGATCACTCCGTAGAACGCGAACTGCGAGCCCCCGCTGAAGAGCAGCAGCGAGGTGAGCATGGTCTGGGCCACCGACAGGCCCGCGGCCACGCCGAGCGCGCCGGCGCTCACGCCGTAGAGGCCGACCAGGCCCACCGCGAGGCCCTCTCGGGCGGCGGGGGTCTTCCACCACTGCCGCGGGTATGCCGTTGCCCCCGTCACAGGGCGACCACCAGGCGGACCTCCCGTGCGGTGCGGCCGTCCTCGTCGACGACGCGGTCTCGCCAGGCGCCGTCGGGCTCGAAGCCGGCCTGCTGCAGGAAGGCGCGGGTGTCCTCGGCGGCGGCCAGGACCCACGTGGCCACGGCGACCGGCTCGGTGCCGGTGCTCCCGTCCGCGCGGAGCGTGTCGACCGCGGCGTTGAGCAGCCGGGAGCCGTGGCCGGCCCGCCGTCCTTCGGGGTGGACGCCGCCGTCGTAGATCATCCCCGTGCGACCGGGCTCCAGCCCGGGCTCGTCGCCGGCCGGGCCGATCGAGACGTAGCCGACGACCTGCGGGCCCGCGGTCGCGACGAGCAACCGGTGGCGCGGCGTGGGCGGGGTCTCGAGGCTGCGCCGCCAGGCGTTGCCGAAGGCGGGACCCGTGAACTGGTCGAGGACCTCCTGGCCCAGCACACCGGCATACGCGTCCTGCCAGACGAACGCCTGCACGAGGCCCACGGCGGGGGCGTCGGACGGGCGACCGGTCCGCACTGCGGCGTCGGCCAGCGGGCCCGTGGTCGGGGTGTGCGGGTGGTCGTGCGGGTGGTCGTGCGTCACCGCCCTAGTCTCCCACCTGTCCTTTGTGACACCTCAGCGGTCAGACGACGGCGAAAGTGTCATAGAGCCACCGGTCTCTGGCAGACTGGCCCTCATGTACGGCAACGACTTCGGGCCCCGCGACGACGCGCCCCTGAACGCCGCGGAGACCCAGGACTACACGCAGGCCCTGGAGGACTACTTCAACGGCCTCATCGACGAGGACTCGCGCATCGAGCCCAGGGACGCCATGCCCGACGGCTATCGCCAGACCCTGATCCGCCAGATCGCCCAGCACGCGCACTCCGAGATCATCGGCATGCAGCCCGAGGGCAACTGGCTCACCCGCGCCCCCAGCCTGCGCCGCAAGGCGATCCTGCTGGCCAAGGTCCAGGACGAGGCCGGCCACGGGCTCTACCTCTACTCCGCGGCCGAGACGCTCGGCGTGGACCGCGAGGAGCTGCTCGACAAGCTGCACGCCGGCAAGCAGAAGTACTCCTCGATCTTCAACTACCCGACGCTGACCTGGGCCGACGCGGGTGCGATCGGCTGGCTGGTCGACGGCGCGGCGATCATGAACCAGGTGCCGCTGTGCCGCTGCTCCTACGGGCCCTACGCCCGCGCCATGATCCGGGTGTGCAAGGAGGAGTCGTTCCACCAGCGTCAGGGCTTCGAGATCCTGTGGACGCTGTCGCAGGGCACGGACGCCCAGAAGGCCATGCTCCAGGACGCCGCCAACCGCTGGTGGTGGCCGGCGCTGATGATGTTCGGTCCGCCGGACTCGGGGGAGAAGGCCGCCGACGGCCACACCGCCCAGAACATGGCGTGGGGCATCAAGCGGTTCACCAACGACGACCTGCGCCAGAAGTTCGTCGACATGACCGTGCCGCAGGCGATCAAGCTCGGCATCACGCTGCCCGACCCGGACCTGCGCTGGAACGAGGAGCGCGGGCACTGGGACTTCGGCGAGATCGACTGGGACGAGTTCTGGCGGGTGCTCAAGGGCGACGGCCCCTGCAACGCCGAGCGCATCGCGACCCGCGTCGCGGCGCACGAGGAGGGCGCGTGGGTGCGCGAGGCGGCGGTGGCGTATGCCGCGAAGGTGGCAGAGCGCGAGCAGGGAGCGGTGGCATGAGCAACGACAACTGGCCCCTCTACGAGGTCTTCGTCCGCGCCAAGCGCGGGCTGAACCACGTCCACGCCGGGTCCCTCCACGCGCCCGACGCCCAGATGGCGCTGCGCAACGCGCGCGACCTCTACACCCGCCGGCAGGAGGGCGTCTCGATCTGGGTCGTGGCCTCCGACGACATCACGGCCTCCAGCCCGGACGAGAAGGACAGCTTCTTCGACCCGGCCGCCGACAAGGTCTACCGCCACCCGACGTTCTACGACGTCCCCGAGGACGTGGAGTACCTGTGAGCACCAAGGGCTCTGAGTTCGCCGGCGTCCGGATCGCCGGCCCCCGGCCCGGGGGCGACCTGGGGGACGGCGCCTCCCAGGCGACGGCATACCTCCTCAGCCTGGGCGACGACGCCCTGGTCTATGCGCAGCGCCTGGCCGAGTGGCTCACCCATGCGCCGCAGATCGAGGAGGACATGGCCCTCGGCAACATCGGGCTGGACCTGCTCGGGCAGGCCCGCTCGTTGCTGACCCGCGCGGGCGAGGTCGAGGGAGCCGGCCGCGACGAGGACGCGCTGGCCATGCTGCGCGACGAGCGGGAGTTCCGCAACGTCCACCTGGTGGAGCAGGAGCGTGGCGACTTCGCCCACGAGATGGCCCGCATGCTGTGGTTCTCCAGCTACCAGGTCGAGCTCTACTCCCGCCTGGTCGGGTCCGCGGACGAGACCCTCGCCGGCATCGCGCAGAAGGCGGTCAAGGAGGTCGAGTACCACCGTGACCACGCGACGCAGTGGGTCCTCCGCCTCGGCGACGGCACCGAGGTCAGCCACGAGCGGATGCAGGCCGGGCTGGTCGCCGTCCACCCCTACGTCCGCGAGCTGGGCGAGGACTATCCCGCGGCGCGGTGGGCGGCGGCGGAGGGCGTCGGCGTGCTGCCCTCGACCCTGGCCGGTCCGGTCAACGACTACGTCTCCGGGGTGCTGGACCGCGCCACGCTGGCGATGCCCGACGCGCCGCGCTGGCACGCGCGGGGCGGTCGTGACGGCATCCACTCCCGGCCGATGGGCTACCTCCTGGCCGAGATGCAGCACATCGCGCGCAGCCACCCCGGCGCCACCTGGTGAGCCGGGCAGGGGCCCTGGGTATGGCGTCGCGCACCTCCCCGGCGGAGCTCACCTCGCTCCTGGAGCAGGTCGAGCGGGAGCTCCGCGCCGTCCCGGACCCCGAGATCCCGGTGATCTCCCTCGACGACCTCGGCGTGGTGCGAGCGGTCGAGCGGGTCGGTGACGGGCTCCGGGTGACGATGACGCCGACCTACTCCGGGTGCCCCGCCATGCGGGCGATGGAGGAGGCGGTGGTCGCCGTCGGCGTCCGGCACGGTGTGCCGGTCGAGGTCGTCACCCAGCTCTCACCCGCGTGGACCACCGACTGGATGAGCACCCAGGGCCGGGAGTCCCTGCGCCGCTTCGGGATCGCCCCGCCCACGGGCCAACGAGCGCACGACGCCGGTGCCGTCCACCTGACGCTCCAGAAGCGACGGGTGACCTGCCCGCTGTGCGGGTCGCTCGAGACCGAGGAGATCGCCCGCTTCGGGTCCACCGCGTGCAAGGCCCTGCGCCGCTGCCTGGCCTGCCGCGAACCCTTCGACGAGTTCAAGACCATCTAGGAGTCCTGTGTCCCTGATCCAGCAGCCGACCCGGCACCGGGCGCACTTCCACGAGCTCACCGTGAGCAGCGTCGACCGTCTCACCGACGACGCGGTCGCCGTCACCTTCGCCGTCCCCGAGGAGCTGCGCGAGACCTTCGCGTTCGAGCCCGGCCAGCACCTGACCGTGCGCGCGACCATCGACGGCCAGGACGTGCGTCGCTCCTACTCCTGCTGCATCTCCCGCGCGGAGTCGCGGCGTCGTGGGCAGGTGCGGGTCGCGTCAGCGCGCGTGCCGTCGGGCGTCATGTCGACCTGGATGAACACCCAGGTCCGTCCCGGCGACGTGCTGCGGGTCATGGAGCCGCTCGGTTCGTTCGTCTGCCCGGTGGACCCGACCGCCACCAAGCACCACGTCGGCATCGCGGCGGGCTCGGGGATCACGCCCGTCCTGTCCATCCTCTCGACCGTGCTGGAGGAGGAGCCCGGGTCGCGGGTCACGCTCGTCTACGGCAACCGGCGCACCGACTCGATCATGTTCCTCGAGGAGCTGATGGACCTCAAGAACCGCTTCCCGGGGCGGTTCACCCTGCTCAACGTGCTCTCCCGTGAGGCCCAGGAGATCGAGCTGCTCAACGGCCGCATCGACCGGGAGAAGGTCGAGGAGCTGCTGGCGACCTTCGTCCCGGAGGACGAGGTGGACGAGTGGTACCTCTGCGGACCCTTCGGGATGGTCGAGACGGTGCAGAGCGTCCTGTCCGAGCGTGGCGTGGACGCCCAGCACGTCCACCACGAGATCTTCCACGTCGACGACGCGGGCGCCCCGGTCGCGGCGGCGCCGACGGAGGTCGACCTCAGTGCTCCGCCGGAGGCGGTGGCCACCGTGACGCTCGACGGTCGCACGACCCGCGTGCCGATGCCGTCCAAGGCCGAGACCATCCTCAACGCGACGCTGCGGGAGAGGCCCGACGCGCCATACTCCTGCACCGGCGGGGTCTGCGGCACCTGCCGCGCCAAGGTGGTCTCGGGCGAGGTGCGGATGGACCGCAACTACGCCCTCGAGGAGGACGAGGTCGCACGCGGCTACCGGCTGATGTGCCAGTCCCACCCCGTCACCGACGAGGTCGAGATCGACTACGACGCCTGAGCGACCGGACAGGCGTTCCTGCCGCACCGACCGGACAGGCGTTCCTGCCGCACCAACCGGACAGGCGTTCCTGCCGCACCGACCGGACAGGCGTTCCTGCCGCACCAGCGGCAGGAACGCCTGTCCGGTTGTGTGGTGGTGGGTCTGACGCTCGCGGGTTTCCTGCCGCGTCGGCGGCAGGAACGCCTGTCCGGTCGGGGCGTGGGTCAGACGCTCGCGGTGCCGCGACGCAGGCGCGTGGGGGCCCAGGTGGGCGTGCGCAGCGGGTCGAACGGGGTCAGCGCGGTCGGCACCCGGCCCGTGGTGATCTGCTCGGCGAGCAGCTGACCGGTGGCAGGGCCGAGGGTGATGCCCCACATGCCGTGGCCGCCGGCGACGAAGACCCGCTCCGAGCTCGTCCGGCCGATGAGCGGCAGACCGTCCGCGGTGACCGGGCGGGACCCGACCCACTCGTCCTGACGGTGGTCCAGGTCCACGCCGCGGAGCAGCCTGCGCGCCGGGTCGACGAGCGCCTTGATGCGGCGGGGGTCCAGCGCCGCGTCGGGGCGGCGGAACTCCATCATCCCGGCCACCCGCAGGCGGTCCCCGAGCGGCGTCAGCGCGAGGCGCGCGACCGGGAAGTAGATCGGGCTGGCGGGCATGTGCTCGGTCTCGACGCTGAAGGAGTAGCCGCGCCCGGCCTGGACGACGTGCCGCACGCCGAACGGGGAGACCAGGTCACCCAGCCAGGCCCCGGTGGCCACGACGACTGCGTCGTAGGTCCCTCCGCCGGCACCGCTGGTCTCAACCCGCACCCCGGCGCTGCCCAGGTCGTCCAGCTGCAGCACCTCGGTGCCGGTGACGATCTCGGTGCCCTGGGCGCGGACCGCGGCGGCGAGGGACTCGACATACCTCACGGGGTTGATGTAGCGCTGCCCGTGGATGACGATCGCGGCCTGCACCGCGTCGGAGAGGGCGGGCTCGCGCCGACGGGCCTCGTCGGCGCCGATGAGCTCGTGCTCGACCTTGCCGCCGGCGTGCTCGATGTGCGTGAACTCATCGAGCAGGACCTGCACGTCACCGGCCCGGTCGTAGGCGGCGATGAAGGGGTCCGCGTCGCGGACCGGCTCGTCGACACCGTGCGCACCGAGGTGGTCGAAGGCGGCGAGCGAGAGGTCGTTGATCGGGATGAGGGACTGCATCGCCCGCTCCCACCGGCTGTTGGTGCTGTGGCGCACGAAGCCGGCGGCGAAGCGCACCAGGCGCGGGTCGGCGCTCGGCGGCACGTAGACGGGGGAGTTGGGCGAGACGAGCGCCTTGATGCCGTAGCGCAGCACCGCCGGCTCCGGCAGCGGCGTCGCGATCGCCGGGGTCAGCCACCCCGCGTTGCCCCACGAGGCGCCCGCAGCCACGCCCTCACGGTCGAGGACGGTGACTTCGACGCCTCGCTCGCGGAGGAACCAGGCCGTCGCCAGCCCGACCATCCCCGCACCGACCACCGCGACCCTGCGCGCACCGCCTACCACCACGACCTCCTCGTCGAACCACGTGTGCGCGGCCATCGTCTCACCCGCGTGGGGCGTCACTGAGCCGGGGGCAGGGCAAGGTCCGGTATGCCGCGCGCGCCTGGCGTAGCCCCGCGATGGCTGACGGCGGAGGTGAGAGACGAGGTGGTCCGGCGGTGCGGAACGGTCGTCGGCCAGGTCCGTCACGGGCGGCCCTGGCCGACGACCGCGCCACCCCCTCCGGGGCGGCGCCGCGGCAGCGACCCCTGCTGCGCGGCGCGCCCGTGCCGGCGGCCCCCGAGCCGCCGGTGCCAGGAACGGTGTCGCGATGACTCAGAGCCCGCGCGGGAGCCGCAGATACATCCTCATCGGAGGGCACACGGTGCTGCAGCCTCCTGCCGACGGACGGTGATGTCGCAAACCCGCCAGCGAGCCGGGGCCGGCCCTCGCAGACTTCTGCCCGTGATGATCCTGCGTGAGTCCTGGCGCTCCCTGCGCTCCTTGCCCTCCGACGTCCGCCTCGTCCTGGTCGCCGCCGGCGTCAACCAGCTCGGGGCGGTCCTGGAGGGCTTCCTCCTCGTCTACCTGGTCCACGCCGGGCTGCCGGCGCGCGACGCCGCCCTGGCGGTGGGCGGGTTCGCCGTGGGCACCCTGCTCGGGGCTCCCGTCGGAGCGGCGGCGACGTCCCGCCTCGGGCCGAGGACGGCGATGGCCGGCGCGCTGGGGACGACCGGAGTGCTCATCGCGACCGTCCCGCTGGCCGCCTCGACGGCGTCGGTGCTCCTGGTGGCCGCGCTCGCCCTGGTGGTCGGCGTGTCCACGCAGGCGTTCCGTCCCGCCTCCTCGGAGGCGCTCAGCCGCGCGGCCGACGAGGACAGCTCGGTCTTCGTCTTCTCCGCCTTCCGCGTCGCGATGAACGCCGGCGCACTGGTCGCGCCCGTGCTGGCCGCGGCGGCGATCGCCGCTGACCGGTGGGTGCTGCTCTTCGTGCTGGACGGCGTCACCTCCCTCCTCGCGGCCGGCGTCGTCGCCCGCACCTCCGCGGGCCGCAGTGCCGGCGCCGCGCCCGCCCCGGAGAGGGCGACGGCCGGCGGCAGGTGGTCGACGCTGCTCACCCGCCGGCGCGTGCTCTACGCCGTGGCCATGCTGACCAGCGGGGTGGTCTACGCGCAGACCTTCTCCACGCTGCCGCTGCAGCTGTCCGCGGTCGGGCACGGCCCGTCCCTGTATGCCGCGATCCTGAGCCTGGGCGCCGTCACCCTGGTCGTCCTCGAGCTCCCGGTCACCACCGCGACGCGCAGCTGGCCGGTGCCGGCCGCCGTGCTGGTCGGCACCGTGGTCTTCGGCCTCAGCTTCGCCCTCTACGGCCTCGCTCCGCACGTCGCCGCGCTGGTGCTGCTGTCGGCCGTGCTGGCGGTCGCGGGCACCACCGTCAGCGCGCCGCGGCTCTGGTCCTTCCCGTCCGGTGAGCCCGAGGCCCTGCGACCCGCGATGTTCGCCGTCTCGCAGGCGGCGTTCGGGGTGGGTATGGCGCTCGGGCCGGTCGTCGGGGTGAGCGCGTGGCGGGCGGTCGGCGAGGGCTGGTGGGCGGCGGTGGCCCTGGTCGGCGTGGTCTCCGCGCTTGCCGGTGCCTACGGGACCAGCGTCGCGCCGGTGCGCCAGGGGGCGTGACCCGCCGCCGTCAGCCGCGCAGCTCGTGCCAGGCCACGCCGGCCTCGAGGAGGAGCTCGCGCAGCAGCGGCAGGCTCACCCCGACGACCGCGTGGTAGTCACCCTCGACGGAGGTGACGTAGGGCCCGCCGAGGCCGTCGACGGTGAAGGCCCCCGCCACGTGCAGCGGCTCCCCGGTCGCGACGTAGGCCGCGATCTCCTCGTCGGACAGGTCGGCGAAGTGCACCACCGTGGACGCGGTCGCGCCCAGCGTCGCACCGCTGCCGTCCTCGCGGTTGTCGACGACCCAGTGCCCGGTATGCAGCGTGCCGCTCCGCCCGCGCATGCGCAGCCAGCGCTCCGCGGCCTGGGTCGCGTCCCCAGGCTTGCCGTGGATCTGGCCGTCGAGCTCAAGCACCGAGTCGCACCCCAGGACGAGCGCGTCGGGGTCCTCATCGCTCACCACCGCCTCGCACTTGACCCGGGCGAGGGTCAGCGCGACGTCGGCGGGGGCGAGCACGCCATACCTCTCCTGGGCCCGGGCGAGCGCGGCGTCCTCGTCGACGCCGGAGACGACGACCTCGGGCTCGACCCCGGCCGAGCGCAGGGTGGACAGGCGGGCGGGGGAGGCCGAGGCCAGCACGAAGGGGATCACGGGCGCCAGGGTATGCCGTCGCGCGCGGTGGTCGCGGCCCACTCGTCCTGGGTGAGCGCGTGGAAGAGGTGGGCGACGAGCTCGGGGTAGGCGTCGGCGTCCACGCGCGGGTGGTCGAAGTCGCGCGTCGGGTCCGGCCGCAGCCCGATCTTCTCCATGACGCGCAGCGACGCGGTGTTGCCCCTCGCGGTGAAGGAGACGATCTCGGGGAGACCGACCTGCTCGAAGCCGAACCGGAGCGCGGCGCGGGCGGCCTCCGGCGCATACCCCCGGCCCCAGGCGTGGGCGGCCAGGCGCCAGCCCACCTCCACGCCCGGACCCGAGGGGAGGAAGTCGGCGGGCCAGAGGCCGGTGTAGCCCAGGAACGTGCCGGACTCGCGGTGCTCCAGCGCCCACAGCCCCCAGCCGCGCTCGGCCCAGCAGGCGGCGATGCGGTCGACGAAGGCGTCCGAGCGCTCGCGGGTCAGCGTGCCCTGGAGGTGCCGCGTCACCAGCGGGTCGGCGTTGAGCGCCGCGAAGGGGTCGCGGTCGGCGTCCCGGAAGCCGCGGAGGAGCAGCCGCTCCGTCCGCAGCTCCGGGACCTCGCCCATCGTGCGCAGCGCCGAGGTCAGAGCTCGCCCAGGACCGCGGCGCGCAGGGTGTCCAGCCCCACGCCGCCGATGTCGAGCGCCCGGCGGTGGAAGGCCTTGAGGTCGAAATCCTCGCCCTCCCGACGCCTGGCCTCGTCGCGCAGCTCGAGCCAGAGGCGCTCGCCGATCTTGTAGGCGGGCGCCTGGCCCGGCCAGCCGAGGTAGCGGTCCAGCTCGAAGCGGACGAAGCCCTCGTCCATGTTCACGTGGTTGTTGAGGAACTCCCAGGCCTTGTCGTAGGTCCACTCACCGCCACCGACCTCCTCCGGCGCCTCGAAGCCGCAGTGGACACCGATGTCGATGACGACGCGGGCGGCGCGCAGCGACTGCCCGTCCAGCAGGCCCATCCGGTTGCCCGGGTCGTCCATGTAGCCCAGGTCCGCCATGAGCCACTCGCTGTAGAGGGCCCAGCCCTCGCCGTGGCCGGAGGTCCAGGAGGCCAGGCGACGCCACCGGTTGAGCAGCTCGGAGCGGTAGACCGTCTGCCCGATCTGCAGGTGGTGCCCGGGCACACCCTCGTGGTAGACGGTCGTCAGCTCGCGCCAGGTCGAGAACGTCGTCACGCCCTTGGGGACGGACCACCACATGCGACCCGGGCGGGAGAAGTCCTCCGAGGGGCCGGTGTAGTAGATGCCGCCGGTCTGGCTCGGCGCGATCATGCACTCGATGGTGCGGATCGGCTCCGGGATGTCGAAGTGGGTGTCGGCGAGGTTGGCGACGGCCTCGTCGGCCTTGACCTGCATCCACTCCCTGAGCGCGTCGGTGCCGTCCAGCTGGTAGGCCGGGTCCGCGTCGAGGAGGGCCACAGCCTCCTTGACGGTGGCGCCGGGCCGGATCTGCTCGGCCGTCTCCTCCATCATCCGGGTGATCCGGGCCAGCTCCTCCTGCCCCCAGCGGTAGGTCTCCTCGAGGTCGATCTCGGCGCCGAGGAAGGAGCGGGAGCGCAGGCGGTAGAGCTCCTGGCCGGCGGCGTCGGACTCCGGGGCCTGGGCGGCGAGCTCGTCGAGGAAGGTCGCCAGGGCGCCGAAGGCCGACTTGGCCGAGGTGATCGCGGCGGCCAGCAGGCCGCGGACCTCCTCGGGCTGCCCCTCGGCCTCGGTGGTCAGCGCGTCGAAACTGCTGGCCTCGTCGCCGGCCTGGTCGCGGCACTGCTCGGCGACGGCGGTCACCTGGCGACGCGGCACGACCTGGCCGCGCTCGGCGGACCAGGTGAGGGCGTCGGCATACTGCTGGAGCGCGGCGGGGACGGCGTCGAGGCGGGCGGCGATGGTGCGCCAGTGCTCCTCGGTGTCCTTGGCCATGATGTCGAAGACGTCCCGCACCGCCTGCGGCGCGGACGCGATGACGTTGAGGTCGACGGGGGCGCGGCCCTCGAGGACGAGGTCGAGCTGCTCGACCTCGAGGCCGAGGCGCTCGCGCAGCGCGGCAGCGGTCACCTTGTCGACGTCGTCGACGGCCTCGGTGCGGGCCAGCTCCTCGAGCGTGGCGGCGGCCTGGTCACGGTGGGCGCGCAGCCCCTCGATCGACAGGTCGTCCAGCTTGTCGTCCTGGCCGGGGACGCCGAGGTAGGTCGCCTCCAGCGGGCTGAGCGCCACCATGGCGTCCAGGTGGGCCTCGGCGAGGCGGTCGATGTCGGTCTGCGGGCGGCTCTGCTCGGTCACCGTGGCAACCTACCCCGCGGTCGCGTCGAGGTCGAACGGGTATGGCGCTCCCGCGCCCGTCGCCGGGGAGCGCAGGGCCGCAGCGTCGCGGCTCTGTAGGGTGGGTCGGTGACCCCGCACGTCCGCTCCGTGAACCTCGCCCGGCCCAAGCCGGAACCGGGCGGCAAGGGCTATCGGACCGGGATCGACAAGCGGCCCGTGGGGTCGATCGAGGTGTTCGAGCCGGGACCGAGGTATGGCGACGGGCCGGGGGTCGTGGGCGACCATGTCGGGGACGTCGACCACCACGGAGGGGCGCACAAGGCGGTCTACGCCTTCGCGCGGGAGGAGCTCGACCGGTGGGAGGCCGAGCTGCAGCGCGGCCTGCCTGACGGCGGCTTCGGGGAGAACCTCACGACCGAGGGCATCGACCTCGAGGCGTTGCTGATCAACCAGCGGCTGCGGGTGGGGGAGGAGGTCGTGCTGGAGGTCTCGGTGCCACGCACTCCCTGCGCGACGTTCGCGGGGCACATGGGTGAGAAGGGCTGGGTCCGAAGATTTGCCGAGCGAGGCCGGTGCGGGGTCTATCTCCGTGTGGCGGTGCCCGGCACGGTGCACTCCGGGGACACCCTGGAGCTCCTCGAACCGCCCGCTCACGACGTGGACATGCTGACCGCCTTTGCGGCGGCGATGGGTGACGACGAGGCAGCCAGGCGGGTCGTCGACGCCCGCTGCCTGCCGACGATGTACCACGAGCGGCTGGTCCGCCGGCTCACCGCCCGGCCCTGAGCGGAGGGGGCGCGAGGGGCAGGCGGGGCAGAAGCGTCGCGCACCGTCCCGTGAGAGACCGTCACGTGGAAGTCGGAGACGGTCCCGAGAATCGCGTGACGATCTTCACGGGACGGGCTCTGGCCTGCCCGCGACCGGTGCGGAGCGCGCTCCCGGTCGGGTGTCAGCGGGGCAGCGCGGAGGCTCGCCAGCCGCCGGGCCCGACGGCCGGGCGGGGGCGGGCGAAGCGCGAGCGGGCGGTCCACAGGGTGCGCCGTGAGCCAGCCGAGCCGTCGCCCGCGCTGCCGGCGCTCCCGCCCGAGGCGGCGGTGAGCACCACGGTCAGGGCCGCGAGCTGCTCGGGGGTCGGGTTGCCGCGCTCGATCCGGATCACCGGCGGCTCCGGCTGCGCCACGTCGCCCGTGGTCTCCTCGGTGCTCACAGCGGGATGTTCCCGTGCTTGCGGGGAGCCCGGTTGGAGCGCTTGGACCGCAGGTGGCGCAGCGCGCGGGCGACCTCGACGCGGGTGTGCGACGGCTCGATGACGGCGTCGACGTAGCCGCGCTCGGCGGCGATGTAGGGGTTGGCCAGGGTGTTCTCGTACTCCTGGATGCGGCGCGCGCGCTCGGCCTCCACATCACCGCCCTCCGCGGCGACGGCCGCGAGCTCGCGGCGGTAGAGGATGTTGGCCGCACCCTGGGCGCCCATCACCGCGATCTGCGCCGTGGGCCAGGCGAGGTTGATGTCGGCCCCGAGGTGCTTGGAGCCCATGACGTCGTAGGCGCCGCCGTAGGCCTTGCGGGTGATGATCGTCACGAGCGGCACGGTGGCCTCGGCGTAGGCGTAGAGCAGCTTGGCCCCGCGCCGGATGATGCCGCCGAACTCCTGGTCGGTGCCCGGCAGGAAGCCCGGGACGTCCACGAAGGTCAGGATCGGGATGTTGAACGCGTCGCAGGTCCGCACGAAGCGCGCGGCCTTCTCCGAGGCGTCGATGTCGAGCGTGCCCGCGAGCTGCATCGGCTGGTTGGCGACGATGCCCACCGAGCGCCCCTCGACGCGGCCGTAGCCGACGACGATGTTGGGCGCGAACAGCGGCTGGACCTCCAGGAAGTCACCGTCGTCCAGCACGGCGCGGACCGCCTCGGTGATGTCGTAGGGCACGTTGGCCGAGTCGGGGATGAGGGTGTTGAGCGCCTCGTCGTCGGCGGTGACCTCCTCGTCCGGCTCCACGTCGTAGGCGGGCGGGTCCTCGAGGTTGTTCTGCGGCAGGTAGCTCAGCAGCTCCTTGACGTACTCGATCGCGTCGTCCTCGTCGCTGCCCATGTAGTGCGCCACGCCCGAGGTGGTGTTGTGCGTCCGCGCGCCACCGAGCTCCTCGAAGGTGACGTCCTCCCCGGTCACGGTCTTGATGACGTCGGGGCCCGTGATGAACATGTGCGACGTCTGGTCGACCATCACGACGAAGTCGGTGATCGCGGGGGAGTAGACGGCCCCGCCCGCGCACGGGCCCATGACCAGCGAGATCTGCGGGATCACGCCGGAGGCGTGCACGTTGCGCTTGAAGATCTCGGCGTAGAGCCCGAGCGCGACCACGCCCTCCTGGATCCGGGCGCCGCCGGAGTCGTTGATCCCGACGACCGGGCAGCCGATCTTCATCGCCAGGTCCATGACCTTGACGATCTTCTCGCCGAAGACCTCGCCGAGCGACCCGCCGAACACCGTGAAGTCCTGGGCGAAGACCGCCACCGGCCGCCCGTCGACCGTGCCGTAGCCGGTGACGACGCCGTCACCGTAGGGCCGGTTGCGCTCCTGCCCGAACGCGGTGGAACGGTGCCGCGCGAGCGCGTCCAGCTCGGTGAACGACCCCTCGTCCAGGAGCGCCTCGATGCGCTCGCGCGCGGTCTTCTTGCCCTTGGCGTGCTGCTTCTCGACAGCCTTCGCCGACCCGGCGTGGACGGCCTCGTCGATGCGGGCCCGGTGGTCGGCCAGACGGCCCGCGGTGGTCTGCAGGTCGGGCCCCGCCGCAGTCGGCGCAGCGGTCACCTCATCGGCGTTGACGGTGTCGGTCATGGGGGACAACTTAGCCTTGTCGGCATGAATTCGTTGCGCTGGGCCTCGCCCGAGCACCACGAGTCCGTGGGCTCGACCAACGTCGAGGCGCTGGCCGGTCCGCGCCCCGGGCGCGTGGTCGTGGCCGACCACCAGTCCGCGGGCCAGGGCCGCCTCGGACGCACCTGGGAGTCCCCTCCCCGCACCGGTATGGCGATCAGCGCGGTGGTCCCCGCCCTCCCCTCCGCGACGCTCGGCTGGCTGCCCCTCGCGGCCGGTCTCGCGCTCGCGTTGGCGCTCGAGGAGAGCCGCTGGCCGGTGAGCGCCAGCCTGAAGTGGCCCAACGACGTCCTCGTCCCGCTGCGCGACGGGGGCTCGGCGGTGCTGGAGGCCGACGGAGTGCGCTGGGGGAAGGTGGCCGGCGTCCTGTGCCAGGTGGCGACGAACGGGTCGATCGTCGTCGGCACGGGCGTCAACGTCGACCACACCCCCGACCAGCTCCCGGTCCCCACCGCCACCTCCTGGCGGCTCGCCCGGGCGCAGGGCACCCCGGCCCCCCTGCCGGCGGGCGCGCGGGAGGAGCTGCTCACGGCATACCTCTCCCACCTCGCCGACGCCCACGGCCGGCTGGCCGAGGGCGAGGTGGCGGCGGTCCGCGGCGCCTATCTGCAGCGCTGCCTGACCCTCGGACGGCCGGTGCGCCTGCACCTGCCGACGGGCGGCACCCTCGAGGGCACGGCGGTGGACCTCGACGCCGACGGCGCTCTCGTGCTCGAGGACGCACGCGGGCGGACCGTCCACCGCGCCGGTGACGTGGAGCACGTCCGGCACCAGTAGCCTGGCTCGTCATGGACGCACCGACGATGCTGCAGCTCACCTGCCACGGCGACGCCGGCCACGTGGTGGAGGTCGCCCTCGACCGGCCCTCGGCGATGAACGCCATCAGCACCGCCTTCGCCGAGGAGATCACCGCCACCACCGCGCGGCTCGCGGCCGACCCCTCGGTCCGCGCCGTCGTCATCACGAGCACGCACGAGCGCGCCTTCTGCGTGGGCGCCGACCTCAAGGAGCGCAACGGCTTCACCGACGCGCAGATGATGGACCACCGGCTCGTGTCCAAGCTGGCCTACCGCGGCGTGCTCGACCTGCCCGTTCCCGCGGTCGCCGCGGTGGAGGGCTTCGCCCTCGGAGGAGGTATGGAGATCGCGCTCAGCTGCGACCTGATCGTCGCGGGGGAGGGGGCCACGGTGGCCCTGCCCGAGGTGGGCGTCGGCGTGATCCCCGGTGGTGGCGGCACCCAGCTGCTCACCCGGCGGGTCGGGTGGTCGCGGGCGGCGTCGATGATCTTCACCGCCCGCCGCCTGACGGCGGCCGAGGGCGGTGCGCTGGGGGTGCTCGACGAGGTGGTGCCCGCCGGGACGGCACGCGACCGCGCGCTGGAGATCGCCGCGCAGATCGCCGCGAACTCGCCGGTCGCCGTCCGCAACGCCAAGAAGGCGATGCGGCTGGGCATGGGCGCCGACCTCGCGGCCGGCCTGGAGATCGAGGACGGCTGCTGGCGGGCGACCGCCTTCAGCGGTGACCGCAAGGAGGGCGTGGCCGCGTTCGCGGAGAAGCGCACCCCGGAGTGGCCGGGCCACTGAGAGGACGACCGAGATGACCAAGGTCCTGCTCGCCGAGGACGACGCGGCGATCTCCGAGCCGCTCGCGCGCGCCCTGCGCAGGGAGGGCTACGAGGTCCTCCTCGCCGCCGACGGGCGCGCGGCGCTGGCCGAGGCGACGCGCCAACCGGCTCCCGACCTCCTCATCCTCGACCTGGGCCTGCCGCTCCTCGACGGTCTCGACGTCTGCCGGGCGCTGCGGGAGGCCGGCGTGCTCGTGCCGGTGCTCATGCTCACCGCCCGCACCGACGAGATCGACACGGTGGTCGGGCTGGACGCCGGCGCCGACGACTACGTCGCCAAGCCGTTCCGGCTGGGGGAGCTGCTGGCGCGCGTCCGGGCCCTGCTGCGGCGCGGTCCGGAGCCGTCGCGGTCCGCCTCCGGCGCCCAGGGTGGCGCGCTCCAGATGGACGTGCGTGCGCGCCGGGTCTTCCTGCACGACAAGGAGATCCGCCTGACCACCAAGGAGTTCGAGCTGCTGCGCGTGCTGATGCGTGAGGAGGGACGGGTCGTCTCGCGCGAGGTGCTGATGCGCGAGGTGTGGGACAGCTGGTTCGGGTCGACCAAGACCCTGGACATGCACGTCTCGGTCCTGCGCCGCAAGATCGGCGACGACGCGACGGACCCGAGCCACATCGTCACGGTCCGCGGGGTGGGCTTCCGCTTCCAGAACGCTCCCCAGGGCTGAGCCGTGCGGGCCGTCTTCCGCGAGCTCGCGCTCCGGGTGGCGCTCGTGGGTCTCGGCACGGCGCTGGTCGTGGCGGGCGTCGTGGCGTGGCTGCTGGCCCAGGCCCGCAGGGCGACCTGGCTGGCCGACGGGGGCCACCTGCCCGTGTGGCTGGCGGCACTGGCGGCGGCGGTCGGCGCCGCGGTGGTGGTGCTCGCGACGCTGGGTATGGCGCGCTCGATGGCTGATCGGGCGGCCGAGACGGTGGCCGCGCCGCTGCGCCGCCTCGCCCACCGCACCGACGAGATGGCCTCGGGCGGCTTCGCCCTGGACCCGCAGACCCGGCCCGGGCGGCTGGTGGATCCGGAGCCCTGGCAGGGCGGCCTGCGCGAGATCGACGCGGTGGCGCGCGAGGTCGACCGGCACCACGGCACCTTCGCCCGGATGCTGGTCTCGGAGCGGTCGTTCGCGGCCGACGCCTCGCACCAGCTGCGGACGCCCCTGGCCGCGCTGCTGCTGCGCCTGGAGGAGGTGGCCCAGGCCGACGACGTGGCCGTGGCCCGCACCGAGGCGGAGATCGCGATCGGCCAGGTCGAGCGGCTCACCGGCGTCGTCGACGAGCTGCTGCGCCGCACCCGGGCCGGTCACGCCAGCGGCGGGGGCCTGACGGCGGTCGACGTGGTGCTCGCCGGCCTGGACGAGGAGTGGGGGCCGGCCTTCGCCGAGGCGGGACGCAGCGTCGGGCTCACCTGCGAGCGCGGCGTCATCGTCGAGAGCAGCCCGTCCGTGGTCTCGCAGGTGCTCAACGCCCTCCTGGAGAACGCCCTCGTCCACGGCGGCGGCGCGGTGCGGCTGCACGTGGGCCGCTCCGGCCCCTCCGCGGTGTTCTCCGTGGCCGACGAGGGGTCGGGCATCGCGGAGGAGATGGCGAGGGCGGTCTTCGAGCGTGCCGTGACGACGGGGGCCGGCACCGGGCTGGGACTGGCCGTGGCCCGTGAATCGGCCGAGTCCGTGGGCGGTCGGCTGGAGCTGACCAGCACGACGCCCACGGTCTTCTCGCTCTACCTGCCGCTGGCCGACACACCCTGAGGTGCGGCGGGGCCCGCGTCCCCCTCGCCGACGGCGCGGTCCGTGACCTCCAGCTCCTCGGCCTCCAGCTCCCCCCGGAAGACGAAGGAGCGGTAGGCCCAGAAGCGGAACAGCGTCCCCAGCACCAGGCCCACGCCGTTGCCCGACACGTTGTCGGCCAGCTGGCTGTCCAGGCCCAGCACGTAGCGCGAGAAGGCGAGGCACGCGAGCGCGATGGCCAGACCCAGCACGTTGAAGACGACGAACAGCGCGAACTCGTGGGCAACGGCCTGGCTGCGGCGGTGCCGGAAGGTCCACAGCCGGTTGCCCAGCCACGAGAACACCGTGGCCACGGCCGTCGCGATGACCTTCGCCGTCAGGGGGTGGGCGTGCAGCACCCCCTGCTCGCCGCCGGGCAGGCCGAAGGCGAGCAGGTTGTAGATGGCGGCGTCCACGACGAACGCCAGGGCCCCGATGGTGCCGAACTTCGCCACCTCGCGCGCCAGGATGTCGTACGCGTTCCGCAACCGGGTGAGCAGGGAGGGGCGGTCGGGGGTCACCGGAGGAGTCTACGGGCCGGGGCTGGGTAGGGTCTGTGCGTGACATCTGCGCCCCAGCCCCCCACGCACCACCACCGTCCCCGCCGTGCCGAGGGCGGATTCCCCGTCGTCGGCATCGTCGGCGGCGGCCAGCTCGCCCGGATGTGCCAGCCTCCGGCCGTGGCCCTGTCGCTGACCGTCTCGGTGCTCGCCGAGTCGGAGTCGGCGAGCGCGGCCCTCGTGGTCCCGCACAGCCCGGTCGGCCACCACACCGACCTGGACGCGCTGCGGGCCTGGGCGCAGCACTGCGACGTCGTGACCTTCGACCACGAGCACGTGCCGCAGGAGGTGCTGGCGGCGCTCGCGGCGGACGGGGTCGAGCTGCACCCCAGCCCTGACGCCCTCGTCTACGCCCAGGACAAGCTCGCCATGCGCGAGCGGCTCACCGCGCTCGGCCTGCCCTGCCCGCGGTGGACCCGCGCCCGCACCGCCGAGGAGGTGGAGGCGTTCGCCGCCGAGGTCGGCTGGCCGTTGGTCGTCAAGGCCCCGCGCGGCGGCTACGACGGCAAGGGGGTCCAGGTATGCCGTGAGCCGGCCGAGGTGGAGCCGTGGCTCTCGGGCGTGGGCGAGGGTGGCCTGGCCGACGGGCTGCTCCTCGAGGAGGCCGTCGACTTCACCCGCGAGCTGTCGATCATGGTCGGCCGCAGCCCCTCCGGGCAGGCGGCGGCGTGGCCGGTGGTGGAGACCGTCCAGGAGGGCGGGATCAACACCGAGGTGCTGGCCCCCGCGCCCGGCCTCGACCCCGACCTGGCGACCTCGCTCACCGAGGGGGCGCTGCGGATCGCCGGCGAGCTCGGGGTGACGGGCGTGATGGCCGTCGAGGTCTTCGAGGTGACCCGGGTGGGCCCCGACGGGGGGACGCGCGCGGCATACCTCGTCAACGAGCTGGCCATGCGCCCGCACAACAGCGGGCACTGGACCATCGACGGCTCGGTGACCAGCCAGTTCGAGCAGCACCTGCGCGCTGTGCTCGACCTGCCGCTGGGCGACCCGTCGGCCCGCGATGCCTGGACCGCGTCGGCGAACGTGCTGGGCGGCGACTACGCCGAGCTGTACGGCACCTACAAGCACCTGATGGCCCGGGACCCTGGCCTGAAGATCCACCTCTACGGCAAGGGCGTGCGCCCGGGCCGCAAGCTCGGCCACGTCACCGTCTACGGAGGGCGCAGCGGCGACCTGCATTCCCTGGAGGCGCTGCGCGAGCGCGCGCGGCACGCCGCCGACTACCTGCAAGGAGTGGTGACCGAATGAGCGAGCACGCAGCGACCCAGCCCCTCGTCGGCCTGGTGATGGGCTCCGACAGCGACTGGCCGGTGATGGAGCTCGCGGCCCAGGCGCTGGAGGAGTTCGGCGTCCCCTACGAGGCGGACGTCGTCTCGGCGCACCGGATGCCGACCGAGATGATCGCCTACGGGCAGGGAGCGGCCGACCGCGGCCTGCGGGTGATCATCGCCGGCGCGGGCGGCGCGGCCCACCTGCCGGGCATGCTCGCGTCGGTGACCGTGCTGCCGGTGATCGGCGTCCCCGTGCCGCTCAAGCACCTCGACGGCATGGACAGCCTGCTCTCGATCGTGCAGATGCCCGCCGGCATCCCCGTCGCGACGGTGTCCGTCGCCGGCGCCCGCAACGCGGGGCTGCTGGCGGTGCGGATGCTGGCGGCGGGCGAGGGCGAGCTGGCTGCGCGGCTGCGGGGCGAGCTGGCGACCTTCGCCACGGACCTGCGCGACCAGGCCCACGCCAAGGGCGCTCGGCTGCGCGAGCGGCGCCAGGGCTGACCGACGCCCCTCCGGCGGGTCGGCCGGTCCGTCGGGCACTACTGTCGTGCCCATGCGCTTCGGAATGTTCGTGCCCCAGGGCTGGCGGTTGGACCTCGTCGGCATCGCGCCCGAGAAGCACTGGGGCGTCATGCTCGACCTCGCCCAGCGCCTCGACGCCGAGGAGGCCTGGGAGTCGCTGTGGGTCTACGACCACTTCCACACCAGCCCCGGCCCCACGGACGAGGCCACCCACGAGGCGTGGACGCTCATGGCGGCCTTCGCGGCCACGACGGGCCGGGTCCGGCTGGGCCAGATGTGCACGTGCATCAGCTACCGCGAGCCGACCTACCTCGCCAAGGTGGCGGCGACCGTCGACGTGATCTCCGGCGGCCGGGTCGAGATGGGCATCGGCGCCGGGTGGTACGAGCACGAGTGGCGCGCCTACGGCTACGGCTTCCCGACTGCGGGGGAGCGGCTGGCCCGGCTCCGCGAGGGGGTCGACATCTTCCGGCAGATGTGGACCACCGGCAGCGCCACCCTGGAGGGCGAGCACTACCGGGTCGACGGCGCCCTGTGCCACCCCCGGCCACTGCAGGGCACGGCGTTCCCGGGGAGCGAGCGCAACGGCATACCGGTCTGGGTCGCCGGCGGCGGCGAGCGCAAGACGCTGCGGATCGCGGCGGAGTATGCCGACTGCACCAACTTCGACGGCACGCCGGACGTCTTCTCGCACAAGTCGCAGGTGCTGGCCGGGCATTGCGCGGACCTGGGACGCGACCCCGCCTCGATCACCCGGTCCGCCAACTACAACGTGGTCATCGGTCGGGACGAGGCGGAGGTGGAGGACCGGCTGGCCCTCGTCAAGGACCTCCATGTCCGGGGCGGCATCGCCGAGGAGCGTGCGGAGGCCGCCGTGCGCAACCTCCGCACCCAGCCTGCCGTCGGGACGCCCGAGCAGATCGTGGATATGCTCAGGGACATGGAGGGGCGCGGTATGACGTACGCGATCACCTATTTCGCCGAGGCGGCCTACGACACGTCCGGCATCGAGCTGTTCGAGGACGAGGTCATGCCGGAGCTCGCCGGCCAGGGCTGAGCCTGCCGCGTGGCTGGGCCCCGCGCCTCCCTGCGGCGCGGGGCCCGTCACGGGACCGGTCGGGGTCAGGGCGCGAGGTAGTCGCAGAGCGGCTGGAGGGACTCCGGCCCGTTCGTGGGGACCACCACGATGTCCTCGCCGCCGTCCGCCGGCCAGATGTTGAGCCCGAAGCCCGAGGCCAGCACGACCGTGCCGGCGCCGGGAATGCGGCGGTTGACGATGCCGCGGATGTAGACGGTCGTCGAGCCGTCGTCGTTGAACACCGCGGTCTCCGGGCCCATGGTGATGCCGTCCACGCTCTTGCCGTTGGCGGAGGTGGTGCTGCGGAACTTGAACTGGCGGAACTCGCGGACCGGGTTGCCCTCGTCGTCGGTCCAGGTGGTGACCATGAACTCGCCCCAGACATGGACCTCGACGGGGAAGCCGCACGCCTCCGTGAAGAGGGGGTGCGCCGGGTTCGTGAACTCCAGCGGCTCGATGACGCGGTCGGGCGCGTCGGCGGTGGCCGGGGCGGCCGTGGCCAGGGTGGCGGCGGTGACGAGTGCGGCGGCCAGGGACCGACGGGTGCGCTTCATGCGGATCAGCTCCTTCTGGTGCGGCTCGGGACCCTCCCTCGCCTGGGTCGAGCCTGGCGCGGTCCGGTCGCGGGGCGGTCGCGGACCGGTCGCGCGACCGTCGGTGCAGGTCAGGGCACGCTCAGCAGGTGGGCCGCACCGGCTCACCGGGCAGGATGAGCGCGGACTCCTCCGGCGTGAGGTCGGTGTTGGCCACCCGGCACGCCGCCTCGACCCACGCGGCCGGGTCGGTGCCGATGGCCGCGTCCGGACCGAGCTCGCCGTAGATCCGCAGCTGCCTCTCGTCGAAGGCCAGGAACCCCCAGCCGAGGCCGTCCACCACGGGCTTGCCGTAGGGGCGCCAGGTGGTGGCGTCGAGGAGGGTGACGTCGCCGTCGCTGCCCATCACCGCGATCGTCGAACCATCGGGGGACCGCTGGAGGTCCACCACGTAGCCGGCGGTCACCAGGCGGTCAGGGGCGACTCGGCGCAGGGTGCCGGCGTCGAGGAAGTGCAGCCGGCCGGAGAGCGAGCCGACCACCAGGGTCTGTCCGTCGGCGCTGTAGAGCGCACGGGACAGGGCCATCGTGCCGGGCAGGTCGAGCGACGCCGACGCGGCACCGTCCTCGCCGGACAGCACGACCACCGACGTCCCACGGAGCACCGCCATCCGGCTGTCGTCGTCAGCAGCGGCCGCGAGCGTGCCGACGGGGCTGGGCTCGCCCGGTCGGTCCGGGTCCTGGTGGCTCCACAGCTCCTGGCCGCTCGAGACCTCGTAGAGCGCCCACCCACCGCTGCCGTTGACGAGGACGCGCGTGCCGTCCGCCGTGAGCGCCAGACCGACCGGCGCCCACGGGGTGGCGATCGTCCGCTCCACCTCACCCGACTCGACGTCCCAGACAGCGACGCGACCCCGGTCGGTGACCGGAGCGAAGTCCTCGAGGTCGTGCCACTCCTCGATGGTGGCGAGCGCCCGTCGCCCGTCGGGGGTGATGGCCAGGGCAGGCCCGACCTGACAGAAGCAGTCGTAGGGCTGCAGCTCGCCGTGGAGGTCCTGGCCGGTGGCCAGGTTCACGAACCGGGCGCCGTTGGGCGCGTCGTCGTGCGGGACCCGCACGACGGCCCGAGCCGCCCGCGGCGCTGCCGCACCCAGCTCGAGCTGCAGCTCCGTCTTCTCCCGGCGCAGCAGCCCCCGGGAGCGCGAGAGGTCGAGGGCGACCGTCGTGCCGTCGCGCCCCGCGGTCCAGAGGAGGTCACGGTCGGTGCCCGCCAGGACGGTGCCGAGCACAGCGCCGTTGTGCACGGGCCAGCTCGTGATCAGGTCGAAGGTCGTCGGGTCGCGCAGCTCAACCCGTTCGTCGACGGCCACGGCGAGGCTGTCACCGTCGGGAGCGAGCTGCGCAGAGCGGACGAATCCGGAGATGGTGCCGGTGCCACCCTGCGGCTCCCAGGAGCGGGGGTCGCGCAGGTGCACGATGGACACCTCCCCGCCCTCGGTGACAGGGTTCGTGCTCGTCACGACCTGGCTCCCGTCGGGGCTGACCCCCACCACCATCCCGGGCAGGTCGCTCCGGACCCGACCTGTGTCGAGGTCGAGCGTCGACGAGGTTCGGCCCTCCTCCATCTCTGCCACCAGGACCCCACCGGGAAGGGTCCAGTGCCAGCCGCTGCGGCCCTCCCAGGCCGTCCGGGACAGCACCTCACCCGAGTCCGGGTCGACGACGAACGCGGAGGACCGCGTGGTGAGCACCGGCCGGCCCTCGTGCAGACCCGCGGAGCGGTCCACGAAGACCTCCTCCCCGGGGTGGGCCTCGTGCAGGTCGGCGACGGTCACCTGGGCCCGGAGCTGCCCGGTCCCGGCGTCGAGCACCTGCAGCACCGCCTGGTCCGGAGGGGCGTCGGGCCCGGCGAGCAGCGGGACCGCGACCCAGTCGGACCCGGGGGCGGAGACGGGGCGGCCCCACTGCCCACCGGTGGGGGAGGCGGTCTGCCAGCGCAGCGTCCCGTCCTCGGCGTCGAGCGCGTACACCTGGTCGATGTTGTCCGAGAGCACCACCACGCGGCCGTCCAGAGCGGTGCCCACCTCGAGGAAGCGGTCCTCGATGCGGTAGCGGGTCACCACGTCCGGCTGGCGCGTGAGCAGCGTGAGGAGGGCGCCGTAGGTCTCGGGACTCTGCTCGCGGCGCACCGCCTCGACGGCCTCCAGGAGGGCGACGGCGGGCCGGTCCTCGTTGAGGGCCACCGCGGCCAGCCGTCGGGCGTCCGCCGACACCGCCGAGTCCCGGGCCCGGACGGCTGAGGCCTCGGCCTCCCCACGGGCGCGCACGGTCAGGACGCCCGCCACGAGCGCCGCGACGAGCAGCAGGACCGTGGCCATCAGCGCCCACCGCAGCCGCCGGTTCTGCCGGGCCGTGGCCGCCGCCCGGGCCCGGGCCTCGTCCTCCCTGGCCCGCACGCGCGCGAGGCCGGCGTCCAGGAAGTCCCGCTCCACCGGGGTGACCTCGTCCGGGCGCGCCGCCGCCAGGTCGACCGCGGCGGACAGCCTGACGCCGCCCCACAGCGCGCTGTCGTCGCGCCCCTCCGCCTGCCACTCTGCAGCGGCCGCTGCGAGCCTGCGCAGCACGTCGTGCCCGGCGGTGTCCTCGCTCAACCAGTCACGCAGGCGCGGCCACTCCCGGAAGAGCGACTCGTGCGCCACCTCGACGTGGGCGTCCGACACGGTCACGAGGCGCGCGTCGGCCAGCGCCTCCAGGACGCGGCGGGTGCCGGGCAGAGACAGCGCCTCGACCTCGGTCAGCGGCACCCGGCGCCGCACCACGCCCTGCCCCTCCCCGCGGCCGGCCAGCCGCAGCAGGAGCACACGGGCGGTGTGCCGGTCCTCGGAGGCCAGCCCACGCCATACCTGCTCGGCGAGCGTGCTGATCGCCCCGGTGATCCCGCCGGCCCGGACGTAGCCGGAGTAACTGAGGCGCCCACCGTCGCGGTCCTGCCAGAGCTGGGTGAGCGCGACGGACAGGAGCGGGAGCGACCCGGGCTCGTCCCCGGCGGCCTCGACGATCGTCTGCGCCAGGCCGTCCTCCAGGACCAGGCCGGCCCGCGCCGCAGGACGGGTGACGGCGCGCTCGATCTCGGCGGGAGAGGGAGAGCCGACCAGCACCGTGCCGTCGGAGAGCAGACGGGCGAGGGCGGGGTGCTGGGCCACCGCGGAGACGAAGTCCGCCCGGAGCGCGACGACCACCGTCGTCGAGGTGGTGCCCGACGTCGCGAGGTCGACGAGGGTGTCCAGGAACGCGACTCGCTCACCCGGGTCGTCGCAGGCGGTCCAGACCTCTTCGAGCTGGTCCACCGCCAGGAGGGTGCGCGGAGCGCCGTCCTCGTCCCGGACGAGGTGCGCGAGGAGCTCACCGAGGTCGG
Organism: Ornithinimicrobium tianjinense; assembly: GCF_014636495.1. Classification (GTDB taxonomy): domain Bacteria; phylum Actinomycetota; class Actinomycetes; order Actinomycetales; family Dermatophilaceae; genus Ornithinicoccus; species Ornithinicoccus tianjinensis. Next base: position 892,159 of record NZ_BMEM01000001.1, read on the forward strand.
ACGTGGGTGAGCCCAGGGCGACGCGCGCGAGCTCGCGCAGGGGGTGGCGGCCAGGCCGCATGAGGACCCGGCGCCAGCCGGCGGAGCCGGGCAGGACGTCGCTGGCGACGGAGGCCAGGACCCCGGCCCTCAGAGCCGAGGACTTGCCGCTTCCCGAGGCGCCCACGAGCGCCAGGAGACGGGTGCTCGTCAGCCGTGCGAGCACCTCCGCGACCAGGTGCTCGCGTCCCGAGAACCACTCGGCGTCCTCTACGTCGTAGGCGACCAGCCCGCGCCACGGGCACCTGTCGTCCGTGTCACCGGTGGCGCGGACGGGCTGCTGTCCCAGCGTCTGGATGCTGTCCGCCACCTCGGCCCGGGCCCGGCTGAGGGCCGCGCTCGAGCGGCCGGCCGTGTCCACGGCCACGACGAGCTGCCTCGAGGCCAGCGCTCGGGCCAGCCGGGCGGCCTCGTCGTGGACCCGTCCCGGCCACGCCGGACCGCCGGCGAGGATCTCCTCGGCGACCTCCTCCACGGCTGACGGCGGGACGTAGTCGGCGACGATCTCGCGCACCTGCTCCGGTCCGAGCGGGGACAGGTCCACCACGGGGACGCCGGGGGGCGGCACCGATCCGGGGCCGGTGAGGAGCAGCAGCATCCCTCGGGAGGTCGCAGGCTCGGGGGACGCGCCGTCCACGACCCGCAGCCACCGGCCGGAGCCCGGCGCCGACGCCTCCCCACCCAGCAGCACCACGGCCCCGTCCCGGTCAGCCTCCTCGGCCAGCGCCGCGGCCAGGCGGGTGGCCCCCGCACCGGCGGGGCCGCGCACGAGGACCGTCACCGCGGCCCCGGCGAGGGACCGGGCCCAGGCGTCGCGCAGCACCTGGAGCTCCTCCCCGCGCCCGACCATGCGGCCGTGCGCGCGGAGCGGCTCGGGCACCCCGTGCCGCCGGTCCGCCAGGTCCAGGCCCGGGTCCTGGGCGAGGATCCGGGCCTGCATCTCCCGCAGGCCGGCCCCCGGGTCGACCCCGAGCTCCTCGGCCAGGTGCGCGCGTGCACGGTCGTAGGTCTCCAGCGCCTGCGCCTGGCGGCCGCCCCGGTAGTGCGCAAGCATGAGCAGCTCCCACAGCCGCTCCCGCAGCGGGTGCTCCTGCGTGAGCCGCTCGAGCTCGGGCACCGCCGCGGCCGACCGGTCGAGCGCCAGGAGCGCCTCGGCCCGCACCTCGAGCAGGCCCTGCCGGAGCTCGCCGAGCCGGCGTGCCTCGGCCCGACCGAAGTCCGTGTCCTCCTGACCGGCGTAGGGCTGGCCGCGCCACAGGGCCAGCGCGTCCCGGGCCGCGTCGAGCGCGGCCTGGGGACGTCCCTCCGCCAGGGCCTGCCGCGCCAGCTCGGCCAGCGAGGTGAACCGGTCGGCGTCGACGGCCGCGCGGTCCACGGCGAGCAGGTAGCCCCGTCCGCTCGTGAGGATGAGTCGCGGTGTGCCGTCGCGGTCCGGCTCGAGGGCGTTGCGGAGCCGGAGCACGTAGTTCTGCAGGGTCTTCGCGGCGCTCGGCGGCGGGTCGTCCTCCCACAGCGACTCGATGAGGTCCGTCGCGGGGACCACCTGGCCGGCGTAGGCCACGAGATGAGCGAGAACGGTGGACTCCTTGGCCCCCCGGATGTCGACGCGCACCCCGTCGCGATGCACCTCGAGCGGTCCGAGGACCCCGATCTCCATGGCGGAACGATAGTGCGGGGCAGGCATGGCGGGGTCCTTTCCGGGCAGGTATGCGCAGGCTCGCCCCGCCCGGTCGCGCGCCGGTCCCGCGTCGGTCGCGCCCCGTCCCCGGACCCCTGGTCCCGTCCTTGACGCCAGCGTCAGGGACGGGTGTGACGCACCGGTAGGCTCCCGCCATGAGCGACTTCGACCTGTTCCGGATCAACGAGGATCACGAGGCCCTCCGGGAGGCCGTCCGCGAGGTGGCCGAGGCCCAGATCGCGCCCCATGCCGCCGCCGTGGACGAGGAGGCGCGCTTCCCGGTCGAGGCCCTCAAGGCGCTCACCGCGACCGACTTCCACGCCCCGCACATCGCGGAGGAGTACGACGGCGTCGGCGCCGACGCCCTGGCCACCTGCATCGTCATCGAGGAGGTGGCCCGCGTCTGCGCGAGCTCCTCGCTCATCCCGGCCGTCAACAAGCTCGGCACGATGCCGCTGATCCTGGCCGCCAGCGACGAGATCAAGCAGAAGTACCTGCCGCCGGTCGCCCGCGGCGAGGCGATGTTCTCCTACGGGCTGTCCGAGGCCGGGGCCGGCTCGGACACCGCGGGCATGACCTGCAAGGCGGTCGAGCAGCCCGACGGGTCGTTCGTCCTCAACGGCCAGAAGTCCTGGATCACCAACGCCGGCGAGTCCGAGTACTACACCGTCATGGCCGTCACCGACCCCGAGGGCGAGCGTGGCCGCAACGTCAGCGCGTTCGTCGTCGAGAAGTCCGACGAGGGCTTCACCTTCGGCGCCCTGGAGAAGAAGCTCGGCATCAAGGGCTCCCCGACCCGCGAGCTGCACTTCGACAACTGCCGCATCCCCGGGGACCGCATGGTCGGCGGCCGCGGCGAGGGCCTGAAGATCGCCCTGCGCACCCTCGACCACACCCGCGTGACCATCGGTGCCCAGGCCGTCGGCATCGCCCAGGGCGCCCTCGACGCGGCGCTGGCCTACGTCAAGGAGCGCCAGCAGTTCGGCAAGAAGATCGCCGAGTTCCAGGGCGTGCAGTTCATGCTCGCCGACATGGGGATGAAGCTCGAGGCCGCGCGCCAGATGGTGTATGTCGCTGCCGCCAAGTCGGAGCGCGGCGACGCCGACCTGCCCTTCTTCGGGGCGGCCGCCAAGTGCTTCGCCTCCGACGTGGCCATGGAGGTCACCACGGACGCCGTCCAGCTCTTCGGCGGCTACGGCTACACCAAGGACTTCCCGGTCGAGCGGATGATGCGCGACGCCAAGATCACCCAGATCTACGAGGGCACCAACCAGGTCCAGCGCATCGTCATGGCGCGCCAGCTCCTCAGGGGCTGACCCGCCGCAATCCCCTCGCGCGGACGGAGCCGGGGGAGCATGCTCGGGACATGAGCACCCACGAGGACCGCGTCGCACAGTTCCACCGCCTCCACGAGAGTGGCTGCTTCGTCATGCCGAACCCGTGGGACGTCGGCAGCGCCCGCGCCCTCGCCGGCCTGGGCTTCCCGGCCCTGGCGACCACGAGCGCCGGCTTCGCCTGGACGCTCGGGCGAGCCGACACGCGGGCCGGGCTGGAGCCGATGCTGGTTCACCTGAGGGAGATCGCGGCAGCCGTCGAGGTGCCCGTCAACGCGGACTTTGAGGACGGCTTCGCGGTGGAGCCGGACGAGGTCGCCGAGAACGTGCGCCGCGCCGCCGAGACGGGCGTCGCGGGCCTGTCCGTCGAGGACTCCTCCCGCGACGGCGGCGAGCCGCTGCTCGACCGGGAGCTGTCCGTCGACCGCGTCGCCGCGGCGCGGGAGGCCATCGACCGCAGCGGCACCGGCGTCCTGCTGACCGCCCGCTCGGAGGGGTTCGTCGTGGGCCGGCCCGATCTCGCCGAGACCGTGCGCAGGCTGAGGGCGTACGCCGACGCGGGAGCCGACTGCCTGTACGCACCACGGCTGAGCACCGTCGAGGAGGTCCGCGCCGTGGTGGAGGCCGTCGCCCCGAAGCCGGTCAACCTCCTGGTCAACGGCCCCTTCATCACGGTCGCGGAGGCCGCCGCACTGGGGGTGCGGCGCATCAGCGTCGGCGGCACCCTGGCCCGCGCCGCCTGGCGCGGGTGGCTGGGGGTCGCCCGGGAGATCGCCGACGAAGGCACCTTCACCGGCTTCCACGACCTGCCCGACGTCGACGCGCTGCACCGGGTGGAGCGGTGAGCGAGCCCCGCTGGCAGGCCCTCGCCGAGCAGGCCACCCGTCTCGAGCGGGACGAGGGCTTCTCCGGCATCCTCCGGGTCGCCCGCGGCGAGGAGGTGCTGCACGAGTCGTGCCACGGCCTCGCGAACCGGGCCGACGGCATACCCGTCCATCCCGGGACGCGGTTCGCGACCGCCTCGCTCAGCAAGATGTTCACCGCCGTGGCCGTGCTCGACGCCGCCGGGCGGGGTGAGGTGGGCCTGACCGACCGGGTCGTCGACGTGCTCCCGCCCCACCGCCGTCCGGTCACGCTCCGCGAGGATGTCACCGTCGAGCACCTGCTCCTGCACACCTCGGGCATCGCGGACTACGCCGAGGAGGACGAGGACCTGCCGGGCTACGTCGCGGACTACGGGTCGATCTGGGCCGACCTGCCCGTCTACCGGGTCCGCGACGGCCTCGACGTGCTGCCCCTCTTCGCCGACCTCCCGCCGGTGTGCCCGCCAGGCACGGCCTACCACTACAGCAACGCCGGCTACGTCCTGCTGGGGATCGTGCTCACCGAGGTCTGCGGCCTGCCGTTCGCCGAGGCGGTCACCAGCCGCGTGCTCCGACCGGCGGGCATGACGGGCAGCGGCTACCTCGCGATGAACGAGGTGCACCCGGACGTCGCGACGGGCTACCTGCCGCCCCTGCTGCCCGGGGGCCCGGCCCGCACCAACATCTACTCCGTCCCGGCCCTCGGGATCGGGGACGGAGGAGCGTTCGTCACCGCGGGGGACGTCGCCCGGTTCTTCGCCGCGCTCGCCCAGGCATGGGTATGGCGCGGGGTCACCCCCGAGCTCGCGCTCACCCCTCGCGCGCCCGGGTGGCCCGGGTTCGGCACGAGCTACGTCGTGGTGGTGCGCGACGACGGCGTGGTCGGCAAGGCGGGCGGAGATCCCGGGGTGGCGACGATCGGACGCTTCCGGCCCTCCGACGGCACCACCGCGGTGCTGCTCGCCAACGTGGGCTGGGAGGACGTGCCCGGGCTGGGCGACCTCGTGGACGCGATGGACGCGGCGGCCTTCGCGGCCGGGTGACCGCTCGCCCGCGCTCAGTCGTCCTTCTTGCCCTTGGCCTTGTCGTTGCTGTTGCCGTTGCTGTTGTCGTTGCTGTTGTCGTTGCTGTTGTCGTTGCCGTTGCCGTTGCCGGTGCCGTTGCCCTGGGCGTCGTCCGCCCCGGTGCCAGCGTCGTCGTCATCGTCCCCCTCGGTCGTGATCACCGGGTCGCTCGTCGCACGGCTCACGATGAGCGGGTCGCCGCCGACCTCGGTGCGGGCGACGACGAGGTCCTCGCGCTGCTCGTAGACCGTCTCGCCGTAGAAGTAGCGCACGGTGATCCCGACGGTGGCCGTGCCGTCGGCGGCCGGCTGGGCCTGGACGTCCTCCCACTCCACGCGGGTCAGCCCGTCGGCGATGCCCGGGTCGACCGCAGCGTCCGGACCGAGGTAGGCGCGCGCGGGCTCCAGCCCCTGGAGCAGCGTCTCGTAGAAGGTCCGGGCCACCTGGCCTGCCTCCTCCGCCGTGACGGGTGTCGCCGTCACCTTGGTGCTCGTGGCTGCGGGGTCGTCCGGGGGGCCGTCGCTGGTGCGGCCCTCGGCGATCGTCCAGACCAGCCAGCCGAGGGCGGCGATCAGCAGGAGGGCGATCAGCCAGACGACGACGGTGCCGACGCGGGGACCCGGGCGTGGGGCTGCGGACCGTCGTGAGACGGCCGCCGAAGCGGGGGCGGCGGCCGACCGTGCCGGGTCAGCGACCCGTGCGTGGCGGGTGTCGCCGACCGGGACCTGCCGGGTCGCGTCGACGGGTCGGTGCTGCTGCGTCGCGCCCACCGACCAGCCGGCCGAGCCCGCAGCCGCTGCGCCGGCGGCTGCGGCACCGGCGCCTGCGGCACCGGCGCTGTCACGCCATACCTCGGTCTGGGCGGTGCTGCCCGTCTGCGCGATCTCGCGCAGGGCGGCGGCCGCTCTCTCGGCGGTCCAGCGCTGCGCCGGGTCGCCGTGCAGCATGCCCGCGAGCACGGGCGTGAGCGGACCCGCGCGACGCGGCTCGGCCGGCGTCTCGCGCACGATCGTGTGCAGCTGGGCGACCGCGTTGGGGGCGTCCGGGAAGGGCCGTCGGCCCTCGACCGCCGTGTAGAGCGTGGCGCCGAGCGCCCAGACGTCGGAGGCTGCCGTGGGCTCGTGGCCGGCGGCGATCTCGGGGGAGAAGTAGGCGGCGGTGCCGCTCACCATCCCGGTCCGGGTGAGCTGGTGGTCCTCCTCGGCCCTCGCGATGCCGAAGTCGGTGAGCTTGGCGTGCTGGCCGCTCTCGTCGGTGAGCAGCACGTTCGCCGGCTTGACGTCCCGGTGCAGCACGCCGGCGCCGTGGGCCGCCGCCAGGGCGGTGGCGACCTGGCTGCCGATGCGCGCGACCTGCTCGGGCGGCAGCGCCGTGCCGCCCTCGATGAGCTGGGCGAGGGAGGGACCGGCGACATACTCCATGACGATCCACGGCGCACCCTCGTGCTCGAACGCGTCATACACGCGGACGACATGGTCGTGCGCCAGGGCGGCGCTCGTCCGCGCCTCGCGCATCCCGCGCGTGAGCAGGATCTCCGTGTCGGCCTCGCCGGCGACCTTCTTCAGGGCCACCTGCCGACCGAGGTTCTCGTCGCGCGCGAGCCAGACGATCCCGCCGCCGCCGCGCCCGAGGGTGCGGAGGATGCGGTAGCGGCCGGCGACCAGCGTGGGGTCCTCCGACAGGGGAGCAGCCGTCGTGGTCTCTGGGTCCTGCTGGGGTTCGTCAGCCACGTCCGTCACCTCCGTGCGGTTGTCCTGGACAGGGTATGCCGACCCTAGCCGCCGACGTGGCGACCGGTCGGTCGTGGGTCAGGGCTGGACCGTGACCGGGGCGCCGTTGCGCAGGGCCTCGAAGAGCGCGGCCGCGCCGGCCTCGTCCCAGAGCACCGCGCTGCCCACGTTGGTGGGGTAGTTGAGGTTGGCGTAGGGCACGGTCGTGGAGACCCCGTTGCCGTTGGCGATCGAGCGCATGGCCAGGGCCATCCGGGCCGCCTCCACGGGGGAAGTGTCCTCGCCGACGGAGAGCGCCGAGCCGGTCGCCGTGCCCACCTGGTGCAGCCTGACGGGGTTGAGGACCGTGGCGGGGCTGGCCATCTTGGCCACGAGCGCCGCGAGGAACTCGCGCTGGCGCTCGACCCGGCCGATGTCGCCCCGCGGGTCGGCGTAGCGCATGCGCACGTAGCCGAGCGCGTCCGGGCCCGAGAGGTCCTGGCAGCCGGCGGCGAGGTCGATGTGCGCCTTCTCGTCGACGACGGCCTCGTCGAGGCACAGGCGGACGCCGCCCACCTCGTTGACCACCCCGACGAAGCCGCCGAAACCGATCTCGAGGTAGCCGCTGATCCGCAGCCCGGTGGCCTGCTCGACAGTGTCCACGAGGCGCTCCGGGCCTCCGAGGGAGAAGGCGGCGTTGAGCTTGTCGAACCCGTGGTCACGGATCTCCAGGTAGGAGTCGCGCGGCAGGCTGACCAGGGTGGGGTCGCCGACGGTCGGCACGTGCAGCAGCATCACGGTGTCGGCGCGCGAGCCCTCGGCGCTGCCGGTGCCGAACTCCGAGCGTTCCTCCTGGGTCAGCTGCTCGCGGCTGTCGGTGCCCACGAGGAGGTAGTTCTCCCCGGCGCCCCCCGAGGGCCGGTCCGCGACGTCCGGCTCGCTGTCGACCTTGCTGACGCTGCCCCAGATGAGCGCCACGACCACGGCCATGGCGACGACATAGGCCACCAGCGCCAGCAGCAGCAGGGCCAGCATGCGGCGCACTCTGTAGCGGCGGCGGCGCCGCGGGGGTCGCGGCGGCGGCGTCGCGGCCCGCCGGGGTCGTGCCTCCCGCTCGTCGTAGCGCTCGTCGTAGCGCTCGTCGTAGCGCTCGTCGTACCGGCCCTGGTACCGGTCCTGCCGGTAGCTCTCGCGAGGGATGTACTGCGTCTCCTGGGAGCGGTCCCGCACCCGCCAGTCCGCGGAGCCGTCAGGGCGGGGGGTCCGGGGAACGGGTCGGGTCCAGTCGTCCTCAGGATGGTTCGGCACGACGTCCCACCTTAGGGCAGTGACCTGGCAGTCGGCTGGACCCCGCGTGCCCACGGTGGTTCGGCTCCTTCCCTTGGGTAGCCTCACCGGGTGAGCACCCTGCCGACCAGGCCTGCCTACCCGCCCGTCTCGGTCATCATGCCGATCCTCAACGAGGAGACCCACCTGGCCGAGGCCGTCCGCTCGGTGCTCGCCCAGGACTACCCAGGCCCGATGGAGGTCGTCGTCGCCGTCGGTCCCAGCACGGACCGGACGCACGAGGTCGCCGACGCGCTCGCGGCCGACGACCCTCGCGTGGTCGTCGTCGACAACCCCAGCGGGCGCACGCCCGACGGGCTCAACGCGGCCATCGACGCCAGCCGTCACGACATCGTGGTCCGGATGGACGGGCACGGGGCGTTGTCGGACGGTTACGTGCAGCGGGCGGTCGACCTGCTGGAGGAGACCGGCGCCGCCAACGTCGGCGGACTCATGCTCGCCGAGGGTCTGGGCGACCTGCAGCAGGCGGTCGCGCTCGCGATGCGCTCCCCGCTCGGGATCGGCGCGGCGCGCTTCCACGTCGGGGGCGAGGCCGGCCCCGCCGAGACCGTCTACCTCGGTGTCTTCCGCCGCGACTGGCTGCGGCGCGTCGGGGGCTACGACCCGCACTTCGCCCGCGCCCAGGACTGGGAGCTCAACCACCGCATCCGGGAGGCCGGCGGCGTGGTGTGGTTCGACCCCGGGCTCACCGTGACCTACCGCCCCCGGGCCACGTGGCGCGCGCTGGCCCGGCAGTTCTACCGCACGGGCCAGTGGCGCCGTCAGGTGATGCGCCTGCACCCCGAGACGGTGAGCGTGCGCTACCTCGCCCCGCCCGTCGCCACGGCGCTCGTGGCCGGTGGCGCGCTCGGCGGGCTGTTCTGGCGGCCCCTCTGGGTCGTGCCTGCGGGGTATGCCGCCGCGGTCACCCTCGGCGGGTGGTGGATCGCCCGTGGCGAGCGACCGGGGGTGGCGGCGCGGATGCCCGGGGTGCTCGCCACCATGCACCTGACCTGGGGTGCGGGTTTCCTGCGCGGCACCGGCGGCCCCGCGCCCGAGGGCATCGGCCAGGACGTGCCGCTGGGGTGACCGCCGCCCGGTGCGAAGATGACGCCCGTGACCTCGTGGCTGCCTGACTGGGACGACATACCGCCGCCGCTCCTGCAGTTCTGGACGGAGCGGCACCTGTGCACGCTGACGACGCTGCGCGCCGACGGACGGCCGCACGTGACCCCTGTCGGGGTGGCCCTGGACCGGGAGAGCCGGTGCGCCTGGGTCATCACGTCCGGCACCTCGCTCAAGGCGGTCCACGCGTCCGTCGACCCGCGGGTCGCGGCCTGCCAGGTGGACGGGCGCCGGTGGTCCACCCTCGAGGGACGGGCCGAGGTCAGGTCCGACCCGGCGGCGGTCAGGCGGGCGGAAGAGAGCTACGCCCGGCGCTACCGCGTCCCGCGCCCGAACCCCGCGCGGGTCGCCCTGCGGATCGAGGTCGAACGCTTCGTGGTGTCCACCGGTCTGCTGACGCCGTAGCGGCACGGCCCCGGACGCGGTTCAGGCTGCTCCCGGCATCGGGAGCAGCCTGACGTGGTGGCCTGCGCGGCGTGCGAGGGGGTCAGCCCTCGACGGGGGAGACCGGCTCGGGCGTCGGCTCGTCGACCGCCACCGTGAGGGGGGCGCCGGTCTTTTCGACGACCTCCTCGACGGTGACGCCCGGGGCGACCTCGCGGAGCACGAGTCCCTCGGGGGTGACGTCGATGACGGCCAGGTCGGTGATGATGCGCTGGACCACCTTCAGGCCGGTGATCGGCAGGTCGCACTCCTCGACGATCTTGTAGCTGCCGTCCTTGGCGACGTGGTCCATGAGGACGACGACCTTCTTGGCGCCCATGACCAGGTCCATCGCGCCGCCCATGCCCTTGACCATCTTGCCCGGGATCATCCAGTTGGCGATGTCGCCGGCCTGGGAGACCTGCATCGCGCCGAGGATCGCGGCGTCCACCTTGCCGCCGCGGATCATCCCGAAGCTGGTGGCGGAGTCGAAGAAGCTGGCGCCGGGACGCGTGGTCACGGTCTCCTTGCCGGCGTTGATGAGGTCGGCCTCCTCCTCCCCGTCGTAGGGGTAGGGGCCCACGCCGAGGATGCCGTTCTCGGACTGCAGGACCAGCTCGACGTCGTCGGGCACGTAGTTGGGGACGAGCGTCGGCATACCGATGCCGAGGTTGACGTAGTCGCCGTCCTTGAGCTCCGCGGCGGCGCGGGCCGCCATCTCCTCACGGGTCAGCGCCATCTCAGGCCTCCTCGGTCGTGCCGGCCGCGGGGCGGGGGCCGCGGGTGGTGTGCTTCTCGATGTCCTTGGCCGCGGCCTGCTCGGGGGTGAGCGCCAGCACGCGCTTGACGTAGATGCCGGGCAGGTGGATGTCGTCGGGGTCCAGCTCACCCGGCTCGACGAGCTCCTCGACCTCCGCGACGGCGACCTCGGAGGCCATCGCGCAGAGCGGGTTGAAGTTGCGGGCCGACTTGTTGAAGACGAGGTTGCCGTGGCGGTCGCCCTTGGCCGCCCGGACCAGGCCGAAGTCGGCGAAGATCGAGTCCTCGAGGACGTAGTCCCGGGTGACGCCGCGCACGGTGTAGGAGCGCTTCTCCTTGGCCGGCGACTCCTTGATCACGTTCCCCTCGGAGTCGTAGAGCCACGGCATACCGCCCTCGGAGACCTGGGAACCGACGCCGGTCGGGGTCCAGAACGCGGGGATGCCGGCGCCCGCGGCGCGCATCTTCTCGGCCAGCGTGCCCTGCGGGGTGAGCTCGACCTCGAGCTCGCCGGAGAGGTACTGACGCGCGAACTCGCGGTTCTCGCCGACGTAGGAGGCGATGACGCGGCGGATCCGGCGCTCGCCCAGCAGCAGTCCCAGGCCCGCGCCGTCGACGCCGCAGTTGTTGGACACGACCTGCAGGTCCTTCGTGCCGCGGGCGAGGAGCTCCTGGATGAGGACGGTGGGGATGCCGGAGAGCCCGAACCCGCCCACCGTGATGGTCATGCCGTCCTGGATGCCGTCGACGGCCTCCGCGGCGGTGGTCACAACTTTGTCCATGCCCGGAGGGTACCGGGCACCGTCGCCGCGGCGACGGGCGGCCGGGCACCGCCCTCCACCCCGGCACGGCGCGGCCCGACGCTAGCTCTCGACGCGGGGCGGGGCCTGACCGGGGGCCCGGAAGGTCACGCCCTCGGCGGAGACGCGGCCGTCGTCGGGCCCAGGGACGTCGCCGCGGACCAGCACGGCGGACCCTTCGGCGGCCAGGACCTGCAGGACCTGCCGGACCAGCAGTCCCCGGTCGGTGGTGGTGAGCAGCGCGCGGGCGCCGTGGGGCACCGGCTCAAGACCGTCCAGCAGCTCACCGTAGCTCAGGCGCTGACCGTCGTGGACCAGGGCGATGTCGTCGACGTCCACCTCGTCCCACGCGGTGAACTCGTCGGCGTAGCTGGACAGCTCGGCCGCCTCGTCCATCACGCCGCTGCGCAGCTCCCGGCCGAAGTCGCGGGTCAGCGCGGGGAGCGCGACCGCGACGACCTCGTCGCTGTCCTCGGCCAGCTCGCTGTCGGGGTCGGTGGTCACGAGCACGTCGGCACCCTCGAAGGGGTCGAGCGTGAGGGTGGCGCCCACGGACCAGACGGCGAGCGCCCAGTAGGCGAGCCGCCAGTGAGGGCTGGGCAGGTCGACGAGCACGACGGAGCCCGGGACGACGTCGAGGCCCTCCTGGAGGGCGTTGGCGGCCTTGGACACCCAGGTGCGCAGCACCCGGCGCGAGATCTCGATGCGCTCTCCGCGGCCCTCGGGCGTGTCGTCGTAGAAGGTGACCGCGGGCCGGGTCCCGTCGGCGGCGACGGCGTCGGCGAGCAGCTGGCTGGGGAACGGCACGGGTCCACGCTAACGGGTGAGGTCCCGCCTCGGTGACCCCCTTGCGCGGAGGTGGCTCGACGGTGCACAGTTGCCGCCGTGACAGCCGAGACCCTGAGAGCGGCGCACGCGTGTCGTGCGTGGCGGCCGGGGTATGCCGTGGACGTGGCCGCGACCTGGGGCGTGTTCCGGCGGGGCGCGGGCGATCCGTCCTTCAAGGTGGCGGGAGGGGCCCTGTGGCGGGCCGTCGAGACGCCGGTCGGTCCGGCGACGTTGCGCACGGTCACCCGCCCGGGGGAGGGCTGCGTGCTCGGTGAGGCCTGGGGTGCCGGCGCAGACTGGGTGCTGGAGCACCTCCCGTCCATGCTCGGTGCCGACGACGTCGCCGCGGACGACTTCGAGAGTCTCCACCCCGTCGTCGCGGAGAGCCGCCGCAGGCACCCGGGGTGGCGGGTGCCGCGCACCGGGCTGGTCATGGAGTCGCTCGTCCCCGCGATCGTCGAGCAGAAGGTCACCGGCCAGGAGGCCTTCGGCGGGTGGCGCCGGATCGTGCGTCGTTTCGGCGAGCCCGCCCCCGGGCCGGGCCAGGTCCTGGGTCTGCAGCTGCACCCGACGCCGGCGGTGCTGGGCCAGATCCCGTCCTGGGAGTGGCTGCGCGCGGGCGTCAGCCCCCAGCGCTCGGACACGGTGGTGCGGGTCGCTGCCCTGGCCCGCCGGCTGGAGGAGCTGCCGGCCATGAGCCACGCGGCCGCGCGCAAGCGGCTGGTCAGCATCCCCGGCGTCGGCGTCTGGACGGCGGCGGAGACGGCGCACCGCGCGCTCGGCGACCCCGACGCGGTGAGCTTCGGCGACTACCACGTGGCGGCCGACATGGGCTGGGCCCTCACCGGCCACCCAGTCGGCGACGAGGGGCTCGTCGAGCTGCTGCGCCCCTGGGCCGGGCAGCGCTACCGCGTGCAGCGCTACCTCGAGCTGGGGGGGGCCGGACGGCCCCGCCGCGGACCGCGGATGGCGCCCCGGCGCCACCTGCCCGTCGCCTGAGCTAACCGCCGGACGACGAGCCGTCCGGCTCGACCGTGACGCTCGACGTCTGGCCCTCTCCAGCCAGGGCCACCTCCAGACGGGCCGCCACGCGGCCCGCGAGGACGGGGTCCGCCGCGGACACGGCATACCCGGACGACACGGTGCCCGCCACCCGGGCGCCCGGGTGACCGAGCAGGGCCAGGCGCACCGCGCGCTCCCCGCGGTCGCGGGGCTCCTCGGGGCCGACCGACGGGATCCCGACGGACTCGGCCTCCTCCGTGCCCGGAGCGGCACCGAGCGCGGCCCGGACCGCCTCGACGTGGCCCAGCGCGAACCAGTCGCCCGGCCCGGTGCGCACCAGGCTGCGCGCGTCCTCGGTGGTCCCCGGGTCGACGACCTCGGGCAGTCCCCGGACGAGCGCGGCGGGCACACCGTCCACTTTCCCCTTGACCAGGTCGGCCGCCGCGGCGATCTCGTCGGCGAGGGCGCGGGCCGTCACCGCGAGCGGCCGCCCGTCGGCGTCCGTGCCGGCCCGCAGGTCGTCGAGCACCCGGAGTGCGTGGGAACCCAGCGCGAGGTCGGTCTGGCCCGAGCGCCACGGGCGGCCGGCGGTGTCGCTCACCAGGACCGCGAAGGTCACGTCCGGCGCCCGGTCGGCGAGCGCGGCGTGCAGGTCGGCCGCGGCCGCGTCGGGGTCGGCGGGCAGCACCAGGACGCCGGCGTCCGGGCCGGTGTTGGACGCGTCGAGGCCGGCGGCCGCCATCACCGGTCCGGCCTGCGCCTCGACGATCCGCGTGGTGCCGGAGCCGGTGCGTCGCTCGGCCACGACCCGACGGGAGTGCCGCAGCACCAGCGCCTCCCGGGCCGCACCGTCGACCGGCTCGCGCAGGCCTAGCGCCTTGGACAGCACCTTGCTGGACACCACGAGGACGTCGCCGTCCCGCAGCCCGCCGACGGGCCGGAGCGCCGTCAGGAGCAGAGCCGCGAGGTCGTCGCCCGCGCGCACCTCCGGCACGCCGCGCAGCGGCACCAGCTCGACCACGCCGTCAGGACGGCTCATCGCAGCTCTGCAGCGAGGTCGAGCCCCGCCCGGGCGATCCGGGCCGCACCGGCCTCGTCGCGCATGAGGAGGTCCAGGGAGCGCACCCGGACCCGGGCGGGGTAGGACGAGCCGGCGTCGGCCTCGTCCACGAGCCAGCCGTCGAGCAGGTCCTCGTAGAGCCCGGCGACCCCGGCCGCCGAGGCCTCGACCCCGAGAGGTGCCAGGCAGGCGTCGGCGTGGCCGCGCACGGGCCGTCCGGCGATGAGCGGGCTGACCCCGACCACCGGCGCCCGGGTGCCGCGGAGCGCGTCACGCACGCCGGGGACGCCCAGGATGATGCCGATGGAGACCACCGGGTTGCTCGGCGGCAGGAGGACCACGTCGGCCTCCCGGATCGCCTCCAGCACACCGGGAGCCGGTGCCGCCTGGGCGAGCCCGGCGACGGTGAACCGGAGGGCCGGCAGCGCGGCGCCGTGGCGGACCCACCACTCCTGGAAGTGGATCGCGCGCTCCCCGCCCGCCTCGTCGTCCACCACCACGTGGGTCTCGATCGGGGCGTCGGTGACCGGCAGCAGCCGCACGCCGCGGTCGGGCAGGCCCCACCGCTGCGCAAGCCGCTCCGTCGCCTCGCTGAGACTGGCCCCGCGGCCCAGCCAGAGACTGCGCGCGACGTGGGTGCCGAAGTCCTTGTCGCCCAGACTGAACCACTGCGGGGGGACGCCCAGGGCAGTCAGCTCCGCCATGACGTGGTGCGACTCGTCGGCGCGTCCCCAGCCCTGGGCCTCGTCGACGCCCCCTCCCAGGGTGTAGAGCAGGGAGTCGAGGTCGGGGCACACGCGCAGCCCGAAGAGCGTGATGTCGTCGCCGGTGTTGCCGACGACGGTCACGGTCGAGCCCTCGTGGTCGGGGTCGTCGGCGAGCGCGCGGAGCAGGCCTCGGACGAAGCGGGCGCCACCGACGCCGCCGGACAGTGCGGTGATCTGCATGGGTCACATTGTGGGAGGTCGGAGACCAATAGCAGATCCCGGGTTGACGTATGGGGATGACACGCGTGTAATTCAGGTGTCGCACTTTTCCGGTCCGGAGGCAGACCGTGGTCGGTGGAGGCGACGGACGTGTAGGCGCGAGGTCGAGGAGGAGCCATGCACGAGCTGGAACTGCTGTCGCTGCTCAGTGGCGCAGACGGCGTCGAGGAGTCGTCCTGGCAGGAGCGCGCGCTGTGCGCGCAGACGGATCCCGAGGCGTTCTTCCCGGAGAAGGGCGGGTCGACGCGCGAGGCCAAGAAGGTCTGCGTGGGGTGCGAGGTGCGGGCTGAGTGCCTGGAGTACGCCCTCGCCAACGACGAGCGCTTCGGCATCTGGGGCGGGCTGTCCGAACGCGAGCGCCGCAGGCTCAAGAAGAGCGCCGTCTGACCTGTGGTGTCGGCAGGCCGGGAGCCCGTGACCACACGCGCCGCGGGTGCGGCCTCCGTGGCGCAGCCCCCCGTCCCCCCGACCCGCGCCAGGGTCGAGGACGTGACGGTCATCGTCCTGACCCATCCCGACGGGCATCCGCTCGACGATCTCCTCGACGACCTGGCCGCCCAGTCGCTGCGCCCGCAGCGGGTGCTCGTCGCGGGGCTGGACCCGCAGGGGGGAGAGGCCGCGCAGGTGGCCCGCCACGCGCTGCGCACCCGGCACCGCGTCCCGGTGATCCTGCGACCGGCGCTCGCGCCCACCGGTGAGGAGGCCGCCCGTGGGGAGGCCTCCCCGGGGCGGGTGCTCGAGGACGCGCGGTCGGCGCTGCCGGTGCACCCGGGCCACTGGTTGTGGGTCCTCCACGACGACAGTCGCCCCGAGCCGGGCGCCCTGGCGGCGCTGGCGGGGGCCGTGCGGCGGGCCAGCAGGGTGGCCGTCGTGGGCCCCAAGCTCGTGCGGCTCGACGACCCGAGGATGCTCGTGGGCGTCGGTCTCCACCTGACGGCCGGTGGACGGCCGGTCGATCCCCGCGCCGGGGACGGCGCGCTCGTGGACCAGGGGCAGCTGGACCAGCGGCAGGACGTCCTCGGCGTGCCCCTCACCGGGGCCCTCCTGCGCAGCGACGTCCTCGACGAGGTCGGCGGCGTGGACCGCGCCTTCGGCGACGACGGTGTGGACGGGCTTGACGTGTCGTGGCGCAGTCACCTCGCGGGCCACCGGGTGGTCGTCGCGACCGACGCCGTCGTGCGTCAGGGCGACAGCGGGCTCGGTGTCCGGGACCCCCGTCTCACCAGGGTGCGCCAGCGCCAGGTGGCCCTCGCGCGCGGCTCGGTCCTGGGAAGCCTGGGCCGACGCCTCGGCATCGTCGTCACGAGCGTGCTCGCGGCCCTGGTGCTGCTGCTCGTCAAACGCCCCCACGAGGCCGCGGACGAGCTCGCCGACCTCCGTGCCGCGCTCTCGCCGGCGCGGGGCTGGGGAGCCCGCTGGCGGTTCCGCCGCCGCCGCTCGGTGCGGCCGAGCGACCTGCGGGGCCTGTTCGTCCCTGCGGCAGCCGGGTGGCGCACCACGCTCGACGTGCTGGCCGACGCGCTGGACCCCCGGGCGAGACGGGGCGACGAGCGGGTCGCGCGTGGGCCCTCAGGGGCTGAGTCGGGGCCCGTGTCGGAGGAGTTCGCCGAGCTCGGCCCGGGAGGTGACCGGCGCCCCCGCTGGAGCTGGCCCCTCGCCGTGGCGCTCGCCCTGGCCACGTCCCTCACGCTCTGGCAGTGGCAGCGGCCCGGTCTTGTGGGGGCTCTCTCGCCCCGTTCCTCGGGCGTCGCGGGCGGCGAGCTCGGCCCGGCGACCACCGACGCCGCCGGCCTGTGGAGCTCGGCGCTCGACGGGTGGCGCGGCGGCGGGCTGGGGCACTCCGACCTGGCCGAGCCGTGGCTGCTGCCCGCCGCCCTGGTCTCCCGGATCGTCGAGCTCGCCCCCGGCGCGGCCGGGTCGGCCACCGCCGGGGTCGGTGTCGCGTGGCTGCTGGCACTCGCGCTCCCGCTGAGCGTCGTGACCGCATACCTCGCCCTGCGCAGGGTCACCCGGCGCCCGGCGCTGCGTGCGGCGCTCGCGCTCGGCTGGGCCGGCCTCGGTCCGCTCCCGGTCGCGGTGGGTGAGGGCCGGGTCGGTCCCGTCGTGGTGCACGTGCTCGCGCCCCTTCTCGTCGCCGGGTATGCCGTGGCCGCCTCCCGGTCGGGCGGGGCCCGTCGCACCGCGGCGACCTTCGCCACGGTGCTGGCCGTCGTCCTCGCCGCCCAGTGGGTGCCGCTCGTCCTGGTCCCCTCGACGCTCGCGGCCGTCCTGCTCGTGGTCGTGGGCCCGGCCGCGGTGCGGCGTCGGGGTGCCGTGCTCGCCGTGCTGCCCTGGCTGCTCCTCTTGCCCTGGCTGCCCGCGCTCTGGTCCGACCCTGTCAGGCTCCTCGGCGGCGCGGGCGCCACGGTGGCCGCGGAGGGCGCTTCTGACGCCCCCGCGTGGCAGCTCCTCCTGCTGCGACCCGGCGCAGAGGTCGACCCGGCCACGTGGGGCGCGCTGCCGCTCTGGTGCGCGGTGACCCTGTGGACCGCCGCGCTGGGCGCGCTCCTCCTCGGCGGGTCCTCGCGGCGACGGGCCGTCGCGCTCGTGTCCGGGGCCCTGCTCGCGCTGACGCTCGCGCTCGCGGCCCCGCGCCTCGTCCTCGGGGCACTGCCGCAGGGGTATGCCGACGCCGGCGCCGGCGTCTCCGCATGGTCGGGCACCCCGCTGT
Organism: Ornithinimicrobium tianjinense; assembly: GCF_014636495.1. Lineage (GTDB taxonomy): Bacteria > Actinomycetota > Actinomycetes > Actinomycetales > Dermatophilaceae > Ornithinicoccus > Ornithinicoccus tianjinensis. The sequence continues at coordinate 909,865 of NZ_BMEM01000001.1, forward strand.
CCCTGAGCTCGGCGGCCCTGCTGCTGGCCGCCGGGCTGCTCCTCGACCGTGTGCTCGACAAGGACGCCGCCCCAGCCAGGCGCCTCGGGCGCCTGCGCCGTCCCGCTGCGGCCGCCCTGGTGGCCATCGTGCTGGGCGCCGGCGGGGTCGCCCTGCTGCACACCACGCTCCTGACCGGGGTCGGCACCCTGCAGCGCGCCATCGACCCGCTCCCGGCGGTGGCCGCCGAGCAGGCCCGTGGCCCCGCCGCCCAGCGGACGCTCATCCTGCAGCCGGCCACGACCACCGGGAGCGGCACGCTGGCGCTCGACGTGGACCTTCTGGGGGCCGAGCCCGAGCCGGCCCGCATCCTGCGCGACCGGGCACGTGACCTGGCGGTCGCGGTCCCGGGCTCACCCCAGGTCGTCGACGCCGTGGCGGCGCTGGCCGGGCAGGGCACGCCCGAGGAGGCGGCCGCCCGGCTGCGTGGGCTGGGGGCCGCCTACGTCCTGCTGAGGTCGGACGACAGTCACCCGGTCGCCTCGCTCGTCGACGGGCTGCCGGGCCTGACGCGGGTCAGCAGCCCCCCTGAGCAGGTCCTCTGGCGGGTGGCCCAGCCGCAGGTCGCCAGGGTCGCGGCGGTCGGCCCCGACGGACAGGCGCTGCACCGCCTGCCCGTGGTCGGCGCCCACGCCGCCGCGCGCGGCACGCTCGAGAGCCTCCCGGAGGGCGCACGGCTCGTCGTCGCCGAGGGGGACGGCTGGGCGCGCCACGCAGCGGTGGAGGTCGACGGCGAGCGGGTCGACGTCGCGGGTGACGGCACCGTCGCGCTGCCGGCCGGCACGCACGAGGTCGAGGTGGACGTGAGAGCCGGACTCGCCCCCTGGCACCTCGTGGCCCTCGTGCTCGCGGCGGTCACCGCCTTCCTGGCGCTGCCGTTCGGGCGCCCCGAGACCGAGGTGGAGGAGCAGGCGTGATGACGAGGCGGACGGCTGAGGAGCGGCCGGACGGACCCGTGCCGCGACACGACGGGGCGGCCGTGCCCCAGCCCGCGGGCGGCCCTGACCGGGCAGCCCCCCGTCTGCGGGCACGACGATGGGTGGCGCCGGCGGTCGCCTCGTCGGTCACCGCCGCCCTGGTGCTGGCCTTCAGCGCGTGGGACGGACAGCTCGTGCTCGACGCTCCCGCCGGCCAGGCACCGGACACCGCCGTCGCCACGGCGTCGGGCTCCGCGCTGGTCGGGGCGGCCGCGCTGGGCTGTCCCGGTCCCGAGCTGCTGGGCGTGGACGGGGACGAGCAGCGCGAGCAGCAGGTGACGGTCACCGCGGCCGCGGCCCCACGGCGGGTCGTCAGGGCTGCCGAGTCCCCTTCCGACGCTGCCGGTGCCGACATCGAGGCCAAGGCCGAGCTCTCGGCGACCGGCGGGGCCGGCGACGCTCCCGTCGACCTGGTCGGCGGTGCCGGGTCCCTCACTTTGGACACCGCCGCGGGTGCCCTCGTGCTGGCGAGCGGACCCGCCGCCCCAGGGCTGGTGGCGGGCCAGCTCGGCCAGTCCACCGCAGCGGGCACTCGTGGCCTGAGCCTGACGGCCTGCTCGGCCCCCGCGGAGACCTTGTGGCTCGTCGGCGGTGGTGCTTCCCCCGGCCGCACCGAGCACCTCGTCCTGACCAACCCGGGCGACGACGCCGTCACCGTCGACGTCGCGGTGTGGGGGGCCGAGGGTCCCGCAGCCCGGACCGGCACCGACGAGATCGTCGTCCCTGCACGGGGACGCACCGTGCACCTGCTCGACGCCCTCGCCCCCTCCGTGGAGTCGCCGGTGCTCCGGGTGCGTTCTCGGGGCGGACCCGTGACGGCCTACCTCGGCGAGGACTACCGGGAGCGGACGGTGGACCTCGGCGCCGAGGTGGTCACGGCCTCCGCACCACCCTCCACCGACCTGGTCGTCCCCTCCGTGGACGCCGACGGCCCGGAGCGGCTCCCCGGCAGGACCATGACCCTGCGCCTGGCCGCGCCGGGGGACGCTGCGGCCGTCGTGGACGTCACCGCCCTCACCGAGCGCGGCGCGGTCACCCTGCCGGGGGCCGTGACGCGCGTCCCGGCGGGCCGCACCGTCGACGTCGCACTGGGCGACCTGCCCGAGGGGGTGCTGGGGCTGCGGCTGCGCTCCGACGTCCCGGTCACGGCCGGGGCCCGGCTGGAGGTCCCGCCGACCGGCGACGAGCCGCTGCCACCGGACGAGGCCGGCGCCAGCGAGGAGCCGGAGGACGGTGACTCCCCGGGATCGCGGGGGGACGACACGTCCTCGACGTCCGGTGCCGACGGCGGGGCGAGCGCCGACCCCGACGGCCCGCCGATCCTCCGTCCCGCGGGAGAGACGGCGTGGGTCGCGGCGACGACGCCGAGCCTCACCCCCCTAGGGATGGCCGTCCCCGCCACGGACGGTGTCCCTGGCGCCCGGGCCGGGCTGGTGGTCACCGTCGTCGACGCCGCCGACGTCGTCGTCCACACGCTCGCGGCCGACGGCACCGTGCGCCAGGAGGAGCTGGGGCGGGTGCCCAACGACACCAGCCGAGCCGTGGACCTCCGGGCCGACACCCGCGCGGTCTGGGTCAGTGTGACGGGAGGGGTGGGCGTCGTGGCGTCGGTCCTCCTCAGCGGCGCCGACCGGCGTGGCCCCTATCTCGCGGCCAGCACCGTGCCTGGCACCCCGTGGTCGCGGCCGGTGGCCGACGTCACCGTGCTGGGTCCCTGAGCCCGCGGTCGCACGCGCCTCACCCGGCGTAGATGCGCAGGTCGGTCGCGACGCGGTCGGCCAGGCGCAGCAGGGTCGCGAGGTCCGGGTCGCGGGCGATGACGACCCCGTCGGAGATGAGCGTGGCCCGCCAGTCCCGGCGCGGTGCGCCGACCGGCAGCAGGTCGACCACGCAGAGCTGGTCACGGTGGTCGGCCTGGAGCTCCTCCAGCCCCTCGACCCGGCTGATGCGGCCGTTGCCCTGAGCGCGCTTGTAGACGATGGCGCTGTTGAACCGGTGGGCGGGCACGTGGGAGACCGTCCCTGCGGTCGCCTCTGCCCACAGGCGGTAGAGGTCGTCGTCGGCGGCGTAGTTCATCGCGTCGACGGTCCGGGCCCCCGGAGGCCGCGCCCCGATCTCGCCGAAGACCACCTCCCCGTCGTGCTTGCGGTACCACTCCATGTGCGAGAAGCCGTCCCGGAAGCCGAGCACGTCCAGGACAGCCCGGCCCATCTCCAGCCCGGCCTGCACCTCCGGCCCGTGCTCGCGCAGCACGACGGTCATCGGGCTGATCCACTCGTTGCTGCGGCCCAGCAGCGGCCGCGGCCGGTAGTGGCAGACGTTCTCGAAGAGCACCCGGCCCCCGGCGCACACCGTGTCGTAGGTGAACTCCTCACCGTCGACGAACTCCTCGACGCTCACGGTGGCGACGTGCCGCAGGCGCGGGAGCACGGTGGCCAGCTCCTGCGCCGACCCCACGCGGTAGGTGTCGGCCGACCCCGCGCCGTCCAGCGGCTTGATGATGAGCGGGTAGCCGATACGCTCCGCCGCCGCCCGGACCCCGGCGGCGTCGGAGGCGGTCGTGTGCCGCGGGGTGCGGATGCCGGCCTCGTCGAGGACCTGCTTCATCAGCTCCTTGTCGCGGAAGGTGCGCGCCTGCTGCACGGTCATCCCCTCGATCCCGAGGTGCTCGCGGATCTGCGCAGCGAGGACGACATACGGCTCCCAGAGGCACTCGACGCGGTCCAGCCGCAGGTGCCGGGCGATCCGGTCGACCGCCGCGAGCACGGCGTCCCGGTCGGCGAGCTGCACCTGTTCGTAGTGGGCCAGCGCGTCGCGAGCCTCCGGCGGCAGCGATCCCGCGCCCTGGTCACCCAGGCCCACGACCGTGGTGCCCGTGCGGGCCAGGGCCCGCGTGAAGTAGGCCTGCTCCTGGGGGAAACCGGGGGAGAGCATGAGGACGTTCACGGGTCGGCCTTCCTCTGGGTATGCCGTGGGTCAGGTCAGGTCGTCGGGGTCGCGACCGAGCATGCGGGCCACCTGCTCGGCCATCACCTCGTAGACGATCGCCGCGAGATCGGTCTCGTCGACCGCCCGCTGGGTGATCGGGCGCCGGTAGACGACCAGCCGGGCGGGGAGCGTGCGCTCGGCGGGGAAGAGCCGGCCGAGCGCGATGCCGTGCTCCCAGGGCGCAGGGTCGGACGGCGGCACCTCCTCGACCGCCAGCTCCAGGCCGAGCTCGTGGCCCAGCTTGCGCTCGAGCTCCTCGGCGGCATCGAGGACCATCTCGTCGAAGGCGGCACTGCGGGTGCGCGTCGCCGGGAGCGGCGGCCAGGCCAGCGGGCCGCGCATCCCGCGCCCTCTCCGGTCCCGTCGAGTGCTCACCCCAGGGACCCTAGTGCGTCGGGGCGGTCCGTGGCGCGACGCGTCCAGGGGACGTCCTCGGGGTGGTGCCGCTGGTTTGTCGGCGCGGGAGCCTAGAGTGTCGTCCCGTGACCGTCACCCGTCAGTGCTCCAAGACCGCGTGCTCGCGCCCCGCGACGTCCACGCTGACGTACGTCTACGCCGAGCAGACCGCGGTGCTCGGTCCGCTGGCCACCTACGCCGAGCCGCACTCCTACGACCTCTGCGAGGACCACGCGACCAAGCTGACCGCGCCGCGCGGCTGGGACGTCGTGCGGCTCGAGCTGCCCGAGGGCCAGCCCCGGCCCCCGGCCGACGACCTCGCCGCCCTGGCCGACGCCGTCCGGGAGCACCGGGGTCACAGCTCGGTGGTCCACGTGGAGGCCGGCCTGCGCGACGGTGATCCGCCCATCGCCACGGTCACCGAGATCGCCCGACGGGGCCACCTGCGCGTCCTTCGGGACCGCTGATCCGGCGCCGCTCCCGGCCGACGCCCGGGCTGCAGCGGCTCGGTAGTGTTGTCTGACGTGACAGCCGTAAGACTCGCCGACGTCGTGAAGGCCTACGACGTGCGCGGACTGGTCCCCGAACAGCTCAGCCCGCAGGTCGCGACGACTCTGGGCACCGCCTTCGCCCAGGTCGTCGTCCTGCCCGAGGGCGAGCGGGGCGTGGTGATCGGCCACGACATGCGCGACTCGTCACCGGAGCTCGCGCGGGCCTTCGCCGCCGGGGTGGTGGCCCAGGGGGTCGACGTCACCATGGTGGGACTCTGCTCCACCGACGGGCTCTACCACGCCAGCGGCTCCCTGGGCCTGGCCGGCGCGATGTTCACCGCCAGCCACAACCCGGCGCGCTACAACGGGATCAAGCTGTGCCGCAGCGCGGCCCGGCCGGTCGGCCAGGACTCAGGGCTCACCGAGATCCGGGACCTGGCCCAGTGGCTGCTCGACCGGGGCGACCACCATCCGCCGATGCGCGCGGCCGTGCCGGGCACGATCACCGAGACGGACCTGCTCGACGACTACGCGGCATACCTGCGCTCCTTGGTGGACCTGCGCGGCGGGCGTCCGCTGACCGTCGTGGTCGACGCCGGCAACGGGATGGCGGGCCTGACCGTCCCTGCGGTGCTGCAGCGCGGGGACCTGCCCCTGACCGTGGTGCCGCTCTACTTCGAGCTGGACGGCACCTTCCCGCACCACGAGGCCAACCCGCTCGAGCCGGAGAACCTGCGCGACCTGCAGGCCGCCGTGCTCGCGCACGGGGCCGACCTCGGTCTCGCCTTCGACGGCGATGCCGACCGGTGCGTCGTCGTCGACGAGCGGGGCGAGCCGGTGAGCCCGAGCGCCGTCACCGCGCTCGTGGCCGAGCGCGAGATCCGCAAGGAGGTCGCGAGCGGCCGGCCCGCCGCGGAGGTGACCGTCGTGCACAACCTCATCACCTCGCGCGCCGTCGGGGAGACCGTGGACGCCCTCGGCGCCCGGGCGGTCCGGACCCGGGTCGGGCACAGCTTCGTCAAGGCGCAGATGGCCGAGCACGAGGCCGTCTTCGGCGGTGAGCACTCGGCCCACTACTACTTCCGCGAGTTCTGGTATGCCGACACCGGTATGCTCGCCGCCCTGCACGTCCTCGCCGCGCTGGGGGAGCAGGACGCGCCGATGTCGAGCCTGGTCGAGCGGTTCGACCGCTACAGCGCCTCCGGCGAGATCAACTCCACGGTGGCCGACGTCGCGGCCGCGACGGAGCGGGTGCGTGCGTGGGCGCAGGACCGCGGCGCCGTCGCGGACACCCTGGACGGCCTCACCATGAGCCGGGAGGATGACCCCGTGTGGTGGTTCTCGCTGCGCCCGAGCAACACCGAGCCGCTGCTGAGACTCAACGTCGAGGCCGCGGACCGCACCACGATGGAACAGGTCCGGGACGACGTCCTGGGCCTCGTACGGCAGGAGCCCTGACATGTCACAGCCGCAGTACGAGCCCTGGGTCCGCGAGATCCTGCGCTGCCCCGTGGGGCTGCACGAGCTGGTCGACGTCGTCGACGACGAGGGCCGGCCCGCGCTGCAGTGCGCGGTGGACTGCGGCGCCCCCGGCCGTCGGCTCCGCTTCCCCGTCTCCGACGGGATCCCGGTGCTGCTGGCCGACGACGCGGTCGTCGTCACCGTCTGAGCAGGACCGGCGATGGCCCCCTACATCGACGAGGCGCTCCTGGACGACCCGGAGGAGCTGAGCCGCAAGGACTCCCGGGCCACCCTGCGGGCGCTGGCCTCGGCGGGTGCCCAGGTGCGCGAGGCGCTCACCCTGGCCGCGGAGGCGGGGATCGACCGGCTCGCCGAGCACGACCGCCCGCGGTCGGTGCTCGTCGCGGCCACCGGTGGCTCCTCGATCGTCGCCGACATCCTGGAGCTGCTCGCCGAGCCCGGCTCGCCCGTGCCGGTCCAGGCACGACGCAACCTGCCGCTGCCGGGATGGGTGGGCCCGCTCGACCTCGTCGTGGCGGTCTCGCTGTCCGGGAGGGCGCCCGGGCCGCTCGCCGTGGCCGCCGAGGCCGCTCGTCGGGGGGCCTCGCTGCTCACCGTCGGCGCAGACGGCTCCCCGCTCGCAGAGGTGTGCCACCGCGCCCGCGGCATCCACGTCGGGACCGGACAGGCGACCCGGACCAGCTCGCGCACCGCGCTGTGGACACTGCTGACGCCCGTCCTCGTCGGGGCGGACCGGCTGGGCCTGCTCGACGCGCCGCTGCCGGTGCTGCAGCAGGTCGCCGACCGCCTCGACGAGCGCGCCGAGGAGATGCGACCGGCCTCGGAGGGCTTCGTCAACCCCGCCAAGCTGCTGGCCGTCCAGCTGGCCGAGACCGTCCCCGTCATCCTCGGCGACGGACCGCTCGGCGGGGTCGCGGCCGCCCGGGCCAGCGCCATGCTCGCGCGGACGGCCCGGGTGCCGGCACCCTTCGGCGAGCTCCCCGACGCGGCCAGCGGCATCGTGGCCTGCTTCGACGGCCCGTATGCCGGTCTCGCCCGGTCCCGACCCGGCACCTACGACGAGGGGCGCATCCGGCTGGGCGACATCGACACGAGCGGGTGGGAGCCGCACCACTTCGCCGAGCCCGAGGGTGAGCTGATGGAGCGACGGCGGGGGCCGGCGGCCGAGTCCGGGACGGGTGGTCGCGACATCTTCGCCGATCCCTTCCTCGACGGCCCTGCCGCGCCCCGGCTCGGGCTGCTCATGCTGCGCGACGCCCCGGTGACCCCGCCGACCCCGGCGTCCGTGGAGGCCGAGACGCTCACCGACGCCGTCCTGACGACGGCCCGCGAGGCGGGCGTGACGGTGATGGAGGTCCGGGCGGGCCCGGGGGAGCACGTCGTGCGGCTCGCCGACCACCTGGCCGTCGTCGACTTCACGGCGACCTACCTGGCGATCGGCCTCGGGCTGGACCCGTCGGTGAGCCCCCACGTGGCGGACCTGCGCGACCGGACCCGTTGACCCGACCCGTTGACCCGACCCGTCGACGTGGCCGCGGTCGCAGCCGTGCCACACTCGGGCGCGTGACAGACAAGGACGTCCCACGGCATACCCGGTCCGTGCGCGAGATCGAGGCAGGGATCGAGCGCGACCTGGCCCGCAACCTCTCCTACGGTGACTACCTCGACCTGCACACGGTCCTGGACGCGCAGCACCCGCGGGCCGTGCCGCCGCGCCACGACGAGCTGCTCTTCATCATCCAGCACCAGACCTCCGAGCTGTGGCTCAAGCTCATGCTCCACGAGCTGACCTCGGCCCGGCAGCTGCTGGCGACCGACGACGTGCAGCCGGCGCTCAAGCGCATCGCCAGGGTCAAGCACATCCAGCACACGCTCACCGAGCAGTGGTCGGTGCTGGCGACCCTCACCCCGAGCGAGTACGCCCAGTTCCGCCACTTCCTGGCGACCGGCTCCGGCTTCCAGTCCTGGCAGTACCGCGCGGTGGAGTTCTCCCTGGGCAACAAGAACCCCGAGATGCTCAGGGTCTTCGCGCACGACGCCGCCGTCCACGCCGAGCTGGACCGGCTGCTGCACGAGCCCAGCCTCTACGACGAGGTGCTGCGCCTGCTGGCCCGTCGCGGCCACCCGGTCCCGCAGGAGGTGCTCGACCGCGACGTGACCCAGCCCTACGAGAGCCACGAGGGCGTCGTCGACGTCTTCGCCGCCATCTACGCCGACCCGGCGCGGCACTGGCCCGAGTACCACCTCGCCGAGGACCTCGTGGACGTGGAGGACAACTTCCAGGTATGGCGCTTCCGTCACCTCAAGACCGTCGAGCGGATCATCGGCTCCAAGCGCGGGACCGGCGGGAGCTCCGGCGTGCCCTTCCTGCGGCGTGCGCTCGACCTCACCTTCTTCCCCGAGCTCTACGACGTCCGGTCCCGGATCCAGGACGTCACTCCCGACGGCTACCACGGAGGTGACGGCTCGTGACCGAGCTCACCGCAGGGACGACCCCCACGCGGGCGGACGCGCTCGCCCTGGACGCGGCCGACCCGCTCGGCGCGTACACCTCGCGTTTCGAGCCCGCCGAGGGGTTGGTCGCCTACTTCGACGGCAACTCGCTGGGCCGGCCGGTCGCGGGCACAGCCGAGGCGGTGGCCGAGCTCGTGCGGGGCGCCTGGGGGACCCTCCTCATCCGCAGCTGGGACGAGAGCTGGCTGCCCTGGCCCGAGCAGCTCGGCGACCTCGTGGGCCGGGCGGCCCTCGGCGCGGCGCCGGGGCAGACCGTGGTCGCCGACTCCACGACCGTGCTGCTCTACAAGGTGCTGCGCGCCCTCGTCGACCACCAGGTCGCGCTGGACCCCGGTCGGACGGAGATCGTTCTCGACCGGGACAACTTCCCGACCGACCGCTACGTCGCCGAGGGCGTGGCCGCCGAGCGGGGGATGACGCTGCGCTGGATCGAGGTCGACACCGCCGCTGGGGTGACCCCGGACCAGGTCGGCGACGTCGTCGGTCCGGCCACGGCGGTGGTCCTGCTGTCCCACGTCGCCTACCGCTCCGGCTGGGTGGCCGACGCGGAGCAGATCACCCGCGTGGCCCACGACTCCGGGGCGCTGGTGCTGTGGGACACCTGCCACTCGGCAGGGTCGGTGCCGGTGCGCGCCGACGACTGGGGCTGGGACGCGGCGGTGGGCTGCGACTACAAGTACCTCAACGGCGGTCCCGGCGCCCCCGCCCACGCCTACCTCGCGGCGCGGCTCCACGACATCCCCACGCTGCGGCAGCCGGTGCAGGGCTGGATGGGACGCCGCGACTCCTTCCTCATGGAGCAGGGCTACTCCCCGGCCCCGGGTGTGCGCAGCCTGGTCAGCGGCACCCCGCCGGTGACCGGCATGGTGCCCTTGTGGCTGTCGCTGCAGATGCTCGAGGAGGCCGGCATCGAGGCCGTGCGCGCCAAGTCGCTGCTCCTCACCGACCTCACCCTCGCCGTGGTCGACGCCTGGCCCGACGAGCTCGGCGTCGTGGTCGCCAGCCCGCGCGACCACGAGCGGCGCGGTGGCCACGTCACCCTCCGCCACCCGGACTTCGAGGTGGTCAACCGGCGGCTGTGGGAGCGCGGGGTGATCCCCGACTTCCGCGCCCCCGACGGCCTGCGGGTCGGCCTGGCGCCGTTGTCCACCACCTTCGTCGAGGTCTGGGACGGCCTGGCCGCGGTGCGCGAGGAGCTCGAGGCGGCGCGCTGAGGCGTCCGACGTGCAGACTGGGGCCGTGACGACGACCCGGCCCTGGGTGCTGCACGTGGACCTCGACCAGTTCATCGCGGCGGTCGAGGTCCTGCGCCGCCCGGAGCTCGCCGGGCGGCAGGTGGTGGTGGGGGGTCGGGGCGACCCCACCGAGCGGGGCGTCGTGGCGACGGCGTCCTACGAGGCACGCGAGCTCGGCGTCGGCTCGGGCATGCCCCTGCGCACCGCTGCGCGCAAGGCCCCCGACGCGGTCTTCCTGCCGCACGACCGCGAGGCCTACGAGGCCGCGTCCGCGGAGGTGATGGCGGTGCTCCGGGGGCTGCGCCACCCCGGTGCGCGCGTGCAGGTGCTGGGCTGGGACGAGGCCTTCGTCGGCGCGACGACCGAGGACCCGGAGGCCCTCGCGCGCGAGATCCAGGGTGAGGTGCTGCGGCATACCGACCTGCGCTGCACGGTGGGGATCGGCGACTCGACCGTGCGGGCCAAGAACGCCACCGTGTTCGGCAAGCCCGGAGGGACCTTCCGGCTGACCCGCGAGAACTGGCTGACCGTCATGGGCCCTCGCCCCACGCGGGACCTGTGGGGCGTGGGCCCGCGCGTCTCGGCGCGGCTCGCGGCGCACGACATCCTCACCGTCGACCAGCTTGCGCACGCGGACCGGGAGGTCCTCGTGCAGGAGTTCGGCCCGCGCATGGGGCCGTGGTACCTCCAGCTCGGTCGCGGCGAAGGAGCGAGCGAGGTGGACGACACGCCGTGGGTGGCCCGCGGTCACAGCCGCGAGCAGACCTTCCAGCGCGACCTGGAGGAGCCGGAGCAGGTGCGGGCGGCGGTGCAGGAGCTGGTCGCGGCGGTGCTCGACGACGTCGCCGCGGAGGGACGGCCGGTGGTGCGGGTCACGCTCAAGGTCCGCTACGCGCCCTTCCTGACCCGCAGCTACGGCCGCACGATCCCCGCCACCGACGACCGGGCCACGGTGACGGCGGTGGCCCTGACCCTCGCCGGGCGGGTGGACCCCGACCGTCGGGTGCGGCTGGTGGGCGTCCACCTGGAGATGACGATGCCCGACGGTGCGCGCGAGGGGACCACGCCGACGCGATCGGCCTGGTAGGCCCCGACTAGCCTGACGGGGTGACGGACAGCACGCACTACGACCTGATCATCCTCGGCTCCGGCTCGGGCAACTCCCTGGTCACCAGCGAGATGGAGTCGCGACGCACGGCGGTCGTGGACCGTGGCGTCGGGAGCGAGGGTGCCTTCGGCGGCACCTGCCTCAACGTCGGCTGCATCCCGACCAAGATGTTCGTGTATGCCGCGGAGGTCGCCTCGACGGTCCGCGACGCCGCCCGCTTCGGCGTCGACGCCACCCTGGACGGGGTGCGGTGGCGCGATATCCGCGACCGGGTGTTCGGCCGCATCGACCCGATCAGCGAGGGCGGGCGCGACTACCGCCGCGACGCGGACCACACCGACCTCTACCTCGGGCACGGGCGGTTCGTCGGTGACCGCGAGGTGGAGGTCGTCATCACCCGGCCCGGCGGGCGGCACGAGGTCGGGACCCGCCACCGGATCACGGCGGACCAGGTGGTCGTCGCGACCGGGGCGCGGCCGCGGGTCCCGCAGGTGGTCCTGGACGCGGGGGTGCCCTTCCACACCTCCGACAGCGTGATGCGCATCGACGAGCTGCCGGCCAGCATGGTCGTCGTGGGGGGAGGTGTCGTCGCGGCGGAGTTCGCCCATGTCTTCTCCTCCCTCGGCGTGCGGGTGTCGGTCGTGACGCGCTCGAGCCGGATGCTCCGGGGCGTCGACGAGGAGATCTCGCAGGCGTTCACCGACCTCGCCCGGCAGGCGTGGCACCTGCACACCGACGCCCGCCCCACGGCGGTGCGCGCCGGCGGCGAGGGCGTCGAGCTGGACCTGGCGGACGGCGCGACGGTCACCGGAGAGCTCCTGCTGGTGGCCACCGGTCGCACCCCCAACAGTGACGACCTCGGGCTGGAGCGCACCGCGGTCCGCACCCACGACGACGGCCGGGTCGCCGTCGACGAGCACGGCCGCACCGACGCGGCGGGCGTCTGGGCGCTCGGCGACGTCAGCTCGACCTACCAGCTCAAGCACGTCGCCAACCACGAGGCGCGCGTCGTGGCCCACAACCTGGTGCACCCCCAGGACCTGCGCACCGTCGACCACCGCTACGTGCCGGCCGCCGTCTTCACCCATCCCCAGGTGGCCACGGTCGGGCTGAGCGAGGCGGGGGCGCGCGAGGCGGGGTATGACGTGACCGTCAAGGTCCAGCGCTACGGCGACATCGCGTACGGCTGGGCGATGGAGGACACCACCGGCCTGTTCAAGCTGGTCGGCGACCGCCGCACCGGCCGCCTGCTCGGTGCCCACGCGATGGGTCCGCACGCCTCCAGCCTCATCCAGCCGGTCATCCAGGCCCTGAGCCTGGCCGGCCCGGAGGGCGGACCGACCGCGGAGCAGCTGGCGCGGGGGCAGTACTGGATCCACCCGGCGCTCTCGGAGGTCCTAGAGAACGCCCTGCTCGGCCTGGACGTCCAGCCCTTCCACGACGCGACCGCGGAGTACGACCCGGCCGGCGAGCACGAGGGGGGCACACCGCTGGACGTAGCATGAGCAGCATGTCCGACGCCATGACGACGACCCTCGACCACAAGGTCGCCGACCTGTCCCTCGCCGAGCGGGGCCGCCACCAGATCCGGCTGGCCGAGCACGAGATGCCCGGTCTCATGGCGCTGCGCGAGCGGTTCGGCGACCAGCGGCCGCTCGAAGGGGCCCGGATCGCCGGCTCCCTGCACATGACGGTGCAGACGGCCGTGCTCATCGAGACGCTGGTGGCGCTGGGCGCTCAGGTGCGCTGGGCCTCGTGCAACATCTTCTCCACCCAGGACGAGGCCGCGGCGGCCGTGGTCGTCGGCCCGGACGGCACCCCCGACGACCCCCGCGGCGTTCCGGTCTTCGCCTGGAAGGGCGAGAGCCTGGAGGACTACTGGTGGTGCACCACGCAGATCATGCTGTGGCCGGGGGAGGGCCCGAACATGATCCTCGACGACGGCGGTGACGCGACGCTCCTCGTGCTCAAGGGGCGCGAGTGGGAGCGACAGGGCGCGGTGCCGAGCCCGGAGCCGGAGGACTCGGACGAGTGGAAGGTGATCCTTCAGACCGTGCGTGCCGGGCTGTCCGAGCACCCGACCCGCTGGACCGACGTCGCGGCGGGCATCCGCGGCGTGACCGAGGAGACCACGACCGGGGTGCACCGGCTGTACCAGCTGCACGAGGCCGGGCAGCTGCTCTTCCCGGCGATCAACGTCAACGACTCGGTGACCAAGAGCAAGTTCGACAACACCTACGGATGCCGGCACAGCCTCGTCGACGGGATCAACCGCGCCACGGACGTGCTCATCGGCGGCAAGGTGGCCGTGGTGTGCGGCTACGGCGACGTCGGCAAGGGCTGCGCGGAGGCCCTGCGCGGGCAGGGCGCGCGCGTCATCGTCACCGAGATCGACCCGATCTGCGCGCTGCAGGCCGCGATGGACGGCTACCAGGTCGCGCGCCTCGAGGACGTCATCTCCCAGGCCGACTTCGTCGTCACGGCCACCGGCTGCAAGGACGTGGTCACGGCCGAGCACATGCGGCGCCTGAAGGACAAGGCGGTCCTGGGCAACATCGGTCACTTCGACAACGAGATCGACATGGCCGGCCTGGCCCGCGTGCCCGGGGCCCGACGCACCGAGATCAAGCCGCAGGTGCACGAGTGGACGCTGCCGGCCGAGAGCGTGGACGGGCAGGAGCGCGGGGAGCGGTCCTTCATCGTCCTGTCGGAGGGGCGGCTGCTCAACCTGGGCAACGCGACCGGCCACCCCAGCTTCGTCATGTCGACCAGCTTCACCAACCAGGTGCTGGCCCAGATCGAGATCTTCACCCGGCCGCAGGACTACCCGGTCGGGGTGCACACGCTGCCCAAGGCCCTGGACGAGGAGGTGGCGCGCCTGCACCTGGAGTCGGTCGCCGCGCACCTGACCGAGCTCACCAAGGAGCAGGCCGCCTATCTCGGGATCGACGTCGCCGGGCCCTACAAGCCGGACCACTACCGCTACTAGACGCACCGACAGGAGGCAGCCGGTGACCGCCAGCATCCTCGTCGTCGACGACGACCAGGCCCTCGCCGAGATGCTCGGCATCATCCTCCGCAAGGAGGGTTACGTCGTCGCGACCTGCGGCGACGGCGGCCGGGCCCTGCCCACCTTCCGCGAGCTGCGGCCCGACCTGGTGCTGCTCGACGTCATGCTTCCCACCGTCGACGGCATCGAGGTCTGCCGCCAGCTGCGGCAGGAGTCCGGCGTGCCGATCGTCATGCTGACCGCGCGCACCGACACCCGGGACGTGGTGGGCGGCCTGGAGGCAGGGGCGGACGACTACGTCGTCAAGCCGTTCAAGCCCCAGGAGCTGCTGGCCCGGGTGCGGGCCCGGCTGCGCCGTCTCGACACCGAGGACGACGGTCGGCTGCAGGTCGGCGACATCACCATCGACGTCGCCGGGCACGAGGTCACCCGCGGCGGCGAGCCGATCTCGCTGACCCCGCTGGAGTTCGACCTGCTGGTCGCGCTCGCCAGCAAGCCCAGCCAGGTCTTCGACCGTGAGTCTCTCCTGGAGCAGGTCTGGGGCTACCGGCACGCCGGCGACACGAGGCTGGTCAACGTCCACGTGCAGCGCCTCCGCTCCAAGATCGAGAAGGACCCCGAGAACCCCCAGATCGTGGTGACCGTCCGTGGTGTCGGTTACAAGGCCGGCCATCCCTGAGCGCCTCGGCGGCGAGCCGGCGGCGCACGCTCCGGACCAGCTCAACGCGACGGCGGGGCGTCCGGACCTGGCCCGGACGCGGCCGGAGGTCACGCGGGGTGGACCGCCGACGCTGCGCGCCGGACGCCTGGCCACGGCCTTCCTCGACTGGTGGCACAGCTCCATGCGGGTGCGCGTCATCACGATCACGCTGGTCCTGGGCCTCGCCTTCGGTCTGCTGCTGGGCTCCCTGCTCTACCAGCAGATCGCCAACGGTCTGGTCGCCCAGGCGGTCGACAGCGCGCAGCGTGACGCCGCGCAGCAGGTGGCGCTCGCCCAGGAGGCCATCGACTCGATCGACCGTCGTGACGACGCCGCCCTGACGGTGGCCGCCCACGACCTGGTCCTGTCCATGGCCGGCACCAACGCCGAGCTCGGACGTCAGGTGGTGCTCTCCCCGGCGCTCGACAACGAGCGCGGCGGCATCGTTCCCGCCATCGCGGTCGGCGTGAGCGACGACGCCGTCCCCGCCGGGCTGCGGGAAGCCCTGGCCGCCGGACCCGAGGACCAGCAGGTGGTCGTGGTGCCGGTCCGCATGGTCGACCGCGAGGAGCCGGTGACCTCGGTCGTCGTCGGCTCGAGGATGAGCCTGCTGCGCGCGGGCGCCTACGACCTGGTGCTCGTCTACCCCATGGTGCGCGAGCAGGAGACCCTGGACCTGGTGCGTGGGCTGTTCGTCGCGGCAGGCATGGGGCTGGGGATCCTGGTGGGCGGGCTGGGGTGGCTCGCGACGCGGCTGGTCACGCGGCCGCTGGAGCGGGCGGCCGTGGTCTCCCGGCAGCTGGCCGCGGGCCACCTGGACGAGCGGCTCCCGGTGCAGGGCAGCGACGAGCTGGCCCAGCTCGCCACCTCGTTCAACACGATGGCGGACTCCATCCAGCTGCGGATCCGGGAGCTGCGCTCGCTCTCGCAGCTGCAGCAGCGCTTCGTCTCCGACGTCTCCCACGAGCTGCGCACGCCGTTGACGACGATCCGGATGGCGGGGGAGGTGCTCCATGCCGGGCGCGACGACTTCCCCGAGCCCATGGCGCGCTCCGCCGAGCTGCTGCAGCAGGAGCTGGACCGCTTCGAGGAGCTGCTGACCGAGCTGCTGGAGATCAGTCGTTTCGACTCCGGCGCGGTCACCCTCGAGCGGCACCGCGAGGACATGGTCCGCGTGGTGCGGTCCGCCGTGGACGGGGTGCAGGCCCTGGCCCGCTCGCTGGGCACCGACGTCGTCGTGCGGCTGCCCGACGGCGACCCGCTGCCGACGGCCATGGACGGGCGCCGGGTCGCGCGCGTCCTGCGCAACCTGCTCGCCAACGCCGTCGAGCACGGGGAGCACCGTCCGGTGACGGTGACCGTGGCGGCGACCGCCGAGGCTGTCTCGGTGTGCGTCCGCGACCGCGGCATCGGCATGGACGAGGCCCAGCAGGAGCGGGTCTTCGACCGGTTCTGGCGGGCCGACCCCTCCCGCCAGCGCACCACGGGGGGCACCGGGCTGGGGCTGGCGATCGCCGTCGAGGATGCGCGCGTGCACGGTGGCTGGCTGCAGGTCAGCAGTGCGCCGGGGGAGGGCAGCTGCTTCCGGCTGGTGCTGCCTCGCAACGAGGCCTACGTGATCGCCGAGGCCCCGCCCTGGCGCGACCCGTCCAGCGGTGCGCCCCTGCCCGACGACGAGGTCCCGCCGCTGGTCCTCGCGCTCGCCAACCGGAAGGAGACGTCGTGAAGGGCTCCGGCGCGCTGTGCGCCTCTGCTGCGGTCGCCGTCCTGCTGGCCGGCTGCTCCAGCACGCTGCCCACCGACCCGGTCCCGCGCGCCGGACTGCCCGTGGAGGTCCAGCCGCGTGAGGACGTCACCCGCGTGCTGCCGGCCCCGCGCGCCAACGCGAGCGCGGTCGACATCGTCCGGGGCTTCCTGCGCACCAACGTCGGCTTTGCCGAGGACGACGACGTGGCCCGCGAGTACCTCACCCCGGCCCTCGCGAGCGAGTGGGTCCCCACGAGCAGCGTGCTCGTCCTCGAGGGCAACCCGGTGGTCACCCCGGCGGACTCGGGCAGGGTCCAGGTGTCCGCCCCGATCAGCGCCCAGATCGACGCGTTCGGCCGGCTGGTCGAGCTCCCTAGCGGCACCACCGTGACCGAGACCTTCGAGCTGAGCCCGGTCGACGGCCAGTGGCGCATCTCCGGCTTCCCGGAGGGGTTCGGGCTGTGGCTGTCCCGCACCGACCTCGACCAGGCCTTCCGGCCGAGGAAGATCGTCTACCTCAACCGCGAGCTCGGCGTCTTCGTCCCGGACGTCCGGTGGCTGGCCGAGGGGGAGGGGCTGCCGACCTCGCTGGCCCGCGCCCAGCTGGTGGACGTGCCGCCCTACCTGGAGGGAGCGGTCGACACCGGGGCCGCAGGCGAGGGACGGCTCACCGTCGCGGCCGTGCCGGTGGACGCCGAGACCCGGGTGGCGACCGTCAACCTGCAGGGGGCCGGCCTCAGCGAGGACCCGGTGCGTGTCCGTGAGCTGCGGGCCCAGCTCTCCAAGGCGCTGCTGGGGGTCGACGGCATCCAGGGGGTCGACCTGCGGCTGGCCGGGCGCAGCGTCGACGACTCCGGTCCGGTCACCACGCAGAGCGATCTCGGCTTCCGCGACGTCGAGCCTCGCGCGGACCGCGCGCTCCTGCGGGTCCAGGACACCTTCGTGGTGGTCGACCCCCACGTCTACGACCTCCGTGACGTCCAGGCCACGTCGGCCGTGGAGCTGCCGACCCTCGGCCCGTCGTGGACCGGGGTCGCCGCGTCCGCAGACCTGCAGTCCCTGGCGGCGGTCTCCGTGGACGGCACCAAGCTGTGGCGCTGGCGGTCCGGGCGCGAGGACGTCAACCCGGGGATCGGCGACGAGCTGGTGCCGCCCAGCTTCGACCCCCACGGGCTGCTCTGGGTCGCGGGTGCCGCGCGCGGCGGCGGCGCGCCGCGCGTGTGGTACGTCGACGCCGACGATGTCGGTGCGGTCGCCCGCCCCCTCGACGTGCCGGACCTGAGGGACGACGACCGCATCCGGTCCTTCCGGGTCTCCCAGGACGGCACCCGGGCGCTCATGGTCGTCACCGACGCGGACGGGGCGGCTGGTCGCCTTCTGCTCGCGGGGATCGTCCGTGACGCGGACGGGAGCCCGACGGGGATCGACGCGCCGATCGAGGTGGCGCCCACGCTCACGGGCGTCGTCTCGGCCCGGTGGGCCACGACCACCGAACTGATCGTGACGGCCCGACGCGAAGGTGAGGAGATGCTCGGCGGCTACCGGGTCCCGCTCGGCGGGTGGGTCCGCCCGCTCGGTGTCCAGGAGGGGCTGAGCGAGGTCCTCGCCGTGCCGGACGGTGACACCTACACCCCGATCGCCCGCACCGCGGACGGCCGCTTCCACACCACCGAGGGCACGACCGGCTGGTACGACGCCCGCAACGGCGACGAGCTGGTCATCCCCGGCGCCTGAGGGCCCCTGTGGACAAGGACCGTCCCGCGACGGTCCTTCGGCGACGCTGGAGGTATGACGTGGCGCCCCGGGGAGGACCTGCTCGCCCTCCTCGACCTGGCGGCGCCCGCCGCGTGCGGAGGATGCTCGCGGGCCGGCACCCGGTGGTGCTCGGACTGCGCGGCGTCGCTGCGCGACGGAGCGGCCGGAGCCGGCCCCTGGTCGCCCACGCCCCGGCCGGCCGGTCTGCCGCCGACCTGGTCCGGAGCGGCCTACGCGGGCGCGGTCCGGGCGGGGGTCGTCGCCTGGAAGGACGGCGGCCGCGCCGACCTCACCGCGGTCCTGGCCCCGGTGCTGCGCGCCGTGCTCGCGGCCGCCCTCGACGGGTCGGTCCACCACGCCGAGGCGCTCGCGGCCGGTGACGCCGTGCTGCTGCTTCCCGCACCCTCCGGACGGGCGGGCACCCGCGCCCGCGGGGAGCACCGCGTCGCCGCCCTGACCAGGGCGGCGGTGCGCGGCATACCCCGCAGCGAGGGACCGCGGCCCCTGGAGGTGCTGGACGCGCTGTGTCTGGTCAGGCGGGTGCAGGACCAGGCAGGGCTGGACGCCCGGGCCCGTGCCGCCAACCTCGCCGGCGCGGTCAGGGTCCGGCCCGTCCTCGCGGGGCGGATCGTCGGGAGGCCGTGCATCGTGGTCGACGACGTGGTGACCACGGGCGCGACCCTCGCCGAGTGCGCCCGCGCGCTGCGCGAGTGCGGTGCGGGGCCGGTCGCGGCAGCCACGCTGGCGGCCACCCGTCGGCGTCCGCGAGCCGGTCTACCGGAAGCGGCGCGGGCGGACTAGTGTGAGTTCATGGAGCCCCTCATGCGCACGGATCGGGGGTGAGGCCGGACGAGCAAGGCGCCAGGACAGACGCCGTGAAACCCCTCACCACCCCTTCCCATGGAGGACTACATGGAACTCATCGTGACCGGTCGCAAGAAGGACGTCTCGGACCGATTCCGCCGTCATCTGGAGGAGAAGCTCAGCAAGATCCCGCAGCTGGCTCCCCGGGTGCGCCGCACCGAGGTCGTCCTGACGCACGAGGCCAACCCCCGTCAGGCCAAGGAGTCCGAGCGCTGCGAGATCACCTGCTACGTGCAGCGGACCGTGGTGCGCGCCGAGGCCGCCGCGGACGAGGAGTACGCCGCGCTCGACCTGGCCATGACCAAGCTGACCGAACGGCTGCGCCGGCTGCACGACAAGCGCCGCGTGAGCCACACGGGCAAGCACCGTCCCGCCTCCGTCGCGGAGGCCACGTTCGGACTCCCGACCGAGCCCCTCGCCGCGGGCGAGGAGCCGGTCCAGCCGCCGGCGCCGAGCAGCGAGGAGGCGCTGGACGCCGCCCTCGACACCCGCGGCAACAGCCCGATCGAGATCCGCGAGAAGACGCACCCCTCCAGCCCGATGACCGTGGGCCAGGCCCTCTCGCGCATGGAGCTGGTCGGCCACGACTTCTTCCTCTTCCACGACGTCGACACCGACCGCCCGAGCGTGGTCTACCGGCGGCGTGGCTGGTCCTACGGCGTGGTCCGGCTGGACCTCGACGCCGAGGACGCCTATGAGGTCCACGAGTCCGACGAGGAGGCCTACGCGTCGTAGTCCTGCACCCCGGCCGCGGGCCCGTCACCGAGCAGGTGGCGGGCCCGCCGCCGTGACGGGTGCGGCCGGGCCGGGCGCCCCTGTCGGTGAGCTCTGCCAGGATGTCGCGGCATGACCGTCCTGCGGACCCTCACCCTCGACCAGGCCCGGCGGACCGCCCTCGCGGCGCAGGGTTTCGCTGACCGTCGGCCCGCGCCGGGTGGGGCCACGATGCGGCACGTCGCCCGGGTGGTCGACCGGGTGCAGGTCGTCCAGGTCGACAGCGTCAACGTGCTCACGCGCAGCCAGTACCTCCCGTTCTTCTCCCGGCTGGGTCCCTACGGCACCGACCTGCTCGACCGGGCCCGCGACGGGGCCGGGCCGCGGGCGCGCACCGGTCGCCGCCTGGTCGAGTACTGGGCGCACGAGGCCTCCCTGGTGCCGCCGTCCGTGTGGCCGCTGCTCACCTTCCGGATGGACGCGGCGCGCGAGCGCGCCTGGAGCCGTGGCGTCACCGTCGAGCACGCCGAGCTGCTTGATGCCGTGCGCAGGGTCGTGGCGGAGCACGGACCGCTGACCAACCGCGAGGTGGAGGCGCACCTGCCCCACGGAGCGGAGCGCGGGCGGGAGAACTGGGGGTGGAACTGGTCGGCGGTCAAGAGCTGCCTCGAGTACCTCTTCTGGGCGGGGGAGATCACCTCGGCCGGGCGGACGACCTCCTTCGAGCGCAGGTATGCCGTGCCCGAGGCGGTCCTTCCGCCGGAGGTGGTCGCCGCACGGAACGCGGCCAGAGGCGCAGACCCGCAGGCGGCCGTCACCGAGCTCCTCCGACTGGCGCTCGTCGCCCACGGTCTGGGCACCCAGCGGTGCCTGGCCGACTACTTCCGCGTCCGGGGACCGCGGGTCGCGGCGGGGCTGGCCGAGCTCGAACGCCGCGGGCTGGCCGAGAGGGTGCGGGTGGCCGGGTGGGACCGCCCCCTGTGGCGCGACCCCGGGGCCCGCAGCCCCCGGCACGTGCCCGGTGCCGCACTGCTCAGCCCGTTCGACTCGCTCGTCTGGCAGCGGGAGCGGACCGAGGCGCTGTGGGGGATGCGCTACCGGCTCGAGATCTACGTGCCGGCCCCGCAGCGCGTGCACGGCTACTACGTCCTGCCCTTCCTCCTCGACGAGCGGCTCGTGGCGCGGGTGGATCTCAAGTCCGACCGGGCAGCGGGCGTGCTCAGGGCGCTGTCGGTGCACTGGGAGCCCGGCGCAGACGTGGCCCGCGGCGCCCCGGCCCTGCAGACCGAGCTGGAGTCGATGGCCGGCTGGCTCGGGCTCGGTCGCGTCGACCTCGCCCCGCCACGCTGACGGTCAGAGCGGGGTGATCTCCCCGGCGAGCAGGTCGAAGCGCACCATGTCCTCCACGGTGCCGTCGCCCAGCCGCTCCGCGCGGCGGTCACGGCCCGTCTGGGTCATCCCGACGGCAAGGGCCACCTTGCGGCTCGGTGCGTTGCTCTCCGCGGCGCGGAGCAGGAGTCGGTCCAGACCGAGCCCGCCCGCGGTCAGCGACGTCAGGGCGTAGCGGCAGGCGCTCTGCACCGCGACGGTCAGCAGCCCCCGTCCCCGGACCTGCGGGTGCGCCAGGTAGCCGACCTCCGCCTGGCCCGGCTGCGTGCCCAGCCCGAAGAGCGCCACCGACCCGACGCAGACGTCGGCGCCGGTCTCGGTGACGCACCAGGCCAGCTCGGTGCCGCGCGCGGCGCTGTCCCGGACGCGGTCGACGTAGGCCATCGCCTCGCCGATGCCGTAGGGCCGCGGAAGCGCGGGCAGGTATCTCTGGGACACCGGGTCCTGGCAGGCTTCGACGATCCGGCCCGCGTCCGTGTGGCGCCAGGGCCGCAGCACCACGCCGCCGGCCTCGAGGGTCGGCACCACGAGCCAGGGGTATGCCGGGGTCCGCGCCTCGTCGTGGCGCAGGCTGGCCACCCAGCCGTCCCTGGGTCGCCGCTCCTGGCCGTGGCCGGGCAGCAGGCCGCGCACGGTCAGGGGCGCGCTGAACCCGAGCCGCCAGGCGACGCGGCGCGAGGCCCAGTTGCCCACCTCCGCCCGCCAGCGGGCGGTGTCGACGTCGTCCTGGGTGAAGGCGTGCTCCAGGGCCAGGTCGAGGGCGCGCACGGCGACGCGGTTGTCCCGGAAGGCGGGGTGGACGGCATACCCGACCTCGGCCGCGCCGTGCCCGTCGGGGCGGTACTCGACCGTCCCGGCCGCGCGCCATACCCCCTCACGCAGCACCTCGACGACCCACTGCCGGGGGGAGTAGGGCAGACGCTCGGACCATCGCTCGGCCGCCACGGCCGTCCAGCTCCGCGCCTGCGTGGGCGCGCCGGTGGGGGAGGCGTCCCCCCAGCGCAGGCACTCCTCGTCCCGCCCCAGCTCCACGAGCATCTGCTCGTGCGCCGGTGCCGGGGCGACCAGCCTGAGATCACCCGACACGAGCCGGGGAGCGGCCGTCGGTGCGGCGTGCGCGGACATGGCGGTTAGCCTAGACGCGTGCCCAAACTCTTCGAGAAGATCCTGCGCGCCGGCGAGAAGACCGCGCTGCGCCGGCTTGAGACGATCGCCAAGCAGGTCAACGCCCTGGAGCAGGACTTCGAGGGCCTGACCGACGCGGAGCTGCGCGCGGAGACCGACACGTTCAGGGCGCGGCTCGCCGACGGCGAGACGTTGGACCGGCTCCTGCCCGAGGCCTTCGCCGCGGTGCGCGAGGCAAGCAAGCGCACCATCGGCAAGCGTCACTTCGACGTGCAGCTGATGGGCGGCGCGGCTCTGCACCAGGGCAACGTCGCGGAGATGCGCACCGGTGAGGGAAAGACGCTCGTGGCGACCCTGCCGTCCTACCTCAACGCCCTGACGGGCAAGGGCGTGCACGTCATCACCACCAACGACTACCTCGCGCAGTACCAGTCCGAGCTGATGGGCCGCGTGCACCGTGCGCTCGGCCTGGAGACCGGCTGCATCCTGTCCTCGATGACTCCGGCGCAGCGGCGCGAGCAGTACGCCATGGACATCACCTACGGCACCAACAACGAGTTCGGCTTCGACTACCTGCGCGACAACATGGCGTGGTCGCTGAGCGATCTCGTGCAGCGGGGCCACAACTTCGCGATCGTGGACGAGGTCGACTCGATCCTCATCGACGAGGCCCGCACGCCGCTGATCATCTCCGGCCCCGCCGACCAGGCCACCAAGTGGTACACCGAGTTCAGCAAGCTGGTCCGCCGGCTCAACCGCGGCGAGGACGGCCAGGGCGACTACGAGGTCGACGAGAAGAAGAAGACCGTCGGCGTGCTGGAGTCCGGGATCGAGAAGATCGAGGACTACCTCGGCATCGACAACCTCTACGAGTCGGCCAACACCCCGCTCATCGGCTACCTCAACAACGCCATCAAGGCCAAGGAGCTGTTCGACCGGGACAAGGACTACGTCGTCATGGACGGCCAGGTCATGATCGTCGACGAGCACACCGGTCGCATCCTGCCGGGCCGCCGCTACAACGAGGGCATGCACCAGGCCATCGAGGCCAAGGAGGGGGTGGAGATCAAGAACGAGAACCAGACCCTGGCGACCGTGACGCTGCAGAACTACTTCCGCATGTACGACAAGCTCTCCGGCATGACCGGCACGGCCCAGACCGAGGCCGCCGAGCTCCACCAGATCTACAAGGTCGGCGTCATCCCGATCCCCACCAACCGCCCGATGGTCCGTCAGGACCGCGCCGACAAGGTCTACCGGACCGAGGAGGCGAAGTTCAGCGCCGTCGTGGACGACATCGCCGAGCGGCACCGTGCCGGGCAGCCCGTCCTCGTGGGCACGACCTCGGTCGCGAAGTCGGAGTACCTCTCCGAGCAGCTGCGCCGACGGGGCGTCAAGCACGAGGTCCTCAACGCCAAGCACCACGAGCGCGAGGCCGCGATCGTCGCCGAGGCCGGACGCAAGGGCGCCGTCACCGTGGCCACCAACATGGCCGGCCGCGGCACCGACATCATGCTGGGCGGCAACCCGGAGTTCCGTGCCGTGGCGGCGCTGAAGGCGCAGGGACTGGACCCGCACGAGACCCCGGAGGAGTACGAGGCCGCCTGGGACGGCACGCTGCGTCGGGCCGAGGAGTCGGTGGCCGTGGAGCACGAGGAGGTCACCGCGCTGGGCGGGCTCTACGTCCTGGGGACGGAGCGCCACGAGTCCCGACGCATCGACAACCAGCTGCGCGGCCGCTCCGGGCGCCAGGGCGACCCCGGCGAGTCCCGCTTCTACCTCTCGCTGCAGGACGACCTGATGCGGATGTTCAACGCCGCGATGGTCGACCGGGTGATGTCCATGACGGGGCTGTCCGACGACGTCCCGATCGAGGCCAAGATGGTCACGCGGTCGATCGCCAGCGCCCAGTCGCAGGTGGAGGCCCAGCACTTCGAGACCCGTAAGAACGTCCTCAAGTACGACGACGTCCTCAACCGGCAGCGCGAGGTCATCTACGCCGAGCGGCGCCAGGTGCTGGAGGGTGTCGACCTGCAGGAGCAGGTGCGGGGCTTCATCAACGACGTGGTGTCCGACGTCGTCACGGCGTTCGCAGGTCAGGGCCTGACCGACGGGCTCGACCTCGAGTCCCTCTGGAGCGAGATGGGCCAGCTCTACCCCGTCGGGCTCACGGTGGACGAGGCCGTCGCCTCCGCCGGCGGGCGCGGCGCGCTGACCACCGAGCACCTGGTCGAGCTGCTCACCTCCGACGCGCAGCACGCGTACGACGCACGCGAGGACTCCGTGGGCCACGAGGTGATGCGTGACGTGGAGCGCCGGGTGGTGCTGCAGGTGCTGGACCGCAAGTGGCGCGAGCACCTCTACGAGATGGACTATCTCAAGGAGGGCATCGGTCTGCGGGCGATGGCTCAGCGCGAGCCGCTCGTGGAGTATCAGCGCGAGGGCTACCAGCTCTTCCAGGCGATGATGGAGGCGATCAAGGAGGAGTCCGTGCGCTTCCTCTTCAACGCCGAGGTCAAGCCGGCCGAGCAGGCCGAGCCGGTGGAACCGCCGGCGGCCCAGCTGACCTTCGTCGCCCCCAGCGAGGACGGCGGCGCCGAACGCCGCCCGGTGCGTGCCGACGGCAGCCTGCCCGCCGAGGAGACGGCGGCGCCGGCGGCCACCGAGGGCAACCGGGCCGAGCGCCGGCGCGCGCGCCGCAACACCTGAGACGTGCCAGAGCCTCGGGGCCGCCCGGCCGTGGGCGGCCCCGAGGCGCTAGCCGAGCTCCCAGGCCGTGATGAGCCACCGACCGTCGGTGCCGCACATGCGCAACGCCAGGGCCCGGACGCGGCCGTCCGCCCAGACGACGGCGGACACCTCGCAGACCCCTTCGGCAGGCAGACAGGTGAGGATGGTCTTCACCACGGGCGGTCGGTGCGCGCGCCTGCCCCTGCGTCTGGCCAGCTGACCCCGGCGTCGGATCCGCTCCTTGATCTCAGGTGTGACCCAGCGGCCGAGCTGGTCGGCGGGTCGGGTCCCGTCGGAGGCCTCGAGCACGACCTGGATCATGCCGCGCGCCCACGCGCCAGGCTCCGGGAGCTGGACCGTCGGCGTGGCCTGCGGGCCGAAGAAGCTGTCGTCCCCGGCCCCCCTGAAGTCGACCGCCAGGCTGCCCTGGACGTAGCGCTGCGCGGGCGTCCGCGCCGTGGTCTCGCCCCAGTCAGGCCCAGCGCTCTCCGGTTCGCAGCGGGGCGCGGGCAGGAGCCGGAGCACCTCCGGAGCGGCGGCGGCGCTCACCGGTGCGCCTCCGGAGCCGGCGCCACGAGCTGCTGACCCGGCCGGAGCAGGTGCGGGTCGTCGCCGATGACGTCGCGGTTGGCGGCATACCAGAGCGGCCACTGCTCGGCGACGTCCTGGTCGGTGGCCTGCTGCCCGAGGTGACGCGCGGTGATGTCCCAGAGGGTGTCTCCGCGGTGCACCACGACATGGTCGAGGGGCTCCTCTCCGTGCGTGGTCGCGCTGACCAGACCCACGTCGGAGGACGGCCTCGGTGCCGTCGGCACGGGTGTGGGCGTCCAACCTGGCCGGGGCAGGGTGCTCCCGATGCCCTCAGCGGCGTCGGAGGTCGCTTCGGCCGTGGTCCCGGCGGCAGTCGCTGTGACCTCGGTCGCCGTGATGTCCATCGCGTCGACCTCGGTCGCCGTGGTTTCCGTCGCCTCGACCTCGATCGCGACGACGGTCTCCGTGGCACCCGCGACGACGGGCGCCGCCAGGAGGGCGCCGACCGTGAGCAGGCCGGTCGCGACCTGGCGCACCACCGGCGACGGACCTCGTCGGGTGGTCCTCCCCGTGGTCGGTGCGGCGACGACCGAGTCACCTCCGAGCAGAGCCTGGTCGGTCAGCAGGCACAGCACGGCCCTGGTCAGCAGCACCGCGACCCAGCCGCTGGAGATCGCAGCGGCCCCCGTGGTGAGGAAGCCCAGGCCGTCGGCGACCTGGGCCACCTGCCAGCCCGGCCACTGTCCGATCGCCCACCTCGTCAGCACCACGGCGAGGGCTCCAGCGCCCAGCGAGCCCACGCCGCCCAGCACCAGGGCGGCGCGCGCCCCGCTGCGGGACCGGCGCGCGTCCATGTCGTCCTCCGTCATCGCCCCTCCACGGATCATATGTGTTCGTTTGCGTGCGTTTGCGTCACTCTACGAGTGATTGCCGCGCGACGGCAAGGCCCTGTGGACAGCTGGGTGACGGGGATCCTGGGGCTGGCACGATGGGCCGCATGCGGTGGCACCGGCTCTTCGACGACCTGGAGGCTCAGCTCGCCCGTCAGGCCAGGCAGGAGCTCGAGGCCGAGATCGTCGAGCACACCCGGGCGGAGCGGGGGCAGGTGACCCTGACCGACCGGCTCACCGCCGGGCTCGGGAGTGCGGCGCGCCTGAAGGTGTGGGGTCTTGGCTGGCTCGACGTGCGGGTCGTCGACGTGGGGGACGGCTGGCTCCTGTGCGAGGGCGAGGGAGGTGTCGTGGGGCGGGCCCGTGAGCTGCTCGTCCCGTCCGCCGCGGTGCTCGGCGTGGAGGGGGCGGCGGAGGCCGCGGACACGCGGCGGTCGGTCGCGAGCCGCAGGTTCGGGCTGACCCACGCCCTTCGGGCGATCAGCCGGGACCGTGCCCCGGTGAGGGCGCACGACCGGGCCGGGGACCACCTCACGGGAACCATCGACCGCGTGCTCGCCGACCACCTGGACCTGAGCCGGCACGCCGACGACGAGGCACGCCGCGCCGTGGCGGTGCGCGGTGTGGTCAGCCTTCCCTACGCCGCACTGGCTGCGGTGCGCCGCCTCTGAGCCGCCGCGGACGGTCAGAGGCCCTCCCCTCAGTCGAGGTCGGTCGCGCCCTGTCGGATGCTCTCGCGCGTCTGCGCGTACATGCGCTGGATGTAGGCCTCCAGCTCGCTGTCCTCCACGCGCCACACGCCGCGGCCCCCCAGCTTGACGCCGAGCAGGTCACCGGAGCGCACGAGCGCCTTGACCTGGGACAGGGAGACGTTCAGGACCTCCGCCACGTCGGTGAGCGTGAGGAAACGGGGAGTGGCCACCGACGGCTCCTTTCACAGGGGGATTACCAAGATTTTACGCAATCCTGGCCCACTCTTGACCTGCCTGTGGACAAGATGGGGTGCCGGCCGGCGGCGCGGTAGCGTGTGCGCGGGCGGGACAGATCACGCGGCAAGGGGAGAACACACATGGGGACGTCGACGCTGACGACGCGAGCGGTGCCCGCTCGCGCCACGACCGCGGAAGGGACGCGTCGGGCTCGGCGGCTCGAGGCGCCGAGCTGGCGCGACCTGCGGCTCGTCGTCGGCGCACTGCTGGTGCTGCTCTCGGTCGCCGGCGGGACCCGCCTCGTCGCCTCCCTCGACGACACCACCCCGGTCTATGCAGCGGCCCGAGACCTCCTCCCGGGACAGCCCGTCCGTGAGGGGGATCTGGTGCCGGTCGACGTCCGCCTCGGCGACACCGCGGTCAGCTATGTCGACGGCACCTCACCCGTCCAGCCGGGCACCCATCTGGTGCGCCCCGTCGCCGCGGGTGAGCTGGTGCCGGCCGCTGCGCTCGGCACCGCCCGTCAGGCCCTCGACAAGACGGTCAGCGTGCCCGTGGACGCTGTCGCGGCGCGGTCGCTCGTCCAGGGCTCCGTCGTCGACGTCTGGGTGAGTCGCCGCGACGACGAGGGGGTGGGCGAGAGCTACGAGGACCCCGAGCTCCTGCTGGAGGGAGCCGTCCTCGACCAGGTCCCGGCCGAGAACGGCGGTCTCGGCGCCGGGCTGGGCCGCACGGCCGTGCAGGTGGTCGTCCCGGCCGACCGGGTGGGGGACCTCATCGCCGCGGTCGACCAGGAGGCCAGGGTCACGCTGGTGCCCGCACCCCGAGCCGTGCCGACGGAGGGCCGCAGGTGAGGCTCCCTGCGCTGACCGCGGTGGCCCCGCGCTGGGAGGTGGACCTCGTCGCGGCGCTGGCCCCGTCGGACCACGTGCACGTGGTCCGCCGCTGCGCGGACGTCGCAGAGCTGCTCGGCGTGGCGGCGGCGGGTCTGGGACGCGTCGCCTTCGTCTCCTCGGACCTGCGCGGCGTGGATCGGTCGGTGCTCGACGCGCTCACCCTGCGCGGGGTGATGGTGGTCGGTGTCCACCCGCCTGACGACGACGCTGCGGCGCGCACGCTGACCCGCTGGGGCTGCCCCGTGGTGGTGCCGGCGGACACCTCGTCGCCGCAGCTGGACGATGCTCTGGAGGAGCTGCTCCGTGGGGCGGACGCCCGCGAGCGGTCGGCGTCTGCCGGGGTCGGCGCCGTCCAGGAGGAGGGGCGGTCAGGACGCGGGCCGGGTGTCCCCGGCGCACCGGCCAAGGACCGGCCCGCCGGCCTCGACCCCGACGGCCTCGACGAGGAGCTGGAGCAGCTGCTGGACGAGGCGGGCGGAGGCGCCCGGGGTCAGGGGCTCGGCCCGGACGCCTCGCTGGACGATCAGGGCGGCGGCCGGGAAGGGGAGGTCGTGGTGGTCTGGGGCCCGACCGGCAGCCCCGGCCGCACCACGGTCGCGGTCAACCTGGCCGTGGAGCTCGCCGACCCGCTCGGTCCGGTCGTGCTCGTCGACGCGGACACCTACGGGGCGAGCGTCGCGCAGCATCTCGCGGTGCTGGACGAGGTCCCCGGGGTGGCAGCGGCTGTGCGCGCCGCGGACCAGGGCACCCTGGACCGCGTGAGCCTGGCACGCCTTGCCCCGGAGCTGAGGCCCGGCCTGCGGGTGCTCACCGGTCTCCCACGCGCGGACCGCTGGCCCGAGCTGCGGGACGTGGCGCTCGCGGATGTCCTCCAGGCCTGCCGGTCGCTGGCCCGGTGGACGGTGGTCGACGTCGCCGCCTACCTCGAGCAGGACGAGGAGCTCTCCTTCGACACGCTCGCCCCTCGTCGCAACGGGGCCACCCTCACGGCGCTGGAGGCTGCGGACCACCTGGTCGTCGTCGGCTCCGCCGACCCGGTGGGGCTGCAGCGCCTCGTCCGTGGCCTCGACCTCCTCCGCGAGCAGGCGGTGGACCCGACGCTCATCGTCGTCAACAGGGTCCGGTCCGGGGCCGTCGGCCCTGAGCCCGGGCGGCGCATCACCGAGGCCCTCCGTCGCTTCGCCGGGGTCGAGCCAGCCGTGCTGGTCCCTGACGACGTCGACGCGATGGATGCGGCGATGCTCCAGGGGCGGGCCCTGGCGGAGGTCCGACCGCGGAGCACGGCGCGGACCGCCCTGGTCGACCTCGCGAACCAGCTCTCCGGTCGTCCGGCTCAGGGGTCGGGTCACGGCCGTCGGCACTGGCCGCGACGCCACCGACGCGCCGCCCGGACCTGAGCGTGCCGCGGGCGACATCTGGGACGATGGGCTCGGGCGCGCCAGGTGCCCGTCCTTGCACAGGAGGCCTGTTGATGACCACCGTCCGCTGCTACGTGCCGATGACCCCTGACCGCCTCCGGACGCTCCTTGAGGAGCGGCGTGTCGCCGGGCCGCTGTCGGCGACCACGGTGACGGCCTCGGTGCGCGCGGCGGACCCGGCCGGCGAGGTCGAGGAGTGGGAGCACGCGGCGCTGCAGGCCGCGGCGCAGGATCAGCTCGAGGCCGGTCTGCCGGTCGTGGTGGCCGCCGTGGATCTCACCGAGGACCACGTGAGCGCCGACGACGGAGCATCACCCGCCGTGACCGTCGGTGACGTGGACCTCCCGCGCGTGGCCGCTCTGCTTCTGGGCGACGACGTCGTCACCGGGGACCGGACCGACCGCCCCTCGCCCGGTGAGGAGGTGGAGCTCTCCTGGTACGACACCACCGAGCTGGCCCACGTCGTGGAGCTGACCAGCCGAATCGGGTGATCGGCGGTCGGCGGCATACTCTGGATGGTCGAACCCCACAGTCACGGACGGAGAACCATGGACGCCATCGTCGACGTGCCCACGCCGCTCAACGAGCCGGTGCACGGCTACGCCCCCGGCAGCCCTGAGCGGGCCGAGCTCGAGTCGGCCCTCGCCGAGATGGCAGCCACCGCGGTGGACCTGCCGCACATCATCGGCGGGGAGGAGGTCACCGGGGCGGGCGCGGAGATCCAGGTCGTGCAGCCGCACGCCCACGGCGAGGTGCTGGGCACCCTGCGGGACGGGACCCGGCAGGACGCCGAGGCGGCCATCGCCGCCGCCCTGGCGGCGGGGGAGAGCTGGCGCGCCCTGCCGTTCGAGGAGCGGGCGGCGGTCCTGCTGAAGGCGGCGGACCTGCTCTCGGGGCCCTGGCGCGCGCGCATGAACGCCGCGACGATGCTGGGCCAGAGCAAGACGGCCCAGCAGGCGGAGATCGACTCCGCCTGCGAGCTCGCGGACTTCTGGCGCTTCAACGTGCACTACGCCCGACAGCTGCTGGCCGAGCAGCCCATCCGCAACGCCCCGGGCACCTGGAACCGCATCGACCAGCGTCCGCTGGAGGGGTTCGTCTACGCGGTCACCCCGTTCAACTTCACCGCGATCGGGGGCAACCTGCCCACCGCCCCCGCGCTCATGGGCAACACGGTGCTGTGGAAGCCCGCACCGACCCAGCAGCGCGCCGCGAGCCTGACCATGGAGCTGCTCCACGCGGCCGGGATGCCGGCCGGGGTGCTCAACATGGTGACCGGGACGGGCCCGGCCATCAGCGAGGCGGTGCTCGACCACCGCGACCTCGCCGGCATCCACTTCACCGGCTCGACCGCGGTGTTCAACATGCTCTGGCGAGAGATCGGCGCCAACCTCTCCCGCTACCGCTCCTACCCGCGGGTCGTGGGGGAGACCGGCGGCAAGGACTTCGTCGTCGCCCACCCGAGCGCGGACCTGGACGTCCTGCGCACCGCCCTGGTCCGTGGCGCGTTCGAGTACCAGGGCCAGAAGTGCTCCGCGGCCTCGCGCGCGTACATCCCGGCGTCGCTGTGGAAGCAGCTGCGCGAGCCGCTCGTCGGGGAGACCGAGTCGCTCACCGTCGGTGACGTGCGCGACCTGTCCAACTTCATGGGCGCCGTCATCGACGAGCGCGCGTTCGCCAAGCACAAGAAGGTCATCGACGCGGCCCACGACGACCCCAAGGTCGAGATCGTGGCGGGCGGGACGTACGACGACTCGGTCGGCTACTTCGTCCGTCCCACGGTCGCGGTCGTGGAGGACCCGTCCCACGAGATGGTGACGACCGAGTACTTCGGCCCGATCCTGACCGTCCACGTCTACCAGGACGGCGACTGGTCCTCGATGCTCGACCAGATGGAGTCGGTCGCCCCCTACGCCCTGACCGGTGCGGTCATCGCCCAGGACCGCCACGCCGTCGTGGAGGCCACGGCCAAGCTGCGCTTCGCCGCTGGCAACTTCTACGTCAACGACAAGCCGACCGGCGCCGTCGTCGGGCAGCAGCCCTTCGGCGGTGCCCGCTCCTCCGGCACCAACGACAAGGCCGGCTCGGCGGCGAACCTGCAGCGTTGGGTCAACACGCGGGTCATCAAGGAGACGTTCGTCCCCCCGACGGACTACCGCTACCCCCACATGGGCTGAGCGAGCACCCGCGGCGCTGCCGCGGCCGAGGCGGGGGCATCCGTGCGGATGCCCCCGCCTCGCTGCGTGTCGCGGTCGCGGGTCAGCGGGTCGAGAGCCACTCCCGAGCGACCTGCGCCTCCAGCTGGACGACCTCGCGGATCTGAGGAGCCACCGCCTCCTCGATCTTCCTGCCGAGCAGCGGGATGTTGGCCTCGAGGTCGCCGTCGACCACGTGCTCGGTCGCACCCGGCTCGGCCGCCGAGCGCAGGTGCACGCCGCCGAGGAAGTGCACGGGCGTGCCGGGCATGTCGATGGACATCGCCCCCTCGCGCTCACCGTCGGCGTCGGCCGGGCCCCACCGCACAGTCTCGACGACCAGCAGCTGCGGACCGACGAACGCCCGTGCGACGTCAGGCAGCCCGGTCGTGGGCAGGTGGCGACGCACGGTGACCACGGTCGCGTCACCCTCCTCCTCGACGGTGACCGTCTCGTCCGTCGCGCCCGAGCGCTCGCAGCGCAGCTGCTGGTATCTGGGATCGCGAAGCATGTCGAAGGTGCGCTGGAGGTCGGCGGGGTGCACGACGGTCTCGGTGATCCTCATGTGGGTCAACCTACGCCCAGGGCGGCCACGGGGACCGAGACGGGCCGGGCCCGCCAGGTCGTCAGGTCAGTCCGTGGAGACGTCGCTGGAAGGAGAGCAGGCGCCGCACGACCACGCTCTTGGCGCCCGGCCGTAGCCTGCGCAGCCGCTCCTGCTCGACGCACTCCTCCAGCAGGTCGGCGAGGTCCAGAGCGACCTCACCCGCCCCCGGTGCCCAGCTCGTCGATCCTCGGAGCAGTGCCGCGCCCGTCCGGCGCAGCGCCGACGACGCGGTCCGGCAGGACGCATGGTCCAGAGGGCCGTCCGGCCCACCGATCGCCCCGACGACCTGGGGGTGCGGCCCAGGCTGAGGGCGCTGAGCCGCGGCATCCACCAGGAGGTGGGCCAGGCTGTCGATGAGGGCGTCGACCAGACCGTTGGCCTGGCTCCACCCAAGATCGGCGGCCGTGCCCTGGAGGTCGTCCACCAGTGCGGCGACGGCGGCGCTGGTCGGCGTCGTCGGCTCGCGGAGCTGGGGCATGGATCAACTCTAGAGGTGTCTGGCAGCCGAGACGGCAGTTGTCCCCAGCCGGTGAGGAGCACCCGTGCGCCGCGGGTACTGTGAGGTCGGCGCACGAAGGGGTGCGCGACCGGCCACGACACACAGGAGTGCTTGATAGCGATGGGGACCCCCGACACGCTGATCGACCGCTTTTTCCACCACGCGACGGACGAGACGGCCCGACGCGACCCCGCCCAGCTCGCGGCCATCGCCGGCTCGGTGGCCGAGCTGGCCGCGACGCGCGTCCCCGGACGGGCAGCGGTCCGGGTGCTGAACCCCTCGGCCGACACGCAGGGCTGGTCCAGCCGGCACACCGTCGTCCAGGTCGTGACGGACGACATGCCCTTCCTCGTGGACTCCGTGCTCGGAGAGGTGGCTCAGCACGGCCTCACCGTGCATCAGCTGCTCCACCCCCAGCTCGTCGTCGACGCGAGCGGCGAGGTCCAGGACCTCGACCCGCGGGAGCTCACCGCTGGCCAGCGGGCCGAGTCGTGGATCCTCGTCGAGGTCGACCGGGTGCGTCGACCCGAGGACCGGGAAGCCCTGCAGGCCGGTCTGCAGCGCGTGCTCGAGGACGTGCGGAAGGCTTACGAGGACTGGGGGGCGATGCGTCAGCGGGCGCAGGCCATCATCGCCGAGCTCGAGCAGTCGCCGCCGTCGACCGTGGACCCGGAGAGCGTGCAGCCGGTCGTCGACTTCGTCACCTGGCTGGACGACCACCACTTCACCTATCTGGGCTACCGCTCCTACGACCTCGTCGACGGGGAGGAGCCGGGCACGGCATACCTGCGCGCAGTGCCGGGCAGCGGGCTGGGGATCCTGCGCGAGGCACCGGGCGAGGAGGCCTCGATCAGCCCGCTGCGTCCGGAGGCCGTGGAGACCGCGCGCGAGCCTCGGCTGCTCACCGTCACCAAGGCCAACACGCGCGCCACGGTGCATCGTCCGGTGCCGCTCGACTACGTCGGCATCCGACGTTTCGACGCCGAGGGCCGGGTGATCGGGGAGCAGCGCTTCCTGGGCCTGTTCACCCAGGGCGCCTACGCCGAGTCCACGACCCGGCTCCCGGTCGTCGGGGCCAAGGTGAACCGCATCCTGGCGGACAGCGGTTTCGCCCCCGACAGCCACTCCGGCAAGGACCTGCTCAGCGTCCTGGAGGCCTTCCCCCGGGACGAGCTGTTCCAGGCCCCGGTGGAGCAGCTGGAGGAGACCGTCTTCGACGTCCTCCGTCTGCAGGAGCGACCTGCCTCGCGGGTCTACGTCCGTCGGGACGAGTTCGGCCGCTTCGTCAGCTGTGTCGTCTACCTGCCGCGCGACCGCTACAACACCACCAACCGGCTGCGCATCCAGCGCCTCCTGGAGGAGACCTTCGGCGGCGAGATGGCCGACTACGCCACCCGGGTGGGCGACACCCCGCTCGCGCAGCTGCACTACACGATCCGCCTCCCCAAGGACCGTCCTGCACCGCAGGTCGACCTCGAGGCGCTGCACGCACGCCTGGCCGCGGCGACCACGACGTGGACCGAGAGCCTGACCAGCGCCCTCTCCGAGCACCTCGACGACGAGTCGGAGGTGGGCGACCTGGTGGCGCGCTTCGGGCCCGCCTTCCCGGAGGCCTACAAGGAGGACTTCGACGGGGAGACGGCGTATTTCGACATGACCAGGCTCGCGGACCTGGAGCACGGGGCTGCACGCCCCCGCCTCTACCGCGCCGAGGGCGACGACCCCGAGGAGCGGCGTCTGAAGGCCTACCGCTCGGAGGAGATGTCGCTGTCCGACGTCCTGCCGGTGTTCTCGCACCTCGGGCTGGAGGTCACGGTCCAGCGGCCCTACGAGCTCGACGGGGCAGGCAGCGGCCGGAGCTACATCTACGACTTCGGGCTGCGCGCACCGTCGGAGGCCTTCTGGACCGGCGGCGAGGCCCGGCCGGAGGCAGAGGTCGCGACCGCCTTCGAGGACGCCTTCACGGCCATCTGGAGCGGCGCTGCCGAGTCCGACTCGCTCAACGCCCTGGTGCTCACCGCAGGGCTCGACTGGCGTCAGGTGGTCATCCTCCGCACGCTCGTGCGCTACGTCCGCCAGATCGGCACCTTCAGCCTCGAGTACATCGAGGAGGCGCTGGTGGCCAACCCCGCGATCGCCGGCCTGCTCGTCGAGCTCTTCACCGTCCGCTTCGACCCGGACTCCACCCTCACGGGCGAGGAGCGCGGCGCCCGCGAGGAGGAGGTGGCGGCCCAGGTCACCACGGCCCTGGACGAGGTCGCGAGCCTGGACCAGGACCGCATCCTGCGCACTCTCGTCGCGGTGGTGCGCGCGGGCCTGCGCACCAACTACTTCCAGCGCGACGCCGACGGCCAGCCCAAGTCGCACGTCTCTCTGAAGCTGCTGCCGCGTGAGCTCCCGATGCTCCCCGAGCCCAGGCCCGCCTTCGAGATCTGGGTCTACGCCCCCAGCGTCGAGGGTGCGCACCTGCGCTTCGGCGCCGTCGCCCGAGGAGGACTGCGGTGGAGCGACCGGCGGGAGGACTTCCGCACCGAGGTGCTCGGCCTGGTCAAGGCCCAGATGGTCAAGAACGCCGTCATCGTCCCCACCGGCTCCAAGGGCGCCTTCTTCGCCAAGCAGCTGCCTCCGGCCACGGACCGGGCTGCGTGGCTGGCGGAGGGCAAGGCGGCCTACACCGTCTTCATCTCGGGGCTGCTGGACATCACGGACAACCGGACCACCGACGGGGTCGTGCCCCCGGCGCAGGTCGTGCGCCACGACGGTGACGACCCCTACCTGGTGGTCGCGGCGGACAAGGGCACCGCCACCTTCTCGGACCTGGCCAACGGCATCGCCCGCAGCTACGGCTTCTGGCTGGACGACGCCTTCGCCTCGGGCGGTTCTGCCGGGTACGACCACAAGGAGATGGGCATCACCGCCCGCGGCGCGTGGGAGTCGGTCAAGCGCCACTTCCGCGAGCTGGGCCTGGACACCCAGACCGAGGACTTCACGGTCGTGGGCATCGGTGACATGAGCGGCGACGTCTTCGGCAACGGCATGCTCCTCTCGGAGCACATCCGGCTGCTGGCCGCGTTCGACCACCGGCACATCTTCCTGGACCCCGACCCCGACGCGGCGGTCAGCTTCCGTGAGCGGCAGCGGATGTTCGAGCTGCCCGGCTCCAGCTGGGCCGACTACGACACCAGCCTGATCAGCGAGGGCGGTGGCATCTACCCGCGCAGCGCCAAGTCCGTGCCCGTGAGCCCGCAGGTGCGCCAGGCCCTGGGCCTGGAGGAGGGCGTGACGTCGCTGACCCCGGCCGAGATGCTCCGCGCGATCCTGCTCGCGCCGGCCGACCTGCTGTGGAACGGCGGCATCGGCACCTACGTGAAGGCCTCCACGCAGACCGACGCGGAGATCGGGGACCGCGCCAACGACCCGATCCGGGTGGACGGCCGGGACCTGCGCGTGCGGGTCGTCGGCGAGGGTGGCAACCTCGGCCTGAGCCAGCTCGGCCGCGTCGAGGCCGCCCTCGCGGGCGTCCACGTCAACACCGACGCCATCGACAACTCGGCCGGTGTCGACAGCTCGGACCACGAGGTCAACATCAAGATCGCGCTGCAGCCGCTGGTGCGCGACGGGCAGATGTCCCTGGACGCCCGTGACGAGCTGCTCCGGTCGATGACCGACGAGGTGGCCGGCAAGGTGCTCCGCCACAACTACGACCAGAACGTGCTCATCGGCAACGCCCGCAGCCAGCGCGAGGTGATGGCCCCGGTCCACCGGCGGCTCGTCCCGTGGCTCACCGAGCACGCCGGGCTGGACCCGGCCCTGGAGTTCCTGCCGGCGCGCAAGGAGTGGGACCGCCGGGAGAAGGAGGGCCTGGGCCTGACCAGCCCCGAGTTCTCCGTGCTCGTGGCCTACGCCAAGCTCGGGCTCAAGGAGGCCCTCAACGACAGCGGCCTCGCCGACGACCCGGCCATGACCGAGACGCTCCTGGGCTACTTCCCCGAGGCGCTGCGCGAGCAGGCGCACGCGCAGATCCTCGAGCACCCGCTGCGCACGCAGATCGTGGTCAACGAGATCGCCAACGCTATGGTCAACCGCGGAGGCGTGACCTTCGCCTTCCGGGCGGCCGACGAGACGGGCGCGACCCTGACGCAGATCGCCCGCGCCTTCCACGTGGTCCGGGCCGTCTTCGACCTGCCCGGCTACATGGCGAGCGTGGAGGAGCTGGACAACGTCGTCGAGACCGACACCCAGACGGCGCTCTACCTCGAGTTCCGGCGGTTGATCGACCGGAGCGTGCGCTGGTTCCTCAACAACCGGTCGCTGAGCGGCGGGATGGACGAGGAGATCCGGCGCTTCGCGGGCAGCGTGCAGACGCTCGTGCCGGAGCTGGGCCGTCTGCTGCAGGGAGCCGAGCGGGCGCGCTGGCAGGCGCGGGCCCAGTGGGCGCAGGATCGCGGCGTGCCGCGCGACCTGGCCGAGGGCTACGCCTCGCTCCTCGACAGCTTCTCGCTGCTGGACGTCGTCGAGCTCGCGGCGGACATGGACCGTGACGTCGAGGAGGTCGCCGAGGTCTACTTCGCGGTCTCCGAGGGCTTCCAGCTGGACGTCCTGCTCACCCACGTGTCCGGGCTGCCCCGCGACGACCGCTGGTCCTCGCTGGCCCGCGGCGCCCTGCGTGACGACATCTACGGCGTCATGCGGGGCCTGACCCGCACGGTCGCCGAACGCACCACGCCGGGCTCGGACTCGGTCGAGCGGGTCCGCGACTGGATGGTGGAGAACCGCGCTGCCCTCGACCGCACCAGCCAGGTGCTGCGCACGGTGGGCGAGATGGAGCAGGCCGGGCTGGCCCCCATCTCGGTCGCCCTGCGCACGCTGCGCGGCCTGGTCAGGCAGGGCGCGGCCAGCGCCTGAGCCGCGACAAGGTCCCGGTCTAGAGTTCGGACGTGCCGTCCTTGCGCGAGACCCTGTCCCGGAGCACCCTGTCGCCTGCTGACGTCGACTGGCTCCACCGTCTGGTCGGCGACTGGCAGATGGTGGCCGACCTCTCCTTCGCCGACCTGACGCTGTGGCTGCCGGTGCCGGTGGAGGAGACCGACGGGCCGGAGATGTCGTGGTTCCTCGCAGCTCACGCGCGCCCGTCCACGGGGCCGAACTTCTACCACGACGACGTCATCGGACGGCAGCCCGACCCGGGTCGGCTGACCTGGCTCACCCAGGTCCAGCAGACCGGGCACAGCGTGACGCCGGACGGCACGGGCTACGTCCGGGAGCAGTACGTCCCGGTCGTGCGCAGGGGCCGCACCATCGCGGTGCTCATCCGGCACACGGACCTGCAGAACATGCGGCAGCAGGGCGGTCTGGAGGTCAACTACCTCCAGATCAGCCAGCAGCTGTTCTCGATGATCAGCGAGGGCGCCTTCCCGGTCGAGGGCGCCGCCACCGGCGTGGGCCGAGGGACGCCCCGCGTCGGAGACGGCGTCATCCGGCTCACCGCCGACGGGGTCATCGACTACGCCAGTCCCAACGCCGTCTCGGCGCTGCGCCGGCTGGGGCACACCGGCCAGGTCAACGGCGCGGACCTCTCGGAGATCGTCACGGCGCGCCTGGTCGAGGGCACCACCGTCGACGAGACCGTGCCCCTGGTCCTGACGGGTCGTGCGCCCTGGGGGACCGAGCTGGAGACCGGCGGCATCAACCTGACGCTGCGGGCCGTCCCGCTGCTGCGTGGGGGCGCCCGGGTCGGCGCCCTGCTCCTGCTGCGGGACGTGAGCGAGATCCGCCGACGCGAGCGCGAGCTGCTGAGCAAGGACGCGACGATCCGGGAGATCCACCACCGGGTCAAGAACAACCTGCAGACGGTGGCCGCCCTCCTCCGTCTGCAGTCGCGCCGGCTCGACGACCCGACCGCGCGGGCCGCGCTCGCCGAGGCCGGACGCCGGCTGGCCACGGTGGCGCTGGTCCACGACACCCTCAGCCACGCCCTGACCGAGCAGGTGGACTTTGACGGGATCGCGTTGCGGATCCTCCGTGCCACGGTCGAGGTCGCGGCGACGCGGACGGTCGTGGCCACCGAGCTCGCGGGCAGCTTCGGGCAGCTGGCCGCCGAGGACGCGACCCACGTGGCGATGATCCTTGCTGAGCTGGTGCAGAACGCCGTCGAGCACGGGTTCGAGGAGGGGCCTCCGCAGGCGGACGCGGAGAGCGTCCAGCCCCTCGTGCGGATCGAGGCCGAGCGCCGCTCCGAAGGCTCTCCCCAGGAGCTGGAGGTGGTGGTGCGCGACAACGGTGCTGGCCTGCCGGAGGGGACCACGAGCCCGGACCGCTCCGGGCTCGGGGTCCAGATCGTCGAGGCGTTGATCTCCGACCTACGCGGTCACATCACCTGGGAGACAGCAGAGCCGCACGGGACCGTCGTGCGGTTCACCGTGCGGCTGCGGTGCCCGGGCTGAGCCCGTCGGGTATGCGGTGGGGGAGGCTGGTCAGCCGGCGCGGCGGGCGCGGGCCTTGCGTCGCTTGAGAGCGCGACGCTCGTCCTCGGAGAGGCCGCCCCACACGCCGGCGTCCTGCCCGGTCTCGAGTGCCCACTTCAGGCAGGTGTCGATGACGGGGCAGGTGCGGCAGACGGCCTTGGCCTCTTCGATCTGCTGGAGGGCTGGTCCGGTGTTTCCGATCGGGAAGAAGAGCTCGGGGTCCTCTTCCAGGCAGGCTGCGCGGTCGCGCCAGTCCATCAGTCGTACTCCTCCGTGTCCCTGCCCGTCGGGCAGCTCGTGTGTCGTCGTGCCGGGGGCCGGGGCGCCTCCGGAAGGGCGACGACGTCTTAGGTCGCCGGTGTCCGTGCTGGTGTAGGCCTCAGGTCAACTCTCGCGATCAGGGATCGGCGGAAGAGGGGCGCCGGCTACGTCAGCTCGTGTGGTGCCAACGACGGTCGTCGGCACAGTGTTCCCATCCTCCCAGAGGCAGCGTGCAGGCACAAGACTCTCCGACAGGTCGTCGTCGAGGCAGGGTGAGGCGTCAGTCACACCCGGAGCGCTGCATAAGGTGGCGACCATGACCGAGACCACCACCTTCGCGCTCGTCGGCGCTCGTGTCCTGCCCATCGACTCCGCACCTCTCGAGTCCGGGACGGTCCTCGTCCGGGACGGACGGATCGAGGCGGTCGGGCCCACGGAGGCCGTCGCTGTGCCTGACGGGGTCGAGCGGATCGACGCCGCCGGACGATGGGTGCTGCCGGGGCTGATCGACGCCCACGTCCACCTCGGGGTCTGGGAGGAGGGGGAGGGCTGGGCCGGCCAGGACACCAACGAGATGACCGACCCGGTCATGGCCGCCGCCCGCGCCATCGACGCCATCAACCCGCGCGAGCAGGGTTTCGACGACGCCCTCCAGGGCGGGATCACGACCGTCAACGTCAACCCCGGGTCGGGCAACCCGATCGGCGGCCAGGCGGTCGCGCTGAAGACCTACGGGCGCTACGTGGACGAGATGGTGCTGCGCAACCCCTCCGGCGTGAAGGCGGCCCTGGGCGAGAACCCCAAGCGTGTCTACGGCGAGCAGAAGAAGACGCCGTCGACGCGCCTCGGCGTCGCGCTCGTGCTGCGGAAGGCCTTCTCGGCCGCCCGCTCCTACCAGGCGCGGGTCTCCGCCGCCGACGGCGCGCCCGTCGATACCGACCTCGTGAGCGAGATCCTGGTCAAGGTCCTCGAGCGGGAGATCCCGTGGCGTCAGCACTGCCACCGGGCTGACGACATCGCCACGGCGGTCCGGCTGGCCGAGGAGTTCGGCTACGACCTCGTCCTCGACCACGGCACCGAGAGCTACCTGCTCGCCGACATCCTTGCCGAGAAGCAGATCCCGGTCCTCTACGGACCGCTCATCGTCAGCCGCTCCAAGGTGGAGGTGCGGGAGCGCTCGCTGCGGGCGCCCGGGATCCTGGACCGTGCCGGCGTCCCGGTCTCGCTCATCACCGACCACCCCGTGGTGCCGATCGAGCACCTCATCACCCAGGTGGCCCTGGCCGTCCGTGAGGGCATGGACCGGGACGCGGCGCTTCGCGCCGTCACCGTCAACCCGGCCCGCGTGCTGGGGGTGGAGGACCGCGTGGGCTCCCTGGCACCGGGCAAGGACGCCGATCTCGTCGTGTGGTCCGCAGACCCGCTCGACCTGCAGTCCCGGGTGCTGCGGGTGTGGATCGACGGGGTCGAGGTCTACACCTACGACGAGGCCGCCAGCAGCGGCAGGGTGCGCCCGCGCGTCTGAGACGGCCCTACACTGGTTCGTCATCTGACCCCCGACAGGACTGATCAGGCACCATGACCTTCACCCCTGAGACCGACCCCACCACAGCACCGGGGGTCGTCGTCGAGACGCCGGCCCGGGACGCGTCCGCGAGCGACGTCCCCGCGCTCCGCGAGGACATCGTCGTGTGCTCCTTCTACACCGACGACGACTACTACCGCGGTCACGCTGCGACGCTCCGGAGCACCCTCGACCGGCTCGGGCTCGCGCACGAGCTCGAGGAGATCCACAAGCCGGAGGGTGCCGACTGGGCCGACATGACGCGGCGCAAGATCGGCATCCTCGCCGAGGCCTGCGAGCGCCACCCCGACAAGAAGGTCTTCTGGATCGACGTCGACTGCTCGCTGCTCTCCCTGCCGGAGCAGGTCGCGAGCTTCACAGCAGACATCGTCGGTTTCCAGCGCGGCTTCAGCAACCCGCTGTCGATCGGCTACGCCAACCGCACGCGTTTCTGGGAGCCCTGCTTCTTCGGGATCAGCACCTCCGCGGCGGCCCGTCGCTTCATCTCCGACGCCTACCGCTTCGAGCAGGACGCGACGATCAAGGCCACCGACGACTACTTCTTCGAGGAGTCCTGGCGGGCCAACGCCGAGCGTCTCTCCTTCCAGGTGCTGCCCAGCGCCTCGGTGCTGAGCAAGGCCAACGCCGAGTCGGGCGTCATCCCCTTCTTCTCCTTCGGCTCGAGCGGCAACGTGGAGGAGTTCAAGCACAAGGTCGTCCAGCACAAGGGCGTCGACGGCGTCGGTGGCGTGGCCGCCGCGACCCAGCCGCTGCGCAAGCCCCTGCGCACGGCGCTGCGGGGCGCCAAGAGGGTCGAGCGCGCGCTGCCCCCGACCATCCGCCGTCCGGCCCGGCGGCTCGCCGACCAGGCCGGCCTGACCCACCTGCTCACCCGGGGCGGCGCGGTCGGCCAGTCGGGGAGCCCGACCGCCCAGCGCGCCCGGCTCGTGCGGCACATGATCGGCGCGTCCCAGCGCGGCGACCTCACGGCCGTCTACGACGCCTACGACCGGCTGCAGGCCAGCGGCATACTGACGCCCGGCGAGACCGCGGCGAAGCAGGTGGCCGACGCCTTCGGCCACTACGCCACTCTCGCGCCGGGGCAGGACCCGATCCGGCTCACCTGGTGGGCGCGGCCGTTCCCCGGCAACTTCGGTGACTGGCTCAGCCCGTTGGTGATCAGCCAGGTCTCGGGCAGGTCGGTCCACTACGTGCCGCCGACGGCCCCGACGCACTCGAGCCACATCGTGTCCGTGGGCTCCATCGGCCGCTTCATCATGCCGCGCTCGATCGTCGTCGGCACGGGTGTGAG
Organism: Ornithinimicrobium tianjinense; assembly: GCF_014636495.1. Lineage (GTDB taxonomy): Bacteria > Actinomycetota > Actinomycetes > Actinomycetales > Dermatophilaceae > Ornithinicoccus > Ornithinicoccus tianjinensis. The sequence goes on from NZ_BMEM01000001.1 coordinate 952,694, forward strand.
CAGCACCGACATCGAGCTGGACACCAAGGCCCGCTACCTGTCGGTCCGCGGCCCCGTCACGGCGCAGCTGCTCCGGGACAGCGGCGGTCCCGACGTCGAGTCCTTCGGCGACCCCGGCGCCCTGCTGTCCCGGCTCCTGCCCGTCGAGCGCTCGCAGACCAACGGGCGCACGCTGCTCGTGCGCCACTTCAAGCACGCCAACGTCCCCCTGGCGCTGCCGGAGGACATGGACGAGACGAGCGTGCAGATGTCCCACCCGGGCGACATCGAGGAGCTGGTCCGCACGCTCAACCAGTACGACCGGGTCGTCACGAGCGCGATGCACGTGATGATCGCCTGCCACTCCTACGGCATCCCGGTTGCGCTCATCGGCTTCGAGGGGCTCGAGGGTGCCGTCCACGGCACCGGCGTGAAGTACGGCGACTACTGCCGCGGCGTCGGCCTCAGCGCGGTCTACGAGCCGCAGCGGGTCGGCTTCGACCTGCGGACCATCGACCTGGACAACCTCACCTCCCAGGAGCGGATCTCCGAGTCCGTCCTCGACGACATCGAGCAGGCCGTGCGCTCCGGCGTGGCGGCCTACCTCGAGGACGCCTGAGGGCTGAGGCGCCGTGCTGGGTCACCTGGCCCGGGCCCTGCGCCGGCTCTTCCCCTCCCGCTGGGCCCGCGCGGAGGTCGTGGGTCTGATCCTGGTCATGGCCGCGGTGCCGGTCGTGGAGATGCTCGTCATCCGGATGTTCTCGGTGCTCGTCATCGAGGGACCTGGTGAGTGGGCCGCAGGCGACCGGTCGCTGGCCTGGCGCGTCGCGTTGTTCTTCGTGCTGCTCGGCGGTGCGCGGGGCATGCACCACCTGATCCGGATCGTGCGCGTGGCGGTCTTCCGACGGCGGTTCGAGCAGCTCGAGGCGACACGCAGCGCCAGCCGGCAGAGCTGGGACTGGGCGCTGGCCCTGGAGCTGTCCGGCGTGCTCGTCTCGGTCGTCCAGGTCGTGGCGTTCAGCGTGCTCTTCGTCTTCCTGGACCTCTGGGTCGCCGCGGTCAACGCCGTCCTGGTCGCGGCGGTCCTCGTCCTGCAGGGCCACCTCTACGCCGGTGAGCTGGCCCGGCAGCACTCCTACGTCGCGATGGGCAGCAAGCCCGGGACGGTGCCGATCAACGACCGCGTGGGGGGCCGCATCCGCACGGCCGAGCTGGGTGCCCTCCTGGGCAGCCTGGGTATGGCGATCGTGCTCGGCGTGGTGCTGTGGCGGGCCCTGGGCGGTGGCGTGCCGAGCAGCGACGCCGTGGTCTTCTTCCTCGGGCTGCGGCTGCTCTACGGCCAGCTCGGCAACTTCTCGGCCGGGATGATGCGCTTCGCCCGTGCGGCGGCGCGCACGGACCTGGTGGAGGCGGCGTGAGCGCGCCGTCGACGGGCGCCGGTGCAGCGCCGGTCGATCTCACCGTCGCCTTCTCCAGCCTGGCGGAGCGTGTGCCCCAGATCCGCCCGCCTCGTCACCCGGGCGTGCGCGTCGTCGTGCACGTCCAGGGTCCGACGCAGGACCTGGAGGTCCCGGAGGGGGTGGACCGCGTCGTGCCGGTCCCGGGCCGCGGGGTGGCGCGCAGCCGCAACGCCGCCATCGAGGAGTGCCGGACGCGGTACCTGCTGTTCTGCGACGACGACGTCGACGTCGACCTGGACGGCGTGCTCGCCGCCGTGGACCACCTCCGGGTGACCGGGGCGGCGATCGCGCTCGGACGCGCCGTCGACCCCGACGGACACCTGCGCAAGCGCTACCGCACCGACCGACCCACCCCGCTGTCCCTGCTCAACTCCGCCAAGGCGGCGACCTACGAGATGCTCGTCGACGTCGCGCAGGTGCGGCAGGCGGGCGTGCGCTTCGACGAGCGCTTCGGGGCCGGCGCGGAGACGTATCTCGGCGACGAGTACCTCTTCATCGCCGAGCTCCTCTCCGCGGGTCTGAGGGGGTATGCCGTCCCGTTCGTCTTCGGGGTCCACCCCCGCACCAGCTCGGGCAGCCGGTGGGGCGGGCGGGACCTGCACGTGCGCGCGGTGGTCATCAACCACGCCTTCGGTCGTGCCGCTCCGGTGGCCCGGCTGGTGTTCGGGTGGCGCAACAGGCGCAGCATCGGGGACCGTCGGCGGTTGGCGCAGTTCGCGGCCGACGGCAGCACGCTGCACGGGCAGGTGCCGCGGCGCCGTGGTGCGGCCCGTGCCATCGACCCGCCGGGCCCGCCGCCGGCCTGAACGGCGTCGGGCAGCCCGGGTGGCCCGGCACGCTCGCGGGCTCAGTGGTCCCCGGTGACCTCGTCGGGCCGCGACGGCGCGAGCACGCAGTCGGGGCACAGGCCGTGCCCGGGCAGCCGGTAGAACACGCAGCAGCCGGACCGCAGGAAGGCCTCGTCGCGGCGCTCCATGGCACCTCCGACGCAGTGGTGCAGGTCCGCCTTGGGCAGGACCTCACCGCCGGCGGCGACGGCGTCGACCAGGAGCAGCTCGCGCACCAGCTCCCAGGCCTGGCCCGCGGAGTCGGGACGCTGTCCCGCGAGCACCCGCGCCGCGCCGACGAGCGCCGAGGAGCTGTTGCTGACCAGGACGCGCTCGGGGGTGCGCCCCACGCTCGCGCACGCCTCGTGCAGCCGCGCCAGCGAGCTCTCCACGACGGTCCGGGTCAGCACGGCGACGGCCTCCGAGAGGCTGGGCACGGCATACCCCTCCTCGGGGCGCGCCACGCCCAGAGGCACCGCGCCACGGTGCACGGGGCTGGCGACCAGCGCGGTGCTCGACAGGTCGGGGACCCACCGGTGCAGGACCGCGGCCGCCAGGGCCACCGACCACAGGCGCGACGCCAGGCCGACCTGGGTGGCCGAGACGGCCACCTTCGGGTCGACCTCGTCCACGGGGAGGCCGCTGCCGGTGGCCAGGGCCTGGCGGACGGTCGCGAAGCGCGCGGTGAGAGCCTCCGGGGCCAGCACGTCCGCCCAGGGCACCGCGTCGGTTCCCGGTGGCGGCGGAGCGAGCAGGGAGAAGAACCCGCCGAGGTCGGCGAGGTCGGGGTAGAGCTCCCCGACCCCGCCGGCCGTCGGCGACTCGCTCGCGGAGGTCACGACCCCTGGGCGTCGAGGACGGCCCGGGCCGCGGCGAACCGGGCGATCGGCACGCGGTAGGGCGAGCACGAGACGTAGGACAGGCCGAGCTCCTCGAAGAGGGCGATCGAGGCGGGGTCACCGCCGTGCTCGCCGCAGACGCCGAGCTTGAGGTCGGGCTTGGTCGACCGGCCCCGCTCGGCGCCGATCTGGACGAGGCCACCGATGCCGTCGCGGTCGATCGACTCGAACGGGTTGGCGGGGATGACCTCCTCGGACACGTAGTCCGACAGGAAGCCCCCCTCGGCGTCGTCGCGGCTGATGCCGATGCCGGTCTGGGTCAGGTCGTTGGTGCCGAAGGAGAAGAAGTCGGCGTGCTCGGCGATCTGGTCGGCGACGATCGCCGCGCGGGGCAGCTCGATCATCGTGCCGACGGTCACGTCGAGCTGCTCGCCCGCGGCCTCGAGCTCGTCGGCGACCGTGCGCTCGACGACGCCGCGCTGGGCCTTGAGCTCGGAGGCGAAGGCGACCAGCGGGATCATGATCTCCACGCCCACCGTCTCGCCCTCGCGCTCGCGGACCGCCAGCGCGGCGCGGATGATCGCTCGGGTCTGCATCTCCGGGATCTCGGGGTAGAGCATGGCCAGACGGCAGCCGCGAGTGCCCAGCATCGGGTTCTGCTCGTGCAGGCGCTTGACGGAGCCGAGCAGCGTGCGGGCGCGGTCGAGCTCGTCGGGGTCGCCGCCGGTCAGCTCGAGACGCTGCACGAGGAGCGACTGCTCCACGAGGTCGGGCAGGAACTCGTGCAGCGGCGGGTCGAGCAGGCGCACCGTGACGGGCAGCCCCTTCATGGCGGTGAAGATCGCCTCGAAGTCCTCCTGCTGCATGGGCAGGATCGTGGCGAGCGCCTCGGCGCGGTCCTCCACCGTCTCGGCCAGGATCATCTGGCGGACGGCCGGGAGCCGGTCGGCTGCCATGAACATGTGCTCGGTGCGGCACAGGCCGATGCCCTCGGCGCCCAGCTCACGAGCCTTGGCCGCGTCCTCGCCGGTGTCGGCGTTGGCCCGCACCCCGAGGCGCCGGATCTCGTCGGCCCAGCCGACGATCGCCCCGAAGTCCTCGTTGACCTGCGGCGGGACGAGCTCGAGGGCCTCGCCGTAGACGTCGCCCGTCGAGCCGTCGAGGGTGATCATGTCGCCCTCGTGGAAGACCTGGCCTCCGACGGTGAGCGTCTTGTCCGAGACGTTGATGCGGATGGCGTGGGCGCCGGCGACGCACGGCTTGCCCATGCCGCGGGCGACCACGGCGGCGTGCGACGTCATACCGCCGTGGGCGGTGAGAACGCCCTGGGCGACGATCACGCCGTGGATGTCGTCAGGAGTCGTCTCGTAGCGCACCAGGACGACCGGCTCGCCGGCCGCGCCGCGCTCGGCGGCGGTGTCCGCGTCGAAGACGACCTCGCCGACCGCTGCGCCGGGGGAGGCGGGCAGGCCCTTGGTGATCGGGGTGCGCCCGTGCTCGGGGTCGATGGCCGGGTGCAGCAGCTGGTCCAGCTGGGACGGCGCGATGTGGCGCAGGGCCTCCTCGCGGCTGAGCACCTGCTCGTCCACGAGGTCGCGGGCGACCTTGAGGGCGGCGGCGGCGGTGCGCTTGCCGTTGCGGGTCTGCAGCAGGTAGAGCGTGCCGTCCTCGACGGTGAACTCGATGTCCTGCATGTCCTTGTAGTGCGCCTCCAGGTCGTGCATCGTCTGCACGAGCTGGGTGTAGGCCTCGGGCAGCACCTGCTCCATCTCGGAGAGCGGGCGCGGCGTACGGATGCCGGCGACGACGTCCTCGCCCTGGGCGTTGACGAGGAACTCGCCGTAGAGCTCCTTGGCGCCGGTGGAGGGGTTACGGGTAAAGCAGACGCCGGTGGCCGAGGTCTCGCCGCGGTTGCCGAAGACCATCTGCATGACGTTGACGGCGGTGCCGAGGTCGTCGGGGATGTCGTTCGCCTTGCGGTAGACGCGGGCGCGCGGGGTGTCCCAGGAGCGGAAGACCGCGTCGATGGCGCCCCGCAGCTGCTCGCGCGGGTCGCTGGGCAGGTCGTGGCCGAGCTCGCGGCGCGAGACCTCCTTGAAGGTCTGGACCAGCTCCTTGAGGTCCTCGGTGCTCAGGTCGGTGTCCTGCTCGACCCCGCGGCGGGCCTTCAGGGCGGTCAGCTCGTCCTCGTAGACGTGGGGCGGGACGCCCTCGACGACGTCGCCGTACATCTGCAGGAAGCGGCGGTAGGAGTCCCACGCGAAGCGCGGATTGTCAGCCTCGGCGCCCAGCGCCTCGACGGTCTCGTCACCGATGCCGAGGTTGAGGATCGTGTCCATCATGCCGGGCATGGAGAAGACGGCGCCGGACCGGACCGAGACGAGCAGCGGCCTGGTCGAGCCGCCGAGGGTCCTCCCGGTGCGCTCCTCGAGCCGGGCCAGCGCGGTCAGGGTGTCCTCCCACAGACCCTCGGGCCACTCGCCGTGGGCGTCCATGGTCGCGACGCAGGCGGCGGTGCTCACCGTGAAGCCGTCGGGGACAGGGATTCCCAGCCGCTTCATCTCGGCCAGGTTCGCCCCCTTCCCGCCCAGGACGGTGCGCATCGTCGCGTCACCCTCCGACATGTCGTAGAGGTACCTCGTGGCAGTCGTCCCGCTCATCCCTTGCGCTCCTCGCCGTGGTCGTGCGCGGCCCCGGCGCCGCGCTACAGGTGGAACTTTATCGACTCCTGCGCCGTGTCAGCGCCCGGTGCTGGTCTCGCGGCGTCGCTCGACCAGCTCGATCACCCGTCCGGCCGCCTCCTCGAGCGCGAGCTCGGTGGTGTCGATGACCGGACAGCCGAGCCCGCGCTGGATCCGCGTGACCTGGTCGAGCTCGTCGAAGATCTTCACGATGTCGGTGTAGCCGTCCCGCTGCACCCCGGCCGCGCCCATGCTGCGGACCCTCCGGCTGCGGATCTGCACGAGCCGCTCGGGGTCGATGGTCAGCCCGACGATCTTCCAGCGCTGCACGTCGTAGAGCTCCTGGGTCACCGGGACCCCCGGGACCAGGGGGATGTTGGCGGTCTTGAAGCCGAGGTAGCCGAGATACATCGACAGCGGCGTCTTGCCCGAGCGGCTGACGCCGATGAGCACGATGTCCGCCTCGCGGAGGTGGTTGGACAGGTTGCCGTCGTCGTTGGCGATCGAGAACTCCATCGCCTGGACACGCTTGAAGTAGTCCTCGCTCACGCCGACGGGCGTGACGATGCGCGAGGGGTCGCGACCGGTGGCCTCCTTGAGCGCGGTGACCGCGGGCTCGAGGAGGTCGGCGTGCGGGAGCCCGCGCTCCTGGCACAGCTGCTGCACGAGATGCCGCAGCCCCTCGTCGACCACCGTGGAGAAGACGACCGTGCGCGCCCGGTCGGGGTGCATCCGGGCGAAGGCGTCCTGCAGACCGTCCGGCGTGCTCTGGCGCGGGTGGCGGATGATCCGCACGTCGTAGCCGACGTACTGGGCGGCGGCGGCCCGCGCCACGCGGGCGGCCGTGTCACCGGTCGAGTCCGCGATGATGTGGACCTCGATGGGCAGCTCGGGCATACGGGCAGGGTATGCCGTTGGAGCCCGCCCTGTCTGGTCCGGGTCCGCCGGGCGACTCAGACGGGCTCGTTGCGCTCGCCGGGGGCCGGCTCGGTGCTGGTGCCCTCGACGTCGCTCGGCGGCGCCTCGCTGCCGGCGGCGGTGACGTACTCCTCGACCTCGGCGGGAGCGGCCGTGAGGGCCTCCTCGTCACCGGCCGCCTGCGCGGCCGCCATCTCTTCCGCGGTGCTGAGCTCGTCCGGGGCGGCGGTCCCGCCGTCGTCGGGGCGGCCGAAGCCCCCGCCCACGTAGGTGCCCTCGGCGTCGTCGTGATCCGGTGTGTTGGTCGTCTCGCTCATGGCTGCCACACTGCCCCAGTGCCCGACCTGCTGACAACCGGAAGCGACCTGCCCGTCGTCGCGGTCGTCGGCGCCACCGCGACCGGCAAGTCGGACCTCGGCGTCGCGCTCGCCCAGCAGCTCGGCGGGGAGGTCGTCAACGCCGACGCCTCGCAGCTCTACCGCGGCATGGACATCGGCACGGCCAAGCTCTCCCGGGGCGAGCGGCACGGCATACCGCACCACCAGCTGGACGTCCTGGACGTGCGGGAGGAGGCGAGCGTCGCGGCATACCAGGAGAGCGCCCGCGCGGACCTCCGGGCGATCCGGGCGCGGGGCGCCGTCCCCATGGTCGTCGGCGGGTCGGGGCTCTACGTGCGGGCGCTGCTCGACCGGCTGGAGATCCCGCCGACCGATCCTGGCGTGCGGGCGCGCTGGGAGGAGGAGCTGGGGCGCGTGGGGGCCGAGGAGCTGCACGCCCGGCTGGCGGCGGCCGACCCCACGGCGGCGGCCGCGATCGAACGCCGCAACGGGCGGCGGGTCGTGCGCGCGCTCGAGGTCATCGAGCTGACCGGCCGACCCTTCAGCGCCACCATGCCGACACGCGAGTTCGTGGCGCCGACGGTGGTGCTCGGTCTGCGCGCCGACCGTGACGTGCTCGACCGACGCATCGCGGACCGGGCCGCCCGGATGTGGAGGGCAGGGCTGGTCGAGGAGGTCCGCGGGCTCGTGGAGCAGGGGCTGCGCGAGGGGCGCACGGCCTCGCGGGCGGTCGGCTACGCCCAGGCGCTGCGCCAGCTCGACGGAAAGCTGTCCGAGGACGAGGCGGTCGAGGACACGGTCGTGGCCACCCGTCGCCTGGCCCGCCGGCAGGAGCGGTGGTTCGGGCCGGACGCGAGGATCACCTGGCTGGAGCACGACGCGCCCGACCTGGTCGAGCAGGCGGTCGCGGCGCTGACCCGCCGGCCGGGGGCGTGACGGCGAGGAGACTAGGGGTTGGCCCCAGGACGCTGCACGCGCAGGACCCGGAAGCCCTTGCTGCTGGCCGACCGGGAGACCTCGACCGGGCCCATGCGGTCGGGCAGCGTGCGCGTCAGCCAGGCCTGCAGGGAATCGGACCCGAGGTTCTTCTGGACGACCAGGTATGCCGTCCCCCCGGGCGTGAGCCGCGGCAGCCAGGTGGTCATCAGCTCGTGGAGGACAGCCTTGCCGACCCGGATCGGGGGGTTGGACCAGATCAGGTCGAAGCTGGTGCCGGGGTCGACCCCGTCGGGTGTGGTGGCCACGACGCCGGTGGCCCCGAGAGCCTGGGCGTTGCGACGGCACAGGTCGAGGGCGCGCTCGTTGACGTCGACCGCGTGGACGACAGCGGCGGGGGACCGCAGGGCCATCGTGAGAGCGAGAGGGCCCCACCCGCAGCCCAGGTCGAGGAACGTGCCGGATCCCGGAGGAGGGGGGACCTCGTCGAGGAGCACGCGCGTGCCCTTGTCGATGCCGTCGGGGGAGAAGATGCCGCCGGCGGTCACGATCTCGACGTCACGGCCGGCCAGCCGGACCGGCACGTGGCGCAGCTCGCCGTCCGAGGCCGGCCTGGCGGTGAAGTAGTGGTCGGGAGGCTGCGTCGAGGGGTCGGGGGGCTGCGTCGTCATCGTCGCCGAGTGTAGTTCCGTGCCTCCCGCCCGGCGTGTCGTGCACAGTGCGCGTCCCGTTGCTGCGTGTCGCGTGTCAGGGCGCGGTTCCGGCAGCACGGATGCTGCACAGCGAGGCGCGGGCAGAAACCGGTGGCCTCAGGCGTTGCACGGTGAGACGCTGGAGGCGGAGCCGACCCGGTCGGCCAGCCGCACGGCATACCCCTCAGACCAGAAGGACTGCATGACCGCCACCCCGAACCCCGAGCGCCGTTCCGCCATCCTGAGCCGCCGCTCCCAGGCCCTCCAGGACGATGCCGACATCGAGCTGCTCGACGACGGCTGGGGCGATGAAGGCTACGACGGTGACCAGCTCGACCGCGAGGAGCGGGCGGCGCTGCGTCGCGTCCAGGGCCTGTCGACCGAGCTCGAGGACGTCACCGAGGTCGAGTACCGCCAGCTGCGGCTCGAGCGCGTCGTCCTCGCCTCCGTCTGGGAGGACAACGGCCGGACCACGCTCGAGGACGCCGAGAACTCCCTGCGGGAGCTGGCCGCGCTCGCCGAGACCGCGGGATCGACCGTGCTCGACGGCGTCGTGCAGCGACGGCTCAAGCCGGACCCGGCGACCTACCTCGGGTCGGGCAAGGCCAAGGAGCTGCGCGACATCGTCGCCGCCGAGGGCGCCGACACGGTCATCGCCGACGGCGAGCTCGGCCCCTCGCAGCGCCGCGCGCTCGAGGACGTCGTCAAGGTCAAGGTCATCGACCGCACCGCGCTGATCCTCGACATCTTCGCCCAGCACGCCAAGAGCCGCGAGGGCCGTGCCCAGGTCGAGCTGGCCCAGCTGCAGTACCTCCTGCCCCGCCTGCGCGGCTGGGGCGAGTCGATGTCCCGGCAGGCCGGTGGCCGGGTCGCCGGCGGTGAGGGCATCGGCTCCCGCGGTCCCGGTGAGACCAAGATCGAGCTGGACCGGCGCCGGATCAACAGCCGGATCGCCAAGCTGCGCCGCGACATCCGGGAGATGAAGACGGTCCGCGACACCAAGCGCTCCTCGCGCAAGGCCAACAAGGTCCCGAGCGTGGCGATCGTCGGCTACACCAACGCCGGCAAGTCCTCCATCCTCAACCGGCTCACCGGGGCGGGCGTGCTGGTGCAGAACCAGCTCTTCGCCACCCTCGACCCCACCGTGCGCCGGCACGAGTCCGCCGAGGGCCGGGTCTACACGCTCACCGACACGGTCGGTTTCGTGCGCTCGCTGCCCCACCAGCTGGTGGAGGCGTTCCGCTCCACGCTGGAGGAGGCGGCCGACGCGGACGTCCTGCTGCACGTCGTCGACGGCTCCCACCCGGACCCGGAGGGCCAGGTGGACGCGGTGCACAAGGTGCTCTCGGAGGTGTTCGAGGAGCACCAGGGGGCGGGGGTCCACGTCCCGGAGATCATCGCGGTCAACAAGGCCGACCTCGCGGACGAGGACACGCTGGACCGGCTGCGCCGGGCGTATCCGCGGGTGGTCGTCGTCTCCGCCCGGACCGGCGAGGGCATCGACGAGCTGCTCGCGGCCGTCGAGGACGCCCTGCCCCGTCCGCAGATCCTGGTCGACGTGCTCCTGCCCTACTCCCGGGGCGACCTGGTCGCCCGGCTCCACGACGAGGGAGAGGTCCTCGGCGAGGAGCACACGGCCGACGGCACCCGACTGCAGGCGAAGGTGTCGGAGGACCTGCACGGGCACCTGGGGCAGTACGCCGTCTGACGAGCCCGCGCCGGGGATGCTGTGGCAGGGTGAGCCGCGTGGACGACGTGACTGCCGAGCACCCCGACACGACCCTCGACCAGCCCCGGGAGGCCGGGCCCGCCACCGCCGAGCACCGTCGGCTGGCGGAGTCCGACGACCCGAAGGCGCCCTGGCGCCGCTGGGGGCCCTACGTCTCCGGCCGTCAGTGGGGCACGGTCCGCGAGGACTACTCCGCCGACGGGGACGCGTGGGCCTACCTGCCCTTCGAGCAGTCGCACCTGCGCGCCTACCGCTGGGGCGAGGACGGGCTGGCCGGGCTCTGTGACGTCGAGGGCTTCCTCAACCTCGGCCTGGTCCTGTGGAACGGCCGCGACGACCGGCTGAAGGAGCGCTACTTCGGCCTCACCAACCCGCAGGGCAACCACGGCGAGGACGTCAAGGAGTACTGGTGGGCCGTCGAGGGCACGCCCACGCACAGCTACGCCCGTTGGCTCTACCGCTACCCGCAGGCCGCCTTCCCCTACGAGGAGCTCGTGCGGGTCAACGGCGAGCGCGGGGTCCACGACGAGGAGTACGAGCTGGCCGACACCGGCGTCCTCGACGAGGACCGGTTCTTCGACGTCGAGGTCGTCCACGCCAAGGGCAGGCCGAGCGACGTCTGCGTCGAGATCACCGCGACCAACCACGGCCCCGAGGCCGCGCCGCTGCACCTGCTGCCCCACCTGTGGTTCCGCAACACGTGGAGCTGGGGCCTGGACGACCGCCGTCCGCTCCTGCGCCAGGTCGGGGCCCCGGGCGAGCAGGTCGCCGTGCTCGCCGAGCACCACGAGCTGGGCCAGGTGCTCGTGCAGGCCGAGGGTGCGCCGGAGGTGCTCTTCTGCGACAACGAGACCAACCTCGCCGCGGTCTACGGCGACGACGCCCTGCCCGCGGACTACACGGCATACCCGAAGGACGCGGTGAACCGCGCCGTCGTCCACGGCCAGACCGACGCCTGCAACCCCGAGCGCCGGGGCACCAAGATGGCGTTCTGGTGGAGGTTCGAGGCCGTCCCGCCGGGGGAGAGCGTCACCGTGCGGCTCCGGCTGACCGAGCTCAGCGGGCGTCCCGACCCGTCCACCGGTTTCGGCGAGGTGCTGGCGCGGCGCGCGGCGGAGTGCGAGGAGTTCTACGCCGCGGTCCTGCCCGAGGGCACCGACCCCGAGGACGCCCTCATCGCCCGCCGCGCCTTCGCCGGCCTGCAGTGGGGCAAGCAGCTCTACCTGTATGACGTGACCCGCTGGCTGGAGGGGGACCCCGGTCAGCCGCCCCCGCCGGCCGAGCGGCTGCAGGGCCGCAACCGCCACTGGACCCACGTCAACCTCGCCGAGGTCATCTCGATGCCCGACGAGTGGGAGTACCCGTGGTTCGCCACCTGGGACCTGGCCTTCCACTGCGTGCCGCTGGCGCACGTCGACCCGTGGTTCGCCAAGTACCAGCTGCTGCTCATGTGCCGCGAGTGGGCGATGAACCCCAACGGCCAGCTGGCGGCCTACGAGTGGAACTTCTCCGACGTCAACCCGCCGGTGCACCCCTGGGCCGCGTGGCAGGTCTACGCGATCGACGGCAACCGCGACCGGGACTTCCTGCAGCGGATCGTGCTGAAGATGCTGCTCAACTTCCCCTGGTGGGTGAACCGCAAGGACCCCGAGGGCTCGAACATCTTCGAGGGCGGCTTCCTGGGGATGGACAACGTCGGGCTCTTCGACCGCTCCGAGACCCTGCCGGACGGGCAGCGGCTGGAGCAGGCGGACGCCACCGCCTGGATGGGCATGTTCTGCCTGCGGATGCTGCGGATGTCCATGGAGCTCGCGCGCGAGGACCCCGCCTGGGACGAGGTCGCGACCAAGTTCCTCGTGCACTTCCTGGCGATCGCGCAGGCGATGGAGGACGTCGGGACGGGCCACATCTCGCTGTGGGACGCCGAGGACGAGTTCTTCCACGACGTGCTCGTGGACGAGCAGGGCCACACCTTCCGGATGCCGGTCCGCTCGATGGTCGGGCTGCTGCCCCTCACGGGCGTCAGCCTGGTGCCCAACTGGGTGGCGCACGAGCTGCCCGACCTGACCGACTTCTTCGACGGCTGGACGCGACGCCGCCCCGAGCTCGCGGACGCGCTGCTGCACACCAACCACCGCGGCTACAGCCTGCGCACGCTGTCGATGTGCGACAAGGGTCAGTGGTATGCCGTGGTCCGTCACCTCCTCGACGAGGGGGAGTTCCTCTCGCCGCACGGCATCCGGTCGCTGTCCGCGGCGCACCGTGAGGGGGTGGAGATCGACCTCCACGGCAAGCACATGTCGCTGCAGTACGTCCCCGGCGAGTCCGACTCCGGCATGTTCGGCGGCAACTCCAACTGGCGCGGGCCCGTGTGGATGCCGGTGAACGCGCTGCTGGTGGACGCCCTGCGCAGCTACGGCCGGGCCGCCGGTGCCGGGCAGACCGTGGAGATGCCCACGGGCTCCGGGCGACGGGTGTCCCTCGAGCAGGTCGCCGACGAGATCGAGGACCGGCTGGTGGGGATCTTCCGCCCGGGTCCGGACGGGCGGCGTCCCTCGACGCCGCGGCACCACCCGGCCGGGCCGCTGTGGGACGCCCACCCGACGTTCAGCGAGTACTTCCACGGGGACACCGGCGCAGGTCTCGGGGCTGCCCACCAGACCGGCTGGACGGCGCTGGTCGCGCACTTCGTCTGCGCCCGGGGGGGCCTGCCGAACCGGTGACGCGCCGTGTGACGAGGCTCATTCCGTCAATTCCTCCAAACAAGTTGCTGGCGACTCACGACAGCGTGTAGTTTGGGGCCGGCCCACGCTCCGGCTGGGCCTTGACGGAGGCGTTTTCGGCAGACCGAGCGAAGGAGCGAGATGGCAACGGGTACGACGGGGAGAGAGGCGGGGACGTCCCTCGAACCCGCTGGGCGGGCGGCGCTCGTCGGGAAGGGCTGGGTCCAGGGCGTCGCCCTGGTGATGCTCTTCGGGTTCTTCGTCATGGGCATCCTGGCCTACCGGACCTACACGGCGTCGATGCCGGAGCCGGAGCAGGTCGTCGCCACCGACGGCACCGTGGTCTTCACCGGTGAGGACATCTCGGCCGGCCAGGAGATCTTCACCGCTCGCGGCCTGCAGCAGTACGGCTCGATCATGGGCCACGGCGGCTATCTCGGACCGGACTTCACCGCCGAGTACCTCCGGCTGGCTACCGAGAACGTCAAGGAGCAGCTCGCCGCCGGCGGTGCCACCGACGTCAGCGCCGAGGTGTCGGAGATGTTCCGCACCAACACCTACGACGAGTCCACCGGGACGGTGACCTACACCCCGGAGCAGGTCGCGGCGTTCGAGGACATCCAGGCGCACTACGCGGCCTACTTCGGCGAGGCCTCCACCAAGTACGGCCTGCCGCCGAGCTTCATCACCGACCCCGAGCAGATCCACGACCTCACCGCGTTCTTCAGCTGGACCGCCTGGGCCTCGGCCGCCGAGCGCCCGGGCCACGACTACAGCTACACCAACAACTGGCCGCCGGAGCCGCGGGTCGACAACACCCCGACGGCCGACCTCGTGGTCTGGTCCGCCCTCTCCCTCGTCGTGCTCATCGGCGGGACCGGCATCCTCTTCGCGATCTACGGCCGCTGGAGCCGCAAGATCGGCTGGCACTCCGAGGAGGCACCGGCCATCAGCTTCAAGCAGCCCGGTGAGGTCAGCCTGACCCCGGGTCAGCGGGCCACCGCCTGGTTCTTCTTCGTGGTTGCCATGCTCTTCCTCGTCCAGGCCGTCCTGGGTGGTCTCGTCGAGCACTACCGCGCGGACCTGTCGACCTTCTTCGGCGTCGACATCGCGCGCTGGCTGCCCTTCAACCTGGCGCGCACCTGGCACCTGCAGCTCTCGCTCTTCTGGACCGCGGCGAGCTTCCTGGCGGCCGGCATCTTCCTCACGCCGTTCATCGCCCGCCGCGAGCCCAAGGGCCAGGCGACCCTGTCCTACGTCCTGCTCGGCGCGGTCGCCTTCGTCGTCTTCGGCTCGCTGATCGCCGAGTTCTTCTCGATCCACGGCTTCGAGTGGGCGCAGGACAGCTTCTTCCTCTCCCAGCAGTGGGAGTACCTCGACCTGCCGCGCTTCTTCCAGGTCCTGCTGACGATCGGCATGTTCATCTGGATCGCGATCATCTTCCGCGGGATCCGGGCCAAGCTCAAGGGCGAGGCGCTGACCAACATGCCGTGGCTGTTCTTCTTCGCCGGCCTGGCGATCCCCGCCTTCTACGCGGTCGGTCTCCTCGCGGGCGTCGAGACCCACCTCACGGTCGCCGAGTTCTGGCGCTTCTGGGTCGTCCACCTGTGGGTGGAGGACTTCCTGGAGCTCTTCACCACCGTCATGGTCGCCTACGTCTTCGTGCTCCTGGGTGTGGTCCGCGAGAAGATCGCCATCGGCATCATCTTCCTGGACGTGATCCTCTACTCCATGGGTGGCGTCCTCGGCACGATGCACCACCTCTACTTCTCCGGCACGCCGGTGGAGCACATGGCGCTGGGCGCGGCCTTCTCGGCCGCCGAGGTGATCCCGCTGACCTTCCTCACCGTCGAGGCCTGGGCGTTCATGCAGCTGGGTGCCCGCCAGGAGGGCCGCAACGACGGGCCGTTCCCGCACCGCTGGGCCGTGATGTTCCTCGTCGCGGTCGGTTTCTGGAACTTCCTCGGCGCGGGCGTCTTCGGCTTCCTCATCAACCTGCCGATCGTCTCCTACTACCAGATCGGCACCGCGCTCACGGCCAACCACGGTCACGCGGCGATGATGGGCGTCTACGGCATGCTCGGCGTCGGCCTGGCGATGTTCGCCCTGCGCTACCTCATCCCGGCGCCGAAGTGGCCGGAAAGGCTGGCCAAGATCTCCTTCTGGAGCCTCAACATCGGCCTGGCCTGGATGGTCTTCGCGACGCTGCTGCCGCTGGGCATCCTGCAGCTCTACCACTCGGTCGGCGAGGGCTACTACGAGGCGCGGTCCCTGGGCTACCTCACCACGCCCGGCAACGCGCTGCTGGAGTGGGGCCGGATGCCCGGCGACATCATCTTCATCGTCGGCGGCTGCGTGCCCTTCCTGTGGATCGCCTGGCTCGGCCTGCGGCACTTCCGTCACGGCACCACCTCCTACGAGGTGCCCGAGAACCCGCTCTACGAGGAGGTCGAGCACACCGCGACCACCCGCTGGGGCGGCGGAGGGTCGACGCAGCGATGACCGTCCCCGGGATCGAGGTCTGGCTGATGGCCGGCTACGGGCTCGCCCTGCTGGCCGTCGCCTACCTCCTCGACCACCTCGGGCGCCGCTCGGCCCAGCGCTCGGCCTCGTGGCGGACGGGCAACTTCGTCTACCACGAGGACCGGGACGCCTGGAAGTGCCACGAGGACCAGTGGCTGTGGCCGGCCGCCTTTGACCCCGAGAAGCGCGTCGTGCGCTACCAGGGGCAGCACGCCATCTGCGGTCGCTGCCCCGTGAAGGACGAGTGCTCGCCCACCCCGGGCCCGCGCGAGCTCACCAAGCCGGTGGACCCGTGGCCGCACTCGGAGACCGGACGCTTCCACCGCGGCATCGCGATCGCGGTGGTGGCGGCCGGCCTGCTCCTCACGGCCGGCTCGCTCATCGCCCACCACGACAGCGGTGACGTCCTCGTGCTCGGCGTGACGATCCTCGTGCAGGTGGCAGCACTGACCCACCTCTACCTCGGCCTGGCCAGGCGTCCCGACAACGCCCCGGAGCACATCCGCCACGAGGTGGGCGGGGTGCGCCGGGTCGGTCCGGCCGAGGAGCCGGAGGACGGTATGCCGTCACCCGGCTCGCCCGCGGTGCGCTACGCCTCCGAGCGACGCTCGGCCCTCGCCCCGGGCGAGCTGGACGACCTCGTCGAGCGCCACCGCACGCGTGGCACCCTGATCGCCGGCGCGCGGCTGCCCGTGCGCCAGCGCTCCGGCGAGCGCGCCTGAGGCGCGCGGACCGGCATACCCGAACCTGAGAAGGAGACCCATGCAGCCCTGGCACGTCGTGCTGATCGCCGTCCTCGTCCTGGTCGTCCTGCTGCTCGTCTACAGCGTGAAGATCATCCCGGAGTACGAGCGAGGGGTCATCTTCCGGCTGGGGCGCCTGCGGCCGTTGGCGGGACCCGGGCTGAAGCTGCTCGTGCCGTTCGTGGACCGCATCGACCGGGTGGACCAGCGCGTCATCACGCTGACCATCCCGCCGCAGGAGGTCATCACCAAGGACAACGTGCCGGCGCGGGTCAACGCGGTGGTGCTCTTCAACGTCGACGACCCGGTCAAGGCGGTGATGACGGTGGAGAACTACGCCGTCGCGACCTCCCAGATCGCCCAGACCACGCTGCGCAGCGTGCTCGGCCGCGTCGACCTGGACACCCTGCTCGCGCACCGCGACGACCTCAACCTCGACCTGCGCCAGATCATCGAGGCGCAGACCCGGCCGTGGGGCGTCGACGTGCAGGTCGTGGAGATCAAGGACGTCGAGATCCCCGAGGCGATGCAGCGGGCGATGGCTCGCGAGGCCGAGGCCGAGCGCGAGCGCCGGGCGAAGGTCATCAACGCCCGCGGTGAGCTGCAGGCCTCGACCGAGCTGAAGGAAGCGGCCGACATGCTCTCCCAGAGCCCCGCGTCGCTCCAGCTGCGCTACCTGCAGACGCTGCTCGAGCTCGGTGCCGACCAGAACTCCACGGTGGTCTTCCCGCTGCCGATGGACATCGTCGGGCCGCTGCTCAACAAGTTCGCACCCCCGGCGTGACGCGGCGCCCGCCCCGGCCTGCCTGGTGGGGGCTCGGCGCCGCCGTGCTGGTCGGCGTGGCTCTCGCGGGCCTGGGCGGGTGGCTCACCTTCCACCGGCTGGGCGTCTCGGGGGCGGCGAGCGACGAGATCGTCTACGTCACCTCGGCGCAGGCCTACCTGCGGGGTGACTTCAGCGCCAACGCCGAGCATCCGCCGCTGGGCAAGTGGATCATCGCGCTGGGCCTGCGCCCCGGACTGGAGGGGCAGGAGCTGCTCGGTGCGGCGCGGCTGCCCGTCGCGGTGCTCGGCTGGCTCACCGGTCTGGTCCTGACGGCGACGGCGTGGCTGCTGACCCGCCGTGTGGTGCCGGCGCTCGCGGCGGGCGGCCTGTGGTGGCTGCTCCCTGGTGCCGCCGGGTCGCCGCACGACCTCGTGCGCGTGGCGATGCTCGACGGTCCGATGATGTTCTTCGTCGCGGTGTCCCTGCTCATGAGCGTGCTGGCCTGGCGGACGCGGCAGCTGAGATGGTGGCCGCTCGCTGCGGCCGCCGCGGGGCTGGCTGCCGCGACCAAGCTGCCTGGCGGGGTGGCCCTGCTCGGGCTGGCGCCCGTGGTGCTGCTGGCCCTGGTCCGGCCCGCCCCCGGTGCTGCGAGGTCGAAGGTCGTGCTGACGGTCCTGGGGTGCGGTCTGGTCATGGGCCTGACGTTCCTGGCGACCTACCTGCCGGCGGGCAGCGGGGCGGTCGCCTGGGCCCGCGAGACCTTCGCCTTCCAGCTCGACCACGCCGCGGACGGTCATCCCGTGGAGATCGCCGGACGGGTGGTGACCGACTCGCCCTGGTGGGCGGCGTGGTGGTGGCAGGCGCGCTACCTGAGGTGGCCCGGAGTGGTCGTCCTGTGGGGCCTGGCCGTCGTCGGGCTGCTGCGCTGGGGGCACCGGGGGGCGTGGGTCCTCGGGGCACCTCTGCTGGCCGGGTCGCTCGCGCTCGCCGTCAGCCCGCTCCAGCTCCCGCACTACCACCTGGTCCTGACGCCGATGCTCGTCGTGGCCGCCGGCGCCGCGCTGGCCGCTCCCGGCCCGAGGGCTGACCGACAGCGACCCCGGGGAGCCTCCGTGGTGGTCTCGGCCGTCGCCTCGCTGGCGCTGCTCGTGCTCGTCCCGATCGTCGTCCAGCACGGCGCAGCCGTCGCACGGACCACGGGCAGCCCCTTCGCGGCGGCGGAGGAGGAGCTGCGGGAGCGCGGGCTGGAGGACGTCACGCTCACCGTGTGGGCCGACCCCTTCGCGGCGAAGTGGTACCTCCCTGACCATCCCCGCACCGCGCGGTCACCCGCACCCGACGGCGTCGCCATCGTCAACGAGTCCTACGCGCGCCGCCGCGGCTTCCCGCTGGAGGAGTGGTGCGCCGCGGAGTGCGGCCGCCGCGAGCGGGTGGACCTGGGCGGCCTCGCGCTCTACCTGCCGGTGCACGGCATACCCTGACCCCATGGCCAGGGTCACCCAGCGGCGCCGCGTCACCCGGCTCACCGCGGACGGCGAGGTGCGCGAGCGTGCCGACGTGCTGGCGGGGGAGGAGCCGCTCGAGGTCCGGGTCAACAGCGAGCCGTTGTCGGTGACGATGCGCACGCCGGGCAACGACTTCGACCTCGCCGTCGGGTTCCTGCACGGTGAGGGGATCGTGTCGGGCTGGGACGACGTGGCGCAGATCGACTACCGCTCGGGCATCGGCGCGGACGGTCAGCGCGACTACAACGTGGTCGACGTGACCCTGGCGGAGGGGGTGCGGCCCCCGGACCCGTCCCTGGAGCGGCACGTCTACACCTCCAGCTCGTGCGGCGTGTGCGGCACGTCCTCCATCGAGGCGGTGCAGCGGGAGAGCCGGCACGACCTCCGCTCGGACACCACCACCTTCTCGCTGACCCGGCTGTTGGCCCTCCCCGACCTGCTGCGCGAGGCGCAGGCCGTCTTCGACCGGACAGGCGGTGTGCACGCCGCAGGGCTGTTCGTGCCCGGCCGGAACGGGCTCGAGCTGACGTGCCTGCGGGAGGACGTGGGACGCCACAACGCCGTGGACAAGGTGCTCGGGTGGGCGCTGCGCGAACGTGGGGTCCCCCTGCGCGGCAGCGTGCTGCAGGTCTCCGGGCGGGCCTCCTTCGAGCTGGTGCAGAAGGCCGCCCTGGCGGGGATCCCGGTGCTGTCCGCGGTCTCGGCGCCGTCGTCGCTCGCGGTCGAGCTGGCGGACGACGTGGGGCTGACGCTCATCGGCTTCAACAGGGGGAGCAGCCTCAACGTCTACGCCCACCGCTCCCGGGTGAGCCTCGACGACGGGTCGCCGGACGCCGAACCTCTGCTGGGCTGACGGCCGCGGTCCCGCGCCGCTACCTCGTGCGTGAGAGCCTCGACATCGCCAGGGATCCGTCGCCGAAGGTCAGTCCAGCATCTCTACCTTCGCTCCGATGCGCGCGTAGGTCGAACCTGCCCTCGCGTCCCGGGACGCCAGCGGGAGCCCGGCGGTGAGAGCCTCCAGGCCGATGACCCCGTCGTAGCTCGCGCCACCGGCGACCGATGCCGTCGCCAGGGTCGAGGCCAGCTGGGACGTCGGGATCGGCTCCTGTGCGGTCAGGGTGAAGTTGGACTCGATCAGCGTGGCTGCGTCCGCGGGCAGAAGTCGGTTCGTGCCCGGGAGCCGCGTGAGGACTGCGTACGTCTCCAGCGTCGCACGGGGACCGAGCGAGAGCTCACGTCCCTGTGCCCACGCCTCCACGGACTCGTGCGCGGGGTGGGTCGTCATGAGCAGGGGGACCGCCAGGCTGGTGTCGACCGCGTGCACCGATCACCTGCGTCCGGCGTCGATGAGAGCCATGAGTGTCTCGTCGTCGATCTCGACGTCCCCGCCGGCCACGAGTCTGCCGCTCGCGGAGCGGCTGAGACGTGCTGTCCGGCCGCCGCGCACGATCTGCAGGCCCTCCCCGTAGGTGCTGATGTCTACGTGGGTCCCGGGCGAGAGCCCGAGCGAGTCCCGGAGGGCCTTCGGGATGACGACCCGGCCCATCTTGTCGACGACAGCCTCCATGGGAGGACGATACCAGCGAGATCCCAGCACGGCGCTCTCACCGCCCGTCGGTCGGGCTCGCCAGCCGGGCGATGCCGTCGGCGTGGGCGACCACCCGGGAGCCGTCATCCATCTCAAGGCCGACGCCGGGCGGCAGGGGCCAGGTGGGCAGCGGACCGCCGAGGGTCAGGTCGAGCCCGTCGGGGAGCCGCCACAGCCCTTCGCCGACGACCTCTCGCCCGTGGTCGCCGGCCCGGTCCACCGTGGGACGGGCCTGGTCCGGGAACCAGACCCTGTCGGCCTCGGTCCGGTGACGGGCCGACCCGTCGCGCACGTCGACGACCTGGTCGAGGACGACGGCGTGCTCCTCGTCCAGGACGCCAGGCACGAAGGTGCCCTCGACGTCGCCCTTGGGCAGGTCCGCGCGCCACAGCGCCTCGCCGGTCCTCGGGTCCAGTCGCACGAGGTCGGCGTCGAGGTCGATCAGCGCGCTGCCCTCGTCCGTCCAGCGATGCACCCCTCCCTTGTAGCGGCAGGCCAGCAGGGGCCCGCTGCCCTCTGCCCAGAGCGTGGAGTTGCAGCCCAGGTCCATGCCGCGGGCGATCCAGCTGGGCCTGCCGGTGGCGGCGTCCAACGCGAAGACCGCCGACTCCGTCAGGTCGAGGTCGGCACCGTCGATGACGTCAGCCAGCCCGACCGTGCCGATGAGCAGGTCGTCCTCGTGGGCCACGAAGGACCAGCCGGTGTTGGTGGACGCGCGCGGGCCCACCAGATCCGCGGTCGACACCTCCCAGACCAGGGTGTCGTCGACGAGCCTCCCGATCCGAGCCCCGCCCGCACGGGCCAGGTCGAGAGGTCCGATGGGCTCGACGAAGTGACCGGCCGTCTGGTGCCCGGCCGGCACCCAGGGGACCGGCTCCCAGGAGGAGGTGACGACGGTGGGCCAGGTCAGGTTGCCGTCGTCGTCCAGCAGGACGGTGCACACGTCGGTCTCGCTGCCCGGGCACAGGTGGGGCTGCATCACGTGAACGCCCCAGGTGCTGCCTGTCCCCTTGGAGGTGCCGGTCCGCGGGTCACGGCTGATCACGTCGGCCGCGTCGTCCGGCAGGTCCGGTCGGACCGTCGGCTGCAGGTAGACCACCTCCCCGTCGATCACCTGCGGCTCGAGGGGCCGCACCACCGGGATCCCCGAGGTCGAGGCGGGCCGGGACCAGAGCTGCTCACCGGTCTCGGCGTCCAGGGCCGTCATCATCAGCCGGTCCGTGCTGCTGAGCGTGTAGAGCGCCAGGACCCCGTCCACCAGGACCGGGCCGCTGACCGGGCGTAGATCGGCGCTCCAGGCGAGGGAGGCGATGGGGGCCGGGGGCGTGGACAGGGGGACGGAGTCCTCGGCCCCTGCCCCGGTCCCGACGGCGACGGCGCTCGTCGACGTGCCGGCTCCCATGTCGGTCGTCGTCACGGCGCCGTCGCGGACGCCCGTGCAGGCGGTGACGAGGGTGAGAGAGATGGACAGTGCGGCGAAGGTGAGTCCCCGGGTCATGGAGCACAGGCAAGCACGCGGCCGCAGCGGACCGCAGGTGTTGTCCACAGGGTCCCCGCTCGACGCTGTGGACGAGGACGCGGGAAGGTGGGCGCGACGGCATACCCTGAACCTCATGCCCGCCACCCCCGAACTCGACGCGCTCCTCCACGCCGCCGTCACGGCGGTCGGGGGCACCGAGCGCCCCGGGCAGGTGACGATGGCGCACGCCGTGGAGCGGGCCGTGGAGCGCGAGGAACACCTGTTGGTGCAGGCCGGCACGGGGACGGGCAAGTCGCTCGCCTACCTCGTCCCGGCGATCGCGCACGCCGTGCGCACCGGCAAGCCGGCCGTGGTCGCGACCGCCACGCTGGCGCTGCAGGCGCAGATCGTCGACCGCGACCTGCCGCGCATCGCCGACGCGCTCGCGCCGCTGCTCGGGCGCCGGCCGACGTTCGCGCTGGTCAAGGGGCGGTCCAACTACCTGTGCGAGCACAAGCTCGTGGGCGGCTTCCCCGACGACGACGAGGACGCCCTCCTGTCGATGGGCTCGGTCGACCGGGAGCGCTCGCGGCTGGGCGACGAGGTCGTCCGGCTGCGCGAGTGGGCCGACCTCACGGAGTCCGGCGACCGCGACGAACTGGTGCCGGGCGTGAGCAACCGCGCCTGGCGCCAGGTCTCGGTCACCTCCCACGAGTGCCTCGGCAGCCGCTGCCCGGTGGTCGCGGACTGCTTCGTCGAGCGCTCCCGCGAGGCGGCCAAGGAGGTCGACGTCATCGTCACGAACCACTCGTTCATGGCGATCGACGCGTTCGAGGGGCGGTTCATGCTGCCCGAGCACGATCTGCTGGTCATCGACGAGGCCCACGAGCTCACCGACCGCATCACCAGCACGATCACCGACGAGCTGACGTCCGGGTCGGTGTCGGTCGCGGCGCGCAAGGCGGGCCGGGGCGAGGCCGCGGGGCGGCTCGGCGACACGGTGGACCTGCTGGCCGACGCCCTCGCCGACCTGCCCGAGGGCAAGCTCACGGCGCTGCCGGAGCGCCTGGTCACCACCCTGCAGCTGGTGCGTGACGCGGCGCGCGACGCGCTGTCCGAGCTCAAGCCCGAGAAGGGGGCGGAGGTCGACGGGGCCAGGCAGGTCGCGCTGGCCGCGGTCGACGAGGTCCACGACAACGCCGCGCGCGTGCTGGAGGAGCGGGACCTCGACGTCGTCTGGGTCACCCACGACCAGCGTCGGGGCGCGGTGCTGCGGGTGGCGCCGATGAGCGTGGCGATGCTCGTCCGGGACAAGATCTTCAGCGACCGGACCGTGGTGCTGACCTCGGCCACCCTCGAGCTGGGCGGCAGCTTCGACTCCGTGGCGGGCACCATCGGCCTGCGGGGCGCCGGGTCACCCGCCTGGGAGGGCCTGGACGTGGGCTCGCCCTTCGACTACCCCCAGCAGGCCATCGCCTACGTCGCGCAGCACCTGCCGCCCCCGGGTCGCGACGGGGCCTCCCCGCAGGTCTTCGACGAGATCGAGGCGCTCGTGCGCGCCGCGGGCGGCCGGACGCTCGGGCTGTTCAGCTCCCGTCGCGCGGCCGAGGCCGCCGCGGAGGAGATGCGCCGACGGCTGGCCGACGACGACATCCGGGTGCTGTGCCAGGGTGAGGACCAGATGCCCACGCTCGTGCGCGACTTCGCCTCCGACGCGCGCTCCTGCCTGTTCGGCACGATGTCCCTGTGGCAGGGCGTCGACGTGCCCGGGTCGGCCTGCCAGCTCGTCATCATCGACCGCATCCCCTTCCCGCGACCGGACGACCCGCTGTCGTCGGCGCGCACCGAGGCGATCTCGCGGATGGGCGGCAACGGTTTCATGGCCGTCTCCGCCACGCACGCAGCGCTGCGGCTGGCCCAGGGCGCGGGCCGGCTCGTGCGGCGCGGCGACGACCGGGGCGTCGTCGCCTTCCTCGACTCGCGGATGATCACCGCCCGGTATGCCGGTTTCCTCCAGCGCTCCCTGCCCCCGTTCTGGCCCACGACCGACCGCGCGCTCGTGCTCAAGGCGCTCGAGCGCCTCGACGCCACCGCGCCCGACGTGGTGCCGGTCGCCGCCCCCGGTGCGCGCGGGATCGGCGGAGCACCCCTCGAGGGAGCCGCCGCGACGGTCCCTGTCGCCCGCTCTCCGCGCACCGCCGTCACCGGCGGGCACGCGTGGACCGACGAGCAGGACGCCGAGCTGCGGGACGGTCTCGACGCCGGTGTCACGCTGACGGAGCTGGCCGAGCATCTCGACCTGGCGCCGGACCTGGTCACCGCCCGCATCAACCAGCTCGGACTGGAGGTCCCGGTATGACGCACGACGACGAGGGCGCGGGGCGGCCGCTCTGGCACCTCGCGGAGCTGGCCCACTGGGAGGCCGCCCTCAGGACCGGCACCTACGAACGGTCGACGCGCGGCGCGACGCTCGCGGAGGTGGGCTTCATCCACGCCTCCTACCCCGAGCAGCTGCCGGGCGTGGCCAAGCTCCTCTACTCACGTGAGGACCTGGCTCCGCTCGTGGTGCTCGAGGTCGACCCCGCGGCGCTCGCCGCCGCGGGGGTGGAGGTCCGCCTCGAGCCCGGCGACCCGGGCGACCCGACGTCGCCGCACTTCCCGCACCTCTACGGCCCGCTGCCCGTGGCCGCAGTCAGCCGCACCCGGCCGGCGGCGGTCGAGAAGGGCTGGCTCGACCTGGGGCCGTGGGAGGACCTGACGAGTCCCGGCGCGGGGTCGGCCCCGTGACCGCGCCACTGACGCTGGCCCTCATCACCGGCCCCGAGGAGATCGCCGCGGAGCGCGGCCTGGCCTCGGTGCTGACGGCGGTGCGTGCCGTGGAGCCGGAGGCGGAGCTGGTGCGACTGCACGCCGGCAGCTACCAGCCGGGTCAGCTGCTCGTGCACGCCAGCCCCAGCCTCTTCGGCGGCTGGACGGTCATCGCGGTGCACGAGGCGGACGAGGCCGACGACGCGCTGGTCGAGGATCTTCTCGCCTACCTCGCGGAGCCGGCGGACGGGGTGACTCTCGTGCTGCACCACCGGTCGGGCAACCGCGGCAAGAAGGTGCTGGACACGATGCGCAAGGGCGGCGCCCGCCTCATCGAGGCCAAGGCGCTGAAGTCGGAGAAGGACAAGACCGACTTCGTCAAGGGGGAGTTCCGCGAGGCCCGGCGGCGGATCACCGAGGAGGCCGTCGCGACGCTGGTCCTGGCCGTTGGCAAGGACGTGCGTGAGCTGGCCGGCGCCTGCGCCCAGCTGGCCCGGGACGTCGAGGGGACCATCGAGGTCGAGGACGTGCACACCTACTACGGCGAGCGCGTCGAGACGACCGGCTTCAAGGTGGCCGAGGCGGCGCTGGCCGGTGACGAGCGGGCCGCGATGGGGCTGCTCCGTCACGCCATGATCGGGGGGCTCGACCCGGTGCCGATCGTGGCCGTGCTGGCCATGCAGCTGCGCCAGGTCGGCAAGGTGGCGGCGGCCGGGCGCGGCAGCTCCGGCCAGCTCGCACGGGATCTCGGTATGGCGCCCTGGCAGGTGGACCAGGCCCGTCGCGTCGCGCAGGGGTGGGACGGTGCGCGGCTGGGCAGGGCCATCGAGGCGGTGGCCCGCGCCGACGTCGACGTCAAGGGCGGCCTGCGCACGGAGGCAGCTGTCCGCAGCCCGGAGCACGCGGTCGAGCGGGCCGTGCTCGAAGTCTGCCGGCTGCGGCACGCCTGACGCGCTGCCAGGCACGCCGCGGCCCCGCCGTCAGGACGGGGCCGCGTCGTCACGAGGCTGGGTGCGTCGTCACGAGGCTGGGTGCGTCGTGCTCACTCCGTGGGGATGTTGCTCTCGGTGAGGGTGCCCGACGGCCGCGAGGCCGGTGCGGCCGCGGAGGAGAACAACGTCTGCAGCTGGGCCTCGACGGACGGGTTCACCGCGACGGGGCCACCGACGATCGTGATCAGCGGGAAGGACACCTCGGCGATGAGCCGGTCGATCTGGGTCATCACCGCGGCGGGCACGCTGTCCGGACGGGTCAGCGCCACGCCGGCTCCGGTGCGGGCCGCGACCGGGACCGAGGTCAAGGAGTCCGGGAAGTCCGCCCCGGTCGCGACCATGACGCGACCCTCGGCCGGGAACTGCTCGAGCACCTGGGCCGCCGTCCCATAGCGGTCCGCACCGGCGTAGCGCGTGACCGGGACGCCGTCAGCGGCATCGGTCAGCACGGCGTCCGAGAGGACCATGGGGCCGCCGGCGGCATACAGGTGGTCGAAGTCCAGAGTGGCCAGCACGGCGGCGGAGGCGCTCGGGATGTCGTCCTGCCGGACCAGGACGAGCGGTGCCTGGTGCCGGGCGGCCAGCGCGCTGAGCACGAGGGCGTCCGCGAAGCCCTGGCCCGAGGCGACGTAGACCTCGGCGGTGCTGTCCTGCAGAACCTGGCCCGCGATCATGGCGGAGGTCTCGTAGCGGCTGGCGCCGCCCACCCGCTCGACGAGGGCACCCGGCAGTGTCGCCGCGACGTCGTCCAGGACCCCCTCACCGAGGGCAGCCTCCCCGCCGATGACGATGACGGACGAGGGCTGCAGCCGGGCCAGTTCTGCCGTAGTGGCCGCCGACAGGCCGGTGGGGTTGCTGAGCAGCAGCGGCGCGCCGAGCTGGGCGGCCCACGGCGCCGCGGCCAGAGCGTCCGGATAGGTGCGGGAGGTGGCGATGATGACGGTGTCGGCGCTGACGAACTTCTGCGCGGAGAGCATCGCGGCGGTCTCCAGACGGGTCTCGCCCCCGATCCGCTCGATGTCGAAGCTGCAGGGTCCGTCGACGTCCTCCGGGTAGAACGGGTCCTCGTAGGCCAGGGTGCCCACCGAGTTGCCTGCGCCGTCGATGTCGTCGATGACGATGCCGACGCCCGGCGCGCCGGTGCCGTAGAGCCCGACGAACGAGAGGAAGGAGTAGATGTCCCGCGAGGTGCCGACCTCCACCTCTCGGTCGCGGGAGTCCTTGAGCACACCGTCGTCCCACACCTCCACCCGGAAGCGGTCGAAGCCGCCCCCGTCGTCGACGGTGCCCGTCACCGAGGTGGTGACCGCATACTCGTTGCGGCTGCAGTCCTCGTTGACGAACTGCACGCCGGTGATCTCGTAGTCGTCGAGCGTGGCTGCCTGCGCCGCTCCTGAGGACGCCAGCAACGTCCCGCCTGCCAGTGCGGTCGCGACGGCGCCGCGCCCGCTCATGCCCCGAGTGAACATCTGTCTGCCTTCCGGTGAGATCCTGCCTGAGTGCCGCGAGTGCGGCACCGTGTCAGAGGGCCGGGGCGCGAGGGAGATACCGCCATCGAGTTGGGCGGGGGCGTGGGGCGCTGCTAATGTTGTCCCTTGCGTGCGCGCCTGGTCGTGCGCGCACGTCGCACCAACCGCGCGCGGCTCAGCCGCCAGGGCCCCCCACGCCTCAATCCTGGACCGCGCGTCTGTCGCCCTCACGACAACCCGACCAACTCAACACGTAGGAAGACACTCCGTGGCAAACATCAAGTCCCAGATCAAGCGCGTCAAGACCAACGCCATCCGCACCGAGCGCAACCGGGCCTACAAGTCCGAGCTGCGCACCTTCATCCGCAAGTTCCGCGAGGCTGCGGCCAGCGGTGACGCGGCCAAGGCGGGCGACGCGCTGAAGCTGGCCTCCAAGAAGCTCGACAAGGCTGTCTCCAAGGGCGTCATCCACGCCAACCAGGCCGCCAACAAGAAGTCGGCGATGGCCAAGCGGTTCAACAGCCTCGGCGCCTGACCGCTCCACGTCGCTCACGAGGGCGCTCACCCGTCAGGGTGGGCGCCCTCGTGCGTTAAACTCGGGCTCACCATGACGATCGGCCGCGTGCTCCTCCTTACGCAGCCGCGCTGACGGACGCACACCCAGCGCGGCTGACCCCTCCTGCGAGAGGGGCTTTTTTGTGCACCGAAGCATCACCGACGAGCAGCAGACCAGCGAGCACGAGCAGACGAAGGACGAGAGGCACGATGAGCGAGCGCATCCCCCAGCACCGCTACACCGCCGAGCTGGCGGGCCAGATCGAGGCCGCGTGGCAGGACCGGTGGGAGTCCGAGGGGACCTTCCACTCCGCCAACCCGGCCGGACCGTGGGCCGAGCCGGACGACCCGCGCCTGACCAACGGCCACACGATGGTCATGGACATGTTCCCCTACCCCTCGGGGGCGGGCCTGCACGTCGGCCACCCGCTCGGCTTCATCGCCACCGACGTCTACGCGCGCTACCTGCGCACGACGGGCGCCAACGTGCTGCACACGATGGGCTTCGACGCCTTCGGCCTGCCGGCCGAGCAGTACGCCGTCCAGACCGGCCAGCACCCGCGGGTGACGACCGAGGCCAACATGGAGATCTACCGGCGCCAGCTGCGCCGGCTGGGCATGGGGCACGAGCGGCGCCGCAGCTTCGCCACGATCGACCCCGACTACTACCGCTGGACGCAGTGGATCTTCACCCAGATCTACAACTCCTGGTATGACGTGTCCGCGCCGGCCCGCCTGGGCGACGGCATCGGCCGGGCCCGTCCGATCAGCGAGCTGGTCGCGCAGTTCGAGTCGGGCGAGCGGGCCATCCCGGACGGCCGTGCCTGGGCCGGGCTGAGCCCCGCAGAGCGCGCCGCGGTGCTGGACGGCTACCGCCTGGCCTACGTCTCGGCGGCCCCGGTCAACTGGTGCCCGGGCCTGGGCACCGTGCTGTCCAACGAGGAGGTCACCGCCGACGGCCGGTCCGAGCGCGGCAACTTCCCGGTGTTCAAGCGCAACCTGAGCCAGTGGATGATGCGCATCACCGCCTACGCCGACCGGCTGGTGGACGACCTGGAGCGGCTGGACTGGCCGGAGAAGGTCAAGCTCATGCAGCGCAACTGGATCGGCCGCTCGCACGGCGCGACCGTGACCTTCGGCCCCGTCGAGCGGGTCGAGGGCGGCACCACCGGCATCGACGTCTTCACCACCCGACCCGACACGATCTTCGGCGCCACCTTCATGGTGGTCGCCCCGGAGCACCCGGTGCTGGACGAGATCGTCCCGTCGGCCTGGCCCGAGGGCACCGACCCGACCTGGACCCTGGGCGAGCCGGACCCGCGGACGGCAGTGGCGGCATACCGGACGGCAGCGAGCCGCAAGAGCGACGTCGAGCGGCAGGCCGACGCCAAGGACAAGACCGGAGTCTTCGCCGGCGCGTTCGCGACCAACCCGGTGACCGGCACGAAGATCCCGGTGTTCGTCGGCGACTACGTGCTGATGGGCTACGGGACCGGCGCGATCATGGCGGTCCCGGGCCAGGACGAGCGGGACTGGGACTTCGCGACGGCCTACCACCTGCCGATCATCCGCACGGTCCAGCCGACGCCTGACCACCCCGAGGACAAGGCGTTCACGGGCGAGGGCCCCGCGATCAACTCCTCGATCGAGGGGCTCAGCCTGGACGGCCTGGGCGTGGCCGAGGCCAAGGAGCGGATGATCGAGTGGCTCGAGGCGCGCGGCGCCGGCAGCCGCCGGATCACCTACCGCCTGCGCGACTGGCTGTTCAGCCGGCAGCGTTACTGGGGCGAGCCGTTCCCGATCGTGTGGGACGAGGACGGCGTGGCGCACACCGTGCCGGACGACATGCTGCCGGTCGAGCTGCCCGAGGTCCCGGACTACAGCCCGCGCACCTTCGACCCCGAGGACGCCGGCAGCTCGCCGGAGGCGCCGTTGGCCCGCGCGACGGAGTGGGTCGAGGTCGAGCTCGACCTGGGCGACGGTCGCGGCCTGCGCACCTACCGGCGCGAGACCAACACGATGCCCAACTGGGCGGGCTCCTGCTGGTACTACCTGCGCTACCTGGACCCGGCCAACGACGACGCGCTGGTCGACCCGGCCGTCGAGCGCTACTGGATCGGGCCGCGCCCGGCCCCCGTCGCGGACGCGCCCGCCGGCGCGACCGACCCGGGCGGTGTGGACCTGTATGTCGGCGGTGTCGAGCACGCGGTGCTGCACCTGCTCTACTCCCGCTTCTGGCACAAGGTGCTCTTCGATCTGGGCTACGTCTCCTCCGAGGAGCCGTTCCGCCGGCTGATCAACCAGGGCATGATCGAGGCCTACGTCTACCGCGACGACCGGGGCTTCCCGGTGCCCGCCGCCGAGGTGGAGGAGCACGCCGGGCCGGGCGGGACGACCTACACCTGGAACGGCCAGGCGGTCACCCAGGAGTACGGCAAGATGGGCAAGTCGCTCAAGAACGTCGTGACCCCGGACGAGATGTGCGAGCAGTACGGTGCCGACACCTTCCGGGTCTACGAGATGTCGATGGGCCCGCTGGAGCAGTACCGCCCGTGGGAGACCCGCGCCGTCGTCGGCTCGCAGCGCTTCCTGCAGCGGCTGTGGCGAAACGTCGTCGACGAGGAGACCGGTGAGGTCACGGTGGTCGACGTCGAGCTGGACGCCGAGACGGACAAGGCCCTGCACCGCACGGTCGACGGGGTCCGAGCCGACCTCGAGGCGCTGCGGACCAACACCGCGATCGCCAAGATGATCGAGCTGAACAACCACCTGACCAAGCTGGACGCCGTGCCGCGTGCGGCGGTCGAGCCGCTCGTGCAGATGGTCGCGCCGGTGGCCCCGCACCTGGCCGAGGAGCTGTGGCAGCGGCTCGGGCACACCGAGTCGCTGGCCTACGCGCCCTTCCCGGAGGCCGACCCGGCCAAGCTGGTCGAGGACGTCGTCACCTGCGTGGTCCAGGTCAAGGGCAAGGTGCGTGACCGCCTGGAGGTGCCGGCCGACGTCGACGAGGCGACCCTGGAGGGGCTGGCGCTGGCGAGCCCGCGGGTGCAGGCGAGCATCGACGGTGCCCCCGTGCGCAAGGTCATCGTGCGCGCGCCGAACCTCGTCAACATCGTCGTCTGACCCGCCGATGCCGGTCCACGTCGTCACCGACACCACCGCCTGCCTGAGCGTCGACGCGGCGCGTCGGGAGGGGGTGACGGTCGTCCCGCTACACGTCAGCGTCGGGGGCCGCGGGTCGGTGCCGGCGCGCGAGATCACGCCCTCGGAGGTCGCCGACCTGCTCCTCCAGGGGCGGGAGCGGCTCTCGACCTCCAGGCCGTCACCGGGAGAGTTCGCGGAGGCCTACCGCGAGGCGGCGCGGGCGGGGGCGAGCGGTGTGGTGTCCGTGCACCTGTCGAGCAGGGTGAGCGGCACGGTCGAGGCCGCCGAGCTCGCCCGCGACCAGCTCGCCGGGGAGCTCGCGGTCGAGGTGGTCGACTCCGGCGTGCTCGGGATGGCGCTGGGGTATGCGGTGCGCGCCGCCTCCTCGGTCGCTGCCGGCGGCGGGTCGGCCCGTGAGGTCGCGGACGCGGCCCTGCGGCGTGCTGCGGAGAGCCGGACCTGGTTCTGCGTGGACACCCTGGACCACCTGCGCCGCGGGGGACGGATCGGGCTGGCCCAGGCCCTCGTCGGCTCGGCGTTGGCCATCAAGCCGATCCTCACCGTGCGCGACGGCGAGGTCCACCCGCTCGAGCGGGTGCGGACCCGGGCCAAGGCGCACCAGCGGCTCGTGGACCTCGCGGTCGAGGCCGTCGAGGGCGCCCGGGCCGAAGGGCGGGAGGTCGAGGTGGCGGTGCAGCAGCTGGGTGCGCAGGAGGCTGCCGAGCGGATCTCGGGCGAGCTCCGCGAGCGGACCGGCCTCGTCCCCGAGCTGACCGAGCTGGACCCGGTGATCAGCGTGCACGTCGGCCCCGGCACCGTGGGGGTGACGGTCGCTCCGGTCTGAGCCCGGCGCTCTGGCTGACCCATTACGGAGGGTTACAGTGAGGCATGCTCGATGCTGCCGGCCTCAGGGTCATGAAAGCCATCGCTGACGAGGGGACCTTCACCGCGGCGGCGCAGTCGCTCGGGTACACCCAGCCGGCCGTCTCGCAGATGGTGCGTCGGCTCGAGGAGCGGACCGGCACGGTGCTCGTGGAGCGCTCCGGCCGGGTCGTCCGGCTGACCGAGGCGGGGGCGCTGCTCGCCCGTCATGCCGAGCAGATCCTCGGCGCGCTGGACCGCGCCGAGTCCGAGATCTCCGCCATCGCGGGGCTGCAGAGCGGCCGGGTGCGGCTGATGGCCTTCCCGTCGTCGTCGGCGACGCTCGTCCCGCGGGCGCTGGCCAAGCTGCGGCGCGAGCACCCCCACGTGACGGTCCAGTTCACCGAGGCCGAGCCGCCGGAGTCGATGGCGGCGCTGCGCGCAGGCAGCGTGGACCTGGCGGTCGCCTTCTCCTACGAGGGCACCGACGCGGGCCGCGGCGAGGACGACCTGGCCGGGCTCGAGGTGATCGACGTGCTGACCGACCCGGTGATGCTGGTGCTCCCGAAGGACCACCCGCTCGCGGGCGAGGACGAGGTGCTGCTCGCCGACCTCGCTGCGGACACCTGGATCGCGGGGTGCCCCCGGTGCCGCGGCCACCTGCTGACGCTGTCGCGCAACGCGGGGTTCGAGCCCGACGTCACGTTCGAGACGGAGGACTACGTCGCGGTGCTCGGCCTCGTCGCCGCAGGGCTCGGTGTCGCCCTCGTGCCCGAGCTCATCCTGCACACCGTGTCCCACCCCGATGTCGTCGTCCGGCCCGTGTCCCCGCCGTCGCGCCGGGTCGTCCAGGTGGTGACGACCACGGACCTGCGTCGCGTCCCCGCCGTGGCCGCCATCCTCGAGGCCCTCTGCGAGAGCGCCCGCGAGCTGGGCCGGCCCACCACGGCCATGACCGGGTCCTCGGGCGGCCACGACACGTCGAGCTGATCTCACCCAGGGCGTGCCCGCGGGCGTCACGGGTCCTTGTGCACGAGGAGCCGCCCCCTCTGTCCGGACACCGCCACGTCGCCGTCCGTGTCGGTGCGCAGCACGACCATGCCTGCGCTGCGCAGCAGCTCGAGCGTCCGCGGGGCGGGGTGGCCGAAGTCGTTGTCGGCACCGACGCCCATGAGGGCGACCTCCGCGCGCGTGCCGCGCACGAGAGCCTCGTCCTGCCGCGCGGAGCCGTGGTGCGCGACCTTGAGGACGTCGAAGTCGCGCCCGGCGAGCGCGGCCCGGAGCGGTCGGGCCCCCTCGGGCTCGATGTCCCCGCTGAGCAGGACGGCGATGCCAGCGACCCGCGCGTCCACGACCAGGCTGCCGTTGTTGGCGGCCGACTCCCCGACGACCGGGTGAGGCCCGGGGGAGAGCACCTCGAGCGTCAGCGCACCGGCGGTCACGACGTCGCCGGCCCTGAGCTCGCCCACGGGCACGCCGTCGGCCGCCAGGACGTCGAGCGTCCTCGCAGAGGTCTCCGCCGGCTCACGGACCGGACTGATGAAGGCCGCGTCCGCCCCCGCCACCGCGAGCGCGCCGGGC
Source organism: Ornithinimicrobium tianjinense (assembly GCF_014636495.1). Lineage (GTDB taxonomy): Bacteria > Actinomycetota > Actinomycetes > Actinomycetales > Dermatophilaceae > Ornithinicoccus > Ornithinicoccus tianjinensis. The sequence goes on from NZ_BMEM01000001.1 coordinate 985,810, forward strand.
AGACCGACCACGTGGTCGGCGTGGAAGTGGCTGAGCACCACGGCGTCAAGATGTGACACGTCCGCAGCCCGCAGGCAGCGGCGGAGCGCGTCCGGCTCGGGCCCGGCGTCCACGAGGACGGCCGAGGAGGGGCCCGACCTCAGCAGGACCGCGTCGCCCTGACCCACGTCGCAGCCGATCACGACCCAGTCCGGCGGGGGCCAGGCGGAGAGCCGTGGCACCGGCCAGACGAGGGCCAGGGCCCCGAGCCCGGCGGCCCACCCCCACGACGGATGACGGCGCAGCTGGTGGCGCCACCACGGCCCCGTGACCAGGCAGATCACGGTCAGGACCGTGAGGAGCCAGGCGCCGGCCGCTCCGTCGACCCAGTCGACCGTGCCCCAGGGCACGGGCGCGAACGTGCGGGCCACCCGCCCCAGCAACCAGGCGGGGACCGCCGCGGCCCAGGCGACGGCGCGCGCCAGCGTCACCGACAGCGGCGCCAGCACCGCCGCCACGACGCCGAGCACCGTCGTGGGCGCCACCAGCGGGGCCGCGAGCAGGTTGGCCAGCACGGCGACGACGGTGATGCTTCCCTGCAGGAGCACGATCACCGGTGCGCAGGCCACCTGGGCGGCCAGCGGCACCGCCAGCGCGTCCCCCAGGAGGCGCCACCGCGCGGGCAGGCGCGCCGAGATCGCGTCGCCCCAGGGCCGTGACCACAGCACGAGGCCGAGCGTGGCCAGGGTGGACAGCGCGAAGCCGTAGGACCTCGCCAGCCACGGGTCCACGCACAGCAGGCCCACCACGGCCACCGCGAGCGCCGGCAGGCTCACGCGCCGACGGCCCGACGAGAGCGCGAGCAGCCCGACCGAGCCCATCACGGCCGCGCGGAGCACCGAGGGCTCGGGGCGGCAGAGCAGCACGAAACCCGCCAGCCCGACCAGCACCAGCGGCGTGCGCCATTGCCTGCCGACCCCGGCGCGGGCGACCAGCACCGCCAGCGCTCCGCAGACGAGGGCCACGTTGCTGCCCGAGACCGCGCTCAGGTGGGTCATGCCGGTGGCCCGCATCGCCTCGGTGAGGTCCTCGGGGGTCAACGAGGTGTCGCCGATCACCAGCCCGGGCACCAGACCGCGGGCGTCGGCCGGCAGCGGGTCGACGGCCTCGCGGAACCTGGACCGGACGTGCTCGATGCCGCGCAGCAGACCGCCGGTGGCGGTGACCTCCCGCGGGCCTCCGACGGGCGAGAGGACCGCGACGTGGCGTTCGCCGTCCTCGGCCGGACGCAGCCGACCGGTCAGGCTCAGGCGTTGCCGCCACCCGAGCTCCTCCCACCCCTCGCCCGCCGCGGTGAGCAGCAGGACCGGTGTCGAGACGTCGGCGCCCGACCCACGACCCTCGACCCGGAGGAGGCGCAGGTGCACGACCACCAGTGGCTCGCGTTCGTCGCCCCGGGTGACGACGCGCGGCTCGCCCGTGACCACGGCGCTCGCCGACACCACAGCTCCCTCGGCGGCCCAGCCAGCCACCGGGCCGGCGCGGTCGGTCGCCAGGTGGGTCGCGGTGGAGGTGGCCACCAGGCCGGTGGCCGCGAGCGTGAGGGCCACGACCCCACGCAGGTCCGTCCCCCCGGGCCGAGCCCGATGACGGGGCGGCGACCGGGGGGTCCGGCGCCAGAGGACCATCGCCGCCGCCGCCGAGAGACTGGCCACGCCGACCACCAGACACGTGGCTGACGATCGGGGGAGCAGCGCGACGAGCGCCGCCCACGCGGTCAGCGCGGGGACGAGCAGCCGGCCGTCCAGCTGACGGCCCCCGGTGCTCGCGGCCTGGGCTGTGCGCCCGCGCTCGCCGCCCTGCCCGATCCCCCAGCGCTCGCCGCCCTGCCCGATACCCTCGCGCTCCCCGCCCACCGTCCTGCGGCGCTCAGCCACTGACGGTCACGAGGGGTTCGAGCTGGGCGAGCGTGCGCTCACCGATGCCGCTCACCTCGAGCAGCTCGTCGACGGAGGTGAACCGGCCGTGCGCCTCGCGCCACGCCAGGATGTGCCCGGCGGTCACCGGGCCGATGCCGGGGAGCTCCTCCAGCGCAGCCTGGTCCGCGGCGTTGAGGTCGAGCAGGCCGGCCGGGGCACCAGCGGTGACGGTGCCGGGAGCGGACGAGGACGGCATACCTGGGCCCGGGACGACCGCCCCGGCCGGGGGTGCCTCGCCTGGCCGACCCACCCACACCTGCTCCCCGTCCACGAGCGGACGGGCCAGGTTGAGCGCACCCTGGTCCGCCTCCTGCGCGAACCCGCCGGCCGCCTCGACCGCGTCGATCACCCGTGAGCCCGCGGGCAGGTCGACGACCCCGGGAGAGGCGACCTGACCGGCCACGTGGACGAGCAGCCGCGCCGGCCTCGGCGCCGGAGCCTGGGCGGTCGAGCTCGTGGGATCGACCGCAGCCACCGGGGCCGACGGGCCACCCTCTTCGGGACGCGAATCCGCCTCGTCCGAGGCGTGCTCGACCCCAGGCGCACCGTCGCGGCCTGCGGAGACCGCGACCGGTTCGGGCGCCGCCCGGAGGGTCGCCCACCCCCACCTCCCGGTCAGCACCAGCACCACGACGAGCGCGACGACGAGCAGACCGCGCACCGCGGCCGGGCGCACGGTGAGGTCCACCGACCGCACCGACTCCGGCACGGACACCACCGGCACGCGACCTCGCCGGTGGCGGCCGTCGGGCACGGCCCAGCCCTCGTCCTCACCGATGCTGTCGTCGACGTGCGGGCCATCGACGTGCGGGCCATCGAGGTGCAGGTCGTCGAGGTGCAGGTCGTCGAGGTGCTCGCCGTGCTGGCCGTGATCCTGACGAAGGTGGCGCAGCAGGTCGGCGAGTCGGTCGGGCTCGGTCTCGGTGGCGGCGTCACGTGGCATGCCGCGAACGTAGGTCGGGCGGCCGGTCGCCACCAGCGTCCCCCGCGCCTCTGTGGACAACGAGCTCCGCCGCTCAGGGCGTGTGGACAAGGGGCCCTCACGGCGGGGCGAGCGGTGACCGGGCACCCTCCCGACCTGCGGTGTCACCCGAGCCGTCACCTGGCGTACGCCCGACCATCCGCGTGCCGTTCACCCTCACGTCACCAGGTCCCGCTTGCCTGGCAGTGTGCTCCACCACCACGGACCGGGACACCCTCCCGGGAGCTCCGCGGACCTGGTCCTCGCGCAGCTGGAGGCCGCCCGCGCCACGGCGCACCACGGCCCCTCCGCCCGGCGACCGCGCAGCGGGACGGCCCTGTGCCTGTCGGGCGGCGGCTTCCGTGCCGCGCTCTTCCACCTCGGAGCCGTCCGCCGGCTCGACGAGCTCGGCGTGCTCGGCCGGCTGCGCACGATCAGCGCCGTCTCGGGCGGCTCCATCGTCGCCAACCTGCTGGCGCACCCCGACCTCGAGTGGCCCGACCCGGCCGGCCCGCCGGCCAGGGTCGGCGGCCTGGAGGAGCTCGTCGCCGCCCCGCTGCGCACGCTGACCGCGCGCAACGTCCGCACCCCGGCGCTCCTGGCGCGCCTCCGTCCGGAGGCCTGGGGTCGGGCCGGGGTCACGACGACCGTGCTGGCCGACGAGCTCGAGCGTGCCGTGCCGTGGTGGGGGACCGACCTGCGCGAGCACCGGCGTGGTGGCCCGGTCATCCTCACCGGCGCCACCGAGACCGGGTATGGCGTGTCCTGGGTCTTCGCGGACGCCCGCTCGGTCGGTCCGCGGGGCCGGGTGGGGGACCACCGGCTGGGGTTCGCCGCCCCGCCCCCGGGCCTACGAATCGTCGACGCCGTCGCCGCCTCGTGCGCGCACCCGCCCTGGTTCGAGCCGTTCCAGCTGGACGGCCGCGAGCTCGGGCTCAGCGGCGGGGTGCCCGACCTCGACGAGCCGCCGGAGGTGCGCGACGCCATCCTGCGCCGGCTCGAACTGGCCGACGGCGGTGTCTACGACAACTACGGCCTGGAGCAGGTCTGGTCCGACCACGCGACAGTCCTGGTCAGCGACGGGGGAGCGGTCTTCCGCGGACGCGCCGCCGGCTCGCCGGTCGGCCGCCTCTGGCACCTGCTCTCGATCGCGGCCAACGGCGGGCAGACCACGCGGCTGCGCTGGCTGCGCGCGAGCTTCTCCGCCGGCATCCTGGACGGCGCGACCTGGTCCCTCGAGACCCCCAACACCGTCTCCCCGGTCCCCGGTCACGCGCCGGAGGCGGGCCTCGTGGACGGCTACCCGGCCGGGCTCGTCGCCGCCATCAACCGGGTGCGCACCGACCTCGACGCCTTCACCCCGGATGAGCAGATGGTCCTGGAGCGGCACGGGTATGTCGTCTCCGACGCCTCGGTCCGCCGCCACAGCCCCGCGACGGTCGCGCTCGACGCGCCACTCCAGCCACCCCACCCTCAGGTCGCCGACCTCGACCGGGCCCGCCTCGCGCTGGCCCGCTCGGCGCGGGTGACCGCGCTGGGGCGGCGCTGACACGGCATACCACCTCCCTCACAGCAGGCGCACAGCAGGCTCACACCCCGGCCACCGAGTGGCAGGATGAGATGCACCCATGAGAGCCTCCGCCGCGCCGACACCACCCCGTCTGACCCGCGCAGACGGGTCACCGGTGCGCGTCCTGGTCGTCGACGACGAGGCCCAGCTGGCCGAGCTGCTGTCGATGGCGCTGCGCTACGAGGGGTGGCAGGTCGAGACGGCGGGCAGCGGCGCCGACGCCGTCCGGGTCGCCCGCGAGCTGCGGCCCGACGCGGTGGTGCTCGACATCATGCTCCCGGACCTCGACGGCCTCGAGGTCCTGCGGCGCCTGCGGGCCGACGACCCGGAGATCCCCGTCCTCTTCCTCACCGCCCGTGATGCCGTCGAGGACCGCGTCGCCGGGCTCACCGCGGGTGGGGACGACTACGTGACCAAGCCGTTCAGCCTGGAGGAGGTCGTCGCGCGCTGCCGGGCGCTCATGCGGCGCACGGCCGTGGTGGCCAGCGGGACGTCCTCGGTGCTCGCCGTCGGCGACCTCACCCTCGACGAGGACGCCCACGAGGTGCGCCGCGGCGGGGAGGAGATCACGCTCACGGCGACCGAGTTCGAGCTGCTGCGCTACCTCATGCGCAACCCCCGACGCGTCCTGTCCAAGACACAGATCCTCGACCGCGTCTGGCACTACGACTTCGGCGGCCAGGCCAACGTGGTGGAGCTCTACGTCTCCTACCTGCGCAAGAAGATCGACGCCGGGCGCGAGCCGATGATCCACACGGTTCGCGGCGCGGGCTACGTGCTCAAGCCGCCGGCGGGCTGAGCCGGTGGCCGCCCGGCGCAGCCGCTCCCTGCGCACCACGATCGTCACCTCGGTGGTGGCGCTCTTCGCCGTCGTCCTGCTGCTCTCGGCCGGGGTGACGACGCTCCTGCTCCACCGAGCGCTCTACGCCCAGCTCGACGCCGACCTGCGCGCCAGCTCCGAGCGGGTCGTGGCCGCCATGACGATGGGCATGGGCCACGGCCCGACCGGGATGCACGGCGGACCCGGCAGGCCACCGGGGACCGCGGCCCAGTCGCTGGTGCTGGTGGCGCAGCCCACCGGCGACGACCTCGAGATCGTCGCCAGCGAGGCCGTCACCCTCGACAACCGGGTCACCGAGCTCTCCGACGCGCAGGCCCGCCGGCTGCTGGCCGACGCCGACGAGCCGGGGGCCGGCGAGCCCCGCACGGTGACGCCGGGCGACGGACTGGGCCCGCACCGCGTCATGGCCACGAGGGTGGAGGCCGACGGCAGCGACCTGCTGGTGGTCACCGGCGTGCCGGTCTCGGGCGTCGTCGAGTCCACCCGTCAGGCGGTCCTCATCATGATCCCCGCCGGCCTCCTGTCGCTGGTGGTCGCCGGGAGCGGCACCGCCTGGCTCGTGCGCCGCAACCTCGCCCCCCTCGACCGGGTCGCGGCCACCGCTCGCCAGGTCTCGGCGCAGCCGTTGGCCACGGGCGAGGTGGCGCTCGCGGCCCGCGTGCCGGAGGCCGACACCGATCCCGCGACCGAGGTGGGCCAGGTCGGGCTGGCCCTGAACAACCTGCTGGACACCATGGAGTCCGCCCTGACGGCCCGGCACGAGAGCGAGCAGCGGGTCCGGCAGTTCGTCGCCGACGCCTCCCACGAGCTGCGCACGCCGCTGTCCTCGATCCGCGGCTACGCCGAGCTGAGCCGTCGCGACCCGGAGGCGGTCCCTGCGGGCGTCAGCCACGCGCTCGGGCGGATCGAGTCGGAGTCGTTGCGCATGCAGGGCCTGGTCGAGGACCTCCTGCTCCTCGCCCGCCTCGACGCCGGCCGGCCGCTGTCGCACGACGAGGTCGACCTCACGCTGCTGTGCCTGGACGCGGTCGGGGACGCCCGGGTCGCGGGGCCGGACCACCGCTGGGAGCTCGCGCTGCCGGAGGAGCCGGTCCTGGTCCGCGGGGACGAGGCTCGCCTGCGGCAGCTGGTCACCAACCTCCTGGCCAACGCCCGGGTGCACACGCCGGCGGGCACGACGGTCGCGACCAGCGTGCGCCGGGGCACCGAGGGCGTCCGGCTGGTCGTCGCCGACGACGGACCGGGTGTCCCGGAAGCCTTGCAGGGCAAGGTGTTCGAGAGGTTCACCCGCGGGGACGACTCACGCTCGCGCAGCACCGGCAGCTCGGGCCTGGGACTGAGCATCGTCGACGCCGTCGCCCGGGCCCACCAGGGGTCGGTCACCCTGGAGTCCTCCCCGGGCCGTACCGTCTTCACCGTGCTGCTCCCCGTCGACGGTCCGTCCGGGGCGGCGCCGTGAGCCGCGGCCCGGTGCCCCTCGACCAGACCCTCCCGCCCGACTCGGCCGTGGACGAGGAGGGGTATGCCGTGCTCCGTCGCCTCGTCTCCCGGGGCGGGGTGGTCGCGCTCACCGGCGCCGGCATGTCCACCGCGTCCGGGATCCCGGACTACCGCGGGCCAGACGGCCAGCGCCGGGTCCAGCCCATGCAGCACGCCGAGTTCGTCGGTTCCGCGCAGGCCCGACAGCGCTACTGGGCCCGCTCGTTCGCCGGCTGGGACAGGTTCAACGCCGCCCGCCCGAACCCCGCCCACCACGCGGTCGCCCAGCTCCAGCAGCTGGGTGTCCTGGGGCCGGTCGTCACCCAGAACGTCGACGGACTGCATCAGCGGGCCGGTGCCGACCAGGTGCTCGAGCTGCACGGGAGCCTGGACCGCGTCACCTGTCTCGACTGCGGCGAGCAGGTCGCACGGGTCGCGGTGCAGGAGTGGCTCGAGGCGGCCAACCCCGGCTTCCTCGCCAGGCTGGACTCCGGGTCGGCCGGTCAGGTGCGGCCGGACGGTGACGTGGTGGTGGCGGACGACGCCGTGGCCTCCTTCCGGGCGCCGCGCTGTCTGGTCTGCGGAGGCGACAGTCTCAAGCCCGACGTCGTCTTCTTCGGCGGCTCGGTCCCCAGGCCCGTGGTCGACCGCGCCTTTGCGACCGTCGAGTCGGCGTCGACCCTGCTCGTGCTGGGCTCCTCGCTGAGGGTGATGAGCGGCTACCGGTTCGTGCGCCGCGCGACGCGCCTCGGCATACCGGTGGCGGTGGTGACCAGAGGGGAGACGCGAGCGGACGGGGAGCCCACCGTCCAGCTGGACAGCCTCCTGGGTGACGTTCTTCCTCGGCTCGTCGCCGACCTCGCGGGTGCCTGACCAAGCCGTGACTGTGCTTGCCCGCCACGGACGCGTGTGGTGCACTGGCGCAGACGCGGCACGGCGGCGTGTCGCGCCCAGGAGGAGAAGACGTGATCTCTCAGGAGCAGCTGAACAGGCTCTACGACGCCGAGGTGCTTGATCAGGACGGCGAGCGGATCGGGGCCCTCGGCGAGGTCTACCTCGACAACCGCACCGGTGACCCTGCCTGGCTGACGGTGCGAGCAGGCTGGTTCGGTGGGCGCAAGGTCTTCGTGCCGCTGGCGACGGCCGAGGTGCGGGACGGGCAGATCCAGGTGCCGTACAGCCTCGAGAAGGTCAAGGGCGCTCCCGACGTCGTGGCGGACGGCCACGTGTCCGAGGGCGACGAGCAGGACCTCTACACCTACTACCGCGTCCAGGACGGGCCGGCTCCCTCGGCCTGAACGCAGCACAGCGCCGCCCCGGTCGAGTGGGGCGGCGCTGTGGGTCACGGACGTCCCGCCGGAGGCAGCCGGCGTGCAGGACGGCCCGCCTGGGTCACACGCGGCGCAGGACCGCCGTGACCTTGCCCAGGATGACGGCGTGGTCCCCGTCGATCGGCTCGTAGGCCGGGTTGTGCGGCATGAGCCACACCTTGTCGGTGCGCTTCTTGTAGGTCTTGACGGTCGCCTCGTTGTCGAGCATCGCAGCCACGATGTCGCCGCTGACGGCGGTGGGCTGGCGGCGCACGACCACCCAGTCACCGTCGCAGATGGCCGCGTCGATCATGGAGTCACCGACCACCTTGAGCAGGAACAGCTCGCCGTCGCCCACGATCTGACGGGGCAGGGGGAAGACGTCCTCGACGGCCTCCTCAGCCAGGATCGGCCCACCTGCGGCGATGCGGCCGACGACCGGCACGTAGGACGCCTCGGGGCGGGCGTCACCGATGCCGGTCTCGTCGTAGACGTCCGCGTTGCTGGGGGCCTCCGGGGAGGTGTCCTCGCCACGGCGGTAGCCGACGCCGTCCCGGCCGGGGGAGACGACCTCGATGGCGCGGGGCCGGTTGGGGTCGCGGCGGAGGTAGCCCTTGCGCTCCAGCATCTTCAGCTGGTGGGCGACCGAGCTCGGTGAGGTCAGACCCACCGCCTCACCGATCTCGCGCAGGCTGGGCGGGTAGCCCCTGGCGTCCACAGAGTCGCGGATGACGTCGAGCACACGCCGCTGTCGGTTGGTCAGCTGCGCGCCGCCGTCGCGGTCGGGAAGCTCGTGGATCGTGGCCATCTCCGCGTCTCCGTCTCTCGTCTGGTCCGGTCCGGCCGGCCTGTCCGGCAGGTGTGTCAGGCAGGTGTCTCAGGCAGGTCTGTCGGTGCTCGGTGATTCAGTTCCCGACATGACCTCAGCGTACGGCGAGCGCCTCGCCCGCACAAACATCTGTTCGACCGGCGTGTCGACAGATGCGTACGATCGTGCTATCAATAGGACAAGCGTCCGATCGAACGCGCGTCCGAAGTTCAGGAGGAGCACCATGAGCACCCTCGCAGTGAGCACCCTCGCAGTGCAGACCCAGGGCATCACCCTGGCTCCGGCCCGGAGCGGCCGTGGTCGGCGTGACCACCTGCGCCTCGTGGGCGAGCAGGAGCGCGCGCCGCGTCCGGCCGCGCTGCGCCTGACGCGTCGCGGCCGTCTCGCGCTCGCGAGCAGCCTCGCGCTCGTCCTCGCTCTGACGGTGGCCCTGGTCGTGAGCGCCCTCAGCCCGGCCGGTGCCAGCTCGGCGGTCGTCGTGGAGCCAGGGATGACCCTGACCCACATCGCGCAGGAGTACCTGCCCGACGTGCCCCTGAGCCAGGCCGTCAGCGACATCCAGCGAGCCAACCGGCTGAGCACCACGAGCATCGCCGTGGGGCAGGAGCTAGTGATCCCCGGCCGCTGAGCGCCAGGGCCGTCCAGGGTGACGGTCGTGCGGTCCTGCCAGCGACGTCAGCCAGTCGGCTCGTCGGCGTGGATGGCCGTCCAGACGACGGGCAGCTGCTCCGACGGGATGAAGTAGCCGCTCAGGTGCGGGTCGAACATGAGCCCCGCGATCTCCGCGGCCGTGTACGCCTCGGCCGAGCGGACGACCTCCTCGGGGGCCAGAGCGATCGCTCGCAGGTCCTCCGAGGGGGAGATCATCCCGTTCTGGACGGCGAAGTGACGTGCGCGCTCGGCGTTGGTGAAGGTCATCAGCATGAGCTGGCCGTCGATGGAGGCGGCGGCCGGGGACTCCCGACCCTGCTCTCCGACCGCCACGAACCACCACTGGGGCAGGGCCATGGTGGCCCGCCACAGCTCGGTCATCCCGGCGTGGTCCTCGGGTCCCTCGACGCGGGCCGCGAGCAGGTCGGTCTCGGTCTCCGCCGGGGGCAGCAGAGGGTCGACGGCGACCTCGGTCGGCTGGGTGGCTGACGACGTCGGCTCGGACGCCGGCTCGGGGCGCACGCCCTCGTAGATCGAGGGCGCCGGCTCGGGCCCGTCGTCCTGGAACGGCACGTCCGTGGGGGTGGTCATCCCCCTATCGGACCACATCGCGGCCTGCAGGGGCCATCCGAGCCCGCTGTGGACGAGCGTGCCGGTGTGTGGGTGCGGGCGGTTACGGTCGACCTATGACGAGCCTCACCCAGGACGCGACCGACGCCACGCCCGAGACGGTGGAGTCGGCCCGCCGGGCGCTGCGCCGCCTCGTGGGTCGCCCGGACGCGGACTTCCGCGACGGCCAGCTCGAGGCCGTCCTGGCCCTGGTGGAGCAGCGGTCCCGCGTGCTGGTCGTGCAGCGGACGGGCTGGGGCAAGTCGGCGGTCTACTTCGTCGCCACCGCGCTGCGCCGCGCTGCCGGAGCGGGCCCGACGGTCATCGTCTCGCCTCTGCTCGCGCTGATGCGCGACCAGATCGCGGCCGCCGCGAGGGCGGGGGTGCGGGCCGTGACGATGAACTCCGCGAACGCCACGGACTGGGACGACGTGCGCGCCGCGCTGGCGGCCGACGAGGTGGACGTCCTGCTGGTCAGCCCCGAGCGGCTCAACAACCCGCGCTTCCGAGACGAGCAGCTGCCCGACCTCGCGGGGCGGTGCGGGCTGCTCGTCGTGGACGAGGCCCACTGCATCAGCGACTGGGGGCACGACTTCCGCCCGGACTACCGGCGGATCCGCACGCTGCTCGAGACCCTGCCCGAGGGCACCCCCGTGCTGGCCACGACGGCCACCGCCAACGAGCGCGTCGTCGCCGACGTCGTGGAGCAGCTCGGTGCCGGAGGCGCGTCGGTCGCGACGATCCGCGGCCCGCTGGCCCGGGCCTCGCTGCGGCTGGGGGTGCTGCCCCGGCTCACGCCCGAGCAGCGTCTGGGCTGGATCGTGGCGCACCTGGGCTCGCTGCCGGGCAGCGGGATCATCTACTGCCTCACGGTGTCCGCCGCCGAGGACGTGGCGGCCGCCCTCCGCAGCGCCGGGCACGAGGTCGCCTCCTACACCGGGCGCACCGACCCGGAGGAGCGCGAGCGCCTGGAGGCCGCCCTGCGGGACAACAGGGTCAAGGCGCTCGTGGCCACCAGCGCGCTGGGCATGGGCTTTGACAAGCCGGACCTCGGTTTCGTCGTCCACCTGGGGGCGCCGAGCTCGCCGGTGGCCTACTACCAGCAGGTGGGCCGGGCCGGACGCGCCACCGAGCGGGCCGACGTCCTGCTGCTCCCCGGCTCGGAGGACCGGGAGATCTGGTCCTACTTCGCCACGGTCTCGATGCCCCGCCAGGACCAGGCGGACGCGGTGCTGCGCGCGCTCGCGGAGTCCGACCGGCCGCTCTCGACCCCCGCTCTCGAGACGATCGTCGACGTGCGCCGGACCCGCCTCGAGCTGCTGCTGAAGGTGCTCGACGTCGACGGTGCGGTCGAGAAGGTGCAGGGCGGGTGGCGGGCCACCGGGCAGCCGTGGTCCTACGACCGCGAGCGCTACGGCCGCGTGGCCGACGCCCGCGTGCGCGAGGCCGAGCTGATGACCACCTACCAGACGACCACCGGCTGCCGGATGGCCTTCCTGCAGGAGTGCCTGGACGACGACACGGCGACCGCCTGCGGACGGTGCGACAGGTGCGCTGGGGCGTGGTACCCCACGGACATCCCGGAGGCCGCGGTCGGGGCGGCCCGCCAGACGCTCGCGGCGGTCGGTGTGCCTCTCGACCCACGCTCCCAGTGGCCGACCGGCATGCCCCGCCTGGGCGTCGACGTCAAGGGACGCATCCCGGCCGGCGAGCTGGCCGAGGAGGGCCGGGCGCTCGCTCGTCTGTCGGACCTCGGGTGGGGGCAGCGTCTCCGTGCCGTCCTGGCCGACGGCACCTCGCGGGTCGTCGACCCGGACGACCCCGAGCGGGGGATGGCGCACGGTGCGCCCGTCCCCGACGAGGTGATCCGCGGTGTGGTCCAGGTGCTGGCCACGTGGGGCTGGGCTCAGCGTCCGGTCGGTGTGGTGGCCATGCCGTCGCGTCACCGTCCGGCGGTCACCGGCTCCCTGGCCGAGCAGATCAGCACGATCGGCAGGCTGCCGCTGCTCGGGCGGCTGGACTACCTGCACGGCGGCCCGGTCGGTGACTCCGGCGGCAACAGCGCCTTCCGCCTCGCGAACGTCTGGGGCCGGATCGGTGTCGGACCCGGGCTCGCCGAGGCCCTGCGGCAGACCCGCGGGCCGGTGCTGCTCGTCGACGACACGGCTGACTCGCGGTGGACCCTCACCGTCGCGGCCCGGGAGCTGCGCCGCGCGGGTGCGGAGGCGGTGCTGCCGCTCGTCCTCGCCGTCGAGGCTTAGGTCCTCGCTGGCCCCGTTCGGGGCGTCAGAGGGCCAGGGCCAGCAGGAAGGCCGCGTAGCTGCCCAGCGCTGCCCAGGCCAGCGGGTCGCGCACCCGGCGCGGCGCGTCGAGGGCGACCGCCAGGCCGACCCCGGCGAGCAGCGCCCAGCAGACGGGGTGCCCCCAGCGGATCGCCAGCGACTGCAGCCCAGCCGTCGTGTCGGCCTTGTCGGGGACGACGACCGTCCACAGGGTCGACATGCCGAGGGCGGCCACGGCGCCTGCCGCGCCCAGGACGCGCGAGCGGCCGGCCGCCCAGCCGCGCAGAGCCGTGATCGGTCGGGATGTTGGGGTCACGGCAGGTCCTCCTCGAGCAGCGCGGACGCGTCCGCGTTCCAGGCCAGGGTGGCGTCCACGAGCGCGATGCCGTGGCGCACGGTGATGAGCCAGTAGGTGCGGTCGGGGGAGTCCTGGGCGAGGACCAGCTGCTCGAGCGCGGCATACCTGGAACGGGCCTGCTCCAAGGCCTCCCAGTGCCGCCGGAGGTGGCCCTGCAGGACCCCGGGCGGCGCCTCGCGGCCGAAGAAGAGCTGGAGCAGCAGCTCGTTGCGCTCGGGCGTGAGCGACTCCGCCTCGCCGGCCAGCCAGGTGCGCAGCGCGCCCCGCCCTGCGTCCGTCAGCTCGAACGGGTCGCTGCGGGTCGTGCCGGTCCGGCGCACGAGTCCTTCGTCCTCCAGCTGGGCGAGCGTGGGGTAGAGCTGGCCGAAGCTCTCCCGCCAGAAGTGGCCGACCGAGCCGTTGATCTCCTCGCGGAGCCGGTAGCCGGTCATCGGCCCGTGCGTCAGCATGCCGAGGACGGCGTAGCGGGTCTTCGACGTCCGGCTCATGACTCAAGACGATATATCTGACAGATACAGTCCCGCAAGCAGGTCATGGGGCCCGCCGTGCTCGGCGGTGCGACCGTGCACACCCCAATCTCGCGTCGGCCGCACCCGCCGCCGGGCACGGTGCGCAACGACCTGTCCTCCGCGATCGGCAACAGCGGCGACGTCCACGACAGAGTGGGGGCATGAACCGCGTGCGTGCAGTGCTGCTGTCGGTCGGTCTGGGGGTCGCGGTCGTGTCGGTGTCGGGATGTCTCGGCTTGGCCCCCGCGCCCGCGCCGGTGTCCGGGGCGGTGGGCGTCACCGTCGACGAGACGGGCGGCCCGGTGCTGGTCGTCGAGGCGTGCGAGGAGAGCGCCGCGCGTGTGGAGCTGTCCTGGACGCGCGAGGGGCTCGCCGACGACCAGCAGAACCAGGCGATCGGCGTGTACGCCGCGACGGCGCCGAGGGCTGGCACCAGCCGCCTCGCGCTGGGTGACCCGGGCGCGGAGTGGGACGGGGAGCCCTTCGACCTCGACGGGGACACGCGGGGCGTGATCGCCGGCGGGTCGACCACCGCCGGCCACACCCTGCGCGACGTCGTCTTCCTTGAGTCGGACCTTGCCGAGCTCACGCCTGGTGCGGTGCGGTGGGCGCAGGGCGTCAGCGAACAGGGCACCGTGATCTCTTCGACGCTCCCCGAGGAGGAGTTCTCGGCCGCCGTGTGCGGCCCGGTCGACGGCTGAGGCGCCGCGGGCAGCGCCCGTCCGAGCTCCACCCGGCGGATCGAGGCTCAGTAGAGGAAGAAGGGGAAGACCGCCCGGTCGTGGGCGTGCACGATCGCGAGGTAGACGATGGCGTCGAAGAGCAGGTGGATGAGCACGACATACGTCAACGACTTGGTGCGCGTGAAGATGAAGCCCTGCAGCAGCGCGAAGGGCACGGTCAGCGCCGGGCCCCACTCGCGGTAGCCCAGCTCCCACAGGAACGAGACGAAGATCGTGGCCTGCAGCAGGTTGGCGAGCCAGACGGGGAAGTGGCGTCGCAGCAGCGCGAAGCACACGCAGATGAAGAACAGCTCGTCCCACAGCCCGACGGCGTTGACCCCCACGAAGAAGCGGGCGTACTCGCTGGCCGTGTGGATGGCGGGCCAGTTCTCGTAGGCGCCGGAACGGATGAAGTAGACCGGCAGGATGAGAAAGCCCAGGACCGGCACCAGCACGACGTAGGTCCACTGCAGCCGGGTCCAGCGCCGCCCCGTGAGCCACGGGAAGCGGATCGCCTCGCACCGGTAGACGAGCCGGTCCACGAGCACCGGCACGGCCACCGCCGCCGCGAGCACGAGCCCGAGCCGGACGAACATCGGCCAGCTGATGTCGGCCTCGACCGACGTGGTCGACACGATGCCGATGCCCAGGCCGATGAGCAGGAGGTCGCGGAACAGGCTGCGCTCGAGCAGGTATGCCGTGGCCAGGCTCGCGACCAGCAGCGCGTGCCCGGCCCAGGCGGTCTGGACGCCGAAGATCAGCACCGCCGAGACGGAGACGCCGACCGCGGGCAGGAGCGCGCTCCAGGACACGGCCGGCACGGGCTCGGCGGCCGGGTCGCTCGTCGTCGTGGCAGAGGGCACGGGCCGAGCGTACGGTGCCAGGGTGAGCGGTACGACATACCACCTCCGACCGGCGTCGGGATGGCTCAACGACCCCAACGGGATGGTGCGGCACGGGGACCGTTGGCACGTCTTCTTCCAGCACAACCCGGCGGGACCCTTCCACGACGCGATCGCCTGGGGGCACGCGAGCAGCGCCGACCTGGCGGGCTGGGACCTGCACCCGGTCGCCTTCGGGCCCACGCCCGGTGGCCCGGACGCGCTCGGCTGCTGGTCGGGATGCTGGCTGCCCGGGCTGGAACGGCCGGCGGTCGCGTACTCCGGCATCGCCACCACGGCGTTCGCGAGCACCGTGTGTGTGCGGACGGGCAGCGAGGACCTCCTCGGGTGGTCGGCGCCCACCGTGGTCGCCGAGACGCCGCCAGGGGTGCGGCAGATGCGTGACCCCTGCGTCGTCGAGCACGGCGGGCTCCGGTATGCCGTGCTCGGCGCCGAGCTCGACGACGGCGAGCCCGCGGTGCTGCTCTTCGGGCTCGCGGACCCGTGGCGGTGGGACTACCTCGGTGTCTGGCTCACACCGGCGTCCGCGCCGGTGCTGCAGCAGGCACGGCCGGCCGACGTGTGGGAGTGCCCCCAGCTGGTGCCGGTGGGCGAACGCTGGGTGCTGGTGCTGTCGCTGCACGACCGGGGAGTGCTCGGACCGGTCGTCGCGGCCGTCGGTGACCTGGTGGACGAGGAGGGGCTGCCGCGCTTCGTGCCCGAGCGCCTGGACCTCCTCGACGCGGGCAGTTCCTTCTACGCGCCGCAGGCCGTCCTGGACGGCGCGGCAGATCCGTGGGTGATGGGCTGGGTGCGTCAGGAAGGCAGGGCGCCGGGCGTGCACGACGCACCGACGTCCGACGACCTCGACGAACTCCACGCGCGGGACCATGCGGGGTGCCTCACCCTGCCCCGCCGGCTCGTCCTGCGCGACGGGCGGGCCCGCCTCGCGCTCGACCCTGCCGTGCGCCGCCTGGTGGTCGGGGACGGCGACGCGCTCGCCGCGGGCAGGCACGCCCTGACCGAGCCCGGTCGCGCCCTCGTGGACGGCGCCGCCCGACTGGAGCACCCGGCCCTCGAGCCCGTTGAGCTGCCGTCCGGCACCGAGGTCTGGGTGGACGACGACGTGGTGGAGGTCTACCCGGGCGATGGCAGCACAACCTCGACGTGGCGCGCTGCGCAGCCCTGGACGCTGCTGGTGGACGAGGGCGGTGCCACGTGGTCGCCGCTCAGCCCTGCTGCCCCGCCCACTGCTCCTCGCGCCCCACGGCCGTCGTGAGGTCGACCTCGTTGCCCTCCGGGTCGGCGACCGTCCACCAGATCGGCCCGGCGTCGCGCACGATCGTGCCGCCCGCCGCGACCGCCGCCTCCACCCGCGCGGCGAGCTCGTCGTCCGGCACGAAGACGTCGAGGTGGATCCGGTTGCGCTGGGCCCGACGGTCGGTCTCGGAGGCGTCCATCGGCTGGAGGACCAGTGGCAGGTTGAGCTGGCGGGGGTCGACGATGTCGGTCACCCCTTCGCGCTGGTCGGGCCGGTAACCGAGAGCGGCCTGCCAGAAGCGGCGCACCGCCGCGATGTCCACCGCGTCGACGACGACCTGCACGAAGCGGGCGAGGGCGGGGTCGGCCCGCAGGCCCAGGTCGCGTGCCGCCTCCTGCACGCGCGCCGCGAGCGCCTCGTAGCGCTCGTCCATCTCCCACGCGTCCTTGGCGGTGGCGAGGACGACGAGGCCCGGACGCAGGTCGATGCCGAGCGGCAGGCCCGCCTCGTCGGCCAGGGCGGCGGCGGCCTCGGCGAGATCAGCCGCCTCGTGCGGGGAACTGGTCCGGTAGCAGGCGACCGCAGCGAAGACGAGGCGCCAGTCCTCGGTGGCCGCTGACTCCCACCGGTCGGCGCCCGGCGGCAGCGGGAGCAGATCGGCCTCGTTCCCCTCCGGGTCGCCGACCGTGGCGTAGTAGCCGTGGTCGTGCAGCACCGTGCCACCCAGCCCCGTCACGGCCCCCACGCTGCTGACCGCCACCTCGTGCGGCGTCACGACATCCACGTGGAGCCGGTTGCGCAGCGGCCGGGGCGCGTCCTGCTCCTGGAACCAGATCGGCGCCGTGCGCCGGTGCGGGTCGACGACGTCCTCCTCCAGCAGGTCGTAGCCGAGCACCCGCTGCCAGAAAGGCATGACCGCGGTCGGGTCGAGGGTGTCCATCGCCAGCTGGACGTCCTGCACCGCGGCCGGGTCGGCCGTCAGCCCGAGGTCTGCGGCAACCTCCGACACCGCCCGCGCCAGGTCGAGGTGCCCGGCGCGGAAGCCGTCGTCCTGCGGCGTGAGCGGGATCCGGACGCAGACCCCGTCGGCGCGGATGTCGACGTCGACGTCGAGCTCGGCCAGCCGACGCGCGAGGCCGGCGCCCGCGCGGTGCGAGGGCGCGGCATACCAGGTGGCGGCGCCCCAGGCCAGGACGCGCCACTCGCGGCTGGCGTCGGAGCGCTGGAGGTCGAGGGCGGTCAGGGTGCGCTGCTGGCTCATGGTGACGAGAGTGGCACCGAACGCGGACGGATGCCGTCCTGAGTGCCTATCGGTAGAACTACCCATACCGCTGCAGCGTGCGGGGTGGGAGTCTGGGTCGACGGGGTGCAGCTCCCGACCGTGACCGGGGGTGCAGGGGGTGGACGGCCCCGGGCGCGCGGGACCGCGCCCGGGGCCGACCCTGGCGCCGGGCCGTGCGGAGGAGCATGATCGAGGTATGGGGCAGCGCCGCCCCAGCCGAGATCAGGAGGCTGTCATGAAGGCCCGAGTTGGGGACCACATCGTCCTCGCTGGAAGCCGTGTCGGCGAGCCGACGCGCGACGGGCGGGTGACCGAGGTCAGGGGAGCCGACGGCGGACCGCCGTTCGTCGTGGAGTGGGCGGACGGGCGCACCGGGGTGATCTACCCGGGGCCGGGCGCGGTCCTCCGGGTCGAGCACGCCGACGACGCGCCCCCGGCCCACGACGACGCGCCCGGACCGGTCGCCAGCCCCCGGCGCACCGACGACGGACGGCCGCACCTGCGGGAGTGGAGCGTGCGGATCACCATCTTCGAGGGCGGCGCCGACACCAGCGCGCAGGCGGTGCTGCTGTCTGACGCGCCCGAGCACCTACGTGCCGTCGGCCAGAGCCACCGCTCCGATGACGACCGGTCGGTCCCGGAGATCGGCGACGAGGTCGCGGTCGCCCGCGCCCTCCGCCACCTGGCCGACCGGCTGATGTCCGCTGCGGACGACGACATCGCCGCGATGACCGGCGAGGACGTCTACGTGCGTCGCAGCTGACGACCTTGGCTGGCCGGCGTCAGCCGGCCAGCCCCCAGGCCCGGGCCAGCAGCGCGTAGGACCGTCGCCGGAGCGCCGGGTCGAAGGTGTAGGTCGTGACGATCAGCTCGTCGAGCTCATGGGTCTCGACGAACTCCTCGAGCCGCTCCACGACGACCTCCGGCGTCCCCACGGCCCGGACCGCCTGGTGGGCCTGCGCCAGCCCGAGCAGCTCGGGCGGCACCGCCGCGGCCAGCGACTCCACGGGCGGGTCGAGCGGGGCCGGCTGGCCGCTGCGGATGCGGATCGCCATGAGCTGCGCCGTGGTGAAGAGGTGGTCGGCCTCCTCCTGCGTGGGGGCCACGAGCACGTTGACCCCGGCCATCACGGTCGGCCGCTCGACCTGCGCGGTCTCGGCGTCCGGGTTGAAGCGGTCACGGTAGACCGCCAGCGCCTCGCGCAGCTGCTCGGGCGCGAAGTGCGACGCGAAGCTGAACGGCAGCCCCATCGCGGCCGCGACCTGCGCCCCACCCGTCGAGCTCCCCAGCACCCACAGCGGCACCTGGGTGCCCTCGCCGGGGATGGCGCGCACCCGGGCCCCGGGCCGCGGCATACCGAGGTAGGCGCGGAGCGCGCGCACCTCCGCGGCGAAGTCGTGCAGGTGCCCGCTCGTGCGCGCCAGCGCCGCCGCGGTCATCGGGTCGGTGCCCGGCGCGCGGCCCAGGCCCAGGTCGAAGCGGTCGCCGTGGATGGTCGCGAGCGTGCCGTAGTACTCCGCCACCATGAGCGAGGAGTGGTTGGGCAGCATCACGCCGCCGGAGCCGAGGCGGATCCGCGAGGTGTGGTGCGCGAGGTGGCCGAGGAGGAGCGCGGTGGCCGACGCCATGAAGGCCTCGCTGCCGTGGTGCTCGGCGACCCAGTAGCGCCGGTAGCCCAGCGCCTCCGCCTCCTGCGCCAGCAGCGTCGACTCCTCGATCGCCTGCGCCGGCGTCATCCCCTGCGAGCGGGGGACCAGGTCGAGGACGGACAGGGGGACGCGACGCGTGCTGGTGGGGGACATGTCCCGGACAACGTGAGTCGGGGCCCGGGTATGCCGTCGCGCCGCCTGCGCGCGCCCGCAGCGGTCGTCATCCGGTCGGGTCCTCGCAGGTGGGCCGCCACGGCTGCCCGGGCCGGATGACGTCCCACTCGGACTGGGAGAGGTTGCGCCCCGCGACCGAACAGGCCGCGGAGACCCACTGCTCGGGGTCGGTGGGCAGGGTGAACAGGCGACCGCCGAGGTTCTCGGGGTCCGCGTCGATCTCGGAGGGGATCCTGGTCGGCCCTTCGGCGAACACGCTGACCTGGCTGCCGTCGTCCGCGAACACGGCCCACGTCCACTGGCCCGCCTCGACGAAGGGCTGTCCGAGCGGTGACCAGGTCGCGGTGTCCCAGAGCCGGGCCTCGCCGTCCGAGCCGGTGTTGACCAGCAGGCTCCCGTCCGGGCTGACCGCGAGGCTCAGGACATAGCCACCGACGGTCAGACGCGGTGGGGCCACCGGCTCGAGGCTGTGGCCGTCCAAGAAGTGCAGGGTGCCCTCGAGCGAGCCAAGGACGAGGACCGAACCGTCGGCGTTCCACTCCAGCGAGGTGATGGTGAGGAGATCCTCGCCGTCCTTGATCGCCTTCTCCGGCAGCAAGACCTCCCCGTCGGGCAGGCCGACGATCGCGACACCGTCGTCCCTGGCGATCGCCACCCGGGAGCCGTCGCGCGTGATCGCCACGGTGTCGGACAGGTCCCACCCACGGAAGGAGAACGGCAGCTCCGTGCGGGCGACCTGCTCTGTGGCAAGGTCGACGACGGCGTACCCCGGTCCCGCGTTGACCACCGCGACCCGGCCGGCCCGGTCGAGGTCGACGCCGTGCGGAAACATCCCCAGCTCGATCGAGTCCAGCAGCCTGCCGTCCTCGGTCGACCACAGGGCGAGCAGGCCCTGGTCAGGATCCTCCCCTTCCTCGGTGTAGAACGCATGGACCGTGGCGGCGACGGAGCCGTCTCCGGCCACCGCGGTGGCGACCGGCTGGCACACGCACTCCAGCTCCAGGGTCAGCGGGCTGATCACCTTGCCGGTCATCGGATCGAGCAGGTAGGCGCGGTTCGGTTGGTCGCCATAGAAGCCCTGGTGCGCGACGGCCACGCGACCGGCCAGGTCGACGGAGCCGTTCAGGGTGCTGACCTCTCCCGGCCGGTCGGTGAGCACCGAACGCTCGCCGCTGAGGTCCCAGGCGTTGATCAGCCCGTCCCGTCCCGCGCTCCAGACGAGTGAGCCGTCCGGGCCCGCGAAGACGGGGTGCATGGCCGCTCCGCTGTGACCGGTCAGGGTGTCGACCTCCGCGCCCGTCGCGCCGTCCCGCAACGTCACCGCCTCGGCCGTCCCGACGGCCAGCAGCGACCCGTCGGGTGACCACTCCGCCATCTTGACCTCCTTCACGGTGAACTCCTCCCCGGCGGGGCTGAGGTCCTCGGTGCGGTGGAGGCGCAGCGTCCCGGACCGCCCGTCCGCCACCAGTGACAGGAAGAGGGTGCCGTCCGGCGAGACCCGCAGGGCTCGACCGGGAAGCTGCTCCGGCTCCCGGTCCTCCGACGTGGGGTCGATCAGCCAGGGATCCATCTGCTCGCCCTCGATCACCGCGATCCGGCCGTCCGGCCAGAGCGCGAGAGGCTCCTCCGTGTGGTGCCCCCGGTCGGCCGGGACGGCACGGGTGAGCCGGCCCGACGAGTCACCCTCGACGACGTGGGTGCCGGTGACCGTCACCCAGCTGTCCGGTCCGGTCCACAGGGCATGGGTGGTGAAACCGTCGACCGGCTCATCCTTGTCCTCCTCCTCCTTGATGAAGGCCGTGATGTCGGAGGGCTCCACCGTCCAGAGCTGGTGCCCGTCGCTGGCGTCCACCAGGAAGATCCCGGCCCCGTCCGCGTTGCCCGCATACCCCCCGACGAGGAGCCCCGCCTCACCGACGTCGAGTGTCCGGGCGCCGACATCGGCCTCCTCGCTGCGCCACAGCACCTCGCCGGACACCGCGTCCAGCGCCCACAGCACCGGCTCGTTCTCGCTGACGAACACCGTGGACCCGTCGGGGCTGACCGCGGCGCGCAGGAACCGGTCGGGGGAGCGGACCTGGTGGATGAGCTTGGGCACGGAGACGAGCCGGGTGAGGAGCGCACCGAGGGTCTCCGGGCTCTCCTCCGACCGCACGGCCTCGACCGCCTGGAGGAGCGCGAGGTCGTGGTACTCCTCGTTCACCGCCTGGGCAGCGAGCTGCTTGGCCTCGGCGGCGAGCTCGTTGGCGGCGGCCACGTCCCGGGCCGCGGCCGCCTCCTGCCGCGACAGGACGGCCAGACCGCCGGCCACCAGCGCCACGACCAGCAGGCCCGCCACGCCGACGAGCAGCCTGCGCAGGCGGGCGTTCTGCACACGGGTCCGCCGTGCGCTCTCCTCGGCGGCGTGCTGCTCGGCCTCCACCGCGTCGGAGGAGGCGGCGAGGAAGTCGTGCTCGACGGCCGTGACCTCACCGGGGTAGGTCTCCGCGACCTCCAGCCCGGAGACCAGTCGGGTCCCGCGCCAGAGCTGCTGCGGCTCCCGTCCCTCCGCGTCCCACTCGGACGCCGCGAGCGCGAGGCGCCTGAGCACGGCCCGGCCCGTGACGTCCTCGGCCAGCCAGCCGGCCAGCCGCGGCCACTCCCGGAAGAGCGCCTCGTGCGCGACCTCGACCGTGCCCTCGGACACGGTGAGCAGCCGGGCGGCGACCAGGCGGTCCACCGTCCGGGCCGTCCCCTCCCCGGGAAGCCCGACCAGCTCGTCCAGCGGGACCCTCCTGCGGACCACCGTCGAGCCCTCGCCCGGGCCGGCCAGCCGCAGCAGCAGGGCCCGTGCCGCAGGGCCGTCCTCCTCCGGCAGCGCCTGCCAGGCGTCCTCGGCCAGGTGCGCGATGGCCCCGGGCAGCCCACCCATGGCGACGTACGCGGCATACCCCAGGCGGGCCCCCTTGCGCGACAGCCACAGCTGGGTGAGAGCCGCGGAGAGGAGGGGCAGCAGCCCGGGCTCGGAGCCGGCGTCCTCGACGATCGTCGCGGCGAGCCCGGCGTCGAGGACGAGACCCGCGCGCTCGGCCGGCACCTCGATGGCCCGCTGCACCTCGGCGGGCGTCGGGACGCCGACCAGGAGACCGTTGTCGGCGACGAGCCGGGCCAGCGCCGGGTGGTTGGCGAGGTGGGCGACGTAGTCGGCGCGCACCGCGACGACGACCACCGTGCGCCCCGCACCCACGGTGGCCAGCTCCACGAGGGTGTCGAGGAAGGCCTCGCGCTCGCCCGCGTCCTGGCAGAGGGTCCAGGCCTCCTCGAACTGGTCGACGACGAGCACCCGGGGCACCCGGTCGCGGCCGCCCGCCGGTGCACCGTCGCCCTCGGTGAGCAGTCGGGCCAGGGCGTCGCCGACGGTCCCGGTCTCCTGCCCGGTCGCCTCAAGCGCCGCGCGCGAGAGCTCGCGCATGGGATGGGCGCCGGGCCGCATGACGATCTGCACCCAGGCGTCGCTGCCGGGGATGAGGCCGTCCGCGAGACCGCCCAGCAGCCCGGCGTGCACGAGGCTGGACTTCCCGCTGCCCGACGCGCCGACCACGGCCACGAGGCGGCCGGAGGCGACGCGAGCGAGGAGCTCGGCCGCGAGTCGGTCGCGCCCGGCGAACCAGGCGCGGTCCTCATGACCGTAGGCCGCCAGCCCGCGCCACGGGCACTCGCCGGTGGGCTGCTGCGGGCCGGCGGGTGCGTGCTCCTGCCAGGTCACCGCCGCGTCGGCGATCGCGGTGCGCTGGTGGGTGAGCTGCTCGGCTGCCTCTCCGAGGGCGCTCGCGGCGGCGCCGATGCGCTCGCGGGCGCGTCCGCGGACGCGCGTGCGGGCGAGGGCGTGGAGCGCGGCGGGACGACGGTCCGCTGAGACGCGGACGAGCTCGTCGGCGTCCTCCGTCGGCAGGTAGGCGGCGACGAGCTGCCGCGCCGCCGCCTCGTCGAGCGGGCCCAGCTCGAGGCTCAGGTCGGGACGGACCGGGTATGCCGTGGCGTCGGGTCGGGTGCGCACCGCCAGCATCGCGCGGGGCGTGCGGGCGCAGGTCTGGCACCACTCCTCGTCGAGGACGTGCAGCACCGGGCCGGCGAAGTGGTCCTCGGGGCCCTCCAGCACCCGCACCCCGGACTCGGCGAGCTGGCTGGCGAACGCCTGCAACAGCCGCCGCCGGCCGCTGCCCTCCGGCCCGACGACCTCGGCGACGACCGTGCTGCCGCGCGCCGCGCGCTCCCAGGCGCGGGTGAGCTCGGCGAGCTCGTCCGCGCGACCGACCATCGGGATCTCCGGCTCGACCAGACCGCGGGGGAGCTGCTCGAGGCCGACGAGGTCGAGGTCCGGGTCCTGGGCGAGCACCCGCCGGTGCAGCTCTCGCAGCTCGGCGCCCGGCTCGACGCCCAGGTCCTCGTCCAGCTGGGTGCGGGCCCGGGCGTAGGCGGCCAGGGCGTCGCCCTGCCTCCCCGAGCGGTAGAGGGCGAGCACGAGAGCCGACCACAGGCCCTCGCGCCACGGGTGCGCCTTGACCAGGGTCTCCAGCGCCGGGATCGCGGCGTGGTGGTTGCCCAGCGCGATCTCGCTGGCCCAGTGGACCTCCTCGGCGGTCAGCCGCAGCTCGTCGAGCCGCCGGGCCTCGCGGACGGCGAACTCCGCCTGCTCCAGCCCGGCGTAGGCCGGGCCGCGCCACAGCGCGAGCGCGGCCGTGGTCGCCTCCACGGCCTGGACGTGCCGGCCGCGGCGAGCGGCGAGGCGGGCCTCGTCGACGAGCCTGGCGAAGCGGACGGCGTCGACGCTCTCGTCGCCCACGGCGAGCCGGTAGCCGCCCGCGTCGGTGATCACCACCGAGGGCCGCCCGTCCCGCCCCGGCTCCACGGCGTTGCGCACCCTCAGGACGTAGGTCTGCAGCACCTTGCGGACGTTCGCCGGAGGCTCCTGCCCCCACAGGGCGTCGGTGAGCGCGTCGACAGGGACCGTCCGCCCCGGCTCGGCCGCGAGGCGCGCGAGGAGGGCGCGCTCCTTCAGGCCTGGGACCTCGATGACGCGGCCGTCCGCGCTGACCGTCAGCGGCCCCAGGACACCGATGTCCATGCGCCGAGTGTAGGGGCGAACCTGCTCCATGGGGAGGCCTTCTTCCGCGTCGGACCGGTGGTCTGTCCACCTGCCCCCACGGTCGCCCGGCGCGGTAGAGGCCTGGTATCGGTCCGGTCGCGGACGGTGAGCTCAGCCCAGGCGCACGTTGATCTGCTTGATCTGGGTGAAGCCTTCGAGCATGCCCTCGAGCGAGAGCTCGCGGCCGAGGCCGCTGGACTTCATGCCGCCGTAGGACTGGCCGATCTGCTGGCCGCCGCCCTGGTTGACCTGGACCCAGCCGGAGTCGATGCGGTGGGCGGTGCGCAGCGCGGCGCCGATGTCCTTGGAGAACACGAACGCCGCCAGGCCGTAGTGGGAGGCGTTGGCCATCGCCACGACCTCGTCCTCGGTGGTCCAGGGGATCGCGACCAGGACGGGGCCGAAGATCTCCTCCTGGGCCAGGCGCCAGGAGTTGTCGGCGCCGGCGAGGATGACGGGGGCGTGGAAGAACCCGTGCTCGGGCACGTCCAGGGTCTGGTGCCCGTCGTAGACGACCCGGACACCCTCCCGGGCGAGGCCCTCCTGGTAGTACCCCTCGACCCGCTGCCACTGCTTGTCGTTGATGATGGCGCCGATGTCGGTGGCCTCGTCCCGGGGGTCGCCGACCTTGAGCCGGGCGGTGCGGGCGGCGAGCTTGTCCAGGAACTCGTCGTGGATGTCGGCGTGCAGGAACAGCCGCGACCCGGTCGTGCAGGACTGGGACTGGCGGGCGAACCGGCTCGCCAGCAGCACCTGCTCGACGACCTCGTCGGTGGCCGAGTCGGGGAAGACGATGCAGGGGGACTTGCCGCCGAGCTCGAGGGAGAAGTGGGCCAGCCGCCCGCCGGCCTTGGCCCCGACCCCGGCACCGACGGCGGTGGAGCCGGTGAAGGAGACCTTGTCCACGTCCGGGTGGACCACGAGGGCCTCGCCGATCTCGGCGCCGTAGCCGGTGACGACGTTGAGCACCCCGGCGGGCAGGACCTGGGAGCAGATCTCGCCCAGGCGCAGGATCGTCAGCGGCGCGTCCTCGGCGGCCTTGACCACCATCGTGTTGCCGGCGACGAGGGCGGCGGGGATCTTGAACGCGGCGATCATCAGCGGGCTGTTCCACGGCAGGATCGCCGCGACCACGCCCAGGGGCTGGCGGCGGGTGTACTGCAGCTGGTCGGGCGCGGTCGGCAGGGTGACGCCCTTGACCTCCCCGGCCAGACCGGCGAAGTAGCGGAACACGTCCACGAGCAGGGTCGCCTCGGGGCGGGCCTGGGTGCGGATCGCGTTGCCGGTGTCCAGCGCGGTCAGGGCCGCGAGCTCCTCCACCGCGTCCTCGAGCAGGTCCGCGATCTGCAGGAGCGCGCGCTGCCGGGCCGCGAACGGCATACCGGACCAGGCGGGGAACGCCGCGCGGGCGGCGGCGACGGCGCGGTCCGCGTCCGCAGCGCGGGCGCGGGGGACCGTCGCGATGACCTGCGTGCGGTCGATCGGGGTGATGACCTCGATCGACTCGCCGGCAGCGGCGTCGACCCACTGGCCGTCGATGAGCATGCCCCAGGTGCGGGGTCCGGCGTCCACAGCGGTCATGGTGTCTTCCTCGTCTTTCTCGGGCGGTCCGTCCCGGGGCGGGTATGGCGTGGGGCCAGCCTCACATGTCCGTCACCGGCGCGCGCGGGCGGCTGGTCGGACGGCTCCGACCAGCGCCTGCGCGGCGACACGCCGAGAGGTCCTCGTTGCTGTTGCGTCTAGTAGGGAGCGGGCATAAGATCCCTACATCTAGTAGTTACATCCCTGTGGTTCATCCACATCTTGTGCACAGGTCCGGCGTGTCCACCCACACGCCGTCCACAGGTCATCCCCAGACGAGCGGGCCGAGGAGGTCGTTGCCCGATGCATTGTCCCTTCTGCCGGCACACCGACTCCAAGGTCGTCGACAGCCGGGTCCAGGAGGACGGCACCGTCATCCGGCGGCGGCGTCAGTGCCCCGAGTGCGGGCGCCGCTTCGGCACGGTCGAGTCCGCGACCCTGTCCGTGATCAAGCGGTCGGGGGCCACGGAGCCGTTCAGCCGGGACAAGGTCATCTCCGGCGTCCGCAAGGCCTGCCAGGGCCGACCGGTCACCGAGGACCAGCTCCAGCTGCTGGCCCAGCAGGTCGAGGAGTCGATCCGCTCGCAGGGGCAGGCCGAGCTGGACGCGCACGAGGTGGGGCTGGCGATCCTGGAGCCGCTGCGCTGCCTCGACGAGGTGGCCTACCTCCGGTTCGCCAGCGTCTACCAGGCCTTCGACTCCCTCGAGGACTTCGAGGCGGCCATCACGCTCCTGCGCACGGAGCGGGACGCGCAGGTCGTCTCACCAGCAGGTATGTAGCTCAGAGCCGGGTCTGTCAGACCTCGGTGCTCCACTCGTAGAACCACCGCACAGCCCACCGCACGCCCGACCAAGGAGACAGAGTCATGACCGAGACGACCGGGGCCCGCTCACGCACCCGACGCGCCGGCAAGGGCCTGAAGATCGACCGCATCTTCACCACGCCCGGCGTCCACCCCTACGACCAGGTGACCTGGGAGAAGCGGGACGTGGTCCAGACCAACTGGAAGTCGGGCGAGACGATCTTCGAGCAGCGCGGCGCCGAGTTCCCGGACTTCTGGTCGGCCAACGCCTCCACGATCGTGACGACGAAGTACTTCCGTGGTGCGGTGGGCACCCCGGAGCGTGAGCAGAGCCTCAAGCAGCTGGTCGACCGCGTGGTGCTGACCTACGTCAAGGCGGGCAAGGACCACGGTTACTTCGCCTCCGACGAGGACGCCGAGATCTTCGAGCACGAGCTGACCTACCTGCTCGTCCACCAGGTCTTCGCGTTCAACTCCCCGGTGTGGTTCAACGTGGGCACGAGCAGCCCGCAGCAGGTCAGCGCGTGCTTCATCCTGTCGGTGGACGACTCGATGGACTCGATCCTCAACTGGTACCGCGAGGAGGGCAAGATCTTCCAGGGCGGCTCGGGCGCCGGCCTCAACCTGTCGCGCATCCGCTCCTCCAAGGAGCTGCTGTCCTCCGGCGGCACCGCCTCCGGCCCCGTCTCCTTCATGCGTGGCGCCGACGCCTCCGCGGGCACCATCAAGTCCGGCGGAGCCACCCGCCGCGCGGCCAAGATGGTCGTCCTCGACGTCGACCACCCGGACATCGAGGAGTTCATCGAGACGAAGGCGCGCGAGGAGGACAAGATCCGCGCGCTGCGCGACGCCGGCTTCGACATGGACCTGGGCGGCAAGGACATCGTGTCCGTGCAGTACCAGAACGCCAACAACTCGGTGCGCGTCTCCGACGAGTTCATGCGCGCGGTGGAGGAGGGCAAGGAGTTCGGCCTGACCTCCCGCCTCGACGGCTCCGTCATCGAGACCGTCGACGCCCGCGACCTGTTCGAGAAGATGGCCAAGGCCGCGTGGGAGTGCGCCGACCCCGGCATCCAGTACGACGGCACCATCAACGACTGGCACACCAACCCCGAGACCGGCCGGATCACCGCGTCCAACCCGTGCTCGGAGTACATGTCGCTGGACAACAGCTCCTGCAACCTGGCCTCGATCAACCTGCTCAAGTTCCTGCGCGAGGACGACACCTTTGACGTGGAGACCTTCGAGAGGGTCGCCGAGCTGATCTTCACGGCGATGGACATCTCCATCTGCTTCGCCGACTTCCCGACCGAGGCGATCGGCCAGACGACGCGCGACTACCGCCAGCTCGGCATCGGCTACGCCAACCTCGGCGCCCTGCTGATGGCCACCGGCCACGGCTACGACTCCGAGGGCGGCCGTGCGCTGGCCGCGGCGATCACCTCGCTCATGACGGGTGCCGCCTACAAGCGGTCCGCCGAGCTCGCCGCCGTCGTGGGTCCCTACAACGGCTACGCCCGCAACGCCGACGCCCACAACCGCGTCATGCGCAAGCACCAGGCCGCCAACGACGAGATCCGCGTCCTGCACACGATGGACGCCGACATCCACCGCGCGGCGACCAAGGCGTGGGACCAGGTCGTCAAGCTGGGTGACAAGAACGGCTTCCGCAACGCCCAGGCCTCGCTGCTGGCGCCGACCGGCACCATCGGCTTCATGATGGACTGCGACACCACCGGCATCGAGCCCGACTTCTCCCTGGTGAAGTTCAAGAAGCTCGTCGGTGGCGGCTCGATGCAGATCGTCAACCAGACGATCCCGCGCGCGCTGAAGAAGCTCGGCTACACCCAGGAGACCATCGAGGCGATCGTCGAGTACATCGCCGAGCACGGTCACGTCATCGACGCCCCGGGCCTGAAGACCGAGCACTACGAGGTGTTCGACACCGCCATGGGCGCGCGCGCCATCTCCCCGATGGGTCACGTGCGGATGATGGCGGCGACCCAGCCGTTCCTCTCCGGCGCGATCTCCAAGACGGTCAACCTGCCCGAGTCCGCCACGGTCGAGGAGATCGAGGAGGTCTACCTGCAGGGCTGGAAGCTCGGCCTGAAGGCCCTCGCCGTCTACCGCGACAACTGCAAGGTCGGCCAGCCGCTGTCCGACGCGAAGGCCAACAAGGACGACAAGAAGGCCGAGAACGAGGCCGAGCCCAAGGTCGAGAAGGTCATCGAGTACCGCCCCGTCCGCAAGCGCCTCCCCAAGCGCCGCACCTCCCAGACCACGAGCTTCGCGGTCGGCGGCGCGGAGGGCTACCTCACGGCCGGCACCTACGACGACGGCGACCTGGGGGAGATCTTCCTCAAGTTCGGCAAGCAGGGCTCGACCCTGGCCGGCGTCATGGACGCCTTCTCGATCGCCGTCTCGATCGGCCTGCAGTATGGCGTGCCGCTGGAGACCTTCGTCGAGAAGTTCACCAACCTGCGCTTCGAGCCGGCCGGCCTGACCGACGACGCCGACATCCGGATGGCGCAGTCGATCATGGACTACGTCTTCCGTCGCCTGGCGCTGGACTACCTGGACTTTGAGTCCCGGTCGTTCATGGGCATCCACACCGCCGAGGAGCGGGCCCGCCAGCTCGAGACCGGCTCCTACGCGCCGATGACGACCTCCGGCAGCTCCGACGAGGACCTCGAGGACGAGCTGGAGACCTACAGCCAGAGCCCGGCGACCACCCCGGCCAAGAAGGTCGAGAAGGCTGCCAAGGAGGTCGACAAGTCCGGTGCCGGCGCCGCCGACGCCCGCAAGGCCGACGCCGGGATCCACTCCTCGGCCGAGCTGCTCGAGGCGTTCTCCGGCAAGGTCAACGACGCACCGATCTGCATGACGTGCGGCACCAAGATGCGCCCGGCCGGCTCGTGCTACGTGTGCGAGGGCTGCGGGAGCACCAGCGGCTGCAGCTGATCTAGCTGGTCCGCTGAGGGCGGGCTCGGCGTCGAGAGACGCTGGGCCCGCCCTCGGGCGTTCCCGAGGTGTGTCAGTGCACACTGGTGGACGGGTTCTCACGCAGGAGACGGACGGAGGCGGGCGCCATGGGTGGGGTCGAGGTCGCAAAGCTGTTGGCGACGAGCAAGGGGCTCGTCCCTCGCTGGGGACTGGATGGCAATGGCGCGGGGAGACCTGGTGGAGGCTGAGGTTCAGCGACGGGTCGCTCGTGCGGTGCCCTCCGGAGGAGATCTTCAGGGCCATCGACGGGCGCACGGTCCGTGCTGACATCAGCGCGGCCGATCGCATCCAGCCACGTGTCGGCTACGCCCGCGCAGCGAGTGCTCGTCCCTGCTGCCCGAGGCCGCGGTGTCCGTAGCGCGGCGCTCATCCCTGGCGCTTCCGACCCTCTGGGACGAGGACCTTGCGCACTACGTCGGGTGGTTGGTCGGCGACGGGAGTTTCAGCGACCGAGGAACTGTGAGCATCTATGGCTCGGCGGCCAACGTGCGCGACGTCATGCCGGCTCATCGCGCGCTGCACTCCAGGTGGGCGGGCTTCGAGCCCAAGCCCAGCGTGCAGGCGAACGGGACCTGCCAGCTCCGCCTCACGCGCCAGGACTTCGTCGACTACCTCTCCGCGCTGGGCGTTTCGAAGGTGAGGTCCGCTGACAAGGAGATCCCGCACGCGATCTTCACAGCCCCGGAGGAGACGGTGACCGCCTTCCTCCGCGGTCTCTTCGACGCGGACGGCTGCGTGGTGAACGACCTCGGCAAGGGGACCCGATACGTCGGACTGGGAAGCAAGTCCGAGGAGCTCCTCCGCGGGGCACAGGCGCTGCTCGGCTCCCTCGACATCTGGGGCGGATCTATCGGACGGGGACGAAGAAGGACTACTTCACCTACGTGTGCAAGGACGGCACCCAGGCGACCTACTCTTCATCGGGCCCTTCGTTCGACCAACGGATCACGGGCAGGTCGCTTCGCGAGTTCGCGGCGCTGGTGGGGTTTGAGCTCGAGCACAAGGCGGCCAAGCTCCTGGACGTCGTAGATCTTCATGATTTCTACGAGGTGAGAGAGCACATGCGACTGCAGGCCGAACCGAGGTCAGGTAGCGGGAGCTCAACCGCAGGTCCCCTGAACATGGTGCTCCCATTAAGCTAGCGCCATGTTGTCGCCCGAAGCGGATGCGCCCCTCCGAGCTGCTGCGATGACCTGGCTCACCGTACGTTCCAATGACGGTGCCGACCCCCTGCCACGCCACGAGCTCGAATCCTTCCACTTCGAGGGTGAAAGGGTGCCCCTCATCGACCGCCAGCGCGGGATCCGGAAGCCTGCGATCCTCGAAGCGGCCCTGTCCATCATCACTGTCTATCGGGCCGAGGGCACGACCCGCCCATACGAGGATGGCACGGGGTCGGACGGCTTGATCCGTTACAAGTGGCGCGGCCTGGACCCCGATCATGCCGAGAACAGAGCGCTGCGCGTTGCGATGGAGCGACGGCTTCCGTTGATCTGGTTTGTCGGGGTTGCTCCTGGATGGTTCCAGCCCGTCTTCCCGGTGTATGTCGCGGGTGAAGAGCCGCAACTGAACCAGTTCGCTCTTGCGGTGGATGAGGTGTTCGGGCTCGTGGAGCCGGAGACCCACCTTGAGGCGCAGTTGCGCCGTTACGTCGAGCGCGTGACGAAGCAACGTCTGCATCAGCCCGTGTTCCGGTCGACCGTGCTGCGCGCCTACACCGGGCGGTGCGCGGTGTGTGCCTTGGCCCACCGCGATTTGCTGGACGCGGCGCACATCGTGCCGGACTCCCACGAACGAGGTGAGGCGTCCGTCCGCAACGGACTGGCGCTCTGCAAGCTCCACCACTCCGCGTTCGACAACCGCTACCTGGGCGTCACACCGGACCTGACCGTGCACATCAGGCAGGACATCCTCGAAGAGCAAGACGGACCCACGCTCCTGCACGGACTGCAGCGCAGGCACGGTCAGAAGCTGATGGTGCTTCCGGGGCCGCGCTCGCAATACCCGAGCAAGGAGCTGCTGGAGATCACCTATCGACGGTTTCTTGAGCCGGCCTGATGGGCTCCGCAGGGTCTGTCGCTGCTCGGTGGCATGGTGCCGGCATGAGGAACAACGCAAGCAAGTACCAGACGCCAGGGCGTGCCTGGCAGGTTGGCCCGGCGCGCCGACGTAGAGTTGGGCCACCGCAGCGACCGAGCGTTCTCGACCCAGGAGCCACCCCATGACTGTGCGTATGGCCGGGCTCTTCGCCGGCATCGGGGGCATCGAGCTCGGCCTGCGAGATTCGCTGGGCGACGGCTTGGAGACGACTCTCCTCTGCGAGTGGTGGGAGCCGGCCAAGCAGGTCCTTGGGGCGCGGTTCCCCGGCGCGCCGCTGCACCCCGACGTTCGAGAGCTCAGTGATCTGCCAGCAGATGTCGACCTGGTGGCCGCCGGCTTTCCGTGCACCGACCTGTCGCAGGCGGGCCGGACCGCGGGCATCCGCGGGGAGCAATCCGGACTCGTGAGCCACGTCTTCGCGATGTTGCGCAAGCGGGTTCGAGCTGGTTTGGCGCTGCCGAATCTGCTCATTGAGAACGTCCCGAACATGCTCAGCCTGGACCGAGGTGAGGCTATGGCCTACCTCGTCGAGGAGTTGGAGGCCCTGGGCTATGCGTGGGCCTACCGCGTGGTCGACACCCGGGCGACGGGTCTGCCGCAGCGACGTCGGCGGGTAATCCTCCTGGCATCGGCGACCCTGGACCCGAAGACAGTTCTGTTCGCCGACGAGGCCGGAGAGCGCCCGCCGGACGCCCTCCGCGATGACGCGTTCGGCTTCTACTGGACCGAGGGACGCGGTGGCCTCGGTTGGGCCCCGGATGCTGTCCCAACCCTCAAGGGCGGCTCAACCGTCGGCATCGCCTCGCCCCCCGCGATCTGGATTCCCGACGCCGCCCCGCAAGCGGCGTTCGTGACCCCGTCGGTGGAGGACGCCGAGATGCTCCAAGGCTTTCCACGAGGCTGGACTGACGTTGACTTCGATCTAGCGCCGGCGCGTGCCCATGGCACGCGATGGAAGCTCGTTGGCAATGCTGTCACGACGCGGATCGCTGCATGGGTCGGCGGCCGCTTGGGAGAGCCGGGTGAGGTTCTGTGTCCGTCTGTGCCTTGGACGGGAGTGCGCTGGCCGACGGCCGCCGCGGGGTATGACGGAGTTCGGGAGCAGATCGCTGCCAGCGAGTACCCGATTCTTGAGCCCTACCAACACCTCCTTGACATCGTGGATGTAGCAGAAGCGCGGTCACTCAGTCCGCGAGCCATCGCCGGGTTCCACAACAGGTTGCGGCGCGGGAACCTCGGAAAGCACCCAGGCTTCCGCGATGCTGTTGCTTCCGCGGACCTCGCGCTGAACCCTCCGACCCTCTTCGCGGTCAGCTGATCGATGTACGGTCCACGCATTCTCACGCGCTTCCTTGAGAGGCCCGGCCCCGAAGACAGCGCGGGCCTGCGCTGGCAGTACCACTCGCGCTCGGACCGGCACAGCAAGGTGGGCAGCTGGGGCGTGGCCCTGGACCTGCTTGCGACGTCTTCGCTTCTCCGTGCGCACGCTGACGAGGGGAAGGTCGTGCTCGGGGTCAACCACACCATGCGTGACTTTGCTACGGGCCGGAAGAAGGATCTCGACCTCGTTGTCGCCCGTCCTGGTGCTGATGCAACCGGCCGCGCGCGTTCCCTCCGGAGTCTGGTCGATGAGTACCAGATCCCTCTAACGCCGGAGGAAGAGGGCACGCTGCACGCACTTCCGGACATTCATGTGGCCCCTGTGGGAGCCGTTCTCATCGCCCTCGAGGCGAAGGCGTGTATGACGGCACACGTCAAGGCGCTCCCGCGTCTCTACGACGAGCTGAACAGTTCGCACCTGTGCGTGCACGGCGCGAGTTCGCAGGCGTTGGCGATCGCCTACGTCCAGGTCAACCACGCAGACCAGTTCATCTCGTCGAACCCCAAGAATGTGCTCCTGCGCAGTCATGGTGCGGAACCGGAGCGAACCCAGCACCGGCAGCCTGACGACACGCTCAGGGTGCTAGACAAGCTCACCGAGATCCCGCGCCGTAGCAGCAACAGCGGTCATGGGTTCGACGCCATCGGCGTTAGCGTACTTGAGTTGGCCAACGACGGTAGCCCTGTCCGACTCGTGGAGCAGTCTCCGGCACCGCAGTCGGGCGACTCCTTCCACTACGGCAGCATGATCGTGCGGATGGCCCACGAGTACGACGCCGTCTTTTCACGGATCTGAGTATGATCGAAGTCTGGCTCGCGACACAGAGCGTGATGCGCGGTATCGTTGGCGGAGTTCGTCTAGCGAAGGGGAAGAACACTTGATCAGGCCAGCCTTGACTCCGGCGGAGGTGTTCACGCCAAGCCGTGCACCCCTGAGGGAACATAACGTCTACGTATCCCGCGCTGACGCAGAGCGTGAGCTAGATTCCGCCATCAATCAGGGCGACACGCCGCTGATCTTCGGAGAGTTTGGAGTGGGGAAGACCAGTCTCGCTCTTCACTTCTTTCGTAATGAACGTGATGAAAACAGACTAGTCCACTTCGCGCGACCGGATAAGCAGTCGCTGGATGCCGTCTTTCGACAGGCTTTGGAACAGATTGGCTATATCGTCGAGACGAGCATGGTTGAGGAACGGGCCGATTCCGCGGATATCGGGCTCAGTGCCGGCCTATGGTCCGTATTCAAAGCGCGCCTAGGCGCCTCCATGAAGGACTCCGTCGCGACGTCGACCGAACTGTACGTCAAGTCTCCAACCGACGCAGCTGTGCTTGACGCCCTCGGTCTGCGTCGAATGATTCTTCTGATTGATGAACTGCACCAATCGGATGATGAATTTAGGCGTGACCTGGTTCGCCTTATTAAGACGCTTAGTGATCGTGGGGCGGATTATCCTAAGCTTGTCTTGGCGGGAACCAGCGCCCAGCCTGAGTTGCTTGTCAGACTGGATGAAGGTGTGGACCGCCTGGTCCGTGAAGTTCCCGTACGTCCGCTCACGCGTCACGAATCGGATCAAGTGGTCCGTCGGGGGTTTGGGAAGCTGCAAATAGCCCTGGACGACGTCTTGGTGGACAGATTGGTGGGCACTGCCGCAGGGGCCCCTTCTTTGTTGCACACACTCTGCCTTGAGGCGGCAGAACATGTCCGGGGAAGTCACTCCGATTCGCTGAACGACGACGCTATAGACGAAGCGATTCAAAAGGTGGTGCAACGGCACTATCATCGACTTACCGAGCGCTATATGAAGGCCACAAACACGACAGGATCAAAGCGCTATCGCGAGAAGATACTGCGCGCTTGTGCAGAATCGGATGCTGATTTCATCACAATGGAAATGCTTGTGGAAAAAGTATCCCTATATACGGGCGAATCGGTTCCGCGAACCAGATTGAGCGAGCCACTGCGCCATCTGAAGTCACCAGACTATGGAGACATCCTTGCGGATGTACCGAGGATTGACGGGGAGGGGCGACACTACAACCTTACTGTCTTCCGGGATCCCTCCATGAAGGCGTACGTGCGATTCCTTATGGCGATCGAGGATCAAGGGTATCCCATAAGCATGGCGCAGGACTCGGGTCGATAGGTCTGGCCGCCGGAAATCGTAAGCCGCGCCGGGAGGCTATTCGCCCATTATTTGAGGTGTGTTGATGTGTCGGCTCAGATTCTTGGCTGGAAGCCTGCAATAAAGAGGAGATGACCTGAGGGGTGGACGGAGTTCGATCGCTACTGTTTCAGCCGCTCTCAACTCCAGCACCTTTCAAGACCCTTCAGCCGCGGGAGCGCCGATGCTGGGTTGGTGACGTGTACTCGAACTTAGCTGATCTGAACCGGTCGGGGTACGTGGTCGGGCGGGGAGTGGTAAACGGCGTTAGCGATGGCGCTAGTTCAGGCAACTGACGCGCGGTCCCTCCGGCCTCGCTACCGAGCGTGCGGTTAGACGAGGGAGTGTTTGGAAGCACATCTGCTGACCCACCCCGCTCATGTGCCCACTCGGTCTTGGTAAAAACCAACAGACTTGGTACTCGCCGTCCTCCATGGTCGAACCCGAGTATTGTGGCTCTTCGCAGATGAGGGTGTAGTCGGCGCTGGCGCGTCGGTCCGGAGGTAGGTGTCGAGGTCTTCCGAAGATGGAGGTTCCTACACGCAGCCATCCGAAAGACCTCGACGTGCCCGACGCTACCTTCACGCGCCCCGACCTGACGACCTTCACCCGTCTGGACGGCCTCGGTCTGGAGGTCACGAGCCAGCTGCTCGAGCCCGATCGCGCCGTGCTCGCCTGCCGGGTGGTCGAGCCGGACGACTGGTGCCGGCGGTGCGGCTGCCAGGGCGTCCCGCGCGACACCGTGACACGGGAGCTGGCGCACGAGCCGTTCGGGTGGCGCCCCACCACGCTGCTGCTGACCGTGCGCCGCTACCGGTGCACCGAGTGCGCGCACGTGTGGCGTCAGGACACCACTGCCGCGGCCGAGCCACGGGCCAAGATCTCCCGCGCCGGGCTGCGCTGGGGGCTGGTCGGCATCGTGGTCCAGCACCTGTCCATGGCCCGCGTCGCCGAAGGGCTCGGCGTCTCCTGGAACACGGCCAACGACGCGGCCTCCGAGCAGTCCACCGGCGATCGCGGCGACGGTGTCCGTGTCGTGCCCGATCGAGACCGCGGTATGCAGTGCTGCCGCCACGTGGTCCGGGCCGGGGTCGGACGGCTGCGTGCGGTGGATCGACGACCACGCGGCCTGGAGCGCGGTGACCGTGAACCCGTTGTCCCTGAAGGACGTGGGCTCGCGCCTCTCGGCCTCCTCGATGCGCCGCAGCCAGTCGTCGCGGCGCGAGGCGGGCAGCAGGTCCAGCCCGCTGCGCAGGTCGAGCACGCCCTGGATTCCAGACAGCTCCTAAGGCCAGCAGCCCCCGTCCGCGCACTCCGGACCGGCCACGCCACTCTCTAGCGGCCGCGGCGGACGGACTGCCCCGAACGACTAGGCGACGAGGTCTACGTGCACCTGCACGCGGTCCTCAGGCGGCGCTCTCGAGGTGCCGGTCGAGCGCCTCGGTGAGCGTCGCGGCGCGGGAGACCGGTCCGCCGAGGCGGTGGACGCCGGTGTCGGTGTGCAGCAGCAGGGTGGGGTAGGAGTCGACCCCGAGCCTGCGCAGCTCGCGGAACTCCTGCTGCGCCTCGGCGCGACTGGCCGGGTCCTTGTAGGCGGCCGCAGTGGCGTCCGGGTCCAGCCCGAGCTCGGTGGCGATGTCGCGGTACACCTGGACGTCGGAGAGGTCGCGGCCGTCGACGTACCAGGCCCGCTGGAGCGCACCGGCGAGCTCGAGCTCCCGCTCCGGCGCCTGCTTGCGCAGCGCCACGAGCCCGGTCGCGGAGTCGGTGCTGTCCATCACCCTGATGCCCTCGGCCAGGACCTGCTGGTAGGCGTCGCCGAAGGTCACGCCGGTGAGGTCGGCGATCCGCTCGTTCGCCCCGGGGATGTGGGGGAAGGCCCCGATGGGCTGGGCGCTGGCTCCGGTGAACAGGCCGCCAGAGAGGACCCGCAGGTCGACCCGGTCGGCGTTCTCGTTGGCGAAGGTGCGCAGGGCCGGGCCAAAGCCATAGCACCAACCGCAGTAGGCGTCGAAGGCGTAGGTGAGACGGGCGCGGATGCTCATGGATGCTCCTGTGTGGTGGGAATCGGCCTTGTGTGTTCAAGGCTACGCAGAGGGCCCAGGTCGCACGAGGTATGCTGCGGTCTCGTCATGGTCAAAAACGGACAAGATGGGATCCCCGAGGTCGTCTACTCCCCGCCCCTGCCGGGTGCGGCGAGGGTCGAGGTGGTCCCGGTCGCCGAGCTGCACCGGCGGATGAGCCGGCACGAACACTCACCCTGGGCCCAGCGCCCCGACTTCCACCTCCTGCTCACCGTGGACGAGGGGGTGGTCTGGCACATGGTGGACTTCCACGAGTATGCAGTCGCCGACGGCGCGTGGCTGTGGGTCCGTCCCGGCCAGGTGCAGCGCTTCGGCGACCTCGAGGGCGCCTCGGGCCGGGTCGTCATGTTCCCTCCGGACACCCTGCCCCCGACCAGTTCCACCGGCACGGTGCTCGACGACCCCTTCGGCCCCGTCCTGCTGACCCCCAGCGGCGCCGACGCCCGCGCCATCCGGGAGGCGCTGGACCACCTCTCGGCCGAGTT
Source organism: Ornithinimicrobium tianjinense (assembly GCF_014636495.1). Classification (GTDB taxonomy): domain Bacteria; phylum Actinomycetota; class Actinomycetes; order Actinomycetales; family Dermatophilaceae; genus Ornithinicoccus; species Ornithinicoccus tianjinensis. The sequence continues at coordinate 1,023,859 of NZ_BMEM01000001.1, forward strand.
CGGCTCCGCGGGTATCCCCGCTCCTGCGCGATCCGCCATCTTGCGCCACCTGCTCGCCGTGCTCGTGCTCCGTCTGACCAACTTGTCAGCGCCGGTAGGAACGCCGCGCGGGGACCACGCGGAAGCCTTCCTACGGTTCCGCGACGCGGTCGAGCAGGGCTTCGCGGAGCACCGGGACGTCGCCCACTACGCCTGGCGCCTCGGGTACTCCCAGCGCACCCTGACGCGAGCGGTGGTCGCGGCGGTCGGCGTCGGCGCCAAGGAGTTCATCGACCGACGGGTGGTCCTCGAGGCCAAGCGGCTCCTCGCCCACACCGACGACCCGGCAGCCAGCGTCGCCGCCAGGCTCGGCTTCCCCGACGCCAGCAACTTCGTCAAGTACTTCGCCCTGCGGGCCGGCCTCACCCCGACCCGCTTCCGGCAGCAGTTCCGATCCGGCACCACCCCGCGTCCCTGACCAGGGGGCGTAGGCCGCTGCGTCCCCCACCCCCCGGCGGGCGGTGAGCACAGCGAGGCGCACCAGGTCGTGGCTGCGCAGTCCCGGCCAGCCATGGACCCGCCGGGTCCAGCGGGCGGGGAGCCCGGACACGCCATACCGCGCACCCAGCAGTCCACCGGCGATCGCTGCGACGGTGTCGGTGTCGTGACCGATGGCGATCGCCGCGTGCAGGGCGGCCGCCACGTGGTCCGGACCGGGTTCGGACGGCTGCGTGTGGTGGGTCGAGGACCACGCGGCCTGGAGCGCGGTGACCGTGAACCCGTTGTCCCTGAAGGACGTGGGCTCGCGCGTCTCGGCCTCCTCGATCCGCCGCAGCCAGTCGTCGCGGCGCGCGGCGGGCAGCAGGTCCAGCCCGCTGCGCAGGTCGAGCACGCCCTCGGTCACGGCCACCCGGACCGCCTCGGACCAGAGCACGCACGAGTCGCCCGCCAGCGGGTCCCAGTGCGTCAGCTCGGCGATCGCCCGTGCGGCGCCGGCCGTGGCGTCGCGGTCGTCGAGCCGGTGCAGCCCGACCACGGCGGTGCGCATGAGCGCGCCGTTGCCGGCCGTCCGGCCGGTCCGCTCGTGCAGGCCGCGCGAGGCCTCGACCATCGCGGTCCTCGTGGGTATGCCGTGCGTGCGCCGGCGGGTGCGCCCCAGCACCGAGCTCGTCTGCGCGCCGATGTCGGCGGGGCCGTCGGCGTGCCAGCGGAGGAAGCCGTCGGCGACGGCCTCGAGCGCCGCGTCGTCGACGGCCGCGCCGGTCGCGAGCACCTCGGCGACGCAGACCGCCATCTGCGTGTCGTCCGACCACTCGCCCGGGGCGTAGTTGCCGAGGCCGCCGCCGCTCATCTGCGGTCCGGTGCTCGCGTCGAAGCGGGCGGTGCCGAACTCATAGGGGACGCCGAGCGCGTCACCGACGGCCTGGCCGAGGAGGACGCCGGCGGCGCGGTCGGTCTGCGCGGGGGAGAGCTGCATGGGTGACTCCTTCTGTTGCTGTCACTCTGACACTAAACCCTCGCACCGACATACCTGTCAAGAGGACAGAAAAGGCTAGTGTGGGGCCATGGCCTACACGTCGGAGTACCCGCCGTTCTACGTCGCGGTGGACCTCGTGATCCTGACGATCCGGGACGGTGCGTTCTCGGTGCTGCTCGTGGAGCGGGGTGGGGAGCCGTTCGCGGGTCGGTGGGCGCTGCCGGGCGGCTTCGTCGGGATCGACGAGGACCTGGCGGACGCGGCATACCGGGAGCTGGAGGAGGAGACGGGGGTCGGCGCGACGTCCGTGCACCTCGAGCAGCTGGCCACGTTCGGCCGGCCGGACCGCGACCCGAGGCACAGGGTGGTGTCCACGGCATACCTTGCGGTGGGTGCGGACCTGCCCGAGGTGCGGGGCGGCTCGGACGCGAGCGACGCGCGGTGGTGGCCGGTGAGCGACGCCGTGAGGCAGGGGCTGGCCTTCGACCATCGCGAGATCGTCGAGGCCGGCGTGGAGCGCGTGCGGTCCAAGCTGGAGTACAGCGACCTGGCGCTGCGGTTCGTGCCCCGGCAGTTCACGATGCCCGAGCTGCAGGCGGTTTATGAGACCGTCTGGGGCGTCGAGCTCGACCCGCGCAACTTCGCGCGCAAGGTGGCGCGGACCGAGCGGTTCGTGCAGGAGACGGGGGAGGCGCGGCGAGGCGGGCGGGGTCGGCCGGCGCGGCTGCTCGAGGCCGCCGGCGCGACGGAGCTGATGCCGCCGATGCGGAGGGAGTGAGCCGCCGCGCCTGGCGAGGGCGCTGAGGGCGCGGGCCTACGCTCGAGAGGTGCCTCCTCGCGTCCCGCCGCACCCCGGTGCCTCGTCGCCGGGCGTCTCGGCGCGGATGTCGGTGGCCGCCCGGCGCGACACGGCACCTGAGGTCGCGCTGCGTCGGGCGCTGCACGCGCAGGGGAGAAGGTTCCGCGTCGTCTATCCCGTGCCGGGCAACCGGCGCCGGACCATCGACATCGCGTTCACGAGGGCGAAGGTCGCGGTGTTCGTGGACGGCTGCTTCTGGCACGGCTGTCCGGAGCACGGGACGCAGCCCCGGGCCAACAGCGGCTGGTGGGCGGCCAAGCTGGCCGCCAACAGGGCGCGTGACGAGGACACCGACCGCCTGCTGCGCGAGGCGGGCTGGCGCGTCATACGCGTCTGGGAGCACGAGGACGTGGCGACCGCTCTGGCGAGGGTCCAGGAGACGCTGGGCGGGGTGCCCCGCCGCCCGTGAGCGGCCTGGCCTGAGGAAGAACGCCGGGCTGCCGCGCTCCTCACCCCTAGGGGTGACGGTGACGTTTGACCACGCGCGGGTGCCGGCGTCTCCCTACGGTCGAGGGAGGTGGACAACCGGTCCCCGAGGAGGCAATGACCATGAGTGACCAAGCGTTCGACCAGGATCAGCGTTCCCCGTCCACGGGTGACGTAGCGAAGCAGGAGACGGCCACGGTGGCCCACGACGCCAAGGAGGCGGGCCGGTCGGTGGCCAGCACCACCGGCGAGGAGGCCAAGGCGGTGCTCGGCGAGGCGAAGAGCCAGATCGCCTCGCTGTATGACGGTGTCCGCACCGACCTGCGGGACCAGGCCGGCACCCAGCAGGGACGCGTCGCCGAGGCGATGCGCGGTCTCGCCGGTGAGCTCGGCCAGATGGCCGACGGCGCGCAGCAGGGCGGCGGCATGGCCAGCGGCCTGGTGCGCCAGGTGAGCGAGCGGATGGACGGAGCGGCCACGTGGCTCAGCGACCGTGGACCGGAAGAGGTGCTCGACGAGGTGAAGCGGTACGCGCGCCGCAATCCCGGGACGTTCCTGGGCATCTGCGCGCTCGTCGGTCTCGTGGGCGGGCGGCTGACGCGTGGGCTGCGCGACGAGCAGCAGGACCAGGCCGGCTCCGGGTATGCCGCACCGCCGCCTGCGGCGCCCGCATACTCTCCCCACGGCACGACGACCACGATGTCCACGAGCACGAGGTCCACGAGCACGACATACGCGGTCGAGCCGGGCGTGGCGGACGCGGGCACCGTGCCGTCCTACGGCGGTCGGCCGAGCGCCGACGTGCCCGGTGACGTCCCGCCCGTGACCCGTGGGGTGGGTCAGCCATGACGGCTCCGGGCCAGCACCGAGAGCCCGAGCAGATCCACGGGGCGCACGACACCTACGACAAGGGTGAGGTCGCCTCCATCGGCGCTCTCGTCGCGGACATCTCCACGGACCTCTCCACGCTCATGCGGCAGGAGGTCGCGCTCGCCAAGGCCGAGGCCAAGCAGTCGGCTGCTCAGGCAGGACGAGGAGCCGGGCTGCTCGGCGGCGCTGCCCTCGCCGGGTGGTTCGTGCTCCTGTGGTTGTCCGTCGCCCTGTGGTGGGCGCTCGGCGCCGTCATGGACCGCGGCTGGGCCGCGGTCGTCGTGGCCGCCATCTGGGCGGTCGTCGCAGCGGTCCTGGCAATGATGGGCCGCTCGCAGATGCAGAAGGTCAGGGGTCTCCCGTACACGGTCGAGACAGCCAAGCAGGTCCCTGACGCACTCAAGGGAAACGAGGAGCCAGCATGACGAACTACCCCAGTGAACCGGTGCCGACCAGCGACGACCCCGAGGTCCTGCGCGCCGAGATCGAGCAGACACGCATGAACCTCAGCCGGGACGTCGACGCGCTCGGCGAGGCCGCCAGCCCCGGCAACGTCGCCCGCCGGCAGGCGGACAAGGCGAAGGACGCGGTCCTGGACGCCGGCCACTCCCTCAAGGAGAAGGTCATGGGCAGCGACGACCCCTACGACGACCGGCCGGGTCTCACCGGCCGGGCGTCCTCCACCGTGGGCGACGCAGCAAGCTCGGCCGGCCACGCCGTCGCGGCGGCTCCCGCAGCAGCGCGGCGTCAGACCCGCGGCAACCCGCTGGCGGCGGGCCTGGTCGCGCTCGGTGCCGGGTGGCTCGTCGGGTCCCTCATGCCCAGCACGGCCAAGGAGCGCGAGCTGTCCACCGCGGCCAAGGAGAAGGTCCAGGACAGCGGCGTCGTGGAGGAGGCCAAGGCGGTCGCGCAGGACGTCGTGGACCACGTCAAGCCTCAGGCCCAGGAGGCGGTCGACTCTGTGAAGCAGACGGCCAGCGACAGCGCCCAGCACGTCAAGGACGAGGCACGCCTCGCCACCGAGGACGTCAAGGCGAGCGCCGAGGAGTCCAAGGTGCGGGTCCAGGAGCAGCGCCAGCAGTACTGAACGAGGAGGTGGCCGTGCATCTCGGGGACGAGATGCACGGCCTCTTCATGCCCGCTGCAGCACGTAGGCAGCGAGGAAGATAGCGAGTGGGGTCAGGGAGCGAGGACCGTCTCGCGCACGGCGCGTCTCGACGCTGGTGATGACGCAGACCGCCTCGACGAGCTTGTCGTGACTCACGTCCTGGCGCAGCCAGCCGCGCCCGTCGACCCATGGCACCCAAGCTGCAGGACACCGATCCTGCGCTGCGTCTCGTCCCCCGAGGACACGATCCCCGAGGTCCAGACGGTGTTAGGAGGCGGTGTGGGGACAAGAGCTGGATCTGCGGCTCAGTCCTTCGCACAAGCCACTTCCCGGACCCGCAGCCACCACGCTGCTCAGCCGGCAGCCGACCCGGAAGATCGCGACCGGGGAGGCACCAGACCCACCGCGTCGACGCGCCGGCGGTATCAACGTGGAGCGCCCCACCGGACGAACGACGTTGACACCGACCAGCGTCGACGCACACTCGAACGCCCCCCGGCCTCGCCCCCTTGACAACCGGTGCCATAGAAGGGAGCCATGTCCGGACGTTCGTCGAGATGGTAAGGCGGCGACACACGGCGTCCGTTCGCGGCGGAGTGACGCGTGTTGAGAGGTTCCGACGGAAGGTGTGGCAGGGCTGGTCGCTCCCAGGGCCTGGCGTGGCATAACGCGGCACGTTATGCTGGTGAGGTGATCAGGTCGTTCCGGGACGGCGCGACCGAACGCCTGTGGTTTCGCCAGCGGGCCAAGGACCTCGACCCTCGGATCGAGAGAGTCGCCCTACGCAAGCTGGTCATGCTGGACGCGGCCGAGGTGCTGGAGGACCTGAGGGTGCCCCCGGCGAACAGGCTGGAGGCGCTCAAGGGCGACCGGGCCGGCCAGCACAGCATCAGGATCAACCAGCAGTGGCGGATCTGCTTCGTCTGGACAGATGCTGGTCCGCAGGACGTCGAGATCGTCGACTACCACTAGAGGAGGTGTGAGACATGAACGCGACTATCGCCCCCATCCACCCCGGTGAGGTGCTGCTCGAGGAGTTCCTCGGACCCCTGGAGGTCACCCAGCACCACCTGGCCGTCGCGATCGGCGTGCCCCCACGGCGCATCAACGAGATCGTGCACGGCAAGCGCAGCATTACCGCCGACACGGCACTGCGTCTGTCCCGCTACTTCGGCACCAGCGACCGGTTCTGGATCAACCTGCAGACCCGGTACGACCTGGAGAACCGCAAGGACGTCATCGGGGCCGACCTGGACCAGATCCACCCCCTCCAGACCGCCTGAGCAACGTCACGCACGCGGCGGAAGGACGCACCCGGTGTGATCCCGACGTGCGGCTCGCGGCATGAGCGTGTGTGGACGTTGGCGGTGACGTAGCCTGCCGCCGTGCCCCTCTCAGACCGCAACGAGCGACTGTCCTACCTGGCCCGTCAGTTGATCGCCGACTGGGAGAAGGCCCCGGGTCCGCCGACGATGGCATTGCCTGACGGGAGCCGAGCATCCGGAGCCCAGGTAGATGCCGTGAACATCACTTGGGGATGGACTGCACGGATCGTCCGCACAGGAGAGGCGGCGCTCTTGCTCAGCGACCACGCCTTCCACGTGGAGGCGTCACCCCTTCTTCGCTCCATGCTCGAACATGCCATCGCTCTCCGCTGGGTGGTCGACAAGCGAGGCAGCGCAGCTCAGGCTCTGCTCAGGGACAGGGCTAACGGCTACTCGCGATTCCAGGCTGCGCAGCACTCTGGCTGGCGCCTGGAAGGAGAAGCTGCAGAACGTCTGGAACGTGCCATTGCGGTCGAGACCGATGACGATACGCGCATCGAAGACCGGCACCTGGCGACCCTGCATCGGGCCCGAACATACGGTCTAATGAACCTATATCAGGCGTGGCTCATCGAGACATGGTCGACTCACGCAACGTTCGTGAGCGCAGAACCGTACTTCGACGTAGACGACGCAGCGAGGGGGAGACTGCATCGAGTCCCGGAATGGGAGGTCAACTCGGTCCCTGGTGGCGTGGCAATCACACTCCACAGTGCGCTCGCTTGTTACGAATCCATGGTCCCGGAGGCATTCTCTGGCCGGCTTGAGACGCGGCAGAACGAGTTCGAACAGATCATGAGCCCGTGACGTGGGAGGTGTCTGTCGACGCCGCATCACGGCCTTCACGTGCAGGACATAGCCTGGGCGGCGGCGGGCGCCACGCGCCCGACCGGACGCACCTCAACGTCTTCGCAGCAAGCGCGACAGTATTGCTTCCCGGTCCGGGAGGAATCCTGGTCCTCGTGAGCTCGTGATTCCCGCTGGGCGGACAATGCTTCAGTCACCCCCATCTCGGGGTGAACCCCACCTGCCGTCGCAACGCTTTCCGTGGTGTTAGAGCCGATTCGAGTTCGAGCAGGTAGTTTGCCGCCCCGTCGCGTCGCCGCAACTCGCGCCGACGGCTGGCCTCATTCACCCCGTATGCTAGTAGCACGGCACCGACTCCTGCTCCGGTTCCCACAATTGGATCGGTCAATGCGCCCAGTGCGACCCCACCAGAGGCGCTCAACGGAAGTTGTAACGTGACGAGGCTTCTGGCCGTCTCCAATCCGAACAACTGCAGCGCGCCTCGAAGCTCGTCGCGTGGATGAAGCAAGTGCCGGCGCGTGACCTCTATCACGTGCTCTCGAAGTATCGCGCTGTCGACATCCTCTGGCAACTGACGCAACTCCTGAGCGGCTGAAGCGACAGCCTTCTGAAAGTCACCAAGCAGATCCTCGTGACGCTTCCGGAAGCGCACGATATCCGTAGCATCAATAAGGCCGATTCTGCGTGGGATCACGGACTCGATAGCTAGAACGGCAACCCGTTGTTGTAGCGTCTGGGGCCGAGCGACGGGCGAGACCATTCCCTCGCCTAGGAGAGCCCGAGCAACCTCGTCGACGGACATCGCATCCATAGCCACATGCGCGAGGGGAACGTCTGTCACGGGATCGAGGTGGAAGTGGTCAGCGGTCAGTCGCGTCAGCACGGTCATATAAGTGGCGGCGAGCCGACTGTCCATCCCGATCCAATTGGCGGACCCGACGCTCATAGATAATCGGCGATGGCGGCCATGGTCATCGGACGCGCCGACCGCCAGGCCAGATTCGACCATCGCGCTGATGAGTTCCGTCGATAGCTTCTCGGCAAAGATGTAACCTATCGATCCGCCAGGACTAAGACCCCCATCGACAGGCGCATCGTGATGCTCACGCAGTGCCCCTCGGTCGGGTTGCACTCGCAATGATGCAGCTAACTCGTCACCGCGAACTTCCAAGAGGTCGAGGAATAAGCGAGACGCCTCAACAGCGGCCGCTCCAGGCCTGCGCGACTCGATAAAACCCAACTCATCACCCAGGACCTTCACCGTACGACTATCCCGCGTTGGGTAATCTCGGGGCACGATGCGATCTACCCTCTTCCAGTAGAGGGCTGCTGCTTTAAGCCACGCGTCGTCTCTGACATGGATATAGGGGTAGTAGAGCGCGGACTGCAAGAGCACGGGAGGGCCTCCACCTCGATGACGTCTTCCAATGGTAACGCGAGCATCGGCGACCGGGGTACCGATGCTCCGCCGTTGGGCGAGTCGTCCCCAAGGTCGCTCTACCCGGCACGTGACTGCAGCCCTTACCAATGGGGGGCTGCGTCCTGTTGAACCTTCGAGTGACGCAACGCGCAGCGATCGGATCGGGCGGGATCCTGAAGGATGCCTCTATGGTGGAATCGGCGAGATGGCGCCGCGTCGGCGACCGTGACGGTAGCCGAGAGGAGGACGATGACGACAGAGGCCATGATCATCAAGGAACTCAGGTCTAAGTACGAGTCGACGGCAAGCTCTCGACACTACGAGAACTTGTATGAGGACGACGAGGAGCTCGGCCATATATTCAGCGTACTCCACAAACGCCTTGACAAGCACTTTGAGGACATCAACGATCGATCGCGCAGCACGCGGCACTATTGGGCCGACAACAGTCGCGACCTCCTCGCGCTCATCGATGAGCTGAACGAAGACCTTCATAATATGTCTCGAGCGGGAGTGCCTGTTCAGATGTCTCCTGCGTATCAGTACGCGTTGGACCGATGCGAACCGTGGCTCACTCGGAGCGGTGGAAGTATTATACCTGACGACTTCGCGCGGATCGATATCATCAAGTACGAGCCTGTGTTTCGTCGCGACCTAGAATCAGTCAGGTTGAAGAAGATGGACCGGCCCGTGGAGTTGGAATTCGTGGGTGAGGGATCCTACGCGCAGGTATACTCCTACATTGACCCAGACTACGGCGTCCGATTCGCTGTGAAGCGGGCCAAGCGAGGGATAGGCGAGCGAGATCTGCACCGCTTTAAGAAGGAATTTGAGGTAATGAAGGAGCTCAATTTTCCGTATATAGTCGAAGTGTATGGATTCGACCCGGGACGCAACGAATACCGCATGGAGTTCTGTGACGAAACCCTCCGGTCATACATTGAAGGGAAGGGGCGGCACCTGTCTCTCTCGACCCGGAAGCGAATTGCTCTCCAGTTTCTTTATGGCATCAACTACATCCACACGAAAGACTTGCTCCATCGCGACATCAGTCTACAGAATGTCCTGGTGAAGGTGTTTGATCAAGGCGCCGTCCTGGTCAAGCTGTCGGACTTTGGGTTGGTTAAGTCGGGCAAGTCCGTTTTCACTCAGACCAACACGCACATGAGGGGCACCATCAGAGACCCCTATCTGGACGACTTCAAGTCGTACAATGTGGCGAATGAAATTTTCGCGATTGGATGCGTTCTCTCCTTCATTTTCAGCGGCAAGGAGGCGCTTCGGCCAGGCACAGGGCGATGGTGGCCAATCATTATGAAGTGCGTGGACCATGACGCAGGCCAGCGCTACAGTTCCGTGCGAGCGATCATCACCGATGTCGAGAACTTGAGAACGACCCCTAAAGGCTCACCTGCCTGACTCCGCTTGGAGGAGGCGAGGCAGCGTTGGTGGTCTTGTGCCGTCAGGTTGCAGCGCGCGGTGCGGGCTAAGTGCGGCGGGAACTTCGGCTCGTCACCACGCCCTGTATTCGGCGGTTGAGTGCTGTCACGACCGTCAACTCCTCCTGCTACGGCAACCTGGGCGGTGTGACGCTGCCCAGCCGTGGGGACGGGTCGACGCTGTTCGGTCGAGGTATCCGCTCGTCCGTGCGGTGGATGTGGGACCTCTGACGGATGGCCAGGGACTCCCGGGCTTGTGGCCGCGGACGTGCGGCCGCCAGGTCAGGCGACGCCCGCGCTCGCCGCCTCGATCGACTCGGGCGACAGTGCGAGGTCGATGGCAAGCGCGGCTGCCCCGAGGACGCCGGCGTGCTTCCATGCGACGGGACCCCCCGCCGAGACAGGTCTGGCACTCAGGGCAGACGGTCCGTCGCGCAGCCGTGAACCCGTGGCGCCTGAGGGCCCCGACCGAGGCCCGACTGAGGTCAGGGAGCGAGGACCGTCTCGCGCATGGCGCGGGTGACGAAGGCGCGGTACTCCTCCGGCGTCTTGCCGTCCAGCTCCACGAACCGGACGTAGCTCTCGACGCTGGTGATAACACAGATGGCCTCGACGAGCTCGTCGTGACTCACGTCCTGGCGCAGCCAGCCGCGCCCGTCGACCCATCGCAGGACGGCGTCGACCTGGGCGCGGATGAGCCCGAGCATCTGGAGGTGGTGGCTGCGCAGCTCGGGGTCGCCCTGGGCCGCGCCCGCGAGGGCCGTCCAGGCGCCCGCTGACGGCGCGTTGATCGCTAGGATGGCCTGCCCGACGGCTGCGGCGAGCTCGTCCGGGTTCTGAGCGGCAAGCACCGACCGGCCGGCCTCGCTGTCGAAAAAGTCGTTCTCACCCTCCACGCCGAACGAGGCCATCTCGACCGCCGCCTGGAGCAGCGCGGACTTGGGGCCGTGCTTCTGCACGGTCTCGACGGACACCCCGGCACGCTCGGCGAGCTGGGCGAAGGTGGTGGCCTGGTAGCCCTGGAGGCTGAAGATCTCGACGGCTGCCTCGACCACGCGCCGTCGCGTCTGAGCGGCCTGTCGCTGCCTGAGCTCTGAGCGGTACGGACGTCCGCGGGAGGCGGCGGATTTCATCATTGACGACCTTCTCATACAGGTGAATACTGCATCATAGTATTCAATCCTGGACGATGCCATCGGAGGCGCCCGTGCTGTCCATCATCATCGCTGCGGTCCCCATCCACGGCCACGTGACGCCGCTGCTGGCCGTCGCCCGGCACTTCGCGGAGCGGGGCGACCGGGTCCGCTTCCTGACCGGTGCCCGGTTCGCCGAGGTCGTGGAGGCCACGGGTGCCGAGCACGTGCCGCTCCCGGCCGAGGCCGACTTCGACGACCGGATGGACTTCAACACCGTGTTCCCGGAGCGGGCGGAGCTGAAGGGTGCCAAAGCCACCGCGCACGACATCGAGGCGATCTTCGCCCGCCCGGGACGGCCCCACCATGACGCGATCATGACTCTCCACGCCGAGGAGCCCGCCGACGTCCTGCTCACGGATCCGGCCTTCGCCGGTGGGGCGTTCCTGCTCGGCCACGAGCTGGGCCAGCGGCCGCCGATCGTCGTCTGCGGGGTGGTTCCGCCGCTGATCGTCAGCCGGGACACAGCCCCCTACGGCACGGGCATCACCCCGTTGGCCGGACCGGTCGGTCGGCTGCGCAACGCCCTGCTGCACACGGTCGCCTCGCGCACCGTGTTCGCGCGTGCGCGCCGGATGTGTGACGAGCTCAACCAGGAGATCCACGGCCGGCCGCTGCCGTTCTCCTTGCTGGACTGGCCGCGCCACGCGGAGGCCCTCGTCCAGTTCACGGTCCCCGAGTTCGAGTACCCCCGCTCCGACGCCCCGGCCAACCTCCACTTCGCCGGCCCGATCTCCGCGTCCGGCTCCCGCGCGCCCCTGCCTCCGTGGTGGGACGAGCTCGACTGTGCGCGTCGCGTCGTGCACGTGACGCAGGGCACGATCGCCAACCGCGACTACCGGCAGATCATCGCGCCCACCCTGGAGGCCCTGGCGGACGAGGACCTGCTCGTCATCGTCGCCACCGGAGGACGGCCGGTGGACACCCTGCCCCCGCTGCCGTCGAACGCGCGCGCCGCCGAGTTCCTGCCCTACGACGAGCTGCTGCCCCGGACGGACGTCTTCGTGACCAACGGGGGCTACGGCGGGGTCCAGTACGCGTTGCGGTATGGCGTGCCGATCGTCACCTCCAGCGGCAAGGAGGACAAGCCGGAGGTCGCGGCCCGGGTGGCCTGGTCCGGCGTCGGGCGTCGGATCAACTCCGAGACCCCCTCGACGGCCGCCGTCGGTCGGGCCGTCCACGCGGTGCTCGACCAGCCTCGCTACCGACAGGCGGCGCAGCACGTCGCGCAGCGCATGGCCCAGTTCCCAGGTATGCCGTACCTCGCCTCGGTGGTCGACCAGCTCGCGGCCGACGGTGCGAGGCCCGGCGGCGGCGCCGCCGGGTGAGGGATCCGCGCACACGCCCGACGGGGGAACGGCATACCCGCTGCCCGGCCCGGTCGACCGCCTTCTGGCCGGACGACCCGACGCTGGACGGGCAGGTCTGCACGTGGTCGTGCGGCTCGACGGGACCGTCCTGGCGGACGCCGTCCGTCCGGTCGCCCTCTTCGAGACGCACCTGCCGACCCGTTGGTGTCTGCCGCGCGAGGACGTCCGCATGGACCTGCTGTCCGACTCCTCGACACACACGGTGTGCGGCTACAACGGGGAGGCGAGCTACACGCCCAACCGGTGGGTCACGGCATACCCGCTGCCGAGCTCGGTGATCGCCACGTCCACCAGCCCGTTGCTGTCGACCGTGTAGACCTCCTCGACCAGCGGTCCCTCCATCCGCCGCACCCGGTGACGCCGTAGGTCGCGCCCGTAGCGCAGCGTGGGGTCGAAGGCGACGAGCAGCTCGCCGTAGGGCACCAGCTCGCCCGTCGGGGCACCCTCGGCGTCGACGCCGGCGTACTCGACGAAGCGGAAGTGGCCCACGTCGTGCATGGCCTGGTAGCGGCGGTGCACCTGCACGCGGTGCCCCGTCTCCAGCCGCTGGTCGCGTCCCAGCACCTGGTCGAAGCCCACGCCCGCGCCGGAGCCGGTCTCGCGGAAGACCCCGACCGCGCGCGAGAGCCGGTCGGTGAGGGAGTAGCCGGAGCTCTGGTCCGCGGCGATCGCCAGCCCGATCGCAGTCGACGCCGCGGGCAGGGGAGCGCGGTGCACGCGCCGCCCGAAGCGCTCGCGCAGCGTCCGTGGGACCAGCGGCAGCGCGGAAGCGCCACCCACCAGGTAGAGGCCGGCCACGTCAGCAGCCCCCGGGTCCTCCAGCCCCCTCACGAGCGGCGCCATCGCCTCGATCGTCCGCTCCACCAGCGGGGCCGCCGCCGCGTAGAAGTCCTCGACGGGCACGGTCACGGGCTCGCCGCCCACCTCGAGCACCAGCCGTCGGCTCTGCGGCGCGAGCCGCTCCTTGGCCTCCCTCGCCTGCTCCACCAGCTCGAGGTATGCCGTGCTCCCGGGCCGGATCTGCGCCGTCGCCCCCGTGCTCCCCGCCCGGGCTAGGGCCAGGTCGGCCAGCACCACGTCGAAGTCGTCGCCGCCGAGGCGGTTGAGCCCCAACGAGCCGTCCACCTCGTGCTGCGTGCCGTCGACGGTCACCAGCGAGGCGTCGAACGTGCCGCCGCCCAGGTCGTAGACCACGACCCGGCGCCGGGCACGAGTGAGGGTGCGGGCCTTGCGGTGGGAGTACTCGAAGCCCGCGGCCGACGGCTCGTTGATCATCTGGACCACGTCGAAGCCGGCGGCCCGGAAGGCCTCCATCGTGAGGAAGCGCTGCGCGCTGTGGGCGTGGGCCGGGACCGAGATCACGGTGCGACCCAGCTGCTCGCCGGCCACGGTCGACCGGGTGCGCAGCGCCTCGGCCAGGGTCCGGAGAAAGCCGGCGAGCAGGTCCGGGAGCGCCACCGGCTCGTCGCCGACGAGCACCTTGGTGCGCGGACCCACGTCGGGCTCGGCGAGGGCCCGCTTGAACGACCGCACCGCGGGGGCGCCCTGCGCGACCGCCGCGAGCGCGGCATACCCGAAGACGAGACCGGCCGGTCCAGGCCCGGTGCGGGCGACGACGGAGGGGAACCAGTCCCGCACGTCGTCGTCGGCGTCGAGGAAGCCGACGACCGGGTAGTTGCCCCGGTCGGAGACGGCGACGGTCGTGCGGGTCGTGCCGAGGTCCACCCCGAGGTCCATGAGAAGGAGGCTAGCAACGCCTCGGCCCCTCCGACCCTCCGCATGCCCGAGCACCCAGACCGGCACTTTCCGCGGCGGGGAGGGAAGCGGCCCGGTGTGGCGCGGTTCTGCGCGACTCGCGGGGAAAAGTGCCGGTTTGAACGCACGCCGCGGGGCAGCGCACCCGGACCGTGGTGGCCCGAGGCGACCACGTCGCCGCAGCCCTCCCCGGGCGCGACCGGTCAGGACACTGGCTAAGGTCGAAGCACCAGTGAGCATCCGAGTGGAAGGACGTCCGATGCCTATCACCGACCCCGGCCCCAAGCCCCACGTCTTCGACATCGAGAAGGCGACGACCGGCAACGACACCTACCGCACCGTGGCGTGGACGGGCAGGTACCTCCAGGTCACGCTGATGTCGATCCCCGTGGGCGAGTCCATCGGTCTGGAGGTGCACCCGGAGACCGACCAGTTCCTGCGTCTCGAGGCCGGCAAGGGCCGGTGCGTGATGGGCCCGAGCGAGAAGGACCTGCCCTTCCAGGAGGACGTCGAGGACGACTGGGCCATCCAGGTGCCCGCAGGCACGTGGCACGACGTCATCAACACCGGCGACGAGCCGCTGAAGCTGTATGTGGTGTACGCCCCCGTCCACCACGCCCAGGGCATCGTCCAGCAGACCGCCGAGGACGCCGAGCAGGACGAGGAGTCCGGTAAGGACGAGCCGCCCGCCTATTCCGTCCAGCCGGGCGAGGGCAAGCCCGACCAGACCGCGTGACCTGGCTCAGGAGCGGCGCGGCGTCACCGGGCAGCCGCTGATGTTCAGTCCCGTCGACGCGAGCTCCTCCACGCCGCCGTTCGAGCAGCTCCGGGCACAGGTGCTGACGCTCGTCGGCGACGGCGCGCTCGTGCCGGGCGACCGTCTGCCGACCGTGCGCAGCCTGGCCGGCGAGCTGGGGATGGCACCCAACACGGTCGCGCGCGCCTACCGCGAGCTGGAGGCTGACGGCGTGCTCGAGGGTCGCGGGCGCTCGGGCACCTTCGTGCGCGCCGGAGTCGTCCAGGGGCGCACGGCAGACGCTCTCGTCTCCGCGCGGGCGGCGGCGGAGAGGTATGCCGAAGCTACGACCTCGCTGGGAATGGAGCCCGAGGCCGCGCTCGCGCTGGTGCGCCGCGCGCTCGGACTCTGAGCCGGACGTCAGCCGGCGTCGCGGATCTGCGCCTCCACCTGGCTTGCGAAGCCCGGGTCGGTGACCTGCTCCTCGCTCAGGCCGTGCACCTCCTGCGCATGCTGGGCGGCCTGCGTCAGCACGTCGTAGGCGGTCTCGCCCTCGACGACCCCGTCGCAGTCGAACCCCACGTCGCGGCAGTTGAGCTGCTTCATCAGCGACCTCCTCGTCACCTCGGGCCGGACGGGCCCGGTGACTCTCCACCGTACTCCCGCCGGCCCCTATGCTCGCGTCCATGAGCGACGGAGCTTGTGGAGGCAGGGGTATGGCGTGGCCGCGCGGCTGATCCCGGCGGAACCGGTGTTCGCCAGCAACGCCGAGCAGGAGGTCTGCGAGCGGTTGGTGGGCCAGCTGGGCGACGCGGACGTCGTGCTCGCCAACCGGAGGCTGACCGACCACGAGCAGGACCACGAGGCCGATCTCGTGGTGCTGATGCCGGGCGTGGGGATCGTCGTGGTGGAAGTCAAGGGCGGGAGCGTCAAGGTCGACGGCCAGGGACGGTGGTGGCAGTACGGCGGTCGGGCGCCGCGGACCATCGACCCCGTCAACCAGGCGCGCAAGGTCAAGCACGCGCTGCGGACCTACGTGCAGCACGACCCGCGGTGGCGCGACTCCTCCCTGACCAGGGTGAGATGGGCGCACGCGGTCGTGACGCCATACTCCACGGTCCCGGACGACTTCGCCCAGCCCGACTGCCCGCGCTCGATGATCCACGGCAAGGCCGACCAGGCGCACCTGGCCGCGCGGCTCCGTGAGGTGGCGGCCACGCAGGAGACGAACTACCGCGTGCCGGACCAGGACGACGTCGACCTGGTCGTGGAGATCCTCTCCGGACGCAACCCCATGCAGCGTGAGGTGATGGCCGAGGCCGACGACCGGGAGGCCCGCGCCGACCGGCTCACCCAGGAGCAGGCCATGATCCTCCGGGTCACTCGGCTGCTGCACCGGGTCGAGGTGCGCGGCGGCGCGGGCAGCGGCAAGACGGTGCTCGCCATGGCCCAGGCCAAGCAGCTGACCCGCGGCTTCGGTGGGCAGCCTCCGCAGCGCGTGGCGCTGCTGTGCTACTCGATCGGACTCGGCGAGTGGTTCAAGCGGGCGTTCGCGGGGGAGGCGCGCAAGGCCCGGCCGGCGTTCGTCGGGCGCTTCGAGGACCTCGCCAAGGAGTGGGGCGTGGAGATCACGGCGGACCGCAACCAGTCGGAGTTCTGGGAGAAGGAGCTCCCGGCCCAGGCGGCCCGCGCAGTGGCGCAGGTCCCGGAGGGCAAGAAGTTCGACGCGATCATCGTCGACGAGGCGCAGGACTTCGCCGAGGACTGGTGGGCACCGCTGCTGGGCGGGCTCAGGGATCCGGAGGAGGGCGGGCTCTACGTCTACTCCGACGAGAACCAGAAGGTCTTCGAGCGCTTCGGCAGACCGCCCGTGGAGCTGGTACCGCTCGTGCTGGACCACAACCTGCGCAACACCCGGCAGATCGCCGAGTCGTTCGGGCCGTTGGCGCCGATGCGCATGCGGGCCCTGGGCGGGGAAGGGCCTGACGTCGAGTTCGTGCAGGCCAGCGACGGGGACGCCCTCGGAGTCGCTGACGACGAGGTGGAGAAGCTCCTCGACGACGGCTGGCCGCCCGAGCACGTCGCGCTCATCACGACCGGCAACCGCCACCCGGAGCAGAACTCCCGCCAGGCCGCGCTGGGTCAGGAAGGCTATTGGCACACCTTCTGGGACACAGACGACGTCTTCTACGGCCACGTGCTCGGCTGCAAGGGGCTGGAGCGGAGGGCCGTGGTGCTGTGCGTCAACGACCGAAAGCCGCACGACCGGGCGCGCGAGCGCCTCTACGTGGGCCTGTCGCGGGCCACCGACAAGCTCGTCGTCGTCGGGGACGCGGAGCGGATCCGGGAGACGGCAGGCGAGGAGCTGGTCCGCCGGCTCCTAAGGTCCGCGCGCTGACGCGTCGATGAGTCTCCGCTGCGGCCAGGGTCGGACCAGCACGCGACCTCATCTACCGGAAGGCAGCACCATGGCACGCACGGTCATCGCCCACCTCTTCAACTCCGTCAACGGGGTCGTGGAGTCGCCCGACCAGTGGCAGCTCGACTCCTTCGGTCCCGACGACATGGCGGCGATGGGGGAGGCCATCGCCGGGATCACCGACGTGGTCATCGGGCGGGTGCTGTGGCAGGAGTGGGCCGGTTACTGGCCGACCGCTGACGATCCCTTCGCACAGTTCATCAACCCGGTGCGCAAGCACGTCATCTCCACGACGCTGGACGACGTGTCGGCGTGGCAGGGATCCAGCCTCGTCGAGGGTGACCCGGTCGAGTTCGTGCGCTCACTCGCGGACAACGGCGAGCAGGGCTCGGTGTCGGTGGCCGGCGGCATCGACACCGTGCGCTCGCTCTTCCTGGCGGGCGTCATCGACGAGCTGACGCTGAACACGCACCCGGTCGTGGGCGCGGGCCGTCGTCTCTTCGACGACACGGTGCCGATCACCCGACTCGAGCTGGTGTCGACGCGTCCGACGTCGACGGGCAACGTCTACCTGACCTACCGCCTGCGTCCCTGAGCCTGGGGCAGCGGGTGAGGATCTGCGGTCGTGGCTGCGGTCGTCGTCAGCGGGCGTAGACCTCCTGCGCGAAGTGGCTCATCCGGTGCTCGTCGAGCCGACGGGTGAGGTCCGACTCGCTGATCATGCCGACCAGCCGGTGCTTGTCCATCACCGGCAGGCGCTTGACCTGGTGCTCCTGCATCACGGCCAGGGCGTCATCCATGTCGGTGTCGGCGTCGACCCAGTACAGCTTGCCCTGGGCCATCGAGCCGGCCTTGACGGTCGCGGGGTCCATGCCCTCGGCGAGGCAGTGCACGACGATGTCGCGGTCGGTGATCATCCCGTGCAGCTTGTCGTCCTTGCCGCAGATCGGCAACGACCCGACGTCGAGGTCCCGCATCATCCGCGCGGCGTCGAGCAGGGTCTGGTCCTCCTTGATGCACTCGGCGCCAGAGCTCATCACGTCACGGGCTGTGGTCATGTCGGGTTCACCTCCTGGTGGGTGGATAGGGCGTCTTCCACCATCCACCCGACCCGCCGGTAGCACCACCCCGCGTCTCGGTCCCGAGACCGTCACCCGTCGACGAGCGGCCGCACCTCCCGCCAGGCCGAGCGAGGGCCGTCAGTGGCGGGGCAGGACCGTGAGCACCCGCTCGATGTGGTCGTGGAACTCCTGCATGAAGGTCGTGAGGATCTTCTCGAGGTCAGGGTCGGAGACCGACCCGTCCTCGTTGTAGGCGTCGGGCTTGAACTGGATGTAGGCCTCAGGGGCCGTCATCTGGCGGGCGTTGCAGAAGCTGAGGACGCTCCGCAGGCTCTGCTGGGCCACCGCGGTGCCTATCCCGCCCGGCGAGGCGCCGATCACGGCGGCCGGGACGTGGTCGAAGGAGTTCTGCCCGTAGGGGCGCGAGGCCCAGTCGATGGCGTTCTTCAGGGTGCCGGGGATGGAGCGGTTGTACTCCGGCGTGACGAACAGCACCGCCTGCGAGGCGGCGATCGCCTCCTTGAGCGCGCGCGCCGGTGCTGGCAGGTCGCCCTCGAGGTCGCGGTTGTAGAGCGGCAGGTCGCCCGTCGTGATCTCGGTGAACTCCAGCGCGTCGGGCGCGTAGTGGATGAGGGCCGTGCTGAGGGTCCGGTTGATGGACTGCGACGACAGGCTGCCGATGAAGTAGCCGACCTTGTACGACACGTCTCCTCCTCAGGGGGGTGGGGGCGCGACCGGGGCGGCCGCAGGTCCACCATCCCAGAGACCGACGTCGGGCGCCTGCCGGTGCGGTGCCGGGAGGTTGTGGGTGGCCGCTGGCACAGTGGGGCCATGACGAGGACGGGGCCGCGGACGGACGACGAGCGCGACGTGCTGCGCGAGACCTACGGCAGCCTGCGTTGGCTCCTCGTCCTGCTGCCGGCCGTGCTCTTCGTCGTGAGCGTGCTCACGGCGCTGACCTCGCGCGAGCTCGAGACCTCGATCAGCGCCTACTACGGCGGGCCCGTGCGCGACGTCTTCGTCGGGGTGCTCGTCGCCGTGGCTGCCTGCCTGGTCGCCTACCAGGGCTCGACGACGTTCGAGGACTACAACCTCAACGGCGCCGGCTCCTACGCCGCGTTCGTCGCGCTGGTGCCCGCCGGGCTGGACGAAATCCTGGCGGACCTTCGCCGCAGCGCTCTCCTCACGCCCCAGGGCGTCACCCCGGCGGAGTACGTCTGGTCCCTGCGCTTCGGGCTGACCTCGGTCGTCGCCCTGAGCGCGATGCTGCTGGCGCGCGAGCTGCGGCGCTCGCATCGGGTGCGCGCGCTCGCTCGGGAGGATCGCACCACGGGCCTGTTCATCCTGCTGACGAGCGGCACCCTGGTCGCCTTCCTCACCCTCGCCATGTGGCAGCTGTGGGTCCCCCCGGTCGACGAGGTGCGCCTCGAGGGGCTGGCGCTCGGCCTGCCGGGCGCGGATCTGCGGCTCTCGATCCACCACCTCGCCGCGATCTTCCTGATCAGCGCGCTCGCCGTCGCGGTCTGGAGCCATGCCTGGCCGCACCGAGCCACCCGCACCGGGTCCGAGGCCGGGCCCGGGTATGACGAGCTCGTCCGCCGACGCGGCTACCAGCTCATCTTCTTCCTCATGCTCGCCGGGCCGCTGGTCGCCGCGGCGGCGGCGCAGGCGTTCGCGCCCGGGCACCTGGTGATCTTCCTGGAGTGGTGGGAGATCGGCCTGTTCTGCGTGTTCTGGGTCCTGGAGACAAGGCGGCTCAGCGCACCGCCGCCCACGGCTCAGCCGGCTATGCCGGTGCGCTGAGCTCAGGAGGGCACCGTGCCCACGGCGGCGTGGGCGACGGCCTCCAACGGGAAGGTGCCGGTGGGTGACCCGAGGCGGCGACGGTACGCGTCATGCACCAGCTGGCGCTCCTCCTCGGAGAGCGTGAGGACGTGGGCGCCGACGGGTCCGGCCCCGCCCAGCAGGATGTCCCACAGCTCGTCGAGGCTCTCGTAGCGCGTCCGCACCGTGAGCATCTCCTCCCTGACGGACGTGAGACCGGCCTCCTCCAGGAGCGCGGACTGCTCACCGGCCCGACCCAGCGGCCAGCGCCGCAGCCGGTCTGGGAAGGCCACCTCCATGTCCTCCAGCGCGTCGACGAAGGCGGAGATCATCGACATACCTCCGCCGTCGTCCCACACGCAGGTCGCCACCCGGCCGCCGGGCAGGGTGACCCGCCGCATCTCGGCCACCGCCTGCTCGGGGTCGTCGACGAAGTGCAGGACGAGCTGGGCGAGGGTGACGTCGAAGCTGTCGTCGCCGAAGGGGAGGGCCTCGGCATACCCGGCCCGCAGGTCCACGGCGGAGAGCCGGGAGCGCGCGGTCTGGAGCATCGGGGAGGGGTCGGTGCCGGCGACATGCTCGGCACCCAGGCGGCGCACCAGCTCGCTGGTCAGGACGCCGGTCCCGCAGCCCACGTCCAGGGCGACGAGGCCAGGAACCACCCCGGCGAGGTCGGCCAGCAGCGGGGCAAGCGGGCGTGAGTAGCGGCCCATGAAGTTCTCGTACGCGTCGCCGCCGGCGGTGAAGAAGGTCGAGGATTCGTCGCCCATGAGGCATTGTGGCTGCTCATCGGGGTCCGGGGTATGGGCAGTTCTGCCCAGGCGAGGGGTGGACGGCCGTCCGCCTGTGCGTCACGATGAGGTATGGCAGCCCAGCCCGACGCGACCTTTGCCGAGTACCTCGAGCAGGTGCGGGCTCACCGCGCCGAGCTCCACGAGTCGGTCTCCGCGGTGGACGCGGCCCTGGTCGAGGAGGGGGACCGGGCCGACTGGCTGCAACGGCTGCGGACGGCGATGGTCGAGCTCGCGCACGACTTCCGGGACCATGTCGAGCTCACGGAGCGACCCGGTGGGCTCTACGACACGGTGCGGTCCAGCGCCAACCGGCTGGTGCCCGCGGTCGACCGGCTCGCCGACGACCACACGGCCCTGGTGGAAGACATCGCCGTCGCGATCCGCAGGCTGGAGGCGATGCCGCGCGGCGACGTACTCGACGAGGTGCTCGCGCAGGTGCGTTCCGAGCTCGGTGGGCTCGTCGAACGCCTCGTCCGGCACCGCAAGCGCGGGGGCGAGCTCGTCCACGAGGCGTTCGCCGTGGACCTGGGCGGGTCAGGCTGAGCGGGCGACCTCGGTCAACCAGCCGGCCAGCGCGTCGACGGTCGCGACGGTCAGTCCGTGGCCACCCGGGTCCCGACGGGCCAGGGTGAGCGCGCCGGAGTCCCCGGTGAGGTAGTCCCAGGTGCGGGACATCAGCTCGGCGGGGATGACGTGGTCCTGGTCGCCCTGGGCGACGACCACGGGCAGGCCCGCCAGCTGCCGCGGCTCGGCGGGGATCCCGGCGTCCCAGGGGAGCGTGCCGTAGAGGATGGCGGCCCCGGCGAACCGGTCGGGCGTCTTCAGCGCCAGCGCGCCGGCGAAGGCAGCGCCGCCGGAGAACCCCACCAGCACGACCGGGCGGCCGGCCGGCGCGACCTCCTCGAGCCAGGCGCGGAACCAGGCCGTCGTGGCGGCGAGCGACTCCGCCACCGGGCGGCCGATGCCGCGGTTGGCGAACCAGGCGAAACCGCCACCCTCGGCGATCGGCGCGCGGACGGCGGCATACGCCGGGCCCACAGGCAGGTGCGCCGCGAGCTGGACGATCTCCTGCTCGTGCGAGCCGCGGCCGTGCAGCAGGACGACGAGCGGGACCGAGGTGTCGTCCAGCGCCGCGCCGCGAGCCGCGACGACAGGGGTGCCGAAGGTGGCGGTCATCGGGTCAGGCCGACTTGATGACGGACAGGTCGAAGACGAGCTTGACCTTCTCGCTGACCAGGACGCCGCCGGTCTCGAGGGCGGCGTTCCAGACCAGGCCCCAGTCCTTGCGGTTGACTGTCGTCTCGCCCTCGAAGCCGGCGCGCACGTTGCCGAACGGGTCCTGCGCCACGCCGGTGAAGGCGAAGTCGACGGTGACGGGTCGGGTGACGTCCTTGATGGTCAGGTCGCCGGTGATGCGCCAGGTCTCGGCGTCGACGAGCTCGACGTCGGTGGAGGCGAAACGGATCTCGGGGTAGGTCTCGACGTCGAAGAAGTCGCCGGAGCGCAGGTGGCCGTCACGGTCGGCGACGCCGGTGTTGACGCTCGCGGCCTGGATCACGACGGAGACGGTGGAGGCGGAGGGGTCGGTGGCGTCGATGACGCCGGTGCCCTCGAACTCGTCGAAGGTGCCGCGGACGTTGGTGACCATCGCGTGCTTGGCGCTGAAGCCCAGGGCGCTGTGCGAGGGGTCGAGCGTCCAGGTGCCGGCGAGCTGCTCGTCGACGGCGCGGGTGTGGGTCGCGACGGCGCCGGAGGCGGCCGGGGCGGGGGTCTTCGGCTCGGCGTGGGCCGGAGCGGGCTTCTTGGTGAACCAGTCGAACAGACCCATCGTGGGGCTCCTTCAAAGGTTGACGTTACAACTAACACCACTGACTCTAGCCCGAAATCAGTGACACGTCAACAAGAATCGCGCGGTCGTCGCCCGACCGGCGGGCGGCGGGGCGACGACCGCGGACTGGTCGGTGTCAGCGGCCGGAGACGTAGCCCACGACGTCACCGGTGATCGTCACGTGCGAGCCGGCGGGGTAGCCCATCTCCTCGACCTCCAGGGTGAAGCTGTCGCTGTAGGTGCAGTTGACCTGCTCGCGGGGGCTGTGCGCGGCCACGTTGCCGCCGCCCTTGGCGGACTCGCCCGGGAACGGCAGATACTCGACGGTCCCGTCGGGCAGCTCGATGGTCGCGACGTCGTTGCCGAACCAGATCGGCACCAGCGTCGTGGTAGAGCCGAGGTCGTGGGCAGGGGTGAACACGCCACGGCCGGACGTGGTCACCGTGTAGGTCTGGCCGTTGTCGCAGACCAGGTCGAAGGCGTCACCCTGGGGGTCGGCGGTGGCGCTGGCGGCACCGGCGACGAGCAGGCCGGCGACGGTGGCGGTCGTGAGGAACGTGCGCATGGGAGAACCCCTGTCTGGAGGGTCACGGGACCCGGTGGAACGGACGTTCTCACTCAACCCAGGTGCCCGCGCCGTGTCGTCTTCCTCCCGGCCGGTGCTGGTCATCCTCGGGGATGACGCGGCGCCACCCTCAGTCGGCGCGCCGCACGATGAGCCGCGTCCACCCGCCCAGGTAGACGCGGTCGTCCTCGTCGACGCGCACCCGGGCGCCGCGGTCTATGGGCTGCTCCGGCAGGGGCAGCCCCACGGTGGAGACGAAGGTGCCGTTGGAGGTGTCGAGGTCCTCGACCCACCAGTGCTCGCCGTCGCTGGTGAGCTGCGCGTGCCGGACGGAGACGCCCATGTCCGTCCCCGCGTCGAGGTCCGGGTGCAGCCCCCGCGCGATGTTCGTCCGGCCGATGACCGCGTGGTCCGCGGTCAGCGGCACCACCACGGGCGGACCGGCCTCCGGCACCGGCTGGCCGCCGTCCCGGTGGGCCGCCCACACGTGGTCCACCCACACCTCGGCAACCCAGGCGCCCGGTGCCCGACGTGAGGGCGGCAGGGTCTGCGCCGGCTCGTGGGCGAGGCTCTCGCTCTCCGGAGCCGGAGGCGTGGGCGGCGGGACGTCCGGTCGGCGCGGCAGGTCCAGCGGGTCGAGCGCGACCTCCGCCGGCGACGTGGGCAGCTCGATCTCGTCGGCGTCGCGGCGAGGGTCGATGTAGGCCTCGTGCGGCTCGGCGGCCTGCAGCGCGGTCGGTCGGCGCGGCTCCTCCTCGTCGTCCTCGGTGTCCGAGCTGCGGGGGGCGGTGCCGGTCACCAGGTCGTAGCCGCAGGCTCCGCAGAACGCCACACCCCCGACGACGGTCGCGTGGCAGTTCGGGCACTCGACCACGTCGGCGGACGGCTCGGCGGTCGGGCCGACGACCCGTGCCGGCTCGACGCGGCTGCCGCTGGTGGGGTCGTGCTCGGGGTTCATCCGTCCCGCCTCACGCGTCCGGCCGCAGCTGGCCCAGGTAGGCCTCCTGCGCCGCGATCAGGGCCGCCGCGCGCTGCACGTCCGCGGGCAGGTTGTTGAGCGACTCCTTGGTGGCCGTCAGCATCCCGGCGAGGTCGACGCTGGTCGGTGCGCCGCAGCCGGCCAGGGTCCCGGCCAGCCGGTGCGCACGGTCGGCGAGGTCGGCGTACTCGGCCAGCGCCCCGGCATACGTGGTGTGCGCCTGGTCCAGCGCCCGCGCCACCCGCTCCAGGTTGGCCATGTAGGTGGCGAGGTCGTCGTCGTCCTTCGGCACGTCACCGAGGGCGTTGACGTCCGGTATGCCGAGCCGCGGGGCCGGGTGCACCGTGTTGAGGACGCGCTCGGCCAGGGCCCGCACGGCCTCGCCGCGGGCCACAAGCTCCTCACGCTGGTCGACGGCGTGCCCGACGTCGGCGCGCTCGTGCGCCTCCGCCGCCCCGGCGACGACCAGGTCGCGCTCGACCCGGGCGATCCGTGACTCCAGCGCGCCGAGCTGCTCGACCGCGTCCGCGCCCGCCGGGTCGACGGACTCCAGCGCCCGCTCGACGTCGTCCAGCTCGACCTCGATGCCGTCATGGGGCGCACCGCGGTCCCGCACGTGGGTGCGGGCGCGGGCGAGCTCGAGCAGGGCCGCCTCGAGGCGCTCGTCGACGGGGATGTCGTCGTCCCCGCCGTTGACCCGCGCACGGAGGGACGCAGCCAGGGCGTCGGAGAACCGCAGCGCGTCGGGCAGTCCGATGGCCAGCGCGTGGGCGTCCCCCGCGGGCATCTCGAGCAGGCCCCAGATCAGCCGGCTGATCCACTCCCGCTCGCCGTCCCCGTCCTTAGTCTGCTCCCAGGTGGCGAGCAGCAGGTCGTGGCGCTGGGCGATCGCGTGCCACAGCGTCATCGCCAACGTGATGTCCTCGTTGAGCTCGTCGCGGTCCTCGTGCGTGCGCACGAGGGCGTCGAGCGCCCGCAGCTCGTGGTCGCGGTGCAGCCGCCAGCGAGCCAGCTCGGAGACGTAGTGCTCGATCGCCCCGTCCTCGGGGGTCATGCCCGGCCCGGCCGGGGGAGGCGGGGCGATGGCGTACTTGCTGGTCATCGTTCGTCCTGGGAAGAGTCCTGAGAAGTGTCGTGAGAAGTGGCGTGGGCAGAGTCGTGGTGCGGGGCGGGCTGCTCCGGCACGGGCAGCCTGGGTATGCCGTCCTCGCCCACCTCGAGCCCGCGGTCCTGCACCACCTGGCTCTCGATGTGGTCGGGGCTGATGGCGGTCTGGACCAGGTCACGCGGGTCCGTCCGGGTGGCGAAGGTCTCCCGGAGCACTCCGAGCTGCGTGCGCAGGTGCGACTCGTCGGCGCGGTGCACGGCGTCGTAGGTGTGGTCGAGGGTCAGGCCGAGCAGGTCGAGGTCGTCGACGAGGGTCAGGAGCGGGGCGTGCGCGCCGTCCAGGGCGTGGCCGTCGGCGAAGGAGCGCGGCATACGAAGGTAGCCACCCACCGACTCGGTCAGCCATGCCAGCGTGGTCGAGGCCGCCTCGCGGGCGTGGATGTCGGTGCCGGGGGACCGGTCCGCCAGGTCGAGCAGGTCCCCGGTGGCTCCGAGCGCCCGGCGCACGCGGACAGCGAGGAGGTCGGGAAGGGCTGGATCGGCAATGAGGGACTGCTGCGTCCGCAGGGTGACCCGGAGCTCCTCCGTCGACGGCGCCGTCGCGTCGTCGGGTGCTGCCTGATCCATACCGCTCCGTGTGCTCGTGTGTCCCGAGGACCTCCATTGTGCCCCACCGTCGACCTGGGTCGGCCGGTGCGGGACGCCTCGCGCTGCGACCTCCGGGTGTCCGTGCTCTGGTGGAGGCATGAGCACCGAGAAGAGCACCTCGTCCACGGACCAGCTGACGTTCGACAACCCGGTCACCCGCCACCCGGACATCACTCCGCCCGAGCAGGACCAGCCCAAGCCCGGCCTCGACGCCGAGCTGGTGCCGCAGACGGACCGGGGCCAGACGTCATACCGGGGGACGGGGCGCCTCCAGGGCCGCAAGGCCCTCATCACGGGGGGCGACTCCGGGATCGGCGGCGCGGTCGCCATCGCCTACGCGCGGGAGGGAGCGGACGTCGCCATCAACTACCTGCCGGCGGAGGAGGAGGACGCCGCCGGGATCGCCGAGGTCATCGAGGCGGAAGGGCGGACGTGCGTACGCATCCCCCTCGACCTGACGGAGCGGGAGGCCTGCGACGAGGTCGTCGCGAAGGCGGTGGAAGGGCTCGGAGGGCTCGACATCCTCGTGGTCAACGCCGGTCACCAGACCTGGTCGGAGTCGATCGAGGAGATCAGCGACGAGCAGTTCGACACCACCGTCAAGACCAACATCTACGCGATGTTCTGGCTGTGCCGGGCCGCCGTCCCGCAGCTGGAGGCGGGGTCGACGATCATCCTCACCTCCTCGGTGCAGGCGTACAGCCCGAGCGACACCCTGCTGGACTACGCGATGACCAAGGCCGCCATGAACACCTTCGGCAAGGGGCTGGCCAAGCAGCTCGCGCCCCGCGGCGTGCGCGTCAACATCGTGGCGCCCGGGCCGATCTGGACGCCCCTGCAGGTCGCGGAGGGCCAGCCGAAGGACAAGCTCCCGAAGTTCGGCAAGGGCCAGCCGCTGGGACGGGCGGGCCAGCCCGTCGAGCTCGCGCCCGCCTACGTCTTCCTGGCCTCGCCGGAGAGCTCCTACGTGGTGGGGGAGACGCTCAACGTCAACGGCGGCGCCGACTCGCCCTGAGCATCGGCCGATTCTGACCGTCGCTGAGCGAGAATCGGACGGTGAAGTCGGTCCTGCTGCGCCTGGAGCACCTGCAGCGCCGTCATCCCTGGCTCGGCTTCCCGGTCGCGGTCTTCTACAAGTTCATCGACGACCACGGGGTCTACCTGTCGGTGCTCATCACCTACTACGGCTTCCTCGCGCTCTTCCCGATGCTCCTGCTGCTCACGTCGGTGCTGGGCTTCGTGCTGGACGACCAGCCGGAGTGGCGCGACTGGATCCTGGACACCGCGGTGAGCCAGTTCCCGGTCATCGGCTCCCAGATCAGCGCAGAGGGCTTCGGCGGAAGCACGACGGCCGTCGTGGTCGGCGGGCTGGTCGCCGTCTGGGGAGCGATCCGCGCCTCCCAGGCGACGCTGCACATGATGAACATCTGCTGGGCGGTCCCGCGGCACTCCCGCCCCGACCCGCTGCGCTCGCCCATCCGGGCGCTGCCCCTGATCGCGATCGCGGGCCTGATGCTGCTCGGCACCACGGTGGGCACCGTGCTGGCGACCAACGCCGCGGCGTATGGCGTGTCCGTCCAGCGCGCGGTGCCCTACGTCGTGCTGGCCCTCAGCTTCGTGGTCGCGGTGCTGGTGTTCGCGCTCGGCATGTGGCTGGGCACGTCATACCCGGTGCCCTTCCTGCAGGTGCTGCCCGGGGCGTTCGTGGCCGCCGTCGGGTGGCTGCTGCTGCAGCGCTTCGGGATCGCCTACGCCAACCAGATCGTCAGCCGCTCGGGCGACACCTACGGGGTCTTCGCCTTCGTCCTCGGCCTCATCGGCTTCATCTTCGCGGCGGCGCAGATCGTCGTGCTGGCGGTGGAGATCAACGTCGTGCGCGTCAAGGGGCTGTGGCCGCGGGCGCTGCTGGGGCCGTTCACGCAGGCGGTGCCGCTGACGCCCGCCGACGTCCAGGCCTACCAGGAGGCGACCGCGGCGACCGCGATCAAGCCCTACCAGGACGTCGAGGTGAGCTTTGACCAGCCGGTGCGCGCGGCGATGGACACAGAGGGCGAGCCTGCGGACGCGCCCGCCGACCCGGAGGGCCCGGACGACCCGCGCTGAGTGGGTGCCGGTCAGCGGAAGGTGTCGCCCCGCTCGTCGCGGGCGCTCTGGTCCGGCTCCTGACCGGCGGTCGTGAACGTCGAGGCGTCGACGACGTTGCCGTCCTCGTCGACGTAGACCATGGCGCCCGACCGCAGCAGCTCGGCGATCTCCTCCTCCGACATCGAGGCGAGCTCCTCGTCGGTCAGCTCGATGAAGCCGTCCTCGTCAGCGTCGGCGAGGTCCGTCTCGTCGAAGTCATCGTCGAAGTCATCGTCGTCGAGGTCCTCCCCGAGACCCTCGTCGTCGAGCTCGTCGGTGTTCTCGGAGTCGCCGTCGGAGTCGTCGTCATCGTCGACCTGGTCGTTCTCCTCCTCCCACCACTCCTCGGCGCCCTCGGCCGGCGGCTGGGCGACGCCGAGGTCGTCCCCGTCGCCGTCGTCCTCGTCGGTGCCGTGCCGGACCAGCAGGCTCAGCCCGGCCCCGATGAGGGCGAGGGTGGCGCCGGCGAACACGCCGAGGCTGCCGAGCATGAGGGCGCCGACGCGGATGAGCATCGAGGCCGGGCTGACCTCCGGTGCCACGACCACCCCGAGACCGGAGCAGGTGATCTGGTGCTCGCCGTCGGCTGCGGCGCGGAAGGACCCGACGACCTGGAACCGGGCCAGCGGGTTGTCGATCCCGACCTGCCGGTCGTCGTCCTTGAGGTGGTTGACGGGCACCGGGCCGTCCGGGCCCGCCACGGTGCAGGTGATGTCCTCGACGGGGGTCGGGACGTCCTCCCCGGGCGCGACCAGCCCGCCCGTGACGTAGAGAGCGCGCTCGGCCCCCGCCTCCAGCTCGACCGTGCCCCTGCCGTCGATGAGCTCGCTGGAGTTGGTCTGCAGGTGGTGGATGAGGCTGCGGGTCGCGAGGCCGGCGACGAGCGTCACGGCGAGAGAGATGGCCAGCAGGAGGAGCCCGACGCGCAGCATCGATCGACCGGACCGACGGAGCCGCCCGCGGCTGGTGTGTGGGCGGCCGGACTGGTCGGACTGCACGGAGGACATGGCCCTGACTCTAGGCGGTGGGGGTGTCCCGAGCGCGCCTGCGGCACGCCGGATCGCCGTCAGGCACGCCTCTTTGGCGGCGGTATGGTGCACCCTCTCATCCCGCGACCAGCGGAAGAACAGTGCGTTGACCTGCTGCCTGCTGTGGCTACACTTGTGGCTATGACTGTGGATGCGTCGATGGCCCTGCGCGATGTGAAGAACCGCCTGTCCGAGGTGGTGGACCAGGTCGAGCGCGAGCATGACCGGGTCGTGATCACTCGTCACGGCAAGCCGGCGGCTGTGGTCATCAGCGCCGATGACCTCGAGTCGTTGGAGGAGACGCTGAAGGTCGTGAGCCGACCAAGACTCATCAGCCAGGTCCGAGACAGCCTTGCCGAGCTCGTCGCTGGCGAGGGCGACGTCCTCAGCAAGGAAGAAGCTCTCGCGATGCTGCGCGCCTGATGGCGGAGCAGTACGAGGTCGCGTGGACGCCTACTGCCAAGCGCGCACTGCAGCGACTGCCTGAGAAGGTGGCGACAGCGGCCATCGAGTTCATCTACGGTCCCCTCGCGAGGAATCCCCAACGCGTCGGCAAGGCCTTGCGCTTCGACCTCGAAGGGGTGCACAGCGCACGACGCGGCTCGTACAGGATCATCTACCGGATCGATGCGCGCGTGACCGTCATTGCGATCGAGCACCGCGCAGACGCCTACCGATGACGATCCTTATCGGCAGGTGTTTCATCAGGGCAGAAGATCCCAGTACTGACGGCGAGCCGGCATCGCATGAATGACCATCTCTT
>NZ_BMEM01000001.1:1053772-1256408 GCF_014636495.1 Ornithinimicrobium tianjinense
CGTCTCCAGGAGCCGCGCCTGAGTGTCGAAGCCGAGCCGCAGCTCCCTGTGCGGCCATTCCTCGTCCTCGAGCGGCTCGATCCACAACGCCAGGTCCGCGGCCTGCGTCGCGTCCTCGGGCAGCACCCCGTGCTTGCGGGCGCTGCGGTGGACCTTCACGCGGCGTAGCCGGCGAGCGCTCGCCGGATCGCCTCCGAGCGTGACAGGTGCTCCCGGGCTGCGTAGGCGTCCAGCGCCGCGACCTCCTCGGCCGTAAGGCGCACGGCGATCACCTGCATCGGCTCAGCTCCGCGCCCGGGGCGTCCTCGCCCGCGGCGCTTGAGCTCCTCCACGTCATACCCGGCCTCGGCCTGGTCCGCCCACTCCTGGACCTGCTCATCCGTCACTCGGTCCTCACCTGCCATGAACAAATCGTATAACGAAAATCTGCCACGGGGTGTCCTCCTTCGGTGTGATTTGCGAGCGCTTTGGCAGCGCAAGGGGCAGCGCGCGATCGGGCCGGTCGGGCGTCCGCAACTCGGCGGTTGAGTGCTGTCATGACCGTCACTCTGGCCGCCTCTCCGGCCGCATCCTCCACGAGGCCCCGGCCCTGCCCTGGCCCTGCGACGCTACGCCGACCAGACAGCCGCGTCCGCGCGCAGCGATCCGTGCGGGGATAGGCTCGTCAGATGAGCGGCTGCTGCGACCCCCTGGGTTGCGACGCGGTGTTCGGCCGGCGTTATGCCCGCGCGACAGCGAGGACCTACCTCCGCCGCGGGCTCGACCCGGCTGCGCAGAGGATGGTCGACTGGGTGGTCGGCCGTGGCATCGAGGGGGCGAGCGTCCTGGAGATCGGTGGCGGGATCGGTGGCCCCCACGTGGAGCTGCTCCGTCGGGGTGCCGCCCACGCGACCAACGTCGAGCTGGTCCCCGCCTACGAGGAGGAGGCTGCTCGCGTGCTCTCGGAGGCCGGGCTGGTCGCCAGGGTGGACCGACGGATCGGTGACCTGGCGGTCGACCCCGACGTGGCCGGGACGGCCGACGTGGTCGTCATGAACCGGGTGGTGTGCTGCTATCCGGACCCTGTCGCGCTCGTGGGTGCCGCAGCCGACCACGCGACGCGGATCGTCGCGCTCACGCACCCGCCGCGCAACGTGCTCACCCGTGCGCTGCTGGCTGTGCAGCGTGGCGTCGGGCGGCTGTTCGGGATGCGCTACCAAGCCTTTGCGCACCCGCCGGAGCTGATCCTGGACACCCTCCGTCGGCACGGCTTCACGGCGCAGCACCTTCCCAGCCGGGGGCTGTGGCAGATCGTGGTCGCGACGCGGGTCTGACTCTGACGCGGGACCGACCTCGGGGGCCTGAGCAGGGTGCCGCGTCAGCTGGCCCCGGCTGCTCAGCCCTCTCCGCGCTTCTCCGCCTCGGTGGCCTGACGCAGCACGAGACGGGTCCACGCCCCGACGTAGATGCGGTCGTCCCGGTCGATCTCGACGCGCTGGCCGGGGCTGAGAGGCTCGGTCGGCAGCGGCTCGCCCACGGTCCCGACAAAGGTCCCGTTGCTGCTGCCCAGGTCCTCGATCCACCAGCGGCGACCGTCGCTCGTCAGTTGAGCATGACGCCGCGACACCGCCGAGTCGGAGCCGGCATGCACCTCGGGCCGGACGCCGAGGCTGCCTGAGGGGCGCCCGATCAAGGCCGTGCTCCGGGTCAGCAGCACGATGTCCGGCACGCCGGCGCTGGGGCACGCGTCCTCGGTCTGCTGCACGGCATACCAGTCCGGGTCGATCCAGACCTCCACCACCCAGGCGTCCGCCAGCTCGCGTGACGGAGGGGTATGCCGCGCCGTGCGGCCTGGCGGTGCCGCAACCGCAGGGGGCGCTGGGTCGGCGACCGGCTCGGCCTCGGCCGCGGGCGGCTCGCCATCATCAACGGCGGTCTCCGGCTCCACGACATCAACCGCCGGCTCCACGACATCAACCGCCGGCGCCACTACATCAACCGCCGGCGCCACTTCGTCAACAGTGGCCGCCGGCTCCTCGTCGGTGGTCTCGGCCGCGTCCGCCAAGGCTTCCTGGACTACCGGCCCGAGCGTCGGAGGCTCCTCGGCGTCGGGCGGTTCGGACCCCAGCGGAGGCGTCCCTGTCGTGAAGTCGTAGCCGCAGGACTCGCAGAACAGCGCGTCCTCGACGTTCAGCGCACCGCAGTGAGGACACGTCTGGGTCGGGACGGCCGCCTCAGGCTCAGCCTTGTCCGGCGCCGAGACGTCACCGGCGCCCTGCCCGGACGCGGGGCTCGTGCCGGTGGCACCCATGGGGGAGCCGCACGTGTCGCAGTAGTCCGTCGACGCGCTCTCGTGACCCTCGGGGCACAGCATCACTGAGGCCGCACCCGCGTCGTCTTCGTCGAGGCCGTGTCGAGCTCCATCTCGTCGAGCTTGTCGACGTGGCGGCGCAGCCGGACCCGGCCGGTGGCGGCGTCCTCGATGTCCACGACACGCGCCAGGCGGGAGGTGGCGGCCTCGTCACCGGTCTCGCGCGCCAGCTGCACCGCGCGCCCCAGCTTGGACGTCGCGGTCACGTCGTCGCCGATGGCCTTGGCCCGCAGCCCGTCCTGGATCGCCGAGGCCAGCTCGGTCTGCCCGGTGTAGTGCGCGACCTCGGGGCTGATCTGCGCCGTCAGCAGGCTGTCTGCCGACCAACGGGCCTTGACCAGCCCCTGCGCGGCCACCTCCCCGCCCACGACGAGCTGCACCCGCGCCGCCAGCTGCTCCTGCCCGATCGCCTTCGGCGCCAGCCGCACCGCCACGTGGTAGTCGCGCGTCTCGTCGCCCCACGCGCCCGTGTCGTAGCCGCCGGTCAGGGCGTTCACCTCGACCCGTCGCCCGGACAGGTCCTCGAGCGTGGGGGAGACCTGCTTGACGAAGAGCACCTCGGCTCCCTGCGGCGCCCACACCCTCAGCTGCGTGTCGCTGATGCCGCGTCCCATCGACTGCTGCATGAGCTGGGCGAAGTCCTGGGGCAGTCCGTCCCACGTGCGGATGAGGTCGACGGTGCCCATCAGCGCCTCGGCGATCCGCCGCACCTCGGCCACCTGCCACGCCGCGCCGAGGCCGCGGCAGTCCGCCTGGAAACGGCCCCGCACCTGCTCGATCGCCCAGGACAGCTCGTCGGGAGTCTCGTGCTGGTTGGCCCCGTCGGTGAGCAGGATCGCGTGCCGCTTGGACAGCGTCGGGACGGTCCCGAAGAGCTGGCCGGCCGCGAGCAGCCAGCGGCCCATCGCCGTGCCGCCACCGGGCGCGAGCCGCTGCAGCGAGCGCTTCGCCTCCAGCCGGGTCTGCGGCGACATCCGTGCCATCGCCGCCGTCGTCCCGTTGGGGTAGCAGAGCGCGGCCTCGTGGTTGCCGGCCACGATCGCGAACCACACGCCGTCGATGATCTGGTCGAGGGCGGCGGACGCGGCATACGCGGCGGCCTGCACGCCCTGCACGTCCATCGACCCGGACACGTCGACGATGATGATCTCGCCGCTCTCGCCCGAGGCCGAGCTCATCGGCGCCACCGTCCCGGCGCCGGAGCAGGTGACCGACACGATGCCGTGCACGTCGGTGCCGCCGTCCGGCAGGAACTCGTTCTGGTGGACGGTCGCCGTGAAGTCAGCCATGTGCCCCATCCTGCCCCGCCCCGTCGGCGGGTTTCATCTCGGTCTGACCCGTGCCCTCCGGCACGCTGTCCGGGTATGCCGCGCGCCCCGCCTCCGCAGGGCGCTCGCCGCCGCCGGTCCGGAGCAGCGCGACCGTGATGTTGTCGGCGCCGCCGCGGGACACGGCCCACGCGACCAGAGCCTCGCCGAGTGCGAGCGGGTCCGTCCCGACCCGCTCCTGCTCGGCCAGCAGCACGTCGTGCAGCGCGACCGGCTCAGAGGCGTAGTTCCAGAGCCCGTCAGAGCAGAGCAGCAGCCAGCCGGGTGCAGAGACGTCGGCGGTCGCGACCCGGGGCGTGTGGTCGGGGGCGTCGGGACCGAGCCACCGGGTGATGGTGTGGCCGAGGGGGCCCGCCTCCGCCACGGACCGCTCGAGGCCGGCGTCGACCTGCTCCTCGGCCATCGAGTCGTCCCGGGTCAGTCGGTGCGGCTGCCCGAGGTCGGGCATCCAGTAGGCACGGCTGTCCCCGACGTTGCCGACCGTCGCGAGACTGCCCTCGACCACGCCCGCGACGAAGGTGCACGAGGGGGCCGACTCCGGGAACTCCACGCCGACCCGGGCCACCGCCTGGGCCGCGGCGTCCGTCGCCGTGACGAGACGGTCCTGGGGCGGCGCATCGCTGGTGGAGAGGACCTCCAGCGCCGCGTAGGCCGCCGCCAGGCTGGCCTCGGCGGACCGGGTGGCGCTGCTCACCCCGTCGCAGACGACCAGCGCGGCGCGCAGTCCGCCCTCGGCGTCCCGCTCTCCCCAGACCGCCATCGCGTCCTCGTTGTCGGCGTGCCTGACGCCGCGGTCGCACACCGCGGCGAGCTCGGGGAGCGGGTGCGCCGTGAAGTGGTGCCGAGGGTCGGGCCGCGGCTCCCCGCAGCTGGTGCAGTAGCCGTCAGCGTCGAAAGCGCCGCCGCACCGGCACGTGCCGTGGTCGACAGGCTCGGCTGCGGGGGCGTCGGGGAGGTCGGGCAGCTCGCCGTCGAGCACCAGCATGGGCCGGGGCAGCGGCGGGGGACCGTCCGAGAACGGCTCTGGCTCCTCGGCCGAGCCGTCGGTCGTCGGGTCCGGCGTGCTGTCGGGTGCGTCGGTCATGTCCAGCTCCAGGGGCGGACCGCGTTGGCGCGGTCGATGAGGGCCGCCCGTTCGAGCGGGTCGGGGGTGTAGTCGGCGAGGTAGCGGTACTCCTTCTCCAGGGCGCGGCGCAGCCCGTCGTGGGTCACCGGCACCTCGCCCAGCCGCCAGCCCGGCTGCTCGCCGTGCTCGTCGACCTGCCGGAGCGCCTGCTCGTAGATCGTCACGTTGAAGGAGGAGCGTTGCCGCGGGTCGAGGGTCAGGCGCGAGACGCCGTGCACCGACTCGCGCAGGTCGGCCAGAGAGCCGCGCTGCCGCAGCAGCTCGGCGCGCAGCCACCGGGCCCTCGGGTGCGCCCGGCTGCTCGCCGGCACCGAGTCCAGGGCCGCGATCGCGCCGTCCTCGTCGTCGCGCGCCCGCCGGACCCGGTACAGACCGAAGGCGGCGGGAGCGACATACCCGGCATCGGTGCGCCAGACCCGCTCGTAGTCGAGCTCGGCCGCCTTGCTGTAGCCGCCCAGCTCGCTGGCCAGCGCGAGCGCCAGCCGGGGCGCCACCTCGCCGGGCAGCGCGTCACGCACCGCGGAGAAGTGCCCGGCGGCGACCTGACCGGCGGCGCGGACGGAGTCTGGCGCCTCGCCGGCCTGGGAGAGGGCCCACAGCCCGCGCAGCCAGGAGGCCCGCCAGTCCCACGGGTCGTGCTCGATCATGCCGCGCACGGCCTCGTCGAACCACGCCTGCTGACCGGTGCGGATGCCCGCGTGGGCCCGCGCGACGAGCACCTCGGGGGTGACCTCCGCAGCCTGCAGCAGCGCGGCATGCAGGGCGATCGGGTCGGCGGCGGGCAAGGAGGCGACCCAGTCCATCTGCGGGTCGCTCTCGTCGTGCGAGAGCGCCGGCAGCTCCCACCAGCTCAGCGTCTCGGCGGTCGCGACCGGGGGCTCGAAGGTCGTCGAGTGCGCGGACAGCGTCGCGGCCTGGGTGGCGCCGGCGGCGACGACCTGCCGCAGGACGCCGATCATCTGCAGGCGCAGCTCCTCGACCGTCAGGAAGCGGTCGTTGGGGTCGGGCGCGCAGCACCGCGCGACCAGGCGGTAGAAGGCGTCGTGCTCCTGGAAGGGCGGGACCTCGCTGACCGGGGGCAGGGAGGCGGCGTACTCGCTCTGGTAGCCACGGAACTCGAAGGTCAGCACGCACAGGGTCCGCCCGATCGTCCAGATGTCGGAGGCCACCGAGGGTCCGACCTCCGCCACCTCCGGCGCCTGGTAACCGACGGTGCCGTAGATGGGGGACTCGAGGTCGTCCTGGCGGCGCACGCCGCCCAGGTCGATCAGCTTGACGGCGTCGCCCTCCTGGATGAGGTTGTCCGGCTTGAAGTCGCAGTAGAGCAGGCCGAGGTCGTGCAGGTGCGAGAAGGCCGGAAGCGAGTCGAGCACGAACGCCAGCGCCTGGTCGACGGGGAAGGCGTCGTAGCGCCCCCGCCGCGCCATCCGCTCCTTGAGCATCTGCTTCAGGCTCGTGCCGCCGACGTACTCCATGACGGTGTAGGCGTCGCCGTCGTGGGTGACGACGTTGTAGATCTCCACGATGAGCGGGTGCTTGACCTGGGCGAGGAACTGCTGCTCGGCGACCGCGGCCGCCAGGGCGTCGGCGTCACCGGTGTTGAGCAGGCCCTTGAGGACCACCCAGCGGTCCGAGACGTTCTTGTCCCGCGCCAGGTAGATCCAGCCCAGGCCGCCGTGCGCGAGCGCGCCGACGACCTCGTACTGGCCGGCGACGAGGTCCCCGGGGGCCAGCTTGGGGGTGAAGGAGTAGGGGGCGCGGCACTGCGGGCAGAACCCCTGCTGACGGCCGCCGGCCTCGCCAGCGGCCTGCCCCACCTTGGCGCCGCAGTTGGGGCAGACGCGGCGCTCCTCGGGGACCACGGGGTCGGTCATGAGCGCGCGGGTCGGGTCGCCGGTGGGCACCGGCGCGACCTGGGTGAGCCCCATGCCGAGGCGGGACCGCCGCTGGGCCGCCTGCGCGCGCTGGCGCCGGACGACCGCCGCACGCACCGCGCGCGTCGACCTGCCCGGGGCGGGCGTGGCGACGTTGGGGGCCGCCGAGGCCGGGTTGCCGGTCTCCTCGCCCGGGTCCGCACCGGTCGGCGCCATGGCCTGGGCCGGGGTCGGGGTCACGGTCTCCGGCACCTGCGACGGCTCGGGCGAGCCGCAGACGTTGCACCAGCCGTCCTCGTAGAAGCCGGGGCAGCCCGGCTCGACGCACGGGTTCACCGGCTCGCTCCCATCGTCCGCGCGAAGGTCTCCTGCGCCTGCACCAACGCCTCCAGCCGGACCAGGTCGGTCGGCCTGGCGTCGAGCAGCGCCTGCACCTGCTCCACCAGCGGCGCCATCGACGCCGCGGCGTCGCCGGACAGCCCCTCACGCACCCGCTGGGCACGCTCGGCGAGGTCGTCGCGACGGGCGAGGGCGGCGGCATACGTCGTCTGGGCGACGGTGAGGGCCCGGTCGACGCGCTCGAGGCGGGCCAGGAACTCGGTGAGCTCGGTGGGGTCGCCCGGCACCTCCCCGAGGGCCCCGACCTCCGGTATGCCGAGGGTCGGCGCCGGGGTCACGCCCGCCCGGGCGCGCTCGGCGAGGGCGCGGACGGCCTGACCGCGGGCGGCCAGCTCGGCGACCTCGCGGGTCGCCTGCGCGTGGTCGGCCCGGGCGTGGGCGCGGGCCGACGCGGCGACGATGAGGTCGCGCTCGGCGGTGGCCGCCTGGGCCTCGAGCGGGCCGAGCAGCCCGCCGACATCGGCGCCCCGGCGGGCTCGTTCGGTCACGTCGTCGAGGCGCTCGTCGAGCTGACGGTGCATCTCCGACGCGGAGCCGCGGCGCTTCTCGGGGATGAGCGCCACCTGGTCCGCGATCCGCTCGACGGTCTGGCGCAGGTCGCGCAGCCGTCCGGCCAGGTCGGGGTCGGAACCCTCCAGGCGGAGGCGTGAGCGGAGCGAGGAGGCCAAGGAGTCCGAGAGGCGGCAGGCCTCGGGGAGGGAGACGGCAAGGGCCTGGCCGCCACCGCGGGAGCCGGGCTGCTCGAGGCTGCCCCACACCAGCGTGGTGATCCGGCGTCGCTCGCTCTCGCCGACCCGGCCGCTGTCCCAGGTGGCGAGCAGCAGCTCAAGCCGGTCCGAGACGGCCTGCCACAGCGTCATCGACAGGGTCACGTCGGGGGTGACCGCGGCCCGCTCCTCGGGCGTCCCGAGCTCCATCGCCGCCTGGTCCAGCGCGTGCAGCTCGCTGCGGCGCTGGTCCCTCCAGCGCAGCAGGGCGTCGAGATAGCGCAGGAGCTCGGGGGCCGGGACGTCGCTCCCGAGCGACCCGGGGGCGGTCGGGGCGACGGCATACTGCGAGGTCACGTGTCGCGCCCCCGCCCCCGCGAGAGAGCGATCCCCACCGCGGCGAGCATCGCTCCCAGGGCGCCGAGGCCGAAGGCGGGCGCCCACGCGGAACGCGCCCGGGCGAGCTCGTCAGCCAGCTCGACCCCTGCCGACCGCGCGACAGGCAGCTGGGCCTCGACGACGGTCCGCCCCACGGCCACGAGCCCCAGCGCCCCCTCGGCCATGACCTGCTCGTCCGCCTCCATGAGCTCGCCCATCCTGGCGCGCTCCGCGACGTAGTCGCCGGCGACGGCCGGGACATCGCCGTAGAACGGCCGGTGGGCCCAGTACTCCTCCCGGAAGGAGTAGATCGAGGTGCTGATCCCGTAGACGACCTCCAGGTCCCTGCCGATCTGGTCGTAGACCTCGTCGGCCACGTCGGCGGCCTCGTCCTGGGCGGCTGTGGCACGGCGCAGGTCGGCGTCGGCCACCCCGACAACGGACAGGGAGGTGACCGCCAGGCCCAGGGCCACGACGACCATCGCCAGCGAGACCCACGAGCCGGCGACGAGGGCGAGGACGCACAGACCGAGCAGGCCGAGCACCCCGACGGCGAGGAGCACGTAGGACCAGGCGTCCGGGCCGCGAGCCTCGTCGGCGAGGTCCCCGACCTCCCAGGAACCGACGGCGTAGCCCGCACTGCGCCGCGTCTCGGCCCACGTTGACAGGGCACGCACGTCCGAGGTGTCGGCGTCCACCATTGCCTCGGTGCTGGACTCCATCTCCTCGACGTAGTGCTCGTTGCCGGGGCTCAGCAGCTCCGCCTCTCGGGCCAGGCGGACGCTCTCGTAGGTGCCGTCGGGACCTGTCGGGACGTCCTGGCCTGCCATGCGGAGGGCGATGATCTCGTCCGACGCCAGACCCGACCGCAACCACGTCGCCCGCGACTCGGTGGCGGCGACGACCTCCGAGCGCAGCTCCTCGCCGTCGCCGGAGGGGACGGCGGTGAGCAGCCCGACGAGCAGTGCGGCGGCCCCGCCCAGGCCGAGCACCTGGGCCCAGCCGGAGCCGCGCAGCCCGCGCTCGCGCAGCGGGGGGGTGGGGGGCCTGCTGACCAGCCGCTCCTTGGGGGTGCCCCCGCTGGCCGACAGCTTGCGGCGCAGCGTGGACTCGCGCCGGAAGAGCGTGCGCTGGGCCCGGTCCAGCTCGCGCTGGCGGGCGGCGAGCTCGCGCTCCTTCTCCGCCTCCAGCTGCTCGATCTCGCGCTGGGCCGCACGTCGCTTCCGCTCGATCTCCTGCTCCGCCCTGCGGCGGGCCTCCGCGATCTCGCGCTGTGCCTCCTCGTGCTGCCGGCGAAGCTGCTCGGGTGTGGTGTCCTCCACGTCCAGACGGTCCTCGCCCAGGACGAGCATGGGCCGCTCGTCCGTGCGGCCGGGGGTGGTGTCGTCGTCGGTGCTGCTCACCGGCATCCTTCCCTGTCGACGGCGCAGGTCATCGGTAGTCCCTCAGGCGGCGGGTCAGGCCCGTCCAGGCGGCGGCGGCCGCGACGATGCCGAGGACCAGCGCGAGCCCGGAGGTGATGCTCGCCGAGCGTCCCAGGGCGACGTCGACCGTGGTCACGTGCTCGCTCAGCGACTGCTCGACCCGGGCGAACTGCTCCTGCGTCTGCTCGATGGCTGCGAGCTGGGCCTCCGCGCCGTCGGCGGACGAGAGCTCCGCCTGCCCCGCGGCGACCTGCGCCCACTGGGCCTCCACCGCCGGCATGTCCAGGTCCTCCACGGTCTCGGCCGTGGCGTCGACGGCCTCGTCGGCAGCGCCCAGACCCATGACCTGGGCGTACTGCGCGGACCGGGTCTGCCGGACCTCCTGCAGCGCGTCGGCCGCGGCGACCGTCGACTCGATGCGCTGGTCGTACTGCACCGGCAGCGCCGCAGGGTTCAGGGAGACGTAGGTCAGCCCCCCGGTGATGGCCGTCGCGACCAGCAGGGGGACGTTGAGGATGCGTCGGGTGACCAGGGCCAGCCAGACGAGCAGGCCCAGCAGCAGGAGGGTCGACACCCCGCCCACGACCGAGGTGAGGACCGACCGGGAGCCGGTCATCAGGGCGTCGGCGCGGTCGGCGGCCACCGTGTCGGTGACCGTGAGCGCCCTGTTGGTGAGGTCCTGGAGCTCGACGTACTGCTGGGTGGCCGCGTCCGGGTCCGCGGCGGCTGAGCGGATCGCCCGGTCTCCCGTGATCGCCAGGTCCGTGAGGCCCGCCGACGTCGTCACACCGGTGTGCGAGTGGTCGTCGGCGGCGGCGAGGACAAGGTCGGGGAACGTCGTGGGAGCCTCGTCGGCCTCGAGCCCGGCCACGGCCTCGGCGACGGTGCGCGCGACCTCGAGGTCGGCGGCGGCGACCTGCGTGCCGGCACGCTCGGCGGCCTCCCACTGCGCCGCGACGACGTTGGGGGTGGCGTTGACGCCGTCGGTGTCGAACGTGCCGGTCGCGACCACGCCGGTGAGCAGCGCCGCGGCCGTGGCCAGGCCACGGGCCAGGCGCAGGCGCGACGGGGTGCTCGACCGTTGCGCGGTGGCCGGCGACGGCTGTGCTGCGGGCAACGGTGCCGACGCCGGGGCGGGCGCCGGATGCTGGGCCGACGGCGTGCTCACGTCGCGTCCTCGGACGGGTCGATGCCGTCGCGGTCCTCGAAGTCCTGGCGCTCCAGGGTGCGCAGCTGCTCGACGGTGGCGTCCTCGACGTCGCGCAGGCGCCAGGCGTGCCGGCCGATCGCGGCCTCCAGCAGGTTGCGGGCGAACCGCCCGTTGCCGAACGACGGGCCGCGCGGCGTGGCGGCCAGGATCTCCCGGAAGCGTTCGGTCGCCTCGGGCGCGAGGTCGTAGTCCATCTTCTCGGCGAGCACCCGCTGGATGGCGACCAGCTCGTCGTCGGTGTAGTCGTCGAACTCGATGATCGTCCGGAACCTGCTCTCCAGCCCCGGGTTGATCGCGATGAACTCCGCCATCGGCTCGGGATAGCCGGCCACGATGACCACGAGGTCGTCTCTGTGGTCCTCCATCTCCTTGACGAGCGTGTCGACGGCCTCCTTGCCGTACTGGTCGCCACCGAGGCTGTAGGCCTCGTCGATGAACAGCACGCCGCCGAGCGCGGAGGCGACGACCTCGGAGGTCTTGACGGCGGTCTGCCCGAGGTAGCCGGCGACCAGTTCGGAGCGGTCGACCTCGACGAGCTGGCCGGTCGACAGCAGACCCAGAGCGCGGTAGATGCCGCCGACCAGGCGTGCGACCGTCGTCTTGCCCGTGCCGGGGTTGCCCACGAAGACGAGGTGGCGGGTCAGCGTGGCCACCTTGAGGCCGGCCTCCTGCCGGCGGGCGTCCATCTTGAGCACGGCCACCTGCCGGTGGATCTCGGCCTTGACCCGCGCGAGCCCGATCAGCGCGTCGAGCTCGGCCAGCAGCTCCTCGAGGGTGCGCTCCGGCTGCGGCGGTGCCTCAGGCCCGGCAGGAGACGTGTGTCCGGGGGCTTCCTCCTGCGCCCCCACACCCCCACCGAGCGCGTCATGTGCTTGCCCCTGACCCCCACCGAACGCGTCATGTGGTTGCCCCTGACCCGCACCGAACGCGTCATGTGGTTGCTGTCCACCGATCCCGGTCTGGCTCCCGAGCTGGCCCAGCATCTCCCGGACGCGCTCTGACTGGTCCATCGCCCGGTGCAGCAGCTCGGCGGACCAGTCGCGCAGACCTCCCGCCGGTGCCGTGGACGGGGAAGCGTCCACGCCTGAGGAGACAGGGGCGGGCTCGAGCGTCGGTGCCACGGCCGGTGCAGGCGGCGCGAAGCCGGCGGCAGCGAGCTGCGCGGCGCTCACCGACGCCGCCCGACCGATGCTCGTCGGCCCCGCGCCCGGAGCGGTCACGGCCGCCTGCGCGACATCGGCGAGGGCACGGGCATATGCGCCGGCGGAGGGGTGCCGCCCGGCGACGAGCGTCTGCAGCGACGACGTCGCGATGTGGGCGTAGCGCCGTCCGCGGGGGACCGCGCCGAAGAAGTCGCTGGCGGGGTGCCCGAAGATCGCTGCCCAGGTGCGCGCGACGTCGCTGGCGCCCGTGGACTGCTCGAGGACCGCAGCGGCGAGCACCTCGCCCTCGGCGCGAGCCGTCGACTCGTCCAGGCCGGCCTCACGGCCGATCCGGGCGAGCACGTCGACGGCGTCACGCAGCGGCTGGCTGGTCATCGGACTCCTTCTGGCGGCGTGAGCGGGGACACGGTGCTGGTCGGGTCGTCAGGCTCCTCGGGCATCGACGGCACCGGAGCCGCGGCGGGATCCACGCGCAGCGAGCCGCCCGCGCCGGCCGAGCCGAACTTCTCGGCGATGAAGCGGCCCTGCGCCACCAGCTCGCGCGCGTCCTCGCGGTAGACCGCGTCGAAGACCCGGTCCATCGTCAGCCCGAGCAGGTCGAGCTGGTCGACGAGCACCATGAGGGACGTCTTGCCTCCGTCCACGGGGCGGGTGTCGGCATACCGCCGGGGCAGCCGCTGGTAGGCGCCGATCGCCTCGGGGAGGTAGTCGGTCGCGGTGGCGATCACCGTGTAGCCCAGGTCGCTGCCGTTGAGCCGGGCCAGCCGCGGCACTGTGTCGCGCACGGTGTCCACCACCCGCGCGGCGCGCGCGACGACGGGCGAGGGGAGCGGCGCCGAGGCGAGCAGCTGCGCGGTCTGGTCCAGCGCGGCATACACGTCCTCCGCGGTGGGCGGAGGCGGGAGGACCAGACGGTCCTGCTCGGGCGTGGCGGGCGCCCGCCCCAGCATCCGGTCGAGCAGGTCTGCGAAGCCCATCAGCGGCTCGTGGCCGGTGAGTCACCCAGGTCGAGGGAGCCGCCGACGAGGCGAGCGTCGGTGCGCTTGGCGCGCTCGAGGTACTCCTGCGACTTGTGCACCTCGCCCTCGAGCACGCCGATCGTCTGCGCCATCGAGTCCAGCGCCTGGCTGCGGAAGGCGTCGATCGCGTCCATCGTCTCGTAGATGTTGGCGAAGGCGGCCTGCAGCTGCTCCAGGCCGAGGGTGGAGGAGGCGGCCTGCTGCTGGATGGCCACGGAGTTGTCGCGCAGCATCTCCGAGGTGCGCTGGATCATGTCCGAGGTCGTGCTGTTGAGCGCGGTGATCTGGTCGAGGACGAGACGCTGGTTGTTCAGCGCCTGCGCCACCAGGACGGCCGTGCGCAGGGCGCTGACCGTGGTGGTCGACGCGCGGTCGACGCCCTTGATGAGCTCGATGTTGTTCTTCATGATGATGTCGATCGCCAGGTAGTTCTGGATCGACACCGCCAGCTGGGTGAGCAGGTCCTGGTGCTTCTGCCGCACGTAGAACAGGACGTCCTCGCGCATCGCCTTGGCGTCCTCGGGGTTGCTCTCCTCCAGCATCGCGACGTGCGCAGAGACCTTGGCGTCCAGCTGCTCGGCGATGTAGACGTACTGGTTGAGGCGACCCATGGTGTCCCACAGGTGCTGCTTCTCCATGTTGAGCGCGGCGTTGTCCTTGCTCAGCTCGTCCTGGCCGCTGCGCAGCGCGTGGAGGATGCCGTCGAGGTGCTTCTCGGCCGACTCGTACTTGCGGAAGTAGTCGCGCAGCCGGTCGCCGAAGGGGATCATCCCCAGCACCTTCTTGGTGCCCTTCGCCTGGGCCGGGTCGAGGTCCTCGACGGTGCGGCGCAGCTCCATGAGCGTCCGGCCGACCTTCGACTCCTTGGAGATGCCACCCTCGTTGAGCGCGCGCACCGGGGACTTGAGCAGCCGGTTGGAGGTCTCGGCCGCGCTGCGGATCTCGGCGTCACCCATCGTGCGGACGTCGGCCGCGCGCCGCGCGAACTCCGGGCTCTTGGTCTCGGTCTGGGTCAGGCCGTGCAGGAACTCCTCGACCTTGGCGTCCAGCGCCGGCACCGCCTCGGGTGCCACCTGCGGCGCCATCTTCGGCGCCGCGGTGTCGGCGACCGGTGCGGTCGGCGCGGGGGCCGTCAGGACGAGGGGCTCCGGTGCGGCCAGCGGCTGGGGCGCGGCGAGCGGCTGGGGCTGGTCGGTCATCAGATCTCTCCTCGAGTCGGGACGGCGCGACGTCCCCCGGTGGACCCCGCCGGGGGGTCGGACGCGCCCATCATGCCGTCGGTTCCCACCCTGCCACACGGGGGTTATCCCGCGGATCCGACGGGGGGTGGAGGAGCTCGTCGTCGGTCAGGAGGAGCCGGTAGGCCTGGAGGTCCACGCCGGGCGACGGGGTCCAGTCCCGCTCCGGTATGCGGTGGAAGCCCGCCTTGTCGTAGAGCCGGTGGGCGGCGGTCATCCAGGTGGCGCTGGAGAGGACGAGCGCGGCATACCGGTCCTGGCGCGCCCGCCGGACGACGGCGTCCACGAGCGCCGTCCCGATCCCGCGCTCGTGCGCATCAGGGTCGACGCCGAGCATGCGGAACTCCGCCTCGTCGTCGGCCGAGATCTCCCGCTGCCCGGAGCCGCGCCCCGCCCAGGTGACCGTGCCCACGACGTGGCCGCCGAGCTCGGCGACCCAGACCTCGGCGTCCTCCGTGCGGCCCGCGGTGTCCCGCAGGCTCGACCAGTAGGGCGCGTCGGGGGGCATGCCGCTGGGAGCGTAGGCCGCCATCAGGATGCGGGCGACCTCCGCGTGCTCCTCGGGACGGGCGGGGCGGACGAGGATCACTCCAGGACCTCCAGCGAGATGGTGACCGGCTCGCCCTCCTCGAGGTCCTCCGCCAGCCGGACCGACCTCTTGACGGGGAGCAGGTATGACGCGCTCGCCCGGTCGGGGAACACCGACGTGCGCCAGATGGTGCTCCCCACCCTCACCTGGACGCGGACCGACCCGAAGCCGCGCTGCGGCCGGGGTCGCTCACCCACCAGCG
Source organism: Ornithinimicrobium tianjinense (assembly GCF_014636495.1). GTDB lineage: Bacteria > Actinomycetota > Actinomycetes > Actinomycetales > Dermatophilaceae > Ornithinicoccus > Ornithinicoccus tianjinensis. The sequence goes on from NZ_BMEM01000001.1 coordinate 1,068,780, forward strand.
CGGCAGCGTCCGGTGGGAGCGTCACGAAGTGCCACGCGTCGACGGTCTGCGAGCGCCACAGCGGTGCGGTGAACCGGCTCCCCTCGGTCATGCCTGCACCCTAGGCCCACCCTCCGACACGGTGCGCGACACTGGTCGCCGTGACCGAGCCGCAGTCCTCGACCGACCTCATCGAGCCCCGCCGCCTGCGGCGCACCGTCCTGACGGTCGCCGGGCTGAACCTGGGCTACTTCTGGGTCGAGGCCGTCGTCGCGCTGGCCATCGGGTCCGTCTCGCTGCTCGCCGACAGCGTCGACTTCCTCGAGGACACCTCGATCAACCTGCTGATCTTCATGGCCCTCGGCTGGTCGGTGGCGCGGCGGGCGCTCGCGGGCAAGGCGCTGGCGCTCATCATCCTCGTGCCGGCGCTCGCCGCGGCGTGGGCCGCCTTCCGCAAGGCGGGAGACCCTGTGCCGCCCGACGTGCTCGCCCTGATTCTCACCGCGGGCGGCGCCGCGGTGGTCAACGGCGTGGCGGCCTGGCTCATCTCCGGGGTGCGGCACCACGGCGGCTCCCTCTCCCGCGCGGCGTTCCTGTCCGCCCGCAACGACGTGCTCGTCAACCTGGCCATCATCGCGATGGGCCTGGTGACCCTGTGGACGCGCAGCGGCTGGCCCGACATCGTGCTGGGCGCGCTCATCGTCGTGCTCAACGTCGGCGCGGCCAAGGAGGTCTGGGAGGTCGCGACGGAGGAGCGGCTCGCGGCCAAGGCGCTCGCGGGCGAGGAGATCGACGACTAGAGCCGGCGTCGCCACGCCGGGCGAGCTGCTTGCGCGCCCCACTGCATACCGGGTATACATGACCTGACCACGGGGAATACTCGGTATACAGGGAGGTGGACCATGTCGGTCAAGCACAGTCTTCTCGCGCTCCTGGGCGAGGGCCCGCAGTACGGCGCCGCGCTGCGCAGCGAGTTCGAGTCGCGCACGGGCGGCACCTGGCCGCTCAACGTCGGCCAAGTCTACACCACGCTCGGACGGCTCGAGCGCGACGGTCTCGTGGTCAAGGAGGTCGTCCCCGAGGGCGCGGGCGACTCCTCCATCCGGTATGCCGTCACGCCCGCCGGGCGCGACGAGGTGGCCCGCTGGTGGGTCGAGCCGGTCGACCGGGCGAGCACGCCGCGGCAGGAACTGGCGATGAAGCTGGCGCTCGCCGTCACGGTGCCGGGCGTCGACGTCACCCGGACCGTCCAGGTGCAGCGTCGGGCGACGATGCAGCACCTCCAGGAGCTCACGCGGCTCAAGCGCACGGGCGGGGCCGATCTCGCCTGGTCGCTCGTGCTGGAGAACCTCATCTTCACCGCAGAGGCCGAGCTGCGGTGGCTGGACCACGTCGAGGCGCAGGTGACCCGGGCGGCAGGGGCGGCCCGGGTCCGCGCGCACAGGGGCGACGTGGCCTCGTCGGCGGTGACGGAGCAGGATGCGGAGGCCCCCGGGACAGGGCCGGCCCACCCCTCCGTCACCGCCGGCGCTCGTCCGGGAGCGCGGCGATGAGCGCGCCCGTCCTCGAGCTGCGGCACGTGACCCGCATCCACGGCGAGGGCCCGACGCAGGTCCGCGCGCTCTACGACCTGTCGCTGACCGTCGCGCCGGGCGAGCTCGTCGCCGTCATGGGACCGAGCGGCAGCGGCAAGTCGACCCTCCTCTCCCTGGCCGGGGCGCTGGACGCCCCGACCGACGGCACCGTCGTCATCGAGGGCCAGGTCCTGGACGACCTCACCCACGCCCAGCTCGCCGCTGTGCGCCGGCGGCACGTGGGCTACGTCTTCCAGGACTTCAACCTGCTGCCCGCCCTGACCGCGGCCGAGAACGTCGCGCTCCCGCTCGAGCTCGACGGCTCCCGCCCGCGCCGCGCGCGCCGCATGGCCGTCGAGGCGCTGCGCGAGGTCGGCCTGCAGGCCGAGGCCGACCGCTTCCCCGAGCAGCTCTCCGGCGGCCAGCGCCAGCGGGTCGCCATCGCCCGCGGCCTGGTGGGGGAGCGGCGCCTGATCCTCGCCGACGAACCCACCGGCGCGCTCGACTCCACCACGGGCGAGGCGGTCCTGCAGGTGCTGCGCGCCCGCTGCGACGCCGGAGCCGCGGCGCTGCTGGTGACCCACGACGCGCGCCTGGCCGGCTGGGCGGACCGCGTCGTCTTCCTCAAGGACGGCGTGGTCGTCGACGCGACCCAGGGACCTCTGTCGGCCGACTCCCTCCTCGGAGCACGGGTATGACGCGGGTCGGCCCCAGCGGCACCCGCCGCGGACGTCCTGGCTCGCGGTGGGACCGCTGGCTCGCGTCGTGGCGGTTCGCGCTGCGGCTGGGCCGTCGCGAGGTGCGGCGCCGCCCCGGCCGGAGCGCGCTGATCATGGCGCTCGTCGGTACGCCGGTCCTGCTGATCACGGCCTTCCTGACCTTCTTCACCACGCAGGACATCAGTGTGCGGGAGGGGATCGACCGGGAGCTCGGGCACGCCGTTGCCGCCGTCACGCCGGCGAACGGTCCGGCTGGGCATGTCCTGGGGGTGGGCGAGAGTCCACCTCCTGGAGAGGTCAGGGTCGCTCAGGGCTATTCGCCGACCGACCCGTGGGACGGCGAGCGGGTGGCGGCGACGGTCGGCGCCGAGGTGTCGCGCGTCGGACGCACCGAGGCCGTTCCTGCCGGGGACCGCACGAGCTACGCGGCGGACGACGGGATCGTGCCCCTGCGGGCACTGGTGCTGGAGGGGCCGCCGTCCGGCGTGACCCGTCCACTCGTCTCGTTGCGGGAAGGGCACTGGACCGAGGGTGCGGACGAGATCCTCGTCACTCCCGCCGGCGTCGCACGGGGGTTCCCGACGACGGGGAGGGTCGATCTCCAGCTCGGGCAGGACACTGACCACCCGCAGTCCTTCACCGTGGTCGGTGTCGCGGACGCGGCATACTCCGGCTCGAACAACGCGGAGATCGTCCTGCCCGCCGTCGCGGCTCCTGAGGGGACGACCTGGCAGTGGCTGGTGGACCGGGCCGAGCCGGTCGGTCTCGAGGAGGCCCTCGGCTGGGCGGCGTACGGGCTCGACGTCACCAGCAGGCAGGTCCTGCTCGACCCTCCGCGCGAGTACGACGTCGAGGCGCAGAACAACCGCACCGAGGCGCTCTACTTCTCCATGGTCGGGCTGGCCGTCCTCGCCGAGACGGTGCTGCTGGCCGGGCCCGCCTTCGCCGTGAGCGCGGCGCGGCAACGCCACAGCCTCGCCCTGGCGGGCGCCCAGGGCGCGTCCCGCGCGGACGTCCGGCGCGCCGTCGTCGCCCACGGGCTCGTCCTCGCCGTGCTGGCCACCGTGTCCGCAGCCGTGCTGGGGGCGGCTGCGGGTCTGGGCGGTGCGGTCGTGCTCGCGCGACTGCGCCCGGATCAGCACGTCGTGCTCGAGATGCCGTGGCTGTGGGTCGGCCTGCTGATGCTCACCTCGGTGCTGGCCGCCGGCGTCGCGGCCTGGTGGCCGGCCCGGGGTGCGACCAGGCTCGACATCATGTCCGTGCTGCGCGGCCAGGCGGTCTCGAGGCGGGTGGGTCGCGGATGGCCTCTCCTCGGCTGCGCGCTGGTCCTGGTTGGAGCGGGGCTGCTGGGCTGGAGCCTGACCGTGGAGCCCTACCTCGCGACGTGGTGGGTGGTCGGTGGGGCTGTCCTGCTCGGTCTGGGGGCGATGGCCCTCGTGCCCTCGGTGCTGGCCCTGCTGGCGAACCTGAGCGCGCGGGCACCGCTGCCCTGGCGGCTGGCGGCCCGAGACTCGGTCCGGCAACGATCGCGCGCCGTCCCTGCGGTGCTCGCCATCGTGGCGGCGATCGCGGTGATGACCGGCCTGCTGACCTCCGAGTCGTCATCCACCGCCAACCGGGAGCGGCAGTACACGCCCTCGGTCCCGTTCGGCACCCTGGGCGTGGCGACCGGAGACGCGACAGACCGGGCCGACGACGTGCGGGAAGCGGTCGACCGACTTCTGCCCGGCGCGACGACCTACCCGCTGGTGTCCCTGCCGGGCGGGCCTGGGTGGGACGACTCCGGGAACCCCACGGACCGTCCTTTCCAGACGGTCGTGCCCGGCGACTGCGCTCCCTCGGACCTCACCACGGATGCGGGGCCGGTCAAGCCACCACGGTGCTGGGTGGATCCGGGGCTCACTTTCGTGGCCGCCCCCGTGGAGGCGCTGGAACGCACCGGCGCGTTGACGCCCGCCATGCGCGAGACGCTAGAGCAGGGTGGTCTGCTGCAGCTGGAGGGCACCGACCGGACCGGCCAGGAGGACGGGCTGCGGGAGGCGCTCGCGGTGTCAGCGCCGGGTCGGCTGACCGACGGTGGCGCAGCGGCAGAGGCGACCGAGCCGTTCGAGACCGTCCGGGTGCCGGTGCTGGAGCTCAGCGCGACACAGATCGACGCGCTGCGCGTCGGGACGCAGCTCTGGGCGTCGGGATACCTGACGGCGGAGACCGCGGAACGGCTCGGCTGGGTCGGTACGCAGAGCTCCTTCCTCGTGGCGGGCGACGACTCGTTCACGGTGGAGCAGGCCAGCGCCCTGCAGGAGGCGCTGCACGACGATGCCTTCGTCTACCTCGAGCGGGGCTTCACGCCTGACCCGGCGGTGCGGATCGTCAACCTCGTGGCGCTCGCGGTCTTCTCGCTGATCGCGCTGGCGGCGGTCGTCATCAGCACCGCCCTGGCGATCTCGGAGGGTCAGCAGGACTCGGCGACGCTGGCCGCCGTGGGAGCGGCTGTGCGCACCCGGCGGCTCCACGCCACGCTGCAGGCCGTGCTCGTCGGGAGCGTGGGCGTGGGGATGGGTATGGCGCTCGGCCTCGCGGTCGGAGGGGTCATGTCGTGGGTGACCACGTCGGCGAACCGCTACGGCACGGGCTACGCCGTGGCGGAGAACCTCACCGGCATCGTGGACGTGCCGTGGCTGCAGCTCGGCGCCGCCGCCGTGGCCGTTCCGCTGCTCGCGGCGGTCGTGGCGTGGCTGAGCGTGCGCCGCGCCCCGGTGCTGGTGCGCATGGCCGGCTGATGGTTGCGGACGTCGGCTGTCCGTGGGTAGGTCTAGCGTGCTGACCATGAGCGAGCCGCCACAGCAGTTCCGTGACATGGAGATGCCGGACGCGACCTTCCGGCCGGTGGACCTCTCGCGCGCCCGGATGCACAACGTCCTGCTACCAGGAGCCAGGCTCACCGGCGTCGTGCTTCAGGACGCCGTGATCGACGGTGACATCCGGGGTCTGGTGATCAACGGCGTCGAGATCGGCCCGCTCGTCGAGGCCGAGCTGGACCGGCGCTACCCGGACCGGGCCCTGATGCGCCCCGCGGACGCCGACGGGTTCCGAGCGGCGTGGTCCCGGCTCGGCGAGCTCTGGGACGGCACCGTGGAGCGGGCGCGAGCGCTCGAGGAGCGATCGCCGGGCGCCCTGCACGAGAACGTCGACGGGGAGTGGTCGCTCGTCGAGACGCTGCGGCACCTCGTGATGGCGACCGACGCCTGGATCGGGCGCGTGCTCCTGGGCGACCCCGCGCCATACCACCCGCTCGGGGTCCCGTTCGAGGAGGCGCAGTCCCTCCCGGGTCTCCCGTATGCCGCGGACGCGCGCCCCGCGCTCGGGGAGATCCTTGAGGTGCGCGAGGGTCGGCGGTCGCAGGTGACGTCGGTGCTGCGGGACCTGACCGACGAGCGCCTGGCCGAGCGCACCGAGCCGGTCGAGGGTGCGGGCTGGCCGCCCGCCCGCGACTACCCCGTGCGGGAGGTGCTGGCTGTCGTGGTCAACGAGGAGTGGGAGCACCGTCTCTTCGCCGAGCGTGACCTCGCGGTGCTGGAGTCCCGTCTCGTCGAGGCTGGGGGAGGTGTCAGCGATGGATGACCTGGAGTTCACCGGCGAGGTCGTCGAGTGGCGCGGTCCGGCTCCCTTCCACTTCCTCGTCACGCCCCCGGAGGAGTCGGAGTGGCTGCGCGAGGTGATGCGGGACGTGACCTACGGCTGGGGGATGATCCCGGTGACGGGCCGGATCGGTCAGACCGAGTTCAGCACCTCGCTCTGGCCGCGCAAGGGCGTTGCCTTCTGGGTCCCGGTCAAGGACAGCGTCCGACGCTCCGAGGGGATCGAGCTCGGCGACGTGGTGACGGTGAGCCTGGCCGTCAGGGGATGAGCTGGGCCGAGGCGGACGCGAGCTCGCCGAGCGCCAGACCGACCACGATCGCCGTGACGACTCCTGGGACGCGCCCGTCGACGAGGACGCGGTCGAAGTGCGGCTCGTCGGGATGGGCGGCGGCGTAGCGCCCGCCCCGCAGCGTCACGCCGACCACCCACAGCGCGAGCGCCGCCGCGATGCCGGCGGGCAGGAGCACGCCCGTGCCCAGCGTCTCCATCGTCAGGCGGCCGATGCCGAGGGCTCCGGCGACGAGGGCCAGGCCGGTGCGGCGCCAGGCGAGCGCGGTGCGCTCCTGCGGCAGGCCCGGGTCCCGCGGGAGCGGGTCGGTCACGCCAGACCCCGCATCAGGCTGGCGACGAGCAGCACGACGCCGGCCAGCCCCACGCCGACCGTGACGACGATCCCCGCGGCGTTGCCCGGCATCGGCAGGTCGCGGCGCATGGCCTGCTCGGTCCGGGACCAGTCGCGCCACGCGTGCACGGCCGCGACCAGGCCGGTGAGGGCCAGCACCGTGGACAGCAGGGCCTGCGCGCGCACCCCGATCCCGAGGGGCAGGGCGTCGACGGCGGCCGCGACGGCCAGCAGCGCCAGCGCGGTCCTGATCCAGGCGAGGAAGGTCCGCTCGTTGGCGAGCGAGAACCTCGGGTCGGGCTCGACGCCCTCGCCGTAGACGGACCTGGGCCAGCGGTGGGAGCTCACGAGCCGATGGTAGGCGGGCCGCGGTGTCTGGTCGGTCACAACGCCCCCTACGGACGCGCCGGCGAGCCATCTACTACATACCGTAGGGGTATTCTTGAGGCATGAGAAAGCTCCTGATCCTGGGGGCGGGCACCGCCGGCACGATGGCCGCCAACCACCTGCGCACCAAGCTCGGCACCGACTGGACGATCACCGTCGTCGACCGGGACCGGGGCCACCACTACCAGCCGGGGTATCTCTTCGTCCCGTTCTGGATGGAACCCGAGCGGGTCGTCCGCGACAGGGTGCCGCTGCTGGCCGACGGGGTCACCTTCGTCGAGGGTCAGGTGGCGCTCGTGCGCCCGGAGCACCGCAGGGTCGAGCTGGCCGACGGTCGGGTCCTGGACTACGACTGGCTGGTCATCGCCTCCGGCACGCGGCCGGACCCCAGCCTGGTCGAGGGCATGGCCGAGGCGCTCGCCGGGAAGGACGCGGTGCACCACTTCTACACGCTCGACGCCGCGACGGCCTTGCGCGACGCCCTCGCGCGCTTCGACCGCGGGCGCCTGCTCGTCCACGTCTCCGAGATGCCGATCAAGTGCCCGGTGGCCCCGCTGGAGTTCGTCTTCCTCGTCGAGGACCACTACCGCAAGCGCGGGATCAGGCACCAGGTCGACATCACCTACGTGACGCCGCTGGACGGGGCCTTCACCAAGCCGGTCGCCTCGGAGGCGCTGGGCGGCCTGCTCAAGGACCGCTCCATCCGGCTCGCCCCGGATTTCGCTGCCGAGCGTGTCGACGGGCCGGGCCGCCGGCTGGTCGCCTATGACGGCCGCGAGCTGTCGTTTGACCTCCTGGTGACCGTCCCGCCCAATGTCGGTCAGCAGTTCGTCATGGACTCCGGCCTGGGCAACGACGCCGGCTTCGTGCCCGTGGACAAGCACACCCTGCGGTCGGTCGAGCACGAGCGGATCTTCGTCCTGGGCGACGCGAGCGACATACCCACCTCCAAGGCTGGGTCGGTGGCGCACTTCGCGACCGAGACGTTCATCGACAACTTCCTGGCGGCGGTCGACGGACGCCCTCTGCCCAACGTCTTCGACGGGCACGCCAACTGTTTCATCGAGTCGGGGCGCGGCCAGGCGATGCTGCTCGACTTCAACTATGACACCGAGCCGCTTCTCGGCAGCTTCCCGGCGCCGGTCGTGGGACCGATGGCGCTGCTGAAGCCCTCGCGGGTCAACCACCTCGGCAAGCTGGCGTTCGAGCAGATCTACTGGCGGATGCTCCTGCCCGGCCACCGCCTGCCCGTCCCCACTGCGATGTCGATGGCCGGCAAGCGCCGGCCGAAGGAGTGATCATGCCCACCAACACGCTCAACGGCCGCACCTTCGAGGTGGACGCCGAGGGCTTCCTCACCCGGCGTGACGACTGGGACGAGGAGCTGGCCCAGGACCTGGCGGCGTTCATCGGCGTCGAGCTCGACGAGCCGCACCTGGCCCCGCTGCGCTTCATGCGCGAGGACTCGGCGACGACCGGCGTGACCCCGACGCTGCGCCGCATGCAGTCCGTCGGCGGCTTCACGGTCAAGGACCTGTTCGCGCTCTACCCCGGCAAGCCGGCCAAGAAGATGGCCTGGCTCGCCGGCCTGCCCAAGCCCGTCGGCTGCGTCTGAGGAGGACCCGCCATGACCACGACGACCGCACCCCGCGTCACCACCCCGCCTCCCGGGTTCGTGATGCCGGACTTCGGCGACACCCGCGGCCCGGTGCCCGGCTCGGCCCCCGCCCATGGTGAGCAGTCCGTGCCCGCCGGCGTGGCGGCATACCAGGGGCGCCGCAAGATGGCGTTCATCTGCTCCAAGGGCAACCTCGACATGGCCTACCCGGCGTTGATCATGGGCAACGCCGCCCTCGGCGAGGGCATCGAGGTGCACATCTTCTTCACCTTCTGGGGCCTGGACATGATCAACACCAGGACCAACGACAGGCTGAAGTTCACGCTCTCGGGCAACACCGCCATGCACATGCCTGACCTGGGGCGTCTGCGCCCGGGCCTGGAGCACGTGTCGATGCCTCAGGCGATGGGCAACCTCCCGGGCATGACCAGCTTCGCCACGCGGATGATGAAGAAGCAGATGGAAGACCTGGACATCCCGACCGTCCCGGAGTTCCTCGACCTGCTCGCCGCCTCCGGCGCGCACCTGTATGCCTGCCGCCTCACCTACGACATGATGAAGATCATCGAGGCGGACCTGCACCCGGCCGTCGAGGGCGTGATCAGCGCCTCGGACTTCATCGAGATCGCCGAGGGCGCTCAGATCATCTTCGTCTGACGCAGGAGGGGCGACGTCGGATCGGCTGATGTCGGACGCGCACGGTAACGTCACGACGTGACCGCGCCCGTGCCGACGCCCCTCACCGACCACCCCTCGCCCGTGCCCACCGACCGGGCCTGGGTCGACGAGGCGGTGCGCCGGCTGCGCGCGGACGCCAACCGCAGCGCCGACACCCACCTGGTCAGGATCCCGATGCCCGCCGGGTGGGACGTCGACCTCTACCTCAAGGACGAGTCGACGCACCCGACCGGCAGCCTCAAGCACCGGCTCGCGCGCTCGCTGTTCCTCTACGCCCTGTGCAACGGCTCGCTGCGCGAGGGCACGACCGTCATCGAGGCCAGTTCGGGCTCGACGGCGGTGAGCGAGGCCCACTTCGCCGCGATGCTCGGGCTGCCGTTCGTCGCGGTCATGCACAAGGACACCAGCCCGGAGAAGATCGCCCTCATCGAGCGTGAGGGTGGCCGCTGCCACCTGGTGGACGACGCCGCCGCGGTCTACGACGTGAGCCGCGAGCTGGCCGCTCGCTACGGCGGCTACTTCATGGACCAGTTCACCTACGCCGAGCGCGCCACCGACTGGCGCGGCAACAACAACATCGCCGAGTCGATCTTCGAGCAGATGGCGATGGAGCCGCACCCGGTCCCGGAGTGGATCGTCGTGGGCGCCGGCACCGGCGGGACCTCGGCCACCATCGGCCGCTACGTCCGGCTCAAGGGGCACGCCACCCGGCTCTGCGTGGTCGACCCGGAGGGGTCGGCGTTCCTCCCGGCGTTCGCCGGCCGGGCCGGGGACGACGAGCCGTGCGGCTCACGCATCGAGGGCATCGGGCGACCGCGCGTCGAGCCGAGCTTCGTGCCGGGCGTCGTCGACCGCATGATGGGGGTGCCCGACGCCGCCTCCGTCGCGGCGATGCGCTTCCTGGGCGAGACCACCGGGCGCTCCTGCGGTCCGTCCACGGGCACCGCCCTGTATGGCGTGCTGCGGCTCGCGTGCGAGATGCGGGCTTCGGGGGTGGCGGGGTCGATCGTCACGCTCCTGTGCGACGACGGCTGCCGCTACGAGGACACCTACTACCAGGAGGACTGGGTGAGGGGCAGGGGATGGGACCTCACGGCATACCGGGACGTGCTCGAGACCGCGTGGCGGACGGGGGAGTGGACCGGATGAGCGCGCCCACCACGGTCACCGCGGCGGGGCGCGTCACCGACGAGGAACGGCGCGCCGGGCTGCGGCGGATGCGGACGGTCGCGACCGGCCTGCTGGTCGTGATGGCGGTGATCTACGTGATCACCCACGGGCGCGCGGGGGGATGGGGCTTCGTCAACGCCGCGGCGGAGGCGGGGATGGTCGGCGCGATCGCGGACTGGTTCGCGGTGACCGCGCTCTTCCGCCACCCTCTCGGGCTGCCCATCCCGCACACGGCCCTCGTCCCGCGCCGCAAGGACGACCTCGGGGCCAGCCTCGAGCAGTTCGTGACGGACAACTTCCTCACCCCCCAGGTCCTGCGCGACAAGTACCTCGACGCGCAGGTGGTGCAGCGCCTCGCCGGGTGGGTGAGCAGGCCGGAGAACGCCGAGCGCGTCGTCGCCGAGGCCGTGCCCTTCGTGCGGCGTGGCGTGGAGCGCATCGACGAGGCCGAGCTGCGGACCTTCGTCGAACGGGTGGTGCTGCCGCGCCTGCGCGCCGAGCCGCTGTCGCCCGTCGCCGGGCACTTGCTCGAGCGGGTCGTCGCGGACGGCTCGCACCACGGGCTCGTCGACCTCGGCGCGCGCGAGCTGCACGCCTGGCTGGCGCTGCACCAGGACGAGGTCGAGGCGATCGTGCGGTCGAGGGCGCCGTCGTGGGCGCCCCAGTGGGTCAACGACCAGATCACCCGCCGCGTCTACGTCGAGGTGCTGCGCTGGGCCCGCGACGTCAAGGACGACCCGCAGCACAACGTGCGAGCAGCGCTCGACTCCTATCTCGAGGACCTGGCGCGGGACCTGCAGGAGGACCCCCGGACCGCCGAGCGCTTCGAGCGGCTCAAGGAGCGGCTGCTCGACCACCCGCAGGTGGCGACCACCGGGGTGCGGCTGGGGGAGACGCTGCGCGCGACCGTGCTGGAGGCGCTCGACGACCCCGCCGGTCACCTGCGCACCCGGTTCGCGACCGAGCTGGCCGGCATGGGCCGGCGCGTGGTGGAGGACGACGACCTGCGCGCGCGGCTGGACGCGTGGAGCGCGGACGTGGTGGTCGGTCTCGTCGAGCGCTACGGCCCCGAGCTGACGTCGGTCATCTCATCGACCATCCAGCGCTGGGACGCGCGGGAGGCCTCCGAGAAGATCGAGCTGCACGTGGGGCGGGACCTGCAGTTCATCCGCCTCAACGGCACCGTCGTCGGTGCGCTCGTGGGCCTGGTGATCCACACCGTCTCCCTGCTCCTCTGAGAGCAGGGACGGGCCGGCGCACGCGCCCTGTGGACAACTTCTGCGCCGGGTCGGGCGATCCGGGCAGGCTCGGCCCATGAGCTTTGAAGACCTTCCTGACAACTGGCCCGAGCGGTCCCTGGCGGACCCCACCTTCGCTGCCGACGTCGTCGACCTGTGCGTCAGCGACGCCGACCGCAGGATCGGCGGGCTGAGCGTGCTGCTCGCCAGGCTGGACGGTGCCCTCAGCCAGCCGATCTTCGTCGGCAGCATCCCGGCGGAGGAGCTGACAGACGCCGTGACGCGGCTGGTGGAGGTCGCCGAGCACCTGCCCGGCGTGGGCGGCGTGGTGCTCTCCCTCGTCCGCCCCTGGGGCGCGGTGAGCGACGCTGACCGGGTCGTCCACCAGCACGCGATCGAGGTCTGCCGCGCGAGCCCGGTGCCCCTGCTCGGGACGTATGTCGTGACCCGCGCCTCGGTCACCCACCTGCCGGTCGCCGAGGAGCTGCGGATCCCCGGCGACGCGGCGTGAGGAGGTGCGTCAGCCCTGCGGGCGGACCTTCTTGTCGGACATCCATGCGTCCACGGCCTGGCGGCCGAGGTCGGGCTGGTCGGTGAAGAAGCCGTCGACGCCGACCTCGAGCATCGCGGTGATCTGACCGATCATGTCGCCGTGCGCGATCGGGTCGGCGCTGCTGCGGAAGTCGGTGTAGAGGAAGGTGTTCTCGGCGCGCATCGTGTACGGGTGCACCGTCAGCCGGGCGTCGTGCGCGCGGTCGACGAGGCCGGTGTCCGCGCCCATCGAGCCGTCGGCCTCGCGGGAGATGACCATGGTCATCTCCGGCCCGACACCGTCGACCTGGGCGTCCACGATCTCGCGCAGCCCCTCGGGGGTCGTGTAGTGGGCGTAGTCGCGGACGGTGTCGCCGGCGACCTCGGAGTCCCAGGGGTAGCCCGAGTGCCACAGCAGGAAGACGCTCGGCGCGCGCAGCTTGAGGTTGGTGTTGAGGTCGGCCAGGTTGGCGAGCTCGAAGGACTGGACGAAGACCGGAGCCTGCGGCTTGTTGAGGCCGTACTGCTCCAGGAGGCCCACCAGCGGCTCATCCAGGGACAGGCCGAGGCCGTCGAAGTAGGAGGGGTGCTTGGTCTCGGGGTAGACACCGATCTCGCGGCCCAGCTCGGCGGACAGGCGCTCGCGCAGCTCGAGGACCTCCTCGAAGGTGGGGACCTCGAACTGTCCGTCGTAGGCGGTGTTCGCGGGCCGGACCTGGGGCAGACGCTCCTTGGCGCGCAGCGTCTTCAGCTCGGCCAGCGTGAAGTCCTCGGTGAACCAGCCGGTCAGCGCCACGCCGTCGATCATCTTGGTGGTCTTGCGGTCGGCGAATTCCGGGTGGAGGGCGACGTCGGTGGTGTCGTTGATGAGGTTCTCGTGTCGGGCGACGAGGACGCCGTCCTTGGTGGCGACGAGGTCGGGCTCGATGAAGTCGGCGCCCATGCGCGCAGCCAGCTCGTAGGAGGCGAGCGTGTGCTCGGGGCGGTAGCCGCTGGCGCCGCGGTGACCGACGACCAGGGGAGCGGTGGTGGGCGCGCCGGTGTCGGCCTTCGGGCCGAGGCCGAGGCCGTGGTCGGCGCCCTGGCCGGGGGTGGCGCCGGCGGCGGCGCCGGAGAGAGCGAGGGGCATGGCCAGGCAGGCTACGGCAGCCAGGCGGGCGACGGGGCGGAACATCACTGAGTCTCCTTGCGCGAGCGGGTGCGTCGGGGCTTCCCGACCTGCCCATCCATCCCGAGGGGGGTGAGGTGTGGCTGACGTCGACACGACCAGCGGGCGAACGTCCGGCGACGGTCCGGTGCCCACGTAGAGTTGGACCATGCCCGCGCCAGACCGAACCGAGCGCGAACGGCATACCCGCAAGAAGGAGCTGGTCGCTGCGCGACGGGCCGCGCTCCCCGCGCCCGAGGACCTTCACTATCCCCCTGAGCTGCCGGTCAGCGAGCGTCGCGAGGACCTCAAGGCGGCCGTCCGCGACCACCAGGTCGTCATCGTCGCGGGGGAGACGGGGTCCGGCAAGACGACCCAGCTGCCCAAGATCTGCCTGGAGCTGGGACGCGGCGTCGAGGGCATGATCGGCCACACCCAGCCGCGGCGGATCGCCGCCCGCTCGGTGGCGGAGCGCATCAGCGAGGAGCTGGGCGTCGAGCTCGGGACCACGGTCGGCTACCAGGTGCGCTTCACCGACCAGAGCCGGCGGGACACGCTCGTGAAGGTGATGACGGACGGAATCCTGCTCTCCGAGCTGCAGCGCGACCGGCAGCTGCGCCGCTACGACACCCTCATCATCGACGAGGCCCACGAGCGCAGCCTCAACATCGACTTCATCCTCGGCTACCTGCGCCAGCTGCTGCCCCAGCGCCCCGACCTGAAGGTGATCATCACCTCCGCGACCATCGACGTCGAGCGCTTCGCGGCGCACTTCGCCGACGCGCAGGGCCGGCCCGCGCCCATCGTCGAGGTCAGCGGGCGGACCTACCCGGTCGAGATCCGCTACCGCCCGCTCGTGCGGGAGGTGGCGCCCTCCCGGGGCGGGGCGGACCGCGCGCCGGTCACCGTCGAGATCGACCAGGTGACCGGTGTCGTCGAGGCGGTCGAGGAGCTGTGGACCGAGGGGACCGGCCGCGACGGCCGGGGCGAGGACGTGCTGGTCTTCTGCTCGGGGGAGCGCGAGATCCGGGACGTCGTGGACGCCCTGGAGGGTATGGCGCTGCCCTCCACCGAGGTCCTGCCCCTCTACGGTCGGCTCTCCGCGGCCGAGCAGCACCGGGTCTTCGCGCGGCACGCGGGGCGGCGGATCATCGTCTCCACCAACGTCGCCGAGACCTCGCTGACCATCCCCGGCATCCGGTATGTCGTCGACACCGGCACCGCGCGCATCAGCCGCTACAGCCAGCGGCTGAAGGTGCAGCGGCTGCCCATCGAGCCGATCAGCCAGGCGTCGGCCAACCAGCGCGCCGGCCGCGCCGGGCGTCTGGCGGACGGGATCGCGATCCGGCTCTACTCCGAGGAGGACTTCGAGGCCCGGCCGCGGTTCACCGACCCGGAGATCCTGCGCACAAACCTGGCCAGCGTCATCCTGCAGATGACCAGCCTCGGGCTGGGCCAGATCGAGCGGTTCCCCTTCATCGAGCCGCCGGACTCGCGCCAGGTGGCCGACGGCGTGCGGCTGCTGACCGAGCTGCAGGCGATCGACCCCGACGCGCCGGCCCACGTGCCGCGCAAGCGCATCACGCCCTACGGCCGGGCGATCGTCGCGCTGCCCGTCGACCCGCGGCTCGCGCGGATGCTCGTGGAGGCCGAGCGGCAGGGTGCGCTCAAGGAGGTCCTCGTCATCGTCGCCGCGCTGTCGATCCAGGACGTGCGCGAGCGGCCGTCGGACCGGCAGCAGCAGGCCGACCAGGCGCACGCCCGCTTCCGCCGTGCCGGTGGGGTGCCGCGCGGGCCGGGCGGCCGGCCGGGCGCCGACAGCGAGGGCGGTGCGCAGGACGTCGTCGACTCCGACTTCCTCGTCCTCCTCAACCTCTGGCGCTACCTCCAGCGCCAGCAGAAGGAACTCTCCGGCAGCGCCTTCCGCCGTCTGTGCAAGAACGAGTTCCTCCACTACCTGCGCGTGCGCGAGTGGCAGGACCTGCACACCCAGCTGCGCCAGGCGGCCAAGAGCCTCGGCCTGGAGGCCAACGAGCACGCGGCCAAGCCCGACCAGGTGCACCAGTCGCTGCTCGCGGGCCTGCTCTCGCACGTGGGGATGTGGGAGCGGGAGAAGCGAGACTACCTCGGCGCCCGCGGGGCCCGCTTCGTGCTGCAGCCCGGCTCGGTCCTGCACCGCCGCAACCCCGACTGGGTCATGACCGCCGAGCTGGTCGAGACCTCGCGGCTGTGGGCGCGGACCAACGCGGTCGTCGACCCGGCGTGGGTGGAGGCCGCCGCGGCCCACCTCGTCAAGCGCTCCTACTCCGAGCCGCGCTGGTCACGCTCCAGCGCGTCGGCGGTCGCCGACGAACGGGTGACGCTCTACGGCATACCCCTGGTCGCGGGGCGCACCGTGCCGCTGGGCCGCATCGACCCCGAGCTCGCCCGCGAGCTGTTCATCCGGACCGCGCTGGTGGAGGAGGACTGGGACACCCGGCACGAGTTCTTCCACGCCAACCGCAAGCTGGTCAAGGAGCTCGGCCAGCTGGAGGCCCGGGCCCGGCGGCGCGACATCCTCGCCGACGACGAGGCGCTCTACGCCTTCTACGACGAGCGGATCCCGGCGGAAGTCGTCTCCGGGGCTCACTTCGACACCTGGTGGAAGCAGGCGCGCCGCACGGACCCCCGCCTGCTCACCTTCACCGAGGAGCTGCTCGTCGGCGACGCGGGGGCGGCGGTCAGCGCCGACGACTTCCCGACGACGTGGACGCAGGGCGAGCTGAGCTTCGGGCTGACCTACCAGTTCGAGCCGGGCGCCGACGCCGACGGCGTCACCGTGCACCTGCCGGTCGAGGTCCTCAACCAGGTGTCCGAGGACGGCTTCGACTGGCTCGTCCCGGGGCTGCGCGAGGAGCTGGTCACCGCGCTCATCAAGGCGCTCCCCAAGGACCTGCGCCGCAACTTCGTCCCCGCGCCGGACCACGGGCGTGCCGCCCTGGCCGGTATGCAGAGCGCCGGCCTGGTCGGGGCCGTGCCGGTCCGCGAGGCGCTGGCCGAGGAGCTCACCCGACGCGGGCTCGTCCGCGTGAGCGCGTCCGACGTCGACTGGGAGCGGGTGCCCGACCACCTCAAGATGACGTTCCGCGTCGAGCGGGCCGTCGGCCCGCGCGACCCGAAGGCCAAGGGGCGCAGGGGATCCCGGGGGCGCGGTCGGGTCGAGGTGCTCGGCGAGGGGAAGGACCTCGCGGCGCTGCAGGCGCAGCTGGCCGGCCAGGTGCGCACCACGATGGCCGCGGCCGCCTCGCGCGTGGAGCGCCAGAGGTTGACCGGCTGGCCCGAGGGCGAGGCCTACGACCCGCTGCCCGAGACGTTCAGCCGACAGGTGGGACCCCGTGCAGTGCAAGGCTTCCCGGCGCTGGTGGACGTCGGCGACGCCGTCGACGTGCGGGTGCTGGCGACGCGGTCGGAGGCCCAGCGCGAGACGCTGCGTGGGGTGCGCAGGCTGCTCCTCCTCAACACCCAGCCGCCGTGGAAGCGGCTGCTGGCGCTGCTGACCAACCAGCAGAAGCTCTCGCTCGGGCACAACCCCCACGGGTCGGTGCCGGCGCTGCTCGAGGACGCCCTGGCCGCGGCGGTCGACTCCGTGGTGGCCGAGCAGCCGGGCGCGACGGTGCGCACGCCCGCACAGTTCGAGGCGGCGCTGGCCGGGGTGCGCCAGCAGTCGGTGCCGCGGGTGCTGGAGATCGTGGAGTGGCTGGTGCCGATCCTCGACACGGCGCGCGAGGTGTCGCTCCGGCTGCAGCGGCTCACGACCCCGGCCGCGGCCGACCTGGCCGTCGACCTGCGCCGGCAGCTCGACGCCCTCGTCCGGCCCGGCTTCGTGGCGGACGTCGGCTACCGCCGCCTGCCGCGGATGGTGGTCTGGCTGCGGGCGATGGCCGAGCGGCTCGACAAGGGGGTGCAGGACCTGCCCCGCGACCGGCAGCGGATGGGTGAGGTGCACCTCGTCGAGGAGGAGCTGGCGAGGTTCCTGGACTCGCTGCCCCCGCACCGCCGCCAGGACCCTGACGTCATGGACATCGTGTGGTCGGTGCAGGAGCTGCGCGTCTCGATGTTCGCCCAGCGGCTGGGCACGGCCGGCCCGGTCTCCGCCAAGCGGATCTACGCCGCGATGGACGCGGCCGAGGACGCCAGCGCCTGAGACGCCCGTGGTGCGCTGATACGTCACTCGTGGCGCAACGTGACACGTCACTCACCTGTGGACGGTGTCTGCGGAGGTGGTCTCGTTCACGATGCCACCCGGTCGTCGAGCACCTGTCGGCGTGCGGTGGCACCCTGGGGGCATGAGCGAGGACCCCAGCACCGACCGGCCCGAGGGCGCGACGGAGACGGCATACCAGGTGCAGGAGAGCCTGTCGCGGGACCCTGAGCTGGCCCACTGGCGGGTGGTCCTGGGCCGCCTCGTCGCCAGGTGGGAGACGGGCGGGTTCAGCCGGGGCGCCGAGTTCACGTCGCGGATCGCTGCCGCCGCCGACGAGCTCGACCACCACCCGGACGTCGACCTGCGCTACCCGCACGTGACCGTGACGACCGTGAGCCACGACGTGCAGCGGCTCACGGGTCGGGACCGGCGGCTGGCGCTGGCCGTCAGCGCGATCGCCGACGAGCTGGGGCTGACGCCGGTGCCGGAGGAGGTCAGCACGCTGGAGATCGGCCTGGACGTGATGGCCGCCGCCGACGTCGCACCGTTCTGGCGCGCGGTCCTGGGCTACACCGTCGAGGGTGACCTTCCCGAGACGGACGTGCTCGTCGACCCGGCAGGGCGCCTGCCGGCACTCTGGTTCCAGCAGATGGACGAGCCGCGGGTGGAGCGCAACCGCTTCCACCTCGACATCACCGTGCCTCATGACGTCGCCGAGCAGCGGCTGGAGGCTGCGCTGGCGGCCGGCGGCCGGCTGGTCTCCGACGAGGCGGCGCCGTCGTGGTGGGTGCTCGCCGACGCGGAGGGCAACGAGGTGTGCATCTGCACGTGGCAGGGGCGCGGCACCGCAGGCACCGACTGACCCGCGGCCCGGACCTACGCCCCCCAACCTGGCGGCAGCCGCACCCCGCGCGCCCGGCGTGCCTTGAGCGCGACGTGCAGGTCGAGCCGGGTGAGCCCGTCCGAGAGGTCCACCCCGAGGGCGTGGGCCACGCGTTCGAGCCGGTGGTAGAGGCTGCTGCGGTGCAGGTGGAGGGCAGCGGCTGTGCTGCGGACGTCGCAGCCGTGGTCGAGCCACACCTCGAGGGTGTGCTGGGCACCCATCTCGCTGTCGGCTCCCGACTCCAGCCGCGCCAACGGGTCGCTGCCGGTGGGGAGACCGCCAGGGCCGACGAGCGTCCGGTAGACCCCCGCATCGGCCCACGCGAGCAGGCCGGTGCCGGAGCGGTCGGCGAGGGCAGGGTCGAGCCGGGTCAGCTGGGCCGCGACCCGGGCCTGCCCGACCGCACGACGCACGCCTGCGAGACCTCCGACGGACGGGTCACCGACACCCGTCGGCAGGCGGGTGCCAGACGGGCCCCCGGAGGCCTCCGTGTGACGGCCGCCGCCGGCCGTGGTGGTGACCGCACCCGCGGCGGTCACGACCACGAGCGTGCCGTCGACCACCGTCCAGACGAGCCGCCCGGGCCAGCGCCGCCCGGCCTCCGCCCCGCCGCCGAGCACCGCCACGGCGACCAGCCCCGGCTCCTCCAGCGCCGGTGCCTGCGGCACGAGCCTCGACCACGGGCCGCGGGCCTCGCGCTGGGAGCGCGCCGACACCACCTGCGCCAGCAGCTGGTCGGGGTCGTCGGACAGGCCCGCGGCGAGCAGCGCCGCCGCCTGCTCGCCGGCCCGCGCGAGCAGGTCGTCGTCCTCCGTCGTCCACGGCCGGTCCCCGCTGAGCACTGTCACCCGACCCAGCACCGCGCCGCGGTGCACGAGCAGGACGGCCCGGCGCGACGACATACCGAGGTCGGGGTTGGCCGGGATCTCGTAGGGGCCGCGGCTTCCGGCGGACCCGAAGCGTGACTCCCACGCCAGGACCGCCGCGTCGCTCGTCCGGCCGAGGATGGCCTGGACGCGGGCCGCGTCGACGTCCTGGCCCTGGGCGCTGTAGGCCATCAGCCGGCCCGACGCGTCGTCCACCGTGACCCCGCGACCCAGCTGCAGGGCGAGCTCGTCGACGACGACCTGGAGCCGGGCTCCCGCCATCCGCGCCTCCTGTGGACGATCCGACAGATGTCGCAAGGATAGGCCTGCGGACGCCACCGGTGACCGGTGACCGCGGGGACGGACACGTCATACGGTGCCGGGAGAGCCCCGCCGTCGGAAGGAACAGCCATGACCGCACTCGCGCCCCGCCCCTGGATCCCCGCCGCGCCCGCCGCTCGCGTCGAGGCGCTGGCCGACGCCGCCGCCGCGCGGACCCCGGACGAGCAGCTCGCCGAGATCGACCGGCTCGTCGCGGAGAACCACCAGATCCACGACCTCGACTGCTTCAACCTCAACCCCGCCACCAACGTCATGAACCCGCGCGCCGAGGCGCTCCTCGCCGCACGACTGGGGTCGCGGCCGTCCCTGGGCTACCCGGGCGAGAAGTACGAGACGGGCCTGGAGGCCATCGAGCAGCTCGAGGTGATCGCGGCCGAGCTGGTCGCGGACGTCTTCGGCGCGACGCACGCCGAGATCCGCGTGCCCTCCGGCGCCATCGCCAACCTCTACGCCTTCCTGGCCACCTGCGAGCCGGGCGACACGATCGTCGCGCCGCCGCCGTCCATCGGCGGCCACGTCACCCACCACGCCGGCGGCTCGGCCGGCATGTACCGGCTGCGCACCGTCCCTGCACCGGTCGACCCGACCCGCTACACCGTCGACGTCGACGCGCTGCGCGAGACCGCGCACGAGGTGCGCCCGCGGCTCATCACCCTCGGCGCCAGCCTCAACCTCACCCCGCACCCGGTCGCGGCAGTGCGCGAGATCGCCGACGAGGTCGGGGCACGCGTGCTCTTCGACGCCGCGCACCTGTGCGGGATGATCGCCGGCGGAGCCTGGGAGAACCCGCTCGCCCTGGGCGCCCACCTGATGACCTTCAGCACCTACAAGAGCCTTGGCGGACCCGCCGGCGGCGTCGTCGTCACCAACGAGCCGGACCTCGCCGAGCGGCTCGACGCGATCGCCTACCCCGGCCTGACCGCCAACTTCGACGCGGGCAAGACCGCCGCGCTCGCCGTCACCATGGTCGACTGGCAGGTGCACGGGCAGGGGTATGCCGCGTCGATGGTCGGCACCGCCCGTCGCCTCGCGGAGGAGCTGGCCGCGCTCGGCGCGCCGGTCTTCGAGACCGTCGAGGGCCACACCCGGTCCCACCAGTTCGCGCTCCGCGCGCACCCGTGGGGCGGGGGGCAGGCCGCCTCCCGGCTGCTGCGCCGGGCCAACCTGCTGGCGTGCGGCATCGGCCTGCCGGACGAGCCGGTCGACGGCGACGTCAACGGCCTGCGGATCGGGACCCCGGAGCTCGTGCGGATCGGGCTGACCGAGGAGGACATGCCGCGGCTGGCGTCGCTGGTCGTCCGCGGCCTCGCCGGGGAGCCGGTGGCCGAGGAGGTCACCGCGTGGCGACGCTCCCTCACCGGGGTGCACCACGTCCGCCAGCCGGAGGCCGCCCTCGTCTGAGCCGGGCCCCGCGGGGCGCGCGGACGGGACCGCGCGCGGACGGCATACCCTGTGCCCATGCTGAGTGAGTGGGTGCGGAACCTCCGCAAGATCCTCCTCACCCGGCACACCTGGCGACACGTGTGGCTCTCCGCGCTGATCGTCGGGGTCTTCGTGGCCGCCGGCTGGATCCGGCCGCCCGAGCTGCTCTTCGAGACGGCGCTCGTGCTGCACCTGCTCGGGCTGGTCCTCAGCCTCGGCGCCGTGCTGGTCATCGACTGGACCGGCCTCGCGTGGATCGCCGGGCTGCGGCAGGTGCGCGAGGTGCTGCGCACGGCGGAGGCCGCGACCCCGCTCGTCTGGATGGGGCTGGTGCTCCTGCTCGCCTCCGGCCTCTTCCTCGAGCCTGACCTCAGCACGCCGCTCCCGTGGGTCAAGATGGGCGCGATCCTCGTGCTCGCCAACAACGGCCTGGTCGTCGGCCAGGTGGAGCAGCGCCTCCTCCAGCTGCCCCGCGAGGTGCGTCGCGAGGACGTGCCCGCCTCACTGCGCTGGCGCGTCAACGGCAGCATCGTCGCCTCGCACCTCGGCTGGTGGCTGGCCGTCGCGGTGGGCGTGGTCACGATGGTGCAGCGGCGCTGACCTAGTCTGTGCCGCATGCTCTGGGTCGGACTGTCGGGCGGGATCGGGTCGGGCAAGTCGACCGTGTCGGCGAGGCTGGCGGCGCTGGGCGCCGTCGTCGTGGACGCGGACCGCGTCGCGCGGGAGGTCGTCGAGCCCGGTATGCCGGCGCTCGCCGAGATCGTCGACCGGTTCGGTCCGCAGGTGGTCGGCGCGGGCGGGACCCTCGACCGCGCCGCGCTCGGGGCCGTGGTGTTCTCCGACGCGGACGCCCGGCGCGACCTGGAGGCGATCACCCACCCGCGGATCGCCGCGCGGACCCGGGAGCTCGTCGCGGCCGCGCCGGAGGACGCGGTGGTCGTGCACGACATACCTCTGCTGGTGGAGCTGGACCGCGCCGCTGACTATGCGCTCACCGTGATCGTCGACGTGCCCGCCGAGGTGCGGCTGCGGCGGCTGGTCGAGCTGCGGGGCACGCCGGAGGCGGAGGCCCGCCGCCGGATCGCCGCGCAGGCCGACGACGCCAGTCGTCACGCAGCCGCTGACGTGCTCCTCGACAACAGCGGCACGGTCGAGGAGCTGCACGCACAGGTGGACCGGTTGTGGTCCGGGAGGCTGGTGCCCTACGAGGCCGCGCTGCGTGCGGGTCGGGCCGCGAGGAGGCCGGAGACGCTGGCCGTGGTCGAGCACGACGACAGGTGGCCCGACCAGGCGGCGCGGCTGCTGGACCGGCTGCGGGCCGCGCTCGGCGACCGCGCGCAACGGCTCGACCACATCGGCAGCACGAGCGTGGCGGGTCTGCCGGCCAAGGACGTCGTGGACCTCCAGGTCGTCGTGGCAGACCTGGCCGTCGTCGATGACCCCGCGGTGCGACGGGAGCTGGCTCGCCGGGGGTTCGTCGTGGTCGACGACGGGCGTGAGTGGTTCGACCACGCGCACGGCGCCGGGGGACCGGCGGATGCCACGTGGCCCAAGAGGATGGTCGCCACGGCCGACCCGGGACGGGTCGTGCACTGCCACGTGCGGGAGAGCGAGTCGCCCGCGTGGCGTCTGGCGCTGCTCTTCCGGGACTGGCTGCGCGCCGAGCCGGGGGAGCGCGAGAGGTATGCCGCGCTCAAGGCCGGTCTCCTCGCGCAGGGCCTGAGCACCAGTGCCTACGCGGCCGCGAAGGAGCCGTGGTTCGCCGAGGCGTTCCCCCGGGCCGAGGCGTGGGCGGCGCGCACGGGGTGGCAGCCGGGCTGAGCCACTGGGTGCCGCGCACCGACCGTGCTGCTGTCGGTGCCGGATGGTAGGACTGACTGCATGAGCGCACCCGCGAGCGTCTTCCACGACCTGGCCCACTACGTCGCCGTGCCCCGACTGTCTGGGCTGACCCTCTCTCCCGACGGCTCCCGGCTGGTGACGACCGTCGCCACGCTCAACCGGAAGGGCACCGGCTACGCCTCGGCCCTGTGGGAGATCGACCCCACGGGCGAGCGTCAGGCCCACCGCCTCACGCGCAGCACCAAGGGCGAGTCGGGGGCCGCGTTCGCCGCCAACGGCGACCTCTACTTCACCTCCTCCCGGCCCGACCCAGACTCCGACGAGGACGAGCCCCAGGCGGCCCTCTGGCTCATCCCCGCCCGCGGCGGCGAGGCGCGCGTCGTGCTCAGCCGGCCAGGGGGCGTCGCCTCGGTGCGCACGGCGCGCGAGGCCGACCGCGTGCTGGTCACGGCGGGCCTGCTGCCGGGCGCCAAGGACGAGAAGCAGCACGCAGCGCTGTTCAAGGCCCGCAAGGACGGTGGGGTCGACGCGATCCTCCACGCCGGTTACCCGATCCGTTACTGGGACCACGACCTCGGCCCGGAGCAGCCGCACGTCTTCTCGGTGGAGCGAGGTGCGGACACGACGGCTACCGCGCCGGACGTCGTCCCGGCGACCGGCGAGGGCTCGGGTGCCGAGGCTGAGGAGGAGGCCGGGCCGCCGCTGCCCGGCACCGTCGACCGGGCCCCCGAGCTGCGGCTTCGGCTGCTGACCGGGGGTCTGCCGGCGCCGCTGCACGAGCCGGACCCGTCCGTCGCCCCGGACGGCACGTTCGCGCTGCTCACCGTCACGGTGCCGATGGCCTCCCTGGAGCGCCGCCACGTCCTGGTGCGCCTGGACCTGAGCACGGGGGAGCAGACCACCCTGGTCGACCTGGGCGACGCGGACGTGGAGCCGGGTCCGGTGAGCCCGGACGGGAGCCGGGCGGCGGTCGTGGTGACGCGGATGTCGACGCCGACCCAGGCGCCCGCCGTCGAGCTGCACCTGCTCGACACCGCCACGGGCCGCACCGAGCGCCTGGCCGCCGACTGGGACCGGTGGGCGGACCCGGTGGCGTGGACCCCCGACGGCACGGGGCTGCTGGTCCTGGCGGACAGCGACGGGCGCCGTCCTGTCTTCCGTGTCGACGTCGCCTCCGGCGCCGTCACCCAGCTCACCCAGGACGACGCCGCCTGGTCCGACCTCGTGGTCGCACCCGACGGCCGCACCGCCTACGGCGTGCGCAGCTCCTACCTCTACCCGCCGGAGGTCGTGCGTCTCGACCTGGGCAGCGGCGAGGTCGTCCGGCTGCAGGGACCCGTCGAGCGTCCTCTGGTGCCCGGTCGCCTCGAGGAGGTCGAGACCACGACCGCCGACGGCACCCGTGTCCGGGGCTGGCTCGCCCTGCCGCACGACCGACCGGCCACGGAGGGCGGCTTCCCGCTGCTGCTGTGGATCCACGGCGGCCCGCTGGGCTCGTGGAACGCCTGGACCTGGCGATGGAACCCCTGGCTGCTCGTGGCCCAGGGCTATGCGGTGCTGCTCCCTGACCCTGCCCTGTCCACCGGCTACGGCCAGGACTTCATCCAGCGTGGTTGGGGCGCGTGGGGCGAGGCGCCCTACACCGACCTCATGGCGATCACCGACGCGGTCGTCGCGAGGGACGACGTGGACGAGACGCGGACGGCGGCCATGGGCGGGTCCTTCGGCGGCTACATGGCCAACTGGGTCGCGGGCCACACCGACCGCTTCCGCGCCATCGTGACGCACGCCTCCCTGTGGGCCCTCGACGGCTTCGGGCCCACGACCGACGCCGCCTACTACTGGCAGCGCGAGATGACGCCCGAGATGTCGGAGGCCAACTCCCCGCACCGGCACGTCGAGGACATCCGCACCCCGATGCTGGTCATCCACGGCGACAAGGACTACCGCGTGCCGATCGGCGAGGGCCTGCGGCTGTGGTACGAGCTGCTGTCGCGCTCGGGACTGCCGGCCGCGGAGGACGGCTCGACCGTGCACCGTTTCCTCTACTTCCCGCACGAGAACCACTGGATCCTCAGCCCCCAGCACGCCAAGGTCTGGTATGCCGTGGTCGGCGCCTTCCTGGCGGAGCACGTCCTGGGGGAGGAGCCGGAGGCGCTGCCCCAGGAGCTCGGCCTGGTGGCGCCGGTGGACTGAGAGACGCAGCCGCACGGAATCTGCCGGGCCCCTCCGGCGTTGAGAGGACGTCCGACGAGAGGAGACCACCCGATGACGACGCACTCGCGTCTGTTCCGCCTGGAGATCGACACCGCACGCCAGCCGCAGCACGCCCCGCTGCTCATGGTGTCGCTGGAGGGCTTCCTGGACGCCGGACACGTGCGCAGCACCCTCGCTGAGCACCTCCTGGACACCCTGCCGCACGAGGTGGTCGCCAGCTTCGACGTCGACGAGCTCGTCGACTACCGCTCGCGTCGCCCGCTCATGACCTTCGACGCCGACCACTACTCCGACTACGAGGACCCCTCGCTGGTCCTGTACCGGCTGACCGACGCCGCGGGCGAGCCCTTCCTCCTGCTGCACGGGGTCGAGCCCGACTACCGCTGGGAGGCCTTCATCGAGGCCGTCCGCCAGCTCGGGCTGGCCTTCGGGGTGCGGCGCATCGTGAGCGCGCACGGCATACCCATGGCGGTGCCGCACACCCGCCCCGTCGGACTGACCCGCTACGCCAGCGACACCTCGCTGCTCGGTGACCACACGCCCGTCTTCGGGCAGGTCAAGATCCCGGCCAGCGCCGAGGCGCTCCTGCACCTGCGGATGGCCGAGACCGGTCTCGAGACGCTCGGGGTCGCGGTCCACGTGCCGCACTACCTCGCCGAGACCGAGTTCGGCGACGCCGCGGTCGCGGCTCTCGATGCCGTCATGGATCTCACCGGCCTCGTGCTGCCCACGGCCGACCTGGTCGCCGCCGCAGCGCTCAACCGTGGCCGGATCGAGGAGGAGCTCTCCCAGAGCGAGCAGGCCCAGGAGGTGGTCGAGACCCTGGAGACGGGCTACGACCGCTTCGTCGAGGGTCAGCGTCGCCGCAGCCTGCTCGCGGCCGAGGTCGCCAACCTGCCCAGCGCGGACGAGATCGGTGCCCAGCTGGAGGCCTTCCTGGCCGACCCCGGCGCCGTGGACGAGACGCTCCACGACGACGACAACGACGAGCCGCAGGCCTGACGGCGAGGACCGCGCACCCCCGCTGGTCGCGTCGACCCGAGGGTGTCCTCACGACGGGCGACGCGACGAGCCGCGTGCGACGATAACCGCACCATCACCGACCTCGAGGAGGACGCACGTGGGTCTTTTCGGATCCGACGACACCCGCCCCGCCACCACTGACGCCGCGCCCGAGCCCGACGGACCCCTGGACGCCATGGCCCAGTCGCTCGTCGGGCGTCTCATGGACCTGGGGATCGACGGCGTCGGCCCTGTCGACTCCGTCCAGCAGGTCGTCGACAAGGCACGCGCCAAGCGCGGCACCGACGTGGAGAAGGCCATCGACGAGGTCGTGCGCGACCACGTCAAGCTCGCCGGCATCGGCGGTTTCGTGACCGGCTTCGGCGGGATCGTCACCCTGCCCGTCTCCCTGCCGGCCAACGTCGTCGAGTTCTACGCGCTGGCGACCCGCATGGTCGGCAGCATCGCGCGGCTGCGCGGCTACGACGTCGACACCCCCGGCGCGCGGGCCGCGATCATGCTCAGCCTGGTCGGCGCCGACGCGGACGACCTCATCAGCAAGGCCGGCCTGTCGGCCGCCTCGATCACCGGCTCGGGCCGCCTGGCGCGGATGGCCATGTCCCGGATGCCCAAGGCGGCGGCGATGATGGTCAACAAGGCCGTCGCGTTCCGCCTGCTGACCTCGGTCGGGGGCAAGGCGCTGAGCCGCCTCGTCCGCTTCGTGCCGGTGGCGGGAGGCATCGTCGGGGCCGGGCTGGACGGCTTCCTCATGAAGCGCATCGCCGACCACGCGCGCCGCGAGTTCCCGCCGCGCGACACGATGGAGGACCTGGACGCCTGAGGCGGCAGGAGTTATCCACAGATCCCGAGGACGGGCCAGCGCGTGCTCGCCCGTCTTCGGCACTGTGGGGGTATGACGACACACCACTCCTCCCCGTCCGTCCTACGGGGTGCAGCACAGCTGCTCGCCGGCGTCCCCTACCTGCTCAACTACCGACCCGAGCGCTCGCTCGTCCTCGTGGGCAGCCTCGTCGACCGCGCCCGCCTGGGTCGCCAGGACAAGCTCCAGCTGCCGGTGACGATGATGCTGCGGGTCGACCTCCCGGCGGCCGAGGACGTGGCCGCCCTCGTGGACCAGCTCGCGTCCCCGGTGCGGCTCGCGGTGCGCGAGCGGGGGGCCGGGCTGCTCGACCCGCTCCTGCTCCTGCACCTCTTCCTCTACGACGCGGACGACGACCTGGCGCAGGCCCTCGTGCCGGCCGCCCAGGAGCGTCTGCGGGCGGAGGGGGCCGAGGTGCACGCCGCCCTCCTGACCCGGGACGGGGCCTACCGCTCGCTCATGCCGGAGGGTCCGCCCCGCGACGAGGCTGCCGGCGCAGCGGTCGACGCGTCCCCAGAGGGCGACCCCGAGCACCGGGTGCCCGCGGTCTGGACGCCGCTGCCCGACCCGTCGGGGGTGCCGGCGGTGGCCGACCTCGTCCTGCAGGGTCGCAACCCGGCACGGTCCCGGGCGGATGTCGCGGCCACGGTGCGCACCAGGGACGAGCGTGCGGCGGCGCGCACAGGTCTGTCCATCGCGGTGCAGGACCTCGACGACCTCGGTCCCGACCCCCTTCCTGCCCTGGAGACGCTGGGGCGCATCGTGCGCGGCGAGGTCGCACCCACCCCCCACGACCGGGCAGTCGTCGCGATGAGCCTGGCCGACCGCTGGGTGCGTGACCTCGTGCTGGGGCACTGGCTGCCCGACGTCTTCACCCTCCAGGGCCTCGAGCTCGACGCCTACGACCGCAGGCTCATGCGCTCGCTGGGGGCCCTCCCGGACGACCCCTCGGACGGGCTGCACCGGCTCTTCCGGCTCTCCGGCGCCGTCCCCGTCGACTGGTCGGCCCCGCTGCTCACGCTGGCGGGCTGCCTGGCCTGGCGCCACGGCGAGGGGACGGTGGCCAACGAAGCCGTCGACCTCGCTCTGGAGGCCGATCCCGACTACCGGATGGCGCAGCTGATGCGACACGCCCTGAGCCACGGCGTCCCGCCCTGGGCGGTGCGCCGACGGGCCGAGGCGGCGTGACGGAGCTGATGCGGGTCGTCTGCTCGGCGGCCCGCGACGTGCGGTAACCTCGCCCGCAGGACCACCCCAGGAGGAGACAGCGCCCATGTCGATCATCGTCGGCTACATCCCCACCCGCGAGGGCCGTGCCGCCCTGCGCAAGGCCTCGTCGGAGGCTCAGCTTCGCAGCACCAAGCTCATCGTCGTCAACTCCCACCGCGGTGGACGTGACTTCGACGCCCACGAGGCCCAGCGCTTCGAGGACGCGCTCAACCAGGTCAAGCACGACCTGGACGAGGCCGGTGTGGAGCACGAGGTGCGGGCGCTGGTCCGCGGCAACGAGCCGGCCGAGGACCTCGTGGCCGTCGCCGAGGAGAGCTCTGCCGACCTGATCGTCATCGGTCTGCGTCGCCGGACCCCCATCGGCAAGCTCATCCTGGGCTCCAACGCCCAGCGCATCCTGCTGGAGGCGCAGTGCCCCGTGCTCGCCGTCAAGGCGGACGACGAGGACTGATCTGCCTCTCCGCCGCAGCCCGCCGACCCGCCCGGTCGGCGGGTTCGGCATATCTGGCGGACCCATGACGTTTTATAATGATCAGGGTCGCCTGCTGTGAGAGAGGCCGGAGGCGCACCCTGACCCCTCAGGAAGGACCTCCACGGTCCGTCGCCCGCTCCCCGCGCCCCATACGCCACACGCCCGAAAAGAGTTGGTTTCTGTCGTGACTGCCAAGACGCCCCGCACCCTGGCGCCCACCGAGCTTCCCCCTGCTTTCGAGAACGCAGGCCTGCGCACGCTGCTCGCACAGGGGACCGAGCAGGGACACGTCGCGGTCACCCAGTTGCGCGAGGCCCTGCAGGCCGCCGAGCTGACCCCGGCAGCGCAGAAGAAGGTCCTCCGCGTGTTCAGCGACGCCGCGATCGAGGTCCGTGACGACGGCACCTCCATGGCCACGACCGGCCGCACCCGCAAGCCCGCCGCGCGCAAGACCGCGGCTAGCAAGGCCACCGCCGCCAAGACCACCGCTGCGAAGACGACCGCTGCGAAGACGACCGCTGCCAAGACGACCGCCGCGAAGACCACCGCTGCGAAGTCCACCGCGGCCCAGCCGGCCACCACGGAGGTCGCGGAGGAGGGCGCCGCCACCCCGGCGCGCAAGGCTCCGGCCCGCAAGGCTGCTGCCAAGTCCGCCGCGTCCCAGAGCGCCGGCACGACCAAGCGCGCGGCCGCCAAGAAGGCCACGACGACGCGCGCCGCCGCCGACGCAGCCGCCGGCGATGCACCGGCCCCCCGCAAGCGCGCGGCCGCCAAGAAGACCACGGCCAAGAAGGCCGCTGCCAAGGGCGCCGCCGGTGAGCCCGAGGAGGTCGAGGACACCGAGGGCGAGCCGGACGAGTCGGCGATGGAGGAGGTCGACGTCGCGCTCGACGCCGACGACGCCAAGGCCACCGACGACCACGCGGACACCGATGGTGACGAGGAGGAGGCCACCCCGGCCAAGGCCACCACCTCCGCCGACGACGACAGCTTCGTGCTATCGACGGCCGACGACGACGACGCCCCGGCCCAGCAGGTCGTGACCGCGGGGGCGACCGCCGACCCGGTCAAGGACTACCTCAAGCAGATCGGCAAGGTCGCGCTCCTCAACGCCGAGCAGGAGGTCGAGCTCGCCAAGCGCATCGAGGCCGGTCTGTTCGCCGAGGAGAAGATCAACTCGGGCGAGAAGCTCGACGCCAAGCTCAAGCGTGAGCTGTGGTGGATCGCCAACGACGGCAAGAACGCCAAGAACCACCTCCTCGAGGCCAACCTGCGCCTGGTCGTCTCGCTGGCCAAGCGCTACACCGGCCGCGGCATGCTCTTCCTGGACCTCATCCAGGAGGGCAACCTGGGCCTGATCCGCGCCGTCGAGAAGTTCGACTACACCAAGGGCTACAAGTTCTCGACCTACGCGACCTGGTGGATCCGTCAGGCCATCACCCGCGCGATGGCCGACCAGGCCCGCACGATCCGCATCCCCGTGCACATGGTCGAGGTCATCAACAAGCTGGCCCGCGTCCAGCGCCAGATGCTGCAGGACCTGGGCCGCGAGCCCACCCCGGAGGAGCTGGCCAAGGAGCTGGACATGACGCCCGAGAAGGTCGTCGAGGTCCAGAAGTACGGCCGCGAGCCCATCTCGCTGCACACCCCGCTCGGCGAGGACGGCGACAGCGAGTTCGGTGACCTCATCGAGGACTCCGAGGCGGTCGTCCCGGCCGACGCCGTCTCCTTCACCCTCCTGCAGGAGCAGCTCCACTCCGTCCTGGACACGCTCTCCGAGCGGGAGGCGGGCGTGGTCTCGATGCGCTTCGGCCTCTCCGACGGCCAGCCCAAGACGCTGGACGAGATCGGCAAGGTCTACGGCGTGACCCGCGAGCGGATCCGCCAGATCGAGTCCAAGACGATGTCCAAGCTGCGCCACCCCAGCCGCTCGCAGGTCCTGCGCGACTACCTCGACTGACCGGTATGCCGTCGCCCTCGCCCCGCGCGG
Organism: Ornithinimicrobium tianjinense; assembly: GCF_014636495.1. Lineage (GTDB taxonomy): Bacteria > Actinomycetota > Actinomycetes > Actinomycetales > Dermatophilaceae > Ornithinicoccus > Ornithinicoccus tianjinensis. Next base: position 1,099,411 of record NZ_BMEM01000001.1, read on the forward strand.
GTGACCCTGGCGGCTCCGGTCCGTCCGGCCGCCCGCCGGGGCTGCACGTGGTCCGGCTCACCCCGGACGACTGGCGCAGCTACGCCGAGCTGCGCGTGGCGATGCTGCGTGACGCGCCCGACGCCTTCTGGACCCGTCTGGAGGACGTCGAGCATCGCACGGAGACGCAGTGGCGCAGGAGCTCAGGCCCCGGCACGCTGCAGGCGCGCGACGGGCACGGCGCCCCGTTGGGGACGCTGACCGTCTTCACGGAGGAGACCAGCCCAGCCCTGGGGATCAGGCCCGGCCCGGGCGACGCGCTCGTCCTGGCCGTGTACGTCATACCCGAGGCGAGGGGGAGGGGCGTCGTGGACGCCCTCCTCGACGCCGCACTGACCCTGGCGCGCGAGGAGCTCGGGGCGCGCCGGATGGTGCTGCAGGTCAACGAGCACAACCACGCGGCCCGGCGCGTCTACGAGCGGCACGGCTACGCGCTGACCGGGGAGTTCCTGCAGCACCCGGAGCGTCCCGGCGCGCGCGACCTGGAGATGGCGCGCCCGGTCTGGTGACAGGTCGGGTCGGGCGGGTGTATACCGATCTGGTGCGCCGGCCGGGCTCGTGACGCCGGCACGAGAACGACGCACGGCCCCGCGGCCCGGCCTCTCGTGGCCGTCAGAGGATGGTCTGCCATGCCTGTCTCGCTCCGCGTCCGACCGCTCGCCGCTGCCGCGGGCGGCGCTGCGCTGCTCCTGTCCGGCCTCGCCCTGCCTGCGCAGGCCGACGCCCTCTCCTGCGGTGACGTGGTGATGTCCAGCACGGTGCTGACGACCGACCTCACGTGCGCGTCCGGCCACGGCCTGGTCATCGGGGCCGACGGGGTCGTGCTCGACCTCGGTGGTCACTCCATCACCGGGCCTGGTGCGTATGGCGCCGGCGCGGGGGCGGGCGTGTGGATCCATCAGCGCACCGGGGTGACGGTGATGAACGGCGAGATCGCGCACTTCGCGACGGCCGTCGAGGTGCAGCAGTCGTCGACCGTGCTGGTCAGCGAGGTCCGCGCCCACCACAACGACCGAGGCATCAACCTCGGCACGGGCGGCGGCCACGTGCTCGAGAAGAACGTCATCACCGACAACGGGCGCGACGCCGTGCGGATCGCCGGCTCGGCCGACGTCCGCGTGTCGAAGAACGTGGTCGAGCGCAACGTCTTCGGGATCGGCGTCGCCAACGGCGCGGTGCGCACGATCGTCGAGAAGAACGTGGTCAGCGGGTCCGGTCCGTGGGGCGTCGCGCTCTTCGAGGACGCGAACGACACCGTGCTCGACAAGAACGTCGTCACCAGCTCCAGGGGCGACGGGATCCAGGTGCAGTGGCAGACGCAGCGCACCATGCTGACCAAGAACGAGACCTCGGGCAACGGCGACGACGGCATCGACGTCGACAGCACCAGCGCCACGCTGATCAAGAACCTCGCCGTCGGCAACGGCGACCTCGGCATCGAGGCCATCGATGGTGTGACGGACGGCGGCGCCAACATGGCGGCCGGCAACGGCAACCCGCTGCAGTGCACCGGGGTGGTGTGCATCGCGCCGATGTGACGAGCCGCCCACGTTGGATGTGCGCGGCTGGCGTGACACAACGAACGTCAGGGCATTCGTTGTGTCACGCCAGCCGTGCACATCCTTGCTCCGAGGCCCCGGGCGCCGCTCTACTCGTTGTTCTGGGGCCGCGACCGGCCGGCCTTCAGCTCGGAGCGTCGGCCCTTGGCCTCGAGCCTCCGGCGCTGCGACCCGCGGGTGGGTCGGGTCGGCCGGCGGGCAGGGGGAGGCGGTGCCAGCGCCTCACGGAGCAGCTCGGCGAGGCGCTCACGGGCGGCCTTGCGGTTGCGTCGCTGCGAGCGGTGCTCGGCCGCGACGATGCGCACCTTTCCCCCGATGAGGTATGCCGCGAGCCCGGCGGTCGCGCGGTCCCGCTGAGCCTCGGTGAGGGCGGTCGAGGCAGCCGGGTCCCACCACAGCTCCACGCGGCTGTCGGTGGTGTTGACCCCCTGGCCGCCCGGCCCGCCCGCGCGGCTGAAGCGTTCCTCGAGCTCGGCCGCCGGCACGACCAGGCCGTGGCGCAACCCGGGGCAGGGCGCCACCACGAGGTCGAGATCGGCTGGTTGAGGGGCCACCTCGACAGTCTTGCAGGGTGACGGGATGTGTCCGTTCGTCCAGGTGCCGGAGCAGGAGCTGGAGCTGATGGCACCCCGAGGCAGCGGAGCACCGGCACCGCGAGGAGCTGGCGTGGGGGTGACCGGGCAGGCGTCAGCCGCGCCGAGCGTGACCTCCCCAGGCCCGCAGCCCGTCGAAGCCGCTGCGGGGCAGCACGGCGGCGTTGGCGCGGACGTTCCACGGGGTGGCGTGCCGCACCTGGTCGACGATCTCGCGGACGTCCTCGTCCATCCGGTCGACGTCCTGCTCGCGCACCGCCGTCGCAGGAGCGTAGCGAGTGCGCTCCAGGGTCTCGGTCACCCGGCCGAGCGCCTGCTCCCCGCGGCGGTCGAGCACCGTCTCCTCCCGGTAGTGACGGCCCATCCCGCGCGGGCTCCGTGCGGGCGGAGCCGGCACGCCCAGGTCCTGCAGCGTGCGCACGAGGTAGGTCCAGCGCCCCTCGACCTGCTCCGGGGTGGTGGTGGCCGACCTCAACCCGGCCTCACGGTGGCGTCGTCCGACGACCGGCACGACCGCGAGCAGCAGGGCCAGCACGAGCAGCCCCAGCAGCACCCGCCCGAGCAGCGGCAGCATCTCGCGGAGCTGGTCGAGCAGGGACGGCGCGGCGGGTGCGGCGCTGGTCGGCTCGGGGGCCACCGTCTCCGTGCGGGTCACCGTGGTGGTGGTCTCGGTCGCGGTCTCGTCCTCCCGGTCCTGGGCGTAGGCCGGCGGCTGGTTGGCCCGGATGCCGGGGGTGGGCTCGAACCTGGTCCAGCCCATGCCGTCGATCCACAGCTCGGGCCACGTGTGGGCGTCGGCCGCGACGACCTTGCGGCTGCCGTCCACCTGGATCTGGCCGGGCAGGAAGCCCACGGCCATCCGGGCCGGGATGCCCTCCGTGCGCGCCATCATCACCATCGCCGTCGCGAACTGCACGCAGTAGCCCTGCCTCGTCGCGAGGAAGCCGCCGATCGGGTCGCCGGAGTCCGCCTCGGCGGAGGGGGCGAGGTCGAGGCTGTAGCGGTAGGGCGCCCGGCGGAAGTGGTCCTGGATGAGGATGGCCACCTGCAGCGCGTTGGTCTCCTCGCCCACGACCTCGTCGGCGAGCTCCGCGATCGCGTCGGCGCTCGCCTCGTCGATCTCGAGGAGCTCGGCGTCGAAGTCCTCGGGGTCCGCGGGCCGTTCGCCGACATCTGCCGGCAGCTGCGCGCCCCCCTCGATCGCGAGGTACTCGACCTCGTAGCTGGACGTGGCACCCTGCACGACGACGGTGTCGTCCCGGGGGTCGAAACGGTATGCCGCGCCGTCGCCCAGGCGCACCGAGGTCAGCGGGCTGGGTGCCGCGAGGTGCGGGGGCGGCAGCTGGTTGCCTGTCACCCGGAGCTGCTGGGTGACGGTCTGCACGTCCTCGGAGAGACCGTCGGGGCCCGGCAGCTCGGCGTTGAGCGGCAGCAGCCCGGAGGTCGGGCGGTCCTCGGCACGCCACTTGCCGTTGCTGAACTCCTCCGCCGCGGTCACGCGGAGAGGTTCGAGACGGGGGGCGTTGGTGCGGTAGTTGAGCACCGGCGCCTGGGACTGGCTGCGGAGGTCCTGGGAGGGGTCCATCGTCTCGGTGAAGGACACCTCCGCGCCGCCGCTGCCCCCGGAGCGGGCGTCGGGGTTGCGGGCCAGCCCGTCGCTGAAGTAGGTCGGAGGCAGGTGCGGGACCACCGAGGCGCCCACCACGGCCGCGATCAGCGCGAGGGCGCCGAGCAGCTGGGCCAGCCCACGGTGGTGCGGGGTGCCCGAGGACACGTCGTCCGCGCCGAGGGACTCGCGGCGCTGCTCCGAGGGCCAGGCGCCGACGACGCGGTGCCCCTGCTGGGCCAGCATGACCAGCCAGAGCCCGGCGATGGCCGCGAAGAACCACGGCTCCATGGCCTCGCCGGAGTTGGACACGGACACCAGGAAGCCTGCGGCCAGGGGTATGCCGGCGCTCGCCGGCGCGCGCCCCGTCACCCCCATCGAGTCGACGGAGACCGCGGTGAGGGTGAGGACGGCCACGACGAGGAAGGCGACGCCGGCGGTGGTGGGGGCCGGCGCGGCATACGTCTGCAGGACCGTGCCCGCCTGGCGCAGCAGCTCACCGACCCGGTCGAGCGTGTCCGCGGTGGGCACCAGGCCCCGCCAGAGGGTGTCGCGCAGGTAGGTGCCGGTGAGCCCGCCGAGGCCGACGAACAGCTGCCCGAGCGAGACCAGGCTGGGCGGCACGTCGAGCGTGCGGAGCACCGCTCCGGTGACGGCGACGAGGGCGACGAGCAGGACGGCAGGCAGCAGCCACGACCGCTCCCGCAGGAGCGTGGTCAGCGGCCAGGCCACGGCGAGGGTGGCCAGCGCCGCGACGAAGCCCTCGGCCCACATCCCGCGGCGGAAGGCGTCCACGTCCATGCGCCCGCGCGCGCCCGTGAGCGCGCGGGGCTCCCGACGGCTGGACGGCGGTGTCGACGGCGGTGTCGACGGCGTGGGGGGTGCCGGGGGCGCGGGGGTCTGGGTGCTCATCGTCGCTCACCACCCACGCCGGTGACCGCGGTCATCGCGGCCCACGCCGAGGGGAGCTCGGTGTCCGGCCCGACGACGACGGTCTGCCAGCCGGTGTCGGCGAGCAGCGCGGTGGGCGCGGGGCGGCGCGGTTCGTCCGGCTGCTGGGCGCCGCGACGCGACCGCGCGAAACGGTCGGGGTCGAGGACGAAGGCCATCGCCCGCGAGCCCGGCTGGCGGATCGCGCCGAGGGTGCGGAGGGCGTCCTCGTCGGCGGCGACGACCGCGGCGATCACCAGGACCCCACCGGCGGTGAAGGGCGCGGCGGCCGCGGAGAGCCGGTCCAGCCGGGAGTCCTCCTCGAGCTGCGCCCGGGCCAGGGCCGCGAGGGCCGAGTCGAGCTCGATCTGGTGGTCCGCCGTGCCGTCCCGGAGCGAGGCGTCGGTGAGCAGGTGGACGACGAAGCCTTCCGCCACGAGGTGGCGCGCGACGCTCGCGATGGCGGAGACCGCCCACTCGTAGGAGGCCCGCATCCCCGAGCCCGGGTGCGCGGACGCGCGCGAGTCGAGGAGCAGCAGGGCCCTCCGCCGAGCCGGCCGGTCCTCCTGGCGCACCATGAGCTCACCGCGGTGCGCGGTGGCCGGCCAGTGGACCCGGCGCAGCTCGTCGCCGTCGCGGTAGCTGCGGATGCTCACGTCGTCCTCGCCGTGGAGCGCCACCATCTGCGGGAGCTCGCCCTCGCTGCCTCGGGACGTGCCGCGGACGCGCGAGCCTCCCAACGCGTGGATCCGGGGGAGCACGAGCACCTCGGTGCGCGAGGACAGGTGGAGGGTGAGGAACGTGAGCCCGAAGGGGTCACGCTGCCGCAGCACGATCGGCCCGAGCTGGTAGGCGCCGCGGTGGCGACTGCGCACGGCATACCGAAGACGGCGTTCCTCGCCGTGCGACATGCGGGGGAGCACGAAGCGGGGGCGGTCACCCAGGCGGTAGTCGATGTGCTCCTCGGCGAGGTAGACCGCCGTGCGGCGGCCGGAGACGTTGGTGAACCGCACCTCGACCGTGCCGCGCTCGTCGGGGCTGAGACGCACCGGGTCGACCTCGCGGAGCACGCGGATCTTGGGTGCGCGGCGCGGCATGAACAGGAGGGCCAGCACGGGCAGCGCGACGAGCACCAGGCCGATCCGGGTGACGTCGGGGAAGCCGATCAGGATGCCCGTGACCACGACCACGACCCCCAGCACCGCGAAGACCTTCCCCCGGGTGGTCAGCAGGCTCCACGGCGACGTCATCGCGACCTCCGGCCGGGCTCAGCGACCGGGGACGGCGGTGCGGCCGACGAGGTCCCGCACGAGGTCTGCGGTGCTGTGGCGAGCCAGCGAGGCCTCGCCGGTCGGCAGCACGCGGTGGGCGAGCACGGGGACCGCCATCTGCTGGACGTCCTCGGGCAGCACGTGGTCGCGCCCGCTGAGCGCGGCGCGGGAGCGGGCGGCCCGCAGCAGCTGCAGACCGGCGCGGGGCGAGGCACCGAGACGGAGCATCCGGTGCGCGCGTGAGGCACTGACGATGTCGACGACGTACTGGCGCAGCGCGGTCGAGGTGTGCAGGCTGCGGATCGCCTCGATCTGCTGCTGCACCGCGTCGGCGGTGGTCACGGGGGTGAGCGCGTCGAGCGGGCTCACCGCGCCGTGCGTCTCCAGCATCTGCAGCTCGGAGCTGCGCGAGGGGTAGCCCATCGAGAGCCGGGCCATGAAACGGTCGCGCTGCGCCTCGGGGAGGGGGTAGGTGCCCTCCATCTCGATCGGGTTCTGCGTCGCCATCACCAGGAACGGCCGCGGCAGCTGGTATGTCGTGCCGTCCACCGTGACCTGGCGCTCCTCCATCGCCTCGAGGAGGGCCGACTGCGTCTTGGGAGAGGCGCGGTTGATCTCGTCGCCGACGACGACGTTGGCGAACACGGCGCCCTTGCGGAACTCGAACTCCCGCGAGTCCTGGTTGAACACGCTCACGCCGGTGATGTCGCTGGGCAGCAGGTCTGGCGTGAACTGCACCCGCGAGACCCGGCAGTCGATCGCTCGCGCCAGCGCCTTGGCGAGCATCGTCTTGCCGACGCCCGGCACGTCCTCGACGAGCAGGTGGCCCTCGGCGAACAGCACCGTCACGGCCGTCGTCGCGACGTCGTCCTTGCCCTCGATCACGGTGGTGATCGCCCGGTGGATGGCGCCGGCGACGTCGCGGACGGCATCCAGGTCGACCGTGGAGGATGCCGGTGTGATGGCAGACATAGGTCGATCTTGCCCCAGACAGGGCCCATCCGACGAGTGCCCATTCAAGACGGGTGCTCGATGCTGTGCGGTGCCCCGCGCGAGGACCCTCGCGCCTGGGGTGGCCGCCAGGGCGAGCACCGATGCACCCACTGGCTGCTTGACGTGAACGTCCGTGGCGAGTTGTGGCCCTCCCAGGGGCCACAAGTCGCCACAGTCATCGCGTGCCTGTGGACGATCGGCACGATCTGGCCGACGTCCGTGGGACGGTCGGCGCATGGGTGGGGTCAGAACACGCAAGCAGGCGCTGGAGGAGTGCAGCGCCAAGGCGTACCGCGAACACCTCGCACGCGGCCGGTGGCAGTCGGTGTTCCCGGGTGTGGTCGTGACCCACAGCGGCACGATCAGCTGGCGTGAGCGGCTGGCTGCGGCGCTCCTGGCAGCAGGGGACGGGGCGGTGGCCAGCGGCGAGTGCGCGTTGCGCCTCTGGGGGCTGGCGACGCGCGAACCCAGCATCCTCACCGTGGCCATCCCTGCGTCCCGCAAGTCGGTGAAGTCCCTGCCGGGCGTCCGGATCCGCCGCCGCCGACGCCTCACCGGAGCGACCAGGAAGGGCATCGCCGTCACGGGGCTGCACCAGACCGTGATCGACGTGCTGGCCCTGTCTGCCTGGACGCTCGACGATGCCGTGTCGCTGCTGGCTCGAGCGTGTGAACCGCGGCGGTCGAGCCCCGCTGCACTACGAGCGGAGCTGTCCCATCACCCGCGGCACCCTCGCCGAGCGATCCTGTCGACGCTCCTTGAGGCGGCCGAGCTGGGTATGGAGAGCGGTGCGGAATGGAGATATGTCGAGAGCGTCGAGCGCGCTCACGGCCTGCCACCGATGACGCCGCAGCGTCCGCTCGACCCGCCGCACGACGGAGCGTCGGGTGCCCGGCCAGCCGGCTCGGCGCAAGGGCCGGCCTCAGACGAAGCGCAGCCCGCACGGCCGCCGACGCCGCGCCGACGCCGGCGGCTCGACTTCCTGGACGAGGAGCGGGACGTCGCCGTGGAGATCGACGGTGAGCTCTTTCACCGAGCGACCTTCCGGCAGGACCGGGCCCGTGACCGACGCAGCGCCGGGTGGGGGCGCGTCGTCCTGCGTGCGTGCTGGGTAGACGTCGTCGTGACGCCTTGCGAGCTGGCCGCCGACGTCGCCGTGGTGCTCCGGGCACGTGGCTGGCGCGGTATGCCGGTCCCCTGCTCTCCCACCTGCCCGGTCGGGAGCGACCCGCGTCTGCACCCGCAAGCTGCCTAGTTCTTCCGCGCAGCGGTGGACTGTGGCGAGTCGTGGCCCCTCAGGGGGCCACAGGTCGCCACAGTGCCTCCAGCCTGAGCCACTCCACTTCGCTCCACCGGTGCACTCCACTTCGCTCCACCGGTGCACTCCACTTCGCTCCACGGATGCCACTCCACTTACCTCCACCGAGCCGACCGGGGCCTGTCGCTGAGCGGCTGGCGACGCGCTGACCTGCGGGTATGCCGTGTGGCGGCGGCCTCTGCAGGTCGCTGTAGCGCCTAGGTGACGGGGTGTTCCGACGCAGCGGACGAGATTTCCCTCCACCTCGCTCCACCGGCTCTGACCTGCATTGATAGGGCGTCGATCACCTGACGAAAGGCGGAATTGCCACGCAGGTGGGGCAAAGTGGAGTACAGTGGGGCGCACTGGAAGCGACATACGACCTCGTGAGTGTGGGAAGGGGTGGTCCGAGTGCTCTTCCTCGGCACCCACACGCCCAAGCTCGACGACAAGGGCCGGATGTTCCTCCCAGCCAAGTTCCGCGACCGCCTCGCAGCCGGCCTCGTCATCACCCGGGGCCAGGAGCGCTGCCTGTACGTCTACCCGCTCGCCGAGTTCGAGCGGATCGCCACGGAGATGACCGCCACCACCACGACCTCGCGCGACGTCCGTGACTACCAGCGTGTCTTCCTCTCCGGCGCGAGCGACGAGATCCCCGACAAGCAGGGCCGCGTCACCATCCCGCAGGTGCTGCGTGACTACGCCGGCCTCGCGACCGAGTGCACCGTCATCGGTGCTGGCAACCGCGTCGAGGTCTGGGACAGCGCGGCGTGGAACTCCTACCTCGACCAGGTCGAGCCCGCCTTCGCCGAGCGCTCGGAGGAGGTGGTGCCCGGACTCATCTGAGCCGCACCGCGCGGCCCGCTCCCTGGCCCCTCACCGTCCGCCCGCTCCGACGCGACTTCCCCCGCGCCGGAGCACGCACAAGGCTCGGACGCCGGCACGACTTCCCCCGTGCCGGACCCGACAGCCCTCCGGCACACTTCCCCGGTGCCGGGCGGCCACCCGATCAGGACGGTGGGGGACCAGGGGGCGGGAGGCGTAGCGGCCCACCCGGGCAGACGACATGGCCAAGGCTCCCGACAACAGCACCCCCGACGCCATCCCCACCAGCGACCGGCACGTCCCGGTCCTGCTCGACCGTTGCGTCGACCTGCTCGCCCCGGCGCTGCAGCACGAGGGCGCGGTCTTCGTGGACGGCACCCTCGGCATGGGCGGCCACACCGAGGCGGTGCTGCGCCGCTGCCCGCAGGCTCGGGCCGTCGGCATCGACCGCGACCCGCAGGCCCTGGCGCTCGCGACCGAGCGGCTGGCGCCGTTCGGCGACCGGTTCACCGGTGTCCACGCGGTCAGCGACGACGTCCCGGCGGTCCTCGCCGACCTCGGCCTCGACCGGGCGGACGCGATCCTGTTCGACCTGGGCGTCTCCTCGCTCCAGCTCGACGAGCTCGACCGCGGCTTCGCCTACCGCGCCGACGCGCCCCTCGACATGCGCATGGACCAGACTTCCGGTCTGACCGCCGCCGAGGTCCTCAACACGTATGACGTGCGCGAGCTCGAGCGGATCCTGCGCGAGTTCGGGGAGGAGCGGTTCGCGCGCCCGATCGCAAGGGCCGTCGTCCGCCGTCGGGAGAAGGAGCCGTTCACGACCTCCGGGCCGCTCGTCGAGCTGCTGCACCAGGTGGTCCCGGCCGCGAGCCAGCGTTCGGGTGGGCACCCGGCCAAGCGGACGTTCCAGGCGCTGCGCATCGAGGTCAACGCCGAGCTCAGCGTCTGGACGAATGCGCTCGACGCCGCTCTCCGGGCGCTCGCGGTCGACGGCCGGATCGTCGTCCTGAGCTACCACTCGCTCGAGGACCGCATCACCAAGCGGGGCCTGGCCGCGGGCGCGACCAGCTCGGCCCCGCCCGACCTGCCCTTCGAGCTGCCGGAGCACGCGCCCTGGCTGCGCCTGCTGGTGCGCGGCGCCGAGCAGGCCGACGACGCGGAGGTCGCCGCCAACCCGAGGTCCGCGTCGGTGCGGCTCCGCGCCGCCGAGCGCACGCGGCCCACGCCCGACCAGGCGCCGGAGCGGCGCACCCCCGACCGCCCACCTGCTGACGGACCCGACCACCAGACCCCCGACCACCAGACCCCCGCCCGCCCCGACCCCCAGGAGCTGCCATGAGCCAGATGACCGTCTCCGCGCGCCTCGGACGAGGCGCCGTCGCCGCACCGCGTCCGCTCGTCGACGCGCGGGCCGGGCGCCGCACGCGGGTCCAGGACGCCGCACCGGTGACCGGCCACACCGGCTTCCTGGTCCTATGCCTGGCGATCGTGCTCGCGACCTTCACCGCCGTGCTCCTGCTCAACACGCACCGGGCGGAGGGCTCCTACGTCCTGTCCCGCCTCAACGTCCAGCAGACCGAGCTGCACGACACCAAGGTCACGCTCGAGGCCCAGCTGGCGGAGCTGGAGTCGTCCGAGTCGCTGGCGGCCGAGGCGCGACGCCTCAAGATGGTGCCCTCGACCTCCACGGCCACCATCCGTCTTTCGGACGGGTCGCTGACCGGCGTGGCCTCCAAGGTCGACGGCTCCCGCACGCTTAACGTGGACCTGCCTGCCACGGGAGTGGCGACCGAGGACGAGTGAGGCACTGACCGGCACGACCGCCAGAGGTAGGGACACGTGGGAGCACCAGGAGCTGCGCGCCGTGGCACGCCCGCCCGGCGCGGCACCGTCGCACCCGGGGTGGTCCACCCCGCCCGGCGCGTGCGCACGCTGCTCCTCGGCTGCCTGGTCGTCCTGAGCCTCTTCGCCGCCCAGCTGGTGCGGCTCCAGGGGCTCGACGCCGCCAGCGTCTCGGCCGCAGCCCTCGACGGCCGGCTCGCCGTGACCTCGATCCCGGCCGAGCGCGGCCGGATCACCGACGTCGACGGCGCAGAGCTCGCGGTGAGCACCGAGCGCCGCCGCGTCATCGCCGACCCGACCCTCGCGGCCGACTACACCCTGCGCGACGACGACGGCGAGATCGTCGCCGAGGGCTTCACTGCCGTCGCCCAGGTCGTCAGCGAGGTCACCGGAGCCTCGCGGGCCTCGGTGCTCGACAAGCTCGAGAACCCCGAGGGCTCGCAGTATGCCGTCCTCGTCGCCGACGTCTCCCCGCGCACCTGGCAGGAGCTGCGCAAGCGCAACGTGCGCGGCGTCAGCGCCGAGCCGTTCATGCGCCGTGACTACCCGCTCGGCGAGGCCAGCGCCCCGCTGGTGGGCTGGGTCGGGGCCGGCGGTCTGCCGGCCGGTGGCCTCGAGCTGGTCCACAACACCGGGCTCACCGGCACACCCGGCGAGGCTGTCTACGAGCAGGGCCGCAACGGCGAGAAGATCAGCACCGGCCTCTACGAGGAGACCCCGGCCGAGCCCGGCCAGGACGTGCGGCTGTCCATCGACTCCGACCTGCAGTGGTACGCCTTCGACCAGGTGCGCAAGCGCGTCCGCGAGGCGGGCGCCCTGCGGGGGTATGCCGTGGTGCAGGAGGTCCGCACCGGCCGCATCGTGGCGCTCGCCAGCTACCCGAGCTTCGACCCGGGCGACGACACGCAGAGCGTCGAGGACATGCGCAACACGGCGATCGAGGACGTCTACGAGCCGGGCTCCACGGCCAAGCTCATCACCGCCGCCGCCGCGCTCGAGGAGGGCATCGTCGAGCGCGACACCCCGATCGAGGTCCCGGTCGCGCTGCCCCGCGGCGGCTCGGTCTTCAAGGACGTCGAGCCCCACCCGGTCCTCAACCTCACCTTCGCCGGCGTGATCGCCAAGTCCTCCAACATGGGCACGATCCTCGTGGGGGAGCAGCTCGACGACGAGACGTTCTACTCCTGGCTGCGCAAGTTCGGCCTGGGCAGCCCGGTCGGGCACGGCATACCGGGAGAGTCCGCGGGTCTGGTGCCGGCACCGGACACCTGGAGCGCCACGTCGAAGTTCACGATGATGTTCGGCCAGGGCCTCAGCGGCTCCTTCCTCCAGCAGGTCAGCGTCTTCCAGACCATCGCCAACGGCGGCGTCCGGCTGCAGCCGGGCTTCGTCCAGGGGACCACCGAGGCCGAGGGCCGCTATGCCGAGACGCCGGTCCCCGCCGGCACGCGCGTGGTCTCCGAGGAGACCGCCGCGACCCTGTCGGAGATCATGCAGCAGATCCCCGCGACGGGCGGGACCGCGCCCCTGGCCGCCGTCGACGGCTACCACGTCGCCGGCAAGACGAGCACCGCCGACCGCTACGACAACGACCTCGGGAAGTACTCCGGCGTCACCTCCAGCTTCATCGGTTACGCGCCGGTCGAGGACCCGAAGTACGTCGTCGGCGTCGCCGTCCAGCGGCCCACCCGGATCGGCCGTTTCGGCGGCGTCATCGCCGGGCCGGTCTTCTCCTCGATCATGCGCTACGCGCTGCAGTCGGAGGGCATCGAGCCCGCCACCACCCCGCCGCTGACGCTGGACCTGGAGTACGACCCCGCCGCGAAGGCGCCCGGGGAGAGCGGCGATGTCACACGGGGGGACATTGCCATCAAGGACGAAGGGACCCCCTGAGCGTGATCCCCCTGACCCTGCGAGAGATCGCGCAGGTCACCGGTGGCCGGGTACACCCCGACACCCCCGAGGCGGGAGCGGTAGTCGTGACCGCCACCGTCGTGACCGACTCCCGAGAGGTGGTGCCGGGCAGCCTCTACGTCGCGCGCCGCGGTGACCACGCCGACGGCCACGACTTCCTCGACGCCGCCGCATCGCGCGGCGCGGTGGCCGCGCTGACCAACCGTGAGAGCACGGTGCTGCCCTGCGTCGTCGTCGACGAGGACCCCTCCCGTCTGTCCGAGCGTCCCGACCGCCCGCCCTACGACGCGGTGACGCGCGCCTTCGCCGCGCTCGCCCGTGAGGTCCGCGACCGCTGTGCGGCGGCCGGCGGCCTGCGGACGGTCGCCATCACCGGCTCCTCCGGCAAGACCTCCACCAAGGACCTGATGGCCCAGGTGCTCGAGCGGCTCGGTCCGACGCTCGCGCCGGAGGCGTCCTACAACTCCGAGGTCGGCGTCCCGCTGACCGTCTGCCGGCTGACCGAGCAGCACGCCTACCTCGTCGCGGAGATGGGGGCCTCGGGCGCCGGCCACATCGCCCACCTCACGGCCATCGCGCCGCCCACCGTCTCGGTCGTCCTCAACGTCGGCACCGCGCACCTGGGTGAGTTCGGCTCCCGGGAGGCGATCGGGGTGGCCAAGTCGGAGATCGTGGAGGGCCTGGAGCCCGGCGGGCTGGCCGTCCTCAACGCCGACGACCCCGTCGTCCAGCGGATGGAGCACGTCGCCGCGCGGGTGGGTGCCCGCATCCTCACGGTGGGCCGCGCCCAGGACGCCGACGTCCGCGCCAGCGAGGTCCGCCTCGACGGGCAGGGCCGGGCCTCCTTCCGGCTGCACGCCGCCGACCTCGAGCACGACCTGCGGGTCAGCCTGCGCGTCGTCGGGGAGCACCACGTCGGCAACGCCCTCGCGGTCGCGGCGGTGGCGCACGAGTGGGGTATGCCGTGGGTCGACGTCGCGGACGCGCTCGGCCGGGCGGAGCCCCGGTCCCCGGGCCGCATGCAGGTGACCGCCCGCGAGGACGGGGTCACTGTCGTCAACGACGCCTACAACGCCAACCCCGACTCCACCGCGGCCGCCCTGCGCGCCCTGGCCGCGATGCGTCAGACCGACGGCCGCGTCGTCGCCGTGCTCGGCGGGATGCTCGAGCTGGGGGAGGACAGCGACGCCGAGCACGCCGGCGTGGGCCGCCTGGCCGCCGAGCTGGGCGTCGACGAGCTGGTGGCCGTGGGTGACCTCGCCGAGCCCGCGGCGGCGGCATACCTCGGGGCGGGGGGCGCGAGCGCCCGGACAGTCCCGGACCGTCACGCCGCGCGCGCCCACCTGGACCAGACCCTGCGCGGCGGCGACGTCGTGCTGCTCAAGAGCAGCCGCGACTCCGGCCTGCGTCTCCTCGGCGACGAGCTCGCCCATGCCTCGAAGGACGGTGACTGATGGTCAACGTGGTCATGGCCGGCGGTGTCGCGATGCTGGTGGCGCTCTTCGGCACCCCGCTGTTCATCAAGTTCCTCGTGCGGCGCGGCTACGGCCAGTTCATCCGCGACGACGGCCCCACCAGCCACCACACCAAGCGCGGCACCCCCACGATGGGCGGCGCGGTGATCATCGCCGCCTCCCTGATCGGGTATGGCGTCTCGCACCTGCTCCTCATCCTCCTGGACATGTCCGGCATGGTGGAGGTGACCCACAGCCGGTTCACGCTGAGCGCGCTCCTGGTGCTCTTCCTCATCACCGGCCTCGGCTTCATCGGCTTCCTGGACGACTACACCAAGATCTCCAAGCAGCGCAGCCTCGGCCTCACCTCGGTGGAGAAGCTCGTCGGGCAGACGCTGGTCGCCGTCATCTTCGCGATCCTGGCGCTCCAGTCACCGGGCGACAACACCCGCAGCCCGGCGTCCACGGCGATCTCGTTCGTGCGCGACACCCCCGTCGACCTGGCGGTGCTCGGCCCGGTGCTCGGGGTGATCCTGTTCGTGCTCTGGGCCAACGTGCTCATCGCGGGCGCCTCCAACGGTGTCAACCTCACCGACGGGCTCGACGGGCTGGCGACGGGCGCGAGCGTCATGGTCTTCGCGGCCTACTCCTTCATCGGCATCTGGCAGTACAACCAGAACTGCCAGCTGGCCCCCGGCCCCAACTGCTACGACGTGCGCGACGCGCTCGACCTCGCCGTCGTCGCGTGCTCGGTCGCCGGCGCCTGCTTCGGCTTCCTGTGGTGGAACGCCTCGCCGGCCAAGATCTTCATGGGCGACACCGGCTCGCTGGCGCTCGGCGGCGGCCTGGCCGGCCTGGCGATCACCACGCACACCGAGCTGCTGCTGGCGATCCTCGGCGGCCTGTTCGTCATAATCACCCTGTCGGTGATCATCCAGGTGGCCTCGTTCAAGATGACCGGCAAACGGGTCTTCCGGATGGCGCCGCTGCAGCACCACTTCGAGCTGCTCGGATGGGCCGAGGTGACGATCGTCATCCGCTTCTGGATCATCGCCGGGATCTGCGTGGCGGTCGGGCTGGCCCTCTTCTACGGCGAGTGGGTGGCCAACCTGTGAGCCGGCGCGACCTGGACGACCTCACCCACCGCGACGCGGACTGGGCCGGCCTGCGGGTGCTCGTGACCGGCCTGGGCGTGAGCGGCTTCGCGGCCGCCGACGCGCTCATCCAGCACGACGCCCTCGTCACCGTCGTCGACCGCGGCAACGACTCGGAGAAGCAGGCCACCCAGGCCGGCATCCTCGGGATCCTCGGCGCCGACGTGCGCCTGGGTGCCGAGCACGTGGAGGCGTGGCCCGAGGCGTCGGCGGCCGTGGGCGACTACGACCTGGTCGTCACCTCGCCGGGCTGGCGGCCGGACTCGCCGGTCCTGCGCGCGGCGCAGGAGCGCGGCATACCGGTCTGGAGCGAGGTCGAGCTGGCCTGGCGGCTGCGCCCCAACATCGGCGCGGCGCCCTGGCTCGCGGTGACCGGCACCAACGGCAAGACGACGACGGTCCAGCTCGTGGAGACCATCCTGCGCACCGCCGGGCTGCGCGCGGTCGCCGTGGGCAACGTCGGCACACCGATCCTCGACGCGGTGCAGCACCCGGAGCCCTACGACGTCATCGCGGTCGAGCTCTCCAGCTTCCAGCTGCACCACACGCACACGATGGCGCCGCTGGCCAGCGTCGTGCTCAACCTGGCCCCCGACCACCTCGACTGGCACGGCTCGATGGAGGCCTACGCCGCCGACAAGGCGCGGATCTACGAACGCACCCAGGTGGCCTGCGTCTACAACGTCCAGGACCCGGCCACCGAGCGGATGGTGGAGGAGGCCGACGTGGAGGAGGGCTGCCGCGCGGTGGGCTTCACCCTCGGCACGCCCGGGCTGTCGATGGTCGGGCTGGTCGAGGACGTGCTGGCCGACCGCGCCTTCATCGAGCAGCGGCGGACCTCCGCGGCTGAGCTGGGCACCCTGGACGACCTGCGGCGCGCCTCCGGCGGCGACGCCTCCCCGCCGCCGCACCTGGTCGCCAACGCCCTCGCCGCAGCGGCGCTGGTGCGTGCACTGGGCGTGCCCGCGACCGCCGTGCGCGACGGGTTGCGCGCCTTCCGCACCGATGCCCACCGCACCGCGATCGTGGCCGAGGCCGACGGCGTGACGTGGGTGGACGACTCCAAGGCGACCAACCCGCACGCCGCCCAGGCCGCCCTGCTGGCCTACCCCGACATCGTCTGGATCGCCGGTGGTCAGCTCAAGGGCGCGGACATCGACGAGCTGGTGGCGTCCGTGGCCGGGAGGCTGCGGGGCGTGGTGCTGCTCGGGGCCGACCGGGCGCAGATCGCCGAGTCGCTCTCCCGACACGCGCCGGATGTGCCCGTCCACGACGTCGGGGTCGCCGACCATGGGGACATGGACGCTCTGGGGAGGCTGATGGACGCGGTCGTGGCGCGGGCCGCGGAGCTCGCCGAGCCCGGCCACGTCGTCCTGCTCTCGCCCGCGGCGGCGTCGCTGGACATGTTCCCCAGCTACGGCTCCCGCGGCGACGTCTTCGCCGACGCGGTGCGCCGGCACCTGGGCTCCGAGGGCCAGCGATGACCACCGTGACGCGTCCGGGGCTGTTCGGCCGACGGGGAGGCAGCCCGGCGGAGGGCTGGACGGTGGCCTCCGTCGGCCAGTGGCTCCGCTCGCCCGTCGCGCCCTACTACCTCGTGCTGGCCAGCACCTCCCTGCTCGTCGGGCTGGGGCTGGTCATGGTCCTCTCGGCCAGCAGCGTCAGCTCCTACGCCGAGGACGGCAACTCCTACCTCGTCTTCCTCGACCAGCTCATGTATGCCGGGGTCGGCCTGGTCCTGGCCGTCGCCGCGTCCCGGGTCCCGGTGCGCTGGTGGAAGCGGCTGGCCTGGCCGGGCATCATCGGCGCGCTGGTGCTCCAGGGGCTGGTCTTCTCGCCGCTCGGGCTCGACAGCTTCCAGGGCAACCGCAACTGGCTGAGCATCGGCGGGCGCACGGTGCAGCCCTCGGAGTTCGGCAAGCTCGCGCTGGTCGTCTTCGGCGCGGCGGTCCTGGCCACCAAGCGACGGCTGATCCACAAGATCGCGCACGCGACGATCCCGCTGATCTTCCCGGTCGGGATCGTGCTGCTCGGCCTGGTGCTGCAGGGCAACGACCTCGGCACCGGCATGATCATGGTGGCGATCCTGGGCGGCCTGCTGTGGACCGCCGGGCTGCCCGCCCGCTGGTTCGTCGGCGTGGGCGCGGTGGCCGCCGCCGGCATCGCCTTCCTCGCCGCGGGCAGCGCCAACCGGATGCAGCGCATCCAGGTCTGGCTGGGCGACATCTGCTCGGGCCCCCAGGTGGCCGGGTGCTACCAGAAGGTGCACGCCGAGTACGCCCTCGCCGACGGCGGCTGGTGGGGCCTGGGCCTGGGGGAGTCCCGCGAGAAGTGGGGAATCCTGCCCGAGCCGCACAACGACTTCATCCTGGCCATCATCGGCGAGGAGCTGGGGCTGCCCGGCACGGTGGGCGTGCTGCTGCTCTTCGCGGTGCTGGCCTACGCGTGCTTCCGGATCGTCCACCAGTCCGAGGACATGTTCACCCGCCTGGCGGCGTCCGGGGTGATGGTCTGGTTCCTCGCCCAGGCGATGGTCAACATCGGCTCGGTCATCGGGATGCTGCCGATCATCGGCGTGCCGCTGCCGCTGGTCTCCAGCGGCGGGTCCGCGCTGGTCGCCGCGATGACCGGCGTCGGGCTGCTCCTCGCGCTCGCCCGCTCGCTCCCGGGCGCGGGTGAGGCGCTCGGCGGCCGCACGTCCACCCTGCGCCGCACGCTGGCCGCCGTCCCGTCCGCCGAGAGCGGTCCCCGGGCCGGCGCGCGGGCGAGGCGGTCGTCCGGCCCGGCCCGCACGGCGCGTCCGGCCCAGGCCGCCAGGTCGACGACCCGCGCGCCGCGCACCCATGACGCCCTCGGGCGCACCCGCCGCGGTCACGGCAGCAGGGGCGGCCGGTGAGCGCGCGCGAGGGAGGGCTCTCGGTCGTGCTGGCCGGCGGCGGGTCCGCCGGACACGTCAACCCGTTGCTGGCCACCGCCGACGCGCTGCGTCGTCGCGTGCCCGACGCGCGGATCGTCGTGCTCGGGACCGCCGAGGGCCTCGAGGCCCGGCTGGTGCCCGAGCGGGGCTACGAGCTCACGGTCGTGCCCAAGGTGCCCTTCCCGCGCCGGCCCGACACCACGGTCCTGCGCTTCCCGGCGCGGCTCCGCCAGGCGATCCACACCGCCCGCACCGCGATCCACGACGCGGACGCCGACGTGGTCGTGGGCTTCGGCGGCTACGTCGCCTCGCCCGCCTACCTCGCGGCCCGCAGCGTCGGCGTCCCGATCGTCATCCACGAGCAGAACGCCCGCGCCGGCCTGGCCAACCGCCTCGGCGCCCGCTTCACCTCCGCGGTCGCCACGACCTTCGCCAGCACCGAGCTGGCCCACGCGCGCCGCGTCGGACTGCCGCTGCGCGCCGAGATCCGCGACCTCGACGTCGCGGCCGCCCGCGCCGAGGGGCTGGCGCACTTCGGCCTCGACGAGGGCCGCCCGACCCTTCTCGTCTTCGGCGGGTCGCTCGGCGCGCTGCGGCTCAACACCGCGTTCGCCGCAGCGGCGGCCGACCTGCTGGAGGCCGGGGTGCAGGTGCTGCACCTCACCGGTGCGGGCAAGGAGATCGAGGTCCCCGCGAGCTCGTCCACCGGCGCGCGCTACGTCGCCCTGCCCTACACCGACCGCATGGAGCTGGCCTACGCCGTCGCCGACCTCGCGGTATGCCGTGCCGGTGCCGGCACGGTCTGCGAGCTGGCCGCCGTCGGCGTGCCGGCCGTCTACGTGCCGCTGCCCGTGGGCAACGGCGAGCAGCGGCTCAACGCCGCCGACGTGGTCGAGGCCGGCGGCGGCCTGCTGGTCGACGACGCCGAGGTGACCGCGGACTGGGTGCGCGAGAGCGTCATACCCCTGGTCACGGACGCCGAGCGGCTCGGGGCGATGGCGGCGGCCGCCGCCGCGCACGGGGAGCGCGACGCCGACGACCGGCTGGTCGACCTGATCCTGGCCGCGGCCGACGGGACGCAGCCGTCGTGAGCACGCCGCCCCGCGGGGTCAACCCCCGCTTCGACTTCGCGAGCCCGGTGCCCGTGCCTCCCGCCGAGGAGCTCGGACCCGTGCACCTCATCGCGATCGGCGGCTCGGGCATGTCGGGCGTGGCGCGGATGTTCCTCGACCGCGGCATCCCGGTGAGCGGCTCCGACCGCTCCGACAGCGCCACCCTGCGCTCGCTCGAGGCGGAGGGGGCCACCGTCCACGTCGGCCACGACGCGGCGCACGTGGCGGGCGCCGGCACGGTCGTCATCTCCAGCGCCATCCCCGAGAGCAACCCCGAGCTGGCCGCCGCGCGCACCGCCGGCCTGCGGGTGCTGCACCGCGCCCAGGGCATCGCCTCCCTGCTCCACGGCCGCGACGCCGTCGCGGTCGCCGGGGCCAACGGCAAGACGACCACGAGCGCGATGACCACGGTAGCCCTGCAGGCGGCCGGCGCGGACCCGGGCTACGTCATCGGCGCCCCGCTCGCGGGGACCGGCACCAACGCCGCGCCCGGCGCGCCGGGCTCGCCCATGGTGGTCGAGGCCGACGAGAGCGACGGCTCCTTCCTCGTCTACCGCCCGCTCGTGGCCGTGGTGACCAACGTCCAGCCCGACCACCTCGACTTCTACGGCGACGCCGAGACCGTCGAGCGGGCCTACGCCGACTTCGCCGCGACGATCCGCCCCGGTGGTCTGCTGGTCACCAACGCCGACGACCCCGGCGCCGCACGACTGGCCGCGACCGTGCGCGAGCGCGGCGGCCGCGTCGTGACGTGGGGGACCGAGCCGGCGAGTGACGTGGTCCTGAGCGACCTCGTCACCGAGGGGATGTCCTCCGGCGCCACCGTGACGTTCACGCGCACCCTCGGCCCGGTCGTGGAGGGCGCCCAGGTGCGGCTCGCGCTGCCGGTGCCGGGGCTGCACAGCGTGCACAACGCGACGGCCGCGCTGCTCGCGGCGGTGGCCGGGCTGGAGCTGCCGATCGAACCGGTCCTGGAGGGCCTGGCGCGCTTCCCGGGCGCCCACCGGAGGTTCGAGCTGGTGGGACACGCCGGCGGGGTCGAGGTCGTCGACGACTACGCCCACAACGCGCCCAAGGTCGCCGCCGTGGTGCAGGCGGCCCGGTCGGCGGCGCAGGGACGGCGTGTCGTGGTCGCCTTCCAGCCGCACCTGTTCTCGCGCACCCGCGACTTCGCCGAGGGCTTCGCCGCCGGCCTCGCCCAGGCCGACGTGCTCCTGCTCCTGCCGGTCTACGGCGCGCGCGAGACCCAGGCCGACTTCCCGGACGTGCGCTCCGAGATGCTGGGCGACCTCGTCCGCGCCTCCGGGTATGCCGTGGACGTCCACCTCGCCCGCGACCTCGCCTCCGCCCCCGAGCAGCTGCGCGAGCTCGTGCGGCCGGGGGACCTCGTGGTCACGGTCGGCGCCGGCGACATCACGACCGTCGGCCCGCGGCTGCTCGAGCTGCTGGAGGACGCGCCGCGGTGAGCCCGAGCACGAAACTCTGGGGGAGGCGCGGCATACCAGCGACCCCGACGATGCGACGCCGGGTCCTCGGGCTGACGGCCCTGGTGCTGGTGCTCGTCGCTGGCCTGGTCTTCCTCTTCTTCTGGTCGGCGGCCTTCGTCGTGAAGGACGTGAAGGTGGCCGGGGTGGAGGGCGAGGTCGCCGAGTCGGTGGAGCGCCTCGCGCAGGTGCCGCGAGGCCGGCCGCTGGCGCGCGTCTCGGAGAGCCGCGTCAGGGAGCGCGTCCAGGAGGACCTGCGCGTCGCCGACCTCACCGTCGACAGCGACTGGACCGACGGCACCGTCACGCTGCGCCCGACCCTGCGCGAGCCGGCGCTCGTGCTGCGCCAGGGCGGCACGACGTGGGTCTCGGACGTGGAGGGCGTCGTCTACGACCAGGTGGACAACCCCTCCCGCAAGCTGCCGTCCGTCTGGGTGAGGAGCAAGCCCACCGAGCTGAGCGGTGGCACGGTGCGCGGCCTGGTCGAGCTCTGGCGCACCCGGCCCGACCCCGCGAAGCTCGAGGGCGACCTCTCCGCGCCGCGGCTCGGCGCCGACGGGCTGGTGACCCTGAAGATCGACCAGCTCACCATCGAGTGGGGCGCGCCCGCGGCGGCCGAGAAGAAGTGGCGCGTCATCGAGGCGCTCATCTCGCAGGACAGCATCGACCCGCAGGGGGCCATCCCGCAGACGATCGACGTGAGCCTGCCGGACACGCCGGTGGTGAGCGGCATACCGGAGAAGACCGGCTGAGCCCTAGGCGAAGAGCCAGTACACGAACGCCATGATCAGCATGTAGAGGATGATCACGGTCGTGCCGAACGCGCCCGTCGCGCCGATCCACCAGCCCAGGTCCTGCCAGTCCTGCCGTGTCATGGCACACCTCCTGCTCGAGTCCTCTCTCGACGGTATGCGCCCCGTACGCGGTGCGCCACCGCTGGTCATCTGAAGACCCACGGGCCGCGTGCATTGTGCTCGGCTCACGGCCGACGGAGCAGCGTGTACCCATCGGCTGTGGCGACAGGCGTCCAGCCACCAACCGCAGTGAAGAGCTCTATTGCTGGTGCGTCGGAATCGAGGAGCGCGACCGAACAGTCGTGGGTGTCAGCGAACTCCCGCCACCCCGCTCCGGATTCCATGGCCATGCTGGTGGCCACGTGCGTGGGCGCGTAGATCTCCGAACGACCGTCGACGACAGGAAGGAGGTTCGGTGCCACGTACAGCAACCACCCACCTAGGCCGTAGCTGTTGCACACTGTGGCACCGGGGGGAACGGTCGCCAGCTCGTCGACGAGCCCGGCCGGCCCCCAGGACACCGGTCGCGCCATAGAGGCCACAAGCAGCAGTGCCCCGGCGATCCCCAACAGGATTCCGAGCGACGTCGCGGCGACTTCAGTCGAGCTCACCCGCTCACGTCGATACTCCAGGGCCTCCTCGATCGCGGACGCGGCCACTGGCGCCAGCACGGCGGCTCCGACGGCCACCAGGCGCACACCGATTAGAGCAAGACCGGCCGAGAGCGCGAGGAGCATCAGCGCTCGCCACGTCACCCGCTCGGTCCGACGCGACCACAGGATGACGACCAGGCCAGCCAGGCTCACAAAGATGGCGAACGCGACGTCCATGAGGGAAGCCGGCCTCCACTCAGAGATCAGCGCTGTCGTGGCTGACACCCGAAGCGGTGCCGTCAGGACATGCCAGCCAGCCGGCCCGGCAGCCGCCGCCGCCACCTGGCACAGGAGGATCAGACCGGCCTTGCCGAACCACCGTCTGGAGCCGGCGCGATCGAGGAGCGACCCGAGGACGACAGCAATTCCGACCATGACGCCCACGAACCACATGCCGTGGGACGAGGCCCAGACCCAGCTCAGTGCGACCAGCCACCAACGAGGACGGCCGTCCTGGGCAGAGGCCAGCCACCCGTGCACGGCGAGCAGCGTAAGAACGAAGGTGAGCATCTGGGGGCGGGGCGAGATGCTCGAGCTCATGGCGGCGACCGTCGCTCCCGTGACAAAGCCGGCGACCAGGATGGACGAACGCTGCCGACACACCCAGTAGATCGTCAGCATGAGCAGCGCCAGCGAGACGATCTTGAACATGATCAGTCCCCGCATGCCCCAGACGTCGTCGGCGACGCTCATGGCCAGCTCCGGAATCCATTCGTGCAGCGTCCAGTCCACCGTGGCCGTGCGTGTGAAGGGGTCCGGCCCGTGGAACTGCCAGGCGTCACGGATCCAGTGGCCAGTCCGTACGTGCCAGAAGGTGTCCGGGTCGCCGATGGGGCTGACGTAGCGCAGCAGCGCGACCAGCATCAGCATCGCAGGGAAGGCGAGGCGTGCTGGAAGGGCCAGCCCCCAGTCCCGACCTTGCCTCTGCGTCATGCTCGCTCCCATCTGCCTGATGGTGCGCAGCATAGGGGAGGGTCCGATATCTCGACCTGAGGTCGAGGTTCATGTCCTAGGGGCTGCGCAGCGGGTTCCCCTATGCTCGCGATACACGTCACGAGCACCACCGCTTCGACGAACACCAGCACAAGAACTGTCTGTCCCATACCGGAAGGTCCCGCACGTGTCCGCTGCGCAGAACTACCTGGCCGTCATCAAGGTCGTCGGCATCGGCGGGGGTGGCGTCAACGCCATCAACCGGATGATCGAGGTCGGCCTTAAGGGTGTCGAGTTCATCGCGATCAACACGGATGCCCAGGCGCTGCTGATGAGCGACGCCGACGTCAAGCTGGACGTGGGTCGTGAGCTCACCCGCGGCCTCGGTGCAGGCGCTGACCCCGAAGTGGGCCGCCGCGCCGCTGAGGACCACAGCGAGGAGATCGAGGAGGCGCTGCGCGGCGCCGACATGGTCTTCGTCACAGCGGGTGAGGGGGGCGGCACCGGCACCGGTGGTGCTCCGGTCGTGGCGAAGATCGCCAAGTCGCTGGGGGCGCTGACCATCGGTGTGGTGACCCGGCCGTTCACCTTCGAGGGTCGTCGGCGTGCCAACCAGGCCGAGTCCGGCATCAGCACCCTTCGCGAGGAGGTCGACACGCTGATCGTCATCCCCAACGACCGGCTCCTGTCGATCTCAGACCGCTCGGTGTCCATGCTGGACGCCTTCCGCTCGGCCGACCAGGTTCTTCTCTCCGGTGTGCAGGGCATCACCGACCTGATCACCACCCCTGGTCTCATCAACCTCGACTTCGCCGACGTGAAGTCGGTCATGCAGGGCGCCGGCTCGGCGCTCATGGGTATCGGCTCCGCCCGCGGGGAGGACCGTGCGGTCCAAGCTGCCGAGCTCGCGATCTCCTCGCCTCTGCTCGAGGCAAGCATCGAGGGCGCCCACGGCGTGCTGCTGTCCGTCCAGGGTGGCTCCGACCTGGGTCTCTTCGAGATCAACGAGGCGGCGCGCCTGGTGCAGGAGGCGGCGCACCCCGAGGCCAACATCATCTTCGGTGCCGTCATCGACGACTCGCTCGGCGACGAGGTCCGCGTGACTGTCATCGCTGCCGGCTTCGACGGGGGAGCCCCGACGACCCGCAGCGACGAGAGGGCGCTTGGGCAGGTGCAGGCGGGTGGCGCGGGTCGTCCCGCGGCTCAGCCGCAGCAGCAGCGTCCTGCGACGCCGGCGCCCGGCGCCTACGCTCCGCAGGGGCAGCCCGCCCAGCCGGCCGCTCAGCCCGTGACCCAGCAGCGTCCCGCCGCTGCACAGCAGCAGCCGAGCCAGGGCCAGCCCACCTCCCAGGCGACCCCTGCCCAGGCGGCTCAGCAGCCCGCCCAGCCGCAGCAGCGCCCGGCGCAGCAGCAGCCGCCGCGTCAGGTGACCTTCGAGGACGAGGCCGACGACCTGGATGTGCCCGACTTCCTGAAGTGATCTCACGCTGGCAAGGCCCGGCCGGAGCCTCCGGCCGGGCCTTGCCGTCAGCGAGTGGGGTAAAGCGCAGGTAAAGAACCCCCCAACTGAACGTTTAGACGCCTGAACGGAATGTGACGCACGTCACTGTAACAACGTCTTGTGCCGTTCACCTGCTCAGTGCATGCTGATGCTGCTGGCGAAGGATTGTCCCGACACCGGCTGCGAGTCCCGACTCGCATGGGCTCCCTCGGCTCGGGGGAAAGCCAGCACCCATCTTTCAGGAGGCCATCATGGCTGCAGTTTTCTATGCCCTTTCCACCCTCAAGTCGCAGTTCGGTGACAAGGAGCGCGGCGCCGGGGTTGTCGAGTACGCGCTCGTCATCGGCGGCATCTCGATCGTCCTTGTCCTCGGCGCCGTCGCGCTGAACACCGGTCTCGTCACCGTGTGGAATGAGATCGGCGCCTACCTCGCCAGCCTCATCCCCTGATCGAGGCCTCAGCTTGCGGCTCGTCGGGAGACTGCTGCCTCCCGGCGAGCCGGTCCGCGTCGCCGGCCGAACGGCTAAGGAAGACGTCGTGAGAGCCAGTCGGGTTGCCAGCAGGTCGCACGCCGAGCGCGGCGCGGCGGTCGTCGAGTTCGCGCTCGTCGTCATGCTGTTCCTCATGCTCCTGGTGGCCGTCCTCGAGGGTGGTCGGCTCTTCATCATGCAGGCGAGCCTGGGGTCGGCTGCCCGCGACGCGGCCCGGGTCATGGCCATCAACGCTGATGACGCGGCGACTCAGGCTGCGGCGCGGGCTGACGCGGCCTTCGCCTTCGGCACTCCCGTGTGGGACTCGGCCAACTCGGTCGCCTGTCCCTCCACGCCGGACCCCGACGCCAGCGCCGTAGTCTCGCTCACCTACCCGACCGGCATGATGACTGGCTTCTGGCCAGTGACTTTCACCCTCCGAGGGACGGGCGCTATGCGATGCAACGGCTGATCAGACGACTCACGTCGGAGCGGGAACGCGGCGCGACCGTCGTCACGTTCGCTCTCTTCACGCTCGTCATGCTCGGGTTCGTCGGGCTTGGCGTGGACGGCGCGGCGGTCTTCGCCAAGCGCCAGCATGTGCAGACGGGTGCTGACGCAGCCGCCTTCGCGCTGGCCCAGGAATATGCTCTGACCGGGTGTATTGAGGACGCCGCCCTGGCCCTGGAATATGCCAAGCCGAATGTCCCGAACGAGCAGGACACCACTGCCGTCGACGACGTGGTCTGTGGAATGGAGGGGGACATTCCGTGGGTTCGCGTGAACGCAAGCGCAGAGCAGCCGCCGTTCTTCCTGCAGGCGGTCGGGGCAGGGGCGATCCGTGTTCCAGCGAGCGCCACCGTTGAGTGGGGTTCGCCGGTGGCCGGGAAAGGGTTCCCGCTGGCCTTCTCGGAGTGCGCTTTTGAGGAGCACGAGATCGACGAGTCTTTCGAACTGTGGGTTCCGAAAGACGAGACCTACGAATACCCCGCGTGTGCCGGCTACTCCTACCCTGCAGGCGGCTTCGGCTTCCTGGAGGCGGATGACTGTGAGGCGGAATTCACGAGCGTCGAGGACGGCAGCGGGGAGCTTCCTGGGGTCCCCGGTAATTCCGCCAACACGGTTGACTGCGACTGGGGAGCGCAGATCGGCAAGACCGTCTTCGTGCCGGTGTTCTACGACGTCTCCGACCAGAACGGCGCGGATGCGACCTACTTCGTCGAGAAGTTCGCAGCGTTCGAGCTGCAGGGCATCCACATCCAGCAGACAGGACCCGGTGGCTGGTACCCCAGCTCCTTCCGTACGTCCGGGTACTGCGCCGACGAGCCCACCAGTCCGAGCGAGTGGATGAAGCACTGCGTGTACGGCAAGCTCGTCGGCTACGTCTCGATCGAGGACCACTGGGAGCTCGGTCCCGTCGACCCGACGAGCGAGACGCTGATCATCCGTCTGAAGAACTGAAGAAGGAAGAAACCTCATTGCGTCGCGTCATCGCAGCCCTGGTGGGCGTCGTCCTTGCCCTCCTCGGAGCATTCCTCGTGATCAACTACGCCGCCAACGCCGACGAAAGGGCCGCCGCCGACCTCGAGACTCAGCCGGTCCTCGTCGCGCTGGAGGAGATCCCGGTCGGGACTCCGGTCTCGGACTTCGGTGACCGGGCTGAGGTCCGGCAGGTGCCCGTGGCCGTCGTCGTCGAGGGCGCGGTGGCCGACGTCTCGGCCGCAGAGGACCTGGTGCTGTCGGTCGCGACCGTTGCGGGTGAGCAGCTCTCCACTGCTCGGCTGGTGACGCCGGAGGCGCTGCGAGCGCGGGGCGGCACAGCTCTGCCCGAGGAGCTGAAAGACAGCCATCAGGTCACGGTCCTCCTCGACAAGGCACGAGCACTCGGTGGCAACATCGCTGCGGGGGACACTGTCGGTGTCTTCATGTCCTTCGAGATCGACACCAGCGAAGAGGACCAGAGTGTGGGACCCCAGGAACAGGTGACCACGGAGGACGGCCGCCCGCTCGTCGCCGGGGGCAGCTCGGTCTCCGTGACCGACCTGACCCTGCACAAGGTACCCGTCGTCCGCGTCGAGGGAGCCTACGTGGCGCCTGCGGTGTCGACGGATGAGGCGAAGGACGAGGAGGCAGAAGACCGGCTCTTCGTCACCTTCGCGCTCGACCCCGAGGACGCCGCTCGTCTGGTCTACGCGGCCGAGTGGGGAACGATCTATCTGTCGCTCGAGCCCGAGGGTGCACCGGAGAAGAACGTGCCAAGCGTCGTCATCACGCTTCCGGAGCGTGGCGAGGACGTGCTGCAGTGACGCACATTGTTACTGCCAGTTCGTCCACCGAGCTGACGAAGCGGATCCGCCTGGCGGCTGAGGATGCGCTGACAGTGCTGCGGCCGGAGCAGGTCCCGGCCACGCCGGGACAGCTGCTCGCTCTCTTTGAGGACCAGGTGGCCGTCAGCACCGTCGTCCTGGACGTCACCCCGGGGCAGATGCCTGTCGAGCAGGCGATCGAGCTCACCCGCCGGCTCTGCTCTCACGCAGGTGCGCCCTCCGTGCTGCTGGTCAGCGACGAACCTGAAGCGATCGCCCTGGCGGCGATGCGGGCAGGGGGACGCGACGTCCTGACCCCCGAGGTCAGCATCGAGGAGCTGCGCGCTGTGCTGCGCGAGGCTCAGGAGATGGTCGGCTACGGGACTGCCTCAGACGGCAGCAGGCCGGAGCAAGGGGACGGCCGGGTCATCACTGTCGCCTCACCCAAGGGGGGCGTCGGGAAGACGACGTTGGCCACGAATATCGCCCTGGCGCTGGCGCGCACCTCACCGCAGGGCACGGTCCTCGTCGACCTGGATGTCCAGTTCGGGGACGTCGCGGCCGCGCTCGACCTGGATCCCAGTTACACGTTGGGAGATGTCGCCACGAGTGCGGTCCCGGACATCATCGGACTCAAGGCCCTTCTCACACAGCACCCGTCCGGATTGCAGGTGATCGCAGGCGTGCGATCACCAGTCGAGGCGGACAGGATCGACCCCCGGCTGGTCGGGGACCTGCTGGACGTCCTGCGGCGTGAATTCCGCTACGTGGTCGTCGACAGCGCTCCAGGGATGAGTGAGGAAACGCTGACGGCGCTCGATCACACCAGCGACCTCGTCCTCGTCTCGACCCTGGACGTCCCAGGCATCCGCGGACTACGCAAGGAGTTGGACCTGCTCAGTGAGCTGGCGCTTCCTGCTCACACCCGGCACGTCATCCTCAACATGGTGGACCGTGCCGGCGGTCTGACGGTCGACGATGCCGAGGCGACCCTCGGCGTCGACGCCGATCTGGTGCTCCCACGTAGCCCCAAGGTTGCGCGATCCACGAACCAGGGTGTGCCGATCGTCGAGCTGTTTCCCTCAGACAAGGTGTCGCAAGACATCCAGTCGCTCGTCACGCGCTTCGCCCCGCTGTCCTCTCGGCGTGAGCGGCGGCTCGGCGCACACCGGATCTGGGGGCGGTCATGAGCCTGAGCGACCGTCTCGGTCGGCCGGACCAGGGACGCCATCGTCCAGGACCGGAGCCGGGCGACCAGGTGGCAGAGTCGACCATCGAGTCGCTGTCGGGCATCGAGTCGCGGCTGTCGGCGCCGTCGCTCAGCGTTGACGAGCGGCCAGTGGACCGGTCACTGGGGGACTCCGAGGCCGTGCTGAGGCTCAAGGACTCGGCACGCGAAGAGCTCTTTGAACGGTTGGGTGCGCGTCTGAGCGACCCGACCCTCGATGAGTCGCAACTCCAGGCGCTCGTCCGAGCTGAACTCACCAAGCTCATCGAGGCATCCAGCGTCGCCCTCAAACCGGACGAGCGTCGGCTGCTGATCCGGGAGATCTCCGACGATGTGCTCGGCCTTGGACCGCTGCAACGGCTGCTGGACGACGACAGCATCACGGAAGTGATGGTCAACGGGCCGGACAACGTCTATGTCGAGACCGGCGGACGGCTGCACCGAACCCCAGTGACCTTCACGAGCGAGGACCACCTTCGTCGAGTCATCGAGCGGATCGTCTCGCGCGTGGGCAGGCGCATCGACGAGTCTTCTCCGCTGGTCGACGCCCGTCTGGAGGATGGATCTCGTGTCAACGCGATCATCCCTCCGCTGGCGTTCACCGGCCCGACACTGACGATCCGAAAGTTCGGGAAGGTGCCCCTGCTGGCGCAGGACCTGGTCGACCGAGGATCCATGTCGCGCTCGATGGTCGACCTTCTCAGGGCGTGCGTCGAGGCACGTCTCAACATCCTTGTCTCGGGCGGGACGGGCACCGGAAAGACCACGCTGCTCAACGTCCTGAGCTCCTTCATCCCCGGCGACGAGCGGATCGTGACGGTCGAGGACGCGGTCGAGCTGCAGCTGCAGCAAGAACACGTCGTCCGGCTGGAGTCGCGACCCCCGAACATCGAAGGTCGCGGCGAGGTCACGATCCGTGACCTGGTGCGCAACTCACTGCGCATGCGCCCGGATCGCATCATCGTCGGTGAGGTCCGTGGGGGCGAGAGCCTCGACATGCTTCAGGCGATGAACACGGGGCACGACGGGTCGTTGTCGACGCTGCACGCCAACTCGCCGCGAGACGCCGTGGCGCGGCTAGAGACCATGGTGCTGATGGCCGGCATGGACCTGCCGCTCCGGGCCATCAGGGAGCAGGTGGCCTCGGCCGTGGACCTCATCGTGCACCTGACCCGCCTGCGCGACGGCACGCGTCGGGTCACGCACGTCACCGAGGTCCAGGGGATGGAGGGGGAGGTCATCACCCTCCAGGACGCCTTCGTCTTCGACTACTCTGCCGGCGTCGACGAGCACGGGCGTTTCCTGGGGACCACCCGGTCGACAGGCGTCCGTCCGCAGTTCACCGATCACTTCCGTGAGCTCGGGATCGTCCTCCCCGCAGATCTGTTCGACGACGCACCCGCTTTTGGCAACGAACGGAGACGACGTTGACCAGCGGGTGGATCGTCTGGGTGGCCGCCGCGTTGGTCGCTCTGGCTTTCCTGACCTCGACCTGGTTGCTTGTCGTCCCCTCCCGTGCGGTCCCGATCGACCGTCGACGCTGGAGCGCAGCGCACACCGAAGAGACCACAGGTTGGGGCCATCGCGTCGTCCAGTGGGTGGACTCTCGGCTCGGCGGGCGCGACTTCGCCCGGCGTTGGGCACACGCTCTTGACCGTGCCGGCATTCGGCTTCCTATCGCCGAGTTCCTGCTGCTCGTCGCCGTGCTGGCCATGGTTGCCTTCGCGGTCGGGTTCGTCATGGGCGGTGTCGTGGTCGGACTGCTGCTGGTCGTGCTGGGCCTGCTTGGACTGCTTGCTGTCATCACGCTCCGGTCCGAGCGTCGCAAAGCCGCCTTCGCAGATCTGCTCGACGACGTCGTCCAGCATGTCGCCACCAACCTGCGGGCCGGGCACAGCACCGTGCAGTCCCTGGAGACCGTTGGGCGTGAGATCGACGAGCCAGCACGCTCGGAGCTGCTGAGGGCCGTCAACCAGGTCAGGATCGGTCGCGATCTCGGTGACGCGCTCCTGGAGACCGCTGAACGGATGGACAGCGACGACTTCCGTTGGGTGGCCCAGGCCATCTCGATCCACCGACAGGTGGGCGGCAACCTCGGCGAGGTCCTTGACACCGTGAGCCACACCGTCCGCGAACGGCAACAGGTCCGACGTCAGGTCAAGGCGATCAGCGCTGAGGGTCGGATGTCCGCGTGGGTGCTGATCGCGCTTCCTCTTGTCGTCGGCCTTGGCAGCGCCCTGCTGAACCGGGACTACGCCAGCCTTCTGTGGAGCCGGCCCCTGGGCCTGGCGATGCTGGCCTACGGAGCTGTCTCGATGGTCGTGGGCGCCTTGTGGATGCGTCGGGTCGTGACGGTGAAGTTCTGATGACCGGCCTGGCTGCCCCTGTCCTGTGGTCGACCCTCCTCATCGCTGTCGCGCTTCCGCTCCTGGTCTGGGCCGCCTTCACCCGGGCGACCATGACTCGCAAGACCATGCTGGTCAATCTCAATCGCCAGCTGGATCAGCACCGAGCAGGCGCCGCGCTCGATGACGCCTATACCCCCTCTGGGGAGGGCGCGCTCGTCTCGAAGTTCATTCCTCGCCCACTGGTTCGCAACCTCGATCGGCTGCACGCGCGGTCCGGACGACCGGCACGATGGCCGATGGAGCGCATCCTCGTGCTCAAGGTGCTGGGGACCGTCGCCGGCGTGCTTCTCGCCTACTTCCTCTGGCAGAGCGCACCGTCTGCCGGCCGCCTGCTTCTCGGGCTCGTCGTCGGAACGTTCGTGGCGTTCCTTCCCGAGATGCTGCTCCTGAGCAACGCC
Source organism: Ornithinimicrobium tianjinense (assembly GCF_014636495.1). GTDB lineage: Bacteria > Actinomycetota > Actinomycetes > Actinomycetales > Dermatophilaceae > Ornithinicoccus > Ornithinicoccus tianjinensis. Next base: position 1,131,095 of record NZ_BMEM01000001.1, read on the forward strand.
AACCGTCGTCGGGAGCGCATAGCACTGAAACTCCCGGACACCATGGACCAGCTCTCGATCGCGGTCGAGGCGGGCCTCGGCTTCGAGGGCGCCCTGCGGCACGTGGCGGGGAACACGACGGGGCCGTTGGCCGACGAGATCGTACGGACGCTGCAGGACATCCAGGTCGGTGTTCCGCGCAGAACGGCATACCAGGCACTGAGCGACAGGGTGGAACTTCCTGCGCTTCGCCGGTTCATCCGGGCCATCATCCAGGCTGAGCAGCACGGGATCTCCATCGCACGAGTGCTTCAGATCCAGGCAACCGAGATGAGGGTCATCCGACGCCTCACCGCTGAGGAGAAGGCGATGCGTATCCCGGTGCTGGTGGCCTTCCCCATGTTCCTGTGCATCTTCCCTGCGCTTCTCGTCGTCGTGCTGGGACCGGCCATCATCAACATCATCGACGCCTTCACCGGCGGACTCGTCGGCCCTTAGGGTGAGGGCTGCGGCTATGGAAGGAGGCCCGAGTGCCACTCGGCCCTGAAGACGTCATCCGGAAGTCGTTCAAGACGTCGTTGTTCAAGCGCGGCTACGACGAGTCGGACGTGGACTCCTTCCTCGAGGAGGTCGTGGCTGACCTCCGTCGGCGTGACCGCGAGAAGGACGAGCTGATCCTGCAGCTCCAGCGCCCCCGAAGGGTCAACGAGGACGAATCTGACCGCGTGATCCGGGAGCGCGAGCAGCTCGACCTCATCCGCACCGAGCGCCAGGAGCTCGTCAGCGAGATGGGCGGTCTCACCTCGCGACTGGCGTCCGCCCAGCAGCAGGTCGGTGCCGCTGAGCGGCTGGTCGTCGAGGCCCAGCAGGCTCAGCAGGAGGCCGAGACCCGCCGCGACGCAGCTCAGCAGCAGGCTGAGGAGCTCGAGCGACAGGTCGCGCGGGCCCAGGCGGTCCACGACGACCTGCGTGGTGCCTACGACACGATGGTCGCCGAGCTGCGCGGGCTGCGCACCGAGGCAGCGACGAGGGCCATGGAGGTGTTCGGCGAGGAGCCGTCCGAGCCGTCCGGCGACCCCGTCGAGGACCTGGAGGTGGTCAAGGCCGTCTCGCACCGGCTGCACGACCACCACGTCACCTCCGGTGAGGAGGAGGGACGCCGGGTGCGCGAGACCGCGGAGCAGGAGGCCACGACCCGGCTCAACAACGCCTGCGCGGAGGCGGACGCCATCCTCAGCCGTGTCAACGAGCAGTCGACAAGTCTCCTCGCCGACGCCCAGGCCGAGCACGATCGCGTGCTCAGCGACGCGCAGGCGGAGCGCGACCGCCTCGTGGCTGCGGCTCAGGCGGAGCACGACCGCCTGCTCTTCGACGCCGAGTCCGAGCACCGTCGGCTCCTGACCGAGGCGCAGACCGAGCACGACCGTCTGCTCGCCGAGGGGCGGACCCAGCACGACACGCTCACCGAGCAGGCTCGCGAGCAGCAGACCCGCTTTGTCACCGACGGCATGCAGACCCGCGAGAAGCTGCTCGCGGAGGGTGCAGCGGAGAAGGCCAGGCTGCTCAAGGACTCGCGGGAGGAGTACCGCCGGCTCGTCGACGAGGCGACCGCCGAGCACCAGCGGCTGCTGGATGCCGGTCGGTCCGAGCACGACCGGTTGCTGCGGGAGGCGGAGCAGGAGCGCGCCGGCATCCTGGCGGACCTCCAGGCGCGTCGCGAGCACCTGGAGCACCGTCTCGGCGAGCTGGACCAGCAGGCGGGCGGTTTCCGGGAGCGCCTGCGTGAGCTCGTCCGCCAGCAGCAGACGTGGCTCGACGACGAGGGCTGGAAGGCCTGACCTCCGCGCTGGCGGGGGACGGGCCGACGGTAGCCTGACCTCCGTGTTCTTCTGGCGCGAGCGCATCGAGCCCACCGGCGACAGCTACGGCGTCGAGTGGGCGGTCACCGACCGGTGGGGCGGCTCCAGCCTGGACGAGCACGCCGAGCTCAACCTCGCGCTGCACGTCGGCGACCGCCCGGAGGCGGTCGAGACCAACCGGCACCGCCTCGCCCACGAGCTGGGGCTGCGACTGCCGGACCTGCGCTTCATGGACCAGCAGCACGGCTGCGACGTCGCGCTGACCGCCGAGCTGGCGGAGGGGCAGGCGCCGTCGGTCGACGCCCTGGTCTCCGGGTCCAGCGACGAGGCGCTCGTCGTCATGGTCGCCGACTGCGCCCCCGTCCTCCTGCTCGACCGCACCGACGGCCTGGTCGCCGCCGTCCACGCCGGCCGCCCCGGCATGGTCTCCGGAGTCGTGCCCGCCACCGTGGCCCGTCTGCGTGAGCTCGGGGCCCGGCAGCTCGAGGCGGTGGTCGGCCCGTCCGTCTGCGCACGCTGCTACGAGGTGCCGGCGGAGATGCGGGATGCCGCCGCCGCGGTCGAGCCCGTCAGTGCGGGCGTCAGCTGGACCGGCACGCCGTCCGTCGACGTCGCCGCCGGCGTGGTGTCCCAGCTCGTCCGGGAGGGCGTGACGGTGCGGTGGCTCCCCGGCTGCACCCGCGAGGACCCCAACCTCTACTCCTACCGACGCGACGGTCGCACCGGCCGCTTCGTCGGGGTCGTCCGCCTCCTGCCGCCCGAGCGGGCCGCGTGAGCGCCGACCGGCGTGCCGAGCTGGCCGCCAACCTCGAGCGGGTGCGCGCCCGGGTCGACGCCGCGTGCCGAGCCGCCGGACGAGCGCCCGAGGACGTCACCCTCGTCGCGGTCACCAAGTTCTTCCCCGCCTCCGACGTCGCGCACCTGGCCGGGCTCGGGGTCCGCGACGTCGGGGAGAACCGCGACCAGGAGGCCGGCCCCAAGGTTGCCGAGCTGGACCCTCAGGTCCGCTCCGCGCTCACGGTCCACTTCGTCGGTCAGCTGCAGACCAACAAGGCCAACCACGTGACCAGGTATGCCGATGTCGTCCAGTCCGTGGACCGCGCCAAGCTCGCGCGCGCCCTCGACCGCGGTGCCGGCACCGCGCTCGCGGAGGGCGCACGGCATACCCCGCTGGGCGTGACGGTCCAGGTCGATCTCGAGGAGGGCGCCGACCGCGGGCGCGGGGGAGCGCTGCCCGAGGACGTCCCCGCCCTGGTCGAGGCCATCGACGGGTGCGAGCACCTGGACCTCAGGGGAGTGATGGCGGTGGCGCCGCGCGGGCTCGACGAGTCCGGGACCCGGGCCGCCTTCGACCGCCTCGCGGCGCTCTCGGAACGCCTCCGGCAGGACCGTCCGGAGGCGTGGTGGATGTCCGCGGGGATGAGCGGGGATCTCGAGACGGCTGTGGCGGCCGGAGCGACACACCTGCGTGTCGGCACGGCAATCCTCGGATCACGCGTGTCACACGGGTAGCGTCAGTCACGACCGATCCATCACGGGATAGGACGCCCGTACGCACCAAGGAGCTCGCACCTATGGCCGGGGCACTGCGCAAGACCATGGAGTACCTCGGACTCGCCGAGTCCGACGAGCGGTACGACGACTACGACGCGTACCACGAGGAGGAGCCGGCGCGCCGCGAGGCGCCTGCTCGTGCGACCCGCGAGGAGGAGGAGCCCCGGCAGCACGCCGAGGTGACCGCCCTCCCGCGCCGGAGTCCCACCCCGGTGTCCCAGGTCGTGAGGGAGCCGAAGATGAGCGAGCTCAACCGGATCACCACGATCCACCCCCGCACCTACAACGAGGCGAAGAACATCGGCGAGGCGTTCCGCTCGGGCGTCCCGGTGATCATGAACCTCACCGACATGGACGACGCCGACGCCAAGCGCCTCGTCGACTTCGCTGCCGGCTTGGCGTTCGGCCTCCACGGCGCGATCGAGCGGGTCACGAGCAAGGTCTTCCTGCTCAGCCCCGAGCACGTCGAGGTGGACGGCAACGAGCGCCAGGCGCCGCGCGCCCAGGGGCCGTTCAACCAGAGCTAGGACGTAGCCTGTGCCCATGGTTGGCCAGGTCCTCTATCTGCTGTTCACGATCTACTTCTTCATCCTGCTCGGTCGGCTGGTCTTCGACTGGGTGCAGGTCTTCGCCCGTGACTGGCGGCCGCGAGGCCCGATCCTCGTGCTGGCCAACGGCATCTATACCCTCACCGATCCGCCTCTCAAGGCGCTGCGCAAGGTGATCCCGCCGCTGCGGCTGGGCAATATCGCGCTGGATCTGGGCTTTCTCGTCCTGATCCTGCTGGTCGGACTGGCCCGGTCGTTCGCCCGCGGCTTGCCGTTCTGAGTGAAGGGTGGCTAGGAGGTCACCTGAGTGACCCCGCATGCCGTTTCAGTTACAGTGTGGATGCACGTGCATGACCGCACGTCACCGGCCGTGTCCCGTGGCTGAGCCTGCACGCAGGGCCGGTGACTTCCCGATCAGAGGTGAAACATGGCGCTGTCCCCCGAGGACGTCATCAAGAAGAGCTTCAGCGCGACGCATCTGCGTCGCGGCTACGACGAGACGCAGGTCGACGACTTCCTCGACGAGGTCGTCGTGGAGCTTCGCCGCCTGGTCGCCGAGAACGACGCTCTGCGCTCTGACCTTGAGGACTGCCGCGCCAGCAGGGGCTTCGGGGACGAGACGACAAGCTTCCGTCCGGTGGACACGGGGGGCTACGAGGACCTCGAGGCCGAGCTCGAGCAGGTCAAGGCCGAGCTCGAGGCCGAGCGTCAGCGCAACCACGCCGCGACCGCTCCCGTGCCGGTGGGTCACGACGGCGCCGAGCTGGACAACCTGCGCCGCGAGGCCGCGGAGGCGCGCAGCGAGGTCGAGGATCTGCGCAGGCAGCTGGGGGAGAGCGAGCAGGCTCGCAGCCGTGCCCAGGAGGCCGCCACCACCGCCCAGCGTCAGCTGAGCGACGCCAGCGCGAGCCGTGAGCAGGGCGCGCAGAACACCAACGCCGAGCTGGCCGACCTGCGCAGCCGGATGAGTGCCTGCGACGAGCAGGTGCGGACCCTGGAGGCCCGTCTCGAGGAGGCCAACGCCCGGGCCGAGCGTGCCGAGGGCCAGCTCGCCGAGGCCAACCGCCGCGCCCAGGAGGCCGAGGCTCGCGCCCAGAGCGCTGCCCCCGCAGCCGCCGCCGCGCCTGCCGACGCCGGCCAGCCCAACGAGTCCAGCGCCATCATCTCGCTGGCGCAGCGCCTGCACGACCAGCACGTCGCCGAGGGCGAGTCCACCAAGGCCAAGCTCCTCCAGGAGGCCGAGGACTACCGTGGCCGTGTCGTCGCCGAGGCCGACCACAAGGCCAAGGACCTGGTCACCACCGGGCAGCAGACCCACGACCGCCTCGTGCACGAGGGCCAGACCAAGCACGACCAGCTGGTCGCCACCGGTCAGGAGACCCACGACCGCCTGGTCCACGAGGGTCAGGCCAAGCACGACGAGCTCGTCAGCACCGGTCAGAAGGCGCACGACACGATGGTCCAGGAGGGCCGCGACCTGCAGCAGCGGCTGGTCACCGAGGGCCAGCAGCGTCACGACGAGCTGGTCGGCTCCGGCCAGCACGCCCACGACAGCATGATCGGCGAGGCCGAGCAGCGACGCGACAGCATCCTGACCGACCTCGGCTCGCAGCAGGACTCGCTCACCGGACGCATCTCCGAGCTGCGCTCGCAGGAGGTCGACCTGCGCGACAAGCTCAAGGCCTTCCTCGCCGACCAGCTCTCCAAGCTCGACGAGGACCGTCACTGACAGCACGCCTCACGCGACAAGACGCCCCGGCCCTCTCGGCCGGGGCGTCCTGCCGTCTGTAGGGGCGGGACGGCATACCGAGATTTCTGTGGATTCTCATTGTCTTCCCAGCATTCTTGGCCTATCCTTCCCGCACACCACCCGCCGCGGTCGACCTGGCCACGGTGGGTGTCTTGACACAGAAGGGCATTCAGTGGCCAGGACCAAGAAGGACTCCAGCACGACCACGCACCTGAGCATCAGCGTGCGTGAGGGGGAAGAACCGTGGACTGCGGACGAGCTGGCGGAGGTGCTGGACGAGCTGCGCACCGAGGAGGCCAGGCTCGCTGCCGAGGTCGACGAGGCTGAGCAGGACCTCGTGGAGCTGATGCGCAGCTTCGGCGACGGTGCGGGCGACGACCAGGCCGACGCGGGCGCGGCGACCTGGGAGCGTGAGCACGAGCTGTCCCTCACCAACAACGCGAAGGGCCTGCTCGACCAGACGCGCCACGCGCTCGAGCGGATCGACCAGGGGACCTACGGGGACTGCGAGTCGTGCGGCACCCCCATCGGCAAGATGCGGCTGCAGGCCTTCCCGCGTGCGACCCTATGCATGACATGCAAGCAGAAGCAGGAACGCCGCTGACCACCGTTCACCCACCTCTTCACCGACGCCGCACGGCCCTGGCGCTGACGCTCGGGGCCGGCTGGCTGGCGCTCGACCAGCTCACCAAGTGGTGGGCGGAGCGCGAGCTCGTGCAGGGTGAGCCGGTGCAGGTCGTCGGTGACCTGTTGCGGCTGCACCTGACCTACAACTCCGGCGCCGCCTTCTCGATGGGGACCGGCTCGACGGGGCTGCTCACGGCCTTCGCCAGCCTCATCGCGATCGTCATCGTGTGGCAGATCACCAAGGTCCGCAGCCGCCCGTGGGCGATCGCCCTCGGCCTGCTGCTCGGCGGCGCCACGGGCAACCTCGTCGACCGCTACTTCCGCGACCCGGCGCCGGGCCTGGGGCACGTCGTGGACTTCCTGCGGCTGCCCAACTTCCCGATCTTCAACGTCGCGGACATCGGGGTGAGCTCTGCGGCCGTCCTCATCGCCATCCTGGCGCTGCGGGGCTACCGCACGGACGGCACCCGCGAGGGCTACGCCACCGAGAACGTCGCCCACCCGGCCCGGGACGAGTCGTGAGCGAGTCCCGGACCTTCCCCGTCCCGGAAGGGCTGGAGGGTGAGCGGGTCGACGCGGCCCTGTCCCGACTCCTCGGCCTGTCCCGCTCCAAGGCTGCCGACCTGGCCGCCGCCGGACACGTCCAGCTGGACGGGAAGGTGGTCGGCAAGTCCGACCGGGTGACGGCCGGCTCCTGGGTGGACGTCACCCTCCCGCCGGCGGGGCCGCCGTCCGGCCTCGAGGTCGTGGCGGAGCCGGTCGAGGGGATGCGCATCGTCCACGACGACACCGAGATCGTCGTGGTCGACAAGCCCGCCTTCGTCGCGGCGCACCCCAGCGTCGGCTGGAGCGGGCCCACGGTCGTCGGCGGCCTGGCGGCGGCCGGCTACCGGATCTCCACCTCGGGCGCGCCCGAGCGGCAGGGGATCGTCCAGCGGCTCGACGTCGGCACGAGCGGCCTCATGGTCGTCGCGAAGTCCGAGCGCGCCTACACGGTCCTCAAGCAGGCCTTCCGCGACCGCGTCGTCGACAAGACCTACCACGCCCTGGTGCAGGGCCTGCCCGACCCGCACGAGGGGACGATCGACGCGCCCATCGGCCGGCACACGGGCCACGACTACCGCTTCGCCGTCCGCAAGGACGGCCGACCGAGCATCACGCACTACGAGCTGCTGGAGGCGCACCGGTCGGCGAGCCTGCTGGAGATCCACCTGGAGACCGGGCGCACCCACCAGATCCGTGTGCACTTCTCGGCGCTGCACCACCCCTGCTGCGGCGACGTCACCTACGGCGCGGACCCCACGCTGGCGCGTCGTCTGGGGCTGGAGCGGCAGTGGCTGCACGCCGTCCGCCTCGGCTTCGACCACCCCGGGAGCGGCGAGCGGGTGGAGTTCGACTCGCCCTACCCCGAGGACCTGCAGCACGCGCTCGACGTCATCCGCGGCTGAGACCACGGCGACGGCCGGGTGCGCATCCCCAGAGGATGCACATCCGTAGGGGTGTCAGAGGCACCCGGCCGCCGCGCGGCTACCGAAGGAAGAGCGGTCAGGGCTGGTCGTGCGTCCCGCCGAAGACCTTGAACTCGCCCGAGTAGGCGGCGCCCACGTTGTCGCCCTCGGTGCCGGTGTAGGTGGCGATCAGCACGCCGTCCTGGTGGACCTGCAGGGTCCAGCTCCCGGTGTTGGCGTCGTTGCAGTCGCTGAAGTTGTCGATCTCGATGGTGTAGGTCCCGGTCGGGGCCGCGCCCACCGGCCAGTAGACGTTCTCCACGCCACCCGGCTCGGGGTCGCCCGCGCACGTGCCGACGTTGTCGTCCCGGTCGAGCAGACCACCGGTGGCCGACGCAGTGTCCCCGAACCACAGCCGCTCGCCGCTCGGCTCGACGATGTGCAGGTCGAGGTCGTCGGCGCTGTCCCACAGGAGCGTGAAGCGCAGCTCGCCGTCGCCGACGACGAGGTCCGAGCCGTCGCAGTTCTGGTCGATGCCGTCGTTCGGGATGTCGACGGCCCCGGGGTTGATGGTCGCGTCCGAGTCGTCACAGTCCTCGGAGGCCGGGTAGCCGTCGCCGTCGGCGTCCGGGTCACAGTCCGGAGCCTCGAGGGTGAAGCGCTCACCGTAGCCCGGCCCGTCGCCGGACGCGTTGTTGCCGGCCTTGACCCAGATGGTCCCGAGCAGGCCGTCCGGGTCGGCGACCGAGTACATGTGGGTCTCGCCCATGGAGTCGTCGAACTCCGTCTTCTCTTCCGAGGTGCCGTCGGAGACGACGATGTTGGAGAGCGCCTTCTCGGACGTGATGTCCCAGCTGCCGGTCTCGCAGTTGTAGGTGACCTCGATCGCTCCGGTCGATGCGGCCAGAGCGGAGGTGGTCCCCAGACAGGCCATGGAGAGGGCCAGTGCAGGCGTGAACGCCAGGGCGGACTTGCGCATGATTTCCCCTTTCAGACGCTGCACGGTGCAGCGCGACCTCACCGACGCTAGGAGCGGGGACCTCGTACGGGTAGGGGCAGAACTGCCCATTGCGCCCAGGGGTGGCGTCTAGTATGGGTCCCGATGGGATCCTCCCGAGCTCTCGCCTCTCCCCGCGTCCCGGCGCGGTCCCTGGTCCTCGGTATGGCGTTCCTGGCGGCGCTGTCCGCGTGCACCCCCGCGCAGCCTCAGCACGAGTCCGAGCCGCCCACGTCGGAGTCGTCGACGGAGGCACCCACGGTGGTGCCGCCCACCGAGCCATCGACCACCGAGCCATCGCCCACCGAGCCAAGCCCCGAAGGGTCCGCCACGGCGACGCCGACGCAGGAGCCCGCGACGGCATACCGGAAGAGGGCAGAGCAGATCACCGCAGGCCTGAGCCTGGAGGAGAAGGCCGGGCAGGTCGTCGTCGCGGCGCACCGTGGTGCGGTCGCGCCCACGGACCTTGTGGTGGGGGAGCACCTGGGCGGGATCATCCTCATGGACGCGACCCTGACGACCGAGGAGGTGCGGGACCTCAACGCCACCCTGACCAGGGCGGCGGAGGAGTCGGGGCGTGACTGGCCGCTGTTCCTCGGCGTCGACCAGGAGGGTGGGCTCGTGGAGCGGGCCAAGGGCGAGCTGACGCGGTTCCCGACCTTCATGAGCTACGGGGCGGCTGACTCTCCCGAGCTGACCAGACGAGCCTCGGCGGCATCCGGGGCGGAGCTGCGGGGCATCGGGTTCACCGTCGACTTCGCTCCCGATGCCGACGTCACCATGGGCCCGACCGACCCCACGATCGGGTCGCGCTCGGCCGGTTCGGACCCCCAGCTCGTGGCCACGCAGGCTGTCGCGGCCGCGCGCGGCTACCTCGACGCCGGGGTGCTGCCGGTGCTCAAGCACTTCCCGGGTCACGGGTCGGTGCCCGAGGACAGCCACGAGACGCTGCCGCTGCAGGAGCGGACGCTGGAGCAGCTGCGCGAGATCGACCTCGTGCCGTTCGCGGGCGCCGTGGACGCCGGGCTGCCGGCGGTGATGGTCGGCCACATCGAGGTGGCTGCGCTGGGCTCGACGCTGCCGTCCTCGGTGGAGCCGAAGGTCGTCGACGGGCTGCTGCGCGAGGAGCTGGGCTTCGACGGACTGGTGACCACGGACGCCGTGGACATGGAGGCGGTCGCGGAGCAGTTCGGGTCGGGATCGGCCGCGGTGCGGGCCCTCAAGGCCGGTGTCGACGTCGTGCTGATGCCGCCGGACCCCGTAGCGGCCAGGGACGCGATCGAGCGCGCCGTCACCGACGGGCGGCTGCCGCAGGCGCGGCTCGACGAGGCGGTGACCCGGCAGCTCGAGGCGCTTCTGCGCACTCAGGACCAGGCCACCGTCGACCCGACCGCGCCCGGTGACGCGCGCGCCGCCTCCCGTGAGGTCAGCCTCGGCGCGATCACCGTCGTCGCGGGTGCCTGCCAGGGGGCACTGATCCAGGACGGGATCGTGGCGGTAGGCGACGCCGCCCCGGTGCGGCGCCTCACGCAGGCGGCCGAGCAGGCGGGTGTGCGCGTGGGGCGGGGCACCACGGTCGAGCTGCTGGGCCTCGGCCAGGAACCGCGGGGCGGGGCGGACATCACCGTAGCGATGGACACCCCCTACGTGCTGGGGCGCAGCGACGCCCCGACGAGGATCGCGCTCTACGGCGACACCCCGGGCGCGATGGTGGCGCTCGTGCGCGTGCTGACGGGCGAGGTGGCCGCCCCCGGGCGGCTCCCCGTGGCGGTCCGGGGCGTGGAGCGCGACGGCTGCTGAGACCGTCTTGTCAGGCTGCGGCCTGCCGTCGGGGAGTACCGTCGGGGGCATGGGATTCCTGGACCGTCTCCTCGGACGTCAGCCGCAGCAGCCTCGACCCACCGGTGGCTGGGAGCCGCCCTCGATCCCCGGGCAGGGCCGCGGTATGCCGCGGGTCGGGGACGCCGTCGCGTCCGAGGACGAGCGGGCGATCGCGCGCTACCAGTACCTCCTGCGCACCGCGCCGCCCGAGCGCCTGGAGGAGGTGCACGCGGAGGCGTTCGCCCAGCTGTCGGCGGACCAGCGGCAGAAGGTGCTCGGCCGTCTGGCGCACGACCTGCCGCCCGGTGAGGCGCCGCGGAGCGACGACCCGCGCGAGCTGGCCCGGGCGGCGACGCGGGCCGAGATGCGTCAGCCCGGCTACCTGCAGGGCGCCTTCGCCGGCCCCGGTCTCGGGTCCATGATGGCGAGCTCGATGTTCGGCACCATCGCCGGGGTCGTGGTCGGCAGCGCGCTCGCGGACGCGATGTTCGACGACGTCGGCGGTGAGGTCGACGGGGGTGGCTTCGGCGATTCCGGGGGCGATTCCGGAGGGGACTTCGGCGGCGACTTCGGAGGGGACTTCGGGGGCTTCGGCGACTTCTGAGCAGGTGACGCGCGGGGAGAGGTGAGCGGCGGCATACCTGTCGGTGGGTCGATCTAGGATCGACCCGATGTCCGCAGCCACCAGCCTCAGCCCTGACAAGAACTTCGTCCACCTGCACAACCACACCGAGTACTCCATGCTCGACGGTGCGGCGCGCATCGACGAGCTCATGGCGGCCGCGGCCGAGCAGGGGATGCCGGCGATCGCCACCACCGACCACGGCTACATCTTCGGCGCCTACGAGTTCTGGCGGGCCGGGCAGCGCCACGGCGTCAAGCCGATCATCGGGCTGGAGGCCTACCTCACCCCCGGCACGCACCGCACGGACAAGACGCGGGTGCGCTACGGCGACCGCGACAGCAACCCGCGCGACGACGTCTCCGGTGGTGGCGCCTACACGCACATGACGATGCTGGCGCGCAACAACAACGGCATGCACAACCTCTTCCGGCTGGCGTCGCTGGCGTCGATGGAGGGCTACTACTTCAAGCCGCGCATGGACCGTGAGCTGCTCGAGCAGTACGGCCAGGGGATGATCGTCACCACCGGCTGCCCGTCGGGAGAGATCCAGACACGGCTGCGCCTGGGGCAGTGGGACGCGGCCATGCAGTGGGCCTCGGACCTGCGCGACATCTTCGGCGCGGACAACGTCTACTGCGAGCTGATGGACCACGGCATCGACATCGAGCGCCGGGTCCGCACCGACCTGCTCAAGCTGGCCAAGGAGCTCGGGCTGCCCCTGCTGGCCACCAACGACCTGCACTACACGCGTCAGGCCGACGCGACCAGCCACGCGGCGCTGCTGTGCGTGCAGTCCGGCTCCACGCTCCAGGACCCCAACCGGTTCAAGTTCGACGGGGACGGCTACTACCTCAAGACGGCCGAGGAGATGCGCCACGTGTGGCGTGAGCTGCCCGAGGCGTGCGACAACACGCTGCTCGTGGCCGAGCGGTGCGAGGTCTCCTTCACCGAGGGCGAGGGGCGCTACATGCCGCGCTTCCCCTGCCCCCCGGGCGAGGACGAGACCAGCTGGTTCGTCAAGGAGGTCGAGAGCGGGCTGCGCCGCCGCTTCCCGGAGGGGGTGCCGGACTACGCGACCAAGCAGGCGGCATACGAGACCTCGGTGATCACCGAGAAGGGGTACTGCGGATACTTCCTCGTCGTCGCCGACTTCATCAACTGGGCCAAGAACAACGGCATCCGCGTCGGACCGGGGCGTGGCTCCGGTGCCGGCTCGATGTGCGCCTACGCGATGGGCATCACCGACCTTGACCCGATCCCGCACGGCCTGATCTTCGAGCGCTTCCTCAACCCCGAGCGCAAGTCGATGCCCGACTTCGACGTCGACTTCGACGACCGGCGACGCTCGGAGGTGATCCGTTACGTCACCGAGAAGTACGGCGACGAGCGCGTCGCGATGATCGTCACCTACGGCACGATCAAGGCCAAGCAGGCGCTCAAGGACGCCTCGCGCGTGATGGGCTACCCCTTCGCGATGGGGGAGAAGCTCACCAAGGCGATGCCGCCGGACGTCATGGGCAAGGGCATCCCGCTCTCCGGCGTGCACGACCCCGAGCACAAGAGGTATGCCGAGGCCGTCGAGTTCCGCCAGGTGCTGGCCGAGGACCCGCATGCCCAGGAGGTCTTCGAGACCGCGAGCGGGCTGGAGGGGCTGAAGCGGCAGTGGGGCGTGCACGCGGCCGGCGTCATCATGAGCAGCGAGCCGCTGCTCGACCTCATCCCGATCATGCGCCGCGAGCAGGACGGCCAGATCATCACCCAGTTCGACTACCCGACCTGCGAGACGCTCGGGCTGGTCAAGATGGACTTCCTCGGGCTGCGCAACCTCACGGTCCTCGACGACGCCATCAAGAACATCAAGGACAACCGCGGTGAGGACATCGACCTCGACGCGCTGTCCAAGGACATGACCGACCCGGCGACGTACGCGCTGCTGAGCCGGGGCGACACGCTCGGCGTCTTCCAGCTCGACGGCAACGGCATGCGGCAGCTGCTGCGGCTCATGCAGCCGGACAACTTCGAGGACATCTCCGCTGCGCTCGCGCTCTACCGGCCCGGGCCGATGGGCGTCAACGCGCACACCAACTTCGCGCTCCGCAAGAACGGCAAGCAGGAGCTGACGCCCCTCGACCCCGAGCTCAAGGGCAAGCTGCAGCCGCAGATGGTGGAGGCGCTCGAGCCGATCCTGGGCACGACCTACGGTTTGTGCGTCGCCGGCGACACCCTGATCGTGGATGCGGACACCGGTGAGCGGGTGCGGATCGACGAGCTCGCGGACCGGGTCACGGACGGGTTCTTCACCTTCGGCGTGGACGAGCGCGGCAAGGTCGTGCGGCGGCGGGTGACGCACTGGTGGGAGATGCCTGCCAAGCCGGTGCTGACCGTGCGCATGTCCTCAGGTCAGGAGCTGCGGCTGTCGGCCGACCACAGGGTGCTGACGCCTCGTGGCTGGGTGTCGGCGGGGGAGCTCGTGGCGGGTGTGGACCGGATCGCTCGGCCGCGGGATGCGCAGGTCTGGGACGCGGCGTCGGGCGTCACGCCTGATCAGGCGGCACTGCTGGGCTACCTGATCTCCGACGGTTACATCACGCTGTACGAGAACACGTTCATCAGCGCGAGCGCTAAGCTCCGCGAGGAGGTGTCGCGTCTCTGTGTGAGCCTCTTCGACGACACCTATCCGGTCGAGGACTGCAGGGAGCGGCGGGCTCCCAGAGTCCGCTTCGCTGCTGCGCCGGCAGGTGCAGGACGGGGCGGGAACCCGCGCCGTGGCGTCTTGAAGAACATCGGGGTCAACCGGTGGCTGCGCGCTCTGGGATACGACAAGAAGACGACCTCGGCGCACAAGTTCCTGCCTGAGCCCGTCAAGCGTGGCTCGCTGGAGGTGAGGTTGCGCCTGCTTGCCGCGCTGTGGGACGGGGACGGTCACGTCGGCTCGAAACTCGCGTACTACAAGACGATCAGCCGCACTCTCGCTCAAGACGTGGCGCACGTGCTCGCAACGGTAGGCATACCGGCGGTCGTTCGATATGACGGGACCTACGAATCGGTACGGACTGGAACTCAGACCGCGTGGACGGTGCACGTCTACGACGAGCGCTTCTGGCAGACCATCGTTCCCCGGATGGTGCAGCAGGAGAAGGTCTCACCGCGCGCTGCGCGAGTCACCGCCTCCAGGAGTCGTGGACTGAACCGAGCGCTGATGTTGACTCACGCCGGCATTGTCGTGAGGAACGACGCGCGGCTCGCCACCAGGACCCGAAACGAGATCGGCGGCGGGCCCGCCACCATCGCGGCCCTGCATCGTCACCTCTGGAGGGAGGGTCTTGTCGCAAAGCCTAAGACCAGCCACCCTGCAGTGGACGGCTCAGGCTTCTACCCCCTCAACGCGACGTCCATTGCATACCTGCAGAGCATGGCGAGTGAGGAAGATCAGTTCTACGCCTCATTTGACTGGGCCCGCGTCGCGGAAATCACTGTCGGGGAACCCGAACCCGTCTATGACATCACCGTCGACGACGTGCACAACTTCGTCTCCGAGGGCCTGGTGCTGTCGAACTGCATCTACCAGGAGCAGGTGATGGAGATCGCGCAGAAGCTGGCGGGCTACACGCTCGGCAACGCCGACCTCCTGCGGCGCGCGATGGGCAAGAAGAAGAAGGAGGTGCTCGACGCCGAGTACATCCCCTTCTCCGACGGGATGAAGGCCAACGGCTACAACGAGGCGTCCGTCGCCGCGCTGTGGGGCGTGCTGGTCCCCTTCTCGGACTACGCGTTCAACAAGGCGCACACCGCGGCCTACGGCGTGATCTCGTACTGGACGGGCTACCTCAAGGCCAACTACCCGGCCGAGTACATGGCCGCGCTGCTCACCAGCGTCGGCGACGACAAGGACAAGACCGCGCTCTACCTCGCCGAGTGCCGGCGGATGGGGATCGCGGTCCTGCCGCCGGACGTCAACGCCTCGGTCGCCAACTTCGCCGCTGTGGGCGACGACATCCGCTTCGGGCTCTCCGCGGTGCGCAACGTGGGGCACAACGTGGTGGGTGCGGTGGTCGCCACGCGCGAGGAGAAGAACCCGTTCACCTCCTTCGAGGACTTCCTACGCAAGTGCCCCGCAGTGGTGTGCAACAAGCGCACGATCGAGTCGCTGGTCAAGGCCGGTGCCTTCGACAGCCTCGGCCACACCCGGCAGGGCCTGGTGAGCATCCACGAGCGGTATGTCGATGCTCTCGTCGACGAGAAGAAGCAGGAGGCCATCGGGCAGGACAGCCTGTTCTCCGGGTTCGGCTTCGGCGACGAGGACGGCGGGGACGGCGGGGCGGTGCAGATCGTGACGCTGCCCCCGGTGCCGGACATCGAGTGGGAGAAGACGGCCCGGCTCGCCTTCGAGCGGGAGATGCTCGGGCTCTACGTCTCGGACCACCCGCTCAACGGCATCGAGCACATCCTCGCCCAGCACGCCAGCGCCTCGATCCTGGAGCTCGTCGGCGAGGATGGGGCCAAGGACGGCGACTTCGTCACGGTGGCCGGGCTGATGACCAACATCCAGCTCAAGCGCACCAAGAACGGCGACCCCTACGCCCGGCTCTCGGTGCAGGACATGGCAGGCTCCGTGGACGTCGTGTTCTGGCCGAAGACCTACATGACGATCTCGACGATGCTCGCGGAGGACACGGTCGCCGTCATCAAGGGGCGCCTGAAGAAGTCGGAGGAGGGCAACGAGCTGCTCGCCAACGAGCTGATGCTGCCGGACATCAAGCAGGGCCCGCGCGGGCCGGTGGTGCTGGCGCTGCCGCTGTCCCGGGTGACCGACGGCCTGGCCCACCGGCTCAAGGGCGTCCTCGCCAACCACCCCGGCAGCACCGAGGTCCACGTCCGGCTGACCCAGCCGGGCCGCGACGTGACGATGCGCCTGGACGAGACCCTGCGGGTGACGGCGTCGCCGGAGCTGTTCAGCGAGCTCAAGGCGCTGCTGGGGCCGGCGGCGATCGCCGGCTGAGCGCTCGGCCGAGATCTCGCCGGCGGGTGCCCGTCGTGTGGCGGACCGGCACCGCGGAATCGGTGACGGGGCGGCCCGGCGGGTAGCGTTGGCCCGGTGACTGTCGAGAGCACCCGACCGACCCCGCCCGCCGCCGTGCGCCGGGACACCGTCCGTTCCCACCACGGGGAGGACGTGACCGATCCCTACGAGTGGCTGCGGCAGAAGAGCGACCCGGAGGTCCTCGCCCACCTCGAGGCCGAGAACGCCTACACCGAGGCGATGACCGCGCACCTGGACGACCTGCGCGAGGCGGTCTTCAAGGAGATCAAGAGCCGCGTCCAGGAGACCGACCTCTCGGTGCCCGTCCGGCACCGGGACTGGTGGCACTACACCCGGACGATCGAGGGCGAGCAGTATGCCGTGCACGCCCGGATCGCGGTGGGGGACTCCCCGGAGCGGCCGGTCCTCGACGCGGGCCACGTGCCCGAGGGCGAGCAGGTGCTGCTCGACGGCAACAAGGAGGCCGAGGGCCTGGAGTTCTTCTCCCTCGGTGTGTATGACGTGACGCCGGCGGGCGACCGCCTCGCCTACGCGGTCGACACCTCGGGCGACGAGCGCTTCGACCTGCGTATCAAGGACCTCGCCACCGGCGAGGTCATCGACGACGCGGTCACCGGCATCGGCTACGGCAGCGCGTGGTCGGCCGATGGCAGCCACATCTTCTACACCCGGGTCGACGACGCGTGGCGGCCCTTCCAGGTGTGGCGGCACGAGGTCGGCACCCCCGCCGAGGCCGACGTGCTCGTCTACCAGGAGGACGACGAGCGCTTCTGGATGGGCGTGGGCACCTCCCGCGACGACCGCCAGATCATCATCGGGCTGGGCAGCAAGAACACCTCGGAGACCCGCCTGCTCGCCGCCGAGGACCCCACGGGGCAGTTCCGGGTGGTGGCGCCGCGCGTGGAGGGCGTAGAGTACGACGTCGAGCCCGCCGGCGAGCAGCTGTGGATCGTCCACAACAAGGCGCACCGCGACTTCGAGCTCGCGGTCGCTCCGCTGTCGTCGACCTCGTCCGAGGACTGGGTCACCGTGCTTCCGGGCGAGGACGGCGTGCGCGTCAGCGGCGTCGACGCCTTCTCCGGCCACCTGGCCGTCGCCCTGCGGCGCGAGGGCCTGACGCAGGTGCAGATCCTGCCGCTCTCGGCGGACTCCCGCCCGGTCGGCCGCGGCTACCAGGTCCCGGTCGAGGAGGAGGTCTACTCGATCGAGACCGGCGCCAACCCGACCTACGACACGGACACCCTGCTGGTGACCATCGAGTCGCTGGTGACCCCCAGCAGCATCTACGAGCTCGACCTGGTCAGCGGCGAGCTCGAGCTGCTCAAGCGCCAGCCGGTGCTCGGCGGCTACGACCCCGCCGACTACCAGCAGCACCGGGTCTGGGCCACCGCCGCCGACGGCACCCGCATCCCGATCTCGCTCGTCGCCCGCAAGGACGTCGCGCCGGACGGCACCAACCCGGGTCTGCTCTACGGCTACGGCTCCTACGAGATCTCCATCGACCCCTACTTCTCGGTCTCCCGCCTCTCCTACCTCGACCGCGGTGTCGTGTATGCCGTCGCTCACGTCCGCGGCGGCGGCGAGATGGGCCGTGGCTGGTACGAGGCCGGGCGGATGGAGCACAAGCGCAACACCTTCACCGACTTCGTCGCCGCGGCCGACGAGCTGGTCTCCTCCGGCTGGGTCGCCCCGGACCGGCTGGCCGCCGAGGGTCGCTCGGCCGGTGGCCTGCTGATGGGCGCCGTGCTCAACCTGGCACCGGAGAAGTTCCGGGTGGTGCACGCGGGCGTGCCCTTCGTCGACGCGCTGACCACGATCCTCGACCCGTCGCTGCCGCTCACGGTGGGTGAGTGGGAGGAGTGGGGCAACCCGGTCGAGTCCGCCGAGATCTACGAGATCATGCGCGGCTACACCCCCTACGAGAACATCCGCGCGGTGGACTACCCGGCGATCCTCGCGACGACCGGGCTCAACGACACCCGGGTCTTCTACGTCGAGCCCGCCAAGTGGGTGGCCCGCCTGCGCGAGACGGTGACCAACGACCCGGCCGAGCGCCCCATCCTGCTCAAGACGGAGATGGTGGCCGGGCACGGCGGCAAGACGGGCCGCTACGACGCGTGGCGGGAGACCGCCTTCGAGATCGCCTTCATGCTCGACCAGCTCGGCGCCGTCTGAGCCGGGAGGACGTCAGCTGACGTCGCAGCTGGGCGCCGAGCCCAGCTGCTTCACGGCGGCCTCGTAGGGCTTCATGTTCTTCGGGGCCGCCTCGACGACGTCGATCCACCACTCGTAGTACTCGTCGGCGGGGGTCTGTTCCTTGACCTTCATCTGCTCGAGGTGAGCGTTCCAGTCGTCGTTGACCCCCTTGCCGGTCCCGACCACGTCGGCCAGCACCGTGGCGCGCTCTGCGCACGCGGTGCCGGCCTCGGCATACTCACCCTCGAGCGCGGACGGGTCGAGGTCGGAGCACGCACCGGAGACCTTGTCGTAGGCCGCCTTGGCGTCGGTGAACCGCTTGACGTCGTCCGCGCCGAGGACCTTGGTGTCGGCCCAGGCCTTCTTGGTCTGCTCGAGGGTGTACTCCCCGCTCTCCAGCTTGATCTGCGCGACGTAGTGGGTCTTCCAGTGCTTCGCCGAGAGCGCTGCGGCCTCGGCGGCCTGCTCGCCCTCGCCGACGGCGACCGCGCAGGCGGCCAGCTCGTCGGGGACGCCCTCGGCGACCGTGGTCTCCTCCGCCGGAGCGGTGGTCTCCGTCACCTCGGCCGGTGCGTCGCTGGTCACGGCGGCGTGGTCGCCGTGCGCGTCCTTGATCGCCGACGCCATGGCGGCGTCGACGCTCGTCGAGGCCGCGCTCGACGAGCCCGCGCTCGCCGGCTGGCGGTCATCCCCGCCCTGGGTGACGGCATACCAGGTGACCCCGCCCGCGGCGAGGACCCCGACCAGCCCCAGGGGAAGGAGGAGACCTGGGCTCCTCCCTTCGTTGTGCGTGTGCCGTCCCATGAGGGCAATCGTGCCATGATCGGCGGGTGGGGTGCCTTTTCTGCCAGGTCAGCGCGGGTGACGAGCCCGCCGAGGTCGTGCTGCAGACCCCGCACGTGGTGGGCTTCCTCGACGTCCGTCCCGTCTTCAAGGGGCACGTCCTGGTCGTCCCGCGCGCGCACGTCCCGAGGCTGGAGGACCTTCCCGACGAGCTGGTGACGCCCCTGTTCACCGCAGTCCGGGCCGTGTCGGTCGCCGTCAAGGGCGCGCTCGGCGCGCAGGGCAGCTTCGTGGCGATGAACAACACCGTGAGCCAGTCGGTGCCGCACCTGCACGTGCACGTGGTCCCGCGCACCAAGGGGGACGGGTTGCGCGGCTTCTTCTGGCCCAGGACGAGGTATGCCGCGGGCGAGGCGGGTGAGTATGCCGCACGGCTGCGGGACGCGCTGGCGGAGCTCGGGCCGGTCGGCTGAGGGCAGTCCAACTCCTCGCAATACGTCAAATGACTACGACTCGATGTAGTGTGTAGCCCGTGACGCTCGCTCCTTCCCGCGCCGTGCGCCGTCAGCGGCACGACGTCCACGACCGCCCGTTCATCGTCATCTGGGAGGTCACCCGCGCCTGCCAGCTGGCCTGCCTGCACTGCCGGGCCGACGCCATCACGCGCCGCAACCCCGGCGAGCTCACGCTCGAGGAGGGCAAGGCGCTCCTGGACGGGATCGCGGAGTTCCCCACGCCATACCCGCTGGTCGTGCTGACCGGGGGAGACCCCTTCGAGCGCCCCGACCTCGCCGACCTGGTGCGCCACGGCACCAGCATCGGGCTGTCGATGTCGCTCTCGCCCTCGGTGACGCCCAACGTCACGCCTGACCGGCTGGCCGAGCTGCGCGAGGCCGGCGCCAAGGCGGTGTCGCTGTCGCTGGACGGTGCCCGTGCCGAGACGCACGACGCCTTCCGCGGCTTCGAGGGGACCTACGCGGCCACCCGGGTCGCAGCGGAGCAGGTGAAGCAGGCGGGCTTCCGGCTGCAGGTCAACTCCACCGTCACCCGCCGCACGGCCGAGGAGCTGCCCGCGCTGCTCCGGGACGTCATCGACCTGGGCGCGATGCTCTGGAGCGTCTTCTTCCTCGTGCCGACCGGCCGCGGCCAGCAGCTGCAGGCGCTGGGTGCCGAGGAGATCGAGGACGTGCTGCACTGGCTGGCCGAGGTCTCGCGCTACATGGCGATCAAGACCACCGAGGCCCCGCACTTCCGCCGGGTGGTGCTGCAGCGGGAGGTCGCGCTCGCCGCGGGGGATGACCCCTCCGCCGGCCGCGGCGAGCTCTACCACCGGCTCGTGGCGGCCACCGAGCGTGAGCTGGCCGGGGTGGCCGTGCGCGAGCGGCCCGCCCGCCCGCCGATCGACGTCAACTCCGGGCGCGGCTTCATGTTCGTCGACCACACCGGCAAGGTCTACCCCTCCGGCTTCCTGCCCCATGTCGCCGGTGACGTGCGCGTCACCCCCGTGCCCGAGATCTACCGCGAGGCGGAGGTCATGAGGGCGCTGAGGACGCCGGAGGGCTTCGGCGGGCGCTGCGGCGTGTGCGAGTTCCGCGAGGTCTGCGGCGGCTCCCGCTCCCACGCGTATGCCGTGACCGGTGACGCCCTCGCCGAGGACCCCAGCTGTGCGTACGTCCCGGCGGCCCTGCGGGAGACCGTCCACTGACGCCTGCGGGAGACCGATGCTGGCACGCACCTCACCCACGCTGCGCCCTGACGGCTGCGTGAGGTCCGCACCGCGGTCCTCCTCGCCCTGCGGTCCTCGCCACCCGGTCCACCTCGCCCCCGGTCCTCCTCGCCACCCGGTCCACCTCGCCCCCGGTCCTCCTCGCCCCGGTCTGCCCTCGCCCCCCATCGCCCTTGTGTCACAAGCAATGCCAGGGCGTTGTTTGTGTCACGACAGCCGTGCACATCCATTCTCGGGGCGCTCTCTTGTCCACAGGTTGACTGCCTCGCGCGACGCGAGTGGCCGGCCGACGGTCATCCTGGGCCCATGCCCCCGCCCCACGAGCTCCAGCCCCAGCAGCATCCCTCGCGCGAGGACCGCACCTTCCCCGACCTGCCCGGGCAGCGGGGCCTCGCGACGGTGGCCCAGCTCCTCGAGCACGGCTGGACGACGTCCGCGCTGAGGGAGGCGCGGAAGACCCGTTTGCAGGAGCCGCTGCCCAGGGTGCTGGCGCCGCACCGAGGACCCATCGACGGCTCCACGCGACTGACCGCTGCCGCGCTCTGGGCCGGCCCGACGGCCGTGCTCACCGGCGCGACCGCGCTCGCCTCGCTCGGCGTGCCGGCGAAGGGCCTGCACCAGGCGACGTTCGTCATACCCGCGCATGGGCGCGCCAGGGCGCACAGGAGTGTGCAGGCGGTCCGGTCCAGCAGGGAGCTGACGGTCGCCCGACGGGTCGGGGTCCGCGCCGTGGCCGAGGGGGCTCGCGCCATCGCCGACGCCGCGGTCTACGAGCAGCACTCGGCGGACGACCTGGAGCACTGGACGATCAGCGTGCTTCAGCGCGGGCTCGCCTCGCCCGAGGGGCTGGAGCGCGAGCTCTACCTGCGTCCCCGTGCCAAGGTGGCTGCGGTATGGCGTGGGCTGGCCGGCTTCGTCGACGGCGCCTGGTCCAGGCCTGAGGTGGTGCTCCGTGAGGTCATCGAGGCCGACGGGGGGTTCCCGGCACTGGTCACGAACTGCGGCCTGTGGACGTCGGACGGCGAGTTCATCGGCACCCCGGACGGCTACCTCGAGGAGGCCGGCACCGCGATCCAGGTGCACTCACGCCAGTTCCACCAGGGCGTGGACGACGCGGGTGGCGAACGGTGGGGCAGGACCGTGGAGAAGGACAGCGACTACGTGGCCGCCGGGGTGCGGGTGGTCGGGGTGACGCCGTGGACGCTCTACGGCAAGCCGCAACGCTTCCTCAACCGGCTGCGCAAGGTGGTGCAGCTGGGCCTCGCCGCGCCGAGGCCCTGCGTCAGGGTGGTCCCGCGCGACGGCTGAGGCCGGGCGCCGCTGACACCGGAGCTCGACCGCGCGCGCATGCATGTGCAGCGCTGGCGTGTCACAAGCAATGCCCTGGCGTTCGGGGTGACACAACAGCAGTGTCCCCAGCGCCGGTGGGGGGCTGGGGACACTGCTGCGAGCTGAGCTGCGGCGTCGATCAGATGTCGAAATACATCTCGAACTCGTGGGGGTGCGGGCGCAGGCGGATCGGGTCCACCTCGTGGGTGCGCTTGTAGGTGACCCACGCGGCCAGCAGGTCCTCGGTGAAGACGTCGCCCTCGGTGAGGTAGTCGTGGTCGGCCTCGAGCGCGTCCAGCACCTCGGGCAGCGAGGTCGGCAGCTGCGCGATGTCGGCCATCTCCTCCGGCGGCAGCTCGTAGAGGTCCTTGTCCACCGGCTCCGGCGGCTCGATGCGGTTGCGGATGCCGTCCAGGCCGGCCATCAGCTGCGCGGCGAACGCCAGGTACGGGTTGGCCGAGGGGTCCGGCACGCGGTACTCGATGCGCTTGGCCTTGGGCGAGCTGCCGGTCACCGGGATGCGGACGCACGCAGAGCGGTTGCGGGCCGAGTACACCAGGTTGATCGGGGCCTCGTAGCCCGGCACCAGCCGGTGGTAGGAGTTCATCGAGGGGTTGGTGAACGCCAGCAGCGAGGGGCCGTGGGCCAGCAGGCCGCCGATGTACCAGCGGGCGATGTCGGACAGGCCGCCGTAGCCGTTCTCGTCGTAGAAGAGCGGCTCGCCGTTCTTCCACAGGCTCTGGTGCGTGTGCATCCCGGAGCCGTTGTCGCCGAAGAGCGGCTTGGGCATGAAGGTCGCCGTCTTGCCGTGCGCCCAGGCGCTGTTCTTGACGACGTACTTGAACTTCATCATGTCGTCGCCGGAGTGCAGCAGCGTGTTGAAGCGGTAGTTGATCTCCTGCTGGCCGGCGGTGCCCACCTCGTGGTGGGAGCGCTCGACGTCCAGGCCGACCATCTTGAGGTCCAGGCACATCTGGTCACGGATGTCGGCGAAGTGGTCGACCGGCGGGACCGGGAAGTAGCCGCCCTTGAACCGGGTCTTGTAACCGCGGTTGCCGCCCTCCTCCGCACGCCCGGTGTTCCAGGCCGCCTCGATGGAGTCGATGTGGTAGTAGCTGCCCTGCGGCTGCGAGGCGAAGCGGATGTCGTCGAAGACGTAGAACTCGGCCTCCGCGCCGAAGTAGGCGGTGTCGGCGATGCCGGTGGAGCGGAGGTACTCCTCGGCCTTGCGGGCGATCTGGCGCGGGTCACGCTCGTAGGGCTCGTCGGTGAACGGGTCGACGATCGAGAAGTTCATGATGAGCGTCTTCTCGGCCCGGTAGGGGTCCAGGTAGGCCGTCTGCGGGTCCGGGATGAGCTTCATGTCGGACTCGTGGATCGACTTGAAGCCGCGGATCGAGGACCCGTCGAACATCTGGCCGGTCTTGAACGCGTCCTCGTCGAAGGTGTCGGCCGGGATGTTGAAGTGCTGCATCACACCCGGCAGGTCGCAGAACCTGATGTCGATGAACTTGACGTCCTCGGCCTTGATGTAGGCCAGGACCTCGTCGGCGTTGCTGAACAATGGAGCCTCCTGGTTGGACCCGGTGTCGCGGTCTCGACGAGACTACGCGCGAGTGGTTAACGTCCCGTCACCCGAGTGTTTCAGCCGTGTTACGCCGACCTCTACGCTGGGCCCGTGACGACTCCCGCCCACCAGGGTGCCACCCTGGGACTGCCCCCGTCCGGCCCCGGCTCGGTCGCCCCGTTGGGGCGCCGCGCCCTCGCCCTCCTCGTCGACTGGCTCCTCTGCCAGCTGATCGCCGTCGGTCTGTTGGGTATGCAGTGGGGCCAGGTGAGCGGGACCGAGTCCTTCATCCCGCTCGGGGTGCTCTTCGTGGAGAACGTCCTGCTCGTCCCGACCGTCGGCACCACCCTGGGCCACCGGCTGCTGGGCCTGCGCGTGGTCGCGGTCGACGGCGACGGCACCCGTCCCCCCGCGCTCGTCCCGTCCGCCTGGCGGGCCCTGCTGCTGTGCCTCTTCGTCCCGGCGATGATCATGGACGCCGACACGCGCGGCCTCCACGACAAGGCCGCGCGGTCGGTGGTCGTGCGCACCCGTTGAACGGCCCCTCGTCCTTGGCTACCTGTCGCCTCAGGGTGGACGGACGGTCACCGCGAGGATGACGACGGGCGTGGCCGGCCGGCCCTACATTGATCGTCATGGTGCCGATGACGCGTGGGCGCTGGGCGTTCGACCTGGCTCTGGTCGCTGCGCTCGTGGGCCTGGCACTCACCGAGATCTGGCTGCCGCTCGACTCGCGGCAGGCGCACGGTTCACGCCTGTGGGCCTCGGTCGGGGTGGTGTGGTTCTGCGCCCACCTCGCCTTCCGCCGCGCTCGCCCGTGGTGGGCCTTCGCCGGCTTCCTCGTCTGGCCGGTGATCGGCACCGCCGAGCGGGGTGAGGTCTTCCTGCTGTTCTTCGGGCAGCTGGTGCCGGCGATGGTGCTGGTCTTCTCGCTGGCCCGCCACGCCCCTGGCCGGCTGCGCTGGATCGCGCCGGTCGGTGGGGTGTTGTGGGTCACCCTTGCGGACCTCTTCGTGCCGCTCCTGCGGGGACCCACCGAGCTGATGTACCACTGGGGCGTGCTCACGCTCTCCTGGCTGGCCGGCCACGGCCTGCGGGTCTCCGCCGACCGGGCCGCCGCGGAGGCGGTGCGTGCCCACCACGCCGAGACGGCCGCCGAGCAGGCGTCGCGGGCGGCGATCACCGAGGAACGCGCCCGGATCGCCCGGGAGCTGCACGACATCGTCGCGCACTCGGTCGGGGTCATCGTCGTGCAGGCCGGGGCGGCCGAGCAGGTCGTGGAGGAGGACCCCGAGTTCGCCCGCCGGGCGCTCTCGACGATCCGCTCGACGGGTTCGTCCGCCCTCGTGGAGATGCGGCGGATGGTCACGGTGCTGCGCGACGCCGACATCGCCGGCGACCTGGCGCCCCAGCCCGGTGTGGACTCCCTCGCCGACCTCGTGGAGGCCGCCCGGGAGGCGGGGCTGGAGGTGGACCTGACGACGAGCGGCTCCCCGCGGCGCCTGCCCGCAGGACTGGACCTCACGGCATACCGGATCGTGCAGGAGGCCCTCACCAACGTGCGGCGCCACTCCGAGGCCTGCCGGGCCAGGGTCTCGATGCGCTACGGACCCGACCGTCTGGAGATCCGTGTCGACGACGAGGGGCCGCCGCGCCAGGAGCGGGCGCGGCCGGGCTCCGGCAACGGGCTGGTCGGGATGCGCGAGCGGGTCGCCCTCTTCGGCGGACGCCTGGAAGCGGGTGCGGGGGAGCGCGGCTTCACCGTGCTCGCGGTGCTCCCGCTGGAGCCGGTATGACGGGCGCCGGCCAGGCAGGCCCGTCCGCTCCGCTGCGGGTCGTCCTCGTCGACGACCAGGAGCTCGTGCGGGTGGGCTTCCGGCTCATCCTGGAGCGCGCCGGGCTCGAGGTCGTGGGGGAGGCCGGCGACGGCCTCGAGGCGGTCGCCGCGGTGCGCGAGCTGCGGCCCCAGGTCGTGCTGATGGACATCCGGATGCCCCGGCTGGACGGCGTCGAGGCGACCCGGCGCATCATGCAGCTCGCCGGTGAGCGTCCGCGGGTCCTGGTGCTGACCACGTTCGACCTGGACGAGTACGTCTACGAGGCCGTGCGCGCGGGAGCCTCCGGCTTCCTCCTCAAGGACGTCCGGCCCGACGACCTGGTGCACGCGGTCCGGGTCGTGGCGCGCGGGGAGTCGATGCTCGCTCCGGCACTGATCACCCGCCTCCTCGAGCGCTTCACGGCCCGACCGCCGGCCGGGTCGCTGCCGCCCGCGCTCGCGGCGCTCACGGAGCGCGAGCGGGAGGTCGCCGTCCTGATCGCCCAGGGCCTGTCCAACGCCGAGATCGGCGGGCGCCTGTTCCTGTCGGAGGCGACGGTGAAGACCTACGTCTCCCGCCTGCTCACCAAGCTGGACCTGCGGGACCGGGTCCAGATCGCGGCCATGGCCTACCAGACGGGTCTGGTGGGGCGGGACTGACGGGCCGGACCGGAGCAGGCGGACCGGAGCTGAACCCGCCGTCAGCGGCCGCGCAGCCCCTTGCGGCTCATCCGCGGCGCGCGGGAGGGGTCCATCCCGGCGGGGATCGGCGGGCGGTTCTTGCCCGCGAGGGCCTTGATCCGCTGCTGGACGAGCGCAGCCTCGTCGTCGGTGATCTTCTTCGGGAAGCCCTTGATGGTCTTGACGACCTGACGCAGCGGCGTGAGGCCTTCGCCCGTGCCGACCATGACGGTGTGCACGGGGACCTCCTCGCCGACGACGCGCGTGACGCGGCGGCGCTCGGCGGCGACGAGCTTCTGGGCGGCACCCTTGGGGCCCTCGGCGAGCAGGACGACGCCCGGCTTGCCGACGGCGCGGAAGACCATCGCGGCGTTGTGCAGGTCGCGCATGCCGCGCATCTGCCCGCCGGCCTCGGCGGCGACCGGCTCCTGGTCGTAGTACCACCCGCGGCGCAGCTGGCCCAGGACCGCCGACGTGGCGCCGGGCTGGCCCTCGATCTGGGTGAACGCGGCACGCTCCGCGCGACGCCCGAGCACGAACATCGCGGCCAGCAGCGCCAGCGGGATGCCGAGGATGAGGAAGTAGACGACCTGGCCGAACCACACGCCGAGCACGACGGCGAGGAGGAGGACCGCCAGCCCGGCGAGGAGCATCCACCAGACCGCCGAGGGGTCGGCCTTGCGGGTCATCGCGAAGACCTGACGGACCTGGGCCAGGATGCCGGGCTTGCTCCGGTCCTTGGGCTTGCGGGTGCGGCCGAAGAGGCCCTTCTTCGGGGCGTCGCCGCCGCCGGTGGTGCTCGTGGACATAGGGATCAGGATACGTGGGCGACGGGGCTGTCCCCGACACCGTCACGCGGCACATCGCCCGTGCGCCCGGCCGCCAGGAGCGAGGCCGCCTCCTGCCGTGCAGGCACGGCCGCCTCCGCCTGGTCGGCCAGGTGCTGAAGGTTCGCGGGCACCTCCCGGCCCCACTTGCGCATCGCCTGGGCGTAGAGCTTGCCGGCGCGGTAGGAGCTGCGGACGAGGGGCCCGGCCATGACGCCCTTGAAGCCGATCTCCTCGGCCAGCTCGGACCACTGCACGAACTCCTCGGGCTTGACCCACCGGTCGATCGGGTGGTGCAGCTTGGAGGGGCGGAGGTACTGGGTGATCGTGAGGATGTCGCAGCCCGCGTCGTGCAGGTCGCGCATCGCCTGCTCGATCTCCTGCTCCTCCTCGCCCATGCCGAGGATGAGGTTGGACTTGGTGACCAGCCCGTCCGCGCGAGCCATCGAGAGCACCTTGAGCGACTTCTCGTAGGTGAAGGCGGGGCGGATCTTCCTGAAGATCCGGGGCACGGTCTCCAGGTTGTGCGCGAAGACCTCGGGGCGCGCGTCGAAGACCTGCTGGACGAGCTCGGGCACCGCGCCGAAGTCGGGGGGCAGGATCTCGACGCCGGTGCTCGGGTTGAGCTCGTGGACCTTGCGGATCACCTCGGCGTAGAGCCAGGCCGCGCCGTCCTTCTGGTCGTCCCGGGCGACGCCGGTGATAGTGGCGTAGCGCAGGTCCATCTTCTGGATCGACTCGGCGACCTTGCGCGGCTCGTCCATGTCGAGCGGCCCGGGGCGCCCGGTCGCGATGTCGCAGAAGTCGCAGCGACGGGTGCAGATGTCACCGCCGATGAGGAAGGTGGCCTCGCGGTCCTCCCAGCACTCGAAGATGTTGGGGCAGCCAGCCTCCTGGCAGACGGTGTGCAGGCCGCCGGACTTCACCATCGAGTGCAGCTCGCGGTACTCCGGACCCATCTTGGCGGTGGTCCGGATCCACGACGGCTTGCGCTCGATCGGGGTCTCCGCGTTGCGGGCCTCGACCCGCAGCAGGCGACGTCCCTCAGGTGCGATGGTCACTGGTGCTCCCTTGACGAGATGGCTGGACGCGGGGCGCCAGGCGGCGCGACGCACAGTCCCTCCAGATTAAGCCCGGGCCGGGGTATGCCGTGACCCGGGGGGCGTCCTCGACGCCCCCCAGCGGTGGTCCCGACCTTCCCGGGCGAGGGCGAGCGCCATACCGACAGGGTCAGTCGAGGTCCGCGCGACGGAACCAGAGCCAGCCGAGCAGCACGACCACGAGCAGGATCACGCCGAGCTCGGTGGCAGCGGCGCCGAAGGACAGGGTGTGCCGGACCGGCTGGCAGTCCTCGAACGCCCCGCACGTCATCGGCCAGGTCTCCCACGTGGTGCCGTGCTGCACCCAGCCGGTGATGGTGCGGGTGAGGGCGAACCTGCCGAGGAGCGCTCCGCCCAGGCCGGCGAGGAAGGTCTCCACGAGCAGCAGGTAGCCGACCAGCAGCCCGATGACCAGGCCGCTGTGCCTGAGCAGGAAGGCGGCCGCGGCGCCCAGGGCTGCCGCGACCATCGTGATGGCCACGACCCGCAGCGACATCCAGGCGAGGGAGGTCCACTGCGCGCCGGTGACGGAGTCGTCGACCCGGAACCAGCGGAAGACGGCGGGCACCCCGACCAGCACGAGCGCGAGCGCCGCCACCGCCATCGGGGCCGAGGCCAGGGCCGGCGCCAGCACCTTGCTGGCGAAGACGGGCGCGCGCCGGGGCACGAAGGTGAGCAGCGAGCCCATCGTGCGGTGCCCGAACTCGGCGGCGACCGCGGTGGAGCCCATCGCCAGGCCCAGGAACATCAGCGGGTAGGCCAGGCCGGTGAGGAGCATGCGGTACTGGTCGACGAGGGAGGGCATGGTGCCGTACATCTCCTCGGCGGTCGGGGCCTGCATCTGCTCGCAGCCGAAGTCGACCCGCGGGTCGCCCGAGCGCGCCCGCTCGCGCTGCTCGTCGGCCAGGCACATGGCGCGGTCACGCTCGACCTGCTCCTGGATCTGCTGGAGCTCCTGGTTGGCGCCGGCGCGAGCCCTGTCGATCGAGCTCGCCTGCAGGTAGACGGTGCTGACGGTGAACAGCGCCACGAGGACAGCGGCGGCCAGGGTCAGCCAGATCACCTTGCGCGCCACCAGGCGCCGCAGCTCGACGCGGAGCAGGCGGGTCATCGCGCCCCTCCCTGCTGCTCGCCGGTCGTGGTGTCCCTCGCTCCGGGAGCCGGGGGTATGCCGTGCCCGTCGGGGTAGTCCGGGTGCGGCACGGGCAGTCCCTCGCCCTGCGTCAGCTCCAGGAAGATCTGCTCCAGTCCGCGCCGGCTGGGCACCAGCCGCTCGACCCACAGGCCCCGCTCGCCGAGCGTGCGGGAGATCTCGGCCGGCTGGGCGCCGGTCACCGTGAGCAGGCCGGTGTCCGCGTCCTCGCTCGCGTGGTGCGCGGCGGCGTCCAGCGCAGCCGCGGCGTCGGCACCCTGCGGTCGCGCGAGCCACTCGGCCGCGAAGCCCGCGTCCCTCAGGATCCGCACGGCGGCGCCGGGGTGCCGCACCCCGACCTCCACCGTCTCGCCGCCGGCGCCGATGAGCGCGGCCACCGAGCCCTGCGCCAGCACGCGGCCGCGGCCGATGATCGAGACGGTGTCGGCGATCTGCTCGACCTCGGACAGGATGTGGCTGCTCACGAGCACGGTGCGGCCCTCGTCGGCCAGGCGCCGCATGGTGTGGCGGATCTCGCTGATCCCCGCAGGGTCCAGGCCGTTGGTGGGCTCGTCGAAGATCAGCAGGTCGGGAGACTTCAGCAGGGTGGCGGCTATGGCCAGCCGCTGCTTCATACCGAGGCTGAAGCTGCGGAAGGTGTCCTTGGCGCGGGCGCCGAGCCCGACCTCCTCCAGCACCTCACCGACCCGCTCGCGCGGGGTGCCGATGGCCTCGGCGAGCAGCTCGAGGTTGCGCTGGGCGCTGAAGGTGGGGAAGAACTTGGGCGACTCGACGATGGCGCCGACGCGGTCGACGACCTCCGGGAGGTGCTGGGGGACAGGGGTTCCGAAGATGTGCATCGTCCCGCTGTCGGCGGGCGAGAGGCCGAGCAGCATCCGGATCGTCGTGGTCTTGCCCGACCCGTTGGGGCCGAGGAAGCCGTGGACCCCGCCGGCCGGCACGTCCAGGTCCAGCCCCTGCACGGCCACGCGCGTGCCGCGGACCGTTCGGTATGTCTTGCGCAGCCCCCGGGTGACGATCGCCATCCCCTCGTCCGCGGCCACGGCCACGCTCATGCTTCCTCCCGTCGGGCCGGCTCACGGTCCGCCCCTGCCAAGGTCAGTCAACACCAGCGGTGCCGCCATGCCCTCCATGTCGGCCGCGACCAGCGTGTTGCACGGCCTGGGTGACGGGAGTCGGGCAGGTCAGCGGGCGGCGACACCCTCCAGCACCCGCTCGAGGTGCGCCGTGGCGAGCGGCAGGACCTCGGCCACCGTCACGTCACGGCCGAGCTCCTTGGACAGCGAGGTGACCCCGGCGTCGGTGATCCCGCACGGGATGACGACGTCGGCATACCCCAGGTCGTTGTCGCAGTTGAGCGCGAAGCCGTGCATGGTGACCTCGTGGCTGACCCGGATGCCGATCGCGCCGATCTTGCGCTCCGGGCGGGTGTCTGTCGCGGCCAGCCAGACACCCGAGCGACCGTCGACGCGCATCGTCTCGACGCCGAGGTCGCGGCAGACCGCCATCATCATGTCCTCGAGCCGACGCACGTGGGCGACCACGTCGACGGGGCTGGCCAGCCGGACGATCGGGTAGCCGACCAGCTGCCCCGGCCCGTGCCAGGTGATCTTGCCGCCGCGGTCGACGTCGATGACGGGGGTGCCGTCCAGCGGGCGCTCGTGCGGCTCGGTGCGCTTGCCCGCGGTGTAGACGGCGGCGTGCTCGAGCAGCAGCACGGTGTCGGGCAGCTCGCCGGCCACCACCTGGGCGTGCACCTCACGCTGGCGGTCCCAGGCCTGCTGGTAGTCGACGTAGTCAGGGGCGAAACCGAGGTGCTCGAAGCGCATCCCGTCACTGTACGCCCGCGCTGAGACGCCGCCGCCGGGAGGCTCCGGGGCCTTGTGGACAACTTCTGCGCGGCTGCGCCCGTCCCTGGCACGGTGGGTCCGGCGCACGGAGGGGCCGTGCCGCCGGAGCGGAGGTGCACATGGAGCAGGTGCCGGCGGTCCCCGGTTACGAGGTCCTCGCCCGACTGGGCGCGGGGGCGACCTCGACCGTATGGCGAGCCCGTCGCCGCGCCGACGGGCTGGTCGTCGCGCTGAAGGTCCTCACGCCCGCCGGGGGCGACGTGGAGGCCGGGCTGAGGGAGGCGGGCCTGCTCGCGCGGCTGCGCCACCCGCACGTCGTCCACCTGTATGACGTGCTCCCGCTGCACGACCCCGTGACCGGACGCCCGGCCGCGGTCGCGCTCGCGACCCAGCTCGCCGGTGGGGGCTCGCTGGGCCAGCTGCTGTCCCGCAGGCGCCTGCTCACGCCGGGTGAGCTGGTGACGGTCCTGCACCCGGTCGCCTCCGCGCTGGCCGACCTGCACAGCCGCGGAGTGGTCCACGGAGACCTCTCGCCGGGCAACGTGCTCTTCCTGCGCGACGGGATGCCGGTGGTCGGCGACCTGGGCGCCGCCCGGATCGTCGGGCAGACGGCCGGGGAGCGGCAGGGCACCGGGGCGTCCGAGGGGATGGTGGCCCCGGAGGTGGTGGAGGGCTTCCCCGCCACGCCGGAGTCGGACGTCTACCAGCTCGGTGCCCTGGCCTGGCGGGCGCTCACCGGAGAGCCGCCAGGCCCCACGTACGCCCGCAGGACCCTGGAGGAGGCGGCCCCGGGGCTCCCGGTCGGCGTGGTCGAGCTGGTGGAACGGTGTGTGGCGCCCGAGCCCGAGGACCGTCCGGACGCCGAGGAGGTGGCCGTCGACCTGCTGTCGGTCGCGACACCGGCGCCGGTGGAGGTGGCGCCCGATGCCGACCCCGCCCTCGCGCTGACGGAGCGCCTGCGTCAGGAGGCGCTGGACGACCTTCCCCCACCTGGTGGCGCGAGAGGGGGTGGCGCGAGAGGGGGCGGCGCTCGCGCCCGTGGCTCGCACCGGCCTCAGCGAAACGTCACACGTGAGCGCGGGACCGAGCCCGCCGGGAGGCGTGGTGGCCGGGCGCTCCTGGCCGGTGCCGCGGTGCTGGCCGCGCTCCTGCTCGCGGTCGGCGCAGGGGTCGTGACCGGTCTGGTGGACACGAGCGACCTCGGCAGGCCGTGGCGCGTCCTCGCACAGCCGGAGGCCGCTGCTGCGCAGGGCACCGGGGAGGCGGGGGAGCCGGCGGCGGGCGACGGCGTGGAGGGTGCGGAGCCGGTGGCGGGCACCGGTGCGGAGGGCGCGGAGACCGCGGTGGACACACGCGTGGCTGGCGCGGCGACGGAGCAGGAGGAGCTCCGCAGCCTTCTTCAGGGCCTCGTGGACGGTCGAGGGGCGGCGTGGGAGCAGCGGGACGGCTCTCTGCTGGCTGGCGTGATGGCACCCGGGTCTCCCGCTCTCGAGGCCGAGCTGGCTCAGCTCGACGAGCTGCGTGAGCAGGGGATCAGCTACGGCGACGTGACCTTCCGGGTCGAGGCGGTGGAGGAGCTCGGGCGCCAGGACGACCGGATGACGGTCCTCCTCACGGTCAGCCGTGCCCCGCTGCGGGCCATCGACTCCACCGGCACCGAGCGCCTGGCCGAGGGCACGCGCACCGACACGCTGACCGTCCACCTGGTGAAGGCGGCAGACGAGCCGCAGTGGCTCCTGTGGTCGTGGGGCACCTGAACGACGAGAGCTGCCGCCGTGCGGTGACGCACGGCGGCAGCTCTCGTGTCGGCGGACCGGCCCCGGACGAGAGGGCCGAGCAGCCGGTCAGACCTCGAAGTTGCCGTCCTCGAGACGCTGCTTCATGGTCGTGAGGAACCGGGCGGCGTCGGCGCCGTCGACCACGCGGTGGTCGTAGCTGATCGCCAGGTAGACCATGTCGCGGATCGCGATCGTCGAGCTGCCGTCCTCGTCGGTGACGACGACCGGACGCTTGACGACGGCCCCGGTGCCCAGGATGCCGACGTTGGGCTGGTTGATGATCGGCGTGTCGAAGAGCGCGCCCCGCGACCCGGTGTTGGTGAGCGTGAACGTCCCGCCGGAGAGCTCGTCCGGCGTCACCTTGTTGTCGCGCGTGCGCTCGGCCAGGTCCGCGATCTTGCGCGCCAGCCCGGCGATGTTGAGGTCGCCCGCGTCCTTGATGACCGGCACCAGCAGGCCGCGCGGGGTGTCCACGGCGACGCCGAGGTGCTCGGCCGCGTGGTAGACGATCGTGTCGTCCTCGACGCTGGCGTTGACGATCGGGTGCGCCTTGAGCGCCTCGACCGCGGCCATCGCGAAGAACGGCATGAACGAGAGCTTGACGCCCTCGCGCTGGGCGAACTCGTTCTTGACCCGGTTGCGCAGGCGGGCGACCTTGGTGACGTCCACCTCCACGACGGTGGTGAGCTGGGCCGAGGTCTGGAGCGACTCGACCATGCGGGTCGCGATGACCTTGCGCAGACGGGACATCTTCTCGGTGGTGCCGCGCTTGGCGGCGGCCTCCGGGCTCACCGGCGCTGCCGCGGTGGCGGGCGCAGCACCGGCCGACGCGGCAGCCGCGGGCTGAGCGGCACCGGCGGCGGGCGCGGCCTCCTGAGCCGGCGCGGGTGCGGCGGCAGGAGCGGCCTGGGCAGCCTTGGCGGCGTCGAGGACGTCCTGCTTGCGGATCCGGCCGCCGACACCGGTGCCGGTCAGCGAGCCGAGGTCGACACCGTGCTGGGCGGCGAGCTTGCGCACGAGCGGCGTCACGTAGGCGCTGACGTCCTGGGTCGCCGGAGCCACCGCGTCAGAGACGTCCTTGTGCGAGCTGGTGCCGCTCTCCGGGGAGGGCGTGCCGAGGCCCACGGCCGGCTCACCGCCCTCGGTGGAGGGCGTGCCCGTCGTCGTCTGCGACTCCTGGGCCGCGGCCGCCTGCAGCTCCTGCTCGCCGGCCAGGCCCTCGTCGGAGGACCCGGGCTCCGCGGGCTGCTCGACCTCGGTCGGGATCTGCGGCTCCTCGGTCGGCTCCTCGGTCGCCTCGGGCTGCTCGTCGGACGAGGCAGCCTGCGGCTGCTCGGCGGCACCGCCAGCCTCGCCACCGATGACGCACAGGTCGCCACCGACCTCGACGGTCTCGTCCTCACCGGCGAGGATCTTGGTCAGCACGCCGGCGACGGGGGAGGGGATCTCGGTGTCGACCTTGTCGGTGGACACCTCGACCAGCGGCTCGTCGACCTCGACGGTGTCACCCTCGGCCTTGAGCCACCGCGTCACCGTGCCCTCGGTGACGGACTCGCCGAGCGCCGGCATCGTCACGGTCTCGCCGGAGCCAGCGCCCGCGGAGGGGGTCTCCTGGGCCGGAGCGGGCTGCTCCTGGGCCGGCTCCGCCTCGGGCTGGGCAGCCTGCTCGGTCGCGGGCTCCTCGGCCTGCTCCTCGGCGGGCTCCTCGGCGGCGGCCTGCGCGGCGGTCGGCTCCTCGGACGGCGCTGCGGCGGCCTCGCCGGCGCCGTCGCCGATCACGCAGAGGTCGCCACCGACCTCGACGGTGGCGTCCTCCTCGGCGAGGATCTCCTGCAGCACGCCCGCCACGGGCGAGGGGATCTCCGTGTCGACCTTGTCGGTCGAGACCTCGACCAGGGGTTCGTCGACCTCGACGGTGTCACCGACGTTCTTGAGCCAGCGGGTGACGGTCCCCTCGGTGACGGACTCACCGAGGGCCGGCATCGTTACACGTTCCGACATGTCTGAAATCTCTCCTCGTCCGGGGATTGGCAGTCTACGGGTGATTGCGGCCGCAGGTCGGGAGCGGCCGCCTGATCTCACGCGTGGGCGTGCAGCGGCTTGCCGGCCAGGGCCAGGTGCGCCTCTCCCAAGGCCTCGTTCTGGGTCGGGTGCGCGTGGATGAAGGTGGCGACGTCCTCGGGGAGGGCCTCCCAGCCGACGATGAGCTGGGCCTCGCCCACCTGCTCGCCCATCCGGGCACCGACCATGTGGACGCCGACGACCGGGCCCTCGGCGCCGGAGCGCACGAGCTTGATGAAGCCTGCCGTGCCCAGGATCTGGGACTTGCCGTTGCCGCCGAGGTTGTACTCGTAGGTCGAGACGTCGTCGCCGTACTGCTCGCGGGCCTGCTCCTCGGAGAGCCCGACGGAGGCGATCTCCGGGTCGCAGTAGGTGACCTTGGGGATCAGGTGGTCACGCACCGGGGCCGGGTCGAGGCCCGCGATGTCCTCCGCGACGAAGATGCCGTGGGCGAAGCCGCGGTGCGCCAGCTGGGGGCCGGGCACGATGTCGCCGATCGCGCGGACGGTGCCGACACCGGTCTGGAGGCGCTCGTCGGTGATGACGAAGCCGCGGTCCATCGTCAGCCCGGCCTCCTCGTAGCCCAGCCCCTCGGTGCGGGGTCCGCGACCCACCGCGACCAGCAGCAGCTCCGCCTCGAGGGTCTGACCGCCCTCCAGCTCGACGGTGACCTTGTCCTCGTCCTGGCTCACGCCGGCGACGCGGGCGCCGGTCCTGGCCACGATCTTGCGCTTGCGGAAGGCCCGCTCGAGCTGCTTGCTCACGGCCGGGTCCTCGGCCGCGACGAGCCGGTCCAGCGCCTCGACGATCGTGACCTCGGAGCCGAAGGAGCGCAGCACGGAGGCGAACTCGACGCCGATGACGCCGCCGCCGAGCACGATCGCGCGGGCGGGGACCTCGTCCAGCGAGAGCGCCTGGTCGCTGGTCATCACGCGGCCGCCGATCTCGACCCCGGGCAGCGTTCGCGCGTAGGAGCCGGTGGCCAGGACCACGTGCTCACCCTGCAGCTCGCGGTCGCCGACGACGACGGTGGTGGGGGAGGCCAGTCGGCCCTCGCCCTCGACGTAAGTGATGGCGGTCGCGGACTTCACCAGGCCCTGGAGGCCCTTGTGGAGGCGGCCGATGACGCCGTCCTTGTAGGCGTGCACCCCGCTGAGGTCGATCGACTCCAGGGTCGCCTGCACGCCGTACTTGGCGCTCTCCCGGGCGGTGTCGGCGACCTCGGCGCTGTGGAGGAGCGCCTTGGTCGGGATGCAGCCGTTGTGCAGGCAGGTCCCGCCCAGCTTGTCCTTCTCGACCAGGGCGACCGTCTTGCC
The DNA here is from genome assembly GCF_014636495.1 of Ornithinimicrobium tianjinense. Lineage (GTDB taxonomy): Bacteria > Actinomycetota > Actinomycetes > Actinomycetales > Dermatophilaceae > Ornithinicoccus > Ornithinicoccus tianjinensis. Next base: position 1,167,527 of record NZ_BMEM01000001.1, read on the forward strand.
CAGCTGGGCGGCGCGCAGCGCGCAGGCGTAGCCGCCGCTGCCGGCCCCGAGGATGACGATGTCGAATGCTTCAGCAGGCATGGCGGCAATCCTGCCACGCGTAAACCACGAGACACGGGCAGGGGTGCCGTGCGAGAGTGGGCGGGTCGATGTCCCCGAGAGAGAGGAGGCCTGACGTGAGCGATTCTCCGGCGACGGACGACGTCAAGGCGAAGTTCCGCGAGGCCCTGGCCAAGAAGCGTGCCCACGCGGGCACCGACGTGTCGGACCACTCCGAGCACGGGAAGGTGGCCGGCTCCGCAGGTGCCAAGACCTCGGGGGCGCAGCAGATGTTCAGGCGCAAGAGCGGCGGCTGAGCCGACGCCACGTCAACGGAAAGTACGGAAAAGAGGGGCACCTTCCCGCTCGGGAAGGTGCCCCTCGTCCTACCTGAAGGTTCAGGAGGCGTAGCTGCGGGCCAGGGCCACGAGCGTGCGCACGCCGGCCCCGGTCGCGCCCTTGGGGTAGTAGCCCCACGGCGTCTTCTCGTTGAACGCCGGCCCGGCGATGTCCAGGTGCGCCCACGGGATGCGGGGTGCGTCCTCGCCCTCGCCGCGGGCGCCGACGAACTCCTGGAGGAAGGTCGCGGCGACGCTGGCCCCGGCGGAGCGCTCACCGGTGTGTTTCAGGTCGGCCACGGGGGTGTCGAGCGTCGGCCGGATCTCCTCGGGGAGGGGGAGCGCCCACGAGGTGTCACCCACCTCGTTGCCGAGCCGGGTGACGGTGTCGCGCAGCTCGGCGTCGTTGCTCATCACGCCGGTGGTGCGGTCGCCCAGGGCGATGATGCAGGCACCCGTCAGGGTGGCCACGTCGACGATCGCGTCGGGCTGCTGCTCGCTGGCCAGCGCGAGCCCGTCGGCCATCACCAGGCGCCCCTCGGCGTCGGTGTTGATGATCTCGACCGTGCGGCCACCGCGCATGGTCACGACGTCGCCGGGGCGCTGCGCCAGGTCCCCGGTCAGGTTCTCGGCGAGGCAGAGGTATGCCGTGACCTGGACGTTGAGCCCGAGCTCGGCGATCGCGAGCACCGCCGCCGCACAGGTGGCCGCCCCGGCCATGTCCATCTTCATGGTCACCATCGAGGCGCCGGGCTTGATGCACAGGCCGCCGGAGTCGAAGGTGATGCCCTTGCCCACGAGCGCGAGGTGCCGGGTCGCCCCCTCGGGGGCGTAGCGCAGGGTCACGAGGCGCGGACCGCGGCCCGAGCCCTGGCCGACGCCGAGGATGCCTCCGCACCCCTCGGCCGTGAGGCGCTCGACGTCCCAGACCTCGGCCTCGACCGAGGAGCCGGCGGCGCGCTGGGTGACCAGGTCGGCGAAGGACTCCGGGTAGAGCACGTTGGGCGGGGTGTTGACGAGGTCGCGGGTCAGCCGGACGGCGTCGACCACCGCGGTCGTGGCGGCGGAGAGCGCCTCGGCCTCGTCCGCGGACACCCCGGTCACGACCGCCTCGGCGAGGGGCGTCTTGGCCGAGGACGCCTTGCCGACGCCGTGGTGCGCGGTGAAGGCGTAGGCGCCCAGCGCCGCGCCCTCCGCGACGGCCGCGGCCTCCTCCGCGGACGCCTGGCCGAGCGCGAACACGGCGCTCGAGCGTCCGGTCAGGGCCCGGGCGGCGACGCCCGCGGCGCGGCGCAGCCGCTCGACGCGGGACGCGGTGCCGGCCTGCGGCATACCGACCACGAGGACGAGCGGCGCGGCGACGCCAGGCACCCCGGTGAGCCGGGTGACCTCCTCGGCGCCGGCCTCGACGGACAGGGCCGTCAGGGCCTCGCGCAGGTGGGCGACCGCCTCCTCCGGCAGGTCGTGGCCGTCGGCCAGCGTGAGGGTGTCGGCAGCCTTGGAGACGGCGAGGACCAGCGCGTCGGCGGCAGTCTGCGCCGCGCTGTCGTCGCTGAGTCGGAGGGTGGTGTCGGGTGCGGCCATCTGGCAGTCCTTCGGGTCGGAGCTTCGTCGATCTGCCCCCGACACTAAGGCACGAGGGACCGGGCTACGCTCACGAGCATGAGCGAGAACACGACGAAGACCTCACCGCTCCACGACAAGCACGTGGCGCTCGGTGCCAAGATGGCCGACTTCAGCGGCTGGTCCATGCCCATCGAGTACCCCGGCGGCGGCGTCGTCGCGGAGCACACCGCAGTGCGCGAGCGGGTCGGTCTCTTCGACGTCTCCCACCTCGGCAACGCCGAGGTCCGGGGCGAGGGTGCCAAGCACTTCCTGAACGCGTGCCTGACCAACGACCTCGACCGGATCGAGCCGGGCAAGGCGCAGTACACGATGTGCTGCGACGAGAACGGTGGCGTCGTCGACGACCTCATCGCCTACCTGCGCTCGGACGACGACGTGCTGCTCATCCCGAACGCGGCCAACACGGCCGAGGTCGTGCGCCGCCTCCAGGAGGCCGCGCCCGAGGGCATCACGATCGAGAACGTGCACGAGGACTACGCCATCCTCGCGCTGCAGGGTCCCAAGTCCGACGAAGTGCTCGACTCGATGGGGCTGCCGACCGGTCACGAGTACATGAGCTTCGTCGCCGCCGAGTGGGAGGGACACCCCCTGACGGTGTGCCGCACCGGCTACACCGGCGAGCGCGGCTACGAGCTGGTCTGCAAGGTCGAGGACGCCTCGGCCCTGTGGGACGCCCTCGTCGCGGCGATGGAGCCCTTCGACGGTATGCCGTGCGGGCTCGGCGCGCGCGACACCCTGCGCACCGAGATGGGCTACGCCCTCCACGGCAACGAGCTCTCCCTTGACATCACCCCGGTGATGGCGCGCACCGGCTGGGCCGTGGGCTGGAAGAAGGACACCTTCTGGGGCAAGGAGGCGCTCACCGCCCAGAAGGAGGCCAAGGAGAGCCGCCTCTCCGGCGGGCTGCTGGTGACCGGCCGGGGCATCCCGCGCTCGCACTACGCCGTCCTGGACGCCGACGGCAACAACGTCGGCGAGGTCACCTCCGGCACCTTCTCCCCGACCCTCAAGCAGGGCATCGCGCTGGCGCTGCTGGACCGCGAGGTCAACGAGGGCGACAAGGTCACGATCGACGTGCGTGGCCGTCAGATCGAGGCCGAGGTGAGGAAGCCGCCGTTCGTGCAGGGTGGCGCCAGCTCCTGAGCGAGGCTCATCGAGGCGCAGCGCGCCTCGTCCGAGCGAGATCTGCCCCGGGTGCCGCTGGTCGGCCCCGGGGCAGGTCTGTCTTCGTCAGACGCGCAGGTTCGTCAGACGCGCAGGCGGGGGGCGTCGCTGAGGTCGAGGACCCGGCCCGCGAGGATGGCGTGGACCCGGCCGGCGACGGCGGAGACGCGCTGGTTGACGTCGGAGAGCAGGTCGACGAAGAGCCGCTCCGCGGGGTCGTCGGGCAGACGCACCCAGGAGGCGTCGTGCGTCACCACGACGATGTCGTAGGAGAGGGCGGCGAGGGCGACCGTCAGCTCGTCGACACGCTCCTCGACCACCTGACGGGCCCGGTGCGGGTCGTCCGACAGCGAGCCGTGGTCGAGGATCCCCTGGACCCAGCTGCCGAGGTCGTCGATGAGCACCGGCTGGCGGGAGGCCAGCAGGGCCCGGGTGAGGTCGAGCGTCTCGATCGTGCGCCACTGACGGGGCCGCCGCTCCTGGTGCCGGGCGATGCGGGCCACCAGGTCCGGGTCCGCCGAGCGGTCCTGCAGGACGCGGGTCGCGACGTAGGTGACGGTCTTGTGGTCGGAGAGCAGCGCCTCGGCGTGGCGGGACTTCCCGCACCGGGGGCCACCGAGCACAAGGGTGGTCGTCATGAAGGCTCCTCCGTCAGGGTGGTCGGACGCACGAGGCAGGGGGACCCACGCGCCAGGGCGCCAGCATACCCACGTCGTCTGAGCGCGACGACGGCCCTGCGGACGACGCCGGTGGCCCCGCAGGAGGTCCCTGCGGGGCCACCGGGGCCCGTCCTAGCGGCGTCCTCCCAGGAGGCCGCCCAGGACGTCGCCGAGGATGCTGCCGCCGCCGGAGGAGGTGCGGCCGGTGGCGCTGCCCAGGGCCGAGCCGAGGATGTCGCGCAGGATCGACGTCCCGTCGATGCCGCTCGAGCTGTCGGTCGCCGGCGCGCTCTCGGGGCGACCCTGCCCGAGCGGGCCGTCGGGCTGGGAGACGGAGCCGCCGGGTGCGGTGCGGTCGGGCGACGCGGTGCCACGTCCCCCAGCACCGGCGCCGGTCATCTGCTTGGCCAGCCAGGACAGCACGATGGGCGCCAGGATCGGCAGGAGCCGGCGGACCAGGCCGCTGGTCTGAGCCCCGCCGAGGCCCCCGAGCTGGTTCGCGATCCCGTCGATGTTGTTGCCGAAGACGTGGCCCACGATCTTCTCGCCGTCGGTCGTGTCGACCGCGTCCAGGCTGACCTGGTCCGCGAGGCCGTTCTCGTGCTGCCCGAGCGCCTCCAGGAGCGAGCGGGCGCCCTCGTCCGACTCGCTGTTGGCGGCGAGGCCGCCGAGGAGCGCGGGGAGCGCAGCCTGGACCGCCTGCGTGGCGGTGGCCTCGTCGGTCCCGAGGGTGCGGGCGATCTCGTCGGTGGGGATGGCGCGCATGAGCTGGTCGATCATCTGATCACTCCTTGTCCCGGCCCCGGGCGGGGCCGTCGCTGATCCCCGAGCCTAGGACAGAGTCGGTGCCGCGTCCTACGGTACGACCATGAGCGAGACCTACACCTGGATCTTCCAGCAGGCCGACGGGACCCCGATGACGGACCTCGGGCTGGCCTCGAGCACCTTCCCGACCCAGGCGGACGCGGAGGCGTGGCTGGGCCAGGAGTGGCCCGCGCTCGCCGACGCCGGGGTGCAGGCCGTGACGCTGCGCCGTGGGGAGGACGACGTCTACGGCCCGATGAGCCTCTCGCCCGCGGACTGACCGCGTGCGGGAGGCGCCGGGGACGGCATACCGGCTCGCCTAGACTGGGCCGGTGCTGTTCTCGAAGAAGCCGACCGAGCCGACCCCCGCCCCCACCCCCGAGGCGGACGAGACCTCGCGCCCGGCCGGCAAGGGGCGTCCGACGCCGAAGCGTCGCGACGCGCAGGCCGCCAACCGGCGACCGCTCGTGGGGGCGGCGAGCTCGCCGGAGCTGAAGGCGCGCGCCCGCTCCGAGCGCGCCCACGCCCGGGAGGCCATGCTGCGCGGCGAGGAGAAGTACCTGCCTGCCCGCGACCAGGGCCCGGAGCGCCGCTTCCTGCGCGACTCCGTCGACGCCCGGCGCAGCGTGGGGGAGTACCTCCTGCCGGCCATGCTGGTCGTCCTGGCGCTGACCTTCGTCCCGGACAGCCGCGCCGGGGTGGCGTCCATGGTGGCGGCCTACTCGCTCATCGCGCTGACGATCCTCAACTCCTGGCTGCTTTGGCGCTCCGTGCGCGCCCAGTTCGCGCAGGCGTTCGGCCACGAGGCGCCCAAGGGCTCGGGGATGTATGTCGTGATGCGCTCCCTGCAGATGCGCGGCTCCCGCGTCCCGCGCCCGGCGGTGAACCGGGGCGACGCGGTCGTCCGCCGCCGCTGACGCCGCGCGGCGGGCAGGGCGGTCAGCCCGCACCTGGCTAGAGTCGGGCGGGTGACCGACCAGACCCAGAGGCCGACCGCCCAGACCGAGACCAACCCCTCCGACCTCGCCGCCCGCGTGGCCGACCTCATGCCGGGCGTGCGCTCGGACCTGGAGGCTCTGGCGCGCATCCCTTCGGTGTCGCTCGACTCCTTCGACCAGCGGCACGTCGAGGACAGCGCCCTGGCGGTGGCCGACCTGCTGCGCGGTGAGGGCCTGGAGGTCGAGATCGTCCGTGAGGGCGGCCGTCCCGCGGTCATCGGCCACCTGCCCGCGCCGGCCGGCGCACCCACCGTGCTGCTCTACGCCCACCACGACGTGCAGCCCCCGGGGGACGACACCGACTGGGACAGCCAGCCTTTCGAGCCGACCCTCGTGGGTGAGCGGCTCTACGGCCGCGGGGTTGCCGACGACAAGGCGGGCATCATGGCGCACGTCGCGGCGCTGCGGGCGCACGGCGGCCGCCCGCCGGTGGGGGTCACCGTGTTCGTCGAGGGCGAGGAGGAGGTCGGCTCCGAGAGCCTGCCGACGATCCTGGAGCGCCACGGCGACAAGCTGGCCTGCGACGTCATCGTCCTCGCGGACTCGAGCAACTGGAAGGTCGGCGTGCCGGCCCTGACCACCATGCTGCGCGGGCTGGTCCGCGTCGTCGTGGAGGTGCGGGCCCTCGACCACGGCGTCCACTCCGGCATGTCCGGCGGTGCGGTGCCCGACGGCCTCACCGCGCTGTGCCGGCTGCTGGCCACCCTGCACGACGACGCCGGCGACGTGGCCGTCGCCGGCCTGATGAGCTCGGAGGCTCCTGACCTGGACTACTCGGAGGAGGACCTGCGCAGCGAGCACGCCCTGGCCGAGGGCGTGTCACCGATCGGCACCGGCTCGATCCTGTCCCGCCTGTGGACCAGGCCGTCCATGACCGTCATCGGCATCGACGCACCGTCGGTCGACCGGGCCGCCAACCTGCTCACCCCGGTCGGACGGGCCAAACTGTCGATGCGCATCCACCCCGCCGAGGCGCCGGAGACGGCATACCTCGCCCTCAAGGAGCACCTCGATGCGAACGCACCGTGGGGGTGCCAGGTGAGCGTCACCCTCGACGACGAGGGCGCCGGCTTCGCCGCGGACGCGCAGGGGCCGGTGTATGACGTGGCGCGCGCTGCCTTCCGCGACGCGTGGGACGGCGTCGAGCCGGTCGACATGGGCGTGGGCGGGTCGATCCCGTTCGTGGCGGCGTTCGCCGAGAAGTTCCCGCAGGCGGCGATCCTGGTCACCGGCGTCGAGGACCCGGACAGCCGGGCGCACGCCGCCAACGAGAGCCTCCACCTGGGAGAGTTCGAGCGGGTCTGCCTCGCCGAGGCGATGCTGCTGCAGCGGCTGTCGACGATCGAGAAGGAGTGAGGACGTGAGCGAGGAGAAGGGCAAGCAGGGCAGCTACGTCAGCGGGGAGGGCAGCTACGAGCGCAAGACGCGCTACATCCCGACCCGCATCACCCGCGACGGGCGCGACGGGTTCGCCGTGGAGCCGGGGCGCTACCGGCTGGCCGTGAGCCGGGCCTGCCCGTGGGCGCACCGCACGATCCTGACGCGTCAGCTGCTGGGGCTGGAGGACGTGCTGTCGATGGCGGTCGCGGGGCCGGTGCACGACGAGGACTCGTGGACCTTCGACCTCGACCCGGGCGGGGTGGACCCGGTGCTGGGCATCCCGAGGCTCAAGGACGCCTACGACGCGCGGCCCGGCGGCTACCCGGAGTCGGGAGTGACCGTGCCGGCCATCGTCGACACCACGACCGGCCAGGTCGTCACCAACGACTTCCACCAGATCGTCAAGGACCTGGTCACCGAGTGGACCGACCACCAGCGCCCCGACGCGCCCGACCTGTGGCCCGAGGCGCTGCGGGAGGAGATCGAGGCGATGTCGGACCGCAACTACACGGAGGTCAACAACGGGGTCTACCGGTGCGGCTTCGCCGGGAGCCAGGAGGCCTACGACGAGGCCTACGACCGGCTCTTCGCGCGGCTGGACGAGCTCGAGGAGCACCTGGCGACGCGGCGCTACCTCGTGGGGGAGCAGCTGACGCTCGCCGATGTCCGGCTGTGGCCCACGCTGGTCCGCTTCGACGCGGCCTACCACGGTCACTTCAAGTGCAACCGCAACAAGCTGACCGAGATGCCGGTGCTCTGGGCCTACGCGCGCGACCTGTGGCAGACGTGGGACTTCGGCTCGACGGTGAACCTGGAGCACGTCAAGGCCCACTACTACGCGACCCATCTGGACATCAACCCCACCGGGATCGTGCCGAAGGGGCCGGACACGTCCGGGTGGGAGGTGCCGGCCGGGCGCGAGGCGCTCGGGCCGAAGTAGGGCGCGTCGGCGTGAGGCGTCCCGTGGATAGCGTCACGTAGGAGTCGGGAGGGGTCCGGACTTCTACGTGACGATCCTTGCGGGACGCTCTTGCGGGTATGCCGAAGGGCCGGTCCGAGGCGGACCGGCCCTTCGTGCGTGCTGGGTCAGAGTGCCGCAGCAGGGGTGCAGTTCTCGCAGGGAGGCGTGCTGGCAGCGCTGAAGTTCACGATGCCGGAGCCGGACAGGCCGCTCGACGAGGTCCAGGTGAACGGGATGACGCCCGAGATGCTCACGTTGGCGCTGTTGGGCTCGCCCTCGACGGAGATGACCACCACGTCGCACTGCGGGACCGGCAGCGTCTCGTCGTAGTTGATGGGGAGCGGGTCGGGCTGGACGTCCCACCCGGTGGTGGCGGGAGCGCCCCCGAGCGACACGGTCGCATCGGCGAAGCTGATCAGGACGTCGCTGCGCACGTTGCTGCACAGGCGCAGGGCGATCGCGTAGCCCTTGGTCACGCCCCGGTCCTTCTCGCACGAGGCACCTGGCAGCTTGCAGGCGCTCTGGAGGTTCTCGAACCACACCTCCTGCGAGGCGGCGAAGGCGGGCGCGGCGCCGGCCACGGCGACGACGGGCACGCTCCAGGCGGCGCCCTTGACGAGGGTCCGGCGGGTAGGCCGGGTCACGGAACTGGTCATGGGCTGGATGCCCCTTTCCCCGAGTCAGGCCGCCCCCTGCGAAGTCCTCCCGAGACCCCATCCGTGCAGCGGACGCACGCCGAACGTGATGTCGGCACTGTCGAACCGTACCGCACCTGAGAGGTGGCTGAACAGAGGGGAGACGCCGAAGGCCCGATCCGTGGCGGACCGGGCCTTCGGGTACTGCGTCAGTTCAGGGGGATCGCGTCGGCAGGCGGCACGATCGGGCAGATGGCGGAGTCACTGATGTTGTCGGACTTCATCGTCGTGAACTGGAGCGGACCGCCAGCGACGCGGAAACCCACCACCATGTTCACCGTGCAGTTGCTGACGCCCTCGAGGTACACCGTGATGGTGCCCCCCTCGTTCGTGCACTGGCTTGGCTTGACGCTTGTCTTCTCGACGGAGCCGTTGGGCGGCGTCACCGACTCGATGCAGATCGACTCGCCACCGGCGATGCAGTTGTTGGCGTCCGTGACGATGATGTCGACCTTCATCGTCTTGTACGGACCGCTGCAGCACTTGACTGAGGTGGGTGCGGCCGTGAAGACGGGGATGCAGCTGGCCCCGGCGAGGGCTGCGGGAGCGGTAGCCGCGATCACAGGCACGCTCCAGGCGGCGCCCTTCACGAGGGTGCGGCGGCTCGGCGTGCGGGTACTGCTGGTCTGAGAAGTCATGAGGCCCCCTAGGGTCACGGGTCTGTCCGGCGAGTCGCCGACTGAGTTGTCGACCACGCACCGGTGTTCGATGACATGGCCGTGCCGCGAGCACGGATGGCTCGACCTAGCTCACGGCCGGCGACCCCGGGACCCCGTCGGGGAAAGCACGCCTGCGGGCAGCATACTGCACGGCGTCAAGTAGGATCGCCCGACGTGACCGCCCCTACCGACGTGATCCTGGACGACTCCTCCGACGCCCTCGCCGACTCCACCTCCGACGCCTCGCTGGCCCGCAGCGTCGCGCGCAGCCGGGAGATCGAGCGGCAGCTCGAGACCGACCCGAGCGTCTTCCGGATGCTGACGGGCGACCGGCCGACGGGGCACCTCCACCTGGGCCACTACTTCGGCAGCCTGCGCAACCGCGTCGCCCTGCAGGACAAGGGCGTCGACACCTTCGTCCTCATCGCCGACTACCAGGTCATCACCGACCGCGACGAGGTCGACAGCATCCAGGAGCGCGTCTACTCGCTGCTCACCGACTACCTGTCGATCGGCCTGGACCCCGAGCGCACCACGATCTTCACGCACTCGGCGATCCCGGCGCTCAACCAGCTCATGCTGCCCTTCCTCTCCCTGGTCACCGACAGCGAGCTGCGCCGCAACCCCACCGTCAAGGCGGAGCAGGAGGCCACCGGCGGCCGGCCGATGAGCGGCCTCATGCTCACCTACCCGGTCCACCAGGCCGCGGACATCCTCTTCTGCAAGGCCAACGTGGTGCCCGTCGGCAAGGACCAGCTGCCGCACCTGGAGCAGACCCGGGTCGTCGCCCGCCGCTTCGACGAGCGCTACGGCCGCGCCGGTGACAAGAGCGCCCCCGTGTTCCCCCAGCCCGACGCGCTGCTGTCCGAGGTGCCCAACCTGCTCGGCACCGACGGCACGAAGATGAGCAAGTCCAAGGGCAACACCATCGAGCTGCGGATGAGCGCCGACGACACCGCGCGGGTGCTCAAGAAGGCGGTCACCGACTCCGACCGTCACATCACCTTCGACCCGGTCGGGCGCCCGGAGGTCTCCAACCTGGTCCTCCTCGCCGCCCTCACCAGCGGCCGCGACCCGCACGACATCGCCGCGGAGATCGGCGACGGCGGGTCCGGCGCGCTGAAGAAGCTCGTCACGGAGTCGGTCAACGACTACTTCGCCCCCTTCCGCGCCCGCCGCGCCGAGCTTGAGGCCGACCCGGCGGAGCTGCGGCGGATCCTCGCCGCCGGCAACTCCCGCGCGAACGAGGTCGCCGAGGCGACCCTCGCCGAGGTGCGCGAGGCCATGCAGATGGTCTACGCCTGACCGGCCCGGGTATGCCGTCCGCGTCCGGTCCCCGCGTGGTCGTCGTCTCCGACGGCCTCGCGGACCTGCCCGCGCACGAGGCCGCGAAGGCTGTCGCCGAGGGGTGGTCGGCGGCGGCCCCGCACGTGACGGTGGAGACCTTCGCCTCGCACGACGGGGGAGCGGGCTTCGGCGACGTCGTGGCCCGGTCGCTCGGCGCCGTGCGTCACCCGGTCCTCGTCCCCGGCCCGACCGGTGAGGACGTGCCAGCGGAGATCGCCGTGGTCGAGGCGACGGGCACGGCATACCTCGACAGCGCGCAGGCGTGCGGGCGGCACCTGGTCGGCCCGGACCGGCTCGCAGACCCCTCAGGTATGTCGAGCGCCGGCGTGGGCAGGCTGCTGCGCCTCGCGCGCGACCTGGGTGTGCAGCGCATCGTCGTCGGGGTCGGTCCGCTCGCGTGCCACGACGGGGGAGCGGGTCTGCTGGCCGAGCTCGGCGCCGGCGACGACCTGGAGCGCCTGGCCGGGGTGCGGCAGGAGTGGGCCGGCGTGCGCCTGGTGGCCGCCGTCACCGGCGACGGCCCGCTCCTGGGCTTCCACGGGGCGTCCGCCACCCTCACCGAGGAGCACGGCGTCGCGCCGGAGGTCAGCCAGCGCCTGGAGACCGCCTTCGGCGAGCTGAGCGACCGCGTCAACCGCGTCCTTCCCCCGGTGCGCGACCTGCTCACCGGACTCCCGCGGCGGCCCGAGCGGGAGCAGGGCTCGGGAGCCGGCGGAGGCGTGGGCTACGCCCTGCAGCTGCTCGGGGCCCGCACCGAGACCGGCGCGCGGCTGCTGCTGGACGAGCTCGGCATCCGCGCCCGGCTGCCCGGTGCGCTGCTGGTGCTGGCGAGTCCCGCCTACGACGGGCGCACCGTCCACGACGGCGTGCTGGCGGACACGGCGCAGGCGGCGCTGGAGACCGCGACACCCACGGTCGTGCTGGCGGACAGCGTGGCGGTCGGCCGGCGTGAGGGGATGTCGCTCGGGGTGAGCGGGTCCTACGAGCGGCGCGGGGGAGAGACGGCCGGCGAGCTGGCGGCGCGCGTCGCCCGGACCTGGACGCCGGCTCCGCCGTCCGCCTAGCAGCGGGGCGTCGTCGAGCAGCAGCGCGGCGGGCGTACCCTGGATGAGGCGGGAACAACGCCAGCCCCTGCGGAGTTGCCCACCCGTGACGACTTCCCTCACCCGAGAGGACACCGCGATGAGCGAGACCACCACCCAGACCCACGGCGTCCAGCTGACCGACGTCGCCGCGACCAAGGTCAAGAGCCTGCTGGAGCAGGAGGGCCGAGACGACCTGCGCCTGCGCATCGGCGTGCAGCCAGGTGGCTGCTCCGGCCTCATCTACCAGCTCTACTTCGACGAGCGCAGCCTGGACGGCGACCTGTTCCGTGACTTCGACGGTGTCGAGGTCGTCGTGGACCGGATGAGCGCTCCCTACCTCGACGGCGCGACGATCGACTTCGCCGACACCATCGAGAAGCAGGGCTTCACGATCGACAACCCCAACGCGGGCAGCTCCTGCGCCTGCGGCGACAGCTTCAGCTGATCCCAGCGGCCCACCGCGTGCCCGTCGAGCCCCCGCCGTCCCGGTGGGGGCTCGACGCGTCCGGGGCCGAGCCGGGGGAGGACCTCGTCGGGGTGGGAGCCGACCTCGAGCCGGGCACGATCCTGCAGGCCTACCGGCACGGGCTGTTCCCCATGGGCCTCGGTCCCCAGGGCGGACCGCCGCTCGGCTGGTGGTCGCCGGACCCGCGCGGGGTGCTGCTGCCCGGTGACCTGCACGTCAGTCGCTCGCTGCGTCGGTCCCTGCGCGGCTTCGAGATCCGCTACGACACGGCGTTCGCCGACGTCGTGGCCGGCTGCGCGGACCCCGAGCGGGACGGCAGATGGATCACTCCCCGCATCGTGCGCGCCTACACGAGCCTCCACGAGCTGGGCTGGGCCCACAGCGTCGAGACGTGGCGTGACGGGGAGCTGGTCGGCGGTCTGTACGGCCTGGCCATCGGCCGCCTCTTCGCGGCGGAGTCGAAGTTCCACCGCGTCACCGACGCGTCGAAGGCGGCCGTCGTCGGGCTGGTGAGGGCCATGGAGGAGGACGGGGAGCCGTGGCTGGTGGACGTCCAGTGGCGGACCGATCACCTCGGCACGCTCGGCGTACGGGAGGTGAGCCGCGCGGCATACCTCCAGGGCGTCGCGGAGGCGGTCCGGGGGGAGCTTCCGGTGCGCTGGCGGGCGACACCTGTCGCACGTGTCGCCCGCGTGACAGAATGCGGCAGAGGTGACGGTATGGTTTGACCCTGTCATGGCGGGTAGTCGGAAAGTGCGAGGTGTCCCAGTGCAACGGCGTCAGGATTCCCGGCCCACGGCCGGAAAGCGGGTGGGGCTGGTCGCCGTCGCGGCGACGACGGCCCTCGTGCTGAGCGGTTGCGGTGAGGCCTTCACGCGGGGCTACCTTCCCGAGCCGGTCACCGAGGCCGGCACGGACGTCGTCCACTTCTGGAACGCCGTGTGGATCGCCGCGCTCGCGGTCGGCATCCTCGTGTGGGGCCTGATCCTGTGGAGCCTGTTCGCCTACCGGCGTCGCAGCGACTCCGACTTCCCGACGCAGTTCCGCTACCACGTGCCGCTGGAGATCCTCTACACGGTCGTGCCGGTGCTGATGGTCGCTGCCATCTTCGGCAAGACGGTCGAGGTGCAGAACACCCTGCTCGAGCGCCAGGAGAACCCGGACGTCGTGGTCAACGTCGTCGGGAAGAAGTGGAGCTGGGACTTCAACTACGTCAACGAGGACGTCTACGAGTCGGGGGTCCAGGCCCAGGACCTCAACGACGGTGAGCCCGGGTTGCGCGAGACGCTCCCGACGATGGTGCTCCCCGTGGACAGCCGCGTCGAGTTCGTGCTGACCTCGCGTGACGTCATCCACTCCTTCTGGGTGCCCCAGTTCCTCCAGAAGCTGGACATGGTGCCCGGGCGCGTCAACATCTTCCAGGTGACGACGACCGAGGAGGGCACCTTCGACGGCAAGTGCGCCGAGCTGTGCGGTGCCTACCACTCCGAGATGCTCTTCAACGTCAAGGTCGTGCCCCAGGCGGAGTACGACGCCTACATCCAGAGCCTGCGCGACGAGGGTCAGACGGGCCAGCTCGGCCCGGAGTTCGACCAGTACGAGCTGCAGCAGGACCAGCAGGACAAGCTCGTCCAGCCGAACGGCCGATGAGGATAGGGGAACGAGACTGATGGCGATTGCAACCAGGCCGCGTCACGAGGCCCGCACACTCCGGCCCGTCCAGGAGCGCAGCTCCTTCGTCCGCCAGCTGGTCAGCGTGCTGACCACGACCGACCACAAGGTCATCGGCAACCTCTACTTCGCCACCACCATGGCGTGGTTCATCGTCGGTGGCCTCATGGCGCTGATCATCCGCTCCGAGCTGTTCCTGCCCGGGCTGCAGGTCGTGATGAACCCCGAGCAGTTCAACCAGCTGTTCACCATGCACGGCACGATCATGCTGCTGATGTTCGCGACGCCGCTGTTCGCCGGCTTCGCCAACGCTCTGGTGCCGCTGCAGATCGGCGCGCCCGACGTGGCGTTCCCGCGGCTGAACATGCTCGCCTACTGGATGTACTTCTTCGGCAGCCTGATCGCCGTCGGCGGCTTCCTCACCCCCGAGGGCGCGGCGAGTTTCGGCTGGTTCGCCTACCAGCCGCTCGCAGGTCCGACTCACAGCCCCGGCCTCGGTGGTGACCTGTGGGTGCTGGGCCTGGCGCTGACCGGTTTCGCGACGATCTTCGGCGCGGTCAACTTCATCACCACGATCGTCTGCATGCGTGCTCCCGGCATGACGATGTTCCGGATGCCGGTGTTCACCTGGAACATCCTGGTGACCTCGATCCTGGTCCTCATGGTCTTCCCGGTCCTGGCCGCCGCCTTCTTCGGCATGGCCGTCGACCGCATCTTCGGCTGGCACATCTACGACCCGGCGCACGGCGGTGCCATGCTCTGGCAGCACCTGTTCTGGTTCTTCGGCCACCCCGAGGTCTACATCATCGCGCTGCCGTTCTTCGGCATCATCACCGAGATCCTGCCGGTGTTCAGCCGCAAGCCGGTCTTCGGCTACAAGACCCTGGTGATGGCGACCGTCGCGATCGCGGCCCTGTCGGTCTCGGTCTGGGCGCACCACATGTTCGCCACGGGTGCCGTCATGCTCGAGTTCTTCGCCATCATGACGATGCTCATCGCGGTGCCCACCGGCGTGAAGTTCTTCAACTGGACCGGCACCATGTGGCGCGGCTCGATCAAGCTGGACACCCCGATGCTGTGGGCCATCGGCTTCCTCGTCACCTTCCTCTTCGGGGGTCTGACGGGTGTCATCCTGGCCAGCCCGGCCCTTGACTTCCACGTCACCGACTCTTACTTCGTCGTGGCCCACTTCCACTACGTGGTCTTCGGCACCGTGGTCTTCGCGATGTTCGCCGGCTACTACTTCTGGTGGCCGAAGTTCACCGGGCACATGCTCGACGAGCGCCTGGGCAAGATCCACTTCTGGATGCTCTTCCTCGGCTTCCACGGCACCTTCCTCATCCAGCACTGGCTGGGTGTCATCGGTATGCCGCGTCGCTACGCCGACTACATGCCGGACGAGGGCTTCACCTGGATGAACCAGCTCTCCACGGTCTCCTCGTTCCTCCTGGCCGCGTCGATGCTGCCCTTCTTCTACGCGGTGTGGAAGAGCTTCCACACCCCGAAGGTGACCGTCGACGACCCGTGGGGCTGGGGCGGTTCGCTGGAGTGGGCGACGTCCTGCCCGCCGCCGCGGCACAACTTCAACTCCATCCCGCGCATCCGTTCGGAGCGCCCGGCGTTCGACCTGCACCACCCCTCGGTCGGCACGCTGGAGTCCCCCGAGCCGGACAAGTCCATCGCCGAGGAGCTGCTGGGCGGACCGGACACCGACCCCCAGGGGCGCATCGGCACCGAGACCGGTGGCGACACCGGAAAGGAGCACTGACCCATGGGTGTCGAGTCCAAGCTCTTCGGCTTCCTCGTCCCGTTCTTCGTCGTCGTGGCGGTGATCTACGCCTTCGCCACCGACTTCAACGAGTGGGTCGGGATCGTCGGCCTGAGCCTGACCGCGGCCATGTGCGCCTTCGTCGCCTGGTTCTTCTGGCTCTCGGGCCGCAACGTGGACGCCCGCCCCGAGGACGACCTCGAGGGTGAGATCGCCGACCAGGCCGGTGACTACGGTCACTTCGCCCCGCACTCCTGGTGGCCGCTGTGGCTCGGCCTGTCGACCTCGATCCTGGTGCTCGGCGTCGGCGTGGGCTGGTGGCTGGTCGTGGTTGCCCTGCCGTTCGTGCTGATCTCCGTCCTCGGCTGGACCTTCGAGTTCTTCCGCGGCGAGAAGCCCATCTGACTCTTCCTCACCGACAGCACGACCCCCGGTACCGCTTCAGCGGGCCGGGGGTCGACGCATTCAGCCCATATCTACCCCTCTCAACGACCGGACAGGCGTTAGTGCCGCTCCGGTCGTGGGTGCGAGTGACCGGACAGGCGTTAGTGCCGCTCTCGTCGGGGGGTGCGAGTGACCGGACAGGCGTTAGTGCCGCTCCGGTCGTGGGTGCGAGTGACCGGACAGGCGTTAGTGCCGCTCTCGTCGGGCGGGCCTAGGGCAGGACCGGGCAAGACGGCCGGTTGGTCGGGGCATGGAGCGGCACTACGGCCTGTCCGGTCGGGGGTGCCAGCGGCACTACGGCCTGTCCGGTCGTGGGAGGGAGCCGAGGGGTGGCAGTAACGCCTGTCCGGTCGGGGGGGAGCGAGCCGAGGTGCGGCACTAACGCCTGTCCGGTCGGGGAGGAAGCCGAGGGGTGGCACTAACGCCTGTCCGGTCGGGGGGAGGGCGCCCAGGGGCGGCACTAACGCCTGTCCGGTCGGAGGGTGGGGTGGGCTCGGTCAGGCCTGAGGGAGGGCCTGGCTGCTGGCGACCCAACGCTCGACGAGCCGCTGCGCAGAGCCGTCGTCGAGGACTGCCGCGGCACGGTCCATCCCGGCCCGGACCGCGGCGTGCAGCGACGCCTCGTCCGCGGGGTGCTGGCCGGCCTCGCCGGAGGCCAGGAGCGCCAGCGCGGCGCCGGCGTTGAGCAGGACCGCGTCGCGCACGGCCCCGGTGGAGCCCGCGAAGAGCTGACGGGCCACGTCGGCGTTGTGCTCGGCGTCGCCGCCGCGCAGCGCGTCGACCGGGTGGAGCTCCAGGCCCAGTCGGCGGGGGTCGAGCGTCCACGCCTGGATCGCGCCCGTCCCGTCGCCCCACCAGACCTGGCTCGTGGTGGCAGGGGTGATCTCGTCCAGGCCGTCGTCGCCCCGGAAGACCAACGCGCGGGTGCCCCGCGCGGCGAAGACGCCGGCGATGAGCGGAGCCATCCGGGCATCGGCCGAGCCGACCACGGCATACCGGGGCTGGGCGGGGTTGGTCAGGGGACCGAGGAAGTTGAACGCCGTCGCGATGCCGATGTCGCGACGCACGACGGAGGCGTGCCGCATCGAGGGATGGAAGACGTTGGCGAAGGCGAAGGTGATGCCGACCTCGCGGGCGAGCCCGGCCACTTGCTCCGGCGAGAGGTCCAGCCTGACCCCGAGCGCCTCAAGCATGTCGGCGGACCCGGAGCGGCTGGAGGAGGCGCGGTTGCCGTGCTTGACCACGACCGCCCCGGCCGCCGCCATCACGATGGCGGACATCGAGGAGATGTTGACCGTCATCGCGCGGTCACCGCCGGTGCCGACGATGTCGATCGTGGGGCCGTCCACGGTGAAGCGTCGCGCGTGCTCGAGCATCATGCCCGCGAGCCCGGACATCTCCTCGACCGTCTCTCCCTTGCTGCGCAATGCCGTCAGGAACGAGGCCAGCTGGGCGGGGCTCGCCTCTCCGGACATCACCCGGTCCATGGCCCATGCGGCCTGGGCCGAGTCCAGGTCCTCGCCCTGGATGAGGGAGGTGATCAGGTCTGGCCAGGTGTAACCGGCGTCGTTGCCGGGAAGGGGCGTCGGCTCGCCGCTCACCGGCGCACGAGGTCGACGACCGCGGCGGAGAGCCGCTGCGGGTCCAGCGGGCGCGGGACCGCAGCGTCCGCCAGCGACCAGGTCGCCAGCCAGCCGTCGACCGGCCGTCCCGTCAGCAGGACGACGGGCGGGCAGTCGAAGATCTCGTTCTTGAGCTCGCGGCACACGCCCATGCCGCCGTAGGGCTGGGCCTCGCCGTCCAGGACGAGGACGTCGAAGTCCTCCTCGCGTACCGCGGACAGCACCGCGGCCGGGGTGGCGCACTCGTGCCAGCGGGTGACGTGCACGTCCGCCGCGGGCTGGTCGCCCACGCTCAGCCGGACGCTGTCTCGCACTGCGGCGTCGTTGCTGTACAGCAGGACAGAGATGTCCTGGGCGGCGCGTCCGGCGACGTTCGCGGTCTCGGGCGTGGGGCCGTCGTGGAGGTCCTGGGTCGCGGTCATGCGCACGATGGTATTCCAGTCGCGGACGCACCAGACGACCGCGTGGCGCGCCGCGTCGGGGAGGGGCGCGCCTCCGGGCTCTCCATGGGCCATAATGTGCGGGTGGCGACGACTTCAGTGACGACGATGACTGACGCGGAGCGCTTCCATGCGACCGCACACGGGCCGGCGACCAGGCCGAACATGACCGGCGTGGGGACGATGGTCTGGCTCTCCAGCGAGATCATGTTCTTCGCCGGACTGTTCGCGATGTACTTCACGATCCGCTCGACGGACCCGGGGATGTGGGCCGAGCGCACGGAGTACCTCGATCTGACCTTCGCCTCCATCAACACCCTGATCCTCGTCATCTCCTCGGTGTGGTGCCAGTTCGGCGTCTGGAAGGCCGAGCGCGGCATCCCGCACCGGACCGGCAGCCTGTTCCACATCGGCAACCCGCTCGGCGCCACGGGGTGGGGCATGCGCGAGTGGTACGTCCTGACCTATCTGTTCGGTGCGACCTTCATCGCCGGCCAGGTGTGGGAGTACGCGACCCTGACGAGCGAGGGGCTCACGCCGACCGCGGACTCCTACGGCTCCGTCTTCTACATCACGACCGGTTTCCACGGGCTCCACGTCACGGGCGGCCTGATCGCCTTCCTGCTCATCATCGGCCGCAGCTTCACCGCCAAGCGCTACACCCACGCGCAGGCGACGGGAGCGGTCGTCACCTCCTACTACTGGCACTTCGTCGACGTCGTCTGGATCGCGCTGTTCTTCGTGATCTACGTGCTCCGGTGAGCTCGATGACCGACCAGCCCCTGACCGACTGCCCGACCCGATCCGGAAGGACCGACGAGTGAGTTCCCCCGCCGCACTTCGCCGCAGCCCGCTAGCGCTGCTGGTGGTGCTGTTCCTGGGCCTGTGCTTCACCGGCACCGCCTACGCCGCCCTGCAGCCGAGCGCCGCTCCCGGCACCTCCGCAGCCACGATGTCCGCCGAGGACGTCGCCGCCGGCAAGAAGCTCTTCCTCGGCAACTGCGCCACGTGCCACGGGACCAACGGTGAGGGTGTGGACCCGATCGGCCCGTCGCTCGTCGGGGCGGGTGCGGCTGCGGTCGACTTCCAGGTCTCCACCGGGCGTATGCCGCTGCCGGCACCCGGCGTGCAGGCCGACCGCAACGCCTCGCAGGTGAAGTTCTCCGAGGAGGAGATCAGCCAGCTGGCGGCCTACGTCGACTCCCTGGGTCCCGGCCCGGACGTCCCGGCGGCGGAGTACACCGACCTCCAGGGGGCGGACATCGCCGCCGGCGGTGCGGCATACCGGACCAACTGCGCGATGTGCCACAACTCCTCCGGCACCGGTGGCGCGCTGACCCGCGGCAAGTACGCGCCCACCCTGATGGGTGTCGAGCCGCAGCACATCTACGAGGCCATGCTGACGGGCCCGCAGTCCATGCCGGTGTTCAACGACAACAACCTGACGCCGCAGGACAAGGAGAACATCATCGCCTTCCTCAAGAACATGGAAGAGGGCGGCAACTCCTACGGTGGGGCCGGCATCGGCAGCTACGGCCCGGCGGGCGACGCGCTCTTCGTCTGGACGCTCGGCATCGGCACCTTGATCGCTCTGGCGGTCTGGATCGGACGGAAGGCGGCCTGACGTGAGCACGCACCACGACAACCTCCCGGCCACGGCGGAGCCCGCCGAGGACCGGTTCACCAACCCCGGCTTCCCGCCGCACACCCCGCGTCGCTCGGACGTGGACGAGCGGGCGGCCCGGCGGGCGTCCGTCCAGGTCGTCACCCTCTTCACCATCTCGGCGCTCGCGTCGATCGCCTTCCTGGTCGCCTACTACGCGATCGACCCGGAGCTCAAGGGCTCGATCATCGGGATCGGCGAGGTCAACCTCTTCCATGTCGTCCTCGGCCTGACCATGGGCCTGTCCCTGCTCGGGATCGGTCTGGGTGCCGTGCACTGGGCCAAGACCCTGATGCCGGACGAGGAGTCGGTGGAGGAGCGTCACACGATGGCCTCCGCGCAGGAGGACCGCGACGCCGTGGGCCGTCAGCTGTCCCACGGCTGGCGCAGCACCCACCTGAACCGCCGCAGCGCGCTCCTCGGCTCGGCCGGTGGCGCCCTCGGGCTGTTCGCGCTCCCGCTGGTCGTCCCGGTGCTCGCGGGCCTCGGTCCGCGCCCGCGGGGCGAGCTCTACACGACCAACTGGGAAGCCGGTAAGCGTCTGATGATCGATCCCTCCGGCGCGCCGATCCGCGCCGCGGACGTGACGCAGGGCTCGGTCTTCCACGTCATGCCCGACGGGTTCGTGGGGGCCGCCGCGCACGAGCTGGACCCGCAGGACATGATGACGTCCAAGGCGAAGGACCAGGTCATCCTGGTCAAGCTGGACCCGGCGAAAATCAAGAGCCAGAAGCAGCGGGACTGGGGCTACGACGGGATCGTGGCGTACTCCAAGGTGTGCACCCATGTCGGGTGCCCGGTCGCGCTCTACGAGCAGCAGACCCACCACCTGCTGTGCCCGTGCCACCAGTCGACGTTCGACATGACCGACGACTGCAAGGTCATCTTCGGCCCGGCCAAGCGGCCGCTGCCGCAGCTGCCCATCACCGTCGACGACGAGGGCTACATCGTCGCGGTCGACGGTTTCCGTGAGCCGATCGGTCCGAGCTTCTGGGAGCGCAAGCGGCCCGGCATCCTGATGGAGGACGAGGGATGAGCACCAACCACGTGCCCCAGGGGGCAGGCCACCTGCGCGCCGAGACGGCGACCGCCGGCGCCGCCACCGCGACCGCACCGCAGCCCGGCTGGTCCCCGGACCAGGGGTCGAAGGACGCCACCTTCCCCAAGGCTCTCGTCGGCGTCGACGAGAGGCTGGGCGCCGCGAAGATGATGCGCTGGGGTCTGGGCAAGGTCTTCCCCGACCACTGGAGCTTCCTGCTCGGCGAGATCGCCATGTACTCCATGATCATCGCGCTCATCACTGGCACCTTCCTGACCCTGTGGTTCGTGCCCAGCATGGGCCACGTGGTCTACGACGGCTCCTACGTGCCGCTCAAGGGCGTCGCGATGTCGGAGGCCTACGCGTCCACGCTGGACATCAGCTTCGAGGTCAAGGGCGGACTGCTGATCCGTCAGCTCCACCACTGGTCGGCCCTGTTCTTCATCGTCGGCATCGCCGTGCACGCGGCGCGCGTCTTCTTCACCGGCGCGTTCCGCAAGCCGCGCGAGATCAACTGGGTCATCGGCGTCGTGATGTCCCTGCTGGCCTGCATCGAGGGCTTCGCCGGCTACTCCCTGCCGGACGACCTGCTGTCGGGCACCGGTATCCGTGCGATGAACGGGTTCATGATGTCGGCCCCGGTCATCGGCACCTGGATGACGTTCTTCGTCTTCGGTGGCGAGTTCCCGGGCGAGTCGATCATCACTCGCCTCTACATCGCGCACGTGCTCCTCATCCCGGCCATCCTCGTCGGGTTGTTCGTGGCGCACCTCATCCTGATCGTGCTGCCCAAGCACACCCAGTACCCCGGCCCGGGTCGGACCAACGACAACGTGGCGGGCTTCCCGGTGATGCCGGTGTATGCCGCGAAGGCCGGCGGTTTCTTCTTCGTCGTGTTCGGCATCACCGCCCTGGTCTCGGCCCTGGTGCAGATCAACCCCGTGTGGGTGTTCGGCCCCTACGACCCGACGCAGGTCACCGCGGGCTCGCAGCCGGACTTCTACATGTGGTTCTCCGACGGCGCGCTGCGTCTCCTGCCGGGCTGGCTGGAGTTCGAGCTCTGGGGCACGACGTGGAGCTTCAACATCTTCCTCGGCTCCCTGCTCCTGCTGCCGCTCGTGTGGCTGATCCTGGGTGTGTACCCGTTCGTGGAGGCGTGGATCACCGGCGACAAGCGTGAGCACCACCTGCTCCAGCGCCCCCGCAACGCGCCCGTGCGCACGGCGGTCGGCATGGCGGCCATCTCGATGTACCTGGTGCTCGCCCTGGCCTGCATCAACGACATCCTGGCGATCAAGCTCCACCTGTCGATCAACGACCTGACCATCCTGTTCCGGGTGCTGTTCTTCGTCCTCCCGGTCGTCGTGTTCTTCGTCGTCAAGCGTCTGTGCCTCTCGCTGCAGCGGCACGACCGCGAGACCGTGCTGCACGGGTGGGAGACCGGTCGCGTCGTCCGCACCGAGGAGGGTCGCTTCTTCGAGGTGCACGCTCCTCTCGACGAGTACACCCGGTGGAGCCTGGTGGAGTACGAGACGCCGCGACCGCTGGGTCAGCTCGACGGTGCGCCCACGGACGAGCACGGTGTGCGTCGTCCCGCGGGTCCGCTCACCGGGCTCCGCAACGCGCTGTCCTCCTTCTACTACAAGGACTCGATTACTGCCGTCACCCCGTCCGAGCTCGCTGCCGCGCACCACCACGGCGAGCACGAGGCGCTCGAGACGCCGGAGGAGGCCGCGCGCATCGACCAGCACGGTGCTCCGGTGTCCGAGGCGCCCGGTGACGACTACTACACGAAGGGTCTGAAGGCTGGTCGCCACAGCTGACCCGCCGGTCCCGGACGACGAGCGCCCCGTTCCTCCCTCGGAGGACGGGGCGCCGTCGCTCCATCTGACCCGGGCCGAGTTCGAGGACGCGGTGGGCGACGCCCTGGACCTCGTCCCGCCCGAGCTGATGGACCAGCTGGACAACGTGGTCTTCTTCGTCGAGGACGAGCCGCCGGAGGACGACCCTGAGCTGCTCGGCGTCTACGACGGTGTGCCCCTGACCGAGCGCGACCTCACCTGGGGCGGGCAGCTGCCCGACCGGATCACCATCTTCTCCGGACCCCTCCAACGGATGTGCTCGGACCGCGAGGAGCTGCTCGAGGAGATCGCCGTGACGGTGGTGCACGAGATCGCTCACCACTTCGGGATCGACGACGAGGCCCTGCACGAGCTGGGCTGGGGCTGACCCCCGCGGGTGCGGCTCGCCTCGCTAGAGTGACGGGGTGATATCCGCCATCGTCCTGATCAAGGCAGAAGTCAGCCGCATTCCCGAGGCAGCCCGAGAGATCGCGCAGATCAAGGGGATCAGCGAGGTCCACTCCGTCACCGGCGACACGGACATCATCGCCGTGGCGCGTGTGCCGCGGCACGAGGACTTCCACGACGTGATCGCCGACCAGCTCAACAAGGTCCCCGGCGTGCTGGAGACGAGCACGCACATCGCCTTCCGGACCTACAGCGATGCGGAACTGGACGCCGGCTTCGCCCTCGGCCTGGACGACTGACCCTACTTCTCGATCGGCCCGCGCGGTGGTTGCGCGCAGTCGCTAGGCCACGCCCTCGTGCAGGGCCCCGGCCGGTCGTTCGAGCGGGGTGGCGACCGACACCTCGCCCGTCGACACCTCGTGCCAGCGGGCAGCCGCCGGTTCCAGGACCGCGCGGCTGGCGCCGGCGCCGTCGACCGGGCACGTCCAGCGTCCCTGCAGGTCGACGAGCCGCACGCCGGGCGTCTCGAGCCAGCGCAGGATCAGCTCGGTCTCCTCGGTGAGCACGGGGTTGCCGCCGCTCCCCGGAGGTGGAACCACCTCGGCGGTCTCCCGCAGGGCGTCGATGTAGGGCAACGGGTCCGCACCTGGTGGCGTCACCGTGGTCCCCGCCAGGCGGCCGTGGCGTACGGTCACGATCTCCCAGCCGCCGCTGTCCCGGCGGCGCGCTGCCACGAGCTCGGGGGCCTCGGACAGCGGGCGCAGCCGCTGCACGCGCGCGGCGGCCCGGACGAGCGCCATCATCCGGTCGCGCAACGTCGCCGCCTCCTCGAAGCGCTCCTGCGCCGCGAGGGCGTCCAGCCGCTCCCGCAGTGCCGCCATGACGCTGCGGGAGCTGCCGGTCAGCACCTCGGCGGCCTGCTCAGCGACGTGCGCGTAGTCCGCCGCGCTCTGGGCGCCGACGCACGGACCTCCGCACCGGTTCATCTCGAGGAGTGCGCAGGCGGACTTCTTCGTCGCGCTCAGGCTGAGCCGTGGGGTGCACTGCCGCAGCGGGACGACCTCGTAGAGCGCGATGACAGCCGCCTCGGCGGTGCGGCGGCTGCCGAACGGGCCGGCATAGTGCGCTCCGTCGTCCTTGACCGACCGCACGATCGAGAGCCTGGGGAAAGGTTCGTCGGTGAGCTTGACCCAGACCGACTTCTCAGGGAAGCGTGAGCGGCGGTTGTAGCGAGGTTTGTGGGCGGCGATCAGGCGCAGCTCGCGGACCGACGCCTCGAGCGGGGTCGCGCAGACGATCGGCGTGATGGACTCGGCCAGTCCCACCATCTCCGTCATCCGTCGCCGCGTCTCCGAGGCGGTGAAGTAGGTGCGGGTGCGCCGTCTCAGGTCGGTCGCCGTCCCGACGTAGAGCGGCTCGCCGGACCCGTCCCGGAAGACGTAGACCCCGGGAGCGGACGGCATGGCGTCAGCGAGGAAGCGCTTGCGACGCTGTGCGGTGCTCACCCGCGAGCTGTAGGACTGCAGCTCCTCCAGGGTGTGCACGCCGAGGTTGCCGACC
The DNA here is from genome assembly GCF_014636495.1 of Ornithinimicrobium tianjinense. GTDB lineage: Bacteria > Actinomycetota > Actinomycetes > Actinomycetales > Dermatophilaceae > Ornithinicoccus > Ornithinicoccus tianjinensis. The sequence goes on from NZ_BMEM01000001.1 coordinate 1,192,204, forward strand.
CGCTCGATCAGCCCGTGCAGCACGTCGACGGTGGCCCTCGCGTCGTGCAGGGCCCGGTGGTCCGGCGTCGTCGTCGCGGAGAAGAGGCGCGCCAGGCTGGACAGCTTGTGGTTGGGTGCCTCGTCGCGGTGCACCAGCTGGCGGGCCAGCCGCACCGTGTCGATCACGGCGAAGCCTGGCCAGACGTGGCCGGTCTCGGCGGCCGCGGCCTTGAGGAAGGAGACGTCGAAGCCCGCGTTGTGGGCGACCAGAACCGATCCTGCCGCGAACTCCAGGAACTGCGGCATGACGGTGCGGATGCTCGGAGCGTCGGCCACCATCGCGTTGGTGATCCCGGTCAGCACGGTGATGAACGGCGGGATCGGTGTGCTCGGCCGCACCAAGGTCTGGAACTCTCCGATAACGGCTCCGCCGCGCACCTTGACGGCGCCGAACTCGGTGATCTGCGACCCGGCGGGGGAGCCGCCGGTGGTCTCCAGGTCGACGACGACGAAGGTGACGTCGGACAGGGCTGTCCCCAGGTCGTCGAACGTCTCCTGCACCATCTGCATGTCCTGACCGTAGGTGCGAGGACCGACAGACCCCCGCAGGCAGGCCGCACGGGCGGGTCTGTCGGTGCTCACCCCTAGCGTCGCCAGTGAAGGAGGTCAAGAGATGACCACGACCATCAGTACGACGATCGACTGCGACACCTGCCCGGTCCGTGGCAGGCACTGCGGTGACTGCTTCGTGCCCGTCCTGGGGCGCCTCTGGCTCGGGAACCCAGGAGACCCCGGGCGACCTGACACGGCGGCTCAACCGCGAGCCGCAGAGACGCCGCCCGTCTCCACGACGGTCGCGCTCGACAGCGACGAGCTCGCCGCGGTGAGCGCCTTCGTGCGCGCCGGCCTGGTCGACCCCGAGGAGGCGGGCGGTCTGAGGGCCCGGCTGACCCTGTCGACCGGGTATGCCGTGGGCTGACACCCGGAGTCCCCTTCAGGCCCGTGCGTAGAGCCTCTCGATCTCGTCCTGGAGCGCGTCCGTGATCCGCTGGCGCTTCAGCTTCATCGACGGGGTCAGCATGCCGTTGTCGATGGTGAAGTCCTCCGCGAGCAGGCGGAAGGACCTGATCGACTCGGCCCGGCTGACCGCCGCGTTCGCCTCGTCGACCGCTCGCTGGACCTCGGCGAGGACCTCCTCGTCGGTCACCGCCTCGGAGACCGTCAGACCCGGCCGTCCGCGCCCGGCCGCCCAGGTCGGGAGCATCTCGGTGTCGAGCGTGACCAGGGCACCCACGAACGGGCGACCGTCGCCGACCACGATGCACTGTGAGACGAGCGGATGCGCGCGCAGGCGGTCCTCCAGCGGACCGGGCGAGACGTTCTTGCCGCCTGCGGTCACCAGGAGCTCCTTGGTCCGGCCGGTGATGGTCAGGAACCCCTCCGGGTCAAGTGCACCGAGGTCGCCGGTGCGCAGCCAGCCGTCCTGCCGCGCCTGGGCGGTCGCCTCCGCCTGCCCGTGATAGCCGCGGAAGACGTTGATGCCGCGGACCCAGACCTCGCCGTCGTCGTCGACCCGCACCGCCACACCCGGCAGCGGCCGCCCCACCGTGCCGATCCTGATCATGTCAGGGGTGTTCACGGTGGCCGGGGCCGTGGTCTCCGTCATGCCGTAGCCCTCCAGCACCACGAGCCCGATCCCGCGGAAGAAGTGACCGAGGCGTTCGCCCAGCGCGGCCCCGCCAGAGATGGCATAGGTCACCCGGCCACCCATCGCGGCCCGCAGCCTGGCGTACACCAGGCGGTCGGCGATGGAGTGCTGCGCCCGGAGGGCAAGGCCAGGACCGCCGTCGGACAGGGCTTGGCTGTAGTCCCGAGCGACCCGCGCGGCCCACCGGAAGACCTGGCCGCGCCCCGCCGCCTGCGCCTTCGACTCCGCCCCGTTGTAGATCTTCTCGAAGACCCGGGGCACGGCCAGCAGGAAGGTGGGTCGGTAGGTCGCGAGGTCCTCCAGCAGGTCCGCGGGGTCGGGGGTGTGGCCCACCCGGAGCCCGGCGTGGACCGCGAGCACCTGCACGAGGCGCGCGAAGACGTGGGCGAGGGGGAGGAAGAGCAGGGTGGAGGCGCCGGGAGCCCGTGCGATCTCGGGCAGGCGTTCGGCGGTGTTCTCCGCGAGGGCCATGAAGTTGCCGTGAGTGAGCTCGCACCCCTTCGGGTCTCCCGTGGTCCCCGAGGTGTAGATGATCGAGGCCAGGTCGGACCGGGACACCGCGGCCCGTCGCGCCTCGACGAGCGCGAGGTCCACGTCAACGCCGGCGGCGCTGAGCTCGTCCAAGGCGCCGGCCTCGATCTGCCAGACGTCGTGCAGGTCGGGCAGAGCGTCGTGGAGCGAGGAGACCAGCGCCGTCTGCGCCTGCTCCTCCACGATGGCCGCCACCGCGCGACTGTCGCGCAGGATGTGCTCCACCTGGGACCGCGAGCTGGTCTCGTAGACGGGCACCGGGACGGCACCGACCATCCACAGGGCGAAGTCGGCCAGCGCCCACTCCATACGCGTGCGGCTCATGATCGCCACCCGGTCACCCGCCTCGATCCCGGCGGCGACGAAGCCCCGCGCCAGGCCCACCACCCGCTCGTGCAGCTCGGCCGCCGAGACGTCGGCCCATCCGTCGGCCGTCCTGACGGCCATCATCGGTCGACCGGGCTCGCGCTCGGCCCAGCCGACCACGTAGTCCGCGATGTTGCCCTCCGTCCGCGAGGGGACGAGCGGGGGGACGGACGTCTCGGTCACGGACAGCTCCTGGTGAGGACGGGCAGGGCGCCCTCACGATACCCGCGCCCCCGAGGGCGAGCCGCGGAGGACGGCATACTGCGTCCGTGACGAACACCGCGCCGCCGGGCGGCGGGACCGCGCCCCGGGAGAACCCCCTGCCCGAACCGCTCACGATCGGGGTCGACGTCGGCGGGACACGGATCAAGGCCGGGCTCGTGGCGGGCGACGGCAGCCTCCGGGCGACGCGGGTGAGGGACAGCCCGGGCGACTCGGCGGAGGCGGTGGCACAGGCGGTGGTCGACGTGGTGGGGGACCTGCGGTCCGCAGCGGGCGACACGGAGGTGGCGGGCGTCGGTGTCGCGGCGGCCGGGTTCGTCGACCACGCCGAGGGCGTCGTGCTCTTCGCACCGCATCTGCCCTGGCGCGAGGAGCCGCTGCGCGACCGGCTCTCCGCGCTGCTGGACCTGCCCGTCGGGGTCGACAACGACGCGAACGCCGCGGCGTGGGCCGAGCATCGCTTCGGGGCCGGCCGCGGCCAGGACGAGATGGTGATGATCACCCTGGGGACCGGGCTGGGCGGCGCTCACCTCGCCGGCGGCCGACTCCAGCGGGGCCGGCACGGCCTGGCGGGGGAGTACGGCCACATGGTGGTGGTGCCCGACGGCCGTGACTGTCCCTGCGGACGGCGTGGCTGCTGGGAGCAGTACGCGTCGGGCACCGCCCTGCGGCGCGCAGGTCGGGCGGCGCTCGCGACAGGAGGGGCGTCGGCCGAGGCGCTCCTGGGTGCCTGCGGTGGTATGGCGTCGCGCCTCCAGGGCGAGCACGTGACGCGTGCCGCGCTGGCCGGCGACCTGCTCTCGGTCGGCCTCCTGGCCGAGACGGGCCGGTGGCTGGGCCTCGGGCTGGCCAACCTGGCCGCCGCGCTCGACCCGGCATGCGTCGTGGTGGGTGGTGGCGTGATCGAGGGCGGGGAGCTGGTCCTCGGGCCGGCGCGGGAGGCGCTGACGGCCGGGGTCCCGGGGGCCGGTCGCTGGCCGGTCCCGGAGGTGCGGTCCGCGGCGCTCGGCAACTCCGCGGGCCTGATCGGGGCGGCCGACCTGGTCAGAACGTCAGGTCGACCCACACCGGCAGGTGGTCCGACGCCGCCCTGAGGTCGAGTCCCTCGAGCAGTGCGGGATCGCCGGGACGTGCCTGGTGATGCCCCCGGCTGAAGAGGGCGTCCAGACGGTGTTGAGGGCGGCTGGCCGGGAAGGTGAGCCGGTCGTCGCTGACCTCGACCAGCTCGCCGGCGACGATCTTCCAGGCCTCGCCCTCGTGGTTCTCGTTGAGGTCGCCGCCCACGACGAGGGCGCCGTCGTCGGGCACCCGCGGGTCGTCGGCGAGCTCGGCCAGGACGGTGCGCACGTGGTCCACGCGCTGTGCCCCGACCAGCGAGAGGTGCACAGAGACCACGGTGACCCACGGGCCGCCCACCTGACGCACCTGCGCGAGGGTGTAGCTGCGGGGGTTCTCCCTCAGCCCCACCTTCAGGCGTCGATCCTGGGAGTCCGTCGACTCGACCCGCAGGTGGGTCATCAGGCTGGTGCCGCTCACCAGGCGCGTCCGTCCCGACCACAGCAGGCCGGCCTGCCGGGCGAAGGAGGAGATGGCATAGCTCGAGCCGGGGTAGCGCGGCACCTCCTGGAGCAGGAGGACGTCGGGGTCCAACCGCCGCACCACCGCTGCCGCCGCGGCGGGGTCGTCCTTCAGCCCCCGCAGGTTGTAGGTGACGACACGCAGGGTGGAGGGGCTCGCGGTGCGGGACATGGGACCCATTTTCGCCCACGTGCGCAGGTGCTCCTGCACGCTGTCCGGCTCCCGGCCACGCACCGGGTGCGTGCGCGGCATACCGCCCGGGATCAGACCCGCGCGCCCCAGTCGCCGTCACGACGGCGGGGGAGCCGGAGGACGAGCAGGACGAAGCCCGCGAGCGTGAGCAGCACCCCGACCGTCGTCCACACGCTGCTCAGGAGCGGGACCACCGCGGACAGCGCGACCAGGAGCGGACCCAGCACCAGCCCGATGACGATCGCCCAGAAGTGCAGGTCCCCAGCAGGCAGGGGCGGCGGTGGCGGGGGGACGAAGTGCTCGTCGTCCTCGTCCTCGGGGGGCTCGTAGGAGCGGTGGTCGGTCGCCATACCCTCGGGCGTGCGGGGCTCCAGCCCGGCCACGATCTCCCGGAAGCGCCGGTCGATGTCCTCGGGGTCGTGCCGGTCGGGCGGCTGGGTCACGTCTTCATCCTCGCACGCCACACCGCGGGTAGAGTCGGTGCGACCGAGCCACCCGGGGAGACCGCCCGCGCCGGAGAGAAGGACACCGCCGTGATCTACTGGATCCTCAAGCATCTCGTCGTCGGCCCGCCCGTGCGTCTCGTCTTCAGGCCGAAGGTCGAGGGGTTGCGCCACATCCCCGCGGACGGTCCCGCCATCCTGGCCAGCAACCACCTCAGCTTCTCCGACTCGATCTTCCTTCCGTTGGTGGTCAAGCGGAGGATCACCTTCCCTGCCAAGTCGGAGTACTTCACCGGCAAGGGCGTCAAGGGATGGCTGACCAAGCAGTTCTTCACCCTGACCGGGCAGATCCCGATCGACCGCACGGGGGGCAAGGCCTCGCAGGTCGCGCTGGAGAAGGGCCTGGAGGTGCTGCGCAAGGGTGAGCTCTTCGGCATCTATCCCGAGGGGACGCGCTCGCCCGACGGTCGTCTCTACCGGGGCAAGACGGGTATGGCGCGCCTCGCCCTGGTGGCGGGCGTCCCGATCATCCCGTGCGCGATGATCGACACCGACAAGGCGCAGCCGACGGGGCAGAAGATCCCCAACGTCGTGCGGGTCGGGGTGCGGATCGGCGCCCCGATGTCCTGGCCGCAGTACGCCGGGATGGAGGACAGGCGCGAGGTCCTGCGCGAGATCACCGACGACGTGATGCGCGAGCTGCAGCGGCTCTCCGGGCAGGAGTACGTCGACGAGTACGCCGCGACCGTCAAGGAGCGGCTGGCCACGGCGGCGCGCTCGGGGCTGGAGCACGCCAAGGGCGGGCTCACGCAGGTCCGTGAGGGTGCGGCGGAGGGCCTGTCCCACGCCCGGGAGGGGCTGAGCCACGCACGCGAGGGACTGGGTGCTGCCAAGGACCGGCTGACGCCGCGTCAGAAGGGCGACTGAGCGACAACTACGATGGGCGGGTGAGCACCGAAACGACCGGTCTGGCGACCGCCAGCGGCACCGACATCACCTGGCCCGACCTTCCTGCGCAGCAGCAGCCGACCTGGCTCGACCCGGCCGAGCTGGCGCAGGTCCTCTCCGTGCTCGCCACCTATCCGCCGCTCGTCTTTGCCGGCGAGTGCGACCTGCTCCGCACCCGGATGGCTGCGGTGAGCCAGGGCCGCGCCTTCACGCTGCAGGGCGGCGACTGCGCCGAGACCCTGGCCGACGTCACCGGCCCCAACATCCGCGACCGGATCAAGACGATCCTGCAGATGGCCGTGGTCCTGACCTACGGCGCGGGGATGCCGATCGTCAAGGTCGGGCGCGTCGCCGGTCAGTTCGCCAAGCCGCGCAGCTCGGACACCGAGACCCGGGACGGCGTCACGCTGCCGGCCTACCGCGGTGACATGGTCAACGGCTTCGAGTTCACGCCCGAGGCCAGGCGGCACGACCCGGACCGGCTGCTGCGGGCCTACCACGCCAGCTCGGCGACCCTCAACCTCGTCCGCGGCTTCACCAGCGGTGGTTTCGCGGACCTGCGCAGCGTCCACGCCTGGAACAAGGGCTTCATCCAGGGCCCGGCCCAGGCGCGCTACGAGCAGATGGCCTACCAGATCGACCGCGCGGTGCGGTTCCTCGAGGCGTCCGGCGTGGCCGACGCCGAGGAGATGCGGCGGGTCGAGTTCTTCTCCGCGCACGAGGCGCTGGTGCTGGACTACGAGCGCCCGATGGTGCGCCGCGACCACCGCACCGGCCTGCTCTACGACACCTCGAGCCACTTCGTCTGGGTCGGCGAGCGCACCCGCGACCTCGACGGTGCCCACATCGACTTCGTCTCCCGGGTGCAGAACCCCATCGGCATCAAGCTCGGCCCCACCGCCGACCGCGACACCGTGCTGCGCCTCATGGACAAGGTCGACCCGGACCGCGAGCCCGGCCGGCTGACGTTCATCACCCGCATGGGCGCGTCGACGATCCGTGAGGTCCTCCCCGGCCTGCTCACCTCGCTGGGTGACGAGGCCAGCCGCGTGAGCTGGATCTGCGACCCCATGCACGGCAACACCTTCACCTCCCCGTCCGGCTACAAGACACGCCGCTTCGAGGACGTCGTGGAGGAGGTGCGTGGCTTCTTCGCGGCGCACGAGGAGGCCGGCACCCACCCCGGCGGGCTCCACGTCGAGCTGACGGGCAACGACGTCACCGAGTGCGTGGGCGGGACCACGGCCGCCATCGACCTGGAGGACCTCGGCCTGCGCTACGAGACGCTGTGCGACCCGCGGCTCAACCACCAGCAGAGCCTCGAGCTCGCGTTCATCGTCGCGGAGATGCTCGAGCGGAAGGGCCGCTAGACGGTGGTCACCGCCGACCTGCGCTCCGACACCCTGACGCGTCCGACCCTGGCGATGCGGGCCGCCATGATGGAGGCGGAGGTCGGCGACGACGTCTACGGCGAGGACCCGACGGTCGCTCGGCTCGAGCGCCGGGTCGCCGAGCTGCTCGGGCACGAGGCGGCCCTGTTCATGCCGACCGGCTCGATGGCCAACCAGGTGGGGCTGCGGCTGCACGCCGGTCCCGGCCAGGAGGTCATCACCGACCACCTCGCCCATGTGCTGCGGGCCGAGCTGGGCGCTGCCGCGGCCTTCTCCGGGATCACCACGCGCAGCTGGGTGGCCGAGCGTGGCCGGCTGGACGTGGACACCGCGCTCGCCGTGATGGTTCCGGACGGCGGCGCCTACCAGGTGAGCACCGCCTGCGTCGTCGTCGAGAACACCCACAACTTCGGCGGCGGCACCGTCCAGCCCGTCGAGGACATGCGCCGCCTGCGGGAGGCGACCCTCGCGGCCGGCGTCGGCGTGCACCTGGACGGCGCCCGCCTCTGGAACGCCCACGTGGCGAGCGGTGTACCGCTGGCGGACTACGGCGCCTGCGCCGACACGGTGTCCGTGTGCCTGAGCAAGGGACTGGGTGCCCCGGTCGGCTCGGTGCTCGCGGCGTCGGCCGAGCGCATCGCGCAGGCGCGGGTATGGCGCAAGCGTCTCGGTGGCGGGATGCGGCAGGTGGGCCTGCTGGCGGCCGCGGGCCTGCACGCGATCGACCACCACGTCGAGCGGCTGGCCGAGGACCACGCCCGCACCCGCCGCACGGCCGAGGCCCTGGCGGCGGTGGTGCCCGGGGTCGTCGACCCGGCGGAGGTGCAGACCAACATCCTCGTGCTGGACGTGGGTGCGGCCGGCTGGGGGTCCGCCGAGCTGGTGTCCCGCGCCGGTGACGCCGGTGTGCTGGGCTACCCGACGGACGCCCGCCACGCCCGCTACGTCTGGCACCTGGACGTCGACGACGACATGACCGACCATGCCGAGAGCGTGCTGCTCGAGCTGCTCGGCTCGCGCCGCTGAGGCCATGGACACGGGGGAGCAGCACTGGCGCGACAGCGCGCTGCCGCCAGGGCAGCGTCGCGCCGGGCGCTGGCGTCCCTCGACCTACGGCCGCGTGCCGCACCTGGACCCGCTGACCTGGACGGTCGCCGTCGGGGGCGCCACCCGCGACGGTGCTCTCCAGCTCCTCGACCGTGACGCCCTCGAGCGACTGCCCCGCGTCGAGGTGGTCGCGGGTCTGCACTGCGTCGACCGCCACACCGTCCCCGACCTGACCTGGTCCGGCTGGCGGATGGCGGACATCGTGGCGGCCGCGCCCCCGGCGCCGGACTGTGAGCACGCCCTGCTCGCCGCCGCGCGCGGCTACTCAGCCGCGGTGCTCCTGGAGGACCTGCTGCACCCGCACGCGCTGCTCGCCACGCATGTCGACGGCCAGCCCCTCACCGCCGAGCACGGGTGGCCCGGGCGGGTCGTCCTCCCGCACCTCTACGGCTTCAAGGGGCCCAAGTGGTTCGTGGAGCTGACCTACCACCTCGAACGCCCGAGCGGCTACTGGGAGTCGCACGGCTACCATCCGCGCGGGCGTGTCGACCTCGAGGAGCGCTGGGCCCACCAGGAGTGAGTGCTCAGACGACCGCGAGCACGATCCGGGTGCCCGGCGGCACCTTCTCCCCGGGCTTGACGGACTGGTCCCGCACGGTGCCGAAGAAACCGCCCCGCACGTCCTCCCGGACGACCTCCAGGCCGAGCTGCGTCAGCTCCTCCGCCGCACGGTCGAACTGGCGCCCGACCACGTCGGGGACCTCGACGAGCTCGGGCCCCTTGGAGATGACGATGCGCACCGTCGTCCCGCGCTGGGCCTGACCCGGGCCGGGGTCCTGGCTCACCACCGACCCCTCCGGCACCGCGTCGTCGAACACCCGGTCCGGGGCGACCTCCACGGTCAGCTGGGCCTGCTGGAGGGCAGCGGTCGCCTCCTCCTGCGTCCGGCCGCGCACGTCCGGCACGTCGACCGGAGCGGGGCCGTCGCTGACGACGACGGTCACGGGGGAGCCCGGCGGCAGCGGGGTGCCGGCCTCCGGGTCGCTGCGCACGACCACGTCCTTGGGCACCGCGTCGCTGAACTCGCGGAGCTGCTCTCCGAGAGTGAGCTGCTCCTCCTCGAGCTCGGCGCGCACCTGGTCGAGCGTCAGACCGTCGAGCCGCGGCACGGCATACCGCTCCGGGCCGCGCGAGACCGTGAGGGTCACGTCCGTCCCGTGCCTCAGCTCGGTGCCCGGATCCTGGTCCGCCGCCAGCACGACACCGTCCGGCACCGTCTCGGAGTAGGCGCGGCGGACGACCGGATCGAGCTCCTCGCCATCGAGCGCGGTCCGGGCCTCGTCCTCGGTGAGCCCGACGACCACGGGCATGGGGGAGTGCACGGCCGGCCCGGAGGTGAGGTACCAGTAGCCGTAGCCGGCGGCCGCCAGCAGGAGCAGGAGCAGCAGACCGAGCACCCATCCGGCGGCGCGGCCGCCCCGCCGCGGCCGGTCGGGGCGTCGGGAGGGCACCCGGTTGCCCGTCGTGCGGGCGTAGCCCCCGTCACGCCCCGCGTGCACGGGTCCGCCCGGCCCGGCGGATGCTGGACGGGCGGGAGGTATGCCGTGGGTGCGCGGCAGCTGGCGCGTGTGCGAGGCGCCGGGCCCCCCGACCAGCTGGGTCAGGTCGTCCGTGGCCGGGACGGTGATCGTCTCCTCGCGCACGGGTGCCGCATCGAGCTCGGCGTCGGACAAGGAGCGCTCGAGCTGGCGCAGCTCGGCCAGGAGTGCGGTCCCGTCCTCGGGCCGGTCACCGGGGTCGGAGGCGCTCGCGCGGAGGATGAGGCGCTCGACGGCGGCGGGGACGCTCGGCACCAGGTCGCGGACGTGCGGGACGCCGCCGTGGACGTGCTCGTAGGCGACCCGCACGGGGTCTGCGCCGGGAAAGGCCTTGCGACCGGTGAGCAGCTCGAAGAGCAGCAGACCCACGGCATACACGTCGGTGCGGGGGTCCGAGGTCCCGTGCTCGACCTGCTCCGGAGCCAGGTAGGCCACGGTCGCCCAGAGCAGCTCGGTCGTCGCGTGACCGGCACCCTCCACGCGAGCCAGCCCGAAGTCGGCGACCTTGACCGTGCTCCGGCTGGAGGGCCCGTAGCCGAGCAAGACGTTCTCGGGCTTGACGTCGCGGTGCACCATGCCGACCGCGTGCGCCGCGGCGAGCGCCTCGGCCACCGGGACGAGCAGCCGCAGGGCGGCCCGGGTCGACAGCGGGGCCCCGTCGCGGATGACGTCGCGCAGGGTCCGGCCGTCGACCAGCTCCATGGCCAGGAACACCGTGCCCTCGTCCTCGCCCTGGTCGTAGACGCTGACGATGTGCGGGTGCTGGAGGCGCGCGGCCGCGCGGGCCTCGTGCACGAACCGGCGCACGAAGGTGTCGTCCCGGGCCAGGTCGCCGCGCATGACCTTCAGCGCGACCGGGCGGTCCAGGCGCAGGTCGCGCGCCCTGAAGACGGTGGCCATGCCGCCCCGGGCGAGCTCGTCGTCGACGCGGTAGCGCTGGTCGACGACGCGCCCGAGCAGCGGGTCGACGAAGGAGGTCACCCGGTCACTCTACGGAGCGCCCGGGCTCGATCGTGGGAGGCGACGCGCGGGGTCAGACCCACTTCATGTGCGACTTGATGTTGGCGACGTAGCGCTTGGTGTCGGGGAAGAGTCCGTGCTCGCGGACGCTGCCCAGGCCCTGGTAGTAGCCGCCCACCGCGTGCTCGAACCTGTCCGTCGAGCGCTGCAGGGCGCGCATGATGGCCACGCCTGCCTCCACGTTGTCCTTGGGGTCGAGCAGGTTGAGCTCGCGACCGACGAGCGCGCTGGCCCACCGGCCCGAGGAGGGGATGACCTGCATGGCGCCGATGGCGTTGGCCGGGGAGACGGCCCGGTGGTTCCAGCCCGACTCCTGGTAGGACAACGCCAGCATGAGCGTGGGGTCGACCCCGTGCCGCTTGCTCGCCGCGACGATGAGCTTCTTCATCTGGGCCTTGCTGGGGACGTCGACGGAGGCGAGGTACTCACGGTTGGCGGCCGCGGAGCGGGCGACGCCGTCGCTGTAGCGGTAGTGGAGGAAGGTGTCGTCTACCTTCTCGCCGGACTTGTAGTCGCCGATGTTGTGCTCGTCGTAGGGCTCGGTCCGCGGCGTGGTGGCCCGGGAGCCGCCGGGCAGGCGCAGCTTCTGGCCGGGGTAGATGTAGGACCCGGAGGAGATGCCGTTGGCCTTGGCGATGGCCGCGACGCTGGTGCCGTGGCGGGCCGCGATGCCGGACAGGGTGTCGCCCGCCCGGACCGTGTATGTCGTGCCGGCGCCGCTCGTGCCGCCCGAGGAACGGCTCGCCTTGGACGTCGCCTTCGAGCTCCCCGTGGAGGCGGGCGGCTGCGAGCCGCCGGGCAGGGTGAGCCGCTGACCGGGGTAGATGAGGCGGGCGTCCTTGATGCCGTTCGCGCGGGCGAGGGCGGACACGCTGGTGCCGTGGCGCAGGGCCAGGTCCGAGAGGGTGTCGCCGGCGCGCACGGTGATGGTGCGACCGGCCGAACCCGATCTGCCGCGCGAGCCGGAGCCGGTCGAGGCGTCCCGGGACGTCGCCGTGGAGGGCGGGGCCACCGTGACGGAGCCGCCCTTGGTCCCCGGCATCCGCAGCACCTGGCCGGGCATGATCCAGCGCCCACCGTCCTTGAGGCGGTTGGCCTTGACCAGCGCCTGGGCGCTCACGCCGTGCTCGGCAGCGATGTCGTAGACGGTGTCGCCGGACCGCACCGTGTGCGAGTCGGCGCCCCGTGGGGACAGCAACGCGTTGACCTGCGCCGCAAGGGGCGCGTTCACCATCGTCGGCAGGTCGGCCGGCGGAAGGGCGGCGAAGAGAGGGCTCACAAGGACCTCCTAGGAGGGACAGCTCGAACGTCCGGGCGCCGGGACGCGCGCCCGCACCTCGTGGCCGGATGTGACATGTGTGGTGCAGATAGACCTATGAGGCAGGAGGGACGTTACAGCCCCGAGGCAACTTCTGTCACCTGCGTGGCGTGTCGCATTGTGTGATTGACTTGATGATGTGCTAAGTGACACCGATGTAATTCCCGAAAACCAGTGGCTCGCCGTGCCGGACATCATGGAGCGGACGGGCGCGCGGCTGACCGACGTGCGCCGTTGGCTGCACGACCGAGAGCTCATCGGTCAGCGGCGTGGACCCAACAACGCGGTGATGGTCCCGGCCACCTTCCTCGTGGAGGACGGGCCGCTCCCGTCACTCCGCGGCACGGTCTCGGTGCTGGCCGACAACGGCCTGACGGACGAGGAGATCATCGGGTGGCTGCATGCCGCCGACGACTCGCTCACCGGTGGGAGCGCGATCGAGTCGCTCCGCGCCGGTCAGAAGACCGAGGTGCGTCGCCGCGCGCAGGAGCAGGCCTTCTAGCCGGCCAAGGGTCTCAGGTCTGCCGGTCGGTGCAGATGGCGACGAGGGCGTCCAGGGCCTCGCGCCCGGCGTCGGTCAGGGTCGGGGCCGCCGCGAGCGCTCTGCGCGCGCTCGCGGCACCGGCCTCGATCATGGCCTCGGTGGCGCCGAGCGCTCCCGAGCGGACCAGCACCTCTCGGCAGGCCCGCACCGTCTCGTCGTCGAGGTCGGGGTCGCCGAGGGCGGCGGAGATCAGCTCCGCCCCCTCCTCGTCGGCCAGCTCCAGGGCGTGGGCGACGAGGGCGGTGTGCTTGCCCTCACGGAGGTCGTCGCCGGCGGGCTTGCCCGTCTGCTCGGGGTCACCGAACACGCCCAGCACGTCGTCGCGCAGCTGGAAGGCCTCGCCGAGGTGGAGCCCGTAGGTCGTCAGGGCCGCGAGCGTCCCGGGGTCGGCGCCTGCCGCGCGGGCGCCGATCAGGAGGGGGTGAGACACGGAGTACTGCGCGCTCTTGTAGCGGATGACCGTGCGGCAGCGGTCGAGGCGCTCGGCATACCCGAGGTCTGCCCAGCCGCGGGCTCCCTCGAGGATGTCGAGGTACTGCCCGCCCATGAGCTGGGTGCGCATCCGGTCGAACTCCGGCCGGGCCCGCGCCAGGGCCTCGGGTGGCAGGCCGCTGGTGGTGAGCACCTCGTCGGTCCAGTTGAGGCAGAGGTCCCCGGCGAGGATGGCGGCGGCGTGGCCGAACCGCTCGGGGTCGCCGTTCCAGCCTCGGTCCGCGTGCAGGGCGGCGAAGGTGCGGTGAGCGGTGGGGCGGCCTCGCCGTAGGTCGCTGTTGTCCATCACGTCGTCGTGGAGCAGCGCGGACGCCTGGAAGATCTCCATGGCGCTGCCGGCCCGGACCGCAGCGTCATCGTCAGGCCCGCCGCAGGCGCGCCACCCCCAGTAGAGGAAGGTGGCCCGCAGCCGTTTGCCTCCGGCGAGGAGCTCGGCGATGACGTCCACGAGGGGCGCGACCTCGTCGCCCAGCTCGGCGAGCACCTCGCGCTGCCGGGCCAGGTGCTCGTCCAGCGCTCGTTGGACCCTGGCGCGCAGGTCGACGCCGTCCAACGGGTGGGTAGGGGGCACGGGCGCTCCTGGGGCAGCGGTCAGCAGGTCTGGGGGCAGACGGTCGGCCGTCTCGGTGAAGCCTATCCCGAGCCGGTCGCGCCCCGGCTCCCCGGTGCGGCCCGGCCCGGGCCATCCCCGCCATGGCCCGGACCGGTTCTCATCATGGCCGGACCGGCTCGGACGTCCTCCTCGTTGTCCACAGGGAGAGCTCGACGGGTTGAGCCTGTCGGTGCAGGCTCGTACAGTTGTCCGTATCGAACACAAGTTCGATAAACGGACGGAGGACGGTCCCGTGAGCAGGCGGTACCAGGATCACGTAGAGGTCAGGCTCGGCGACCCGGTGGAGCACCGGGTGCGGCTGGAGCCCGGCTGGCGACGCGGGGCCGGCCCGGTCCAGGAGGAGGTGCCGACGACCTTCCTGTGGAAGGGCCGCGTCCACCTCGTCCGGGGTGTGCTCGCGCAGTGGACGCAGCGGCTGCCCTGGTGGCAGGAGCTGGGGTCCGGTGGGGGACCGGTCGGTGAGGACGGGGTGGAGCACCCGCTCCCCGCCGCGCCACCCCTCGAGCACGAGGTCTGGCGGGTCGAGGCCACCGCCGGCCGGGCGCACGCCACCGGGGTCTACGACCTGGTCCGTGGCGAGCGCTGGCTCCTCGAGAAGGTCAGCGACTGAGGCCTCGGCAGAGGTCGATAAGGACACCCCAGCCCACCAGTGCACCAGAAGGGACAGACATCATGAGCACCATCACCCAGGCCCCCGTAGCGGGACCCGGCGGACCGGTCAGCACAGTCCTCGACCTGCTCGAGCGCTCGCGCGGCGGGCTGCTGCTCGCGTGCCACAGCAGCACCGCGCCGGAGCGCTACACCCAGGCGCACCTCGCCGCACTGCGCGCTGGAGCAGCGCTGCTCGCCGCCCGCAGCACCCCCAGCCGGCGCACCAGGCCGCGGAGCGTCTGGGAGGTGCTGCCCACGGTCGCGCCCGAGCTGACCGAGTGGGCGGTCTTCTTCGCCGAGTCAGGACGCCGACGGCTCTCCCTCGAGCGGGGGGCCATCTCGGTCACCGCCCGGGACGCCGACGACCTGGTGCGGGCGGGGGAGCGATTCCTGGAGCTGGTGCGGGCAGCGCTGCACCTGCCCTGCGGGACGCCCCTGCCCACCCAGCTCACCCCGGTGGGGCGCGGCTGAGGTCAGTCATGTCCGACGACTTCGTGCACCTGCACGTCGCCTCCAGCGCCTCGATGCGCTACGGCGCCTGCCACCCGTCCGAGCTCGTGGAACGGGCGGCGTCGCTGGGGCAGTCCGCGCTGGCCCTCACCGACAGGGACGGTCTCTACGGTGCGGTCCGCTTCGTGCGGGCGTGCGCCGGCTCCGGGATCGCTCCGGTGCTGGGCGTCGACCTGGCTCTGGGCGGTAGGGACGGTGACCCGGGAGCGGTGCGGGTGGCGCTGACCGGTGACGCCGCCCTCGGCCGGCTGCCCCAGGAGGACGGGCGCGACCGACCGCACGCGCCCGGCTGGGGCGCCGGAGAGTCTGCCTGGGTGGCCGAGAGCACGGGAAGGAGCATCGGTACGTCGGCGTGGGGACCGGCCGGCGCGCCGCAGCGGCGGGGGCGCGTCCAGCCCGTCAAGGGCGGCACCCTCGTCGATGACCAGCGGCCGCGGGTCGTCGTGCTGGCCCGCGGGCAGGGTGCGGGGCTGGAGCCCGGGGTCGGCTGGGCGCGGCTGTGCCGGCTGGTGACCCAGACCCATCTCGCGGGGGAGCGCGGCAGTCCGCGGACCAGTCCTGCCCTCCTCGCCCGGGCGGCCACGCCCGTCGACGGCCGGGCACCCGTCGTCGTGCTCCTCGGGCCCGACTCCGACGTGGGTCGGGCGGTGCTGGCCCGCAGGCACGGTCACGCCCGCGCGCTGCTGAGAGCCTGGCAGGAGGCTCTCCCGGACGACTCGCTGCGCGTCGAGCTGGTCTGCCACGGCGGTCCCGAGGGCACGCCGGCCAGCCTGGGCCACGCGGCCCGGATGTGGGCCCTGGCGCGCGAGTGCGGCGTCCCGGCAGTGCTCACCGCCGCGGTGCGTCATGCGGTGCCCGAGCAGGCCCGCGTCGTCGACGTGCTCGACGCCGCCCGGCGGATGGTCGCCCTCGACGAGCGCCACCTCGACCGGACCAGCACGGCCGGCCACCTCGCCGACACCCCGACCATGCACGCCGTCGCCCGACGCCTCGAGGAGGCGACCGGGAGCCCAGCCCGCGCGGCGGACCTCCTGGGCGACACCCTCGCGCTCGCCGGCCAGTGCCACCAGGACCTGCGCTCGGACCTGGGCATCGGTGCCGTCCACCTGCCGGAGCCGGAGATCCTCGGGGTCAGCGGCGTCGGGCAGGCCCATCGCGTCCTCACCGAGCGCTGCACCGCGGCGGTGGGCACCCGCTACCCGGGAGCGGGCACGGCCTACCTGGAGAAGGTCCGCAGCCGCCTGGACGAGGAGCTGGGGGTGATCGCCGGGCTGGGGTACCCCACCTACTTCCTCACCGTGGCTCAGGTCTGCGACCTGATCCGGGACAACGGCGTACGGGTGGCGGCCCGCGGCTCCGGGGCCGGCAGCCTGGTGACCTACCTCCTCGGCATCAGCGGGGTCGACCCGATGGAGCACGGGCTGCTCATGGAGCGGTTCTGCTCGCCGTTGCGCGCCCAGCTGCCCGACATCGACGTCGACGTGGAGTCAGCCCGACGCACCGAGATCTACGAGCGGATCCTCGAGCGGTTCGGTTCGGAGCGGGTGACCTGCGTGTCGATGGCCGAGACCTACCGGGTGCGGCACGCGGTCCGCGACGTCGCCGCCACGCTGGGTCTGCCACCTGGGGAGATCGACGTGATCGCCAAGGCGTTCCCGCACATCCGTGCACGCGACGCCCGCGCGGCCGTCCGCGACCTTCCCGAGCTGCGCCGACAGGGTCTGGACGCACCCCGGATGCAGCTGCTCATGGAGCTGGTCGAGTCTCTCGACGGGCTGCCCAGGCACATCGCCATGCACCCGTGCGGTGTCATCCTGTCCAACACGGGCCTGCTCGACCGCACCCCGGTCGAGGCCAGCTGGCTGGGCTTCCCGATGAGCCAGTTCGACAAGGACGACGTCGAGGAGCTCGGCCTGCTCAAGCTCGACGTCCTCGGCATCCGCATGCAGTCGGCGATGGCCCACGCGGTCGAGGAGATCGAGCGGGTCGACGGGGTCAGGATCGACCTCGACGACCGCGACCAGGTGCCGCTCGACGACTCGGAAACCTTCGCGCTGATCCAGTCCACGCGGACGCTCGGCTGCTTCCAGATCGAGTCGCCGGGCCAGCGCGAGCTGGTAGGCAAGTTCGCCCCGGAGAACTTCACCGACATCATCATCGACATCTCCCTCTTCCGTCCTGGGCCGGTGAAGTCCGACATGATCCGGCCGTTCCTGCACGCCCGTCAGGGCTGGGGCGAGCCCGACCACCTCCACCGCAGCCTCGTGCCCTACCTCGAGGAGACCTGCGGGGTCGTCGTCTTCCACGAGCAGGTCCTGCAGATCGTCGCCGAGACCACCGGCGTCAGCCTCGCGCAGGCCGACGAGGTCCGCCGGGCGATGGGCACGCCACAGGGGCGTGACGAGGTCGAGGTGTGGTGGCGCCAGGCTGCGGCCGACCGCGGCTACCGGCCGACCGACGTCGAGCGCATCTGGGAGGTGCTGGCCGCCTTCGCCTCCTTCGGTTTCTGCAAGGCGCACGCAGCGGCGTTCGCGCTGCCCACCTACCAGTCGGCCTGGCTCAAGACCCACCACACGGCGGCCTTCCTCGCCGGGGTCCTCACCCACGACCCCGGGATGTACCCCAAGCGGCTCATCCTCGACGAGGCCCGCACGATGGGCGTCCACGTTCTGGGGCTGGACGTCAACGCCTCTCGGGAGGTCTACCGCGTGGAACGCGTTCACCCCGCGCCCGGGGAGCCGCACGGGATCGTCGCCCCGCTGCCGGCGCGGCCGGGACTGCCCGCCGTCGACCGGGTCGACGAGGTGATGGCCGCCGTGGAGCGTCGCGCGGGGGAGTACGGCATCCGGCTGTCGCTGGCCGAGGTGCGCGGGATCAGCGACGACGAGGTGACCCGGATCGTGGCCGGACAGCCCTACGCCTCGCTCGCCGACCTGTGGCAGCGGGCCCGGCCCAGCCGGCCGACGGCCGAACGTCTCGTGCTGGCCGGAGGCTTCGACAGCGTGCACCGGGTCGGACGGAGCGGACGCGAGGTGCCCGACCGGGGCGGGCTGACCCGGCGCGACCTGCTCCTGCACGTCCGCGAGCTGGACCGGTGGAGCCGACACGCGGCGACCGGCGCGGGACGCAGCCGGGCTGGTCGTCGCCTGGTCCCCCCGGCGCTCGCGCCGGCAGGCCAGGAGCTCGGCGGAGAGGTGGCGGCCCGCACCCGGGAGCAGGCGGTGGGCAGACGCACGTGGCACACGCAGCACGCCACCCCGACCCAGCTCACCCTCCAGCTCGGTGACGAGCCGGCCCCGGTGACCGGGAGCGGACTGCCGGAGATGACCGAGCACGAGCAGCTCCAGGCCGAGCTGGAGGTGCTCGGCCTGGACGTCAGCCAGCACGTGGTGGAGGGCTTCGGTCCGATGCTCGCCGACCTGGGCGTCACCCGCTCGCGAGACCTGCTGTCCCGGCGCAACGGCTCCGAGGTCCTCATCGCGGGTGCCAAGGTCGCGACGCAGACACCGCCCGTCAGGTCAGGGCGCCGGGTGGTCTTCCTCACCCTGGACGACGGCAGCGGTCCGGCCGACGCGACCTTCTTCGAGGACGTGCAGGGACCGTTCGCCGCGACCGTCTTCCACTCCTGGCTGCTTCTTGTGCGTGGTGTGGTCCGGCGCACCGGGCCGCGGGGGCTGTCGGTCCGTGCGACCGGTGCCTGGGAGCTCGGCGGGTTGCTCCAGGCCTGGGAGCAGGGGGGTGCGCCGCAGGTGCGGGTCGAGATGCTGCGGGTCGAGGAGCAGTCCCGGGCGCTGCTCGAGGAGACCGCGGCACTGCAGCAGCCCGGTGCGGAGCAGTCCGGCCGCCGGGTCCTGGTGCACGCCTCGGGCTACCGGCAGTCTCCCTACGCCGACGTCCGCCCTGCGGGCGGGGACACCCGGGCCGGCGTCCCCGGGAGCAAGCTGTGGCACGCCAGCCCCGGGAGCTCGGGATGGTGACCCTCACCGAGAGCCGCCCGCACGACCCTGATCAGCTGGCCCCGGCCGAGGACGACGTCACCGTGCTGCACGTCGACATGGACGCCTTCTACGCCTCGGTCTCGCTCATCCAGCGTCCCGAGCTGCGCGGGCTGCCCGTGGTCATCGGCGGCGGGTGGCGCAGCGTCGTGCTCTCGGCGACCTACGAGGCCCGGGCCTACGGCATACGCTCCGGGATGCCGATGGCGACGGCGCGCCGCCTGTGCCCCGCCGTGGTGGTGGTGCGGCCGGACGCGGACAGCTACAGCCGGGTCTCCGAGGCGGTGATGGCGATCTTCGCGGAGGTGACCCCTGTCGTCGAGCCCGTCTCCCTGGAGGAGGCCTTCCTCGACGTGTCCGCGGCGCGGCGGCAGTGGGGCGGGCCGGCCAGGATCGGTCAGTGGATCCGGGACACCGTCGCCGACGAGCAGCAGATCACCTGCTCCGTCGGTGGTGCGCCCAGCAAGGCGGTGGCCAAGATGGCCTCGCGAGCCGCCAAGCCGGACGGTATGCGGCTGCTCACCCGGGGGGAGGTCGTCCCCTTCCTGCACCCGATGCCTGTCGGGGCGCTGTGGGGTGTGGGCGAGGCGACGGAGGCCGAGCTGAAGCGCCTGGGACTGCACACGGTGGCCGACCTGGCCCACCTCCCGGTGGAGACGCTGCGCCGGGCGATGGGTGATCACGCCGCCTCGCACCTGCACGCGCTCGCCTGGGGGCTGGACACCGAGCCGGTCACCCCGCCCCGGGTGGAGCGCAGCGTCGGTTCCTCCGAGACCTTCTCCCACGACGTGGACGACCCGGAGCTCGTCCGGCGCCAGCTGCTCCACCTGGCAGAGCGCACCTGCACGCGGATGCGCCACGGCGGGGTGCTCGGACGCACGGTCGTGATCACCGTCCGTTTCTCCGACTTCACGACCATCACCCGCTCGCGGACCATCCCGGTGCCGACCGACGTGACGCGCGAGGTGCACACCGTGGCCGTCAGCCTGTACGAGGCGCTGGGCCTGCAGCGGGCGAGGATCAGGATGCTCGGGGTGCGGGTGGAGGGCATCACCGAGGCCGGCCACACCCTCGTCCAGGGGCGGCTCGACGAGCCAGAGCACGGGTGGCGGGAGGCAGAACGGGCGATGGACCGGGCGGCCGCCCGGTTCGGCGACCACGTCGTACGGCCGGCCAGCCTGATCCGGCCGAGGCGACACAGGCCGGACCACGCGTCGGGACGACCGACCGGAGTCAAGACGACCGGAACTCTGGCTAGTGCTTCGCGCGTTACCGGCATATCCTGAAGTCCTAACGAACGGCGTCCGGCCACCCGGCGCACAACGAGTGATGAAACCCCCGGAGGTCACCGTGCCGCTCTCCGAACACGAGCAGCGTGTCCTCGAGCAGATGGAGCAGGCGCTCTACGCCGAGGATCCCCGTCTGGCCAGCACGCTCAAGAGCAACGCGCGCGGTGTGTCGGCGCTGGAGCGTCGCAAGGTCGTCCTCGGGGTGCTCGTGGCCCTCGGTGGGCTCGCCCTCGTCGTGGTCGGCGTGATGACCCAGCTGATCTGGGTCGGGGCCGTCGGCTTCCTCGCCATGGTGCTGGGCGGAGCCTGGGCGGCCACGCCGAGCCGGCACGGCAAGGCGCACCTCGGCGTCGTCGGACCTGACGGAAAACCCCGCCGTGGCCCGTCCGGCGGCAGCCGTCCCCACCGCAGTCCCCGCAAGCCGGGCGGCGGCACCTTCATGCAGCGCATGGAGCAGCAGTGGGACCGGCGCAAGGAGCAGGGCCCCTACTGAGCCCCACCGACAGCAACGTCGAGCTCTCCCTCCTGCTGCGCCGTGTCGCAGCGCAGGACCAGAGCGCCTTCGCCGACCTGTACGACCAGGTCTCCCCGCGCATCTACGGTCTGGCTCTCCGGGTGCTCCGCAACCCCTCGATGGCCGAGGAGGTCACCCAGGAGGTCCTGCTCCAGGTATGGCGTGAGGCCCGCACCTTCGACCCTGCCCGGGGATCAGCACTCGCCTGGCTGATGACGATCGCCCACCGACGCGCCGTGGACCGCGTCCGCTCGGAGGAGGCCCAATCCGCCCGGCTGCACCGCTACGAAGCACGTCAGGAAGCCGTGCCCTACGACTCCACGGCCGAGGAGGGTGAGATGCGGATCGAGGCCTCCCGCGTGCGTCGCGCGATCGACGCCGTCGGCGAGCCCCACCGCACCACGTTGCTGCTGGCCTACTTCGAGGGCCTGACCCACCGGGAGGTGGCTGAGCGGACACAGGTCCCGCTCGGGACGGCCAAGACACGGATCCGCGACGGACTTCTCAAGATGCGCACAGCGATGGCACCAGGAGGTGAGCAGTGATGAGTGACGACCACCAGATCCACGAGCTGGCGGCCGCCTACGCGCTGGACGCCGTCGACGACCTGGAGCGGGCGCGCTTTGAGGCGCACCTGCCCCGCTGCTCCCGCTGCACCGAGCTCGTCGCCGCGCTGAGGGAGGCCGCCGTCGACCTGTCCTCGGGTCTCGAGACAGCGCCACCGCCCGACCTCCGTCGGCGCGTGCTGGCGGCCGTGGAGACCGAGGCGACCCCGCCGCGCCGGGCACCCCGCCGGGCGCCCCGCCGGGCACCCCGGTGGATCGCCGCTGCCGCTGCTGCCGCCCTGCTGGCCGGGACGTGGGGGGTGGTCCAGCTGCGCGAGGGGGACCCTGCCCGGCAGATCGTGTCCGCCGACGACGCGCGGGAGTTCACCGCGAGCACCGAGGTCGGGACCGTCGAGGTGGTCCTGTCCACCGCGCATGACGCTGCGGTGCTCCGGCTCCCCGACGAGGTGGGGTCGCCCCCCGAGGGCCAGACCTACCAGGCGTGGTTCGTCTCCGCCGACGGCGCTGCCCGCTCGGCCGGACTCATCGACGCGGGTCTGCTCGACGACGGTGACGTCGTGCTCGAGGGGTCTCCGCACGGTGCGGTGGCCGTCGGCGTGACCGTCGAGCCGGCGGGCGGCTCGGCGCAGCCCAGCACCGAGCCGTTCGCCGTCATCCCCCTGGGCTGAGCACGCGAGCGAAGACCACCACGTTGTCCACGTGGTGGCCGACCGCCTCGTCGAACGCTCCGCCGCAGGTGATCACCCTGAGCTCAGGACCCTCCGTGGGTCCGTAGACGGCGACCGTGGGGAAGTCGTCCTTGGCGAAGCGCTCCACGCGGTAGACCTCGTAGGCCACCGTCCGTCCGTCCTCGCGGTCGACCTCGATCCGGTCGCCCGTGGCGACCTCACCGAGGGCGAAGAACACCGACGGGCGACCACCCGGGCCGGTGACGTGGCCCTCCACCACCGTCGGGCCCGGCTCACCCGGGGTGGGTGAGCCGGAGTACCACGCGGCCTGGTCGACCAGTGCCCCGGTCGGCACCTGCAGCGTGCCGTCGGGGGAGAGGCCCAGGGAGTGCAGCCGGCTGGTCACGCCGATGGACGGCAGCCGCACCTCGACGGGCCGCGACGCCTCGAGCTCTGGGTATGCCGTCTGTCCCGCCTCCGTCTCGGGCAGCGCCTGCGGTGGGCGCACCGACGGTGCCGGCACCGTGTGCGCGGCCGACGACGACCCGTCGGCGCTCGGCGACGGCGCTGGCGTGGCCACCTGTGGGGCCGGCGGTGCGGGGACCTGGGCGGTGACGCCGCAGGCGGCCATGGCCATGCCGGCCACGAGCAGCACGGACGCCCACGCGCCCGGGAGGGCCGGGACCCGGCGGTCCCGACCCTCCTGGTGGTGTGACATCTGCCCGTCAGTCCCGCGCGCGGCGACGCGCGAGCAGGCCGGCGGCGCCGACGGCCGCCAGCAGGGCACCGCTGACGAGGAGGGCCGGCTGCTCCAGACCCTCGCTGCTGGCTCCGCCGGTCTGGACGCCACCGCTGGGTGCGGCCATCGGGGCGAGGTCCAGCGTCCCGCAGAGCGCGGGGTCCGTGGCCTCGGTCGGCAGGCTCGGGTCGAGGTCGGACATCTGGTCGCCGTCGTAGGTGCCACTGCCGTCGTGGTCGACACCGTGGACGACCACGACACCGTCACCCGCACCGATCTGCGCCGCGACCTCGTCGCTGACCGTGAAGGTCCGCTCGTAGGTGTAGCTCCCGGTGGCCGGGAAGTTGGCGACGTCGAGCGCGTGGTCCGGGTGCGTCATACCGCCGTCGGTGGTGAGGGAGACGGCGACCGGCCCGTAGGAGTCGACGGCGTCGGTGGTGCGGATGGCCCCGCCGGGGCCGGTGCCCTTCTGGGAGGGGTCGGGGCAGCTGTTGGTGCCGCCGATGTGGATGTGCTGCGCGTGGGGCGCGCCGTCGAGCAGGCCCTCGACCTCCATCGACAGCCAGACCTCGTTGCCGGTCACCTTGGCCCAGACGGTGCCGCTGCCGCCGGAGTCGTTCAGCTCGCCGAGGGTGGCCATGAGCTCGGTGTGGTCCTCGGCGCTGGAGGCCAGGGCCATCGGCCCGGCCAGCAGCGCGGGCACGGCCAGGGCGGCCAGGGCGGCGGTGAGCTTCTTCATCGCGATCTCCTTGTGGGGTGCACCCGGCGGACGGGTTGTCCGTGCGGTGTCACCGGGGGTTCGCGGCGAGGGCCGGGCTGGATGGCTGGATGTGACCTAGTTCACATCGAGGAAGATCACGGTCACCGCATACGCGGCGATGATGCTGAAGGCGGTCGCCAGCTCGATGAGGATGTTGGCGCCCACGGCGCGCAGCGCGTGCTTCGTCGCGCTCCAGGCCTGGCCACCGTCTCGGGTGCGGGCGAGCGAGACGAGGAAGATCCCCAGGGGGAAGCCGAGGAAGAGCCCGACGACGGGGATGACGAACGCCGCGGCGATCGCGGTCGCCACGCCGGCCAGCAGCGTGGTCGTCCTGACGCCGGCGCGCTTCATGCGCCGGCCGGGGACGAGCCACTGCAGGACCGTCCCCGCCAGGTAGAGCGTCACCGTCACCGCCAGCAGCACCCAGCCGAGGGTCGACTGCTCGGTCAGCGCCCAGACCACCACGGCGGCGACCACCAGCAGCAGACCCGGGAGCACCGGGATCACGATGCCGAGGACGCCGACGACCATCAGCAGGGCGAGGATGATCTCGATCGCGCTCACGGGCGTCCAGTCTGCCAGCACGCGGCCGCCCACCTGCCCATCCATGCACGGACGCCCGCCTCCGCTCGTGCGGGGGCGGGCGTCCTTCGGGTCGGCGGGGCCGTCAGAGAGCGGGCGTCTCCTCGGCGTGGAGGCGGTGGGTCTCGTCGAGGATGTCGACGTCGTCCAGCCCGCGCAGCTTGTCGAGGTGCTCGCGGCCGTGGTGCGCGCAGAAGTGGAGCGACAGTCCGTCGGCGAGACGGGCGCGGATGTAGGCCTGGGCGCCGCAGCGGTCGCAGCGGTCGGCCGCGGTCAGCTCGGGGGTGAGGGTTGCGTTCACGGTCCGGTCTCCTCTCGTGCTCCAGGTGGTCCGGTCAGGGTGACCGCCACCCGGTGCGACTCAGTCAAGCACGACAACTTCCTGACCCCCTTCTTTTGTGCCCGGTGCGCCTCCCGTTTCGCTCACCGCGTAAGTCCTGGCCGTCCGCGGGCGAGCCTGAGGGGAGGTGTGGGTGCGCGGCATTACCCTGCCTGTGTCCCCCAGAGAAGGAGCTCTACCCCGTGGCACAGGACTACTCGGCCAGGCACCTGCAGGTCCTCGAGGGCCTGGAGGCAGTGCGCAAGCGTCCGGGTATGTACATCGGCTCCACCGACTCGCGGGGCCTCATGCACTGCCTCTGGGAGATCATCGACAACGCGGTGGACGAGGCACTCGGGGGGCACGGCGACCGGATCGAGGTCATCCTCCACGAGGACTCCTCGGTCGAGGTGCGGGACGTGGCGCGCGGCATACCGGTCGACATCGAGCCGCGCACCGGGCTCAGCGGCGTCGAGGTGGTCTTCACCAAGCTGCACGCCGGCGGCAAGTTCGGTGGCGGCTCCTACGCCGCCTCCGGCGGCCTGCACGGGGTCGGCGCCTCCGTCGTCAACGCGCTCTCGGCGCGCCTGGACGTCGAGGTGGACCGCGGCGGCAAGACCTACGGCATGAGCTTCCGGCGGGGTGAGCCCGGCACCTTCGGTGACGGCCGGTCCGCGCCCTCTCCCGAGTCCCCCTTCACCCCGTTCGAGCGCAGCAGCGAGCTCGCCGTCGTCGGGAAGGCGAGGCGGGGCGTGACCGGCACCCGCATCCGCTACTGGGCCGACCCGCAGATCTTCATCAAGAACGCCCGCTTCGAGTACGACGAGCTGATCGCCCGTGCCCGGCAGACCGCCTTCCTCGTGCCGGGGCTGACGATGGTCATCCGCGACGAGCGCCGACTCCCGGACACCCCCGGCGCGGACGGCCCCCACGAGGAGGTCTTCGCCTACTCGGGCGGGATCACGGAGTATGCCGAGTACCTCGCCCCGGACGCGGCCGTCACCGATGTGTGGCGGCTGCAGGGCACGGGCAGCTTCACCGAGACGGTGCCGGTGCTCGACGAGCGTGGGCACATGGTAAGCCGTGAGGTGCAGCGCGAGTGCGAGGTCGACGTGGCGGTGCGGTGGGGGACCGGTTACGACACGACCCTGCGCAGCTTCGTCAACATCATCACCACGCCCAAGGGTGGCACCCACGTCGCCGGCTTCGACCAGGCGCTGATGAAAGTGTTCCGCAAGCAGCTCGAGGTCAACGCCCGACGCCTGAAGGTCGGCAACGACAAGGTCGACAAGGACGACATCACCGCCGGCATGACCGCGGTGGTCACGGTGCGGCTGGCCGAACCGCAGTTCGAGGGGCAGACCAAGGAGGTGCTCGGCACCAGCGCGGTGCGCGCGATCGTGTCGCGGGTCGTGGAGACCGAGCTGAGCGCCCGCCTGACGTCGACGCACCGCGGGGACAAGGCGCAGGCCTCCCTCCTGCTGGAGAAGGTCGTCTCGGAGATGAAGTCGCGCATCTCGGCCCGGCAGCACAAGGAGACCCAGCGTCGCAAGAACGCCCTCGAGTCCTCCTCCCTGCCGGCCAAGCTGGCGGACTGCCGCAGCAACGACACGGAGCGCAGCGAGCTGTTCATCGTCGAGGGTGACAGCGCGCTCGGCACCGCCAAGCTGGCCCGCTCGAGCGACTACCAGGCGCTGCTGCCGATCCGCGGCAAGATCCTCAACGTCCAGAAGGCCTCGGTCTCGGACATGCTCTCCAACGCCGAGTGCGCCTCGATCATCCAGGTGATCGGCGCGGGCTCGGGACGCACCTTCGATGTCGACATCGCCCGCTACGGCAAGGTCATCATCATGACCGACGCCGACGTCGACGGCGCTCACATCCGCACCCTGCTCCTCACCCTCTTCTTCCGCTACATGCGGCCCCTGGTGCAGGCGGGGAGGGTGTATGCCGCGATGCCGCCGCTGCACCGGATCGAGGTCGCGGGCGGACGGGGCGGCAAGGAGTACATCTACACCTACACCGAGGCGGAGATGCGCCGGACGGTCGCAGCCCTCCAGAAGAAGGGACGCACCGTCAAGCAGCCGCTCCAGCGCTACAAGGGCCTCGGCGAGATGGACGCCGACCAGCTCGCGGAGACCACGATGGACCCCCGTCACCGGACCCTGCGTCGGATCACGCTCGCCGACGCGGCGCGCGCCGACGAGGTCTTCGAGCTGCTCATGGGCACCAACGTCGCCCCGCGCAAGGACTTCATCGTCGACTCGGCGCACGAGCTGGACCGCGAGCGCATCGACGCCTGAGCTGTCGTCGCCTGAGCTGTCGTCGCCGTCTCAGCCCTTGGTGCCGCCGGTGGCGATGCCGGCGACGAAGTGGCGCTGCCCCAGGAAGAAGAGGACGATCATCGGCACGGTCGTGATCACGCTCGCGGTCACGATGATCTCCCAACGGAACTCCCCGCCAGAGCCGAACTGATCCACGAGCGCCTTGAGGCCACGAGGGATGGTGAAGTGCGAGGAGTCCCTCAGGTAGATCAGCGGGCGCATCAGATCGGTCCAGGCCGCCTGGAACTCGAACAGCAGGGTGACGACGAGGGCCGGCCGGCACAGGGGTAGGGCGATCCGCCAGAACATCGCCCAGTGGCCCGCACCGTCGATCTTGGCCGCCTCGAAGAGCTCCCGCGGCAGTCCCAGGAAGAACTGCCGCAGCAGGAAGATGTAGAACGCGCTGCCGAAGAGGTTGCCGGCCCACAGCGGGGTCAGCGTGTCGACCTGGCCGAGGGAGTTCCAGATGAGGAAGACGGGGATCATCGTCACGGCACCGGGGAGCATCATCGACCCCAGCACCAGGGCGAAGAGCAGCGTGCGCCCGCGGAAGCGGTAGTAGGCGAACCCCCAGGCCACCATGGCGCTCGAGAGGGTCACCGCCAGCGCCGCGAGCACCGTGACCAGGAGCGTGTTCCCGAGCCACAGCAGCATCGGCGCCTCCTGCCAGACGGTCACGTAGTTGCGGAACGTGACCGTCTCGGGGATCAGCCGGTTGTCGAAGACGTCCGAGCGCGGCTTGAGCGAGGCGCTGACCAGCCACACGAAGGGGTAGAGGAAGACGATGCTGAAGCCGATCAGCAGCGCGACCACCACGCCCCGGCCGACCCGACTGCGCAGGGGACGACGGGCAGCGGGTGCGGCGGTCTCAGCGGCGAGCCCTCCGGGCAGGGTGGGCGCGGAGGAGGTCGGGACGGTCACTGGTCCCCCTGGTAGAACACGAGCCGTCGAGAGACGAGCAGCTGGAATGCCGTGATGATCATGATGACGACGAAGAGCACCCACGCCAGGGCGGAGGCGTATCCCATCTGCAGGAACTCGAACGCCTGCCGGAAGACGTGGATGACGTAGAACTCGGCCGCATCGTTGCGGTAGGTGGTGTTGCCGACGCCGAAGAAGGCGGTGTAGGCCTCGGTGAAGGACTGGAGCGCGGCGATGGTGTTGACGATGAAGACGAACAGGAGCGACCCGGAGATCATCGGGACCGTCACGCTCCAGGTCCGACGAAGGAAGCCGGCCCCGTCCACGCGAGCCGCGTCATACAGCTCCTCGGGGACGTTGCGCAGCGCGGCCAGCAGGATGATCACGGACCCGCCCACGCTGAGCAGGCTCATGAGGATCAGTCCGGGTTTGACCCACCTGGGGTCACTGGTCCAGTTGGGCCCGTCGATGCCGACCCAACCGAGCGCCTCGTTGACCAGGCCGTTCTGCCCGTAGAAGAGGAAGAGCAGCAGGACGCCGGTCGCCACGGGGGGCGTCATATTGGGCAGGAAGAAGACCGTCCGGAAGAACCCGGACGCCCGGCCCGCCTGGTTGAGCAGCATCGCCAGCCCGAGGGAGACCAGGACGTAGAGCGGCACCTGGATCACCGTGTAGTAGAGCGTGTTCGACATCGCCCGTCGCGCTGCCGAGTCCTGCGCCACCTGCCGGTAGTTGTCCAGCCCGACGAAGGCCGGGTCGTTGATCACGTCGTAGTCCGTCAGGGACAGGTAGAAGGTGTAGACGACCGGCCAGGCGGTGAAGACGAGGAACCCGATCAACCAGGGAAGCAGGAAGAGCATCGCGGGCGCGAGGTCGCCGCGCCTCACCGGCTCCGATACCCCTCGCCGCCGCCTCCTCCGCCCGGTGGGTCCGAGAGGCTCCTGCGCCACTGCCCAGGGCGGGACAGCGGCACCCGGCCGCCCTTCGAGCGCAGCCATCAGCGTCCCTGCTCGTCGTCCCAGGCCTTCCACGCCTTGTCCAGGGCCGCCTGAGCCTCTTCCTGGGCCTGCGCCATCGCCTTGTCGGCCTTCTGCTGGCCGTTGAGCACCCGGTTGACGGCGTCCTGCCACGCCTGCTTGAACTCGGCGTCGGCGGGGTTGGCCGGGAAGGCCACCGTGTTGTCGTTGGCCTCGTAGAGCACCTCGACGGCGTGGTCCCAGTTCTCCTCCCCGCTGGGCTCGACGAGCTCGTCGTGGATGCGCTGGTCAGCCTCCGTGTTGCCTGTCAGCAGGCCCGTGAACTGCTGACCTGCCTCCTCCCGGGCCGCGACCCGGGCCTGCGCCGCCTCCATCCAGCTCTCCGTCTCCACCATGGTCGTGGCAAACGTGCAGGCGGCCGCGGGGTTGTCGCTGCCCACCGGGATCGCCCAGGCCGCTCCGTTGGCGAAGGCGATGGTGCTGCCCTCGCGGTCCCGCACGGTGTCGAAGGCCAGCGGCGCGTCGGGCGACACCTCGTTGAGGACGTTGACGTACCACTGCTCCATCGGCATGGCGCCCAGCACATCGGTGGCGAACTGGTTGGTGTCTCCGAAGAAGTCGGGGATCTCCCGGGCCGCCTTGACGTCACCGAAGCCGCCCTGGGCGTCGTAGATGGACACCGCCCACTCGAGAGCCTCGATCACCTCGGGGCTGTCCATGGGTCGCGGTGCGTCCGTCCTCGGAGATCATCGAGCCACCGTTGGCGCGCACCCACAGCGGCAGGAACTCGGGCAGCTTGCTGTCGTACCCGATGACCTTGATCTTCCCGCCCTCACTCTTGGCGAGCTTCTCGTTCGCCGCGGACAGGTCCTCCCAGCTGGAGCCGTTGACGTCCTCGATGGTCAGGCCCGCCTCCTCCAGCAGGCTGCTGTTGGCCATGGTCAGCTGCACGGTGTTGAACTCCGGTATGCCGTAGACCTCGTCCGCGAAGGTGACCTGCCCCAGTGCCGACTCGACGAACTGGGAGGTGTCGACGCCGCGCTGGTCCAGGCAGCCGGTGAGCGGCATGATCGCGCCTCGAGAGGCCAGCGTGCCGATCTGCGCGCGGTCGGCGTTGATGATCCCCGGCACGTCGCCGGAGGCCACCGAGGAGAGGAACTGCTGCATGTCCAGCTCGCCCTCGACGAGCTTGACCTCCGTGCCCTCCAACGCGGCCTTGGCCCGGTCGAGCCGGGTCTGGGCGATCTCGTCGTCAGCGGTGCCGAAACCCATGACCGTGAGCGGGCCCTCGGACGTGGCGGTCTGGGCGAACTCGTCCGACGACAGGGGCCCGGCGTCCCCGCCGCCGGAGCCGGAGGCGCAGCCCGCCAGGCCCAGGAGGGAGGTCGAGACGATGACGATCAGTGTGGGGCGCATCAGGCTCACATCTTTGTTGGTGATGACCTCTTCTCCTGTGAGGAGAGCACCGCCTCTCGGCACCTGCAAGCCAGAACGGCCTGCGCGTCGCCGGCTCCACATCCGGTAGACTAGAAAAGTTGCGCCCCGGGACAGGGGCGGCACAGCCCCGGGACAACCCGCTCCCGGAGGCCCATGCGGGTGCCACGAGGTGCACCTGGAGGTAGTTCCGGTCACGCTCAGGAAGCGTCGAGGCGAGAACGCACCTCGACCAACTGAAATGAGTGAGCCGCTGTGGCTACCCCTGGAAAGAAGCCCCGACACACCGCCGACCAGAAGAAGGCCGCCCGACAGGCCCGGGAGAAGGCCGCGCGCGCTCAGCTGAAGGGTCGGCGCAACGACCCGCGCGGCGACCGCCGTCCGGAGTTCCCCCGCGAGGGGGAGCGCGGCGAGAAGAACCGCTGGCGTGACCGCGACGCCGCGGACCCCCGTGGCCGTGGTGAGCGCGCCGAGCGTCGTGAGTTCTCCCGCGGTGAGGACCGTGGTGGTTTCCAGCGCCGTGATGACCGCGACCGTGGCGGTTTTCAGCGTCGCGACGACCGCGACCGCGGTGGTTTCCAGCGTCGCGACGACCGCGACGGTGGCTACCAGCGTCGTGATGACCGTGACCGCGGTGGTTTCCAGCGTCGTGACGACCGGGACCGTGGTGGTTTCCAGCGTCGTGACGACCGGGACCGTGGTGGTTTCCAGCGTCGCGACGACCGGGACCGTGGTGGTTTCCAGCGTCGCGACGACCGCGACGGTGGTTTCCAGCGTCGTGACGACCGCGACGGTGGCTACCGTCGCCGCGACGACGAGCGCGGCGGCTTCCAGCGGCGCGAGCACACGTGGCGGACGCACCGGGAGGACCGCGAGGGGCGCCCGGGGGAGCGGGGCCGCCACGAGGGCCGCAGCTGGTCCGAGGACCGCCGTCGTGATGGCCGTCGTTTCGACGACGACCGCCGGGGACGTCGCGACTGGGACCGCCAGCCGGCCGTCGACCCGCAGGACGCCTTCGTCGAGGCCGAGGCCGAGCGCGAGGCGGCGGACGCGGCATACCAGAACCGCCAGGTGACCGGCCGCGCCGAGAACGAGGCCGCCACGGTCGAGGCCGACAACGGCTTCGCCGCGCTCGGGCTCGACCCCAAGCTCGTCGAGACGCTGGCGCGCGTCGGCATCACCCAGCCGTTCCCGATCCAGGCCGCGACCATCCCGGACGCGCTGGCGGGCAAGGATCTGCTCGGTCGCGGCCAGACCGGCTCCGGCAAGACGATGGCCTTCGGGCTGCCGACGCTGCACCGGCTCGCGCAGCGGCCCCGCGCCGTGCCGCACCGCCCCCGCGCGCTCATCCTGACCCCGACCCGCGAGCTCGCCATGCAGATCGTCGACGCCCTCGCGCCGCTCATGCGGGCCGTCGACCGGCGCTTCCTGCTCGTTGCTGGCGGTATGTCGTACACGCCCCAGCTGGCGGCGCTGGAGAAGGGCGTCGACGTGCTCGTCGCGACCCCCGGCCGGCTCATCGACCTCATCGACCGCTCCGCGGCGGACCTCTCCGAGGCCGAGGTGGTCATCCTCGACGAGGCCGACCACATGGCGGAGATGGGCTTCGTCGAGGCGATCAGCCAGGTCCTCGACCTCGCGCCGGCCGACGGGCAGAAGCTGCTCTTCTCGGCCACGCTCGACCACGGTGTCGACCAGGTCGCCAAGACCTACCTCAAGGACCCGGTCACGCACTCGACCGACGACGCGACCGCGAGCGTCGCGACGATGGAGCACCACGTCTTCCTCGTGCACCCGCACGACAAGAAGCCGATCACCGCGGCGATCGCCAACCGTCCGGGGCGCACCGTCGTCTTCTGCCGGACCAAGCTCGGCGCCGACCGCATCGCCACCCAGCTGCGGGAGTCCGGCGTCTTCGCGGCGGCCCTGCACGGAGGTCTCAACCAGGCCCAGCGGACCCGCGTCCTCGACGCGTTCAAGAACGGCACCCTGCCCGTGTTGGTCGCGACCGACGTGGCCGCCCGCGGCATCCACGTCGACGACGTGTCCCTGGTGCTCCAGGTCGACCCGCCGGCCGACCACAAGGACTACCTGCACCGCTCGGGCCGCACGGCGCGCGCCGGCGAGGACGGCGTCGTCGTGACCCTCGCGCTGCCGCACCAGAAGCGCCAGCTCTCGCGTCTGCTCGACGCGGCGGGGGTCGAGACCGAGCCGCAGCAGGTCGGTCCGGAGGACGTCGCGGTGATCGAGACCGCCGGCGGCTCCGTGCCGACCGGTGGCCCGATCCTGCAGGAGCAGCTCGACGAGATCCTGCGCCCCCGCCGGCCGCAGGGACGCGGACGGCGTCCTGGTGGCTACGACCGCGACCGCGGTCGCGGCGGTGACCGGGGCGGCTACCGGGGTCGTGGCGGTGACCGTGGTGGCTACGGCGACCGGGACCGCGGCGGCGACCGGGGCCGTGGTGGCTACGGCGACCGCGACCGTGGTGGCTACGGCGACCGGGACCGCGGGGGCGACCGGGACCGTGGTGGCTACCGCAAGGACTCGCGGCCGGACTGGCGTCCGCGCGGCTGATGCCTCGGGCCGGCGCCAGCTCGGCATACCTATGCGATGCACGGCATACGCTGCCGCGTCGCAACCCGCTCGGTCGGGAATTCAGCGCGAAGGTGACCCGTCTCATGCGGAAGGCTCTGTATAGGTATGCATGATCCGGCTTAGGATGCCGACTGGTGCGCCGGTCCCGCCCGCGCGGCACCGTCCCGTCCACCCCGTCCCGGAGGCAGCATGACGACGCTCGCGACTGAGACCACCATCGACCCCGCCCTGCAGAGCGCCTACGACGAGGTCCTCCGGCGCAACCCGGGCGAGCATGAGTTCCACCAGGCGGTCGAGGAGGTCCTCGGGAGCCTGGGGCCGGTCGTGCGGCGCCACCCGCACTACCTGGAGGCGAGCGTCATCGAGCGTCTCTGCGAGCCCGAGCGCCAGATCATCTTCCGGGTGCCGTGGACCGACGACGCCGGCCAGGTCCAGATCAACCGCGGTTTCCGGGTCGAGTACTCCTCGGTCCTCGGTCCGTACAAGGGCGGGCTGCGCTTCCACCCCAGCGTGATGCTCGGGACCGTCAAGTTCCTGGGCTTCGAGCAGATCTTCAAGAACGCCCTGACCGGTATGCCGATCGGCGGCGGCAAGGGTGGGTCCGACTTCGACCCCAAGGGGCGCTCGGACGCCGAGGTCATGCGGTTCTGCCAGTCGTTCATGACCGAGCTCTACCGTCACCTGGGCGAGTACACCGACGTGCCGGCAGGTGACATCGGGGTCGGCGGCCGCGAGATCGGCTATCTCTTCGGTCAGTACAAGCGCATCACCAACCGATACGAGGCCGGCGTGCTCACCGGCAAGGGCCTGGCCTGGGGCGGCTCGCGGGCCCGCACCGAGGCCACCGGTTTCGGCACCGTCTACTTCGCCCGCGAGATGGCTCGGCACGCCGGGCTGAGCCTCGAGGGCACCCGCGTCGTCGTCTCCGGCTCCGGCAACGTGGCCATCTACGCGATCGCCAAGGTGACCGAGCTCGGCGGCACGGTGGTCGCCTGCTCCGACTCCTCGGGGTATGTCGTGGACGAGGCCGGCATCGACCTGGAGCTCCTCAGGGAGGTCAAGGAGGAGCGGCGCGAGCGCATCTCGGCGTATGCGGCGCGTCGCCCGGGCGCGACCTTCGTCGCCGCGGGCAGCA
Source organism: Ornithinimicrobium tianjinense (assembly GCF_014636495.1). Taxonomy (GTDB): domain Bacteria; phylum Actinomycetota; class Actinomycetes; order Actinomycetales; family Dermatophilaceae; genus Ornithinicoccus; species Ornithinicoccus tianjinensis. Next base: position 1,226,175 of record NZ_BMEM01000001.1, read on the forward strand.
TCTGGGACGTCCCCTGCGACGTCGCCCTGCCGTGCGCCACGCAGAACGAGCTCGACGAGGCGGCCGCCCGCCAGCTCGTCTCGCACGGCCTGGAGATCGTCGCCGAGGGCGCCAACATGCCCTGCACACCGGGCGCCGTGCGGGTCTTCCGCGAGGCGGGTGTGCTGTTCGGGCCCGGCAAGGCGGCCAACGCCGGCGGCGTCGCGACCTCGGCGCTGGAGATGCAGCAGAACGCCTCGCGCGACAGCTGGACCTTCGAGCACACCGACGCACGGCTGGGCCAGATCATGACGAGCATCCACGAGCGCGTCGTCACGACCGCCGAGGACTACGGCCGCCCCGGCGACTACGTCTTCGGCGCCAACGCCTCCGGCTTCACCCAGGTCGCCGACGCGATGCTGGCGATGGGCGTCATCTGACCGTCCCGGTCGACCGCGTGCGCGACCCACTCATGGGAGTGGCGCGCGCACGCCATACCGGCAGATCGCGTGCCCGACCCACTCACAGGAGCGGCGCGAGCACGCCATACCTGCAGAGTGTGAGCGGGCAGGACGCAGGGGCGCCCTAGGATCGCGAGCATGTCGACCAGTCACGACGTCGTGATCGTGGGCGGTGGCCACAACGGTCTGGCCGCCGCCGCCTACCTCGCGCGGGAGGGGCTGTCGGTCCTGCTCCTCGAGCGGCAGGACGAGCTGGGCGGGGCCACCGTGAGCGCGGACGCCTTCGACGGGATGGGGGCGCGGCTGTCGCGCTACAGCTATCTGGTCAGCCTGCTGCCGCAGCGCATCGTCGAGGATCTCGGGCTGCGCCTGCGGCTCGCGCGGCGACGCTACTCCTCCTACACCCCGGTGCCCGGCGGCGACGTGGGTCTGCTCGTCGACCGCGGGGACGCCGGCGCCACGTCCCGGTCCTTCGCGGCTGTCGGGGCGGCGGGCGACCTCGAGCCGTGGACGCGTTACTACGGGCGGACCGGGCGGCTGGCGCGCGCGGTGTGGCCGACCATGACCGAGCCGCTCCTGCGCCGCAGCGAGATCGTCGCACGGCTCGGTGACCCCATCCTTGCGGAGGACTTCCTCGAGCGGCCGCTGGGCGAGGTCGTCGAGGGCACGTTCGAGCACGACCTGGTGCGCGGGGTGGTGCTGACGGACGCGCTGATCTCGACCTTCGCCAGTGCTCACGAGGCGGACCTGCGCCAGAACGTCTGCTTCCTCTACCACGTGGTGGGCGGCGGGACCGGGGACTGGGACGTCCCGGTCGGCGGCATGGGCGAGGTGTCCGGCCAGCTGGCCGCCGTGGCCCGGCGGGCAGGAGCCGAGCTGCGCACGGGCGCCACCGTCGTCGGTGTGGAGCAGGGGGGCGTGACCTGGACGGACGACGCGGGTATGTCGCACCGCGCCACCGCGCGCGACGTCCTGTGGGCGGCGGCGCCGGCGGTGCTCGACGGCCTCATGGGGCGGGAGGGGGAGCGGGTCGAGGGCGCCCAGGTCAAGGTCAACCTGCTGCTGTCCCGGCTGCCTCGGCTGCGCGAGCAGGGCGTGGCGCCGGAAGCGGCCTTCGGCGGCACCTTCCACATCAACGAGACCTACAGCCAGCTGGAGACGGCCTACGGGGAGGCGCTCGCCGGTCGGGTGCCGGCACCGATGCCCGCCGAGATCTACTGCCACTCCATCAGCGACGCCAGCATCTTGTCGCCGGGTCTGCGCGAGCGAGGGGCGCACACGCTCACGGTCTTCACGCTGCAGACACCCGACCGGCTCCTCGACGGTGCGGAGTCGCTCGACGGAGCCCGGGCCGACCTGGAGCGGGCCGTGCTCGACTCGCTGAGCTCGGTCCTGGCCGAGCCGATCGAGGACGTCGTCCTGCGCCGTCCCGACGGGAGCCTGTGCGTGGAGACGAGGACGACCCGCGACCTGCAGGACGCCCTCGCCATGCCCGGCGGCAACATCTTCCACGCGCCACTGACCTGGCCCTGGGCCGAGGACGACGACCCGCTCGACACCGCCGCGCGCAGGTGGGGCGTGGACACGGCATACCCGGGTGTCCTGCTCGCCGGAGCCGGGTCGCGCCGCGGCGGGGGTGTGAGCGCGCTCGGCGGCTACCACGCCGCACGGGCTGTCCTGGAGAGCCGCTGAGCCCTGGGACGCGGACGGGCCCGGACCTCCGCGAGGGGAGACCCGGGCCCGTCGTGAGGCGACGACCGATCAGGTGTCGCGGGTGGGGTGCGCCTGGTGGGCGCGCTGCTCGTCGTCGAGGACGAGGTCGGGGTCCTCGTGCGGCCCCCCGACGACCTCGGGGTTGCGGCGCAGGAAGAGGATGCTGGCGATCAGCCCTCCCCAGACGATGATCATCGCGACGATCATCATGGCGATCGAGATGCCGGTCATCGGTGCTCCTCCTCCAGCTCGGGCCACGGCCGGAAGTCCGCCTGGTCGCGTCCCTTCCACGGTATGGCGGTCAGGATGGCCGCCATGACGATCACGAACACGACGGTGCCCCAGCCGAACAGGCCGACGTACCAGCCGGGGTAGCCCTCGTAGCCCTCGCTGACGAGGCTGACCAGCTTCTGGACCAGCATGATCACCAGGAAGACCGGGCCGACGAAGCCGATGAGCACGATCCACCACTTGCCGACCTTGAAGGTGGACACGGCGTTCAGGTGCTGGCGGAGCAGCTCGCCGCGCCGGTAGACCCAGACGAGCAGCACCGTCATGACGATCGCCGAGAGGACGATGCCGACGTTGTTGGCGAACTGGTCCACGGTGTCGAGCGCGATGAGGCCCGAGGTGGTCGAGAAGAGGCCGATCGACAGCACGGCGCACACGGCGCTCACGCTGACGGCGGAGGTGCGCCACCCCAGGCCGAACTTCTCACCGACCGATGCGGCCACGCCGAGCAGGATGGAGATGATCGAGGTGAAACCGGCCATGATCAGCGAGGCGAAGAAGACGACGCCGAAGATGGTGCCGCCGGGCATCTCGTTGATCACTGCGGGGAAGGTGACGAACGACAGGATCGGCCCCGTCAGCCCTTCCAGCTCGGACACCTGCGTGGACTGCTGGTGCGCCATGAAGCCCAGCGTCGCGAACACGCCGATGCCGGCGAGGAGCTCGAAGCTGGAGTTGGCGAAGGCCACCACGAGGCCGGAGCTGGTCATGTTGGCCTTGCGCCGCTGGAACGAGGCGTAGGTGACCATGATGCCGAAGGCGATGGACAGCGAGAAGAAGATCTGGCTGTAGGCCGCGATCCACACGTCGAGGTCGCCGAGAGCCGCCCAGTCCGGGGTGAAGAACTCGGTCAGGCCGTCCAGTGCGCCGGGCAGGGTCAGAGCCCGGATGACCAGGCCGATGAAGGCCACGAACAGCAGCGGGATGAAGAGGACGTTGACCTTCTCCACGCCCTTGGCCACGCCCAGGGCGATCGCGATCAGGACCGCGACCCACGTGATGACCAGCGGTATGGCGATCCCTGGGACGATGGTCGTCGAGATCTCGGGGTCACCGACCTGGAGGTAGTCACCGACGAAGAAGGCCAGCGTGTCCTGACCCCAGCTCAGGTCGAAGGCGAACACGAAGTAGCTCATCGCCCAGGCGATGACCGCGGCGTAGTAGACGGCGATCACGAACGAGAGCAGGATCTGGAACCAGCCCAGCGCCTCGGCGGGCTTGCGGATGCGGCGGTAGGCCAACGGTGCCGCGGCACGGTAGCGGTGACCGATCGCGTAGTCGAGGAACAGGATGGGGATGCCCGCGGTGAGGAGGGCGCAGAGGTAGGGGATCATGAAGGCCCCCCCGCCGCTCTCGTAGGCGACCCCGGGGAACCGCCAGATGTTGCCCAGGCCGACGGCGGACCCGACAGCCGCGAGGATGAACCCGGTGTTGCTCGTCCAGGTCTCGCGGTTCTCGGTCGCGACCGGGGCGTTGGATGGTGTCGCCACGGCAGGACCTCCTTTGGTGTTGACGAATACAGACGCCCGAGCCTAGCGACAAACCACGAGGTGCCGCTGGTTACGCGTGGCGCGTCGCCAAGAGGTCGACCGCGTAGGCGTAGCCCTGCACGCCCGCCCCGGCGATGACCGCCACCGCTACCGGCGAGAGGTATGACGTGTGGCGGAACTCCTCGCGCGCGTGCGGGTTGCTCAGGTGCACCTCGACCACGGCCAGCCGGGTCGCCTTCACCGCGTCGAGGAGGGCGACCGACGTGTGCGTGTAGGCGGCGGCGTTGAGGACGACCCCGACCACCCCCGGGTCCGCAGCGGCCTCGTGGAGCAGGTCCACCAGCCCACCCTCGTGGTTGCTCTGGTGGCAGCTCACGCCGAGCCCGTGCTTCGCGGCCGTCTCGGCGCACAGGACCTCCACGTCCGCCAGCGTGGCGGTGCCGTAGATCTCGGGCTCCCTGGTCCCCAGGAGGTTGAGGTTGGGCCCGTTGAGCACGACGATGCGCGATGTCATGCGGCCAGGGTGGCACATGCCGCCGACCGCCCGGCCGACGACGCTCGTGCTCCCCACGACCTGGGCGGGGTCGTCCTAGAGTGGAGCCATGAACTCCACGACGTGGTGGCGCAAGCTGACCGGCATCCTCAGTCCCCAGAGCGGGCCGGTCAAGCGGTCCGGTGGCGGCGGGGGAACGGCCACCAGCAGCGGCGCGAGGGCCAGACGTGAGCGTGCCGCGCACACCCAGCCCACCAGCGGGCCGGGCAGGCGTGGGACGGTCGATCCGGAGCTGCCCGTGCTGGGCCTCGTCGTGACCCGCCACGGCTGGGTGGGCGCTGTCCTGGACGCCTCGGGCCACGGCACGCCCACCATCGTCGAGGGCGCGACGCTGGACGACGTGGTGCAGGCCGCCGGACCGGTCACGGTCGTGGCCGTCGACGTGCCGATCGGGCTGCCCGACGCCGGCCGCCGCCAGGCCGACACGCTGGCTCGCAAGGAGCTCGGTGAGCACGCCTCGGTCGTGCTCACCACGCCCGTGCGGGAGGCGGTGTATGCCGCGACCTTCGGCGAGGCCAACGCGCTGAGCCGCGAGAAGGTCGGCGCCGGGCTCTCGCAGCAGGCCTACGACCTGCGTCGTCGCATCATGGAGGTCGACGCCTACCTGCGCCAGGACCTGCCGTTCGTCCTCGTGGAGGTCGTGCCCGAGCTGGCCTGCGCGCAGCTCGCCGGCGCTCCGCTCTCGACGCGGCGCCGCTCGGCCGAGGGCTCCCGCGAGCGGCGGGAGGCGCTCGCGAGCGCGGGGGTGCACGCACCCGGCCAGGCCCCGGTCGGCGTGGCCACCGAGCACATGCTCGACGCCTGCGCGGCCGCGTGGACGGCCCACCGGGTCAAGACCGGGACGGCCCGCACCCTCCCCGACCAGCCCGAGGTCTTCTCCGACGGCATCGGCGCGGCGATCACCGTCTGAGCGACGGGACGGCCATCTTCGGCCGCGCGGTCAGGTCGATCGCCGAGCCGCTGCTCAGGTCTGGGAGACTGGGCGCCATGAAGAACTCTGCCGTGTCCCTCACCGTCGTCCAGATCTCCGCCGTCGTCGCCTCGCTGCTGGCGATCCTGCAGGCGCTGCTGGGCTTCGGCGTCGTGCAGGTGCGCGGGCTGCACGGCACGCTCGGCAACGCCCTCTTCGTCGTCATGCTCATCGCGGCCGTGGCCGCCTTCCTGTGGTCGCGGACGAGCGGCAACAAGGGCCTGTTCATGCACGCTGCCGGCATGGCCGTGCTGGCGATCGTGCAGATCGGCCTGGGCGAGATGGGGCAGCGCAGCGTGCACATCGCCGTGGGCATGCTCTTCCTCCTGGGTGTCCTCGCGCTCGCCACCCTCTCCTTCCGCAAGCCGGGCACCGCGCTCGACACCGCGCCGGTGGACCGGTCCCGCCTTCGCGGCTGACCCCCCTCAGCGCGCGAGCGCGTCCAGGCTGGCCCGGGCCTCGACCATGGCCGGGCCGTACCAGGTCAGGAGCCGGCCGCTCACGAGCGCCGTGCGCGTCCGTGCGAAGGCCTCCGGACCGTCCTGCGGGGTGAACACGTAGGGCTCGTCCGGCAGCAGCACCACGTCCGCACCCGCCCCGTCGATCTCCTCGATATCGACGTGCGGGTAGCGCTCGCGGTGGTCGCCGAAGACGTTGACCAGCCCGGCACGGGCCAGGAGGTCGGCCGTGAAGGTGCTCGAGCCGACCACCATCCACGGGTCCCGCCAGATCGGCACCGCGACACGTGCGCGCGCCGGAGCGGCCGGGCCGGCCCAGAGCCGCTCGACCTCGAGCAGCCAGGCGGGCTCCGCCCACGCCAGCACCTCGACGATCAGGGTGCGCAGCACCCGGAGGGCGTCGTCCACCGACTCGACCCGCCCCACCCAGACCGGCACCCCGGCCTCGCGGAGCCTGCGCACGTCGAGCTCGCGGTTCTCCTCCTGGACGCAGACGACGAGCTCGGGGCGCAGGTCGGCGACGGCGGCGCGGTCGGGGTTCTTCGTCCCCCTCACCCGCGGTATGTCGAGCCCCTCCGGCCGGGTGCACCAGTCGGTCGCTCCCACGAGAGCCTCAGGACGCGTCGCGGCGAGCGCCTCGGTGAGCGAGGGCACGAGCGACACGACCCTCGTCACCGCCCCCGCCGGGAGCGGGACCTCGGCGCCGAGGTCGTCGCGGACCAGACGCCGGTCGGGCGTCACGGGAGGGTGGCCCCGTCGGGGACCTGCCCGCCCTGCTCGTCGAGGACCGCCTCGCCGCGGACGCGGACGTCCGCGCCGAAGGTCCAGTCACCCTCGACCTGCAGGCGCGTCGCGTCGACCAGGGAGGGGGCGCCGGCGGGGAACCGGGCGTCGAAGTCGCTGATCATCGCGTAGTGGTCCTTGACCAGGTCGACCACGGGGGAGGGCTCGACCGTGCGGGTCAACCGGTAGGTCTGCGGGTCGAGGCGGTAGGCGTCGGAGCGCAGCAGCAGGAGCTCGTTGGTCGTCTTGACCGGGGCGAAGCGCTCGCGGCTCACGCCCACGGACACGGCGTCCTCGAAGAGCTCCACCGCCCCTCCCATCGCGCTCTCGATCTGGATCACGGGGGTCGAGGCCTTGTCCGTGGGGTCGACCGTCTTGGCGTTGCGGATCAGCGGGAGGTCCATGACACCGCCCCGCTCCTCGAGCATCGCGCGCAGCCGCTCGAGGTCGAACCAGAGGTTGTTGGTGTTGACGTAGGGGTGCTTCTCGCCGTCCATGAAGTGCACCAGCTCCTCGGGAGCGGTCTGGGCGGTGTCGCGCAGCACCAGCCGCCCGTCGGCGCGGCGGCGGACGAGGTGTCCGCCCTTCTTGTCCATCTCGGTGCGGCGGCAGACCTCCGCGGCATACCCCGCGCCGCTGCCCGCGAACCACGCCGCGAGGGCGGGGTCCGGCACGGCGCCGAGGTTGTCGACGTTGGAGACGAAGGCGTAGCGGTAGCCGTCGGCGAGGAGCCGGTCGAGCAGGCCGCTGGCCAGCAGGGAAGGGTAGAGGTCGCCGTGCCCGGGCGGGCACCACTCCAGCCGCGGGTCGGCCGGCCAGTCGACCGGCGTCAGGTCGTCGGCGCGCAGCTTGGGCTCCTGGCTCTGCAGGAAGTCCAGGGGCAGGTCGCCGACCGGCAGGTCGGGGTAGCCGGCGAGGACCTCGAGCGTCGCGTCCTGGGTCGAGAAGCTGTCCATCAGGAGGAGGGGGAGGCGCACGCCATACCGCGCGCGCAGCGCCAGGACCTGGCGGACCGTGATGTCGAGGAAGGTCAGTCCGTCGTGGACCGGCAGGAGGGACTTGGGGCCGGCCAGGCCCATCGACGTGCCGAGGCCGCCGTTGAGGGTGATGACCACCGTCCGGTCCAGCGCCTCCCGGGCGGCCGCCTCGTCCCGCGGCAGGTCCTCCTGCAGCACGGCCGGCAGCGCCGGCTCGACGTCCGCCTCGGCGATGAGTCCGGTCGCCCCCTCCGCGAGCTTGTCGTAGTGCGTCACGAACGTGTCGATGGCAGGCCTGCTGACCCCTGCCGAACGCATCCGCTCGACCGCCTGCTCGCGCCCTTGAGTGCTCATGCGCCAAACCTACAGACCGCCCGCGCGCGACCGTGCGCGCCGTGGGTTGACCTTCACGTCAAGCCGTTGCGCCCGGTCCACTACGATCGACGGAGGACCCGACTCGACGAGGAGACCTCAGGTGAAGAACGACCAGTCGACCGCGCCCGCGGCCAGCGGTGAGCGCCCCGCGATGCACACGCCCACCAACCCGGTGCGGATCGTGACGGCGGCGAGCCTGTTCGACGGTCACGACGCGTCCATCAACATCATGCGGCGGATCATGCAGTCGCAGGGCGCCGAGGTGATCCACCTGGGGCACAACCGTTCGGTCCAGGAGGTCGTGCAGGCCGTCCTCGACGAGGACGCCAACGGGGTGGCCGTCTCCTCCTACCAGGGCGGTCACGTCGAGTACTTCGAGTACCTCGTCCAGCAGCTGGCCGCGGCGGGCGCCGGCCACGTCCGGGTCGTCGGCGGCGGCGGCGGTGTGATCGTTCCCGAGGAGATCGCCCGGCTGCGCAGCTCCGGCGTGACGATCTTCAGCCCCGAGGACGGTCAGCGCCTGGGCCTGCCGGGCATGATCAACAGCGTCATCTCCGACTGCGACTACGACCTGTGGGAGGTGGGCGCGGCCGACGTCGACGCGGTGCTGCGCGGCGACCGCACGGCGGTCGCGCGCGCGATCACCGGTGCCGAGCTCGGCCGCCTCTCCGCCTCGGACCGGGACAGGTATGCCGAGGCCGCCGCCGCTCGGTCCGTGCCGGTCCTCGGGATCACCGGCACGGGCGGGTCGGGCAAGTCCTCGCTCACCGACGAGCTCGTGCGCCGCTTCCGCCTCGACCAGGGCGACCGGCTCCGGATCGCGGTCGTGGCCATCGACCCGACGCGCCGTCGCGGGGGTGGTGCGCTGCTGGGTGACCGCATCCGGATGAACTCCATCGGGGGCGACCAGACCTACTTCCGCTCCCTCGCCACCCGTGGCGACAAGGAGGTCCCCGAGGCCCTGCCGGCGACCGTCGACATCCTCAAGGCCGCGGGCTACGACCTCGTCGTCGTCGAGACGCCCGGCATCGGCCAGGGCGACGCCGGGATCGTGCCGTTCGTCGACACCTCGCTCTACGTCATGACGCCGGAGTTCGGTGCCGCCTCGCAGCTGGAGAAGATCGACATGCTCGACTTCGCCGACGTCGTGGCCATCAACAAGTTCGAGCGGCGGGGGGCGATGGACGCGCTGCGCGACGTGGGCCGCCAGCTGGTCCGCAACCGGGAGGCCTTCGGCAAGAAGCCCGAGGACATGCCGGTCTTCGGCACCTCGGCGGCCACCTTCAACGACGACGGCGTGACCGCTCTCTACCACGAGCTGCGCACGCTCCTCGCCGACAAGGGCCTCGCGGTCGATGCCGAGGGCGGGGCGCTGCCGAGCACCGGGGTGCGGCACTCCTCGATGATCCGTCAGGTCGTCCCGGCCAAGCGGGTCCGCTACCTGGCCGAGATCGCCGACACCGTCCGCGGATACCACGACGACACCGAGCGCTACGCGCAGGCCGCGCGCCGGGTGGAGCGCCTGGCGGCCGTCGACGACGAGCTCGCCGCCGCGGGTCGTGAGGACCACGGCGTGGACGAGCTGCTGGAGGCGGCCCGCCGTGAGGTGCCGACCGAGGTGCAGGAGCAGCTGGAGCGCTGGCCGTCCGTGGTGGAGTCCTACTCCGGCGACGAGCAGGTGGTCCGGGTCCGCGACCGCGAGCTGCGCACGAGCCTGACGAAGGAGTCGCTGAGCGGCAACCGCATACCTCGCGTCGCTCTGCCGACGTATGACGAGGCCGGCGCACTGGTGCGCTACTGGCGCAAGGAGAACCTGCCCGGCTACTTCCCGTTCACCGCGGGGGTCTTCCCTTTCAAGCGGGACAACGAGGACCCGGCGCGGATGTTCGCGGGTGAGGGTGATCCCTTCCGCACCAACCGACGCTTCAAGCTCCTGTCCGAGGGGCAGCCCGCCACGCGCCTGTCCACGGCCTTCGACTCCGTCACGCTGTACGGCCAGGACCCCGCCGAACGACCGGACATCTACGGCAAGGTGGGCACCTCGGGCGTCTCGATCGCGACGCTGGAGGACATGAAGGCCCTCTACGACGGGTTCGACCTCCTCGCGCCGACCACGTCGGTGTCGATGACGATCAACGGTCCGGCTCCCACCGTGCTGGCCTTCTTCCTCAACACCGCGATCGACCAGCAGCTCGACGCCTTCCGTGAGCGCGAGGGACGAGAGCCGTCCGGTGCCGAGGCGGAGGAGCTGCGGGCCTACGCCCTGCAGAACGTCCGGGGGACGGTGCAGGCCGACATCCTCAAGGAGGACCAGGGCCAGAACACCTGCCTGTTCACCACGGAGTTCTCGCTGCGGATGATGGGCGACATCCAGCAGTGGTTCATCGACAACGGGGTGCGCAACTTCTACTCGGTGAGCATCTCCGGCTACCACATCGCCGAGGCGGGGGCCAACCCCATCAGCCAGCTCGCGTTCACCCTGGCCAACGGGTTCACCTACGTCGAGTCCTACCTGGCCCGCGGGATGGACGTCAACGACTTCGCCCCCAACCTCAGCTTCTTCTTCTCCAACGGCATGGACCCGGAGTACTCCGTCATCGGCCGGGTGGCGCGGCGGATCTGGGCGGTGGCGATGAAGGAGAAGTACGGCGCCAACGAGCGCAGCCAGAAGCTGAAGTACCACGTCCAGACGTCGGGACGCTCCCTGCACGCGCAGGAGATGGACTTCAACGACATCCGCACCACCCTGCAGGCCCTGATCGCGATCTACGACAACGCCAACAGCCTGCACACCAACGCCTACGACGAGGCGATCACGACCCCATCCACCGAGTCGGTCAGGCGTGCGCTGGCGATCCAGCTCATCATCAACCGCGAGTGGGGCCTGGCGATGAACGAGAACCCCAACCAGGGCTCGTTCATCATCGAGCAGCTCACCGACCTGGTCGAGGAGGCGGTGCTCACCGAGTTCGACCGGATCTCTGAGCGTGGCGGGGTGCTCGGCGCCATGGAGACCGGCTACCAGCGGGGACGCATCCAGGACGAGTCGCTGCTCTACGAGCACCGCAAGCACGACGGCACGCTGCCGATCATCGGCGTCAACACCTTCCGTCGGCCGGCCGAGGAGGGAGCCGAGGAGCACACCGTGGAGCTCGCACGGGCCACCGAGGAGGAGAAGCGCTCCCAGCTCGAGCGGGTCGCGGACTTCCAGGAACGGCACTCGGCCGAGGCCGAGGAGGCGTTGCAGCGACTGCGTCAGGCGGCGATGGACGGGGACAACGTCTTCGCCGTCCTCATGGACGCGGCACGGGTGTGCTCCCTGGGCCAGGTCACCGAGGCCTTCTTCGAGGTCGGCGGGCAGTACCGCCGCAACGTCTGAGCGGCCCGGCGCCGGTCAGGTCGGCGCGTCCTGGCCGACCGGGATGAGGCCGAGCTGCCGGCCCCGGTTGACCGCGGACAGCCGGTCACCGACCGCCAGCTTGGCGTAGATGTTGGCGAGGTGGTGGTGCACGGTGCGCGGGGAGATCTGCGCGAGGTGCCCGATGCGCGCCGCGGTGTGGCCCTGGGCCAGCAGGTCCAGCACGGTGGCCTCACGCTCGGTCAGGTGGACCAGCCGTGCCGCCGGCTCCGGGAGCGCGGCGGGGTCAAGGATCGCGAAGAGGTAGACCAGCACCGGCTGCACCCCCCTCAGCAGGTCCAGCTCGTCGGGGGAGAAGTCCTCGCCCAGGCGGCCGACGAAGACGGTGACGAACTCCGGGCCGACCCGCACCGGCACGGAGGCGATCTGGTTGACCCCCCAGACCCGGCGGATCTCCTCGGCCCGTAGGGAGGAGGACCATCCTGGTCCCACGGCTCGACCGAGCGTGGTCACGGTGTCGTCCCCCTGCAGGACGGGCCACAGCAGGGGATCCCGCGCGGCGAGCACGCGCAGGACCGGTCGCTCGGGGGTCGGTGTGCCCTGCCCCACCGAGCTCTCGAGGACGCGCACGTCCCACCCACCGTCGTGCCCGGTGACGAGCATTCCCAGCGTCCCCTGCACCGTCGTGCACACGGCGTCCACCGCACCGCCCATCCTGCTGATCGAGGTGCCCTGCCCCGAGGCGACGCGGCGGAGGACCTCGAGGGCGACGTTGTAGGCGTGGCCCTCGGAAGCCACCACACTCATCTCCCCACTGTCCCACCACGGACGTGCTGAGTAAACCGCTTTGTGGCGCCGATCTGCGCACAGTGGCGCCCTGGGGCTACGCGTGGGCAAAGACCGGCGCGCGGCTGTGGATAACAGAGGGTGCCGTCGGTGGCACGACCTACGCTCGTACTCATGCCGACCGACCTGACCGCCGCCACCTGGGTGCTGTCCCTGAGCCAGCTCGCCCTGCGCGCCCAGGTCGGCGCGGGGGCGCTCGAGCGCGGCCTCGAGTATGCCGAGACCGGTCGGGTCGGGACCCTGGTCGCCGCACCGTCCGGCACGCCGCTCATCGGCACGGTGGCCGGTTCGGCCCGCCAGAGCTACACCACGATCGTGCACCGCACCGGCGACGGCCCGCGCGACTGGCAGAGCCGGTGCACCTGCCCGATGGGCCAGGACTGCAAGCACGTGGTGGCGGTGATCCTCAGCGTGCAGCAGCGGCTGTCCGGTGCTCCCGCAGGGCACCCGACGGGCCAGCCGTCGTGGGAGAAGGTGCTCGCACCGTTGCTGCGCGTCCCGGCACCGGGCTCGGCTCCGGGCGAGACAGGGGGCGGCGGCCTGACCCCTGCGAACGAGGTTCGCCTGGGCCTGCTCGTGGGCCTGGAGCACCTGGCCTGGCAGCGCGACCGCTCCCTGTCCGTGCAGCTGCGCCCGGTCCGACCCGGTCGGGGCCGCCAGGGCGGATGGGTGCGCAGCGGCGTGGCCTGGCGCGACCTGTCCAGCAGGTGGTCCTCCCCGGACGTGCGCGCCGACCATCGCTCGGCCCTGTCCCAGCTGCACGCGGTGGCGCGCGGCTCGGACGCCCACGGCTACTGGTCGGCCGAGGAGCTGTCGCTCGGGGAGCTGGGTCCGGTGGCGTGGCCCTTGCTCCGTCGGTGTCTCGCCCTCGGGATCGAGCTCGTGCCTGGGCAAGGTGTGACGCAGGTCAGCCTGGGTGAGGGAGGGGCCGTGCTCACGCTGGACCTGTCACGCGAGGAGGACGGCGACCTGGTGCTGCGCCAGCGGCTGCTCGCCGAGCCGCTGCCCGGTCCTGGACAGGTCCTGCCGCTCGGCCGCCCCGCGCACGGCGTCGCGCACCTGTCCGAGGAGGGCGCGCTCACCCTGTGGCCGCTGGACCACGCGCCGTCGGACACCGTCCTGTCGGTGCTGGAGGGGCACGGGTCGCTCCGGGTGCCGGCCCACGAGGTGGGCCGCTTCCTGGCTCTCTACTACCCGGTCGTCGCCCGGCACGTCGCTCTCAGCTCGGCCGACGGCAGCGTGCCCGCCGCCGCGGGCACGCGCCCCGTCCTCCACCTGCGCCTCACCCCGGAGCCGGGCCACGGTCTGGGCCTGGCCTGGTCGTTCCGGTATGCCGTGCCCGACAGCTCCGGTCGCGGCGCCGACCACGTCCTGGTGGCCCTCGACGACCGCACGCAGCCCCGCGACACCGCGGCCGAGCAGGAGACGCTGGACCGGGTCGTGCCGCTGCTCGAGCACCTCCCGGGGCTGGTCGAGCGCCTTCCTGCGGGTCAGACGCGTCCGGCGCCCTACCCGAGGCTCTCGCTGTCGGGCACGCGGACGGCGCGGTTCGTCGCGGAGGTGCTGCCCGTGCTGCGCGAGGACGAGGAGGTCGAGGTCGAGGTCGTCGGCGAGCTGCCCGACTACGCCGAGGCTGACGAGGCCCCGGTGGTCCGGCTGAGCACGACGAGAGGAGAGGTGGACGACTGGTTCGACCTCCACGTGCGGGTGACCGTGGGCGACCAGGAGGTGCCTTTCGAGGACCTCTTCGCCGCGCTGGCCCGCGGGGACGAGGTGCTGCTCCTCGCGTCGGGCACCTGGTTCACCCTCGACCGCCCCGAGCTGCAGGCGCTGCGTGACCTCATCGCCGAGGCCCGCGAGCTGCAGGACGCGCCGCCCCGCGACGCGACGGTGCGACTCACGCCATACCAGGCCGGGCTCTGGGGTGAGCTGGTGCGCCTCGGCGTGGTGGACGCGCAGGACGCACGCTGGCAGGACTCGGTGGAGGCGTTGCTCAGCCTCGGTGACGCGGACCACGGGCTGGTCCGCCAGCCCGAGAGCCTGCGGGCCGACCTGCGGCCCTACCAGCTCGAGGGCTACCGCTGGCTGAGCGCGCTGTGGGACGCGGGGCTGGGTGGGGTGCTCGCGGACGACATGGGTCTGGGCAAGACCTTGCAGGTGCTCGCGACGGTGGTGCGGGCGGAGGACCGGGGGGACCTCGCCGACGGGCCCGTGCTCGTGGTGGCACCGACCAGCGTGGTGTCGGGCTGGGTGGAGCAGGCGCAGCGGTTCGCACCGCACCTGCGGATCGCCGCCGTGGCCGCGACCCGCCGACGCCGCGGGCTGGACCTTGCGGAGGCGGTGGGTGCGGCCGACGTCGTCGTGACCTCCTACACCCTGCTGAGGCTGGAGGCCGACGACTATGCGCGGCTGCCCTGGGGCGGGCTCGTCCTGGACGAGGCGCAGTTCGTCAAGAACCACCGGTCCGCCACCTACCAGGCGGTGCGCCGGCTCGCCGGACCCAGGAGCTTCGTCGTCACCGGCACCCCGCTGGAGAACAACCTCATGGAGCTGTGGTCGATGACCTCGTTGGCTGCACCGGGGCTCTTCCCCCGCCCCGAGCTCTTCGCCCAGCGGTACCGCCGCCCCATCGAGGCCGGTGGGGCCCCGGAGCTGCTCGACCGGCTCCGCCGTCGGCTGCGACCGTTCATGCTGCGGCGCACCAAGTCAGAGGTGGCCTCCGAGCTGCCCCCGAAGACCGAGCAGACCGTGCACGTCGCGCTGCACCCGGCGCACCAGCGGGTCTACGACAAGCATCTCCAGCGCGAGCGTCAGCGGGTGCTGGGTCTGCTGGCGGACCTGGACAAGAACCGTGTCGCGATCTTCCGGTCGCTCACGGTGCTCCGGCAGCTCGCGCTGGACCCCTCGCTCGTCTCGGACGAGCACCACGGCCTCGCGACGTCGGCGAAGGTGACCGCCCTGATGGAGCAGATCGTCGAGCTGGCCGCGGAGGGGCACCGAGCCTTGGTGTTCTCCAGCTTCACCGGGTTCCTGTCCCGGGTGCGCGCGGCGCTCGAGGCCGCCGGAGTGGGCTACAGCTACCTCGACGGCAGCACCCCGGGGGAGCAGCGCGCACAGCGGATCGCGGCCTTCCGGGAGGGGCAGGACCCGGTCTTCCTCATCAGCCTCAAGGCGGGTGGTGTGGGGCTGACGCTCACCGAGGCCGACTACGTCTTCGTCCTGGACCCGTGGTGGAACCCGGCCGCCGAGGCCCAGGCCGTGGACCGCACGCACCGGATCGGCCAGACCCGACCGGTCAACGTCTACCGGATGGTCTCCACGGGCACCATCGAGGAGAAGGTCGTGGGTCTGCAGGAGCGCAAGCGGCGCCTCTTCGCCTCGGTGGTCGACGCGGGGGAGTTCCGTAGCGGGCAGCTCACGGCGGACGACATCAGGGATCTGCTCGAGGGGTGAGGGCCTGCGCCTGACCGCGATGGGCGATGCTGTCGGCATGGCTGCCTCCCTCGACCACGTCGTCCTCGTCACGCCCGATCTGGAGGCCGGGACCGCGGCCCTGGCGGCGCTCACCGGCGTCCAGCCGGTCGCCGGAGGTGCGCACCCGGGGCTGGGCTCACGGAACGCGTTGGTCGGGCTGCGCTGGCGCGGGCAGCGACGCTGCTACCTGGAGCTGCTGGCCCCGGACCCTGCCCAGCCCGACGTGCCGGAGGACGCCATGATGCTCGACCTCGGGCGGGCGCTGGCGGGGGTGCCGGCCGCCTCCACGGGCACGGAGGCGGACGAGGCGTCCGCACGACGTGCCCTGCTCGGGCACACCTGGGCGGTCCGGCCCGACGATCTGGACGCCGCCCTGGCCAGCGCCGCAGAGGTGGGCCTCGACGTCGGCACGCCGGTGGCCGCCCGACGCATGACGCCGTCCGGCGTCCAGCTCTCGTGGCGCCTGGCGGTCCCGCGTCCACTCGGTCTGGGCGGCGTGCAGCCGTTCCTCATCGACTGGGGCGGCGGAGCGCACCCGAGCGACGCGGGCCTTCCCGTCGTCGACCTGATCGAGCTGGAGCTGGAGCACCCCGAGCCTCGGCGTGCCGGCGAGGTCCTGCGTGCCCTGGGTGTGGAGGTGCCGGTCCGACCCGGCCCGGCGCCGCGGCTGAGGGTCGTGCTGGACACGCCGCGCGGGCGGGTGCGGGTGGGCTGAACTCTCCTGCGCCTCTCCGCCGTCATCGCGCGATCCGTCCTGACGACACGCCCGACGAGGACCGACCAGCGGGTGCATGTGCGCGCTCGGGCCGACGCCACGGGGCGTGTCACCGGGACAGATCCGCGACCTCCCGCGGTGGATCCGGCATGACTCCGACACGGGAACGTGCAGAACAGGCTTCCGTCACCCACGCGGAGGTGGTTGGCTCCCCCTATGAGCGACGACGAGCCCGTCGACCTGCGGGTGTTGTGGGACTTCGACGACCCGGCCGGCAGCGAGGCGCGCTTCCGCGACCTGGCGGACCGGTCGTCGGGGGAGCAGCGAGAGCTGGCGCTCTCTCAGGTCGCCCGCGCACTGAGTCTGCAGGAGCGGTTCGAGGAGGCGTATGCCGTGCTCGACGACCTGGGCTGGCCCTCGCCTGAGGTCCAGGCCAGGCGCTTCCTGGAGCGTGGCCGGCTCCATCGCGCCGCGGGCGACCCAGAGGCCGCAGCCGAGCCGTTCATCGCGGCCGCGCTGCGCGCTGCGGGTGCCGGGCTGGAGGAGCTCCACGTCGACGCCCTGCACATGCTGGCCCTCGTCGCGCCGCCCGAGGAGCGGGTGCATGCCCACGAGGTCGCCCTCGCGATCGCCCGGGCGGCCACCGACCCCCGCGCCCGCGACTGGGACGCCTCGCTGCTGAACAACCTCGGGATGGTGCACGCGGAGGAGGGGGACCTCGGTCGCGCTCTCGAGACCTTCGAGCAGGCTCTCGCGGCCCGGGAGCGCATCGGTGACCCGGCGAGGACGCGCGTCGCGCGCTGGATGATCGCGTGGACGCTGCGCCAGCTCGGCCGCCTCGACGAAGCCCGCGCCATCCAGCTCACGCTCCGTGAGGAGCACCGGGCGGCCGGGACGAGCGACGTCTACGTGGAGGAGGAGCTCGCGCTGCTGGAGCCCTCGGCGGGGTCGACACCGGGCCCGGGTCCCACCGAGGGGGCCACGCCGGAGCGGTAGGCCGACCACAGCAGGTAGGCCCCGAAGAGCACCATGGGCACCGAGAGCAGCTGCCCCATCGTCAGCCAGTCCAGCGCGAGGTAGCCCAGGTGGGCGTCCGGCACGCGCAGGAACTCCACGAGGATCCGGAACACGCCGTAGAGCACCAGGAACATGCCGGAGACGGCGCGGACCGGCGGCCGGCGCGAGGCGTAGAGCCACAGGACCGTGAAGAGCACCAGCCCCTCGAGCAGCGCCTCGTAGAGCATGGTCGGGTGGCGCGGCTCCGGACCCCCGGTGGGGAAGACCATGGCCCACGGGACGTCGCTGGGCTTGCCCCACAGCTCGCCGTTGATGAAGTTGCCGATCCGGCCGAAGAAGAGCCCGAGCGGCACGAGCGGGGCGACGAAGTCGCCCACCTCGAAGTAGCGGCGGCCGGTCCTGCGGGCGTAGAACCACATCGCGGCCAGGACTCCGAGGAGACCGCCGTGGAACGACATACCCCCCTCCCAGACGCGGAGCACGCTCAGCGGGTCGTCGGCCACCTTGCCGAGGCCGTAGAAGAGGATGTAGCCCAGCCGGCCGCCCAGCACGACGCCCAGCGCGCACCACAGGATGAGGTCGCTGACCTCGTCGACCTCCCAGCCCGAGCCCGCACGCCTGGCGCGGACGGTCCCCAGCCACCAGGCCAGCACGAAGCCGACGGCATACATGACGCCGTACCAGTGGATCGTCAGGGGACCGAGGTCGAAGGACGGCGAGATGTCGGGGTAGGGGATCTCGGTCGGCAGGATCATGCGTCGTTCTTCCGGGTGGCGCCACGGGAGGCCGTGGCCTTGGTGGACGGACGGGCAGCGCTCTTGGCGGTGCGCTGGCGCAGGCGCACCTGCCGGTGCGTCCCCTCGGTGCGCGTGTCGAGGTAGGGCTGCTCGTCGACGAGGGTGCTGAGCTTCTGGTGGCCGAAGTCGCGCGGGTCGAAGTCGGCGTGGGCGCGGCTGAGGTGCTGACCCACCGTGCTCAGGGTGCTCCAGCCGTCATCGCCGGAGGTGGCGTTGATCGCCTTCGTCAGCGCGCTCTGCAGGTTGATGCGGCTCGCCTGCGGCTCGTCGGCGGCGGGTGCCTCCGCCTCGCCGACGGGGTCGTGGCTCGCCGGGTCCTGGAGGACCTCCAGGTAGATGAACTGGTCGACGGCCCGCCGCAGCGACTCGGGGGTGTTGCGCCGGCCGAGCCCGTAGACCCGCTTGCCCGACTCCCTCAGGCGGGTGGCCAGCCGGGTGAAGTCGGAGTCGGAGGACACGAGCGCGAAGGCGTCGACGTTGCCCTGCCAGAGCAGGTCCATCGCGTCGATGATGAGGGCCGAGTCCGTGGAGTTCTTGCCGACCGTGTTGGCGAACTGCTGGACGGGCTGGATCGCGTTGCGGAGCAGCTCGGGCTTCCACCCCGTCAGCTGGCTGGTCGTCCAGTCGCCGTAGGCGCGCTTGACCGTCGGGACACCGTAGGTGGCCAGCTCCTCGAGGACCGCCCCCACGTGCCGCGCGGAGACGTTGTCAGCATCGATGAGCACGGCGATCCGGGCGGAGCCGGAGGGGTCGGAGTCCACGGGCCCGACTCTAGCGACCCGCCGGACGCTCACCCCCATCGACCTGGGTCGTCCCGGAGCCCTGAGTCAGGTCTACTCCCCGAAGCGTTCCCTGACGGCCACGAGCTCCACCGCGTGGGCGTCGAGGGCCCGGTCCTCCTCGCTCACCGGCTCCCACACCGGCACGGTGGCGGCCCTCCGCTCCTCGTCGAGCACCACGAAGACCGTGCGGCAGAACGTGGTCAGCTGCAGGTCGCCCGTGGCCGGGTCGCCGGAGCGCACGTGGACCCCGACGTGGACGGCGTGCTCCCCGGTATGCAGCAGACGAGCCTCGACCTCGACGAGGTCACCGATCCTCAAGGGCTGGTAGAAGCGCACGCCGCCCGTGAAGATGGCGACGTTGCGCGGGTCGCCCGCCCAGCGCGTCACGAGCACGTGGGCAGCCTCGTCGATCCAGCGCATGACGATGCCGCCGTGGACCTTGCCGCCCCAGTTGACGTCGGTCGGTGCCGCCAGGAAGCGCAGCACCTCCCGGGGAGCGGTGCCCGCGTCGGTGTAGGTCTGCCGCTCCATCGCGGCCTGGACCTCCGCCCGCAGCTCCTTGCGGCGCTCCGCCCACTCCGCGAGCAGCCGCTCCTCCATGGAGCGGGGCTCGAGGGCCGGCACGGGAGTCGGACGACCGTCGGCGTCCACGGCGACGAAGATCATCAGGCACTGGGTCGCCGGCTCGAGCCCGCCGGTGGTGGGCGGCCCGGAGCAGACCTGCACCGTGACGTGCATGCTCGAGCGTCCCGTGAGGACGACCCGGGCCCTGGCCTCCACCAGGTCACCGACCTCGACCGGCCGGCTGAAGCGCACGTTGCCGACATAGGCGGTGACGGTGTAGCCGGAGCTCCACCGGGCGGCTGCGGCATACCCGGCCTTGTCGATCCACTCCAGGACGCGGCCGGCGCTCACGCTGCCGGACTGACCCGCGTCGGTCGGCGCGGCGAGGAAGCGCAGCGTGATCTCCGGGTCGTGCACGAGGTCAGCGTAGGCCCGAGGTGGAGGTGCAGATCACGAATCGGCAACGGTCGCGTGTCGCGAGCAACAGCTGACGGGGTGAGCGGCGTCTAGTAGGTCAGAACATCGAGACCCAAGGGGATGCGGATGATCGGGGTACGGAGGGCCGACCCACCGGGCGGCCAGCTGCTGCAGCAGGTCGTCATGCACCGCCGCACGGTGCTGCGCGGCGGTGTCGGGCTGGTGATGGGGGCCGTCGTGGGCGGACTGCACGACACCCTCGACACCTACGCCGTCGCCGAGCCCGCGCCCCCGCCCGTGGCCGCCCCGCAACCACCGCCACCTCCACCCGCGCCGCCCACGCAGTTCGGTCGCGGTGACGCAGGTGAGGCCGTCTGGTCCCTCCAGGAGCAGCTCGGGGCGGCCGGCTTCTGGTGCGGCACCCCGGACGGGGGCTTCGGTCACCTCACCGAGCAGGCGGTCTTCGCCGTGCAGAAGACCCACGGTCTGGTCCGCGACGGCATCGCCGGACCGGCCACCCTGGGCGCGCTGGCCACCGCTGCGCGCCCCACGCCGGTCGCCGGTGGGGACCATCTCGAGGTCCACCTCGCCCACCAGCTGATCCTGGTCGTGCGCGGCGGCGCCACCCAGATGACCCTCAACACCTCGACCGGCAACGGGGAGCCCTACACCTTCGAGGGTCACGACTACATCGCGCACACGCCGACCGGCGACTTCGCGGTCTGGTTCACCGACAGCTCGGGGTGGCGCGAGGGCGAGCTCGGGCGTCTCTACCGCCCGATGTTCTACGACGGCAACTACGCGGTCCACGGATCGGACTCGATCCCGCCCTGGCCCGCCTCGCACGGCTGCGCGCGGGTGTCGACGGCCGCGATGGACATGATCTGGGCCCAGGGGCTGCTGCAGATGGGCGGACGGGTGCTCGTGGTCTGAGCGGTCCCCGGACCGACCAGGCAGGATGGGACCATGACGTCAGCGCTCCGTGCAGGATCCATCCTCGGCACCGAGGTCCGTCGCGTGGAGGACCCTGACCTGCTCCGCGGCCGCGGCCGCTTCATGGACAGCATCGACCTGGACGACCCGCAGGTCTGCCACGCCGTCTTCGTCCGCAGCCCGGTGGCGCACGCCCGGGTCGTGGGCGTGGACACGACAGCCGCGCTGGCGGCTCCGGGCGTGGTGGCCGTGCTGACCTCGGCAGACCTGGGTGACACCCCGGTGCCCCTCTTCAGCCAGATCAACGACGACGTGCCGCGCACGGCGCTCGCCGTCGACAAGGTGCGTTACGTCGGTGACCCGGTCGCGCTCGTGGTCGCCACGTCGCGCGCGGCGGCCGTCGACGCCGCCGAGCTGGTCGACGTGGACTACGACGACCTGCCGGCGGTGGTCGACATGGAGGCCGCGCTGGAGCCGGATGCCGCGCCCCAGTTCGAGGCGCTGGGGTCCAACGTCGCACTGTCCGTGACCAACGCCGCCGACCAGCCCGACCCCCTGGCCGGTGCGGCCCGGGTGGTGCGCCTGCGGATGGAGAACAACCGGATGGCGGCCAGCCCCATCGAGGGGCACGGCATCCTGGTCCGGCCCGTCGTCGGGGACGACGGCGCGGTCGCGCTCGACATCCACCTCGGCACGCAGCACCCCCACATCGCCCGGAGCCTGATCTGCCGGCTGACCGACCTGCCCAAGGAGGCCGTGAGGGTCCGCGCGCCCCACGTCGGCGGTGCGTTCGGGGGCAAGGCCGGGATCATCCCCGAGCATTCCGCGGTCGTCCGGGCGGCCCGGCTGCTGCGGCGCCCCGTCAAGTGGATCGAGACCCGCAGCGAGTCGATGATCTCGATGTCCAGCCGAGGCCAGGTCCAGTATGTCGAGCTCGGCCTGTCCGAGGAGGCCGTCATCACCGGCCTGCACGCGCGGGTCGTGGGCGACTGCGGCGCCTATGCCGGGTTCGGCGGGAGCTTCGCCTCCGGGTCCACGCGCACGATGTCGGAGGGCGCCTACGCCATACCCAGGGTCCGGTATGACGCGGTGTCCGTGATGACCAACACCGCCCCCACGGGCGCCTTCCGCGGGGCGGGTCGGCCGGAGGCGGCAGCGATGCTCGAACGGCTGATGGACCACGCAGCACGGGAGGCCGGCCTGACCCCCGAGGAGTTCCGCCGCCGCAACTTCGTGCGTCCGCAGGACTTCCCGCACACCACCACGTTCGGCGCCAGCTACGACACGGGGGACTACGAGGTGGCGCTCGCCGCCGCGCTCGAGGCCGTGGACGCGGAGGGTGTCCGCGCCGAGCAGCAGCGGCGGCGCGCGGCCGGCTCGACCTGGCAGCTGGGCCTGGGGATCGCCAGCTACGTGGAGATCACCGGGTTCGGGGGCAAGGAGTACGCCGGGATCCGCGTCGCCGAGGACGGCACGCTGACCCTGATGGCCGGGACCTCGGCCCACGGCCAGGGGCACGCGACGGCCTTCTCGATGCTGGTCGCCGACCAGCTCGGCGTGCCGATGGAGGACATCACCTTCGTCCAGTCCGACACCGACGTCGTCCGCACGGGTGGTGGCACCGGCGGGGCGCGGTCGATGCAGCTCGGCGGGACCGCCGTCCACAAGGCGTCCGTCGAGCTGCGGGCCCAGGCCCTCGAGGTGGCGGCCGACCTGCTGGAGGTCGCGGTCGACGACGTCGAGCTCACGGACGGCAGCTTCGGGGTGCGGGGCGTGCCCGGCAGCGCAGTGACCTGGCAGCAGGTGGCGGCGCACGCGCACCAGAAGGGCGACGGGCTGAGCGTCGACACCGACTTCCAGCAGGACGGGTCCACCTTCCCGTTCGGGACGCACGCCAGCGTGGTCGAGGTCGACGTCGAGACCGGCGCGGTGCGGCTGCTGCGCCACGTCGCCGTGGACGACTGCGGCACGGTGATCAACCCGCTCCTCGTGCGCGGCCAGCAGCACGGCGGCTCGGCGCAGGGGATCTCCCAGGCGCTGTGGGAGGAGTTCCGCTACGACGACGAGGGCCAGCCGATCACCTCGACCTTCGCCGACTACACCCTCCCCTCGACGGCCGACCTCGTCCCGCTCGAGACGCTCTCGACAGTCACGCCGACCGACCGCAACCCGTTGGGCGCCAAGGGGATCGGGGAGGCGGCGACCATCGGCTCGACCCCCGCGGTGCAGAACGCCGTCGTCGACGCGGTGGCGCACCTGGGCGTGCGCCACGTGGACATCCCCTGCACGCCCGAGCGGGTCCACCGCGCCATCCAGGAGGCCGCCCGCGGCGAGCACGAGCCGTGGCGCACGCCGCCGGCCTACTTCGCGTCGATCCGCGCCAGCGCCGAGATCGGCGACGTCGAGGTCTGAGAACCATCACGCCGAGAAGGAGCCGCGCATGAGCAGGACATCCCCGAACCGACCCGCCGACCGGTCCTCCGACCCGTCGCCCTTCGCCTGGATCATGGCCGCGGCGGTGGCTGCCGTGGGCGTGGGCGGTGCGCTGGCCTCGAGGCGCCGCCGCCGGGCGGAGCACGAGCTGTGGGCCGCCGCCGACGAGCCGTCGCCCGGTCACGGGCTGCCGGGCACGACCGACGTGGGCGGGTCGGCGGGGTCCGACCTCGAGGACCGCGCCTGAGGGCCCGTGGAGTCCTTCCTCGATCCCCACCCGGAGTGGATCACGATCGGTGGTCGTGACCACCTGATCTACGCGACCGGCCTGGTGCTGCTCGCGGCTGCGCTCCTCGGCTGGCGCGAGCGGGTCCGCGCGCACGCCGGGCAGGTCCGCACGGTGCTCCTGGTCGTCGTCGTGCTCCAGCAGCTGACCCTCTACGGCTTCTACGCGGCCACGGGGTGGGACAACGCCGAGTCGCTGCCGCTGCACATCTCCCGGGTCTCCGCGCTGCTCAGCCTCGTCTACCTCGCCACGGGCAGCCGGCGGGTGATGGACGTGCTGTTCTCCTTCGGCCTGTGGGCCTGGGCCAGCTTCGCCTACCCGCAGAACATCCAGCCCGTCGACAACATCCTGGGCTGGAGCTTCTTCGTCAACCATGCGGTGACGCTGCTCATGCCGGCCTTCGCGTGGATCACGACGGACTGGCGGCCCACGGTGAGCGGGCTGCGGAGGGCGCTCGGCTGGTTCGCCGTCTACGTGGCCGCCGCGGTCGTCGCCAACGCGCTCACCGGCGGCAACTACTTCTACCAGCGGGAGAAACCGCTCCTGCCCTGGCTCGACCAGCCCTACTACCTGCTCGCCTCCGTGGCCGCCACCGTCCTGCTCTTCTGGCTCGGGTATGCCGTGTCTCGGCTGGTCCGCGCGCCCGATGCTGCGCCTGAGCCGCAGGAGGAGGTGGCGTGAGCCCACGCGGCTACGTCGGCGTCGTCGGTCCGGGGGAGGCGTCCCCCGAGCTTGAGGCGGTCGCCGAGGAGGTCGGCAGGCTGCTCGCCGCCCACGACCTGGTGGTCGTCTGCGGCGGGTTGGGCGGGGTGATGGGTGCCGCCGTCCGCGGGTGCCACGGGGCCGGTGGGACCAGCCTGGGGCTGCTGCCCGGTGCGGACCGGCGCGACGCGCACCCGTTGCTCACGCTGAGCGTGCCCACCGGGCTGGGGGAGATGCGCAACGCCCTGCTCGTGCGCTCCTGCGACGCCGTGATCGGCGTCGGGATGAGCTGGGGGACGCTGAGCGAGGTCGCGCTGGCCGTGCGGACCGGGGTGCCCGTCGTGCTCGTCGGGACGGGTACGGGTGACGAGGCGCCGGACGTCGCCGACGTGGCAGCGGTGGTCCCGCCTCAGCCAGGTGTCGTCCCCCCAGTGCTGGTGGGCGGTCCGCAGGCGGCGGTGGAGCGGGTGCTGACCATGGCTCGGCCGACCCGACGTCAGGCGCTCGGAACGGGCCACTAGTCTCAGCCCCATGCGTGCAGTGATGGTGGAGCAGACCGGAGGGCCGGAGGTCCTCACCGTCGTCGAGCGGGAGACCCCGGTGCCTGGACCCGGGCAGGCGCTCGTGGACCTGGCGGCGGGCGGGGTCAACTTCATCGACATCTACCAGCGTGAGGGGCGCTACCCGATGGAGCTTCCCTTCGTGGCGGGCAGCGAGGGCGCGGGGACGGTGTCGGCGGTCGGTGACGGCGTGACCGACGTCCAGGTGGGCGACCGGGTCGCCTGGGCGATGGTGCCCGGGACCGGCTACACCGAGCAGGCGCTCGTGCCGGCCGACAAGCTGGTGCCCGTGCCGGAGGGTGTCGAGCTGGAGACGGCGGCGGCGGCCATGCTGCAGGGGATGACCGCCCACTACCTGGTCAACTCGACCTTCGAGGCCACCGAGGGCCACACCGCCCTGGTGACCGCGGCGGCCGGCGGTGTCGGCCTGCTCATGTGCCAGATGCTGAGGGCCAAGGGCGTGCGCGTCATCGGCACGGTGAGCACCGAGGAGAAGGCCGAGCTGGCCAGGGCCAACGGCGCCACCGACATCGTCCTCTACCGCGACGTCGACCTCGAGACCGAGGTGCGTCGGCTCACGGACGGGGCGGGCGTGGACGTCGTCTACGACGGTGTCGGCAAGGACACCTTCGACGCCGGGCTGGCCATCCTCAAGCCTCGCGGCCTGATGGTCCTCTTCGGCGGGGCCAGCGGTGCCGTGCCGCCGATGGACCCCCAGCGCCTCAACTCCGCCGGCTCTCTCTTCCTCACCCGGCCGACCCTTGCCCACTACCTCCTCGACCGCGAGGAGCTGCTGTGGCGGGCCGGCGACGTGCTGGGCGGGATCGCCGACGGCTCCCTGGCGATCCGCATCGGTGGGCGCTACCCCCTGGCGGACGCCAGCCGCGCCCACGCCGACCTCGAGGGCGGCGGCACCACCGGCAAGCTGGTCGTCGTCCCCTGACCTCGCTCCGTCATCCCGCGTGCGGCGGGAAGGCGCGCCGCATCGGCGCGGCCGCCCGCCGCAGCGCGGACGGGAGGGCCTCGATCCCGGGCGCGTAGCGCTCCGGGGCCCGGTCGGGGGCGGCTGCGGGCCGCGCCCGCTCTGCGACGGCGAGGGCCTCCAGGTCGGTATGGCGTGCGTCCGCCAGACCGAGGGCGTCCGCCTCGTCCGCGCTCAGGACGTGCCTCCCGTCCAGGAGCCGCTCGACCTTCGCGGGTCCGACCAGCCGGTCCAGCCGCCAGCGGGTGAGACCGTCGAGGATCATGCCCAGGTCGCCGAAGGGGAGGACCAGAGTCGCGTCACCCAGCAGCACCCTGCGGTCGCAGGCCGCCATGATCTCCACCCCTCCGCCGGCCGCCCCGCCCTCGACGACGGCCACGACCTCACGCTCCACGAGGTGGATGGCCAGGAGGGCGCGCACGACGGCGTCCACGAAGACGTCCGAGTCGGACGGTGACTCACGGGCGTGGCGGAGGGCATCGAGGTCAGCCCCTGCGCAGAAGTAGCCCCCTGCCCCCAGGAGGTAGAGCGGGTCCCTCTCCGCACCGGCTCCGTGCGCCAGCACCTGGTCGCCGAGCTCGAGCCACATCGCCAGGGTGAGGGCGTTGCGCCTCGCTGGCCGGTCGAGGACCAGGGTGTCGCCCAGCACCGAGCGGGTCAGCCTGACGTGCGTCATCCGCGCGCCGTGCTCAGAAGCCGTCGGAGGCGGCGTCGAGCGCCGCGACGTCCGCCTCGGACAGCTCCAGCGAGGCCGCGGCCATCAGCGCCGGGACCTGCTCCGGACGGGACACGGACGCGATCGGCGCGGTCACCCCCTTGGCGAGGAGCCAGGCGACGGCCACGGTGCCGGGCGCCACGCCATACCCCTCAGCGACGCGGACCAGCGCGTCGACCACCCGGAGCCCACCGGCCTCCAGGTAGCGCCTCGCGGCGCTCCCGCGCGGCGCGCCCTCGAGGTCGCTCTCGGTGCGGTACTTGCCGGTGAGGAAGCCCGAGGCCAGGGCCGGGAAGCTGAACACCAGAGGACCGAAGTCGGCGAGGACGGGCGCGAGGTCCTGCTCGTAGTCGGCCCGGGACAGCAGGGAGTAGCGGGGCTGCACCGCCGCCGGGACGGTCAGTCCCTCGCGCACCGCGGTCTCGAACCACTCGCGCATCCGCGCCGGGGTGAAGTTGGACAGCCCGACGGACCGCACCCGACCGCTGCGGACCAGCGCGTCCATGGTGCGCACCTGCTCCAGGACCGGGACCTCCTCGTCGTCGTAGTGCAGGTAGCACAGGTCGAGGTGATCGGCCTGAAGGCGCTGGATCGACTCCTCGACCGCGGCCCGCACGGTCTCGGGCTGCAGGCCCTTGCGGTCCGGCTTGGCCCCCACCTTGGTCGCGACCACGACCTCGTCGCGCAGGCGCCGGTCGGTCAGCCAGCGGCCGATGATCTGCTCCGACTCGCCGCCGGTCCCGCCCTCGATCCAGGCGCAGTAGGCGTCCGCCGTGTCGATGAAGGTGCCGCCTGCGGCGTGGAACGCGTCCAGCACCGCGAACGAGGTCTCCTCGTCGGCCGTCCAGCCGAACGCGTTCCCGCCCAGGTTCACGGGAAAGATCTCGACGGCGCTGCCGGGCAGGGTGGACATGGGGCTCCTCGGGTCGGGGCGCTGGCGTCGGGCCGGCGTGCCGCCGACCCCGCCCCAGGGTAGTCAGCCGAGGGCGGCCGCGAGACCCCGCAGGAGGTCCTCCCGCAGGTCGTCCACGTCCTCCAGCCCCACCGAGAGGCGGATGGTGCCGTCCTCGATGCCGGCCGCGGCACGCTCCTCGGGGGTGAACCGCCGGTGCGTCGTCGTGGCCGGGTGCGTGGTCAGTGACTTGGCGTCGCCGAGGTTGTTCGAGATGTCGACGAGCTCCAGGGCGTTGAGCAGCGCGAACGCCTCGTCCTTGCCTCCGTCGACCGTGAAGGTGACCACGGTCCCGCCGCCGGTCATCTGGCGGCGCGCGAGCTCGTGCTGGGGGTGCGAGGGCAGCCACGGGTAGAAGACGCGGGTCACCCGCTCGTCGGCCTCGAGGAGCTCGGCGACCGCCAGGGCGTTCTCGGCCATCTTGGCGACCCGCAGCCCGAGGGTCTCCAGCCCCTTGACCGTCACCCAGGCGTTGAACGGGCTCAGCGACGGACCGGTATGCCGCTTCAGCGTCCGGATCGGACCCTCCACGAGCGCCTCCGAGCCCAGGATCGCCCCGCCCATCACCCGCCCCTGGCCGTCGATGTGCTTGGTCGTGGAGTAGACGACGATGTCGGCGCCGAGGTCGAGGGGACGGGAGAACACCGGGGTGCCGAAGACGTTGTCGACGACGACCGGGGTCCCGGTCCGGTGGGCGATCTCGCTGACCGCGGCGATGTCCACGAGCTCCTGGGTGGGGTTGGAGGGCGTCTCGAAGAAGACCGCGGCCGCGGGCTCCGCCAGGGCGGCCTCCCACTGGTCGAGGTCCCGGCCGTCGACGAAGACGGGCTCGACACCCCAGCGGCGCAGCACCTCGTCGATGATCACGTAGCAGGAGCCGAAGAGCGCCCGGGAGGCGACGATCCGGTCACCCCGTCCGGCGAGGCCGCCGAGCGCGCAGAACACGGCAGCCATGCCCGAGGCGGTGGTCTGACACGCCTCCGCGCCGTGCATGAGGCGCAGCCGTTCCTCGAGCATGCTCACGGTCGGGTTGTTGTAGCGCGAGTAGACGAACCGCTCGATCTCGTCGGAGAAGGCCGCTTCCGCCTCTTCTGCGGTCGAGTAGACGAAACCCGAGGTCGGGTACAGCGCCTCTGCAGTTTCGTCGAAGGAACTGCGCATCAGACCGCCACGGATGGCGAGAGTGTCCGGATTCCACGCAGATTCGGTCGTCATGGCCGAACAATCTACGTCATTGATCACGATGAGTCTGCATCCGGACCCGGCCCGAAGGAGACCAGGTGCCGCAGCGCGGCGCGCAGGTCCTTGACCGTGGACTGCCACCCGCGCAGCTCGCCCGTCGCGGCGCGCGCGGCGTCCACGTCACCGGTGCTCCGGGCGGCCTGCACCGAGCGCCGACAGCTGATGGTCTGCTCCTCGGCCAGGCGGACCAGGCGAAGGATCAACGCGCGGTCCCGGTGACAGACCTCGGCCACGACAGCCGGTGCGACCCCGGTCCCGTGCGCGTCCATCTGCAGCAGGGTGAGCAGCTCCTGCGGGAGGGGTGCCTCGTCCTGGTGCGTGGGCAGGTCGGGGGCATCCTGCTCGGGGCCCGTCGGCGGCGCCGGGGACCCCGACATCACGTCGAGCCAGCGGCGGCCGTGCACCAGCAGCGCGAGGTCGTCGTCGAGGGCGTCGAGCTCCCGCCCCACCAGCTCGACCATCCCCACGAGGTGCCTGGGCACGAAGGGAAGGCTGGGGATCGCCACGCTGGCGATGATCTGCCGCCCCACGAGATGGAACTTGGTGAACACGGACCGGCGGCTCAGGATCAGCACCTCGCGCCTGGCCGCCTCCAGGTCGCCGACGTCCTGCACGACGATCGCGAAGATGCTGACGACCGGTTGCGAGTCGGCGGTGCGGACGTAGACCAGGGCGCTGCCGTAGAGGATGGGGATGTCGCCGTCGGCGTCACGACGGGGTGGGTGCCCGAGCGCGGCGTGCAGCGTGGTCTCGACCGCCTCGCGCAGCTCCGCCGGACTGTCGACCAGGACCGCCTGGTCCAGGTCGATCTGGGGCCGTGGCGCCTCCTCCGCCGGCTGCGGCTCGTCCGGCGCCGAGATGGACAGCGCCCCCGCGTCCAGGAAGGCAGGGTGGGGGGTGCCGACGACTTCCTGCAGCGTGTCCGTCAGCACGGCCGCGAGCAGGTGCGCGTGGGTGCGGGGGAGCTGCATGCGGTATGCCGTGCCGCCCTCCGTCGCCTGCCAGCCCAGGCTGAGCAGGTGGTCACGCCGCGCCGGGTCGGGCCACTGCACGACGCCCGACGGCGCGAGGAGCGTGGCGTGCAGGACGTCCTGGTCCGCCACGACCTGCACCACCGGCGAGGCGATGTCGTCGGTCGTCATCGGGGTGATCCGCAGCGGCTCTTCCGACCCGCTCAGGTGCTCGGCGAGCCGGGACAGGAAGCTGGCCCAGTCCACCTCGATCGAGCGGTCGAGGTCGAACTCGTCGTCCATGAACCGACTCTAGTGCGGGGCTCCTGGGGTGCGGTGCCCACGCGCCGGACCGGACGGGCACGACCGCCTGTCCGGTCCGTCGGGAGCGGGCAGGATCGCCTGTCCGGTCCGTCGGGAGCGGGCAGGATCGCCTGTCCGGTCCGTCGGGGGGGGGGG
>NZ_BMEM01000001.1:1256470-1672716 GCF_014636495.1 Ornithinimicrobium tianjinense
GTGTGCGGGTGCTCGTCGATCGCCTCGGCCGTCGCGGTGGGCTCCGGCTCGAGCGTGGGGCGCGGGTCGAGGTGGACGCCGGCGATCATGCAGCGGACCGATCCTCCGGCGAGCTCGATGGTCGGGATGTCCACGGAGATGATCTCGCACGAGCGCTCGATCGCCTCGACCTGCTCGGGGCGCAGGCTGCGGTGAGCCCGGCCCGACATCGCCATGACGTGACGCTTGCGGCCGTCCGGGGTGCGTCCGCACAGCTCCACGGCGTTGCCCGCGAACTCCCGCACCTGGGCCTCGGTCAGCTCGACGACCGTCCGACCGTTGACCGACAGGCGCTCGCGGACCTCCTCGCGGCGCTGCTCGTCCCGAATCATCTCCAGGGCGATGAGCGCGACGTCGGTGCCGATGCAGGCGATGACGTTGGTGTGGTAGACCGGCACGCCGTCGGAGTCGAGCGCCTCGAAGGCCATCGGCTCGTAGGCGAAGTCCGTGCAGAACCGCTCCAGCACGTGGGTGTCCGCGCGGTGGCTGACGGCGGTGTAGGCGACCCGCGAGACGTGATCGAGGACCATCGCCCCGGTGCCCTCGAGGAAGATGCCGTCGGGCTCCAGACCGGAGTAGTCGACGATCGTCTGCACGCGGTAGGAGGACTTCAGCATCTCCAGGACGTCGGCGCGCCGCTCGTGGCGTCGGTTGGAGGCATACATGGGGTAGACCGCGACGTAGCCACCGGCGTGGGTGGACAGCCAGTTGTTGGGGAAGACGCTGTCAGGGCGTGTGTGGTCCTCGTCCTCGAAGACGTGCACGGTGACACCCGCGTCCCGCAACGCCTGGGCCACGGCGTCCATCTCGGCGAGCGCCTGCGCGGAGGTGACCGCGTTCGACTGCCCCTCGGGGGCGTCGTTCTGGAAGGCGTTGTCGGCGGCGGTGGCCGGGTTGGGGACGAAGCTCTTGGCTCGGACGAGGATGACGCGGGAGGGGGCCTGGGCACTCACGGAGGGAATCTAAGGCATCCGGGCCTCAAGTCCCGCACCGCGCCCCGCACGCTCGCGCGGACGCAGGTCGTACACGGCATACGGCGCCCGGAGCACGGGCTGCGCGACGTTGCGGACGTGGATGCCGCGGCCGGTCGTGCCCTTCTCGGTGCCCGCGTGCGCGTGGCCGTGCACCGCCAGGTCGGCGTCCGCCTCGTCGACCGCCTCGCCGAGCAGGTAGTTGCCCAGGAAGGGCCAGATCTCGGTGGGCTCGCCCACCAGCGTGTCGTCGACCGGGGCGTAGTGGGTCAGGGCCACGGTCACGTCTGGGTCGCCCGACGCGCACTCGGCGAGGGCCTGCGCCAGCAGCTCGGCGCTGTGCCGGCCCGTGCGGGTGAAGTCCTTCATCTCCCGCTCGCCGAAGTCGCTGGCGCAGCGGCCCGCGAAGCCGAGCCCGAAACCCTTGGCGCCCGCGACCCCGAGCCGACCGCCCGGGAGGTCGAGGACCACCCCGCGGCCCTCGAGCACCCGGACGCCGGCGTCGGCCAGGATCGTGGTCACCTCCTCGGGTCGGTCGCTGTGGTGGTCGTGGTTGCCGAGGACGGCGACGACGGGCACGGGCAGGTCGCGGTACTCGTCGGCGACCACCCGGGCCTCCTCCGCGGTGCCGTGCCGCGTGAGGTCTCCGGCCAGGAGCAGGACCTCGGCGTGCCGACCGATGTCGTGCAGACCCGCGCGGTGCCGGCCGGCGAGGTCGGGCCCGAGGTGGACGTCGCCGACGGCTGCGACCCGGATCACCGCAGCTCCTCCGGTGCGCGCGGCGGACCGTCGAGGGTGTCCTCGGCGCAGGTCAGCTCGTCGACGATCTCGGTGCCGGGCAGGAGCTCGCGGACCCGTTCGAGGACCGCGACCCGGCTGGCCTCGCTCGCCACCTGCCCGTGGACCGCGACCCTGTCGCCGCGCTCGCTGACGTGGACCCCCAGCTCGGCGGTCGCGTCCTCGTCGGCCAGGCGCCGCTCGACGTCGCGCAGCGTCGGTCTCGTGGTCATGGTCGCTCCTCCCGTGCGTCGGTCCGGGTCGGTATGTCGTGCCCGCTCGCGGGGAGCAGGGACAGGTCGCGGGCCAGGCCCAGTGTGGCGCGTGCGAACGGGCTCTGCGAGGCGGCCTGCTCCACCACCGCCACGTCGAGCTGCTCCCGGAGGCTGCGGATGACCGCAAGGATGGGCGAGAGGTCGCAGTAGTGCTCCGTCATGGCCATGAGCTTGGAGATCACGAGGTCGGTCGCCGCCATCACCGGCATCCGGACCGAGTCCACCGTCATCTCCTCGGCCCTGCCCAGGAGCGGCTCGTCGACCGGGCCGCTCGCCAGCCGGTAGATCACGTCCACGATCTCGCCCTCGTGCCGCACCTTGAAGAGCCAGTCCTCCGGCGGGTCCAGGACCTCCAGCCCCCGGCCGTGCAGCGCCGTGCGCGCGCGGTGGGCGTCCTCCTCGAGGATCACCACGTCGGCGTCGTGCCGGCTGTCGGCGCCTCCCCGCGCGTACACGGCATACCCTCCCGCGAGCGCGAACGGGACGGACTCCTCCTTGAGGACGACCGCGACGGTCTTGAGCGCGTCGAGGATGGGTTGGACCTGCCCTGATGCCATCCCCTCATGGTGCGCCGGTCGGCCCCGGAGCGCTCGCCGAACGCGCCGGGGCCGGGCACGAGACACGTGCCCGGCCCCGGCCGTGGGTCAGCCGTCAGGGATCGACGGTGATGGTGCAGACCAGGGTCGCCGTCGGAGCGGTCGGCTCGAGGTCCTCGATGGTCAGCGACACGTCGCCGGGGGCGTTCGTCACGTCCGAGTCGACCGCGTCGCCGTTGCCGTCCACGCAGACGATCGTGGAGGCGGTGCCGTCGTCGACCAGGCTGTCGACCGACACCGTGACGTCCGTGAGCGGGGTGTTCATGAAGCTCACGTCTGCGGCGGCCTCGTCACCGCAGGCCGCCTCGGCAGACACCGCGACGTCCTTGGACGCGTCGGCGGAGACGTAGTTGTCGGGCACGGTCTCGGTGACGGTGTAGGTGCCGTACAGCAGCCCGCCGACGCAGGCCTGCCCGGAGGCGTCCGTCACCACGGTGTCGATGACGTTGTCGGCGGCATCGGTCACGGTGAAGGTGACGTCTGCGTGCGGTCCCTCGCCACCCTCGGCCGCTGCGTGCTTGCGCAGCTTGGTGATGTCGATCGCGCCGCGCTCACGCTCGTTGACGAAGGTGCAGGTGACGTCGTCGCCCGCGCCCAGGTTGATCGCAGCCGTCGGGTCGTCGCCGTTGTCGCACGAGGCCGACACGAGGTTCCAGCCGGTCGGCACGGTCTCGTCGACGGTGTAGGTCCCCGTCGCGATGCCGGTGTAGGTGGTCTCGTCCGCACCTGCCGCGCCGGTGCCCGTGGGCGTCAGCGTGAAGGTGCCGGGGTCAAGGCCGCCGGCGCTGGTGAAGTCGAAGTCGTCCGTCCCTGGGTCGTCGTTCACCTGCTTGACGATGGTCAGGTCGGCCAGCGCCTGGTTGTGGTAGGTGCACTTCAGGAAGTCGTTGGAGTCCTGGATGTCGAAGGTCACCGTCCTGGTGGTGAGGTCAACCGTGTAGCTGACGTCACCGGTGCTGGCGGAGCAGTCGAGGTTGGTGAACTCCCAGCCAGCCGGCAGCTCGTCCTCGGTCACGGTGTAGCCCGTGCCGAAGAGGACGCCCTCGAAGCTCTCGGTGTCGCCGTCGGCGAGGTCGAAGGTGTTGCCGGTGGCCGGATCGGTGCCGAAAGCCTTCGTGTAGTCGAAGAGCTGCGTCGAGCCGTCCGGCGTCGTTTGCTTGGTGATCTCCACCTGGCCGCAGTTGGTCAGGGTCAGCGGGATGGGTGCGACGAAGTCCTTCAGCTGGGAGGTGAAGGAGTCGGACGAGCGGCTCTTGAGCATCGCCGACCCGAAGGACTCGCACTTGGTGTCGTCGAAGATCAGGTTGAGGTCGACCGAGGCCTCGCCGAAGGTGCGCGCGCTCTGGTCCTGCGTGAGCGTGTCCATCTTGGTGATGGGCGAGGAGTTGATGGTGCCGGACGCCTGGGCGGAGCCGTCGATGTCCGTCGCAGGTCCCCAGGCAGTGCCGCTCCACTCGCGCAGCGTCATGTTGGCCTGCGCGCCGCCCTGGTCGATCGAGTACTCGATGAGCAGGTCACCGGCGGTGCGCACCTTGTTGGGGCCGCTTGGACAGTTGGCCTCGGACTGGTTGAACTCGAAGTCCATCAGCGTGGTGCCGGTGGGCTCGGTCACGCGGACCCAGTAGAGGTGGAGGTAGCCGGGGCTCCCCTCCTCCTCCCACGCGCCGAACTGGATGAGGTCGCTCTTGTTCGGCGGGATGCTGTCGGTCGTGGCGGCCGGACAGGCGGTGTCCTCCTTGACGCCACCGGCGTAGGAGTCGTCGCCGGTGCCGTTGATCTTGTCGAGGTTGAGCGTCTGTTCGACGTTCATCCAGTCGAAGTCCATGATCGCGGGCGAGTCGAGGGTCAGGTTGGCGTCGGTGTCGATCTCGAAGAGGCTGGGATCCTGCAGTCCGGCGCCGTCCAGCGAGGCCTGGTAGTGGCTCGCGAAGGCCATCGGGCCCCACGCGGACATCGCCACGACCGCGCCGGTCGCGGCAGCAGCGAACAGCCGCCGGGTGCGTGTCGCCCGACGCGCGTCCCGGCGCGTGGGCATGGTTGGGCTGGGAGACATGGTGCTCCTGTCAGAACAGGTGAGGAACTGGGGGGCACGTCGCGAGCGGCACGACGCACGAAGAGCGGCCCTGTCACGGAGTCAGGCCGCTGGTCCCGCCCGCCGGACCCCGACGACGGACGTGGTGGCTTGCCACCCACGCGCCAGTCTGCTCCGGCCCCCGCGGGGACGGGTATGGGTACTTTTGCCTATTGCGCGCGGACTAGTGGTGCATGGGCGCGAGCGGTATGGCGCGCACCTCGCCGTCGAGGGCGAGCACCAGGAGGTCGCCCGGGGGTCCCTGCGACGCCGCGAGAACGATGTCGCCCACGACGTCCTGCGGAGCCATGGGCGAGGTGGTGGGCGACGTGCTGCGGCCGGCGGGCCGCCGTAGCTGGACCAGGGCCCCGGTCCGCCTGGCCAGCTCGTCGACCGCCTCGATCGGCAGGTCCGCCACGACCTGGAGCGTGCGACGCTCCGCGGTCAGCGGGCGCGCCTCCCGGGCGGGCAGCACCTCGGCGGCGGTCTGCCGGTCCGACCTGAACACCGTCCCGTGGTAGGCCGACAGCAGCGACGTCGTCACCAGGATGCCGAGGGTGAAGCGGATGCGCCGCATGGTCTCCAGGCCGAACGTGCCCTCGAGCAGGTCCTGCAGAAGCAGGTAGGCCAGCGTGATCAGGGCCACGACGGCGGCCACGCCCATGACCCCGAAGAGGATCAGCAGGTAGGTCCGGCGGGTGACCGAGCGCAGCTCGCCCTCGGGGTCGACCCGTCGGGCGCGCTGCCCGAGGCGCCAGTGCCACAGCCAGACAGGCGTGCCGACCACCAGGAGGACGAGCGCGGCGAGCAGGGCGTTGAGAGCCCCGCCGCCGACGACCAGGTCCCCGCCGGCAGCGATGGCCTCGACCAGCGTCACCAGCACCATCACGAGGCCGCCCGCCGCCGCGAGGAGACCGACCGCGGCCATGAGGTACTCGTAGACGCGCCTGACCTCGGACCGCTCGCCGGCCCAGCCAGCCCCCAGGACCGCCTGGTGGTACCACCACACCAGGAGCCCGGCGACGACAGCGCCGATCTGCGCGGGAGCAGAGGCGAAGTGCTCCCCGCCGGAGCTGGCCCCGGGATCGCCGACGAACCAGACGAGCACGTCATACAGCAGGATGCTCAGGGCGCTCAGGGCGGTGACGAGGCCACCTCCGACACCCGCGAGGAGGACCAGGGCCAGCCAGCCCGTGGTGCGAGGGCCCCGGACAAGGTCGAGCAGCCAGTGGACGGTCCACGCTGCGGCACCCACGGCCAGCACCGCGGCCGCGCGCAGGAGGGAGGTCGTGCCCCCGCCCACGATCGGCTCCCCGTCGAGCCCCGTGAGCAGGCGCACGGTCGCGGCCACGAGGGAGGCCAGGCCGGACGCGGCCGTCGCCAGACCGACGAGGGCCGACAGGAGGTCCCGCGCCAGGAGGTGGCCCCGCGGCGTGCCGCGCCGACCCCACCACAGGTGACCTGCCCAGACGAGGGTCCACACGGTCGCCAGCGCCGCCGAGGTGCCGCGGTAGTCCTCGGCGCCTGCGAGCATCCAGAGGGTGCGGGTCCAGCCCACCATGGCCGTCACGAGGGAGATCAGGCCTGCGAGCGTGAGGTAGGCCGCCCAGCCGAGCGAGCTCAGCTCTCGCGGGTCCGCCACCGCGCGGCGATGCGTCCAGCGCGCGAGCACGAGCCAGATCGGCGTGGCGATGATCGTCAGCGCGAGCTGCAGGGCGAGCGTGCTGTCGTCGACGACCAGGGTCGGTGCGTCGTCGAGCCGGTCGAGGCCACGACCGAGGAGGCCGGTGACGCCGGCGGCCGCCGCCACGAGCAGCCCGAGGAGAAGGAGGTACTGGAAGAACCGCCGGACCGACTGTCCCGCCCCACCCGGCGCGGCGTGCTCCACGCCACCCTCCCCGCTGCGCCGTCGCCACAGGAGCACACCGCCGACGACCAGCCCGGCCACGAGGGCGAGGGGCACCAGCGCGCTCACGACGGACAGCACGTCCCAGATCATGGGTGGGGCTCCTTACCGCAGCCGTACACGGGCCAGGGATCCCCGGTGATCACCCAGCCGTCAGGGGAGCGGACCAGCCGGAAGGTCTCATCCTGGGTGAACTCGTCGCCGAGCGGGCTCCCGGACGGGTGGACCAGCCCGACGCGGACGGTCGCCCGGTCGCCGTCCACGCTGGTGTCCCGCAGCACGACCCGGGCCGCCTGGTCCACGAAGGCGAGGTCAAGGTCCTCCACCGTGCACGACCCGTCGGGGTCGAGCAGCTCTGCGGCGCCTTCCAGGTCGTCGTCGTAGATCAGGGTGACGTAGTCCTGGACGGTGGCCTCGGGGGAGCCGGCGGGCAGCTCGGGGCGTTCACGCGTCGCGGAGATCACCCCCGCGACGACCGCCAGCAGCACGAGGACCCCCACCACCACAGCGAGCACCTTCCCGGCCCGACCGCTCATGCCTCATCGTCCTCCCTGACGGACCCCTCCACGGGGAACGTGCACGTGATCTACGTCACACTGTAGTGGGATGCCGGGTGCTCAGGACGAGACCGCGGCCAGGGGCGCGCCGACCGGGACCCCGGACCCGTCGCGCTTGTCGTTGGTCTCCGGAAGGTCGACGGCGACGCCGTTCCCCGAGGCGGCCAGCGGCGGGGCGGCCCCGGCCCAGCCCAGCGTGAGGACGTCCTCGCCGCGCAGGAAGCGGTGACAGCGGACTCCTCCGGTCGCCCGACCCTTGGAGGGGTAGGCCCACATGTCGGTCACCTTGACCGAGCCGCCCTCCGTGCCGGGGAGCGCGTCGGCGGACCCGGCCACCGTGACGACGACGTTCTCGGCGCCCGGGTCGAGCACGTTGAAGCCCACCACCTGGGCGCCCGTGGCCAGCTTGATGCCCGCCATCCCACCGCCGGACCGTCCCTGCGGGCGGACCAAGGAGGCTGAGTAGTGCAGCAGCTGGGCATCGGTGGTGATGAAGACCATCGACTCCTCCCCGGTCGCCAGCTCGGCCGCGCCCACGACGCGGTCGCCGTCCTTGAGGGTGATCACCTCGAAGGACTCGCGGTTGCCGGGGTAGTCGGGGTTGACCCGCTTGACCACGCCCTGGCGGGTGCCGAGCGCCAGCCCGGGCCCCTCACCCGTGAGGCTGCACAGAGCCAGCACCTGCTCGTCGGGAGGCAGGTCGACGAACGCCGACAGCGGCGCGCCGCCGGACAGCGCGGGGGCCCCCGCCGTCGGCGGCAGGCTCGGCAGCTCGACCACCGACAGCTTGAGGACGCGGCCGGCGCTGGTCACCAGGCCGACCTGACCGCGGGCGGTCGCCCGGACCCGCGAGGTGATCACGTCGTGCTTGGCGCGCCGGCCGCCCCGCCCGGGCTCCTCCTCGCCCATGGTGCGGGCCAGCAGTCCGGTCGAGGAGAGCAGCACCCAGCACGGGTCGTCCGCCACCTCCAGCGGCGCGGCGCCCTTCGCGGTGGCGGTGCCCGCGGCGCTCGTCGCCCCGGCGGCGCCGCTGGACTCCAGCAGCACGGTGCGCCGCGGCGTGCCGTGCTCCTTGGCGACCTCGGCCAGCTCGTCGGAGACCAGACGCAGGAGCAGCTGGGGGTCGTCGAGCAGCGCCTGAAGCCGCTCGATCTCCCGCTCCAGCTCGTCGCGCTCGGCCTCCAGCTCGATGCGCGAGAACTTGGTCAGCCTGCGCAGCGGGATCTCCAGGATGTCGTTGGCCTGGATCTCGGTGAGGTCGAAGACCTGCATGAGGCGCGAGCGCGCCATCGCCACGTCGTCGGAGGAGCGGATCAGCTGGATGACCTCGTCGATGTCGAGGATCGCCGTGAGGCGGCCCTCCACGATGTGCAGCCGCTCCTTCTTCCTGCCCAGCCGGTGCGTGGTGCGGCGTCGCACCACGTCGGTGCGGAAGTCGACGTAGACCTGCAGCAGCTCCTTGAGGCCGAGCGTCCGCGGCTGCCCGTCGACGAGTGCCACGTTGTTGATCGCGAACGACTCCTCCAGCGGCGTCAGCTTGTAGAGCTGCTCCAGCACGGCCTCGGGGTTGAAGCCGGTCTTGACCTCGATGACGAGGTGCAGGCCCTTGGTGCGGTCGGTCAGGTCGAGGATGTCGGAGATGCCCTGCAGCTTCTTGGCCTGGACCAGCTGCTTGACCTTCTCGCGCACCTTCTCCGGGCCGACGAGGTAGGGCAGGTCGGTGAAGACGATGCCCTTCCTGCGCGGGGTGATGTTCTCGATGCGGGCGGTCGCGCGGGTGCGGAAGGAGCCACGCCCGGTCTCGTAGGCCTCACGGATGCCGTCCAGGCCGACGATGCGGCCGCCGAGGGGCAGGTCGGGCCCCGGCACGAAGCGCATGAGCGCCTCGAGGTCGGCCTCGGGGTGCGCGATGAGGTGGCGGGCCGCGCCGATGACCTCGACGAGGTTGTGCGGGGCCATGTTGGTCGCCATGCCGACGGCGATCCCGGAGGCGCCGTTGACGAGCAGGTTCGGGAAGGCCGCGGGCAGCACGCCGGGCTGCAGGAGCTGCTCGTCGTAGTTGGGGACGAAGTCGACGGTGTCCTCGTCGAGGCTGGTGGTCATGAGCAGGGCGGCGGAGGCCATCCGCGCCTCGGTGTAGCGGCTGGCCGCGGGACCGTCGTCGAGCGAGCCGAAGTTGCCGTGCCCGTCGACCAGGGGCAGGCGCATGGTGAACGGCTGCGCCATACGCACCATCGCGTCGTAGATCGCGGTGTCGCCGTGCGGGTGGTACTTACCCATCACCTCACCGACGACGCGGGAGCACTTGACGTGGGCCCGGTCGGGTCGCAGGCCCAGCTCGTTCATCGAGTAGAGGATGCGCCGCTGCACCGGCTTGAGCCCGTCGCGCGCGTCCGGCAGTGCGCGCGAGTAGATGACCGAGTAGGCGTACTCCAGGAAGGCGCCCTCCATCTCCTCCTGGACGTCGACCTCGACGATCTTCTCCTCGACGTCGAAGAGGTCCTCGCTCTGCGGGCGCTTGCGGGCCATGGGTCGGTGCGGCTCCTTCGTGTTCCGGGGACGGTCCAGGGTATGCCGTGCCGGTCCGCCTTCCGCGCAGGCGCCGCCGTGCGACCCGCGCGAGCACAGCGGCGGATGCTTGCGCGACAAGGTAGTCGTCAGGTACCTTGTGATGCATGACATCACCATCAGCGGTCACCCAGCTCCGCAGGGGGGTGCTGGAACACTGCGTCCTCGCGCTGCTGCAGGACGACGAGCGCTACGGCTACGACCTCGTGACCGAGCTCTCCGAGGCCGGGCTGCTGGCGAGCGAGGGGACGATCTACCCCCTCCTGAGCCGGCTGCGCAAGGAGGAGCTCGTCCGCACCTCCTGGCAGGAGTCGCCCAGCGGGCCCCCTCGTCGCTACTACTCGCTCACCGACCGGGGCCGCTCGGCCCTGGCCGACTTCACCACCTCATGGACGGACTTCAGGACCTCCGTCGACCACATCCTGCTCGGAAGGGGCACCCGATGATGACCGCACTCGACCACCCGCTCGTCCAGGACTACCTGCGCCGGCTCCACGAGGAGGCCGTGCGTCTCCCCGTGGACGAGGGCCGGGAGCTGGAGGCGCAGATCCGTGAGCACCTGGCCGACGCGCTGGGGGAGAACCCCTCGGAGAGCGCGGTCCGCGAGGCGCTCGAGCGTCTCGGTGCACCCGCCGCCCTCGTCGACGAGGCCGGCGGCGTCCCGGGGCCCGACGCGGCGGCGGGGGGCGTCCCCGTGCACGACAGCGCGTGGCGGGAGGTCGGCGCCCTCGTGCTGCTCGTCGGCTCGGCGCTGTTCTTCTGGCTGTGGCCGCTGGCCGTGCCGATGTGGCTGGCCGGCCTCGTGCTGCTCGTCCTCTCCAGGCGGTGGAGCGTGGCGGACAAGCTCCTCGGTGCGCTGGTCCTGGGCGTGGGCTGGCTGGCGCCGGTCCTCGCGGGTCTCATGACCTTCGCGGTGGACGCGCAGACCTGCTCCACGGGCACCGACGGCCAGGTCAGCTGCACCGGGGGAGGCGACGGCGGCCTCAGCGCCACCAACGTCGTCGCCATCGTCCTGACGGTGGCCTTCGCGGTGCTCTACGTGTGGACCCTCGTCCGGCTGGCCCGTCGGGCCGCCCGCGGGGCCGCCGAGGCCGTCGCGCCCGCTGCCTGAGGCAGTCAGCCGTCGCGCAGGTCGGACACCGTGGTCATCGTGTAGCCGTTGTCACGGAGCACCCGCACGATCGTCGGCAGGGCCTCACCCGTTCGGTACCCACCCAGGTGCGCGAGCACGATGGCACCGGTGGGGGGCAACGGGCTGGTCGTCCGGGCGACGATCTGCGAGGCGGTGGTGTCCGGGTCCCAGTCGATCGTGTCGCGGGCCCACATCACCGTGACCGGGTACCCCACCGCAGCCGCCTGGTCGCGCACCCAGGCGTTGTGCGAGCCGTAGGGCGGGCGCCACAGCGGGCGGGTCTCGACGCCGGAGAGCCGCTCGAGCACCGGCTCCGCCAGGCTGAGCTCGCTCCGCACGAAGGTCTGGGTCATCGGGACCTGGCACGGTGCCCCGCTCGGCGAGCCGCCACCGCCGTTGACCAGGTCGCAGTGGTGGACGGTGTGGTTGCCCACCTCGAAGAGCTCGGGGTGCTCGGCGATCCGCGCCATGACCCGGCGCCCCTCCGCGGTGTCCGCCATGATGCTCGTCGGGAAGAACGTCGTGCACACCTGGTGGTCGACGAGGAAGTCGACGATGGCGGTGGCTCCGTCGAGCCGCCCGCCCATGTCCAGGGTGAAGGCCATCTTGCGCCCGCTGACACCGCCGACCGTGGAGAGCACCTCCTGAGGTCCGCCGAGCAGGGTCGGACCGGCCCAGCAGACCCCGCGCTCGCGCTGGACAGCCCTCGCGACGTCGACCGGCAGCGCCGAGGTCCCGCCCAGGAGGTATGCCGTGGTGGGGGTGAGGCGGTCGAGCTCGCCCGAGCCGACGAGGCCCGTGGCGCTGGCCAGCAGCACCGGCCCGCGCGTCGTCCGGGTGGCCGGGACGCCCGCCAGCGCGTCGGGGAAGGACCGCCCGGTGGTGATGGTCACGCCTGGCCGGTCCGGCCCGAAGACCCGCTGGGAGACCGAGAGCGCGGTCCGGTAACGGTCGGTGCCGGAGAGACGCTCGGTGGTCGCGATCGTGCGCAGCTGGGCCGCGGCGGCGTCCGACACGGCCGAGGTCCCCCCGACGAGCATGATGCGCGAGGGGTCGAGCCGCTCCAGCTCGGTCAGCACCGCTGCAGGGACGTGCGTGGTGTCCGAGAGCAGCACGGGGCCGCCCTGGACCACGGCGGCGGCCCCGGCCGAGAGGGCGTCGGGCCAGTTGCGGCCGGTCGCGACGTAGACCACGTCCGCACCGCTGGGGAAGGCGGCCCGGCTTACCGAGACCGCCGTGCCGAACCGGTCCTCCCCGGCCAGGCGGGTCACCGAGCCGCTGGTGTAGTCGCGCAGCGTCGCGAGGACCGTCCCGTCCACGACCGCGGTCCCGCCGACCACCACGATGCGTCCCGGACGCAGCCGGGTCAGCGCCGACCTCGTGACGGCCGGGAGGCTGTCCGACTTGGTGAAGAGCACCGGGCCCGACTGGAGCGCCGCTGCGGGACCGGCGCCGAGGGCGTCGGCGAAGGAGGTGCCGTTGGCGACATACACGACGGGCACCCCGGGAGCGAAGAACTGCGAGGCCACGTCCGTCGCGGTGCCGT
The DNA here is from genome assembly GCF_014636495.1 of Ornithinimicrobium tianjinense. GTDB lineage: Bacteria > Actinomycetota > Actinomycetes > Actinomycetales > Dermatophilaceae > Ornithinicoccus > Ornithinicoccus tianjinensis. The sequence continues at coordinate 1,268,909 of NZ_BMEM01000001.1, forward strand.
ATCGGTCGGCGCCCGAGAGCCGGTGCACCGAGAAGTCCAGGTCTCCGTCCTGCAGGATCGGCGCCTGCGGGAGGGGCCCGGTGCCGGCCGCCCCGCCCGCGCCCGGCACCAGGGCCAGGGCGAGCGCGCACACCAGCGTGGACAGCAACGGTCGGATCCTCATGGCGGCTCCTCGCTCGCGCGGGCGCTCACGGCGAGCACCCCTCGTCCTCACGTCGCACCGGAGCGGTAGAAGGTTCAGTCCGGGCGGGCCTCGGTAGGGTCGGCCTGTGACCAGGTATGCGGCGCTCCTGCGGGGCATCTACCCCAGCAACCCGAACATGGCCAACGACAAGCTGCGCTGGGTCCTGGAAGGCCTGGGGCTGGACCGCGTGAGCTCGGTGCTGGCCAGCGGCAACCTGCTGTTCGAGACGCCGGAGCGTGACGTGCCCGACCTCGAGGACGAGATCCAGCAGGCGCTCGTGGAGCAGCTGGGCATCCGCGGCGGCACCGTCGTCCGCACCCTCGGGGAGCTGCGCGGCCTGCTCGACAGCGACCCGTTCCCCGGCCTGACCCACGGCCGCGGCACCTACCTGACCGTGACCTTCCTCAAGGACGGGGCACGGACGCCGCCCGAGCTCCCGGAGGCCACCGACCCCCTGGTGCGGGTCGTCGGCTTCGACCCGGGGGCCCGGGCCTTCCTCGCGGTGATCGACAACAGCGACCCGGGGCGCACGCCCGACTTCATGGCGTGGCTGGACCGCACCTACGGCGCGGACATCACCACGCGGACCTGGCTCACCGTCCAGCGGATCGTGGCCAAGCTCGAGGCGCCCTGATGGAGGTCCTCGACGCGGAGCAGGTGCGTGGCCTGCTCGACCCGGCGGCGCTGGTCGACGCGCTGCGGGAGGCCTTCGCCGCGGACGCCGTCCGCGTCCCCGACCGCACCCACGTCACGCTCGACCCGGCCGCGCACGCCACGCTCCTGCTCAAGCCGGCCTGGCAGCCGGGTGGCTGGCTCGGCGTCAAGGTGCTGACCCATCACCCGGGGAACGGCGACGCCGGCCTGCCCGCCATCCACGCCACCTACCTGCTGTCCAGGGCCGACACGGGGGAGCCGGTCGCGGTCCTCGACGGCACCGAGCTGACCCGGTGGCGCACCGCAGCGGCCAGCGCCCTGGCCGCTGACGTCCTGGCGCCCCCGACGGTGGACGTCCACCTGCTCGTCGGCGCGGGCAACGTCGCCGCGGCCATGCCGGCCTGCTACCGCACGGTGAGGGACGTCGGGCTCACGCTGGTCTGGGCGCGGAGCTCGGCGAAGGCTGCCGCTCTGGTGTCCAGGCTCCGCGCCGAGGGGTTCGAGGCCGAGGCGGCCGACGACCTGCGCGCAGCGGTCCGCCGGGCCGACGTGGTGACCACCGCGACCTCGTCCACACGTCCCCTCGTGCTGGCGGAGGACGTGCGCCCGGGCACGCACGTGGACCTCGTCGGGGCCTTCACGCCCGGCATGGTCGAGGCGGACGAGGCCCTCGTCACCTCGGCCAGCCTCTTCGTCGACGTGCCGGCCGCCCTGCACGAGCCCGGCGACCTGGTGGGCCCCCTGTCGCGAGGCACGCTGCGGCCCGGGGACGTGCTGGCCACCCTGACCGACCTCGCGGCCGGCCGGCACCCCGGACGCACCACCGAGCGGGAGATCACCGTCTTCAAGTCGGTCGGCACCGCGCTGGAGGACCTCGTCGCCGCGGCGCTGGCGTGGGACCGGCACCGCAGCGCGGCGGCGGAGCGGTGAACGGGCCGGGGGAGCGCTACCTCGCGCTGCTCGCGTCCGACGCCGCGCCGAGCGACTACGAGCAGGTGCTCCAGGAGTCGGTCGACGCCGGCTTCGACCGGCCACGCGTCGAACGGCTGCACCGGCTCGCGCTGCAGGCGAGGGGTGTGCGGGAGGTCGGTCGCCGGCGTGAGTCCGAGCTGGCGGCGCTGTTCGAGACCGTCGCCGACCTGGCTGCCCTCAAGGACCTCGACGACGTGCTCGAGGCCATCGTGCGACGGGCGCGCGCGCTGCTGGCCTGCGACGTCTCCTACCTCTCGCTCAACGACGACGAGCGCGGCGAGACCTACATGCGGATCACGCAGGGCATCCACACGGAGGCCTTCCGCAACGTGCGGCTCGGCTTCGGCGAGGGCCTGGGCGGCCTCGTCGCCCAGACCGCCCGTCCCTACGCGACCGCTGACTACTTCCACGACGAGCGCTTCCAGCACACCCGCACCATCGACGGTGCCGTCGGCGCCGAGGAGCTCACGGCGATCCTCGGCGTGCCCCTCCTCCTCGGGCGCGCGGTGATCGGTGTCCTGTATGCCGCCAACCACGACCCGCGACCCTTCGGGCGGGAGGACGTGGACCTGCTCACGAGCTTCGCAGGCCACGCCGCCGTGGCCATCGACAACGCGCGGCGGACCCGGGAGAGCGCCGACGCCCTGGCGGACCTGAGGAACACCGGCGAGCTGCTCCGGCGCGCCGCCGAGGGCTCCCAGCGCGCCGCCGACGCGCACGACCGCCTCGCGCAGGTGGTGCTCCAGGGTGGCGGTCTCGCCGACGTCGCCGGCGAGCTGCAGCAGGTGCTCGGGCTGGCCGTCCTCGTCGTGGACGCGCACGGGACCACGCTCGCGAGCAGCGACGCCGACTGGGAGCCGGGCCCCGACGAGACCGACGCCGCGGCCCGCGCGCTCGCGGACAACGCCACCCAGATCCAGGAGGAGCGTTCCGTCGCGCCGGTCTGGGCCGGCGGGGCCCCGCTGGCGGCCGTGCTCGTGCGAGGGCCCGTGGACGACGTCAACCGTCGCATCCTCGAGCGCGCCGCCACGACGGCCGCCCTCATCATGGCGGTCCAGCGCAACGTCGCCGAGGCCGACTCCCGCCGCCGTGGCGACCTGCTCACCGACCTGCTGCTCGACCGGGCCGGGGCCGGCGCGATCGCGGCTCGGGCCGGGGTGCTCGGTGTCGACCTGTCCCGCCCGTATGCCGTCGCGGTCGCCGCCCCGGTCGACCCGGTGATCGAGCAGTGGGCCAGGGACCACGCGGCCGGCGTCGGCGGCCTGTGTGCGGAGGTGGCCGACCGCCTGGTGCTCGTGCTGCCCGACCAGGACCCGCTCCGCGTCGGCGAGCAGCTCCTCGAGCGCGCCGCCCACCTGGCGACCTCGTCACGCCGCACGGTCGGGCGGGCCCGTCCGACCGTCGGCGTCGCCGGCCCGGTGCACGGGCCGGAGGGGGTGCGCTCAGGCTTCGACGAGGCGGGCAGCTGCCTGGAGGCGCTGCTGGCCCTGGGCAGGCGCGGGGAGGTGACCGACGCCGCCTCCCTCGGCTTCGTCGGGCTGCTCCTGGGCGGTGGGGCCCCGACCGGCTTTGTCCGGCGTCACCTCGGTCCCGTCCTCGACTACGACGAGCGGCGACGGACCTCGCTGGTGCAGACGCTGCAGACCTGGCTGGCGGAGGACCGTCACCTGGGGCGGACGGCGCAGACGCTGCACGTCCACCCCAACACCGTCACGCAGCGGCTGGAGCGGGTCGGCCAGCTCCTCGGCGGGACGTGGCAGGCTCCCGACCGGCTGCTGGAGCTGCAGCTGGCCCTGCGCCTGCAGGCCGCGCTCCGCTCCTAGCCGCGCCGGGGACGCCGGCCTGAACGGCCGCCGGCTACAGGCCCTCCTCGCCGTCGGCCGCGCTCACCGCCTCAGCGGCAGGACGCTCTCCGCGCCGGCGGGCCAGCGCGTCCGAGACCGTCCCCCAGATACCCCGGCGGAAGAGGAGCACCACGGCGATGAAGACGCTGCCGGTGATGATGCCGATGCCCTCGAAGCCCGAGGAGGCCAGCTGGTCCTCGAGGATGACGATGACGATCGCGCCGACGATGCCGCCCCAGAGGGTGCCGATGCCGCCCAGGACGGTGAGCAGCACGACCTTGCCCGAGGTCTGCCAGGCGACCTCCTGCAGCGAGACGAAGCCGTGGCTGATGGCGAAGACGCCGCCGGCGAGCCCGGCCAGGCCGGCCGAGATCACGAACACCAGGATCCGGTAGCGCTCCACGTCATACCCGAGGGCGCGCGCCCTGGCGGGGTTGTCGCGGGTGGCCACCAGGACCCGCCCGAAGGGGGAGTGCACCACGCGCCAGGCGAACCACATGCCGAGCAGGATTAGGGGCAGGGCCGCGTAGTAGAAGAAGAACGCGTCGGTCTCCACGGCCTCGAGGCCGAAGAAGTGGACGGGCACGCCCTGGAGGCCGTTCTCGCCGCCGGTCAGCCCGCGCCACTGGTTGACGATGAAGTAGAGCATCTGCGCGAACGCGAGCGTGACCATCGCGAAGTAGATGCCGCTGCGCCGCACCGACAGGACGCCGATCGGCCAGGCCAGCAGCATCGCGAAGCCGGCGCCGGCGAGGGCCGCGAGCGGGAAGGGCAGGCCCCAGTGGAGGGCGGTCAGGCCGGCCACGTAGGCCGAGCCGCCCCAGAAGGCGGCGTGCCCGAAGGAGAGGAGACCGGCATACCCGAGCAGCAGGTCCAGCGCCACGGCGAAGAGCGCCCAGGCGGCGATGTCCATGGCCACCGGGGGGTAGATCACCCACGGCAGGACGAGCGCGAGGACCAGACCGGCCGCCAGCAGCAGCCACCGTCCCCTCGTGCGTCCCAGGAGGGCCGGGCCACCCCCGGCGGGGGCGGGCGCGGTGCCCGGGCTGTCGGTCTCGGTCGTGGTGCTCATGCGTTCTCCTCGCGTCCGAAGAGGCCGGCGGGTCGGATGAGGATGACGACGGCCATGAGGACGAAGATGACGATCTGGGACAGCGTGGGGGCGTAGGCCTGTCCGAACGCCTCGACGAGGCCCACCAGGAAGCCGGCGACCACCGCGCCGACGATCGACCCCAGGCCGCCGATGACGACGACCGCGAACAGGATGATGATGAAGCTGGAGCCCATGTCGGCGGTGATCGCGCGGAAGGGTGCGGCGAGCACCCCCGCGAGGCCGGCCAGGGCGATGCCGAACCCGAAGACGGGCGTCACCCAGCGGTTGACGTCGATGCCCAGCGCCCGGGTCAGCTCGGACTTCTCGGTCGAGGCGCGCACGATCATCCCGATGCGGGTGCGGGTCATGAGCAGCCAGACCCCCAGGCACACGAGCAGCGAGAAGACCAGGACGAAGACCTGGTAGGTCGGCAGCCGGAGCGCGCCCAGGGTGAGCTGGCCGCCGAGGATCTCCGGTCGGGTGTAGGGCTGGCCGGAGACCCCGTACTCACGCTTGACGAGGTCGACGAGCAGCAGCGACAGCCCGAAGGTCAGCAGGAAGTTGTAGAGGGGGTCCAACGCGGTGAGCCGGCTGACCAGGAGCCGCTCGAGCAGGACCCCGAAGAAGAACATCAGGACGGGCACGACGATCAGCGCCAGCCAGAAGTTGAGGCCGACGAGGTCCATGAGGACGGCGGCCGCGAACGCGCCGAGCATGTAGCACGCGCCGTGCGCGAAGTTCACGACGCCGAGGACGCCGAAGATGATCGCCAGACCGAGGGCCGCCAGCGCGTAGAAGCTGCCGGCCGCCAGGCCCTGGACGGTGTACTGCAGGATCTCGTTCATGCCTCTTCCTTGGGCGGGGGGCCGGTCCGGGCGCCCGACGACGGGGTACAGGGGCGCCCGGACCGGGTCTGGGGGAGGGTGCTCAGCCGCCCATCGAGCAGGCGGACTGGTCGAGCGGCATGAAGGCTTCCTCCGCCGGGATGGTGCTCACGATCTCCTCGTAGTCCCAGTCCTCGGTGACCTGGTCCGGGGACTTGACCTTGGCCAGGTAGACGTCGTGGATCACCCGGTGGTCCTCGGCGCGGATCGTGCCGTTCTTGAGGAAGACGTCGTTGATCTCCTTGCCCTCGAAGTTGCCGACGATCGTGTCCGCGTCGTCGGTGCCCTCGGCCTGCACGGCCTCGAGATACTGCAGCGCCGCGGAGTAGTTGGCGGCGTGCGCGAACGACGGGCGGGTGCCCGTCTCCTCCAGGAAACGGTCGGCCCAGGCCCGGTTCTCGTCGTCGTGGTTCCAGTACCAGGCCTCGGCGAACTGCACGCCCTCGAACGCCTCCACGCCCAGGGAGTGGATGTCGGTGATGAACATCAGGCCGACGGCCAGCTCGATGCCGTCCGCGGCGTAGCCGCCCTCGTTGTACTGCTTCACCAGGTTGATGAGGTCACCGCCGGCCTGCATGGTGCCGATGACGTCCGGCTCGGCCGAGGCGGCCTTGGTCAGGAAGGTGGTGAAGTTGTCGTTGGGGAAGGGCGTGGCGATGTGGTCGCCGACCGTGCCGCCGGCCTCCTCCACCGCCCGGGTGAACGACTTGTCCATGTCCTGGCCGAAGGCGTAGTCCGGGTAGATGATCTGCCACTCCTTCCCGCCGCCCTCGGTGACCGCCGTACCGGTGGTCTGCGCCAGCTGGTAGGTGTCGTAGGCCCAGTGGAAGGTGTACTTGTTGCACTGGCCGTTCGTCAGCTCGGTCGTCCCGGCGCCGATGTCGATGAAGAGCTTCTTCTTCTCCTTGGCCTGGGTGGCGACGGCCAGCGCGGCCGAGGACGTCGGGACGTCGAGGATGATGTCGGCGCCCTCGCGGTCGTAGAGCTCCTGGGCCTTGGTGTTGGCGATGTCCGGCTTGTTCTGGTGGTCGGCCGCGACGACCTCGATCTCGTCGACGACGGCCTCCTCGCCGTACTTCTCCTGGAAGTCGGCGACCGCCATCTCGACGGCCTTGACGCTGTTGGGGCCGGAGAGGTCCTTGTAGACGCCGCTCTGGTCGTTGAGGACGGCCAGCACGACCTTGCCGTCGCTGAAGTCGCCGCCGCCACCGCCCGGACCGCCGCTGCCGCAGGCGGACAGGACGAGGACGCTGGCGCTCACGACCGCGGTCGCGGCGAGACGCTTGGTGCTCATGGGATTCTTCTCCTTCGGAGGTGCTGCTGGGCAGCGTCGGTGGGTGGGCGGGTGGAGCGGTGACAGCAGGGTGGGGTATGGCGTGCGGGCGCGGGTCGGGCAGGGTGCCCGCCTACATGCCGAGGTAGGCCAGGAGCTCGTCCTGACGGCGGGTGAACTCCTCGTTGTCCAGGTCGGCGGCGACGTGCCCCTCGGCGAGCACGTAGTGGCGGTCGGCGACGGAGGAGGCGAACCGGACGTTCTGCTCGACGAGGAGCACCGTCGTGCCGTTGGCCTTGACCTGCTGGACGATGTCGCGGATGCGCTGGACGATGACGGGGGCCAGACCCTCGCTCGGCTCGTCGAGCAGGAGCACCCGGGCGCCGGTGCGCAGCACCCGTGCCAGCGCGAGCATCTGCTGCTCTCCTCCGGAGAGGGTGGTCCCCGGAGCCCGGCGCCGGTCCGCGAGGACGGGGAACGCGTCATACACCTGGGCCAGGGACCAGGCGCCGTCCGGGTGCGTCACCGGGGGCAGGGTGAGGTTCTCCTCGACGCTGAGCGAGGCGTAGATGCCGCGGTCGTCCTGCACCCAGCCCAGGCCCCGACGGGCCCGCTGGTGCGGCCCGAGCCCGGTGATCTCGGTGCCGTCGAGGGTGACCGACCCGCGCACGTCGCGGTGCAGGCCCATGAGGCAGCGCAGCAGCGTCGTCTTGCCGGCGCCGTTGCGCCCGACGAGCGTGACCACCTCACCCTCGCGGACGACGAGGTCCACGCCGTGCAACGCCTGCGCGTCGCCGTAGAAGGCCTCCAGGCCACGGACCTCAAGCATGAGTGTCCTCCCCGAGGTAGGCGGCGACCACCCGCTCGTCGTTGCGGACCTGCTCGTAGGTCCCGCGCGCCAGGACCTCGCCGGACATCAGCACGGTCACGTGGTCGGCCAACGAACCCACGACGTGCATGTTGTGGTCCACGAAGACGACGGTGCGGCCGGCCGCGACCTGGCGCACCAGCTCGATCGTGCGGTCGACGTCCTCGCGGCCCATCCCGGCGGTGGGCTCGTCGAGCAGCATGACCTGGGGGTCCAGGGCCAGCACCAGGGCCATCTCCAGCGCCCGCTTCTGGCCGTAGGCCAGCTCACCGGCCGGGCGCTCGGCGAGACCGGCCAGCCCGACGTGCTCCAGCAGCTCGTCGGCCCGGCCGCGGTGCCGGCGCAGCAGGGAGTCGGAGCGCCAGAACCGCATCCCGCCGCCCGCCATGCCCTGCAGCGCCAGCTCGAGGTGCTCCCGCGGGGTGAGGTTGTCGAAGAGGCTGGTGATCTGGAAGGAGCGGGCCACGCCCTCGTGGGCGATCTGCTCCGGCTCCTTGCCGGTGATGTCCTTGCCGTGCACGGTGATCGTCCCGGACGTCGGCTTGAGATAGCCGGTCAGCAGGTTGAAAAGCGTGGTCTTGCCGGCGCCGTTGGGCCCGACGAGCGCGTGGACCTCGCCCTCGACGACGTCGAGGTCGACGTCCTTCACGGCGCGGAAGCCGCGGAACTCCTTGCTCAGGCCGCGGGCCGACAGCGCGACGGTGCGGCTGCCAGGCGGGCCCACGGTGTCCTGTGGGTCGTTCATGAGGACTCACCGTAGGGGCACGGCGCGGCGGCACCTATGTGACGGAACCACACAAACGACACCGTAGTGATGGGCTGGATCAACATGGACGTGACGACGGGCCGCACTCCACGATGACGGGACCCGTGAGGACGGAGCACCTCCTCGCGAGGTGGATCTTCACCCACCCACACGCCACAGGCGAGGAGCGACCCCATGACGACGAGGACCGTGCTGGTGACCGGCGGAGGCGGCGGGATCGGCGAGGCCGTGGCCCGGCGCAGCGTCCAGGACGGGCACCGGGTGATCGTGGCCGACCGGGACGCGGACGCTGCGGAGCGGGTCGCGGGGGACATCGGCGGCGAGGCGTGGGTGGTCGACCTGGCCGACACCGCCGCGCTGGAGGACCTGGAGCTCGAGTGCGACATCCTCGTCAACAACGCGGGCATCCAGCGGGTGGCGCCCATCCACGAGCTCGCCCCGGACGACTTCCGCACCATCCACCGGCTCATGCTGGAGTCGCCGTTCCTGCTGATCCGGGCCGCTCTTCCGCACATGTACGCCCAGGGCTGGGGGAGGGTCATCAACATCTCCTCGGCGCACGGCCTGCGCGCGTCGGAGTACAAGGTGGCCTACGTCAGTGCCAAGCACGGCCTGGAGGGGCTGTCGAAGGTGACCGCACTGGAGGGCGCACCGCACGGGGTGACCTCGGTCTGCGTCAACCCCGGCTACGTCCGCACCCCCCTGGTCGAGAAGCAGATCGCGGACCAGGCGCGCACGCACGGCATACCCGAGGACGAGGTCGTCGCCAAGGTGATGCTCACGCGGTCGGCCGTCAAGCGCCTCATCGAGCCGGCCGAGGTCGCCGCCCTCACCTCGTTCCTCATGTCCGAGGACGCGGGCATGGTGACGGGTGTGTCCTACCCGATGGACGGCGGGTGGACGGCCCAGTAGTCAGCGGTCATCAGCGACCGACCCAGGCCATCGTGGCGGCGACCATGGCGCGGACCCCGGTGTCGAGCATCGGCTGGAGCACCGGCGCGAAGTGCGGCGAGTGGTTGTCGGGGAAGTCGTGCGCCTGGGTCCCGGCCGCCTCGGACCGCGCCCACGCCTCCGGGTCGAACGCGCCGAACCCCCAGTAGGAGTAGGGCACGCCCCAGGCGTTCGGCAGCTCGGAGAAGTCCTCCGAGCCCATCTCCGGCTCGAACACCCGGACCTGGTCCGCCCCCAGCTCGGCGGTCAGCGCGGCCCGCACCCGGTCGGTGGTCGCGGGGTCGTTGTCGGTCACGGGCAGGTGGTCGAACGTCTCGATCTGCGGGTCCGGCGCGCCCCACGCGGCCGCCTCGGCACGGGCCGTCCGCTCGATCACCTCGAGGCAGTGCCGGGCGACCTCGTCGTCGTAGGTGCGCACGGTGCCCTCGATGACCGCGTGCGCGGGGATGATGTTGGTCTTCGTGCCTGCGGCGATACGGCCGACGGTGACCACGGCGGTGGCGCGGGGCGAGACCTGCCGCGCCACGACGGTCTGCAGCCGCATCACGAGCGAGGCGGCCATCACCACGGGGTCGATGGCGGTGTGCGGCGCGGAGCCGTGACCCCCCTTGCCGTGCAGGGTGATCCGGAAGTCGTCGCAGCTGGCCATGATCGGGCCGGGCGCGACCTGCACCGAGCCCGCCGGTCCGGGCAGCACGTGCTGGCCCAGGGCCACGTCGGGCCGCGGCACCCGGTCGACCAGACCGTCGTGCACCATCGCCTCGGCGCCGTTGTACTGCTCCTCGGCCGGCTGGAAGACCACGAGGAGGGTGCCCGACCAGGCGTCGCGCTGCTCGAGGAGCAGCCGGGTGGCGCCGAGCAGGGTCGCGACGTGCGTGTCGTGGCCGCACGCGTGCATGACGGGGACGCACTCGCCCTGGCGGTTGGTGACGAAGGTCGTCGAGGCGTAGTCGAGCCCGGTGTCCTCCACGACCGGCAGCCCGTCCATGTCGGCGCGCACCAGGACCGTCGGCCCGTCACCGTTGGGCACCACCACGCAGACCCCCGTGCCGCCGACCCCGGTGACGATCTCGAGGTCGCCGCCACCCTGCATACCCCGCACCTCCTCGACCACCCGGGCGGCCGTCTGGTGCTCCGCCATGGACAGCTCGGGGTGGGCGTGGAGGTGGCGGTAGAGGTCCTCCAGCCACGGTCGGATGTCGTCGAGGCCGGAGAGGACGCGGGCGGTAGCGGCGGTCGAGGTGGGGGACGTCATGCCCCCATCGTGGCAGGCTGTGCGGCGTGAGCGGCAGAGTGATCCACACCGGGCAGGCCCTCGTCGACGTCGTCCTCGAGGTCCCCGGCCTCCCGACGCGGGGCGGCAACGTCAACGCGTCCTCCTACACCCGGTATGCCGGGGGTGCGGTGAGCATCCTCGTCGCCGCCGCGCGCACCGGCGCTGCGGCGGTGCACGCGGGTGCGCACGGCACGGGACCCAACGGCGACCTCGTCCGCGCGGCGCTCGCCGGCGAGGGCGTGGCTGTGTCGTCGGCGCCGGTGGAGGGGGAGGACACCGGCATCTGCGTCGTGCAGGTCGAGCCGACCGCCGAGCGGACCTTCATCACCACCTACGGCGCCGAGCGGCGGATCACCGTCGAGTCGCTGGCGACGAGCGCGCCCGTGCCCGGGGACCTCGTCTGCGTGACCGGCTACAGCCTCTACGCGCCGACACGCGACCCGCTGCTCGAGTGGCTCGAGGGGCTGGCGGAGGGGGTGGACCTCGTCCTCGACCCCGGGGCGGCGCTCGCCGACCTGCCGGAGGTGGCGGCGCGTCTGCTCTCCCTGACCGACGTGTGGACCTCCAACGCCCAGGAGGCGACCGAGCTGACCGGCGTCGCCGACGTCGAGGCCGCCTGCGCCGCCGTCGCCGGGCATCTTCCGCCGGGGGCCACCGTGGTCGTCAGGGACGGCCCGGAGGGCTGCTTCGTGCGGGTGGACGGCGAGACGACCTACGTGCCCGGCTACCCGCAGCGCCCGCTGGACACCAACGGGGCCGGGGACGCGCACACGGGCGTGCTGTGCGCCGAGCGGGCGCTCGGCACGCCCTGGCTGGAGGCCGCGCGGCGCGCCAACGCCGCCGGGGCGATCAAGGTCACCCGCCGCGGGCCGGCCACCGCGCCGACCCGGACGGAGGTCGACGACTTCCTGCGCCGACAGGCGTAGGCGGCAGGGCCGGATCGAGGTCACGATCAGGTCACGACCGGTGGTCGCGGTGCAACCATCGGGTGCCCTGCGGCGTACTAGGGGTATCGGGCCGCTGCCTGCCGCCCATGACCGCGAAGGGGACCACGATGTTCAGGACCGCCGCACCAGCCCACCCCCACCGCAGCCCCACCCGCTCGGTCCAGGAGCACGTCACCCATCCGCTCGAGCACGCCCCCGAGGTGCTGCTGGCGCTCGCTGCCGTCCTCATCGTGCTGGCCGGTCCCGTCACGAGGGCGCTCGCGCCGGGCAACGTCGCCCTGTCGGCCCTCGCGGTCGTGCTGCTCGTCTCCGGCGTCGTGCTCGCGGCGGCCGCGGCCGTGCACCTGGTCCGCGGGCAGCGCTGAGTCAGACCCCGTCGGACCCGATGCTCCAGGGCACGCCGTAGCGCCCCCGGTGGGCGACCTCCTCGAGCGGGCGACGACGACGGGAGGCAGCCGAACCGCGGGGGGCGGTCCGCGGGTCGGTGGCCGGGTGACCGACCGCGACCACTCCCACGACCCGCCGATCCGGCGGGAGGGCGAAGGCCGACTTGACGGCACCCTGGTGCTCGGGGGGAACGCCGAAGTACAGCGCGCCCAGACCCTCGTCGACGGCGGTGAGGAGCATGAGCAGGGCGGCCATCCCGTTGTCCACGTCCCAGTAGGGCACCGGCCAGCGCGCAGGGTCGCGATCCTCCCAGCCCTTGTCCGGCTCGGCGTAGCGTGCGAGATAGGCCTGCGGGTCGGAGCAGCACAGCACCAGCACGGGGGCCCGCGACACCCCGCGCAACCACCGGTCCGGCTCGCGCGCCGGGTCCGTCGTGGTCCGCCAGAAGAGGTCGCGGTCCTGCTGCTCCTGGAGGACGACGAAGTCCCACCCCTGGCTGAAGCCGGCGCTCGGTGCCCGGACGGCGTGTCGCAGCATCCGGTCGACGACCTCGCCGGCCACCGGTCGGTCCGGGTCGAAGGCCCGGACCATGCGTCTGCGGCGGATGACGTCGGTCAGCTCCATGAGCGGCATCGTGGCACGAGCCCTTGTCCGCGCAGAGCTGCGCGTGACATGGTCTGACCGGGCGGCCCGCGACGACGCGGCGGCCGGGACAGCGCGGAGGGACGGGAGCGTGAGGCAGGAGACACCCAACCGGCGGGGGCGGACCGGCGTCCCAGAGGACATGACCACGATCATGGGGGATCTCACCGCGGTCCGGGAACGCCGGCGTCCGGCGGCTCGGGCGGCCGCGTTCGACGTCGCCGAGAGCGAGGTGCGGGAGGTCTACCTGGCGCACTTCGGTGCGCTGGCCGGCTGGGCCGCGCACCTGGTCGGTGACCCGGACCTGGGTCATGACATGGCGACCGAGGCCTTCGTGCGCCTGCTGCGCTCCTGGGAGAGCGTCGAGCTGGCGCGCCCGTGGCTCTACACCACGGTGGGCAACCTGGTGAAGGACCACTGGCGCAAGCGCGGGCGGGAGAGCGCGGCATACCGGCGCTTCCAGGGTGGGGTGGACCCGGAGGTGGGCCAGACCTCCCGGGTGGACCCGGCGACGGTGCTGACCGTGCGGGACGCGGTCGAGTCGCTGCCGGAGCGGCTGCGGATGGCGGTGCTGCTGCACTACTTCGGGGATCTCACCGTGGCTGAGGTCGCCCGGCAGCTCGGCAAGGCCGACGGAACGATCAAGAGTGACCTGCACGAGGCGCGCCGCCGGCTCGCTGTGATCCTGGAGGGTGTCCGATGAACGACGACCTGAACCGCTGGGGTCCCGGCGCTGACCGGGAGGAGCCCGTGGTGGAGGAGTTCTTCGCCGCGCACCGCCGGGCCGTGGTGGAGCACGATGCGGACGAACAGACGTGGGAGGCCATCCGGGTCCGTGCGGGGCGCACCGGTCGTGGCGGCCGTGGTGGTCTGTGGTTCCTGGGCGGAGTGGTCGCAGCCACCGCGGCGGCCACGACGGCCTTCCTCCTGGCCGGACAGGGCCTGGGCGGTGACGTCGCCGAGGCTCCACCCGCGTCGACACCGACCGACCAGGTCGTGGCTACCTCGACGGCGGCGCCCAGCACCACGGACGACACCACAGCCGGGACGACCGACGGGGCGAGCGACACCACAGGGACCGGCGCCGCCGAGGAGCCCGTTGCCGAGCCCTCGACCGGGACGGTCCTGCCGATGCTCGACCCTGACGCCACGATCGCTGTGGCCGGTCACCCCTCCGGCGACGAGAGCCCCCTGCGCGTCTCGGTGGGCCAGTACGACTGCGAGGCGGGAGAGCGGGAGTGGGCCTGTCCGGCGCTGCTCGTCAGCGAGGACTCCGGCCAGACCTGGACGCGGACCGTCGACATGTTCACCTCGGGCTTCTACGGCGCGGTGTCCGCCCGGGGCCACATCTGGATGTGGGGACCGGACCTCACGGACACGGACCGGGACGACATCCCCGTCACGCCGAGCAGGCTCGTCCGCTCCGACGACGGCGGCCAGACCTGGGTCGAGGTCGCCACGCGGGGCACCACGCTGGGTGTCGAGACCTTCCGCTCGACCCTGGTCGTCGTGACGGAGGGGTGCGCGGGCGGCGGCCCCGAGGAGTGCGCGGAGGTCGTCGTGACCGACCTCACCGCGGACGACGCCACCAGTGGTCGGCGCACGGCGACCCTCGAGGGCGCTGATCCTCTGCTCTGCACCACGTTCCCGGCGCCCGGCGACCTGCCGAGGGCCGAGATCTACGCGACCTACGACGCCGTCTACGTCGAGGCTGTCGGCGGCGTGTACCGCCTCGCAGACGGGGCGTCGGTGGCGAGCGTGGTCGAGCGGCCCAGGGACTGCGCCGACGTCCTGCCCGCCCCCGAGAGCAAGGACGGCCTGGTCGCCTGGGAGCCGGGGACCGCAGCGGTCTGGACCTCCGCCGACGGCGGGGCGTCCTGGCAGGAGGTGACCGACCTCCCGGGCGGCGTGTCTGCCGCCGCCAGCAACGACGGCACGCGGATGGTGATCGACACGGACCAGGGAGTCTTCGTCGGCACCGGCGGTGCGTGGGTGCGGGTCACGTCGGTCGACGAGGCAGAGGTGAGCGAGATCTGGCCCCTGGGGGGTGAGTCGGTGCGGGTCTCCGGCCGCTACCGCTACGTGGCTCCGGACCTCGTGCAGCACGACGGACGCGACCTGGCCGCGAGCTGGCTGACCGAGGACGGCGGGCAGACCTGGACCGAGGAGCCCCAGCTCGCCATCCCGGGTGCACCCTGACTCGCGACCCGCTGCCATAGTGGGCACATGACCGACCAGGCGGAGCTGCCCCCCGGCTACCCCCGCGAGTGGGAGGCGGACGTCGTGCTGGCCGACGGCATGGTGGCCCACGTGCGGCCCATCGTGCCGGCGGACACCGAGGCGATCCACGAGTTCCACGCCAACCAGTCGGAGGAGTCGATCTACCTCCGTTACTTCGCCCCGATCAAGCGGCTGTCCGACCGCGACGTCCACCGCTTCACGCACGTGGACTATCACGACCGGGTGGCGCTGGTCATGATCATCAACAACCAGCTGGCGGGGATCGGCCGCTACGACCGGCTCAAGGCCGGCGGCCCGGTCGCGGAGGTCGCCTTCAACGTCTCCGACCACCACCAGGGCAGGGGGATCGGCTCGGTCCTGCTCGAGCACCTGGCCGACATCGGCCGCGAGGACGGGGTGCGCCGGTTCGTCGCCGACGTCCTGCCGCAGAACCGCAAGATGATCGGGGTGTTCAAGGACGCCGGCTACGACGTCTCGCACGAGTTCGACGACGGGGTCATCGCGGTGTCCTTCGACATCGAGGCCACCGACGCCTCGCGCGCGGTCCGGATGTCCCGCGAGCACCGGTCCGAGGCGCGCTCGGTGCGGCAGGTGCTCAACCCGGCGTCGGTGGCCGTCATCGGTGCCAGCCGGCGCAGCGACACCGTGGGACGCACCTTCTTCGACAACCTCGTGGACGGTGGTTTCACCGGCGCGGTGTATGCCGTGAACAACCGGGCCGAGCCGGGCACCCTGATCAGCGGTCACCCCAGCCACGCCTCGGTGCGCGACATCGCCAGCGGCGTCGACCTGGCCGTCATCGCGGTCCCCGCGCAGGACGTCCTGGCCACCGTCGACGAGTGCGCGGACGCCGGCGTGCGGGCGCTCGTCGTGGCCAGCGAGGGGTTCGCGGAGGCCGGGCCGGAGGGGGAGCGGCTGCAGCGCCAGCTGCTCGAGCGCGCCCGCGGCCACGGCATGAGGGTCCTCGGCCCCAACAGCTTCGGCCTGGTCAACAACGACCCCGACGTGCGGCTCAACGCCTCCATCGCGGACGTCGGTCACCTCCCCGGCTACGGCGGGCTCGGGCTGTTCGCCCAGTCCGGCGCACTCGGCATCGCCGTGCTGAGGTCGGCCCAGCGGCGAGGACTGGGGATGTCCACCTTCGCCTCGGCCGGCAACCGCGTGGACATCTCCGGCAACGACCTGATGCAGTACTGGCTGGACGACGAGTCCACCACCGCGGTCGGCCTCTACCTCGAGTCGATGGGCAACCCGCGCAAGTTCTCCCGGATCGCGCGCAAGCTGGCCACGATCAAGCCGGTCGTGGTCGTCAAGTCCGACGGCGGCGGTCGCGGGGCCGGCATCCGGGTCCGCTCGACGCACCAGTCGAAGGAGGCCTTCGAGCAGATGCTGCGGCAGGCCGGGGTGATCAGGGCCGACAACGTCCACCAGCTCTTCGACGTCGTCCAGCTGGTCCAGAGCCAGCCGCTGCCGCGCGGACGGCGCGTCGCGATCGTGACCAACAGCCACGCCATGGGCAACCTCGCCGCCAGCGCGGCGCGCGGACGCCGCCTGGAGGTGACCCACGGTCCCGTGGCGATCAGCTCCGAGGCGCAGACGGAGGCCTTCCGCGAGGTGGTGGCGGCCGCCCTGGAGGACCCCGCGGTGGACTCGCTCGTCGCCTGCTTCATCCCGCCCGTCGCGCGGATCGACCCCGAGGTCGTCCAGTCCGTCGCGGAGCTCGTGGCACAGCACGACAAGCCCTGTGCCGCAACCTTCCTCGGTATGCGTGGCGTCACGCCCGGCACCGGAGTCCCGGCCTATCCCACGCCCGAGGACGCGGTGAGGGCCCTGGCCGCCGTGACCAACTACTCCGACTGGCTGCGTGCGGACCACGGCGCCCGCGTCCGGCCGGACGGCCTCAACCGACGCGCGGCGCACGACGTCATCGAGTCGGCCCTCGCGCGCGTGCCCGAGGGGGTCGACCTGTCCGAGGGAGAGATCGCCGAGCTGCTCGCGGCCTACGGCATCACGGTCTGGCCCACGGTGCCGGTCGCCTCGGACGAGGAGGCGGTGGCCGCCTACAAGGAGCTCAAGGGCACGGTCGTCCTCAAGGCCACCTCGCCCCTGCTGCGGCACCAGCCCGGGCAGGGCTGGATCCGCACGGGTCTGCGGCACCCCAAGGCGGTGGGGGCGGCCTACCGCGACCTCGACGCCCTGCTCGAGCCCATCGGTGCGCAGGGGATAGCCCTGCAGCGGATGGCTCCTCCGGGCTCGGTGGCGGTCGAGGTGACCTCGACCGAGGACCCGCTGTTCGGACCGTCGGTCGCCTTCGGGGTGGCCGGTGTGCCCGTCGACCTGCTCGGTGATGTCGCGCACGGCTACCCGCCCCTGACCGACGCCGACATCGTGGACATGGTCGGCTCGATCCGGGCGGCCCCGATGCTCGACGGCTACCGGGGGGCGATGCCGGTCAACCACCAGGCCCTCTACGACCTCATCGCGCGGGTGTCGGTGCTGGCCGACGACCATCCGGAGCTGGCCGCGCTGCGGCTCAACCCCGTGATGGCGCACGCCGACGGCATCGAGGTGCTGGGCGCGACGGCGCGCGTGGCTCCGGCCCCCACCCGCACCGAGGCAGAGCGGCGGACGCTGCTCAGCTGAGCGCGGGTGGCACGATGGGGCCATGGTCCGTCGCCTGAGGTCACCGCTGCCCGACTCGCTCGTCGCCGACATCGAGCAGGCGGGCTACCTGCCTGCCGTGGTGCACGACGTCGTCGTGACGGCCGTGGGGCGCGACCAGGTGGTGAGCCACCTCGTCCACGCGGAGACCACGTTCGACGAGCAGGCGGTCCGCAACCACCTCACCGTGCTCGTGCTGACCGACCGCCGGCTGGTCATCGCGCACGCCGACGACCACGAGGGCCCGGAGCGGCAGCGGATGGCGACCGCCACGAGCGAGACCGTGCCGCTGCGGCAGGTGCGCGGGGTGATGCTGACCCACGTGGTGGCCGACCCGGAGAACTACGACGGCAGCCTCGAGGGCCGTGCCGTGACCCTGACGCTCGGGTGGGGGGCGGTCTCGCGCATCGACCTGCTCCCGGGGCTGTGCGAGGACCCCGAGTGCGAGGGCGACCACGGCTACGAGGGGACGGTGTCCGGCGACGACATCTCGTTGCGGGTCTCCGCGGACGCGGACGGGGTGGAGCAGCTCGAGCGGGCCCTCGCCTTCGCGCAGGAGCTCTCCGCCCGGCTGGGACGGTGACCGACGCCGTCGCGCGCGCTCGCGCGCTCTACCGACCACCCGCTCCCGGCGAGGGCCTGGCCTCGGTGGTGCCGGCCGCGCTGCTCGCGCTCGGCGCCGAGCTGCCGGACGGCATACCGCAGCCGGTCTGGGCGCTCCCGGACGCGCGACGGGTGGTCGTGGTGCTCGTCGACGGACTCGGTGCGCGGCAGCTCGAGCGGGCCTCGGGGCACGCGCCGTTCCTGCGCACCCTGCCCTCGGCGGACGAGGACGCCCGCTGCGGCTTCCCCTCCACGACGGCGACGAGCCTGACCAGCCTCGCCACCGGCCGCTGCGCGGGCGACCACGGCGTGATCGGCTGGCAGACCGCCCTGGACGGCGGGTCCCGGCTGTTCAACCACCTGTCCTGGAAGGGCGGGCCGGAGCCGACGGCCTACCAGCCGCACCGGACGCTGTTCCAGGAGGCAGGGCGGCAGAACATCACGATGACGACGGTCTCGCGCGCGATGTTCGACGGCTCGGGGTTCACCCGCGCTGCCCTGCGGGGCGGTGGGTATGCCGCGGCCGAGGACGCGGTGCAGCGCACCGACGGGGTGGTGGAGGCCCTGGCGCAGGCCGGCCGGAAGGGCCGTGCCCTGGTGTACGCCTACTGGGACGAGGTGGACAAGGCCGGGCACGTCCACGGCCCCGGGACCCTGGAGTGGGGGACGGCGGTCGAGGCCTGCGACGCCTTCGTCGCCGGCCTGGTCGAGGCGGTGCCGGCGGGCACCGTCGTCGTCGTCACGAGCGACCACGGCATGATCGAGGCGCCGCACGCGCGCCGGCGCGACCTCGCGCTGGGCGACGTCCTCGGCCAGGGGGTGCTGCTGCTCGCCGGCGAGCCGCGGGCGCCCCAGGTCTGGTGCGAGCCCGGTGCCGCCGCGGACGTCGCGGCGATGTGGCGGGAGGAGCTCGGTGACGACGCGATGGTGCTGACGCGGGAGGAGGTCGTGGACGCCGGCTGGCTGGGACCGCGCGCCGACCGGGCCGGTCGCGTCGGCGACCTCGTGGTCGCGATGCTCGACGACGCGACGGTGCTCGACTCCTCGCGGCTGCGCCCCGAGGTGCTGCGGCTGCGCGGCCACCACGGCTCGGTCACCGACGCCGAGACCGCCATCCCGCTGCTCGTCCACGCGGGCTGACGCGGCGGTGGCGCGGGACGTGCCGGGCGCTCCGTAGACTGCGCGGGTGGCTGAGCTCGTCTTCTTCACCGGGACCATGGACTGCGGGAAGTCGACCCTCGCGCTGCAGATGGACCACACGCACTCGACCCGCGGGCGTGCGGGGCTGCTGTTCACCCAGCACGACCGGTCGGGGGAGGCGGTGATCTCCTCGCGGCTCGGCCTGTCCAAGGCGGCGCTGGAGGTCCACGACGACCTGGACTTCTGGGACGTGGTGGTCGAGCAGGTGACCAACGGGCGGCGCGTCGACTACCTCATCTGCGACGAGGCGCAGTTCTACCAGCCCGACCAGGTCGACCAGCTCGCGAGGCTGGTGGACGAGATGGGGATCGACGTCTTCGCCTTCGGGATCACCGCCGACTTCCGCACCCAGCTCTTCCCGGGGTCGCGGCGGCTGCTCGAGCTCGCCGACCGCACCCAGCAGCTGCAGGTGGAGGCGCTGTGCTGGTGCGGCAGGCCGGCGACCGTCAACGCGCGGGTGGTCGACGGGGTGATGGTCGTCGAGGGCGAGCAGGTCGTGGTGGGCGACGTGAGCGGCACCGACGAGGGTCGGGCACCGACGGTGGAGTACGAGGTGCTCTGCCGCCGTCACTACATGCGGCGGATGAACTCCCACGCCGCCCGCGCCCAGTCGCTCTCGCCGGACGTGCTGCCCTTCGACCTGGACCTGTGCCCGCTGCCGACGGTGCCGACGGCCAGAGCCGTGGACGCAGGGGACTCTTAGCGTCAGCCCTGGCGACGCTTCGGCCCTGAACCGAACATGATGTCGTCCCAGCTGGGGACGCTGGTGCGACCGCCCTTCTTCGGGGCAGGCTGCTCCGCGGCGGGAGCGTCCGCGTCGGGCTCGTCGACGTCCTCGACGTCCTCGACGTCCTCGACCTCGTCGACGTCGTCCGGCTCTGGGTCCGGGTCCTCGGCGACGACCTCCTCGGGGAGGTCGCCCTCCTCGTCCAGCACCTCCAGGTCGTCCTCCTCGTCCATGCCGAAGAACTCCTCGAAGCTGACCTCGTTGGGGTCGTGCTGGGTGCGCGCGAAGGTGCCCTCGGGCTCGCCGTCCTCCTCGCCCTGGGCGGGCTCGCCGACGACCGGAGGCAGCTTGGGCATCCGCAGCCGGCGACGGCGGGCGGGGCGCAGCGGCGTCGGGTCTTCCGACCCCTCCGGGGCCTCCGTCTCGTCCTCCTCCGGCGTCACGGGGCTGGGGGACTCCGGGGCCGATCCGCGCGGGTGGGCGGCCGGGGGCTCGCCGGCCTGCTGGAGCTGCTCGTCGAACTCGAAGTCCTCGAGCGGCAGCACCTCGTCGACGAGTCCGCCTCCGGCCCGGCCCTGGTCACGGGGCCCAGGGCGGTCGTCCGTCGGCGGGCTGACGTCGTCCTCGTCGGCGGGCCGCCCCCCGGGGGCCGGCGCGTCGGGTCCGACCCGCCTGGTCCTGCGCCCGCTGCCGCGCTGCTGGCGGCGGGCGCGCATCGTCGCCATCAGGTCGTTCGCCTCGTCCGTCGCGGTGGCGGCACCGAGGAGCGGGTGGCCCGCGAGACCGCCTGGCAGCGCCTGCTCGTCCTCGCTGAGCCAGCGCGCCTCGTCGTCCAGGGCCTCGATCGAGCGGTCCTGCACGTCGTAGTGCCAGGCCGCGCGGCGCTCACGTCCCCCGGCGGGGAAGACCACCAGGACGGTCCAGGGCCCCTGCGGGGCGCTGCGGGCCGCGTCCCACGAGATCTCCTCCTCGGGCACCCCGCGCGCCGTGAGGCGCTCCCGAACCCTCTGGTCGAGCCGGTGCGAGCCGTCCGTGCGCCCCTGCGCGCGCACCGCGGCGGCCTGCGCGAGCCCGACCACGTGCTCGCGCTCGGCGAGGACGGGACCCTCGAACCGCTGGACGCGCACGAGGTCCCACCCGGTCGCCGAGGCCACCTCCTGGGCGGTCTGACCCGCCCGGATCATGGCCTGCACCTCGCGCGGCGTCGCGCCGCCGCCGGGGCGTTCGGGGGAGGGTGCGTGCGGCCGCGGGCGCAGGGCCGCGCGCAGCCGGTCGTCGACGGGCACGGCATACCGCGTCCCGTCGTCGGCCACCAGGACCAGGCGGCCGCCCTCGTCGAGCTCGTCGAACTGGAGCTGCTGCATGGTCACCCACTGTGCCATCCGAGACTGCGAGCGCCCGGCAGGGCGCGCCGCCGGGACCCTCGTTACGCTGTCAGCGACATGTCAGCGGCTCCCAGCATCCTCGTGCTCGACCTCGTGGGCATCTTCGTCTTCGCGGTCTCCGGAGGTCTGGTGGGCATCCGGGCGAGGCTGGACCTGTTCGGGATCGCCGTGCTGGCCTGGGTCACCGGTCTGGGAGGCGGCCTGATCCGCGACGTCTTCCTCGGCGACGTCCCTCCGGCGGGCATCTCCGACCCGTGGTACCTGACGGCCGTCCTCCTCGCCGGCGTCGCCACCGTGCTGCTCGCCCCACGGGTCGCCGACCTGCGCCGCCGCAACCCCGACCTCCGCCTGGGGCTGATCACCCGGATGATCCGCTACCTCGACGCGGTCGGTCTGGCCACCTTCGCCGTGACCGGCGCCGCCAAGGCGGTCGCGCTGGGCGCCCCGCCGCTGGCCTGCGTCTTCGTGGGCGGGATCGCGGCGGTGGGCGGCGGGGCCCTGCGCGACGTGCTGGTCGGCCAGGTCCCGGAGGTCCTCCGTCGCGAGGTGTATGCCGTGCCCGCGCTGCTCGGGGCCGCGGTGGTCACCGGCGCCGCGTGGCTCGACGCGCTGAGCATGCCCGTGCTCGTCCTGGCCGCGGTCCTCGTCTTCGTCATCCGCGTGGCCGCCATCGTCCTCGACCTCAACGTCCCCACCCCCCGGCAGACAGGAGTCCGTCCATGACCCAGCCCACCGCAGATCCCTCCGGCGCCCCGCTCCGTCCTGCGGGGGACCCGGTCCGTCCCGCCGAGGCCCAGGTCGTGGCCGAGCTGGAGGAGACGCTGAGCCAGGCCCAGGACACGCGCGTCTTCCCCTACCAGGCCGTCGTCCTCACCTCCTTCGGCGGGCCCGAGGGCCCCGAGGAGGTCATGCCGTTCCTGCGCCGGGTCACCGGTGGGCGAGGCATCCCGGACGAGCGGCTGGCCGAGGTCGCCGAGCACTACCTGCACTTCGGCGGCCGCAGCCCGATCAACGACCAGAACCGGGCCCTCGTCGCGGCCCTGCGCGAGGAGCTGGACCGTCGCGAGCTCGCGGTCCCGGTCCTGTTCGGCAACCGCAACTCCGAGCCCTTCCTCGTGGACACGCTGCGTCAGGCGCACGAGGAGGGGATGACCCGCGTGCTCGCGGTCACCACGAGCGCCTACTCCTGCTACTCCTCCTGCCGTCAGTACCGCGAGGACATCGCCGCCGCGATCGACCAGCTCGCCGACGAGGGCCGCTCGCTCGCGGTCGACAAGGTCCGGCAGTTCTGGAACCACCCCGGCTTCTCGCGGGCCAACGCCCGCCTGGTCACCGAGTCCGTCCGCGCCCTGCGCGAGCGGACCGGCCAGACCCCGCACCTGGTCTTCGTCACCCACTCCCTGCCCGTCGCGATGGACGACACCTCCGGCCCCGGCGACGGCGAGGGCAACCTCTACTCCCGCCAGCACCACGAGCTCGCGGCCGCGATCGCCGCGGAGGCCGCGACGACCCTGGGGGTCGAGGTGGAGCACGACCTGACCTACTGCTCGCGCTCCGGCCCGCCCACCCAGCCCTGGCTCGAGCCGGACGTCAACGACCACCTGCGTGAGCTCCACGCGCGGGGCGTCCGGCACGTCGTGCTCGCGCCCATCGGCTTCGTGTCCGACCACATGGAGGTCGTCTTCGACCTCGACACCGAGGCGGTCGAGACGGCGCAGGAGCTCGGGATCGACCTGCTCCGCGCGCCCACGGTCGGCACGGACACCGAGTTCGTCGTCGGCCTGGTCGACCTCGTCCTCGAGCGCGCCGCCCAGGCCCGCGGGGAGTCCGTCCCGACGCCGACCTGGCCCGGGGACGACGCCCGCCCCGCCGTCTGCCTGCCCGGCTGCTGCCCCAACCTGCGCACCGCGAAGCCGGCGGCCTGCGGGTCGGACTGATGGTGCGGGGCGACGACGCGAGCACGAGCGACGAGACGCTGCGCGAGCTGGAGCAGCTGGCGGTCGCCGTCGCCGAGGAGGCCGGCGCCCTCGTCCGCGACGAGCGGCCCGACCGGACGGTGGTCGACCGCACGAAGTCGACCGACCTCGACATCGTCACGGTGATGGACACCCGCTCCGAGCAGCTCATCCGGAGCCGCCTCGCGTCGGCCCGCCCGGACGACGGGGTGCTCGGCGAGGAGGAGGGGCTGGTCAGCGGCCGGTCCGGGCTCACCTGGGTCGTCGACCCCATCGACGGGACGGTCAACTACCTCTACGGCCTGCCCGGGTATGCCGTCTCCGTCGCCGTCGTCACGGGCGACCCCACGCGTCCCGGCGCCTGGGAGCCGGTGGCTTGCGCGGTCGTCAACCCCAGCACGGGGGAGACCTTCCACGCCCGGGCCGGCGGGGGAGCGCACGTCACCGCGGCGGGCCCCTGGGCCACCGGAGGGGAGCGCGCGCGGCATACCCGGCGCCTCGAGGTCAGCACCGCGACCGACCTGGGCTCCCTGCTCGTGGCGACCGGGTTCGCCTACGACCGGGCGGTGCGCGAGGGCCAGGCGGCGACAGTGGCCGCGCTGCTTCCTCGGGTGCGCGACGTACGGCGGCTGGGGGCCGCGGCCCTGGACCTCGCGCACGTCGCCGCGGGGCGCGTGGACGCCTACTACGAGCGCGGTGTCAAGGCGTGGGACATCGCCGCCGGCATCCTGCTGGTCACCGAGGCTGGCGGCGTGGTCTCGGGCGCCCGGCCGGACCTGCCGCCCTCGCCCTCGCTCACCGTCGCGGGCGGGCGGGGTGCCCACGCGACCCTGCTCGCCGAGCTCGCCGTCGCCTGAGCCGGCCGGGTTCGCGTCGGACCCCCTTCATAGGGCACAATCCGCCCCGGCAGCAGGGCGTTGCCCCCTGGGCACAAAACGGGGGTCCCGTGCGTTCTGGACGGCTGAGACGCATTCGATCGTGACGAAGGAGAGGCTATGGCGACCGACTACGACGCCCCACGCAAGACCGAGGACGAGCTCAACGAGGACTCGATCGAGGAGCTGAAGGCCCGGCGCAACGACAAGAGCTCGGGCAACGTCGACGTCGACGAGACCGACGTGGCCGAGGGCTTCGAGCTGCCCGGTGCCGACCTGTCCAACGTCGAGCTGTCCGTGCACGTGCTGCCGCGCCAGCAGGACGAGTTCACCTGCTCCCGGTGCTTCCTGGTGCACCACCGCAGCCAGCTGGCCAAGGAGGTCGGCGGACTGCCGGTCTGCTCCGAGTGCGCCGCCTGACGCACCGATGCTGACCGTCCCGGTGGCGCTGCGCCGCCTCGACCCCGACCTGCCGGTCCCCCGGCAGGCCCGGGCGGGCGACGCGGGGGTCGACCTGCACGCGCGCGAGGCCGTGACCCTCGCGCCGGGGGAGCGTGCCCTCGTCGCCACCGGCGTCGCGATCGCCCTGCCCGAGGGGTATGCCGCGTTCGTCCACCCGCGCAGCGGGCTGGCGGCCCGGCACGGGGTGTCCATCGTCAACGCGCCCGGGACGGTGGACGCGGGTTACCGTGGTGAGATCCTGGTCAACCTGGTGAACACCGACACCCGTGAGCCGTTCGAGGTCCGCCGGGGGGACCGCATCGCCCAGCTCGTGGTGCAGCAGGTCGCCACCCCGGTCTTCGAGGTGGTCGACGAGCTCCCCGCCTCCGAGCGTGGGGACGGCGGTCACGGCCACACCGGGACCGAGGAGACGGTGGCGCACGCCACCTGAGCAGACGCGCGTGCCCGACGGGGCACGTCACCGCCGGTCGCCACGACCGGCACGACACGAAGGACTGACCCACCGTGGGACTGTTTGGCCGCAAGAAGACCGCGCCCGTCGACGACGTTGACGTGCTGCTCGAGGAGACCGAGGACGCGTCGGCGCGACCCGAGCCCGCCCCGGGCGAGCCCGGCGTCGACCGTGACTGGGACCGTCCCACCGACGGCCCCTACGACGTCTCCGAGTGGTCCGACCTCGAGGGCCGGGTCGACCTCGGCGCGCTGCGGCTGCCCGCGCTCGCGGGGATGCAGATGCGCCTGGACATCGAGCAGGGCAGCGGTCGGGTCGTCGGCGCCACCCTCGGCTTCGGCGCCTCGCAGGCGCAGGTCCAGGTCTTCGCCGCCCCCCGCACGATGGGGCTCTGGGACGAGCTGCGCCCCGAGATCGCCCGCGGGCTGGTCGACGCCGGAGGCGCGGCCGAGGTCGTCAGCGGGCCGCTCGGCAAGGAGCTGCGTGCCCGCATGCCCGGGCGCGCCCCCGACGGCCGGGTCGCCTTCCAGCCCGCCCGCTTCCTCGGCATCGACGGGCCTCGCTGGTTCCTTCGCGTCGTGGTCAACGGGCCGGCCGCCACCGACGACGCCCAGCTGGCGCCGATCCTGGCCTACGTCCGCCGCATCGTCGTGCGACGCGGCGACGAGCCCCGCCCGCCGCGCGAGGTGCTCGAGCTGAGCGCGCCCAAGGGGGTGCTCGAGGCCGCGGCCAAGCAGGCGCAGGCCCGTCGTGAGCAGGCCGCCCGCGAGGCGGTGCAGGAGGTCGCGCGGCAGGCGCCGTCGCTGACCCGCACGGACGCGACCCGCCTGGCGGGGATCAGCCCGGGTGCGCCCGGCGCGCCGACGGGTGCCGGGGCGCCGCAGGTCCGCGAGGCCGGCCGGCACCGCTCCGCCCCCGAGCCGGCCCCGACCGAGGCACCCAAGGCGCCCTCCAACCCCGAGTTCACGTGAACGCGACCGTCGAGCAGGTCATCCGGCGCCGGATCAGCGACGCCCTCGGCGGGTGGTACGGCTCGCTCGAGACCGCCCTGCCCACTGTCGCGTTCGTGGTCGCGTGGATCGTCACCGACCGCGTGGCGATCGGGGTGGCCGCGTCCGCCGTGGTCCTGGTCGTCCTCGCGGTCGTCCGCGGCGTCGTCGGCGGGTCCTGGCGCTTCCTCGCCTCGGCGCTCCTCGCCACCGCCCTGGCGTCGTTCTTCGCCCTCCGGTCGGGGGAGGCGGAGGACGCCTTCCTCCCGGGCATCCTCCTCAGCGCCCTGTATGGCGTGGGTGCGCTCGTCTCGATCCTGACCCGCTGGCCGCTGGTCGGTTTCGTGGTCGGCATGGGGGACCCGGAGTTCGCCGAGCGACCCACCGCGTGGCGGCGGGACAAGGGTCTGGTGACCGTCTGCACCCGGCTGACGTGGGTTCTGGTGGCGCTCTTCGCCCTCCGCGTCGCCATCATGCTCCCGCTCTACCTCGCAGGGGAGGTGGCCTGGCTCGGCGTGGCGAAGATCGGCCTGGGCTGGCCCGCCTACCTGCTCGCCATCGTGGTCATGGGGGTGCTGCTGGCCACCGGCCACACGGCCCAGACCGCCGACGGCGGGGCTGAGGACGTCACCGAACGCATGGAGCGGGCGTGACCGGACCGGACCGTCCCGCCACCGGGCTCGACGTCGGTGACGTCGTCACGGTGGAGGTCGGTCCGGTGGCGCACGGCGGCCACTGCGTGGCCCGCCACGGCGACCACGGGCAGGTGCTGTTCGTCCGCCACGCGCTGCCCGGCGAGCAGGTCCGGGCGCTCGTCACCGAGCTCGGCCCGGGCGGTCGGTTCGTGCGCGCCGACGCCGTCGAGGTGCTGGAGGCCTCGCCGGACCGTGTGACGCCACCCTGCCCCTACGCCGGCCCCGGACGCTGCGGCGGCTGCGACTGGCAGCACGCCACCCCGGCGGCCCAGCGCGACCTCAAGGCGGCCGTCGTGACCGAGCAGCTGGTCCGCCTCGGGGGTCTCACCCCTGCGCAGGTCGAGGCGCTGCGCGTCCGTTGCGAGCCGGTCCCCGGGGACACCGAGGGGCTCGGCTGGCGCACGCGGGTGGAGGTGGCGGTCGAGCGTCGGGGTGACGGCAGCACGGTGACCGGGCTGCGCCGCCACCGCTCGCACGAGGTCGTCCCGGTCGACCGGTGCCTCATCGCGCACGCCTCGGTGGACGCGACCGGCGTGCTCGGCGGACCTCCGCCGCCTGCCCCGGTCGTGGCGCTGGACGTCGTCGCCCCCTCCGTGGGCGAGCCGGTCGTGGTGCCGCTCGTGGCCCCGCGCCGCATCCGCGGGGCGGCCAGGCGAGGCGCACGGCATACCCCCGTCCCTTCCGGCCCCGTGCCGGAGGTGACCGAACGCGTCGGCGAGCACCGCTTCACCCTCTCCGCCCGTGGCTTCTGGCAGGTGCACCCCGGCGCGGCGGCGACGTTCACGGCGCAGGTGATGGCCTGGCTGGACCCGCAGGCGGGGGAGCGGGCGCTCGACCTCTACGCGGGCGTGGGGCTGTTCGCCGTGCCGCTCGCGGAGGCTGTCGGATCCACCGGCTCCGTCCTGGCCGTCGAGGCCGACCGGGAGGCAGCCGAGGCAGCGGCCCGTCACCTCGCCGAGCGGCCGTGGGCGCAGGCGGTGGCCGAGCCCACCGAGCGGGCGCTCGACCGCCTGGTGGCGCAGGGGGAGCGGGCGGACGTCGTGGTCCTGGACCCGCCCCGCAGCGGGGCCGGTCCCGCGGTCGTCGCCGCCGTCGCAGCGCTGCGGCCCCGTGCGGTCGTGTATGTCGCGTGCGACCCTGCGGCGCTGGCCAGGGACCTGCGCGCGGCGCGCGAGCACGGGCTGGAGCTGGTCGGGCTGCGCGTCCTGGACGCCTTCCCGATGACGCACCACGTGGAGTGTCTGGCGCTCCTGCGCCCGCACGCCTGAGACCGCGATGCGGCAGGATGGCCCTGAGGCCCGCCACGCCCGCCCAGCTTTTGGCGAACCGGCGCCGCCTGAGATATCTTGATGTCAAGATAAATGGTCCCCGCCAGCAAGAGGAGCGATCACGTTGAGCACGAACCCGGACAGCTTTGGAGCCAAGGGCACGCTGGGAGTAGGTGACCAGAGCTACGAGATCTTCCGGATCGGCGGGCTCGAGGGCGCCGAGACGCTGCCCTACTCGCTGAAGGTGCTGCTGGAGAACCTCCTGCGCACCGAGGACGGCGCCAACATCACCGCCGACCACATCACCGCCCTCGCGCAGTGGGACGCCGACGCCGAGCCGGACACCGAGATCCAGTTCACCCCGGCGCGCGTCATCATGCAGGACTTCACCGGTGTCCCCTGCATCGTCGACCTCGCCACCATGCGTGAGGCGATGGCCGACCTCGGCGGCGACCCGACGAAGATCAACCCGCTGGCCCCGGCCGAGCTGGTCATCGACCACTCGGTGATCATCGACGTCTTCGGCCGGCCGGACGCCTTCGAGCGCAACGTCGAGATCGAGTACGAGCGCAACGGTGAGCGCTACCAGTTCCTGCGCTGGGGCCAGACCGCGTTCGAGGACTTCAAGGTGGTGCCGCCGGGCACCGGCATCGTCCACCAGGTCAACATCGAGCACCTGGCGCGCGTCACCATGACCCGCGAGGTCGGTGGCGCCCTGCAGGCCTACCCCGACACCTGCGTCGGCACCGACTCCCACACCACCATGGTCAACGGGCTCGGCGTGCTCGGCTGGGGCGTCGGCGGCATCGAGGCCGAGGCCGCGATGCTCGGCCAGCCGGTGTCCATGCTCATCCCGCGCGTGGTCGGCTTCAAGCTCTCCGGGTCCATCCCGGCCGGCGCGACCGCGACCGACGTCGTGCTGACCATCACCGAGATGCTGCGCGACCACGGTGTCGTCGGCAAGTTCGTGGAGTTCTACGGCGAGGGCGTCGCCCAGGTGCCGCTGGCCAACCGGGCCACCATCGGCAACATGAGCCCCGAGTTCGGCTCGACCTGCGCCATCTTCCCGATCGACGACGTGACGCTCGACTACCTGCGCCTGACCGGTCGCTCGGACGAGCAGGTCGCGCTGGTGGAGGCCTACGCCAAGGAGCAGGGCATGTGGCTGGACGCCTCGACGGAGGCGCGCTACAGCGAGTACCTCGAGCTCGACCTCTCCACGGTCGTCCCCTCGATCGCGGGGCCGAAGCGGCCGCAGGACCGTATCGAGCTCACGGCCGCCAAGAAGCAGTTCCGCGCCGACCTGAAGAACTACGTGGTGGACGGCCACGGCATCGAGAAGAGCGCCGTCGACCAGGAGCTCGCCCAGACCTTCCCGGCCTCGGACGCCCCCTCCCACGACGCCCACGAGGAGTCGCAGGAGGCCGGCCGCCCGGAGCGCTCGCCGCTGCTGAACGGCGACCGGGTGAGCAGCCCGACCCCGGCCACCATCGGGGACGCGCAGGTCCAGATCGACCACGGCCACGTGGCGATCGCCTCGATCACCTCGTGCACCAACACCTCCAACCCCTCGGTGATGATGGCTGCCGCGATGCTGGCCAAGAACGCCGTCGAGAAGGGCCTGGACGTCGCGCCCTGGGTCAAGACCTCGATGGCGCCCGGCTCCAAGGTGGTCACCGGCTACTACGACAAGGCCGGCATGTGGCCCTACCTGGAGGCGCTCGGCTTCCACCTGGTCGGCTACGGCTGCACCACGTGCATCGGCAACTCCGGCCCGATCATCGACGAGGTGTCGGCCGCGGTGAACAGCAGCGACCTGGCCGTCGTGTCGGTGCTGTCCGGCAACCGCAACTTCGAGGGCCGCATCAACCCCGACGTCAAGATGAACTACCTGGCCTCCCCGCCGCTGGTCATCGCCTACGCCCTCGCCGGGACCATGGACTTCGACTTCGACTCCCAGCCGCTGGGTCAGGGCAAGGATGGCGAGGACGTCTACCTCAAGGACATCTGGCCGGCCCCCGAGGACGTCGAGGCGACCATCGCCGGGTCGATCAGCCGGGACATGTTCACCGAGGACTACTCCGACGTCTTCGCCGGAGACCAGCGCTGGCAGTCGCTGCCGACGCCGGACGGCGACACCTTCGAGTGGGCGGGCGAGTCGACCTACGTGCGCAAGCCCCCGTACTTCGAGGGCATGCAGGCGGCGCCGGCGCCCGTCACCGACATCGAGGGCGCTCGCGTCCTGGCCAAGCTGGGTGACTCGGTGACGACCGACCACATCAGCCCGGCCGGGTCGATCAAGGCCGACAGCCCGGCCGGCAGGTACCTCGCCGAGCACGGCGTCGAGCGCAAGGACTTCAACTCCTACGGCTCGCGCCGCGGCAACCACGAGGTCATGATCCGCGGCACCTTCGCCAACATCCGGCTGAAGAACCAGCTCCTGGACGGCGTCGAGGGTGGCTTCACCCGCGACTTCACCGCCGGTGGCGAGCAGACGACCATCTACGACGCGGCGCAGAACTACGCCGCGGCGGGCACCCCGCTGGTGATCCTCGCCGGCAAGGAGTACGGCTCCGGGTCCTCGCGCGACTGGGCCGCCAAGGGCACCCGCCTGCTCGGTGTCAAGGTCGTCATCGCCGAGTCCTACGAGCGCATCCACCGCTCCAACCTCATCGGCATGGGCGTCCTGCCCCTGCAGTTCCCGGCCGGCCAGAACGCCGACAGCCTGGGCCTGGACGGGACGGAGACCTTCTCGGTGACCGGGGTGACCGCCCTCAACGACGGCACCACGCCGAGGACCGTCAAGGTCAGCGCGGCCAAGGAGGACGGCTCCACGGTGGAGTTCGACGCGGTGGTCCGTATCGACACCCCCGGTGAGGCCGACTACTACCGCAACGACGGCATCCTGCAGTACGTCCTGCGCTCGCTCGTGAACGCCTGACGAGCGCCGCACGGCATACCCGACGCCCCGCCGACCACCCGGTCGGCGGGGCGTCGCCGTCAGCCCATGTCCTCCCGGTGCCGACGCACGGGGCGCCCTTCCCGCTCGCCCACCTCGGCAGCATGGTCGGGCACCTCGGTCTGCAGGGAGCGGTCGGTGCGCTGGTAGCCGGTGGACGGCGGTCGCTCCGGCATCGTCAGCTCAGGCAGCGCGACCTCCTCGTACGGGATGGAGGAGAGCAGGTGGGCGATCATGTTGATCCGGGCCGAGCGCTTGTCGTCGCTCTCGACGACGTACCAGGGCGCCTCGGGGATGTCGGTGTGGACGAACATCTCGTCCTTGGCCCGGCTGTAGGACTCCCAGCGGGTCAGGCTCTCCAGGTCGGTGGGGGAGAGCTTCCAGCGGCGCATCGGGTCGTCCAGCCGGGAGCGGAACCGCCTCTCCTGCTCGGCGTCGGAGACCGAGAACCAGTACTTGCGCAGCATGATCCCGTCCTCGACGAGCAGCCGCTCGAAGATGGGGCACTGGTGCAGGAAGCGGCGGTGCTCCTCGGGGGTGCAGTAGCCCATGACCCGTTCGACTCCGGCGCGGTTGTACCAGGACCGGTCGAACAGCCGGATCTCGCCCGCGGCCGGCAGGTGCTCGACGTAGCGCTGGAAGTACCACTGCGTCTGCTGCCGCTCGGTCGGGGCCGGCAGCGCGACGATCTGCGTCTGGCGCGGCGAGAGGTACTCGATGACCCGCTTGATCGCGCCGCCCTTGCCCGCGGCGTCGCGGCCCTCGAAGATGACGACGAGCCGCTGCTCGGTCGCCCGGATCCACTCCTGGAGCTTGACGAGCTCGCCCTGCAGCCGGAACAGCTCGCCCTCGTAGACCTTGCGGTCGAGCTTGCGGGGCTTCTCCTCGTGCGCCATGCCCACATCGTGCACCCTTGTGCCGAGTGCCGTCGTGGGGAACGGGCCGCGTGCACGAGTCACTCACGTGAGTGGTTGGAGCCCGCGATCCGGCGGTATGGCGTGCACGAGCCACTCACGTGAGTGGTTGGAGCCCCTCAGCCAACGGTCGGGAATGAACGGGCGGGCGCGCGCGCTAAGTAAGTGACACGTCATACACAACTGGAGGAAGCGTGAGCCCGACCTCGACCGCCCGCACCGACCGACTGGCCGCCGACACCGCGATGGGTCCGGTGACCCTCGACGTCGCCGACCTCGCCGGGATGACCGCCTTCTACCGCGACGTCATCACCCTGCAGGTGATCTCCGAGGACGGGCCGGTGGTGACGCTCGGCCGCGGCTCGACGCCGGTCGTCATCCTGCGGCACAGCCCCGCGCTCAAGCACGCGGCCCCCGGCTCCGCCGGGCTGTTCCACACCGCGATCCTCTTCCCCACCCAGACCGCGCTCGCGGCAGCGCTCGCGTCCGTGGCCCAGAAGGCGCCGCGCCGCTTCACCGGCAGCGCCGACCACCTCGTGAGCCAGGCCTTCTACCTGGACGACCCGGAGGGCAACGGCATCGAGCTCTACTGGGACCGCGACCGCTCGCAGTGGAGCTGGGTGCACGGGCAGGTCGAGATGGCCACGCTGTACCTGGACCCCAACGACTTCCTCCGGGAGCACCTCACCCCCGAGGCTCTCGAGAGCCCCGGCTCGGGTGACGCCGTCGTCGGCCACGTGCACCTGTCGGTCGGCGACACCGCGTCGGCCAAGGAGTTCTACGTCGACCGCCTCGGGTTCGACACCACGGCCACGGTCGGCAACCAGGCGCTGTTCGTCAGCGCCGGCGGCTACCACCACCACATGGCGATGAACGTGTGGAACAGCCGGGGCGCCGGCCGCCGGTTCCCGAGCCTGGGGCTGGGTCAGGTCGACATCGACCTGCCGTCGTCCGACGACGTGGGCGCGCTCACCGAGCGGATGCGCCACTTCGGGGTGCAGGCCGCCGACGATGGCCGCACCGTCTCCTTCGAGGACCCGTGGGCCAACAGGATCCACGTGCGGGTCGCGGGCGTGGAGGGCTGAGCATCCTCGGCTAGCGCATCGGGGCGCGCAGCCGCAGCGCCTCGAGCAGCAGGCCGGCGGCGCGGTGGTTGGCGCGCAGCCGCAGCCCCTCCCGGGCCAACGAGTCGAGCACGTCGCCCAGGCTCCCGGGAGGCAGCAGCGGCCCGAGCTCGGGGCGCACGTCGCGCCACGCGCCGCGCATGGCCTCCAGCTGCGCCTCCAGGTGGCGGGTCGCGACCCAGGCGAGCGCCGCCGGGTGCTTGCGCCAGGCGCGGTAGGCGCGGTAGTCCGCCGGGCACTGGTCGAGCAGCCAGGAGACCGCGGCCTCCTCCCAGCCGGACACGCCGGCCGGCGGGACCCGGTCAGGCCATCCAGGCGGTCCGCTCGACATAGAACAAGTGTACGACTCCTCGCGGACGGGGCGGTCGCCGTCGAGACGGGCGTCCAGCAGGTCCTCAGCCTCCGGGAACTACACTGGCCGGGATCATTCGCCGACAGGGCCGTTCGGCCGCAGGAGGACGACAGAGCCGTGGCACTCATGCGCACCATCACCGGTCCCACCGACCTCAAGCGGCTCTCGCCCCGGCAGGTGGAGCAGCTGGCGGGGGAGATCCGCGACTACCTGATCCACTCGGTCTCGCGCACCGGCGGCCACCTGGGTCCCAACCTCGGCGTCGTCGAGCTGACGATCGCGCTGCACCGGGTCTTCGACTCCCCGCGCGACACCCTCCTGTTCGACACCGGCCACATCGGCTACGTCCACAAGCTGCTCACCGGCCGGCACGACTTCTCCACGCTGCGCCAGCAGGGCGGCCTGTCCGGCTACCCCAGCCGCGACGAGTCCGACCACGACGTCGTCGAGAACTCCCACGCCAGCACCTCGCTGTCCTGGGCGATCGGCATCGCCACCGCGCGCAAGCTCAAGGGCGAGACCGACCGGCACACGGTCGCGGTCATCGGGGACGGTGCCCTCACCGGCGGCATGGTGTGGGAGGCGCTGAACAACATCGCCGACCACCGCGACCTGCCGCTCATCATCGTCATCAACGACAACGAGCGCTCCTACGCGGCGACGCACGGAGGGATGGCGGACTACCTCGCCTCCCTGCGCGCGACCAAGGAGTACGAGCACGTGCTGTCCTGGGGCAAGCGCCAGCTCAACCGGACGCCGGTGGTCGGCAAGCAGGTCTACGACACCCTGCACGGGATGAAGAAGGGCCTGAAGGACATCGTCAGCCCCCAGGGCATGTTCGAGGACCTGGGGCTGAAGTACCTCGGTCCCGTCGACGGCCACGACGTCGAGGCGATGGAGACGGCGCTGCGCCGCGCCCACGACTTCGGCGGCGTCGTCCTCGTCCACGCGATCACCGAGAAGGGGCACGGCTACGACCCGGCGACGGCGGACGAGGCCGACCGCTTCCACGCCGTCGGCAAGATCAACCCCGAGACCGGGCTGCCGCTGGAGCTCTCCGGCCGCAGCTGGACCGACGAGTTCAGCGACGAGCTCGTGCGGCTGGGCCGCGAGCGCCAGGACATCGTCGCCCTCACGGCCGCCATGCTCATCCCGGTGGGCCTGCAGCCGTTCGCCGAGCGCTACCCCGACCGCGTCTTCGACGTCGGCATCGCCGAGCAGCACGCCGTCACGATGGCCGCGGGGCTCTCCTACGCCGGGCTGCACCCGGTGGTCTGCATCTACGCCACCTTCCTCAACCGTGCCTTCGACCAGCTGCTGATGGACTGCGCGCTGCACCGCCAGGCGGTCACCTTCGTCCTGGACCGCGCGGGCATCACCGGCACCGACGGCGCCAGCCACAACGGGATGTGGGACCTCGCGCTGCTGGCGATCGTGCCAGGCGTGCACGTCGCGGCGCCCCGCGACGGCCACCAGGTGGCCCTGGCGCTGCGCGAGGCGGTCGCCGTCGAGGACGGGCCCACCGTGGTCCGCTTCCCCAAGGGCACCGTGACCGCGCCGATCGAGGCGGTCCGCACCGCCGGCTCCGTCGACGTGCTGCGGGACGGCGCCCCGGACCGCCCCCTCGACCTGCTCGTGGTCGGCGTGGGCTCGATGGCGGCGGTCGCGCTGGAGGTGGCCGACAAGCTGCAGGCCGAGGGCCGTTCCGTCATGGTCGTGGACCCGCGCTGGGTGCTCCCCGTCAGCGACGACCTCATCGAGCTCGCCCGCGACGCCGGCTCGGTGGCCGTCCTCGAGGACAGCGTCACCGGTGGGATCGCCGGGCAGCTGCGTCAGCGCCTCGACGAGGCGGGGGTGGACGTCTTCGTGCACGCCTACGGCATCCCGGCGGAGTTCCTGGCGCACGGCTCGCGCGGCCAGGTGCTCGACCGGATCGGGCTGACCCCGGACGCCGTGGCGACGTCGCTGTCGTCCCACCTCGCCTGAGGCCGAGGGCCGACCCGCGCCCGTGAGCCGCGTCGCGCTCGTCGTCAACCCGGCCTCGCGCGCCGCCGCGGCGGCGGTGGCCGCGGTCCGGCGCGCCTGCGCCGACGCCCGGCTGGGCGCCCCGCTCGTGCTGGAGACCACGCTCGAGGACCCCGGTCCGGGCCAGGTCCGGTATGCCGTGGCGCAGGGTGCCCTGCGCGTGGTCGTCGCGGGGGGCGACGGCACGGTCCGGCTGGTGGCCGGCGAGCTGGGCGGCGTGCCCGACGTGATCCTCGGCGTGGTCCCCGTGGGGACGGCCAACCTCTTCGCGCGCAGCGCCGGCCTGCCCGTGCGCGACGCGGCGGTCCGCGACGGGGCGGCCCGCCTGCTCGCGCCGGCCGCGGAGGTGGCGGTCACGGCACCGGGGCGTGCGACGGACCTGGGCAGCGCGCGCCTGCAGGCGGCCGACGGGTCCCGGAGCGAGCACCCGTTCCTGGTGCTCGCGGGACTGGGTCACGACGCGGCCACGCTGGCCGCCGTGCGGCCGCGGCACAAGGCCAGCGCGCGCTGGCTGGCCTACTTCGCGCCGGGCCTGCGCCGCCTCAGCCACCCGCACCACCTCCTGCGGCTGACCCTGGACGGCCGCCCCGTCGACGCCGGCCCCCTGTGGAGCCTGCTGGCCGTCAACGCCGCCCGGCTGCCGGCCGGGGCGCGCGTCGTCCCCGGAGCACGGCTCGACGACGGAGTGCTCCACGCCGTCCTGGTCGCGCCCGCGGGCCTCCGGGGATGGGCGCACATCGCCGCCACCGGCCTGGGCACGGTGGGCAGGGCATCCACCGAGGAGGCCTACCCCGCCGACCACCCGGCGCTGCGGTACCGGTCGGCCCGGGAGGTGCTCGTCCGGGCCCCCGGTCCGGTCCTCGCCCAGGTGGACGGTGACGTGGTGGGGGGTATCGTCGAGGCGCGCATCGTCCTGCACGCCGGTGCTGTGCAGGTGGCGCGCTGACCTGCCGACCGGCACGCACGGCCTACCGAAGGAGCACGATGGACCCTCGCGCCTCCCGCATCACCGAGCTGACCTCGGGCTGGCGGACCGGCCCCGCAGCCGAACGGGAGGTCCTGGCGATCCTGCGTGAGGTGCCGCCCGGCGAGCTCGACGCCCTCCTCGCCGACCTGGACCTCGACCGGCTGATCGGTGACGTCGACGACCACGTCTGGGGCGCCGACCACCGCAGCCAGCTGCTCGACCTGCTCGTCACCACGCGCGGGGGCGAGCTGTCCACGGTCACCCTGGCCGCGCTGATCGCCGCCCTGCACTCGGGGCGCACGCCCCGCGCGCACCAGGAGGCCGTCGTGGGTGCGCTGCTGTCCAGGGAGGGGGCGGAGTTCCACGACCTGAAGTACCGCCTGAACTCCTCCGGCGACTACCACGACCTCGAGCACCTCGTCTTCCGGGACCTCCACGAGGACCTGAGGGACCGGGTCATCGCCCACATCGCCGCGCAGGCTGACAAGGACCCGACCTCGGACCTGCGCGTGCTGTGCGACATCGACGACACGCTCCGCTGCGCGATCCACGACGACCGCTACCCGCGCGGCACCGTCTACCCCGGCATCGTCGCCCTGCTCACCGCCCTGGACGAGGGTGCTGCCGCGGCGCCCAACCGCGCCGGGGACCTGACCTTCGTCACCGCCCGCCCGGGCGGCCCGCGCGGGCTGGTGGAGCAGTACACCCGCAACGGTCTCTCCGAGCTCGGCCTGCCGCCCCACGCGGTGCTGGGCGGCAGCCTGCTCAACCTGCACACCAAGGCGGTCATCGCCGAGCGCAAGATCCAGAACATGGACCGCGACCGGCTGCTCTTCCCGGAGTGCCGGATGGTGTTCGTGGGCGACAGCGGCCAGGCCGACGGCGACGTGGGCGCCCAGATGCACGCCAAGGACCCCGACCACATCGTCGGGACCCTGCTCCACAACGTGACCGACCTCGACGACGTTGCCCGCGCCGAGTGGGCGGAGCACGGGGTCCACGTCTTCGACACCTACGCGGGGGCGGCAGCGCACGCGGTCCGCCTGCGGCTGCTGCGTCCGGACCAGGCTCAGGAGGTCGCCGAGGCCACCCGGACGGGGCTGGAGGCGCTCGACCTCACCCTGGCCCAGCGGTCCCGTCTGGAGAGCGACCTGGCGGCGGACCTGCAGGCGATCGAGGAGGCAGCCCGCGCCGTGGGGCAGGATGGGTCGTGAGGTGCCCGGACCCGCCGGGCACCGTCCCGCGAGGAGGAGAGACACGATGGCACTGGTGAGCACCGGTAGCGCGACCTGGAAGGGCAGCCTGTTCGAGGGCTCCGGCACCACCCGGCTGGAGAGCTCCGGCCAGGGTGAGTTCGAGGTCCACTGGAAGGGCCGCACCGAGGAGGGCCAGAAGGTCACCAACCCCGAGGAGCTGATCGGCGCCGCGCACGCGGCCTGCTACTCGATGGCCTTCTCCAACATGCTGGCCAAGAACGAGACCCCGCCCACCCAGCTGGACACGAGGGCCGACGTGACCTTCGTGCCCGGCGAGGGCATCACGGGCATCCACCTGACCGTGCGTGGCCAGGTGGAGGGCATCTCCGCCGAGGACTTCGCCCGGATCGCCGAGGAGGCCAAGAACGGCTGCCCGGTGTCCCAGGCGCTGGCCGGCACGACGATCACGCTGACGGCCGAGCTGGCCTGACGGTCCCGCACGACCACCGCACGACGGCCGGGGCCCCGCGCAGGGGCGCCGGCCGTCGGCACGTCCGCCACCGTCACAGGGCCAGTCCCACCGCCTCGGCGAAGAGCGCGTCGCCGTCGGCCTCCAGGCCCCGGGCTGCGAACCAGGCCGCGACGTTGGCGCAGTCGCGGTGCAGCAGCTGCGGACCCTGCGGGTTGGCGACGACGTCGACGACCTGGGGCAGGTCGATGGCGAGCACGACCTCGCCGTGGAGCAGCAGGTTGTACGCGCTCAGGTCGCCGTGCGCCCAGCCCAGCGCGGCCATGCCGAGGACGATCTGGACGACCTGCTCCCAGCAGTGCGCGAGCAGCTCGCCCTCGGCCCGCGTCTGCGCCAGCCGGGGCGCCGCGGTGCCGTCGGGCGTCCCGGCGAACTCCATGAGCAGCTCGGTGCCCTGGAGCGAGACCGGGTAGGGCACGGGCACGCCCGCCTCCCAGGCGGTGCGCAGCGCCACCCACTCCGCCTGCGCCCACTGGCCGGCGGCGACCTGACGGCCGTAGTCGGACCTGCGCGCCAGCGCGCGCTGGTCGCGGCTGCGCCGCACGCCGCGGCCCTCGACGTAGAGGCTGTCGCGGTGGAAGGCGCGGTGCTGCGCGTCGCGGTAGCGCTTGGCGGCGAGCAGGCAGGACTCCCGGGGCCGGGCGGCGTACGGCGTCTCCGCGGCCCGCTCGAGGAGGAAGACGTCGGCCTCCTTGCCGGTCTTGAGGACACCCAGCTCGGTGTCGACGGCGCCGGCGTCGACGACGAGCCAGTCGGGGCGCGGCTCCGGGCCGCGCATCCCGCGCTCGACGTCCCAGTAGGTGGTGGGGCGGCGGTCGGGACCGGCCTCCTCGGGCAGGTCGAGCTGGACGTAGTGGAAGGTGAAGGACGGGTCGACGTCACCCGTGGACGTCGGGGGGTGTGCAGCAGGCACGAGAACTCCTGGGGGAGAGGAAGAGCGGGGCGCTGATGCCCTGGTCCGCGGGACCACGGGCTGCGGTCAGGTCGACCATGGCTCCTCCTCTCCTCAGGCGTCCGGTGAGCTCCGGACGCGGTCGTGGTGCAGGCCCCATGCTCCTGCCAGGGGCCCGCCGGCGTCCACCGGTTTATCACCGAGGAGAGCGGTACCGGCATACTCGCCTCCATGGCAGGACGACCGACGGCGGTGGTGACCGGTGCGAGCGGCGGGATCGGGCGCGCGTGCGCGACGCGCCTAGCCCAGGACGGGTATGACGTGTGGGTCACCGCGCGCCGTCAGGACCGGGTCGAGCAGGTCGCGGCCGAGATCGGCGGGCGACCGCTCGTCGTCGACGTCACCGATCCCGAGGACGTGGCGCGGCTGGCGGAGGCGGTGGGCGACCGGCTCGACCTGCTGGTGAACAACGCCGGCGGCGCGCTCGGGGCCGACCCCGTGGCGCAGGCCGACCTGGACGGCTGGCGCGCCATGTACGAGACCAACGTCCTCGGCACGGTCGCGGTCACCAAGGCCCTGCTCCCGGCGCTGCGGGCGGCCGACCACGGCACGGTCGTCGTCATCGGCTCCACGGCCGGGGCGGTGGCCTACGAGGGCGGTGGTGGCTACTGCGCCGCGAAGTTCGCCGAGCGCGCCGTCGTCGACACCCTCCGGCTCGAGCTCAACGGCACGCGTGTCCGCGTCAGCGAGGTGGCGCCGGGCATGGTGCGCTCGGAGTCGTTCGCGCTGACCCGGATGCACGGCGACGAGGCGGCGGCCGCCAAGGTCTACGAGGGGGTCGAGCAGCCGCTCACCGAGGAGGACGTCGCGGAGTGCGTCGCCTGGGTGGCCTCGCTGCCCGGGCACGTCAACATCGACCGGATGGTGGTGCGTCCGGTGGCCCAGGCCGCCGCGCACAAGGTGCATCGCGCCCCGCTGACCTGAGGTCCGTGGCAGGCTGGCGGGGTGATGGACTCCGACGCCGTGCTGGCCCTGCTCCAGGAGACCGCCGAGGCGGTCATCAACCCACGCTTCCGGGCGCTCGCCGACCACGAGGTGAGCTCCAAGTCCCACCCCGGTGACCTCGTCACCGTGGCCGACCGCGAGGCGGAGGTGCTGATCACCCAGGCGCTGCGCGCGGCCTACCCCCACACGCTGGTGCTGGGGGAGGAGGCGTATGCCGCGGACGCGCGGCTGATCGAGGCCTTCCACGCGGCCGACCACGCGTTCACCGTCGACCCGGTCGACGGCACCCGCAACTTCGTGCACGGCTCGCCCGACCATGCCGTGATGGCGGCCGAGATCGTCGACGGCCAGACCGTCCGGGCCTGGATCTGGCAGCCCCAGCACGGCACAGCCTGGGTGGCAGAGCGGGGCGCCGGTCTCTACCGCGACGGACAGCGCGTGGAGCGCCCAGCGGCCCCGGAGGAGGTGGCCGACCTCGACGTGCGCACCTCCAGCCGGCGCGGCGTGGGCCAGATGCTCGGTCCCGCCGGCCCGATGTCGCTCACCTGGGTCAGCTGCGGGATCGACTACCCCCAGCTGGCCTCGGGCTCCTGCGACGCGCTGCTCTACCGCGCGACCATGCCGTGGGACCACGTTCCCGGGGCGCTGATGCTGGAGGAGGTCGGCGGCTACGTCGGCACCGTCGACGGGGAGCGCTACGGCCCGGGGATCCGCCCGCGCGGGATCCTCGCCGCGGCGGACGAGCGGGTCTACCGCGAGCTGCTGCCCTACGTCTGAGGACCGGTCGGACCGTCCTCGTGGCGGGTGTGCCCCCGGCTGTCGTGGATCGCGGCGCGCAGCGCGAGCTCGCGGGCCAGGGTGGTGACCTGCTGCTCCATCTGGCGCATGCGGCGGTAGGACGAGGCGACGAAGCCGAGGAAGAAGACGGTCAGCCCGTAGAGCAGCAGGTCGGCGCCGCGACCGACGCCGAGGAAGCGCGCCACCTGGGTCAGCAGCGCCGGGAAGAGGACGGCCATCGCGGCGAGCAGGACGAAGGCCACGAGCATCAGCCGGCGCACGGCCTGGTGCCGGGCGCCGGCGCCGGAGCGGTTGAGCATGAGCGTGACGACCACGATCGCCACGAGCAGCAGGATCTTGATCAACGGTTGGTCGAGCACGGGCGCGGCCTCACTTCAGGAACGTGTCGACGAGGATGTTGACGGAGTTGATGAGGGACTGCCCCTTGGCACGGCTGTAGTCGGTGTAGACGATGTGCACCGGGTGCTCGGCCCAGGGCAGCCGGGTACGTCCCAGCTGCAGCACGATCTCGGTCGCGTGCGCCATCCTGTTCTGCCGCAGGTCCAGCGCGCTCGCGGCGTCGCGGCGCAGCACCCGCAGCCCGTTGTGCGCGTCGGTCAGGCGCAGCCCCGTCTGCTGGTTGGTCAGCCACACCGCACCCTTGAGCACGATCTTCTTCAGCAGACCCGGCCGGGTGCGGTCGTCGAGGAAGCGCGAGCCGAAGACGATCGCCAGGTCCTCGTCCCTGGCCCGGGCGACCATCTCCGCGGCGTCCTCGACACGGTGCTGGCCGTCCGCGTCGAAGGTGACCAGGTAGGCCGCGTCCGTCGCGGCGAGCACGTACGCCATACCGGTCTGCAGGGCAGCGCCCTGACCGAGGTTGAACGGGTGCGAGACGACCACGGCGCCCGCCGCGGCCGCGCGCCCGGCGGACCGGTCGGTGCTGGCGTCGTCGACGCAGACGACGTGCGCGAAGGTGCGGCGCGCCGCGCGGACGACCTCCTCGATCACCGTCGCCTCGTTGAACAGCGGGATCACCAGCCAGGCGTCCTCGACGGGGGGCGATAAGGTCATACCTGCATTGTCCCGCACGCGATCAAGGAGTTCCGTGACAACACGCATCGTGGACAGCGCCGACGTCTCACCCGACGCCGTCGTGGGCGACGGCAGCTCCGTCTGGCACCTCGCGCAGGTGCGCGAGCAGGCGGTCCTCGGCGAGGGGTGCGTCATCGGGCGCGGCGCCTACATCGGGACCGGCGTGCAGCTCGGCGACCACTGCAAGGTGCAGAACTACGCGCTGGTCTACGAGCCCGCGCGCCTGGGCGACGGCGTCTTCGTCGGGCCGGCCGCGGTCCTGACCAACGACACCTTCCCGCGCGCCATCAACCCCGACGGGTCGCTCAAGAGCGCCCACGACTGGGAGGCGGTCGGGGTGACGGTCGGCACCGGCGCCTCCATCGGCGCCCGCGCCGTCTGCGTGGCGCCCGTGACCATCGGCGCCTGGGCCACGGTCGCCGCCGGCGCCGTGGTCACCCGCGACGTCCCCCCGCACGCCCTGATGGTCGGCGTCCCCGCGCGCCAGGTGGGCTGGGTCGGCCGCGCCGGCCACCCCCTGGAGCAGACCGGCACGCCGGGGCGGCTGCGCTGCCCCGCGACCGGCACCATGTACACCGAGCACGACGGCACCCTGACCGAGGAAGGCACCAGCTGATGACCGAGACGACCGACCTGCCGATGATCCCTGCGGCGAAGCCGATCATCGGGGAGGAGGAGCGGGCTGCGGTGGATCGTGTGCTGCGCTCGGGGATGGTGGCCCAGGGTCCGGAGGTGGCGGCGTTCGAGACGGAGTTCGCCGACCAGCTCGTGGGTGGGCGCACGTGCGTGGCGGTGAACTCGGGGACCTCGGGGTTGCACCTGGGCCTGCTGGCGGCGGGGATCGGCGCGGGGGACGAGGTGATCGTCCCGTCGTTCACGTTCGCGGCGACGGCGAACTCGGTGGCCCTGACGGGGGCGACGCCGGTGTTCGCGGACATCAGCCCGGACACCTTCAACCTGGACCCGGAGTCGGTGCGGGCGGCGGTGACGGACCGGACGGCGGCGGTGATGCCGGTGCACCTGTACGGTCACCCGGCGGACATGGAGGGTCTGGGGCAGGTGGCTGCCGAGGCGGGGGTGCAGCTGTTCGAGGACGCGGCTCAGGCGCACGGGGCGACGTATCACGGGGAGCCGGTGGGGTCCTTCGGGGTGTTCGGGATGTTCAGCCTGTACCCGACGAAGAACATGACCTCGGGCGAGGGTGGGATGGTCTCGTGCGGGGACGAGGAGATCGCGCGGGGGGTGCGGCTGCTGCGCAACCAGGGGATGGAGAAGCAGTACGCCAACGAGGTGGTGGGGCTGAACAACCGGATGACCGACATCCACGCCGCGATCGGGCGGGTGCAGCTGACCAAGGTGGGTGCGTGGACGGCGCAGCGCCAGGCGAACGCGGCGTGGTTGGACGAGCACCTGGAGGGTGTCGTGACCCCGCCGGTGCGCCAGGGGTGCACGCACGTGTACCACCAGTACACGGTCCGGATCGCGGGTGCCTCGGGTGCCGAGCGGGACCGCGTGGTCCAGGCGCTGCGGGAGGAGCACCGGGTGGGGTGCGGGGTGTACTACCCGACGCCGAACCACGAGCTGGTCTCCCTGGCGCGGTACGCCCCGGCGCACGAGCTGCCGGAGACGGCGCGGGCCGCGGCGGAGGTGATCAGCCTGCCGGTGCACCCCTCGCTGTCCCAGGGTGACCTGGAGCGGATCGCGACGGCCGTCAGCACGGTGGTCGGGGCGGGACGGTGAGCATCGACGTGGGCGGTGCCGTGCTGCCCGAGGGTGGGACGGTGCGGATGGGGCTGATCGGGCTGGGCTCGATGGGGCGTCATCACGCGCGGGTGATCCGTGCGGTGGAGGGGATGGAGCTGGTCGCGGTCGCCGACCCGTTCGGTGACAAGCACGGGGTCGCCGGCGGGCTGGAGGTGCTGCCGGACGTGGGCGCGCTGGTCGCTGCGGGGATCGACGCGGCGATGGTGGCGGTGCCGACCTACCTGCACGAGGAGGTGGCGCTGGCGCTGGCGGAGGCCGGGGTGCACGCGATGGTGGAGAAGCCGATCGCGGCGACGGCGGAGTCGGGGCGGCGGGTCGCGGACGCGTTCGCCTCTGCCGGGCTGGTCGGTGCGGTCGGCTACGTGGAGCGGTGCAACCCCGCCCTGCTGGAGATGCGGCGGCGGATCGGCGCGGGCGAGCTGGGCGC
Source organism: Ornithinimicrobium tianjinense (assembly GCF_014636495.1). GTDB lineage: Bacteria > Actinomycetota > Actinomycetes > Actinomycetales > Dermatophilaceae > Ornithinicoccus > Ornithinicoccus tianjinensis. The sequence goes on from NZ_BMEM01000001.1 coordinate 1,313,188, forward strand.
GGTCTACCAGATCACGACCTCGCGGCAGGGCCCGTTCCCGGCGCGGATCGCCGACGTGGGGGTGGTCAAGGACCTGGCCACGCACGACATCGACCTGACGGCGTGGCTGGCGCAGTCGACCTACGAGCGGGTCGCGGGTGAGGTGACGCACCGTTCGGGGCGTGAGCACGAGGACATGGTGGTGGCCACCGGCCGGCTGGCCAACGGGATCATCGTGTCGCACACGGTGAACTGGCTCTCCCCGGTCAAGGTCCGCGAGACGGTCGTGACGGGGGAGAAGGGGGCGTTCATCGCCAACACCCTCACCGGTGACCTGACCTTCGTCGCCAACGGTGACGTGACCTCGGAGTGGGACCGGGCCAGGGCGTTCCGGGGCGTGTCCGAGGGCGACTCCACCCGCTACGCGCTGTCCCGGCGCGAGCCGCTGCTGGTCGAGCAGGAGAACTTCCGCGACGCCCTCTGGGGCCGCCCCTCCGAGGCCGTGTCCATGTCCGAGGGCGTCAACACCCTGCGCGTCGTCGAGGCCGTCCTCACCTCAGCCGCCACGGGCCAGACCATCACCCTGTGACCCCTCCCTCCCACCGACCGCGTCACGTGGTTGCCCACCACCCCACCGAGCGCGTCATGTGGTTGTCCCATGAGTGACCGGACGCGCCGTGTGGTTCTTGCCACCCGGATCTTCGCGCCCGAGGCGGCCGCGGCGACCTTCCGGCTCGGCGCCCTGGTGCGGGCCCTTGCCGAGCGGTCGCACGTCCGCGTCCTGACGAGCAACCCCCCACCGGCCCTGCGCGACGCGCCGGCCACCCGCGCTGCAGGCGTCGAAGTGTCGCGCTGGCCGGTGCTCAGGGACAGGAACGGCTACGTCCGCGGCTACCTGCCCTACCTCTCCTTCGACCTGCCGCTCGCCCTCCGGCTCCTCGCCGAGCGCCGGCCGGACGTGGTCGTGGTCGAGCCGCCGCCCACGACCGGCGCGGTCACCCGGGTCGCCCTCTTCGTGCGCGGTCTGGTGGGCCCGCGCGTGCCCTACGTCTACTACGCCGCCGACGTCTGGTCGGACGCCACCGCCTCCATGGGCGCCCCGGCGCCCGTCGTGTCGGCCATGCGGCGGGTCGAGCGGTTCGCCCTGCGGGGCGCGCGCGACGTCGTCGCCGTCTCCGAGGGTGTCTCCGAACGGGTCCGCGCCCTGGCGGGGCCGGGGACGCCGGTGACCGTCGTGCCGAACGGCATCGACACCGACGTCTTCACCCCCGAGGGCCAGCTGCATCCCGAGGCGCCGGACGCGCCATACCTCGTGTATGCCGGAACCGCCTCGGAGTGGCAGGGCGCGGAGATCTTCGCCGAGGCCATGCGCGAGGTGGTCCGCGAGCAGCCCGACGCGCGGCTGGTCTTCCTCGGCCAGGGGTCGAGCTGGGACGCGCTGCAGAGGGTCCGGGACGAGCTGCCCCCGGACGCGATCGAGCTGCGTCCGCTCGTGCCGCCGGAGGAGGCCGCTGCGTGGCAGCGGGGAGCCGCCGCGGCGCTGGTGAGCGTCCGGCCGGGGGTGGGCTACGACTTCGCCTACCCCACCAAGGTGATCGCCGCCGTCGCGTCGGGAGCGCCGGTCATCTTCGCCGGTCCGGGCCCGGCGGCGGCGGACGTCGCCGAGCACGGCCTCGGCGAGGCGGTGGGGTATGACGTGGGGCAGGTCGCGCAGGCGATGCTCGCCGCGGTGCGGGCGCACCGCGCCGGACGCGACGAGGCAGCGGCCGCCCGCCGAGTCGAGTGGGCGCGGACGCACCGCAGCCTCGTGGCGACGGGTGCGGCGGCCGCCGCGGTCGTGCTCGACCTGTTGTGAGGCGACTCACAGCGCGCCATCCGCGCAACTCGATAGACTGATCAGACCCGAACCGATCACGTGGACGTGGCAACAGGGTCACGTCCTCAGTGGTCTGAGGATGTGATCAGGCATGACGAACAACCGTGGTGTCGCCTACATGGGACCCGGACACACCGAGGTGCAGGAGATCCCGTACCCCACGTTCGAGCTGATGGACGGCCCGGGGGTGAACCCGGCCAACGTCGGCAGGGCGCTGCCGCACGCCGCGATCCTGAAGGTCGTCACGACGAACATCTGCGGCTCTGACCAGCACATGGTCCGTGGGCGCACCACCGCTCCGGAGGGACTCATCCTCGGCCACGAGATCACCGGCGAGGTCGTCGAGTGCGGGCCGGGCGTGGAGTTCATCAAGGAGGGTGACCTGTGCTCGGTGCCCTTCAACATCGCCTGCGGCCGCTGCCGCAACTGCAAGGAGGGCAAGACCGGCATCTGTCTGAACGTCAACCCCGACCGTCCCGGCAGCGCCTACGGCTACGTCGACATGGGGGGCTGGGTGGGTGGACAGGCGGAGTACGTCCTCGTGCCGTACGCCGACTGGAACCTGCTGAAGTTCCCCGACAAGGACCGGGCGATGGAGAAGATCCTGGACCTGACCATGCTCTCCGACATCTTCCCGACCGGCTTCCACGGTGCGGTGAGCGCCGGTGTGGGCGTCGGTTCGACCGTGTATGTCGCGGGTGCCGGCCCGGTCGGTCTGGCCGCCGCCGCGTCCGCGCAGCTGCTCGGCGCAGCGGTCGTGGTCGTGGGCGACCTCAACGAGGAGCGGCTGGCCCAGGCGCGCTCCTTCGGCTGCGAGACGGTCGACGTCAGCAAGGGTGACGTGGGTGACCAGCTCGAGCAGCTCCTCGGGGTACCCGAGGTGGACTGCGGCGTCGACGCCGTGGGCTTCGAGGCGCGCGGTCACGGCTCCGAGGCGGCGACCGAGCACCCCGCTGCCGTCCTCAACTCCCTCATGGAGATCACCCGGGCGGGTGGCGGGCTCGGCATCCCCGGCCTGTACGTCACCGGCGACCCGGGCGGTGTGGACGAGGCGGCGCAGGTCGGCTCGCTGTCGCTGCGGCTCGGGCTGGGCTGGGCGAAGTCGCACTACTTCGTCACCGGTCAGTGCCCGGTCATGAAGTACCACCGCGGCCTGATGATGGCGATCCTCAACGACAAGGTGCAGATCGCCAAGGCCGTCAACGCCACGAAGGTGTCGCTGGACGAGGCCCCGCAGGCCTACCAGGAATTCGACGCCGGCGTGGCCAAGAAGTACGTCATCGACCCGCACGGGATGGTCGCCTGACGTCTGCCCGGCACCGCTCCTGGCGCGTTCGCCCGTGCCAGGAGCGGTGCACCGGGTCGCCGGATGCCGCCCCCTGCCGCCGACCGGGTCCTCCTGAGCGGCTCACCACCAGCGCCAGAAGTGGTGGACCGGCCCGGGGCCCCTCCCGACCGCCAGCCGCTCACCCTGGGTCAGCGCACCCGTGAGCCACTCCTTGGCCGCGGTCACCGTGGCCAACCAGGACGACTCCTGTGGACGGATCGCCGCGAGCGCGGAGGAGAGGGAGCACCCGGTGCCGTGGGTATGCCGTGTGTCGACCCGCGTCGCGCGCAGCTCGTGCGAACCGTCGGCGTCCGCCCACACGTCGAGCGCCTCCGGCCCCTGGGCGTGCCCGCCCTTGAGCAGGACCCGGGCCGCGCCGAGATCCTGCAACCGACGCGCCTGGTCGTGCATCGAGCGGACGTCGGTCGCGACCTGCCCCGGCTCCCCGCCCAGCAGCACGGCAGCCTCCGGCAGGTTGGGCGTGACGACGTCGACGTGGGGGAGCAGGCGGCGCACGCCGGCGACGGCGTCCTCGTCCAGGAGGCGCGACCCGGCCGTCGACACCATCACCGGGTCGAGGACCACCGGACCGAGACGCCCCTCGCGCACGAGGTCGGTGACCACCTCGACACACTCCGCGGTGCCGAGCATCCCCAGCTTGGTCGCGTCGATCCGCACGTCCTCGACGAGTGTGTCGACCTGCTGGCGCACGAATCCGGGCGGGAGGGGGTGCACGCCGGTGACTCCCTGGGTGCTCTGCGCGGTGAGCGAGGTGAGCACCGCGCAGCCGTAGGCCCCGAGGGCGCTGAAGGTCTTGAGGTCGGCCTGGATCCCCGCGCCGCCGGAGGGGTCTGAGCCGGCGATGCTCAGCACGTGGGGGACTCCGCCGCCGGACGACCTCGCGTCCGCGCGGCTCACCCGCCCACCTCCACGGACGCGCCCCAGCCGGCGCGGAGCTCGCGCGCGGCCAGAGCGGGGTCCTCGGCCCGGCAGACGGCGCTGACGACAGCGACCCCGGCGACCCCGGGCGCCCGTACGGACGCGAGCCTGGACGCGTCGACGCCGCCGATGGCCACGGCGGGCAGGGTGCTGGCCCTCGCGAGGGAGGCCAGACCGTCCGGCCCCAGCGGAGCCGCGTGGTCGGCCTTGGTGCTGGTCGCCCACACCGGCCCCAGACCGAGGTAGTCCACGGTGCCCGTCGGCAGCGCGCAGGCCGCCGTGACCTGGTCCTGCGTGTGGCACGACAGGCCGAGGTATGCCGTGTGCCCGAGCATCTCCCTCGCCCTCACCGGGTCGAGGTCGGACTGCCCGACGTGCGCGCCCTGCGCGCCGACCTCCTCCACGAGGCGCACGCGGTCGTTGAGGATGAGCGGCACCCCGGTGCCCCGCAGGGCGGCCAGGGCGAGGCGGCCCAGCGCCACGAACTCCCGGTCGGAGGCGTCGTGGTCGCGCAGCTGGACGACGGTCACCCCGCCGCGGACCGCGGCCCGGAGCGTGGCGTCGAGACCGTGCCGACGCGTCATACCGGTGTCGGTCACGAGGTAGAGCCGAAGGTCGAGCATCAGGCGAGCACCGCCCTGCCGGCCAGCGCCTCCGGAGTGAGCGCGGCGAGCTCGTCCAGCAGCGCGGGAGCGAAGCTGCCGGGCCCGGCGCTGCGAGCGGCGGCGTCCTCGGCCGCCAGGGTGAGCGCGGCGGTGGCCGTCGCCGCGGCGGCGAGCGAGTCCTCAGCGACCGCGCAGCAGGCCGCCACGAGTGCGCCCAGCGAGCAGCCGACCGCGGTCACGCGGGTCAGCCACGGGTGGCCGTGAGCCAGGCGGACCACCTCGTCGCCCAGCACGAGATGGTCGACCGGCCCGCTGAGCGCGACGACGCAGCCGTGGCGCTGCGAGAGCTCGCGGGCAGCCTCCAGGGCGGACTCGGCGCTGTCGGTCGCGTCGACGCCTCGCCCGCCCGCACCGCCGGCCAGGCCGAGCACCTCCGAGGCGTTGCCCCGCACGACCGACGGTCCGAGCGCGACCAGCTCCCGGGCCACCTCGGTCCGCCAGGCCAGCCCGCCGGCCGCGACCGGATCGAGCACCCAGGGGGTCCCCGCCTCACGCGCCGCGGCGACGGCCAGCCGCTTGGCCTCGACCGTGGCGTCCTGGGGAGTGCCCAGGTTGACCAGCACGGCAGAGGCGACCCGGGCGAAGGCGCCCGCCTCGTGCGGGTTGTCGACCATCGCGGGTGCCGCGCCGGCGGCGAGCAGCACGTCGGCGGTGCGCTGGGTGGCCACGACGTTGGTCAGGCACTGGACCAGGGGCGACCGGGACCGCACCCCCTCCCAGGTGCGACCGAGATCGTCGGCAGTGGGCAGGGTCGGTCGAACGCTCATGGAGACGTCCCTTCGCTAGTACGAGCTAGATCAGGTTCGACGGGTGTGATCTCAGCCTCCGGACAGGAGGCACCCCGCGTCGTCGGCGAGCCTAGCCCTGCTCACGGGCGGCCTCGTCGGTGGGGCCGTGCACACTGCTCCCTGTGCGAGTGACGAGGAAGGACCTGGGCTGCCTGCTCGTGCTGGTCGCCCTGGGGATCGCCGTCTGGCTGGCGTTGCGTCTGACCGGGACGAGCCTGGGCGACCTGCGCGACAGGGTTCTCGGTGGGGCCGGTGCGACCGACCTCGAGACGGTGACCGTGCGCTCCGTGCTCGACGGTGACACGGTGCAGGTCGAACGACCAGACGGGACCACCGTGCGTGTGCGGCTGATGAACATCGACGCCCCGGAGACGGGCTACCGGACCGGGGCAGAGCCGGAATGTCTGGCCGAGCAGGCGCGCTCGCACCTCGGCGAGCTGCTGACCCGGGGCACGGCCGTCGGGCTCGAGCTCGGGCCGGACCCCCGCGACCGCTACGGGCGGACGGTGGCGCTGGTGTGGCGGGGCGACGTCCTCGTGAATGCCGAGATGGCCCGGGCCGGGCTCGCGGTGCCGCTTCTCGTGGGCGCCAACGACCTCGGCTACGACGCGGTGCTCGACGCCTTTGACGAGGCGCGCGAGCGCGGGGTCGGCTTCTTCGACCCGGACCTGGGTTGCGCCGAACCGCTGTGGCTGCGACCGCAGGGGTGAGGTGCTCCGCTCTAGACTTGAGCGACGGAGGTGGACGGTATGGCGCAGCACGAGCAGCCTGACCCGCGCCAGCCGTGGGGGCGGCCGGGGGAGAGGCCGGGTGCCCCGCGGGCCGCGGACCAGCTCGCCGACCAGGGGCTGAGGCACCGCCCGGCACCGTCGGTCACGGCGCGTGCCGTGTCCGGCTGGGTGGACCAGCAGATCGAGCAGGCGCAGCGCCAGGGGGCGTTCGACAACCTGCAGGGCGCCGGCCGTCCGCTGCCGGACGTCGACACCAGCACCGACCCGGACTGGTGGGTCCGAAGCCTCGTGGAGCGCGAGAAGCTCGACCTGTCGGCCGCGATGCCGGGACCTATGCAGCTGCGCAGGGAGAAGGCGGGCTTCCCCGCGTCGCTGCTCGACCTCCCGGACGAGGCCACGGTGCGCGCTCACCTCGAGGACTTCAACGAGCGCGTGCTCGCCGACCGAAGGCGGCCCTACGCCGGGGCAGGCTCGCCGCCCGTGGTCGGGCGGGTGGACGTGGACGAGGTCGTGGCGTCCTGGCGCGAAGCACGGGCCCGCCGTGACGATGTCCCGCCCGAGGCACCCGACCGCACGTCTGGTCAGGGGCAGCTGGGCCCCGCTGCAGACCTCTCCGACCGTGCCGCGTCAGTCCGCCGGCGGTGGTGGCACGGGATTTTCGGCTCTGCCAGACCATGACCCGGTCTGCGACCACGTGACATTGGCACCTCCCAGGAGCCAAGGTGTCGAGTGGTGCTCGTTCGGAGCCAAGGTGTCGGGTGGAGCCCGGAGGGAGCCGGTGTCACCTGCCGGCCAGGTGTCAGGCCAGCTCGGCGGATCGGACCGCCGCTGCCGCACGCGCGGCGCCCAGGCGCCCGCACTCGGTCGGTGGGAGACCGGCGACCCAGCCCGTCGCGAAGCCCGCGAAGAACGCGTCACCCGCACCGTTGCTGTCCACCACCTCGTCGACACGCACCGCAGGGACCTCCACCCACCCGTCGTCGGTCAGCACCGACGCGCCCTCAGCGCCGTGGGTGACCACGACCGCACGAGCCCCGGACCGCACCCGCGCCTCGGCGAAGTCACGCCAGTCCGGTATGGACACCGAGCTGAGCTGGAGGTACGTCGCCGCCTCGACGAAGTCGCCGTGGTAGGGCTTGACGCCGTCGTAGTCGTGGACGTCCACCCAGAGCTCCACGCCGGCCTCGCGCAGGGGCGTCAGCAGAGATCGGGTCTGCTCGAAGATCGTCACGGCGACGATGTCCGCGGCGACCGCGCGGCGGACGATCTCCTCGCGCCAGCGGTCCCCGACAGGAGCCTCGAGGCTGCCCGTCGTGGCGAAGATCGACACGCGTCCGCCGTGGGGATCCATGAGGTTGACGTGCTGCATCGTTCCGCGCGGGTCGACGTCCACCAGGACCTCCACCCCCGCGCGCTCCAGTGACTCGCGCACCCGGTGACCTGGCTCGTCGTCCCCGAGGCGGCACCACAGTGCGACCTCGCTGCCGCAGGCGCGCAGGTTGAGCGCCTTGCCCGCTCCGCTGGACCCCACCGCCTCGTGGCTGCCGAGGGCGAAGATCGTCTCCGACGTGCCCTGGGGGAGCGCCGGCACCCGGACCATCCGGTTCCACGACGCCCCCGCGACCACGAGAGCCCTCGGCGGCTCAGCCACCGGGCGCCAGGAGCGGGGAGTCCAGCCAACGGCCGAGGACCGCGGCGGCCGTCCTGCCGTCGTGCTGGTCGCGCGCCCACGCGGTTCCGCGAGAGGCCAGCTCCTGGTATGCCGCCCGGTCGCCCAGCACGGTCGCGAGCATTTCGCGAAGGCTCCCCGGGTCCGCCTCGACGACCGGGGGCGCCTCGGGCCAGCGGGCCAGGACCTCGGGCCGGAGGTGGGTCACCACGAGCCGGCCGGCGGCGAGAGCCTCCGTCATCAGCACGCCCGGGTTGCCGAGGACGACCTGGTCGACCACGACGTCCGCGTCGGCCACGAAGGCCGCCATCTGCGCGTGCGGCACCCCGCTGAGACGCCGGTACTCGACCAGGCCGGCCTGCTGCATACCCTCGAGGACCTCCTCGACCACGGCGGTGCCCTTGAGCACCGGGTTGGAGGGCGCGTGCAGCACGACCGGACGGGCACGCTCGAGCGGCGTGACGCCCGAGGCCGCGGCGGCGCCCGCGAACCGGTCGACGTCGACCACGAGCGGAAGCACCGTCGCCCCCGGCACGAAGTCCACGAGGTCCGGCGTCGAGACGAAGACCGGGGCGCCGGTCGCGGCATACGACGCGAGGTCGGCGCGGTTCTTGCCCACGATCGACTGGAGGGTGAGGAAGTAGTCGTCCCACTCGCGCTCCGGCGCGCGGAACGGGGAGTGGGCGTAGGTCTGCGCGTGCTCGCGCAGGTCGCGGATCTCGCTGCCGTGGTAGATCACGCCGTGCCGGACGCCGGCCGCGTCGAGAGCGGCGACGTCGTCGAGCATGGACGCCGCGTGGAAGTCGGCCAGCACCGGACGTCCCGACTCGAACAGCACGTGGCTCGCCTGCGCCAGCACCCGGGCCCCGTGGATCTCGCGGACGCGACCCCGCTGGGCGAGCACCGAGAGCTCGTGGTCTGCCGGGTAGTGGAAGTGAGCCTGGGTCAGCGAGCGCTGCGCCCACAGGTTCTGCGCCGCGGTGTCCGGCAGGCGCTGCTCGGCGGCCCGCGCCCAGGCCCAGGCCTGGCCCGCGGTGTTCCACGGACCGAGGTAGAGCCGGCGCGCCGCCCCCGGCATCGCGGCGAGAGCCCTCAGCTCGGCATCGGCGCGCCGGCGCACAGGGAGCGAGGCCAGGTCGCGCACGGGACGGGGGAGCAGGGCGAGGCCCTTCCAGGCCAGTCGTCGCAGGTCGTTCACCGGATCGGCCACGACCTCAGCCTACGATGGGACGCGTGAGGCTGGACGGATGAGCAGGCTGTGGCGTGCGTTACGTCAGCTGATGCCCCTCCTCCCCTCGTCGACCCGCTGGTTCCTCGTCGGCTACGCCGTCCTCTCCAGCCTGCTGGCCGTCGTCGACATCCTTGCCCTGTCGCTCCTGGCGCTCACGCTCGCGCCGATGGTCCAGGGTCGCCCGGTCCAGCTGCCGGTCGTGGGGGAGGTGCCGCCCGACCGCTACCTCTGGCTGCTCGGCGCGATCACCCTGCTCGTCGTGCTCAAGGGGTTGGCCACGCTCGTGCTGCAGTGGCTCGTCGCCCAGCGCCTCGGTGCCTACGACCTCGTCATCGGCGACCGGCTCTTCGGCGCCTACATCCGGGCCCCGTGGACCGAACGCCTGCGCCGCAACACCGCCCAGCTGGTCCGCCTCGCCGACGTCGGGATCGCCAACACCACCACGGGCCTGCTCCTGCCGGCCGCCTCGCTGCCCGCCGAGCTGGCGACCTTCGCCGCCGTCCTCGTCGTGCTGCTGGTGGCGCAGCCGCTCACGGCCCTGATGACCTTTGCCTACCTCGGTGGCCTGGCCGTCCTCATGTATGTCGTGATCTCGCCCCGCGCGGTCGTCGCCGGCCGGGTGGGCCGCGACTACTCCTTCAAGGTCGCGGGGCTGATGACCGAGATGATGGGCGCGCTCAAGGAGGTGACCCTGCGCGGCAAGGCGCAGGAGGTCGCCGACGAGGTGCACGCCCACCGGGTCCACGCCGTCCGCGCGCGCACCCACCTGATGTTCCTCAACTCGGTGCCCAAGTTCGTCACCGACACCGGGCTCGTCCTCGGCTTCGCCCTCGTCGGCGGTATGGCGTTCCTGCTCGGCGGGACGGCCCAGGCCTTCGAGGCGATCGCGCTCTTCGCGGTGGCCGGCATGCGGATGATCCCGAGCGTCAACCGCTTCCAGTCGATCATGACCCAGACCGCCTCGACGCTCCCGCACGCCGAGGCCGTCATCGGCGACATCGTCGAGGCGCAGGGCTACGTGCGGCAGGCGGAGCAGCTGGGCCAGGACCCGCTGCCCGACGAGCCGCGCCTGCTGTCGCTGCGCGACGTCTCCTTCACCTATCCCGGCACCGAGGTGCCGGCCCTGCGCGAGGTGGACCTCGACATACCCCTGGGGTCGTCGGTCGCGCTCGTCGGGGCGAGCGGGGCGGGCAAGTCGACGCTGGTCGACGTGCTGCTGGGCCTGCTCGTGCCGCAGCAGGGGCAGATCCGCGTGGACGACCGGCCGCTGCCGGACGTGCTCGCGGCGTGGCGCTCGCGGGTCGGCTACGTCCCGCAGGAGGTCAACCTCTTCGACGGGACGATCGCCCAGAACGTGGCGCTGACCTGGGGCGACGACGTCGACGACGAGCGGGTGTGCCGGGCGCTCGAGCGGGCGCAGCTGCTCGACGTGGTCGAGGACCGCGGCGGGCTCGGCACGAGGGTCGCCGAGCGAGGGCTCGCGCTCTCCGGCGGCCAGCGCCAGCGCCTGGGCATCGCCCGGGCCCTGTATGCCGACCCGCTCGTCCTCGTCCTCGACGAGGCCACGTCCGCGCTCGACACCGCCACCGAGGACGCCGTCGCGCGCGCGATCCGCGAGCTGCACGGTGAGGTGACGGTGATCGCCGTGGCCCACCGGCTCTCGACCGTGCGGCACAGCGACCAGGTCTGCTTCATGACGAACGGCACGATCGCCGCGCGCGGCACCTTCGACGAGGTCGTCGCCGCCCACCCCGAGTTCGCCACGCAGGCCCGACTGTCAGGCCTCGCATGACCGGACAGGCGTTCCTGCCGGACCGGACAGGCGTTCCTGCCGGACCGGACGGGCGTTGCTGCCGGACCGGACGGGCGTTGCTGCCGGACCGGGCAGGCGTTGCTGCCGGACCGGACAGGCGTTCCTGCCCAGCGCACCGAGGAGCCATAGATGTCTCTGAGTGACGTCGACGTCGATGTCGTCGTCGCGGTGCACGACCTGGCGCGCCGCGTGGACCGGACCGTGCTCTCTGCTCTGTGCGGTGCCGATGTGCACGGTGTGCTGCCCAGTGGGCACCGGGTGAGGGTCACTGTGGTCGCTCACGAGCTGGCGGTCCACGACGTGCGCGCGGTCGTCGAGGCGGGCCTCAAGGGCGGGACGGCCTACCTCGGGGCGCACGTCCGCTACCTCGAGGTCCGCGACGGGCTGCGCTCGCCGGCGGGCCCGTTCAACGCCGGACTCATGGCTGCCGACGGCCGCTTCGTGAGCATCATCGGCTCCGACGACCGCTATGCCGAGGGAGCACTGGCTGGGTGGGCGAGGCTCGCCGACGAGCTGGGCTCGGCCTGGCTCATGCCACGCCTGGAGACGGACACCGGCGAGCACATCCCCACCCCCCGGACGCGTCCCGGGCGCAGCCGTGACCTCGACCTGGTCCTGGACCGCCTCGCCTACCGGACCGCACCGCTGGGACTCCTGCGGCGCGAGGTGCTGGTCGAGCTGGGTCTGCTGCCTCCCGCGGACTCCTCACCGGAGTGGCAGGAACGCCTGTCCGGTCGGGGGGAGGAGCGGCAGGAACGCCTGTCCGGTCGGGAGGGGCCGCTGACGCCCGGGCTGGCGACCGGTGAGGACATCGAGCTGTCGCTGCGGCTGGCGACGTCGGGGGAGCGGATCGACTACGCCGTGGCGCTGCCGCCCTACGTCATCGGCACCGGGACCCACCCCGCAGACCAGCCGCACGACCGCGTCACGCACGCACGCCGCCCGGTCGCCGACGAGCTGGCGGCCCACGCCCGCCTGCTCGACCTGCGCTGGGTGCGCGCGCTGCCCGAGCCCGCCCGCCGCGCGATCGTCGTCAAGACCCTGCGCATCCACGTCCTCGCCGCCGTCCGGCGCAGGCCCGCAGCGCTGGACTGGGCGGCGGGCGAGACGGAGTGGCTGCAGGAGCTGACCCGCGACCTGCTCGCCATGGCCCCCGACGCCGAGCACGCCCTGCACCGCGCTGACCGTGACCTGCTGGACGCGCTCCTCGTCGCTCGCAGCACCGACGACCTCGCCGCCGCCTCCAGGCACCGCGCTCAGGCCGGCCGCTGGGACATCCTGCTCACCCCCCGCCCGCAGCACAACCTCGACCCGGAGTCCACCGTGCGCCAGCACCTCGACACAGCCGCGACCGTAGCCCTGGGCCGCGCCCGGGACGCGCTGGAGCGCCGGCCCGGCGCACGGCATACCGGCAAGGCCCTGCACCAGCCGGCCCGTCCCCGCGTGCTGGTGCTCTCCTTCAGCCCCATCGCCGCCGACGTGCGCGTGCTCAAGCAGGTGCGCCACCTGTCGGCGGAGTTCGACGTGGTGACCTGCGGCTACGGGCCCGCGCCGGAGGGCGTCACCGCGCACGTGCGCGTGCCCGACGACCGCCAGAACCGGCTCGACGGTCGGCTGATCACCGCGCACGCCTACCACGCGGCCTACCGCGCCCAGGCCGGCGTGCGCTGGGTGCTCGCGCACGTGCGCCCCGACACCGCCGACGTCGTCCTCGCCAACGACCTTGATGCCGTTCCGCTCGCGCTCGCCCTGCGCCCGCGCGCCGGCGTCCACGCGGACCTCCACGAGTACTTCCCGCGCCTGCACGAGGAGCATGAGGCGTGGATGCGGCGGATCTCGCCCTACCAGGAGTGGCTCTGCCGCCGGTTCCTCCCGCGGTGCGCGGCGGTCACGACGGTCAGCCACCGGATCGCGGAGGAGTATGCCGAGCAGTTCGGCATCGGGGTCGGCGTGGTCACCAACGCCGCGCCGTATGCCGACCTCTCACCCGGGCCGGTCCGCTCGCCGCTGCGCCTGGTCCACTCGGGCGCCTGCCTGCGCAACCGGGACCTGCACGTGATGGTCGACGCGGTGTCGGCGGCGGCGCAGGACGGCGCAGGCGTGACTCTCGACCTCTACCTGACGCCCAACGACCCCGGCTACCTGCAGGAGCTGCGGGAGCGGGCCGGGCTCGCCGGAGGCATCGTCACCGTGCACGACCCGGTGCCCTACGCCGACCTGCTCACCACCCTCCACCGGTATGACGTGGGCGTGCACGTGCTGCCGCCCGTCTCGTTCAACAACGCCAACGCGCTGCCCAACAAGATCTTCGACTACGTTCAGGCGCGGCTGGGACTGCTGGTCGGGCCGAGCCCGGAGATGGCACGGGTCGTGCACGAGCACTCGCTCGGGGTGGTGGCGACCGCGTTCGACGCGCGCGCGGTGGCGGCTGCCGTGGCGCGCCTGGACGAGGCGACGGTCACGGCATACAAGCAGGCGGCGGACGCCGCGGCGCACCAGCTCTCCGACGCCGAGCAGTCGCGGCGCTGGGTGGAGTCGGTGCGGCGGATGGCTGCCCGATGAGACCAGATCCACGCCGCACCCTGCTCATCATGAGCTTCAGCCCGCTGCGCTCGGACGCGCGCGTGCTGCGTCAGGTGCGGCTCTTCAGCGAGCGGTATGCCGTGACGACCCTGGGCTACGGCGAGTCACCGGACGGGGTGGTCGAGCACCTGCGCCTGCCCGACGACGTCGTCAACTGGCACAAGGACCGCCGGATGCTGGTCGCGCGGCGGTTTGAGGCGGCATACCGGAGCGCGCCGGTGGTCGTCGCCGCGCGCGCCCTGCTGGAGGGGCGCTCGAGGAGCTTCGACGTGGTGCTGGCCGACGACATCGACACCGTCCCCCTCGCGCTCGACCTCGCCCCGCCTGGCGGCGTGCACGCCGACCTGCACGAGTACCACCCCCGCCAGAACGAGGAGAACACCCGCTGGCGGCTCTTCGTCGCGCCGTACTACCGCTGGCTCGTGCGCACCTACGGCACGCGGGCCGACTCGGTGACGACGGTCGGGGAGGGCATCGCCCGGGAGTACCGCCGCCGCTTCGGGATCCGCGCGGGCGTCGTCGTGAACGCGCCCAACTACGTCGAGCTCTCGCCGTCGCCGGTCTACGAGCTGCGACCGCTGCGGCTGGTGCACTCCGGCAACGCCCAGCGCCACCGCCTGGACGTCATCCTCGAGGCGATGGACCTGGTGACGCGTCCGATGACGCTGGACCTCTACCTCATGGCCAACGACACCGCCTACCTCGAGGAGCTGCAGGTCAGGTATGCCGCGTCCGACCGGGTGCGTATCCACCCGCCCGTCGCGCCCCACGAGCTGCCGGCGACGCTCAACGCCCACGACGTCGGTGTCTACGTGCTGCCGCCGGTGTCGTTCAACCACCTGTGGGCGCTGCCCAACAAGATCTTCGACTTCGTGCAGGGACGGCTGGCTCTCGTGGTGGGGCCCAGTCCGGAGATGGCCGCGGTGGTGCGCAGGCACCGGATCGGCGTGGTCACCGACGACTTCACGGCGCAGTCACTGGCGAGCGCGCTGGACGGGCTGACCGCCCAGGACGTGCGTGGCTACAAGGAGGCCTCCGCCGACGCCGCGCGCGAGCTGTCGGCCGAGCAGCAGGTGCTGGCCTGGGAGCGGGCGGTCGACACGCTCGCCGCCCGCCTCAACGGCTGAGCCGGCGCATCGCGCCGCTGTGCCGCAGATCACCTGCCGTGGCCCGGCTCACCTCTCCGGCGCGGGAGGACAATGGGGGCAGGACCTCGGGTCCGAGGTCCAGCCGCACGAGGAGGTGCGTCATGACGACCACATCCGCCCACCGTCCCGTCCAGCACGCGGATCACGACGTCCGCAACGCCTGGCTGAGCGTGCTCCTGCTGCCGGTCGCGTTCGGGCTGGCCTTCCTGATCGGTGAGGGGCTCATCTCAGCCCTGGGCTACGAGGTGGGTGACCCGAGCGCGGAGGCGCCGCTGTGGGCAATCCTGGTCGCGACCGTGCCAGCGCTGCTCGTCTTCTGCGCGCCGGCCGTCGTGTCCTCGTGGTTCGCCCGGCGCGCGGCCCTGCGCGGCGACCGGCGCGGCTGGGTTCCGGCCGGCCTGCTGATCGCAGCCGCGGTGCTGTTCATCGGCCTGAACGTGGCCGCCGGCCTGGGTCTGGAGGCCCAGCTCGGTTGAGCCGCGACCGCGCCCAGCCGAGCGCGGACGTCATACCCGCTGCTGCCAGCCGCCCTCCACGCTCGCGGGGCGGAAGCCGAGCGCCACGTTGATCGCGAGCATGTGCTCGTTCTCGCCGGCGTTCCAGGTGTGCAGCCGCTCGACCGCGGGCGCGTGGGCGGCGAGCCGCTGCAGGTTCTCGGCCTTGACCAGCATCCCCAGGCGGTGACCCCGGTGCTCGCCGTGCACCAGGGTGTCCTCCTGGTAGCCCACCGCCGGCTTGTCCCGCGGCAGGTCGACAAGGGTGTAGGCCACGAGCTCCCCGCTGGCGACATGCTGGGCGACCGTCATCACGCGCGTGCGACCGACGCTCTCGGTGATCCGCTCCGCCTCCGCCACCCGCTCGGCGTCCCACGCCTCGGCCTCGATCTCGAGCTCGCCCGTCGGCACGTCGGTGCTCATGCGGCCCATGAGACGCGCCATGCCGTCGAGGTGCTCCGGAGGGGTGGGGCCGACCCAGCCCAGTGTCCGGTATGCCGTGCCCGCCGCCTCGCGCGCGCCGGGCAGCTCCGCGGCGGCCAGGCCCAGGGCCTCCTGCACGTGCAGCACGCTGTGCCGCTCCACCTGCTCCAGCTCGAAACCCAGGTCCTGCAGGACCCTGGCGACCGGGTCCGCAGGGACGCTGCCGACGCCGGTCCGCGGGACGATCTGCTCGGCCGAGGGGTCTGTCGCGTGGCTGGTCCACATCTGGACGGTGGTGCGGCCCGCGGCCTCCAGCTCTGGGCGCACGCGTTCCCAGAGGGCGGGGACGGCCTCGCCAGCCCGCTCGAGGGGGTCGACGAGGAAGGAGACCTCGGCGACGGTGGTGTTGTCCTTCTGCGGCATGCGGACCCACATCCCGCCGACCGTCTGCTCGCCGTCGCGCACGAGGAGCGCGAGCTTGCGGTGGTAGGTCTGCTCGGGGAAGGTCGCGTGCAGGACCGACACGGGGTTGGCGAGGTCGTCGTGGCCGAACAGCGCGAGCAGGGCCCGACGCTCCACGTCGGCGAACTCGGCCAGCTCGGGGGCCGGGTGGGTCTGGGGGTCGTGACGGACGACGGTGACGGCGAGCGGCATACCTTCAGTGTGGGCCGACACGCCGGCCGGGACAACGGGTTTAGAGGTTCGCCTGACGCTCAGTCAGCGCGTCTAGCACTGCCGCGGCGGCGTGACCGTCACCGTAGGGGGCGGCGTCGGTCGGTTCCGGCGCGGGGCGCGAGGCGGCGTCGCGCAGGGCCGGCCCCGGCTTCACGAGCACGTTCCAGCCGAGCTGGACGGTCTCGACCCACTCGGTCTCGGTGCGCACCGTCGTGCAGGGCGTGCGGAGCGCGAAGGCCTCCTTCTGCAGGCCGCCGCTGTCGGTGATGACGCCGCGGGCCGCGCTGACCGCTGCGACGAGCGCCGGGTAGGGGAGCGGCGCACGCGTGGTGAGAGCGCCGCCGACCAGGTCGAGCCCCTGCTGCTCGGCGCGGGCCCGCAGCCGCGGGTGGGCCAGGAGGACCACGGGGTGGTCGACCTGCTGGAGCGCCTCGACGACCGCGCGGAGCCGGGCGGGGTCGTCGGTGTTCTCGGCACGGTGGATGGTCGCCACGGAGAACCCACCGAGCTCCTGACCGAGCTCGGTGAGGACGGCGTCGGTGTCGGCGAGCTGGTCCCGCACCTGGTGCAGCACGTCGATCATCACGTCGCCCACGACGACCGTCCGGTCGGCCAGACCCTCCTCCGCAAGGTGACCGCGGGCGACCTCGGTCGGCGCGAGGAGCAGGTCGGCGGCGTGGTCGGTGAGCACGCGGTTGTGCTCCTCGGGCATCCGCCGGTTGAACGAGCGCAGCCCGGCCTCCAGGTGGGCGACGGGCAGGTGCAGCTTGACCGCCGAGAGGGCGCCGGCCAGCGTGGAGTTGGTGTCGCCGTAGACCAGCACCCAGTCCGGCGCGTGCTCCTCCAGGACGGCGTCCATGGCGCCCAGGATGGCGCCGGTCTGCACACCGTGACCTCCCGAGCCGACGCCCAGGTGCACGTCCGGCTCGGGGATGCCCAGGTCGCGGAAGAACACGTCGGAGAGCATCGGGTCGTAGTGCTGCCCTGTGTGCACGATGACGTGCTGCACCCCACGGCGCGCGCACTCCGCGGCGACGGGGGCCAGCTTGACGAACTGGGGGCGGGCGCCGACGACGGAGAGGATCTTCACGAAGGTCAGGGTATGTCGTCGCGGCTCCGCCGGCCGTCCCCGCCCGTGCGCCGTCCGCGCGTGCGCGCGCCGTCCGCGCGTGCGCGCGCCGGTAGGTTGGGACGCATGCGCGTGCTGGTGGTGACGACCTGGTTCCCCACCCCGGCCTCGCCGTCGACGGGGGTCTTCGTGGCGCGGGACGTCGCGGCGATCGCCGGTCGGCACGAGGTGAAGGTCCTGCACCTGTGCGCGCCCGCGTTGCTGGGCGAGGGGGACGAGGGGCGGAGGGACGAGCGGGGGTTCACGGTCGAGCGTGGGTTCACGGTCGAGCGGCTCCCGATGGACCCCCGTCGGCCCGATCACGTGGCGCGCGCGGCCCGGCGGGTCAGGACGCTGGTCGGTGACACCGACGTGCTCCACACGATGGCCGTCTCGGCGCTGCTGCCGATGGTCGGCTGGCGACCGGACGTGCCGTGGGTGCACACGGAGCACTGGTCCGGGCTGCTCGCCCCGCAGACGCTGACGCCGGCGCTGCGTGCGGCCCGGCCGGTGGTCCTGCGGATGCTGCGGCGGCCCGACGTCGTCGCCGTCGTCAGCGAGCACCTCGCCGCCGGCGTGCGCCGGGTCCGCACCGGCCCGGTGGTCGTGGTGCCGAACATCGTCGAGGGCTCCGGGCGCCCCTCCTCCCGGCGTGCCCCCGACGTGCCGCTCACGGACCGTGGTCCGCTCGAGATCGTGGCCGTCGGCGGGCTGATCGCCCGCAAGGACCCGTCCACCGCGGTGGACACCGTGGCCGAGCTGCGGCGGCGAGGTGTCGACGCGCGGCTGACCTGGGTCGGCGACGGGCCGTTGCGCGAAGCGACGGCCGACCATGGCGAGGCGAGCGGCATACCTCTCACGCTCACGGGCCCGGTGCCGCCCGGTCGGGTGCAGGAGATCGTCGACCGCGCGGACCTCTTCCTGCTGCCGACGCGGGCGGAGACCTTCTGCGTCGCGGCAGCGGAGGCGCTGGCTGCGGGGCGCCCGGTCGTGGTGGGGGACAGCGGGGGGCCGCGGGACTTCGTGGCCGCGCCCAGCGGGAGGCTCGTGACCCCGGGCGCGCCGGCGCAGAGGTGGGCGGACGCGGTGGAGCGGGTGTGGGCCGACTGTGCTGACCTCAGCGCGGAGCAGATCGCGGCGCCTGTCGTCGAGGCCTACAGCGGGGAGGCCTACGCGGCGGGCCTCGACGAGGTCTACCGGTCGTTGAGCGGCGATGCTGGGCGAGGACCGGAGTCGCGTGGCCCGGGGGAGCCCCTCGTCGACGTGGTCATCGCCACGCACTCTGCGCAGCGGCAGACGGAGCGGGCGGTGCGGTCCGTCCTCGACGGGACGTCGGCGTCGGTGCCGGTCCGGGTCACCGTGGTGTGCCACGACCTGCCGGTCGAGGAGGTCGCGGCGAGCCTGTCGCAGGAGACCCTGGCCGACCGGCGGGTGCGGCTGCTGCACCATGCCGACGGGGTGGCGAGCCCGGCGGGGCCGTTCACGGCGGGGCTGGACGCCGCGACCGCGCCGTGGGTGAGCATCATGGGCAGCGACGACCGGCTCGAGCCGGGCGCGGTCGAGGGGTGGCTGAGCGTGGCCCGCGAGACGGGGGCCGAGGTGGTCCTCACGCGCCTGGTGCTCGAGGGCACGGCCGTGGCGACCCCGCCGACGCGGATCGGGCGCAACCACGACCTCGACCTGGTGGCCGACCGGCTGGCCTACCGGAGCGCGCCCCTGGGCCTGCTGTCGCGCGCGGCGGTCGAGCGCAGCGGAGCCCGGCTGCTGCCCGGTGCCCAGACGGGGGAGGACGTGCCGTTCTCGACCCGGCTCTACGCGGAGGCGCGGGTCGCGCTCGCCGGTGGTGCGGCCTACCTCGTGGGGACGGACGCGGGGGACCGGACCACCTATGTCCCGAGGCCGATCCGCGACCAGCTGGTCTGCGTCGAGGCGATCCTCGACGACCCGTGGTGGGGGCGGCGGCCGGCCGGGCAGCAGCGCGCGGTGGCGACCAAGCTCCTGCGGATCCACGTGTTCGGGGCGGTGCTGACGCGGACCGATCCGCAGTGGTGGACGCCGGGGGAGCGCGCGGAGCTGGCCCGGATCACCCGGCGGCTGCTGGAGGAGGTGCCCGGGTGCGCCCGTCCGCTGAGCCTGGCCGACCACGACCTGATCGGCGCGATCTTCGATCCGGCGGTCTCCGCCCAGCGGCTGCTCGACCTCGCTGAGGCCAGACGGCGGCACGGGAGCCCGCGCACGCTCGTGCCCGCCGACCTCCGCGCGGCGCTGGACCCCGAGGCGCCGCTGCGGTTCATGGCCGCCTCGCTCGCCGCCACCCGCCGCTGAGGGAGACAAGATCCTGCACCTGATGCGTCGTCGTCGGTGCTGCATCGGGTGCAGGACCTTGTCCCTGCCGCGGGCTGCAACGGAGGGACAAGATGTTGCACCTGATGCGTCGTCGTCGGTGCTGCATCGGGTGCAGAACCTTGTCCCCGCCGCGCGGCGCTCGGCTGGCCAGCGGCAACCATCCGGCGCGTCCGGTGGGGATGGGGTCAGAAGTGGGCGTCGAGCCAGGCCAGGAGATTTGCCTCGACCTCGTCGCGGTTGGTCTCGTTGAGGACCTCGTGGCGCGCGCCGGGCCAGACGCGGACGGTGACGTCGCGCACCCCGGCCGCGAGCAGCAGGCCGGCGACCTCGACCGCGGCGGCCTGGCCACCGACCGGGTCGACCTCTCCGACCACGATGTGCACCGGAAGGTCGGACGGGGTCAGCGCCGCGGTCGAGGGGCGGTTGACCCGGCGCAGGCCCTGCAGCAGGTCGCGGTAGAAGGCGGCGGTCGCGGTCCCGCCTGACAGCTCGTCGGCCGCGTAGGCGTCGACCTGGGCGGCGTCGCGCGAGAGCCAGTCGAACTTCGTGCGCGCGGGCCGGAAGGGTCGGTTGTTCGGGCCGAGCACGAGGGCCTCCATGAGGCGGCTGCGCGCACGTGGACCGCGGACGCGCGCCTCGAGGGAAGCGAGCCGTTGCCCCACCGCGCCGAGCAGCCCCGGGTCACCCGCCGTGCCGGACAGGATCAGCCCGTCGATCAGCTCGCCGTGGCGGGCCGCGTAGGCGCGCGCGAGGAAGGAGCCCATGCTGTGCCCGAGCAGCACCACGGGCACCCCCGGGTGGGCGTCGCGCAGCTCGGCGGTCAGCGCCGCGAGGTCGTCCACCACCGCGTCGAAGCCGCCGTCGTCACCGAGGTGTCCGAGCTCGTCCGGTCCGCCGGCGGTGCGTCCGTGACCACGGTGGTCGGAGGCGTACACGGCATACCCCGAGGCGGACAGCCGCTCGCCCAGGTGGTCGTAGCGCGCAGCGTGCTCGACCATCCCGTGCGCGACCTGGACGACCGCGCGCGGGAGAGCCTCCGGAAGCCAGCGGTGGACGTGCAGGATGGTCCCGTCCGGGACCGCGTGGGTGAAGGTCGACGTCGACATGGCAGACAGGGTAGGTGGGCGGGCCCACGTATCCTGGCAAGCGCACGGGACCCTCCCACAGGACGGACATCAACGGATGAAGATCGCGGTCGTCGCGCTCGGCAAGATCGGCCTCCCGCTCGCGGTGCAGTTCGCCGACGCCAACCCCACGCACGAGGTCGTCGGCGTCGACGTGAGCCAGCGGGTGGTGGACACGGTCAACCGCGGCGAGGAGCCCTTCCCGGGGGAGGCCCACCTGGCCGAGAAGCTCGCCGAGCTGGTGCCGGCCGGCCGGCTGCGCGCCACCACCGACTACGGCGACGCGATCCCCGGGGCCGACGCGGTCGTGCTCGTCGTGCCGCTCTTCGTCGACGAGACCACCGGCCAGCCGGACTTCGGCTGGATGGACGGCGCGACCCGCAGCCTCGCCGAGCACCTCACGCCGGGCACGCTCGTCTCCTACGAGACGACGCTGCCGGTGGGCACGACCCGCACCCGCTGGAAGCCGATGATCGAGGAGATCTCCGGCCTCACCGAGGGTGCCCCCGGCGACCAGGGCTTCCACCTCGTCTTCAGCCCCGAGCGCGTCCTCACCGGCCGGGTGTTCGCGGACCTGCGCAAGTACCCCAAGCTCGTCGGCGGCCTCAGCGAGGAGGGGACGCGCCGGGCGATCGAGTTCTACGAGGCCGTCCTCGACTTCGACGAGCGCCCCGACCTCGCGACGCCGAACGGCGTGTGGGACCTGGGCTCGGCCGAGGCCGCCGAGATGGCCAAGCTCGCCGAGACGACCTACCGGGACGTCAACATCGGTCTGGCCAACCAGTTCGCGAGGTTCGCCGACACCGCGGGCATCGACGTCCACCGCGTCATCGAGGCGTCGAACTCCCAGCCCTACAGCCACATCCACACCCCCGGCATCGCGGTCGGCGGCCACTGCATCCCGGTCTACCCGCGCCTCTACCTGTCGACCGACGGCGACGCGAGCGTGGTCCGCACCGCCCGCGAGGCCAACGCCGCGATGCCGGAGTATGCCGTGGCCCGCGCCGAGTCCCTCCTCGGGTCACTGGCGGGGCTGCGCGTCGTCGTCCTCGGGGCGTCCTACCGCGGGAAGGTCAAGGAGACGGCCTTCTCCGGCGTGTTCGCCACCGTCGAGGCGCTGCGCGCGCGGGGTGCCGAGGTCCTCGTCCACGACCCGATGTACACCGACGAGGAGCTGACCGGGTTCGGCTGGACGCCCTACCGCTGGACCCCCGGCACCCCCGGCGAGGCCGTGGACGTGGCCATCGTCCAGGCCGACCACCCGGAGTACGCCGAGCTGTCCGCCGACGACCTGCCCGGCCTGCGGCTGCTGCTCGACGGCCGTCGGGTCACCGACCCGGCGAGGTTCACCGGCGTGCCCCGCCTGACGATCGGCGGGGGCGAGCCGGTCACCGCATGAGCTGGGGGGAGGCGCTTCCCGGGCTCCTCGGGCTGACGGTGCTCTGGGTCCTGCCCGGGTATGCCGTGCTCCGGCTGCTCGGGTTCCGCGGGCTGCTCGCCCTCGGCGGGGGCGCGCCGGTCACCTCCGGGCTCTCCGGCACCCTCGCGATCGGCTACGGCCTCGTCGGCCTGCGCTGGTCGCTGCCGACGCTGCTCCTCGGCCTGCTGGTCGCCGTCCTCGCGGCGGCGCTGGTCGGCCGCCTGCTCGGGACCACCCAGGACCCCTCGGGGGTGACGGTCGCGGGGGAGCGGCGGCTGCGGCATACCGAACGGAGCTGGCTCGCCCTCACCTGGACCCTGGGCGGCGGCGCTCTGGCCGCGGCGATGACGGCCGGGATGGGCCGGGCCGACCAGCCGCCGCAGGCCTGGGACGCCGTCTTCCACCTCAACGCGCTGTGGTTCGTCCGGCAGACGGGCGAGGCCAGCTCCCTCGGTGGCCTGGCGCCGATGTATGCCGACCTCTCCGCCCCGTTCTACCCCGCGACCTGGCACGGCCTCGTCGCCGTCGCGCCCTTCTTCCCCCGGGTGACCGAGGCCGCCAACTCCTCCTCGGTCGTCCTCGGCTCGGTCGTGTGGATCGCCGGTCTGGTCGCGCTCTCGCGGGTGGTGTGGCCGGCGCGTGCGCTGCCCACCGTCCTGGTGCCGGTGCTGGCGGCGTGCTACGTCACCTTTCCCGCGATCGCCGTGTCGATGCTGGCGGTCTGGCCGTTCGCGCTGTCGGTGGCCTGCGTGCCGGGCACCATCGCCCTGCTCATCGCGACCGTGCGCGGGGTGCTCTCGTGGCGGATGCACCTGGCCCTGGCCCTCGGGCTCGCCTGGGCGGTCGCGGGGGTGGTGCTGGCGCACCCCAGCGGGCTGTTCTCCCTGGTGCTGCTCGCGCTGCCGCTGCTCACCGTGCTGCTGGCCCGCCAGCTCTGGCGGGTCGCCAGGCTCGGCGCCCCGGTGCGGGCGGCCGTGCTGATGACCACCTGGGTCGTCGCGATCGTGGGGACCCTGGTCTTCCTGCTCAACTTCCCGCCGGTCCGCTCGATCATGGACTACCAGCGCGGCGGGCAGGACTCCTATCTCCCGGGCCTGGGGTCGCTGCTCATCGACCACCCCCTGATCTACGTCTACAAGATCACCTCGGTCAACCTCGTGGGCACCGTGCTCGTGCTGCTGGGCGCCGTGCTCGCGGTGCGCTGGCGGCACGCCCGCTGGCTGGTGGTCTCCCTCGTCGCCGCCGCGGTGCTGACGCTGCTGGCGGCCGGCCCGCCGGAGCAGCCGCTGCGGACCCTCGCCGGGTTCTGGTACACCCAGGCGTCGCGGATCAACCAGCTCCTCGTCATCCCGGCCGTGCTGCTCGCCGCGGGCGCCGGCTCCTGGCTGTCGCGGGCCGTGGCGCGGCGGGTGGGCGCCCCGCTGTGGGCCCCGGCGGCGCTGCTGGTCATCGGGATCGTGACGCTGACCTCGGGGCTGAGGTGGGAGAGCCAGACCCAGGTGATGGCGTCCACGTACACCACATACCCCATCGCGTGGGGCACCATCCTCGAGCCCGAGGAGATCGCGATGATCGACCGGGCCGCCGAGGTGCTCCCTGACGACGCCGTGGTGCTGGGGGAGCCGGTCGCGGGGTCGCCCTACCTGCTCAACCGGGCCGACGTGCAGGTGGTCTTCCCCCAGCTCAGCCCGATCCCCGACTCCCCGGAGCGCACCCTGCTGGAGCAGCACTTCGACGACTGGGCCACCGAGCCCGGCGTCTGCGAGGCGGTCCGTGCGCTCGGCGTCACCCACGTGTATGCCGACACGCTCACCTTCGAGGACCCGCTCAACGCCAAGTACGAGGAGACGACCCCGGGCCTCTACCTGCTGCGGCCGATGGAGGGCGAGGACTGGCGCAAGCTGGACGAGGGCGGGCACGCCTCGCTGTGGGAGTTCCACGGCTGCGACGCCCCGTGAGCCGGGCGGCACCTGCTCGCCACCGTCCTAGTCGACCCACTCGCCGCGCGCGCGGAGCACGTCCCTGAGCAGGTCCGCCCGGTCGGTGACGATCCCGTCGACGCCCAGGTCGAGCAGCCGCACCATCTCGGGCACGTCGTTGACGGTCCAGACGTGGACGAACGCCCCGACCTCGTGCGCGGCGGCCACGGTGTGCGGCGTGACGACCTCGACCCCGGAGTGGCGCACCGGCACCTGGAGGCCGTCGACCCCGGCCATCACGCGAGCCACGACCGGCGTGCGCACCAGCGCAGGGAGCGCGGCGGCGGCGCGGAACCGGGCGGCGGTCGTCTGACCGGCGGAGGTCGCGACAGGGCGGGTCAGGCGCATGAGCGCCTCCCGGCGCCGGACGTCCGAGAACGAGGTCACGCAGACCCGTTCGTGCGCGCGGGTGCGCTCGATCACGCGCACGAGGGGCAGGACGGCTCCCGGTGTCTTGATGTCGATGTTGATGCGCAGGTCGGGCCACGCGCCGAGCAGCTCCTCGAGCGGGGGGACCGGCTGGTCGCTGCCGCCCACCCGGGCGCGCGCCACCTGCTTCCAGGACAGCTCGGGGATCCGCCCGGTCCGGTCGGTGACCCGGTCCAGCGTCTCGTCGTGGAACGCCACGACCACCCCGTCGTGCGTCGCGTGGACGTCGGTCTCGACGTAGCGGAAGCCCAGCTCGACGGCAGCCTCGAAGGCGGCCATGGTGTTCTCCAGGCCCTCGAGGGAGAAGCCCCGGTGCGCCATGGGCACGGGTCCGGGGTGGTCCAGGTATGCCGTCCTCACGCCCCCAGCGTAATGACGCGCTCCGGGCGGGTCAGCCTCAGGCGAGACCGGCGCGGAAGGCGTGCACCACGGCCTGGAGCCGGTCGCGGGCCGGCAGCTTCTGCAGGATGCGGGCCACATGGGTCTTCACGGTGGCCACCTCCACGACGAGGCGCCCGGCGATCTCGGCGTTGGACAGCCCCTGGCACATCAGCCTCAGCACCTCGCTCTCGCGCTCGGTGAGCCGTGCGAGACCCGGGCTCGCGTGCCCGGAGTGCCGTTCGACGAAAGTCCCCACCACCCTGGCGAGCACGGCCGGCGCCAGCACCGTCTCGCCACCGACGCACGCCCGCGCCGCCGCGATGAGCTCGCGGGCGTCGGCGGTCTTGAGCAGGAAGCCGTGGGCCCCGGCCTCCATCGCCCTCGCCACGTAGTCGTCGAGGTCGAACATGGTCAGCACGAGGATCCGCACGTCGGGCAGGGCACGGCGCAGGGCCGCCGTCGCGGTGACCCCGTCCGTCCTGGGCATCTCCAGGTCCATGAAGACCAGGTCGGGACGGGTGCGGCGGGCCACCTGCAGGGCCTGCTCGCCATCGCCCGCCTCACCGACCACCTCCAGCTCAGGGTCGCTGGCCAGCACCAGGGACAGGCCCGCCCGCATGGAGGCATGGTCGTCGACCACCAGCACCCTGATCGTCACCGGTCCACCTCCTCGGTGCCGAGCCTAGGCCCGGCGGGCAGGAACGCGCTGACGCAGAACCCTCCCTCGGGACCTGCAGGACCGAGGGAGAGCGTGCCTCCGGCGAGCTCGACGCGCTCGCGCAGCCCGACCATCCCGTAGTGATGGCGCCGCCCGACGCCAGGCTGGACCCCGGGCCCGTCGTCCCGGACGAGCAGGCGCGTGCCCCGCTCGTCGACGTCGATGAGCACGTGGGCCGCGGCGCCCGGCGCGTGCTGGAGGACGTTGGTGAGCGCCTCCTGGAGCAGGCGGTAGACCACCGGCAGCTGCCGTGGGTCGGGCGTGCCGTGCGCTCGTACGTCGACGACCAGACCCGAGGCGCGCAGGCGGTCGAGGAGCGACGAGACGTCGGTCATCGTGCGCGTGGGCGGCAGCGGGCTCAGGCCACCCAGGAAGTGGGCCTCGATGCTGAGCAGCTCGTCCAGCGTCCCGTCGCAGGTCTGGCGGATCGACCTCAGGGTGCGCTCCCGCTGCGCCGGGTCCGTGACGACGTCGAGCACGTTGAGCTGCATCGAGATCACCCCGACGCTGTGCGACACCGCGTCGTGCAGCTCGCGGGCGAGGCGCACGCGCTCGACACCGACCGCCCGGTGGAGCTCGGCGGCCCGGGCGCGACGCAGCACGTCCGTCTCACGTCTCTCGAGAGCGGCGCGACGCCCGTGCGCCGCCGCGACGAGACCCCCGGACAGGGCGACGAGGACCACGCCCCACGTGGCGATGACGCCGATCGTCGGCTCCTGCTGCCGGGTCCCGAGCACCGTCGTCGTCAGGAACAGGGCCGCCCCGGTCCCGGGCCACGTCGGCCTGCTCGTCGCAGCCGCCCAGAGCACCGCACCGACACCGCGTACGAGCCAGACTCCTGAGACGAGCGGCGCCGCGGCCCAGAAGCCGACGGCGAAGAGGAGTCCCTGCGCCACGGCGGTCAGCACCGGCGAGGCCGCCCGCCACGCGAAGGCCGCGGCCGCCGCCGCGGTCAGGACCACCGGTGTCGCGGTCAGCCCGCCGGGGCGGCCCGGCAGGTCGATCACGCACTCCACCACGGCGAGGGCCGTGAGGAGCAGGGCCTCCACGACGTCCCGACGCCGTGGGCGACCCAGAGGCTGCGGTGAGTCCTCCGGGTGGAGGGAGGCCCGGGGCGGACGATCCTGCCGCTGTCCTTGGGTCTGGTCGCCGGAGCCGGCCGCCACCTGCCCCTCCGCGGCGCGCAGGATCCCCAGAAGCCGACGCAGCTCGCTGGCAGCCAGGTGGGTGCGGGACCGCAGCTGCGTGACGGCGACCTCGACGTCCGGTCCGGCGGCCCCCGCGGTGAGCACCTCCGCCACGATCTCCCGGATCTCGGTCAGGGCGTCCAGGAGCACCCGGCGGATGTCACCGGCCAGGCGACGCCGTTCCTCCCGGAGCGCCGGCTCAGGGCTCTCCCGCGCCATCCGTGCCAGGCGGTCGCTGTGCGCTCGGGTGCTCTCACGCGCCGCCCGGTAGCCGTCCAGGGCACGCACGACGAGCACGCCGGCCGCGCCGTAGACGTAGACGCCGGCCAACCACAGGAGGGGCGTGGGAGGTCCCACGCGCACCGCCGGCGCGGTCACGGTCGCGAGGAGCGCGGACGCGACGAGCACGAGGGCGTCGCGCGCGACGACCGCACGCCGCGCGGGGTAGATGCCCATGCGCTCCAGCCCACCAGCCAGGAACCGCTGACCGCGACGGCCGGTCGGAGGACCCGCCTCCTTCATGAGGATGATCTTGGCACCGCAGACGCGCGGCCGGTGGTCAGCTCAGGCGCAGGGATCCTGGGTCGGGCGGTGCGGGGGAGGGCTCGCCGACCGGCCCGAAGGCGGCGGCCCCGCCCACCAGCCGGCGGACCTCGTCAGCCCCGCGCCACGTGCTCGGGAACGATGCCCGCGCCGCGGCGCGACGCAGCCGCACGTCGTCGAGCGGTGCGCGGGAGGCGACCACGACCACGTTGCCGAAGCGTCGGCCCTTGGCGACCTCCTGCAGCACCAGCTGCCCGACGTGCCCGAACGCCCCGTGCAGGGTGGCGCAGAGCCGTGCCACCCACCGCAGCCCCGGCTCGTCCGCGGCGTTGACCAGCACCAGCCCGCCCGGCGCCAGCACGCGGTCCAGCTCGGCGACCCACGCCGCCCCGGCCAGCTCGCCCGGGATGCGCCCTTGCGCATAGGCGTCGACCACGACGACGTCGGCCGAGCCGTCGCGCAGGCCGCGGACGCCGTCCTGCCCCCGCTCGGGCCGCACCCGGACCCGGTGCCCGCGCGGCAGCGGCAGCTCCCGCCGGACCAGGTCGGTCAGCGCCACGTCCGGCTCGAGCACGATCTGCGGGCTGCCGGGGTGGACCCGGTGCACCCAGCGGGCGAGCGTCATACCGGCACCGCCGACGTGCGTCACCCGCAGCGGCGCCGGGTCGGGGCGCAGGGCCTCCAGGACGAGCGCGAACTGCTCGACGTACTCGAAGACGAGCAGCAGCGGGTCGTCGGGGTCGACGTAGGACTGCGGGTGGCCGTCCCGGACCACCGTGGCACCGCCACGTTCGTCCCAGACGATCTCCATCAGGTATGCCGTCGCGCCGGTCGGTCCCGGGACCCGCCTCAGATGTCGCGGAAGGTCTGGATCCGGGCGCCGAGGGCGTTGAGGCGGCTGGCCAGCTCCTCGTAGCCGCGGTTGATGACGTAGACGTTGCGCAGCACGGAGACACCCGGGGCCGCGAGCATCGCCAGCAGGATCACCACGCCGGGCCGCAGCGCGGGCGGGCACATGATCTCGCCGGCGCGCCACTTCGTCGGCCCCTCGATCATCACCCGGTGCGGGTCCATGAGGTGCACCTTCGCGCCGAGGGTGGTGAGCTCGGTGAGGTAGATCGCGCGGTTCTCGTAGACCCAGTCGTGGATGAGCGTCGACCCCTGCGCGCAGGCCGCGATGATCGCGAAGAACGGCAGGTTGTCGATGTTGAGACCGGGGAAGGGCAGCGGGTGGATCTTGTCCAGGGGTGCCTTGAGGGGACCGGGCACGGTCGTCAGGTCGACGAGTCGCGTGTGCCCGTTGGCGGAGGTGTACTCCTCGCTCAGCTCGCACTCGAACCCCATGGTGTCGAGGACGGCGAGCTCGATCTCCATGAACTCGATCGGCACCCGCCTGATGGTGATCTCCGAGCCGGTGACCACCGCGGCGGCGAGCAGGCTCATCGCCTCGATCGGGTCCTCGGAGGGGGAGTACTCGATGTCGACGTCGATGCTCTCCAGGCCGGTGACCGTGAGGGTGGTCGAGCCGAGGCCCTCGATCTGCACGCCGAGCTTCTGCAGGAAGACGCACAGGTCCTGGACCATGTAGTTGGACGAGGCGTTGCGGATGATGGTCGTGCCGGGGTGGCGGGCGGCGGCCAGCAGGACGTTCTCGGTGACGGTGTCGCCGCGCTCGGTGAGCACGATCGGACGGGTCGGGCGCTTGGCGGGGTCGACGCTCGCGTGGTAGGAGCCGGTGGTGGCGGTGACGTCGAGGCCGAAGTGGCGCAGCGCGATGAGGTGCGGCTCGACGGTGCGGGTGCCGAGGTCGCAGCCGCCTGCGTAGGGCAGCTCGAAGGCGTCGAACTCGTGGAGCAGCGGACCGAGGAACATGATGATCGTGCGGGTGCGGCGCGCTGCGGACTCGTCGATGGCGTCGAGGTCGATCGCGGCGGGGGGCACGATCTCCAGGTCCGACGAGTCCGGGAGCCAGCGGATCTTGAAGCCGATCGAGGTGAGGACCTCGGTGATCCGGTTGACCTCCTCGATGCGCGCGAGGTTGCGCAGCGTGGTGCGGCCCTTGTTGAGCAGCGACGCGCAGAGCAGGGCCACGGCGGCGTTCTTGGAGGTGCGCACGTCGATCTCCCCGGAGAGCTTGACGCCTCCCTCGATGCGCAGGTTCTGCGGGACGCCCGAGGAGACCTGGACGATCTCGGAGTCGAGCTTCTCGCCGATCCGGGCGATCATCTCCAGCGAGAGGTTCTGCTTGCCCTGCTCGATGCGGGCGACCGCGCTCTGACTGGTGCCGAGCAGCTCGGCCAGCTCGGCCTGCGTGAGGTCCTTGTGGCGGCGGGCGTCGCGGATGAGACCGCCGATGCGGGACAGGTAGCTCTCAGTCATGCGAGCCACTGTAGATCACATATATGAGATATGTCTGGAAGAACGCCCTCAGGGGTGGGCGTGGAGGGCCGCGGCCAGGATCGGGCCGACCAGCTCGCGCTGCCACGGCCGGGCACCGAGCTGCTCCAGGGCGACCGACACCCCCTCGGGCGTGCGGTCTCCGGGGGGTCGCCACAGCACCCGCCTGACCGTGTCCGGGGTCAGGAGGTTCTCGACCGGCACGTCCAGAACCTCCGACAGCGCCGCGAGGTCGGCCCGCGCCTGGGTCAGACGTGCGGCGGCGGCGGGATCGCGGTCGGCCCACACCCGCACCGGCGGCGGGCCGTCACTGCGGGCGTTCGGCGGCGGGAGCTCCTCCTCGGGCAGCTCGACCGCACGGCGGATCGCCGCCAGCCAGGTCCGCTGGTAGCGCAGGATGCCCTGCTCGGCGCGCCGCTGCCGGGAAGGCGAGCGCTCGGCGCGCTCCGGGGTCAGCGAGGAGGCGTGCCTCGGCATCCGCGTGGCCAGGTCCACCAGCGTGGTGTCGGGCAGGACGCGCCCGGGGGAGACGTCGCGCTCGCGCGCGATCTCGTCGCGGGCCAGCCACAGCTCGCGCAGCGCAGCGGTGTTGCGCCGTCCGCGCAGGCGATGGGTGCCCGAGGTGCGGCGCCACGGGTCGGGGTCCTGCAGCCGCTGGGGCACGAAGTCGCACAGCGCCGCGAACTCCTGCCGCGCCCACTCGAGCTTGCCCTGCTCGGCGAGGTCCCGCTCCATGCGGTCGCGCAGCTCGACGAGGACCTCGACGTCGAGGGCGGCATAGCGCAGCCACGGCTCCGGCAGCGGTCGGGTCGACCAGTCGACCGCGGAGTGCTCCTTGGCCAGCGTGAGGCCGAGGTAGTACTCCAACGAGGCCGACAGGCCGACGCGGTGCAGCCCCGCGAGCCGGGCGCCGAGCTCGGTGTCGAAGAGCGCCCGGGGCCGCAGCCCGATCTCGTCGAGGCAGGGGATGTCCTGGGTCGCGGCGTGCAGGACCCACTCCGGGCCGGTGAGCACCTCGGCCAGCGGGGTAAGGTCCTCGAGCGGGACGGGGTCGATGAGCCAGGTGCCGGCACCCTCGCGGCGGATCTGCACGAGGTAGGCGCGCTGGCCGTAGCGGTAGCCCGAGGCACGCTCGGCGTCGACGGCGATCGGGCCGGTGCCCTGCGCCAGCGCGTCCGCGGCCTCCTGCAGGTGCTGCGGGGTGGCGACGACCTCCGGTATGCCCTCCCGCGGCTCGTCGAGCCGCTCGAACTCGTCGTGGTCCTCGGGCAGGTCCGCGCTCACCGTCGCGACCCCGACAGGGCGATGACGCCCTCGGGCAGCGGCGGCAGACCGGCCAGCGTGCACAGCAGGTCGCCCCAGGCGCGCAGGTGGGCGGCCAGCTCGGCGCTCTCACGGCCGGTCGTGAGCAGCGGGGTCCACGAGGCGCGGATCTCCAGCTCGACGCTGGGGGCACGTGACGACAACGCTCCGAAGGACTCGGAGGTCACGCAGGTCACGGTGCCGGCGGCCGCCGCCCAGCCCACACCCGCGGCGTCGAGCTCGTCGGTGAGCCAGGACCAGCCGGCCTGGCCGGCGAGCGGGTCGTGGCCCACCTCGGGCTCCATCTGAGCCTTGGCGTAGCTGACGACGCGCCAGGCACCCTCCCAGGGCTCCGGCTCGTCCGGGTCGTGCAGCAGGACGAAGCGGCCGGTCGCGACGGCGTCGTCGTCCTCGTCGTGGGAGGTGATGACCTCGCCGGACAGGGCCACCGCGTGCGGTGCCAGGCGCGTGGGCGCGGGCACCTCCTCGAGCACGAGCTCGGCGCGGGTGCCGACGTCGCGGAGACCGGCGATCGCCCGCCCGAAGAACGACGCGTCGGGCACGTCGGTGCCGCCCGACGCCGACTGGCGCGAACGGCTCCCTGAGATCCGGCTCACCACACCCACCACAGTAGGACTCTGGCCCGACCCGGGCCAGCACCGCCACGCCGCGTGGGAGGATGCGGGGGTGACCCCTGCCACCTCCAGCCTGCTCGTCCGTGCCGCCCGGCGGGAGGAGGTGGAGCGCACTCCCGTCTGGTTCATGCGCCAGGCGGGCCGCTCGCTGCCGGAGTACCGCGCCCTGCGCGAGGGGGTGCCGATGCTCGAGTCCTGCCGCACCCCCGAGCTCGTCACCGAGATCACCCTCCAGCCGGTGCGACGCCACGGCGTGGACGCCGCCATCTTCTTCAGCGACATCGTGGTGCCGCTCATGGCCGTGGGCCTGGACCTCGACATCGTGGCCGGCGTGGGCCCGGTCGTGGCCGAGCCGGTCCGCGCCCGCGCCGACCTGGACCGGCTGCCGGAGCTGACCGCCGAGCAGGTCCCCGACATCGCCGAGTCCGTGCGCCGGGTCGTGGCCGAGCTGGGGCAGACGCCGCTGATCGGCTTCGCCGGCGCCCCGTTCACGCTCGCGTCATACCTCGTCGAGGGCGGGCCGTCGAAGAACCACGAGCGGACCAAGGCCCTCATGCACGGCGACCCCGAGCTCTGGCACGCCCTGTGCGAGCGGCTCGCGCAGATCTCGCTGACCTTCCTGCGGGTGCAGGCCGACCACGGCGCGAGCGCGGTGCAGCTCTTCGACTCGTGGGCGGGGCACCTCTCACGCGCCGACTACGAGCGCTACGTCGCGCCGCACAGCCGGCACGTCCTGGCGGGCATGGCCCAGAGCCACCCCGACGTGCCGCGGATCCACTTCGGCGTCGGCACCGGCGAGCTGCTCGTGCCCATGGCCGAGGCCGGCGCCGACGTCATCGGGGTGGACTACCGCGTCAGCCTCGCGGACGCCGTCTCCCGCACCGGCGGCCGGTATGCCGTGCAGGGCAACCTCGACCCGGCGCTGCTCTTCGCCCCCTGGCCCGCGCTCGAGCGCCGGGTGCGGGAGATCGTGGAGGAGGGCCGCCGGGCGCCCGGGCACATCTTCAACCTGGGCCACGGCGTGCTGCCCACGACCGACCCGGAGGTGCTCACCAGGGTCGTCGAGCTCGTGCACGACGCGTCCGCCCGCTGAGGGCGGCCCCGCCTCTCAGCGGTCGCCGAGGAAGCCGTCGGGGGTGACGGGCAGCGCCCGCTTGTGCGCGGTGCGGCGGTACCACCCCAGGATCGTGGCCTCGTCCTCGGCTGAGATGTCCTGGCCCTCGAGGTAGTCGTCGACCGCCTGGTAGGAGACCCCCAGGGCGACCTCGTCGGCGATCAGCGGCTTGTCGCTCTCCAGGTCGGCGGTCGGCACCTTCTCCACGAGCTGCTCGGGGGCGCCGAGATGCCGGGCGATGGCCTTGACCCGCCGCTTGGGCAGCCCGAACAGCGGCGTGAGGTCGGCGGCCCCGTCGCCGAACTTGGTGTAGAAACCGACGACCGCCTCGGCCGCCTGGTCGGTGCCGATGACGGCCATCCCGCGCACGCCGGCGATGGTGAACTGCGCGACCATGCGGTGCCGGGCCTTGACGTTGCCCTTGTGGTAGTCGTCCTTGACGTCGTCGACCGTGAGGCCCGCCGCGAGGACCGCGTCCCACTGCGCGTCGACCCCGGGACCGATGTCCACGGTCATCTCCTCGTCGGCGGCGATGAAGTCGAGCGCCCGCTGGGCGTCCGCCTCGTCCTTCTGCACGTGGTAGGGCAGGCGCACCGCGATGAAGGTCGCCTCGCCACCCTCGGCGCGGACCCGCTCGCAGGCCAGCTGGGCCAGGCGGCCGCCGGTGGTGGAGTCGACGCCCCCGCTGATCCCGAGCACGTAGCCCTTCAGCCCCGAGGTCCGCAGGTAGCTGGCCAGGAAGTCGATCCGGCGCTCGGCCTCAGCGCCCGCGTCGAAGGTGTCGGGGTCGATCACCTCGAGGGCGGCCCGGATCTCCTGCTGCGTCTGGGTGTCGGTCACGCGGCCGATGCTACGTCTCCGACCCGTCGTCGGGGGCGCCCGACGCGCGTGCCACGCTTGGGGCATGACTACGTACCTCGTCGTAGGAGGTGGCGTCAGCGGTCTGACGGCCGCCGACGACATCCTCCTCCGGGACCCGTCCGCGCAGGTCACCGTGCTGGAGGCCGGCGACCGTGTCGGCGGCAAGCTCCGTGGCGCGGAGGTCGCCGGCTGCACCGTCGACGTCGGGGCGGAGGCGGTCCTGGCCCGCCGACCGGAGGCCATGGAGCTCATCGCGCGGGCGGGCCTCGCCGACGAGGTGGTCCACCCCACGTCGGCAGGGGCGCAGATCTGGTCGCGAGGGCGGCTGCACGTCCTGCCGCCGCGGACGTTCATGGGGGTCCCCGCCGACCCCGACGCGCTGCGCGGGCTGCTCACCGACGAGGAGGTCGCCCGGGCCCGCGCCGAGAAGATCATGACCACCGACGCCGACGATCTCTCGGTCGCCGAGCTGGTGACCGACAGGCTCGGCCCGGCGGTCACCGAGCGGCTCGTGGAGCCGCTGCTCGGGGGCGTGTACGCCGGGCACGCCACCCTGCTCTCGGCCCGTGCCGCCTTCCCCCAGCTGCTCGACGTCGCCCGGCGCGGTGACTCCCTGGTCGGGGCTGTCGCACGGATGATGCCCGCGCCCACCGACGGCACCCACGCCCGGGCTGCCGCCCCCTTCTTCGCCACCGTGCGCGGTGGGCTGCACCGGCTGCCGCAGGCGCTGGCCGACAGCCTCGCCCACCGCGGGGTGAGCATCCGCACCGGCACGACGGTCCGTGAGCTGCACCGCCTGCCCGAGGGGGGCTACGAGGTGGTGACGGGCCCGCGGCCCAGCCCCACGGCATACCGGGCGGACCGGGTGGTGCTCGCGGTCCCGCCCGCACCTGCGTCCCGGCTCCTGCAGGACGTGGCCCCGGAGGCCGCGCGGCTGCTGGCCGAGGTGGAGACGGCGTCGATGGCCGTCGTCACGCTCGCCTTCGACAGCCGGGCGCTGGGTGACCTGGAGGGGTCGGGCTTCCTCGTGCCGCCGGTCGAGGGGCGGGCGGTGAAGGCGTCGACCTTCAGCGCCAACAAGTGGGACTGGGTCCGCGAGGCGGGTCGCGGCCGTGGTCCCGAGGGCCAGGACCTCACCATCCTGCGCGCCTCCCTGGGCCGGCACCGGGAGGAGGCGACCCTGCAGGTCTCCGACGAGGAGCTGGTGCGCACCAGCCTGGCCGAGCTGGCCGAGGCGGTGGGCCGGGCGCTGCCCGAGCCGGTGGGCACGCACGTGCAGCGCTGGGGCGGCGCCCTGCCGCAGTATGCCGTGGGTCACGTGGCCAGGATCGCCGCCGTCCGGGCCGCGCTGGCCGGCGTGGAGGGGCTCGCCGCCTGCGGTGCGACCTTCGACGGCGTGGGCATCCCCGCCTGCATCACCTCCGCGCACAGGGCGGTGGAGGAGCTGCTCGGCACCCGTCGGACAATGGACGCATGAGCGACTACGCGCACCCGACCGCTGACCAGGCCGAGCAGATCAACAGCGTGATCCGTTACGCCGCCTACTCCGTCTTCCAGGCTGTGGCGCCGCTGCCGGAGGACCGCCAGGCCCTGGCCGCTGAGGTCGAGGAGCTCTTCGCCGCGATGGCGGGCGAGGGCCTGGTCGTGCGCGGGGTCTACGACGTCTCCGGGCTGCGGGCCGACGCCGACCTGATGATCTGGTGGCACGCCGAGGACATCGAGCTCGTGCAGTCCGCCTACCAGCGCTTCCGCCGCACCGAGCTGGGCCGCCACCTCGAGCCGGTCTGGTCCAACGTCGGCCTGCACCGGCCCGCGGAGTTCAACCGTGGCCACGTGCCCGCCTTCCTCTCGGGGGAGGAGCCGCGACGCTTCGTCTGCGTCTACCCCTTCGTGCGCTCCTACGACTGGTACGTCCTGGACGCCGCCGAGCGCGGGCGGATGCTGCGCGAGCACGGCGAGGCCGCACGCGACTACAAGGACGTGCTCGCCAACACCATCTCGGCCTTCGCCCTCGGCGACTACGAGTGGCTGCTGGCCTTCGAGGCCGACGAGCTGCACCGGATCGTGGACCTGATGCGCGAGCTGCGCGCCGTGGACGCGCGCCGCCACGTCCGCGAGGAGGTCCCCTTCTTCACCGGACCACGCGTCGACCTGGCCCGCCTCGTCGCCTCGCTCCCGTGAGCCTGCCTGACGGCGCCGGCCACGGCACCGTCGGGATCCTCGGCGTCGGCTCGCTGGCCGGAGCCGTCGTCGAGGGCCTGTGCGAGGGGGTCGACGTCCCGCCCCGGGTCGTGCTCTCCCCGCGCGGGGCGGACACGGCGACGCGGCTGGCGGCGACCTACCCCACGGTGCGGGTGGCCGCGGACAACCAGGCGGTGCTCGACGCCAGCGACACGGTGCTGGTCTGCCTGCGGGAGCGGGACGCCGGCGTCCTGAGCACCCTCACCTGGAGCGAGGCGCACTGCGTCGTCAGCGCGACCGCGGGCCTGTCCGCCGCGCGGCTCGCGGCAGCCGTCGCACCGGCGCGCCAGCTGGCCAGGGCGGTGCCGATGGTCGCGGTCGCCGAGCGTGCGTGGACCACTCCGGTGCGCCCGGCGGTGCCCCGGGCCGTCGCGCTCCTCGAGCGTCTCGGGGGAGCGATGGCGATGGGCAGCGACGAGGAGTTCGACGCTGTCTACACCGCCCTGGGGACGGTCGCGCCCTTCGTCGACTACCTGCGGACGGTCAGCGCCTTCCTGGCCGACCACGGGGTGGACCGGCCCGCGGCGGACCGTCTGCTGGGTCGCAGCTTCGCCCTCCTGGCGCCAGAGCTCGCCGCCGCCGACGTGGACCTCGGTCGCCTCCTGCGGGCCCACGCACCGTCCGGCGGGGGCAACGACCAGCTCGCGACGCTCCTGAGGGAGGCCGGCGTGCCCGCAGCCACGCGCGCGGCGCTGGACGAGGTGTTCCGGCGCCAGACCCACGGCGTCTGGGAGTGAGCGGCGCGGGAGTGAGCGGGGCTCAGCTCTCCTTGGGCTGCAGGGTCATCGCGATGGAGTTCATGCAGTAGCGCAGGTCGGTCGGCGTGGAGTAGCCCTCGCCCTCGAAGACGTGACCCAGGTGCGAGCCGCAGCTGGCGCAGCGGACCTCGGTGCGGGTCCGGCCGAGGGAGTCGTCCTGGAGGTACTGCACGCGGTCCTCGGCGAGCGGGGCGTAGAAGCTCGGCCACCCGCAGTGGCTCTCGAACTTGGTCTCGGAGCGGAACAGCTCCGCCCCGCAGGCGCGGCAGGCATAGACACCCTCGGTGGTCGTGTCGGTGTACTCGCCGACGAACGGGCGCTCGGTGCCCGCCTCGCGGAGCACGTGGTACTCCTCGGGGGTGAGCTGCTCGCGCCACTGCTCCTCGGTCCTGGCTCCGGGGTAGGCCGCGCCGGCCTGGGCGGCGTCGGTGGCGGGGGTGCTGTGCTGGCTGCTCATGCGGCCAGCCTACGCCCCGCCACCGACGCTCCCGGGTTCACTCCAGCGTGCGCAGGCGGTCCTCCACGCCCTGCGACACCACGCCCGTCCCGCCGAGGACGAAGACCCGACCGGGGTCCAGCCGGTCCAGCTCGGCCCACGTGACGGCGGGGATGTCGCCCGTCCGGACCAGCAGCACCGGCGCCCCGGTGGCTCCTGCGCGCGCGGCGCCGGCGAGCGCGTCCGGCCAGTCCAGACCGGTGGCGACGAAGACGTCCTGCGACGTCTCCAGCTCCTGCGCCAGCCTGGCTGCGGTGTCGTACCGGTTGACCCCGGCGACCCGCTCGACGCTGCCGTAGGCACCCAGCTCCCGCGCGACCGCCGAGGAGACCGCGGCGGTGCCGCCGAGGACCACGATCCGGGACGGCATGAGCCGGGCCAGCTGCGTCCGTGTCGCGGACGGCACCGAGTCGGTCTTCACGAGGAGCACCGGTGCGTCGTGCGCCGCCGCCCGGGCGGCCCCGGCCAGGGCGTCCGGGAAGGTGGCGCCGGTGGCGACATAGACCACGTCCGCGGTGGGCACGTCCGCAGCGATCCGCGCCGCGGTGCCGTAGCGGTCGGCCCCGGCCCGTCGGACGACGGAGCTGTCCGGCAGGAGGTCGGCCACGGCGGCCTGGACCCCGGTCGAGACGACGCCGGTGCCTCCGACGACCACCACCCGGCCCGGCTGGAGCCGCTCGAGCTCCTGCACGGTCACGCTGGGCAGCGCGGTCGTCTTGGTCAGCAGCACCGGTCCGCCCAGGCTTCCGGCACGCGCCGCCGCCGCCAGGGCGTCGGCATACCCGCTGCCGGTGGCCAGGAACACCGTGTGCACGCCGGGCGCGAACTGCCGGCTGACCCGGGCCGCCGTGTCGTAGCGGTCCGTGCCCGCGACCCGGACGACCTCAGGGTTGACCGGGCCCGGGTTCTCCCGGCACTCGTCGTCCAGCATCGAGAAGTCCTGGACCACGGTGTCGCCGCGGACGAGGTCGACGAGGTGGCTGTCCGGGCGGTAGCCGCCCAGCATCGCGGTCATCCTCAGGGTGCCGACCTGGGTGTTGAACCAGCGGGCGTAGGTGCCCTCCTGGTCAGTGGTGAGGAGCCAGCCGTCGCCGACGCCGTCCCGCACCGGCACCACGTCGATCGCGATGCTGTCACCGGCGACCTGTCCGCCCTCGCAGTCCTCGAGGTATGCCGTGCCCGTCACCTTGCCCCACGTGAGCGGGGGAGCGACGTGCATGGTGACCGACACCGGCTCGACCGCGACCGGCACGTTGGCCGTGATCGAGACGCCGGCCGTGTAGGTCCCCGGCTGGTTGACGGACGCGCTGTCGGTGGTGACGCCCACGGTGACGCTCTCACCCGGAGCCAGCACCGCCTCGCCGGTGTCGATGGAGAGCCAGTCGACGTCCGCGCCGGCGGCGTCGCACACGTCATAACCGGGCAGCAGCTCGGCCGCGTTGGTGGGCCAGAACTCCTGGTCCAGCCCGCCGACCTTGGCGAAACCGCATGCGCCGCCACCCCGGAAGGTGGCCACGTTGGCGTTCGGCAGCGGGGTCCAGGTGTCGCTCGCCAGGTCGAACGCCCAGGAGGCGTTGGTCAGGGTGTCGTCCTGGATACCGCCCACGACCAGCAGCTGGGCGTTGGCGGCCGCCCAGGACGCGCCGGCGGTCCGAGCGGGTGCCGGCGCGGCCGGGGCCCACGTGTCACCGGACGGGTCGTAGACCCAGGTGCTGTCGATGGTGACGCCGCCGTCGCTGAAGCCGCCGGAGCAGACGAGCGAACCGTCGATCCCGCCGCAGGCCTGGTGCGACGTGGTCTCGGGGACGGCCGCCCCCATGGACCACGCGTCCGCCGCGGGGTCGTAGACCTGGACGGAGCTGCTGACGGGGGAGCAGTCACCGTTGGTGCACCCGCCCACCGAGTAGACGAGACCGCCGATGACGCCGGTGCCCGGTGCCGCGACCGGCTCGGGCATCGGAGCGCCCGGGCTCCAGCTGTCGGCCGCCGGGTCGTAGAGCCACGTGCTGGTGAGGGTGCTGCCGTTCTCGTCCCACCCGCCGGACACCACGATCTGGCCGTCCACCGCGACCGCCAGAGGCAGCATGGTGGG
Source organism: Ornithinimicrobium tianjinense (assembly GCF_014636495.1). Lineage (GTDB taxonomy): Bacteria > Actinomycetota > Actinomycetes > Actinomycetales > Dermatophilaceae > Ornithinicoccus > Ornithinicoccus tianjinensis. The sequence goes on from NZ_BMEM01000001.1 coordinate 1,352,660, forward strand.
AGCCGGGAGCGGCGCGACGGGCACCCAGTCCAGGGCCTCGGCGTCGTAGCGGTAGACGTCCGTGACCAGGCCCGCGTCGCCCACGCCGCCCACGGCATACCACTGGCCCTCGAGAGAGACGACGCGGTTGTCGAGCAGCGCCACGGGGAACGACGGCAGGTCGGTCCACGGCTCTTCGGCGGTGCGCGGCGAGAGGGTGCCGGCGACCGCCTCGGGCGTGATCACGCCGGGTTCGAAGACCATGGGTGTCCGGACCAACGGGGCACCCGTCGACCCGGCGACCTGCTCGGTCGTCATCCGGCTGCCGTCAGCACGCAGGATCTCGAAGCCGCCGCGGCGCTCACCGAAGGTGATCTCCGCGGTGGACGTGCCGGTGTTGGTGACGGTGAAGGATCCGCCGTCCGCCTCGCCCAGCATCACCGAGGTCTCGATCGCCGTCGGGTCGACCCCCAGCACCGCCTGGCCGAGGACGAAGTCAGCCCGGGCGACGTCGGCCTCGGCAACCGGGACGTCCTGCTCGTCGGTGCCGTAGTTGCGGGCCGTGGCCAGGAACGGGTGCGTGCCGGTCAGCGAGGAGTACAGCCAGTAGAAGCCGTCCTCCAGGGCCGGGTCGTCGGGCGTGGCCCTGGTCGTGCCCTGGTCAGCGGGCTCGTCGAGCGAGCTCACCTTGGCGTTGAGGATGCCGGAGCCGTCGATGTCGTCCTGCACGTAGCCGGTGACCAGTCCGCCACCCAGCGGGTCGCAGGTGCGGCTGCCGAGGAAGACGTCGTCGACCTGCCACAGGAAGTCGGGCTCGGGCGGGGCGTCCAGGTAGCGGAAGCGCACCTGGGCCTGGGTCGACCCGGCCAGCTGCTCGGTCAGGTCCAGCATGACGGCGTCGCGCCACACGAACGAGGTGATCTCCAGCACGACGGTCCAGGTGGTGCCGCCGTCGCTGCTCACCTCGACCGCTCCGCTGGAGTCGCCCATGGTGTCGAACAGCTGCTGGTAGTTCAGGGTGACGTTGGACATGGCCGACGCGTCGAGGACCGGCGAGACCAGGACCGTGTCGAGCCCGGTGTCGGGCAGGGCCCCCAGCATGCTGTTGGCCTCGGCGAATGCGCCCTCGCCGCCGGTCTCGTTGCCGATGCCCATCGGGTCGTCGAACCGCCAGAGCACGTCCCCGCCGGTCAGGTCCTCGAGGGACCAGCCCTCCGGCAGGGTGGGCTCGTCGAAGCCCTGTCGGATGCCGTCGAGGTTGAGCGCGTAGCCGGGGGCGGTGCACGTCCGGGAGTCGACGAGGAGCGCGAAGTCGGCGAGGAGGTCGCCGGACTCGGTGATGGTCACCTCGCGGGCGTCGGTCTGGTAGCCGGGGAGCTGCGAGACGACCTGGACGACGTGCGTCCCGACCGGCAGCTCGAGGGCGTACGCCCCGGTCTGGGGGTCGGTGTAGGTCCCCACGTCGGACTGGCCCTTCACGCTGACCCTTGCGTAGAGCGGGTAGCCGTTGCCCGACCCGTCGGTGACCGTCCCGGTCAGGGTCGCGGTCGGGGCCGGGTCGAGGGCGACGTCGTGCGTGGTCGTGGCGTCCTTCATGACCGTGACCGTCGCGGTGTCCGGCAGGTAGCCGAACCTGCTCACCTCCGCCGTCCACTCGCCCACGCCGAGGCGCAGGCCGTAGGTGCCGTCCGCGGCCGTCGTGACCGAGCGGGTCCGCTCGGCGGTGAGGGTCACGGTCGCGCGGGCGACGGGCTCGCCGGTCACGGCGTCCGTGACGATGCCGGTCACCCGACCGGTGTCGCCGATCGGGGCGGCGTCGAGGAGGGCCAGGGCGTCCAGACGCCCCTCGCCGTAGACGTTGTTGTCGTCGTCGGTGCCGCCGCACTGGTCGTCGGGGGTGTCGGTCGCGGACTCGTCGAGCAGGTCGCGCGTCAGTGCCGTGTCGCCGATGAGGTCAGGCGCGGCGGACCAGAGGAGCGCGATGGTGCCGGCGAGGTGGGGCGCGGCCATCGAGGTGCCGCTGAACTCCTCGTAGCCGCCGCCGGGCACCGAGGAACGCACGTTCACGCCCGGCGCGGAGATGTCCGGCTTGATCGCACCGTCCTGTCCCGACCCGCGTCCGGAGAACGGGGCGACGGTGTTGTCGATGTCGTACGCGCCGACGGAGTAGTTGATGATCCGGCTGCCGGGGCTGCCGGACGTCTGGCACTCCGGCCCGCTGTTGCCGTTGGACCAGACGCCGAAGATGCCGGCGGCCGCCCAGGCCTCCGAGACGTCCTCCATGAAGGGGTCGTTGCTCGGGACGACACTGCCCCAGGAGTTGTTGATGACGTGGGGGCGCAGGTCGGCTCGCGGGTTCTCGCCCGCAAGGTCGGTGGGCGCGAGCATCCACTCGCCGGACTCGATGAGCGCGACGTCGGAGGGGCAGCAGCCGTTGGCCGCGATCCACCGGGCTCCAGGAGCGACCCCGATCTGGTTGGACCCACCGTCGCTGCCCACCATCGTGCCCATGGTGTGGGTGCCGTGGGCCTCGAAGTCCACCGGCTCCTCCGAGCCCGTGCCGCCGGCGTCGAACCAGTTGTAGTTGTGGTCGAAGGTGCCGTCACCGTTGTTGCCGCGGTACTGGTCCACGAGGGCCGGGTGCTGGTAGTCGACGCCGGTGTCGATGTTGGCCACGACGATGCCCTCGCCGGTGGCGCCGTATCCCGACCAGACGTCGTCGGCGTTGATGTTCGCGATGCCCCACTCGACCGCGTCCGGCACGAACTGGGGCTCACCCGGGAGAGGCTCAGGGAGCTCGTACTGCGCAGGCAGGTAGACGCCCTCGACCTCGGCGCTGAGCGCCAACGAGGTGAGCACCTCGCGGTCCGCCCCGGTCACGAGGATCGCGTTGCTGATGAAGTAGCTCTCGTAGTCGAGACCGGCACGGTCGAGCTGTGCCCGAGCCTCGGCCTGGCTGCGCTCGGCGGTCGTGGCGAGCGCGTCGTAGACGGCCTGACCGCGCTCGGCCCAGCCCTCGATGTCGTCGAAGGCGCCCATGTCGGGGCGGTCGGCGAACCTCACCAGGACGTTCGCCCGGCCCAGCTCGTCGAGCTCGGCGTCGACGTCAGCCTGGATCTTGTCCTCCGGGCTGGCCGCCGCCCAGGCAGGTGCGGCCACCGCTCCCGTCCCCAACGGCCCTGCCAGAGCGACCAGCGCGCCGGTCAAGCCGGCGATCCACCGTGTGCGACGTTGCACGGACATGACGACCCCGTCCCGCGCGGAGCGGGGCCGGGGCCCCTCCCCGGACGCTGCGCACTACGACCGAAACTAGTGGCGCGTCCGGGGACGGGCATCCGTGGAAGTACGTGCCTCAGGCGCCCTGAGGTGCAGCGCGACGTGCGGTGAACCAGCTCGCGGCCGCGGCGCGGTTCGGCATCTGCAGCTTGCGCAGGATCGCGCTGACGTGAGCCTCCACCGTGCGCTCGGACAGGTGCAGCTGCTCGGCGATCTGCCGGTTGGTCCACCCCTGCGCGACCAGGCCGCAGATGCGGTCCTCGGCGGCGGTGAGCCGCCCGGGGCACTGCGGCACGATGTTGACCATGGCCAGGACCGCGGTGGTGAGGATGGCCCGAGCCTCGTCCTCCACCGAGCGGCCGTTCTTCGCCGCCTGCGCGGCGAGCAGTCGCCCGACCTGCTCGTCCAGCCCCCGTACCGTCACCGCCGTCATGTCTGATGCTATCGCCGCAGGGCCCTCCCCAAGGAGGGTCACAGCTTGTACGTCGACGAGAAGGAGAACCGTCCGAAGGACGCCCACGCGTCGATGACCGGGTGACCGCCCAGCGTGCCGCCCACCTCGCCCTGGCGGGTGGTGGAGCGCATGGTCCCGCGGTAGCGCTCCCCGGTCGTCGGGTCCTGGTAGGTCTGGCTGCTCCGCTCGGTGAGGGTCCCGCCGGTGCCGCTGACCAAGAGGTCCACGGCGAGGGTGCCGAGCTCCTCCGACCAGCACTCCTCGTCGTCGCAGGTCCACGTGGAGATCGTCAGGTCCCCGGCCACGGTCGCCGCGGTGAGCTTCTTGTCCGTGTCCACCGTGAGCGGGCCGCTCAGCTCGGCCCACCCGGCCGGTGCGCAGAGGAGCTCGCCGGTCTCCGGGTCCCAGGGCATCGTGACGCCGTCGGCGCACGTGTAGGAGTCTACGGAGCCCCAGGTCATGCTGCCCTCGCCGGAGGTCTCCTGAGCACTGATCCCGACGAGGTGGACGTTGCCACCGAGACCGTCGAGGTCACCGAGGAGAGTCCCCTGGACGTCCACGCTCTCGCCCGAGACGGAGAAGCGCTCGGGAGCGGCGGCCACGGCGGGTGCGCTCGCCGCGGCGGCGACGGGAAGGGCCACGAGGGCGGCGGTGAGGGTGCGGGCGATCGTGCGCATGATGGTCCCCTTCGGTCCGAGGTCGTCGTCGACCTGGATGGTGACCGGTCGAGCGACCGGTTCACCCCCTTGACGTCTGACCCCGGCGTGATGTTTGGGCGCCAAGGTCACAGTTCGGTCACGATCCGCAGCGACTACGGTGGGCGCCATGGCTGACGCGCTGATCCTGACCTCGCAGGACGCTGAGGGACACCCGCGCGAGGTGCGGCTCTCCAGCCCGGACAAGATCGTCTGGCCGTCCACCGACCAGGGGCGCGCGATCACCAAGGCCGACCTCGCGGCATACCTGCAGGCGGTGGCCGAGCCCATGCTGGGGGGACTGGCGGACCGGCCGGTCACCCTCCAGCGGGTGCGCGGCGGCATCGAGGGGGAGGAGTTCTACTCCAAGAACCCGCCGAAGGGCGTGCCGGCCTGGTCGCGCACCACCGAGGTGACCTACCCCTCCGGGAGACGCCATCCCCAGCTGGTCGTCGACGACGAGGCCACCCTGCTCTGGACCGCGCAGATGGGGACCGTGACATGGCACCCCTGGCCGGTCCGCAGCGGCGACAACGACCGTCCGGACGAGGTCCGCATCGACCTCGACCCCCAGCCCGGTCGTGCCTTCGCCGACGTCGTGGAGGCGGCGCTCGGCCTCCGGGAGGTGATGCTCGCGGCGGGGCTCACGCCGTTCGTCAAGACCACGGGCAGCCGCGGCGTGCACGTCTTCGCCCCGGTGCGCCCCCGGCTGGAGTTCCTCGAGGTGCGCCACGCCGTGATCGGGCTGGCCCGCGAGCTCGAGCGGGAGATGCCGGACCTGGTGACCACCGCCTGGTGGAAGGAGGAGCGCGGGGAGCGGATCTTCGTCGACTTCAACCAGGCGACGCGCGACCGGACGCTGGCCGCCGCCTGGAGCCCCCGCATCCTGCCCGGCGCGCCGGTGTCGGTGCCGGTCACCTGGGAGCAGCTGGCGGAGGTGCGGCCGGCGGAGCTCACCGTGCACACCGTCCCGGCCTGGCTCGGCGAGCACGGCGACGCGTGGGCGGACCTGCACGCCGCTCCGGCCGAGATCGACGGCGCCCACGCGCTGTGGGAGGCCGACCTGGAGCGCGGGCTGGGCGAGCTCAACTTCCCGCCCGACCACCCGAAGATGCCGGGGGAGCCGCCGCGGGTGCAGCCGAGCAAGAAGGTCGCGGAGCACTGGGACGAGCAGGGCAGACGGGTCGAGCCCGAGGTCCGTCGGCGCCGTGGGGCAGACTGACGACGTGGACCTGCCCGTCATGCCTCCGGTGGCGCCGATGCTCGCCAAGCCGCTGAAGACGCTGCCCGCCGGGTGGCTCTACGATCCCAAGTGGGACGGCTTCCGCTCGATCGTCTTCCGTGACGGCGATGAGGTCGAGCTCGGCAGCCGCAACGAGAAGCCGCTCACCCGCTACTTCCCCGAGCTCGTCGAGGCGGTGCGCCGGGACCTGCCGGAGCGGTGCGTGGTCGACGGGGAGATCGTGGTGGCCACGCCCGACGGCGAGAGGCTCGACTTCGAGGCCCTCCAGCAGCGCATCCACCCGGCGGACTCGCGCGTGCGGTTGCTCGCGGAGCAGACCCCGGCGGCCTTCGTCGCCTTCGACCTCCTCGCTCTCGGGGACGAGGACCTGACCGGTATGCCGTTCGCGGCGCGCCGGGCGCGCCTGGAGGAGGTGCTCGGCCAGCACCGGGCGAGCGGAGTGGGCGGGACGGTCCACCTCTCGCCCATCACCGACGACCTCGACGTGGCGATGCGGTGGTTCCGCGACTTCGAGGGCGCGGGTCTGGACGGCCTCATCGCCAAGGACCCCCAGGACACCTACCAGCCGGACAAGCGGGTGCTGACCAAGCTCAAGCACGAGCGCACGGCCGACTGCGTGGTGGCCGGCTACCGCCTGCACAAGAGCGGCGACGACGCGGTCGGGTCGCTGCTCCTGGGGCTCTACGACGACCGGGGAGTGCTGGCCAGCGTGGGGGTGGCCGCCTCCTTCACGATGGCGCGGCGGCGGGAGCTGCTGACCGAGCTGCAGCCGCTCGTCACCACCCTCGAGGGTCACCCCTGGGACTGGGCGGCCCAGCTCGACGGCGAGCGGACGCCGCAGAAGAACGCCGGCTCCCGCTGGAACGCCGGGAAGGACCTCTCGTTCGTGCCGCTGCGCCCCGAGCGCGTGGTGGAGGTGCGCTACGACTACATGGAGGGGGCCCGGTTCCGGCACACGGCGCACTTCGTGCGCTGGCGGCCGGACCGCGACCCGCGCAGCTGCACCTACGACCAGCTGGAGCTGCCCACCGACCACGACCTCTCCGAGGTGCTGGGGGTGCGGGGATGACGCAGAGCACCACGCCCGTGCGCCGGACCGCCGTCGCCGGGGTGGCCGTCGCCGGTGGTGCGGTCCTCGGCGGCGCGGTCTCCATGGGCACCGCCACCTACTTCGCGCACCGGATCATCACCCCCGAGCACGAGAAGAAGGACGACGTCACCGTCCTGTCCGTCACGGACGCCACCGTGACGGTGCGCGCCACCCCTGACACCACGGCTCGGGGACGCTACGGGCTGTGGTTGGACGGCGGCGCGGGGCACGCGCGCCTGGGTGACGTCCTGACCACGGAGGGCGCGGGGCGTACCGCGACGGTGACCCGCGAGCTGCTCGGAATCGACATCGGTGAGCTGGCGCCCGGGTCAGCACGGTGGAACAAGTACTTCTACTGCGGCACACCGTCGTCCGCGCTGGGGCTGGACCACGAGGACATCGTGGTGACCTCCGACGTCGGCGACCTGCCGACCTGGCGGGTCCCGCCGCGCGAGGGCGTGGGCCGGGGCGACTGGGCGATCCTCGTCCACGGCCGCAGCGCGATGCGCGAGGAGACGCTGCGCGCCATACCCGTCCTGCACCGGCTCGGCATGACCTGCCTGGTCCCGATGTACCGCAACGACATCGGGGCACCGCCGAGCGAGGACGGCCGCTACAGCCTGGGTCTGTCGGAGTGGCGGGACGTGGACGCCGCCATGCGCTACGCCCTCGCGCACGGAGCCCGGCGGCTGGTGCTCGTCGGCTGGTCGATGGGTGGGGCGATCGTGCTGCAGGCGCTCAACCGCTCCGACGTGGCGCACCGCGTGCACCGGGTCTTCCTGGACGGGCCGGTCATCGACTGGGGGTCGGTCCTGGCCCACCAGGCGGACCTCAACCACATCCCGCGCCCCCTGGACCACCTCGCCCGCCGGCTGATGCGCAGCCGGGCCTCGCGCCACCTGCTGAGGATCGCCGAGCCCGTCGACGTGGCCGCGACCAACTGGGTCGACCGGGCCGACGAGGTGGCCCACCGGATGTTCATCATCCACTCGGCCACCGACGAGACCGTCCCCTTCGCGCCCTCCCTCGACCTGGCCCGGCGCCGCCCGGGTCTGGTCCACACCTACGTGTGGCCGCAGGCGCGGCACTGCCAGGAGTGGAACACCAACCCCAGCCTCTGGGAGGACCTGGTCGCCTCGTTCCTGCGCTGAGTCCCGGCGGGCCGGTGGCTCGGCTCAGTCCCGGTCGTCCCAGACGGGGGCAGAGAGCAGCCGCACCTCGGCGTCGTGCAGGTAGGCGAGCATCGCCTCCGCCGCGCCGTCACGGTCACCGGCCTCCAGGAGCGCGACGATCTGGCCGTTGCGGTGCAGGAAGTCCGGGTGGAAGGTGCGGTCGGCCGTCATCACGTCGAAGACCAGGCGCATCTCGGCCAGCATGTCCTCCATCAGCTCCTGCACGCGCGAGCTGCCCGAGAGCGCGCTGACCCGGCGGTGGAAGAGCTGGTTGGCCGAGACCATCCCCTGGACGTCCTCCCCGCGGGCGGCGTCCTGACCGAGCGTGACCGCCTCGCGCAGCCCCTCCAGCGCTGCGACGTCCAGCCCCGGCCCGCGCCGCAGCGCGGCGGGCTCGATCACCCGGCGCGCGGCATACAGGTCCCGCACGTCCTCGGACGAGAGGGTCGCGACGACGACGCCGCGGTGGGTCTCGCGGACGACGAGTCGCTCCGCCGCCAGGAGCGCGAGGGCCTCGCGGACGGTGTTGCGCGAGAAGCCGAGCGCGGAGCCGATGGTCTCCTCGACCAGCCGTGTCCCGGGGCGGAGGTGCCCGTCCACGATCTGCTGACGCAGGGCCGAGCGCACCGACTCCGCCGCCGTCGGTCTGCGCAGCGGCGCCACGTCGATCCGCGTCAGGGCCTCTCGGAGGGAGCGACTCATGCGTCGGACCGTACACCCCGAGGCTTGAGACTGGGGGATTGTCAGATTGTTCAACAGCCAGTACGTTGTCCGCCATCATGCTCACCGCACCCTGACGGGAGACCCCTATGGACGACGCCACGGCCACCGATCCGCGCACCCAGACGCCCCGGGCGAGCAGGCGCAGCGCCCTGCTCGGCGCGATGTTCCTCATGGCCACCTCGGCCATCGGTCCTGGCTTCATCACCCAGACCACCAACTTCACGGTGGAGCTCGGGGCGGCCTTCGCCTTCGCGATCCTGGTCTCGATCCTCGTGGACATCGCCATCCAGATGAACGTCTGGCGGGTCGTCGGCGTCTCGGGGCTGCGCGCCAACGAGCTGGCCAACCGCATCGCTCCCGGCCTCGGGTGGGTCCTCGCCGCGCTCATCCTGGTGGGCGGGCTCGTCTTCAACATCGGCAACATCGCCGGCACCGGGCTCGGCACCGACGCCATGATGGGCCTGGACCCGAAGATCGGCGGCGTCGTGTCCTGCGCGATCGCGATCGCCATCTTCCTGTCCAAGCGCGCCGGTCTGGCCCTGGACCGCATCGTGGTCGTCCTCGGCGTGGTCATGATCGCCCTGACCACCTTCGTCGCGATCACGAGCCGGCCGCCGGTGGGTGAGGCCCTGGTCAACTCGGTCGCGCCCGAGACGATCCAGTGGCTGGCCATCACCACGCTCATCGGCGGGACCGTCGGCGGCTACATCACCTACGCCGGTGCCCACCGTCTCATCGAGTCCGGCACCACCGGGCCGGAGAACGCCCGCGCCATCTCCAGCGGCTCGATGATCGGCATCCTGGTCACCGGGGTCATGCGCGCGATCCTGTTCCTGGCGATCCTGGGCGTCGTGGCCGGAGGTGCCACCCTCGACCCGGCCAACCCGGCGGCCAGCGCCTTCGAGCAGGCTGCGGGCGAGATCGGGCTGCGGATGTTCGGCGTCATCCTGTGGGCGGCGGCCATCACCTCGGTGATCGGCGCGAGCTACACCACCGTGAGCTTCCTGACGACGCAGAAGTCGTCGCAGCGCACCCGCTCGCTGCTCACCGTCGGCTTCATCCTGCTCTGCCTGGTCCTCTTCCTGACCCTCGGCAAGGCGCCGGTCCCGCTGCTGATCTTCGCCGGAGGCTTCAACGGCCTGATCCTGCCGATCGGCTTCACGGTGGTGCTCTGGGCGGCGTGGCGCCGGCGCGACCTGCTCCAGGGCTACGCCTACCCGCGCTGGTTGCTGGTCGCGGGTGTGCTGGCCTGGCTGCTCACCCTCTTCCTCGGCTACAAGTCGCTGGAGGGGCTGCAGGCCCTGTGGGCAGGATGAGGTCATGAGCACCGCGCACGTCGACCTCAACGCCGACCTCGGCGAGTCCTACGGCACCTGGCGGCTGGGTGACGACGAGGCGATGCTCGGCATCGTCACCTCGGCCAACGTGGCGTGCGGCTTCCATGCCGGGGACGCCCTCACGCTGCGGCGCACCTGCGAGCAGGCCGCGGCGCGCGGCGTGGTCGTGGGTGCCCAGGTCGGCTACAACCACCTGGCAGGGTTCGGCCGGTGGAGCATCGACATGCCCTCGGCCGAGCTGACCGCCGACGTGCTCTACCAGATCGGGGCGCTCGACGGCCTCTGCCGGGTCGCCGGCACCCGCGTCCGCTACGTCAAGCCGCACGGTGCCCTCTACAACACCGCAGCGGTGGACGAGCGTCAGGCGCGTGCCGTGGTCGACGCGGTCGTGGAGTATGACGCGTCGCTCCCCCTTCTGGGGCTGCCGGGCTCGGCGCTCCTGCGGGTCGCCGAGGAGCGGGGTCTGCGCACGGTGCGGGAGGCGTTCGCCGACCGGGCCTACACCCCCGAGGGGCGACTCGTGTCCCGCCAGCAGCCGGGCTCGGTGCTGCACGACCCCGAGGAGGTGGCCGCGCGGGTGGTGCGGCTGGTGACCGAGAGGCGGCTCACGGCCGTGGACGGCACCGAGCTCGAGCTCGGAGCCGACTCCGTGTGCACCCACGGCGACAGCCCGGGCGCCGTCCAGATGGCGGGCGCCGTGCGACAGGCCCTGACCGCGGCCGGGGTGGCGATCACCCCGTTCGTCGGGACTGGACCCTCGGCGGACCCGGCCTGATGGGTGACGTGCCGATGCGGCTGCTCCCGATGGGGGAGGAGGCGATCCTCGTCGAGACGGAGGACATCGCGTCCGTGCTGCGGCTGCGCACGCTCCTCGCGGACCTGGTCGAGACCGGTGAGGGCGCCTGGGCCCAGGTCGCCGAGCTCGTCCCGGCCGCGCGGACCGTGCTCGTCGTGACCACCCCTGGGGCGGACCTCGCCGCCCTGGCCGGGGAGCTGCGGCACCTCGACACGGCCGCGGCCGGGGACCATGTGGCGCAGCACGCCCCCGAGGAGGTGGAGATCGTCGTGCGCTACGACGGACCCGACCTCGAGGACGTCGCCGGGCTCACCGGGATGACGCCCGAGGAGGTCGTCGCCGCGCACACGCAGACCCCGTGGCAGGTCGGCTTCGGCGGGTTCGCGCCGGGCTTCGCCTACCTCGTGGGCGGCGACCCTCGCCTCCTGGTCCCGCGCCGCTCGACGCCCCGCACGAAGGTGCCGGCCGGGGCGGTCGGTCTCGCGGGCGAGTTCTCGGGGATCTACCCGCGCGAGTCGCCGGGCGGCTGGCAGCTGCTCGGCACCACCGACGCCGTGCTGTGGGACGCCGACCGCGAGCACCCCGCCCTCCTGCGACCCGGCGCCGTCGTGCGCTTCGTGGAGGCGTCATGAGCCGCGCCCTGGAGATCCTCGACCCCGGCGTGCAGTCCCTGCTCCAGGACCCGGGGCGCCTGGGCCAGCTGGCGGTCGGCGTCGGACGTTCGGGAGCGGCGGACCGCGCGGCATACCGGCTCGGTGCGCGACTGCTCGGCAACGCCGAGGACGCGGCAGCGGTCGAGGTGACGCTCGGCGGGCTGCGGGCCCGGGCCCGCGGCGACCTGCTCGTGTGCGTCACCGGCGCGACCGCGCCGCTGACCGTCGGGGGGCATCGGGCTGCCCACGCCGCGCCCGTGCACGTGCGCGACGGCGAGGAGATCTCCCTCGGTATGGCGTCGGCGGGGCTGCGCGCCTACCTCTCGGTGCGCGGCGGCCTGGTCCCGGAGCCCGTGCTCGGCTCCTGCGCGACCGACACGATGTCGGGTCTCGGGCCACCACCGCTGGCGGCCGGTGACGTCGTGCCGGTGGGCGAGCGGACCAGGGACTGGCCCAACGTGGACGTGGCCCCCGTGCCCGCCCCGACGGGGGGCGAGGTGGTGCTCGTCGTGACCCCGGGCCCCAGGCAGGACTGGTTCGCGGACCCCGAGGTGCTGTCGAGCACCGCCTGGGTCGTGTCCGACCGCAGCGACCGGAAGGGGATCAGGTTGCAGGGCAAGGGATCCCGTCTCGAGCGGACGCCTGCGCGCCAGGACGCCGAGCTGCCCAGCGAGGGGATGGTGCGCGGGGCCGTCCAGGTGCCTCCCGACGGCGAGCCGGTCGTCTTCCTCAACGACCATCCGGTCACCGGCGGCTATCCCGTCGTGGGCGTGGTCCGTGGGTCCTCCATGGACCGTGCCGCCCAGCTCACGCCCGGACAGGTCGTCTGGTTCCGGTGGGAGAGCCTGGGGTGGCGGCCGTGAGCGCGGGGACCGGTCGAGGGACGACCGAGCTGCCGATCGACCCCGCAGGCCTGGCCCCCCGCGAGGCGCGGCGGTTGTTCGCCGGCGGCCTGGTCGCCCCCACGTCGGGCTGGTGCCAGGGGTTCACCCAGGCCAACCTCATCGCCGTGCCCCGCGACCTTGCCTTCGACATGCTCCTCTTCGCCCAGCGCAACCCCAAGCCCTGTCCCGTCCTCGACGTGCTCGAGCCCGGCCGGTTCGGCGGCGGCATCCTGGGCGAGGGAGCGGACGTGCGGACCGATGCGCCGCTCTACCGCGTCTACCGCGACGGAGAGCTGGTCGAGGAGGTCGCCGACGCGCGCAGCGTGTGGCGCGAGGACCTGGTGGCCTTCCTCATCGGCTGCTCCTTCACCTTCGAGCACCCGATGGCGGCCGCCGGGGTGCCGGTGCGCCACCAGGAGGCCGGCCGCAACGTCCCGATGTACCGCACCACCACGCGGTGCCGGGACGCCGGGCGGCTCAGCGGTCCGCTCGTCGTGTCGATGCGGGCGGTGCCGGCGGACCGGGTCGCGGACGCGGTGCGGGTCTCCTCCCGCTACCCGGCGGTCCACGGGGCGCCCGTGCACGTGGGCGACCCCGCGGGCCTGGGGATCGTCGACCTCGACCGGCCCGACTTCGGCGATCCACCGGTGGTCGAGGACGGCGACGTGCCCGTCTTCTGGGCGTGCGGGGTCACGCCGCAGGCCATGGTGATGGAGTCCCGGCCGGGCCTGGCGATCACGCACGCGCCCGGCCACATGCTCGTCACCGACGCGCGGGACAGCGACTACGCCGTGCCCTGACGCAGTCGCGTCCGCACCAAAACGTCGCCGGCCCACGTGAGCAGGTGCGTGGGCTCGCCGACGAGACGCCCGAAGGTGACCGTCGTCGGGACGAGGAAGGGCCCGTCGCCGCCGGCCAGCACGGGGCGCACCGTGACGCACAGCTCGTCCACGAGGCACTCCTGCAGCCACGTGCCGAAGAGGGTCGGCCCGCCCTCGACGACGATGCGGTGCCACCCGCGCTGGTGCAGCGCGGCCAGCACCTGCGCCGCGCTGACCCGGTCGCCGTGCCCGGAGATCAGCACCACCTCGCCCCCGCCGGCCTGGAGCTCGAGCACGGACCGCGGCGGTTCGGGACGGGTCGACACGACGGCGAGCGGCGTCCCCTGGAGCGCGCCGTACCTCTCCTTGCGCACCGTCCCCGCGCCGACGACCACGACGTCGGCCCAGTCACGCAGATGCTCGAAGACGGCGTGGTCGCCCTCCGACCCGGCGTTGAGGCTGCCGCTCACGTCGTCCGGCCCGGTCGCGCGCCCGTCGAGCGTGGTGATGAAGCTGGCCCGCACCCAGGTGCCGTCCGCGCGGTCGGGCGGCACGGCATACCAGGCGGCGAGGTCGTCGGGGGAGAGGGGGCCGGATCCGGTGCGCGTCACGGGCCCATCCTGGCTCACCTTTCCGGCGCCCGGGCGGCCGACGTGCCACGATGGCCCGATGGCGAAGAAGGACAAGAAGAGCAAGGGGCCGCGTGGCGGATCGTTCCGCGACGCGCTGCGGGTGGGCGACGGGTTCGTGCTCGCGGAGCTGGACCCGCGGTCGACCCCGGGGTTCACCGGCGACAAGGTGGCGGGCCAGGAGGCGCTGCTCGCTGCCGACGAGGAGATGGACACGCTGCAGGAGCAGCTCTACGCCATGAGCAAGGCAGGCGCGCGACGCCGCGTGCTGCTGGTGATCCAGGGCATGGACACCTCGGGCAAGGGCGGGATCATGCGTCACGTGGTCGGGTCCGTGGACCCGCAGGGGGTGCAGCTGACGGCCTTCAAGGCGCCGACCGCGGAGGAGAAGAAGCACCCCTTCCTGTGGCGCATCCGCCGGGCGCTGCCCGACCCGGGGATGATCGGTGTCTTCGACCGCAGCCACTACGAGGACGTGCTCATCGTGCGTGTGCACGACCTCGTGCCGAGGGCGCAGTGGAGCCGCCGCTACGCCCAGATCAACGCGTTCGAGCAGGGTCTGGTCGAGGACGAGGTGACCGTCATCAAGGTGATGACGCACATCTCGGCGGACGAGCAGAAGGCCCGGCTGCAGGAGCGTCTGGACCGGCCCGACAAGCACTGGAAGTACAACCCCGGCGACCTCGACGAGCGGGCGCACTGGGACGACTACCAGGAGGCCTACCAGGCCCTGCTCGAGCGGTGCAGCACCGACGCCGCGCCCTGGTATGTCGTGCCCGCCGACCGGAAGTGGTACGCGCGTCTCGCCGTCCAGCAGCTGCTCCTGGAGCACCTGCGCGAGCTCGACCTGACCTGGCCCGAGGCGGACTTCGACGTCGAGGCGGAGAAGGCGCGGCTGGCCCAGATGTGAGCGCCGACCGCGCCGGGTCTCAGCCCCCGAGCTCCGGCTGCGGGGTGGCCTGAAGGACGACGACGGCGCGCCCCGGCATCAGGTGCGTCGAGCCGGTCTCCCACGGCACGCTGTCGTCGATGTCGTCGCCCGTGGTGTCCACCACGACCCGCCAGGTGGTCGTGTCGATCCCGTCCGGGACCGTGAACGGGATCGTCTCGTGGTGGCCGTTGAAGAGCAGGAGGAAGTGGTCGTCGGTCACCACCCGGCCACGGCGGTCCCGGTCCGGGATCGCCTCGCCGTTGAGGAAGACGGTGACCGCCTGCTCGCGCAGGTGCCAGTCCTCGGCCGGCATCTCGGTGCCCGCAGGGGAGTACCAGACGATGTCGCCCAGCGCGCTCTGGCCGCCGTGGTCCGCGTCGCCGGCGAAGAAGCGGCGCCGGCGGAAGGCCGGGTGCTCGCGACGCAGCCGGATCAGCCGGCTGGTGAACTCCAGCAGCTCGAGCTGCTCGGGCTCCAGCTCCCAGTCCATCCATGCCAGCTCGTTGTCCTGGCAGTAGACGTTGTTGTTGCCCAGCTGGGTGCGGCCGAGCTCGTCGCCGTGCAGGAGCATGGGCACCCCCTGGCTGAGGATGAGCGTGGCCAGGAAGTTCTTCTGCTGCCGCAGCCGCAGGGCGTTGGTCTCCGGGTCGTCGGTCGGGCCCTCGACGCCGTGGTTCCAGGAGCGGTTGTGGGACTCGCCGTCGTGCCCGCCCTCGCCGTTGGCCTTGTTGTGCTTCTCGTTGTAGGACACCAGGTCACGCAGGGTGAAGCCGTCGTGGGCGGTGATGAAGTTGACCGACGCGATCGGGCGCCGGCCGCTGTGCTCGTAGAGGTCGGAGGAGCCGGTGAGCCGGCTCGCGAACTCGCCCAGCGTGGCGGGCTTGCCGCGCCAGAAGTCGCGGACGGTGTCGCGGTACTTGCCGTTCCACTCCGTCCACAGGGGCGGGAAGTTGCCCACCTGGTAGCCGCCGTCGCCGAGGTCCCAGGGCTCGGCGATCAGCTTGACCTGCGAGACCACCGGGTCCTGCTGGACCAGGTCGAAGAACGCCGAGAGCTTGTCGACCTCGTGGAACTGACGGGCCAGGGTGGCGGCGAGGTCGAAGCGGAAGCCGTCGACGTGCATCTCGGTCACCCAGTAGCGCAGGGAGTCCATGATCAGCTGCAGCACGTGCGGGTTGCGCATCAGCAGGCTGTTGCCGGTGCCGGTCGTGTCGTAGTAGTGCGCCCGGTCAGAGTCGACGAGGCGGTAGTAGCTGGCGTTGTCGATGCCTCGGAACGACAGCGTCGGGCCCAGGTGGTTGCCCTCCGCGGTGTGGTTGTAGACGACGTCGAGGATGACCTCGATGTCCGCCTCGTGCAGGGCCTTGACCATGGCCTTGAACTCGGTGACCTGCTGCCCGCGGTGGCCGTAGGAGGAGTAGGCGTTGTGCGGCGCCAGGAAGCCGATCGTGTTGTAGCCCCAGTAGTTGGACAGCCCCTTGTCCTGCAGGTGCGGGTCGTTGACGAACTGGTGCACGGGCAGCAGCTCCAGCGCGGTCACCCCCAGCGTGGTGAGGTGGTCGATCACCGCGGGGTGCGCGACCCCGGCATACGTGCCGCGGATCTCCGGAGGGACGTCCGGGTGGTTCATGGTCAGGCCGCGCACGTGCGCCTCGTAGATGACCGAGTCGGCGTAGGCGTGCCGCGGCGGGCGGTCGTGCCCCCAGTCGAAGAAGGGGTTGACGACGACGGAGAGCATCGTGTGCAGGGCCGAGTCGTCGGTGTTGAAGGACAACGGGTCGCCGAAGTCGTAGCCGAACAGGCCCTGGTGGTTGCGGATCTGCCCGCTGATCGCCTTGGCGTAGGGGTCGAGCAGCAGCTTGTGCGGGTTGAACCGGTGGCCGAGCTCCGGTGCGTACGGACCGTGGACGCGATAGCCGTAGCGCTGCCCGGGCTGACAGTTCGGGATGTAACCGTGCCAGACGTGGGCGTCGACCTCGGTCAGCGGGACGACGACCTCCTGGGCGCGGTCGCCGACCAGGCACAGGTCGACCGCGGTGGCGTGCTCGGAGAAGAGGGCGAAGTTCACGCCGCGACCGTCGTAGGTCGCGCCGAGGGGGTAGGCGTCGCCGGGCCAGACGTCCATCGAGTCCCTTCCGGGTTGGGGTGCACGGGCGTGGGACCACGATGTCGCCAGGCCACGATTCTACGGTGATCACGTGGCTCGGGGACCCGATTTGGTGTCTCCCCGATCCGTCGGCTAATGTTTCCTCTCGCGTCACCGACACGGGGACAGCCCGGAAGGGCACCTGTCGAGGGACGCAGGCGGACGTAGCTCAGTTGGTAGAGCGCAACCTTGCCAAGGTTGAGGTCGCCGGTTCGAGGCCGGTCGTCCGCTCGGAGGCAGCACCACCGAGATGCCTCATTTGGTGGCGTGGCCGAGAGGCGAGGCAACGGCCTGCAAAGCCGTCTACACGGGTTCAAATCCCGTCGCCACCTCGTAGTACAGGCCGCACCCGGCCCCGGGCGATTGGCGCAGTGGTAGCGCGCTTCCTTGACACGGAAGAGGTCACTGGTTCAAACCCAGTATCGCCCACCAGTAGAAACCCCCTCTGACCAGGCAAGATGCCAGGGCAAAGGGGGTTTCTGTTTGCGCGTGCCCCAATCGTGCCCCGTTCGGCGTGGCGTGCCCCTAGCGTCGGGGCACGGCCGGGGTGTGGGTAGGGGCAGGACCTGGCGAACCGGGCCGCCCAATCGCCCCGGTGAGTCTCCCCTCACTCTTCATGGCGGCGGCCTACCCTCGGGGCATGACGGACGCGCCGGAGCCTATCGACCCGCAGGACGATCCACAGGGAGAGGGCACGGTAGACATCGCTGGGGAGGTCCGGGAACTCTCGACCGACGGCTGGCCAAGCGGGTACGTCTATGGAGCGACTCGGTACGCAGACGTGATCCTGAAGAACTCCTTTCCGGATCGCTTCACCGACCTGACGGGCGCGCTGGCAGGCTTTCACCCGACGCTGGATGAACTGCGTGCTGGCGGCGGGGGCCGGACCGTGTTCGTCGCCCGCTTCGATGCCTCGCTGGCCGTCATGCACGCTGGTTCCGTCTGGGGCAAGCAGAACATCACCATCGACAAGTCGGTAGGCCTGGACGGCACCCCGCTGCGAACTACGCGCACTCGCGGTCATGAGATCGACATGTTCGGCAAAGGCTCCGATGAGCAGCCTCTGCCAGGCATCGCGGTCGAGATGGAGTGGAACAACAAGGACCCGTTCTTCGACCGGGACCTGATCAACTTCCAGGCCCTCCACCACGAGGGAGCCATATCCGTGGGTGTCATCGTCACGCGCGGCCCTGGCCTCCAGGGCCTGATCGGCCCCACCATCCGCAGCAAGGACGGTGGTCTGAAGTACGGTCAGAGCACGACACACTGGGGGAAGCTCGTGCCCAAGGTCAATCTGGGTGGCGGGGGCGAGTGCCCTCTTCTTCTCATCGGCATCGAACCTGAGCGCATCACCGGGATCGAGTTGGTGCGGAAGGTCGCGGAGGCGTTGGCCGAAGCGGCCGACTTCAAGGCGAACTGGCGCGACACCCACGACCGATGGACGGACGCCAAGCCGGTCCACGACGCCATGAGAACGAAGGCAGAAGCCATGATGCCGCCGGTCAAGGAGGCCAAGAGTCTCGATGAAGGGGACGGCTCGTAGAGACACGCCGAAGTAGATCTTCGGGAGTAAGATCTACTTTCGCTAGGCTGCTCCCATGAGCGCCCCCGCCCTACGTGCGAACGACCTTATCTCACCACTCCCAACCGTCGATGGCGGCTTCAAGACGATCCTGGCCGATCCGCCCTGGCGCTTCGCGAACCGCACGGGCAAGGTGGCGCCCGAGCACCGCAGGTTGGACCGGTACAGCACGATGGACCTGGAGGCCATCAAGGCACTGGAGGTCGAGCAGGTGGCGGCCAAGAACGCCCACCTGTATCTGTGGGTGCCGAACGCCTTGCTTCCCGACGGCTTGGCCGTGATGGAGGCGTGGGGGTTCCGCTACATCTCCAACCTCGTCTGGGCCAAGCGACGTAAGGACGGCGGGCCGGACGGGCGAGGCGTCGGGTTCTACTTCCGCAACACCACCGAGCTCATTCTGTTTGGTGTTCGCGGGTCCATGCGCACTCTTCAGCCAGCCCGTTCGCAGGTCAACATCATCGAGACGCGCAAGCGAGAGCACTCCCGCAAGCCGGACGAGCAGTACGACCTGATCGAGGCTTGCTCCCCCGGTCCTCATCTCGAACTCTTTGCGCGCCATGCTAGAGAGGGTTGGACCGTCTGGGGTGATGAGAGCACAGAAGCCGAAGTGCGCGGAAGAGTGCACCGAGGGTACGCTGGCGGGCCGATCCTCGCCCCTGTTATGGAGCCCCATGCTCGCCTCGCGAAGGGCACCGAGGTGCGCCTGGCCAAGGACCTGCGCGATCTCTATGAGGCAGGGGGGACGATCCGGGGGCTTGCCAAGGAGACGGGCTACTCGATAGGCCGCGTTCGCAGGCTCCTCGAACTTGCAGGTACCCAGATCCGAAGCCGTGGCGCGCTGAAGATTCCCCCGCCGGAAACGGGGTGGTCCGAACCTCCCAGGCCGACGCCGCAGGAGCAACCGCGAGGCACCGTAAGGAGCCCGGCCCCGTGACCGAGGAGCGGCAGCCTGCCTCGTGGTGGCTGCACAAGGCCCACGCCCGCGTCACAGACTGGGAGCGGCGAGGGGGTGACTACGCGGTGTGGGCCAGGAGTGACGCCAAGATCGTGCAGGAGCACCGGCCCGTGCCGTTCGAAACCGGCGCGCCCTGTCAGGAGTGCGGGAAGGCGTGGCCGTGCGGCATGTTCAGAGCCGTCCTCGCGTCCGATTGATCCGTGGCGTAGCCGCTGGCCGGTGTGCCGGTGCCCGGCTGGTCCGCCAGGCCGTCGAGCGGCCGCTCAGACATAGCGAGCGCCCCGCCCCACGGCTTCCACTGCCGGGGGCGGGGCGCTGGGCGCGGCTGGCCTAGTAGGCGGTCGGCCGCCCGCGCTGGGTGCGCTCACGGCCGGGGCCAGAACCCCAGCCGCCGCGCTGGTCTACGAGACGGGGGCGGGCGCCTCCCGGTCGATCAGGTCCGGCTTGCGGATGGTGTTGGGCACGGCCAGGGCCAGCGCCAGCGCCATGACTAGGTCGCCGTGGCCCTCGCCCTCGCGGCGTGGAGACTCGTACTGCGTGCGGCCGCTGGGGGTGATCTTCTGGCGGAACGCCAGCATCTCCCGCTGGAGCACATCCACCAGCGGGCCGGGCGCCACCCGCAGGCGGCCGCTCTGGAGGGTGGTCTGGACCGCGCTGATGAGGTCGGCCTTCGGCAGGTTCCAGCCGTTGCCGTGCTCGCCGCCCGTGATGGTGACGCCGATGGGCTGGTGCGCCCCGGCCAGGCGGCCGTCGCGCCAGGCCTCGCGGAACATGTCCATCACGGCGGTGCCCACCCCGGTGCGGTCCACGACGAGCAGCGCGTCGGTGGACAGCGGCGGGCGGCGGGTCAGGCGGCCGACGTCGTTGACGATGTCGGGGTAGGCGGTGCCCAGCGGCCAGCGCTGCATGTGCACCACGTGGTACTCCTCGACGGGGCGGACCATGCGCCCGGCCAGCCGGTGCAAGCCCTCCACGGTGAGCGTGCCGGGCGGCACGAGCAGCCGCTCGACCACCACCAGCGCGGTGAAGTCCTGCTGCCCGAGGTCCAGGCCGATCGTGAAGCTTCCCATCTCAGTCTCCTTGCGTGGGGGTGCCGAAGAGGGGCGGCACGGCTGCCCCGGCCGCCACGGCGGCGCGGACGTCGTCGCTGCTGAACAGTTGGGCGTCGCTGTCCTCGAAGCGGCACTCGTAGTCGCTAGCGAAGGTAAACCGGGGCACGCTGGCGCGGACCTCGGTTATGCGCTGCTCGTCGTACTGGTCGCTGGCGTAGACGTCGACAAGGTGGTGCTCCCAGGCGCCGGGCACCGCGTCGGCTCCCTCGTGCAACTCCCAGAACCAGCCGCGCGCACCCCACGGCGTGGACAGCGCCCACACTGCGCCGGTGCTGCCGACCATCGGCAGGACGGAGGCGAAGATGTCGTCCTCCACGCGGGCGGCCTCGTCGAGGATGAGCAGCGCCACCCCGGCGAACCCACGGGTGGTGGACTCGCTGCCGGGCAGGCTGAGCACCCGACTGCCGTTGGCGAACTCCAGAGTGCTGGCCGACTCGCGTGCAGTCTCCACGGGCCGCCCGGCCGCCCGGTAGAGGCTGCGCACGCGGACCAGGAACTCGTCGGACTGCCGCTGGCTGGGGCTGATCACCAGCACCAGCGACTCGGGCCGGTAGAGCGCGGTGTGCAGCGCCTTGATAGACGTCGTCGTGGTCTTGCCCACCTGGCGGGCGCAGCGCACCAGCACCCGCCGTGAGGAGGACCTGAGCAGGCTCGACTGCCACGCCTCGCTGTGGAAGCCGATGCCACCCGCGAACGCCACTGGGTCGAGGGCCAGGGCCAGGTCACGCGCCAGCACGGTCGGTCCTCTCGCCGGCGACGACCGTGGGGGCGGCCGGTGCGTCCAGCGCCAGCAACCGGGCGGCCACGGCGCGGGCGGCCTCGGGGTGGGGGGCCAGGGCCTCCAGCATGGCCTGCCGGGTGGCGAGCCAGGCGGGGTCCGCGCTGACGTTGAGCACCTGGACGGTGTTGCGCTCGTCCAGCTCGCCGGTGATCTTGGCCAGCAGCGCGGCGGTCTGGCGCATCTCGCTGGACGCCTGAAGCACGAGGTTGGCCTTGCCCTCACGCTCGGCAGCGATCAGCACCCGCTCGACGCGGCTGAACAGGTGCTCAAGACGCCCGAGGGCCGTGGTGGCCCCGTTGGCCACCTGCTCGGTCACGTGTGCCTGAACGGCCGCCGAGAGGTGGTTGGCCTTGTGCCGGGCTACGGCATCCTTGTGGAGGTCCCAGCGGCGGCCGATGGCACGGTTGGCCATGCCAGCCACCAGCGCCTCGTCTATGGCCTCCCGCTCGGGGTGGGTGCAGATGGTGCACGCCAGCGCCATCAGCGCTCACCTCCCGTGGGGGTGGGGGTGGGGTGGGCGGCCACGGCGGCCTCGGCCCGCTCCAGGGCGGCCAGCAGCGAGCGCCAGCCGTCGTGATCCGGCAGGGCCGGGGCGGCGGTGGCCAGCGTCTGTGCCTCAGGCATCCTCAGCGCCCCCGTCCAGGTAGGCGGCCCGCTCGTGCAGGGCGGCCACGGCGGTCGCCTCGGCCCGCTGCATCAGCAGCGACAGCGCCCGGTCGTCGTAGGCGCTGGGCTGGCCCTCGCGCTCGTCCTGGGTGATGGTGCCCGCCTGGTGGAGCAGGTTGCCAGCGTGCTCGTCCAGCCAGCCCTCCGTGAGGGTGACGTGCTCGAAGGCGTCCAGGGCGGCGGCGGTGCTGTCGGCCTTCTTGGCCTCGGGCGGCATGGTGGCCTGGGCCAGCCGCATGTAGGTCGCGCCGTCCAGCACCGGGCGGGCCACCCGCACGTACTCGGCGGCCTGGGCCGTGGCCCCGCTGGTGACGAGGTTCTGGATCAGCGCGGCGGCCTCCAGGCTGCCCAGCCCGGCCAGGTCCGACTGCGCCGCCCCCTGCCAGTAGCGGCGCCGCTCGAGGTCCTGCCCGCTGGGGTTGTCCACGTAGCGGGCACGCTCGGCACGGTCGGCCTGGATGCCCCGCCTGAAGTCCTCCCTCGCGGCGGCGATGGCAGCCTCCGCGGTGGCCCTGGCCTGGGTGAGCGCCTGGTCCCGCTCGGCGGGGTACAGGGCGGTGTCACGGTCGGTCCGGCGGACCGCCGCGTGGTAGTCGTTGAGCGCCTTCCGCATGCGCTGGACGGCGGCCTTCTGGCGCGAGAGCAGTTCGGTCATGGTGGGGTCTCCTTCAGGAGTTCTTGCGGGGGTGGACCGCCCACGGCAGGGCGCCGCGAGCGGGGATCTGTAGGGGATTGGGGCACGATCGGGGCACGCCAGCCGCGCCGGATGGCGTGGTGGGCCGATGACCTGCGGGTCCCATCGCTCCGGGCGCTGGGGCAATACCAGTAGCGGGCGCAGACTCTGAAGCTTCGGCGTCGTTGAACGGGCCGCGCCCTCCCTCTCGCCGGCAGATGGTGACGTCGGTGGGGGAGTAGTCATTGCCCGGCCACACGGCCCGGCCGGTGATGTGGGCTACTGCCACCGCCCGGCTGAGTGCGACGGCCTCGGGCCAGCCGGGTGCAGGGGGAGTCGCTGCCCGCCCTCCGTGCTGGTGCTCCGGTGCGAGCGCCCCGCCCCCCATCAAGAGGGGGGCGGGTGCGTAATCGCTAGGCGGCGTAATCGGCGTAATCGGTCGCGTAATTGCCTGACCTGCGGCGATGGGCGGGACCGTAATCGGCTGACGGGTGCGTGGTCGGGGTGTCGCGGTCATGGTGCGTAATCGCCCCCGTAATCGCCCTCGGCGTCGTGAGACGGGTGCAGCCACACGGCCGGTTGGCCGCCTCGGCTGCCACCCTTCGACCCCTCCCGGAAGGTGAGCCGCCCGGCCGTCACCAACTTGTCCAGCCTGCGGCGTGCCCGCTGCGTCTGAGCATCGGTCGGCTTGGCCGTGTCCTCCACGTTGGCGGCGGCAGACTTCGCCGTGAGGCCGTCCGTGCCTGCGGCCAGGGCCAGCGCTACGAGGTCGGTCTCGTGGTAGACGGTCGTCAGCCCGGCCGTGTGGTCGTGCAGCAGCCGGTACGGGCCGACCGTCTCTGCGGGCTGCTTCAGGTGGTGCATGCCGACCACCGGGTCACCGGCCGTTCCCTCCAGCAGCACCACCGATCCCGCCCCGGCCGTAATCCACGTGGAGCCGTAGAGGTCCGCCAGGGCTTTCGGTGCGCCGCCGTTGGCGTTCTTTTTGATGGTGTGGTGCAGTTCCAGCACCTCAACTCCGGCCGCGATGCACATCTGCCGGGCACGGTTGTAGCCCGCGCCGACCTCGTCCGACGACAGCCCCAGCGCCGCGTCCTTGACGCTGTCCACCACGACGGTGTCGGCGGCGGCCTGCCGGGCCAGCGCCAGCAGCGTCTCGGGCTGGGCGGCCATGTCGGCCAGGGGCGGGCCGGGCCAGAACACCAGCCGCTCGTCCAGTACCTCGCGGCTGAAGCTTCCGAGTGTGCGAGCCAGCGCACGGGCGATCTGCTGCGGGCGGTCCATGGCCAGGTACAGCACCCGGCTGCTGGTAGGCCGCACCGTGAGGCCGAGCACCGTGCCACCATCCAGGCGGGCGGCCACCACCTGCCCGGCGAGGGTGGTCTTGCCGACGCCCGGCGTGCCCGCCAGCACCAACGACTCGCCCTCGGCCCAGAGCACCTGATCGCCGTCACCCCACACGGCCGGGGTGTCGGGGGGCAGGTCCAGGAGGAACGATCCACCCGGCGCCAGCCTGTCTGACGCTCCAGCGGCTGCCTCAGTAGTGGCGGCTGCCTGCTCAGCCTGGAACATCTCGAGCGCCCGCTGACGGGCCATCAGGCGGCGGTACTCCAGCACCATCTCCACCTGCTCGGTGGGGCCGTCCACGCTCTGCAGAGCCTGGCGCAGGCGTCGGGCCTCGGGGCTGGTGCCACCGAACTCGCGGGCGGCCTGCTCCAAGTCGCGGCGCTGGGCGTCGAGGTCCCGGCTGGACTCCAGCAGCCCACGCATCAGCCGGAACTCGCCGAGCTGGAAGGTGTCGTCGCCGAGCACCGCCCGCGCCTCGGGGCTGTCCAGGCTGTAGAAGGTGGAGTCCTCCGTCATAGGGTGCACGCGCCTTCCAGCGGGTGCCGGTTGCCGCACAGACCACACGGGTCGGCGCAGCCGTCGTCGGCGGGGTGGTGGGCGCCGCAGCAGCGGCACGGCTCACCCCAGAGCGCGGCGGCGACCTCGTCCAGGTGCTGCCGGGCCGTCAGGTCCACGACGTCCTGGGAGCAGCCCTCCAGGTCGCTGGTGCCCACCGTGTAGACGCCGACCCGGCGGGCCAGTCCGTTGACGAGGTCGTTGCACTCGGCGCAGCCGGGGCAGTCCCAGTGGCTCTCGCTCAAGTCCGCAGCAGCCGAGCTGGAAGCGCGAGCGGCCGTAGCCTGAGGGCGGTGCGTCTCCTTCGCGTCGCCCCGGTGGTGGTCTCCGCTGCCGGGGCGACGTTCGGCGCTCACCGCGCACCTCCTACGGACTGCACCGGCTGGAACAGCGCAGCCACGTCAGCCTCTTCGACGCGGATCAGTCGGGCGCCCATCCGGTACGCCGGGAGGCTGCCGTCTGTGATGCGGCGGCGCAGCGTGTCCACGCTGACGCCGTACCTGTCGGCGGCGGCCTCCAGCGAGATGCGCTTCGAGCGCGCCAGCGGTGCCTCCGGGGCGGCCCGGCGCGGGCGGCTCACCACGCCCTCCCGCTGGCGAGCAGGGACGCCAGGTGGTTGCGCTGGTCCAGCGTGAGCAGGCCAGCGGCCAGCGTCTCGTTGATGTCGCGCTCCAGCAGCGCGGCGGCCAGGGCGCTGCGGGCCTGGACGAACTCGGGGTCTGACTCCGGGCGGGAACGGGACAGCGCCGCCACACGGGCGCGGTGCCGAAAGACTTCGGTTGAGCGGTGCATAAGCAACTCCACGTACTCGTGGAGTGGCTCCCAGCGCTGCCGCCCGTGCGGGACTGGTGATCCTCCGGCTGCATCCTCCCCGCCGCTCTGGCGGGGTGCCACCTTGACCTCATGTGCGAGATGGACCCGGGTGGATGCTCCCGGCCACTGCCTCATGGCCCCCGGCGCCTGGCCGGTGCATTACGACTGAGCCTCAAGTTAGGTGCTTCTCTGGCAAGGTGCAAGCAAAGTTTGCAGAGTTATCTATCTCCGTCATAGGAGTGGGTTTCCCAGCCATTCCTGATAGCGCGAGACGGCCCGCTGAGCGGTTTGCTCAGCGGGCCGGGGGTGCTCGGCGGGGGAGTGCTACTCGCCGCTTGAGAGGCGGCCGAGCGCCGCAGCGATGGCAGCGTCGCGTCCCTTGGCGGTGTGCTGGTAGCGCATGGCCATGCCAGGGCTGCTGTGTCCCAGGCGGCCCATCAGCTCGGCGGTGGTGGCGCCCACCTGAGCGGCGAGCACCGCACCCGTGTGGCGCAGGTCGTGCCAGCGCAGGTCCGGCCGACCGATGGCCCGCCGTGCCGGGTAGAAGACGCCGTAGAGGGTGCTGGGCGCCAGGTGGCTGACGCCGTCGGCGGCCGGGAAGAGCAGACCCTCGCGGCCACCCGCGATGCTGATGGCCATGTGTTCGCGCAGCGCGTCCACCACCTGCGGCGGCATGGCAACGTCACGCACGCCAGCGTCACTCTTCGGGGTGCCGACGATGAACTCACCGCCCACCCGCGTGACACCCCGGCGCACCTTGACCACCCCACGCGCCAGGTCTATGTCCTTGCGGCGCAACTCGGTCAACTCCCCGAAGCGCAGCCCGCACCACGCGGCTAGAAGCGTCATGGCGCGGTAGCGCTCGGGCATGGCCTCCACGAGAGCCGTCAACTCGGCGGTGCTGAGCGGTTCGATCTTGTGCACGCGCTTGGCGTTGCTGGCGCCACGGATGTGGCAGGGGTTCGCGTCGGCCAGCCCATCCTGCACCGCCGTCGTGAAGATGGTGCGGAGCAGGCTGTAGGCGTGGCTGCGCATGGTCGGGGTGCTCTTGTCCAGCCCGGCGTACCACGCACGCACCACATCGGGGGTGATGCTCTTCGGGCGTCGGTCGCCCAGCGCGGGGAGAATGTGCTGGTCCAGAAGCTTCCGGTAGTGGGCGCGGCTGCGGGGCTTCAGGTCCCGCTCGGCGAGCCAGGTCTCGGCGTATGCGGCGAGCGTGTCGTGCGCCTTGATCCGCGCCTGCGTCTCGGTGGTGGGCGGCTGCCACTCCTCGTCCAGGTACTCGGCGCGGCGCACCGACTCTTCCATGTCCGACAGCCACTTTCGAGCGTTCCGCATGGTGTCCCACGTCTTGCTGTAGCGCTTCCCGTCCGGCCCGCGGAAGCGAGCCTGCGGCTTGCCCGAGGGCAGCATGCGGACGGACCCGGAGCCGTAGTCGCGGCGCTTGGGCTGGGTGGTGCTGGTCATGGCGGCTCCTTGCGGTGGGCTGGGCGCGTGCCCCGTTCGTGCCCCAATCAAAGCACACCCGTGCCCCAACGTGCCCACTTCTGCGTCATATCCGTGGGGCGCATAAGCGCAGGTCAGAGAGCGTCTATGCAGGTGATCGGCCTGTCAGGTTAGCAGCCACGGCGCTAGTTCAAACCCAGTATCGCCCACCAGCAGAAAATGGCCCCTGAGCCGCGAACACGCGGCCGGGGCCTTTTCTCACGGACCACCTGCCATCGCGGTCGTTCGACGGGACCGTCGGGACGGTCGGGCCTAGCGTGGACGGATGACGGATCACGATCCCGAGAGCCGGGTTCCCCGCGCCCGGCTGAGCCGGCGTGCCGACCGCAACCCCGCACGCCTGGCGCCGTTCATGGGGCCGCTCCTGCTGCTGGGGCTGGCGATCGTCATCCTGCTCGTCTTCGTGCTGCTGCGTTGACGAGAGGGCCGTGCCGGACACCCTGGCTCGAGGCCGAGCTGGCACTGGTCGAGCCCGAGGTGGTCGTGTGCCTGGGCGCCTCGGCCGGCCGCGCGGTCCTGGCCGCCCGGTGCGGATCGGTGCCGAACGTGGAGGTTCCCTACGATGACCCGGTGACCCCAGACGTCCTGTACCTCCGCGCCTCCGGGACCTCCCTGGTCCTCGAGCTCGCCGACGACCTGCTGCCCGTGGTCCGGCACTGGGGGTCCGACCTCGGTGACCTGACCGACGAGGACCTGGCCGCCCTCGGGACCGCCGCGCGGGTCGCCTTCTTCGACAGCCCGTTCGACGTGGCCGACCAGGTGACCGTGCTGCCCGAGCACGCGCGGGCCTGGATCGGCCGGCCCGGGGTCGAGGGCTCCCGCGAGGGTCGTGACTGGTCGCCCGCCTTCCGGACCAGCGGGCCGGCGACCACGTCGACCGAGCCGGACGGCACCCAGCGGGTCGTGGTGCGCGGGGCCGACGCGACGGCATACCTGGAGGTCGTGCTCGAGCTCGAGCTGCACCCGGGCGGGCTCCTGCGCGTGCGGTCGACGCTGACCAACACCGGCCACGACACCTACACCCTGGGCGCGGTCCGCCACGTGCTGCCGGTGCCCGAGGTCGCGGGCGAGCTGCTGGACTTCACCGGGCGGCACACCTACGAGCGGGTCCCGCAGCGGCAGCCGTTCAGCGCCGGCGTCCACTCGCGCGAGGTGCGGACGGGACGCACCGGGCTGGACGCCGTGCACCTGCTCTGCGCGGGCGAGCCCGGCTTCGGCTTCCGGCACGGCCAGGTGTGGGCCGTCCACCTCGGCTGGAGCGGCAACCAGCAGGCGTACGCCGAGCGCCTCCACAACGGCGCGCGGGTGCTCGGCGCCGGGGAGGCGCTGGAGCACGGGGAGCTGCGCCTCGCTCACGGGGAGTCGTGCACGACCCCGTGGCTGTATGCCGCGCACGGCACCGGCCTCGACGAGGTCACTGCGCGCTTCCACGCCTTCTCGCGCAGCCGGCCGCACGCGCCCTCGCGCCCGAGGCCGGTGACGCTCAACACCTGGGAGGCGGTCTACTTCGACCAATCCCTGGAGCGGCTGACGGCGCTGGCCGACGCCGGGGCCGCGGTGGGGACGGAGCGCTTCGTGCTGGACGACGGGTGGTTCGGCGGGCGTTGTGACGACACGACGAGCCTGGGGGACTGGACCGTCTCGCCCGACGTCTGGCCCGACGGCCTGCAGCCGCTCATCGACCACGTGCACGGTCTCGGCATGGAGTTCGGGCTCTGGGTCGAGCCGGAGATGGTCAGCATCGACTCGGACCTGGCGAGGGCCCACCCGGAGTGGATCTTCGCCGCCGGCGGCCGGCGGGGGCTGGAGTCGCGGCAGCAGCACGTGCTCGACCTCGGTCATCCGGGCGCGTACGCCCACGTGCGCGACCAGCTGGTGAGGCTGCTGCAGACCTACGACATCGCCTACCTGAAGTGGGACCACAACCGCTACCTCAACGACGCCGGCCACACCCCCGGGGGCGAGGCCGGGGTGCGCGCCCACACCCTCGCGGCCTACCGCCTGATGGACGAGCTGATCGCCGCCCGGCCAGGCCTGGAGATCGAGTCCTGCGCGGGCGGCGGCGGCCGGGTCGACCTCGGAGTCATGGAGCGCTGCGTGCGGGTCTGGGCCTCGGACTGCATCGACCCGCTGGAGCGCCAGCAGATCCAGCGGTGGACCTTCGCCCTGCTGCCGCCCGGCTGGGTCGGCACCCACGTCGGCTCGCCGCGCGCGCACACCACCGGCCGGCGGCACGACCTGTCCTTCCGCGGCGAGACCGCGATCTGGGGGCACCTGGGGATCGAGTGGGACCTCACCCGCGCGACGCCCGAGGAGCTGGCCGAGCTGGGGGAGTGGGTGGCCTTCCACAAGGCGCACCGCGACCTCCTGCACGAGGGCGTCGTCGTCAACGCCGACCACCCCGACGAGGCCGTCTGGGTGCACGGTGTGGTGGCGGTCGACGGTGCGGAGGCGCTCTACTCGGTGACCTCCCTGGGCCGGCCCGTGACCACCGGTCCGGGGCGGGTGAGACTGCCCGGCCTCGATCCGACGCGCCGCTACCGCGCCTCCGTGCCGACACCCGGGACCGAGCTCCGGCGCGAGGGGCGCGGTGTCGTCCCCTGGACCCGTGAGGGCGTCGTGACGACGGGCCGGGTCCTCGCCGAGGTCGGCCTGCCCATGATCCCGCTCCTGCCGGAGCACTCCCACCTGATCCACCTGGAAGAGGTCCGATGACGCGGCATTCAGAGACCGTCTGGCGCCCGCCCGCCGACGACGACGAGGTCGCGCACGAGCTGGCTCAGGGCTTTGCGGGGCGCTTCGGCGCGGAGCCGGACGGCGTGTGGGCGGCACCTGGCCGGGTCAACCTGATCGGCGAGCACACCGACTACAACGGCGGCTTCGCGCTGCCGTTCGCCCTCCCGCACCGGACCTACGCGGCGGTCCACCGACGCGAGGACGGGGTCCTGCGCCTCGCCTCCGTGCAGCAGGAGCGGACCTGGGAGGGTCGGGTGGCCGACGTGCGTCCCGGGCACCCCGAGGGATGGGCCGCGTATGTCGCCGGTGTCGCCTGGGCGCTCGCCGCCCACGCGCCCGCGGAGACGCTCGGCGCCGATGTCCTCGTCGACGGGCACGTGCCGCTCGGGGCGGGGCTGTCCTCGTCGGCCGCTCTGTCGTGCTCCGTCGGGGTGGCCCTGCGCGACCTGGTGCCGGAGCTCAGCGGGCTGGACCTGCCGGGGCTGGCTGCTGCCTGCGTGCGTGCCGAGAACGACATCGCCGGGGCCGCCACCGGGGGCATGGACCAGACGGTGTCGCTGCGTGCCGTCGACGAGCACCTCCTGCTCCTCGACGCCCGCGACTTCTCGATCGCGCCCGTGGCCTGGACCCTGCCCGAGCACGAGGTCCTGGTCGTCGACACGCGCGCGCACCACTCCCTCGCGGACGGTCAGTATGCCGCGCGCCGCTCCACCTGCGAGCGCGCAGCCCGCGCGCTCGGGGTGGGCTCGCTCCGCGAGCTCGACGCGTCGCATCTGGGCGACCTCGAGGTGGTGGCGACGCTGTCGTCGGTGCCCGACGGGCTGCGGCGCGTCCGCCACGTGACGACGGAGAACGAGCGTGTCCTCGACCTCGTGGCGGCGCT
This sequence comes from Ornithinimicrobium tianjinense, assembly GCF_014636495.1. Lineage (GTDB taxonomy): Bacteria > Actinomycetota > Actinomycetes > Actinomycetales > Dermatophilaceae > Ornithinicoccus > Ornithinicoccus tianjinensis. The sequence continues at coordinate 1,383,098 of NZ_BMEM01000001.1, forward strand.
GCGCGAGCAGGACCCGACCCGCGTGGGGGCCCTGATGACGGCGTCGCACGTGTCGCTGCGCGACGACTACGAGGTGTCCTGCCTGGAGCTCGACGTCGCCGTGGACGCGGCCCTGGAGGCCGGTGCCCTCGGGGCCCGTATGACGGGCGGCGGCTTCGGGGGCTCGGCGGTCGCGCTGGTCCGGCGGCAGGACTGCGAGACCGTCGCCTCCGCCGTGGCGGCGGCCTTCGAGGACCGGGGCCTCGAACGGCCGCACCTCCTCCACGCGCTGCCCAGCCGACCGGCCGGACGGATCCGCTAGCGGTCGTCACTGCGCCCGCGGGGCGTAGCGCCCCGGGATCGGGATGTGCGGTTCGGGGCAGCGGCTGTCGGCCAGCTGCTCGGAGACACGCGTCGTGATGATCTGGCCGTAGGCGGCCCCGTCCACGCAGGACTCCCAGAGCTCTCGTTGCTGCTGCTGGAGACGGTCCGCCTGCAGGCGGGCGCTGCTCAGGTCCTTGAGCAGGCGGTCGTCGCCCTGGTAGGGCAGGCCGGCCGGCACCGCCGGCACCCGGGAGCTGCTCGTCGTCGGGGCCGGAGGGGAGGGGAGGCTCTCTGGCGCCTCCTGCTGCCCGCAGGCGGTGAGGCCCGCCGAGGCGAGAAGGAGCGCGGCGACCAGGGTGGTCCGTGCGCCGTGCTGGTGGTGGCGTGGGCTGGCGATGCGGTGCTGGCTGATGCTCATGGTGCTCTCCCGTGATGGTCAGGTGCGGGTCCCTGCGACCCGCACCTCGACCATGAGCGACCCCGGTATCAGGGCAGCCTCAGGGCGGTGTCGTCCTGGTCACGGCATCATCGGAGGGCTGGTGCCCTCAGCGCGCGTGGACGACCTCGGCGGCCTGACGCGCGATCTCCCACTCCTCGTTCGTCGGCACGACCAGCACCGCGACCCGGCTGGCGTCGGTGCTGATGCGCCGCTCGCCCCGTCCGGACCCGTTGGCCTCCACGTCCAGCTCGACGCCGAAGCCCGCGAGCCGCTCGACGACCGCGGCCCGGAGCTGCGCGTCGTTCTCGCCGATGCCGGCGGTGAAGACGAGCGCGTCCAGCCGACCCAGCACCGCGGCATACCCGCCGACGTAGTGGAGGAGCCGGTGCACCACGACGTCGAAGGCGAGCTGGGCGTCGGGGTCCCCGGCCGCGCGCCGCTGCTGGACCTGGCGCATGTCGGCCGACCCGCTCAGCCCGAGCAGACCGCTCTCCTTGGAGAGCGCGCGGTCGTAGTCCTCCACCGTGAGGCCGGCGACGTGGTGCAGGTGCCGGGCGAGCCCGGGGTCCAGGTCACCCGGGCGCGTGCCCATGACGAGTCCCTCCAGAGGCGTGAGGCCCATGGAGGTGTCGACGGAGCGCCCGCCGTCGACCGCGGTCGCGCTGGCACCGTTGCCGAGGTGCAGCACGACGGTCGCGAGCTCCTCGAGGGGGCGGCCCAGCAGCTCGGCGGCGCGACGTGAGACGTAGGCGTGCGAGGTGCCGTGAAACCCGTAGCGGCGCACCCGGTGCTCCTCGCGCCAGGCGCGAGGCACGGCATACGTCGAGGCGGCGGCGGGCATCGTCTGGTGGAAGGCGGTGTCGAAGACGGCCACCTGCGGCACGTCCGGGAACTGCGACTGCGTGGCGCGGATGCCCTGGAGGTTGCCGGGGTTGTGCAGCGGCGCGAGCGGGATCAGCCGCTCGACGGTGGCCAGGACCTCGTCGGTGACGAGCGTCGGGTCGGCGAAGTCCTGACCGCCGTGCACGACCCGGTGACCCACGGCGAGGAGGTCGACGTCACCGAGGTCCGGTCCGTATGCCGTGAACGCCTCCGTCATCTGGGTCACCGCGGCCGCGTGGTCGGCCACGTCGCGTTCGAGGACGTGGCGCTGCCCGTCGACCTCGTGGTGGACGACGCCCGCGTCGAGACCGATGCGCTCGATGAGCCCCTTGGCGAAGCAGGCGCCCGTGGTCGGGTCGACGAGCTGGTACTTCAGCGAGGACGACCCGGCGTTGACGACGAGGACCCCGGACAGACGCGGCATACCGCTCAGCCCCTTGCCTGGATAGCGGTGATGGCCACCGTGTTGACGATGTCGCGGACGGTCGCGCCGCGGGACAGGTCGTTGACGGGGGCGTTGAGCCCCTGGAGGACCGGGCCGACAGCCACCGCGGAGGCGCTGCGCTGCACCGCCTTGTAGGTGTTGTTGCCCGTGTTGAGGTCGGGGAAGACCAGCACGGTGGCGTGGCCCGCGACCGGCGAGCCCTGGAGCTTGGTCGCGGCGACGGCGGGGTCGACGGCCGCGTCGTACTGGATCGGGCCCTCGACGAGGAGCTCCGGCGCGCGCTCGCGCACGTGGGCGGTGGCCGTCCGCACCTTGTCGACGTCGGCGCCCGATCCGGACCCGCCCGTGGAGTAGGAGAGCATGGCGACCCGGGGCTCGACGCCGAACTGCGCCGCGGTGCGGGCCGAGCTGATCGCGATGTCGGCGAGCTGCTCGGCGGTCGGGTCGGGGTTGATGGCGCAGTCGCCGTAGACGAGGACGCGGTCGGCCAGGCACATGAAGAAGACGCTGGAGACCACCGAGACCCCCGGCGCCGTGCGGATGACCTCCAGCGCCGGCCGCACCGTGTGGGCCGTCGACGTGATCGAGCCGGAGACCATGCCGTCGGCGTGGCCACCGTGCACCATGAGCGTGCCGAAGTAGGCGCCGTCGGTCACGAGGTCGTGCGCCTGCTCCGGGGTCATGCCCTTGTGCGCGCGCAGCTCGGCGTAGGTGGTCGTGAACTCCTCGCGCAGCGGGCTCGTGCGCGGGTCGATCACCGCGGCCTCGTCCAGGTGCAGGCCGAGGGAGGCGGCACGGTCCCGCACCTCGGCCTCGTCGCCGAGCAGCGTGAGGCGCGCGACGCGGCGGGCGAGCAGGGTGTCGGCGGCGCGCAGGATGCGCGGCTCGGTGCCCTCCGGCAGCACGATGTGCGCGTCGGCCTCGCGGGCTCGGGCGGTGAGGTCGTGCTCGAACATGAGCGGGGTGACGACCCGGGTGCCGTGGCCCGCGCCGCGTCGCTCGCTGGGGGAGGGCAGGAGCGCGCCGATGTCGACGTGGCCGTGGACGAGGGCCCGGGCCCGCTCGATCTTGCGGGAGGAGCGGGTGCCGATCCGGCCGCGGACCGCGTGCATCGCGGTGGCCGTGCTCATGGTGCCGGTGGTGCAGGAGATGATCGGCAGCTCCACGCCGAGACCCTCCATGAGCCGGGTCACCTGGGGCGTGGGCAGGAACCCGCCGTTGAGGACCACCGCGGACAGCGAGGGGAAGGTGGAGGAGCGGTGGGCCAGGATCGTCGCCAGCAGCACCTCCTCGCGGTCGCCGGGGCAGATCAGCACGCAGCCCTCGCGCAGCCGGTCGAGCACGTGCGGCATCGTCATCCCGGCGACGACGAACCCGGTGACCTCGCGGTCGAGACGCGTCTCGTCGCCGAGCAGCAGGCGCCCGTCCACCGAGGCCATCAGGTCGTGCACCGTCGGCGCGCTGAGGAGGGCGTCCGCGGGGACGGCGAACACCGAGGGGACCTCGGGCAGCCGGCGGGTCAGGACGTCCCTGACCTGCTCGAGCTGGTCGGGGTTGACGCGGTTGGCGACGAGGGCGGCGACGTCGGCGTGCCGGCTGCGGGCCTCGTGGACGATCAGCTCGGCCGCGGTCGCGCACTCCTCGACGGAGCGGTCGGTGCCTGGGACGACCAGCACCATCGGAGCCCCCAGGTGCGCCGCGAGCGCGGCGTTGGTGGAGAACTCCGTCGGCGTCGGGACGTCGGTGAAGTCCGAGCCGACGACGAGGACCGTGTCGTGGTCGGCGGCGAAGGTGTGGAAGCGGTCCACGACGGAGCTGGTGGCCGCCTCGGGGTCGGCGCGCATCTCCTCGTAGGTGACGCCCACCCCGGCCGCCGGCTCCAGCGGGCTCGTCGACAGCGGGTGCAGCAGCTCGATGAGCGGGTCGTGCGCCCGGTCGAGGACGAGCGGGCGGAAGACGCCGACCCGCCCCCCGCGGGCGCAGGCCTCGGCCAGCAGCCCGACGGCGAGCGCGGACTTGCCCGACTGGGACTCGGCGGAGGACAGGTAGAGAGCTGTGGCGCTCGACATGCTGACCAGCCTAGACGTGTGACCCCGGCCACCTGGTGGCAGCATGGCTCCTCATGAGCGGTGCGCGGTCAGGTATGCCGGGAGTGCGGGTCTGGGTCGACGGTCGCCTCGTGGAGGAGGGGCCGTCGTTCGACGCGCTCGACCACGGGATCACGGTCGGTGACGGCGTCTTCGAGACCGCGAAGGTGGTGGACGGGCAGGTCTTCGCCCGGGACCGGCACCACGACCGGATGGACGCCTCGCTCGCGGCCCTGCGGCTGCCCCCGCTGGACCGCGCCCGGATGGACGAGGGCATCGCCGCGGTCCTCGGCGTCGGGCCGCTGCCGTTCGGCCGGCTGCGCTGGACGGTGACGGCCGGCCCCGGACCGCTGGGCAGCGACCGCCTGCCGGGCGCCGCGACATACCTCGTCACCGCGGTCGCGCAGGACCGACCGCCGTCGTCCACCTCGGTCGCCGTCGTGCCCTGGACCCGCAACGAGCGGGGCGCGCTCGTCGGCGTGAAGTCGACCTCCTACGCCGAGAACGTCGTCGCCCTGGCCGCCGCCAAGCGGATGGGAGCCACCGAGGCGCTGCTGGCCAACACCGCGGGGGAACTGTGCGAGGGCACCGGCTCCAACGTCTTCGTGGTCCGCGGCGACCGGATCACCACCCCGGCCCTGGAGAGCGGGCCCCTGGCCGGGGTGACGCGCGCTCTGGCGATCCGGTGGCTGCGGGAGGAGGGGATGGACGTCGCCGAGGACCGGCTGCCGCTGAGCGTCCTCGACGAGGCCGACGAGGTCTGGATCACCTCCAGCGTGCGCGACATCTGCGCCGTGACCCGCATCGAGGTGGCGCCCGCCGCGCGCACCGCCGCCGGCACGACGCTGGCCGCGCCGGCCGTCTCGGCGCGCACGCTGGGGGACGGCCCCGGGCCGCTCGCCCGCGCGGCGCAGGAGATCTTCGCCCGACGCGCCGCAGCGGAACCGAACCCGTGAGCCGACGCCCCGACACGCGGCCACCGGATTTCGCACGGGCGGCCCGGCCCGGTAGAGTAAGCCCTCGCGCCCGTCGGGTGCTCCGGACGTGTAGCTCAGCTGGTTAGAGCGCTCGCTTCACACGCGAGAGGTCAGGGGTTCGAGTCCCTTCACGTCCACCCGGACTGTTTCTCAGTCAGGCCCTCATCGGCGTACGCGCCGATGGGGGCCTTCTTCGTGGGGTGCCGGTGGACGTTCGCTCGGCGTGGAGCTGATCGACGTGGACCTGGTCGACCGGGCGTCCGCGCCGCTCAGAGCCGCGCCGCTCAGAGCCGGGTCGCCAGGGCGGCGCCCCAGGCGTGCGCCCGCTCCACCTCGCCGTCGAGCAGCGGACCCTCGGTGGTCGCGACCCAGAAGACCTCCGGCTCCGCCACCAGGTCGCAGCCCAGCCGACGCAGCCGGCGCGCCGCCACCTTGCTGGCGGTCCCCGGCAGGTTGGGGTGGCGGATGTGGGTGTCGAAGGTCGCCACCGGGCGCTCGCAGTGACCGGCGGCGTCGAGCCACTCGCGGACGCCCGAGCTCACGTCGGCACCTCCCTTGCTGTGCGCGTCGGCGCGGGTCGCGGGCCGGCTCAGGCCGAAGGCATGGGTCGGTGCCCCGACGACCAGCAGGTCGGCACGGACGTCCTCCAGCGGGGGAGCGGACCCGATGTCGACGACCTCGGTGTCGACGTGCTCACGGAGCCCGTCCGCCACCGCCTCGGCCACCGTGCGGGTGTTGCCCCACGCGGACTCGTAGACGACCAGCGCGGTCGTGGCGTGCTGTCTCACGTCCATGGGCACCTCCAACGTGCTCCCTCCAGCCAAGCACCGGGGCGCCGACGGGACAACGACCCAGGTCATACCGTGGCTGTCTGGTGCGTCACAGGGTTGTCCGGTGCCGCACGCCGGTTCGGGGCGCGACCGGCGCGCGACGGTGCCACGGTGGAGGCATGACCTCCCTGTGGATGGACACCGCCCACCTGCCCGCCACGAGCGAGTGGGAGGACGGCGCGTCCTACGACGTCGTCGTCCTGGGCGCCGGCCTCACCGGGCTGGCGACGGCATACCTCCTGGCGCGCCGCGGCGTCTCGGTCGCCGTGCTGGAGGCGAGGACGGTCGGGGCGGTGACCACCGGCGGGACCACGGGCAAGGTCAGTCTGCTGCAGGGCACCAGCCTCTCGGGCATCCGGCGCCTCGCCGGCGAGGACGCCGTGCGCACCTACCTGGAGGCCAACCGCGCCGGTCAGGACTGGTTGAGGCAGGAGCTGGGCGAGGGCGAGGTGCTCCAGACCCGTGACGCCTGGACGTATGCCGTGACCGGCGCGGGTCGTCGACGCGCCGCCGAGGAGTGGTCGGCCTGCACGGCCGCCGGGCTGCCGGTCGAGGCCGTGGCGCCGGGTGACAGCGGGCTGCCCTTCACGACGGTGGCGGCGCTGCGGCTGGCGGACCAGGCGCAGGTGCACGCCGGGCTGCTGCTGGCTCACCTGCTCACCGGGGTGCTGGCGGCAGGCGGCCGGGTGGTCGAGGGGGTCCGGGCGACGGGGATGGACAAGGAACTGCCGGGCGCGGTGCAGACGACCCGTGGGCCGGTCCGGGCCGGCCGTGTCGTGCTCGCCACGGGGACCCCCTTCCTGGACCGGACGCTCTACTTCGCCCGGCTCGCGCCGTCGCGGTCCTACGGGTCGGCCTACCGCGTGCCCGGCGAGATCCCTGCCGGGATGTACCTGTCCGCCGACACCCCGTCCCGCTCGCTGCGCACCGCGCCCACGTCGGCAGGTGAGCTGCTCGTGGTCGGCGGGAGCTCCCACCCGGTCGGCGTGGACGACTCACGGGGCCGGGGCGAGAAGGACCTCGTCGAGGAGCTGGACGCCTGGGCGCGGTCCCACTTCGAGGGCGCCCAGCGGACCCACCGGTGGTCCGCCCAGGACTACCGGTCGCCGGACGGCATCCCCTACGTCGGGCCTGCGGGAGGGTCTGACCGGCTGCTCGTGGCGACGGGCTTCAACAAGTGGGGGATGACCAACGCCTCTGCCGCCGCCCTGGCTCTGGTCGGGTATGTCGTGGGGGACGTCCCCTCCTGGGCCTCCCTGCTCTCGGGACGGGGGGCGGGCGCGGGACGAGCCGCCGAGGTGGCGCGGCTCAACGCTCTCGTGGCGGGCCGTCTGGCCAGCGGCCTGGTGGGGGCGGAGCTGTCGAGCGCGCCTGCGACGGTGCCCGAGGGCTGCGGCGTCGTGGGCAGGGACGGCCTGCGTCCGGTGGCGGTGAGCTGCGTGGGGGGCGTGACCCGCAGGGTGTCGGGCCGTTGCTCGCACCTGGGTGGCGTGCTGACCTGGAACGACGCCGAGCTCACCTGGGACTGCCCGCTGCACGGGTCGCGCTTCGCCCCGGACGGCACGGTGCTCGAGGGACCGGCGACCGGGGACCTGCCTGCCGTCTGAGTCCGCTCAGCTGCCCTGGAGCACGCGGACCACGGCGACCGTCCCGGTGCCGCCGAGCTCGCCCTCGGCGCCCGGGCTGCCCGGGCGGACCAGCACGTCGCGTGCCTGGAGGAGCACGGGGGCACCTCCGGTCGGCACCCAGGTCGGTCCCTGGGTCACGGCGACCACCGCCACCACGTCCGCGTCCAGGAGTGGTGCGGCGGCCCCGGGTGCGCCCCGGTCCCCGGCCAGCCCGCCACCCAGGTGGACGAGCTCCACGCGGCCCCCGACGGCACCGCGGAGCGTCATCAGGTTCAGGGCCCGGGCTCGTCCGGTCACGGACTCGCACCGGGTGCTGGCCTCGCCGGGGAAACGGACCTGGTCCAGCGGCGTGATGCGGGTGGGCACGTCGTCGATGACGAGCTCCACCTCGCCCTCGAGGAGGGTGAAGGTCCGCTCCGTCCCCGGGAAGGCCGAGAAGGGACCCGGCTGGTCGATGTCGGCGATGCTCACCCGCCACCGACCCTCGTCGTCGGCGACGACCTCGCGCGTCACCCCGCCGCCGTTGCGCCAGGGCGCCACCGGCAGGTCGCCGAAGCGCACCAGGGTCGGCGTCCGGACCTCGACCACAGGCTCGTCAGCGCGCGGGGAGACGTCGGCGGCGCGGGAGACCCCGGGGAGCAGCGTCTCGCCACCGCGCAGTGCCTCGAGAGCACCCGGATGGGCGCTGAGGTGAGCCAGCCCCTTGCGCCGGTAGCGGAGCAGCTGCACGGCGCCGACGGCCCAGAACGGGAACTGGACGGACATCGCGATGCGGAAGTCGTCGAGGGTGTAGGTCTCCGGGCCGCCGGGTGCCACGGTGTCCAGGACGAGGCCGATGAGCCCGATGGTCAGCAGCGAGGCCGTGAAGCCGCCGACGTTGACCACTCCGCTCGCGCGCCCGAGCCGCACCGGGTCGTGGAAGGTCCGGGCCAGGTCGAAGCCGACCATCGAGCCCGGCCCGCCCAGGGCGGTGATGACGACGAGCAGCACGAGCAGCCACAGCGGTGCGCGGCCCGGCCACAGCAGGACCACCGCCCAGACGGTCGCGATCGCGGCGACCAGCCCCAGCACCATCGCCGAGCGGTAGTAGGGGAAGCGTCCTGACAGGGCGCCGAGCAGCGGGCCGACGATCATCCCGGTGACCGTCATGAGGACGAGCAGGCCGCCGGCGGTGGCGGGGGAGAGCCCCTGCCCGGCCACGAGGAAGGGGTAGCCCCACAGCATCGCGAAGACCGTGGGGCCGAACTGGGAGGTGAAGTGGACCCACAGGCCGAGGCGCGTGCCGGGGTTGCCCCACACCGTGGCCATCGTGGCCGCCAGCGCCCGGATCTTGATCCGCTCGATGACCTCACCGGTGTAGGGAGAGTCCTTCACGAGCAGCAGGAGCGCGAGCCCCAGGACCACGCCGAGGGCCGACGCGCCGGCGTAGGAGCGGGTCCAGCCGAAGTGCTCCAGCGACGCGGCCAGCGGGGTCGCGGCAGCGACCGCGCCCAGCTGGCCCACCACGCCGGAGAGCTGTGTCAGCACCGGGGCCTGCTTGACGTGGAACCACAGGGCGACCAGGCGCAGCAGGCAGGTGAACACCATGGCGTCGCCGGCCCCGAGGAGCACCCGTGCGGCGAGCCCGACGCCGAAGCTCCCGGCGAAGGCGAACCACAGCTGTCCCAGGGTCATCATCGACAGCCCGAGCAGCATGAGCCGCTTCGAGCCGAACCGGTCGAGCAGCACCCCGACCGGCACCTGCATGAGGGCGTACACCAGGAGCTGGACCACGGTGAACGTCGAGAGCTGGCCTGCGGAGATGTCGAAGCGCTCGGCGGCCACGATCCCGGCGACCGAGAGAGAGGTCCGGTGGAAGATCGCCAGCGTGTAGACAGCCAGGCCGACCAGCCAGATCACCCAGGCGCGGCGGCCACCGATGGTGTGGACCTGGCGGCGCAGGCCGTGCGTCATCGCCGCGGCACCTCGGTGAGGGCCAGCTCTGCCCAGGTCCGGACCTCGGCCGACACCGGGTGGGTGCGCAGGCCTGCGCGGTCGACCCACGTCATACCCTGCCCGTCCTCCCCGCACGGCTCGGGGAGAAGGCCGGGATGCCCGTCCGCCAGGGTCGCGAAGTAGATGAGGTCGATGTGCTGGTGCGGCGGGTCCTGCGAGATGTCCTCCACCTGCACGCCCTCGGGACGCAGCAGCTGACGGGGCGCGCCGGGCTCGTCGTGGTCGATGCCTGGCGCACCGACGAGGCGCACGGGCAGACCGGTCTCCTCGAGGGCCTCGCGCCGGGCGGCGTCGTCGGGCAGCTCGTGCGGCTCGATGTGCCCGCCGGGCGGGAGCCAGATGCCCAGCTTGGGGTGCGGGTGCAGCAGGACATGCCCCTCGTGCACGACGAAGACGGCCACCGTGAAGTGGCGCGTGATGCCGTCCGGTGGCTCCCGGTCCGCGACGTGTCCCACGCGCCGACCTTAAGGGGTGGGGTATGCCGCGCGGCTGGCGGTAGTGTTGTCGCTCACCGACAGCCGCACCACCCCGAGGAGCCCCCCGTGTCCAGCCAGATCACCGTCCACGTCGCAGGCAGCGAGCGAACGGTGGAGCAGGGCACCACGGCGGCCGACCTCTTCGCCGACGACAGGCAGGTCGTCGTGGCCCGCGTCGGCGGCGAGCTCGTGGACCTCGAGCACGTCCTCGCGGAGGGCGACGAGGTCGAGCCGGTGCTGGTCACCGAGGACGAGGGCCTGCAGGTGCTGCGGCACTCGTGCGCGCACGTGCTGGCCCAGGCGGTGCAGCAGACCTTCCCGGACGCCAGGCTGGGCATCGGCCCGCCCATCCGTGACGGCTTCTACTACGACTTCGACGTTGACGAGCCGTTCACCCCGGAGGACCTCAAGGCCCTCGAGAAGACGATGCAGAAGATCATCAACTCGGGCCAGACCTTCCACCGCCGTCCGGTGTCCGACGACGAGGCGCGCCACGAGCTGGCCGCCGAGCCCTACAAGCTGGAGCTCATCGGGCTGAAGGGCGGGGCCTCGGAGGACGCGGCCGAGGGCGCCTCGGTGGAGGTGGGCGGCAGCCAGCTGACGATCTACGACAACCGAGACCGGCAGGGCGTGACCGTCTGGGGCGACCTGTGCCGCGGCCCGCACGTGCCCACGACCAAGATCATCGCCAACGCCTTCAAGCTCATGCGCAGCGCGGCGGCCTACTGGCGAGGCAGCGAGAAGAACCCGCAGCTGCAGCGCGTCTACGGCACGGCCTGGCCCTCCAAGGCCGAGCTCACGGCATACCTCGACCGCCTCGCGGAGGCGGAGCGGCGCGACCACCGCAAGCTGGGCGCGGAGATGGACCTCTACTCCTTCCCGGAGGAGGTCGGCCCCGGCCTGCCGGTCTTCCATCCCAAGGGCGCGATCCTGCGCCGGACGATGGAGGACTACGTGTGGAAGCGGCACATCGAGGCCGGCTTCTCCTACGTGACGACCCCGCACCTGTCCAAGGAGGGGCTGTTCCACACCTCCGGCCACCTGCCGTACTACGCCGACGGCATGATGCCCGAGCTCGACGACGACGGGCAGGCCTACCGCATCAAGGCGATGAACTGCCCGATGCACAACCTCATCTACAAGAGCCAGCAGCGCTCCTACCGCGACCTGCCGCTGCGCTTCTTCGAGTTCGGGACCGTCTACCGCAACGAGAAGTCCGGCGTGCTGCAGGGGCTGACCCGGGTGCGGATGATCACCCAGGACGACAGCCACTCCTACGTCACCCGGGAGCAGGCGGCCGACGAGATCAAGCACCTGCTCGACTTCGTCACCTCGCTGCTGAGCGACTTCGGGCTGGACGACTACTACCTCGAGCTGTCCACGCGCGACGAGACCGGTGAGAAGAAGGACAAGTTCATCGGCTCGGACGAGCAGTGGGCCGAGGCCACCGCCGTGCTGGAGAAGGTGGCGGTGGAGTCCGGCCTGCAGCTGGTCCCGGATCCCGGCGGCGCGGCCTACTACGGACCGAAGATCTCCGTGCAGGCCAAGGACGCGATCGGTCGGACCTGGCAGATGTCGACGATCCAGTACGACTTCAACCAGCCGGAGCGCTTCGGCCTGGAGTTCTCCGCGGCCGACGGCACCCGCCAGCAGCCGGTGATGATCCACTCGGCGAAGTTCGGGTCGATCGAGCGCTTCATCGGCGTCCTGGTCGAGCACTACGCGGGCATGTTCCCGCCGTGGCTGGCGCCGGTGCAGGTGGTCGGGGTGCCGGTGGCCGAGGACTTCGACGACTACCTCAAGGACGTCGCCGCGCAGCTGCGTGCTCAGGGGATCCGGGTCGAGCTGGACCTGTCCGACGACCGGTTCCCGAAGAAGATCCGCAACGCCAGCAAGAGCAAGGCGCCCTTCATCGTCATCGTCGGTGGCGAGGACCGGGACGCGGGAGCCGTCTCCTTCCGCTACCGCGACGGCTCGCAGAAGAACGGCGTGCCGGTGGCCGAGGCGATCGCCGAGATCACGGCGGCGGTCCGGGACCGGGTGCAGGTCTGACCTTGGGCGGCTCCCTGGGCGAGGAGGCGGCGCGCGTCCGCGTGCGCCGTCTGACCCAGGACGAGTCCTTCCTGCTCGCCGCGCTGCACCTGCAGGCGCTGCGGCGCAGCGGGGTGAGCGCCACCGACCACGTGCAGCGGCTGGGCGCGGCCTGGCACGAGCGCGCGGACGACTACCCGGCCTGGGTCGCCGAGTGCGACGACGACCACGTCGGTATGGCGATCTGCCGGCTTCCCGTCCTGCCTCACGTCGGCGGCGGCGTCCCCGAGCTGGTGGCGCTGGAGCCCGTGGGGCAGCGGGTCGGCCCGGAGGCCGTGGCGCTCGCGCTGGTGCGGTCGGTCGTGACGTGGGGCGGACGGGAAGGCTTCCGCACGGTCGAGGTGGCGCCGCACCTGCAGCTGCCCGGTGCGGTGCTCGACGCGGCGCGGGCCGACGTGCTGGGGGTGCGGCGGGTCAGCCTGCCGACCCGACCCTGACGGTCCGGCGTTCCTCGTGATCGGTCAGCCGAGCTGTGAGGTGATCCATGCGATGAAGCCCACGCAGACGCCCGCAGACACGATGCTCCCGATTGCCAGGCCCATGACGAAGCCGGCGCCCGCTCGGCGCCAGCGAGGGATCGCGAGCAGGACGACCCCGACCACCGCCGGAACGGCGACCGTGACCGCGAACAGCCACCACGGTCCGACGCTGGACAGGGCGACGTTCAGGACGTAGGTCAGGGCCAGGCCCGCGAGCGTTCCGGCGGTGATCCCCCCGGCGACCGCCAGGCCGGTGACGGGGTCGGGACTGTAGCCGTCGGGGTCGAGCCCGCTCATCCCAGTCCCGCTCCGTGTCCCTGTCCCTGTCCCTGGGTCGGGACAAGGACCGGTCTTTCGCCCGGTCCCTGTCCCGGGCTCGGGGGATTGGCCAGGTACGCCCCGCAGATGCCAGCGAAGACGATGCTCCCGATGGCGAGCCCGAGGACCATCCCGGCTCCGGCTCGCCGCCAGCGGGGCACCAGCAGGATGCCCAGGGCGACGGCGGCGACGGCGAAGATCGCCCAGATGGCGAGGTCTTCCCGTCCGGTGCCCATCAGAGCCACGGTCAGGATGAACCCCAGAGCAAACTGCAGGCCGACCCCAGCGACCACGCCAAGGACCACGCCGGCGCCCGGCAGGGGCTGCTGGTCCGGCCGCCCGCCCCCCTCGGACCGCCGCGGCCCTCCGCGTCGTCCGGGTCCGGTACCTGCCCGGCGTCGGGGGCGCTCATGAGAGCCAGCCCCTGACGGCATACCCGATCCCCACCGCGGCGGCGACGCCCAGCAGGGCGAGGTAGCTCAGGACGAGCCTGGTGTCGCGCAGCAGGCAGCGGCTGCGGGTGAGGCCGGCCCGACGGGCCTTCCAGTAGCCGACGAAGCCCAGCCCGGCGAACCACAGCAGAGCGAACGGGCCGAGCGCCCAGCCGAGCAGCGCGACCGTGGCGAAGATGCACAGCCGCAGCGGGTCGAAGGGGGCCGTCGGCGGAGCGTCATCCAGGACGGGAGATCCCGGTATGCCGTGGGTCGGGTCCAGCGTGGTCATGGCACCTCCTGCGAAGTGGTGGGTGTGAGCTGTAGCTCGGCTCGGCCCTGAGAACCGGAGGTAGTGGAGATGCGGGTCCGCGCCAGCGGGTTCCAGGCCTGCACGGCGCAGAAGGGCGCGCACTGGTGGGCGCCCTTGGCGCCGAGGGAGCCACCCGCCTCGCCAGGGTTGACGGTGGCGACGTGCACGCAGCACTGCGTCAGCCGTTCCTCGATCATCGTGTGGATGTCCATGAACGGCTTGACCGTCACCCGGACCACCCGCTCCGCCAGCATCGCACGCAGCCGCGCGTGCCCGCCGGGGAGGGTCGACGTGGCCAGCGTGGTGAGGGTGCCGATCCCGAGGTCGCAGCCGGTGCAGATGTCCTTCCACAGGCCGGCGATCGAGGGGTGGGACAGCGACGACTGCTCCGAGAGCAGGTCGAGGAGGGAGTCCTTGACGGCCGTGCGCAGGGTGCTGGGCAGTGCCTGGTCGGCGATGCGGTTGGCGAGGACGTCGGGGGAGAGGTCGAGGAACTCCTTGAGCCGCTCGCTGCCGATGAGGGAGACGAGTGAGCGCCATACGCCCGAGTCGTCCCGCAGCAGGTAACCCACGGAGCAGCAGTGCGGGTGGGAGCACGGCAGGGCGGTGAGGTCGCGCCAGCTGACCTCGCCGTCGGTCTGCGGGCCGAGGCGGGCCAGCACGCCGGTGTGGGTGAGCCGCTCCATGGGGTCCAGACCCGCCGACCGGCCCGAGGCGAAGACCGGCTGGATGGTCACGCCCCCCACGAAGGGGGTGCGCAGCGCGAGGCGCACGACGTCACCGATCTCGTGGTCGTTGACGCCGAGAGCCGTGGTCATGGTCAGGGTGGTGAAGATGCCGGCCTCGCTCAACCGGCGGAGGGCGAGGTGCTTCTGGCGGCGCAGGTCACCGCCGCGGTGGTGGACCGAGGCCTCCCGGGTCAGCCCGTCGAACTGGAGGTAGACCTCCACCCGCTGCCTGTGCTCGGCGAGGAGGGCGAGAAGGGCGTCGTCCTGGGCGATCCGCAGACCGTTGGAGTTGACGAGGATGCGGACGACGGGCCGAGTCACGAGGGCCGTGAGCAGCTCCTCGAACTGGGGGTGCAGGGTCGGCTCCCCGCCGGAGAGCATGAGCACGTCGAGACGACCGCGCTCGCGGGCGAGCTTGGCGTCGACGCTGGCGAGGACCTCCTCCATCGGCGCGACCGCCCCGAGCGCCGGCGCGGAGGAGGCGAAGCAGGTGGGGCAGCGCAGGTTGCAGTGGTCGGTGATGTCCTCGAGGAGGATGCACGTGTGCTGCGTCTGCATCTGCGGCAGACCGTCGAGGTAAGCCTGGGGCACCGGGCGGAAGTTGCCGCCGAGGTCGGCGACGTGCTCCTTGGTCGGCGCGGTCCACTGCTCCAGGTAGCGCAGGATCTCGGCGTCCTCGTCGTAGAGCGTGCGCTGGAAGCCGTGGTCGGGACAGCCTCGCTCGAGGTAGACCTTCCCGGCGCGGACGGCCAGCCACCCGGAGAGGCGGCGGACGTCGGCCAGGTCGCGGTCCGGCTGCTCGTGGTGACACCGGGGGCAGAAGGCGTTGACGTACCGGTGCACCCGGAAGTCGCGCAACGGCATACCTGGTCCCACCTCGGGTCGTGCGGAACGGCTCATGCGGTGATCTCCTGGGAAGGTGCGGTCCGGGGGCCGGGCAGCGCAGGGGAGAGCCGTCCGTGCCGCCACAGCCACCAGACGCGGGCCAGGACGAGGGGGACGGTGAGGGCGAGGAAGAGCTGAGGCCGCGTCATACCGAGCCAGACGACCTCGTTGCCGCGGACGAACTCGACGAGGAACCGGAAGACGCCATAGGCGGCGATGTAGAGGACGAAGGCCTCGGCCGGGCGGTGCAGGCGGTCGCGCAGCCACCACCACAGGAGGGCGAACGCGACGGCGTGGAAGACGCTCTCGTAGACCAGCGACAGGTGGAGCGGAACCCCGGCCACGCCACCGAGACGCACAGCGGTGTCCGTGTCAAGGACCGGGCCGACGCCCAGGCTGCTCGGCGTGCCGGGCAGCTCGGTCAGGGCGCAGCCGATCCGGCCGACCGCCATCGCCGCCGCCACGGCGGGCGCGAACAGGTGCCCGGTGCGGGGGCGGTAGCCGGTGAGGCGCTTGGCGATGTGCACCCCCAGCCACGCACCGACCAGGCCGCCGAGGATGCTCCGGTTGCCGTAGACCCACTGCTCCGCCAGGGAGGCGTTGTCACGGAGGTCGACGTGCTGCAGCCAGGTGCCGAGGCGCATGAAGAGCGCGCCTCCGACGAGAGCACCGGTGACGACGTAGAGCAGTCTCTCGTCGCGCAGCTGGTGGTGGCGGACCTGCAGCCAGACCACGACGGCACCGACGATGACGCCGAGTCCGACGAAGAGCTCGTGCAGCGGGACTGGCAGGCTGACGCCGAGCAGGTCGCCCAGCGTCGGGTACATGGGCCCAAGGTAGACCAGTGGGCAAGGCTGGCGCAGGCCTTTGGAGAGCGCGTCGAGCGTGTGCCGGTGGGCTCGAGGTGAGCCGGTCGGTCAGCCGGTGGGCTCGAGGAGGAAGACGGGGATCTGGCGATCGGTCTTGGTCTGGTACTCGGCGTAGGGCGGGAAGGCCTCGACGGCGCGCGCCCACCACGCGTCGCGTTCCGGGCCGTCCTCGAGCAGGCGGACCCGGCGCACCACCTGGTCTGTGCCGTCCTGGACGAGGACGTCACCCGCAGCGACGAGGTTGTGGAACCAGACCGGGTGATCGGGCGCCCCGCCCTTGCTGGCCACCGCCGCGTAGGTGCCGTCGTGCTCGACGCGCATCACGGGGACGCGGCGGAGCATGCCTGACCGGGCGCCTCGCATCGTCATGACGATGATGCTCATGCCGCCGATGTCGGCCGCCCGGGTGTCGCCCGCAGCGTCGATGGCGGCGAGCTGGCGGGCGACCCAGCTGCTCTTCTCGGGCATGACGGGTCCGTCGGCGTGGAAGGTCATGACGGGGCAACCGGACGGCGGTGCGTAGGATTCCCAGCATGAGTCAAGGGCCCCCCGAACTCGTCGCCGCCGAGGACCTCCCGGGCTCCGCCGACGGCTTCGAGAGGCTCTGGACGCCGCACCGCATGGCGTACGTCAAGGGCGAGCGGCCGAGCAACGATGCGGGGGACGGGTGCCCGTTCTGCGCGGCCCCGGGAAAGAGCGACGCCGAGGGTCTCATCGTGCACCGTGGGGCGCACTGCTACGTGGTGCTCAACCTCTTTCCCTACAACCCTGGACACCTGATGGTCTGCCCGTACCGCCACGTCTCGCTCTACGTCGACCTCACCGACGAGGAGACGGCGGAGTTCACGGCGTTGACGAAGGCGGCGATCCGGGCGGTCATGAACTCTGCGCGGCCGGCCGGCTACAACATCGGGATGAACCAGGGCGAGGTCGCCGGCGCGGGGGTCGCCGCCCACCTGCACCAGCATCTGGTGCCGCGGTGGATGGGCGACGCGAACTTCCTGCCCATCGTCGCCCAGACCAAGGCGCTTCCCCAGCTGCTCGAGGATGTGCGCCAACAGCTTGTCGCCGCCTGGCCGGGGGAGTAGTCGTCGCGGCGAGTAGTCCCCCGGGCAGTAGTCTCCTGAGTAGACCCGTGGGGAGCAGTCCTCGTCTGACTGCAAGCAGGACCCTCTCCGGCCAGGGCCCAGGTCAGAAGGGCGGTGGATCGCCCGGGTCCCGGGGATCTTTCGTCGGCGCCAAGTCGTCACCGAGAAGCTGTTCCGGAGTCGGCTGGTGAGGCGGCGGACCGTTGCGCACCTGGCCTCCTGAGGTGGTGTGCCGCAACCGGATCGGGGCAGTCCTCAGCCAGGCGTGCGGGTCCTCCGGAACCGAGCTGTCCCACGGGCCGTCGTCGTCCCCGCGCAGCCGGTGTCCGTCTGGCCGGTGAGTCAGCGCCGCGTAGACCAGCTGGCCCGCGCGATGTCCTGCTTCGTCCCGGTCCAGGCCGTCGCACCAGGAATGATCCTTCGGCACGTGGGCCCGGGAGTACTGCCGATAGTCGTGCGGACCCGTGCTGTAGACCCGGCCGAAGAAGGACGTCCAGCTCGCCCACCCCGTCTCGGCCAGGACGCAGCGGAGAAGGTCGTAGGTCTTGAGCAGGTGGTCACGTCGGCAGTCGGTGCTGAGGTTGTCAGCTGACGTCGAGCCCTCGGGCCACGGCACGACGTGGTCGAGATCGCTGAAGAACGATGGGTTCGTGCATCCGGGCGCCCTGCACATCACGTCTCGCGCCCGGACGAAGGAGCGGAGTGCCTCGTCAGGCCGGTAGGCCTTGGTGTCCCGCTCCAGCAACGAGCCGCTGAGCGGATGGGTGACGAGCCTGCGCAGCATCGATGACGGACGGCGGAGCAGCGCGCGGAGATGTTCAGAGGTCACGAAGGCTGACTGCGGCGCGAGCACCTCGCCGAGGGGAGCCGCCCCTGCACTCTCTTCGATGTCCGGAGGTGACTCGTGGTGGGTCGTGCAGGTCTCGTGGGTGGTCGCGCGGACCCCTTGCGCGGTGCCGGTGTGCGCGGCCGACGTGTGACCAGAGATGCCCGAGGAGCGACCGAGGAGAAAGTCCAGAGTCTCCGGCCCGACGAGTGCGTCCAGAGGGGTGATGACCTGGAGCTCGACGGAAGGATGGGCGTCGACCACGTCCGCAAGGCGCTCCAGGTCATCCGGCCGTAGAAGGTCCTCGCCAGCGCTGGGAGGAAGCCCCGGGTCGGCGATGGGATGCAGGCCGCCATGCAGCAGGAGGGCGGCGCTGATGTCGAAGCGAAGGTGGTCCAGCCGCCGCTCGTCACCCCGTCGCTTGGCCTCACGCGCCGCGAGCTCGAGGCGTTGGGAGATGCCGACGACGGCGACCGTCTCTCCGCGCAAGGTGACGGAGGAGCTGCCGTCGGCACCGACGTTCACCGTGACCTGGCGCTCGGCGCGTGCTCGTCGGTGAGGGGCGTCCTTGCCGCTCGCCCGCTGCCGGGCCTGCACTTCGCGTCGCAGCACGCGGCGAAACACGTTGGTCGCCCACGGTGACCGGAGGACCTCGCGTGTCGCCTGGTGATCGGTGGCGCCGGATGGATTCTCCTGATCAGCCGCTCCGTCGTCGTCTGACTCGTCTCCCTCGGGCGACCCCTTGTCGTCTGACTCGTCCCCCTCGGGCGACCCCTTGTCGTCTGACTCGTCTCCCTCGGGCGACCCGTCGCCCCGCGAGGCTTCGCTCGCCGGGTCCTCCCGGCTCAGTCGTTCGGGCACGACCCGCTCCGGGTCGCCGCCGAACAGCGCCGCCGCAAGGTCTGCGGCGTCCTCGTGCTCAAGATCGCCCGCGTCGTCCCAGTAGCGGCGCACCTCGTCCCACCGTGCGCCGCGCTCGTGCATCCCGTCCACGACGGTCGTCCGCACCCGCTCCGGACCGCAGGCCACCGCCACCATGTCGTAGGACTCCTGGACGCCCAGGCCCATGAGCCGCTGCAGCTCGGAGGCCACGGCCATCTTCACCTTCCGACGCCACGCGCGCCGCTGGCCCTTGCCGAGCTCGTCGGGCGTCGTGACTCCCTGCTCCCCGAGCAGCCGCTCACCGGCCCGTCGGGCGAGGGCGCGCGTGACCTCGACGGTGGTCGCCTCGACCTGACCCTGCAGGGCGTAGCCGCAGGCTAGAGTCTCCAGGAGCTCGTCGTCGGACCGTCGGTCAAGACGGTCGTCCTGCTGCGCCCGCTGCACGCTCACCACGGAGATGACCCTCTCCACCACCTGGCCGGACAGGCCGAGGATGTCCAGGACCGACTCGATGACACCCAGGCCCGTGGCATCCTCGAGCCACGTGGGTGCGGACGCAGGCCTGTCTCCTTGCCTGGCGATCGTGCGAGTCGTGCTCATCGTCCCCTCCTGTGTCCTTGACCACCGTGTCCCTCGGTGACCAACGTGTCTCTCGGTCCCGATCACCGCCCGACCCCTCCCGAGCTGACATGACCACCATAGAACACGCGTACGACATACCCAGGGAACGCCGCGGCGCGTCGACCACATGTTCGGCTCGGGATTCGGCACCCGGTCGGGGGCACCCAGCCGCAGGTCGTAGGATCAGGTATCCCACCGTCGGGGCGCCATGCCGGCGCCGCGCCGCGCGCGGGTACGACATACCCAGCCGGCCGACGGCACCACGCCCCCTGGCCACCCCTGCACGAGGAAGCACCACATGAGCGAGCCCACCACCCACGCCACCGGCACGACCCGCGTCAAGCGCGGCATGGCCGACATGCTCAAGGGCGGCGTCATCATGGACGTCGTCACGCCGGAGCAGGCGAAGATCGCCGAGGATGCCGGCGCCGTCGC
Source organism: Ornithinimicrobium tianjinense (assembly GCF_014636495.1). Taxonomy (GTDB): domain Bacteria; phylum Actinomycetota; class Actinomycetes; order Actinomycetales; family Dermatophilaceae; genus Ornithinicoccus; species Ornithinicoccus tianjinensis. Next base: position 1,403,126 of record NZ_BMEM01000001.1, read on the forward strand.
CGTCATGGCCCTCGAGCGGGTCCCCGCGGACATCCGCGCCCAGGGTGGCGTGTCCCGCATGAGCGACCCCGACATGATCGACGGCATCATCAACGCCGTCTCGATCCCCGTCATGGCCAAGGCCCGCATCGGCCACTTCGTCGAGGCGCAGGTCCTGCAGAGCCTGGGCGTCGACTACATCGACGAGTCCGAGGTCCTCACCCCGGCCGACTACAGCAACCACATCGACAAGTGGGCGTTCACCGTCCCCTTCGTCTGCGGTGCCACCAACCTGGGCGAGGCGCTGCGCCGCATCACCGAGGGCGCGGCGATGATCCGCTCCAAGGGTGAGGCGGGCACCGGCGACGTCTCCAACGCCACCATGCACATGCGCTCCATCCGCGCCGAGATCCAGCGCCTGACCTCGATGGCCGAGGACGAGCTCTACGTCGCGGCCAAGGAGCTCCAGGCCCCCTACGAGCTCGTCAAGGAGGTTGCCCGCAACGGCAAGCTCCCGGTCGTGCTCTTCACCGCGGGCGGTATCGCCACCCCGGCGGACGCCGCGATGATGATGCAGCTCGGCGCCGAGGGCGTCTTCGTCGGCTCGGGCATCTTCAAGTCCGGCAACCCCGCCGAGCGCGCGGCCGCGATCGTCAAGGCGACGACGTTCCACGACGACCCCGACACCATCGCGCAGGTCTCGCGCGGGCTCGGCGAGGCGATGGTCGGCATCAACGTCGACGACATCCCCGTCCCGCACCGCCTGGCCGAGCGCGGGTGGTGACGACCGCCGACCAGCCCCTGATCGGGGTCCTGGCCGTCCAGGGCGACGTGGTCGACCACGCGCGCGCCCTCGAGGCGGCCGGGGCCCGGGTCCGGGCCGTGCGGCGTCCGGAGGAGCTCGAGGGCCTGGACGGGCTGGTCATCCCCGGCGGGGAGTCGACCACCATCGACCGGCTCTGCCGGATCTTCGGGCTCCACGAGCCGATCCGCGCCCAGATCGCCGAGGGTATGCCGGTCTACGGCTCGTGCGCGGGCATGATCCAGCTCGCCGACCAGATCCTCGACGGGCACCGCGAGCAGCAGACCTTCGGCGGCATCGACATGACGGTCCGGCGCAACGCGTTCGGACGTCAGGTCGACTCCTTCGAGACCGACCTGGGGATCGACGGCCTGGCCGAGCCCGACCGTCCCTACCGGGCCGTCTTCATCCGTGCTCCCTGGGTCGAGCGGCTGGGGGAGGACGTCGAGGTCCTCGCGCGGGCCGACGACCACCCGGTGGCGGTGCGGCAGGGCAACCTGCTGGCGACGTCGTTCCACCCCGAGGTCACCGAGGACCACCGGGTCCACGAGCTCTTCGTGCGTATGGTGCGCGAGCGCGCCTGATCCTGTCCCTGGGGAACGGCGTCACCTCACCCGTCGGCGGGCGTTCACCACTCACGTGAGTGGATCGTGCACGGCATACCCCGAGGGTGCGTGCGTGTCCCACTCACGTGAGTGGGACACGCACGCTCGGCGAATCTCAGGCCGGTTCCGGGTCGGGAGGGGTCAGATGCGGGCGTCCATGTCCTGGTAGCCGGAGTCCTCGCGGGTGCCGCCCATGCCGTCGCCGACGTCGCGGTAGTCCTTGATCCAGCTGACGGAGCGGACCCACTTGACCATCTTGTAGCCGTGCATCGACTCGGTGCGCAGGCGCAGGGGAGCGCCGTACATGTCGGGCAGGTCCTCGCCGTTCATGCCCCAGGCCAGGATCGTCTCGTCCTCGAAGGCCATCTCCTTGGTGAGGCAGGTGTAGTAGGGCTCGACCGGCCGGCCGTCGCTCATGTGCTGGGCGGTGCCGAAGGACTCGACCATCACGTAGTTGGCGTCCTCCAGCGGCTCGACCTGCGCCAGGACGTCCCGCAGGCGGATGCCGGACCACTTGGCGATGCCGGTCCAGCCCTGCATGCAGGTGTGCATGGTGATCTGGTCCTGGCCCTGGATCGCCTTGAGCTCCTCGATCGAGAAGGACTTCTCGTCCTCGACGAGACCGCCGACCTTGAGGCGGTAGCCCTCGAAGTTGTTCGCCCTGAGCTCCAGCCACTCCATGGATTGCTCCTCGGTCGGCGGGCGGGTGTTGACCCAGTGGAACGGCGAGATGTCCTTCTCGGTGAAGACCTGGCGTGCGCGCTGCCTGGACGTCATGGGGACCAGGACCCACTTCTTGATCGGCTTCTGCAGGCCGTAGAGGATCCGCTGGCTCTTGCGGACGTCGATGAGCGAGGCGTAGCTGGCGGCGATCCAGAGGGCCACGACGACCGCCACCCCGATGATCAGCCGGGTCACCGCCTGGCCGACGAGAGCCGGGTCGTACTCGACGCCCATCATCATGTGCACGAGGTTGTGCTCGGGGTGCACGATCAGGACGAGGGCGACGTGGATGAGGACGAAGAAGAGGAAGAACGCCATACCCAGGAAGTGGATCGAGCGCGCGGCCTGGCGTCCGCCGAAGAGCTTGGGGTACCAGGGGTAGCGGCCGACGACGGCGGGGGACATGACCGGCCCGGTGAGGATCATCAGCGGGGCGACGACGAAGATCACGAACGAGTACATGAGCATCTGCAGCGCGTCGTAGGGCTGGAAGTGCTCGATCGAGGGGACGCCGAAGCCGGCGTAGATCTTCATCGACTCCCAGGCCTCGGGGAAGACGTCCCACGAGGTCGGGACGAGCCGCCGCCACTGGCCGGTGACGAAGAGCAGCCCCACGTAGATCAGGCCGTTGAGGACCCACAGCATCGTGATGAGACCGTGCCAGGCGCGGCCGATGCCGATCTTGGCGCGACCGGGCAGCGAGATGAGGGGGTGGAGGGTGCGCTGGTCGTCGCGGGCGGTGAAGGCCCCGACCTCGAGCGGCACCGTGTCCTTGGTGAACTTGATCCACTCGGTGCCGGGACCGCAGTCGTTCTTCCAGTAGAAGCGCGGGTGCGAGGCGATGATCTCCCAGCCCGAACGGATGAGCAGGCCGAGGAACAGGAAGTTGATGAAGTGGGTGACCTGCAACCACCAGGGGAAGTTGTCGACCGCCACGATGTCCTCCAGATTGACGCGGGGTGCTCGCCGGGCGCCACTACCCGACGTAGTAATCAGACAATAAAACGGAAAAAATGGAGGGGGCCGGCGGCGCGCAGAGATCTACGTCACACGACGTAGTTCGGGGCGTTCGGGTGTCACCGGCACGCCTAGTAGCATCGATCCCCGATCCCGGCCGGACACGACACGAGCAGGAGCAACATGAGCGGGCACTCCAAGTGGGCCACCACCAAGCACAAGAAGGCGGCGATCGACGCCAAGCGCGGCAAGCTGTTCGCCAAGCTGATCAAGAACATCGAGGTGGCCGCGCGGATGGGCGGCGGGGACCCCGCCGGTAACCCGACGCTCTACGACGCCATCCAGAAGGCGAAGAAGAGCTCGGTCCCCAACGACAACATCGACCGCGCGGTGAAGCGCGGATCGGGGGCCGAGGCCGGGGGAGCCAGCTGGGAGTCGCTGACCTATGAGGGCTACGCCCCGGGCGGTGTCGCGCTCTACATCGAGTGCCTGACCGACAACAAGAACCGGGCCGTGATGGAGGTCCGCACCGCGCTCTCCCGCAACGGAGGGTCGATGGCGGACAGCGGCTCGGTCGCCTACCTCTTCAACCGCAAGGGTCAGGTCGTCGTCCCCAAGGCGCAGGAGGGTGGCGAGACCACCGAGGACGCGCTGCTCGAGATCGTCCTGGACGCAGGCGCGGAGGACGTCGAGGACATCGGAGACGCGTTCGAGATCCTGTCCGAGGCGGGTGACGTGGTCGCCGTCCGCACCGCGCTGCAGGAGGCGGGGCTCGACTACGACTCCGCCGAGGTCACCTTCGTGCCGAGCATGGAGGTCGCGGTGGACGCCGACGGGGCGCGGAAGGTCATGCGGGTCGTCGACGCGCTCGAGGACTGCGACGACGTCCAGAACGTCTACTCCAACGCCGACATCTCCGACGAGGTGCTGGCCGAGCTCGAGGCGGACTGACCGCCGCGCCGCGGCGGCTGCGGGGAGCGGGCGGCGGGGTTCGGGCGGCAGGGTTCGGGCGGCAGGGCGGGCGTGTCGCGCACGCCCTCCGACGCCCCACGGCGTAGGTTGGGTGGTGCGAACATCTGTACGTACCATCGTTGCCGAGCCGGAGGAGGTCGACGTGCGCGTGCTCGGCGTCGACCCCGGGCTCACCCGGTGCGGGCTCGGCATCGTTGAGGGCCTGCCCGGCCGACAGCTGCGGATGGTGGCCGTCGGCGTGGTCCGCACCCCCGTCGCGGACGATCCGCAGGAGCGGCTGCTGTCGGTGCAGACCGAGATCGACCAGTGGCTGGCCGACTGGCAGCCGGAGGCTATCGCGGTCGAGCGGGTCTTCGCCAAGGCCAACATCAAGGGGATCATGGGCACCGCCCAGGCGTCGGCCATCCCGATGCTGGCGGCCGCCCGGCTCGGCCTGCCCCTCGGGATGCACACGCCGTCGGAGGTCAAGGCGGCCGTCACCGGCAACGGACGGGCCGACAAGGCTCAGGTCACGCACATGGTCACGCGCATCCTGCGGCTGCCCGAAGCCCCGAGGCCGGCGGACGCCGCCGACGCCCTCGCGCTGGCGATCTGCCACCTCTGGCGCTCGGGCGACCTGACGCGCACCGGGGCCGACACGGCCAACCGCATCCAGGCGGCGGAGCAGGCGGCACGGGCGGCGGCGCCCAACCGGCTCGCCCAGCTCCACGCCCAGCACCGCACCGCCACCCGTTCGGCCGCCGCTCTCGGGGCGCGCGGCGCGACCACCACCAGGAGGACAACCCCGTGATCGCATCCGTGCGAGGTCCCGTCCGGCACGTCGGGCTGGACCACCTGGTCGTCGAGGTCGGAGGTGTGGGCCTGCTCGTGCACACCACGCCGGCCACGGCCTCGGAGGGCCGCACCGGCGCCGAGATCACCCTCGAGACCACGCTCGTGGTGCGCGAGGAGTCGTTGACGCTGTACGGCTTCGCCGGGAGGGACGCCAAGGCGCTCTTCGAGCAGGTCCAGACCGTCTCCGGCGTGGGCCCGCGGCTCGCGCTGGCGATGCTGTCCGTGCACGCGCCCGAGGCGGTGCGCGCGGCGATCGCCACCGGCGACCTCGCCGCGCTGACCAAGGTCCCCGGCATCGGCAAGAAGTCCGCCGAGCGTCTCGTGCTGGAGCTCAAGGACAAGATCGTGGCCGCCGGGGTCGACCCGGCCGCCCTGCCGGTGGCGCCGGCCGGGGGAGACGACGCCGTCGCCACCCAGGTCCGGGCCGCGCTCGAGGGACTCGGCTGGTCGGCGAAGCAGGCGGCTGACGCGGTGCGGACCGTCACGAGCGCCGAGGGAGCACCTCGCGAGGTCGCCGCCGTGCTGCGCGCTGCCCTCCGGGAGCTGGGCCGATGAACGTCTACGACGACGGCTCCAGCGAGGTCGAGATCGACCAGGGTGACGACGTCGGTGTGGGCCGGGTGGTCGATCCTCGCGGGACCACGGAGGAGGCACAGGTCGAGGCGGCGCTGCGTCCTCGACGGCTGGCCGACTTCCCCGGCCAGCCGCGGGTGCGCGAGCAGCTGGGGCTGGTGCTCGAGGCCGCGCGTCGCCGGGGCGCGCCGCCGGACCACGTCCTGCTGTCCGGGCCGCCGGGCCTGGGCAAGACGACGCTGGCGATGATCATCGCGGGCGAGCTGGAGCAGCCGATCAGGATCACGAGCGGACCGGCGATCCAGCACGCGGGCGACCTGGCGGCCGTGCTGTCGTCGCTGGTCGAGGGCGAGGTGCTCTTCCTCGACGAGATCCACCGGATGTCGCGCCCCGCCGAGGAGATGCTCTACCTCGCGATGGAGGACTTTCGCGTCGACGTGATCGTCGGCAAGGGCCCGGGGGCGACCGCGATCCCCCTGGAGCTGCCCCCCTTCACGGTCGTGGGCGCCACGACCCGCGCCGGCCTGCTCCCGGCCCCGCTGCGCGACCGCTTCGGCTTCACCGGACATCTCGACTTCTATGCCACCGAGGACCTCGTCGCGATCCTCACCCGCAACGCCGCCCTGCTCGGGATCGACGCGGACGCCCACGGCATACGACAGATCGCGTCGCGCTCGCGCGGGACGCCGCGCATCGCCAACCGGCTGCTGCGGCGGGTGCGGGACTGGGCGCAGGTCCACGGGAGCGGCCACCTCGACGAGGGCGCCGCGCGTGCCGCGCTCGAGCTGTTCGACGTCGACGAGCTGGGGCTCGACCGCCTCGACCGCGCGGTGCTCGAGGCGCTGTGCACGAGATTCGGCGGGGGACCGGTGGGGCTGTCCACGCTCGCCGTGGCGGTCGGTGAGGAGCCGGACACCGTCGAGACGGTGGCGGAGCCCTACCTCGTGCGGGAGGGCTACATGATCCGCACGCCGCGTGGCCGCGCCGCCTCTGCTGCGGCCTGGGACCACCTGGGACTGACCCCGCCCAAGGACGCCGTCGGGCTGTGGTCCGGTTCGGCCGGCCGCACCGCCGCGGACCAGGACGCGCTGCCGCTGGAGGACGAGGGGCGCGGGGTCGCCGGACGCTTCTCCTCCTGACTGCTGCGCCTCTTTGGTCGCTCCAGCCCCCTCACCTAGACTGCCCCGCGTGCCCGCGTCCGTTCCGACGCGGCAGGGGTGCCCGCTCGTGCGCGGCACGACCGACGAGAAAAGGTTTCGACAATGACGCCACTGGCCGCAGCCGCCCCCGCCACCGGGGGAAACTCGCTGAGCCTCCTCATCCTCGCGCTGCCGGTCCTGGTGCTTGTGTGGCTGATGTTCACCCAGCGCCGCCGTCAGAAGGCGGTGACGGAGGCACAGGCCGCGCTGGCGGTCGGTGACGAGGTGATGGTGGCAGCGGGCCTCTACGGGACCGTCTCGGCGATCGACGGCGACGTCGTCCACCTCGAGATCGCTCCCGGCGTGGTCGTGCGGGTCAACCGCCGCGCGGTCGTGCCGCCGGACAACCGGGGCACGGCCAGTGCCGCCGATGCCCCCACCACGCCCGAGGACGACGCCTGATGTCGACCTCCGTCCCCGGACGACTGGAGGAGGACCTGCCCGGCTCCGGCGCGGGCACCTCCCGCCGGGTCCCACGTCCCGCAGCGGGCCGCAAGCGCAGGGGCGGCGGGCGCCGTAACCCGCGCATGCGTGGGCCGATCCGGACGCTCACCGCCCTTCTGGTGCTCACCATCGCCCTCTTCGCCGGGGTCGGAGCCGCCCACCTGTGGGGGACGCCGAAGGGCAGCCTGACCCCTCAGCTGGGCCTCGACCTCGCGGGCGGCCGTCAGGTCGTGCTGGCCCCGCGCACCGAGGCCGGCCAGTCGGTCAGCCCCGAGCAGCTTGACCAGGCCATCGACATCATCCGCCGGCGCGTCGACAGCACCGGCACGTCCGAGGCCGAGGTCAGCCGTCTCGGCAGCAACGTCTCCGTTGCCATCCCCGGCAACCCCACGCCCGCGCAGCTCGAGGCGCTCAGCCGGTCGTCGCAGATGGTCTTCCGGCCCGTCCTCGTCGCGACGCCCGTCCTCCCGGCCGGCTCGGACCCGCTGACGCCCCGCGAGCTCCCGCTGCCCTCCGAGCAGCTCAAGGAGCAGGTCGAGCAGCTCTCGCCCCCCACCACCGTGGAGAGCGACGGTTCGGGTGACTCCGGGTCCAGCGGGTCCGGTGACGACGCCCAGCAGACCGACGAGAACCGCGGCGGCGAGCGGCTGCCCACCAGCAGCCAGGACCAGGCGGCCACCACGGCCACCACGGACGACGCGTCGCAGACCACCGAGGCACCGGCGCCGCCCGCCACCAACCCCTCCGACCTGACGCAGATCACCTCTGAGATCCAGCAGCAGTTCATGGAGGCCGACTGCGCCGCCAACGCCACCGAGATCGCGGACGCCGCGGCGGCCGCCCCGGCCGACCAGCCGCTCGTGGTCTGCAGCAGCGAGGGCGACGAGAAGTACATCCTCGGCCCCGTCGAGCTCAGCGGCTCCAACCTCGAGGACGCGACCGCAGGCATCCAGCAGCTCTCCCAGGGCGTCGTCTCCGGCATCTGGGAGGTCGTCCTCACCTTCGACGACGAGGGGTCCAAGGCGTTCGCCGCCACGACCAGCCGCCTCATGGGCTACCAGCCGGGAGCGGCACAGAACCGCTTCGCCATGGTGCTCGACGGCGAGGTCATCTCGGCGCCGACGGTGAACAACGTCATCAGCAACGGCATCGCGACCATCTCCGGCAACTTCACACCCGAGACGGCGCAGACGCTGGCCGACCAGCTGAAGTTCGGTGCCCTGCCGCTGAGCTTCGAGGTGCAGACCTCCGAGCAGATCAGCCCCACCCTCGGCGGTGAGCAGCTGCGCTGGGGCCTGATCGCCGGCCTCATCGGCATGGTCCTGGTGTTCGCGTTCATGCTGGTCCAGTACCACGCCCTCGGCCTCGTGGCGATCGGCTCGCTGCTGGTCGCGGCGCTGCTGACCTACGGCGCCGTGACGCTGCTCGGCTGGGCCACCAACTTCCGCCTCACGATGGCCGGCGTCACCGGGCTCATCGTGGCGATCGGTGTCACCGCGGACAGCTTCATCGTCTACTTCGAGCGCGTGCGTGACGAGGTGCGCGCCGGCCGACCGCTGCGGTATGCCGTGGACACGGGCTGGGACCGGGCGCGCCGCACGATCATCATCTCCGACGTCGTCAACCTCATCGCGGCCGCCGTCCTCTACGCGCTGTCCGAGTCCGGGGTGAAGGCCTTCGCCTTCACGCTCGGCCTCACCACGGTCCTCGACCTGGTCATCGTCATCATGTTCACCCACCCGCTGGTCAGCATCCTCGCGAACACCTCCTTCTTCGGCGAGGGCCGCAAGTGGTCCGGCATGGAGCCGGAGCGGCTGGGCGCCAAGCGCTCGACCTACCTGGGCCGCGGCCAGTTCCGCGAGCCCGACGTCGTCGCGCCGGGGCGCAGACGGCATACCCGCGAAGAGCTGGAAGGCGGTGTGGTCTGATGTCCCGGTTCAGCCAGTTCGGCAACGACCTCTACACGGGCAAGCGCTCCATCGACGTCGTGGGCCGGCGTGGTCTCTGGTATGTCGTGTCCGCGGTCCTGATCGCCGTCTCGCTGCTGGGCCTCTTCGCCCGCGGTCTCAACTTCGGCATCGAGTTCAGCGGCGGCACCGAGCTGCGCGTCCTGGGCGTCACCCAGATGGACGACTACGAGACGCGCGCCCGGGAGGTCGTCGACAGCGCGGTGTCCGGGGAGACCACGGAGGTCACCCGGATCGGCGACGACACCGTGCGGGTCCAGACCGGCGAGATGTCCGCGACCGAGGCGGAGCAGCTGCGCTCGGACCTCTCCGCCGAGTTCGACGTCCCGGTGGAGTCGGTCACCAGCTCCCTGGTGGGCCCCTCCTGGGGTCAGAGCGTGACCCAGCGTGCGCTCGTGGCACTGGGCGTCTTCCTGCTGCTGGTGACGGTCGTGCTGACCCTCTACTTCCGGACCTGGAAGATGGCGGTCGCCGCGCTCGTCGCCCTCGTGCACGACGTCCTCTTCACCGTCGGCGTCTACGCCCTGCTCGGGATCGAGGTCAGCCCGGCCTCGGTCATCGGGTTCCTGACGATCCTCGGCTACTCGATCTACGACACGATCGTCGTCTTCGACAAGGTGCGCGAGAACACCGAGCGGGCCCTCGACACACATGAGCGGACGTACGCGGAGGCGGCCAACCTCGCGGTGAACCAGACGTTCGTCCGGTCCATCAACACCTCCGTCGTCGCCCTGCTGCCGGTCCTGGTCATCCTCGTCGTCGGCGTGACGCTGATCGGTCCGGGCACTCTCGTGGACCTGGCCTGGGCGCTGGCCATCGGCATCGCGGTCGGCACCTTCTCCTCGATCTTCATCGCGACCCCCCTGCTCGTGCACCTGCGCGAGGGGGAGCCGGGCATCAAGAAGCACGACGCCACGGTGAGCCGGCGTCGGGCCCGTGGCGCCAGCCGCGCCGAGCGCCGGGCGGCCGCGCGTGCGGACCTCGTGACCGAGCCCGAGCCCGAGGTCGAGACGGGGTCGGAGGCCGAGGCCGGGGCCGCCGCGGCCGCCGCCGCGGAGCAGACCTCCCGCGTGCTCACGAGTTCGCAGCCCGCGAGCAGCCCGGGTGCCGCCCCTGCCGTCCCCGGACGGCCGCTGCACCCCTACGCCCAGCGCGGCCCGCGCAACCAGCCCCGGCGCAAGCGCCGGAGCTGAGCGGACGCACCACCACGGTCAGGACGAGAGCAGAGCCGGGAGCCCCCATGCCGAGCACCACCACAGACCCCACGCTGGCGCAGGACGTGCTGGCCGCGATGCGTGACATCCCGGACTTCCCCATCAACGGGGTCGTCTTCAAGGACTTCACGCCGCTCCTGCTCGACCACGCCCTGCGGAGCAGGATCGTCGCGGACACCGTGGCGCGCCAGCGAGGCACGGTGGACGTCGTGGCCGGGATCGAGGCCCGCGGCTTCATCCTCGGCTCGATGATCGCCCACGAGCTGGGCGTCGGCTTCGTGCCGGTGCGCAAGGAGGGCAAGCTGCCCTCCGCCGTGCACAGCGTCTCCTACGCGCTGGAGTACGGCACCGCCACGCTGGAGATCCACCAGGACGCGGTCTCGAACGGTGAGCGTGTGCTCGTGGTCGACGACGTGCTGGCCACCGGCGGCACCCTGGAGGCGACCTGCCAGCTGGTCGAGAGCTGCGGCGCCACCGTCGCCGCGATCGAGCTCGTGCTCGAGATCGAGGCGCTCGGCGGCCGGTCCAGGCTGGCCGGGCACCAGGTCAACACGGTCGTCACCGTCTGACGGTGTTCGGCCCTCGGGTCGAGCGGCAACTATCATCTGTCCATGAGTGACGCGGCGACCCCCTCTGCGCCCACCGGCAAGGTGGGTGGGGGACTGCGCCCGCGCTGGGCCCGGCTGGGCACCAGCAGGCGGTCGGTCACCACGCCGGCGCTCGAGCCGCTGCTGCGTTCCGTCCGCGCCACCCACCCCAAGGCCGACCTGCAGCTCATCGAGCGGGCCTACGCGGTGGCCGAGCTGGCCCACCAGGGCCAACGCCGCAAGAGCGGGGACGCCTACATCACCCACCCGCTCGCGGTGGCCACGATCCTCGCCGAGCTCGGCATGACACCCTCGACGATCGCTGCAGCGCTCCTGCACGACACCGTCGAGGACACGGCATACTCCCTCGAGCAGCTGCGCAGCGACTTTGGTGACGAGATCGCGATGCTGGTCGACGGCGTCACCAAGCTCGACAAGATGACCTACGGCGAGGCCGCGCAGGCCGAGACCGTGCGCAAGATGGTCGTCGCCATGGCCCGTGACATCCGGGTGCTGGTGATCAAGCTGGCCGACCGGCTGCACAACGCCCGCACCTGGCGCTACGTCTCCGCCGAGTCGGCCGCCCGCAAGGCCGCGGAGACGCTGGAGATCTACGCCCCGCTGGCGCACCGGCTGGGCATGAACACCATCAAGTGGGAGCTGGAGGACCTCGCCTTCGCCCAGCTCTACCCCAAGGTCTACGACGAGATCGTCCGGATGGTCGCGCAGCGGGCGCCGGCCCGGGAGGAGCTGCTGGCGCAGATCCGGGGGCAGATCAACGAGGAGCTGCGGCTCAGCAAGATCAAGGCGACGGTGACCGGTCGCCCCAAGCACTACTACTCCGTCTACCAGAAGATGATCGTGCGCGGGCACGACTTCGACAAGATCTACGACCTGGTGGGCGTGCGCGTCCTGGTCGACTCCATCCAGGACTGCTACGCGGTGCTCGGCGCCATCCACAACCGCTGGAACCCGGTGCCGGGGCGGTTCAAGGACTACATCGCGATGCCCAAGTTCAACATGTACCAGTCGCTGCACACGACGGTCATCGGCCCCGAGGGCAAGCCCGTCGAGATCCAGATCCGCACCCACCAGATGCACCGCCGCGCCGAGTACGGCGTCGCCGCGCACTGGAAGTACAAGGAGCAGGGGGCCGACGGGGGGCGCGCGGTCGGCACTGACGTGAATGCTGGCGCTCCGGAGGGTATGCAGTGGCTGCGCCAGCTCATCGACTGGCAGCAGGAGACCGCCGACCCAGGGGAGTTCCTCGACTCCCTGCGCTACGAGATGGGCGCCGCCGAGGTCTACGTCTTCACCCCGGGCGGCGACGTCATGGCCTTGCCCGCGGGCGCGACGCCCGTCGACTTCGCGTATGCCGTGCACACCGAGGTCGGGCACCGCTGCGTCGGCGGGCGGGTCAACGGCAAGCTGGTGCCCCTGGACTCCACGCTCAGCAACGGCGACGTGGTCGAGATCATCACGAGCAAGGCCGAGGACGCCGGGCCGAGCCGGGACTGGCTCAGCTTCGTCAAGAGCGCGCGGGCGCGCAACAAGATCCGGCAGTGGTTCACCCGCGAGCGGCGCGAGGAGATGGTCGAGTCCGGCAAGGACGAGATCGCGCGCATGCTGCGCAAGCAGAACGCCCCGCTCCAGCGCCTGATGTCGCACGAGACCCTGACCGCGGTCGCGGAGTCGCTGGGCTACAAGGGCATCGACGGCCTCTACGCCGCAGTGGGCGAGGGGCACGTGTCGCCCCAGCACGTGGTGTCCCAGCTCCTCGCGACCGTCGGCGGACCGGACGGCGCCGAGGAGGACCTGTCCGAGGCGGTGCTCCCGCAGCGTGGTCGCGTCAAGCACAGCGATCCCGGTGTCACCGTGGTCGGGACGGACGACGTCTGGGTCAAGATCGCCAAGTGCTGCACGCCCGTGCCAGGGGATCCCATCATGGGGTTCGTCACCCACGGACGTGGGGTGTCGGTGCACCGCACGGACTGCACCAACGCCGAGCAGCTGCGCGAGCACCCGGAGCGGATCATCCCCGTCGCGTGGGCACCGACCGCCTCCTCGCTGTTCCTGGTCAACCTCCAGGTGGAGGCCCTCGACCGACCGCGGCTGCTCTCGGACATCACGCGCGTCCTCTCGGACCAGCACGTCAACATCCTGTCGGCGGCCGTGCAGACCAGCCGTGACCGGGTGGCGCTGAGCAAGTTCACCTTCGAGATGGCTGACCCCTCGCACCTGGAGTCGGTGATCCGGGCCGTGCGCCGTGTGCCGGCGGTCCTGGACGCCTATCGGATCACCGGCACGACGACGACGGACCCGCACCGACGGGGCCGCAGCGCCTGACTCAGGCGGGGGCGAGGAAGGCGGCCAGCGCCGCGGCGTAGGCCGCCTGGTCGAGCGTCCCGCAGATCTCCCGGGTCGAGTGCATCGACAGCACCGGGGCCCCGAAGTCCACCGTCGTGGCTCCCGTGAGCGCTGAGGTCATCGGCCCCACCGTGGATCCGCACGGCAGGTCGGACCGGGTCACGAACGTCTGCATCGGCACGCCGGCCTGCTCGCAGGCGAGGGCGAAGGCCGCCGCCCCCAGCGAGTCGGTGGCGTAGCGCAGGTTGGTGTTGACCTTGAGGACCGGTCCGCCGTTCATGAGGATCGGGTGCTCCGGCTCGTGCCGCTCCGCGTAGTTGGGATGGGTGGCGTGAGCCATGTCGCCGGAGGCGATCACCGTGCCCGCGAGCGCCCGCAGGTAGTCCTCGCGCGTCCCGCCGGTGGCCAGCACGATCCGCTCCAGCCACGCAGGCAGGAAGGTGGACTGGGCCCCGCGCTCGGACATGCTCCCGACCTCCTCGTGGTCGAAGAGCACGACCACCGGGACCCAGGGCTGCGCCGTGGGCTGCTCCACGGCGTGCAGGAGCGCGCGGACGGCGGCGTAGGAGGTGGCCAGGTTGTCCAGACGTGCCGAGGCGATGAGGTCACCGTCGGGCCCGATGCGCCGGGCCGGCGTGAGGTCGTGCGTCATCGCGTCGTAGCCGAGGACGTCCCCGGCCGCCACGCCGACCTGCTCGGCCAGCCAGCCCCGGAAGGTGCGCCGGGCCCCGGTCTCCAGGCCCAGGCCCCAGTGCGGTGCGAGGTGGGCCTGGTCGTTGAGCTGCAGGCCCTCGGCGCGCACGCTGCGGTCGAGGTGGATCGCCAGCTGCGAGACGCGCAGGACCGGCTCGTCCACGCGCCACAGCCGCTGCGCGACGCCACCAGGAGCGTCCGCGTCGCGCACCGCGACCCGCCCGGACAGGCCGAGGTCACGGTCCAGCCAGGAGTTGGTCAGCGCTCCGCCGTACACCTCCACACCCAGCATCTGCCACCCCGCGCGCGCCCAGTCCGGGCGCGGTTTGATGCGCAGGTTGGGGGAGTCGGTGTGGGCACCGACGACCCGGTATGGCGTGTGCGGCGCCCGGGCGTCGCCCGCGGCGGCGGTCGACCAGGCCAGCAGGGAGCCGCCCCGTCGGACGACGTAGTGACCGGGCGCCGTCGGTGTGGGGTCGGTCTCGGCGACCTCGGTGAACCCCGCCTCGCGGAGCAGCGCAGCAGCGCTGTCGACCGCGTGGAAGGGCGAGGGCGAGGCGTCCAGGTAGGAACAGAGCCCGGCGGCGACCTCGGTGACGTGCGTGGCGAGGTCCGTCATCAGGACAGCGAGCCCCGGGCGGAGTCCAGCCACAGCTTCTTGGTGGCCAGCTCTGCCTCCAGGGCGGTGACGCGCTTGTCCTCACCCGCAGCCCGTGCCGCCGCGAGGTCGGACTCGAGGCCCTGGACCTGACGCTCGAGCTGCTCGGCCATCGACTGTGCCCGGGCGGTGAGCTCGGGGTCGGAGCGGCGCCACTGCTTGTCCTCGATGTCGCGGACCTGCTGCTCGACGGCGCGCAGGCGACCCTCGACGCGGCGGATGTCGTTGCGCGGGACCTTGCCGGCCGCGTCCCAGCGGTCCTGGATGCGGCGCAGCTCGGCCTTGGCGGACTCCAGGTTGGCCTCGTCGATCGTCAGCGCCTCCGCCTGGGCGAGCAGCTCCTCCTTGACCTTGAGGTTCTCGGAGTACTCGGCCTCCTCGGCGGCGACGACCGCGTCCTTGGCGTCGAAGAAGGAGTCCTGGGCCGCCTTGAACCGCTGCCAGAGAGCGTCGTCGTCCGCGCGGGACGCCCGCCCGGCGCGCTTCCAGTCCTGCATCAGGCGCTTGAAGGCCCCGGCCGTCGCGCCCCAGTCGGTGCTGCCGGCGAGCGCCTCTGCCTCGTTGACCAGCTTCTCCTTGACGGACCGGGCCTGGCCGTGCTCCTCGTCGAGGCGGGCGAACCAGGCCTTGCGGGCCTTGTCGAAGGTGGTGCGGGCGTGGCTGAAGCGCTTCCACAGCTGCGCCTCGACGTCCTTGTCCAGCCGGGGGCCGGAGCGCTGGTGGGACTTCCACTCCTCCAGCAGCTCGCGCACCCGGGCGCTGGCCTGCTTCCACTGCATGGCGGAGGGGTCGGTCGCGGCGATCGTCTCGGCCTCGGCGACGAGCGCCTCCCGCTGGGTGGCTGCCTCCGCCTTCGCGGCGGCGCGCTGCTCGGCCTCGACGGCAGACCGGGACGCGATCGCCTCCTCCAGGGACGCGACCGTGGCCTCGAGGGCGGCGATGTCGCCGACCACGTGCGCGTCACCGATCTGCTCCTTGAGGTGGGCCAGCGACTGGCGTGCGTCGTGCGCCGACACGTCGGTGTGGGCCACCCGCTGCGCCAGCAGGCCGGCCGTGGCGGCGAGCTCGTCGTACTTGCGCGCGAAGTAGGCCAGTGCCTCCTCTGGCGTGGCGTCGGGGTAGGAACCCACCGCGCGCTCGGAGCCGTCGGCGGCGATCACGTAGACCGTGCCGTCCTCGCCGACCCGGCCGTGCCTGGCCGAGTCGCTGGGCTGGGGCAGGGCCGGCGGGGCCGTGGTCGGGGCCTGGGCGCCGGCCGCCGTCTCGCCGCCCTCGGGCTGGGCGGGCCGCGGGGCGGC
The DNA here is from genome assembly GCF_014636495.1 of Ornithinimicrobium tianjinense. GTDB lineage: Bacteria > Actinomycetota > Actinomycetes > Actinomycetales > Dermatophilaceae > Ornithinicoccus > Ornithinicoccus tianjinensis. The sequence continues at coordinate 1,418,998 of NZ_BMEM01000001.1, forward strand.
CGCCTTCCTGGCCGCGAACATCGCGGGCGAGGGCGTGGGGACGGGCTTGGGAGTCTGCTCGGACACGGCGGGTTGGCCTCTCTCGACCGCGAGCGCGACCATCGGGGTCGCCTCGACATGGCATGAACTCCTCGAGCCTACCGAACGCCCGGGGCATAGTCTCGATGCATGTTCGTCCGCAGCATCGTCGCCGACGCCTTCGGCACCAACTGCTACGTCGTCGCGCCCGGGGCGGGGGAGGAGTGCCTGGTCGTCGACCCCGGCTTCGGTGTCGTGGACCGGCTGCAGGAGGTGCTGAGGGAGCACCGCCTCCGTCCCGCTGCCGTGCTGCTCACGCACGGTCACCTCGACCACGTCTACTCGGTCACGCCGGTCTGCGGAGGCACCACCGCGGCCTACATCCACGGCGACGACGCTTACCGGCTCGAGGACCCCGTCAGCCTCCTCACCGAGCCGGTGCGGCTGGCGCTGGAGCAGCAGTTCGGGCGGCGTTCGACCTGGCAGGCCCCGGAGCAGGTCGTGGAGGTGCGGGACCGCGAGACGCTCGAGCTGGCGGGGCTCACCCTGGAGGTCGCGCACGCTCCGGGGCACACCGAGGGGTCGGTGCTGTTCAGCCTGCCGGGGCTGCCGCAGGGCATCCCCGCCGAGGACCTCGACCGGACGGTCCTCTCCGGCGACGTCCTGTTCGCCGGCTCCATCGGCCGCACGGACCTGCCTGGCGGGGACCACGCCGCGATGGAGCGCTCCCTCCGCGACGTGGTGCTGCCGCTGCACGACTCCACCCTGGTCCTGCCCGGGCACGGGCCGGCCACCACCATGGCGCGCGAGCGGGCGACCAACCCCTACCTCCTCGAGCTGGCCGTCTAGGAGGCGCACCGGCGCTCGTTAGACTCTCGGGGTGATCACGCCCCGCACGCCGTCCGGAACCCTCGAGCTGCTGCCGCCCGAGCAGGTGGCCTTCCAGCGCATGCTGGACGCGATCCGTGCGGGCTACGAGCGCTTCGGCTTCCTGCCCGTCGAGACGCCGGTGTTCGAGCGCTCCGACGTGCTGCTGACCAAGACCGGCGGCGAGACCGAGCGGCAGGTCTACTTCGTGCAGTCCACCGGCGCCCTCGAGAAGGCGGACGGCCCGGCATACCCCGAGCTCGCCCTGCGCTTCGACCTCACGGTGCCGCTGGCCCGCTACGTCGCCGAGCACGAGCACCAGCTGACGTTCCCGTTCCGCCGCTACCAGATGCAGCGCGTCTACCGCGGCGAGCGCCCCCAGCGCGGGCGGTTCCGCGAGTTCTACCAGTGCGACGTCGACATCATCGGCAAGGACGAGCTCTCGGTCCGGCACGACGCGGAGTGCCCGGCGGTCATCCACGCGATCTTCACCGACCTGGCCATCGGTCCGTTCACCATCCAGGTCAACAACCGCAAGCTGCTGCGGGGCTTCTACGAGGACCTGGGGATCGTCGACGCGGACCAGCAGGCCGCGGTCCTGCGGGAGGTCGACAAGCTCGACAAGCGCGGCGAGGACTACCTCCGGTCCACCCTCACCGGCGACGGCTTCGGGCTGGCGGAGGAGGTCGTCGAGCAGATCCTGGCGTTCGTGCAGGTGCGGTCCACCGGCCACGACGACGCGCTGACCCGGCTCGCCCAGGTCGAGGCCGGCTCGCGGGGGAGCGCCTCGCTCGCGGCGGGGATCGCCGAGCTGCGCGAGGTGCTCTCGCTGGTGCGGGCGCTCGGCGTGCCCGAGTCCGACTACTGCCTCAACTTCTCGATCGCGCGGGGCCTGGACTACTACACCGGCACCGTCTACGAGACCACCCTCGACGAGCACCCCGAGATCGGCTCGATCTGCTCCGGGGGTCGCTACGACAACCTGGCCGGGCAGTACACCCGCTCGCGGCTGCCGGGCGTCGGCATCTCGATCGGCCTGTCGCGGCTGTTCTGGCAGCTGCGCGAGGCGGGTCTCCTCGACGCCTCCACGGGCGAGTCGACCGTGCAGGTGCTGGTGCCGCAGGTGGACGGCGAGCTCCTCGGCGAGCAGCTCGCGCTGGCCTCGCAGCTGCGCCACGGCGGCATCAACACCGAGGCCGTGCTCGACGGGGGCAAGCTGGGCAAGCAGCTGCGGTATGCCGACCGTGCCGGCATCCGTTTCGTCGCGCTGCTGGGCTCCCAGGAGGTCGCCGACGGCACGGTGACCATCAAGGACCTGCGGCGGCAGGACCAGTTCACGGTCCCGCGCGACGAGGTCGTCTCGGCGCTGCGGGTCGAGCTGGCCCAGCCCGAGGTGCCGGGCGACTGAGCGGCCGCGGGGGCGAGCTGTCCGCTCAGTCCTCGACGTCCACGGACAGGATGCTGATCGGCTGAGCCGGAGCCCCGTCGCTGCCGCCCCGCGCGCCCTGCGCGGCGAGCGCCTCGACGATCTCCAGGCCGTCGGTGACGGCGCCGAAGACCGAGTAGCCGCCGCCGTCCGTGGGCAGCTGGGTGTCGGCATACACGATGAAGAACTGGCCGCCGTTGCTGTCGGGGTCCATGGTCCTGGCCATCGCGAGGGTGCCGGGCGGATAGCTGCCGTCGGCCGGCGCGTTCTCGATGCCGTAGCCGTAGCCCGGGTTGCCGCGGCCGGTCCCGGTCGGGTCGCCGCACTGGAGCACGAAGATGCCGGAGGTCGTGAGGCGGTGGCAGGGGCTGTCGTGCCAGTAGCCCTGCTCGGCGAGGAAGGCGAAGGAGGCGACGGTCTGCGGGGCCAGGGCGGCCTCCAGCTCGAGCTCGATGTCACCGCAGGTCGTCCTGATCGTGGCGGGCACGGTGGCAGGCTCGGCAGGCATCGGCTCGGGCAGGTCGTCGGCGGTGAAGCTCAGCGGCGTCGACGGCGCCTCGGGCGGGGCGTCGCACACCAGTGCCGGACCGGCGGCCGACCCGGTGGGCCCGCCGAAGGTGGCCTCGCCGGAGCCGCAGCCGGCCAGGAGCAGGGCGGCGGAGAGCAGGGGGAGGGCGCGGCGCACGCAGGGCTCCTTGTCCAGGGCGGGCAGGTCTGGCGCACACGATAGTTGAGGCGGTGCGTGGCACGGAGATCCGATGCCGGAGCTCTGTCCGCGCCGTGCTACCGTACTAGCGCATTAGTACACGGATACGCGATCGGAGCACGGATGAAGCAGCGGCAGAGCCGTGGTGAGGCCGCCGTCGAGGCGCGCACCCGGCTGGTGGGGGTGCTCGCCGCGCTCGACGACCCCGCGCAGGTGGACGCGTTCCTGCAGGACCTGTGCACCCCTGCCGAGATCGAGGCCCTGGCCGACCGGTGGTCGGTCGTCCCGCTGCTGGTGGCCGGTCTGTCGTACCGCCAGATCCACGAGGTCACCGGGGTGAGCGTGACCACCGTGGGTCGGATCGCCCGGCACCTCGAGTCCGGGGCGGGTGGCTACCGCGCCGCGCTGGCGCGGCAGCCGGTGGCGGACCATCAACAGGCTCGCTGAGCCGCCCCCAGACCTGCACCACGCCATACCCAGATCCTCCGGAAGGTCCTCATGACCCCGCCTGCCCAGCCGCGTGACCGCCTCCGCGTCGCCGTCCAGAAGAGCGGCCGCCTCGGCGACCCGGCCCGCGAGCTGCTCGCCTCGTGCGGCCTGACCTGGCGCGAGAGCCGGGACAGGCTCTTCCTCTACGGCGAGAGCCTGCCGATCGACATCCTGCTCGTGCGCGACGACGACATCCCCGGCCTCATCGCCGACGGGGTCTGCGACCTGGGCGTCGTGGGGCGCAACGTCCTCGTCGAGCACCACCTGGAGCGTGGGGCCGCGGGACGGCCCGCGTCGCTGCGCGAGTGGCGGCAGCTGGGCTGGGGTGCCTGCCGGCTCGACGTCGCGATCCCCGAGGGCGACGAGTGGACCGGCCCCGCCCAGCTGGCAGGGCTGCGGATCGCCACGTCCTACCCGCAGACGCTGGGGCGCTGGCTGCGCGAGAACGGTGTGGAGGCCCACCCGGTGGTGCTCAACGGCTCGGTCGAGATCGCCCCGCGCCTCGGTCAGGCCGACGTGGTCTGCGACCTCGTGTCCACCGGTGGCACGCTCCGCGCCAACGGCCTGGTCCCCGTGACGACGATCCTGGAGTCCGAGGCGGTCATCGCCGGCCCGGACCACCACCTGGAGGACGGCCGCCAGGAGATCGCCGACCTGCTGCTGCGGCGCCTCGACGGCGCGGTGCAGCTGCGCGAGTCCCGGCTGCTCATGCTCCGCGCCGGACGCGGCAGTCTCGACGGTGTGCTGCCTCTCCTGCCTGCGGGTCACGAGCCCACCGTGCTGCAGGTCGACGGCCTCGAGGAGGTCTCGGTGCAGATCCTCGTCCACGGCCCGGTGTCCTGGTCCCGGCTCGAGGACCTCAAGCGTGCCGGGGCCCACAACCTGATGGTCCTTCCGGTCGAGGGGATGCTGGCATGAACGTGCTGACGTGGGACGAGCTGGACGCGGAGGGGCGCGCCGACGCCCTCCGCCGGGCGACCGCGGCGGCGGGCGCGGAGGTGACCGCCGGCGTGGCGGCCATCCTCGAGGAGGTGCGCACCGGCGGCGACGCCGCGCTGCGCCGGCTGACCGAGCGCCTCGACGGCGCCGTCCCGGACGCCCTGGAGGTCCCGGCCGCCGAGCGGGCCCGCGCCGTCGAGGGCCTGGACCCGCTGCTGCGGGAGGCCATCACCGAGGCGGCCGGACGGATCCGCGCCTTCCACGCTGCCGGGATGCAGTCGGGGTATGCCGTGGAGACGGCCCCCGGCGTGGTCTGCGAGCGGGTGGTCCGTCCGATCCGTCGGGTCGGCCTCTACGTGCCCGCCGGGTCCGCGCCCCTGCCCTCGACCGCGCTCATGCTCGGGGTGCCGGCCCAGCTGGCGGGCTGCCCGGAGGTGGTCATGTGCACGCCGCCGGGCCCCGACGGTTCCGCCGACGCTGCCGTGCTGGCCGCGGCCGCCGAGTGCGGGATCACCCGGGTGTTCGTGGTGGGCGGCGCCCAGGCCGTGGCCGCCATGGCCTACGGCACCGAGTCCGTGCCGCGGTGCGACAAGATCTTCGGCCCCGGCAACGCCTGGGTCACCGAGGCCAAGCGTCAGGTGTCGACCGCCGAGGGCGGGCCGGGCATCGACATGCCCGCCGGCCCGTCGGAGGTGCTCGTCATCGCCGACGCGAGCGCCGACCCGGAGCTGGTGGCGGCCGATCTGCTCAGCCAGGCCGAGCACGGACCCGACAGCCAGGTGATCCTGCTCACCGACGACCGGGCGACGGCCGAGGCGGTCGCCGCGCAGGTCGAGGAGCAGGTCGAGACGCTGCCGCGCGCCGCGATCGCCCGCAAGGCGCTGGCCGCGAGCCGTCTCGTGGTCACCGCCGACCTGGAGCAGGCCGTCCGGATCTCCGACGACTACGCGCCCGAGCACCTGATCCTCGCCGTCGCCGACCCGCGCGCGCTCGTGGGCGGCGTCACCCGGGCGGGGTCGGTCTTCCTCGGCATGATGACCCCGGAGACCCTGGGGGACTACTGCTCCGGGACCAACCACGTCCTGCCGACCGCAGGCGCCGCCCGGTTCACCGGCGGGGTCAACGTCTCCTCCTTCCAGATCGCGATGACCGTGCAGGAGGCTACGCCGGCCGGGCTCGCGGCCGTCGGGCCGTGCGCGGTCGTGCTCTCCGAGGCCGAGCAGCTGCACGCCCACCAGCGCGCCGTGACCCGTCGCCTCGACAGGATCGCGGCGGCGGGCGCCGCAGCGGGAGCCGACGCATGAGCTCCTCGACCTTCCCGTCGCACCTGGTCCGGGAGGACCTGCGCGACTTCACGGGATACTCCTCGGCGCGCACCAGCGCCCCCAGCACGGCCACCCCGTCCCGGATCTGGCTGAACGCCAACGAGTCGGGGCACCCCAGCGAGGTCGACCCGGACGGAGCCGCCCGGCGCTACCCCGACCCCCAGCCGCCGGCCCTGGTCGACGCCCTGGCCGACGTCTGGGCGACCACGCCGGACCGGGTGGTCGTCGGGCGCGGCAGCGACGAGATGATCGAGCTGCTCGTCCGTGCCCTCTGCCGCCCGGGCGGGGACGCGATCGTCGTCTGCCCGCCGACCTTCGGGATGTATGCCGTCTCCGCCCGCCTCCACGGTGTGCCGGTGGCGCAGGTGCCCCAGGTCGACGACGGCCTCACCTGGCGGGTCGACACCGACGCCGTCGCCGAGGCGGCCGTGAGGGACGGCGCCCGGGTCGTCTTCCTCGCCTCGCCGGGCAACCCCACCGGCGCCGTCGTGCCGCTGCGCCAGGTCGCCGACCTGGCCGTCCGGCTCGCCGACCAGGCCGTCGTAGTCGTCGACGAGGCCTACGGCGAGTTCTGCGAGCAGCGCTCGGCCGTGACCCTCCTCGAGGAGCACCCCAACCTCGTCGTGCTCCGCACCCTGTCCAAGGCGCACGCCCTGGCCGGCCTGAGGGTCGGGTTCGCCCTCGCCCACCCGGACCTGGCGACGGTCCTGCGGAGGGTGCAGGCGCCATACCCGGTCCCGGTGCCGGTCGCGCGGACTGCCCTGGCCGCCCTCACCCCGGAGGCCCTGGCCGCCACCCGCCGTCGCGTCGGCGAGACCCTGCGGGTCCGCGACGCGGTGGGACGCCGGCTGCGCGACCTGTCCGGCGTCCGGGCGGTCTACGCCAGCGAGGCCAACTTCCTGCTGCTGCGCTGCGACGACGCCGACCGGGTGCTGGACACCCTCACCGCCGACGGGATCGTGGTGCGCGACGTGCGCCAGCAGCCCGGTCTGGAGGACGCCCTCCGGATCACGATCGGCACCACCCTCGAGATGACCGCCCTCGACCAGGCCCTGGGAGATTTCGCATGAGCGCCACCGCCCGACCGATCTGCTTCGTCGACCGCGACGGGACGATCGTCCACGAGCCGGAGGACCACCAGGTCGACGACCTGGCCAAGGTGTCCTTCGTCGACGGGGTCATCCCGGCCCTGCTGAGGATCCAGGACGCCGGCTTCGACCTGGTGATGGTGACCAACCAGGACGGCCTGGGCACCGACGCGTTCCCGCAGGCGGCCTTCGACGCCGCCCACGGGCTGATCATGCAGGTGCTGACCAGCCAGGGCGTGCGCTTCCGCGAGGTCGTCATCGACCCCCACCACGGCGGCCCGGACGCCCCGTGGACGCGCAAGCCGGGGGTGGGTCGCGTCGTGCACCTGCTCAAGGACAACGGGGTGGACTGGTCCCGGTCGTTCATGGTCGGCGACCGTCTCTCCGACAAGGAGTTCGGCGACAACCTCGGGATCCGCACCTATCTGCTGGCGGCCCGTGACGAGCTGGCCGCGGACCTGCCGACGACGACCTGGCCGCAGATCGCGCACGAGGTGGTCGTCCGCCCCCGGACGGCGCACGTCGAGCGCAACACCTCCGAGACCCGCATCGTGGTCGACGTCGACCTCGACGGCACGCCGGGAGGTGACGCGGCTACCGGCATCGGCTTCTTCGACCACATGCTCGACCAGCTCGGCAAGCACGGAGGCTTCGCGCTGACGGTCCGCTGCGACGGCGACCTGCACATCGACGACCACCACACCGTGGAGGACGTGGCCCTGGCCGTCGGGGAGGCGGTCCGTGAGGCGCTCGGCGACAAGCGCGGGATCGGCCGCTACGGCTTCACCCTGCCCATGGACGAGGCGCAGGCCACGGCGGCCGTGGACCTGTCGGGGCGGCCCTACTTCAGCTACGACGGCAGCTTCGACCGGCCCTCCGTGGGGGAGTTCTCCACGGAGATGGTCGAGCACTTCTGGCGGTCCTTCGCCGACGCCCTGCGCTGCACCCTGCACCTGTCCGTCAGCGGCACCAACACCCACCACCAGGTCGAGGTGGGCTTCAAGGCGGTCGCCCGGGCCCTGCGCCAGGCGCTCGCCCGCCAGGGTGACTCCTCCGAGCTGCCGTCGACCAAGGGCGTGCTGTGACCGCGCCCCGGGTGGCCCTGGTCGACTCGGGCGGCACCAACATCGGCTCGGTGACGTATGCCCTCGAGCGGCTGGGTGCGACCGCGCGGCTGACCGCTGACCGCGGGGACATCCTGGCCGCCGACCGCGTCGTGCTGCCGGGTGTCGGGGCCGCAGCCGCGGGCATGCGCCGCCTGCGGGAGGCAGGCCTCGTGGAGACCCTCCACGAGGTGCAGGTCCCGCTCCTGGGGGTGTGCCTGGGGATGCAGCTGCTGCTCGAGCGCTCCGAGGAGGACGGGGGCGTGGAGACCCTCGGGCTCGTCCCCGGCGAGGTGGTCGCCATACCTGCCACGCCGCAGGCGCGCGTGCCGCACATGGGCTGGAACGCGCTGGAGGACCTCGCCGACGACCCGCTGCTGCGGGACGTAGAGGCGGGGGAGCGGGCCTACTTCGTCCACTCCTACGCCGCGCCCGTCGGCCCGTGGACGCTGGCGACGACGCGTCACGGAGGGGCGTGGTCGGCCGTCGTGCGCCACGGGTTACGGTGGGGCGCACAGTTCCACCCGGAACGTTCGGCCGCGCTGGGAGCCACCCTGCTGCGCAACTTCCTGGGGGAGGTCGGCCGATGACGTCCGACCTGACCGGACCGACGAGAGACGCACAGGTGAGCACGAGGCCCTTCACCGTCTACCCAGCCATCGATGTCCGCGACGGCGCCGTGGTGCGCCTGCTCCGGGGCGACTACGACAAGGAGACCCGCTACACCGACGACCCGCTCGCCGTCGCCGAGAGCTACGCCCGCGCGGGTGCCCGGTGGCTGCACCTCGTCGACCTGGACGCGGCGCGGGCCGGTGGCTACACCCTGACCGAGACGCTGACGCGCATCGTCGACTCGACCGGGCTGATGGTGCAGACCGGCGGTGGCGTGCGCTCGGCCGAGGACGTGCAGCGACTCCTCGACGCCGGGGCCACCCGGGTGGTCGTGGGGTCGCTGGCGGTCAAGGAGCCCGGGACGGTCATCGGCTGGGTCGAGCGCTTCGGGCCCGAGCAGATCACCGTGGCGCTCGACACGCGCACCGGCGAGGACGGCGTCTGGCTGCTGCCGACCGCCGGCTGGACGTCGGTGGCCGACGCCGACCTGACCACGGTCCTGCACCGCTACGACGACTCCGGGTTGCGGCACGTGCTGTGCACCGACATCGGCCGGGACGGCACGCTCGCCGGGCCCAACTTCCACCTCTACACCATGCTCACGAGGTCGGCCCCGCACCTGCAGGTGCAGGCCTCCGGCGGTGCCCGCGACGTCGACGACGTCCGCGCCGCCCGACGGCACGGGTGCTCGGGGATCATCCTCGGCAAGGCGCTGCTCGAGGGCCGCCTGACCGTCACCGAAGCCATCCAGGAGGAGGGGCTGTGACCCTCGCGCGCCGCATCATCCCGTGCCTGGACGTGCGCGACGGCCGGGTCGTCAAGGGCACCCGGTTCCGCGACCACCGCGACATGGGCGACATCGTCGAGCTCGCGACCCGCTACGCCCGCGAGGGTGCCGACGAGCTGGTGTTCTACGACATCACCGCCAGCCCGCAGGGGCGCGCCGTGGACGTGGACTGGGTGACCCGGGTGGCGCGGGCGATCGACATCCCGTTCTGCGTCGCCGGCGGCATCCGCTCGGTCGAGGCGGCCCGCGCCGTCCTGCACGCGGGTGCCGACAAGATCTCGGTCAACACCCCGGCGACCCAGCGGCCCGAGCTCGTGCGGGAGCTGGCGGACGCCTTCGGGGTGCAGTGCGTCGTGGTGGGCGTGGACTCCCTGCGCGACCAGGACGGGCAGTGGCGCATCCGCCAGCTCACCGGTGACCCGGAGGCCACGCGCGCGCTCCCCGTCGCCACGCTCGACTGGGTGCAGGAGGTGGTCGCCCTGGGCGCCGGGGAGATCGTGCTCAACTGCATGGGCTCCGACGGGGTCCGGTCCGGGTATGACGTGGAGCAGCTGCGCGCGGTCCGCGCCGTCTGCGGGGTGCCCCTGGTCGCGAGCGGCGGGGCCGGGGCCGTCGAGCACTTCACCGAGGTCTTCCGGGAGGCGGATGTCGACGGTGCGCTGGCGGCGACCGTCTTCCACTCGGGCGCGATCGCGATCCCGGCCCTGAAGCGCGAGCTGGCCGCGACCGGGCTGGTCGTCCGAGAGGTCGCGGAGGCGGTGGCGTGATCGAGCTGAGGCCCGACGGGCTGACGGTGGACGACGTCGACTTCGACAGGGCCGGCGGGCTGGTGCCCGGCGTCGTCCAGCACGCGACGACCGGGCAGGTGCTCATGGTCGGGTTCCTCGACCGCGCGGCGCTGGAGACGACGCTGGCGACGGGGCTGGCGACCTTCTGGTCGCGCAGCCGCCAGGAGCAGTGGACCAAGGGCGAGACCAGCGGCAACACCCTGGCGGTGCGCTCGGTGGAGGTGGACTGCGACCGGGACACGCTGCTGATGCACGCCATACCCGCAGGACCGACGTGCCACACGGGCGACGCGACGTGCTTCGGCCAGCACGCGCGACCGGGCTCGTTCGTGCACGAGCTGGACGCGGTGGTCGCCTCCCGGCACCGGGAGCGCCCGGAGAGCTCCTACACGACGCGGCTCTTCGACGGCGGCGTGCGTCGGATCGCCCAGAAGGTGGGCGAGGAGGGTGTGGAGACGGCGCTGGCGGCCGTGGCCCAGGAGGACGAGGACCTCCTCGGCGAGTCGGCCGACCTCGTCTACCACCTGCTCGTGCTGCTGCGATCGCGTGGCCTCGGGCTGGAGGACGTCGAGCGCGTCCTCCGCGAGCGCCACGGCTGAGCAGCAATCCCTCCGGCCGGCGGCGGCGTATCACCGGTGTGCAGAGGTCCTGCACGTGTGCCCGCCCACCCTGGAGGAACCATGCGTCATCACCGTCTCGTCACTGCTCTCGTCTCCTCCGCCGCGCTCGCCGGCGTGTCCGTCGTCCCCGCGTCGGCCCATGAGCCCGTCCCGTCGGGCGCCCCCATCACGGTCGAGATGACCGGCGCCCAGGAGGCGCCCGGCCCCGGTGACCCGGACGGTCACGGCACCGCCATGCTGCGTCTCAACCCGGGTCTGGAGCAGGTGTGCTGGACCCTCGAGGTCACCGGCATCGCCCCCGCGACGGCCGCGCACATCCACCTCGCCCCGGCTGGATCACCGGGCCCCGTCGTGGTGACCCTCTCGGCCCCCACCTCAGGTATGTCGTCCGGCTGCGCCGACGTCCACCGCGACCTCGTCCGGGACATCATCGACAACCCGAGCGCCTACTACGTCAACGTGCACAACGCCGACCACCCGGCGGGTGCCGTGCGGGGGCAGCTGGGCTGATCAGCGGCGGGCGCGCAGGCCGACCTCGGCGAGCTCGAGGTCGGCCAGGCACCGCAGCGACTCCGGGTCGCCGGAGCGGAAGGCTGCGAGCGGGTCGGGGAAGGTCTTCTGCAGGCGACGGGGGTCCTGGCGGACCAGGGCCCGCAGCGCGAGCAGCTCCACCGTCTCCGGGTCGCCGGTCCCCTGCCCCAGACGCGCGGCCCGCCGGGCCCAGGAGACGCGGGCCAGGCCCCACACCAGCAGGACCATGAGGACGGGCGTGCCCGCGGACAGCAGCGAGACGACCCAGGCGACCGTCCGCACGGATGACTCGAGCCGGTCGCCGGCCGTCACCAGGTCGGCCCCGACGCCGGACATCCCGCTGAAGGGCGCGTCGAGCTGGTCGCCGACCAGCGGGATCTCGGTGACGTGCGCGGCGACCTCGTCCATGCGGTCCCTCAGCGAGGTCCCCGCGTCGCGCAGCGGCTCGGCGGGTGCGGCGAGCGTCATGACGAGGGCGAAGACCCACCGGCCCACCAGGACCCAGAGCACCACCCACGCCAGGACGAGGAGGTCCGCGACCACCTGACGGGTCCGGCGGGCGGGAGCATCGGCATACCAGCGCATGGGCGCAGTCTGGCGCACACCCGCCGAGCGGGGGACGCAGGGGCGAGTGGTCTCTTCGGTGCGCCGGGTCCCGCGCGTCGGTCGGGTCGCGCGTCGCCGCGTTGCGATGATGCCGGGGTGAGCCGGACCGTCTCCACCACCCCCGCAGCGCCGCGCACCCCGCTGCGGCGCGCGCGCGACGGCTGGCTGGACCACCTCCGGGTGGAGCGGGGCCGCTCGGAGCACACGCTGCAGGCCTACCGGCGGGACACCGACCGCTACCTCTCCTTCCTCCACGGCGCCGGGGTCCGCGAGCCGGAGGAGGTGCGCGAGAAGCACGTGACCGACTTCCTGGCCCATCTGCGCCGAGGCGACGACGAGCACCGGCCGCTGGCGGCCACCTCGGCCGCTCGGGCGGTCGTGGCCGTCCGGGGTCTGCACCGCTTCCTCGCCGCGGAGGGCGAGGTGCCGGCCGACCCCTCGCAGGAGGTCCAGCCCCCGGCCCCGCCCCGCCGGCTGCCCAAGGCGCTCCCGGTCGACGCGGTCGAACGGCTGCTGCAGGCCGCCTCCGTGGGCGACACGCCTGCGGCGCTGCGCGACCGGGCGTTGCTGGAGGTGCTCTACGGCTGCGGGGCCCGGGTCAGCGAGGCGATCGCGCTCGACCTCGACGACCTCGAGCTCGGGCGCGCCGAGGACGGCACCGGGGGAGTGGTCCGCCTCTTCGGCAAGGGCTCCAAGGAGCGGATCGTCCCCATGGGCCGCTATGCGCGCGACGCCCTCGACGCCTGGCTCGTGCGCGGTCGTCCGGCGATGGCGCGCGCCGGCACCGGCACCCCGGCCGTCTTCGTCAACGCCAGGGGCGGGCGGCTGTCGCGCCAGTCGGCGTGGACGGCGATCAAGACGGCCGCCGGGCGGGCCGGCCTCAAGGACGACATCTCGCCGCACACCCTGCGCCACTCCTTCGCCACCCACCTGCTGGACGGCGGCGCCGACGTCCGGGTCGTGCAGGAGCTGCTCGGTCATGCCTCGGTCACGACGACGCAGATCTACACGCACGTGTCGACCCAGCACCTCCGCGAGGTCTACGCCCAGGCGCACCCGCGGGCCAGGGGCTGAGCCCGGCGGGGCACACTGTGGCCATGACCGCCGCCGCCGACGTGCCGATGCCTGACCTGTTCGCCGCGGAGCAGGTGATCACCTGTCGGGACGACCGGGTGGGCCTGCGGGCGGTCATCGCGATCGACGACACCACCCTCGGTCCGGGTTTCGGGGGAGTGCGCTGGCGCCACTACCCCTCCACGGCCGCGGCTGTCGCCGAGGCGCAGCGCCTGGCGCGCGCGATGACCCTCAAGCACGCGCTGGCCGAGCTGCCCTACGGCGGCGCCAAGTCCGTCCTCCTCGCGGACCGGCCGCTGCCCGACGAGGGCTCCCCGGCGCGCACGGCGCTGATGTCCCGCTACGGCGACTTCATCGCCCGCACGGGCGGGGCCTACGTCCCCGGCGTGGACATGGGCACCACGATGACGGACATGCAGGCGATCCGGGACGCAGGTGCGCGGGCCTTCTGCGACGACGTCGACCCGGGGCCCTACACCGCCACCGGGGTCTACGCGGCGATGCGCGCCGGGGTCCGGCACGCTCTCGGTCGCGACATGGACGGCGTCCGGGTCGTCGTGCAGGGCGCCGGGCACGTCGGCGCCAACCTGGCCCGGTATGCCGCGCGCGACGGCGCGCGCGTCGTCGTCGCCGACGTCGACGCGGACCGCGCCCGGTCGGTCGCCGAGGAGGTCGGGGGCTCGGTGACCGACCCCCTCAGCGCGCCGACGGCCGAGTGCGACGTCTTCGCCCCCTGCGCGGTGGCCAGGGTCGTGACGGCCGACGTCGTCGCCGGCATGCGGGCGAAGGTGGTGGCCGGGGCCGCCAACGACACGCTCGACAGCCCCTTCGTCGCCGAGCTGCTGCGCCGAGCCGGGATCACCTACGTGCCGGACTTCATCGCCAACGCCGGCGGGGTGATCCAGGTGCACGCCGGCCAGGTGGGCTGGAGCGAGGAGGAGCTGGCCGCCCGGCTCGAGCGCATCGGCGACCGCGTCACGGCTGTCCTGGAGGACGCCAGCGCGGCGGGCGTCACCCCGGTCGAGGCGGCGCTGCAGGTGGCGGAGCGGACCCTGCGCCGCTGACGGGCTCAGACCGCGGGTTGAGCGAAGTAGGTGCGCCGCTCGACGGCGCGGGCGTGCTCGTCATACCGGATGAAGTCGGCGAAGCCCACCTCGACGCTCGAGCCGTCCTTGAGGGTGCCGGTGAAGACGCCGCGCACGGCCACGTGGTCACCGTCGCCCACGACCTCCTCGACGTCGTGGGCGCCGGAGACGATCACCCGCTCGCCGCCGTAGAAGTCCGCGAGCGCCGCGCGACCGGCCATCGGCGCGTAGCCCGGCCGGTGGTAGACGGCGTCGTCGGCGAACCAGGCGAGCACACCCTCCAGATCGCCGGCGTCGACGCGCTCGTAGTAGTGGCGGGTGCGGGCCTCGAGGTCCATGGTCGTCCTTTCCTGGGCAGGCTGGGAGATGACGAGCATCCCAGACCACGCCGGACGGACCTCGGACGGGAACCTCGACCTGAGGTCGAGGTTGACGCGGTGGCCGTCCGTGCCGGGTTGCAGTTAGTGTCGGTGCCCTGATCGGCGGGAGGCCGACCCGACGCGAGCGAGGCTGGAGAACTACGTGAACCGCGAGGCACACGCCACCTACGACCGCCTGCCCGGCACCGAGACGACGGGCATCGGCCAGGAGGGCCCGACGGGTCGTCCCATGCCTGATTTCCCCGTCCCGCCGCCGCTCGCCAGCCACGGTCCGGCCCGCATCATCGCCATGTGCAACCAGAAGGGCGGGGTCGGCAAGACCACGAGCACGATCAACCTCGGGGCCGCCCTCGCGGAGTACGGCCGCAAGGTCCTGATGGTGGACTTCGACCCCCAGGGCGCCCTGTCCGTCGGCTTCGGCGTGCGCACCCACGACCTCGACGTGACGGTCTACAACCTGCTCGTCGAGCGCGGCCACGACATCAGGAGCGTCATCCAGCAGACCCGGGTGCCCGGGGTGGACGTCCTGCCGGCCAACATCGACCTGTCAGCCGCCGAGGTGCAGCTCGTCGGCGAGGTCGCCCGCGAGCAGATCCTCGCCCGGGCGCTGCGACCCGTCGTCGACGACTACGACGTCATCCTCATCGACTGCCAGCCCTCGCTGGGCCTGCTCACCGTGAACGCCCTCACCGCGGCGCACGGCGTCATCATCCCGCTGGAGTGCGAGTTCTTCGCGATGCGCGGCGTCGCGCTGCTCATCGAGACGATCGAGAAGATCACCGACCGGCTCAACCCGCGCCTGCAGATCGACGGCATCCTCGCGACCATGTACGACGGGCGGACGCTGCACTCGCGGGAGGTCGTGCGCAGCGTCGTCGACCACTTCCAGGACACGGTCTTCCACACCGTCATCAGCCGCACCGTGAAGTTCCCGGACGCCACCCTCGCGGCCGAGCCGATCACGACCTACGCGGCGACACACGCGGGCGCCGAGGCCTACCGTCAGCTCGCGCGCGAGCTGATCCAGCGCGGCGGCGCGCCCTGACCGCGACCGGTATGCCGTCCGCCCCACCCCCGGGGGTCGACCTGCCGCCCGACCCCGCTGCTGTTCCCGGTGCAGCCGCGCCCGAGCCGCCCCGGGCCACGCCCGGCGGTGTCCTCTCGGGCAGCCGGGGGTCCTTCGAGGTCCACCTCGACGTCTTCTCCGGCCCCTTCGAGCTGCTCCTCGGCCTCATCGCCAAGCACAAGCTCGACGTCACGGAGATCTCCCTGGCCGCGGTCACCGACGAGTTCGTCGCCCACCTGCGCGCGGCCCAGGAGGCGCGGGCCGACTGGGACCTGTCGCAGGCCAGCGAGTTCGTCCTCATCGCCGCCACCCTGCTCGACCTCAAGGCGGCCCGGCTGCTGCCGAACGCCCGCGAGGACGACGAGGAGGACCTCGCCCTTATCGAGGCTCGTGACCTCCTCTTCGCGCGGCTGCTGCAGTACCGCGCCTTCAAGCAGGTCGCCGACGAGCTGCGGCTGCGGATGGAGGGCGCGGGCCGCATCTTCGCCCGGGACGTGGGGGTGGAGGACCGCTTCGCCTCGCTGCTGCCCGAGCTGGTCCTCACCGTCACCCCCGAGCAGCTGGCGATGATCGCGGGGCGGGCGATGATCCCCAAGCCACCGCCGACCGTCGGTCTGACCCACCTGCACGCCCCGCAGGTCTCCGTGCGCGAGCAGGCCTCGCTGCTCGTGGGACGCCTGCGCGACCTGGGCAGCGCCAGCTTCCGCGACCTGGTCGCCGATGCCGACAGCACGCTGATGATCGTCGCCCGCTTCCTGGCCCTCCTCGAGCTCTTCCGCGACACCGTGGTCCAGCTCGACCAGGCGGAGGCGCTCGGTGAGCTCACCGTCCGGTGGACCGGCCCGGCGAGCGGTGCCGTGGGCGTGAGCGCGGAGTTCGACGAGGAGGATGCGCAGTCCGCCGTCCCGCCCGGGGCGGGGCACGCCATACCCGAGAAGGAGGAGAATGGTGCCGATGAGTGAGCACCCCGACGCGCCGGGCGACAGCGGCGCGGAGCACCAGGTCGCCTTCGACATCAACAGCTTCCCCGGTGGTGCCCGCGGCGCCGTCGAGGCGGTCCTTATGGTGGTGGACGAGCCGGTCACCGAGGAGGCGCTCGCGACCGCGCTGGAGCTGCCCGTGGAGGACGTGGGGGCGGTGCTCGACGAGCTCGCCCAGGACTACGCCGCGGCCGAGCGTGGCTTCATGCTGCGCCGGCTCGGCGGCGGCTGGCGGATCTACACCCGTCCCGAGTACGCCCCGGTCGTCGAGCGGTTCCTGCTCGGCGGTCAGCAGGCGCGGCTGACCCAGGCCGCGCTCGAGACGCTGGCGGTGATCGCCTACCGTCAGCCGGTCAGCCGCGCCCGGATCGGCGCGATCCGCGGCGTCAACGTGGACGGTGTCGTGCGCACCCTGCTCGCACGCGGCATGGTGACGGAGGTCGGGCAGGACCCGTCCGCCGGCGCCGTGCTCTACGGCACCACCGACCTCTTCCTCCAGCGCATGGGGCTGGACTCTCTCGACGACCTGCCCGCCCTCGCGCCCTACCTGCCGTCGGCAGAGGTGCTCGAGGAGCTGGCCGCGGAAGGACTGGCATGAGCAACGGCAAGGGTTCGCAGGGCAACGGCAGGGCCAGGGGCCAGGGCGGCCAGGGCAGGGGAGCGGGTGGCGGCCCGCAGCGGCGCACCCGCGTGCCCGGGCAGGGCGGCTCCGCCGGGCCCCGCCGTGCCGGGTCCGGCGCCGCGCGTCCCAGCCGCGCCCGGCGGGCCGCGGCCCCGGCGCCGCACGTGGACGTGCACGACCCCTCGGGCGTGCGTCTGCAGAAGCTGCTGGCCGGCGCCGGCTTCGGCTCGCGCCGCGCGTGCGAGAAGCTCATCGAGGACGGGCGGGTCCAGGTCGACGACCAGGTCGTCACCGAGCTCGGCGTGCGCGTGGACCCGTCACGGCAGGTGGTCCGCGTCGACGGTGACCGCGTCGTGGTGGACACCGACAAGGTCTACCTGGCCTTCAACAAGCCGGCCGGGGTGGTCTCCACGATGCAGGACGACGAGGGTCGTCCGTGCCTCGCCGACTACGTCGGGCACCTCTCGCACCGGCTGTTCCACGTGGGTCGCCTCGACCAGGACACCGAGGGCCTCCTGCTGCTGACGAACGACGGCGAGCTCGCCCACCGCCTTCAGCACCCCGCCTACGGCGTCCCCAAGACCTACGTCGCCCAGGTCCACGGGGTCGTGGGCAGCGGCGTCGGCAAGCGCCTGCGCGAGGGCGTGGAGCTCGAGGACGGACTGGCCCGCGCGGACTCCTTCAAGCTCGTGGACAACATCCCCGGACACTCGATCGTCGAGGTGGTGCTCCACGAGGGTCGCAAGCACATCGTCCGCCGGATGCTGGACGAGGTCGGTTTCCCGGTGGAGACCCTGACGCGGGTGCAGGTCGGGCCGGTGCTGCTCGGTGAGCTGCGTCCCGGCCGCTACCGCGCTCTCGCCGCCGAGGAGGTCAGCCAGCTCTACCGGGCGGCGGGACTGTAGCGCAGCCGGGCCTGGACGCACTCCCACCCCCGGTGTACTACGGACGGTAGGGGAGGTCTACCGTGCACGGGAGCGCGGCCGTGATGGTGCGGCCGCACGCACTCCCGGAAGAAGCAGCGCATGGCAGATCCTCACGTCGTCCCGCAGGCCACCGGCTCCCACGAGGCGACGGGCGAACATCTGCACCGCGGCCTCCAGAACCGCCATATCCAGCTGATCGCCATCGGTGGCGCGATCGGCACGGGGTTGTTCATGGGTTCGGGCAAGACGATCGCGGCGGCCGGTCCGTCCATCGTCCTCGTCTACCTGGTCATCGGCATCATGGTGTTCTTCGTGATGCGCGCCATGGGTGAGCTGCTGCTGCACAACCTCGACTACAAGTCGTTCCAGGACTTCTGCGCCGACATGCTGGGGCCGTGGGCCGGCTTCTTCACCGGCTGGACCTACTGGCTCTGCTGGATCGTCACCGGGATGGCCGACCTCATCGCGGTGGTGAGCTACTACAACTTCTGGATCCACCCCGCCGACCCCACCGACGTCCAGGCACTCTCGCTCGTCCTCGGCGCGGCGACCCTGCTCGCCCTCCTCGGGCTCAACCTGCTCACCGTGGCGCTCTTCGGTGAGCTGGAGTTCTGGTTCGCCCTCATCAAGATCGTCGCGATCGTCGCCCTCATCATCCTCGGTGGCTGGCTGATCATCACCGGCTTCACCGCCCCGGACGGCACCCAGGCGTCCCTGGCCAACCTGTGGAACCGCCCGGGCGGCGTCTTCCCGCACGGGACGGAGGGCTTCCTCGCCGGCTTCCAGATCGCCACCTTCGCCTTCGTCGGCATCGAGCTCGTCGGCGCCACCGCCGCCGAGACGGCCAACCCCACCACGACGCTGCCCCGGGCGATCAACCAGATCCCCGTCCGCATCCTCGTGTTCTACGTGCTGTCCCTCGTCGTCATCATGTCGGTGACCCCGTGGGACCAGGTCAACCCCGAGCTGTCGCCCTTCGTCAACCTCTTCTCCCTCATCGGCATCGCGGCCGCGGCCTCGATCATGAACTTCGTCGTCCTGACCTCGGCGGCGTCGGCCGCCAACTCCGGTCTCTACTCCACCTCGCGGATGCTCTACGGCCTGGCCCACAAGGGCATGGCGCCCGCCCCGGTCGGACGGCTCTCGCGGCGGATGGTGCCCGCGGTCGGACTGATCGTGTCGGTGATCTTCGTCGGCAGCTCGCTGCTGCTCCTGCTCAGCGACTCGGTGATGGAGGCCTTCACCGTGGTCACCACGATCTCCGCCGTGCTGTTCATGTTCGTCTGGGGGATGATCCTGGTCAGCTACGTCGTCTACCGCCGGCGCCACCCGGAGGCGCACGCCCGGTCCATCTACAAGATGCCCGGCGGCGTGCCGATGTGCTGGGTGGTCCTGGCCTTCTTCGTCTTCATCCTCGTGGTCCTCACCCGGCAGGAGGACACGCTGCGGGCCCTGCTGGTCACCCCGGTCTGGTTCGTCCTCCTCGCCGTGGGCTGGTTCGCCGTCCGGGGTCGGGTCCACAGGGACGACAGCCACACCGAGCTGCCCGTCTGAGCCGGCTCGCTTAGGGGCTGTGCACGGATACGGCTAGGCTTGATCGGTGCCTGTCTCACCGATCACCATCGCCATCGACGGGCCCAGCGGCTCCGGGAAGTCCTCCGTGTCCAAGGCCGTCGCGCGTGAGCTCGGGCTGGCCTACCTCGACACCGGGGCGATGTACCGAGCCCTGGCGTGGTGGGCTCTCCACCGCGAGATCGACCTGGCCGACCAGAACGCCGTGGCCGAGGCGGCGCGCGCCCTGCCGCTCGCCCTGTCCACCGATCCCGCCCGTGCCAGCGTGAGCGTCGACGGCACCGACGTCACCGAGGCCATCCGGGAGACGCGCATCAGCTCGAGCGTGTCCGCCGTCGCGACCAACCTCGACGTCAGGGCCGAGCTCCGCCGGCGTCAGCGGGAGCTCATCGACCGGGCCCGCGAGGAGCAGGGTGGCGTCGTGGCCGAGGGGCGGGACATCACCACCGTCGTCGCCCCCGACGCCGAGCACCGCATCCTCGTGACGGCCAGCGAGGAGGCACGTCTGGCCCGCAGGTCCTTGGACGTGCACGGCGCCGCAGGGGCCGAGCACCTGGCCGCCACACGCGACCAGGTCCTGCGCCGCGACCGTGACGACGCCACCGTCAGCGCGTTCTTCGAGCCCGCCGACGGGGTCGTCGGCATCGACACCTCCGACCTGACCTTCGAGGAGTCCGTGCAGGCCGTCCTCGACGTCGTCCGCGGCGCCCGCGGCCAGCACCCGTCACCTGATACCCGCCCGACCCTGCAGCCCGAGGAGACCTCATGACCGAGCACGACACCAAGATCGTCGCCTACGCCCACCCCGAGCGGCTCGTGACCACCGACTGGCTGGCCGCGCACCTCGACGACCCGGACGTGGTCGTGCTGGAGTCCGACGAGGACGTGCTCCTCTACGACACCGGCCACATCCCCGGCGCGCTCAAGCTCGACTGGCACCTCGACCTCAACGACCCGCTCAGCCGCGACTACGTCGGGGGCGAGCGGTTCGCCGAGGTCATGGGCGAGCGTGGCATCGGCCGCGACACCACGGTCGTGATCTACGGGGACAAGTCCAACTGGTGGGCCGCCTACGCGCTGTGGGTGATGTCGCTGTTCGGGCACGAGGACGTCCGGCTCCTGGACGGTGGCCGCGCGAAGTGGGTGGCCGAGGGGCGGGAGATGACCACCGACGTCCCCGAGGTGACGCCCACGGCATACCCGGTGGTCGAGCGGGACGACTCGCGCCTCAGGGCGTTCAAGGACCAGGTGCGCGAGCACATCGGCCGGCCGATGGTCGACGTGCGCAGCCCGGGGGAGTTCTCCGGCGAGCTGCTGCACATGCCCGATTATCCGCAGGAGGGCGCGATGCGCGGGGGCCACATCCCCGGCGCGCGGTCGGTGCCCTGGGCCCGTGCTGCCAACGAGGACGGCACCTTCCGTCCGCGTGAGGAGCTCGAGGCGATCTACCTCGAGGAGCAGGGTCTGGCGCCGTCCGACGACGTCGTGGCGTACTGCCGGATCGGCGAGCGTTCGAGCCACACCTGGTTCGTGCTGACCCACCTGCTCGGCTTCGAGAAGGTCCGCAACTACGACGGCAGCTGGACCGAGTGGGGCAACTCCGTCGGCGTGCCGGTGGAGCGCTGAGCGTGGCCGTGGACGAGCGTGCAGACCTGCCGAAGGGGATGGCGGAGCTGGCGGAGGACTTCCACGCGGTGTCCGAGAAGGAGCGCCTGCAGCTCCTCCTCGAGCTGAGCCAGGAGCTGCCGGCTCTCCCCGAGCGGTATGCCGGGCACCAGGAGGTCATGGAGCGCGTCGACGAGTGCCAGTCGCCGCTGTTCCTGGCCGTCGAGGTGGTCGACGACGCTCCCCGGACCGTCCAGCTCTTCTTCGACGCGCCGGCCGAGTCGCCGACGACGCGTGGCTTCGCGGGCATCCTGCGGGAGAGCCTGGACGGCCTCCCGGCCGAGGAGGTCCTCGCCGTGCCGGACGACGCGCCCTACCGGTTCGGGCTGGCCGACGCCGTGTCTCCGCTGCGGATGCGCGGCATGGTGGGCATGCTGAGCCGCATCAAGCGGCAGGTGCGGCTGCGCCGCGAGGCGATCGACGCGGAAGGACGCGCATGAACGACAAGGACAGCGGTCTCGACGAGGTCGAGGTCGAGTGGACCGGCGGGGTCGACCCCGACAGCCCGGTCGAGCCCGACCTTGAGGCCACGGAGGATGACGTGCGCCTCGAGACCGCGCTGCGTGCCGGTCTGGACGACTTCGACCTCTCCGACGAGGACCTCGAGCTGGTCGACCACGGCGAGCTGTCCGACGACGAGGACGACGAGGCCGAGCTGCGACCCGTGGTCGCGGTGGTGGGGCGCCCCAACGTGGGCAAGTCCAGCCTGGTCAACCGCATCCTGGGCCGGCGCGAGGCCGTCGTCGAGGACGTCCCGGGGGTCACCCGGGACCGGGTCGCCTACGACGCCGACTGGTCCGGACGACGGTTCACCCTCGTGGACACCGGTGGCTGGGAGGTCGACGCGACGGGCATCCACCTGCGCGTGGCCGAGCAGGCCGAGGTCGCGGTGGAGCTGGCGGACGTCGTGATCTTCGTGGTCGACGCGACCGTGGGCGCCACCGACACCGACGAGCAGGTCGTGCGGCTGCTGCGCCGCTCCAGGAAGCCGGTGGTGCTGGTCGCCAACAAGGTGGACGACCAGCGCATGGAGGCCGACGCCGCCATGCTGTGGTCGCTCGGCCTGGGCCAGCCGTGGCCGGTCTCCGCACTGCACGGACGTGGCTCGGGCGACGCGCTGGACGCCGTGCTGGAGGTGCTCCCTGAGCGGACGACCGTCGCCGGCGCCTACCCGCGCGGCGGCCCGCGTCGCGTGGCGCTGCTCGGCCGCCCCAACGTGGGCAAGTCCTCCCTGCTCAACAAGCTCGCGGGGGAGGAGCGGGTCGTCGTCGACGATGTCGCAGGCACCACCCGTGACCCCGTGGACGAGCTCATCGAGCTGGGCGAGAGCGGCAAGCTGTGGCGCTTCGTCGACACGGCGGGGATCCGCCGACGGGTGCACCAGACCCGGGGAGCCGACTTCTACGCCTCCCTCCGGACGCAGTCTGCGCTGGAGAAGGCCGAGGTCGCGGTCGTCCTCATCGACGTCTCCACCTCGATCACCGAGCAGGACATCCGTGTCGTGCAGCAGGTGGTGGACGCGGGCCGGGCCCTCGTCATCGCCTACAACAAGTGGGACCTGATGGACGAGGAGCGGCAGTACTACCTCGAGCGCGAGATCGAGCGCGAGCTGGTGCAGATGCAGTGGGCGCCGCGGGTCAACATCTCCGCGATGACCGGTCGCCACGTCGCCAAGCTGGAGCCGGCCCTGGAGCTGGCGCTGGCCTCGTGGGACCGCCGCATCCCCACGTCCCGGCTCAACGCCTTCCTGGGGGAGGTCGTCGCGGCGCACCCGCACCCCGTGCGCGGGGGCAAGCAGCCCCGCATCCTCTTCGCCACGCAGGCCGACACGCGCCCGCCGAAGTTCGTCATCTTCGCCTCCGGCTTCATCGAGGCGGGCTACCGCCGCTTCCTCGAGCGTCGGCTGCGCGAGGAGTTCGGCTTCGAGGGCACGCCGATCGAGATCTCGGTGCGCGTGCGGGAGAAGCGCGCGCGACGCTGACTCTCGCGACCTGGCCAGAAGCCGACCGATGAGTCGGGGGAGCGGGCCGGGTCAGTCCCAGCACACGACATACCCGAGGAGGACGTCATGGCAACACTGGGCACGTGCCTGTGGTTCGACGGGCAGGCGAGGGAGGCCGCCGAGTTCTACACCTCGATCTTTCCCCGGTCGCGCATCGTCGGCGGTGCGGACTACCTGACGGAGACGCCGAGCGAGAAGGCCGTCGGCTCGGAGATGACGGTGGACTTCGAGCTGGACGGGCGTCCTTTCCTGGCGCTCAACGGAGGACCGCAGTTCACCTTCAACGAGGCCGTCTCGATCGTGGTCCGCACCCAGGGCCAGGAGGAGACCGACCGCTACTGGGAGTCGCTGCTGGAGGGCGGTGGAGAGCCGTCCGCGTGCGGCTGGCTCAAGGACCGCTTCGGCCTGTCCTGGCAGGTGGTGCCCGAGGAGCTGGACGCGCTGCTGTCGGACCCCGACCCTGACCGAGCGCGCCGAGCCATGCAGGCGATGCTCGGGCAGGTGAAGATCGACATCGCCGAGATCCAGGCCGCCGCCGGCTGAGCCGGGCGCCACGACCGGGGCCGGATTCGGTGACCGGGACCGGCATGGGTTATCTTTGTCCCTGCCCATCCGGGCCTCGGGCTGTGGCGCAGCTTGGTAGCGCACTTGACTGGGGGTCAAGGGGTCGCAGGTTCAAATCCTGTCAGCCCGACCGAGAGAAGTAGCAGGTCAGAGGCGGTTTCGGAGAGATCCGAAGCCGCCTCTTGACGTCTGCGGCGATGTGGACGAGGTGACTCATGTGGTCAGGCGTGATCCTCGCGACCCCTAGACTGGCCGCATGACGATGGGCACGGGGGTCGACGGCGGTCGCCGACCGTCACCGCGGCCCGCCGGACAGGTCGACCGGGTGGTCACGCTTCCCAACGCGCTGAGCGTCGTGCGACTTCTGCTCCTCCCGGTCTTCGTCTGGCTCCTGCTCGAGGGCCGGCTGGTGGCGGCCGGAGGGGTGCTCGCGCTCTCCGGGCTGACCGACTACCTGGACGGGCGCATCGCGCGTGCCTACGGGTTGGTGAGCCGTGTGGGCCAGATCCTGGACCCGGTCGCGGACCGCCTGTACATCGCGACCACCCTGCTGGGACTGGCCTGGGCCAGCGTCATCCCGTGGTGGCTCGTGGTGGTGCTCATGGCGCGCGACGCCTTCGTGCTGGCCCTGTACCCCGTCGTGCGCAGGCACCGCCTGCCTATACCTGAGGTGGACTTCACCGGCAAGACGGCGACGTTCAGCCTGCTCGCGGCCTTCCCCCTGCTGGTGCTGGGGGCCGTCACCGGCTGGTGGACCGTCGCGGCGCGGGTGGTGGGTTGGGCGCTCGTCTGGTGGGGCATCGCGTTCTACTGGGTGGCTGGCGGGGTCTACGCCTGGCAGGTCCGACACATGGTGGGGCAACGCCGCGCGCAGGAGGTGCCACGATGAGGTGGCCGTCCGTCAAGCGCGGGGAGCGGGACCCGAACCCGGCCGCGTCCATGGCTCTCCTCGACGAGGTCCTCGACCCACCTGTCGGGCCCGGGTACCACTCCGCTGCGCAGGCCCGGGCGGCGGCCGGTCTGGCCCCGTCCTCGGGCCTCAACACCCTCCTGATGTTCGTCGTCGCGCTCGCCCTAGGGTTCCTGGTCACGATCGCCGCGGTGACGCTGCGCGCACCTGATCCCGCAGCCTCCGCGACGCGAGCAGAGCTGATCACGCGGATCGAGGACGCGCAGGCGGCCGGCGACGACCAGGTCCGGCGTGTCGAGGCGCTGCGGGCCGAGATCCTGGCCCTGGAGCAGCAGCAGGCCCGCACCGCGGAGGGCGCTGAGGGGGAACGGGTCATCGCCGCGACCGCGCTCAACGCCGGCGCCCAGGCCGTGCAGGGCCCGGGTGTCGTGGTCACCCTGGAGGACGCGAGACGCGCGACCGACGAGGCGCCGGGCGAGGAGCGCCAGCCGGAGAGGGTCAACGCGCGCGATCTCCAGCTCGTCGTCAACGGGCTGTGGTCGGCCGGCGCCGAGGCGATCTCGGTGAACGAGCACCGTATGACGAGCACCTCTGCCATCCGTTTCGCCGGCGAGGCCGTCATCGTAGACTTCCGTGGCCTGACCCCGCCGTACGTGGTGAAGGCGATCGGTGACCCTGAGAGACTGGCCGCCGAGACCTCGTCCGGACTTACCGGTGCCTACCTCGAGGAGCTGCGCCGCCAGCTGGGCCTCGGGGCGACCGTGAGCGCGAGCGACTCGATCACGATCGGTGCGGCGGAGCGGCTGACCACACGGGTGGCGGAGGAGTCCGGCACCGACACGCAGACTGAGGAGAACCGATGATCCCGCTCCTGGGACTGGTCGCGGGCGTCGTGCTCGGCCTGGTGCTGAGCCCGGAGGTGCCCGCCTGGCTCTCTCCCTATCTGCCCATCGCGGTGATCGCCGCGCTGGACGCGGTCTTCGGTGCCCTGCGCGCGGCCCTCGAGGGGATCTTCAACGACCGGGTGTTCGTCATCTCCTTCCTCTCCAACGTCGTCGTGGCCGCGCTGATCGTCTTCCTCGGCAACCAGCTGGGCGTGGGGGCTCAGCTGTCGACCGGTGTCGTCGTCGTCCTCGGCCTGCGCATCTTCTCCAACGTGGCGGCCATCCGGCGGCACCTGCTGGGGGCCTGATGGCGGGTCGCAAGAAGCGTTCCAAGTCCTACGGGTCGCGACGCCGCCCGGCCGCGCGACCCAGGACCACCCCGCCCGCACCGCCCGTCGAGGAGCCGAGCCTCGCGGAGGACCCGGCGGTCGACGAGCCCGCGGAGCCCTCCGACCCCGGGCTGGACGCGTCGGACGGGCAGGCTGCGGACGCGCCCGAGGCCGAGCCGGTGGAGACTGCGGAGCCGTCCGACCCCGAGCCGGACCCGTCGGACCCGCCGGCGGGGGAGAGGCTCGCCGAGCCCGACCCGGATCGGCCCGCGGACCCGGCGTCGGTGGCGAAGCCGGCCCGACGACCGCTGCTGCCGCGCGTGCGCCGCAGGCCGGTCGCGCCGGCGCCGACCCCTGACGAGGCCCGCCGCCGGCTGTTCCGGATGAGCCGCCCCAGCATCAACCGGGGGCAGCTCCTCGCGGCGGGCCTGACCCTCCTGCTCGGACTGGCGCTCGTGGTGCAGGTGCGCAGCACAGGGGAGACCGGCCTGAGCCAGCTCCGGCAGAGCGAGCTGGTGGCGCTCCTCGACGACGCCTCCTCCCGCGTCGACGCCCTGCAGCGCGAGGTCAACGCGCTGGAGCGGGACAAGGAGCGGCTCCAGGGGGAGCAGGGTGGTGCGGCGGCGTTGGAGGCTGCCCAGCAGCGGTTGGACTCCTACGAGATCCTCGCCGGCAGCGTCCCCGTCGAAGGACCCGGGATCAGCGTCTTCGTCAACGACCCGGAGAGGGCCATCACGCAGACGATGCTCCTCGACGGGATCCAGGAGCTGCGGGACGCAGGTGCCGAGGCGATCCAGATCGGCGGCACGCGGGTGGTGGCGTCCAGCTATGTCGGCAGCACGTCGGACGGGCGGGTCACCCTCGACGGGCAGGCGATCGCCCAGCCGATGCGCATCCTGGCGATCGGGGACTCGCACACGCTCTCGGGGGCGATGGCGATCCCGGGTGGCTTCTCCGACAGCCTGCGGGGCGTGGGCGCCGACGTCGAGGTGACCGAGCACGACAGCGTCCAGATCGATGCCGTGCGTGAGCTGACAGACCCCCGCTACGCTCGTCCGGTCCCTGCCTCGCAGGCGCCCTGACCCCGGGCATAAGGTAGGAGCCACCACACAGACGGCACGCGCCGGAGCGGCCGGATCTAACTCTGAGGAGATGGAGCATGAGCGAGCTCACCTACCCTGACGACCTTCGTTACACGACCGACCACGAGTGGGTGCAGGACAAGGGCGAGGGCGTCGTCCGCATCGGTGTGACCTCCTACGCGGCCGACGCGCTGGGCGACATCGTCTACGTCTCCCTGCCGAGCGTGGGCGACACCCACAGCGCGGGCGACTCCGTCGGTGAGATCGAGTCCACCAAGTCGGTGAGCGACGTCTACGCTCCCGCCGCGGGCGAGGTCGTGGCCGCCAACGAGGCGCTGGACAGCACCCCCGAGCTCGTCAACAGCGACCCGTACGGCGAGGGCTGGATGTACGAGGTGAAGCTCGCCGACGCGAGCGTGCTGGACTCCATGCTCGACGCTCAGGCCTACCAGGCCCAGCTCGACTGACCACCCCCACGGGGTCGGGCCCCTGCACTAGAGTGGGGGCCCGCACCCGTCCCCCCTTCGACGACGAGGAAGGTCTCACCCCGTGAGCGACCGCGACCGAGAGCACCACGACTTCGGCCACGACCCCGCGACCGCGCGCCTTCAGCGTGGTGGCGACCTGCCTCCTGCCGAGTACTCCTTCGACGACGAGCTCCCCAGGCTCTCCCCGGAGGACCAGCGGACGGTCGACGCGCTCCGCCCCGGCACCGCCCTCCTGATCGTGCTGCGCGGCCCCAACACGGGAGCCCGGTTCCTGCTCGACTCCGACGAGGTCAGCGCCGGGCGTCACCCGCAGAGTGACATCTTCCTCGACGACGTGACCGTCTCCCGCCGGCACGCGGTCTTCGCCCGCTCCGGCGACGGCTACCAGGTGCGCGACGTGGGGTCGCTCAACGGCACCTACGTCAACCGGCAGCGCATCGACGAGGTGGTCCTGCAGCCCGGCGACGAGGTGCAGATCGGCAAGTTCCGCCTCGTGTACTACCTCGGACGCCAGTGACCTCTGCCGCTCGGGTCGAGCAGACCGGTGGGGAGGGGATCTCCATCGGGGCCGTCCTTCGGACTCTCCAGCCGGACTTCCCGGACCTGACGATCTCCAAGATCCGCTACCTCGAGACCGAGGGGCTGATCAGCCCCGAGCGCCGGTCCTCCGGCTACCGGTTGTTCAGCGACGGCGACGTCGCCCGCCTGCGTTTCATCCTGACCGCGCAGCGCGAGCGTTTCTGGCCCCTGAAGGTCATCCGGGACGCTCTGGACCGCCTCGATCAGGGGCTGGACGTCCCGGGTCTGACTGACGACGCCGAGCACCCCGTCGTCACCACCCCCGCCCAGCCCGGGGACACCGGCCCGGGGCCGCAGGTGGCCGACCTGTCTGCGGCGGCACTGCGACGCCGACGCGCGGTCCGCCTCACCCCTGCAGAACTGCGTGAGCGCACCGGACTCGACGTCGCCGCGTACGGCCAGCTCAAGGCCTTCGGCCTGCTGCGCACCGACTCCTCCGGCCGCCACCACGCCGACGACCTGGACGTGGCGACCGCGGCTGCGGCCCTGGCTGGCTACGGGCTCGAGGCGCGACACCTCCGCTCGTTCCGCATCGGGGCCGACCGTGAGATCAGCCTGGCACGCCAGGTCGTGGAGCCACGCCGACGTCGGCAGGCGCGCGGCGCTTCCGGGCCGGACCCCGCGGAGGTGGAGTCAGAGCTGCTCGCCGCGATGCTGGCGCTGCATGTAGCGCTGGTCCGCTCGAGTCTCGCCGAGGGCTGATCCGGCGACGCGTGGGCGGCGGGCGTCTGCCGCCGGACGGGGGTACCGTTGATGGGGTGATCGAGCTCGACGTCCTCGGTGTCCGTGTGGAGATGCCCACCAACAGTCCCATCGTGCTCCTGCGCGAGCGGGACGGGCAGCGGTACGTCCCGATCTGGATCGGTGCGCCCGAGGCCACCGCCATCGCGTACGCCCAGCAGGGTGTGGAACCGCCACGGCCGCTCACCCACGACCTGATGGCGACCATGATCACCTCGCTCGGCCGCACCCTGGAGGCCGTGCACATCACTTCGGTGGAGGAGAACGTCTTCTACGCCGAGCTCCACTTCGACCACGGCGTCGTGATCTCCGCCCGGCCGTCCGACGCGATCGCCCTCGCGCTACGCACCGGGACCGCCATCGCGGCGACCGAGACTCTGGTGGACGAGGTCGGGATCGCCATGGCGGTCGAGGAGGAGGACGAGGTGGAGCGGTTCAAGGAGTTCCTCGACCAGGTCTCGGCGGAGGACTTCGAGGCTCCGGGCGGCCCTGAGGAGGGTCGGTCAGGAGGTGCGGCGTGAGTGGGGACACACCTGGCCCCGGCGCGTCGGTCGTTGACCCCGTGGACGGGGCCGCCTACGGTCTAGCTGTGCACAAGTTGCACACGACTCACACGAGTCACACGAGTCACACCGATCGCGCAAACGTCCTAGGTGAGGAGAACCGGTGAGCGCTGGCGCAGACGTCCCCGGCACGCAGGTTCCGGCGCAGGGTGTCCTCTTCACCGAGGACACGCCGGCCATGGACGAGACCATCGGTTTCCGCGGCCCCACGGCGTGCGGAGCCGCAGGCGTGACCTACCGCCAGCTGGACTACTGGGCCCGCACCGGCCTGCTCGAGCCCTCCGTGCGCAACCCCAGCGGGTCCGGCACGCAGCGCCTCTACAGCTTCCGGGACATCCTGGTGCTCAAGATCATCAAGCGGCTCCTCGACACCGGCGTCTCGCTCCAGCAGATCCGGGTGGCGGTCACGGCGCTGCGTGAGCGCGGCGTCCAGGATCTCGCGCGGATCACCCTCATGAGCGACGGCGCCAGCGTGTACGAGTGCACCAGCGACGACGAGGTGATCGACCTCGTCCGCGGGGGCCAGGGGGTCTTCGGTATCGCCGTCGGCAGCGTCTGGCGCGAGGTCGAGGGGCAGCTGGCCGAGCTGCCCAGCGAGCGAGCCGGCGACCCGGTCGCGGAGCACCCGGGCGACGAGCTCTCCGCACGGCGTCGGGCACGCAAGACCTCCTGACCCGCACGACCAACGCGGCGGACAGGTGCCTCTCCAGCCCGGGACGGGACTGGTAGATTGGTGCCGCCGACGATCCCGCGAGCGAGAGACCCTGACCATCCCGGTAGGGCGCCGAAGGGGCAAACTCCCCGTCAAGCTCTCAGGCGAAGAGGACCTCGCGGGTCAGGCAACTCTGGAACGTCGGGCGCTGCCGCCTGACGGACAGAGGGGGATGGTCTACCCCGCTGTCCGTTAGGAACTCACCCATGAGCACCGACCCCACCACTGCCGCCGAGTCGGACCACGTCGTCACCGACGACGCAGCCCCCCTGGCCACTCCCGTCCTGTCCGACTTCGTCGGACGCCACGTCGGACCCACCGATGCCGACATCGCCGAGATGCTGAAGGTCGTGGGCTACGACAGCCTCGACGCCCTCGTCAGCGCTGCCACCCCCTCCACGATCCAGGGCGTGGGCCCCCTGGCCATCGAGGCCGCGCCGAGCGAGCAGGCGGTCATCGGTGAGCTGCGCGAGCTGGCCTCCCGCAACAAGCTCGTGACCTCCATGATCGGCCTGGGCTACTACGGCACCCAGGTGCCGCCGGTCGTCAAGCGCAACATCCTCGAGAACCCGGCCTGGTACACCGCGTACACCCCGTACCAGCCGGAGATCTCGCAGGGGCGCCTCGAGGCGCTGATGAACTTCCAGACCATGGTCGCCGACCTCACCGGGCTGGCCATCTCCAACGCCTCGCTCCTGGACGAGGCCACGGCCGCGGCTGAGGCCATGGCGCTCATGCGGCGCAACAGCAAGGTGTCCCAGGACGCGGTCCTCGTCGTGGACGAGCACCTGCTGCCCCAGACCCTCGGCGTGGTCACCACCCGCGCGACCCCGCTGGGCATCGAGGTGGTCTCCGCCGACCTCGAGCAGGTCGGCGACGCCGCCGCGCTGCGCGCTGCCGCGGGCGACCGCGAGGTCTTCGGCGTCATGGTGCAGTATCCCGGCGCCGACGGCCTGGTCCGTGACTGGGCCGCCCTCGCCGAGGCCGCGCACGAGGCGGGCGCCCTGCTCACCGTGGCCGCGGACCTGCTGGCGCTGACCCTCATCGCCCCGCCCGGCGCCTGGGGCGCCGACGTGGCCGTCGGCACCACCCAGCGCTTCGGTGTGCCGATGGGCTTCGGCGGTCCCCACGCCGGTTACCTCAGCATCCGCTCGGGCCTGGAGCGCACCCTCCCGGGACGGCTCGTCGGCCTGAGCAAGGACGCCGACGACGCCCCCGCGTACCGTCTGGCCCTGCAGACCCGTGAGCAGCACATCCGTCGCGAGAAGGCCACCTCCAACATCACCACCGCGCAGGTGCTGCTGGCCGTCATGGCGGGCATGTATGCCGTGTGGCACGGCCCCGAGGGTCTGCGCCGCATCGCGCTGGAGACCCACGCCAAGGCCCGTGCGCTCGCCGACGCCCTCACCGCCGGCGGCCTCGAGCTCGCCGGTGACCACTGGTTCGACACGCTCACGGTGAGGGTGCCCGGGCGGGCGGCCGAGGTGCTGGCGGCGGCGCTCGAGCGGGGTGTCAACCTCTGGCAGGTCGACGGCGACACGGTGCTCGTGGCGGCCGACGAGCTCACCACGCTGGGCAACATCCAGGCGGTCGCCGAGGCCTTCGGTGTCGAGGCGCCCGACGAGATCCCCGTCGTCGACGCGCCCGACCTCGGCGGCCTGGCCCGCTCTGAGGACCAGCCCTACCTGACCCACCCGGTGTTCAACAGCTACCGCAGCGAGACCTCCATGCTGCGCTACATCCGGAGCCTGTCGGACAAGGACTTCGCGCTCGACCGCGGCATGATCCCGCTGGGCTCGTGCACGATGAAGCTCAACTCCACCACGGAGATGGAGTCCATCACCTGGCCGGAGTTCTCCAGCCTGCACCCGTTCGTGCCGGCGGACCAGAGCGAGGGTCTGCGCGCCCTCATCGACCAGCTGTCCGGCTGGCTGTGCGAGATCACCGGCTACGACCAGGTCTCCCTGCAGCCCAACTCCGGCGCCAACGGTGAGTTCGCCGGGCTCGTCGCGATCCGCCGTTACCACGAGGCCAACGGGCAGGGCGAGCGCGACATCTGCCTCATCCCCGCCAGCGCACACGGCACCAACGCCGCCAGCGCGGTGATGGCCGGGCTCAAGGTGGTCGTCATCAACAGCACCTCCAACGGTGAGATCGACATGGACGACCTGCGCGCCAAGGTCGAGCAGCACCGCGACAAGGTCGCCGCGATCATGGTGACCTACCCCTCGACGCACGGCGTGTTCGAGGCCGAGATCACCCAGCTGTGCGAGCTCGTGCACGAGGCTGGCGGCCAGGTCTACCTCGACGGCGCCAACCTCAACGCGCTCATGGGGATCGCCAAGCCGGGCGCGTTCGGCAGCGACGTCTCGCACCTGAACCTGCACAAGACCTTCACCATCCCGCACGGTGGTGGCGGTCCTGGCGTCGGCCCGATCGGCGTGCGCTCGCACCTGGCGCCCTACCTGCCCAACCACCCGGTCGTCTCGGGCGCCGGACCGGAGACCAGCAGCGGCCCCGTCTCGGGCGCCCCGTTCGGCTCGGCGAGCATCCTGCCGATCTCCTGGTCCTACATCCGCCTCGTCGGCGGTGCCGGTCTGCTCCGCTCCTCCCAGGTCGCGGTGCTCAACGCCAACTACATCGCCAAGCGCCTCAACGAGTACTTCCCGGTGCTCTACACCGGCGCCAACGACCTAGTGGCGCACGAGTGCATCCTGGACCTGCGCGGCCTCACCAAGGACACCGGCGTGACCGTCGACGACGTGGCCAAGCGCCTCATCGACTACGGCTTCCACGCCCCGACGATGTCCTTCCCGGTCTCCGGGACGCTCATGGTGGAGCCCACCGAGAGCGAGGACCGCTGGGAGCTCGACCGGTTCATCGAGGCCATGATCGCCATCCGTCAGGAGATGGACGACGCGGCCGCGGACGGTGTCGAGGGCAGCGTGCTGCGCAACGCCCCGCACACGGCCGTCAGCATCGCCCGCGACTGGGACGAGCGCTACGACCGGATGACCGCCGCCTACCCGCAGGGTGTCGACCCCAGCCGGAAGTACTGGCCGCCGGTGCGCCGCATCGACGGCGTCTACGGCGACCGGAACCTGATCCCGACCCTCCAGGAGGCGTCGGAGGGCTGACCCGGGGACCGACCTGGTATGACGTGGGGTCCGGCGCGCAGAAAATGCGCGCCGGACCCTCGTCATACCTGGGTCCGATGTGTTTGGATCGACGCATGGGTCAAGAGGTGAGCCAGAGCGACTTCTCCCGGGAACAGCGGCTGGCGTTCCGCGACAAGGTTCTCAAGGATCTGGACGTCTTCGAGCGGATGCTCGAAGGCAGCCGGTTCGACTTCACGCGCCCGCAGATGGGGCTGGAGATCGAGCTCAATCTCGTGCAGGCCGACGATCTGTCGCCAGCGCTGGTCAACAGCGAGGTGCTCGCCGAGATGACGGACGACGACTTCCAGACGGAGGTGGGGCGCTACAACATCGAGATGAACGTCCCGCCGCGCCCGATGGCCGGCGACCAGGCGGTGCGGCTGGAGCGCTGGCTGTGCCAGTCGCTGCGCCGCGCCGGTGACGCTGCCCGGGCGCACGACGCCAGGGTCGTCGAGATCGGCATCCTGCCCACCCTGATGCCCGAGCAGTTCGACCGGCCCTGGCTCTCGGACGGGGTGCGCTACCGCGCCCTCAACGACTCCCTGATCCGCGAGCGCGGCGAGGGTTTCGAGCTGGACATCCTCGGCCCGACGGGGGAGCGGGTCTCCAGCTACCACGACACGATCGGCCCGCTGTCCGGGTGCACCTCGGTCCAGCTGCACCAGCAGGTGACGCCGCAGGACTTCCCGGTCTACTGGAACGCCGCCTCGATCATCTCCAGCCTGCAGGTGGCCCTCGGGGCCAACAGCCCCTATCTCTTCGGTCGCCGGCTGTGGGCCGAGACCCGCATCCCGCTCTTCACCGCCATGACCGACACGCGCTCGGTGGAGCTCGTGCACCAGGGCGTGCGGCCGCGCGCCTACTTCGGCCAGGCGTGGATCACCTCGATCTTCGACCTGTTCGAGGAGAACGTCCGGTCCTTCCCGGCGCTGCTGCCCGAGATGTCCGACGAGGACTCCCTCGCCACCCTCGAGAGCGGCGGGACGCCCTCGCTGGTGGACCTGCGCCTGCACAACGGCACGGTATGGCGCTGGAACCGGCCGATCTACGACACCTCGCAGGGTGTGCCGCACCTGAGGGTGGAGAACCGCGTGCTTCCCGCGGGCCCCTCGGCCGTCGACATGGTCGCCAACGCCTGCTTCTACTACGGGCTCCTGGAGGCGATGACCTCCAGCGGCCGGCCGATCTGGACCAAGATGACGTTCGCGGACGCCGAGCGCAACTTCCGCGACGCGGCGAAGCACGGCATCACCTCCGTCCAGGTCTGGCCCGGTCTGGGCAAGATCCCGGCCGTCGACCTCGTCGCCGACCACCTGCTCTCCGTGGCGGACGACGGGCTGGCCGCGCTGGGCCTGCGCAGGGAGGTGCGCAGCCACTTCCTGTCCGTCATCGAGGGCCGGTGCCGCACCCGCACCAACGGCGCCAGCTGGCAGGTCGCGGTGACGGAGGCGCACGAGGCCGCGGGCTACTCGCGCGAGGAGGCCCTGCGCGAGATGCTCCGCCTCTACCTCGACCACTCCGAGGACAACCTTCCGGTGCACACCTGGCCGGTGCCGCAGGTCGAGCAGCGTCAGCCGGCCGACGAGCGTGCCGACGAGCGTGCGGACGAGGCGGAGGCAGCCCTCAGCGGCGCCGGTTCCACGCCTCGATGACCGGCGACTCGTGGTGGTGCCCGAGCACGGCCATCGAACCGACCTCGAAGGTCAGGTGGTCCCCGAAGCGGGGAGCCTGACGCAGGAAGACCGCCGCGAGGATGCGCAGCGCGTGACCGTGGCCCACGAGGCAGACGTCGCCCTCGAAGAGCATCGGGTGGACGCGGTCCAGCACCCTGCTCGCCCTGGCGGACACCTCCTCGACGGTCTCGCCCGGAGTGGCACCGGGCACGACGCCGTGCTCGAAGACGGTCCAGTGGTAGCCCAGCTCGGCCCGGATGTCGGCCGTGGAGCGGCCCTCGTAGCCGCCGTAGTCCCACTCCACGAGGTCGGGGTCGTACTCGTCGACGCTTAGGCCGGCGAGCTCGGCCGTGCGGCGCGCGCGGCCCAGCGGGGAGCACCGGACGTGCGCGAACGACATACCGGAGAGCAGGTCGCGCAGCGCGCGGGCGCCCTCCTCGCCCTCGGGCAGGAGCGGTAGCTCGGTGAGCCCGGTGTGCTGGCCCGACCGCGACCACTCCGTCTCCCCGTGCCGCACCAGGACCAGTCGACCGTCCGGGATGGCTGGGCCGGCGAGGGGTGCACGGTGCTCGGCGGACGGGGGGACCGGGGCAGGGGAGGGGGACACGACTGGCAGACTACGGGCCATGGCTGCTGACGCGCACCGTTCGGTGTCCCTCACCCGTACCGGCCCGTTGAGCTTCGAGGCGACCAACCCCCGGGGCGGTCGGATCTCGATGTCCTCCGGGGAGTCGTCCGAGTTCACCCCCGTGGAGCTGCTCCTCGCGGCCGTGGCGGGCTGCTCGGGCGTCGACGTCGACGCGCTCACGACGCGTCTGGCCGGGCCGGAGTCCTTCGAGATCCAGGTGAGCGGGGAGAAGCTGCGGGACGGTGACGGCAACCACATGGGGCCGATCACCGTGCGCTTCCAGGTGACCTTCCCCGACGGGGAGGCCGGTGACGCCGCCAGGGAGCGACTGCCGGAGGCGGCGCGGATGTCCCGCGACCGGCTGTGCACCGTCTCGCGGACGGTGCAGCTGCCCACCGAGGTCCGCTTCGAGGTCGGCGACCAGTGAGCCACCCGTCGTTGCGCCGGACGATGGGGCTCTCCGACGCGGCGACGGTGGGTCTGGGCTCGATGGTGGGGGCGGGCGTCTTCGCGGTCTGGGCGCCGGCCGCGCAGGCCGCCGGGGGCCTGGTGCTGCTCGCTCTGGCCCTCGCCGGCGCGGTCGCGGTGTGCAACGCGCTGTCGTCTGCGGCCCTGGCGGCCCGCTACCCGTCGGCCGGGGGGACCTACGTCTACGGCACGCGCCGGCTGGGGCCCGTCTGGGGCTATCTGGCCGGCTGGTGCTTCGTCGTCGGCAAGACCGCGTCCTGCGCCGCGATGGCGATGACGGTCGGCAGCTACCTGGTGCCCGGTGCGTCGCGGGCCGCCGGTGTCGTGGCGGTCGTCGCCGTGACCGGCCTCAACCTCCTCGGTGTCCAGCGCTCCGTGACGGCCTCGCGGGTGATCGTCAGCCTCGTCGGCTGCGCGCTGCTGGGCGTGGCGGTCGCGGCCGTGCTGCCCCGCGCGGACGGCCCGCTGTGGGACGCCGGCCAGCTCCTGGACGGTGACGCCAGCACGTTCGGCGTCCTCCAGGCCGCCGGGCTGCTCTTCTTCGCGTTCGCCGGCTACGCCAGGATCGCCACGCTGGGTGAGGAGGTGCGCGACCCGGAGCGGGTGATCCCGCGCGCTATCGTGCTGGCGCTGTCCGTCGTCCTGGTGCTCTACGTCGTCGTCGGCGTCACGGTCCTCGGCGTGCTCGGCCCGGACGGCACCGCTGTCTCCTCGGCGCCGGTGGCCGAGGTCGCCGCGCTGGTCTGGGGACCGGAGGCCGCGTGGGTGGTCCGGGGCCTCGCCGGGGTGGCCGCCCTGGGCGCGCTGCTCAACCTGGTGCTCGGCATCTCGCGCACCTCGCTGGCGATGGCCCGCGACGGCCACCTCCCGCGCGTGCTCACGACCGTGTCCGGTCCGGCGTCCGTCCCGCGCGTCGCCGAGCTGGTCGTCGGTGTCGTGGTCCTCGTCGTGGTCCTCCTCGCCGACCTGCGCGGGGCCATCGGCTTCTCCAGCTTCGGCGTGCTGCTCTACTACGGGGTCGCCAACGCCTCGGCGTTCACCCTGAGGCACGAGAGCCGGCTCGGCGCATGGATCCCTGCCCTGGGTCTGGTGGGCTGTCTCGTCCTGGCGGTCAGCCTGCCGACCGCCTCGGTGATCGGTGGTGCCGCGCTGGTGGCCCTGGGCATGCTCGTGTATGCCGCGCGCGCCCGCCTGGCGCGGTCCGGCGCTTGATAAACCGGGTGCAGCGACCGGCCCCGGCCTGCAGACTGGTCGCATGGACGGGAACGACGGCGGGGCGACGGTCACGGCATACACCTGGAGGCACCTGGAGGAGGGTGACGTGCCGGCCTGGGCCGCGCTCGTCAACCACCTCGCGGAGGTGGACGGCACGGAGGAGTTCTACCGCGAGGAGGACCTGCGCGAGGAGCTCGGGCACGACGGCGTCGACCCGGCGCGCGACACGGTCGCGGCCTGGGACGGCGACGTGATGGTCGCCTACGGCAGCGTGGTGGTCCCGCGGTCCCCTGACCACGAGGGGCAGGGGCGGGCCTTCATCGGCGGCGGGGTGCGGGCGGAGCACCGCGGACGCGGGCTCGGTCGCGAGGTCATGGACCGGACCGAGCCGCGCGCGGTCGAGCTGCTGGAGGAGCGCCACCCGGACGCCACCTCCTTCGTCCGGGCCTACGGCATGAGGCCAGGATCGAGTGCCGAGCGGATGATGGAGCGGCGCGGCTACCGCGTCGTGCGCTACTTCAACGAGCTCAAGCGCCCCCTCGACACCCCGGTCGAGGTTCCGCCGGTCGACGGCGCGCAGCTCGTCTCGCCCGGAGGGGAGCATGAGGAGCCCACCCGGCTGGCGCACAACGAGGCGTTCAAGGACCACTGGGGCAGCGGCCCGCAGACGGCGGAGTCGTGGCACGAGAACTGGACGGGAGGGTCCGCACGCCCCGCGCTGTCGACGGTGGCCGTGGCCCCCGACGGGCAGGTGCTGGCCTACGTCCTGTGCAGCGAGTGGGTGGACCGTCATCTCTACGTCAACCTCGTCGGGACCGTCCGCGAGGCCCGCGGGCGGGGTCTGGCGCAGGCGGCGCTCCTGCGCTCCATCGACCTGGGCACCCGGTCCGGCGACTACGACGTGATCGAGCTGGGGGTCGACTCCGAGAACCCCTCCGGCGCGACGCGGCTCTACGAGAAGGTCGGCTTCGTGCACAACCTGCAGACCATGTCCATGCAGCGCGACCTGCCGCTCTGAGCCCCCGCGCTTCGGCCACGTAGGCTCGGCGGGGTGAGCACCGAGGGACTGCACAGCACGACGGTCGGCAGCGCGGGGCCCTTCGTGGTCTTCCTGCACGGGCTCTTCGGGCGCGGCCGCAACTTCAGCACCGCTGCCAAGGCGCTGCAGCCCGATGCCCGGGCCGTGCTGGTGGACCTGCCCAACCACGGCGCGTCGCCGTGGACCAGCCACGTGGACTACCGCCAGATGGCGGGCGCGGTCGCCGACCTGCTCCGCGCCGGCCCGGCCGTCGACGGCCCGGTGCACGTGGTCGGCCACTCCATGGGCGGCAAGACGGCCATGGCGCTCGCGCTCGAGCATCCCGAGCTCGTGGACCGCCTGGTCGTGGAGGACGTGAGCCCGGGGGGCACCGGCGAGGTCAGCGAGTTCGAGCACCTGCTGGGCTCACTGGCCCGCATCGACCTGGCGAGCGTGCAGAGCCTGCGCGACGCGGACGCCCAGCTGGCCCGCGACGTGCCGCAGCCGACCCTGCGCGGCTTCCTCCTGCAGAACCTGCGCCGCGACGACCAGGGCGGCTTCGCCTGGCAGGCCAACCTGGAGCTCCTCCGGCGCGAGCTGCCGACGATCACCGGTGACATCCCGCAGGTGGCCGGGACCGCCAGCTTCGACGGTCCCGTCCTCTGGGTGGCCGGTGGGGAGTCGGACTACGTCAGCGAGGACCAGGGGCCGCTGATGCGCCGGCTCTTCCCGCAGACGCGCAAGGTGACGGTCAAGGGGGCGACCCACTGGGTGCACTCGCAGAGGCCGGAGGTCTTCGCGGAGGTGCTCCGCAGGTTCCTGCTCGACGGTTGAGTCCTCACTAGAGTGGCTCCATGGCGCGCTTCCTCGACATCCACCCGGTCGACCCCCAGCCCCGGCTCGTGGAGCAGCTCGCAGCGACGCTGCGCGACGGTGGGGTCGCCGCCTTCCCGACGGACGCCTGCTACACCCTGGGCGCCCGCCTGGGCGACCCCGACGCCA
The DNA here is from genome assembly GCF_014636495.1 of Ornithinimicrobium tianjinense. Lineage (GTDB taxonomy): Bacteria > Actinomycetota > Actinomycetes > Actinomycetales > Dermatophilaceae > Ornithinicoccus > Ornithinicoccus tianjinensis. Next base: position 1,458,289 of record NZ_BMEM01000001.1, read on the forward strand.
AGCAGCGGCTGATCGACATACGCCGGCTCGACGACAACCACCACTTCACGCTCATGTGCGCCGACTTCGCCCAGCTCGGGCAGCTGGTGCAGCTGGACAACCACGTCTTCCGCGCCGTGAAGGCCGCGACGCCGGGCCCCTACACCTTCATCCTGCCCGCGACGCGCGAGGTGCCGCGCCGGCTGCTGCACCCCAGGAAGAAGACGGTCGGCGTGCGCATCCCCGACGACCCGATCTGCCACGCGCTGCTCGCCGCCATGGGCGAACCGCTGCTGACCAGCACCCTGATCCTCCCCGGCGACGAGGAACCGCTGAGCTTCGGGTGGGAGATCAAGGAGCGGCTCGACCATCTCGTCGAGGTCGTCGTCGACGGGGACCAGACGGGGCAGGAGCCCACCACCGTGGTGGACCTCAGTGAGGGGTATGCCGAGGTCGTCCGGGTCGGTGCCGGGGACCCGGCCCCGTTCGGCTGAGCGAGGAAGCGTCAGGCGACCGGGTCGGGCTGGGCGGCCCAGTCCAGCGTCAGGTCAGGGACACCCAGGTCGTCGGCGAGCTGGCCCTGGAGCACCTGCTCGATGTGCTCACGGCGCTCGGTGTCAGGTGCCTTGACGTCGAAGCGCAGCCCCTCCTGCCCGTCGACCACCGCGCGGATCCGCACCGACCCGCCCTCGCGGAAGGGCACGGTGTAGCCGTCCTCCCAGCGCAGCGAGCCGCGCTGCAGCTTGGACGCGGTGATGAACTCCTCGAGCCGCTCCTGGGGCCGGTCCACGGCGACGAAGGCGGAGGAGCGCTCCATGGGCAGGTCGGGGACGGCGTCGAACGTGTTGGGCATGGTCGGACCACCTTGTCGTCATGCTGGCAGGGACGTCGGGCCCAGTCTTGCACCACCCCGGCGCGTGACCGGCCCCGGGTCAGCGGCGCCGCAGGCTGACCATGACCTCGTGGTGGGCGGTCTGCGGGAACATGTCGAAGAGGCGGGCCTCCCGCACCTGTAGCGACGGCATCGCGGCGAGGTCACGGGCCAGCGAGCCCGCGTGGCAGCTGGAGTAGATCACGTGCTCCACGCCGGAGCCCTCCAGCCAGCGCGCGAGCGACCCGATCCCGCGGCGTGGTGGGTTGACCACGACCAGGTCGGGCGCCTCGCGCTCCTGGAGGTATGTCGTGGCGTCGCCGACCTCGAAACGGGCTCGGCTCGCGCCGAGCTCGCGGGCGCTCGTGGTCGCGCTCAGCACCGCCTCGGGAGAGACCTCGATCCCCAGGACGTCCCGGCCGTCGGCCAGGAGGTGCAGGGCGAAGCCGCCGACGCCGCAGTAGAGGTCCCAGACCGACGACGGGGCGACCTCGTCCGCCCACGCCCGGGCCTGCCGGTAGAGCGCCGAGGCGACCGCGGTGTTGGTCTGGAAGAAGCTGCGGGTGCGCAGGTGCAGGGTGATGTCGTTGACCCTCATCGGCAGCGTCTCCTGCTCCGTGAGCAGGACCTCCTCCGGGCCCTCCAGCACCGCCTTGTGCTCGGGCTGCAGGTTGACGCTCACGACCCGCGTGCCGGGCAGCGCCTCACCCAGGGCAGGGACCAGCTCGCGCACCCGCGTGAGCTGCCCGGGGGAGCGCAGCACGAAGCGCGCCATGAGCTCGCCGTCGGGGGAGTGGGTGAGGAGGACGTGCTTGAGCTCACCCTGCCGCGCGGGCACGTCATACGGGGTGAGTCCCGACCCGCGCAGGAGCTCAGCGGTCGTGAGGACCGCCTCATGCAGCCCGGCCTCGTGCAGGCCGCAGTGGCGCAGGTCCACACCCCGACCGTCCGGACCGAGGATCCCCACCGTGGGGGAGCCCTTGACGCCACCGACGACGAGCTTGGCCTTGTTGCGGAAGCCGGACTCGGCGCTGGTGACCGGGGACTGCCAGGCCTCCGCCGGCACCGCTCCGGCCAGGACCTCGGCGACGCGCGCCTGCTTCAGGGCGAGCTGCGCGGCATACCCCGTGCCCATGAGCGTGCAGGAACGGCACACGCCGGCGTCGAAGTAGTGGCACTGCACGAGGATCAGCCTAGGTGCGTCAGGGACGGCCACCGGTGCGCATGGCGTCCAGCGACCAGCGTCCGGCGCCGGTGAAGGCCAGCGGCAGCGCCAGTGCCACGTAGAGCAGCGCGGCCTCTCCGGTCAGGCCGCCCGAGGCGTCGAGCGCGCGATAGTCGAGGCGGGTCACGACCGCCAGCCCCCAGATGGCGGCCATCATCGCCGCGACGAGGAACGCGGCCGGCCGGGTGAAGAGCCCCACCGCGAGCAGCACGGGCAGCGCCGTCTGGCCGGCGAGCACGAGCCAGGCGACCAGCTCGGGCGCGGCGCCGCCGACGAGGTTGGTGGCCACCTGGTCGGTGAAGGCGCCGACGCCCCGGGCCTTGGCCACGCCGTGGGGCAGGAGCAGGAGGGCGCCGAGACGCAGCAGCAGAAGCCCGAAGTCGAGGCCACGCCCGTGCTGCTCGGCGCGGTCGTCGGGCTCGCCCTCCCAGTCGTAGACGCCGCGGTGGAAGTCGTCCGCCTCGTCGGGCAGGCGCGTTCCTCCGGCGGACGCCATCACCTCTGCCCGAGGGCCGTGCGCAGGGCCTCCCCGTCCGTGGCCAGCTCGGCGGGGGAGAGGCGCATACGCGCGGCGAGGTCGAAGTCTCCCGGGCCGTTCGCGGCAAAGACGTGGAGGTGGGCGTGCGGCACCTCGAACCCCTGCACGATCATCCCCACCCGCTCCCCGCCGAAGGTGGCGAGCTGAGCGCGGCCGATGCGGGCGGCCACCTCCATGAGGTGGCTGACGGTGGCGGCGTCCAGGTCGATCCAGTGGTCGACCTCCTCCCGCGGCACGACGAGGGCGTGGCCGCGCGTGAGGGGCTCGATGTCGAGGAAGGCGGCGCAGACGTCGTCGGACCACACGATCTGGCCGGGGATCTCGCCGCCGATGATCTTGGTGAAGAGCGTCGCCATACCGGACAGCGTAGGGGTCTAGGTTGGGCGCATGGCGAAGGGTTACTGGGTCGGGCGGGTCACGGTGAACGACGAGGAGGGCTACCGGCGCTACGTCCAGGCCAACGCGACCGCGTTCGCTCGGTATGGCGCGCGCTTCCTGGTCCGCGGCGGCCAGTTCGAGGCGGTCGAGGGGCAGGCGCGCCCCCGCAACGTCGTCATCGAGTTCCCGGACTACGCCGCTGCGCTCGCGTGCTACCGCTCCCCGGAGTATGCCGAGGCGATGGCGCACCGCCTGACCGCCGCCGAGGCCGACATCATCGTGGTCGAGGGCTACGACGGGCCGCAGCCGGGGGAGTAGCGCAGCAGCGGCCCCGGCGAAGACAGGCTCCGCCGGGGCCGGAGGTTGGTGCCGCGAGGGTCAGCCGCAGTCGACCTGGGACGCGGCCCCGATGTACGTGCCGACCATCTGCATGGGCAGCTCGGACCCGGCGCCGAAGTACTCCAGGCCCTTGCCGTTTGCGCCGTTGGGGGCCATCCGACCGGTCTCCTTGGGGTCGCCGATCGTCATCTTGGCGAAGATCTTGATGCCGACGGGCAGACCAGCGGCCTCGAGCGCGTCGTAGCCCGCCTGGCGGGCGGCGTCGCACTCGGTGACGTAGCCGGCCTCGAGGTCGGCCCCCATCTCGGCGCTGAAGACCATCCAGTTGGCCGAGGTCGGGCCCTCGAGGGTGTACATCGGGATGAAACAGTGGTGCGCCATGGCCGGGACGGCTCCGAGGGCGACGGCGGCCACGGCGGCTGCGCCGGCGGTGAGGCCGCGGCGGACGGTGGTGCGGAACATGCTCTTCCTCCTGCTGTTCGGGTGTCACGGGACCGGTTGGTTCCCACCTGCCCGACCAGCCAACCGCGCGCCGACCGTCACCGGCATCCGTCGAAGGAGTGGAGCTCGTCATCCTTGGGGATGACGAGCTCCAGAGGGGGTGGGCGGCGTGGCACCGATCAGGAGGGATGGCCCGTGGGCTCGTCCTGGTCGCCGTCGGGGTCTCCTGCCACGTCGGTCGGGGTAGTGCCGGGGTCAGCCACGCGCTCGACGTCGAGGCGCACCTTGGCCAGAGCCCCGCCGACCGCGGCCATCGCCGCGAAGACCGGGCCCGTGACGACGGCCAGCGCGCCGCCGGCCAGGCCCCAGGTCAGCGGGATGCTGAGCAGTTCCTTGTCGTCCTGGGTGCGGATGACCACCCGCCTGTTGTCGGCGTCCTTGGCGAGCTCCTTCACCCGCTCGACCAGCTCGTTGCCGGCGACCTCCAGACGGTCCGTGATGGTGCGACGGTTCGGGTCGGACATGGGATCTCCTCCTGACGGTCGGGTGAACCTCTCTACGGCCACCGTAGCCACTTCCACGACGGGTGTCAGGAGGTCCTGGCCGGTGTTCCGGGTTGGTGGAGCGGGCGGGGTGGCTTAGCGTTGCCCCGGCTGCCTGGGGCGGCCGACCTGACGGTCGCGAGCGAGGGAGTACCAGGTGGTCAACGTCATGCTGGCCGGAGGCATCGCGATGCTGGTAGCCCTGCTGTGCACGCCGCTGTTCATCCGCTACCTCGTCCGCCACAGCTACGGACAGTTCATCCGGGACGACCTGACCCATCACCACGTCAAGCGCGGCAAGCCGACGATGGGTGGGGCGGTCATCATCGGGGCCGCGATCATCGGCTACTTCGCCTCGCACGGTGTCCTCCTGCTGACCGACGCCCTGGGGTGGCTCGAGGTGACGCGCAGCAGGGTGTCCCTCAGCGCCCTGCTGGTGCTCTTCCTCCTCACCGGGCTGGGTCTGGTGGGTTTCCTGGACGACTACACCAAGATCCGCAAGGAACGCAGCCTCGGGCTCACCTCCGGACAGAAGCTCGTCGGTCAGACCCTCGTGACCGTGGTCTTCGCCCTGGCGGCGCTGCTCGTCAAGGACGAGAACGGTCGGGTGCCGGCCTCGACGGCGGTCTCCTTCGTCAGGGACACCGGGATCGACCTGGCCTTCGCCGGGCCCGTCCTCGGTCTCGTCCTGTTCGTCGCCTGGGCGAGCCTGCTCATCGCCGGGGCGTCCAACGGTGTCAACATCACGGACGGTCTGGACGGGCTGGCGACCGGGGCCTCGGTCATGGTGTTCGGGGCCTACACGATGATCGCGCTCTGGCAGGACACCCAGAGCTGCCGGCTCTCGCCCGGGCCCAACTGCTACGCGATCAGCGACCCGCTGGACCTGGCCGTCGTCTCCTGCGCCATCGCGGGCGCGTGCTTCGGCTTCCTGTGGTGGAACGCGTCACCGGCGCGGATCATCATGGGGGACACCGGGTCCTTGTCGCTGGGCGCCGCCCTGGCGGGGATGGCCATCCTGACCCGGACCGAGCTGCTGCTGGTGATCCTGGGCGGCCTGTTCGTCATCGTCACCTCGTCGGTGATCATCCAGGTGATCAGCTTCAAGCTGACCGGCCGACGCGTCTTCAGGATGGCGCCGCTGCACCACCACTTCGAGCTCCTGGGTTGGGCCGAGGTCACGATCGTGGCCAGGTTCTGGATCGTCGCGGGCATCTGCGTCTCCGCAGGGCTGGCGGTCTTCTACGGCGACTGGCTGGTCCGGCTCTAGGACCGCCGCCCGCTGCCGAGAGATCCATGGTCAGGCTCCGTGCTCGGGCGACCTCCCGTCTTCAGGCTCGGGGGAGAAGGCGTCTCGAGGCCGGATGGCTTCAGGCGGCGACCCGGGCGATCCTGATGCGCCAGGTCTCGGGGCCCTCCTCGAGCGGCTCCCACTCGAACTGGCCGCCGTGCTCGGCGGCGAACTGGTAGTAGAGCGGCTTGGGGTCGTGGTCGTTCACCAGCTCAAAGGCGTCGCCGGGCGTGAGCCGGTTCCACGTCTCGAAGATCAGCTGGTGGCGGCGGGCCGGGGGCTCCTGACGGACGTCGAGCTCAGTGCTCACGAGATGCTCCTTCACAGAGGGGTTGGTGTCCTCTTTATAACGCATATAGATCTGACGCTGAGGGCGGGGGCACAACTGGTCGGGGGCGCAACTGGTCCTGGGCACAACGGGTCCCGGCTCGGAGACGGGCTGGGCTTGACCCAGCGGTGCTGCGAGCAGGCACCCCGCCGGCGTGAGAGCGGGCCAGGTGCAGCACCGCCGGCGGCAATGAGCCGGGCCCCAACGGTTCAACGGCTGTCGCGGGGAAGTGGCCGGGTGGCGGTCAGGGATTCCTCTCGCGGTCCTCGCGCGACGATCAGTTTACATAATGTGACTTATCGGCGATCGAACAACGGGGCTCCACGACCCCTCCGGCGGGTCAGGTCAGGCGAGACACACGCTGCATGAGAGTGCTTCCGTCCTGACGACACGCCCGACCTGGGCCGACCAGAGCGCGCATGTGCGCTCTCTGGCCGCCGCCACCTGGGCATGTCGCCGGGACAGATGTCCGGCGGGCTCTCGCTCGTGGCGGATGAGTGACCTCACGCCCGCGGTCGGCGACCTGGTCCCGACTCATCACGTCCCGTGCCCACCAGTTCATTCAACGGGGAATCAGAGCCAAGATCGCCCCGAGGTCCTCCACGTGCGCGTTGTGCCCCAGAGCGGCCAGCGACACCGCGTCGTCCTGCAGGTCAGCGAGCTGCGCATGCGTCACCATCCCGTCGTGCTCTCCGCGGGCCAGCACCACAGGACACCCGGCATCTCCGACGAGCGCCCGCATGTCGAAGGCGCCGACACCGAACGTCCGTGGGTCCTGGGCCAGGCTCCAGCCGTCGCCACGGTCGACGATGCCCGCGTCCACGACCGCATCCTCGGCCGGCACCAGCCCGGCCAGACCAGAGACCTTGAGGAACCGCTCGGCCGCCTCCGCCCTCGAGGCGAAGACCTTCGGTGGTCGCTGCGGCAGTGCCTGTGCGAAGTCCAGCTCCTCAGGGGTCCAGGCGACCTTGACACCCAGCGCGACCACGGACCGGACCCGCTGCGGCACCAGGCCAGCCAGCGTGAGCGCCACCACGCCGCCCATCGAGTGGCCGACCACGTCGACGGATTCGTCAGGCAGCAGCGCCAGGACGTGTCTGGCGTGCTTCTCGAAGCTGTATGGCGCGTCCCATCCCGCGGAGCCGTGTCCGGGCAGGTCGGGAGAGAACCCGGCCCCACGCCATACCTCCCCGACCGCGCCCAGGCCATGCAGGAACAAGGTTGACATAACGTCGGCCCCTCTCGTGGATGGGCCTGATCGGCCTCCTGACGCAATCTAGCGTCTGACGAAGACTCTTGGGCTCATGCCCGCGGGCGCGAGCCTCAGGCCCGACCGCCCGACGCCCACGACTGCAGGACCTCCTCGGCGAGCCGGCGGGGCGCCTGGACGCAGTAGGAAGCCACCAGGAGCTCCTCGACCTCGTCCCAGTCGGTGGTGTCGTCGATCACCAGCCCCACGACGTCGGTGCCCCACCCTGCCCGGAAGTAGGGCTCCCCCATCGCCTCGAACGCGAGCACCTCGTCGGGCTCCGCACGGAGGACGATCCGGAACCGCTGGTCCTCGCCGCCGAAGATGTGCGCCACCGTCGCGTTGCCGACGCGCCATCGCACACCGGTCCACGCAGCCTCGGCGCGGCAGCGCGGCAGCGCCGCGAGAACGTGGTCGCAGCGCTGCACCCACTCCTCGGGGACCTCCGGCCTGGCCACCCCGTCACCGTAGTGCACGGTGTCCACATCCCCTGGGGCCGACGACGGCTCGTCCACAGGTTGGCTCGACCCCCTTCCTCGCCAGGCCGCTCCCCCGCAGGCTGAGCCGTATGACGAACGAGGCGGCACCGGCGAACGAGGTGCGACTGGTCGGACGAGTGAGCGGGGAGCCGAGCGTCCGTGAGATGCCCAGCGGCGACGAGCTCGTGCAGCTGCGGGTCGTCGTCCCACGCCCCCGGTCCAAGCGGGACGGTGGCCGTCGGCAGGTGGACACCATCGACGTGGCCTGCTGGTCCGGGCGGGTGCGTCAAAAGGCCCGAAGGCTCACCGACGGCCAGGGGGTCGAGGTGGTCGGTGGTCTGCGGCGCCGGTTCTTCGCCGCCCAGGGCGGTCGGGCGTCCCGGTACGAGGTCGAGGCCTCGTCGTTGCGGAGCGTGGAGCTGGGAGAAACCGGGTGACGCTCCTACAGGACGGAGCGGACGCCCGGCACCCGCCGCAGGACGAGGACCAGCGCCGTCGTGACGGCAGCCACGGCGACGAACCTGAGCACCAGGACCGGCCACGACGCGACCGGCTCCCCCAGCAGGCCGACGTCAAGACCCACCAGCAGCACGAGATAGTGCAGCGCGAATATGCCCATCGTGGCCGACGCGACAGGATCGACGACCCGCATCACCCTGGGGGCGGCGAGACCGGCGAGCGCGCCGTCGGGACGGACCAGGGACTGAGCCAGCATCAGCACGAGGACCGACAGGGCTGCCACGGGGAGGCTGTAGTAGTGGACACCGAGCCACTGCTCGAGCCAGCCCGGCGCGGCGGGGTTGCGCCACTGCCAGGTCATCTGAGCGACCAGGAGCACGGTCGCGAGGGCCGCGGGCACGAGCCAGCGGCGCGGCAGCACCGCACCGCGCAGCGCCCAGCCCATGAGGTAGGCGCCGACGTAGGGCAGCCACCACGTCCACGCCGCGTGGCTCAGCCCGACCCGCCCTCCGTCGGACCCCAGGGGCCAGGTCGACAGGACGGGCACGGCATACCCGATCAGAGCCGCGACCACCCACTCCCGACGCCCCGACGACGCGACCCACGGCACGAGGACGGGGGTGATGAGGGACAGCCCCAGCACGATCCAGAAGAAGTACAGGTGCGGGGCGACCTGGCCCTGCACCACCTTCGCCAGCGTGGGACCGAGGCCCTGCCACCAGCCGTCGCGGGTCAGGGCCATGTACGCCACGTACACGACGTGCCAGACGACGAGCCCCGGGACCAGGCGCGCGACCCTCCTGCGCAGGTAGGGGCCGCTCCCCCGCCACCGGCCGGGGTCCAGCGACAGTGCGCCGGACAGCATGACGAACACCGGAACCGCCCAGATGAAGCCGAGGTCCAGAGCACGGGCCACCCACCCGTCGAGGGTGCTGGTCGATCCCGGCCCGGCCGCGGTGCCGCCCACCGTGTGGATCATGACGACACCGAGGATCGCGACGACCCGTAGCCAGCTGACCCAGGCGAGCGGCGTGGCGGGGGACGTCATGGGCCACACTGTCGCACGCGACGCCTAGCCTGAGGGCATGACCACGCTGACTCCCCTCGTCCACGAGCGAGACGGTCACCGGCTCGTGGCCTACGACCACGGCGCGCACCTGGCGGAGTGGCGGGTGGACGGGCACCCGGTGGTGTGGCTCAGCCCGCACGCGGTGCTCGACGGCAGCGCTGCGATCCGTGGCGGGGTCCCCCTCTGCTTTCCCTGGTTCGGCGCCGGCCCGGAAGGAGACCGCTCCCCCAGCCACGGCCTGGTCCGCACGGTGAGCTGGCACCAGGACGAGACGGACGGCGAGGAGGTCTGGGCCTGGACCCTCAGCTCCGAGGAGCTGGACGGAGAGACCGGGGCTGAGCACCTCGAGGGACCCTTCGACCTGAGGTATGCCGTGAGCCTGCTCCCCCGCAGCGCCGCGGGGGCATTCCTGCGGCTCGAGCTCACCGTGACCAACCCCTCCCCCGTGCCGCTGCACGTCGAGGCGGCGCTGCACTCCTACCTGGCTGTGGCCGACGTGCGCACCGTCCGCGTGGAGGGTCTGGACGGGGCTGCCTATCTGGACAAGGTCAGCGGCACCCGACACGTGCAGGACGGCGATGTCACGCTGCACGCGGAGACCGACCGGGTCTACGACACCGACGCTGCGGCCGGCCTGGTGGTCCTGGACGACGGGCGCGCGCTGACGGTGCAGCCCGAGGGCGCGACGCAGGTCGTCGTCTGGAACCCCTGGGAGACGAAGGCTGCCCGGATGACCGACCTGCCCGAGGACGCCTGGCACAGGTTCGTGTGCGTGGAGGCCGCTGCGACGGGGTGCCGGGGGCTCGTCGTGCAGCCGCTGGGGTCCACGAGACTGGCGTGCACGATCGGCGTGAGCACGGTCTCCGACGGTGAGAGGCTGAGCGCTCCATGAGCGAAGACACCACGCCACGGCTCGGCGCGAGCGACCAGCCGGATGCCCACGACGCCGACGAACGCACGGACGGCCAGCTCGGCCTCGGTGACCACCAGCACCCGGCCGACGGCAGCCACGGGGTCGACCGGGGGCGGCTGATCCTCGACGGCCTGCGCGGCGCCGCCGCCTGGGCGTGGCGCTTCCTGCTGGTGATGGCCGCCCTCTATGTCCTGTTCTACGTCGTGGGCAAGCTGTGGGTGGGCGTCCTGCCCGTGCTCCTGGCACTCCTGGTCTCCTCGGTGCTCTGGCCGCTGGTCACCTGGCTGCGTCGTCACGGCTGGCCCTCCGCCCTCGCGGCCGGTGTGGTCCTGCTGGTGTCGGTGGGCGCCTTCGTCGGGGTGCTCGCCGCGATCGCCCCGTCGATGATCGAGCAGGGGCAGATCATCGTGCGCCAAGCCGGCGAGGGCCTGCAGCTGCTGCGCGACTGGCTCGCCGCTCCGCCCCTGAACCTCCAGAGCGACCAGGTGAGCGCCTACGTCGACCAGGCGCAGGCGTGGCTGCAGGAGCAGGCCAGCCGCATCGCGCAGGGGGTGCTCTCGGGCGTCTCCACCGTGGGGTCGGTGCTCGTCACCTTCGTCATGATGCTGGTGATGACCTTCTTCATCCTCAAGGACGGCGCAGGGTTCGCGCCGCTGCTGCGCCGCTTCACCGGCCCCACCGCAGGCACCCACCTCACCGAGGCGCTGGCGAGGGTCTGGCGCACGCTGGGCGGGTTCATCAAGGCCCAGGCGATGGTGTCGTTCGTCGACGCCGTCTTCATCGGGATCGGTCTGCTGCTGCTGGGCATCCCGATGGCGTTCGCGCTGGCGATCATCACCTTCTTCGCCGGCTTCATCCCGATCGTGGGCGCGGTCGCGGCCGGGGCCCTGGCGGTCCTCGTCGCGCTCGTCTCCAAGGGCTTCGTCACCGCGCTGTGGGTGCTGCTCATCGTGCTGGCGGTGCAGCAGCTGGAGGGCAACGTCCTCTCCCCCATGCTCCAGAGCAAGGCCCTGGACCTGCACCCGGCGCTGGTCATCATCGTCGTCGCTGCCGGCGGCACCCGGTGGGGCATCGTGGGTGCCTTTCTCGCGGTGCCGATCACCGCTGCGGTGGTCACCCTCATCCGCTACGCCAGCGAGCACCTTGACCTCCGCACCGGCGAGATCCAGGCGTCGCAGGTCCACAACCTGACACCGGAGGGCGACCTGGCCGCCGCACGCGCCGAGAGCGAGGCGCCGATCTTCCGGCTGAGGGCCCAGCAGGCCTTCGAGCAGGCCGAGGGCGAACGCGGGCAGGCCCGTCAGGCTCTCGGGTCGCGCACCGGCGAGCTGGCCCAGACGCTCCGCGACCGGCTCCTCAACCCGATCCTGCGTCGCGGGGACGCTGCCGAGCCGACCGACGCTGCCGATCCCGACGCCGTCGCACTCGACGAGGACGCTCCGGACGAGAGGTCCCGCTGACACGCGTCGAGGGCCGCAGCTCGGAGGTGAGCTGCAGCCCTCGACGGGTCCCGGTGAAGGTCAGCGGTCGGTCGCGTCCTTCCAGGCGTCCTTGGCATGCTCGCCAGCCTGCTTCACGTCGGCCTCGACCTGGTCCGCGACGCCCTCGGCCTGGAGCCGCTCGTTGTCGGTGGCGTCACCGACACCTTCCTTGGTCTTGCCCATGGCTTCCTGGGCTGCGTTGGAGATCTTGTCGCCGAGTCCCATGTCCTTCTCCCTCCGTCGGTGGGTGATGATCTCTCCACTGTTCGACGCTCCCGGGTGGCGCGCAACCTGAACCGCCCGCGTGTGCGACAGTCCTCCCATGACTTCCGCGACGAGCGTGGTGCGGGCCGACGCCGCGGCCGAGCGCACCACCGCCCACCAGCGTGCCTGGGGCTGGTACGACTGGGCCAACTCCGCATACGTGACGACCACCGGCGCCGTCCTCATCAGCCCCTACCTCACCGCCCTGGCGCGGGCCGACGTCTGCCCCGGCCTGGAGTCGGGCGAGACCTGCGACGCCGACCTGTCGATCCTGGGCCTGCCGGTCGCGGTGGGGGCTCTCGCCCCCTACACCATCACCGTCGCCACCATCCTCTCCGCGGTCGTCCTGCTCTTCGTCGGCGCGATCGCGGACCGACACCCGCGGCCGGTCCGGCTGCTGGGGGGCCTGGCGTGGACCGGCGCGGCGGCGGCGTCCCTGATGTTCTTCCTCCAGGGCAGCAACTGGCAGCTCGGCGTGGTGCTCGTCGTCGTCGCCAACCTGTGCTTCGGCGCTTCCACCGTCGTCTACGACGCGCTCCTCAACCGGATCGCCCACCCGGACGACCGTGACAAGGTCTCCTCCCGCGCGTGGGCCCTGGGCTATCTCGGCGGAGGCCTGCTGCTTGCCCTCAACCTGGGTCTCATGACCGCGCACGAGAGCCTGGGCCTGTCCTACGGTATGGCGATCCGGCTCTCCCTGCTCTCGGCCGGGCTGTGGTGGGCCGGCTTCACGCTGATCCCGGTCCTCGGCCTGCGCCGGATCCGCGGGACCACGGCGACCCCGGTGGACCGGCGCGCCGGCATCGTGGGCGGCACCCTGGTGCAGCTGCGTGACACGTTCCGGGAGCTGCGCAGCTACCCGCAGACGCTGATGTTCCTGCTGGCCTACCTCTTCTTCAACGACGGGATGCAGACCGTCATCGCCTCGTCCAGCCTCTACGGGATCGAGCAGCTCGGTTTCAGGACCGAGCAGATGATGATCACCTTCCTGGTCGTGCAGTTCGTGGCCTTCGGCGGTGCCCTTCTCTTCGGCGCCGTCGCGGGCCGGCTGGGCGCCAAGCGGACCGTCCTGGGGGGCATCGTCATGTGGACGCTCGTCGTGGCCTTCGCCTTCTTCGTCCCGCGTGGCGCGTTCACGACCTGGCTGCTCTGCGCGGTCCTGATCGGCATGGTGATGGGCGGCACCCAGGCGCTGTCGAGATCGCTCTACTCCCAGCTCGTCCCCCAGGGGCGTGAGTCGGAGTTCTTCAGCTTCTACCAGGCGATGGAGCGTGGGACGAGCTGGTTCGGCACGCTGGCCTTCGGCCTCATGTTCCAGCTCACCGGTTCCTACCGCCCCGCGATCCTGGTGACCATCCTCTTCTTCGTGCTCGGCGGGCTCATCCTCACGCGCGTCCGCGTCCGCGAGGGCATCGCCGCCGCCGGCAACGAGCAGCCGCGGATCGTCTGAGGCCAGGAACCACAGGCGTGGCGGACGAAAGGAGGGCCCGGACCTGCGCGAGCAGGTCCGGGCCCTCCTTCGAGGCCGTCGTGGATCAGGCGGTGCGCTTGCGCGGCTTCTCGCCGCGGCTGGTGCGCAGCAGGTCGAGGCGCTCCTCCAGGAGCTCCTCGAGCTCGGGGATGGAGCGGCGCTCCAGCAGCATGTCCCAGTGGGTGCGCTGGGGCTTGGTGGCCTTGACCTCCGGCTCGGGCCCGTCGACCAGCTTCGCGTCCAGACCGCAGCGGCACTCCCAGAGGGAGGGGATCTCGGCCTCGACGGAGAACGGCAGCTCGCTGATGTGGCCGTCGGGGCACACGTAGCGCGTGATCGTTCGCTCGCTGAACGTCACACCCTCGTCGCTCTCGAAGGACAGCCAGCTCAGGTTGGTGCCGCGGAGGGACCTTTCAGCCATGGTTTCTCCCCTCGTGCTGTGGACACGATGAAATCTTGTCGGTCAGGAAACGTGACTCTTGGTGACAACGCGTCGGTCCGACGCACTGTTCCCGCCCCTGGATCACGGCCTGACAGGTGCTCACGGTCACGGACGCGCGGCATCGACGGTGGCACGTCGAAAGAGGGGGTGTCGATCAATGCTAGCGGGGATCGGCCCCGATGGCTACTCCGGCAGATCGCGTGTGATATCGGTGGTGGCTCTCAGCGGTCCAGCGACGGCGGCGCTGTCGGCGTGGTGCCGGGCGGGGGCGTGTGCGAGATGACCTCGCCCTCGATGACGTCACCGCGTCCCGTGGGCCGCCGGGCGCCTGTGGTCGGTGCACCGACCGCAGCCAGCACCCGCGCGGCGACCACCGTCTGCAGGAGCCGACGAGCGACAGGGCGGGTGAACGGCAGCACCAGCAGGACACCCACCACATCGGTGAGGAACCCGGGCAGGAGGAGCAGGACACCGCCCACCATCACGATGATCGCGTCGGTGGCCTCGTCGGTCGGCATCCGGCCGGATCGCATCGACGCCTGCAGGGCGCGGAAGGTCCGGCCGGTCTCGCGTCGGGCCAGCCACGCTCCCAGCACCGCCATGACGAGGAGCAGGAGCAGCGTCCAGCCGAGGCCGATCGCCTGGCCCACCATGACCAGGAGCACGATCTCCACGACCGGCAGGAGCAGGAGCCCGGCAAGGACCCAGCGCAGCGTCAGGGTGCGTCGTCGGGGCGAGGTGGTCGGGTCAGCGGTCACGGTGTCTCCTCCAGGTGGTGCCACCTCCCAGAACGCCCCAGCCCGCCCAGGCGTTCCCGCAGCTGGCGGCTGCGCCGCTCCAGCGCCCACACCCCGACGCGCACCGCAGCCTCGCGGACGATGGCGTCGTCCATCTTCGAGGTGCCGACCTCCCGCTCCACGAACGCGACCGGCACCTCGACGACCCGCAGCCCACGCTCGAGCGCCCGGAGCGTCAGGTCGACCTGGAAGCAGTAGCCCTGCGAGGCGACCTGGTCGGTGTCCATCTGCTGCAGGGCGCTCAGCCGGTAGACGCGATAGCCCGCCGTCGCGTCGTGCACCGGGATGCCCAGGGCGATCCGCGCGTAGGTGTTCGCCCCGACCGACAGCACCCTCCGGTGCACCGGCCAGTTGTGCACCGACCCCCCGGGGACCCACCGGGAGCCGATCACCACGTCGGCGCCCGCCTCGGCGGCCGCCAGCAGGCTGGGCAGCTGCTCAGGCTGGTGGGAGCCGTCGGCGTCGATCTCGACGACCGCGTCATATCCCCGCTCCCCCGCCCACCGGAAGCCCGCCAGGTAGGCCGGGCCGAGGCCCTCCTTGCCCGCCCTGTGCAGGACGCGCACCTGCGGGTCCGTGGCCGCCAGCCGGTCGGCGAGCGCGCCGGTGCCGTCGGGGCTGTTGTCGTCCAGGACGAGGACGTCTGCCTGCGGCACCGCGGCCCGGATCCGTTCGACGATCATCTCGAGATTGCCCACCTCGTTGTACGTCGGGACGCAGACGCAGATCCGCTCGAGGGAGCGCGGCACGGAGGACTTCACCGCCCGAGCCTAACCGTCGCCCGGCCGGTCTCCCGTCCGGTCTACCGACCCCGTCGGACGACAGCCACGACCAGGGCGCCCGCCACGAGGAGGGCCGCCGCGGGCGCGACCCAGGGACCGACCACGACGGCCGGCGTGACCGCCGTCCGCAGCGGCAGCCGCCCCTCGAGGAGGTCCTGGGTGTAGAGCTCGCTCCGCCCGTGCACCACCCCGTCCGGGGTGATGAGCCCCGAGACGCCGACGTTGCTGATGTGCACGACCGAGCGGCCGAGCTCGACGGCGCGCACGCGCGAGGCGGCCAGGTGCTGGACCGACTGGTCACCCTCGCCGAACCAGGCGTTGCTCGTGGGCACGACGAGCAGCTGGGCGCCGCCACGCACGACGTCTCTCATGGCCGGGTCCACGACCACCTCGAAGCAGATGCCCAGACCGAGGCGGACGACTCTGCCGTCACGCAGCGGGACGTCCATCACGCCCGGCTCGGTGCCGGGCACGAAGTCGGTGATCCGGTCGACCCACGGGCTGAGCCGGCGCATGATCGGCCGCAGCGGCATGACCTCCCCGAAGGGCGCGAGGTACACCTTGGAGTAGACCTCGTCGACGCCCCTGTCGGGCAGGTAGCTCACGACCACGTTCTGCGGCGCGTCACCGCCCCGGCGCGAGGTGGCTCCCACCAGCACCGGCGAGCCGACGGCGTCGACCGCGGCCATGATGCGGGAGGTCGCCTCGGGGCTCCGGTCCGGCCGCAGCGGGTCGAGGTCGCTGGCCCCCTCGGGCCACACGACGAGGTCCGGGTATGGCGAGGCGCCGGCCCGCACCTCCGTCGCCAGGTCCTGGGTCATGTCGGTGTAGCGCCGCAGCATGGTGCCGCGCTCAGCCGTGAGAGTCCGGGTGAAACCGTCGGGGATGTCGCCCTGGACGGCGGCGACCGTGAGAGGCTCCCCGTCCGTCGGGCGGGGCACGAGGACGGGCGCGACGACGAGCACCAGCGCGGCGACCGCCGCGGCCAGCGACCTGCCGCGGTGCGCGATGGCTGGCGCCAGCGCCCGCTGGGCGGCGACGGCGACCAGCCCGCCGGCCAGGGCCACCAGGAAGCCCAGCCCGGGCACCCCCACGATGCTCGCGGCGCCGAGGAGGGGCGAGTCAGCCTGGCTGAACCCCAGCCGGGCCCAGGGGAAGCCGCCGAAGGGTGACACCGAGCGGCCCCACTCCATGAGCACCCACGCGGCCGCGCCGACGACCGGGCGCACTTCTCCCCCACGCTGCAGCAGGGCCAGCAGCCCGCCGAGCATCGCGGGGTAGAGCGCGGACACGAACGACATCGCGAGCCAGGCGGGGGCCCCGGCGTAGGTGCCGGCCCAGGTGAACATGGGCCCGTACCAGGCCAGCCCGAGGAGGAGCCCGGCGAGCAGACCGGTGCGGACGGCTGCGCCAGCGGTGGCGAGCGCGAGCGCGGCGCAGCCGATCACGGCCAGCGGCCACACGTCATACCCCGGGAAGGCGAAGAGGAGGGCGAGACCGCCGCACAGCGCGAGGAGCAGTCGGTGGGGCAGCACGGCCCAAGGCTACGACGTGCGTCCCCCACCCCGGCGCACGTCTGCCAGGGGTGAGCCGGGCCCCGGCACCTTTGGGGCCAGACCCGGGACGGCTGGGAGCCGCCACGGTTCTGTTGTCTACTCAGTGCTCGGGGCCTCGGCAAACCCCTGGCGACACAGACTTGCGTCTGCGGACCACACGAACGCTAGGAAGTCTGAGCGGCACCTGTCAACCGCCCCTGACCAGCGTGGACGCCGAACGGCGCAGGTCAGACGGGGTAAATCTTCAGCAACGATTTCCTGACCTCCCGGCGTGTCTCTCGCGACACGCCGAGACGGTCAGGGGGTCAGGCCCTCGGAGGGACGACGACGGTGCCCCGTGCCGTGGTCGCCACGAGCGACGGTTCCAGGACGTCGGCGGCCGAGACCCCCCGGCCGGCGTCGCCACGGGCGACCACCCGGACCTCGAAGGCCATCTCGCGGCTGCGCGAGCCCACCCGCACCAGCGTGGCGCTCACCTCCAGGCAGTCGCCCGCGCGGACCGGCGCGAGGAACTGGACGTCGCTGTAGGAGGCGAAGAGTCCCTCGTCGCCGTCGGTGCGGATGCACAGCTCGGTGGCCACGTCGCCGAACAGGCCGAGGCTGTAGGCCCCGTCGACGAGGTTGCCGGCGTAGTGGGCGTGGGAGTAGGGGACGTAGCGCGAGTGGGTCACCCCCATCCCGACCGCTGCGGGGCTGGTGGCCGGGATCTGCCCGGCGTGGTCGGCGGGCGGCTGCTCGACGGTGCTCATGCGCTCTTCCTCTCGGGACGGGCCTGACGGGTCGGACGGCGGGGGGAGGTCAGCTCGTGGACGAGGTAGGAGGCGACCTCGCCCGGGGTGGTGCCCTTGCCGAAGATGCGGTCGACACCGAGGGTGGCGGCCGAGCCCTCCTCGAAGCGGGGGCCGCCCGCGATGAGCAGCGGCACCTCGCCCGCCGGGTAGGCCTCCCGGAAGGCGGCCGACATCTGCGTGGTGTTGTGGATGTGCGCGTCGCGCTGCGTGACGACCTGCGACACCAGCACAGCGTCGGCCCGGTGCTCGCGCGCCGCCTCGACCAGCTCGGGGACGAGGACCTGGGCGCCGAGGTTGACGACGGTGATCTCGGAGTAGTACTCCAGACCCTTCTCGCCCGCGAAGCCCTTGATGTTGAGGATCGCGTCGATGCCGACGGTGTGCGCGTCGGTGCCGATGCAGGCGCCCACGACGACGAGCGGTCGCTGGAGCTGCTTCTTGATCGCGGCGTTGACCTCCTTGGCCGACAGCAGCGGGAAGTCGCGCTCGACGACCTGGACCTTGTCCAGCTCGACCAGGTGCGTGACGCTGCCGTAGACGACGAAGAAGGTGTGGTCCGGACCCATGCCCTTGGCGTGAACGAGCAGCGCCGGCGAGAGCCCCATCTTGGCGGCCAGCTGCAGCGCGGCGCCCTCCGCCCGCTTGTCGTGCGGGACCGGCAGGGTGAAGGAGACCTGCACCATGCCGTCGCCGGTCATGTCGCCGTAGGGGCGGATCACGCTCGGACGGGCCTGGGCCTCGCCGAGGTCAGGGGTATGCGGTGCGCTCACTTCGCGCCCTCCTCCAGCAGGGTGATGGCCGGGTTGTCGTAGTCGTCGGCGCGGCGGGCGACGCCCTCCAGGCCCTTGCCCTTGTCGGCCGGACGCTTCATCAGGCCGAAGGTGCCGTCCGCGATCGCCTCGAGCAGCGGCGTCGACGTGCCGGCGGACACCTTCCCGTGCTCGTGGCTCGTGATCTGCTCGAGCAGGTCGACCGCCTCCGAGAGCACCTGGCGCGCGCGGGTCTGGATGAAGCCGTCACGCGGCGGGTGGAAGTCCTCCGTCAGGCCGCCGGCGGCGCGCTGCACGTAGCGGACGTTCTGCAGCGCCAGGTCGCGGTCGGAGAGCCACGGCGTCACGACCGCCTCGGTCATCATGCCGACGAGCAGGATCGACTGTCCGGTCATCGCTCCGACGAGGTTGAAGAAGCCGTCCAGCAGGTAGCCCCGGAAGATGTCGCCGGTCATGTGCTTGGTCGGGGGCATCCACTTCAGCGGCGCCTCGGGGAAGAGCTGGCGCGCCAGGAGCGCGTGGGCCAGCTCCATCCGGAAGGAGTCGTCCACCTCGGGGTTGATCTCGAAGGCGTGCCCCAGGCCCAGCTGCCAGTCCTCCAGGCCGGCCTCCTTGCCGAAGTACTCGTTCATCAGCTGGGAGACGGTCACCGTGTGCGCCGCCTCGACGGCGTCGGCGGTGGTGAGGTAGTTGTCCTCGCCGGTGTTGATGATGATGCCCGCGCGCGCGTGGATCTGGCGCGAGAAGCGCTGGTCCACGAAGGTGCGGATCGGGTTGATGTCGCGGAAGAGGATGCCGTACATGGAGTCGTTGAGCATCATGTCCAGGCGCTCGAGGCCGGCCAACGTCGCGATCTCCGGCATGCACAGGCCGGAGGCGTAGTTGGTCAGCCGCACGTAGCGGCCCAGCTCCTTGCTCACGTCGTCGAGGGCCGCCCGCATGAGCCGGAAGTTCTCCTGCGTCGCGTAGGTGCCGGCGAAGCCCTCGCGGGTCGCACCCTCGGGCACGTAGTCGAGGAGGGACTGGCCCGTCGAGCGGATGACCGCGATGATGTCGGCCCCCTCGCGGGCGGCGGCCTGCGCCTGCGGGATGTCCTCGTAGATGTCGCCGGTGGCGACGATGAGGTAGATCCAGGGGCGACGCTCGGGGTCGCCGTGCCTGGCGATGAGCCGGTCACGGGCGGCGCGCTGGCGGTCGATCTTCTGCAGGCCCGGACGCACCGCGGCCCTGGCGGCCCGGCGGGCGGCGCTGAGCTCGCCCTTCTTCTCGGGCATGCGGAAGCTGACGGCTCCGGCCGAGGCCTTCTGCGCCAGGGTCAGCAGGTCGGGCGCCTCCTCGCGACGGAGGGCGTCCCACACGGGTGTGGTGACGCCGTGCTCCAGGCCCACCTGGTCGCGGACCGCGTCGACCAGGTGGTTGACCCACGGCACGCGCTCGTGGTCGGCGCCCGCGAGCCCGGCCAGGCGCAGGGTGGCCCGCTCGACGGAGACGGTGGTGTGGCTGCGGGTCATCTCCACGACCGGCTCGCCGAGACGCTCGGCGAGCTTGCGCGCCTTGCGGACGACCCCGGGGTCCAGGTCCAGCTTGGGCGGCGGGGCGACGGTGGTCGGGCTCACGCGGAGGTCCTCTCGTGGTCGAGGCGGTCCTGGAAGAGGGCGCGCACGGCGTCGTCGGAGCGCAGCAGCGACAGCGCGTAGTCGGCGTGGCCGGGGGTGTACCCGGTGCCGACGAGCATCGTCACGTCCGCGGCCAGGCCCTCGGCGCCCAGTGCGGCGGCGGCGAAGTTGGTGGCCATCGAGAAGTAGATCACCGTCCCGCCCTGGGCGGTGATCATGATCGCGGGCTGCTCGCACCCTGGGACGTCGACGCAGACCACCGTGAGGTCGACCGGGCCGCCGGCGGCCCGCACGGCGGACTCCAGCGCGAGCGGCGCGCGGGCGTCCGCGACGACGATCTCGTCGGCCAGGCCGGTGCCGCGGAGCAGCTCGGCCTCCCGCTCGAACGGCACGACCGCGATGCACGTCCCGGCCCCCGCCTCCTTGGCGGCGGCGAGGGAGAGCGAGCCGGACTTGCCCGCGCCCCCGAGGACGGCGACGGACGGGAGGTGCCCGCGCTCGACATACCCCTGGACGACCCGGCGCACCAGCGCCGGCGCGCCGCAGACGTCCATGACCATGAGGGCGAGCTCGGGGTCGAGGTCCTCGGGCAGCACCGCGGCGATGGAACGACCGAAGAGGATCGCGTGACCGGCGGCGGGCACCCGCTCCCCCATCCCGTCCCAGCGCTCCAGACCGTCGGTGATCTGCAGCGGGGTGAGCGAGAGGGAGACCAGCGTGGCGACGCGGTCGCCGACCTTCAGGCCCAGCGGGCTGTCCGGCCCGACCTCGGCCACCGTGCCGATGAGCATGCCGCCCGACCCGGTGACCGGGTTCTGCATCTTGCCGCGCTCGGCGACGATGGCCAGCACCTCGTCACGGACCGCAGCACCGTCCACGGCACCGTCTGTCGTGTGCTTCTCGCGCAGCTGGCGGTAGGACGCGGCGTCGAGGTTGAGGACCTCCACGTCGATCCGGACCTCGTCGGGCGCCAGGACCGGCGACGGGTCGAGGCGGCGCGCCGCCTGCGGCAGGGTCACGGCATCACCGGAAGGCTCCAGCACCCGGTGCACCCCGAACGGCGAGTGGGTCGTCATACCCGTCATCTGTCCTCTCATATCGCGGTTTCGCAAAACATCTTCCCGTGGATGTTCCATTTCACCGGAAGATGTCCGTATCATGTCACGTATGAGCGCCCCGATCGAGCAGCCCTACGTCTACACGCGCCGCGAGCTGGTGGAACCGGACTGGACCCGGTTCCCCGGCTGGAAGGACATCACTGCGGAGCAGTGGTCCGACGTGCAGTGGCAGCGCGTCAGCTGTGTGAAGAACATCCGCCAGCTGCGCAGCGTCATGGGCGACCTGCTCACCGACGAGTTCTACGCCGACCTCGAGCGCGACCAGGCCGAGCGCGCCACCATGTCGATGCTCGTCCCGCCGCAGATGCTCAACACGATGGTCAGTGAGGTGACCTGGGCCGACGGCACCATGCCCGCCGCGGGCGATGACTTCACCCGCGCGTTCTACGCCGACCCGGTGCGCCGCTACATGCTGCCGGTCTTCTCCGACCGCCGCACCGACTGGTCCTCCCACCCCTACGCCACCCGTGACTCGCTGCACGAGCACGACATGTGGGTCACCGAGGGGCTGACCCACCGCTACCCCACCAAGGTGCTGGCGGAGATGCTGCCGACCTGCCCGCAGTACTGCGGCCACTGCACCCGCATGGACCTCGTCGGCAACTCCACGCCGCAGGTCACCAAGCTCAAGCTCGCCGGCAAGCCGGTCGACCGCCACACCGCGATCCTCGACTACCTGCGCGCCACCCCCGGCGTGCGCGACGTCGTGGTCTCGGGCGGCGACGTGGCCAACATGCCGTGGAAGAACCTCGAGGCCTGGCTCGACCAGCTGCTCGAGATCGAGTCGATCCGCGACGTCCGCCTCGCGACCAAGGCGCTGATGGGTATGCCGCAGCACTGGCTCTCCCCCGACGTCGTCGAGGGCGTGGGCCGGGTCGCGCGCAAGGCGCGCGAGCGGGGTGTCGGCCTGGCGATGCACACCCACGTCAACGCGGCTCAGTCGGTGACGCCGCTGGTCGCCCAGGCGAGCCGGGCGATGCTGGACGCGGGCCTGCGCGACGTGCGCAACCAGGGCGTGCTCATGCGCGGCGTCAACGACGACGCGCACCAGCTGCTCGACCTGTGCTTCGCGCTGGCGGACGACGCGAACATCACGCCGTACTACTTCTACATGTGCGACATGATCCCGTTCTCCGAGCACTGGCGCGTCTCGCTGTCGCACGCGCAGCACCTGCAGCACTCGATCCTGGGCTACCTGCCCGGCTTCGCCACGCCGCGCATCGTCTGCGACGTGCCCTTCGTCGGCAAGCGCTGGGTGCACCAGGTCGACACCTACGACACCGAGCGCGGCATCTCCTACTGGCGCAAGAACTACCGCACCTCGATCGAGGGCGAGGACGTCGACGTGACCAGCGCCGAGTACGTCTACTACGACCCGATCGACACCCTGCCCCCGAGCGGGCAGGAGTGGTGGCGCCAGCACACCGCGGAGCACCACGAGGGCGCCGAGCAGGCCGCCTACGAGCACGCCCGCGCCTCCCACCAGGCCTCGGTGGACCAGCTCACCCCCTAGGCTGAGCGCCATGGAGCCCCTCGACCGCCACATCGTCCAGGTGCTGGCCCAGGACGGTCGCATCAGCTTCGCCGACCTGGGCCGGCAGGTGGGACTGTCCACCTCGGCGGTGCACCAGCGGGTCAAGCGGCTCGAGGAGCGCGGGATCATCACCGGCTACCGCGCCGTCGTCGACTACACCAAGGTCGGGCTGCCGCTGACCGCGCTGATGTCGGTCAAGCCGTTCGACCCCGCGGCCGACGACGACGTGCCCGAGCGGCTGCACGACATCGAGGAGATCGTGGCGTGCTGGTCGGTGGCCGGTGACGAGAACTACGTGCTCCTGCTGCGGGTGGCCCGGCCGCAGGACCTGGAGGAGCTGTTCGCCCGGATCCGGCAGCAGGCGTCGGTCTCGACCAACACCACGATCGTGCTGTCGACCCCGTGGGAGGACCGGCTGGGCCTGCTGCCGGAGGGTGACGCCGAGCTCTGAGGCGTCGCGCTAGGCGCGTCGGGCGATCGGGGCCGTCGTCGCGCCGGTGACCTCGACGAGCACCTCGGGCGCCAGCTCGAGGTCGAAACCGCGCTTGCCGCCGCTGACCAGGACCGTCCCGAAGGCCGTGGCCGAGGCGTCGAGGACGGTGGGCAGGCGCTTCTTCTGACCGATCGGGCTGATGCCGCCGACCACGTAGCCGGTCGTCCGCTCCGCCACGGCCGGGTCGGCCATCGTCGCCTTCTTGGCGCCGAGCGCGCCGGCGACGGCCTTGAGGTCGAGCAGGGTGTCCACGGGGACGATGCCGACGCCGAGCCCCTTGTCGGTGTGGACGAGCAACGTCTTGAAGACCCGCGCCGGCTCCACGCCCAGGGCCTCGGCCGCCTCCAGACCGTAGGACCCGACCGAGGGGTCGTGCTCGTACGCGCGCACCTCGTAGTGGACACCCGCCTTGTCGAGCGTCACCGTCGCGGGCGTGCCACCCGCCGTCCTCTGCTTCTTCGCCACGCCAGCAGCCTAGACAGCCGCGCTGTCGGGCTGACCCCGCCCCGTGACGGTCACGGCATACCCGAGGAGCGTGAGGAGCGCCGCAGGCGCGAACCACAGGCCGACGGGGGACGGGGCGACGACGACGGCATACCCCAGCACGACGAGCGCCAGCGCGCCGAGCCAACGGTGCGGCCGACCGGCGAGCGCGACGGCGAGCGAGGCGAGCACGATCACGGTCGGCAGGCCGAGCCGCAGCACGGCGCCGTAGTCGACGCCGCTCGGACGCTCGAGCGGGTTCTCCCCCGCGGCCGTCGACCACAGCGGGCCGAAGAGGAGGAGGACCGCGGTGGCCAGCGCGACGAGCACCGCCAGCCAGGGCAGTCGTTCGGTCAGGTGGCGCACCCGGTCACGCTAGCAGCGCCTAGGGTGAGGCCTCATGAGCCCCGACCACTCATCGCCCCGCCTGCTCCTGCTGGACACCGCCAGCCTCTACTTCCGCGCGTTCTTCGGGGTCAAGGACCTGAGGCCGGCACCGGACGGCACGCCGACCAACGCCACCCGCGGGCTGCTCGACATGGTCGCGACCCTCGTCACGCGCTTTGAGCCGAGCCACCTGGTGGCGTGCTGGGACGACGACTGGCGTCCGGCCTTCCGCGTCGCGGCGATCCCGACCTACAAGGCGCATCGGCTGGCCGATCCGGTCATCAACAAGGAGGAGGTGCCGGCCGAGCTCGAGGTGCAGGTGCCGGTGCTGCGGCGGGCGCTGGAGTCCTTCGGGATCGCGGTGCTCGGGTCGCCGGGCCACGAGGCGGACGACGTCATCGGCACCCTCACCGCCCGCCACCACGGGAGGATGCCGGTGTCGGTCGTGACCGGAGACCGGGACCTGTTCCAGCTGGTGGACGACGAGGCGGACGTGTCGGTGGTCTACACCGCGCGCGCCGGGGTGCGCGACGCCGAGGTGATCCGTCAGGCCGACCTCCAGGAGAGGTATGGCGTGGCGACCGGCGCGCAGTACGCCGACATGGCGACGCTCCGGGGGGACACCAGCGACGGCCTGCCGGGCGTCAAGGGGATCGGGGACAAGACCGCGGCCCAGCTCATCACGACCTACGGCTCGCTGGCGGCGCTGCGGCAGGCGCTGGCGGACGGCGACCCCGCCATCAAGGGCGCGCGGCGCACCAACCTCGTGGAGGCTGGGGCCTACCTCGACGTGGCGCCTGCCGTGGTCAAGGTGGCCCACGACGCACCCCTGCCGGACGTGCCGATCACCGTGCCCCGCGAGCTGGCCGACCCGGAGACGCTGCAGCAGCTGGTCGAGAGCTACGACCTGGGCAGCCCGGTCGGCCGGCTCATGAAGGCCTTGGGCCTGCGGCCGGAGTGAGGCGCCACGGCTGCATCCATGCCGACGCGCCGTGGCCTGATCGGCTAGGGTCATCGCACCGGCGGGTGCACCGCCCCAGACGAGGAGGTCCGGATGAAGGCTTTGCGCACGCTCAAGCAGGCGGTGGCACGGCTGCGGAGGCGCGGGCCGTCGGACGTCTACGAGACCTACGGCGACGGAGGCAGCGTCCGCCGCGACCGGATCGCGGGCGAGACCGTCGTCCGCAGGGGCAACCCGGCGCCGCCGCAGTTCCCGGTCACCGGCGCGTAGAACCCGCTGGGGACGCCCTCAGGCGGTCGTCGGCACGCTGGCACGCTCACGCGCCGGGGTTGTTCACCCCACGCGCTCGAAGACGGCCGCGAGCCCCTGGCCTCCGCCGATGCACATGGTCTCCAGCGCGTAGCGCCCCTCGCGGCGCTGCAGCTCGTAGGCCATCGTCGCCAGGATGCGCGCGCCGGTCGCCCCGACCGGGTGGCCGAGCGAGATGCCGGAGCCGTTGACGTTGAGCCGGTCCCACGAGCCCGGGTCGGTCATCCCCCACTCGGTGAGCACGGCCAGAGCCTGGGCGGCGAACGCCTCGTTGAGCTCGATGAGGTCGAGGTCGGCCATCGACAGGCCGGCGCGCTCCAGCGCGGCGGCGGAGGCCGGCACGGGCCCGATGCCCATCGTCTCCGGCGCGACGCCGGCCACCGCCCACGATCGCAGCGCGAGCAGCGGCGTGAGGCCCTTCGTCTCCGCGTGCGCGCGGGTCGTCACCACGCACAGGGCGGCGGCGTCGTTCTGGCCGCTCGCGTTGCCCGCGGTGACCGTGGCGTCCGGGTCCTGGCGGCCCATGATCGGGCGCAGGCCGGCGAGCACCTCCATGGTCGTGCCCGGCCGGATGTGCTCGTCGGTGTCGACGACCACGTCCCCCTTGCGCGAGGCGACGGTCACGGGGACCAGCTCCTCGGCATACCGGCCCGCAGACTGCGCCGCGGCGGCCATCGCGTGCGAGCGCACCGCGAGCTCGTCCTGGGCCTCGCGGCTGATGGAGTACTGGCGGCGGAGGTTCTCCGCGGTCTCGATCATGCCTCCGGGTATGGGGTGCCGGTCCCCGCCCGCGGTCGCCCGCGCCCGCGCCAGCCGGTCGGCCAGCTGGACGTCGGCGCGCACCCCCTGGCGCAGCAGTGCGTAGTGCTCCACCTGGCTCATCGACTCGGCCCCGCCGGCCACGATGAGGTCCGCTCCCCCGCTGGCGATCTGCGCGGCCGCCGTGAGGACCGCCTGCAGCCCGGAGCCGCAGCGGCGGTCGAGCTGCATCCCGGGCGCACGGTCGAGACCGGTGTTGAGGGCCAGGATGCGCCCGAGCGCGGGGATCTCGCCGGAGGGGTTGGCGTTGCCGACGACGACGTCGTCCACGTCGCCGTCCTGCAGGCCGGTGCGCTCGAGCAGCGCGGTCAGCAGCTGGGTGCCGAGGTCGGCCGCGGTGAGCGTCTGCAGGCTCCCCAGGAAGCCACCCACCGGGGTGCGCAGCGGTGTGCAGATGACGATGTCGGTCGCGCCAGCCATGGGCACAGGGTATGCCGCGGCCCGCCCGCCCCCGCGTGGTGGGCTTGGACAACGCGAGCCGGTCCCACGCCGGGGCCAGGCAACGCGCGCCGGTCCGGAGGCCTGGGTCCCCAGCGCTCGCCGGTCCCACGCCGGGGCCCCGCCACGCCGGCCAGCGTGTCGCGCACTGTGCAGGAACGGTGCTGCGTGTCGGGGGTCAGAGCGCAGGACACGCAGCAACGAAACCGCACAGTGCACGACACGCCGGGGGTTGCGGGGCTCCGGGGGCAATGCCGGGCGACGGGCGTTATGGGGCGACGGCGTTGGGGGCGACGGCGTTGCGGGGCGACGGCGTTGCGGGGCGACGGCGTTGCGGGGTGACGGGCGCGTTGCGGGGCGACGGGGTCGCGGGGTTACGGGAGCTCAGTCGAGGCGGTCAGCCGCCACGACGCCGCGCAGCATGGCGTCGGAGGCTCGGCGTGCCGCGCGGGCGACCTCGGGCTCGGCCGCCTGCGCCACCTGCCCCAGCAGGTCGATGACCTGCTTGCACCGGCGCACGAAGTCGCCGGCGGACATCCCGCCGTCGCGCAGCACCTCGTCGAGCCCGCGGCCCGAGGCCCAGCGGTGCACCATCCACGCGATGCCCGGGTCGAGCTCGCGGTCGCCCTCCAGCGAGTGCTCGCTCTTGAGCGAGGTCACCTCCCGCCAGATCGCGCCCATCTCGCCCAGGGCCTCCTCGACCTCGACGCTCGGCATCCGTGCGTCGCCCAGGTCGTCCCCACGGGCCTCGTGCACGAGGGCGGAGACGACGGCGGCGAGGTCGGCGGGCGTGAGCCGCTTCCACGTCCCCCGGCGCAGCGACTCGGCGACCACCAGGTCGAGCTCGGTGTAGATCCGGCGCAGCCGCTGCCCCTCGGGGGTCACCTGCTGCCCGTCCGCGCTGAGGTAGCCCAGCCGCGCGAGCAGGTCGCAGATCCGCTCGAAGGTCCGCGCCACCGTGTGGGTGCGCTCGGCCACCCGCCGCTGCAGGTCGTCGGTCTCGCGCCGCAGCTTCCACCACCGGGCCGCCCAGCGCGCATGGTCCTCGCGCTCGGGGCACTGGTGGCACGGGTGGGCCTTGAGCGCGGACCTCAGCTCGTCGATACGCGCCTCGGTCCGGCCCTGGTATGCCGTGCCCGTCCCCTCGGCAGCGCCCTCGTCATCGTCCCCGGCACGTCCGCGACCGGGCCAGGGATCGCGCACCTTCTCGCGCAGCGCCGAGGCCAGGTCCTTGCGCGACCGCGGGCTGCGGGGGTTGAAGTGCTGCGGCACCTTGAGGTTGCCCATCACCTCCGGGACGTCCTTGAACCCGGCGACGGTGAGCCGCTGCACGCTGCCGTTGGAGGTCAGCACCGTCGGCTCGGGCGAGGCCGAGGCACCGCGGACCGCCCGGATGACCACGGCGGTCGTCCCCCTGCGGCCGCCGTCGAGCTGGATGACCTGGCCGGGGGCCAGGGCCTCGAGGGCCGAGGCGACGTCGGCGCGACGCTGGTGCTGGCGGTGCCGGGCCGCCTTCTTCTCCAGCTCGCCGAGCTCGTGGCGCATCCGGCCGTACTCCCGGAAGTCGCCGAGGTGGCACTGCATGCCCTCGCCGTAGCCCTCCAGGGCCGCCTCGTTCTCGCGGATCTTGGTCGTCAGGCCCACGACGGAGCGGTCAGCCTGGAACTGCGCGAACGAGGACTGGAGCAGCTCGTGCGCCCGCTCGCGGCCGTACTGGGCCACCAGGTTGACCGCCATGTTGGAGCTGGGTCGGAATGAGCTGCGCAACGGGTAGGTGCGGGTGGACGCCAGGCCGGCGACGTCCATCGGGTCCACGCCCCGGCGCCACAGCACCACACCGTGGCCCTCGACGTCGATCCCGCGGCGCCCGGCGCGTCCGGTCAGCTGGGTGTACTCCGCCGGCGTCACGGGGGCGTGCGTCTCGCCGTTGAACTTCGTCAGCTTCTCGAGGACGACCGTGCGCGCGGGCATGTTGATCCCGAGCGCCAGCGTCTCGGTGGCGAAGACCGCGCGCAGGTGACCGTGGGTGAACAGCTCCTCGACGATCTCCCGGAAGAGGGGGAGCATCCCGGCGTGGTGAGCGGCATACCCGCGGGAGAGCCCCTCGACGAAGTCGTGGTAACCCAGCACACCGAGGTCTCCCGGCGCGACCTCGGCCACCCGCTGCTCGACGAGGTCCCTGATGCGCCGACCGTCCTCCTCGGGGATGAGCCGCGTGCCGCGGGAGAGCAGCTGCCCCACCGCCGCGTCGCAGCCCGCCCGGCTGAAGATGAAGGTGATCGCGGGCAGCAGGCCCTCGCGGTCGAGCCGGTCGATGACCTGGGTGCGGCTCGCGGCCCCGCCCGGCAGCGCCCCGCGCTCGAGGACGGGCACGGCGTCGTCATACCTGCGCCGCGAGTCGGACCGGCCCCGGCCGTCCGGGCGCCCACGGCCGCCGCTCCCCCGCCCGCGCGGCTCGCCGCGCCGCCCCCGCGGTGCCCCGGCGTCCTCCCGCGACCACCCGGAGCTGGAGCGCTCCGCCTGCGAGATCCGTTGCAGGAGCTCAGGATTGACACGGGTCGTGCCCGGTCCCTCGCGGTCGCTGACGAACAGGTCGTAGAGGTGGGTGCCCACCATCATGTGCTGCCACAGCGGCACCGGCCGCACCTCGGAGACGATGACGTCGGTGTTGCCCCGGACGGTGCGCAGCCAGTCGCCGAACTCCTCGGCGTTGCTCACCGTCGCTGACAGCGAGACGACCTGCACCGACGGCGGGAGGTGGATGATGACCTCCTCCCACACGGCGCCGCGCCAGCGGTCGGCGAGGTAGTGCACCTCGTCCATCACCACGAAGCCCAGGCCGGTGAGCGTCGGCGAGGAGGCGTACATCATGTTGCGCAGCACCTCGGTGGTCATCACGACCACCGGCGCCTCGCCGTTGACCGAGGCGTCACCGGTCAGCAGACCCACGTTGGAGGAGCCGTGCCGCTCGACGAGGTCGTGGTACTTCTGGTTGGACAGCGCCTTGATCGGCGTGGTGTAGAACGCCTTGCGCCCGGTCTCCAGCGCCAGCGCGACGGCGAACTCCCCCACCACCGTCTTGCCGGCACCGGTCGGGGCGGCCACGAGCACGCCCGAGCCGTCCTGCACCGCGCGGATGGCCTCGAGCTGGAAGTCGTCCAGCTCGAAGCCGAGCGTCTCGGTGAACCGGCCTGCGGGCGAGGCCGCGAAGGCGGCCCGTTCCCTGGCGCGGGCGTACTGCTCGGCGGGAGACGGTTCAGCCATGGCCCCAGGCTATGTCAGGGGCGGCGCGATCACCTGCAGGTGTGACGCCGCCGCCCGGACGGTGAGCGGCAGGGGCGCCAGCGGCTCGCCGTCACCGTGGGCCAGCACGTCGGAGGGGCCCTCCACGGTCACCTCGTTCACCCGTCTCACCTCGACCTCCGGCATGGAGGTATGCCGTCCCTCCCGGACGGCGCGCAGGAGGACCAGGGCGCGGGCCGGGCTGAGCGGACGGACGACGACCAGGTCCAGGAGCCCGTCGGCCGGGTCGGCGTCCGGGGCCAGCTGCAGCCCGCCGCCGAGGTAGGGCATGTTGGCGGGCACGACCACGAGCGCGTCGAGCTCCTCGGTGCTCGTCGTGCCGGAGGTCGAGGTGGTGAGGCGGTAGCGCAGCGGCGGCGTCCAGCGCAGGCGGGCGATCTCCACGAGCGCGGCCACCGTGTAGACAGCCGCACCCAGCCGCCGGGGCAGCAGGGTCGCGCGGTGGGCGATGCGGGCGTCGAGGCCGGTGTTGACCGAGCCCAGCAGGTGCCGGTCCAGCTCGGCGACGTGGACGGTGTCCACCGTGCGCCGCTGACCGCCGAGCAGGGTCCGCAGCGCGCCGTCCGGGTCGTGCGGGATCCGGAGCGAGCGGGCGTTGTCGTTGCCGCTGCCCGCCGGCAGGATGCCGACGGCGGTGCCGGTGCCCGCGCACAGGTCGGTCGCCAGGCTGACCGCCCCGTCCCCGCCCGCGACCACCAGCACGTCGACCCCGCCGGCCACCTGGGCGGCACAGCGGGTGCGGGCCTCGTCCAGGGAGCCGGCCTCGATCTCCACGACGTCGTGCCCGGCGGAGCGGAGCTCGGTCACCGCGCGGGCACCCAGCGCCGCGGCGCGGCCGCGCCCGGACCGCCGCCCGTGAGCGACGGCATACCTCATGACAGGGGGGTGGCCTCGTCCGGCGACAGGCCGGCGTAGCGGTTGCTCGGGTCCTCTCCCCGCTTGGCGCGCCGCTTCTCCATCGCGAAGGAGACGGCCACGGCGAACCAGTAGAGGACGAAGATCGGCATCGCCATCGCGATCATCGCGAACCCGGACGGGTCGGGCGTCATGAACGCCGAGAACACCAGGCAGAGGAAGAGCGTGATCCGCCAGCCGCGCAGCATGGTGCGCGCCGGCAGGATGCCGATCTGGTTGGCGGCCACGAGCAGCACCGGCAACAGGAACGCCAGGCCGAACGCGAGGGTGAAGAAGACGCCCGTGGACAGGTAGTCGTTGGCGTTCTGGATGTTGGCCAGGCCCTCGGGCGTGAAGGCCAGCAGGACCGCGACCAGGCGCGGGAAGGAGAAGGCCGCCATCGCCGCGCCCAGGAAGAACAGCGGGATGCTGACGAAGAAGTAGGCCAGCGCGACCTTCTTCTCCTTCGGCGTCAGCCCGGGGAGCAGGAAGGCCCAGGCCTGCCAGAGCCAGACCGGGCTGGCCAGCAGGATCCCGGTGAAGATGGCCACCTTCATCTGCATGGCGAAGGGGCCGGTGATGCTGTTGAAGTTGAGCGAGACGAGCTCGTCACCGCGCTCGCTCTTGACCCGCTCGATCGGCGCGGTGAGGAAGTGGATGACCTCGTCGTAGAGGTACCAGCCCAGGACGGCGAAGGCGGCGATCGCGATCGAGGAGATCAGCAGCCGGTTGCGCAGCTCCTTGAAGTGCTCGCCGAGGGACATCCTCCCCTCGGGGTTCTTCACCTTCGTGGCGCGGGCCATGGCCGTCCTCCCGGACCGTTCAGGGTATGCCGTGCGCCGGGTCAGGCGCGGGGGTCGGCGTCGTCGCCGCGGCCCTCGAGCCGGCGGTACTCCTCCTGGGCGGTGTCCTTGTAGCGGTCGTCGGTGGTGCCGGTCTGGCCGGGCACCGGAGGCTCGCCGGGGGCGCGGTCCTTGCGGGCGGCGCTGTCGTCCTTCATCTGGTCCACCTCGGTCTTGAAGACGCGCATCGACTCACCCAGGCTGCGGGCGGCGTTGGGCAGGTTCTTCCAGCCGAACAGGAGGATGAAGGCAACGATCAGGACGATGATGTGCCAGGCCTGGATACGCATGAGGTGTCCTTCGTGTGAACGTCCACGGGGCCGCCGCGCAGGCGGCCGTCGTCAGTCTAGGCGACCGGACTGGGTGTGCCCGGCCACCGCCTCGGCGGCCCCGGCCCCGACGCCCACGACCAGCTCCGCAGGGGCGAGCACGCGCACCTGCCCGGCCTGGCGCCATACCAGGCGGCGCAGCCACGCGGGATCGGCCACCCGCAGCACCACCTCCAGCGACCCGTCGTCGCGCCTGTCGACCCGCTCGACCGGGACCGTCTCGGCGATCCACGCCGAGCCCGGCTCGAGGTGCAGGGTGACGACGAGGTCCTCGGGTGCCGCGCGGTAGACCCCGGCGCCCAGCTCGCGCGGCGGCAGGTCCGCGGGCGGCGTGCCGTCGACGTCGAGCACGCGCAGCTCCTCGACCCGGTCCAGCCGGAAGAGGCGGACGCCCTCGGCACGGTGGCACCAGCCCTCGAGGTACCACCGGCCGTCCACACCGACGACGCGGATCGGGTCCACGTCGCGCTCGGTGGTCTCGTCCCGGCTGGCGACGGTGTAGCGCAGGTGGACGCGGCGCGCGCGTGCCAGCGCGTCGCGCAGCGAGGCAGCGAGGTCGGGGTCGAGCGGCTGCTCGAGGTCGACGGACACGGCTGCTGCGGTGCTCGCGCTCTCCCCCGCCGCGGCCTCCAGCTTGGCCAGCGCCCGGTCGATCGCGTCGTGCTGCGTCAGTCCGGGGGTGTCCGCCAAGGCACGGAGGGCGACGATCAGCGCGAGGGCCTCGTCACGGGTCAGCCGCAGCGGACGAGAGATCGTGTCTGCGTTGGACACGAAGACCCGGCCGTCCTCCCACCGCGCGTCGATGAGGTCGTCGGGGTAGTGACCGGGCAGGCCGCACACGAAGAGCAGCTCGAGGTCGTCCACGACCTGCGCCTCGCTCACCCCCAGCTCGGCGGCGGCGCTGGCCAGGTCGATGCCCTGGCGGTTGAGCAGCCACGGCACCATGGTCAGCAGGCGAGCGAGCCGGGAGGTCGCGCTCTCGTAGGTGGCCATCAGCGCGGGCTCCCGCCGTGCGCCCGGACGACAGCCGTCAGGGCCGCGACGACGGCGTCCCGGACCTCCGGCGGGTCCACCACCCGCACGTCCGGTCCGGCGGCGCAGATCTCGGGGACGACCGAGGTGACGCCGTGCACGTCCAGGCCGAGGGCGTCCCAGCCGGCCGGGGCAGGGTGGTCGGCGGGCGTGGCTCGACGGCGCAGCGAGGAGGCCGCCCCCTCGCGTACCAGGAGGCGCACCGTGGTGGTCGTCTCCGCGTCGTCGCCGTAGGTCCGGCGGATCATCGCGGTGGGGTCGTGGTCGGCTGGGACGGTGAAGCCGCCCCTGCGTCCGCTGGTGCGCGGGAGGCCCACCATCCGGTCGAGGCGGAAGACGCGGGGTGCCTCGCGGTCGAGGTCGTGACCGGTGACGTACCAGCGACCGTGCCAGCTGGTCAGGCCCCACGGCTCCAGCCGACGGGTGGTCAACCCCGCTCCCCCGGCACCCCGGTAGTCGAAGCTGATCGGCGTGCGGGACAGCACGGCGTCGCGCACCGGCTCGAAGGCCGGCTCGCGCGTGTGCAGCAGCGGCTCGATGCCGGCGACGCTGGCCTCGTCGCGCACCAGGCCGGCGGCGTCGAGCTTGCGCAGCGCCTGCGCGGCCGGGCCGGCGAGGCTGGCCTGGCTCCACGCGCGGGCGGCGAGCCCGACGACCGCGACCTCGTCGGGCGCGAGGTCGATCTGCGGCAGGGCGTACTCGCGCTCGTCGATGCGGTAGCCCAGCTCGTCGTCGAAGAAGGGGTCCACGGGCTCGGTGCGCAGCGGGATGCCCAGGGCCCGCAGCTCGTCCTTGTCACGCTCGAACATCCTCTCGAACGCCTCGTCGTTGCCGCTGCGGTAGTCCGGGACGGCCTCCCGGATGCGGGCCTTGCTCAGCGGCTGACGGGTCGCGAGCAGGGCGATGACGAGGTTGAGCAGACGCTCGGTCTTGGCGGCCGCCGGGGAGGGGCCCTTCGGCTCGGAGCTCTGCGGTCGGGCCTTGGCCATGCCCGCGAGCCTACTAGACACCTGTGCGACTCCCCGACCGGACAGGCGTTACTGCCGCCCCGGTCGGGTCTGGCTAGGCTTCCCGGGTGATCACGTGGCGCGAGGGCACCGTCCGCGAGCAGCTGCCCGGCTGGAGCGGCGTCGTGGTGGTGGCCGTCGACACGCCGGCCGGCGAGACACGCGCGCTCGCCTACCCGGACGTGGTCGGCATACCTGAGCCCGGGGACCGGGTCCTGCTCAACGTCACCGCGCTCGAGCGCGGGCTCGGCACGGGCGGGTATGCCGTGGTCGTCGCCCTCCCCGACCGGCCCGCTGCGTGGCCCGCCGTCGACGCCGCCGCGCCGGGCCACCTGGTGAAGGCCCGCTACACACCGATGCAGACCATGGTGCTGGGGGTCGACGACCCGGAGGGCGAGCACCACGCGGCCCTGGCCGAGGCGGACGACCTCGCTGGCCTCCCGGTGGTGGCCGCGGACCTGCACTCCGCGCTGCCGGCGGTCCTCGCCGGCCTGCGGCTGGAGCGGCCGGACGCGAACGTCGTCTACGTCATGACCGACGGCGGGGCGCTGCCGGCCGCCTTCTCGCGGACCTGTGCGCAGCTGCGGGCCGCCGGCTGGCTGTCGGCGGTCGTCACGGTGGGCCAGGCCTACGGCGGTGACCTCGAGGCGGTGACGGTGCACACGGCGCTGCTGGCGGCCCGCCACGTGGTCGGGGCCGACGTCGTGGTGGTGGCCCAGGGGCCCGGCAACCTCGGCACCGGCACCCGCTGGGGCTTCTCCGGGGTGTCGGCCGGGGAGGCGCTCAACGCGGCGGCCACCCTCGGTGGTCGAGGGGTGGCGGCGCTGCGCGTCTCCGAGGCGGACGAGCGCGGGCGGCACCGCGGGCTGTCCCACCACAGCGCCACCGCCTACGGGCGCGTGCTGGCGCGACCGGCCGACGTGCCGGTCCCCCGCGGGCGGACCGGGCGACCCGCCACCGACGAATGCCTGGGCCTGGTGAGGGGCCAGGTCGCGGAGTTGGTGGGGCGGGCCTCTCACCTGCGGGCCGTCGACGTGCCGGTGGACGGGCTGCTCGACGCGCTGGGAGACGTGCCGGTCAGCCTGAGCACCATGGGCCGCGGCCTCGCGGAGGACCCGGCGAGCTTCCTGGCCAGCGCCGTGGCCGGGCGGCACGCGGCCTCGCTCACCTGAGCCTGTCGGGGATACGCGACGGCCCCGTCACCGCTGGGGGGCCGTCGAGGCTGGTCGCGTCAGCGCACGTCGACGAGGTCGACGACGAAGATCAGGGTCTCGCCGCCCTTGATCGCCGCGCCGGCGCCCCGGTCGCCGTAGCCCAGGTGCGGCGGGATGGTGATCTTGCGGCGGCCGCCGACCTTCATGCCCAGCAGGCCCTGGTCCCAGCCCTGGATGACCTGGCCGACGCCGACCGTGAAGGTTAGCGGCTGGCCGCGGTTCCAGGACGCGTCGAACTCCTCGCCGGTCGACCACGCGACGCCGACGTAGTGCGCCGAGATCGTCGCGCCGGGGGTGGCCTCCGCGCCGTCGCCGACCTCGATGTCCTCGACGACCAGCTCGCTGGGCGGGGTGTCGCCGGGGAAGTCGATCTCGGGCTTGGCCTTCTTGACCTCACCGAACGGGGACTGGCTCATGCTCGCTCCTTGGTATGTCGATGTGCTGGGTCGGACGTTCTGCCCACCACTGCGCGCGCCCGGTGGCCTGTGGCGCAACCACTCGGCGCGTTCGGTGGTGTTGTGACGTGGGTGTGTGTGAGGTCAGGAGGCGCCGAGGATGTCGACGACGAAGACCAGCGTCTCTCCCGCCAGCTCGTGGGCCGGCGGTGCGGTGGAGGACCCGGTGTCCTCCGGGAGCTCGCCGTAGGCCTGGTCGGCCGGGATGACGAGCAGCACGCGGGAGCCGACCGGCTGGCCGACGAGGCCCTCGTCCCAGCCCTTGATGACCTGGCCGACGCCGATCGGGAACTCGGCCGGGGTGCCCCGCTGGTAGGAGTCGTCGAAGCCCTCGCCGTCGGAGAACTTCACGCCCGTGTAGTGGACCTTGATCGTCTGACCGGCCTTGACCTTCTCGCCCTCGCCCTTGATGAGCTGCTGGACGACGAGCTTGGAGGGCTCCTCGGTGCCCTCCGGGATGGTGATCTTCGCCGCGGACGTGCCGTCGGCCTCCACCTCGGGCAGCCCGGCCTTGGGCTTGACCGCCTCACCGGTCGCCTCGGTCAGCGGCTTGGCGCTGGAGACCACCTCCAGGTAGAAGACGAGCGTGTCGTCCGCGCCGACGCCGATCTGCTCGTTGCCGCCGGAGCCGAACGCCTCCGAGGCCGGGATCGCCAGCAGCAGGGTCTCGCCCGCCTTGCGGCCCGGCAGCTCCTCCAGGAAGGCCGGGAAGAGGTTGGTATTGGACAGGTCGAGCGTGACCGTCTCGTCCGCGTCGTAGGTCGAGAGCAGCTGCTCGCCGGTGGTGCCGTTGACAGCCAGGTAGCGGGCGCGGACCTCGTCGCCGGCGGCGACCTCGGCCCCGTCACCCTCCTCCACGGTGCGGCTCTCGGTCGCGCCGACACGGAAAGGCAGGTCGCCGTCGGTGAACGGCTTGTCCTTCCAGGTGATCACGGGCGACTTCTCGCCGGTGTCCACGGCCAGCTCCTCGATGTCGCCGTTGAGCACGGCCGAGGTCACGGCCGCGTCGTCACTCTGCGAGGCCGCGTCGCCGTCACCACCGTCCGTGGCGCAGCCGGCGAGCAGGAGCAGCGGGGCGGCGGCCAGGGCGGCCAGCCGGAGTCGGGGTGAGCGCACGCGCGCGTCCTTTGCGTCGAGGGTGGATGACAACGGGTCAGCCTAACCAACCCAACCTGGGCGTTCGGTGTGAGGCGGTCGTGGGCCCTCCGGCCCAAGGCGACACAAGGCCCCGA
This sequence comes from Ornithinimicrobium tianjinense, assembly GCF_014636495.1. Classification (GTDB taxonomy): domain Bacteria; phylum Actinomycetota; class Actinomycetes; order Actinomycetales; family Dermatophilaceae; genus Ornithinicoccus; species Ornithinicoccus tianjinensis. Next base: position 1,495,210 of record NZ_BMEM01000001.1, read on the forward strand.
CCCACTCACGTGAGTGGCTCGCGCACGCCATACCGGCCGATCACGGCCCCGACCCACTCACGTGAGTGACTTGCGCACGGGCGCGACAGGGCCACGGATCAGGCGGAGGTGCCCCGGACGGCGGCGATGAGCTCGTCGACGCGCGGGTCGACGCTGACGAACGGGTCCTTGCAGACCACCGTGCGCGACGCGACGTCGTTGAGCTTGAGGTGCACCCAGTCGCAGGTGAAGTCCCGGCGCGCCTCCTGGGCGGCCCGCACGAAGTCGCCACGCAGCCGCGCCCTCGTCTCCGGTGGCTCGACCCGGGCCCTGGCCACCCGCTCGTCGTCGACGACGGTGGCCGCGGCGCCGGCCCGCTGCAGGATCGGCACCAGCCCGCGCGTCGGGTGGATGTCGTGCCAGGCCAGATCCAGCTGCTGCAGCCGCTCGTCGTGGGGTGCCAGACCGTGCCGCGCGGCGTAGGAGTCGAGCAGCTTCTTCTTCATCACCCACTCGATCTCGGTGTCGACGAGGGAGAGCCGGTCGGTCTCGATCGCGTGCAGGGTCCGGTCCCACAGCTCGAGCACCCGGTCGTAGGGTGCCACCTCGGCCAGGCCGACGCCCGCGGCATACCGGGACGCGAGCTCCAGCAGCTCCCGCTGCATGTCCAGGGCGGTGATCGTGCCGCCCCGCGCCCGCTGCACCGGCCGGCGCCCCGTGGGGTCGCGGCTGATGTCACGGATGGCCTGGACAGGGTTGGCCAGCGCCAGGTCCGGCACGATGGTGCCCGCCTCCAGCATCCGCAGCACGAGGTCGGTGGTCCCGACCCGCATGAGCGTCGTCGTCTGGCTCATCGTGGAGTCACCGACGATGACGTGCAGGCGGCGGTAGCGCTCGGGGTCGGCGTGCGGCTCGTCGCGGGTGTTGATGATCGGGCGCGACCGGGTCGTCGCGGAGGACAGGCCCTCCCACATGTGGTCGGCGCGCTGGGAGACCAGGTAGGTCGCCCGCTCCCCCACGACGTGCAGCCGCCCCGCGCCGGTGACCAGCTGCCGGGTGACCAGGAACGGGACCAGCGTGTCCGTCGTGCGCTCGAGCCGGCCGTCACGGCGGATGAGGTAGTTCTCGTGCGAGCCGTAGGAGTTGCCGCGGGAGTCGACGTTGTTCTTCAGGACGTAGACGGTCGCGTCCATGCCCTCCTCCGCCAGGCGGTGCTCGGCGTCGTCGGCCAGGTCCTGGACGATCAGCTCCCCCGCCTTGTCGTGCGCGACGACATCGAGGAGGTCGACGCACTCGGCCGTGGCGTACTCCGGGTGCGAGCCGACGTCGAGGTAGAGCCGGGAGCCGTTGCCGAGGAAGACGTTGCTCGACCGGCCCCACGAGACGACCTTGCGGAAGAGGTAGCGCGCGACCTCCTCCGGCGAGAGCCGGGGGCCCTCACGGAACGTCGCGTTGACCCCGAACTCGGTCTCGATCCCGATGATCCGGCGGCCGAGGCGGTCCGGGCTCACTGGCCGCCCTTCTGCACGAAGTTGTGCACGAAGTCCTGGGCGTTGCTCTCGAGCACGCCGTCGATCTCGTCGAGGAGCGAGTCGAGGGCCGCGTCGCGCTCGGTGTTCTGGGCCGAAGGAGCGGTGGGCGGCGCGGGCGCCTCGGGCTCCGGCGTCTCATCACGCCGGTGGGAGAACTGCTGCTGCTCGGACATCGGGGTCTCCTCTCAGAAGTCCTCGCTCACCAGCTCGGTGAGCAAAGAGGCGGTGCTGGTATGCCGTGCGAGCAGCTCGGCGGTCTGCTCGCGGTTGCCCTCGGTCGGCTCGGGCAGCTGGACCCGGCGGGCGCGGCCGCGCTCGTCGGCCAGGACGACGGAGTCCCAGGAGGCCCCCCGGACGTCGTCGCCGAACCGTCGCACGACCTCGCCCCGGAACCACGCCCGCGTGTCGCGTGGCGGCTCGGTGACGGCCGCCGTGACGGACGCCTCCGGAACCAGTCGCTCGAGCTGGCCGGCGGCGCGGAGCTTCTGCGCCAGGCCACGGGCGGGGTCGAGGTCGTGCCACTGGATGTCCATCGCGCGCACCCGGGCGTCGTCCCAGCCGACCCCCGCGCGGTCGCGGAAGCGCTCGAGCAGCTGGTGCTTGGCCACCCACTCGACCTGCCCAGCGCACGACGCCGGGTCGGTGCGCAGCCCGTCGAGGACGGAGCGCCAGCGGCCCAGCACGTGGCGGGTGTCGTCGTCCAGCACCCAGGCCTCGTGGCCCGAGACCGCCGCCTCCTCGACCTGCTCCAGGTAGGCCTCGACCAGGTCGAGCCCGGTCAGGGCGCGACCGTCGAGCGTCTCGACGGTCGACCGCAGGGTCGGGTCGTGCGAGATGACCTGCGCGGCGGCGACGGGGGCACGCAGCGGGATGTCGGGCACCGCGTCGGGGAAGGTCTCGACCAGGCGCAGCACGGCGCTGAGCGAGCCGAGCGCCAGCACCGTGGTCACGTCCGCCATCGTGGCGTCGCCGACGATGACGTGGAGCCGCCGGTGCAGATGGGGCGTCGCGTGCGGCTCGTCCCGGGTGTTGACGATCGGGCGGCGCAGGGTCGTCTCCAGGCCGACCTCGGCCTCGAGGTAGTCGGCGCGCTGGCTGAGCTGGAAGCCCGCCCGCTCGCTGGTCTGGCCCAGCCCCACCCGCCCCGCCCCGGCGATCACCGGCCGCGCGACGAGGAAGGGGATGAGGCTCTCCGCGAGCCGGGCGAAGGGGACCGTCCGGGGCACGAGGTAGTTCTCGTGGGTCCCGTAGGAGGCTCCCTTGCCGTCGACGTTGTTCTTGTAGAGGCGCACCTCGCGCCCCTGCTCCGCCAGCGTCCGCAGCGCGGCGAGCGCCACCTGCTCCCCCGCCCGGTCGTAGCGCAGCGCCTCCAGCGGGGAGGTGACCTCGGGCGAGGAGTACTCCGGGTGCGCGTGGTCGACATAGAACCGCGCGCCGTTGGAGAGCACCGTGTTGGCGATCGTCGGGTCCTCGACGTCCGTGAGCTGGGAGATGTCCGCCAGCATCCTGGCGACCTCGTAGCCCCGCGCGTCGCGCAGCGGCGTCTCGTCGGCGTAGTCCCACCCGGAGCTGCGCGGCAGCGCCGCGCCCGGGCCGGCGCCCGCGGCATACGCCTGCACCACCTGGCCCGAGAGGTGCATGGGCGTCAGCGGACGTCCGAGCGTGTCGACCTGCGCGCTGGTGATGCCCAGCTCGGTCTCGATCCCCATCACGCGGCGGACGCTCATGGGTCCACCCTACGAGGCGTCCAGCCGGTCGAGGACGGCCTGGACGAGCGCGCCGTACTCGCGGACGACGGCGTCCCTGTGCTCGGACTCCCCCCCTGCGGGCGCCTCGAGCAGGCGGAAGGTGCGCAGGCCCGCGGCGAGCCCGAGCATCAGGCAGGCGAGTTCGTCGGTATGCCGTGCCGCCTCGCCCTCGCGGGGGAAGCGCCCGAGGAAGCGCTCACGGAACTCCGTGAGCGCCGCCTCGCGGTCCGGGGCGTCCTGGAAGAGGTAGAGCGCACGCAGCCACGGCTCGGCGGCGTCCTCGTCGCGTCGGTTCAGCATCCGCCGCACCAGCAGCTCGCCCATGCCCTCGATCGGCGTGTCCGGCAGCAGCGGTGCGGGCTCGGCGGGGCGGGCGAGCGCGTGCAGCCCCTCCTTGGAGCCGCCCACCTTCATCACCAGAGCCGGCGAGACCCCGGCGGCGGCGGCGACCTCGCGGACCGTCACCGCGGCATACCCCCGCTCGCCGAAGAGCCGGCGCGCGACCTGGAGGACGCGCTCGCGGGTGTCCGGTGAGGCACTCACAGGTCGACCACCTCGACCCGCTCCACCGGCCGAGGCACACCGGTGACGATGTCCACGTCGAGGGTGGCGGAGGTGGCGTGGACGGTGAGCGCGCGGGACCGGGTGCGGCCGGTCGCGTGGTCGACCACGGTGAGGACGTAGCGACCGGCGGGCGGCAGCCCGAGCTCGAACATGCCGAGGTCGTCGGCGACGGCGCGGCCGGCGTACTCGCCCGAGTGCTTGATGAGCGAGACCATCACCCCGCCGAGCGGGGCGCCGTCGTCGGTGACGTGGCCGGTCAGCAGCAGGCGCCGGGTCATGGTGATCTCCTTGGCCTCCCCCGCCTCGAGATCGACCAGGCCGGACTGCGGGGCCCACCCCTCGGCGGAGACCACCAGCAGGTAGCGGCCCGGCTCCGGCAGCGCCAGCGTGTAGCGCCCGTCGTTGTCGGTGCGTCCCCAGTCCACGTGCCGGCCGTCGGTGTGCAGCACGGTCGCGACCGCCTGGCGCAGCGGCCGACCCTCGGCGCTGACCACCCGGCCGCGCACGAGCACCTCGGGCAGCTCGCCCTCGGGCTTGACCTGCTCGCGCTCGCCTGCCGGGGCGAGGACCTGCGCGCCGGCCGGCTCCATCCCCGCGCTGAGGCGGACCGGACGGCGGATGAAGGCGGCGATGAGGGCGCCGCCCATGGCCGCCGCCGCCCCGCTCCAGAAGATGAGCTGGTATGCCGTGAGGCTGGGCGCGAAGACACCGTCGGCGGGGTCGCCGACGGGCACGGCATACGCGGCGAAGACGGCGGCCACGACGGCGGAGGCGGAGGAGGTGCCGAGCGCGCGCAGCAGGGTGTTGAGACCGTTGGCCGACGCGGTCTCGGTGATCGGGACGGCGCGCATGATGAGCGTCGGCATGGCGGCGAAGGCCAGGGCCGTGCCGAGCGAGGCCAGCCCGGACGTGGCCATGACCGCCGCCACCGAGCCGTGGAAGAGGGCGCGGAGGATGAAGCCGACGCTGATGACCAGCGCGCCGGCGATGAGCACCCAGCGGGCGCCGAGGCGGCGGATCAGCGACGCGGAGACCGGTGACATCAGCACCATCGCGATGCCCGAGGGCAGCATCCACAGCCCCGTCGCGACGACCGACAGCCCGAAGCCGTAGCCGGTCTCCTCAGGCATCTGCACCTGCTGGACTGAGGTGAGGAAGTTGGAGAACATCGCGAAACCGACGAGCACCGAGGCGGCGTTGGTCAGCAGGACCGTGCGCCGCATCGAGGTCCGGATGTCGACCAGCGGCGACCCTGCGCGCAGCTCCCAAGGGATCCAGGCGGCGAGCACGAGGGCCGCGGTGGACAGGAGCGCCAGGGTCACGGGCGAGCCCCAGCCCCAGGTGCCCGCCTTGCTCACGGCGAGCAGGAAGCAGGTGAGGGCGACCGACAGCAGAGCTGCGCCGACGACGTCGAAGCGGCCCCGCGTCCTGACCGTGGACTCCGGGACGACCACGAGCACGGCGGCCAGCATCACCGCGGCGAAGACGCCAGAGATGACGAAGAGCATGTGCCAGCCCCACGCCTCGTAGATCAGCCCGGCCGCGGGGATCCCGACGGCGCCGCCGATGCCGAGGGTGGCCGACATGAGGGCCACGCCGGAGCCGACCCGCTCCGCCGGGAGGTGGTCGCGCATGATGCTGATGCCGACCGGGATGAGGCAGGCCCCGAAGCCCATGAGACCGCGCCCGGCGATGACCAGGCTCAGCTCCGAGCTGACGGCCGCGAGCACGGAGCCGGCGATGACGGCCACCATGCAGATGACGAGCATGAGCCGCTTGCCGAACATGTCCGCCAGGCGGGAGACGATCGGCGTGCCGACGGCTCCGGTCAGCAGCGCGGCGGTGACCATCCAGGAGGCGTTGTCGCTGGTGGTGCCCAGGATCTCGGGGAAGTCCGGCAGCAGCGGCAGCACGAGGGTCTGCTGGAGCGAGACGAGGGTGCCGCAGAGCGCCAGAACGGTGATGACGAGGCCGGTCGAGGGTGCAGGACGGGTCGCCTGACCCTCGGGTGAACGCATGTTCACCAGTCTAGTGCCGCCTCCCGACCGGACAGGCGCGAGGGCCGCCGGAGGTCAACTCCGGGCCGTGCGACCATGCCCGTGTGCCGAAGCCTGCCTACTTCCTGGACCTCGCCGTCGTCCTCCTCTTCGCTGCCGCCGGTCGCGCGAGCCACGACCTCAGCGACGACGTGCTCGGCGTCCTGCGCACCGCCTGGCCCTTCCTCGCGGGTATGACGCTGGGCTGGGTCTTCGTGGCGCTGCTGCCGGAGCGGGTGCGCAGCTGGTGGCTCGAGGGACTCGTCGTCGCTCTCTGCGCGCTCGTTGTCGGCATGCTGGGGCGCCAGCTGGCCGGCGCCGGGACCGCCCTGCCCTTCGTGCTCGTCGCGACCGGTGTGCTGGTGGCCGGCCTGGTCGGCTGGAGGGCGGTGGCCGCCGCTGTCGCGGCCCGCCGTGCCTGATCCGCTCACCGGAGTGACTCACGCACGCCATACCGGCTGAGAGCGTGCTCACGTCACTCACCGGAGTGACTCACGCACGTCATACCGACGGGCGTGCGTGTCCGACTCCGGTGAGTGGGTTGCGCACGCGCCCGCCCGGTATGGCGTGCGCGTCCGACTCCGGTGAGTGGGTTGCGCACGCGCTCGCCCGGTATGGCGTGCGTGTCCGACTCCGGTGAGTGGGTTGCGCACGCGCCCGGTATGTCACTCACCGGCGTGACTCACGCACGCACCTGTGGACAAAGACCGAGCTGCTCGGGGCGGGTCGGGCAGGGTGGCTCCGTGGGGACGATCAACCTGGACGAACCTTTCCGAGTGCGCGACGCCGTCGCCGCCGGTCACTCCCGACGCCTGCTGCGCTCGGCCGCCTTCGTGAAGATTCTGCCCGGCGTCTGCATCCGGGCGACCGCAGCGCAGGATGCGCGCACGGCTGCGCAGGCGGTCCTGCTGGTCGCGGGCGAGGAGGCCTTCGTGTCCCATCACCAGGCGGCCAGGCTCTGGGGCGCGGTCGTGCCCGAGACCGACACCCTGCATGCCAGCGTCCCCGGCAACAGGCACCGCTCACGCCGTCCCGAGGTGTGCGTGCACCGGTCCTCGCGATCGCCGGTGCGCTTGCGGGGCATCCCGCTCACGAGCGCGGTGGACACCTTCGTGGACCTTGCCGGGCATCTGTCGTTCATCGATCTGGTCGTGCTCGGCGACTCACTCGTGAAGCGGGGCCGGACCACCCCTGCACAGCTCGTTGCCGCCGCCGCCGAGGCACCCCGGTCTGTTCGGCGACGTGCGGTGCGCGCAGCCGCGTTCGTCCGCACCGGCGTCGACTCGCCCATGGAGACCAGGTCGCGGATGCTCGTCGTGCTCGCCGGCCTCCCCGAGCCGGCCGTCGACATCCGCTTCTTCGATGACGACGGCGAGCTGGTGCGTCGGCTGGACATGGGCTACAGGAAGCATCGCCTGGCGCTCGAGTACGACGGTCGCCAGCACGCGGAGTCGCAGGAGCAGTGGGAGTCCGACGTCGCCCGGAGGGAGGAGTTCGACGACGCCGACTGGCGGATCGTCACGCTGCTCGCCAAGGACGTCTACCGGACTCCCGCCGCCACCCTCGAGCGGGTCGTCCGGGCGATGCGCAAGCAGGGCTTGGACGTCAGCATCACCAGCGACGAGTGGCGCCGCCACTTTCCCGGTCACACGTCACTCTCGTGAGTGGCTCCCGCACGCATCACCGGCCGATCCCGTCCCTAAGTCACTCACCGGAGTGGCTCGTGGACGCCCTCACAGGTAGGGACCGGTCGTCCCCTGCTCCACCGAGCGTCCGGGGTGGGTGCCCGAGGCGTCGCCGACCAGCGTGCGGATGTAGGAGATCCGCTCCCCCTTCTTCCCGGACACGCGGGCCCAGTCGTCGGGGTTGGTGGTGTTGGGCAGGTCCTCGTTCTCCTTGAACTCGTCGAGGTAGGCCTGGTCCAGGTGCCGCTGGCGCAGGCCCTCGTCCCCCGTCGTCAGCAGGTCCTTGATCGCCGACTTCTTGGCCCGGTCGACGATGTTGTGCACCATCGCCCCGGACGCGAAGTCCTTGAAGTAGAGCACCTCACGGTCGCCGCCGGCGTAGGTCACCTCGAGGAAGGCGTTCTCGGGAGACACGGCATACATCTGCCGGACGGTGGCGTCGATCATCGCGGCAACCGTGGCCGCACGGTCGCCGCCGTGCGCGGCCACCTCCTCGGGGTGCAGGGGCACGTCGGTGGTGAGGTACTTGCCGAAGATGTCCCGGGCGCCCGCGGCGTCGGGGCGCTCGATCTTGATCTTCACGTCGAGCCGCCCGGGGCGCAGGATCGCCGGGTCGATCATGTCCTCGCGGTTGGAGGCGCCGATGACGATGACGTTGTCGAGCCGCTCCACGCCGTCGATCTCAGCCAGCAGCTGCGGCACGATCGTCGTCTCCACGTCGGAGGAGACGCCGGAGCCGCGCGTGCGGAAGAGCGACTCCATCTCGTCGAAGAACACCACCACCGGGTGGCCGTCGGCCGACTTCTCCCGCGCGCGCTGGAAGATGAGCCGGATGTGGCGCTCGGTCTCGCCGACGTACTTGTTGAGCAGCTCCGGGCCCTTGATGTTGAGGAAGTAGCTCGCCACGTCCTCCGGCTCGCCCCGCAGCCGGGCCGCCTGCCGGGCCAGCGACGCGGCGACCGCCTTGGCGATGAGCGTCTTGCCGCACCCGGGCGGCCCGTAGAGGAGCACGCCCTTGGGCGGCCGCAGCTGGTGGGCGGCGTAGAGGTCGCGGTGGAGGAAGGGCAGCTCGACGGCATCGCGGATCTGCTCGATCTGGCCCGACAGGCCACCGATGTCGTCGTAGGAGATGTCCGGGACCTCCTCGAGGACCAGCTCCATCACCTCCGGCCGCGGCACCCGCTCGGTCACGAACCCCGTGCGCGGGTCCATGAGCAAGGCGTCGCCCAGCCGCAGGGGCTCGTCACGCAGCGAGCCCGCCCGCACGCACACCCGCTCGTCCTCGCCGCGCACGATGACGACGACCCGGTCGCTGCCGAGCAGCTCCTTGCAGGTCACGACCTCGCCGTGCCGCTCGTAGGCCGCGACGGCCACCACGGCCTGGGCCTCGTTGAGGAGGACCTCCCGACCCGGGCGCAGCTCGTCGGTGGACACCTCGGAGGAGACGTGGGTGCGCACCCTCCGGCCGGACACCGTGACGTCGACGGTGCCGTCCCCCACCAGGCCGACGACCATGCCGAACGTCAGCGGCGGCGTGGCCATCGCGTCGAGGTCCTCGCGGAGCCCGGTGATCTGCGTGCGCGCGGTCCGCAGGGTCTGGGTGAGCTGCTCGTTGCGGGCCGACATCTCCCCGACCCGGGCGGTCAGCGTCCGGACCTGCTGCTCGAGGTTGCGCTCGCGCGCTGACCCGGTCGGCTGGCTCACGGTTGCTCGCCCTCCTCCGGAGCCTCGTCGGGTATGCCGTCACTCCCCCGCGCGTCTGCCGTCGCCCGCGCGTCGCGGGCGGTGCGACGCAGCCGCTTGTCGGAGACCGGGCGCTCGCCGAGGTCCTCGGGGCTCCACTCCTCCTCGACGACGGGGGTGTAGTCCTCGCCGTAGGCCCCGGGGGCGGGACGCTTCTTGCGCAGGGGCGCGTCGACGCCGGGCGCCAGGCGTCGCAGCGTGACGAGGAAGCCGGTGTGCCCGTGCATCCGGTGCTCGGGACGCACGGACAGACCCTCGAGGTGCCAGCCGCGCACCAGCGACTCCCAGGCGACGGGCTCGGTCCAGCCGCCCGCGCGCCGGGCGGTCTCGGCCACCCGGGAGAGCTGGGTCGTGGTCGCGACGTAGCAGATCAGCACCCCGCCGGGCGCGAGCGCCTCCCCCACGACGTCCAGGCACTCCCACGGGGCGAGCATGTCGAGCACGACCCGGTCGACGCTGCCCGGGGCGCACGTCACGGGCAGCATCTCGACGAGGTCGCCGAGGGTGACGGTCCACGCGGGGTGGTCCGTGCCGAAGAACGCGCGCCCGTTGGCCTGGGCGATCTCGGCGAAGTCCGCACGGCGCTCGAAGCTGTAGAGCCGCCCCTGGTCGCCGACCGCCCGCAGGAGGGACATGGACAGGGCACCGGAGCCCACGCCGGCCTCGACCACCGTCGCGCCCGGGAAGATGTCGGCGTAGGTGACGATCTGACCCGCGTCCTTGGGGTAGACGACCTGGGCCCCGCGCGGCATGGACAGGACGTAGTCGGACAGCAGCGGTCGGAGCGCGAGGTAGTCAGCTCCCGAACTGTGCTGGACGACGGTCCCGTCGGGCGCCCCGATGAGGTCGTCGTGGCGGACGTGCCCGCGGTGGGTGTGGAAGGTCTTCCCCGGCTCGAGCGTGATGGTGTGCAGGCGGCCCTTCGGGTCGGTCAGCTGCACGCGGTCACCGGCCCGGAACGGGCCCCGACGGAGGTCGGCGCCGGTCGGCGGGGTCGCGGGGTCGGTGAGGTCGTCGGCCGGGAGGGTCACCGGGTCATCCTACGAGCGTGCGGAGGGCGCGGATCGCCCGGACACGTCGTCGACCAGCACCACGCCCCACGGGCGGCCGCTCCGGTCCAGCAGACCCACGACCCCGGAGCCGGTGCGGCGCATGACGTCCACGGCCCGGTCCAGCGGGTCGTCCTCGTCCAGGGTGATGGCCCACCCGGCGGGCAGGCGCACCGTCAGTGAGGCCGCGGTCGCCACCGCCCGGGCCGCCTCGGGCAACGATCGCAGCGCGCCCGGGTCCACCACCCCCACGGGCCCGCCCGACGGGTCGACCACGACCCAGAGCGGGTGGGCGGCCCAGTCGACGGCCGAGACCGGCTCGTCCGCACCCACGACACCGACCCGGCGCGCCGCGTCGCCCACCCGGCGCCGCGAGACGTGCAGGCCCTGGCGCCCGGCCCGCACGGCCTGCCCGGCGCCCTGCCACAGGAACAGACCGATGACCATCACCCAGAGGACGCGCGTGATGTCGAGCTGCTGCCCCTCCAGCAGCACCGGCCGCAACGCCCACAGGACGATGACCACGACGGCTGCCCTGCCCGCCCAGCCGGCCACGAGGGTGCCGAGATGACGGTTGCCGCTGAGCTGCCAGACCAGGGACTCGAGCAGGAAGCCGCCGTCCAGGGGCAGCCCGGGGATGAGGTTGAACACCGCGACGAAGGCGTTGGCGTAGGTGAAGGCGGCCAGCAGCAGGAAGGGCACCGGGGCGTCCACGTGCCCGAGCAGCCACCAGCCGAGGAGCGCCAGCAGCCCGTTCGACAACGGCCCCACGACCGCGACCGCGGCGCTGCGGCCCGGCGTGCCCCCGCTGCCGTCGTGGGCGGTGTGCCCGCCCCAGAAGTCGGCGACGATCCGCGACACCCGGAAGCCCACGCGCTGGGCCACGAGCGCGTGGGCGGCCTCGTGGACCAGCACGGACAGCAGCAGGAGCACCGCGAAGGCGAGGGCGACGACATACCCCGTCGGACCCAGCCCGGGCAGCGTCCGGGTGACCGTCGGGCCGAAGACCGCCGCGATGAGCACGGCCACGAGGATCCAGCTGCGGCCCAGGTAGACCGGCACGCCGGACAGGCGGCCGATCCGCCAGCCGTGCTGGCCCGTCGTCGTCTCGCTCATGTGCCCAACCTAACCGGGTGTGTCGGTGCGGATCCGTAGAGTGACGCGCATGCCACCCGCTCTCTCACCGTCCCGGGCGGCCGACTTCATGCAGTGCCCGATGCTCTACCGCTTCCGGGTCGTGGACCGGCTCACCGAGGAGCCCAGCCCCGCCGCGGCCCGGGGGACCCTTGTGCACGCCGTCCTCGAGCGGCTCTTCGACCTGCCTGCGCCGGGGCGCACGCTGGCGGCCGCCTCCGAGCTGGTGCCGGGTCAGTGGCTGCGCATGGTCGAGGAGGAGCCCGAGCTGGCGGCCCTCGTCGACGCCGCCGAGGGCACCCCCTCCCCCGAGGCCTGGTATGCCGAGGCCGTCACCCTCCTCGAGCGCTGGTTCGCGCTGGAGGACCCGACGAGCCTCGAGCCGGTCGAGCGCGAGCTCTACGTGGAGGCCGAGACCCGGGGCCTGACCATACGCGGGGTCGTCGACCGGCTGGACGAGGCGCCCGACGGGCGGCTGCGGATCGTCGACTACAAGACCGGGCGCGCACCCTCCGAGCTCTACGAGGGGCGCGCGCTCTTCCAGCTCAAGTTCTACGCGCTGGCGCTGTGGCGCACGCGTGGCGTGCTGCCCAGCCGGCTGCAGCTGGTCTACCTGCGCGACGGGCAGGTCCTGTGGATCGACCCCACCGAGCGCGACCTGCTGGCCACCGAGCGCAAGATCCACGCCCTGTGGCAGGCCATCGAGCTCGCCGCGACGAGCGGGGACTGGCGTCCCAACCGCGGCCGCGCCTGCAGCTGGTGCTCCTTCCAGGCGCACTGCCCGGCCTGGGGCGGCACGCCGCCCGAGCTGCCGGAGGACGCCGCGGTGCGGGCGACGGACCCGCGGGCCGCCAGCCGCACCGACCCGGTCGCCGACAGCGACTGAGCGGTGTCTCAGGCCCGGGTGCCAGGTGCTCCCGTCGCCAGCGGCACGAGGTCGTGCGCGCCCAGCCCGGCCAGGGTGTCCACGAGCACGAGGCCCTCGCGCGGGGCGATCGGCACCAGGTGCGGCACCCCGATCGTGGGGACACCGGCCGCGACGGCGGAGCCGGCGCCCGTGGGTGAGTCCTCGAGCGCGACGCAGTGCGCCGGGTCGACGCCGAGCCGTGCGGCGGCGGTCAGGTAGGGCTCCGGGTGCGGCTTGCCGTGGGTCACCTCGTCGCCCGTCACGACCGTCGCGAAGGTGCCCGGTGGCAGACCGGCGACGAGGACGCGGGCGAGCACGGCATACGACATGGTCACGAGGGCGCACGGCACGCCCAGCCCGGCCAGCTCGGTCAGCAGGGCCTGCGCACCGGGCCGCCACGGCAGCTCCTCGCGCATCCGCAGCTCGACCTCCCCCTGGATACGGTCCACCACCTCCTCGGGCGTCCCCGTCAGCGGGGTCTGCTCCAGCAGGATCTCGGCGGAGCGCAGCAGCGGGTTGCCGACGAGCTGCAGGCCCTGCGCGTGGCTCCACGTGCCGCCCGCCTGCTCGACCACCGCCCGCTCGGCGGCCATCCAGTAAGGCTCCGTGTCCACGATCGTGCCGTCCATGTCCCACAGGACCGCGGCGGGCAGAAGAGGTCCGGGGCGCTGGGGTGGCTGCACGCCCACATGCTAGGTGGCGACGTAGGGTGATCCGGAGGGGCCGGGTACCGGCCGCCGACGCACGTCATCAGGAGGGCCTCATGCTGGAGTTCGCCGACGTCAGCCCGCTGCGCGACCCGGTGGTCATCGCCGCCTTCGAGGGCTGGAACGACGCCGGCGAGTCCGCGTCCGCCGTGCTCGAGCACCTGCGCCAGGTCTGGTCGGCCGAGCTCGTGGCCTCCCTCGACCCGGAGGACTACTACGACCTTCAGGTCAACCGCCCCTCGGTAGTCACCGTCGGCGGCGAGCGGACCGTGCGCTGGCCCTCGACCCGACTCTACGTCGCGCGCAACGCGCCCCTCGGCCGGGACGTCGTCCTCGTGCACGGGATCGAGCCGTCGGTGCGCTGGCGGGCGTTCTGCACCGAGCTGCTCGACTTCTGCCAGGACCAGGGGGCCACCCTCCTGGTGACCTTGGGCGGGCTGCTCGCGGACGTGCCGCACACCAGGCCCATCCCGGTGAGCGTCACCAGCGAGGACCGTGACCTGCTGGAGCAGGGCATCGCGGAGCGGAGCACCTACGAGGGCCCGACCGGCATCGTCGGCGTGCTCGGCGACCTGGCCCACCGCCGCGACCTGCCCACGCTGTCGGCCTGGGCGGCTGTGCCGCACTACGCCGGCGGGCCGCCCTCCCCCAAGGCCTCGCTCGCGCTGCTCGGTGCGCTCGAGGAGCTGCTCGGCTGCGTCATCGACGACGCCGAGATGGCCGAGGCGTCCCGGGCGTGGGAGCGAGGCGTGGACGAGCTGGCCGCCTCCGACGAGGAGGTGGCGGAGTACGTCGCCTCGCTCGAGGACGCCCAGGACACGGCGGACCTGCCCGAGGCCACCGGTGACGCCATCGCGCGCGAGTTCGAGCGCTACCTGCGCAAGCGCGGCGAGGACGGCTCGCCCCGGGGCTGAGTCGCGCTCAGCCGAGCAGGTCCAGCCCGAGCAGGGCGTCGACGGCCTCGGGCACCAGGGTGGACACGGCCGTCGCACGGCCCGCGTTGACCTGCTCGGCCCAGGCGTCCACCGCGAGCAGGGCCGCAGCGGTGTCGAGGTCGTCGGCGAGCCGCCCGCGCAGCGTGGTCACGGTCTGCTCGTCGAGGTCGGTCGGCGCGGTCCCCTCGGCGGCGAGCGCGGCTGCCGCGCGCCAGGTGCTCCAGCGCGGCCCTGCCACGGCTAGGTCGCTGTCGTCCCACTCCCAGGGCGTCCGGTAGTGGTGCGCGAGCAGCGCGAGGCGGATGACCATCGGGTCCACACCCTCGGTGCGCAGCCGGGAGACGAGCACGAGGTTGCCCTTCGACTTGCTCATCTTCTCGCCGTCGAGACCCACCATCGCCTGGTGCACGTACGCCCTGGCGAAGGACGTGCCCTCGAGCGCGGTGGCCTGGACCGCGCTCATCTCGTGGTGGGGGAAGATCAGGTCGGTCCCGCCGCCCTGCACGTCGAACGGGGCGCCCAGGTAGGTGAGCGCGATCGTGGAGCACTCGATGTGCCACCCCGGCCGCCCGCGCCCGAGGGTGGCACCGTCCCAGGACGGCTCGCCCTCACGGGCCGCCCGCCACATGAGGGGGTCGAGCTCGTCGCGCTTCCCCGCGCGACCGGGGTCCCCGCCGCGTTCGGCGAAGACCTCGAGCATCTCCTCACGCGTCCAGCCCGAGACCGCGCCGAAGGTGCGCTGCTGCGCCAGGTCGAGGTAGACGTCGGACGCGCCGTCCTCCAGCGCCCCCTCGTCGGCCCCGACGGGGATCCGGTATGCCGCGCCGCTCGCCAGCAGCCGTCGGATGGCGTCGACGTCGGCAGGGATGCCCTCCACCGCCCCGACGTAGTGCGTGGGCGCGAGGATGCGCAGCGCCTCCATGTCGGTGCGGAAGAGGTCGATCTCCCGTGCGGCGAGGTCCTCCCAGTGCACACCGTCACGGTCGGCGCGCTCGAGCAGCGGCTCGTCGACGTCGGTGACGTTCTGGACGTAGTCGACCTGCAGGCCGGCGTCCAGCCACACGCGCTGGACCAGGTCGAAGGTCAGGTAGGTCGCCGCGTGCCCGAGGTGGGTCGCGTCGTAGGGGGTGATGCCACATACGTAGAGGCGCGCCGTCCCCTCGGGCTGCAGCGTGACCGGCCCGCCGGTGGAGCTGTCGTGGACGGTGAGCGGTCCTCCTTCGCCGGGCAGCGCGGGCACGGGCGGGGAGGTCCAGGACTTCACGGGGCGAGCCTAACCCGCTGCCGGCGACGCCCCGAAGTCAGCCCACGCTCGGCAGGAACGCCTGTCCGGTCGAGGAGGGTGCGGGCCGGCAGGAACGCCTGTCCGGTCGAGGAGGGTGAAGGCCGGCAGGAACGCCTGTCCGGTCGAGGAGGGTGCTGGTGGGTGCGGGCGCGATCACCACAGCGGCCAGGGCAGCGGGTAGCGGTCGCCGGGCGGCAGCGGCAGGCGCGGGTCGGCGACGAGGCGCTCGAGCCTGAGCCGGAGCGCCGAGGTCTCGCTGGGCGACAGCAGCTCCTCCATCCCGGAGGACCCGTCAGCCAGGGCGGCCAGCACGCGCTGCACCCGCGCGGTCTCGGTCTCTCCGAGATCCTCACCCGCCCAGCCCCACAGCACGGTCCGCAGCTTGGGGTGGACGTTGAGGCACAGCCCGTGGTCGAAGCCCCACAACCGGTCCCCCTCGACACCGACGTGCGCGGCCTTGCGGTCCGCGTTGTCGAGCACGGCGTCGAGGACGGCCAGCGAGCGGAGCCGGGCATCGTCGGCGTGGACGACGACCAGCGGTCGGCCGTCCTCGTCCGTGGCCTCGACGACCGGCAACCAGCCGCCGTCCTCGACCTCCTCCGGCCGCACGACGTCGACGAGCCCGCCGGCGGGGCGGTGCCCTTCGTGGACGTCCACCCAGAGCTGCACGGACCCGGGGCCGAGCGGCCCGTCGCGCAGGACCGTCGGCGGCACGAGGCCCCAGCCGCCGATCTCGCTGATCAGGTAGGCGGCCACCTCGCGGGCAGCGAGCGTGCGGGGCGGGAAGTCGGCCAGCGGTCGCTCCCCCTGGACCGGCTTGTAGACCGCCCGACGGCCCGTCGGCGTGCCGTCCGGCTCGAGCAGGTCGACGAGCACCGTGACGTTGGACGCCTCCCGCAGCACCCCGACCGGCTGGATCGCGCTGCGCCGCAGCAGTTCCAGCCCGTCGGCGGTCCTCACCGGGTCGTCAGGCACCAGCGGGGGCCCTCAGCGCCGGTAGCCGTTGGCCCGGGGGCAGATGTGACCGGTGGGGTCCAGCGGCTGCCCGCAGAACGGGCAGGACGGACGTCCGCCCTCCAGCGAGGACGTGCACCGCTGCGCGAACGCCCTGGCCCGGGCCGGCTCCAGCACGATCGACACGGCCCGGGGCGGCCGACCCGTCCACGGGTAGTCGTCCGTCGGGTCGAGCTCCAGGAGATCCTCCACGTCAGGCCGGTCGAAGGCCTCGACGACGACGCGCCCCCGGGCGGCCTCCCAGGCCACCGACAGCCGCTGAACGCGGAAGTCGTCCTCGAACGGGGCGTCCAGGGGCGCGGTGTCGACATACCTGGCCGCAGCCTCGACGGACCCCTCGATCGCCGCCACCTCGTCGACCAGCTCGACGAGCGAGAGGCCGAGCAGCCGCACCTGCTCCTTCTCGAGCGAGATCGTCGTCCGCCGTCGCCCGTCGCTGACCTGCAGGAAGAAGGTCCGCTGGCCGGGCGGCCCCACGCTACCGGCGACACAACGCTCCGGCGGGTCGTAGACGGTCACCTCGTCAGCCATGCGGCACAGCCTACGTCCGGAACCCCGTGGTCCCGGCACCCCCGCCGACCTCGGCGTCGCCGGAGCGCTCCGCGGCCGTCCGCAGCCGCTCGCGCAGCGCCCCCAGGTCGACAGGGTCGCTGCCGACGTCGTTCGTGCGCAGCACGAACGGCCGGGACGGCGTGCGGTGCACGATGCTCACCGAGGCCGGATCCACCACGACCCGCTGGAACTCGTCGAGGGGCATCGCCAGGGCGTCTGCCAGCACCGCCTTGAGGACGTCGCCGTGGCTCACCGCGACCCAGACCGCGGCGGGGCCGTGCTCGGCCTCCACCCGCTCGTCCCACTCCCGCACGGCGGCGACGGCGCGCGCCTGCATCTGCGCCAAGCCCTCGTGCTCGAAGTCGGGGTGCGAAGGGAAGGTGACCGTCGACGGGCGGTCCTGCACCTCGCGCCACAGCGGCTCCTCGGCGAGCTCGGAGAGCGGGCGACCGGTCCACGCGCCGTAGCGCGCCTCGCCGAGCCGCTCCTCGATGACCAGGACGGGCCGGTCCTGCTCGGGTATGCCGTGCAGCACCCCGTCCGCGGTCTCCCGGCAGCGCTGCAGCGGGCTGGACACCACCGCGACGACCCCGGTGGAGGCGAGCCGGGACCCGAGACGCCGCGCCTGGGCGGCGCCCTCGGCGTCGAGCGCCACCCCAGGCAGCCAGCCCGCCAGGGTGCCCGTGGCGTTGGCGCTCGTCCGGCCGTGCCGGACCAGCAGGCAGATGGCCATCAGCCTCGGGCGTCGGCCGGCTGGGGGTGTGCGTCGGGAGTCGGCGCCGGCGGCTCCGCCTCCAGGCGCGCGTGCGCCTCGACGGCGATCTCGAGCGACTCGGTGCGCTCGGCGAGGTCCTTGCCGAACGGGCTGACGGTCAGCGTGGTGATGCCGGCGTCGCGGTAACGACGCATCCGCTCGGTGATGCGGTCGACGTCGCCCAGCAGCGAGGTGTCGTCGATGAACTGCGGAGGCAGCGCCGCGGCGGCCTCGGCCCACTTCTTCTCCAGGTAGAGGTCCTGGACGCGGGCCGCCTCCTTCTCGTAGCCCATGCGGCAGGCGAGCTGGTTGTAGAAGTTCTTGTCCCGGCTGCCCATCCCCCCGACGTAGAGCGCCGGGTAGGGGCTGACCGTGCGGGCGCAGCGCTCGAGGTCGTCGCCGGTGGCGAGGGCGACCGTCGCGCTCGTGTCGAAGTGCGCCGGGGCGCCGGTCCGCCGCGCCAGGCCCGCCTCGATCTGCGCGCGCTGCTCCGGGTAGTACTCCGGCGCGACGAAGACGCCCAGCCAGCCGTCGGCGATCGCGCCCGCGAGCTCGAGGTTCTTGGGCCCGACCGCAGCGAGGTAGAGGGGGATCCGGCGGCGGTGGGTGTGCGTCAGCCGGAGCGCCTTGCCCGGGCCGTCGGGCAGGGGGAGGGTGAAGTGCTCGCCCTCGTAGGCGACCGGCTGGTGCGACAGGGCCAGGCGCACGATGTCGGCATACTCGCGGGTCCGGGCCAGCGGCCTGCCGAAGCGCACCCCGTGCCACCCCTCGGAGACCTGCGGCCCGCTGACGCCCAGACCGAGGCGGAAGCGACCCCCGGTGAGGCTGTCCAGGCTCGCCGCCGCCATCGCCGTGGCCGC
The DNA here is from genome assembly GCF_014636495.1 of Ornithinimicrobium tianjinense. Taxonomy (GTDB): domain Bacteria; phylum Actinomycetota; class Actinomycetes; order Actinomycetales; family Dermatophilaceae; genus Ornithinicoccus; species Ornithinicoccus tianjinensis. The sequence goes on from NZ_BMEM01000001.1 coordinate 1,513,694, forward strand.
GGGCGTCCGCGCCGGGATCTGCATGACGCCCGCGCCGAGGCCGATGCGCTCGGTGCGGGCTCCGAGCCACGCCAGCACACTGACGACGTCAGGTCCGTAGGCCTCGGCGGCCCACACCACGTCGACGCCGAGCTGGTCGGCGCGCTGCACGAGCGCGACGTGCTCGTCGTCGTGACCCTGTCCGAAGAACCCGCAGGAAAGTCCGAGCTTCACGCCTCAGCCCCGACCGCGGTCGACGTCGAACTCCTCGTCGTCCAGACCGACGTAGGTCCCGTCGTCGTCGAGCTCGTCGTCGTCCTCTTCGTCATCATCAACGTCCTCGTCGTCGAGGTCGTCATCATCGTCATCGTCATCGTCCTCGTCGTCGAGGTCCTCGTCGTCGTCGTCCTCGTCGAAGATGTCCAGCGGGGTCACCTCGCCGTAGGCCTCCATGAGCGCGTCGTCGTAGTCGGTGAAGGCGGCGGCGATCCGCTCGTAGGCCTCGACGACGGCCGGGTCGTCGTCGCCACGCTTCACGGCTGCCGTCTCCAGGTGGCGCTCGAGGGCAGCGACGAGCAAGGACAGGGCGGCGCGCGGATCTGCGGTCATGGTGCGACGTTAGCGCGAATCACCCTCAGGCGGTGCGCCGGACCCGGATGATCTTGCGCCGCAGCACGACCTTGCGCAGCCCGCCCCAGAACAGCCGCACGCGGACCAGCTCCCAGTCGCCGTACTCCGCGTGCTCGGTCAGGGCCTGGCGCACCGCCGAGCGCTGCGTGTCTCGCGGGAAGGTCAGCTCGCGGTACTCGTACTCGACCATGGTCTGCCCAGCATAGGTCGGGCGTGTCGTCGTGCCGGGGAGCCTCAGCAGTCCGCGACCAGCTGCCCGAGCACCCGGGTGCCGAACTGGATCGCGTCCACCGGCACGCGCTCGTCGACCCCGTGGAACATCCCCGTGAAGTCGAGGTCCTGGGGCAGACGCAGCGGAGCGAAGCCGTAGCCGGTGATCCCCAGCCGCGAGAGGTGCTTGTTGTCCGTGCCGCCGGAGAGGCAGTAGGGCAGGACGTGCGCGCCGGGGTCCTCCTTGAGCAGGGCACGCTTCATCGACTCGACCAGCTCGCCCGAGGACGGCGCCTCCAGCGCGACGTCCTTGTGCACGATCTCGACCTCGACGTGCTCACCGGCCAGCTCCCGGATCGTCTCCATGAGCTCCTCCTCGTGCCCGGGCAGGAAGCGGCAGTCCAGGGACGCGGTGGCGGTCTGCGGGATGACGTTGTGCTTGTAGCCGGAGGTGAGCATCGAGAAGTTGGCGGTGTCGCGCAGCGTCCCCTCCACGAACCGGCGCGCCCCGCCCAGCCGCGCCAGCAGCTCGGGCGTGCTGTCCTCGTTCCACGGCATGCCGGTGATCTCCGAGACCCCGCGGAAGAGCTCCTTGACCGAGGCGATGTGGGTGCGCGGCCACGGGTGCGCGTCGATCCGGGCGACCGCCTCCGCCAGCCGGACGATGGCGTTCTCGTCGTTCGGCACCGAGCCGTGCCCGGCGCGGCCGTGCGCGTGCAGGCGCAGCCAGGCGATGCCCTTCTCGGCGGTCTGGAGCAGGTAGGCCCGGGTGGGTGCGCCGGTGGCGGCGTCGGGGAGGGTGACGGAGAAGCCGCCGACCTCGGAGATCGCCTCGGTGCAGCCCTCGAACCACTCCGGGTGCTGGGCGACGACATGGCCGGCGCCCTTGACACCGCCCGCCTCCTCGTCGGCGAAGAACGCCCAGACGATGTCCCGCGGCGGCTTCTCGCCCGAGCGCGCCAGGTGGCGGAGGGTGGCCAGCAGCATGGCGTCCATGTCCTTCATGTCCACGGCGCCCCGGCCCCAGATGAGGCCGTCCTTCTCGACCGCCTCGAACGGGTCGACCGACCAGTCCTTGGCCTCGGCGGGGACGACGTCCAGGTGCCCGTGCAGCACCAGGCCCCCGCGCGAGCTGTCCCGTCCCTCGGTGCGGACGACCACGCTGGCACGCCCCGGGTCGGACTCGGTCAGCTGCGGGTCGAGCCCGACCTCCTGCAGCAGCCCCATGACGTACTCCGCGGCCGCCCGCTCCCCCGGCCCGCTGCCGTCCCCGTAGTTGGAGGTGTCGATCCGGATCAGCTCCTTGCAGATCCGGACGGCCTCGTCCTCGGCGGTCGTGGTCAGGGGCGGGTCCGCGTCAGTCATGCGTGCCAGGGTATGCCGACCCTCACCCCGCGCGTCACCGGCCCGTCACCGGTTCGGCCGGGCCCGGCTCAGCGGGCTTCGGCGAAGAGCTCCAGGTGGTTGCACTCGCGGCAGCGGAAGGCCCGGACGAGCAGGCGGGGGCTGCCCATGGAGGCGAAGCCGCCCAGGAAGCCGGTGTCGCGGGCGCCCTGCACCCAGCGGACGTAGCCCTTGGCCGCCTCGCCGGTGTCCTCCAGGAAACCCTCGTCGAGCAGGCCCTCGCTCCCGCACGCCGTGCAGCGCGAGCGAGCCCGCTCCCAGCCGGACGGCCCGCCGCCGAGAGGCAGTGGACCGTCCGTCGGCCGGTCGGTCACGGGGTGCCGTCCCCGGCCGCGAGCTTGTTCTCCACGCAGCCGACGAACTGGCCGAGCAGCTTGTCGGAGACCGACTGCATGACACCACGGCCGAACTGGGCCGGCTTGCCGGTGATGTTCAGCTCGGTGAGAACGTCGACCCTGGTCCCCGGCCCGTCAGGGACCAGCTGCATGGTGACCTGGGCCCCGGCGTTGCCGAGCCCGCGCAGACCCTTGCCGGTGCCGTCGATGACGGCCCGGTGGGCCTCGTCGTCACGCTCGACGAACCGGCCCGTGCCCTCGTAGGTCACCGCGATGGGCCCGAGCTTGACCTTGACGTTGCCGGCGAACGTCTCGGCATCGGCCTCGGTCACAGTGGCCCCGGGGAAGCAGCCACCCACCGTCTTCAGGTCCGTCAGGAGCGCCCAGGTGGTGTCGGGGTCCGCGGGCACCACGAAGCTGTGCTCGAGCTGCATACCCACCTCAGGCCCCCGCCGCCGCGAGGACCGCCCGGCGCGTCAGCACGCCGGCGACGTGCCTGCGGTAGTCGGCCTGCCCGTTGAGGTCCGAGGGCGGGTCGGTGCCCTCCCCGACCTGCGCACAGATCGCCCCGATGGCCTCCTCGCTGGCGGGCTGCCCCACGAGCGCGGCCTCCACGGCCGGTGCGCGCAGCGGCGTCGAGCCCATGTTGGTCAGGCCGACCTTCGCCTCGGCGATGGTGCCGCCCTCGACCCGGACGGTGACGGCCACGCCGACGATCGCCCACTGGTGCGAGACGCGCACGAACTTCTCGTAGTGGCTGCCCCACCCGGTGTGCTTGGGGATGACCACCGCGGTGAGCAGCTCGCCCTCGCCGACCGCCGTCTCGAAGAGGTCGACGAAGAACTCCGACCCCGGGACGGTCCGCTCGCCCTCGCTGCCGCGGATCACCATCTGCGCGTCCAGGGCCAGGGCCGGCGCGCCCACGTCACCCGCCGGGTCGGCGTGCGCCAGGGCGCCGCAGACCGTGCCGCGGTGGCGGATCTGGGGGTCGGCGACCTCGGCGACAGCCTGGTGGAGCAGGGTCAGGTGCTCGCGCACCAGGTCGGAGTCCAGGACGTCCTGGTAGGTCGCTCCGGCCCCGATGCGGATCGCGTCGCCGTCGTCGGTGATCGACCGCAGCTCCTCGATCCGGGAGATGTCCACGACGACACCCGGTGCGTTGAGCCGCATCCGCAGGACGGGCAGCAGCGACTGGCCGCCGGCCATCACCTTGGCCTCGTCGCCGTGCTCGGCCAGCAGGGCGAGCGCCTCCTCGACGGTCGCCGGGGCGACGTAGTCGAACTGTGCCGGGATCATGCCTGTCCGCCTTCCTGGCCGGCGTCCGCCGGCTGGTCCTGGTTGGGTGCTCCCTCGTCGAAGTGCGGCTGGGCGTCGGGGAGGGTGGCACCGCCGCCGGAACCGCTGTCCTGGATCGTGCGCCACACCCGCTCGGGAGTGCACGGCATGGTCACGTCGTGGATCCCCAGGGGCCGGAGCGCGTCGACGATCGCGTTGACGACCGCCGGGGTCGAGGCGATGCAGCCCGCCTCACCCACGCCCTTGGCGCCGAGGTCGTTGCTCGTGGACGGGGAGACCGTCCGGTCGGTCACGAAGCTGATCGTGTCGGCCGTGGTGGGCAGGGTGTAGTCGACGAACGACCCCGAGACCAGGGTGCCCTGCTCGTCATACACGGCCTCCTCCCAGAGCGCCTGGGCGATCCCCTGGACCAGGCCGCCGTGCACCTGGCCCTCGACGATGAGCGGGTTGACCACGTTGCCGATGTCGTCGACCGCGACGTAGGAACGCATCCGCGACTCCCCCGTCTCGGTGTCGACCTCCATCGCGCACAGGTGGGTGCCGTGCGGGAAGGAGAAGTTGACCGGGTCGAAGGTCGCGTCGGCGTCCAGGCTCGGCTCCATGCCGTCCGGGAGGTCGTGGGCGGCGAAGGTCTTGAGCGCCAGCTCGGTGATGCTCACGCCCTCCTGCCCCTCGCCCGCGCCCTTGACGGTGAACGTGCCGGAGCTGAACTCGAGGTCGTCCATGTTGGCCTCGAGGACGTGGGCCGCCAGCGGCCTGGCCTTCTCGATGACCTTCTGCGCCGCCTTCACGACCGCCTGGCCACCGACGACGAGGGAGCGGGAGCCGTAGGTGTCCAGGCCCTTGTGGCTGATCTGGGTGTCGCCGTGGAGCACCTCGACGTCCTCGAAGGGCACGCCGAGCTGGTCGGCGACGATCTGGCTCCAGGCCGTCTCGTGGCCCTGGCCGTGCGCGGAGGACCCGGTGATCACCTCGACCTTGCCGCTGGGCAGCATCCGCACGGACGCGTGCTCCCAGCCACCGGCGCCGTAGGACAGCGACCCCAGCACCCGGCTGGGCGCCAGGCCGCACATCTCGGTGAAGGTGGAGACGCCCAGGCCCAGCTGGACCCGGTCGTTCGACTCCCGGCGACGGGCCTGCTCGGCCCGCAGCTCGTCATACCCGAACAGCTCCTTGGCGCGCGCGGTGGCGGCCTCGTAGTTGCCGGAGTCGTACTCGAGCCCGCACACGCTGGTGAACGGGAACTCCTCGTGCCTGATCCAGTTCTGCTCGCGCACCTCGAGCGGGTCGCGCCCGAGCTCGGCGGCGAGCTCGTCCATGAGGCGCTCGATCGCGAACGTGGCCTCGGGACGTCCGGCGCCGCGGTAGGCGTCGGTCCAGGTCTTGTTGGTGAACACGTTGGTGCACTCGAAGCGGTAGGCAGGGAACTTGTAGATCGCGTTGAACATGAACGCGCCCAGGATCGGCACGCCGGGAGTGACGAGGCCCAGGTAGGCGCCCATGTCGGCGAGCAGCTCGACCTTGAGGCCGGTCACCGTGCCGTCCTTGGTCGCCGCGAGCGTCAGCTTTTGCCACTGGTCGCGGCCGTGGTGGGCGGACAGGAGCGACTCGCTGCGGGTCTCGGTCCACTTGCAGGGCTTGCCGGTATGCCGTGCCGCCAGGAAGGTGATGACCTCCTCCGGGGTGACCTGCAGCTTGCCGCCGAAGCCGCCGCCCACGTCGGGCGCGATGACGCGCACCTTGGACTCGGGCACGTCCAGCGTCAGGGCCAGCATGAGGCGCAGGATGTGCGGGACCTGCGTGGCGGACCACATGGTGAACTGCTCGCCCGTGGGGTCGACCACCACCGAGCGCGGCTCCATGAAGGAGGGGATGAGCCGCTGCTGGCGGTACTCCCGCTCGATCAGCACGCCGTCCTCGCGGGCCTGGGCGATGGCCGCCTCGACGTCCTCGCCCGTGCCGGCCTCGGCGGAGTCGAAGACCCAGTGCGCGGACCTGTTGGTCCCCAGGTCTGGGTGGGCCAGCGTGGTGTCGGCGGCCGACTCCCGCAGGTCGAGCGCGGCCGGCAGCTCGTCGTAGTCGACGTCGACCAGCTCGGCGCCGTCCCGCGCGGCCGCGGCCGTGCGTGCGACGACCACGGCGACGACCTCGCCCGAGAAGGCGACGCGGTCGACGGCGATCGCCGGGTGCGGCGGGGCCTTCTGGTCCTCGGTGATGGGCCAGGCGCAGGGCAGCGAGCCCTGGCTGTCCTTGACGTCCTGACCGGTGAGCACCGCGACGACGCCCGGCGAGGACGTCGCCGCGGTGGTGTCCATCCCGGTGATGGTCGCGTGGGCGTAGGGGCTGCGGACCGTCGCGACGTGCAGCATGCCGGGCAGCTGCAGGTTGTCGGTCCAGCGCGTGCGCCCGGTGATCAGCCGCTGGTCCTCCTTGCGGCGTCGGGCCTTCCCGACCTCCGGTCCGCTGCTCTCGTCCGTGCGGTCGACGTCGGCGCGCTCCTCGACGACCTCGGCCACGCCCTCGGTGCTGATGCTCATGCGTGCTCACCCGCCCTCGCGCCCGCGGCCTGCAGGACGGCCTTGACGATGTTGTGGTAGCCCGTGCAGCGGCACAGGTTGCCCTCCATGCCGAGCCGCACGTCCTCCTCGGTGGGGTCGGGGTTCTCGGCGAGCAGGTCGGTGGCCTGCATGATCATGCCCGGGGTGCAGTAGCCGCACTGCAGGGCGTGGCAGTCCCGGAAGGCTTCCTGGACGGGCGTGAGAGCGCCGTCGGCGCCGGCGAGGCCCTCGATGGTGGTGACCTCGTGGCCGTCCGCCTGCACGGCGAGGACGTTGCAGGACTTCACGCTGCGCCCGTCCAGGTGCACGGTGCACGCTCCGCAGTTGCTCGTGTCGCACCCGACGACGGTGCCGGTCTTGCCCAGCTGCTCGCGCAGGTAGTGCACCAGGAGGGTGCGGGGCTCCACCTCGTCCTCGTAGGTCACGCCGTCGACCTTCACGCTGATCTTGCTCATGCAGGGGTCCTCCGTTCGGAGTGATGGACATCACTGTCACCGACATCCAACCCTGTGTCGTCGAGCCTGGCAAGGGGTCGCCGGACCCCTCCGACCTGGCGCCGTCCTCAGCCGTGTCGGTGGATCGCGCCCTCGGTCCGGCTCAGCGGCTCGCCCTGACCGCCCCAGCGGTCGGCGACGATCTCCGCGGCGATGCTCACCGCGGTCTCCTCGGGGGTCCGGGCGCCCAGGTCGAGACCGATCGGGCTGCGCAGCCGGGCCAGCTGCTGCTCCGTCAGCCCCTCCTCGCGCAGGCGCTGCAGACGGTCATCGTGGGTCCGTCGCGAGCCCATCGCGCCGACGTAGGCGAGCTCGGGTGCTCCCTCCCCCAGCAGCGAGACGAGCAGCGGCACGTCGAACTTCGGGTCGTGGGTCAGCACGCAGGCGACGGTCCGTCGGTCCAGGGCCCCTGCCTCCACCTGCTGGGCGACGTAGCGGTGCGGCCAGGTCACGACCACCTCGTCCGCGTCCGGGAAACGGCTGCGGGTGGCGAAGACGGGCCGGGCGTCGCACACCGTCACGTGATAACCGAGGAAGGAGCCGACGCGGGCCACCGCGGCCGCGAAGTCGATCGCCCCGAAGACGAGCATGCGGGGCCGTGGGGCATAGGAGGAGACGAAGACGCGCAGGCCCTCGCCGCGACGCTCGCCGTGGGGGCCGTACTCCAGGGTCGCGGTCGTGCCGTGGTCGAGCATGCCCCGGGCGTCGTCGAGCACCGCAGCGTCGATGCGCTCGCTGCCCAGGGACCCCGTCGTCGGCTGCCCCTCGGGACGCACCACCAGGTGCCGCCCGAGGTATGCCGCGTCCGGGTGCGCGACGACCGTCGCCACGGCGACGGGCCGGCCCGCGTCGATGTCCTCGGCCACCTCCCCGAGCTCGGGGAAGTCCGCGGGCGACACGCGCTCGACGAAGACGTCGAGGATGCCGCCGCAGGTCAGGCCCACGGCGTGGGCGTCGTCGTCGGACACGCCATACCGTTGCAGCACGGGCGAGCCGGACCCGACGACCTCCTGCCCCAGCTCGTAGACGGCACCCTCCACGCAGCCGCCGGACACCGAGCCGACGGCCTCACCTTCCGGGCCCACCAGCATCGAGGCCCCCGGCTGGCGCGGGGCGGACCTCCAGGTGCCGACGACCGTACCGAGCGCGACGGCCTCGCCCGCCCTCCACCAGTCCACGAGCTGACCCAGCACGTCACGCATGGCGCCAGCATCGCACGGGCCGTCTCAGGCGCGGGCCACGACGTCCAGGAGCTCCTCGAAGGTCGCCAGGGAGTGACCGGCCAGGAAGTCGTCGACGTGGGGCAGGCAGGCGACGATCCCGGCCTGGACCGGCAGGTAGCCGGCCTTTCCGCGGTGCGGGTTCACCCACACCACCCGGTGCGCGACCCGGTGCAGCCGCCGGACCTGCTCCCCCAGCAGCTCGGGACGGTCCCGCTCCCAGCCGTCGCTGAGGATGACGACGACGGCGCCCCGCGCCATACCGCGCCGGCCCCACCGGCGCAGGAAGACCTCCAGGGACTCCCCCAACCGGGTCCCGCCGGACCAGTCGGGCACCACCTCGCCCGCGGCGAGGAGGGCGCGGTCCGCGTCCCGCTCGCGGAGCGCGCGGGTGACGCGCGTGAGCCGCGTGCCGACCGTGAAGGCCTCCGTCGTGGCCGGGGCTGCCTGCACCATCCGGTGCGCGAGGCGCAGGAGCGCGTCGGCGTAGGCGCTCATGGACCCGCTCACGTCCACGAGGAGGACCACCCGACGGGGGCGGTCGTCCCTGCGGCGCAGCCGGATCCGCGTCGGCTCGCCGAGGTTGCGCAGCAGCTCCCGCACGGTGGCCCGCCCGTCGACGACACCGCGGTGGCTCGGGGCATGGCGGCGCGCCGAGCGGAGCGGGGACCGCGGTCGCAGGGTGGCGAACTGGCGTCTCAGGAGCACGCGGTCGGCAGGCGAGAGGCCGGCGACGTCCCGGTGGCGCAGCACCTCGACCGCGGAGGCGGCCGCCCGCACGCCCAACCGGTCCTCACTCTCGCCACCCTCCCCGCCGCCGTCCTGCTCGAGGGGAGCCTGGACGGTCGTCGGCCGTGGCACGTCCTGCGACGACACCGCGTGCATCGGACGGCCTCCGAACCAGCCCGCGAAGACGCGGTCGAAGGGTTCGACGTCGTCCGGCGAGGCGGTCAGGCTCGCCCGCCCCGCCCAGTAGACGTCGGCGCGGCGCCCGACCCCCAGCCGCGCGCAGGCGGTGAGGAAGGTGCGCTCGCGGTCGGACGTGACCGGCAGCCCCGCCGAGCGGCAGGCGCGCGCGAACCCGGCCAGGGTCTGAGCTGCGGACCACCCGGGCGGGGGGTCGGGGGGCGCCTGGCTCACGGCATACCCCTCAGCGGGTGAGCATGCGGTCCAGCGCGACCCGCACGCGCTCGGCGTCCTCGCGGTCCTTCACCGCCGCCCCCATGGTGGCTGCGGCGATCTCCGGGTCGAGCCGGCTCGCACCCAGGGCGTCCAGCGCGCGGGCCCAGTCGAGCGACTCGGCGACTCCGGGCGGCTTGACGAGGTCTTCCTCGGCGCGCAGCCGTTGGACGACGCCGACGACCTGCTCCGAGAGCGTCGCGTCCACCTCGGGCAGCCTCGTGCGCAGGATGGCCAGCTCGCGCTCGAGGCCGGGGTGCTCGATCCAGTGGTAGAGACAGCGGCGCTTCAGCGCGTCGTGGAGGTCACGGGTGCGGTTGGAGGTGAGGACGACGAAGGGCGGGGTCGCGGCCCGGACGGTACCCAGCTCGGGGATGGTCACCGACCAGGTCGACAGGACCTCCAGCAGGAACGCCTCGAACTCGTCGTCGGCCCGGTCCACCTCGTCGACCAGGAGGACGCACGGTGCCTCGCTCAGCGCCCGCAGGACCGGACGCGCGAGCAGGAAGCGCTCGTCGAAGAGGTCGTGCTCCACCTGGTCGACCTCACCCTGACGACCGAGCGCCTCGACGGTGCGCAGGTGCAGGATCTGTCTGGGGAAGTCCCAGTCGTAGAGCGCCTGGCTGGCCTCGATGCCCTCGTAGCACTGCAGCCGGATCAGGGGCACGCCGAGCAGCTCGGCCGTCGCCTCCGCCAGGGCTGTCTTGCCGGTGCCCGGCTCCCCCTCCAGGAGCAGCGGCCGCCCGAGGGCCTGCGCGAGCCAGGCGACCGTCGCCAGCCCCTCGTCGGCGAGGTAGCCGGTGGTGGCGAGCGCCTCGCTGAGGGAGCGCGGGCTGTCGAAGGCGTCCATGGCAGCGAGTCTAGGTCTGGGCCGGGGTCGCGCCGCCCGGGACGTCGACGTCGGCACCGGTGGCGAGATCGCCGCACTCCACCAGCTGCGGCCGGGCGCGGCGCAGGTAGGCGCGGGCCCCGCTGTCGCCGCGCGCCGTCCCCAGCACGCCCTCCCAGTGGTCCCGCCCGAGGAGGACGGGGTGCCCCGGGACCCCCTGGTATGCCGCTCGCGCCAGGGCGTCGGTCCCGTCACCGGCGGCGGCGAGGACGCGCGCCACCGCGTCGGCGCCCACGTCGGGCAGGTCGACCAGGTGGACGAGGGCCTGACGCGGGACGCTGCGCCCACGCGTGGCGAGCGCGGTGAGCCCGGCCCTCAGCGACTCACCCATGCCGCGCTCGTAGGTGCCGCACCGGGTCGAGGTCACGCGCGGGTCGGGTGAGGCCGCGAGCAGCGCCTCCACCTCCCGGGCCCCGGCCCCGGTGACGACGAGAACGTCTGCGCACCCGCCCTCGAGAAGGGTGTCGACCGAGCGCCTGACCCACGGGACGCCGTCGGCCTCGACGAGGGCCTTGGGGCCGCCGTAGCGGCGCCCCTGCCCGGCGGCGAGGAGCAGGCCGGTCGTCCGGTGAGGCGTCATGGGGTCAGTCTCCCCCGCACCCCCACCGAGCGCGTGGAGTGGTTGCTCCCAGCCCCACCGAACAGGTCACAGCGGGTTGCGCGGCCCCTCGTCGAGCTCGACCGGGCGTTCCTCATCAGGCAGCACCTGGTCGTCAACGACCTCGGGGTCGACCGGTCGCTCCTCGTCCGGGACGAGCCCACCCGCCTCCTCGGGCTCGAAGGTGTTGTCCTCCTCGCTCATCCCCAGTCCGACGCCGTCGTCGCTGAGCTCCTCGGCGCGTCGCTGTTCCTCGGGCTGCCCTGTCATGTCGGGTCTCCTCTCGGTCGGATCGCTCAGACGTCCAGTCTGGCCAGCGCTCCCGGGGCCGTCCATCGGAAGCGGCGCCCCTGGTCGTCCCGGGCATGAATCGTGAGGCGCGCGCGTTTGTCCGTGCGTGCCTACTACCGCGCGTCGTCGACCGGTCCCTCAATGCCCCATCCGGATCGGTGAACCGTGCACGCTGTGCGTGCCCGGTGCCAGCGGCCCTCAGGACTGCGGGCTGGTCTACCTCGTGCAGGACGACCCCGAGATGGCGGCCGAGCTGGCCAGGCGTCGCTCCGCCCACGCCGACCGGCGGGCCGCCTTGCGACCGTCGACCGCCTAGGAGGGGCATGCCCTGTGCCACACGACGAAGGCCCCGAGCGGATGCTCGGGGCCTTCGTCGGTCCTGATGGACCCAGCGTGTCCGGAGGGGGACTTGAACCCCCACGCCCGTTAAGGGCACTAGCACCTCAAGCTAGCGCGTCTGCCATTCCGCCACCCGGACAGGTGGTGCCACCCGCACTCGTGGGGAGCGGGCAACGAGGGAAAACTTTACCACGCTCACAGAGGTGTCAAACGCCAGTCGGGTGGCGTGGCCGGCGACAGCTGCGGGTCGTCCACGCGGAACGTCCTGATCGGGCCGGGCGGCGTCAGGGGCCCTTCGAAGCGCACTGTCACCCGACCCAGACCGCTCCCCCACACCCAACCGGCACCGTGCTCCTCGTGCGTGACGTCCTGGCCGGTGCGCCAGCCGCGCCCACGCCGCGCGAGCAGGGGCTCGCCGTCGCCGACCGCGCCGGCTCCGGGCACCTGAGGCTCGGGCACCACGGCGCCCCCGACGTCCGGGATCTCGACCACGTCCGTCCGCTCGTCGACGTCGAGGCCGAGCTCGTCCTGAGCGTGAGTGGTCAGGCCCGACACGCCCAGGCCGAGCAGCCGGAGCCCGCCGGAGACGTCGATGCTGCCCAGCAGCCGTCGACCCTCACGCAGCACGACAGACAGGTCCCCGGTCGCGTACGGCAGCGACGACGACCGGGTCACCGTGCTGAAGTCGTGGAAACGCGCCTTGACCGTGATGGTGCGGGCGAACGTCGCGCTCGCACCCATCCGCGTGGCCAGCTGCGCGGCCATCCGGGCGAGCTCCACCTCGAGCACGGCGCGGTCCGGGATGTCGGACTCGAAGGTCTCCTCCACCGACACGCTCTTCGTCTCACGCTCGGCCACGACGGCCCGGTCGTCGTCAGCCCGCGCCAGCCGGTGGAGCCCGGCCCCGTGAGCCGAGCCGAAGATCGCAACCAGGTCCGCCTCGGAGACCCTCGCCAGGTCGCCCACGGTCTCCACCCCGAAGGTCCGCAGGCGGGCCGCGGTCGCCGGCCCGACGCCCGCGACCGCACGCACGCTCATCGGGTGCAGCACCTCCAGCTCGGTCCCCGGGCGCAGGATCGTGATGCCGGCGGGCTTGTGCATCTCGCTGGCCAGCTTGGCCATCATCTTGGAGGTCGCGACCCCGACCGACGCTGTCAGGCCACCCGTCGCCTCCGCGATCTCGGCGAGCAGCCCAGCGCACCACTCCTCCAGCGCTGCCTCCTCCCACCCGGGCGCGCCCGCCGCGGCCGTGAGATCGACATACGCCTCGTCCACGGACACCTGTTCCACGAGGGCCGAGCGCGCACGCAGGATGTCCATGACGATGCGCGAGCTGACGCGGTAGGCCTCGAAGCGGCTGGAGAGAAAGGCGGTCCCCGACGGCGCGCGACGTCGGGCCTCGGCCGTCGGCATCGCCGAGTGCACGCCGTAGACCCTGGCCTCGTAGGAGGCGGTCGACACCACACCACGGCCTCCGGTGCCGCCGACCACGACCGGTCGGCCGCGGAGCGAGGGTTTGTCCCGCTGCTCCACCGCGGCGAAGAAGGCGTCCAGGTCCAGGTGCAGGATGCGGCGCCTGGGGTCGGACGCGGACGGCATACCGCCCACTCTCCCACGGCCCACGGACAGTCCCCGCGCCAGCGTCACGCCACCTGGCCAGGCTCGGAACCCCTCGTTAGGGTCGGGACCATGAACCTTCAGCGCACCCCGGCCCCGCACCCGATCGACCACCTCCCCGCGGCTCCCGCCGAGCTGACGGTGACCAGCGACGACTTCACCGACGGCGGCCCCCTGCCCCGGAGCGCAGGCTTCGGCTTCGGCAACACCTCGCCGCAGCTGTCCTGGAGCGGCGCGCCCGAGGGCACTCGGTCCTACCTGCTCGTCTGCCACGACCCGGACGCGCCGGTGATCGGCGGCTTCACGCACTGGGCGGTGCTCGGCATCCCCGCCGGGACCACGTCCCTGGCCGCCGACGCGGGCGCCTTCGGCACCAACCTCGGTGAGGGCACGACCACGCTGACCAACGACTACGGCACCCGCGACTTCGGCGGCGCCGCCCCACCGGAGGGCGACGGGCCGCACCGCTACGTCTTCACCGTCTGGGCGCTCGACACCGACAACACCGGCCTGGACGCCAGCACCTCGGTGGCCAAGGCGCAGTTCGCCACGCTCGGCAACGTGCTCGCCCGCGGCACCCTCACCGGCACCTACGAGCTGTGAGGCTCGACTGGGTCCCCGCGCTCTCGCGCCCGGACCTCCTCGCCGCACCCGTCCGCGCCGCCCTGGAGGGTATGCAGAGCGCCGGCTCTCCCCTCGTCCCGGCGCTCGAGGTGGTCGAGATCGACCCCGCCCTGGCCGACACCGCCGCGCTGGTCGAAGCCAGCGGGATGGACATGGAGGACATGGCCAACTGCATCGTGATCTCGGGTGCCCGGGCGGGTGAGGAACGCGTCTGCGCAGCCCTGGTCCTCGGCACCACCCGGGCGGACGTCAACCGGACGGTGCGCAAGCGCCTCGACGTGCGCAAGTGCTCCTTCATGCCCATGGACGAGGCCGTGGAGCGCACCGCGATGGAGTACGGCGGCATCACCCCGCTCGGACTCCCGGCCGACTGGCCGGTCCTGGTCGACGCCGCCGTGCTGGGGCGTGGCGTCATCGTCATGGGGTCGGGCGTGCGCCGCTCCAAGCTCCGGCTCCCCGGCGCCCTCGCCGCCGAGCTGCCCGGCGCCGAGGAACTGGAGGGCCTGGGCCTGCCCGCCTGACGGGGCCGCCGACGCGGCGTAGGTTGTGGGCATGGACCGCATCGCCGTGATCCGCCGTGAGTCCGACCGGCTGGCGGAGGTGCTCGCCGGCGTCGATCCCGCCGCGGCCGTGCCGACGTGCCCCGGCTGGGACGCCTCCGACCTCCTCTGGCACTTCACCGGCGTGCACCTGTTCTGGGCCGGGGTCCTGGGCAGCGGGGCGCGCACCGAGGAGGAGGTCGGGGTGGTGGACGCCTCGACCCCGGACCGCCCGGCGGACCTGGCCGGGCTCCTGGGCCTGCGCGAGCGGGCCACCCTGGAGCTGCTGGCCCAGCTGGAGTCCCTCGGCGACGACGAGCCGCGATGGACCTGGTGGGACGAGGAACAGACGGTCGGGTTCACCCGGCGGATGCAGACCTACGAGGCGACGATGCACCGCGTGGACGCCGAGCGCACCGCCGGGGCGGAACTGTCCCCCATCCCGCCCGACGTCGCCGCCGGGGCCGTGGACCACTGCGTGGACGTCATGTGGGCCGGTGTGCCGGAGTGGGCCCACGACCGGGCGCTCGCGCACGTGGAGATCGTGGCGTCCGAAACCGGTGACCGCTGGCTCGTGGAGGTGGGGAGGTGGAGCGGGACGGGCCCGGAGTCCGGCCGCACCTTCGACGAGCCGCGGGCCCGTCGGCTCTCCGGGGAGATCGAGCCCGGTATGCCGCGCGCCACGGTGACCGGCACCGTGCAGGACCTGGCGCTGTGGGCCTGGGGACGCGGTGACGCGGTCACGGTCCAGGGGCCTGAGGCCGCGGTCCGGGCGGTCACCGATCTGGCGGAGCGAGGGATCAACTAGGCGCCGTCAGGCGCGCGGACGGACTGCCCAGAAGGCGACCGCCGACGCCGCGGCGACGTTGAGCGAGTCGACCTGCCCGCCCATCGGGATCTTCACGACCAGGTCGGCCGCCTCGACCGTGCGCGAGGAGAGCCCGTCGCCCTCGGTGCCCAGCACGAGCGCCAGCCGCTCCGGCGGCGCGACCTCGAGGTCGTCCAGGCTCACCGCGTCGTCGGACAGCGCGAGCGCCGCGACGGTGAAGCCGAGCTCCTGCAGCATCCCGACGCCGTCCGGCCACGGGTCGATCCGCGTCCAGGGCACCTGGAACACGGTGCCCATCGACACCCTGACGCTGCGGCGGTAGAGCGGGTCGGCGCACCGCGGAGTCACGAGGACGGCGTCCACGCCCAGGGCCGCGGCGGACCGGAAGACGGCCCCCACGTTGGTGTGGTCGACGATGTCCTCGAGCACCGCGACCCGACGCGCGGTCGCCACGACCTCCTCGATCGAGGGCAGCTCCGGCCGGTGCATCGCGGCGAGCACACCGCGGTGCAGGTGGAATCCGGTCAGCTCCTCGGCGACCGCCGGCGCCGCCACGTAGACCGGGGCACCCTGGGCCCGGGCGGTGGCGATGAGGTCGGGCCACTCCTCCACCCACCGCGGTGTCATGAGCAGCGAGCGCAGCCGGTGACCGGCTGCCAGCGCTCGACGGATGACCTTCTCCGACTCGGCCATGTAGAGCCCGCGCTCCGGCTCGACCACGCGGCGCAGGGCCACGTCCGTCAGCGAGAAGTAGTCGCGCAGCTCCTCCGCCTGGGCGTCCTGCACCCAGGTGCAGCCGGTGGGGAGAGCCGGCACCTCGCCATACCCCGCCATCAGGTGGCGAGCAGGTAGATCACGGCCACGACGCCGATGACGACGATGACCGCGCGGAGCAGCCAGGGCGGCATCGCGCGGCCGACCCGGGCGCCCACGGCCCCGCCGAGCAGAGCCCCGACGCCGATGATGAGGACGATCGTCCAGTTGACCTGGGCGGGGTCGACGACGAGGAAGACCAGGGCGGCGACGAGGTTGACGACCATGCCCAAGACGTTCTTGATGCCGTTGAGCTCCTGGATCCCCAGCGGTAGCAGGACGCTGAGCAGTCCGATGAGCAGCACCCCCTGGGCCGCGCCGAAGTAGCCGCCGTACATGCCGGCGACGACGATCCCGAGCACGAGGGCGACCCACCGGCCGGGTGTGATCGACGAGGCGTGGTGGGCGCCCGCCCAGCGCTGGAGGCGCGGCCCGAGGAGCACGAGGGCCAGGGCGAGGACGATGAGGACCGGGACGATCGCCTCGAACGCAGCCGGCGGCAGCCAGAGCAGGAGCAGGGCACCGCCGACCGCTCCCACCAGGCTGGCGGGGGCGAGCCGCGCCAGCACCCCGCCGAGGGACCGCAGCTCGCGGCGGTAGCCCCAGGCGCCCGAGACGCCGCCGGGGACCAGGCCGAGGCTGTTGGAGATGTTCGCCGACACGGGCGGGTAGCCGAAGAAGAGCAGCGTCGGGAAGGTGACCAGCGTCCCCGACCCGACGATCGTGTTGATCATGCCCGCCCAGAAGCCGGCCAGCGCGATCGCGCCGATCTCCCAGGGACTCACGAGGCGGTGTCCGCGGTGACCGCTGCGGCCCGTGCGGCCCAGCGGTCGCCGTGCCGGTCCACCACCAGGGGCAGGTCGAAGGTGCGGCTGAGGTTGTCGGCGGTGAGAGTGAGCTCGATGGGACCGGCCGCGACCACCTCGCCCCCGCGCAGCATGAGGATGTCGGTGAACCCGGGCGGGATCTCCTCGACGTGGTGGGTGACCAGCACCATGGCCGGCGCCTCGATGTCCTGCGCCAGCAGGCTCAGCCGGCCCACCAGGTCCTCGCGGCCGCGCAGGTCGAGGCCCGCGGCCGGCTCGTCGAGCAGCATGAGCTCAGGGTCGGTCATCAGGGCACGGGCGATCTGGACGCGCTTGCGCTCCCCCTCCGACAGGGTCCCGAACCGCCGCTGCGCCAGGTGCTCGACACCCAGCGCCTCCAGGAGGTCGGCCGCGCGCCGCTCGTCGGACTCGTCGTACTCCTCGCGCCAGCGGCCCAGCACGCCGTAGGCGGCGGTGACGACCACGTCGCTGACCCGCTCCTCGTCCGGGATGCGGTCCGCCACGGCCGCGCTCGAGACACCGATGCGGGGGCGCAGCTCGAAGACGTCCACCGCACCGAGCACCTCGCCCAGCACGCCGGCGACGCCGGTCGTGGGATGCATCCGCGCCGCGGCCAGCTGCAGCAGCGTGGTCTTGCCGGCGCCGTTGGGGCCGATGACCACCCAGCGCTCCCCCTCCTCGACCGACCAGGTGATGTCGCGCAGCAGGTCGGAGGCCCCGCGGCGGACTCCGACCCCGGCGAATTCGAGGACGTCACTCATGATGGGTCACTCTAGCCAGGGGTCGTCGTCCTACCATCCAGGACATGCCCGACCACGAGCTGCCCGCCAGCGTCCGCGTCGCCCTGTGGGGCACGGCGGTCCTCCGCGGTCGCCTCCAGCCGGAGGAGCTGCCCGCCCGGGCCCTTCCCGACATCGACGAGTGCAGCGGTCTCGTCGAGCAGGTCCGCCTGTGGGCCCAGCTGGGTGAGAGGGCCCTCCTCGTGGCCCTCCCCCGTCCCGGGGACGTCCAGGGTATGCCGCACAGCTCCCCTGACCTCGTCGCCGCCGCGACCGCCGCCGAGGAGTGCGTCTTCGTGCCGGGCGTCGGCGGTGCGCTCGTCCCCGAGATCGCTGCCTACGGCCCCGAGGGCGACCAGGGCTGGGCGGTGACGTGGACGGCATACGTGGCCGACCCCTTCCCCGTCCACCGCGTCGAGGCGCTGGACCTGGGCGCGACCGAGCTCATGCTGCGGACCGGTCTGGCCGAGCTCACCGACGAGCTGGCCTCCGCTGGTGCTCCGCCGTTCGGCGAGGCGGCCGAGCGGGGCGCCTCCCGGGCACGAGCGGCTCGCGACCGCGGCGCGGCGTGGGGCCTCCCGGACGGGCTGCCGCCCCGCGCCGTGCGGGTCGTGTCGCTGGCGGGCACCGCGCTGTTCCTCGCCGATGCGGGCCTGGCGACCGTGCCCTCCTCGCTCGACGCGAGCACTGCGAGCCGCCGCTCCCTCCTGCTCCGTCAGCTGCAGACCCAGGCCGCCCGCGCGCTCGCCGACGCCACCAACGCTGCCGCCGTGCACCTGGCCTTCCGCTCCTGACCTCCCAGCCCGGCGTGTCGTCCACAGCCTCGTCATCGGTCCCCCGTCATCCACAGGGGCGACGGCTCGGGCAGCGCGACCGTGCCTTCCCCACCACGCTGGCCGCATGTCTGAGCAACGACTCTTCCCCGCGATCGCCGGCCAGCACGACCTGGCCACCTCGTTCCAGCTGCGGGAGGCTGGCTGGTCTGCCGACGCGATACGGCACGCCCGGGACAGGACGATCCAGGAGGTCGTGCCCCGGGTGTTCGCCTCCCACCGTGGACCGCTGACCGTCGAGCAACGGCTGGTGGGCGCTCACCTGTGGGCGGGCGAGGCCGCCGTCCTGACCGGTCGGGTCGCCCTGGACCGGCACGGCCTGACGGTCCCCTCGCTCGGGACGTGCGTCTTCCTCGTCCCTTCCACCCGTCGCGCCCGCGCGACGGCCGGCGTCCGCACGGTCCGGACCACACGCCCCATCCAGGTCGCGGCGCACAAGGACGACGTCCCCGTGACCAGCGTGGCCCGCGCGCTCTGCGACGCCGCCGCGCTGCAGGAACTGACGGGCACCGAGCTGCGGGCGACCGCCCTGTCCGCGCTCCAGCGCCGGCTCACCCATCCCGATCGCATCGAGGATGAGCTGCGCATGCGTCCGGCCACCAACCTCGGCCCGGTCCGGTCGGCGGTCGCCGAGTTCGCGGACGGCGTGTGGAGCGTGCCCGAGGGCAGTCTGGCCACCCTGGTCCGCTCGGACCCGACGCTGCCCCGCTACGTGCTCAACCCTCGCCTGCACGCCGCAGACGGGACGTTGATCGGTTGCCCCGACGGCTACTTCCCGACCGCGGGAGTGGTCCAAGGAGTTCCACAGCGGCGTGGACGAGCAGGGGGAAAGACCGCTGGAGCGCCACCGTGGAGAAGGACGCACGGTATGTCGAGCACGGCCTCGTGGTCGTCCCCGTCACCCCGACCAGCATCGCCAAGCGACCGGCGCAGGTGCTCGCCCGCATCAGGGGCGTCGTCGACGCCAACGATGGGCGCGACCTGAGCCACGTCTAGATGTCCGAAGGGCCGAGCGCCCCGTTGCCCTTCGCTTGCGCCCACACGGAGGCCGGGGGTGAGCCGGGCGTCGCGTCGCTCAAGGTCACCAGAGGGCATAGGCCAGAGCGCTTGTTGCCTTTCCTGTGCTGCGGGATCGGGCCCCGGACGCCGGACTCGCAGCACCGGAAAGTGCACAGTGCGCGACACGCCGGGCGAGTGGGCCCACAAGCGTCGCTGGGGTGTGGGAAAGGGGAGGTGGGCTGGCTCCAGGGGTGCTGGCGGGCCTCGGTGCGGCTAGAGGCGGGGCGGACGCCCCTCGAGCACGGCGGAGTAGACCTCCAGGGTGCGCTCGGCGATGGTGCTCCAGCTGAAGGACTCCACCGCGCGCCGGCGTCCGGCCTCGCCGCGACGACGTGCCTCCTCCGGGTCGGCGAGGGCAGCCACGACCGCGGCACCCAGGTCCGCCACGAACCGGTCCTCGTCGACCGGGGTGCCCGTCCCGTCGTCGACCTGCTCGATCGGCACCAGCCAGCCCGTCTCGCCGTCCACGACGACCTCCGGGATGCCGCCGGTCGCGGTCGCGACCACCGGGAGCCCGCAGGCCATCGCCTCGAGGTTGACGATGCCCAGCGGCTCGTACACCGACGGGCACAGGAACACCGTGGCGTGGGAGAGCACGGCGATGACCTTGTCCCGCGGGAGCATCTCGCCTATCCACACCACCGGCGCGGCCCCCTCCCCCCGGTCGGCGCGCAGCTCGTCGACCAGCCCGATGACCTCGCGCTCGATCTCCGGGGTGTCCGGTGCGCCCGCGAGCAGGACCACCTGCACGTCGTCGTCGACCGACCGCAGGGCCCGGAGCAGGTAGGGCAGCCCCTTCTGCCGGGTGATCCGGCCCAGGAACACCGCCGTGCGGGCCTCCGGGTCCAGGCCCTGGGACCGCACGAACTCCGCCGCGGCCGGAGAGGTGTCCCGCTCCCACCGGGCAGAGTCGATGCCGTTGTGCACCACGTGGACCCGGGCCGGGTCGACGCCGGGGTAGGACCGCAGGATGTCGGACCGCATCCCCGCCGAGACGGCGATGATGCCCGCCGCCCCCTCGTAGGCGACCTTCTCGGCCATCGAGGAGACGGCGTACCCGCCGCCCAGCTGCTCGGCCTTCCACGGCCGCAGCGGCTCCAGCGAGTGCGCGGAGATCACGTGCGGGATCCCGGCCAGCAGTCCGCCGAGATGACCCCCGAGGTTGGCGTACCAGGTGTGGCTGTGCACGAGGTCGGCCCCACCGTCCGCCACGTCCCGCGCCATGAGCAGGTCGACCCCCAGCGTGCGCAGGGCGGCGTTCGCCTCCTCCAGGCCGGCGGGCACGGCATACCCGGTCGTGCCCTCCTCGGCCACCGGGTCGTCGAAGGCTCGCACGCGCACCTCCGTGCCGGGGAGCGCACGCAGCGCGCGCGTCAGCTCGGCGACGTGCACCCCCGCCCCTCCGTAGACGTTGGGCGGGTACTCACGGCTCAGGATGTCGACGCGCACGGCCCCAACCTAGCCCCCACGCGCCTCGTCCTGCAGCGGAGCGGTCACAGGCTCTAGGTTGGTGTCATGCCTGCTCGTGGTTCGCGTCTGAAGGTCCTGGCCATCGTGCTCGCCGGCGGCGAGGGCAAGCGACTCATGCCCCTCACCGCCGACCGGGCCAAGCCCGCGGTCCCCTTCGGGGGGATCTACCGGCTCATCGACTTCGCCCTGTCCAACGTCGTCAACAGCGGCTACCTCAAGGTCGTCGTGCTGACGCAGTACAAGTCCCACTCTCTCGACGCCCACATCACCAAGACGTGGCGCATGTCGACCCTGCTCGGCAACTACATCGCCTCCGTCCCCGCGCAGCAGCGGGTCGGCAAGCACTGGTTCGCCGGCTCGGCGGACGCGATCTACCAGAGCCTCAACCTCATGCACGACGAGCGTCCCGACGTCGTCGTCGTGGTCGGCGCCGACCACGTCTACCGCATGGACTTCTCGCAGATGGTGGAGCAGCACCTCGAGACCGGCGCCTCCTGCACCGTCGCGGCGATCCGCCAGCCGCGCAGCATGGCGGACCAGTTCGGCGTCATCGACGTCGACCCGACCGACCCGCGCCGCATCCGCGAGTTCCTGGAGAAGCCGACGGACGCCCCCGGGCTGCCCGACTCCCCCGACGAGGTGCTGGCCTCCATGGGCAACTACGTCTTCACGGCGAGCGCGCTCGAGGCGGCCGTCCGGGCCGACGCCGAGCTCGTCGGCAGCAAGCACGACATGGGCGGCGACATCGTCCCCGCCTTCGTGCAGCGTGAGGACGCCTGGGTCTACGACTTCAAGGACAACGAGATCCCCGGCTCGACTGAGCGGGACCACGCCTACTGGCGCGACGTCGGGACCCTCGACTCCTACTACGACGCCCACATGGACCTGATCTCGGTCCACCCGGTGTTCAACCTCTACAACGAGGCCTGGCCGATCTACACCAACTACGGCCCGCACCCGCCGGCCAAGTTCGTCCACGGCTCACGGGACCGGATCGGCCACGCGGTCAACTCCGCCGTCTCCCCCGGCGCGGTCATCTCCGGGGCGACGGTCGCCGACTCCATCCTCTCGCCCCGCGTCACCGTGCACAGCTTCAGCCACGTCACGGGATCGGTGCTCATGGACCACGTGGAGATCGGCCGCTCCTGCCAGGTCCACCGCGCGATCATCGACAAGGGCGTCTTCGTCCCCGCGGGCGTGCACATCGGGGTCGACCGTGAGCACGACCTCGCCCGCGGCTTCACCGTGACCGACTCCGGTCTGACCGTCGTCGCCAAGGGGACCGTGCTCTCCTCCTGACCCCGGACGCAGGTATGGCGTGGCGCACCCAGGTGCGCCACGCCATACCGCGTGAGGAGGGTGGGTCAGAAGCCCATCGCGTGGAAGCCGCCGTCGACGTGGACGATCTCGCCGCTCGTGGCCGGGAACCAGTCGGAGAGCAGGGCCACGCAGGCCTGGGCGGCCGGCACCGGGTCCTTGACGTCCCAGCCGAGGGGGGCCTTCTCGCCCCAGCGCGCGAACTGCTCGAACTCGGGGATCGACTTGGCGGCCGTCGTCGAGATCGGGCCGGCCGAGACGAGGTTGGACCGGATGCCCTTCGGGCCGAGGTCGCGGGCCAGGTAGCGGCTCGTGGCCTCGAACGCCGCCTTGGAGACACCCATCCAGTCGTAGACCGGCCAGGCGTACTGCGCGTCGAAGGTGAGGCCGACGATCGAGCCGCCCTCGCGCATCCGCGGCAGCGCGGCGACGGCCAGGGCCTTGAGCGAGTAGGCGCTGATGTGCAGCGCGGTCTGGACGTCCTCCCAGTCCGCAGCGAGGAAGTCGAAGGCCCCCTGCGGCGCGAAGCCGATGGAGTGCAGCACCCCGTCGAGGTGGTCGACGTGCTCGCCGAGACGCTCCGCCAGGGTGTCGAGGTGCTCCTTGTCGGCGACGTCCAGCTCGATGACGGGAGCCGGCTTCGGCAGCCGCTTGGCGATCGTCTGGGTGATGCGGAAGGTGCGACCGAAGGAGGTGAGCACCACCTCCGCTCCCTGCTCCTGGGCCAGGCGGGCCACGTGGAAGGCGATGGACGAGTCCATCAGGACACCGGTGATCAGGAGCGTCTTGCCGTCAAGGAGCATGGGAGGACTCTAATGGGTGGCCGGGGGTATGCCGTGCAGGCTCAGTGGCCCATCCCGAGGCCGCCGTCGACCGGGATCACGGCGCCCGAGATGTAGGCCGCGTCGGGGCCGGCGAGGAAGCGCACGGCGCCCGCGACCTCCTCGGCGGTCGCGAACCGGCCTGCGGGGATCCCCGACAGGTAGGTCTTGCGCAGGTCCTCGGAGAGCTGCTCGGTCATCTCCGTCTCGATGAACCCAGGGGCGACGACGTTGGCGGTGATCCCCCGACCGCCCAGCTCGCGGGTGATCGAGCGGGCCAGGCCCACGAGCCCGGCCTTGGACGCGGCGTAGTTGGTCTGGCCGGCCGAACCGAGCAGACCGACGACCGAGGAGACGAGGATGATCCTCCCGGCGCGGGCCCGGATCATCCCCTTGACCGCGCGGCGGGCGCACCGGAAGGCGCCGGTGAGGTTGGTGTCGAGCACGGCGTCGAAGTCCTCGTCGCTCATCCTCATCAGGAGCGTGTCCTTGGTGATGCCGGCGTTGGCGACCAGCACCTCCACCGACCGGCCCAGGAGCTGCTCGGCCTCGGTGAAGGCCCGGTCCACGCTCTCGCTGTCCGTGACGTCGCAGATCACGCCCCGCAGCCCCTCCGGCGGCGTGCCGCTGCGGTGGGTGATGACGACGTCGTCGCCGGCCTCGGCGAAGCTGCGGGCGATCGCCAGCCCGATGCCCCGGTTGCCGCCGGTCACGAGGACGGCGCGGGGGCGGGAGGCGGTCTGGTCTGCGGAGATGGTCGTGTCGCTCACCGTCACACCGTAGACGTATCGTGGAGTGGTGCCTAGCAACACCTCCCCACGCGGCCGGGGCCGGCGTCCCGCGCAGGCGGTCACCACCGCCCGCCGCAGCCAGGAGGAGGACCGCCAGCAACGGATGCGTAGCTACCTCATCGCGATGGGGATCCGCACGCTCTCCTTCCCGGTGGCGATCTGGGCCTTCGTCAACCACCACCTCGCGATCGGGTGGATCTTCGTCGTGCTGGCCGTCGTCATCCCCTCGGTCGCGGTGATGCTCGCCAACGCCGTCGACCACCGCGGCGAGTCCCGGGGCACCCCCGAGTCCCCCGTCCAGGGCCTGGCCGCCCCCACCGGCGCCGCGGCGCGGTCCGACCCCGCGCCGCCGAGCAGCGCCGTGGTCAGCGGAGAGGTCGTGACCAGCCGCGACACGACATACCCCTCCAGCCACCCGCGGACGGGACGGTGAGCGCCCCCTCCCCCGCTGCGGGCCTGCAGTGCAGCGCGAAGGGCTGCCGCGCGCAGGCGCAGCACGCGGTGGTCTGGCGCAACCCGCGCCTCCACGCGGAGAGCCGGCGCAAGGTGTGGCTGGCCTGCGACGACCACCGCGACCAGCTGCGCGACTTCGTGCAGCTGCGCGGCCTCCTCATCGAGGTCATCGACGTGGACCAGCTCACCGAGGCGGACGGCTGACGTGCTGGGCGTGCTTCGGCGGCCGCGGTGGGTCGGCTACCTCGTGCTGGGCGTGCTGTTCGGCATCCTCACCGCCAACCTCGGCCTGTGGCAGTGGCACCGGCACGAGTCCAAGGTCGAGCGACGCACGCTGATCGAGGCCAACTACGACGCGGCGCCGGTGGCCGTCACCACGCTGCTGCCCGACCCGGAGGGCACCTTCCCGACGGCCGAGCAGTGGCGCCGCGTGGAGGCGCGCGGTCGCTACGCCCCCGAGCTACAGCACCTCGTGCGCAACCGGCCCCACGAGGGCGTCTACGGCTACGAGGTGCTCGTCCCGCTGCTCCTGGACGACGGGACCGCGCTCGTCGTCGACCGCGGCTGGGTGCGCAACGCCGCCACGGCCGCCACCCTGCCCGAGGTGCCCGTCGCACCGGAGGGGACAATCGACGTCACGGGCTGGCTGCGCCCGGGCGAGCCCGACCTCGGCCGTGACCTCCCGGCCGGGCAGGTCGCCTCGATCGACCTGCCCCGGCTCGAGGAGTCGACCGGCCTGGACGTGCTGCCCGGGTATGCCGTGCTCGACACCGAGGTGCCCGCTCCCCCTACGCGCCCCGAGCCGCTCGGGCGGCCCAGCACCGCGCTGGGCTCGCACTTCGCCTATGCGCTGCAGTGGTGGCTGACCGTGCCCGTCGGGGTGATCCTCGTGCTGGTCATGGCCCGGCAGACCGCCCGCGACGAGGCGGTCGAGCGGGACGGACACGGGAGCGTCGCCGCCCCTGTCCGGCCGCGCAAGGTGCGGATCTGGGACGAGGAGGACGCCTGACCCGGCGCCTGGGAGGATGAGGTCATGGACCTCGGACTCGCAGGACGCGCCTACGTCGTGACCGGTGCCTCGCGCGGGCTCGGCTACGCCACGGCCGAGCACCTCGCGCGTGACGGCGCCGACCTGGTCGTCGCGGCGCGGGACAAGGGGAGAGTGGCGGACGCGGCCACGCGCCTCAGCGCCGAGGGGGACGGCTCGGTCGTCGGCGTCGTGGCCGACCTGGCCCACGAGGACTGCGCCGACCACCTGCTGCACGCGGCCCACGAGCACTTCGGCCGCCTCGACGGCGTGGTGATCTCGGTCGGCGGGCCGCCGGGGACGAGCGCGGCGCAGGCCACCGACGACCAGTGGCGGGCCGCCTTCGAGAGCGTCTTCCTCGGCGCCGTGCGCCTCGCGCGGACCGCACTGGTCACCGCCCGGGCGCCGCTCGCCGTCACCCTCGTCCTGTCGACGTCGGTGCGTGCGCCGCTGTCCGGCCTGGCGATCTCCAACGGGCTGCGCCCCGGCCTGGCCATGGTCGCCAAGACGCTCGCGGACGAGTTCGGCCAGCACGGCCACCGCGTCAACGTCGTCCTGCCCGGACGGATCGAGACCGACCGCCTGCGCGAGCTGGAGGCCGGGCTCGACCCCGCCGAGGCGGCCGCGGCGCGCGCCCGGGCTGTCGCCGCCATCCCCCTCGGCCGCTACGGCCAGCCCGAGGAGTTCGGGGCGGTCGCGGCGTTCGTGACCTCGCCCATGGCGTCCTACATGAGCGGCTCGGTCGTGACCGTGGACGGCGGGTCGACCCGGGCGCTGTGAACGGGGTCCGGTCCGCCCGGGCGTGCCTCAACCGCCGCGGTGGGCCCACAGGTCGCGCAGCAGAGCGACCTCGGCGAGGTGGTGGATGCACTCGCGGTTGATGTGCAGGACCAGGTCGATCATCGGGCTCTCCGCCCACGGGCTCTCGGCAGGACCCACCGGGTGCAGCAGGGTCTGTGGGGTGAGCCCCCGCACGCCGGCCGACCACGCGGCATACGCGCTGTCGAGCTGTGCCAGGGCCTCCTGGGCCGTGCCCGCGTAGGCCCACGTCCCGTAGGAGGCCGGCGGACCGCCGAAGTGGCTGTGCGCGCGCTGCCCCAGCACCCCGACGATCACGTGCGCGAGGCGCCAGGCGATGGTCGTGACCGGGGGCGGGACCGGCTCGGCCGAGGCGTAGTCCGCCTGCCAGTCGCCCTGGCCCAGGCGCAGGGTGGCCGATCCCGGAGAGCTCTCCCCTGCGCGCCGCAGGCTCCAGGCGCCGGGCGTCGGCTCCCAGAGGTACTCCTCGTCGGTGAGGCCGTCGAGCCGCGGACGCGCCGCGGCGTGCCAGTGCCAGTCGAGCTGCTCGTGCAGGCGGGAGACGATGTCGAGGTCAGGTGTCTCCGGCGCGGTGCCCATGGCGACAGCCAACCACCGCCCGCGGACAGCTGGTGTCCGCAGCAGGCACTCAGTCGCGAGGAGGCAGTCGCGCGGAGGCAGTCGTGAGGACTCAGTCGTGAGGACTCAGTCGCGGAACTGCGTGTCGTGCAGGGAGCGGTAGAGCCCGCCCGCGGCCAGCAGCTCGGCGTGGGTGCCCCGCTGCACGATCTCGCCCCGCTGCAGGACCAGGATCTGGTCCGCGTGCCGGACGGTGGAGAGCCGGTGGGCGATGACGATGGAGGTCCGGCCGGCGAGCGCCTCGTCGAGGGCGCGCTGCACGGCCACCTCCGACTCGCTGTCCAGGTGGGCGGTGGCCTCGTCCAGGACGACGACCGAGGGCGACTTCAGGAGCAGCCGGGCGATCGCCATCCGCTGCTTCTCGCCGCCGGAGAGGCGGTGGCCACGGTCGCCGACGACCGTGTCCAGGCCGTCGGGCAACCGCGCGACCAGGCCGTCGACCTGGGCGCCTCGCAGCGCCTCCCAGAGCTCTTCGTCGGTCGCGTCCGGACGGGCGTAGCGCAGGTTGGCGCGGACGGTGTCGTTGAACATGTGCGCCTCCTGCGTCACCACCCCCACGGTGTCGCGCAGGGAGTCGAACGAGGCGTCCCGCAGGTCTACCCCGCCCACGCGCACGGTGCCGGACGTCGGGTCGTACAGACGCGCGACGAGCGAGGTGAGCGTGGTCTTGCCGGCACCGGAAGGGCCGACCAGGGCCACCATGGAGCCGGCCGGCACGTCGACGCTGATCCCGGACAGCACCGCGCGTCCGTCCAGCGTCTCGGCCTCGGGGCGCTGCTCGAGCGAGGCCACCGAGACCTGCTCCGCGCTGGGGTAGGCGAACGAGACGTCCTCGAGGCTGACCCCCACGGGGCCGCTCGGGATGTCCACCGGCTCCGCGGCCTCGCGCACGAGCGGCCGCAGGTCGAGCACCTCGAAGATCCGCTCGAAGGAGACCAGGGCCGTCATGATGTCGACCCGCACGTTGGACAGCGCCGTGAGGGGCGCGTAGAGCCGGCCCAGCAGCGCCGCCATCGCGACCAGCGTGCCGATGGACAGCTCGCCGGCCACGGCCATGAGGCCGCCCAGGCCGTAGACGAGGGCGGTCGCGAGCGAGGCCACCAGCCCGAGACCGGCCATGAAGACGACGCGGTTGACCGCGATCTCGACGCCGGCGTCGCGCACGCCGCGGGCGCGCGCGGCATACTCCCGGTCCTCCTCGGAGGGGCGACCGAAGAGGCGGACGAGCAGCGCCCCGGCGACGTTGAACCGCTCGGTCATCCGGGTGTGCATGTCGGCGTTCAGCGTCATCTGGCGCCTCGTCAGCGACGAGAGCCGAGCACCCATGAGGCGGGCCGGCACCAGGAAGACCGGCAGCAGGAGGAGCGCGAGCACGGTGATCTGCCAGCTCATCGAGAACAGCGCCACGAGGACCAGCACCATGAGGACGAGGTTGCTCACCAGGCCCGAGAGCACGGAGGTGAACGCCGTCTGGGCCCCGATCACGTCGCTGTTGAGCCGGCTCACCAGCGCCCCCGTCTGGGCCCGGGTGAAGAAGGCGACCGGCTGGCGCAGCACGTGCGAGAAGACCTCGGAGCGCAGGTCGAGGATGACGCCCTCGCCGATGCGCGAGCCGAGCCAGCGAGAGACGATGGTCACCAGCGTCTCGAGGACGGCCAGACCGGCCACCACGAGGCCGAGCGTGATGACGACCCCCCGGTCCTTCGGCGTCACCCCGTCGTCGATGATGCGCTGGAGCAGCAGCGGCACCGCGGTCACGAGCGCGCCCGAGAGGACGGACAGGACGAGGTATGCCGCGATGTCGCCTCGGTAGGGACGGCCGTAGCCCAGCACGCGCCGAGCGGTCTCGCGGCCCACCTTGTGGGCGCGGACGCTGGGGTCCTTGCTGAAGCTGCGGATCGACGCTCCGCCGCGCATCCCGACACCCATCGACATCCGGTCGGCCTCCTCCAGGTCGTGCGCCGGCAGGTCAGGCCAGCGAGATCAGGTCCTCGTAGTCACGGCCCCAGAGGTCCTCGACGCCGTCGGGGAGGAGGAGCACCCGCTCCGGCTCCAGCGCCTGGACCGCCCCCTCGTCGTGGCTGACGAGGACGACCGCACCCTCGTAGGAGCGCAGCGCGGAGAGGATCTCTTCCCGGGAGGCCGGGTCGAGGTTGTTCGTCGGCTCGTCGAGGAGCAGGACGTTGGCCGCGGAGACCACGAGGGTGGCCAGCGCCAGCCGCGTCTTCTCACCGCCCGACAGCACGGCAGCCGGCTTGGCGACGTCGTCCCCGGTGAACAGGAAGCTGCCCAGCACCTTGCGGGTCTCGGTCTCGTCGAGGTCCGGGGCAGCGGACTTCATGTTCTCCAGCACGGTGCGCTCGACGTCGAGGGTCTCGTGCTCCTGGGCGTAGTAGCCGAGCTTGAGTCCGTGCCCGGGGATGACCTCGCCGGTGTCCGGCTGGTCGATGCCGGCCAGGAGGCGCAGGAGGGTGGTCTTGCCGGCGCCGTTGAGGCCGAGCACGACCACCTTGGAGCCCCGGTCGATGGCCAGGTCGACGTCGGTGAAGATCTCCAGGCTGCCGTAGGAACGGGACAGCCCCTCGGCGGTGAGCGGCGTCCGCCCGCAGGGAGCAGGCGTGGGGAAGCGCAGCCGCGCCACCCGGTCCGTCTGCCGCTCGCCCTCGAGCCCGGCCAGCATCCGCTCGGCCCGGCGGGCCATGTTCTGCGCGGCGACGGCCTTGGTCGCCTTGGCCCGCATCTTGTCGGCCTGGGCGAGCAGCGCCGCCGCCTTCTTCTCGGTGTTGGCGCGCTCGCGGTGGCGCCGGCGCTCGTCGGACTCCCGCTGGGTCAGGTAGGCCCTCCACCCCATGTTGTAGACGTCCATGACCTGCCGGTTGGCGTCGAGGTAGAACACCTTGTTGACCACGGTCTCGATGAGGTCGACGTCGTGGGAGATGATCAGCAGCCCGCCGGCGTACGCCTTGAGGTGCTCGCGCAGCCAGACGACGGAGTCGGCGTCCAGGTGGTTGGTCGGCTCGTCGAGGAGCAGGGTCTCGGCCCCCGAGAAGAGGATCCGCGCGAGCTCGATCCGCCGGCGCTGACCGCCGGAGAGCGTGCGCAGCGGCTGCTCGAGCACGCGCTCGGGCAGGCCCAGCGAGCTGGCGATCGAGGCCGCCTCGGCCTCCGCGGCATACCCGCCCTTGCTGGTGAACTCCGCTTCCAGACGGGAGTAGCGGCGCATCGCCTTGTCGCGTGCTTCGCCCTCCGTCGTGGCCATGGCCTCCTCGGCGGCCCGGAGCCCGCGGATCACCTCGTCGAGCCCGCGCGCCGAGAGGATCCGGTCGCGACCGAGGACGTCGAGGTCGCCCGTGCGGGGGTCCTGCGGCAGGTAGCCGATCTCGCCGGTGCGCGTGATGGACCCGCCGGCCGGCTCGCCGGAGCCCGCGAGGATCTTGGTCAGCGTCGTCTTGCCCGCGCCGTTGCGTCCGACCAGCCCGACGCGGTCCCCCGCGCCGACGCGGAAGGTGACGTCGTCCATGAGGAGCCGTGAGCCCACCCGGATCTCGACGCCGGAGGCGGTGATCATGCGGGCTCCTTGGGCGTGGGCGCGCGCAGGCGGGGCGCGCGGGTGGGTGGGGGTATGACGTGCCTGCGCGGCGAGAGTGCGCGGGCGGGGTCGGGTGACTAGTCTACGCGCTAGGTGTGTGGTCACCCGACCTGCACAGATCGCGGAGAAGAAGGTGTGCGCATGACGTTCAGGGAGAACGCCAACATCGGTTCTGGCCGGGCCAGCCGTGGGGGTGGTGGCGGCGGTGGTCTGGCCGTCGGTGGCGGCATCGGCACGCTCCTCCTGGCGCTCGTCATCATGCTCTTCGGGGGCGATCCCGGCGCCATCCTGGGTGGCGGTTCCCAGGCGCCGAGCCAGGCCGAGAACGTCGAGCTGTCCGAGTGCCAGAGCGGCGCGGACGCCAACGAGAACGTCGACTGCCGGATGAAGGGCGGCATGGCCTCCCTGGAGCAGTACTGGAGCCAGGCCTACCCCAAGGCCCAGCCGGCCAGCGCGACGATCTTCAGCGGCGCGGTCACGACCCAGTGCGGCCAGGCCACGAGCCAGGTCGGCCCCTTCTACTGCCCGCTGGACCAGAAGATCTACCTCGACACCGCCTTCTTCCAGCAGCTCGAGGGCCAGCTCGGCGCGAGCGGCGGCTCGCTGGGCGAGCTCTACGTCCTCGGCCACGAGTACGGCCACCACATCCAGAACTACACCGGCGCCCTGCAGGCCTCCCAGCAGGACCCGCGCGGACCGGAGTCCGGCGCCGTGCGTGTCGAGCTGCAGGCCGACTGCTTCGCCGGCGCCTGGATCGCCAACGCCTCCGGGCCCGAGGGCCTGCTGGAGCCGCCGACCAAGGAGCAGATCCAGTCGGCGCTCTCTGCTGCCGCCGCCGTCGGCGACGACTCGATCCAGGAGCGCATGCAGGGTCAGGTCACCCCGCACGCCTGGACCCACGGCTCGTCGGAGCAGCGCGTGGGATGGTTCAACCGCGGCTACGAGTCCAAGGACCCCAACCAGTGCGACGTCCTCAACGCCGGGAGCGTCGACGACTTCTGATATTCCTACGACGCCCTGCGCCGCCCCGCGCCGTGGCGAGCCGTGGCGCGAGGGGGCGCGAGGAGGTGCCAGAGGGCGCGGTGGTCCCGGCCTGACCTAGCGCCCGCCTGTCGCGTCAGGCGTTGACGACCTCGACGAGCACGGCCCGACCACGCCGCACCGCGTCGTCGAGCACGGCCCGGCGGGGGTCGGGCAGGTCCCACAGCTCTCTGCGCGGTATGCCGTGCAGCGGGGTAAGCGGGCCGCTCGCGAGCTCGTCGAGCACCTCCGCCACCAGGGTCCGGTCGCCGCCGAGCAGCAGGCCCCCGACCGGGCCGACGGCAGCCTCGCCCTCCCCCAGGACCCGGCTCGCGTGACCGACGACCGCGCCGACCAGCTCGTCGGCCTGGTTGGCCCGGCGCCGCGCATAGCGCTGCTGGCTCCACCCGCCCGCAGCGGTCCGGCCCTGCACATGGCGCGTCCCCACCTTGTGGGCGACGAGCTCCCCGGTGGCCGCGGCGACGGCCACGGCATACCCGCCCCGCCGCACGAGCACGACCAGCAGCACGGGAGGGGCACAGAGGTGACACTGCTTCCCCTCCGGAAGCAGTGTCACCTCTCCCGCTGCCCCCGTGCCCTCCAGGACGGGGCCCCAGCCGGTGAGCCGGGCCCAGGAGCCGTCGGCGGCCGTCAGCAGGCATGACGACGGGGACGTCGCCCGGTCGACCGACCAGGTGACGTCCCCGTGGGACGCGCCGAAGCGTTCCACCCACCCGGCGAGACGCTCGGGGGCGACCTCGACCAGGCGGGGCGGGCTCACGGCGAGAGCGCGTCGCTCAGACGTTGAAACCGAGGGCGCGCAGCTGCTCGCGGCCCTCCTCGGTGATCTTGTCCGGGCCCCACGGCGGCATCCAGACCCAGTTGATCCGGTGGCTGGGGACCATGCCCTCCAGGCTCTGCGCGACCTGGTCCTCGATGACGTCGGTCAGCGGGCAGGCCGCGCTGGTGAGGGTCATGTCGATCACGGTGTGCGCGGCGGCGTCCACGGTCACGCCGTAGACGAGGCCGAGGTCGACGACGTTGATGCCGAGCTCGGGGTCGACGACGTCGCGGAGGGCTTCCTCGATGTCCGCCACGTTCGGCGGGGTGGTCTGCTGGGTCACGATGCCTCCAGGGGTTGTCGTGGGTGGGTCAGGGGGTGGTGCTGGTGGCCGAGATGTCGACGCCGGCGCGGGCGAGGGCGTCCAGGTAGGCCGTCCAGGGCAGCAGGGCGCACTTGACGCGCGCCGGGTAGCGGGAGACGCCCGCGAAGGCGACGCCGTCGCCGATCTGCTCGGGGTCGCCGGGGTCGGTGCCCTTGCTGGTCAGCATCGCCTTGAGGTGCTGGTAGGTCTCGAGGGTCTCCTCGACCGGCCTTCCGGTGGACTCCTCGGCGAGGACCGAGGCCGACGCGACGGAGATCGAGCAGCCGAGCGCGTCGTAGGACACGTCGTGCAGCACGGCCTCCGCGCCGGATCCGTCGAGCTGGACGCGCAGGCTGATCTCGTCGCCGCACGTGGGGTTGACGTGGTGCACCTCGGCGTCGAACGGCTCGCGCAGGCCCGCGTGGTGCGGCCGCTTGGCGTGGTCGAGGATGAGCTCGCCGTAGAGGTCCATCAGCTCGCCACCCCGAAGATCTCCGGCACCCGGTCGAGAGCGGCCGTGAACGCGTCGATCTCCTCAGGCGTGGTGTAGACGGAGAAGCTCGCTCGCGTGCTGGCCGGCACCCGGAGGCGACGGTGCAGCGGCCACGCGCAGTGGTGACCGGTGCGCACGGCCACGCCCGCGTCGTCGAGCACCTGCCCGACGTCGTGCGGGTGGACACCGTCCACGACGAAGGCCACCGCACCGACCCGGTCCGCGGGGTCGGTCGGGCCCAGGACGCGCACCCAGGGGCGCTGCGCGAGCGCGTCGAGAGTATGCCGCACCAGCGACTGGTCGTGGGCGTGGACCCGGTCCAGGCCCAGGTCGGTCAGGTAGTCGAGCGCCGCAGCCAGGCCGACCGCCTGGGCGGTCATCGGGACGCCGGCCTCGAACTTCTGCGGCGGCGGCGCCCAGGTGGAACCCTCCATGCGCACGATCTCGATCATCGACCCGCCGGTGAGGAACGGCGGCAGCGCCTCAAGCAGCGCACGTCGGGCCCACAGCACCCCGATGCCGGACGGGCCGAGCGTCTTGTGCCCGGTGAGGACCAGCGCGTCGACCCCGCTGTCGGGGGCGGTGAGGCCGGTGATGTCCAGGTGCGGAGCGGACTGGCAGGCGTCCACGAAGACCAGCGCACCCACGCCCCGCGCGGCCGCGATGACCGGCGTCAGGTCGTTGAGCGTGCCGAGCACGTTGGACACGTGGGTGACGCTGACCACCTTGGTCCGCTCCCCCACCACGGTGGCGGGGTCCTCGAGATAGCCGTCGTCGGTGACGCCGATCCAGCGCAGCGTGGCGCCCGTCCGGCGGCAGAGCTCCTGCCACGGCACGAGGTTGGCGTGGTGCTCCATCTCGGTGACGACGACCTCGTCCCCCGGGCCCAGGCCCAGCCGGTCGGCCCACTCCGGGTCGACGCCGTCCAGGGCCCCTGGGGCCGCCGCGTTGGAGAAGCCGTAGGCCAGCAGGTTCAGGCCTTCGGTGCCGTTGCGGGTGAAGACGATCTCACCCTCGTCGGCACCGAGGAACCGGGCCACGGTCGTGCGCGCGCCCTCGAAGGCCTCGGTGGCCTCCTCGGCGAGCTGGTGGGCACCGCGGTGGACGGCGGCGTTGTGCCGCTCGTAGAACTCACGCTCGGCGTCGAGCACCACGCCGGGCTTCTGCGCGGTGGCGCCGCTGTCGAGGTAGACGAGGGGCCGACCGTCCCGCACCGTGCGCGACAGCAGCGGGAAGTCCGCGCGCAGCGCGGCGAGCTCCGCCCCGGAGAACCCGGTGGCGGACCCCGAGGAGGCGCCGTGAAGGATCGGCCGGCCCGTCGTCATACCGTGATCAGTCCTCTCAGACCGCAGCGGTGAGGAAGCGGTCGTAGCCCTCCTCCTCCAGGCGCTCGGCCAGGTCGGAGCCGCCGGACTCGGCGACGCGGCCGTTGACGAACACGTGGACGAAGTCGGGCTGGATGTAGCGCAGGATGCGGGTGTAGTGCGTGATGAGCATGACGCCCAGGCCGGTGTTCTCCTTGACCCGGTTGACGCCCTCGGAGACGATCTTCAGCGCGTCGACGTCCAGCCCGGAGTCGGTCTCGTCGAGGATGGCGATCTTGGGCTGCAGGAGCTCCAGCTGGAGGATCTCGTGGCGCTTCTTCTCGCCGCCCGAGAAGCCCTCGTTGACGTTGCGCTCGGCGAAGGACGCGTCCATCTTCAGGGCCTCCATGGCGCCCTTGACGTCCTTGACCCAGGTGCGCAGCTTGGGGGCCTCGCCGTCGATGGCGGTCTTGGCGGTGCGCAGGAAGTTGGAGACGGTCACGCCGGGGACCTCGACGGGGTACTGCATCGCCAGGAAGAGCCCGGCCTGCGCGCGCTCGTCGACGCCCATCTCCAGGACGTTCTCGCCGTCGAGGAGGACCTCGCCGCCGGTGACGGTGTACTTGGGGTGGCCGGCGATGGCGTAGGCCAGGGTGGACTTGCCGGAGCCGTTCGGGCCCATGATGGCGTGGGTCTCGCCGGACCTGATCGTGAGGTCGACGCCGCGCAGGATCTCCTTGGCGGCGTCGTCGGTCTCGACGCTGACCTGCAGGTTCTTGATCTCGAGGGTGGTCATGGTGCTCCTTCGTGAGCAGTCGTGCGGTTTCGTTTGGGGGTATGCCGTGCGCCGGTCAGTCGGCCAGGGTGACGTAGACGTCGTCCCCGTCGATCGTGACCGTGTGGACGGCGATGGGCTGGGTGGCGGGCAGCTGCTTCGGCTCGCCGGTGCGCATGTCGAACTGCGAGCCGTGCAGCCAGCACTCGATGAGCTCACCCTCCAGCTCGCCCTCGGCGAGGCTGACGTTGGCGTGCGTGCAGGTGTCGTCGAACGCGTGCACGTGGCCGCCGGAGTCGCGGGCGATCGTCACGCGCCGGCCGCCGAGGTCGGCGACCACGGCGCCGACCTCGGGCAGCTCGTCGAGGGAGCACACCCGGACCGCCTCGGAGGTCATCTCGGCAGGCTGGCTCATGCGCTCGCGGGCTCCTCGTGCTGCTCGGAGAGCGCGGTCAGCTCCAGCTCGGCGTCGATGGCGGCCATCAGCCGGTCGACGACCTCGGGCACGCCGATCTTGGCGATGATGTCGGCGAAGAAGCCACGCACCACCAGGCGGCGGGCGTCGGCCTCGTCGATGCCGCGCGACATCAGGTAGAAGAGCTGCTCGTCGTCGAAGCGACCGGTCGAGCTGGCGTGCCCGGCCCCCGCGATGTCACCGGTCTCGATCTCCAGGTTGGGGACGGAGTCGGCGCGGGCGCCGTCGGTGAGCACGAGGTTGCGGTTGAGCTCGTAGGTCTCGATGCCCTCGGCCTCCTTGCGGATGAGGACGTCACCGACCCAGACCGTGCGGGCGGTGTCGCCCTGCAGCGCGCCCTTGTAGGTCACCAGCGAGGTGCAGCGGGGCGCGTTGTGGTCGACGAAGGAGCGGTGCTCCAGGTGCTGGCCGGCGTCGGCGAAGTAGACCCCCAGGAGGGTCGCGTCGCCGCCCGGACCGGCGTAGCGCACGTTGGAGTTCATCCGCACGATGCCGCCGCCGAGGCTGACCACGATGTGCTTGTAGGTCGCGTCGCGACCGACCTGCGCCTCGTGCTGGGCCAGGTGGACCGCCTCGTCGTCCCAGCGCTGCAGGCTGACGACCGTCAGCTCCGCCCCGTCGCCGACGATCACCTCGAGGTTGCCGGTGTGGTCCGCCGCGCCGGTGTGGTCCAGGATGACCAGCGCCTTGCTGAACGCCCCGGCCTCCACCACGTAGTGCGCGTTCGAGCGTCGGCCCGCGCCGCGGCCGTCGACCAGGACCCGGACGGGCTGGGTGAGCTCGGCCTCCTTGGTGATGGCCAGGTGCAGCGCCTGCTCGGTGTTCGCGCTGGCCACGACCGCGCCGCGGTCCTCCGGCACGAGCACGGTGCCGCGCGGGGCCTGCCCCGGCGCGAGGGTGCCCACGGTGACGCCCTCCGGCGCCTGCACGTCATACCCCGCCGCGACGTCGCCCTCGCGGTCGTCGGTCGGCGCGTCGGACAGGACGTTGCCGAGCCGGTCGACGGGCGTGAAGCGCCACTCCTCCTCGCGCCCGGTCGGCAGCGCGAAGTCGGCGACCTCGAAGGACCGGGTGCGGGCGGCGCGGGACTGGTCGGGGATGCGGTGGTCGCCACCCAGCTGGGCGGCGGGGTCCACGTGGGTCTTCTCGTCGATCAGAAGCGACATCAGCCGACGGCTCCTTCCATCTGCAGCTCGATGAGGCGGTTGAGCTCGAGGGCGTACTCCATGGGCAGCTCGCGCGCGATGGGCTCCACGAACCCGCGCACGATCATCGCCATGGCCTCGGTCTCGGACATGCCTCGGGACATGAGGTAGAACATCTGGTCCTCGGACACCTTGGAGACGGTGGCCTCGTGGCCCATCTGCACGTCGTCCTCGCGGACGTCGACGTAGGGGTAGGTGTCGGACCGGGAGATCTGGTCGACCAGGAGGGCGTCGCAGACCACGGAGGACTTGCTGTGGTGCGCGCCCTCGAGGATCTGGACCAGGCCGCGGTAGGAGGACCGGCCGCCGCCGCGGGCCACCGACTTGGACACGATGGTCGAGGAGGTGTGCGGCGCGGCGTGCACCATCTTGGAGCCGGCGTCCTGGTGCTGGCCCTCGCCGGCGAAGGCGATAGACAGGGTCTCGCCCTTGGCGTGCTCGCCGAGGAGGAAGACGGCCGGATACTTCATCGTGACCTTGGAGCCGATGTTGCCGTCGATCCACTCCATGGTCGCGCCCTCGTCGCAGGTCGCGCGCTTGGTGACCAGGTTGTAGACGTTGTTGGACCAGTTCTGGATCGTCGTGTAACGCACCCGGGCGTTCTTCTTGACGATGATCTCCACGACCGCCGAGTGCAGCGAGTCGGTCTTGTAGATCGGCGCGGTGCAGCCCTCGACGTAGTGCACGTAGGAGCCCTCGTCGGCGATGATCAGGGTCCGCTCGAACTGGCCCATGTTCTCGGTGTTGATCCGGAAGTAGGCCTGCAGCGGGATCTCGACGTGGACGCCCTTGGGGACGTAGATGAACGAGCCGCCGGACCACACCGCGGTGTTCAGCGCGGAAAACTTGTTGTCGCCGGCCGGGATGACCGAGCCGAAGTACTCGCGGAAGAGCTCCTCGTGCTCGCGCAGACCGGTGTCGGTGTCGACGAAGATGACGCCCTGCTGCTCCAGGTCCTCGCGGATCTGGTGGTAGACGACCTCGGACTCGTACTGCGCGGCGACGCCGGCGACCAGGCGCTGCTTCTCGGCCTCGGGGATGCCCAGCCGGTCGTAGGTGTTCTTGATGTCCTCGGGCAGCTCCTCCCAGGAGGTGGCCTGCTTCTCCGTGGACTTCACGAAGTACTTGATGTTGTCGAAGTCGATCTCCGACAGGTCCGCACCCCAGTGCGGCATCGGCTTCTTGCCGAACAGGCGCAGGGCCTTGAGCCGCTGCTCGAGCATCCAGGTGGGCTCGCTCTTGCGCTCCGAGATGTCGCGGACGACGTCCTCGTTGAGGCCGCGGCGCGCCGACGCACCGGCGTCGTCGCGGTCGGCCCAGCCGTACTCGTAGCGTCCCAGGTCCTTCAGACCCGGGTTGAGCTCCTCGATGTTGGTGCTCATGTCACGTCCTCTCGCTGTCGTGCGGGATGGTCAGTGGGGTGTGCGTGGTCGGTCGGGGTATGACGTAGGGGCGCGCCTTGGCGCGCTGCTCGTCGCTCGGCGGGCCGGTCCCGAGGGCCCCGGTCGGCACGAAGGTGGTGCACACGTGCTCGCCGCCCGCGAGAGTGGCCAGCCGCTGCACGTGGACGCCGAGCAGACGCGAGAGCACGTCCGTCTCCGCGTCGCAGAAGGTACGGAACTCGGTCGCCACCGACTGGACGGGGCAGTGGCCCTGGCACAGCTGGATGCCGGCCAGCCCGGTGCCCTGCCCGACGGGGCGGGCGGACGCGGCATACCCCTCCTCGGAGAGGGCCTTGGCCAGGGCCGCGGCCCGTGCGTCCAGGTCGCCGGGATCGGCGCCGGCCTCGGCGAGCTGCAGCTCGAGCTGCTCGCGCAGGCGTTCCTCGAGGTCGGCCATCTGGCGCTCGGCGAAGGCGTCGACGGCCTGCTCGCCGGCGGTGTCCGCGAGATAGTGCAGCGCCGCGGTGGCGACGTCGCCGTAGGCCGTGCGGAACTGCTCCTGGCCCAGGTCGGTGAGGACGTAGGACCGTGCCGGACGTCCCCGGCCGCGCCGTCCGCCGAGGGGTCCCTCGTGCTCGGCGATGAGGCCGGCCTCCTCGAGGGCGTCCAGGTGGCGACGCACCGCTGCGGCGGTCAGGCCGAGCTGGGTGGCCAAGGCACTGGCTGTGACAGGCCCCTGCTCCCCGACCGCCAGGCGGACACGGTCCCGCGTGCGGGACTCGGTGTGCAGGTCGGCCAAATTCACTAACCCATTGTGACGTATTTATCTGGGAGAGTCCAAGGCAGGGTCACCTAAGCGCCGGCGTCAGTCCCGCGACCTAGACTGACCCGTCGTGACCCTCACCCCCGCGCTCGAGATGACCGGTGTCAGCCGTCGCTTCGGGACCACCGAGGCGCTGCGCGGGTTGACCTGGAGCGCTCGGGCGGGCGAGGTCACCTGCGTCCTCGGCCCCAACGGCGCGGGCAAGACCACGGCGATGGAGATCGCGACCGGCCTGCAGCGCCCGGACGAAGGCTCGGTCCGGGTGCTGGGCACCGACCCGTGGCACGCACCCGCTGCCCACCGCGCTCGCGTCGGCGTGATGCTGCAGGACGGGGGGCTGCCCCAGTCCGTCCGTCCCGTGCGGCTGCTGGAGCACCTCGCGCGGTTCTGGGATCGGCCGGCGGACGTCGACGCGCTCGTGATGCGGCTGGGGATCGACGCGTATGCCGGGACCACCGTGCGCAGGCTCTCCGGCGGCCAGCGTCAACGGGTCGCCCTGGCCGCCGCGCTCGTCGGTCGACCCGAGGTCGTCTTCCTGGACGAGCCGACCGCCGGCCTGGACCCGCACGCGCGTCGCGAGGTGCACGCCCTGGTCCGCGAGACCGCTGACTCAGGTGTCGCCACCGTCGTGACCACGCACTCCTTCGAGGAGGCCGAGCGCCTTGCTGACCGGGTGGTGGTGATCGTGGCCGGGAGGGTCGCCGCGGCCGGCACCGTCGCCGAGGTCGCCGGACCGCAGGGCCTCGAGACGGCCTACTTCGCCCTCGCGGACGGGAGCGCCCGATGACGATGCCGACCCGGGACCAGCACGGCTCCGCCCCGCCGCACCCCGGCCCCGCCTCCGCGACCGTGCGGGTCCTCGCCCAGGCCCGGTTCGAGGCGGTCGGGCTGCTGCGGCACGGCGAGCAGCTGCTGGTGTCCATGGTGCTGCCGCTGCTAGCCCTGGTGGGCCTCAGCATGGTGAGCTACCCGGACCTGACCGTAGGGCCGTGGGCGGACGCCCGGCGGATCGACGTCCTCACCCCCGGGGTCCTCGCGCTCGTGGTGATGTCGACCGCCTTCACCGGTCAGGCGATCCTCCTGGCCTTCGAGCGCCGCTGGGGCGTGCTGCGGCTGCTCGGCACGACTCCCCTGGGCCGGGGCGGCCTGCTCCTGGCCAAGGCCATCTCGGTCGTCCTCGTGCTGGTGGCACAGCTGGCCGTGGTCTGCGCCGTGGGCGTCGCGCTCGGCTGGCGCCCCGAGCCGATCGGGTTGCTACCCGCGGTGCTGGCCGTCGTGCTGGGTGCCGGAGCGTTCGCCTCGCTCGCCGCCTGCCTGGGAGGGGCGCTGCGCGCCGAGGCGGTCCTCGCGCTGGCCAACCTCGTCTGGGTGCTGCTGACCGCTGTCGGTGGGGTGCTGCTCCCGGCGCACGCGCTGCCCGCACCGCTCGGGACGGTGGTCTCGGTCCTGCCATCGGCCGCTCTCGGCGACGCGATGCGCGGGGCCCTGGTGGACGGAACGGTCGTGTGGACCGCCTTCGCGGTGCTGCTCGCGTGGGCGCTGGGTGCCGCGCTCGTCGCCCGGCGGCTGCTCCGCTGGTCCGACTGAGAGCGACGTTCCCGACCGGACAGGCCGCAGTGCCACCGACCCGACCGGACAGGCCGCAGTGCCACCCACCCGACCGGACAGGCCGCAGCGCCACCCACCCGAACGGACAGGCCGCAGCGCCACCCACCCGACCGGACAGGCCGTAGTGCCACCCACCCGGCCGGACAGGCGCTAGTGCCACCCACCCGACCGGACAGGCCGCAGTGCCACCGACCCGACCGGACAGGCCGCAGCGCCAGCTTCGGCAGGAGCCCCTGTCCGGTGTGGCACTACCGCGCGTCCGCGCGGCAGGAACGCCTGTCCGGTGCGGCAGGAACGCCTGTCCGGTTGGGTGGTGAGGGTCAGCGCGGGGCCGAGACGACGGAAAGCTTCTCCGCCGCCATGGTGGCGACGGCCGCGATCGCCGCGGAGCCCGCCATGTGCAGGGCCACCGCGAGAGCGGCCACAACGCCACGGACCCGACCGGACAGGCGGTAGGGCCACCGACCCGACCGGACAGGCCGCAGTGCCAGGCTTGGGCAAGAACGCCAGTCCGGCGTGGCAGGAACGCCAGTCCGGCGTGGCAGGAACGCCTGTCCGGTGCGGCAGGAACGGCTGTCCGGTGCGGCAGGAACGCCAGTCCGGTGCGGCAGGAACGCCTGTCCGGTGCGGCACTAACGCCTGTCCGGTTGGGTGGGAGGGTCAGCGCGGGGCCGAGACGGCGAAGAGCTTCTCCGCCGCCATGGTGGCCACGGCCGCGATCGCCGCGGAGCCCGCCATGTGCAGGGCCACCGCGAGAGCCGGCACGTTGTTGAAGAACTGGTAGTAGCCCAGCAGCCCCTGCGCCACGACGAGCACGGCGAGCAGCGCGAGGACCCGCTTCACCGGTGCCGGCCACGCGTCGCGCCGGGCGAGGAAAACCGCTGCCACGGTGGCGGCGACGAGCACGTACACGGGGGCAGCGTGCAGCCGGGTGATCCAGTAGGGGTTGAAGCTGTGCCGGGCGACCACGGCGGCGTCGCCTGAGTGCGGTCCGGTGCCGGTGACCAGCGTGCCGAGGTAGATCGCGAGCCCGGCCGACACGACGATGACCACCCCGAGCACGCGTGCCCGGCGCGCCTGCTGGCCCGTGACCTGGTCACGGCGCTCCGCCACCGCGACCTCCTCGAGCGAGGCGCGCCGCGTGCGGTTCACGAGCACCGCCGCCAGGGCGACGATCAACGAGGAGAGCACGAAGTGGATGCCGACGATCCACGGGTTCAGCCCGGTGCGCACGGTGATGCCGCCGACCACGGCCTGCACGATGATCAGCACGGCGATGGCCACGGCGATCCTCAGGTAGGCGGGGTGACGGTCGCGCAGGCGGAGCACGGCGAGGAAGGTGAGGACCGCGATGAGCACGAGCAGCAAGGTGAGCGTCCGGTTGCCGAACTCGATGTAGCCGTGCAGGCCCATGGCCGGCGTGTTGGTCCACGAGGCGTCGGTGCACCGGGGCCAGGTCGGGCAGCCCAGTCCGCTGCCGGTGAGCCGCACCGCTCCCCCGGTGACGATGAGCAGCGCGTTGGCGAGGAGGGAGGCCCAGGCCGTCGCACGCACCCACCCGGTCACCTCTCTCGGCATCAGCCGGTCGGTCAGGGAGGACTGGGCGGGCCGGGTCGTGGTCGTCATGGCTCTCTGTCGGAGGCGGCGTTCAGAACGGGAGCGGGAAGTAGAGCAGGGGGTCGACGGCGACGCCCAGGAAGAGCAGCGTCAGGTAGCTGATCGAGTAGTGGAACAGCCGCATCGCTCCGAGCCTGGCGCCCGTCACGCCCTGGCGGGCACGGGCCAGCAGCCGGTGCGACTCGACGACAAACAGGGCCCCGGAGACCACCGCGGTCACGGCATACAACCAGCCCATGGGGGCGACCGGGACCAGGACCAGCGAGGTGAGCACGGTGACCCAGGCGTAGGCGACGACCTGGCGCCCCACGGCGACGTCCTCGGCGACGACGGGCAGCATGGGCACGCCCGCCGCGGCGTAGTCGTCCTTGAACCGCATCGACAGCGGCCAGTAGTGCGGGGGCGTCCAGAAGAAGACGACGAGGAACAGGATCACCGCGGACCACGACATCGAGTCGGTGACCGCGGACCACCCGATGAGCACCGGCATGCAGCCGGCGACCCCGCCCCAGACGATGTTCTGGCTCGTGCGGCGCTTGAGGATCATCGTGTAGAAGACCACGTAGAGGGCCATCGCGCCCAGGGCCAACCACGCCGAGAGCCAGTTGACGAGAAGTCCGAGCCAGAGGACCGCCGCGACGCCGAGCACGGCGCCGAAGATCAGCGCGTCCCGCGGGCTGACGCGTCCGGTGACGAGCGGCCGGTTGGACGTGCGGTGCATCTGCGCGTCGATGTCCCGGTCGAGGTAGCAGTTGAGCACGTTGGCCGACGCCGCGGCCAGGGTGCCCCCGACGAGCGTGGCCACGATGAGCCAGACGGGCGGCACGCCGCGCTCGGCCAGGAACATGACCGGGAAGGTGGTGACGAGCAGCAGCTCGATGATCCGCGGCTTGGTCAGCGCGACGTAGTCGGCGACCACCGACCGCCACCCCCTCGGCGAGCCGGCCGTCCCGTCGTGGGAGGTGCCGTCGTGCGCGGGGCGCGGATCGAGGGTGGTCACGGTGTCCTTCGTGGCGGGCGGACACGTCCGTCGGACGGACGCGAGGGCACCTGCGATCCTACTCCGTCCGCGGAGTGCTCCGGCCGTCCGACGCCGTACCGCGACGTCGGGGAAGGCACCTGCCAGCACGAGCGACTAAGGTCAGGACCGATGTCTGTCGCGGCGGCACCGCGTCGACAGGTCCCCGGCCCCCGCCCGTCAGGAGCAGCTACGTGAGCGACACCGCCACCACCTTCACCGCAGGCCGAGACGCGAGCCTCGCCCGTCCCCTCGCCGAGCAGGTCGGGTGGACCGACGCTGATGTGCGCGCGGTCGACACCGTCCGCGTGCTGGCCGCCGACGCCGTGCAGAAGGTCGGCAACGGCCACCCGGGCACCGCGATGAGCCTGGCGCCACTCGCGTACCTGCTCTACCAGAACGTCATGCGCCACGACCCCTCCGAGCCGCACTGGCTGGGCCGCGACCGCTTCGTCCTCTCGGCCGGGCACTCGAGCCTGACCCAGTACATCCAGCTCTACCTGAGCGGCTACGGCATGGAGCTGGCTGACCTGCAGGCGCTCCGCACCTGGGGCAGCAAGACCCCGGGGCACCCCGAGGTCCACCACACCACCGGCGTGGAGATCACCACCGGGCCGCTCGGGTCGGGTCTGGCCTCGGCCGTCGGCATGGCCATGGCCCAGCGCCGGCAGCGCGGGCTCCTCGATCCCGACGCCGCCCCCGGCGAGTCGCCGTTCGACCACCACGTCTGGGTCATCGCCTCGGACGGCGACCTCATGGAGGGCGTCAGCAGCGAGGCGAGCTCGATCGCGGGGCACCAGGAGCTGTCCAACCTCACCGTCGTCTACGACCAGAACTTCATCTCGATCGAGGACGACACCGACATCTCCTTCAGCGAGGACGTCGCGAAGCGCTACGAGGCGTACGGCTGGCACGTGGAGACGATCGACTGGCGTGGGAGCACCGGGGAGAGCGGGGAGGCGGCCGAGTCCGTCGAGGGCGTGGAGAAGCGCGCGGGCGCCTATGTCGAGGACGTCGATGCCCTGTATGCCGCTCTCGCCGCCTCCCGCGAGCGCACCGACAGGCCGACCCTCGTGATCCTCCGGACGGTCATCGCCTGGCCGGCCCCG
Source organism: Ornithinimicrobium tianjinense (assembly GCF_014636495.1). Classification (GTDB taxonomy): domain Bacteria; phylum Actinomycetota; class Actinomycetes; order Actinomycetales; family Dermatophilaceae; genus Ornithinicoccus; species Ornithinicoccus tianjinensis. The sequence continues at coordinate 1,557,915 of NZ_BMEM01000001.1, forward strand.
ACCGCCCAGGACACCGGAGCCTCGCACGGCTCCGCCCTGGGTGCCGAGGAGGTCGCCGCGACCAAGCAGCTCCTGGGCTTCGACCCCGAGGTCTCCTTCCCCCAGGAGCCCGAGGTCCTCGCCCACGCCCGTCAGGTCGTCGAGCGCGGCCAGCAGGCCCGCGCCAGCTGGCAGGAGCGCTACGAGGCCTGGCGCGCCGCGCACCCGGACGGCGCCGCGCTGCTCGACCGCCTCGAGGCGCACCAGCTGCCCGCCGGCCTGGACGACGCCATCCCGGTGTTCGACGCCGACGAGAAGGGCGTGGCCACCCGCAAGGCCTCCGGCGACGTGCTGAGCGCGCTGGCCCCGGTCATGCCCGAGCTGTGGGGCGGCTCCGCCGACCTCGCGGGCTCCAACAACACCACGATGAAGGGCGAGCCCAGCTTCGTCCCCGAGGCCAAGGCCACCGAGGCCTTCCCGGGTCACCCCTACGGCCGCACGCTCCACTTCGGGATCCGGGAGCACGGCATGGGGATGATCCTCAACGGCATCGCGCTCGAGGGACTGACGCGCCCCTACGGCGGGACCTTCCTGGTGTTCTCCGACTACATGCGGCCCGCGGTCCGGCTGGCCGCCATCCAGCAGCTGCCCGTGGTCTACGTCTGGACCCATGACAGCATCGGCCTCGGCGAGGACGGACCCACGCACCAGCCCATCGAGCACCTGGCCGCCCTGCGCGCCATACCGGGCCTGGACGTCGTGCGCCCCGCGGACGCCAACGAGACCGCCGTGGCCTGGCGCACCATCCTGGAGACGGTCGACCACCCGTCCGCGCTGGCGCTCACCCGGCAGAACGTCCCGACCTTCGACCGGTCCGTCATGGGCTCCGCCCAGGGCACGGCACGCGGGGCCTACGTCCTGGCCGAGGCCGAGGGCGGCGAGCCGCAGGTGCTCCTCATCGGGACCGGCTCCGAGGTCCAGCTGGCCGTCACGGCCCGTCAGGAGCTGCAGGCCGCCGGCATCCCGACGCGCGTCGTGTCCATGCCCTGTCGTGAGTGGTTCGACGCCCAGGACCAGGCCTACCGCGACGAGGTCCTCCCGCCCAGCGTGCGGGCTCGCGTCTCCGTCGAGGCCGGCGTGGCCCAGGGCTGGCGCGAGCTGGTCGGCGACGCGGGCCGCATGGTGAGCATCGAGCACTTCGGCGCCTCTGCGGACTACGAGACCCTCTACCGCGAGTTCGGCGTCACGGCCGAGGCCGTGACCGCCGCCGCGCGCGAGTCGCTGGCCGCCGTCACCGGCGACGCCACGAGCGCGCCAGGCACCTCCACCCCCGACCAGCCCACCGGCGAGGAGAGCACCCTCGGCGACGCCGGCGAGGGTGGCACCCGGTCCACCGACGAGACGCAGGAGTGAGAAGACGATGAACGATCAGCCGCACAGCACCCTGTCCACCGACCGCGCCGCGGCCCAGACCACGCTCCACGAGCTGGCGGACGCCGGCGTCTCGGTCTGGCTCGACGACCTCAACCGTTCGATGATCGCCAGCGGCGACCTCCAGGAGGAGATCGAGCGCGGGGTTCTCGGCGTCACCACCAACCCGACGATCTTCGCCACCGCGCTCTCCGAGGGCGAGGCCTACTCGGAGCAGATCGCGACGCTGGTGGGGAGCTCGGTCGACGAGGCCGTCTTCGCCCTCACCACCGCCGACGTCCGCGACGCATGCGACGCCTTCGCCCCGGTCTTCGAGGCGACGGGCGGCGTCGACGGGCGGGTCTCGATCGAGGTCGACCCACGACTGTCCGCCGACTCCGAGGCCACCGTCGAGATGGCCAAGCGGCTGTGGGCCGAGATCGACCGGCCCAACCTGCTGGTCAAGATCCCGGCCACCGTCGAGGGACTGCCCGCGATCAGCCAGACGATCGCCGAGGGCATCAGCGTCAACGTCACGCTGATCTTCAGCCTCGACCGCTACCGCGGCGTGATGAACGCCTACCTGACCGGTCTGGAGCAGGCGCGTGAGCGGGGCGTGGACCTGTCCACGATCCACTCGGTCGCCAGCTTCTTCGTCTCCCGGGTCGACTCCGAGATCGACAAGCGCCTCGAGGCGATCGGCACCGAGGAGGCCCTGGCCCTGCGCGGCAAGGCGGGCATCGCCAACGCCCGGCTGGCCTACCAGGCCTTCGAGGAGGTCTTCTCGACCCCGCGCTGGGAGAACCTCGCGGACGACGGCGCCCACGTGCAGCGCCCCCTGTGGGCCTCGACCGGCGTCAAGAACCCTGACTACCCCGACACCCTCTACGTCACCGAGCTCGTCGCCCCGCACACGGTCAACACGATGCCGAGCAAGACCCTGGAGGCCACCGTCGACCACGGTCAGATCACCGGCGACACGGTGCGTGGCCGCTACGAGGAGGCGCAGCAGGTCCTCGACGACCTCGAGCGGGTCGGCGTCTCCTACACCGAGGTGGTCGATCTCCTCGAGGTCGAGGGCGTCGAGAAGTTCGAGAAGTCGTGGGCCGAGCTCGCGGACAGCGTCCAGGGGGAGCTCGACAAGGCGACGGGCCGCTCGTGAGCAGCCTCGTGGTCCAGGCCGTGGGGGCCGCGGCCGACGCGGTCGACCGTCATCTCACGCAGCTGGTGCAGGACGAGGTCGCCTCGCGCCTCTTCGCCCGGGACGCCACGCTCTGGGGCGAGGCGGCCGAGTCGGAGGCCTCGATCCGCCTGTCGTGGGTGGGGCTGGCCCGTTCCTCCCGCCCCCTGGTCGGCGAGATCGCCGCGCTGCGCGACCAGCTGCGCCTGCGCGGGGTCAGCCGGATCGTCCTGTGCGGCATGGGCGGCTCCTCGCTCGCGCCCGAGGTGATCTGCGCGACCGCCGGAGTGCCGCTGGTCGTGCTCGACAGCTCCGACCCGGACATGGTCCGCGCGGCCCTCGAGGACGACCTCTCGGTCACCGCCGTGGTGGTGTCCTCCAAGTCCGGCTCCACGCTCGAGACCGACAGCCAGCGACGTGCCTTCGTGCAGGCCTTCACCGACGCCGGGATCGATCCCACCGAGCGCATCGTCGTGGTCACCGACCCGGGCAGCCCGCTGGACGAGCAGTCGCGCGCGGACGGCTACCGCGTGGTGAACGCCGACCCCCACGTCGGCGGCCGCTACTCCGCCCTGACCGCCTTCGGCCTGGTGCCCTCCGGTCTCGCCGGGGCGGACGTCGCCCAGCTGCTGGACGAGGCGGAGGAGGTCGTGGACGTCCTGTCCGACGACGACCGGGGCAATCCCGGACTCCGCCTGGGCGCGGCCATGGCCGGCACCGAGCCCCTGCGCGACAAGCTCCTCTTCACCGACGCCGGGTCCGGGATCGTCGGGCTGGCCGACTGGGCGGAGCAGCTGATCGCCGAGAGCACGGGCAAGGAGGGGCGGGGGGTGCTGCCCGTGGTGACCCCCGAGGGTCAGGAGCCCACTCAGGGGATCACCGACCCGTCCGACTGCACCGTGGTCGTCCTCGTCCCTGAGGACGGGGACGGAGACGGAGACGGGGACGACGACCCACTTGGCTCCCCCGACGCGGCGCCCGGCGCCGCCGGTTCGCTCGTGAGCGTGGCCGGCCCGCTCGGGGCCCAGCTGCTCCTGTGGGAGGTCGCGACCGCGGTCGCGGGGCGCATCCTCGGCATCAACCCCTTCGACCAGCCGGACGTCGAGAGCGCCAAGCAGGCGGCCCGCGACATCATGGCGGCCGGTTCCTCGACGTCCGACGAGCCGGACCTCGTCGACGGCGCCGTGGAGGTGCGTGCGGCCGGCGGCGACTGGCTTCCCCGAGAGGCCGACGGTCTCGCCGCCGCCGTGGAGGCACTGCTCGCGCAGCTCGACCCGAGCACCGGCTACCTCGCGGTGATGGTCTACCTCGACCGCGTCGCCCACGCGGACCTGAGCAGGTGGCAGTCCGCGCTCGTGGAGCGCACCGGTCGCCCGGTCACCTTCGGCTGGGGACCGCGCTTCCTGCACTCGACCGGGCAGTACCACAAGGGTGGCCCCGCGCAGGGCGTCTACCTCCAGGTCACCGGCACTCCCACGGAGGACCTGCCGGTCCCGGGGAAGGACTTCACCTTCGGTGAGTTCATCGCCGCGCAGGCCGCCGGTGACGCCGGCGTCCTCGCCGAGCACGGGCGCCCGGTGCTCCGCCTGCACCTGACCGACCAGGCCGCCGGCCTCGAGCAGGTCAGCGGGGCGGTCCTCGGGTGAGTGAGCAGTCCCCCGCTCCGGTGACCGCCGAGCACAACCCGCTGCGCGACCCTCACGACAAGCGGCTGCCCCGCATCGCCGGTCCGTGCAGCATGGTGATGTTCGGCGTGACCGGTGACCTCGCCCGCAAGAAGCTCATGCCGGCGATCTACGATCTGGCCAACCGGGGCCTCCTGCCTCCAGGCTTCTCGCTCGTCGGCTTCGCGCGGCGCGAGTGGGCCGACCAGGACTTCGCCCAGGTGGTCGAGGACGCGGTCCGCGCCCATGCGCGCACGCCCTTCCGCCCGGAGGTATGGCGCGCCCTCGCCGAGGGCTTCCGGTTCGTCCCGGGTGCCTTCGACGACGAGGCGGCCTTCGCTGACCTCGCGCGGACGGTCGAGGAGCTGGACCGTGAGCGAGGGACCGGCGGCAACCACGCCTTCTACCTCTCGATCCCGCCCGACTGGTTCGCGACGGTCTGCTCCCAGCTGCAGGCCAGCGGCCTGTCCGACCCGCAGCCCGGCACGTGGCGTCGGGTGGTCATCGAGAAGCCGTTCGGGCACGACCTGGAGAGTGCCCAGGAGCTCAACCAGATCGTGGAGGAGGTCTTCCCCGCCGACTCGATCTTCCGGATCGACCACTATCTCGGCAAGGAGACGGTGCAGAACATCCTGGCACTGCGGTTCGCCAACCAGATGTTCGAGCCGATCTGGAACAGCCACTACGTCGACCACGTCCAGATCACGATGGCCGAGGACATCGGCATCGGCGGACGGGCCGGCTACTACGACACCGTGGGCGCCGCCCGTGACGTCATCCAGAACCATCTCCTCCAGCTGCTGGCCCTCACCGCGATGGAGGCGCCGATCGCGTTCACGGCCGACGCGGTGCGCAACGAGAAGGAGAAGGTGCTCGCGTCGGTACGTCTCTTCGACGACCTGGACGCCTCGACCTGCCGTGGGCAGTACACCACCGGCTGGCAGGGCGACCAGCACGTGGAGGGCTACCTCCAGGAGGACGGCGTGCGGAAGGGTTCGGCCACGGAGACCTACGCCGCGATGAAGGTCGAGGTCCACACCCGCCGCTGGGCGGGCGTGCCCTTCTACCTGCGCACCGGCAAGCGCCTGGGCAAGCGGGTCACCGAGATCGCGGTGATGCTCAAGCGCGCCCCCCACCTTCCCTTCACCGACACCGCGACCGAGGAGCTGGGCCAGAACGCCGTCGTGATCCGCGTGCAGCCGGACGAGGGCGTGACCATGCGGTTCGGGTCCAAGGTCCCGGGCTCGCAGATGGAGGTCCGGGACGTCTCGATGGACTTCGGGTATGGCGTGTCCTTCACCGAGTCCAGCCCGGAGGCCTACGAGCGGCTCATCCTGGACGTGCTGCTCGGCGAGCCGCCGCTGTTCCCGCGTCACGAGGAGGTGGAGCTGTCCTGGCGCATCCTGGACCCGATCATCGATCACTGGGAGCGCAGCGACATGCTGCCGCACGACTACGTCGCGGGCACCTGGGGTCCGGACGCCGCCGACGAGCTGATGCGGCGCGACGGCCGCGAGTGGAGGCTCCCGTGATCCGTGACCTGCCCACGACCTCGACCTCCGCGGTGGTCAAGGAGCTGCTCCAGCTGCGCAACGAGGTCGGCGCGATGGCCATGGGGCGCGTGCTGACCCTCCTCGTGTCGGTGGCCGAGGACGAGGCCGACGACGCGATCCGGGCGGCCAACGACGCCACGCGCCAGCATCCTGCCCGGATCCTGGTGCTCGTGTCGGCCGATGGCCGTGGCCGGGGCCGCCTGGACGCGCAGATCCGGGTGGGCGGTGACGCCGGTGCGAGCGAGATCATCGTCCTGCGGCTGCACGGGGCACTGACGGGACAGCGGGCCGCCGTCGTGACGCCGCTCCTGCTGCCCGACTCGCCCATCGTCGCCTGGTGGCCCGGCGAGGCTCCCCGGGACGTGGCCAGCGACCCGATCGGGATGATGGCCCACCGGCGGATCACCGACGCCGCCGCAGCCGCACGCTCCGGCGTCGCGGAGCTGCGCCGGCGCTCGTCGACCTACCGGCCCGGCGACACCGATCTGGCCTGGACGCGGATCACGCGTTGGCGGGCCCTGCTTGCCTCCACCCTGGAGTCCGAGCCCTTCGAGCCGGTGACTGCGGCGACCGTGGTGGCCGAGCCGGACGACCCGAGCGCCGAGCTCCTGGGCGGCTGGCTCGCGCACGCGCTGCGCACGCCGGTGTCAATCGCACGCGGTCCGCAGGACTGCGGTCTGCTCAGCGTCCGGCTCGAGCGCCCCTCGGGATCCATCGACCTGGTCCGGCACGAGGACGGCACGGATACCGCCACCCTGCACAGGGTCAACAGGATGCCCAGGCTCGTCGCGCTCCATACCCCCACGCTGGCGGAGTCCCTGGCCGAGGAGGTGCGCCGGCTCGACGCGGACGAGGTCTATGCCGCCGCGCTCTGCGAGGGCACTCCCCTGCTGACGCGCAGGCGGTCCGTCCGCGAGGAGGAGCCCGGGAGCCGCGGGCCCCGTCCTGAGGTGGAGGTGCGCGTCGAGGACGACGCGGTGGCCGTGGCCGAGGCGGTCACCCAGCAGCTCGTCGAGCGGGTGGCCCGTGCGGTCAGCGACCGTGGCCAGGCCCACGTCGTCCTCACCGGCGGCTCGATGGGTCAGGAGACCATGAGGGCCCTGGCCGCGCGTTCCCGCGCCGGTGCGCTGTCGGCCGAGGTCTGGGACCACGTGCACCTGTGGTGGGGCGACGAGCGTTTCGTGCCCGCTGGCGACGACGACCGCAACGACGCCCAGGCGGACGCTGCGGGTCTGGGCGACCTGCCCGTGCTGAAGAAGAACATCCACCGGGTGCCGTCAGGTCGCGACGAGTCACGGCTGGCGGCCGCCGCCGCACGCTACGCCAAGGAGCTCGCCGCGAGTGCGGACAGCCGCCGGGGGTCCGCCGCGACCGCCGGTGGTGTCGAGGTGCCCACCTTCGACGTCGTCATGCTCGGCGTGGGCCCCGACGCGCACGTCGCCTCGCTCTTCCCCGGCAGGGACGAGCTCCGGCTCACCGACGTCTCGACGGCCGCGGTGGTGGACTCCCCCAAGCCCCCGCCGCTGCGGGTCTCGCTCACCGTCCCGGCGCTCAACGCCGCGCGGGCCGTCTGGCTGGTCGTGGCGGGCGCGGAAAAGGCAGAGGCGGTGTCCAGGTCGCTGGCGGCCTACGACGACCCGCAGCTTCCCGCCTCGTGGGTCCGTGGGCAGGACGAGACGGTGTGGTGGCTCGACCGCCAGGCGGCCCCGACGGGCTGACCCGGGACCTCGCACGACGGGTCCGCGTCCTCCTCGGACGCGGACCCGTCGTCGTGCTGGTCTGGCGGCCGGCCGCTCAGGCCTGCGGAGCGCCGCCCCCGACGCCGCGGGCACGCATCGACTCCAGTGCCTCGGCCAGGAGAGCAGCTCCGTCGCCGTCGCTGCGCCGCTCCTTCACGTAGGCCAGGTGCGTCTTGTAGGGCTCGATGCGGGGCGGCTCCGGCGGGTTGTCCCTGTCCTGGCCGGCAGGCAGGCCGCAGGTGGGGCAGTCCCACACCTCCGGGACCTCGATCTCGTCGTCGCGCGCGAAGCTGGGGCGGGTCTCGTGACCCTTTGCGCACCAGTAGCTCACGAAGAAGCGGGGCGCGGCCTCGCCGCGCTCGCTCTCGCCCATCGGGCCCGAGCCCACCCGGCTGCCCCGGATCGCGTTGGTACCGACCATCGTGCCTCCTTGCTCCGTCGACGCGCGGGCGGCCTGCGACGCTGACGTCCAGGACGGGCCACCGCGAGGAAGCGTACCTCGCGCGCCGAACGCGCGGTGGATCGCCCGCTCAGCTGAAGCGGATCAGGACCCCGATGCCGACGATGACGGCCGACCAGACGACGGCCACCGCGACCGTGATGCGGTTGAGGTTGCGCTCAGCCACGGAGGACCCGCCCAGGCTGCTGCTCAGTCCCCCGCCGAACATGTCCGACATGCCCCCGCCGCGACCCTTGTGCATGAGGATCAGCAGCACGAGGAAGCCGCTGGTGAGGATCAGCAGGCCGTTGAGGAACCAGCGCACATAGTCCAGAGCCACGCGGGACACACCTTCGTTCTTCGGGAGGACAGTCTTTCGCCCCGGACCGCGGGGTCCGGGGCGAAAGACAGCCTAGCTCACGCGGGCCGAGCCTCCCGCGCTCACGCGTGGTGCTGCTGGTAACGGCAGATCGAGGCGAAGTCCTCGACCGACAGGGAAGCACCGCCGACGAGTGCCCCGTCCACGTCCGCCTGGGCCATGATCTCAGCCACGTTGCCGGGCTTGACCGAACCGCCGTACAGCACCCGGAGCGCGGCCGCGACCTCGTCACCGACGAGGTCGGCCACGGTGGCTCGGACGGCGGAGCAGACCTCCTGAGCATCCTCCGGCGTGGCCACTTCACCGGTGCCGATGGCCCAGACGGGCTCGTAGGCGACGACGATCTTGGCCACCTGCTCGGCCTGGAGGCCCTCGAGAGCCGCCCGCAGCTGCCCGGTCACGTGCGGGACGTGCTCGCCGGCCTGACGGACCTCCAGCGCCTCGCCCACGCAGAGGATCGGGGTGAGGCCGTGCCGCAGAGCCGCGCGCACCTTCGCGGCCACGAGGTCGTCGCCCTCGGCGTGGTACTCACGCCGCTCCGAGTGACCGACGACGACGTAGCTGCACCCCAGCTTGGCGAGGAAGGCGCCGGAGATCTCTCCGGTGTAGGCACCCTCGTCGTGCTGGGACAGGTCCTGCGCGCCGTAGCCCAGCTCGAGCTTGTCGCCCTGCACCAGCGTCTGCACCGACCGCAGGTCGGTGAACGGGGGAAGCACGACGACCTCGACCTTGGCGTGGTCGTGGCGAGCGTCCTTGAGGGTCCAGTCCAGCTTCTGCACGAGGTGCGTGGCCTGCAGGTGGTCCAGGTTCATCTTCCAGTTGCCCGCCATCAGGGGCGTGCGCGTGGTCGTGGTGGCCGCCATCAGTCCTCCAGCACCGTCAGGCCGGGCAGCTCCTTGCCCTCGAGGTACTCAAGGCTCGCCCCACCACCGGTGGAGATGTGCCCGAAGTCCTCGTCGGCGTGCCCGAACTCACGCACGGCAGCGGCGCTGTCCCCGCCGCCCACGACCGTCATGGCACCGTCCTTCGTCCGCTCGACGAGCACCTGGGCGACCGCCTTCGTGCCGCTCGCGAACGGGGCCATCTCGAAGGCGCCCATCGGACCGTTCCAGAAGATCGTCCGCGCGTCGGCCAGCTTCTCGGCGAAGAGCTTCTCCGACTCCGGGCCGATGTCCAGACCCATCATGTCGGCCGGTATGCCGTCCGCCGGCACGATCTCGTGCGCCGCGTCGGCCGAGAACGCGTCCGCGACGACGATGTCGGTGGGTAGGACGATCTCGACCCCGCGCTCGGCGGCGGTCTCCAGGTAACCACGCACGGTGTCGACCTGGTCCTCCTCCAGCAGGCTCTTGCCCACCTCATGGCCCTGGGCCTTGAGGAAGGTGAAGACCATCCCGCCGCCGACGAGCAGACGGTCGGCCACCGCGATGAGGGACTCGATGACGCCCAGCTTGTCGCTGACCTTGGCGCCGCCCAGGACCACGGCGTACGGGCGCTGCGGGTCCTCCCGCAGCTGGCGCATCACCTCGACCTCGGAGCGGACCAGGCCGCCGGCCGCGTGCGGGAGGAGACGCGCGACGTCATACACCGAGGCCTGCGCGCGGTGCACCACGCCGAAGCCGTCGGAGACGAAGGCGTCCGCCAGACCGGCGAGCTGGCCGGCGAACTCCGCCCGCTCCTCGTCGGTCTTGGCCGTCTCCCCCGCGTTGAAGCGGAGGTTCTCCAGCAGGACGACGTCGCCGTCCGACATGGCCTGCACGGCGGCGGTCGCCTTCTCACCCACGGTCTCCTCGACGAAGGTGACCGGACGCCCGAGCAGCTCGGCGAGCCGCTCGGCCACCGGGGCCAGGGAGTACTTAGCCTCCGGCGCGCCCTTGGGACGGCCCAGGTGGGCGGTGACGACCACCCGGGCGCCGGCCTCGGCCAGCTGGCTGATCGTCGGCACCGAGGCCTTCACCCGACCGTCGTCGGTGATCGTGGTGCCGTCGAGCGGCACGTTGAGGTCGCTGCGGACGAGGACGGTCCGGCCGGCCAGGCCGCCCAGCTCCTCGCTCAGCTGCTCGATGGTCCGCATACCGGTCAGAGCTTGCTGCCGACCAGGGCGACGAGGTCGACGAGGCGGTTGGAGTAGCCCCACTCGTTGTCGTACCAGCCGACGACCTTGACCTGGTTGCCGATGACCTTGGTCAGGCCGGCGTCGAAGATGCAGGAGGCCGGGTCGGTCTCGATGTCCTTGGACACGATCGGGTCCTCGGTGTAGGTGAGGATGCCCTTCAGCGGTCCCTCCGCGGCCTTCTTCACGGCGGCGTTGACCTCCTCGACCGTCACCTCGCGCCCGGCCTCGAAGGTGAGGTCGGTGGCCGAGCCGGTCGGGACCGGCACGCGCAGCGCGTAGCCGTCGAACTTGCCCTTGAGCTCGGGCAGCACCAGGGCCACGGCCTGAGCAGCGCCGGTCTTGGTGGGGACGATGTTGAGGGCCGCGGCGCGGGCGCGACGCAGGTCCTTGTGCGGACCGTCCTGGAGGTTCTGGTCGGCCGTGTAGGCGTGGATCGTGGTCATCAGACCCTTGACGATCTCGAACTCCTCGTGGAGCACCTTGGCCATCGGGGCCAGGCAGTTGGTGGTGCAGGAGGCGTTGGAGATGGTCGTGTGCGCGGCCGGGTCGTAGTCGCCGTCGTTGACGCCCATGACGAGGGTGATGTCCTCGTTCTTGGCGGGCGCGGAGATGATGACCTTCTTGGCGCCGGCGTCCAGGTGGGCCTTGGCCTTCTCGGCGTCGGTGAAGATGCCGGTGGACTCGATGACGATGTCGGCCCCGAGGTCCCCCCACGGCAGCGCGGCCGGGTCCTTCTCGGCGAACGCCTTGACGGCCTTGCCGTTGACGGTGATCTCGGTCTCGCTCGAGGTGACCTCGCCCTCGAGGCGGCCCAGGATCGAGTCGTACTTCAGCAGGTGCGCCAGCGTGGCGTTGTCCGTGAGGTCGTTGACCCCCACGATCTCGATGTCGGCGCCCGAGGCGAGAACGGCCCGCATGAAGTTGCGGCCGATGCGCCCGAAGCCGTTGATGCCTACGCGAACGGTCATGAGTGAACCTTCCCTTATGGCTGGGGCGACGCGCGAGCGCACGCCGCCGTGCTCGACGTCGTCGTCGGGTCCCAACCTACCCAATAGCGCCGCCGACCCAGAAGTTCGGGTGGGTCCTCGCCCGCGGGCGGACAGGCTCAGTCCTCGAACATCTCCGGGGTGAGGTTGGCGTCCGTGCCCTCCACACCGAGGTCCTCGGCGCGCTTGTCGGCCATCGCGAGAAGGCGACGGATGCGGCCGGCGACGGCGTCCTTGGTCATCGGCGGGTCGGCCAGCTGCCCCAGCTCCTCGAGGCTGGCCTGCTTGTGCTCCACGCGGAGCTCTCCCGCCACCCGCAGGTGGTCGGGCACGTCCTCGCCCAGGATCTCCAGCGCCCGCTCGACCCTGGCCCCGGCCGTGACGGCCGCACGCGCGGACCGCCGCAGGTTGGCGTCGTCGAAGTTGGCGAGCCGGTTGGCTGTCGCGCGCACCTCGCGCCTCATGCGGCGTTCCTCCCAGGCGAGCACCGCGTCGTGGGCCCCGAGCCGGGTGAGCATGGCGCCGATCGCGTCGCCGTCGCGCAGCACCACGCGGTCCACCCCGCGGACCTCGCGAGCCTTGGCGCCGATGCCGAGCCGCCGTGCGGCGCCGACGAGCGCGAGCGCGGCCTCCGGTCCGGGGCTGGTGACCTCGAGGGCGGACGACCGCCCGGGCTCGGTGATCGAGCCGTGAGCCAGGAAGGCTCCCCGCCAGGCAGCCTCGGCGTCGCACACGCCCGCACCGACGATGCGGGGCGGCAGCCCCCGCACGGGCCGACCGCGGTGGTCGATGAGACCCGTCTGGCGGGCGAGGGACTCCCCGTCACCGGTGGCACGCACGACGTAGCGGGTGTGCTTGCGCAGGCCACCGGGGCTCATCACCACCAGCTCGCTGGGGCTGCCGTAGACCTCGGCCATGAAGGCGCGGAGACGTCGCGCGCTCTGGGCCGTGTCCAGCTCGGCCTCGATGACGATGCGGCCACCCACGATGTGCAGCCCCCCGGCGAAGCGGAGCATCGTCGACACCTCAGCCTTGCGGCAGCACGTCTTGGTGACCGGCAGCCGGCTCAGCTCGTCCTTGACCCGCGCAGTCATCGCCACAGCCGTCATCCTCCTGGTTCTCGTCCCCGACGGTGTGCTTCCGTCCGTGCCTGCAGGCCGAAGGCTACCGTCACCGGTCCGCCCGGCGTGACCTGCGGCGCTCACGGCTGCTCCCCCACGATCACGTCACGGTAGGCCGCAGCGAGCCGCAGCGGGTCGTGCACCCCGCGCTGACGCATCTTGCCCACCGGCGTGACGGTGAGGGTGCCACCGACCTGCTGCACCGCGGCGCGCAGCGCTGCCCGCTCGCTCTCGCTGCGGGCCACCTGCGGGTCGGCGATCACGTGGTCGAAGGTGAGGTCGGGCGCGTGCGCCGCGATGGCGGCGACGTGCTCGGCGACGGTGTAGCCGTAGGCCTCTTCGTCGTTGAGGCTCACGTTGAGCGTCAGCACCCGGACCGCCGGGGTGTCCCGCAGCGCCTGGACGAGGTCGGGCACGAGCAGGTGCGGCATCACGGAGGTGAACCACGAGCCGGGCCCGAGCACGACGACGTCCGCCAGCTTGATCGACTCGAGGGCCTCGGGGGTCGCCGGTGGCGACTCCGGGAGCAGCCTGATCGCCTCCACCTTGCCCGGGTGCACAGCGACCTGGGACTGCCCGCGGACCATGACCCGCTGCTCACCGTCCGGACCCGGCACCAGGACCGTCGCCTCGATGTCCAGGGGGATGAGCGACATGGGCAGCACCCGGCCGCGGGCGTTGAGAAGGCGACCGACGAGGTCCAGCCCGCGCACCTGCTGCTGCGGGAGGATGTCCCACAGCGCGGTGATGAGCAGGTTGCCGAGCGCGTGGCCGCTGAGCTCGCCGTCCCCGCGGAAGCGGTGCTGCAGGACCGCCGACCACTGGTGGCCCCATGCGGTGTCCTCGCACAACGCGGCCAGCGCCATCCTCAGATCACCGGGCGGCAGGATGTCGAACTCCTCGCGCAGCCGGCCGCTCGAGCCGCCGTCGTCGGCCACCGTGACGATGGCGGTGATGTCGTCCGAGATGTGGCGCAGTGCCTGGAGGGAGGCCGACAGGCCGTGCCCGCCCCCCATCGCGACGATGCGTGAGCGGCTCACTCCCGCCCCAGGTCCCGGTGGAAGGTGGTCATCCGCAGCCCGCGCTCCTCCAGGTCGCCCAGGCGCAGCGCGAGCTCCTCGGCGGTCGCGACCGAGCGGTGCTTGCCGCCCGTGCAGCCGACCGCGACCGTGACGTAGCGCCGCCCCTCGAGGAGGTAGCCCTCGACGGCGGTGCGCAGCATCTGCTCCGCGTGGGCGATGAAGCTCTTGGCCAGGTCCTGGCCGAGGACGAAGTCGCGGACCTGTGCGTCCTTGCCTGTGTAGGGGCGCAGCTCCGGGACCCAGTAGGGGTTGGGCAGGAAGCGCAGGTCGAGGACGATGTCCGCGTCCAGGGGAATGCCGTACTTGAAGCCGAAGGACATGACCGCGAGCCGCAGGCGGTGAGCGCTGTCGGAGCTGAGGATCGAGTCGATCCGGGCCGTCAGCTGGTGGACGTTGTAGCTGGAGGTGTCGAGCACCAGATCGGCGTTGGAGCGAAGCCCCGCCAACATCCGGCGCTCCCTGTGGATGCCGTCCAGCAGAAGCCCCTCGCCCTGGAGCGGGTGCGGACGCCGGACGGCGTCGAAGCGGCGCACCAGGGACTCGTCCGAGGCGTCGACGAAGATCACGCGAGGTCGCCAGCCACGCGCGGTCAGCACCTCCAGGGTGTGGGACAGCTCGGTGGTGAAGTCGCGGCTGCGCACGTCGACGATGGCGGCGACCTTCTGCCGCTGCGCGTCGTCGGCCGTCACGTCCATCAGCTGGACGATCATCGAGGGCGGCAGGTTGTCCACGACATACCAGCCGCGGTCCTCGAGCACGTCGCCCGCGGTCGTCCGACCGGCGCCCGACATCCCGGTGAGGATCACGACGTCGCTGCGGCGCACCGGCTCAGCCGACAGGTGGTCGGCAGGTTCCCCGGCCTCGGGTGAGTGCTCTGACGTCACGGTCTGCGGCTCCGTCCTGGTCGGTGCGGGCGGCCCGCGCACCGGCTGTGCGCGTCCACGGTGTGGCAGGTCAGTCGAGCACCTCGCCCGTGCTCAGGTTAACGGCCGGCGCCTGGTCCGCGCCCTGCAGCCGGGCCACGACCGCCGTCGCGACCGCGGGCCCGATGCCGGGCACCTCGACGAGCTCGTCCGCAGTCGCGCCCCGGAGCGCCTTGACCGACCCGAACCGCGCGAGCAGCGCCTGCTGCCGCGCGGGGCCCAGGCCGGGTATGCCGTCCAGCTGGCTGACCGTCATCGACCGGGACCGGCGTTGGCGGTGGAAGGTGTTGGCGAAGCGGTGCGCCTCGTCACGGACGCGCTGCAGGAGGTAGAGGCTCTCGCTCGTGCGAGGCAGGACGACCGGGAACTCCTGACCGGGGAGCCACACCTCCTCCAGGCGCTTGGCGAGCCCGATGACGGTCACGTCGCTCACCCCGACCTCCAGGAGCGCGGTCTGCGCGGCGTTGACCTGCGGCAGGCCACCGTCCACGACCACCAGGTTGGGCGGGTAGCGGAACTTCTGGCTGGTCGGGTCCTCCTCCTGCTCCTGGCCTGAGGACTGCACCAGGTGCCGGAAGCGACGGCTCAGCACCTCGTGCATGGCGGCGGTGTCGTCAGCGGTGCCCTGCCGGACGATGAACCGGCGGTACTCGGACTTGCGCGGCAGGCCGTCCTCGAAGACGACCATCGAGCCGACCATGTCGCTGCCCTGGACGTGGCTGATGTCGAAGGACTCGATCCGCAGGGGTGCGTCCTCGAGCTCCAGGACGTCCTGCAGCTCCTGGAGCGCCTGGGAGCGCAGGGTGAGGTCGCCGGACCGGGCCACCTTGTGACGCGCGAGGGCCTGCTGGGCGTTGCGGGCGACGGTCTCCATGAGGGTGCGCTTGTCCCCGCGCTGCGGGACCCGGACCCGGACGCGGGCGCCCCGCAGGCCGGTCAGCCACTCCTCGAGGTCGGTGACCTCGGGCGGCTCGACCGGGACCAGCACCTCGCGCGGCACGTCCTCGCCCCGCTCGCCGCCGTAGACCTGCTGGAGCAGGTGCTCCACGATGGACCCCAGGTCCTCCGCCCCCTTTTCGCTGACCCAGCCGCGCTGACCGCGGATGCGACCCCCGCGCACGTGGAAGACCTGCACCGCGACCTCGAGCTCGTCGTCGGCGAGAGCGTAGACGTCGGCGTCGGTGGTGTCCGACAGCACCACGGCCGAGCGCTCCAGCGCCCGCCGCAAGGCCCCCACGTCGTCGCGCAACCGCGCCGCGGTCTCGAAGTCCAGCTCGTCCGAGGCGGCCCGCATCCGCCCCTCGAGCTCGCGCACGAAGCGCGCGGTGTCGCCGGCCATGAAGTCGCAGAAGTCCTCCGCGATCTCCCGGTGCTCCTCGGCCGAGACCCGCCCCACACAGGGTGCCGAGCACTTGTCGATGTAGCCGAGCAGACAAGGGCGTCCCGCCTGTGCGGCCCGACGGAAGACGCCCTTGGAGCAGGTGCGCAGCGGAAAGACCCGCAGGAGCGTGTCCAGGGTCTCCCGGATGGCCCAGGCATGGGTGTACGGCCCGAAGTAGCGCGTTCCCGGGCGCTTGGCCCCGCGCATCACCTGTGCGCGCGGGAACTCCTCCCCCATCGTCACGGCCAGGTAGGGGTAGGACTTGTCGTCGCGGTACTTGACGTTGAACCGCGGGTCGAACTCCTTGATCCAGGAGTACTCGAGCTGCAGGGCCTCGACCTCGTTGCGCACCACCGTCCACTCGACGCTGGCCCCGGTCGTGACCATCTGGCGCGTGCGAGGGTGCAGCGCCGACACGTCCTGGAAGTAGGAGGACAGGCGAGAGCGCAGGGACCGGGCCTTGCCCACGTAGATGACGCGACCGTGCAGGTCGCGGAAGCGGTAGACGCCCGGGTCGGTGGGGATCTCGCCCGGTCGCGGCCGGTAGCTGGCGGGGTCGGCCACGGCCCTGCTCAGGCGCTCGTGCGCCGGTCGGTGGCCAGCAGCGGACCGAGGAAGCGACCGGTGTGGCTGCCCGGGTGTGCCGCCACCTGCTCGGGCGTGCCCTCGACGACGACCGTGCCACCGCCACCGCCACCCTCGGGACCCATGTCGATGATCCAGTCGGCCGACTTGATCACGTCGAGGTTGTGCTCGATGACGACCACCGTGTTGCCCTTGTCCACCAGGCCCTGGAGCACGCCCAGCAGTCGGCTGATGTCCTCGAAGTGCAGGCCGGTGGTCGGCTCGTCGAGGACGTAGATCGTCCGGCCCGTCGACCGCTTCTGCAGCTCGGCAGCCAGCTTGACCCGCTGCGCCTCACCACCGGACAGGGTCGTGGCCGGCTGACCCAGGCGGACGTAGCCGAGCCCCACCTGGACGAGCGTGGTCAGGTGACGGCTGATGACCGGCACGGCGGCGAAGAACTCCGCGGCTTCCTCGATCGGCATGTCGAGGACCTCGGCGATGGTCTTGCCCTTGAAGTGCACCTCGAGCGTCTCGCGGTTGTAGCGCTGTCCGTGGCAGACCTCGCAGGGGACATAGACGTCAGGCAGGAAGTTCATCTCGATCTTCAGCGTCCCGTCGCCCGAGCAGGCCTCGCAGCGGCCACCCTTGACGTTGAAGCTGAACCGGCCGGGCTGGTAGCCGCGCACCCGGGCCTCGGTGGTGCCCGCGAACAGCTTGCGCACGTGGTCGAAGACACCGGTGTAGGTGGCCGGGTTGCTGCGCGGGGTCCGGCCGATCGGGCTCTGGTCCACGTGGACGACCTTGTCGAGGTGCTCCAGCCCCTCGACCCGACGGTGGCGTCCCGGCACGTGCCGCGCACCGTTGAGCTGGTTGGCCATGACGTGGTACAGGATGTCGTTGACCAGGGTCGACTTGCCCGAGCCCGAGACGCCGGTGACGGCGACCAGGTTGCCGAGCGGGAAGGACACGTCGACGTCCTTGAGGTTGTGCTCGCGGGCCCCTCGCACCGTGACCGCCCGTCCGTCCTGCGGGCGGCGCACGGCCGGCATCGGGATGGAGCGTCGACCGGAGAGGTACTGGCCGGTGAGCGAGGTGGGGTGGGCCAACAGGTCGGCGACCGACCCGCTGTGCACCACGTGGCCGCCGTGCTCCCCCGCGCCCGGACCGATGTCCACGACCCAGTCCGCCGTGGCGATGGTGTCCTCGTCGTGCTCCACGACGATGAGCGTGTTGCCGAGGTCGCGCAGCCGGGTCAGGGTCTCGATCAGGCGGTGGTTGTCGCGCTGGTGCAGGCCGATGCTCGGCTCGTCCAGCACGTAGAGGACGCCGACGAGGCCGGACCCGATCTGGGTCGCCAGGCGGATGCGCTGCGCCTCGCCGCCGGACAGGGTGCCGGAGGGACGGTCCAGGGAGAGGTAGTCCAGACCGACGTCGAGCAGGAAGCCCAGCCGGGCGGCGATCTCCCGGTTGACCTGGGCGGCGATCGAGGCCTCACGCGGGGAGTACTGGACGCTGGCGAGGAACTCGGCGCACTCGTCGATGGGCAGGGCCCCGACCTCGGCGATGCTGCGCCCGCCCACCAGCACGGCCAGGATCTCCGGCTTGAGGCGCGCCCCCTTGCAGGTGGGGCAGGGCACCTGCCGCATGAGGCTCTCGTAACGCTCACGGCTGCTCGACGACTCCGTCTCCGCGTGCTTGCGCTTGACGTAGGGCAGCACGCCCTCGAAGCCCGTGGAGTAGCTGCGCTCGCGACCGAAACGGTTGCGGTAGCGCACGTGCACCTTGTGCTGGTAGCCGTTGAGGATCGCGTCCTTGGCCCGGGCGGGCAGCTGTCGCCAGGGAACGTCGAGGCTGAACTTCAGGTCGTCGGCCAGGCCGCCCAGGACGCGCCGGTAGTAGTCGTTGAGGCCGGCCGTGGTGGACCACGGGATGATCGCGCCCTCGGAGATCGAGGTGTCCTCGCCGCGGATCACCAGCTCGGGGTCGACCTCGAGCTCGGAGCCGATGCCTGTGCAGGCGGGGCAGGCGCCGAACGGGCTGTTGAAGGAGAAGCTGCGCGGCTCGAGCTCGTCGAGGCTCAGCGGGTGGTCGTTGGGGCAGGACATCCGCTCCGAGAAGCGGCGCTCCCGGGGCAGCGGACGTCCCTGCTCGTCGGTGGGGGTTCCCTCGGCGCCCTCACCGCCGTCTACCGGCACGTCGACGAACTCCGCGACGACGATGCCGTCGGCGAGCCGGAGCGCGGTCTCCACCGAGTCGGTGAGGCGACGCATGTAGGCCGCGTCCACGCCCCCGTCCTCGCCCCGCTTGGCCACGAGGCGGTCGATGACGACCTCGATGGTGTGCTTCTTCTGCTTGGCCAGGGTGGGCGGGTCGGACAGCGGGACGACCTCGCCGTCGACCCGCGCGCGGGCGAAGCCGGCTCCGCGCAGCTCG
Organism: Ornithinimicrobium tianjinense; assembly: GCF_014636495.1. Taxonomy (GTDB): domain Bacteria; phylum Actinomycetota; class Actinomycetes; order Actinomycetales; family Dermatophilaceae; genus Ornithinicoccus; species Ornithinicoccus tianjinensis. The sequence goes on from NZ_BMEM01000001.1 coordinate 1,576,867, forward strand.
TCGAAGAGGTCGACGAACTCTCCCTTGCGACCCCTGACGACCGGCGCGAGGAGCTGGTAGCGGGTGCGCTCGGGGAGCAGGAGCATCCGGTCGACGATCTGCTGGGTGCTCTGCCGCTCCACCGGCTCCATGCACACGGGGCAGTGCGGACGACCCACCCGCGCGTAGAGGAGACGGAGGTAGTCGTAGACCTCGGTGATCGTGCCGACGGTGGAGCGCGGGTTGCGGTTGGTCGACTTCTGGTCGATGGAGACCGCGGGCGAGAGGCCCTCGATGAAGTCGACGTCCGGCTTGTCCATCTGGCCCAGGAACATCCGGGCGTAGGCGGACAGGGACTCCACGTAGCGCCGCTGCCCCTCGGCAAAGATGGTGTCGAACGCGAGGCTCGACTTGCCCGAGCCGGACAGGCCCGTGAAGACCACCAGCGCGTCGCGCGGCAGGTCGACCGTGACGTCCTTGAGGTTGTGCTCGCGCGCACCCTGGACGTGGAGACGGTCGTGGCGCGGCTGGGTCATGGGGGTCGTCGGGACGGTGGGAGAAGGCACGGACACCACTGTAGGTGCCCCCACCGACACACCCCAGAGGTCATGTCTATACATACGGGCGTTCGCATAGGTATGCTTCGGCCCACTTCCTACGCGTTGGGTCACCGTAGCCCCGGCGTGCCCACGCCGGGCGCCCGCCGGGACGCCCCTGTCAAGATCGGTGGTCGCGATGCCCACATCCCCCACCCGTTTCCAGCCTGTCAGCCCACGGGCCCCCGAGGGTCTGTACGACGGGGCGCACGAGCACGACAACTGCGGCGTGGCCTTCGTGGCCACGCTCGACGGCGTCGCCTCCCACACCATCGTGGCCCAGGCGCTCACCGCGCTGCACAACCTGGACCACCGCGGCGCCGTCGGCGCCGAGGAGAACACCGGCGACGGCGCGGGCATCCTGACCCAGATCCCCGACGCCTTCCTGCGGGCCGTCCTGCCCTTCGACCTGCCGGCCCCTGGGAACTACGCGGTCGGCATCATCTTCCTGCCGGCCGAGGGCACCGAGGAGGTCGCAGCGCGGATCGAGCAGATCGTCGCCGACAGCGGTCTGGCCCTGCTCGGCTGGCGTGACGTGCCCGTCGTGAGCGACATGATCGGCCCGACGGCCCTGTCCGTCATGCCGGTGATGCGCCAGCTCGTCGTCGCTGCGGGCGGCCCCTCGCAGGGCGAGACGGGCCTGGACCTGGAGCGCCGGGTGTGGCTGTGCCGCAAGCGGATCGAGCGGAGCACCGCGGCATACCCGGTCAGCCTGTCCACGCGGACCATCACCTACAAGGGCATGCTGACGACCGACCAGCTCCCGGCGTGCTTCCCCGACCTGCTGGACGAGCGCTACGCCAGCGCCCTCGCGGTCGTGCACTCCCGCTTCTCGACCAACACCTTCCCGTCCTGGCCGCTCGCGCACCCCTACCGGATGGTGGCCCACAACGGCGAGATCAACACGGTCAAGGGCAACCGCAACTGGATGAACGCCCGGCAGTCCCGGCTCGCCAGCGACGCCTTCCCCGGCGACCTGGCGGACGCGCTCCCCATCTGCACGCCGGACGCCAGCGACTCCGCGACGTTCGACGAGGTCCTCGAGCTCCTCCACCTCGGCGGCCGCTCGCTGCCGCACGCCGTGCTGATGATGATCCCGGAGGCCTGGGAGAACAACGCCGACCTGGACCCGCGCGTCCGCTCGTTCTACGAGTACCACTCGATGGTCATGGAGCCCTGGGACGGGCCCGCCAACCTGGTGTTCACCGACGGGACGCTCGTGGGCTCGGTCCTGGACCGCAACGGCCTGCGGCCCTCGCGCTACTGGGTCACCGACGACGGGCTGGTCGTCCTCGGATCGGAGTCCGGTCTGCTGCCGATCCCGGAGGAGAAGGTCGTCCGCAAGGGCCGCGTGAAGCCGGGGCGGATGTTCCTCGTCGACCTCGCCCGCGGTGAGATCGTCGACGACGAGCAGCTCAAGCGCGACCTCGCCGCACGTCAGCCCTACCAGGAGTGGCTCGACGCCAACCTCGTGCGGCTGGAGCAGCTGCCCGAGCAGGTCCACGTCCGGCACACCCACGCCTCCGTCACGCGCCGGCAGCAGATCTTCGGCTACACCGAGGAGGAGACGAGGGTGATCCTCGCCCCGATGGCCCAGAGCGGCACCGAGCCGATCGGCGCCATGGGCACCGACACGCCCATCGCGGCGATCTCGGACCGGCCCCGGCTGCTCTTCGACTACTTCGTCGAGGCGTTCGCGCAGGTGACGAACCCGCCGCTGGACGCGATCCGCGAGGAGATCGTCACCTCCCTGACGGGATCGTCCGGCCCCGAGCCCAACCTGCTCGACGAGACGCCCGCCCACGCACGTCAGGTCGTCCTCGACTTCCCGGTCATCGACAACGACCAGCTGGCCAAGCTGCGTCGCCTCACCGTCGAGGGCCATGCCGACCTCGGCGCCGTGGTCGTGCGCGGCCTGTACCGCGTGGACCAGGGCGCGGCCGCGCTGGAGGCCCGGCTGGAGGAGATCTGCGCCGAGGTGGACGCGGCCGTGGAGCAGGGCGCGTTCTTCGTCGTCCTCTCCGACCGGCACGCCGACCGCGAGCTCGCACCGATCCCCTCGCTGCTGCTGACCAGCGCCGTCCACCACCACCTCGTGCGCAACAACACCCGCACACGGGTGGGTCTGCTGGTCGAGGCCGGAGACGTGCGGGAGGTGCACCACGTCGCGACCCTCGTCGCCTACGGGGCCGCCGCGGTCAACCCGTACCTGGCGATGGAGACGGTGGAGAACCTCTGCTCCTCGGGGCAAGAGCTCGACGGTCTCGACCCCGACGTCGCCATCAAGCACCTGATCAAGGCGCTGGGCAAGGGGGTGCTGAAGGTCATGTCCAAGATGGGCATCTCGACCATCGCCTCCTACCGCGGCGCCCAGACGTTCGAGGCGGTCGGGCTGTCACGTGAGCTGGTCGACCGCTGGTTCACCGGCACGACGAGCCAGATCGACGGCGTGGGACTGGACGTGCTCGCCGAGGAGGTCGCCCGACGCCACAGCGTGGCCTACCCGATGTCCGGCATCTCGCCCTACCACCGGCGGCTGGAGATCGGCGGCGAGTACCAGTGGCGCCGCGAAGGGCCGCCCCACCTGTTCAGCCCCGAGGCGGTCTTCCGGCTGCAGCACTCCACGCGGGAGCAGCGTTACGACGTCTTCCAGCAGTACACCCAGCTGGTCGACGACCAGTCGGAGCGGCTGATGACGCTGCGCGGGCTGTTCACGCTCCGCCCGGACCGGGAGCCCGTGGACATCGACGAGGTCGAGCCGGTCGAGGAGATCGTCAAGCGGTTCGCCACCGGCGCGATGAGCTACGGCTCGATCTCCCAGGAGGCCCACGAGACGCTGGCGATCGCGATGAACCGCCTGGGCGGCAAGTCGAACACCGGCGAGGGCGGCGAGGACGTGGAACGGCTGCTCGACCGCGAGCGCCGCTCGGCCATCAAGCAGGTCGCCTCCGGACGTTTCGGGGTCACCTCGGCCTACCTCACGCACGCCGACGACATCCAGATCAAGATGGCGCAGGGCGCCAAGCCGGGCGAGGGAGGACAGCTCCCGCCCGGCAAGGTCTACCCCTGGGTGGCGCGGACCCGGCACTCGACACCGGGCGTCGGGCTCATCTCCCCGCCCCCGCACCACGACATCTACTCGATCGAGGACCTCAAGCAGCTGATCCACGACCTCAAGAACGCCAACCCCCGCGCCCGCATCCACGTCAAGCTGGTCAGCCAGGTGGGTGTCGGCACGGTCGCCGCGGGTGTGGCGAAGGCCAAGTCGGACGTCGTCCTCATCTCCGGTCACGACGGCGGGACGGGCGCCAGCCCGCTCACCTCGCTCAAGCACGCCGGCACCCCCTGGGAGCTGGGCCTGGCCGAGGCGCAGCAGACGCTGCTCGTCAACGGCCTGCGCGATCGCATCGTGGTCCAGTGCGACGGCCAGCTCAAGACCGGTCGCGACGTCCTCATCGCAGCCCTGCTCGGTGCCGAGGAGTTCGGGTTCGCCACCGCTCCGCTGGTCGTCTCGGGCTGCGTGATGATGCGCGTGTGCCACCTCGACACCTGCCCGGTGGGCGTGGCCACGCAGAACCCCGAGCTGCGCGAGCGGTTCACCGGGAAGGCGGAGTACGTCGTCACCTTCTTCGAGTATGTCGCGCAGCAGGTCCGCGAGCTGCTCGCCTCCCTGGGCTACCGCTCCCTCGAGGAGGTCGTCGGAAGGGCCGACCTCATCGACACCGGCGCGGCCGTCGACCACTGGAAGGCGCAGGGCCTGGACCTCGCTCCCCTCCTGCACATGCCCGAGGTCCCCGAAGGGGGCGCGCGACGGCATACGGTCGACCAGGACCACGGGCTGGACCTGGCGCTGGACAACGCCCTCATCGAGGTGGCGCAGCCGGCGCTGCGCGACGGCACCCCGGTGAGCGCGAGCTTCCCGGTGAGCAACGTCAACCGCACGGTCGGCACCATGCTCGGCCACCACGTCACCCTGGCCGCCGGCCCGGACGGACTCCCCGACGGGACGATCGACCTCACTCTCACCGGTTCCGCCGGCCAGTCGCTCGGGGCCTTCCTCCCGGCCGGCATCACCCTGCGCCTCGTCGGGGACGCGAACGACTTCGTCGGCAAGGGTCTCTCCGGCGGACGGGTGGTGGTCAGGCCGTCCGAGACGGCACCCTTCGTCGCCGCGGACCAGGTCATCGCCGGCAACGTCATCTGCTACGGCGCGACGTCCGGACAGGTCAACCTCCGCGGCATCGTCGGTGAGCGGTTCTGCGTCCGCAACTCCGGGGCCACCGCTGTCGTGGAGGGGGTGGGCGACCACGCGCTGGAGTACATGACCGGCGGTCGGGCGCTGATCCTCGGCCCCACCGGGCGCAACATCGGCGCGGGCATGTCCGGCGGGACGGCCTACGTGCTGGACCTCGACCCCGCGCGGATGAACCCGCTCGCGATGTCCAACGGCGACCTGCACCTCACCCCGCTGGCCGAGACCGACCACGTCGAGGAGGTGCGGGCCCTGCTGGCCGAGCACCTCCGGCTCACCGGGAGCTCCGTCGCCGAGCAGCTGCTCGCCGACGAGGGCTGGGCCGGACGCATCACCGTCATCACCCCCCGTCAGTACGCCAGCGTCCTGCGGATCCGTCGCGAGATCGAGGAACGCGGCGAGGACCCGAACGGACCGCACGCCTGGCAGCTCATCCTGGAGGACTCCCGTGGCTGACCCGACCGGCTTCCTGACCCACCGCGAGCGCGAGAACCGGCCCAGCCGTCCCGTGCCCGTGCGCATCCGCGACTGGAAGGAGGTGCACGGGGAGCAGGACACCAAGGTGCTGCAGCGCCAGGCCGGCCGCTGCATGGACTGCGGGATCCCGTTCTGCCACACCGGCTGCCCGCTGGGCAACCTCATCCCGGAGTGGAACGACCACACCCGTCGCGCCAACTTCGCCGACGCCATCGAGCGCCTGCACGCCACGAACAACTTCCCGGAGTTCACGGGGCGGCTGTGCCCGGCGCCGTGCGAGACGGCCTGCGTGCTGGGCATCAACCAGCCGCCGGTGACGATCAAGCAGATCGAGGTCTCCATCATCGACCGCGCCTTCTCCAACGGGCGGGTCAAGCCCGAGGAGCCGGAGTGGCTCAGCGGACGCACCGTCGCCGTGATCGGCTCGGGACCTGCCGGGCTCGCGGCGGCCCAGCAGCTGGGGCGGGCCGGCCACACCGTGGTCGTCTACGAGCGGGACGACGCCGTGGGCGGACTGCTGCGCTACGGCATACCCGAGTTCAAGATGGAGAAGGCGGTCCTCGACCGCCGCCTCGTCCAGCTGCGGGCCGAGGGCATCCGGTTCGTCACCGGGATGACGGTCGGCGGGGACGGCCCCGACGACCTTTCGCTGCAGGACCTGCGCGAGCGCTTCGACGCCGTGGTCCTGGCGACCGGCTCCACCGTGCCCCGGATGCTCGACGTGCCCGGCGCGGACCTCGACGGGGTGCACGCCGCCATGGAGTTCCTCGTCCCGGCCAACCGGGAGGCGCTCGGGGCGGCCCGCGGGATCGACGCGGAGGGCAAGGACGTGGTCATCATCGGCGGCGGTGACACCGGCGCCGACTGCCTCGGCACCGCCCACCGCCACGGCGCTCGCAGCGTCACGCAGCTGGAGATCCTGCCCACCCCGCCGACCGAGCGGCCGAGCCACCAGCCCTGGCCGACCTACCCGATGCTGTACAAGGTCACGGAGGCCCACGAGGAGGGCGGCGAGCGGACCTACGGCGTCTCCACCCTCGAGATCCTCGGCGAGGACGGGAAGGTGTCCGGGCTCCGGCTGGCCGACGCGCGACTGGTCGAGGGGCGGGTGCAGATCGTGGAGGGCACGGAGCGTGACGTCCCGGCCCAGCTCGTGCTTCTCGCGATGGGCTTCGTCGGCCCTGACGAGAGCGCCGCGCCCGCCACCGCGCTGCCGCGCACGGCCCGCAACACCTACGAGCGCGACGGCGACTTCGCCACCCCGCTCGAGGGAGTCTTCGCGGCCGGGGACTGCGGCCGCGGGCAGTCGCTGATCGTGTGGGCCATCGCCGAGGGCCGGGCCGCGGCTGCCGCGGTGGACCGCTACCTGACCGGCTCGACGACGCTGCCCGCCCCCATCCGGCCCACCGACCGACCCCTCACGGTCTGAGAGCGCCGGCGCCGCCCTGGTGGGTCAGCCCACCAGGGCGGCGCCGATCTCGTCGCGGCCGCGCGGAGGATGCCGGCGCTGCCCCTGTCCTGAGTGCGAGGCGGGTGCCGGGCCTCCGTAGACTCGCGGCATGAGCGAGGAGAACGACCGCGGCCACGTCACGCCCGGCGGGCCGTCATGGGTGCTCGAGCTCCCGGGGGCGGTGCTCACCAAGCTGAGCGTCTCGGAGATGGACAACAACGTCTACGTGCTGCGCTGCACAGCGACCGGCGAGCGCCTGCTCGTGGACGCGGCCGACGACCCGGCCCGGGTGCTGGCGGCGCTGGAGGCCGACCACCCGGCAGCGGGACGCGCAGTCTCCCAGATCGTCACCACGCACCGTCACCAGGACCACCACCGGGCTCTGGCGGAGGTGGCCTCCGCGACCGGCGCGAGGACGCTCGCCGGTGCCGAGGACGCCGCCGACCTACCTGTGGCCGTGGACGTCCTCCTGCACGACGGGGACCTGGTGCGCGTCGGCGACCTCGTGCTCGACGTCATCGGACTGCGCGGGCACACGCCCGGGTCGGTGGCCCTCGCTCTGACCGCTGCCGGTGACCGGCCCCGCACGATCCTGCTCACCGGTGACAGTCTCTTCCCGGGAGGGCCGGGCAAGACCTGGTCCGACGCGGACTTCACCTCGCTCATGGACGACCTTGAGACCCGCGTCTTCGCGGTCTACGACGACGCGCTCGTCCTGCCCGGGCACGGGGACAACACCACGCTCGCCGCGGAGCGACCGCACCTCGCCGACTGGCGCGCCCGCGGGTGGTGAGGGTCCGGCGGGGGCCCCGGGGAGCGCGGGACGTCCGCGGGGGATTCCGGCACCCCGTGGTCCTCGTCCTGCTTGCCGTGGTCTCCGTGCAGTTCGGGGGCGCCCTGGCCGCGACCCTGCTGCCCCTCGTCGGCGTCTTCGGCTCGGTGGCCCTGAGGCTGGGACTGGCCTCGGTCATCCTCTGTCTCGTCGTCCGGCCGCGCCTCGGAGGCCGGACCCGTGGCGACTGGGCAGTGGTGACCCTCTTCGCGGTCGCCCTGACCGCGATGAACCTCACCTTCTACGGCAGCCTGACCCGCCTGCCCATCGGCGTCGCCGTCACCATCGAGTTCCTCGGACCGCTCGCCCTGGCTGCCGCGCTGTCTCGGCGCGGTCGTGACCTCGGCGCCGTCAGCCTCGCCCTGGCCGGGGTGCTGCTGATCTCCGGAGCCCTGCACACGAGGTGGAGCGAGCTGGACCTGCTCGGGATCGGGCTGGCCGGCGCCGCGGGTGCCTGCTGGGCCGCCTACATCGTGCTGAGCCGCCGCACCGGAGCCCGCTTCGGAGGTCTGGACGGCATCGCCCTGTGCATGGCGATCGGCGCCGCGCTGTCCATCCCGGCGGGGGTGGTGACAGCGGGCGCCGATCTCCTCTCGCCCGACGCGCTCCTGCGCGGTCTGGGCATCGCGCTGCTCTCCTCGGCGATCCCCTACTCCCTCGAGCTGCTGGCGCTGCGCAACCTCTCAGCGGGCACGTTCGGGGTGCTGCTGAGCCTCGAGCCGGCCGCGGCCGCCCTCGCCGGCCTGCTCGTGCTCGGCCAGGTCCTCTCCCCCGTGCAGCTGCTCGGGATGGTCCTGGTCGTGACGGCCAGCGTGCTGGTCCTCGGCCGGCCCGGGCCTCAGCGGGTGTCCGACTCGTCCTGAGCGTCGGTCTCCGCCGGACGTGCGGCGCTCGGACGCCGACCCTGCCCGTCGCGGTCCTCGTGGTGGTGCATGGTGTCGCCGAACAGGCTGACGTCGTCGAGGTCGAGGCGCTGGCTCTCGCCGCCCTCCGCGACCGCCGCATCGCGACGGCTCTTGGCCAGGCTCGCCACCGCGGTGACACCCAGGATCACGACGATGGCGCCCAGCGAGAACCAGATCGGGATGTCCCAGACGTGGAACGGCTCTCCGCCGTTGAGGAAGGGCAGGGAGTTCTCGTGCATGGCATGCAGAATCAGCTTGACGCCGATGAACGCCAGCAGCACCGCGAGCCCCAGTCCGAGGTAGACCAGCTTCTTGAGCAGGTCGCCGAGGAGGAAGTAGAGCTGGCGCAGCCCCATCAGCGCGAAGACGTTGGCCATGAGCACCAGGTAGGGCTCCTGGGTCAGGCCGAAGATCGCCGGGATGGAGTCGAGGGCGAACAGCAGGTCGGTGGTGCCGAGCGCGAGGATGACGATCGCCATCGGGGTCAGGACCTTCTTGCCGTTCTCCAGCACCCGCAGCTTGGTGCCGCCGTCCCAGGACTGGGTCACCGGGAAGTGGCGCTCGACGAACTTCAGGACCGCGTTCTCGTTGAACTCCTCGTCGTCCTCGTCGTCGTGCCCGAGGTTCTCCCGGGCCAGCTTGACGGCCGTGTAGATGAGGAAGGCACCGAAGAGGTAGAAGACCCAGGACCAGCGCGCGATGGCCGCGGCACCGATGAGGATGAAGATCGCCCGCATGACCAACGCCATCACGATGCCCACCATGAGGGCGTACTGCTGGTACTTCCTCGGCACGCCGAACTTGGCCATGATGATGAGGAAGATGAACAGGTTGTCGATCGAGAGCGAGTACTCGGTCAGCCATCCCGCGAAGAACTCGCCGGACAGCTGCGGACCCTCCACGAGGAGCACGCCGAGCCCGAAGAGCACGGCGAGGCCGACGTACACCGACAGGGCGACCGTCACCTCCCGACGGCTCGGCTCATGAGGACGACGGCCCAGGACGAGCAGGTCGAAGGCGAAGATGACGCCGACGACGACGAGGGTGACGATCCAGACCCAGGAGGGGACCTCCATACGCAAAACCTTCCGGTCAGTCAGACGGACCGGAGGTCTCTCCCGCACCGACACCGCGCGTGGGCTGTCAGTGCCGGCTCCCCGGGCCGGCCGCAGGGTGCGGGCCGACCGTACTGACGAGGACGCCGCCGGGGATACTCCCCTCCGATTGGACGCCGACAATCCTCTCACAGCCGCGGCGGCCCGGGCCCCACCGCCCGCATCGTGAAGCGTTCAGCCCGTCGCCTCGCGCATCTGACGCAGCTCCTTCTTCAGCTCGCTGACCTCGTCCCTGAGCCGGGCCGCCAGCTCGAAGTGCAGGTCGCCGGCCGCCTGGTGCATCTGGTCGGTGAGCTCGTGGATGAGCTGGGCGAGCTCGGTGGCGGGAAGGTCGTCGGTCGAGCGGCGTTCTATCGCCCCCGTGCCTACTGCCGCGGCGGCCGCGCCACGCCCCCGACCCGTGCCGCGCGACTGCCGTCGGCCGCTGCCCATGAGCGCCTCGGTGTCGGCGTCCTCGCGCTCGAGGAGGTCGGTGATGTCCGCGATCTTCTTGCGCAGCGGCTGCGGGTCGATGCCGTGCTCCCGGTTGTAGGCCAGCTGCTTCTCGCGGCGTCGGTTGGTCTCCTCGATCGCCTCCTGCATGGAGGGGGTGATGCTGTCGGCATACATGTGCACCTGACCGGAGACGTTGCGCGCGGCCCGGCCGATGGTCTGGATGAGCGACCGGGCGGAGCGCAGGAAGCCCTCCTTGTCGGCGTCCAGGATGCTGACGAGGGAGACCTCGGGAAGGTCGAGTCCCTCCCGGAGCAGGTTGATCCCGACGAGCACGTCATACTCGCCCAGACGCAGCTCGCGGAGCAGCTCGACCCGGCGCAGGGTGTCCACCTCGGAATGCAGGTAGCGCACCCGGACCCCCTTGTCGAGCAGGTAGTCGGTGAGGTCCTCGGCCATCTTCTTCGTGAGCGTGGTGACCAGGACCCGCTCGTCCCGCGCGGTGCGCTCCCCGATCTCGTGGAGCAGGTCGTCGATCTGCCCGCGGGTGGGCTTGAGGACGACCTCGGGGTCTACGAGTCCCGTCGGGCGGATGATCTGCTCCACCGTGCCGTCGGCCTTGGCCAGCTCGTAGCTGCCGGGGGTGGCGGACAGGTAGACCGTCTGTCCGATGCGGTCCAGGAACTCCTCCCACTTCAGCGGCCTGTTGTCCATGGCGCTCGGCAGCCGGAAGCCGTGGTCCACGAGGGTCCGCTTGCGCGACATGTCACCCTCGTACATCGCCCCGATCTGCGGCACCGTGACGTGCGACTCGTCGATGACCAGCAGGAAGTCCTCGGGGAAGTAGTCCAGCAGACAGTTGGGAGCGGAGCCCGCCTCGCGACCGTCGATGTGCCGCGAGTAGTTCTCGATGCCGGAGCAGGAGCCCACCTGCCGCATCATCTCGATGTCGTAGGTCGTGCGCATCCGCAGCCGCTGGGCCTCCAGCATCTTGCCCTCCCGCTCGAAACGGGCCAGCTGCTCCTCCAGCTCGGTCTCGATCCCGGCGATGGCGCGCTCCATCCGCTCCGGGCCGGCGACGTAGTGCGAGGCCGGGAAGACGTACATCTCCTGCTCCTCGCGGACCACCTCGCCGGTCAGCGGGTGCAGCGTGTAGAGCCGGTCGATCTCGTCCCCGAAGAACTCGATGCGGATCGCGAGCTCCTCGTACTGCGGGATGATCTCGACGGTGTCACCGCGCACCCGGAACGTGCCCCGGGTGAAGGCCATGTCGTTGCGGGTGTACTGCATGGTGACGAAGCGGCGCAGCAGCTCGTCCCGCTCGACCGTCTGACCCACGCGGAGCCGTGCCATGCGGTCGACGTACTCCTGCGGCGTGCCGAGGCCGTAGATGCACGAGACCGAGGCCACGACGACCACGTCACGGCGCGTGAGCAGGCTGTTGGTGGCGGAGTGCCGGAGCCGCTCGACCTCGTCGTTGATCGAGGAGTCCTTCTCGATGTAGGTGTCGGTCTGCGGGACGTAGGCCTCGGGCTGGTAGTAGTCGTAGTAGCTGACGAAGTACTCCACCGCGTTGTGCGGGAGCAGCTCGCGGAACTCGTTGGCCAGCTGCGCCGCCAACGTCTTGTTGGGCGCCATGACCAGGGTGGGTCGCTGCACCTGCTCGATCATCCAGGCGGTCGTCGCCGACTTGCCGGTGCCGGTCGCCCCCAGCAGGACGATGTCCTCCTCGCCGCCGTTGACACGGGCGGTGAGCTCGGCGATGGCGGCGGGCTGGTCGCCGCTCGGGCTGAACTCCGAGACGACGCGGAACGGGTTGACCGTTCGCTGGAGGTCGGTCGTGGGGCGCATATCACCACGCTAACGCCGAGGACCGACAGACCCTTCCCGCGCCGCCCGGTCGGAGGCCCTCTCGGTCGGCGTCAGCGCGCCTGACCGTCAACCGAGGAGGCGCTGGTCGTGGGCCAGGTCGGCCCACGTCCGGGCCAGCACCGGGGCGAGGTCCGGGCGCGCCAGGGCCGCGTCCAGGAGCGCGAGCTGGTCAGCTCGCCAGCGGAAGGCCGGCGTCGCCCGACCCACCACCAGGCCGAGGGCCTGACCCCTGGCCGCCACGGCGACCGCCCCGTCGAGGAACTCGGCCAGAAGCGGGTCGACGAGATCGCGCCGCTCGGGGTCGAAGACGCCACGGGCCAGGGCGGCGATCTCCCTGTTGGACGCGCCGGCGTCGAGCAGCCGGCGCAGCCCCTCCTCCTTGGCGGACCCGGTGGGGTGCGCAGCTGCGACGGTCAGGGCGCCGAGCCGGCCCGTCTCGGAGCGGTCGGCCGCCACGTCGCGCTGCAGCAGAGCCTCCGGCAGCTCGTGCAGCTGCGCCAGACGCAGCAGCGCGTCCCAGCGCTGCGTGGGCGTGAGCGGCCCCGTCGGTCCACCGGCCTCCAGCCACGCACGCAGCAGGGGGCCGTCGTGCGTCGTGAGGATCACCGTGTCCGTGGCGGACTCGCCCGCCGCCCCGTCCAGGCCCACCCGCGAGAGCACCGACAGCGCCACCCGTGCCAGCCGCTCGGTCGCGTCGCGGAGCCCGTCCGGCGACTCGGCGGCCCGCAGCAGCACGACCAGGCGGCGCAGGGCGTGCTCGAGCAGCACGGGGTCGCTCTCGCCCGCCAGGTGACGCTCGGCCAGGCCCAGCATCTCCCCCGAGCGCACCTCGCCCCTCCGCGCGGCGTCCAGGAGCATCGCCCACGCCACCGCGCGATGGTGCGCGTCAGGCAGGTCCGACAACCGCTCCCGCAACGTCTCGGCGCTCGGGCCGTCCAGCACGACGGTGGCGAACGTGTCGCCGGTGCTGTTCGGCAGGACCAGGTCTGCCGCCGGGAGCCGCACCGGCTCGGCGCCGAGGTCGACGACCTCCTCCCAGGCCGGCAGCAGCGGCCCGGCCCCGGTGGCGGGAACGGCATACCCGCTCACCCTGAGGCGGTGCGGGCACGAACCCTCGCGGCGCAGGACGACCGCGTCCCCCTCGCGTTGTGCAAGGAGGGTGTCGTGCCCGCTCGTCCGCAGCCAGGCGTCCACCCAGCCGGTCACGTCCCGGTCGGTCACCGAGGCCAGGGCGGTCACGAAGTCGTCCAGGGTCGCCGTGCCGAAGCGTGAGCCGGACAGGTGTGCGTTGACCCCCGCGAAGAAGGTGTCCTCCCCCAGCCAGAAGGACAGCTGACGCAGGCAGGCGTTGCCCTTGGCGTAGGAGATCGGGTCGAAGTTGTTGAACGCCGAGTCGACGTCGGGCACGTGCTCCGGCCGGGGCGCGACGGGATGGGTGGACGGACGGGCGTCGGCGGCGTATCCCCCCGCCTTCCGGCCGATCTCGAACTCCGCGAAGGCGTTGGCACCCTCGAGCACCGCGCCGGCCACCCAGAACCCCATGAGATCGGCGAACGACTCGTTGAGCCAGGTGTCCTCCCACCAGCGGAAGGTGACGAGGTCGCCGAACCACATGTGGGCCATCTCGTGGGCGATCACCATCGCGCGGCCCCGGGCGAGAGCCTCCGGGGTGGCACCCTGCGGAAGCATCTCGTCGCGGAAGCTGACCACCCCCGGGCACTCCATGGCGCCCCAGTTGTGGCCGGGCACGAAGAGCTGGTCGTAGCTGTCGAAGGGGTAGGGCTCGTCGAAGGTGCGGGCGTACCAGTCGAAGGCACCCTCGGTGACCGCCTGCAGTCCGCCCAGGTCGCGGTCCAGAGCGGCGGCGAGAGACGCGCGCGCGTGCCAGGCGAAGGGCAGCCCGGCGTGCTCCCAGGCACGGGTGGCGAAGGGCCCGGCGCACACGGAGACCAGGTAGGTGGCGACCGGCGGCGTGGTGGCGAAGGTCCAGCGGTCGCCGTCGCGCGCGGCCCTGCCGTTGGACACGACCGTCCAGCCCGGCCGGGCGGTCACCGTCACCGTGAAGGGCGCCTTGAGGTCGGGCTGGTCGGCACAGGCGAAGACGCGGCGGTTGACGTCCATCCCCCCGTAGCAGCCGATGTACACGCCGCCGTCGGCGGGGTCCACGAACCGGTGCATGCCGTCACCGTCGGTGACGTAGGGCATCTCCGCCTCGACGACCACCTCGTTGTCCGCCTGAAGGTCAGTCAGGTGGATCTGGTCGTCGCGGTAGACGTCCGAGAGCTCTGCACCGTTGAGGACGACGCGCACCCGCCGGGCGTGCTGAAGGTCGAGGAAGGACGTGCTCCCGGCCTCGGCGGCGAAGCGCAGCCGCGTCGTCGCGGTGAACGACTCGTCGCCGGAGAGGTCGAGGTCGACCTCGTAGACGGGCTGACGGAGGACCTCGGCGCGGGCACGGGCATCGATGAGCGTGAGCGACACGACCACCCACCCTAGGCGACGGGCGGGAGCGGCCTGCCACGCCATACCCGGAACGGCCGACGGCCCGGCTCCCCGAGGGGAACCGGGCCGTCGTGCGGACCGTGCGGACGACCTCGCGGGCCGCCGCAGGATCAGTTGCCGGTGAGCTTCTCGCGCAGCGCGGCGAGGGCCTCGTCGGAGGCCAGGGTGCCGGTCGCCTCGTCCGAGGAGTCGGAGGAGGAGTAGGACGCGGCGGACGGAGCCACCTCGACGCCGGCGGCGGAGTCGGCCTCGGCCGCGGCCTCGACCTGGGCCTTGTGGGCCTCCCAGCGGGCGTGGGCGTCGGCGTACTCCTTCTCCCACTTGTCGCGCTGGGCCTCGAAGCCCTCCAGCCAGTCGTTGGTCTCCGGGTCGAAGCCCTCGGGGTACTTGTAGTTCCCCTCCTCGTCGTACTCGGCAGCCATGCCGTAGAGGGTCGGGTCGAACTCGGCAGCGACAGCCTCGTTGGCCTGCTTGAGCGACAGCGAGATGCGACGGCGCTCGAGGTCGATGTCGATGACCTTGACGAAGACCTCGCCACCGACGGTGACGATCTGCTCGGGCAGCTCCACGTGACGCTCGGCCAGTTCGGAGATGTGGACCAGGCCCTCGATGCCGTCCTCGACGCGCACGAACGCGCCGAAGGGGACGAGCTTGGTGACCTTGCCGGGGACGACCTGACCGATCGCGTGGGTGCGCGCGAAGGTCTGCCACGGGTCCTCGAGGGTCGCCTTCAGCGACAGCGAGACGCGCTCGCGGTCCATGTCGACGTCCAGCACCTCGACGGTGACCTCGTCGCCCACCTCGACGACCTCGCCCGGGTGGTCGATGTGCTTCCAGGACAGCTCGGAGACGTGGACCAGACCGTCCACACCGCCGCCGAGGTCGACGAACGCACCGAAGTTGACGATGCTGCTGACGACGCCGGAACGGACCTGGCCCTTCTGCAGCTCCTTGAGGAAGGTCGTGCGGACCTCGGACTGGGTCTGCTCGAGCCAGGCGCGGCGGGACAGGACCACGTTGTTGCGGTTCTTGTCCAGCTCGATGATCTTGGCCTCGATCTGCTTGCCGACGTAGGGCTGCAGGTCACGGACGCGACGCATCTCGACGAGGGAGGCCGGCAGGAAGCCGCGCAGGCCGATGTCGAGGATGAGGCCACCCTTGACGACCTCGATGACGGTGCCGGTGACGACGCCGTCCTCCTCCTTGACCTTCTCGATGGAGCCCCAGGCGCGCTCGTACTGGGCGCGCTTCTTCGACAGGATCAGGCGACCCTCCTTGTCCTCCTTCTGGAGGACCAGGGCCTCGACCTCGTCACCGACGGAGACGACCTCCGACGGGTCGACGTCGTGCTTGATGGCCAGCTCGCGCGAGGGGATGACACCCTCGGTCTTGTAGCCGATGTCGAGCAGGACCTCGTCCCGGTCGACCTTGACGATGACACCCTCGACGATGTCGCCGTCGTTGAAGTTCTTGATCGTTGCGTCGATCGCTGCGAGCAGCTCCTCTTCCGAACCGATGTCGTTGACAGCGATCTGGGTGGTCTGCTCGGCCGTAGTGGCAGTCATGTAGTAGGGGCTCCGATTGTGGACAATGTTGAGTGGATGGACAGTGTTCGTGATGATGCGGTGGTGCTGTGGTGCGTGCACAAGGCGGTGCTGGTGAGGCAGGTTCGTGCGTCCGATGGCACGCAGAACACACGCCTCAGGCCCGTTTATCCTACGGGCTGCGCTGATCAGGGTCAAAGGCGGGTCAGGATGGGGGGTATGACGTCTCCGCCCTCCCCCGACCGCGTCGTCCGCCGCTCCGTCTCCCACGAGGACTCCGTGCGCGCCGTGCGCTCCTGGTGGGACGCAGAGGCCGAGGAATACTACTCCGAGCATGGCGCCTTCCTCGGTGACCGGGCCCTCACCTGGGGCCCGGAGGGGTGGACCGAGGACGACCTGCGGCTGCTCGGGACCGTCCGCGGCAAGGACGTGCTCGAGGTCGGGGCCGGTGCCGGACAGGGCGCGCGATGGTGCGCCGCCCAGGGCGCCCGGGCGGTGGCCACCGACCTGTCGGCCGGGATGCTGCGCGTCGGACGTCGGCTCGACGACGTCACCCCTGCGCCGGGTATGCCGTCCGGCCGCCCCTCGGGGTACGTCCAGTGCGACGGGGCTCGCCTGCCCTTCGCAGACGCCTCCTTCGACGTGGTGCTGACGGCGCACGGGGTGCTCTCGTTCGTCCCGGACCTCGACGGCGCCCTGCGCGACTGGATGCGCGTGCTGAGGATCGGCGGTCGGTGCGTCTTCTCGCTCTCGCACCCCGTCCGCTGGGCGTTCCCGGACGTGCCCGGCGAGGAGGGGCTGAGGGTCACCCACTCCTACTTCGACCGGCGGGCCTACGTCGAGGAGACCGGGTCGGGCCTGGCCACCTACACCGAGCACCACCGAACCGTGGGGGACCTGGTCCGCGCGGTGGTCGGCAGCGGTCTGACGCTGCTCGACCTGGTGGAGCCCGAGTGGCCGACGGGCCGCGATCACGTCTGGGGCGGGTGGAGCCGGCTGCGCGGCGAGCGCATCCCCGGCACCCTCATCGTCGTGGCGGAGCGCCGGGGCCTCGGCGCCTAGTGCGCCGCGTCGTGCCAGCTCCGGCCGACGCCCACGCTCACGTCCAGCGGCACCCGCAGGTCCGCGGCGGCGCCCATCTGCTCCCTGACGATGCGCTCCACCTGCTCACGTTCCCCCGGCGCGATCTCCAGGACGAGCTCGTCGTGCACCTGGAGCAGCATCCGGGACCGGACCCCCGCCTCGCGGAGGGCCTCCTCGGTCCGGAGCATGGCGATCTTGATCAGGTCCGCGGCCGACCCTTGGATCGGGGCGTTGAGCGCCATGCGCTCGGCCATCTCCCGGCGCTGACGGTTGTCGCTCGTCAGGTCGGGAAGGTGGCGGCGGCGGCCCAGGATCGTCTCGGTGAAGCCGCTCCGGCGCGCCTCGGCCACGACGTCGCGCAGGTAGTCACGCACGCCGCCGAACCGCTCGAAGTACTCGTCCATCAGCTCCTTGGCCTCACCGGTCGAGATCCCGAGCTGCTTGGACAGCCCGAACGCCGACAGGCCGTAGGCCAGGCCGTAGCTCATGGCTTTGACCTTCGAGCGCATCTCGGGGGTCACCTCCGCCGGGTCGACGCCGAAGACCCGCGAGCCGACGAAGCGATGCAGGTCCTCGCCGGTGCGGAACGCCTCGATCAGCCCCTCGTCGCCGGAGAGATGGGCCATGATCCGCATCTCGATCTGGCTGTAGTCGGCTGACATCAGGGCCTCGTACGGACCCTGCGCGTCGGCCCCGACCACGAACATCTCCCGCAGCCGACGTCCCTCCTCGGTGCGGATCGGGATGTTCTGCAGGTTCGGCTCGGTCGAGCTCAGGCGGCCGGTGGCGGCGATCGTCTGCTGGTAGGTGGTGTGGATCCGGCCGTCGTCGGCCACCGAGCGGATCAGTCCCTCGGCGGTGACCCGCAGCCGGGTCTTGTCACGGTGCCGCAGGAGCGCCTCGAGGAAGGGGTGCTCCGTCTGCGCGTAGAGGCCGGCCAGCGCGTCGGCGTCGGTGGTGTACCCGGTCTTGGTCCTGCGTGTCTTGGGCAGCCCGAGCGTCTCGAAGAGCACGACCTGGAGCTGCTTGGGCGAGCCGAGGTTGACGCTGTCGTCCGCGATGGCCTCCCAGGCGTCCTGCTGGGCCTGCTCGGCGGCGTCGCCGAACTCGCGCTCCAGAGCCTCGAGCGCGGGCAGGTCGACGGCGATGCCGACCTGCTCCATACGACGCAGCACCCCGACCAGCGGCAGCTCGACCTCGCCGAGGAGGCTGCGCTCCTCCTCGTCGGCGAGCTCTGCGTCCAGGGCCACGGACAGGTCGTGGACCGCGCGCGCGTGGACCATCAGCGAGCGGGCCGCCGCCCGGTCGGCGGGCGTGTCCTCCTCGTCACCCCAGGACAGGTCGAGGGTGCCGTCCGGCTGGTCCTCCTCGTCCAGACGCAGCTCGCGGCGCAGGTAGCGCAGCGACAGGTCGGCCAGGTCGTAGGACCGCTGGTCCGGGCGCACGAGATAGGCCGCCAGGGAGGTGTCGCTGACGACTCCCTCCACGGGCAGGCCGCGCAGCTCCAGGCTGGAGATCTGTCCCTTCGCCTCGTGCAGCACCTTGGGACGGGTGCGATCCGCGAGGAACACGGCCAGGGCCGTCTCGTCCTCCGGCGTCGCCTCAGGCAGGCTCAGGTATGCCGCGTGCTCGCCCCCCGCGAGACCGAGGGCCGTGGCCTCGCCCGGCCCGGCCGGCGTCCGCGGGGCGGCCTGCACGACGAGCGCGACACGCTCCCCCGGACCGGCGTGCAGGGACAGCCACCCGGCCACCTCCCCGGCATCGAGCATGGTCCCCTCGACCTCGATGCCCTCCTCCGCCTCGGCCTCGGCCGACTCGAGGGTGGCGAACAGCCGCTCGCGCAGCACCCGGAACTCCAGGCCGTCAAAGACCCGGTGGACCTCTTCACGATCCCAGCCCCGGACGGCCAGGTCGTCGACCGTGACCGGCAGCTCGACGTCGGCGACGAGCTGGTTGAGGCGGCGGTTGCGGATCACCTGGTCGAGGTGGTCACGGGTGGCCTGACCGGCCTTGCCCGTCAGCTTGTCGGCGTGGTCGACGATCCCGGACAGGTCCCCGAACTGGGTGATCCACTTCGCAGCGGTCTTCGGGCCCACCCCTGGGACGCCCGGGAGGTTGTCCGAGCTCTCCCCGACGAGCGCCGCGAGGTCGCTGTAGCGCTCCGGCGGGACGCCGTACTTCTCGAGGACGGCGGCCGGGGTCATGCGGGCGAGGTCGGAGACGCCCTTGCGGGGGTAGAGCAGGGTCGTGCCGTCGTCGACGAGCTGCAGCGCGTCACGGTCACCGGAGCAGATCAGCACCTCCATCCCCTGCGACCTGGCCTGGGCCGTCAGCGTGGCGATGACGTCGTCCGCCTCGAAGCCGTCCACCTGCACGTGGGTGATCCGCAGCGCGTTGAGCACCTCCTTGACGAGGTCGACCTGCCCGACGAACTCGCTCGGGGTGCTCGCGCGACCGGCCTTGTACTCGGCATACTGCTCGGTCCGGAAGGTCTGGCGGGAGACGTCGAAGGCCACCGCAAGGTGCGTGGGGGTCTCGTCCCGCAGGACGTTGATGAGCATCGAGGTGAAGCCGTACACCCCGTTGGTGCTCTGCCCCGTCGACGTCGAGAAGTTCTCGACGGGCAGGGCGAAGAAGGCTCGGTAGGCCAGGGAATGTCCGTCCAGGAGCAGGAGTCGACTCACAGCATGGCAGCCTATGTCCCATGACCGACATCCCGAAGACGCTCCTGGATCGCATG
This sequence comes from Ornithinimicrobium tianjinense, assembly GCF_014636495.1. Lineage (GTDB taxonomy): Bacteria > Actinomycetota > Actinomycetes > Actinomycetales > Dermatophilaceae > Ornithinicoccus > Ornithinicoccus tianjinensis. Next base: position 1,596,646 of record NZ_BMEM01000001.1, read on the forward strand.
GGCATGGAGATCCTGGAGACGGGCGTGGAGCGCACCGTCGCCCGGATGCCGGTCGCGGGCAACACCCAGCCCTACGGCCTGCTCCACGGCGGCGCGTCCGCGGCGCTCGCGGAGACGGTGGCCTCGATCGCCTCCGCGCTGCATGCCGGCGAGGGCAGGATCGCCGTCGGCGTCGACCTCAACGCCACCCACCACCGCGCCGTCCGGGACGGCTGGGTGACCGCGGTCGCCACCCCGCTGTCCCTGGGGCGCTCGGTCGCCTCCTACGAGGTCGTCGTCGCCGACGACGAGGGTCGCCGGGTCTGCACGGCGCGGCTCACGTGCGTGCTGCGGGACCGGCCGCCGGGGGCGTGAGCCGGGCCTGAGCGGGGGCGCCTAGGGTGTCCGCCATGGATGGTGGGTTCCCCGGGCTCGGCACGCTGCTCAACGTCGCCACCGTGACGGTCGGCGCGCTGATCGGCATGCGGGCCGGCCACCGGTTGCCGCAGCGCGTCCGCGACGTGGTGACCGACTGCCTGGGCCTCGTCACCCTGCTCATGGCGATCCTGTCCGCCCTCGACGTCACCTCCCCGGAGCTCGCTGCCGCCGTCGGCAGCGGCGCGCCGGTGCTGATCGTGCTGGGCAGCCTGCTCCTCGGCGGTATCGTCGGCTCCTTGCTGCGCATCGAGCAACGGCTTGAGTCGCTGGCCGGTGCGGTGCAACGCGTCGTGCACCGCCGGGCGGGAGCCGAGGAGGGCCCCGAGGGCCGGGAGCGGTTCATCGAGGGCTGGCTGACGGCGTCGCTGCTCTTCTGCGTGGGCCCGCTGGCCATCCTCGGCTCGTTGTCCGACGGCCTCGGCCGCGGGATCGACCAGCTCGCGCTCAAGTCCACCCTGGACGGCTTCGCCTCCCTCGCTTTCGCCTCGACGTTCGGGGTCGGGGTGCTGCTGTCGGCGGTCTCGGTCGCGGTGGTGCAGGGGTTGCTCACCCTCGTCGGAGTGACGCTGGGCGACATCGCCTCGGAGGCGCACATCGACGCCCTGACGGCGGTCGGAGGTCTGCTCCTGGTGGGCATCGCGTTGCGGCTGCTGCAGATCCGTCAGATCCCGGTCGGCGATCTTCTCCCGGCCCTCGCGTTCGCTCCGCTGCTGGTCAGCCTGGTGTCGGCGCTGCGCTGAGGTCGCGCCCCGGCAGCGCGGGCGAGCCGGAACTACTTCTTGGCCGGCATGCCGGCGATGACGGCGTCCGCGACCTCGCGCATCGAGAGCCGCCGGTCCATGGCGGCCTTCTGGATCCACCGGAAGGCATCGCCCTCGCTCAGCTTGAGCTGGGTCATGAGCAGACCCTTGGCGCGGTCCACGCGCTTACGGGTCTCGAAGCGCTCACCGAGGTCGGCGACCTCGGACTCGAGCGCCTTGCGCTCGCTCCACCTCGCCCTGGCGATGTCGATCGCCGGCAGCACGTCGGCGGCGCTGAACGGCTTGACGACGTAGGACATCACGCCTGCGTCCCGGGCCCGCTCGACGAGGTTCTTGTCGCTGAACGCCGTCAGCATGACGACCGGGGCCAGCCCGTCGCGCCCGATCTGCTCCGCCGCCGACAGCCCGTCCATGCCCGGCATCTTGATGTCCATCACGACCATGTCCGGCTGCAGCTCGGTGACGAGGGAGACCGCCTGCTCACCGTCAGCAGCCTGGCCGACGATCTCGTGGCCGGCCTCGGTCAGCATCTCGGCGAGGTCCATCCGGATCAACGCCTCGTCCTCGGCGAGGACGATCCGCAGACCGCCCTCAGCGCCCTCGCGCGGCGTCTTTGCCGGGGTCTGGTCGTCGTCGTCCGTGGTGTGCGTCTGCGCGTCAGTCACGACGTGAGCCTATCTGTAAGTTGCCGCCTCCGACCGGGGTGAGGCCGAAGGATTCGGTGCCGGGAGCGGGACTTGAACCCGCACGCCCTTGCGGGCAGAGCATTTTGAGTGCCCCGTGTCTGCCATTCCACCACCCCGGCAGGGCTGGTGAGACCAGGCGGCACAGCATACCTGGCCCGCCTGACCCGGCCCGGTCAGACGGCGGGGTGGCTGTCGTAGGCGGGCGCCTGGCCGAGGATCGCGTCGCCCACCCGGTGCAGACGCAGCGCGTTGGTGGTGCCGGAGACCCCGGGCGGGGAGCCGGCGACGATGACGATGAGGTCGCCGTGCTTGCACCGGCCCTCGCGCAGGAGAGCTTCCTCGACCTGCATCACCATCTGGTCGGTGTGCCAGACGAAGGGCACGATGAAGGTCTCCACCCCCCAGGTCAGCGCCAGCCGCGAACGCGTCGACTGCTCCGTGGTGAAGGCGATCATCGGAGTCGCCGCCCGCATGCGGGCCATCCGGCGGGTGGTGTCGCCGCTCTTGGTGAAGGTGGCGACGAACTTGATGTCCTCGAGTGCGTCGGTCAGCGAGATCGCGGCGCGGCTCACCGCACCGCCCGGGGTCCGCGGCTTGTGCTGGATGGGGGCGATCCGGGACAGGCCGTGCTCCTCGGTGTTCTCGATGATGTCGGCCATGGTCTCCACCGCCTTGATCGGCCAGGCACCCACGGAGGTCTCCCCCGACAGCATGATGGCGTCGGCCCCGTCCAGCACGGCGTTCGCGCAGTCGCTCGCCTCCGCCCGCGTCGGGCGGGGGTTCTCGATCATCGACTCCAGCACCTGGGTGGCGACGATGACCGGCTTGGCCACCTCGCGGCAGAGCTGGATCGCGTCCTTCTGCACCAGAGGCACCCGCTCCAGCGGAAGCTCGACGCCGAGGTCGCCTCGAGCGACCATGATGCCGTCGAAGGCGTCGATGATCTCCTCGAGGTTCTCCACGGCCTGAGGCTTCTCGATCTTGGCGATGACCGGCAGCTGCCGGCCCTCCTCCTCCATGATGGCCCGCACCGGCTCGACGTCCGCGGCGTTGCGCACGAAGGACAGGGCGATGAAGTCCGCCCCGCTGCGCACGGCCCACCGCAGGTCGTCCTCGTCCTTGGCGGACATGGCCGGCACGCTGACGGCCGTGCCCGGCAGGTTGATGCCCTTGTTGTTCGAGACGACGCCCCCGATCTCGACGCGGCAGACCACGTCGGTCCCGGTCACCTCGACGGCGCGCAGCTGCACCTTGCCGTCGTCGATGAGCAGGTCGTCGCCGACCTCGACGTCACCCGGCAGGCCGGAGTATGTCGTGCCCACGACCTCGTGGTCGCCCGGGACGTCGCGGGTGGTGATGGTGAACGTGTCGCCAGGAGCCAGCGTCACCGGTCCGGAGGCGAAGGTTCCGGTGCGGATCTTGGGGCCCTGCAGGTCGACGAGCACGGCGACGGCGTGCCCGGTCGCGTCCCCCGCCCGTCGGACGTTCAGATATCGCTCGTAGTGCTCTTCGTAGGTCCCGTGGGAGAGGTTGAGCCGCGCGACGTCCATCCCGGCCCGCACGAGGGCCTCGATCTGTGCGTAGGAGTTGGTCGCGGGGCCGAGGGTGCAGACGATCTTGGCTCGACGCATGGGGACGATGCTACGCGGTCCGGGTGCGGGTCACTCCCGGCGGTCAGGGGTGGGCTGCCAGGACGCCGTCCAGGGCGGAAGGGTCCTGCATCAGCCGGTTCATCTCCTCGTCCGTGATCTTCTCCCCGTTCACGAACATCGTGGGCGTACCGGTCACGCCGTCCTGGTTGGCGCGCGTCTGCATGTCGGCGACGTAGTCGGCGTGCGGCTGGTCCGCGACGCACTGCTCGAAGGTGCCGAGCGCCTCCCCCGAGATCCCGGCGTCCCGACCGAAGCCCACCAGCTGCTCGTCGGTCCACCCGGTCCCCTCCTGCTGGGGCTGGTTGGCGAACACGGCCCCGTGGAAAGCGACGAAGGCTCCCGCGTCGTCCGCGCAGAGGGCGGCGTTGGCGGCGCGGGTCGAGGAGTCGTTGCGCAGGCTGCCGTCCAGGAAGGACATGATCTGGAAGGTCACGTTGACCTCCCCCGCCTCGATCTTGTCCGCCAGCGCCTCCCCCACGGAGCGCTCGAGGACCCCGCACCAGGGGCACTGGAAGTCCTCGTAGATGCGGATCTGAGGGACGTCGGCCTCCAGGCCGGCCCCGACGCTCACTCCCCCGCCGTCGGGCAGGGCCGCCCCGCTGCCGGAGGCTCCGAGCTCGCCGGCGTCGCGGGTGGCGGCCCAGACGAGGACGGCGATGAGGGCGACGACGAGGACGACCACGCCGCCGATGAGCGCGTGCGACGGTCCACGGGTCACCGGCTTGACCGGGGGTGCAGGCGGGCGGGGCATGGTCATCGGCCTTTCAGGAGGTGCTCGTCGACGGAGAACAGGCTGCGCGGCCGGACGACGAGCCAGCCGCTGAGGATGATCAGCCCGAGATCGCGCAGGATCTCGGACAGGTAACGGGTGTCCTCCGGCGCCACGGGGCCGCCGCTGCCGAAGCAGCCGCAGTCGATCGACAGGCCGCGGGCCCAGGCGGACACGATGCCCAGGACGAAGGCGAGCAGGAGGAGCGCCGCGGCAGCGGCCGCCGCGCGGGTGAGCAGCCCGAGGAGGAGCAACAGGCCGACGGCGACCTCCACGACGGGCAGCGTGGTGCCGATGAAACGTGCCACCTCGTAGGGGAAGAGCTGATAGGCGACCACGCTCTGCACCGCACCGGTGAGGTCCACCAGCTTGAGGCCGCCCGCGACGAGCAGCACCCCTCCCACGACGAGCCGCGACAAGGTCCCCACGACGTCGCGCCAACCTCCGCGGGCGGCCACACCGTCCCAGGACTGCGGCGGCAGCTCCTCCGTGGAAGGGACGGGGCCAGTCATCTCCGGCGTACCCCGGCCGCGAGGTCGGCCGCGAGGGTGCGCAGCTCACCAAGGCCGCGGTCGCGCCCCAGCGCTCGCACGAGGGCCGAGCCGACGATCACGCCGTCGGCGAAGGTGGCCACCTCGGCGGCCTGCTCCCCGGTGCTGACGCCGAGGCCCACGCACAACGGCAGATCGGTCACCGCCCGCGTGCGCTCCACGAGCGTGCGGGCGTCACCGCCCACGGCGGCACGGACACCGGTCACGCCCATGGTCGAGGCGACGTAGACGAAGCCGTCGCAGGCCTCCGCTGTCATCCGGAGCCGCCCGTCGGTGGAGCTCGGCGCCACGAGGAAGACCGTCGAGAGGCCGTGCCGTCCCGCTGCCTCGCGCCACGGCCCTGCCTCGTCCGGGATGAGGTCAGGTGTGATCATGCCGGTCCCGCCGGCTGCGGCCAGGTCGGCGGCGAAGCGGTCGACGCCGTAGCGCAGGACAGGGTTGTAGTAGGACATCACGACCGGCACCGCGCCCCCGTCGCGGACGGCCGACACCACGTCGAAGACGTCCGTGAGACGGAAGCCGGCCGCCAGCGCCTCCGACGCCGCGCGCTCGACGACGGGCCCGTCCATGAGGGGGTCGGTGTAAGGCACGCCGACCTCGATCACGTCGGCGCCGGACTCGGCGAGCGCCCGGACCGCGGCGAGCGAGGTCTCCTTGTCGGGGTAGCCGGCCGGAAGGTATCCGACCAGAGCCGCTCGATCCTCGTCCCGACACCGGCGGAAGACCTCGTGCAGTGCGCTCACCAGCCGCTCCCTTCTACCTCCGCGACAGGCTCTTCCGCCTTCAGCCGCTCCGCCTCCACCAGGTCCTCGCCGTCGACCAGCCCGAACCAGCGGGCTGCGGTGTCGACGTCCTTGTCCCCCCGCCCTGAGAGGTTGACCACCAGGACCGGGGGCTCCGTGCGCGCCGGGTCGGTCGCGAGCTGCTTCCCGACGCGCATCGCGCCCGCCAGGGCGTGGGCGCTCTCGATCGCCGGGATGATGCCCTCCGTGCGGCACAGGAGGGCGAACGCCTCCATCGCCTCCTCGTCGGTCACGGGCTCGTAGGTGGCCCGCCCGGTGTCGTGCAGGAAGGCGTGCTCGGGCCCGACGCTGGGGTAGTCCAGGCCGGCCGAGACCGAGTGGGTCTCCAGCGTCTGGCCGTTGTCGTCCTGCAGGACGTAGGTCGCCGCCCCGTGCAGGACCCCGGGCTCCCCGCCGGAGAACCGCGCGGCGTGCCGGCCGCTGCTCGGCCCCTCCCCTCCGGCCTCGAAGCCGAAGAGCCGCACGTCGGCGTCCTCGCGGAACGCGTGGAAGATGCCCATCGCGTTGGAGCCCCCACCCACGCAGGCACACACCGCGTCCGGCAGCCGGCCCGCCTTCTCCAGGATCTGCGCACGCGTCTCCTGGCCGATGACCGCATGGAAGTCACGCACCATCGTGGGGAAGGGATGCGGCCCGGTCACCGTGCCGAGCAGGTAGTGGGTGTGCCCGACGTTGGTCACCCAGTCGCGCATGGCCTCGTTGATGGCGTCCTTGAGGGTCGCGCTGCCGGTGCTGACCGGGACGACCTCGGCACCGAGGAGCCGCATCCGCGCCACGTTGAGCGCCTGCCGACGCGTGTCGACCTCGCCCATGTAGACGGTGCACTCCAGACCCATCAGGGCGGCGGCGGTGGCCGTGGCGACCCCGTGCTGGCCTGCGCCGGTCTCGGCGATCACCCGGCGCTTGCCCATCCGCACCGTGAGCAGCGCCTGGCCCAGGACGTTGTTGATCTTGTGCGAGCCGGTGTGGTTGAGGTCCTCGCGCTTGAGGAAGACCCGGGCACCCCCGGCGTGCTCCGCGAAGCGGGCCACCTCCGTCAGGGGCGACGGGCGTCCGGTGTAGTCGCGCTGGAGACGCTGCAGCTCCTCCACGAACGCCGGGTCGACCATGGCCTCGGTCCAGGCTGCATCGAGCTCCTGGAGCGCCGCGATGAGCGCCTCGGGCACATAGCGGCCGCCGAAGTCGCCGAACCGGCCGACCGTGCTCATGCCACACCTCCGCTGCGGTGGGTGCGGTCGGAGTGGATCGCGGGGTGCGAACCGGCGGCGACGAGCTCGGCCACCGCATCGCGCGGTGAGGATCCGGTGACGAGAGCCTCCCCGACGAGCACGGCGTCAGCGCCGGCGTCAGCGAAGCTCATGACGTCGAGCGGCCCTCGGACCCCCGACTCGGCGACGCGGACGACACCCTCGGGGACGAGCGGCGCCAGCCGTGCGAAGGTCGAGCGGTCCACCTCCAGCGTGCGCAGGTCGCGGTTGTTCACGCCCAGGATCCGCGCACCGGCCTCGACGGCACGGCGCAGCTCCTGCTCGTCGTGCACCTCGACCAGCGCCTGCATGCCCAGGGACTCCACCCGCTCCAGCAGGCCGACCAGCGCGTCCTGCTCCAGCGCCGCGACGATGAGCAGGACCAGGTCGGCGCCGTGCGCCCTGGCCTCCCACACCTGGTAGGGGTCGACGACGAAGTCCTTGCGCAGGACCGGGATGTCCACCCGGGCGCGGACGGCGTCCAGGTCAGCGAGCGAACCGCCGAAGCGCCGCTGCTCGGTCAGCACGCTGATCACCGACGCCCCGCCCGCGGCGTAGTCCTCCGCAAGCCCGGCCGGGTCGGCGATCGCGGCCAGGGCCCCCTTGCTGGGGCTGCTGCGCTTCACCTCGGCGATGACATGGAAGCCGTCGCCGCGCAGACGGGCCAGCGCGTCGACGGGAGAGGGGGCGTCTTTCGCGAGCTCCTTGACGGCGTCGAGCGGCAGGGACTCGCGTCGGGCCAGGAGATCGGCACGGACCCCCTCGATGATCTGTTCCAGCACGGTCGTCACCTCCTCAGCGTAGGTGACGAGCCCGCGCCCTCCTGCAGCAGGTTCGGCGGGTGGCTCGACCCCGCCACGGAGGCTCAGGCGCGCGAGCGCTCCGGGTCGCTGCCGAGACCGGCGCGCGCCATGGCATACCAGACGAGGGCGCCGATGCCGAAGAGCGCGAGACCGGTCCACAGCAGCCACGCCGGACCGAAGACGGCGGCGTAGCACCCCAGGACCGCGGCGACGAGCATCAGGGCGACACCGGTCCAGGCGGCCGAGCTGTGGCCGTGGTTGTCCTCGTGCATGGGGGAATTCCTCATCTCCGTGGTGCCCTGGCTGCGGCCGGGGCAGGTCGTGGGTCGGGGTCGGTCGGCCCCGTGATCGGTCCGCCCATTGTGCCAGCCCCCGCGCCGCCCGAGGCTCACGCCCCGCTGGTGGGGTCACGCCCCTCGGTGAGGTCCTGCCACTGCTGCGCGGCGGACCTCCTGGCCGTGTCGGCCGCGCTGCCGGGCGAGGTGTCCGGTGTCGGGGGGCGCCTGTCCCGGGACGCCGTCGGGAGGAGCAGTGAACGGCTCAGGGCGGCGCAGGCGAGCGCGCCCGCGCCGGCCGCCACCCCTGCCCAGGTCGTCGGAGCCACCGTCACCACGTCACCCGCAACCGTCGTCGCCGGATCCATCAAGACACGGATCGCCGCCGCGGCTGCCGTGACGGCGCCGAGGACCCCCGTCAGCAGCAGCCAGCGACCCCAGCGCGTCCGGACCGTCCACGAGACCACTCCCGCAAGTGCGGCCACCAGGGCCGCAGCGGGCCCCCAGGCGACGACGTCCCCCGGCACGATCTCCAGGGACGACCGGGGCGCGCCCAGCGCAGGCTCCACCACCGCCGTGGCCCACGGCTGCGTAGCGGTCAGGAGGTAGAGGCCGAGGGCGGCGAGCCCGACCACCGGACCGACGACGTCGGCGTGGCGCTGACCTCGCACGGGTCAGCCCAGCCCGGCGTCGCTGCGCTGCTGCGCCGCCCAGGAGGAGTGCATGCGGGTGTAGACGCCGCCCCGGTCCACGAGGTCCCGGTGGGAGCCGAGCTCGACGATCCGACCAGCGTCGACGACCACGACGAGATCGGCCGCCTCGGCCGTGGACAGCCGGTGCGCGATCGCCACCGAGGTCCGACCTCTGGTCAGCCCCTCGAGGGCCCGCTGGACCCTGACCTCGGTGGAGGGGTCGACCGCGCTCGTCGCCTCGTCGAGGACGAGGAGGTCGGGATCGGCGAGGTAGGCGCGGGCGATGGCGACGAGCTGCCGTTCCCCGGCCGACAGCGACTCTCCGCGCTGGCCCACCTTCGTGGCGAGTCCGTGCGGCAGGGAGTCCACCCACGCGTCCAGGCCGAGCTCGGTGATCGCCAGGGCCAGGTCGTCGTCGCTCGCCTCGGGCCGACCGAAGCGCACGTTGGCAGCGAGGTCGTCGTCGAAGAGGAAGCCCTCCTGCGGGACGAGGACCACCCGGCGGCGCAACGAGGCGAACGCGATGTCGCGCAGGTCGACGCCGTCGAGGAGGACCCGGCCCTCGGTCGGGTCCATCAGCCGGGTGAGGAGCTTGGCGAGCGTGGTCTTGCCCGAGCCCGTCTCCCCCACGACGGCGACGCGGGTGTGCGGCTCCAGGCGCAGGCTGACGTCCCGCAGCACCGTCGGACCGTCGGGGTAGGCGTAGGACACCCCGTCGAAGTCAACCGTGATCGGGCCGCGACGCTGGTGGACGCCGTCCGGCCCCGGGTCGGCGACGTCGGCGGGGGTGTCGATGACGCCGATGACCCGTCGCCACCCCGCGACGGCGTTCTGCATCTCGTTGAGGATCTCGGTGGCCATCAGGACCGGCTGGGTGAAGAGGTTGACCAGGAACAGGAACGCCAGCAGCTGTCCGAGGCTGACCTGACCCCGAGCGGCCAGCACCGTGCCGACCGCCATCACCACCGCGGTGGTGATGCCCGCGAACGCCTGACCGGACACGAAGGCCAACACCGAGCGGACCTGGGCCCGGACGGCGGACTCGCGGTGCGCCTCGATCGACCGGTCGATGCGTTCGCTGGTGCGGTCCTCCACGCCGTAGGCGCGGATGGTGACCGCCCCGACGATGGACTCGGAGATCGCGCCGAGCATGTCGCCGACCCGTTCGCGCACGAGGCCGTAGGCCCGGCCGAGCATCGGCTGGAAGCGCTGCACGAGCACCGCCAGCGGCACGAGGCACAGGTAGACGACGAGCGCCAGCGTCGGGCTGTAGACGAGCATGAGGACCGTCGCGAGCATGATCTGGGCGCTCGAGATGAGCAGCATCAGACCACCGAACTGGACGAACATCGAGATGGTGTCCACGTCGTTGGTGACCCGGGAGACCAGCGCGCCGCGCCGCTCGGTGCTCTGCGTCAGCATCGACAGGTCGTGGATATGCCGGAACGCCGTGAGACGCAGCGTGGCCAGACCGCCCTCCGCGGAGGTGAACAGCCGGACGTTGACGAAGTACTGCGCGAGACTGGTCGCCGCCACGACGACAGCGGCGAGCATGATCGCCCGGGTCACGAAACCCGTGTCCGGACCACCCTCGGCCATGATGCCGTGGTCGGTGACCTGCTGGACGACGAAGGGGATGAGCACCCGACCGACGGTCGCCACCACCGCGAGCACCACGGTGACCAGCAGTCCCCTGCGCAGCTCCGGCGACAGCTCAAGGCCGCGCCGGAGCGTGGCCAGGGTGCTGAGCTCGGCCTGCGCGCCGATCCGGCTCCCCACAGGTCCGTGGGCCGCCTGGCTCATCGTGCCTCCTCCTCGTGCCGCTCCACCGCTGCCCGCTCGGCCGCCTCGCGGGCGTAGGCGTGCACCAGGTCGGCGTAGCCCTGGCACCGCCCGACCAGCTCCTCGTGGCTCCCCCGGTCGACGACCCGCCCGTGCTCGACGTAGACGACCTGGTCCGCGAGGGTGATCGTGGCCATCCGGTAGGCCACGACGAGCACGGTCATGCCGTCGCTGGCCTCCCGCAGGCCGGCCAGGATCGCCTGCTCGACCGAGGGGTCCACCGCGCTGGTGGCGTCGTCGAGGACGAGGAGGCGAGGGCTGCGCCATACCGCCCGGGCCAGCGCGATGCGCTGACGCTGCCCGCCGGACAGGCTGCCGCCGCGCTCCCCGATCATGGTGTCCAGCCCGTCCGGGAGCTGCGCGACGAAGCCCTCCGCCTGGGCGACGCGCAGGGCCGCCCACACGGAGTCGTCGGTGGCCTCCTCACCGAGCGTCACGTTGCCGCGGACGGTGTCGTCGAACATGAAGGTCTGCTGGGGCACCAGGGTGGCCACCCGCGGGATCTCGCCGCGGCCCAGCTCGCGCACGTCCCTGCCGTCCAGGCGCGCCGTGCCGGAGTCGACGTCGACCAGCCGCAGTGCGAGGTTGGTCAGCGTCGACTTGCCGGACCCCGTCGGTCCCACGAGCGCCGTCGTCGAGCCGGCGGGCACGTCCAGGACGACGTCGTGGATCGTCGGCGAGGTCTCCCCCGCGTGCGTGTAGGTCACGTGGTCCAGGTGCGAGGACGCCGGGGCTGCGGTGTGCGCGGCCGCGTGGTGGCCGTAGGACATCCCGCCCTGAGCCCGCAGGACGTGCTGCACGCGGTCGTAGCCGACGACCGACCGCGGGAGCTCGGCGAGGACCCAGCCCAGGGCGCGCACCGGGAAGGCCAGGATGGAGAAGAGGTAGGCCATCTGGACGACCTCCGCGGCGCCGAGGTCACCGCGGGAGACCTGCCAGGTGCCGACCCCCAGGACCGCGAGGGTGCCCAGGGTGGGGATCGCCTCGATGACGGGCTCGAAGGTGCCGCGCGTCCGACCCACCTCCACCAGGCTGTCCCGCAGCTCGAGGGTGCGACCGCGGAAGCGTGCGGTCTCCTCGTCCTCACGGCCCATCGCCTTGACGACCAGGCCCGCCTCGAAGGACTCGTGCGCCACCTGCGCCACCTCGGCACGCAGCTCCTGCGCCCGCGTGATCCGCGGCGACATCGCCCGCTGGAAGACCAGGTTGGCGGCGAACAGTCCAGGGAAGACCAGCAGCCCCACGAACGCGAGGAAGGGATCGACGACGATCATCATGCCGCCGGCGATGACCAGCATGAAGATCACGCCGAGCGCCATCGGGAGCGGGTTGAAGACCTGCCAGGTCGCCTCGACGTCCGAGTGCGCGTTGGACAGCAGCCGTCCCGAGGGGTGCGCGTGGTGCCACGCGAGCGGGAGCCGGAGGTACTGTCGCGTGACGCCCCGGCGGTAGCGCGCCTGCAGGTTGAACCCGGCGATCGTCGCGTAGACGCGGCGCAGGATCACACCCAGCACGTTGACCGCCAGGATGGCGACGAGGACGCCGATGATCGTCCACAGGCCGGCAGCCGTGACCGCCCGCGCCTGCACCGACGGCTCGATGACGTGGTCGGTCAGCCAGCCGACCGCGCCCGCCGTGGCCACGGTCGCCGCGGCCCAGAGCACCGAGCCCACGACAGCCACTGCGAACGGGCGCGGCTCGGTCCGGATGCCGCTCCAGATGACCCCGAGCCCGCGGCGCAGCACGGCACCGGTCGCGGGCGCGCGTGGGACCGGGGCGGCGACAGACACGACAGGGAGGGCCTTTCGGACGGCGGGGGTGGGTGGGCGAGAGCCCGAACCGTCATCCTCTCATCCCAGGACGGTGGCCGCGCCCTGGCGCGGGCCGGTGAGGCCCGTCGCGGGCCGACCGGGCGCGCTCCCCCGACGTGATGGGATGAGGGTATGCAGACCGCTCACCTCCGCGAGATCGTCGCCTCCACCGCCCTGCGCCTCGGTCCGGACGCGCCGACCCTCTGCTCGCCGTGGCGCGTGCAGGATCTGATGGCCCACCTCGTCACCCGCGAGCACCGGGCGGACGTGCTGCCCGGCATCGCGCTGGCGCAGGGGCCCCTGGGCCGACACACCGACGCGGTGCGCGCACGGGTGGCGGCCCGCACCCCGCTGGAGGCGCTGGCGGAGCAGGTGCGCTCGGGCCCGGCCTCGTGGTTCCCGACGCGCTGGTCGACGCTCGACGCCGCCGTCAACACGGCCGAGCTGGCGATCCACCACGAGGACATGGTGCGCGCCCAGCCCGGCTGGGCACCGACCGTGTTGCCGACACCGGTCCAGGAGTCCCTGTGGCAGGCGCTGCGACGCGGGGGCCGGGTGTTCTACCGCACCGCGCCGGTGGGCGTCGTCCTGGTGGCCGAGGGCATGGCGCGTCCGCGTCTGGCGGTCGCCCGTCCGCCCGCCGACGCGGGCACGGTGGTGCTCCGCGGGACCCCGCTCGAGCTGCTCCTCCACGCGTTCGGGCGCACCGACGTGGCCCGGGTCGAGGCGCAGGGTGCCCCCGAGGACGTGCGGGCGCTGGCCGGCCACCGACGTGGGGCCTGAGCCGCACGAGAGCCTGGTCCTGCGGGCGCTCGACCTCCTGGACGCCGGCAGCCGACCACCTCTGGTGGTCGGTGTGGACGGGCGCAGCGGGTCGGGCAAGACCGACCTGGCCGGCCGGCTGGAGGACGGCCTGGCCGAGGCCGGCACCGCGGTGACCACGGTCCACCTGGACGACCTCTACCCCGGGTGGAGCGGTCTGTCCGCCGGCCTGGAGACGTTGTGCCAGGACGTGCTCCTGCCGCTGCGGACGGGCCGTCCCGCCGCCTACCGCAGCTGGGACTGGGTCGCCGGCGTCCCGGGCCCCCTCCGCCCGGTCCGGCCTGCGGCCGTGCTGCTCGTCGAGGGGGTCGGCGTCCTCAGCTCCGGCTGCTCCGACCTCGTGGACCTGCGCGTCTGGCTCGAGGCGCCTGCGGACGTGCGGAGGGTCCGCGCCCTGGCCCGGGACGGCGAGACCTTCGCGCCCTGGTGGACGACCTGGGCCGAGCAGGAGGAGCGGCTCCTGCGGCACGGGCGGCCCGAGGCGGACGTGGTGCTCGACACGGTGTCCGGACGCCTGACCTGGTCCAGACTGGCTCCATGAGGCTCCCGCTCACGGGTCGGCCGCGCCCCGGGCAGCGACCCACCGGTCACCTCCTGGACCCCGTGCTCGACCAGCTGACGCCGGGCTCGGCGCGCCACCGCCTGCTGCGCCTGCGCTCGCGGGCCTGGCTCATCCTGCAGGCCGGGCTGGGCGCGGCGCTGGCCTGGTGGTTCGCGCAGGTGGTGCTCGGGCACCCGCTGCCCTTCTTCGCCCCGGTCACGGCGATGGTGTGCCTGGGACTCACCTACGACGACCGGGTCCGCCGCATCCTGGAGCTCACGCTGGGGGTCGCCATCGGGGTCCTCGTCGGCGACCTCTTCGTCCACCTCTTCGGATCCGGCGTGTGGCAGATCCTCGCCGTGTCGGTCGTCGCGATGTCGTTGGCCGTCCTGCTCGGGGCCGGGACCCTGCTCATGATGCAGGCGGGGATCCAGGGGGTGATCGTCACGACGCTCGTCGCCGGGCAGGGCGAGGCCTTCAGCCGCTGGCTGGACGCCGTCGCGGGAGGCGGCGTCGCGCTGCTCGTCGCCATGCTGGCCCCGACCGCCTCGACGACCGAGAGGCCCCGCGAGCGCGCGATCGACGTGATCGGACACCTGGCGGTCGTGCTCACGGACACCGCCCAGGCGCTGCGCAACCGGGACCTGTCCAGGGCCCGGTCCGCGCTCAAGCGGGCCCGCGAGCTGTCCAAGGAGCTCGACGCGCTGCGTGACGCCACGTCCGAGGCGCGGGCGGCCGCGCGCCTGGCGCCCCTGCTCACCCGTAGCCACCGGGAGGACGTGCGCGAGGTGCACCAGCTGCTCGGGCCGCTCGACCTCGTGATCCGCAGCGTGCGGGTGCTGGTGCGGCGTGCCGAGATCGCCGTCGACGAGCACGAGTTCGTGCCGGACACCTACATCGACCTGGTCACCGGTCTGGCCGCCGCGGTCGCGACCGTGCAGGAGCATCTCGACGCCCGGACCCCTCTGGAGGGCGCCCAGGAGGACCTGATCCTGCTGGCGCGCGACTCCACCTGGAGCCACTCCAGAGCCGGTCTGTCAGCAGAGGTCATGCGGGCCCAGGTCCGATCGACCGTGGTCGACATGCTGGTCCTCTCGGGCATGTCGCCGCAGCAGGCCCGACGGCGGGTCCCGACCCGCCGGGACGAGCTGGACCCGACGGGCCCCGACGAGCCCGAGGCCGACGAGCCGGAGGTCGAGGGTCCGGGCGACGTGCGGGCCTAGTCGTCCTGACCGCCCGCCGGGCGGTGGTGGTGGGCGATGAGGGCCGCCAGGCGCGCGGCCTCCCGCTCGGCGCGCTGCCCGTCGGCCCGCTGGATCGCCATCACCGCGATCTCCTCCGTGTCGGTCAGCTCGAGCACCGCCCACGGTGCTCCCCCGGAGAAACCCACCCGCACGACCTGGGCCCAGTCGAGGTCGTGGGACCGCACGAGGTTGACCACCCTCAGCCCCTGCGGCGACGGCACCGCACGGATGACGGAGTAGCGCCACAGGAACGCCGCGGCGCCCACCCCGAAGAGGGCGATCGCCACTCGGTTGAGCAACGCCTGCCCCGCGGACGTGCCCAGCGTCACCGGCGACAGCACCGCCACGAGGACGAAGACGACCACGACCGCCACGGCGCACGCGCGGGCCACCCACGCCCCGGTCAGAGGGCGGAAGGTGTCGTACGCGCGCCGTGGGGTCGGGGAGGTCATACGGTCAGGCTACGGTCGTCGGCGAGCGACGGGCCGCCCCCGGTCGGGGCCTCGACCCGCGCCGCCCGCTTCCAGACGAAGAAGCCCCACAGGACGAAGGCGCCGTAGACGGCATACAGGACCGCCGAGGGGTAGAACCCGGAGTGCCACAGTAGCGGGACCCCGACGAGGTCGACGGCGATCCAGACCAGCCAGAAGTCCACCCAGCCGCGCGCCATCGCGTAGGTGGCCAGCATCGAGCCCACGAAGATCCACGCATCGGTCCAGTAGTACCAGCGCGGCGCCTCCCAGTACGGACCGGAGCCGATCAGCGAGAAGACCCACTGGAGGATCACCACGAGGAGGGCGGCCACCACGAGGTAGGCCACCCGCTCGCGCGCGGTCGCCCAGCGCGGGGTGATGGCCGGGGCGTCCTTGGCGCGGCCCCGTCGCGAACGGTTCCACTCCGACCACCCGTAGAGGCTGGTCAGGATGAAGAACACCTGACGGGCGGCCTGCCCGACGAGCGTCTGGTCCTGGGGGTTGGTGAACCAGACCCCCATGAAGACGGTGAAGAGGAGCAGGTTGCCGACGATGCCGACGGGCCAGGCCCAGACCTTGCGGCGCATGCCCAGGATCGCCGAGGCCAGGCCGAAGGCGTTGCCGACGACCTCCCGCCACAGGATCGAGTGCTCACCGATGTGCAGCTGTGCGTTGAAGATGTCGTTCCAGACGTCCACGACTTCATCCTTTGCGGATCGGGTGGCCAGGAACGAAGAGCCCCCGGCCACGAGGTGTGGGCGCCGGGGGTTGTACGCGAAGCGTGTCGGGGTCGTCGACGACGGGACCGGGTATGCCGTCGCCGTCACCGTGGTCCTGCGTCGTCTGGGTGACGACCCGCGTGCTGCCTCCCATCCGGACTTTCACCGTCGGTCCTGGAGTTTCACCAGGTCAACCGCCGCTGGCTGCGGCCGGGTCGCGGACTGTCACCGCCGGCTCGGAATTGCACCGACCCCGGAGCACGTGTTGCATGTTGCATCGACCATCTTACGCCCGGTGCGCGTGCTCTCCCGCGAGCGCCCGCAGCTGGCCGATCCGGACGGGCACGTCCTCGGCCCCGTAGACCGCGGACCCGGCGACGAACACGTCGGCCCCGGCCTCGACGCACTGGCCGATCGTGTCCAGGGACACTCCCCCGTCCACCTGGATCCAGATCTCGCCACCGTGGCGCCTGACCGCCTCGCGCACCTCGCGGACCTTGGGCATCTGCTCGCTCATGAAGGACTGTCCGCCGAAGCCGGGCTCGACCGTCATCACGAGCACCATGTCGACCTCTCTCAGCAGGTGCTCGTAGGGGGCGAAGTGCGTGCCGGGCTTCACCGCGAACGCCGCGCGGGCGCCGGCGGCCCGGATCGCCCGCGCGGTCGCGACCGGGTCCTTGGCCGCCTCGACGTGGAAGGTCACGGACCGAGCACCCGCCTCGGCATAGCCCGGCGCCCACCTGTCAGGGTCCTCGATCATCAGGTGGCAGTCGAGCGGGACGGGACTGACGCGCGCCAGCGCCTCGACCACGGGCTGCCCCAGGGTGAGGTTGGGGACGAAGTGGTTGTCCATGACGTCGACGTGCGCCCAGTCGGCGTCCGAGATGCGCGCCAGCTCTCGCTCGAGGTTGGCGAAGTCGGCCGAGAGGATGGACGGGCTGATCTGCAGGTGCGGCTGCGGCATGGGCCTCACCCTAGGAGGTCGACGGCAGGCGTCGGCGCAGCAGCGCCACGAACATGCCGTCGGTGTCGTGGCGGTGCGACCAGAGCTGGGCCCACGGCTCGCCCTCGCCACCGGTCCCCGGCAGCGGGGTGCCGGAGCGGTCGCGCAGCAGCGGGCGGACGTCGAGCAGCTCGACGTCGTCACGACGCTTGAGCAGGTCGTTGACCACGAGGGTCGTCTCGCCGATGTGGGGCGAGCAGGTGGAGTAGGCGACGAGGCCGCCGGGACGCACCGCCTCGACGGCGGAGTCGAGCAGCTCGCGCTGCAGCGGCCCCAGGCTGCTGAGGTCCTGCGGGGAGCGACGCCAGCGCGACTCCGGCCGACGGCGCAGGGCGCCCAGGCCGGTGCAGGGGGCGTCCACGAGCACGCGGTCGTAGGCGCCCGGCTCCTGGGCGCCGACGTCACGTCCGTCGTCCACGGTCACCGCCACGCGGGCTCCGGCGTCCAGCGCGCCCTGCAGGGTATGCCGCACCAGCTCGGCCCGGTGCGGGGTCACCTCGTTGGCACGCAACGACGCCCCGCGCTGCAGGGCGAGCGCCGCGAGCAGACCGGCCTTGCCGCCCGGTCCGGCGCACAGGTCCAGCCACCGCTCGTCACGCCCCTCCAGTGGCGCCTCGGCCAGCGCCAGGGTGAGCAGCTGGGACCCGGCGTCCTGCACGGCGGCGCGGCCGTCGCGGACCGAGGACAGGACCCCTGGGTCGCCGGCCGGCAACGACCAGGCCGTGGGAGCCACCGGCGACGGGGTCGCTCCCGCCTCCTCGAGCGCGGCGTCGGCGACCAGACCCGGACGTGCCACCAGCGTCAGCGGACCGGGCGCGTTGTGCGCCGCCAGCAGCTCGGGGAGCTCGACGTCGGCCTGCTCGGCCGTGCTGCCGTGCGCGATCAGCGCGGCACGCAGGGCGCGGACGACCCACTCGGGGTGCGAGTGCTCGAGCGCCAGTCGGGCCACGGGATCCCCGATCCCGGCCGTGACGGTCTCCACCCACTCCTCGCGGCTGCGCTCGCTCACCCGGCGCAGGACGGCGTTGACGAAACCGCCCGCCCCCTGGCTCACGTGCTGGCGGGCGAGCGCCACGGTGGCGCTCACGGCCGCGTGGTCCGGGACCCTCATCGCCAGCAGTTGGTGGGTGCCGAGCCGGAGCACGTCGCGCACGTGGCCGTCGACCTGGTCGGCCGGGCGGTCTGCCGCGGCCGAGAGGATCGCGTCGTAAAGGCCCTGCATCCGCAGCGTGCCGTAGACGAGCTCCGTCGCGAACGCGGCGTCCCGGCCCCGCAGCCTCGCCTCCCGGAGTGCCTTCGGGAGCTCGAGGTTGGCATACGCACCGTCCCGCTCGACCGCCCGCAGGACCAGGTAGGCCGTGTCCCTCGCCGGGTCGCCCCGCCGGGCACGCTCGGCGGGCCGCTGGGCCGAGCGCTGTCGCGGACCGCGCCGGGACCCGTCGCCACCGGCGCGTTCACCATGAGACCGCCCGTCTCCGCGGCCTCCGCCGCGCGCGCCCCCTGCGCGGCGCCCACGATGCTGTCCGCCACGGTCCTGACCGCCACGCTCCTGACCGCCACGGCCGTCCCGACGCTCGTCAGACAACGCTCTCTCCCTCCTCGGGGCGCACGCCGCGCGCCCAGTCGGCCGCCGGCATCGGCTTCTTGCCGTGCGGCTGGACGACGCCCAGCCGCACCGGGCCGCTGCCCGTGCCCACGAGCACCTCGCGCTTGTCGGCGCGGATCTCGCCCGGAGCCAGCGCGAGGTCCTGCGTGGCGGGCACGACCTCGACGGGCTGCAGCTTGAGCCGCTCGCCCCGCCAGGTCGTCCAGGCACCCGGCGCAGGCGTCGTGGCCCGCACCAGCCGGTCGACGGCGAAGGCCGGTCGCGCCCAGTCGACGCGAGCGTCATCGACCTCGAGCTTCGGTGCCAGGCTGACCCCCTCGGAGGGCTGCGGCTGGGCGACGAGCGTCCCCGCCTCCAGCCCGTCGAAGGTCGCGACGAGCAGACCGGCGCCCGCGTTCGCCAGGCGGCCGAGCAGGGCCCCGCTGGTGTCGTCCGCTCGCACCGTCTCCGTCAGGCGACCCAGCACGGGGCCGGTGTCCAGACCCTCCTCGAGCAGGAAGGTCACCGCCCCCGTGACGTCGTCCCCCGCCAGCACCGCGTGCTGGACCGGCGCTGCCCCGCGCCAGGCGGGGAGGAGGGAGAAGTGCAGGTTGACCCAGCCGTGGGGCGGCAGCACCAGCAGGGCCGGCGGCACGAGGGCGCCGTAGGCCACGACAGCGCAGCCCTGCGCCCCCAGCGCCGCGATCTCCTCGCTGACTCCTGGGGCACCGAGACGCTCCGGTGCGAGCACCGGCACCCCGGCCGCCTCGGCGACCTCGCGCACCGGCGACGGGCGCGACCGCCGTCCCCGACCGGCGCGGGCGTCGGGACGGGTCAGCACACCGACGACCTCATGGTCGGAGGCCAGCAGCGCCTCCAGCGAAGGGACGGCCACCTCGGGCGTCCCGGCGAACAGCACCTTCACGTCATACCTCCAGGTCCATCATCGCGCCTCCGGCCTCCGCGCACGCCACGGCGGCCCGCACCCGTGGGGTGGGGCCGCCGGACGGGGAGGCCGAGGGTCAGAGCGTGTCTGCCTCGCCCGAGATCGACTCACGGAAGGCGGAGGGGTCGTCCAGGTGCAGCTCGACGACCTCCTCACCCTGGGCCCGCAGCAGCTCGTGGCGCTCGCGGCGCCGACGACCCTGCTCGATCGGGTCCGGGACGGGAGCCGCCGCGATCAGCCGTTGGGTGTACTCCTCCTGCGGGTTCTCCATGATCTGCTCGCGCGGGCCGGCCTCGACGACCTTGCCGTTCTGGAGCACGACGACCTTGTGGGCCAGCAGGTCGATGACCGCCAGGTCGTGGCTGATGAACAGGCAGGCGAACCCGAACTGCTCCTGCAGCTCGGAGAAGATCTTCAGCACGCGCGCCTGGACGGAGACGTCCAGGGCCGAGGTCGGCTCGTCGGCGACCAGCAGCTCGGGGTCGAGGGTGAGCGCCCGCGCCACGCAGATACGCTGGCGCTGACCGCCCGAGACCTCGTGCGGGTAGCGGTTGTAGACCTCGCGCGGCAGCTGGACGGCGTCGAGGAGCTCGTAGACCTTGTCCTGGCGCGACTTCCGGTCGCCGATGCCGTGCACGACCATCGGCTCGGCGATGCAGTCACCGATGGGCAGACGCGGGTTGAGCGAGGCCGCCGGGTCCTGGAAGACGACGCCGATGCGCTTGCGCAGGCCCTTGAGCTGCTTGCGGTTCATCCTGGTGATGTCCTCGCCCAGCAGGCGGAACTCGCCACCGGCGGCCGGGATGAGGCCCAGGGCACAGCGCCCGATGGTCGACTTGCCCGAGCCGGACTCGCCCACCAGACCGACGATCTCGCCCTTGCGCACCGTGAAGCTCACGTCGTCGACCGCGCGGAACGGCGCCTTGCCCAGACGCTGGTACTCGATGACGAGGTTCTTCAGCTCGATGGCGAGGGGTGCGGTCTCGTCGACCTCCTCGCGCACGCTGATGCCCATCTGGCCACGGCCGGCACCCATGCGCGGCACCGAGCCGAGCAGCATCTTGGTGTAGTCGTGCTGCGGGCGCAGCAGGACCTCCTCGACGGTGCCCCGCTCGACGATCTCGCCCTTGAACATGACGGCGACGCGGTCGGCCATGTCGGCGACCACGCCCATGTTGTGGGTGATGAGCAGGATGCCGGTGTTGAGCTTGTCCTTGAGGGAGCGCAGCAGGTCGAGGATGTCGGCCTGGACGGTCACGTCGAGGGCGGTCGTGGGCTCGTCGGCGATGATGACCTTCGGGTCGCAGCTGATCGCCATCGCGATGACGACACGCTGGCGCTGACCGCCGGAGAGCTCGTGGGGGTACTTGGCCATCTGGCGCTCGGGCTCCGGGATGCCGACCATGCCGAGCAGCTCGACCGCCCGGTCGACGGCCGCCTGCCCACGCGCGACACCGTGCAGCTCCATGGACTCGACCATCTGCGTGCCGATGGTGAGCACCGGGTTGAGCGCGGTCATCGGCTCCTGGAAGACCATCGCCACGTCGTTGCCGCGAAGGCGACGCATGGTCCGCTCGGAGAGTCGCCCCACGTCCTTGCCCGCGACGTTGACCACGCCGCCGATGCGGGCGTTGCGCGGCAGCAGGCGCATCGCGGTCATCGAGGTGACGGACTTGCCCGATCCGGACTCGCCCACGAGCGCCACGACCTCGCCGGGCCGCACGCGCAGGTCGACGCCCTTGACGGCGTGCACGCTGCCGAACTCGGTCTTGAAGCGGACGTCGACGTCGTCGAAGGAGAGGACGACCTCCTCACCGTCCAGCGGGGTCCCCGAGCCGGTGAAGATCTGGTCCTGGTCGTTCTGGAATGTCGTCATCAGTCGGCGGTCCTGTTCTGGCGGGGGTCGAAGGCGTCACGGAGGCCGTCGCCCAGGAAGTTCACGGCCAGCGCGATGGCCAGGATGATCATGCCCGGCCACCAGAAGAGCCACGGCCGCGACTGGAAGCTGTTCTGGTAGGTGGAGATCAGCAGTCCGAGCGAGGTGTCGGGCGCACGCACGCCCCAGCCGAGGAAGGACAGCGCCGACTCGGTGAGGATCGTGGCGGCGATGGCCAGCGTGGCGCTGACGATGATCGTGCCGATCGTGTTGGGCAGGATGTGCTTGAAGATGATGCGTCCGGAGCCCGTCCCGATGGCCTCGGCGGCCGTGACGAACTCGCGCTCGCGCAGCGAGAGCACCTCACCGCGCACGAGCCGCGCCAGGCCGGTCCAGCCGATGACGGACAGGAGGAAGGCCAGGGGCCAGATCCCGCCGTTGGCCATCTTGCCGAACACCGCCGCGAGGACCAGGGCCGGGATGACGATGAACAGGTCGGTGATGCGCATCAGGATCGACTCGATCCAGCCGCGGTAGTAGCCGGCGACCGCGCCGATGATGGTGCCGAGGATCGTGGAGAACAACCCGACGGTGAAGGCGACGATGAGGGACCGCTGCGTCCCGCGCATCGTGAGGGCGAAGTAGTCCTTGCCGGCGTTG
Organism: Ornithinimicrobium tianjinense; assembly: GCF_014636495.1. Taxonomy (GTDB): domain Bacteria; phylum Actinomycetota; class Actinomycetes; order Actinomycetales; family Dermatophilaceae; genus Ornithinicoccus; species Ornithinicoccus tianjinensis. The sequence continues at coordinate 1,618,824 of NZ_BMEM01000001.1, forward strand.
TCCTGGCCGAACGGGTGCTCGCCCGCCGAGAACGGCCACAGCTGCAGGGTGGGACGGCCGCGGTCGATGTTGAGACCGCCGCGCCAGTAGTCCTTGTCCCACCAGCCCGGGATCCAGCCGTAGCCGATGGAGGTGAAGGCGAAGATGGTGATGAAGATGAGGACAGCCAGGGAGACCATGGCGCCACGGTGGCGGATGAACCGCCGCCGCACGAGCTGGCCCTGGGAGTAGGACTTCTGGCTCAGGTCGAGCTGCTTCTCCACGGAGAAGGTCTCCGTCTGGGGGGCGTCCTTGTCCTGCTGAGCGGGGATCGGGGACAGTCCCTCGCGCCCGGACCCCGGCTCCTGCGGAAGATCCTGGTCGGGGCGGTCGTCGCCGGGGGTGATCGGCCTGTCGTTCATCGGTCAGTCCTTGGGGTGTGTGCGTGCTGGTGGGAGCTCGGGGTCATCTCGGAGCTCACCTGCGGATGCGCGGGTCGAGGAAGGCGTAGGCGATGTCCGCCAGCATGTTCATCAGCACGGCAGCCCCGCCGGCGACGAGGTAGTAGCCCATGACGGGGCCCGGGTCCACCTTGTTGAGCCCGTCGCGGAACATGGCCCCCAGACCCTTCCAGCCGAAGATCGACTCGGTGATGACCGCACCGCCCAGCAGCGCGGCGAAGTCGAACGCCACAATGGTGGTGATGGGGATCAGCGCGTTGCGCAGCGCGTGCTTGGTGTAGACGACGCGGTCCGAGAGGCCCTTGGAGCGGGCGGTGCGGATGTAGTCCTGGTTGATGGTCTCCAGCATCGAGGCGCGCGTGTAACGGCTGTAGCCGGCGATCGAGATCACGGTCAGCACGATGGTGGGCAGGATCAGCTGCACGCCCCAGTCGAAGATCTCTGCCCAGAAGGTGCCCTCGAACTCCGGGATCCCCGAACCGATCGTCGAGATCGGGCGCGGCTTGATCTCCAGGAACGCCCCCCAGTTGCGCAGCAGCCGGTCCATGAAGACGAGGAACGCGAAGCCGAGACCGGTCCCGATCGTGACGTAGGCGGCGGTCTTCCGCTCGAACCCCCCGAGGAACCAGCCGATCGCCCCGGAGACCACCACGGTCACCGCGATGAGCGCGAGGATGACCCACCAGTTCGCGGGGTCCACCATGATCGGGGCGGTGACGAAGTAGGCGACGATGCCCACCGCGACCGTCACCAGCCCGGCGATCGTGATCTTGCGCTGGGACAGGCCCACCGTCATGGTCAGGAAGAAGCCCAGGGCCAGCAGGCCACCGAGGATGATCAGCGGCAGGCCGAGAGCCGGCTTGCGCCACCAGCCCACGCTGTCGAAGGCAAACACGACCCCGAAGACGACGGCCGCCGTCACCAGGAAGGTCACCGCCTGCCGGCGGATGTCGCCGCCGAGGACCGAGGCGACGAGCAGCGCGAAGACCAGCGCGATCACCGCCATGGCTGTGGTCGACAGGGCTGGGTCCGCGATCCAGTTGTTGAAACGGATGGCGCCGAAGTCCTTGAGGAGGACGGCCGCCCAGAAGACCGGCAGGGAGAAGAACAGGAAGGCGGCGAAGGTCACGGTGTAGTCGAACCCGGAGTACTGCCGGATGGCGGTCAGCACACCCAGGGCGATACCGATGACGATCGCCAGCACCACCGAGATGGAGACCAGACGGAGGCTGGCACCGGCAGCGTTGACCAGCATGGAGTTGATGTTGGCGCCGTTGGATGCCTGCCCGAGGTCGCAGGCCAGCACCAGGCACTTGCTCGCGCCGGCCAGCCAGGTCAGGTAGCGCTGGTACCACGGGAGGTCGAGGTTCATGTTCTCGATGCGCGCCTGCATGAGCTGCTCGCGGTTCTCGGCGCGGCTCTCACGCAGGTCTGCCAACGGGTCGCCGGCGTTGATCGTCGCGAAGAACATCAACGCAGAACCCATCAGCAGGACCACCAAGGAGATGGCGATCCTTCGGAGTACGAACTGAAGCACGGGAAAAATACCTTCCTGAGGAAGCCACGGCGACGTGGCTCGGTTGCCGGGAGACTCTAACCGACGATGTCGGGAGTCGTCGCCCGCGACGACGGGCCCGGCGAGGGTGGCGACCACGGTCCTCGCTGACGGTGGACGACCACGAAAACGGTCTGGACAGGCCGGAGGGGCGGGAAGGCTGAAGCCCTCCCGCCCCTGGCCCTACTGGCCCGGGCGAGCAATCTCACCCCGGGGTGGTGCGGCGAACTGACGCTAGGTCAGTTGGCGCGGACCCACTGCTCGGCGTTCCACGACACACCCGTCTGGGTGGAGTTGTGGCGGACGTTCTGCAGCGTGTTGTCGTAGCCGACGACACCCGGGTGCGCGAACAGCGGGATGCCGTACAGGTTGTCCCAGAGCAGCTTCTCGATGATCTTGACCTGCTCCAGGTGGACCGCCGGGTCGTTGGACTTGGCGAGGGTCTCCCAGGCCGCGTCGACCTCCTCGTTGGAGAAGCCACCGAAGTTCTGGCCACCGTCGGTCTCGTAGATCGGCTGACCGGAGGCGATCTGGCCGGAGCCCGCCCACGCGAAGAGCGCGATCTCCCAGTCACCGGTCTCCAGCGAGCCGCCCGACTCGAAGAACTTCGGGTCGCCACCGTCGACGATGTTGAAGCCGACCTCGTCGCAGGACGCCTTGATGGCCGCGATCTCGTCGGTACGACGCTGGTTCGGGGCGGAGTAGCCGATCCGGACCTCGGCGCCGTCCTCCAGGCCGGCCTCGGCGAACTTCGCCTTGGCGGCCTCCAGGTCGACCTGGTCGTAGCGACCGTCGTAGGCGGCCTCCAGGACCTCCTGGTAGTCGTCCTGGAACGGGAACTTCTCGCGCAGGTTCATCACCTGAGCCTCGGGGTTGATCGGCTGGATCAGGTTCTGGACGATCTGCTCACGCGGCACGCAGAGCGCGAACGCCTCACGTGCGGCCAGGCCACCCTCGCCCTCGGAGAAGATGCTCCCCTCGGCGAAGTTGTAGTCCAGGTGCTCCCAGGTCATCTCGTTGCCGCTGGCGATGGAGACGGTGTCCGACATGCCCTTGAGCTGGTCGACGGTGTCGACGGTGGCCTGCGGCTCGATGACATTGATGTCACCGTTCTGCAGCGCCTGGACGTGCGACTCCGGGGCGGCGAACTTGAACACGAGGTTCTTGGTCGCCGGCTTCGGGCCGTAGAACGAGTCGTTCGGGACCAGGCCGAGCGACTCGCCGGACTCCCAGGTGGAGCCCTGCAGGGTGTAGGGGCCGGAGGAGGGAACCAGGGCCTCGTCGGTGACCTGGTAGTCCGGGAACAGCCAGCCGGTGTTCCAGAACTCGGACACCTTGGCCACGGTCTCGCCGTCGCCGTCGAGGATGGCCTGGGCCAGCTCGTCGCCCGTCATGCCGGCAGAGTCGGCCGCGACGTGCGAGGGCAGGGCGCCGCTGACGACCAGCTCCCAGTCCGGGTACGGGTCGGGGTAGACCACGGTGAAGGTCTTCGAGCTCGGCTCGGTCTCGGGAGCCTCCGGAACGTACTTGCCGAAGGTGTCCGACACCGGGTCGAAGCCCAGGGCCTCGGCGCCGCCGAGCGCCTCGGGGTTGGACGAGGCCCACTCGAGCAGGAAGTCGTTGGAGGTCACCGGGGTGCCGTCGGACCAGACAGCCTCGTCGGAGATGGTGTACTCGACGGTCAGCGGGTCCTCGGAGGTCTTCTCGTAGGAGCCGAACCACTCGTTCGGGTAGACGGTGCCGTCGGTCCCCCAGTACCAGAAGCCGCCGAAGAGCTGGTTGTTGACGACGGCGTTGTACGTCGAGTTGGTGGACGAGGTGTTGCCGTTGTAGGCGTTGTACTCCTCGGCACCGGTGGAGAAGGAGATGGTGTCGTCCTTCGTGGTGACCTCACCGAGGTCGGCCTTGGCCGAGCTGGTGGGCTCCTCGCTCGCGCCGCCGTCCTCGGAGGTCGTCGCCTCGTCGGTGGAGCCACCCTCGTCGGTGGTGCCAGCGTTGCCGGTGTCGGGCGTCTCGCTCTCCGACGTGCAGCCGGCGAGCACGAGGGCTCCGGCCGCAACGACGGCCATGGTCGCGCGCCTGATCTTCAATGTTCCTCCTAGTGAGAAGCTCGGGCCGGAGCGCGACCGGACGGTCGCCACCCAGGGTCGACGCCGAGCCGGGGGGTTGCGGACTGAACATAGGCACGGGGCACGCCCCAGGTCCAGCGATGTGCCCAGTCAGTAACTCGATCGTTACGGATTTGAGACTTCCGTGAGCTGGCGCGACCTAGGACAGCGGGTCGCTGGCGTCCAGCTGGACCCGCACGACCTCGCTCGCCCGCCGCGCGCTGCGCCCGCTCCTGACGGCCCGCACCGTCTCTGCGAGGGAGGCCTGGGCACCCTCGCGCACAACGAAGGTCGCCTGGTCGACGTCACCACCTGCGGTCGACGGCGCACCCAGGACATCGTGACCCGCTGCACGGAGCGAGTCGGCCACCTCACGGACAGCCTCGAGCGGTCCCCGCACCGTCGCGTGCCGACGCACGGGGGGCAGACCCAGCTCCGCCCGCTCGTCCACCTCTCGTGCCGCCAGACCCACGGGGTCCCAGCGCACCAACGACTCGACGGCCGGCACACCGGCGTGGGCAGGGACACCGCAGACCACCACGGTGGGGGCCGAGCGGCCCGGCGCCGCCACCTCGTCGGCGCGGGGCGTGCACAGCGCGGCCGCCGTCATCCACCGGCGCAGCGCCTCGGTGCCCGCGTCCAGAACGGCGCGGTCGAGCAGCCGCCACCCGTCGAGGAGGAGGACGGCGCGGTAGCCGCCCTCGGCGACCGGCTCCGCCCCGGGCGTCGCCACCACGAGCACGGGCCGGGCGTCCACGTGCGAGACGACATGCTCCCCCGAGGAGCTGACGACCCGGGTGCCGGGAAAGGCACGTCCGAGCTCCTCCGCGGTGCGGTCCGCCCCCACCGACCCCGCGCGCTGACGTGGTGAGCCGCAGGCCCGGCACCCGAGGGTCTGCGGGTGCGGCGCACCGCACCACCTGCAGGAGGGTGGACCGCCGCCCCCAACGGCGCCGACGGGGCCCTCGCACCGGCGGCAGCGCACCGGGGTGCGACACCCGGGCTCCGCGCAGGTGAGCGACACGACATACCCCTGCCGGGGCACCTGGACCAGCACCGGCCCGTGCTCAAGGCCCTCCCGGACGGCGAGCCAGGCCGTGGTGGGGATCCGCGCCGACCGCGCGGCCGGGTCGCGCTCCTCCGCCCTCCCCTCGCCCGCGACGAGCACCCTGGGCGAGGCGGAGCGGACGACGGCCGTCAACGGTTCGACCCGTGCCAGCTCACCGTCGCGTGCCCACACCTCCACCTGCGGTGTGCGCGCGAGCCCGCCGAGCAGCAGTCCCGCCCGCTCGGTCCGGGCGCGGTGCCGGAGCACCTCCCGGACATGCGGGTACGGAGCTCGCGGCTCCTGATGCAGGTCGTCACCGTCGTCCCAGCACACGAACAGCCCGGGGTCGTGGACCGGCGCCCACGCGGCAGCGCGCGTCCCCACGACCACCCTCGTCAGCCCCCGCAGAGCTCGCAGGAAGGCACGGTAACGGGCATCCGGCCCCAGGTCGGCCGTCAGCCGGACGCAGCTCTCCGGTCCGCACCGGTCCTCGACCGCCCGGACCACCCGCTCGACGTCCCGCCGGTCGGGGACCACGACCACAGCCCCACGCCCCCCACGGAGAGTCGCCGCCACTGCCTCGGCGACCGCGGCCGGCCAGTCCGCCTGCGGAGGCTGCGCGGGCAGCGCCGTCCAGGCGGCCGTCGGCGCTTGGCCCGCCCCGAGCCGGCGCAGGAAGGCCGGACCTGCCGGGTAGCGGTCCCACGGACCGGGCTGCGCGGGCGACCCGGCCGACGAGTCCTGCCGCACCTGGTCGGGCACGGTGACGGCCGCATCCTCGGAGGTCGGCCCGGGGACCGAACGCTCGGCGCGAGCGTGACGCGGCGGCACCGCGAGCCGGACCACGTCCGCGAGCGTGCCGCCGTAGTGGTCGGCCACCGCCCTCGCCGCTGCGGCGACGGCAGGGGTCAGCACGCTCTCCGGGCTGACCACGGAGCGCAGCGGCGTCAGCCTGCCCGTGTGCTCGGCGACCGCCCGCCGCTCGAGCACGAAGCCGTCATGGTCACGTCCGGCGAGCCGGACGCGGACCCTGGCGCCCGGGCGCGCCGACTCCCCCAGCTCCGCCGGCACGACATACTCGAACGGGCGGTCCAGGTGGGCCAGCGGGGTGTCCACGAGCACCACCGCGACCGGGTCGGGGTCGGCGAGCGGACGGTCCGCCGCGGGGGCGGTGCTGCGGGCTCGCCGCCGCCCGGGCCCGACGACCGGGACCAGCAGGAGCTGCTCGGGCTCGGTCGGGGGTGGGTCCTCGCGGGCGCCGGTCCCTGAGGTGTCCCGGTGCGCGCTCACAGCGCCGCGCGCAGCTCCTCGACGCGGTCGAGCCGTTCCCAGGTGAAGGCGTTGTCGACCCCGGGCGCCTCGCTGCGGCCGAAGTGCCCGTAGGCGGCGGTCGGCTGGTAGATCGGGCGCAGCAGGTCGAGCTGGTCCACGATGGCTGCCGGCCGGAGGTCGAAGACCTTGGTCACGGCGTCCTGGATGCGGTCGACCGGCACGCTCTCCGTCCCGAAGGTCTCGACGTACAGCCCGACCGGGTGGGCCGTGCCGATCGCGTAGGCCACCTGGATCTCGCACCGCCGCGCCAGTCCCGCCGCCACGACGTGCTTGGCCACCCAGCGCATGGCGTAGGCGGCGGAACGGTCCACCTTCGACGGGTCCTTGCCGGAGAACGCGCCACCTCCGTGCCGGGCCATGCCGCCATAGGTGTCGACGATGATCTTGCGCCCGGTCAGCCCCGCGTCGCCCATCGGACCCCCGATGGTGAAGACCCCCGTGGGGTTGACCAGCAGCCGGTAGCCCTCGGTCTGCAGGTCCAGCCCCGCGTCGCGCGCCTCCGCCAGGACGGGACCGATGACCCGCTCGCGGATGTCGGGACCGAGCTGGTCCTGCAGGGAGATGTCGCTGGCGTGCTGGGTCGACAGCACGACGGTGTCGAGGCGGACGGCCCGGTCGCCGTCGTAGGCGATCGTGACCTGGGTCTTGCCGTCCGGCCGCAGGTAGTCCAGCTCTCCGCTCTTGCGGACCGACGCCAGGCGCTCGGCGAGCCGGTGCGCGAGGTAGATCGGCACCGGCATCAGCTCCGGGGTGTCGTCGCAGGCGTACCCGAACATCAGGCCCTGGTCGCCGGCGCCCTGCACGTCGTAGCGGTCGACCTCGGCCACGCCGCGGGTGGCGAGGGCGGTGTCGACCCCGACGGCGATGTCTGTGGACTGCTCGCCGATCGAGACCTCCACGCCGCAGGTGCGGCCGTCGAAGCCCTTGTGGGAGTTGTCGTAGCCGATCCCCAGGATGGTCTCGCGGACGATCCGGGGAATGTCGGCATACCCCTCCGTGCGGACCTCACCGGCCACGTGGACCAGTCCCGTGGTCACCATCGTCTCCACGGCCACCCGGGAATGGGGGTCCTGGCGGAGCAGCTCGTCGAGGATGCCGTCGCTGATCTGGTCGCAGATCTTGTCGGGGTGCCCCTCGGTGACGGACTCGGACGTGAACAGGCGGGCCATAGGTCTCCTCGCGGTTGCAGCGGCTGCTGACTGACCCCCGAAGTCTAGGGCCACCTGCCCACAGACCTGGATGCCGCCCGGCTCAGCGCAGCTCGGGCGCGACGGTGTCCCAGATCGCCGTGGCCACCGCGGCCTTGGTCGCCGGGCCGACCGTGACGACCTCCTGGGTGCCTGGACGCAGCAGGTGCACGGTGTTGTCGTCCTGTCCGAACGCCTTGCCGCCGCCCACCTCGTTGGCCACCAGCAGGTCGCACCCCTTGCGCTCGAGCTTGGCGCGCGCGTGGTGCAGGACGTCGCCCGACTCGTCACCCGTCTCGGCGGCGAAACCCACCACGTAGGGCGTGCGGCTCTCACCCCGGGCGGCCACCAGACCGGCCAGGATGTCGGGGTTGCGCACCAGCTCGACGGTGGGCGCGCTCTCGTCACCGTCCCCGTGGCTCTTCTTGATCTTGGTGCCGACGTAGTGCCTGGGCCGGAAGTCGGCGACCGCAGCGGCCATGACCACCACGTCGACGTCGCCCGCTGACACCAGCCCGGTCAGCTGCTCCTGCAGCTCCAGCGCGGACTCGACCCGCACCACCTCGCACCCCGGCGGCGTGGCGAGGTCCACGTTGGCCGCCACCAGCGTGACGTGCGCACCGCGCAGGGCCGCCTCGGCGGCCACGGCATACCCCTGCTTGCCGGAGGAACGGTTGCCCAGGAAGCGCACGGGGTCGAGCGCCTCGCGCGTGCCACCGGCGGAGACCACGACCCGGCGGCCGGCCAGGTCGTCGCCCGGGGACGTCCCGGCTCGTGGTCCGCCCTCGACGGCCGCCAGCGCGGCCGCCACGATGTCCTCAGGCTCGGGCAGGCGGCCCGGCCCGCTGTCCTTGCCCGTCAGCCGGCCCGAGGCCGGATCGACGACGACGACCCCCCGCTCCCTGAGCAGAGCGACGTTGGCGACGGTCGCCGGGTGCAGCCACATCTCGGTGTGCATGGCGGGGGCCATCACCACCGGGCAGGCCGCGGTGAGCAGCGTCGTGGTGAGCAGGTCGTCCGCCAGCCCGTGCGCGGCCCGCGCCAGCAGGTCCGCGGTGGCCGGCGCCACGAGCACCAGGTCGGCCTCGTGGCCGAGGCGCACGTGGTTGACGCTCGGCACCTGGTCCCAGACCTCGGTGGTCACGGGCCGGCCGCTCAGCGCCTCCCAGGTGGGGGCGCCGACGAAGCGGAGCGCCGCGGCCGTGGGGACCACGTCCACCTGGTGGCCGGCCTCCGTGAGGAGGCGCAGCACGAGCGCGGCCTTGTAGGCGGCGATCCCGCCCGACACGCCCAGGACGACGCGCATGCGTGCGCCTGTCAGCTCTCGGGGTGGCTGACCTGCAGCTTGCCCTGGTCGATCTCGTGCATCGCGATCGACAGGGGCTTGTCCGTGGCGTCAGCCTCCACGAGCGGGCCGACGTACTCGAGCAGGCCCTCGGAGAGCTGGGCGTAGTAGGCGTTGATCTGACGGGCGCGCTTGGCGGCGTAGATCACCAGGGCGTACTTGCTGTCCGCGCGCTCGAGCAGGGAGTCGATCGGCGGGTTGGTGATGCCGTCCGGGTGGGCGATGGTGCCGGTCACGTCGTTCACGATTCCTTTGCAGGGTGGGGGTCAACCATCAATGATACGAGTTCCTCGGCCGCCCGGGCGACGTCGTCGTTGACGATCACGACGTCGAACTCCTCGGCTGCGGCCAGCTCGGTGCGGGCGGTCGCCAGACGCACCTCCCGCTCCTCCTCCGACTCCGTGCCCCGGCCCACGAGCCGCAGCACGAGCTCGTCCCACGACGGCGGGGCCAGGAAGACGAAGTAGGCGTCGGGCATCGAGGCACGGACCTGGCGGGCACCCTGCAGGTCGATCTCGAGCATGGCGGGCCGGCCCTCGGCCAGGGCCCGCAGCACGGGCTCGCGCGGAGTGCCGTAGCTGGCACGCCCGTGCACGACGGCCGACTCCAGGAGCTCCCCCTCTCGCTCCAGCCGGGCGAACTCCTCGTCGCTGACGAAGTAGTAGTGCTCCCCGTGCACCTCTCCCGGACGGGGAGGACGGGTGGTCGCCGACACCGAGAGCCACACCTCCGGGTGGTGCTCCCGCACGTAGGCCGCGACGGTCCCCTTCCCGACCGCGGTGGGGCCCGCCAGCACCACGAGGCGACGACCGGCCGCACCCGGGATCGGCGCGGTGCTCCCGGGGTGGGCGTCTGGGGCCGTGCTCAGCGCTCGCCGAAGCGGTCGAGCAGCTGCGCCACCTGGTTGGCGCCCAGGCCGCGCACCCGCCGGCTCTCGGAGATCCCGATCTCCTCCATCACCTGACGCGCCCGCACGCGTCCCACCCCCGGCATGGACTCCAGCAGGGCCGAGACCTTCATCTTGCCGATGACGTCGTTGGTGCGACCCTCGTCGATGACGTCCTTGAGCCTGCCCTGGGCGTTCTTCAGCCTGTTCTTCACCTCGGCGCGCTCGCGGCGCGCCGCGGCCGCCTTGGCGAGCGCCTCGGCGCGCTGCTCCGGCGTCAACTGGGGAAGGGCCACTGTCGAACTCCTCGGTGGTGTCGGTGGGCGGAGCCGGGCGGGTGCCCGCTGCTAGGCGAACCTATCGAGTGACGGTGGGGCGTGCCAACCCCGGAGGTCCGGGCCGGCCGCCCAGCGCCTCCGCGAGCTCGCCGGACCAGCGCCGCGCGGACTCGGTCAGCGCGTCCTGGTCAGGTCCTGCAGCGAGGACTCCCCGGCTGATCGGCACCAGCACCCGCTCGGTCATCCCGGCGAAGGTGCGAGCGACGTCCTGCGGACCGGCACCCTGCGCGCCCACGCCAGGCGCGAGCACCGGTGCACCGCACCCGACGAGGTCGACCCCCATCTCCTCCGGCGGCCGGGGCAGCGTGGCGCCGACGACGAGCCCGACGTCGCCGAACGGCGCCATCCCCCGGACGTCCTCGGCGACCGCAGCGACCACGCGCGCGGCCACGGTGGGCTCCCCGACCAGCTGCACGTCGCGACCCTCGGGGTTGGACGTCAGGCCGAGCACCCAGAGCCCCCGTCCGGTCCGGCGGGCCAGGTCGAGGGCAGGGCGGAGCGAGCCGTAGCCGAGATAGGGACTTACGGTGATGGAGTCAGCGGCGAGCGGTCGCCCCTCGCCGAGGTAGGCCTCGGCGTAGGCGCCCATGGTCGAGCCGATGTCGCCGCGCTTGACGTCGAGGACCGTGAGCAGGCCCCGCTCGCGGGCCGCCGCCAGGGTCTCCTCCAGCACGGCCAGGCCCGCGGCCCCGTGCCGCTCGTAGAAGGCGGCCTGCGGCTTGACGGCCGCGCAGTGCCCTGCCACGGCGTCGAGCACCGTGAGGCTGAAGCGGCGCACGCCCTCCGGCGTGTCGGGCAGGCCCCACGACGCGAGCAGGTGCGCGTGCGGGTCGATCCCCACGCAGAGGGGCCCTGCGGCCGCCATCGCGGCCGCCAGTCGGGTGCCGAAGTGCTGGGTCACGGTTCTCTCCTCGTTGTTCGGGTATGCGGTGCGCGCCCGGCTCGCGCTGGGGTCGCCGTCGGCGCCGACAGCTCCTCCAGCACGGCGTCCCGGACCCGCCAGAGCAGGGTGGGGTCGGCCCACAGGCCGGTCCCGAGCTGGACGGCCGCGGCGCCCTCCCGGACGGCGACCCGCGCGCTCTCCTCGGAGTGGATGCCGCCGGCGATGACGAGCGGGGCACCGGGCCAGCGCTGCTCACGGGCGGCCTCAACGAGCTGCCGCAGGCCGCTGAGGCCGAGGGCGGCGGTCGACGGTCCCGACCACCAGCGCCCGGGCGCCAGCGGGACCTGGGCGGCGAGGACGACCGCGGTGGCGCCGCCGGCGACGGCGGACCGCGCGCGGCCGACGAGGTCGGGCCCGGCCACCGACAGTCGGGCGAGCAGGTGCTGGCCTCGCGGAGAGGCCTCGCGCACCCTCGACATGCTGCGGAGCACCTCCTGCTCGTCCGCGGCGCGCAGGTCCACCTCCACGGCCTGCAGCACGTCGGCGTCGGCGTGCCTGCGCAGCCTGTCCAGGACAGCGGCCAGGTCACCGGTCGTCCGGCCCCGCAGCGCCACGCACACGGTGAGCCCACGGGCCGCTGCCCACGCCATGACGTCCTCGACGGCAGACGCCCGGACCGACCGGGCGTCCTCGTGGTCGAGGCCTCCCACGCCGAGGCCGTGCACGACCGTCCGTCCCACCCGCGTGCGTCTCGACCCGGCTTCCACCGGACCCGCCACCAGGGGGACGTCCAGCAGGGGGCCGAAGCGAGCCAGCGCCCGGGGGTCGGTGACCGCGCCCGCCCCGAGCCACACGGGCGGCACTCCTGCGGACCCGGTCACACCCGTCATCGGGTCGGTCCGTCCACGAGCAGCTCGCCGGGTACGACCGGTCCTTCCAGGCACGGCCGCAGCACGCCGCCTGAACCCTCCGCGCCGTCTCCGACCTCCAGGTCGCAGCTGCCGCACAGGCCGGTCCCGCACACCACCGGCGCCTCCAGGTCCAGGGCCGCGACGCGCACCACCCGCTGACGCCCCAGGCCTGCGACCGCGACCTCGCGCAACACGGGACGGGGCGCAGCGGCATACACCACCGCGGGATCGACGGCGGGGTCGTCGAGCAGGCGCTCCAACGCGGCTGGCAGGTCCTCGGGCAGCGCGAGGACCACCGAGCGCGCGTAGCGGCGCAGGTGGACCAGGTCCAGGTGGAGCTCGGGGTCGGAGGCGCTGAGGAGGACGTGGACCGGACAGCCCCGGTCGCGCAGCTGCTCGGCCAGCCACCTCAGCGGGACCGCGCCGCCCTCGTGACCGACCAGCAGCACCGGCACCGGCTGCGCCGGAGGGGCGAAGCCGCGGCCCATCGGGCCGAGCAGCCGCCACTCCTCCCCCGGCTCCGTCCCGCGGTCGACGGGCAGCAGGAGCTCCACGGTCGTGCCGTGCACGGGATCTCCGTGGACGCCGGCCACCCAGTGCACCTCGGGCAGCACGGACCCAGCGCCGGGGCCCACCGGGACGACCACGAACTGGCCGGGCCGGCAGCGCCCCCACGGCTCCGCGTCCGGCACGCGCAACGAGACGACGTCGTGCGCGCCGGCGGCCCGGACCGCGGTCACCGTCGCCGCCCGGGCCCGGGCCGCCGCTCCCGGCGGCGTGGCAGCCTGCCCCGTGGTCACGCGCTCAGGGCGCCGCTCTCGTCGCGCCCGAAGAGGTCCAGATTGGCGGCGTGCTCCTGCAGCGAGGCCACCTCGAGCGGCCCCGACCGCATCGCCTCGATGCCCAGCACGGCGACGGACAGCTGCTGGACGGTCGTGATGATCGGCTTGTCGAGGCTGGTCGTCGCCGCGCGGATGGCGTAGCCGTCAGCCCGCGCGTCCCGTCCGGACGGCGTGTTGATCACCATGTCCACCTCGCCGGCCGTGATGCGGTCGACGACCGTCCGCTCGGTGCCGTCCGGGCCTCGGCCCGCGCTGTGCTTGCGCACGACCTCGGCGGGTATGCCGTTGCGGCGCAGCACGTCCGCGGTGCCTTCCGTGGCGAGCAGCCGGAAACCGAGGTCGACGAGGCGCTTGAGCGGGAAGATCATCGAGCGCTTGTCCCGGTTGGCGACCGAGACGAACACGGTGCCCGAGGTCGGCAGGCTCGAGCCGGCGCGCAGCTGGCTCTTGGCGAAGGCCGCCCCGAAGGAGCCGTCGATGCCCATGACCTCACCGGTGGAGCGCATCTCCGGGCCGAGGATGGAGTCGACCGCCTCGCCGGTCTGGGTGCGGAACCTGCGGAACGGCAGGATCGCCTCCTTGACCGAGAACGGCGCGTCGTCGGGCATGGCCCCGCCGTCGATGGCGGACGGCAGCACGCCCTCCTCGCGCAGCGAGGCGATCGTGCTGCCCAGCATCACCCGCGCGGCCGCGCTCGCCAGCGGGACACCCGTCGCCTTGGCGACGAAGGGCACCGTCCGGCTGGCACGGGGGTTGGCCTCCAGGACGTAGAGCACGTCCTGGGAGAGGGCGAACTGGACGTTGATGAGCCCGCGCACGCCGATCGCCTCGGCGAGCCGGCGGGTGGCGTCGCGCACCTCCGCGAGCTCCGAGCGGCCCAGCGTGAACGGCGGCAGCACGCAGGCGGAGTCGCCGGAGTGGATACCGGCCTCCTCGATGTGCTCCATGATCCCGCCGAGGTAGAGGTCGACACCGTCGTAGAGGGCGTCGACGTCGATCTCCACCGCAGTGTCCAGGAAGCGGTCCACGAGCACCGGGTGCTCGGGGCTGGCCTCCGTGGCACGCCCGACGTAGGCGGCGAGCGACTCGTCGTCGTAGACGATCTCCATCCCGCGACCGCCGAGGACGAACGAGGGCCGGACGAGCACCGGGTAGCCGATCTCGTGCGCGACCTCCAGGGCCTCCTCGACCGAGAAGGCGGTGCCGTGCCGGGGCGCGGTGAGCCCGGTCTCGGCCAGGACGCGACCGAAGGCGCCGCGGTCCTCGGCGAGATGGATCGCCTCGGGCGACGTGCCCACGATCGGCACCCCCTCGGCCTTGAGCGCTGCGGCCAGCCCCAGCGGGGTCTGCCCGCCGAGCTGGACGATCACGCCGGCCAGCGGCCCTGCCTGGCGCTCCGCGTGGACGACCTCGAGGACGTCCTCGAGCGTCAGGGGCTCGAAGTAGAGGCGGCTGGACGTGTCGTAGTCGGTCGAGACCGTCTCCGGGTTGCAGTTGACCATCACCGTGTCGAAACCGTGCTCGCGCAGGGTGAGCGAGGCGTGCACGCACGAGTAGTCGAACTCGATGCCCTGGCCGATGCGGTTCGGCCCGGAGCCCAGGATGATGACGGCGGGCCGCTCGCGCGGCGCCACCTCGGTCTCCTCGTCGTAGGAGGAGTAGTGGTAGGGAGTCAGGGCGACGAACTCGCCGGCGCAGGTGTCGACCGTCTTGTAGACCGGGCGCACCCCGAGGGCGTGCCGCACGCCGCGCACCACGCTCTCGTCGAGCCCGGTGAGCTCGGCGATCTGGGCGTCCGAGAAGCCGTGCCGCTTGGCGTGCCGCAGCAGCTCCGGCGACAGCTCGCCGGACCCCGAGGCGGACTGCGTACGGATGTCCTCGGCGATCTCGTTGATGAGCTGGATCTGGTCCAGGAACCACGGGTCGATGCCGGTGGTCTCGTGCACCTCCTCGACGGTGCACCCGCCCCGCAGGGCCTGCTGGACCAGCACGAGCCGGCCGTCCGTCGGGGTGCGGGCCTGCTCGAGGAGGGCGCGCGCCATACCGAGCGACGGTGCCTCGTCCTCGCGCCAGTGGAAGGAGGAGTTCTTCCGCTCGATCGAGCGGAGGGCCTTCTGCAGGGACTCGGTGAAGTTGCGCCCCAGGGCCATCGCCTCGCCGACGGACTTCATGGTGGTCGTCAGCGTCGGGTCCGCGGCCGGGAACTTCTCGAAGGCGAAGCGAGGCACCTTGACCACGACGTAGTCGAGGGTCGGCTCGAAGGCCGCCGAGTAGAAGCGCTCGGAGGGCTCCTCGCCGGAGGCGCTCCGGGGGGTCTGCTGGGGGCGGGTCCCCCCGGACGACGTGATGTCGTTGGGCACCTCGTCCAGGGTGTAGCCGAGCGCCATCTTCGCGGCGATCTTCGCGATCGGGAAGCCGGTCGCCTTGGAGGCCAGGGCCGAGGACCGGGAGACGCGAGGGTTCATCTCGATGACGATCACGCGGCCGTCGGCGGGGTTCACCGCGAACTGGATGTTGCAGCCGCCGGTGTCCACGCCGACCTCGCGGATCACCGCGATGCCGATGTCACGCAGCCGCTGGTACTCCCGGTCGGTGAGCGTCATGGCCGGTGCGACCGTGATGCTGTCGCCGGTGTGCACGCCCATCGGGTCGAGGTTCTCGATGGAGCAGACCACCACGACGTTGTCGGCGCGGTCCCGCATGACCTCGAGCTCGTACTCCTTCCAGCCCATGATCGACTCCTCGAGGAGCACCTCGGTCGTCGGGCTGTCCTGCAGACCGGCACCGGCGATGCGGCGCAGGCTCTCCTCGTCGTGGGCGAACCCGGAACCGAGCCCACCCATGGTGAAGGAGGGCCGGACGACGACGGGGTAGCCGAGGTCCTGTGCGGCCGCGAGCACCTCGTCCATGGTGTGGCAGATCGCCGACCGGGCCACCTCGGCACCGCAGCGCTCGACGACGCCCTTGAACAGCTGTCGGTCCTCCCCGAGCTGGATCGCCTTGACGTCGGCGCCGATGAGCGGGCAGCCGTAGCGCTCCAGCACCCCCGCCTCGTGCAGCGCGATCGCCGTGTTGAGAGCGGTCTGGCCGCCCAGCGTCGCGAGCACCGCGTCCGGGCGCTCCTTGGCGATGATGGCCTCGACGATCTCCGGGGTGATCGGCTCGACGTAGGTCGCGTCGGCGACACCGGGGTCGGTCATGATCGTCGCCGGGTTGGAGTTGACCAGGACGACACGGACGCCCTCCTCGCGCAGCACCCGGCAGGCCTGGGTGCCGGAGTAGTCGAACTCGGCCGCCTGTCCGATGACGATCGGCCCGGAGCCGATCACCAGGACGCTCTTGATGTCCTCACGCCTGGGCACTGGCGCTCCTCTCCTGATGGGTGCTGAGCAGCTCGACGAACCGGTCGAACAGGTACTCGGCGTCGTGCGGGCCGGCCGCGGCCTCGGGGTGGTACTGCACGCTGAAGGCGGGCACGGTTTCGCAGTGCAGCCCCTCCACGACGTCGTCGTTGAGGGCCACGTGCGAGCACCGCACCGGTCCGTATGGCGTGTCCGCCGGCTGGTCGGTCGGGACGCCCTCGGGCCAGGCGATCGCGAAGCCGTGGTTGTGACTGGTGACCTCGACCTTGCCGGTGGCGCGGTCCAGCACCGGCTGGTTGATCCCGCGGTGACCGAAGGGCAGCTTGTAGGTGCCCAGGCCTAGGGCGCGCCCGAGCAGCTGGTTGCCGAAGCAGATGCCGAAGAAGGGCACCCCGTCGTCGAGCACGCTGCGCAGCAGGTCGACCTCGTGGTCGGCGGTCGCCGGGTCCCCGGGGCCGTTGGAGAAGAAGACCCCGTCCGGCTGGAGGGCCGCGACCTCGTCGTAGCTGGTCGTGGCGGGCAGGACATGGACCTCGATGCCCCGGGCGGCCATGAGCGCCGGCGTCATGCCCTTGATCCCCAGGTCGAGCGCCGCGACCCGGAACCGGACCGGCGTCCCCTCGGGCGGCGAGACGACATACGGCTCGGAGGTCGAGACCTCCGCGGCCAGGGCGGAGCCGGCCATCTGGGGGGCGGAGCGGACGACGGCGAGCAGCTCCTCCGTCGACCGCTGGGCGGAGGGACCGGAGAAGATGCCGACCCGCATGGCGCCGCGGTCGCGCAGGTGCCGGGTGAGCGCACGGGTGTCCACGCCGCTGATCCCGACGACGCCCGCGTCCCGGAGGGCCTGCCCGAGGTCACCCTGCGAGCGCCAGTTGGAGGGCCGGATGGCGGGGTCGCGGACGACGTAGCCCGCGACCCAGATGCGCTGGCTCTCCATGTCGACGCTGTTGACCCCGGTGTTGCCGATGTGCGGCGCCGTCATGACGACGACCTGCCGGTGGTATGACGGGTCCGTAAGGGTCTCCTGATAGCCGGTCATCCCGGTCGAGAAGACCGCCTCCCCGACCGTCTCACCGACCGCCCCGTAGGCCTGGCCGCGGAAGCTGCGACCGTCCTCCAGGACGAGCACCGCCTGCTGCGCCTCGCTGTCGCTCACTGTCGTCACCGCTGCTCCTCCGTGCCCCACACGAGGCCCTCGCGCGCGGTCACCGTGCCGCGCAGGATGGTCATGTGGACCGCGCCGGTGAGCTCGCGACCGTGCCAGGGGTTGTTGCGGGACAGCGAGCGCGACAGTGCCGCGTCGACCGTGACCTTGCGGGTGGGGTCGACCAGCGTCAGGTTGGCCGGCGCGCCGGCGACGACGCCCTGCCCCTGGGTGCTCAGCCGCGCGATCCGCGCGGGCGCGGTGGACATGGTCCGGGCCACGTCGGCCCAGGTCATCTGTCCGCTCGCGACCATCGTGGTGCTGACGACCCCGAGTGCCGTCTCCAGGCCGAGCATCCCGAAGGCCGCGTCGACGAACGCGTGCTCCTTGTCCTGACGGACGTGCGGGGCGTGGTCGGTCGCCACGCAGTCGATCGTCCCGTCGGCCAGCGCCTCCCGCAGCACGAGGGTGTCCTCGGTCGGCCGCAGGGGCGGGTTGACCTTGTAGACGGGGTCGTAGCCGGAGAGCAGGTCCTGGGTCAGCATGAGGTGGTGAGGGGTCACCTCGGCGGTCACGTCGATGCCCTGCGCCTTGGCCCACCGGATCACCTCCACGCTGCCGGCCGTGGAGACGTGCGCGACGTGGACACGCGAGCCGGTGTGGCGGGCGAGCATGACGTCGCGGGCGACCACGACCTCCTCGGCCACCGAGGGCCACCCGGGGAGGCCGAGGCGCCCGGACAGCTCGCCCTCGTGGCAGCAGGCGGTGCCGTCGGCCAGGCGCGGGTCCTGGCTGTGCTGGGAGACCACGCCGTCGAAGGCCTTGACGTACTCCAGAGCACGGCGCATGAGCCGTGCGTCGTGGACGCACCGGCCGTCGTCGGAGAAGACCCGCACCTGCGCCCGCGAGCGGGCCATCAGTCCCAGCTCGGCGAGCTCCTCGCCCGCGAGGCCCTTGGTGACGGCCCCGACGGGGTGCACGTCGACGTAGCCGGCCCGGCGGCCGAGGTCGAGGACGCGCTCGGCGACCTCTGCGTTGTCGGTGACGGGGTTGGTGTTGGCCATCGCGAAGACGGCCGTGTAGCCGCCGAGCGCGGCGGCCTGGGAACCGGTCTCGACCGTCTCGGCGTCCTCCCGGCCGGGCTCGCGCAGGTGGGTGTGGAGGTCCACGAGGCCGGGGAGCAGGACCAGCCCGTCGGCGTGGAGGCGCTGGGTGCGCTCCGGGGCCTGCTCTGCGGCGTCGGCGCCGAGCACGGCGATGCGTCCGTCCACCAGGAGGACGTCCTGCACGCCCCGGCCGAGGACGTCCGCCCCGGTGATCAGGAGGCTGGGGGTCTGGGCGGCTGGGCTCACTGGTCGTTCCCTTCCCCGGCGAGGAGGTGGTAGAGGATGGACATGCGGACCGCGACCCCGGCGGAGACCTGGTCCAGGACCAGGGAGCGCGCGGCGTCGGCCGCGTCGGCGGAGATCTCCAGCCCCCGGTTCATCGGGCCCGGGTGGCAGATGACCGCGTGCTCGGGGAGCAGCCCCAGGCGGCGGGGCGTGAGCCCGTACGTGACGGCATACTCCTTGGCCGTCGGGAAGTAGCCGCCGCTCATCCGCTCGCGCTGGACGCGCAGCATCATGACGGCGTCCACGGTGGGCAGCACGGCGTCGAGGTCGTAGGAGAGGTTGAAGCCGTCGGCGGCGGCCCACGCGCCGATCCCGCTCGGCATCAGGGTCGGCGGTGCCACCAGCGTCACCTGCGCCCCCAGCTTGGCCAGGCACAGCAGGTTGGAGCGCAGGACGCGGGAGTGGGTCAGGTCGCCGACGATGGCGACGTGCCGTCCCTCGAGGCCGCCGAGCGCGTGCCGCATGGTGTAGGCGTCCAGCAGAGCCTGCGAGGGGTGCTCGTGGGTGCCGTCGCCCGCGTTGACCACCGAGCAGTCCACCCACTCGGCGATCTGCTGGGGGGCGCCGCTCGCGGGGTGCCGGACGATGATCATGTCCACGCCCATCGCGCCCACGGTCATCACCGTGTCCCGCAGGCTCTCCCCCTTGGACACCGACGTGCCCTTGCCGGTGAGGTTGATGGTGTCGGCGCTGAGCCACTTGCCGGCGATCTCGAAGCTGCTCCGGGTGCGTGTGGAGTCCTCGAAGAAGAAATTGATGATCGTCCGCCCGCGCAGCGTCGGCAGCTTCTTGACCTCGCGGTGCTGCACCTCGTGCATGGACACCGCGGTGTCCAGGATGGAGGTGATCTCCTCGGTGCTGAGGTCGGCGATCGACAGCAGGTGCTTCATCGCTCCTCCTCCGCAGGCCCGGCGATGCGCACGCCCTCGTCGCCCCCGTCGGCCTCGGCCAGGCGGACCATGACCCGCTCGGCGTGGGCGGTCGGAAGGTTCTTGCCGACGTAGTCGGCCCGGATCGGCAGCTCGCGATGGCCGCGGTCGACCAGGACCGCCAGCCGGACGGTGCGGGGGCGGCCGAGGTCGGCCAGCGCGTCCAGCGCGCTGCGGACCGTGCGGCCGGAGTAGAGGACGTCGTCCACGAGGACCACGACCTTGCCGTCGACGCCGTCCCCGGGGACGTGCGTGGGCTCGACCGCGCGGGTGGGCTGACGGCGCAGGTCGTCGCGGTACATCGTGATGTCCAGGGAGCCGACCGGCACGTCCACCCCCTCGACCTGTCGCAGGGCCTCGGCGAGGCGGTGGGCCAGGTGCGCTCCGCGCGTGGGGATGCCCAGGAGGACCAGGTCCTCGGGCCCCTTGTTGCCCTCGAGGATCTCGTGGGCGATGCGGCGCAGTGCGCGGCTGATGTCGTCGCTGGTCAGGACCTCACGTCCGGGACCAGTCTCAGGGGCAGGGCTCAACGACCCGTTCTCCTTCCCCGCCTCGCAGGACGGTGGTTAAAGGATGGTTCTGGTGCGGGCCCAGACTACTACCCGCGGCCGCCGGCCTCGGCACCGGCCCGGGCACGGCGGCGGTCGAGCCGCCGCTCGACCACCTTGACCAGCTCGTCGAACCACAGCACCCCGCTGGCCAGGACGACGCAGACCGTCCAGTGGCGCAGGTCGAGAGCGGCGGTGCCGAAGGCGCGCTGGAGGAGCGGCAGGTGCACGACCGCCACCTGCAGGAGCACGCCCAGGGCGATCGAGGCCCACAGCCACCGGTTGGTGAAGATCCGTCGGAAGGCGCTGGACGTCTGCGAGCGCGAGTTGAGCACGTTGAACAGCTGAGCGAGCACCAGGGTCGTGAAGCCTGCGGTGCGGGCGACGGTCAGGTCGTCCTCCCCCGCCACCAGCCCGCCCGGCAGGAAGACGTCGATCGTCAGCAGGGTCACCGCGGCCATCATCGCGCCGACCGCCAGCACGCCGACCCACATCCGCCCGTCGATGACCCGCTCACCCGGACGCCGGGGCGGCCTGGCCATGACGTCGTCGGTCTCCGGGTCGACCCCGAGGGCGAGGGCCGGGCCGGAGTCGGTCACCAGGTTGATCCACAGGATCTGGGTGGCCAGCAGGGGCAGGACGACGCCCCCGCCCGACGCGACGTCCAGGCCGATCACCGGGGCCAGCAGGACACCGAGGAACACGGTGAGCACCTCGCCCATGTTGGAGGAGAGCAGGTAGCGCAGGAACTTCTTGATGTTGTCGAAGATGACCCGCCCCTGCCGGATGGCGGCGACGATCGTGCTGAAGTCGTCGTCGCGCAGGATCATCGAGCCGGCCTCCTTGGTCACCTCCGTCCCGGTGATCCCCATGGCGATGCCGATGTCGGCGGACTTCAGGGCCGGGGCGTCGTTGACGCCGTCCCCTGTCATGGCGACCACGTGACCGTGCGACTGGAGTGCGTCGACGATGCGCAGCTTGTGCTCGGGTGCCACCCGCGCGTAGACGTCGGCCTCGGTGACCACCTCGCGAAGTCCCGCCTCGTCCAGCCGGTCCAGCTCCACCCCCGACACCGCCCGGCTCCGCGGGCCGGCGATGCCGAGGTCCTGGGCGATCCGCAGCGCGGTGGCGGGGTGGTCGCCGGTGATCATCACCACCCGCACCCCAGCGCGGTGCGCCTCGCGGACGGCGGCGCCGGCCTCTTCCCGGGCAGGGTCGATCATGCCCACCGTGCCGACCCAGGTCAGGTCGTCCTCGAGCCCCTCGGCCACCTCGGCCGGCACCGCACCCTCGAGGTATGCCGCGTCCAGCACCGGGGTGCCGGCCGCGTCGACGAGGGGGCGGTAGGCCACGCCGATCGTCCGCAGCGCCTGGCCGGACAGGCGCTCCACGTCCTGCAGCACCCGCGCGCGCACGTCGTCGTCCAGGGGCAGGGTCCGCATCCCGACCCGGTAGCTCGTGCACCGCTCGAGGACGACGTCGGGCGCGCCCTTGGTGACCAGCACGGGCTGGTCGTCGTGCTCGTGGTCGATCTGGACGGTGGACATCCGCTTGCGCTCGGAGGTGAAGGGCGCCTCGCCCACCCGGCTGAACCGCCGCTCCCGGCGCTCCGTCAGCCCCATCTTCCGCTCGGCCACGAGGAAGGCCGCCTCGGTCGGGTCACCGAGGACCGACCACTCGCCGTTCTCCTCGCGCAGCTCGGAGTTGGACGACAGGGCCCCGCCCGACAGCAGCACCACGCCCTCGGCCCGCTGCTCCTCCGGGAGCTCCTCCCCCGCGCCGAGGTGCACCTGACCGACCGGGCGGTAGCCCACGCCGCTGACGTGGGCGCGACCGCTCGCGGTGAGCACCTCCTGCACGGTCATCTCGTTGCTGGTCAGCGTGCCGGTCTTGTCCGAGCAGATGACCGAGGCCGAGCCGAGCGTCTCCACCGAGCTCAGCGTCTTCACGATGGCGTCCCGGCGAGCCATCTGCTGCACGCCGATCGAAAGGACCACCGACAGCACGGCGGGCAGCCCCTCGGGGACGGCGGCGACGGCGAGCGAGACCCCCAGCAGCAGCACCGCGACGGCGTCCTCCGCCGTGCTCACGCCGCTCACCAGCCAGACGGTCGCCATGACGACCGCCGCGATGACCACCACCGCGAGCCCGAGGAACCTCCCCACGAACGTGATCTCGCGCTCCAGGGGTGTCGGCTCGCGCACCGTCGACTCCAGCAGCGCCGCGATCCGCCCCATCTCGGTGTCCATCGCCGTGCCGACGACGACGGCCCGGCCGGTGCCCTGGGTGACCGCGGTGCCCTTGAAGACCGTGTCCGTGCGGTCGCCGAGCGGCAGGCCCGCAGGGAGCGAGCCCGGCGCCTTGGACACGGCGGTCGACTCCCCCGTGAGGGCCGCCTCGGCCACCCGCAGCGCGTGGGCCTCCACCACCCGGGCGTCCGCCGCCACGCTGTCACCCTCGGCGAGGATCAGCACGTCGCCACGCACCACCTCGCGCGCCGGCACCTGCAGGGCGCGGCCGTCGCGGAGCACGGTGGCGCGCACCTCGGTCAGTCGCTGCAGGGCGGCGACGGCCCGCTCCGCCCGGGCCTCCTGGCTGTAGCCGAGCAGCGCGTTGAGCAGGAGCACCACGGTGATCACCAGGGCGTCGACAGGCAGTCCCCGGCGGCCCTCCAGCCACCACGCCGCGGTCGCGACGACGACCGCGGCGAGCAGCAGATAGATCAACGGGTCCTGGAACTGCCCGAGGAAGGCGCGCCACCGCGGGACCGGTGGCGCCCCGCGCAGCTCGTTGGGACCCTCCTCCGCGAGCCGCCGGGCCGCCACGTCCGGGGCCAGACCCCGGCCGGGGTCGGTGCCGAGCGCGCCCAGCACCGCCTCCAGGTCGTCCGTCGACGTCGTGCTGCCCTGGGGCGTGGTCACGCCCTCAGTCAAGCAGACGCCCGGCGCGGCTCAGACGAGCGTCGCCTTGACCTCCGACACCCGCGCCAGCAGCCCGTTGACGAACTTGGGGCTGTCGTCGGTCGACATGGTCTCCACGAGCGCGACCGCCTCGGCGATCGCCACCTCGTCGGGCACCTGGTCGTTCCAGACGATCTCCCACGTCCCGAGCCGCAGCGCGGCGCGGTCCACGGCCGCCATCCGGCCCAGCGTCCAGCCCTGGGAGTAGGTGGTCAGCGTCTCGTCGATGGTGCTCCAGTGCGCCAGCACACCCCGGACCAGCTCGACGGCATACTCCGGGAGCGGGTGCTGGGTGGTGGGGGCGGCAAGCCGCTCCTCCAGCAGCGTGCCCACGTTGACGCCCCGCTGCTCGGCCTCGAAGAGCAGCTCCAGGGCACGCTTGCGTGCCTTGGTGCGGGCCGCCACCTCAGTTCACGCGGCCGAGGTAGGAGCCGTCGCGGGTGTCGACCTTGACCTTGGTGCCGGTCTCGAGGAACAGCGGGACCTGGATCTCGGCGCCCGTCTCGAGGGTGGCCGGCTTCGTGCCGCCGGTCGAGCGGTCGCCCTGCAGGCCGGGCTCGGTGTGGGTGATCTCCAGGACCACCGACGCGGGCAGCTCGACGTACAGCACCGCGCCCTCGTGCTGCGCGATCATCGCGCGGCCGTTCTCGAGGAGGTACTTCGCCGCGTCACCCATGGCCTCCGGCGAGACGTGGACCTGCTCGTAGGTCTTCTCGTCCATGAAGATGAAGTCGGTGCCGTCGTTGTAGAGGTACTGGAAGTCCGAGCGGTCGACCGTGGCGGTCTCGACCTTGGTGCCGGCGTTGAACGTCTTGTCGATGATCTTGCCGCTGGTGACGTTCTTGAGCTTGGTGCGCACGAACGCCGGGCCCTTGCCGGGCTTGACGTGCTGGAACTCCAGCACCTGCCACAGGCCGTTGTCCATGTCCAGGACAAGTCCGTTCTTCAGGTCGTTCGTCGTTGCCACGCTTCGTTCCTCCGGTATGCCGTGCGAGGTCGCGGAGTCGCCCGCGCCCAAAAACCTGGTCAAGTCTACCGGGGCGGGGCCGGTGCGCCCGCCACGCGCCGGACGCGCGCGGGAGCCGCTCAGCTCACGGCGGCGTGGGCAGAGCGCAGCAGCTCCTCGTCCGGACCCACCAGGCGGGTCGGGCGGGCCAGGCCCTCCAGCACGACGAAGCGGAGCGTGTCGCCCCGTGACTTCTTGTCCCGGCCCATCGCGGCGCGCAGGTCCGCCCAGCGGTCGGCGCCCCCTGGGTAGGCCGTGGGCAGGCCGAGCGCCCCCAGCACCGACCGGTGCCGCGCGAGGAGGTCGCCGTCGACGAGGCCCGCCCGGTGGGCCAGCTCGGCGACGAAGACCATGCCGACGGAGACCGCGTCGCCGTGCCGCCAGGTGTAACCCTCGATGAGCTCGACGGCGTGGCCGAAGGTGTGGCCGTAGTTGAGGATCTCCCGCAGGGAGGCCTCGCGCAGGTCGGCGGCGACGACGTCGGCCTTGACCTGGACGGCGCGCGCCACGAGCTCGACGGCGAGCTCGGGGTCGGCGGCGGGGTCGGCGGCCCGCTCGGGGTCGGCCTCGACGAGCTCGAGGATGACGGGGTCGGCGATGAAGCCGCACTTGACGACCTCCGCCAGGCCGGAGACGTAGTCGGCCCGGGACATGGTCCGCAGCCAGGCCGGGTCGCAGAGGACGGCGCGGGGCGGGTGGAAGGCACCGACGAGGTTCTTGCCCTCGCCGGTGTTGATGCCGGTCTTCCCGCCGACGGCCGCGTCGACGACGCCGAGCATGGAGGTCGGCAGCATGACCGAGTCGACACCGCGCAGCCAGGTCGCGGCCACGAAACCCGCGAGGTCGGTCACCGCTCCCCCGCCGACACCCACGACGAGGTCGTCCCGGGTGAAGCCCTCGCGGCCCAGCAGCGCCCACAGACCGGTGAGCACCTCGGCGGTCTTGGCCGCCTCGGCGTCGGGGACGGTCGTGGTGAGGACCCGGGCGCCGGCCGAACCGAGCGCCTCGACGGCGTCGGCCACCACCACCTCGCGGCCGGGCTGCGCGACGACGAGGACGCGCCGGCCAGGACGGACGTGCTCGGCGAGCCGGTCGAGCACGCCGGGTCCGACGTGCACGGCATACCCGGGCTGCCCTCCGACCTCCACGGTCCGGGTCGCGCTCACCCGGCCACCTCGAGGGCGGCGAGGACCTCGTCCGCGACCTGCTCGACGCTCTTGCCGCCGGTGTGCACCCGGACGGTGGCGAGCGCCTCGTAGGTCGGGCGGCGCGCGTCCATCAGGCGCGTCCAGGCCGCCCGGGGGTTGACCACGAGGAGCGGGCGGGAGGCGTCGAAGCCGACCCGGGAGGCGGCGTCGGCGATCGAGACGTCGAGGAAGACCACCCGGTGGCCACCCTCACGGAGCGCAGCCGCGACCTCGTCCTGCATGACGGCGCCGCCTCCGAGGGAGACGACGCCAGGCTCGTCCGCCAGCGCGCGCAGCACCTCGGCCCGCTCGAGGGCGCGGAAGGCGGCCTCGCCGTCCTGCACGAAGATGTCGCTGATCGTCCGACCCGCAGCGGCCTCCACGGCAGCGTCGGTGTCGTGGAGCGGCACGTCGAGGCGTCCGGCCAGGACCGCCCCCACGGACGACTTGCCGGCGCCCGGCGGGCCGACGAGGACCATGACCGGCGCGGTCACGCGTCCGCGCCCGTCGTCGCCGGGGTGCGGAGATGCTCGGGGACCGAGGCCAGGTAGGACGCGTGGTTGCGCGCGACCTCGGCCACGGAGTCCCCGCCGAACTTCTCCAGGACGGCCTCGGCCAGGACCAGCGCCACCATGGCCTCCGCCACGACACCGGCCGCCGGCACAGCGCACACGTCAGAGCGCTGGTGGATCGCCGTCGCCGCCTCCCCCGTGGTCGTGTCGACCGTGCGGAGAGCGCGGGGGACGGTGGAGATCGGCTTCATCGCGGCCCGCACCCTCAGCACCTCACCGGTGCTCATGCCGCCCTCGGTGCCGCCGCTGCGCAGCGTGGCGCGGCGGACCAGGCCGTCGGGCCCGGCGTCGAGCTCGTCGTGCGCCTGGCTGCCCCGTCGCGCTGCGGTGCGGAAGCCCTCACCGACCTCCACGCCCTTGATCGCCTGGATGCCCATGAGGGCAGCGGCCAGGCGTGCGTCGAGGCGGCGGTCCCAGTGCACGTGCGAGCCCAGGCCCGGCGGGAGGCCGTAGGCCAGGACCTCGACGACGCCGCCGAGGGTGTCGCCGTCCTTCTTGGCGGCGTCGATCTCGGCCACCATGGCGGCGGACAGGTCGGGGTCGAGCGTGCGCACCGGGTCGGCGTCCACGCGGTCGACGTCCTCCGGGCGCGGCAGGTCCGCCAGCGCCGGGGCGTCGGCGTCGGCACCAGGCACCCCGGCCCGGCCGATGCTGATCGTGTGGGAGACGAGGCGGACGCCCACGGCCTGCTCCAGGAAGGCTGCGGCGACCGCCCCGAGCGCGACCCGCGCCGCGGTCTCCCGGGCGCTGGCGCGCTCGAGGACCGGGCGGGCCTCGTCGAAGCCGTACTTCGTCATCCCCACCAGGTCGGCGTGCCCGGGCCGCGGCCGCGTCAGCGCCTTGTTGCGGGCGAGCTCCTGCGGCGCGCCGATGTCGTCGGCCCGGCGCAGCGCGTCGTCCTCGACCGGCTCCGGGCTCATCACGGCCTGCCACTTGGCCCACTCGGTGTTCTCGATCTGGAGGGCCAGCGGCGAGCCGAGGGTCAGTCCGTGCCGCATCCCGCCCAGGAAGCTGAGACGGTCCGCCTCGAAGGCCATCCTCGCTCCTCGGCCGTAGCCCAGGCGGCGGCGGGCCAGAGCCCCCTCGACGGCGGCCCGCTCGACGCGGACGCCGGCGGGGAGCCCTTCCATCACGGCGGTCAGGGCGGGGCCGTGGGACTCCCCGGCGGTCAACCAACGCAGCATGGCGGCGATTCTCCCACGGGCGCCCTCCGCCCTCGGCCACCCGCCCCCGGGGTCAGAAGAGGGACCCCAGCAGGCCGGGCGTCGCGAGCAGCCCGAGCAGGGCACCCACCATCATCGGCGGACCGTAGGCGAAGTGGCCCTCCCAGCGCACCCGCCGGCCGAGCAGCAGGACCACGGCGACGACGCCGCCGACGAGGAAACCGGCATACACGCCGCTGAGCGCCTCCGGCCACCCGAACCACCCGAGCGCGGCGCCGAGGACCACCGAGAGCTTGACGTCACCGAGGCCCAGCGCGAGCGACCCGCGTGCCAGCGAGAGCAGCGCGAGCGCGAGGTAGAAGCCGCCCGAGGCGACCCCGGCCAGGACCGAGCGCAGCCACGGGTCGAACCCGCCCCCGACGAGCGCCGCCAGCACCGTGCCGCCGGCGAGCAGACCCATAGTCGGCCACATGATGCGGTCGGGCAGACGGTGGACGTCCATGTCCATCGCCGCCAGGCACACGCAGGCGAGCACGACGAGGAGGAGCGTGGCGGTCAGCACACCGGCCACCCACGGCGTGGGCACCGCCTCGTCCTCGACGAACCAGACCCGCCAGACCACCAGCCCGGAGACCACCCCGAGCACGCCCGGCACCCACCAGCGCCCGCCCGGCAGCGGGTCGTCGAGCTCGTCCGGCTTGCGGTAGGTCGCCAACCTCAGCCAGCGCGCCACCGGGATCCCCAGGGCAGCCGCCACCAGCGCCACCAGCCACGGCACCCACACCTGTGCGTTCATGAGTCCTCCCCCGCGGCGATCAGCGCCGCCCGCATCGCCTCCACCGGCCCATCATGCCCGGTCATGAGCTCCACCTGGCGCACCGCCTGGTGCAGCAGCATGCCGGTGCCCCGCGCCACCGCGGGCGCTGCGGGCCCGAGCCGGCGCACGGCCCGCGCGAACGGTCCGGGCCAGGGCGCGTAGACCACGTCGAGGAGGACGGGCGCCAGGCCCGGCTCCCCCGGAACCACGTCGGGTGTGGCCGCGCCCGCGGGCAGGGTGGAGACCACGACGTCGGTATGCCGTCGGTCCAGCAGGAGCGGACCGTCCCCCAGGCGCACCACGGTGACGGGCAGCTGCAGACGTTCGACGAGTGCCGCGGTCTCGGGCCGCAGCCGGTCGCGCACAACCACGTGCACCTGCTCGGCACCGAGGGCGACCAGCGCCACCAGCGCGGACCGGGCCGTGGCGCCTCCTCCCAGGACCGTGGGCGTGCGGGCCGTGGTGGCGCCGGCCTCGACCAGCGCCGTGCGGAGCCCGTGGACGTCGGTGTTGTCGGCGCGCCACCCGTCCTCGCTGCGCACCAGGGTGTTGGCGGCTCCGGTGAGCTCGGCCTCCTCACCGCGGGCTCCGGCCAGCCCGAGCGCCTCCTCCTTGCCCGGCATGGTGACCGACAGGCCCACCCAGTCGGGGCCGAGCGCCTCGACGTGGGCGGCCAGGGCGCCGGCCCGCACCTCGTGCGCGTCGTAGGTCCAGCCGCTCAGCCCCAGGGCCGCGTAGGCGGCGCGGTGCAGCACCGGGGACAGCGAGTGCGCGACGGGTGAACCCACGACCCCCGCCCGGCGACCGGGCGGGGCGTCCGCGTCAGGCCCGTCGGGCGTCAGCACTGGTCAGGGTTGTCTTCGCACCACTGGAGGAAGAGCTCCTGGTTGGCCAGGTGCTCCTCGTAGGTCTCCGCGAAGTTCGTCTGGCCGGTGCTGGGGTCGATGGTGACGAAGTACAGCCACGGCCCGGGCTCGGGGTTCTGCGCCGCGCGGATGGCCTCCTCGCCCGGGTTGTTGATGGGGCCGGGGGGCAGGCCGGGGTACAGGTAGGTGTTGTAGGGGCTGTCCTCCTGGCGCTGCGCCTCGGTGGTGCCCGCCCGGCCACGCTCCTGGTGGATGTAGTGGATCGAGGAGTCCATCTGCAGCCGGCCGTTGGTCTCGGAGTTGCCGGGCAGAAGACGGTTCTCCACCACGCGCGCCACCTTGGGCAGGTCCTCGGCGAACATGCCCTCGCCCTGCACGATGCTCGCCTTAGTGATGACGTCGTGCAGCTCGGACTCCTCGATGCCCAGCTCCGCGTAGACCTTCTTGCCCTGGTCCACCATGGTCTGCAGCTGCTGCTGCGGTGTCGCGTCGGGCGGGAACTCGTAGGTGCTCGGGAAGAGGTAGCCCTCCAGCCTGCCGTCCGCGGCCTCGGGGAGGTCGAGGCTGGCCGGGTCGACAGCCTCGTAGTCGGACACCTCGTTGCCGGTCGCCTCGGCCAGCAGGGCGAAGGTCTCGCTGACCCACAGCCCCTCGCGGATGGTGACCCCGTTGATCTCCCTGTAGTTGCCGTCCAGCAGGCGGTCGAGCGCCGACGCCGAGCTCATGTGCTCGGCCATCCGGTAGGTGCCGGGCTGGATGCTCGCCGACCGTGGGTCCGCCTGGAGCACCGAGGTGAACGCGGTGACGGAGGCGACCACGTCGTTCTGCACGAGGATCTCGGCGATCTGGCCCCCGCCGGCCCCCTCCGGGATCTCCACGACGACCTCGCCGGTGCCGTTGCCGTCGTAGTCGTCGGCGGTCGGAGCGCCCCCGGAGATCTCCGGCAGCAGCCCACCCACGGAGGTGACGGCGTAGTAGCCCCCGACGACGAAGAGGCACCCGGCGAGGATGAGCGCGAGCACCTTCAGCACCGGGTTACGACGCTTGCGCCGGCGGGGCCGGAACATGCCGGGCTCGGGCTCGGGCGCCAGCATCTCGTCGGCCAGGGACTCGTCGTGGTCGGAGACGCGCCGGAGCCCGAGCACGTCGTCCTCGAACGTCGACCTCGCGGCCGGGCCGCGCACGTCGTGCTCGTCCCAGTCCTCGTGGGGAGGCTGACTCATGGGGGTCCTTTACGTGGTGGCAGGGCGCGGGCCACGGGGCTTGCGCTGCTTCAGGGGAACGCCGGGGGGACGACCGGCGCGTCGAGCGTCGAGCGCCGCCTGCAGGATCAGGACCGCTGCGGCCTGGTCGACGACGCTCCGCTGCCGACGACCCGGGACCCCGCTGCTGTGCAGGGCCCGGTGCGCGTCGACGGTGGTGAGCCGTTCGTCCCAGAGCCGCACCGGCACCTCCAGGCGCCGCTGCAACGACCTAGCGTAGTCACGCGCACGCTGCGCGGCCAAGCCTTCCTCGCCCGACAGCGAACGGGGCAGCCCCACCACGACCCCGACCGCCCGCCGCTCGCGCGCCTCCGCGGCGACCCTGTCCAGGTCGCTCCCGTGCTCGTCGTCACGCGCCAGCGTCTCCACCGGGGTGGCCAGCAGGCCGTCGGGATCGCTCGCGGCCAGGCCGACCCTGGCCTGCCCGACGTCGACGCCGAGCAGCACGCCGCGCAGTGGCGTGCCGCCCGGGGTCGGCGTCGGTCCGGTGTCCGTGGTCACCCGCGCAGGGCCTCCTCGACGGCGGCCAGGGCAGCTCCGGTCCGGGAGGCGTCCTGACCGCCGCCCTGGGCGAGGTCGTCCTTGCCGCCGCCACCGCCGCCGAGCGTCTGGGCCGCGACGCGGACGAGGGCTCCGGCCTTCACGCCGCGCCCGCGGGCCGCCTCGTTGGTGCCGACCACGACCACCGGCCGCCCGCCGGAGGACCCGGTGAGGGCGACGACGACGGGGCCGTCGTTGCCCAGGCGCGCCCGCAGGTCCGTGACGAGGGTGCGCAGGTCGTCAGCACCCGCGCCCTCGCCGAGGTCGTGGCCGAGGTAGCGGACGCCGGCCACGTCCCGCGCCTGCTCCAGGAGACCCGCCGCCGAGGCGAGCGCCTGCTGCGCCTTGGCCTTCGCGATCTCCCGCTCGGCGTCCTTGAGGCGCGCGACGAGCTGCCCGACGCGGTCGTGCAGCTCCTCGGGCCGGACCTTGAGGGTGTCGGTGAGCTGGTTGACGATGATGTTCTCGCGGGCGAGGTGCTGGTAGGCGTCCGCCCCCACGAGGGCCTCGACACGGCGCACGCCGGAGCCGATCGACGACTCGCCCATGAGCTTGACGAGCGAGAGCTGGGCGGAGTTGAGCACGTGGGTGCCACCGCACAGCTCCAGCGACCAGGGCCCGCCGACCGAGACGACCCGCACGATGTCCGGGTAGCGCTCGCCGAAGAGCGCCATGGCGCCCATCTCGCGCGCCTGGGCCAGCGGCATCTGCTCCGCCGTGACCTCCAGGTCGTCCATCAGCCGCTGGTTGACCCGCGCCTCGACGGCGGCGAGCTCGTCCGGGGACAGCGCACGCGTGGAGCGGAAGTCGAACCGCAGGCGTCCCGGCGCGTTCTCCGAGCCGGCCTGGGTGGCGGTGTCCCCCAGGGTCTCGCGCAGCACCTTGTGGACGAGGTGCGTGGCGGTGTGCGCACGCGAGACAGCCGCCCGCCGCAGCGTGTCGATCTGGGCGGTCGCGCCCTCGCCGACGGCGACCTCACCCTCGACGAGGCGGCCGCGGTGGACGATCAGGCCCGGCAGCGGCTTCTGGACGTCGGTGACCTCGATGACGGCGCCGCCGGCGAGGTGGATCCGCCCGTGGTCGGCCAGCTGGCCACCCGCCTCGGCGTAGAAGGGGGTGCTGCCCAGGACGATCTCGACCTCGGTGCCCCCGTGCTCGACGTCGTGCGGAGCGGCTGCGAGCCGGTCCACCTCCACGCCGCCGGAGAGCAGACCGACGACCGAGGCGTCGCCGGACATCGCGGCATACCCGGTGAACTCGGTCTGCCGGCCCAGCCGGTCGGCGATCCCGCGGTATGCCGTGGTGCCGCCGTGCCCGTGCTTCTTGGCCTTGGCGTCGGCCTTGGCGCGCTGGCGCTGCTCGGTCATGAGCCGGCGGAAGGCGTCCTCGTCGACCGTGAGGCCCTGCTCGGAGGCCATCTCGAGGGTGAGGTCGATCGGGAAGCCGTAGGTGTCGTGCAGCTGGAAGGCTTCCGCGCCGCCCAGGACGGTGGCCCCGGCCGTCTTGGCGCGGGCCACGGCGGTGTCCAGGATCGTGGTGCCGCTGGCGAGAGTGCGCCGGAAGGCGTCCTCCTCGGTGTAGGCGGTCTCGCTGATCCGCTTCCAGTCGCGCTCGAGCTCGGGGTAGGAGGCGCGCATGACGTCCTTGCTCACCGGCAGCAGCTCCGGGAGCGCAGCGAGGTCGGGGTCCACACCCAGCAGGCGCATGGAGCGCACCGCGCGGCGCAGCAGCCGGCGCAGGACGTAGCCCCGGCCCTCGTTGCCGGGGGTGACGCCGTCGCCCATGAGCATCAGGCCGGAGCGGACGTGGTCGGCGACCACGCGGAAACGCACGTCGTCCTCGTGGTTCACCCCATAGGAGCGGCCGGACAGCTCCTCGGCCCGCTCGATGACCGGGTAGACCTCGTCGATCTCGTAGAGGTTGTCCACGCCCTGGAGCAGGTACGCGACGCGCTCGAGGCCCATGCCGGTGTCGATGTTCTTGCGGGGCAGCTCGCCGGCGATGTCGAAGTCGACCTTGGAGCGGACCTCGGAGAGCTCCTCCTGCATGAAGACGAGGTTCCAGATCTCCAGGAACCGGTCCTCGTCGACCACCGGGCCACCGTCGGGCCCGTGCTCGGGACCACGGTCGATGTAGATCTCGCTGCACGGGCCGCCCGGGCCGGGCACCCCCATGTGCCAGTAGTTGTCGGCCAGCCCACGGCGCTGGATCCGCTCGTGCGGAAGGCCCGCCACGCGGTGCCAGAGGTCGGCGGCCTCGTCGTCGCCGTCCAGGACGGTCACCCAGACCGACTCGGGGTCGAAGCCCAGGAAGCCGTCGCGCTGGGAGCCGGTCACCAGCTCCCAGGCGTGGCTGATCGCTCCCTCCTTGAAGTAGTCGCCGAAGGAGAAGTTGCCGTTCATCTGGAAGAAGGTGCCGTGGCGGGTGGTCTTGCCCACCTCTTCGATGTCGAGGGTGCGCACGCACTTCTGGACGCTCGTCGCGCGGGGCCACGGCGCGGTCTGCTGCCCCAGGAAGTAGGGCTTGAACGGCACCATGCCGGCGTTGACGAACAGCAGGTTGGGGTCGTCGTAGACCAGCGGTGCGCTGGGCACCACCGTGTGGCCCTTGCTCTCGAAGAACGTCAGCCAACGACGGCGGATCTCGGCGGTTTCCATGGTCTCCTCATGACGTGCAGACGGACCTTCCTACTCTAGCCGCCGTCGCTGAGGACTCCCTGCGCGATCTTGACCAGGGAGTGTCGGAAAGCGGCCTGATCTCGTTGACAATGCCCACGGCTCGTCCTGTGGTCGCGGTCACACCTTCCGTCCGCGGATGATCCGCCGCAGCTCGCGCCAGCGGGCACCGAGGCGCTCCTCCCAGCCACGGCTCGTCGGCCGGTAGTAGTCGACGTCCGCCTCGAGCAGGTCGTCGGGCAGGAACTGCTGGGGCCCCACACCCGCCGGCTCGTCGTGGGTGTAGCGGTAGCCCTCGCCGTGCCCGAGGCGCGCGGCCCCCGCATACCCCGAGCCCCTCAGGTGGGCGGGCACGGGCCCGCCCCGTCCGGCCCGCACGTCCGCGACGGCGGCGTTGATGGCGGAGTATGCCGCGTTGGACTTGGGCGCGAGCGCGTTGTGCACCACGGCCTGGGCCAGGATGATGCGGGCCTCCGGCATGCCGATCTGGGCGACCGCATGCAGGGCCGCGACGGCGGTCTGCAAGGCCGTGGGGTCACCCATGCCGACGTCCTCGCTGGCGGCGATGACGATGCGCCGGGCGATGAACCGGGGGTCCTCCCCCGCCTCCAGCTGGCGGGCCAGGTAGTGGAGCGCTGCGTCGACGTCCGAACCCCGCATCGACTTGATGAAGGCGCTCGCGACGTCGTAGTGCTGGTCGCCCGCGCGGTCGTAGCGCACCGCGGCGTGCGCCACGGCCTGCTCGACGTGCGCGAGCGTGATGGTGAGCACCTCGTCCTCACGCCCGGCAGCACGGTCGTCGTCCGCCACGCCCGCGGCCGCCTCGAGCGTGGTGAGGGCCCTGCGGGCGTCGCCGCCGGCCATCCGCACCACGTGCTCCAGGCCCTCGTCCTCGAGCTCGAACCCGCCGGCGAGGCCGCGCTCGTCGGTGAGGGCACGTCCGACGAGCGCGCGCACGTCCTCGTCCGAGAGGGACGTGAGCGTGACCAGGACGGAGCGGGACAGCAGCGGGGCGATCACCGAGAATGACGGGTTCTCCGTCGTCGCCGCCACGAGGATGACCAGACGGTTCTCCACCCCGGGGAGGAGGGCGTCCTGCTGGGCCTTGGTGAACCGGTGGATCTCGTCGAGGAAGAGCACCGTCTGCCGCCCGTGGAGCTGACGCTCCTGGACGGCCTGCTCCATGACCGCCCGCACGTCCTTGACCCCGGCCGTGACGGCGGAGAGCTCGACGAACCGGCGGTCGGCCGCGGTCGCCACGAGGTGGGCCAGGGTGGTCTTTCCCGTCCCGGGCGGGCCCCAGAGGATCGCCGAGAGCGGGCCGGCGGCGCCCCCGGACCCCTCGATGAGGCGGCGCATGGGCGAGCCGGGCCGCAGCACGTCCTGCTGCCCGGCCACCTCCTCGAGGCTGCGCGGCCGCATCCGCACGGCGAGCGGCGGACGCAGGTCGCCGCCCGCCGGGACGTCCCCGGGGGCGCTGAAGAGGTCCGGACCAGCGCTCGACACGACGTCGAGGTTACCCGGCAGCACTCCACGGCCCGCCCGTCGCCGACTCGGGCTTCGTGACCTCTGGCCGCCGGACCCGGGACCTTCGTCCCTACTACATCTCGTCGTACATGCGTCACGATGGAGCCATCGACCCCGACACGTGGGGTCGGGGCCGGCCCTCCCGACCGACCCACCCACGAACCGGGCACCTGCCCGGAGGAGGATTCTCATGACACAGCGTCTGCGCCTCGTCGGGATCATGCTCATGGTCTTCGGCCTGGTCTTCCTCGGCGGCTCGGCCGTCGCGTTCTCCATGTACCAGGACGGCCGTCACTCGCTCCAGAGCTTCAGCGAGGTGCAGGGTGTCGAGCTCAGCTACAACGACCAGGGTCAGCTCGTCGACCGTGGCGACCCTGCGGCTGCCCAGGCGATCATGGACATGCTCGAGAACGAGTGGGGCTACCCCGTCTCCGACCGCGAGATGGACCCAGACGACCCGCTGGTGAACACCGCGAGCGAGTACATGTACCAGATGGCCACGATCACCAGCCACGTCATCCACGGCACCACCCCGATCACCCTGACCGAGGACATGCTGGTCGACGCTGACGGCAAGGCCCTGACCGAGCTCACGGTCAACGGCGAGACCGTGCCCGTCCCCGACCCGTTCCCGGCCGACGGCTGGACCGTGGAGTACGAGAACGGTGGCAAGTACTGGAACGACTTCGACCGCACCAACCCGGCCGACGCCGCCGCCCGTCCGCTGATCTGGACCGGCACCGTCCACGGCCTGACCGGTGAGCTCGGCGTCGGCACCGTCACCGCCTCCGCCCTCAAGCTGGCCCTGGCCCTCGTCGCCCTCCTCGCGGGCCTCGGAGTCATCAACCTGCTGACCGGCGCCGGCCTCTACTGGGCCGCCGGCCCGCGCAAGGCCGCCGGCCTGGCCCCCGCGCCCGTCGAGCAGCCTGAGCTCGAGCGCATCGGCTGACGCACCACCCCACGACCGGGCCCGGCATCCCTGCCGGGCCCGGTCCTCTGCGCGCCGACCCGCCCGCCCACTGCACCTTCGGGCCGCGGGGAGCGACATACAGGTGTCTCCTGCCGCGGGCCCGCCGGGCCGTGCGCCGGTCAGGGCAGTCGG
Organism: Ornithinimicrobium tianjinense; assembly: GCF_014636495.1. Taxonomy (GTDB): domain Bacteria; phylum Actinomycetota; class Actinomycetes; order Actinomycetales; family Dermatophilaceae; genus Ornithinicoccus; species Ornithinicoccus tianjinensis. Next base: position 1,654,753 of record NZ_BMEM01000001.1, read on the forward strand.
AAGGTCTCCCATGCACCCTCTCTCGCGCACCAGCGCCGCGCTCGCCTCGCTGGCCCTCGTCACCATGACCGCGTCGGCCGCGGTCGCCTCTCCCCCGCGGATGTACCACTCCGTCTCGGTCGAGTCCGCCTCCTTCGACTCCGTGCGGGTGGACGGGTGCCTCCAGACCGAGATCTTCGCCGCCGCCACGACCGGACACTGGGCCGGCCGGCACGGACCCTCGGTCCGTCAGCAGGGCCCGACCTCGGTCTTCGTCCGCGTCACCGACCTCTGCGCCAGCCCTGCGGGGATCACCGCGGCCGCCGGCCCCCGCGGCGCCGTCGTCCTCCAGGTCGAGGCGACCTCGATGGACGTCGGGCTGCGCACCGACCAGCACCTCAGGTCCGCCGTCGCGTCGGGGGCCCTGGAGGGGACCGACCAGGACGGAGCGCCCGTCCAGGTCGGGATGGACGTGCACTGGACGGCCGCCGGACCGCTCGAGCACTCCACCCTCGCCCACCACACGCGACTGCCGGAGGGCCAGGTGACGGCCGCCGACAACGCCTGGCGGCGTGCCGCCACCGCCACAGCGACCGTCACCCTCGACGGCCGGGTGCTGACCGGCACCGATGAGGACTCGGCCGTCGAGCGCGTCAAGAGCCACTGCATCGAGGTGCCGACGGGGCGCTTCCCCCCGGAGGACTTCTACCCGTGCTTCGGCTTCCCCGGCTGACGACCTCACCGGGGCGCTGACCTAGCCTTGGGCGGTCCGCCCGACCGATCCGAGGAGACACCGCGTGAGGGCTGCGAGCCTGGTGCCGGTCAACTACGCCGAGCTGCGCGCCGCCGCACCTGCCGACCCGTGGCTGCGGTGGGCTCTCTCCGACCCCCTCCCGGGCGGTGCCGTGCTCGTCGACGGCGTCGCGGTCGTGCAGCGGCGGGGTGGGCGGTCGGGTGGGCGGTCCGGCCTGTGGGTCCTGCCGCTGCGACCTGGTATGCCGTCCGGGCGGCTCCCGTCCGACCTCGGCGAGGAGGCGGCCCGGGTGGCGTCAGCCCTGCGGGCCGTGCGGGGGGCCGGGCTGATCGAGACCTGGGGCGCCGGGTCGGCGTCGGTGCCCCAGGAGCACGCGGGGACCGCGCACGCAGAGCTGCCGCTGACACGACGGCGGCGACTGGGACTGGATGTGGACCACGGCCGCTCCCCCGGTCCGCCCCGAGGAGGAGCGGCTGGTCCTGCTCGACGACCGGGCCGATGCGCAAGAGCTGCTCGCCTTCGCCCACGCCCACAACCCGAGGGTGTGGACCCGCATCGGCGACGGCGAGGTGGTGCGCTGGCTGGGGGTCCGCGACGCGGCGGGGCAGCTCCTGGCCGTGGGTGGCGCCGAGCAGGAAGGGTCCGGCGTCCCCCATCTCGCCGGGATCCTCACGGCGACGCACGCCCGCGGCCAGGGCTGGGGCGAGACGGTGACCGCAGCTCTGACGCGCTGGTCGGTGGCCGAGCACGGCGTCTGCACCCTCGGGATGTTCTCCGACAACGACGTCGCCCGCCGGATCTACGGGCGCCTGGGCTACCGCACGGCCCGCGCGTGGCACTCCCGGCAGCTCCTGCCCTGAGCGACCTGCCGCAGGTCACCCCGTTCCCTCGCGCACGTGCCCTTCCCGAACCGCCGAGAGGCCCACGTCGGTCGCATCCCGGGCCCGGGTGCGACGGACCTGGGCCTCTCGGCACATCCGGTCGGCGTCAGCTCTGCGTCGGGCTCACGTCGTCGGCCCCCTGCGGGGCCGGAGCGTCGGCGGCCGGCTTCGCGTCGACCCCCGCCTCCTTGCGCTGCTCGGGCGTGATGGGGGCCGGCGCCGCCGTCAGCGGGTCGAATCCGCCGCCCGACTTGGGGAAGGCGATGACGTCCCGGATGGAGTCGGTGCCCGCGAGGAGCGCGACGATCCGGTCCCATCCGAAGGCGATCCCGCCGTGCGGCGGGGCCCCGAACTTGAACGCCTCGAGGAGGAAGCCGAACTTCTCCTCCGCCTGCTCCGGGGTCAGGCCCATGATCGCGAAGACGCGCTCCTGGATGTCACGGCGGTGGATACGGATCGACCCGCCACCGATCTCGTTGCCGTTGCAGACCAGGTCGTAGGCATACGCCAGGGCCGCGCCGGGGTCCGACTCGAGGGAGTCGACATACTGCGCCTGGGGCGAGGTGAAGGCGTGGTGGACCGCGGTCCAGGCCCCCGCGCCCACCGCGACGTCGCCCGCGGCGACGGCGTCACCGGCCGGCTCGAAGAGCGGCGCGTCGACGACCCAGAGGAAGCTCCAGGCGGACTCGTCGATCAGGCCGACCCGCCTGCCGATCTCCAGGCGGGCGGCACCGAGCAGGGCCCGGGAGGCCTTGACGGGGCCGGCGGCGAAGAAGATCGCGTCGCCCGGGGCGGCCCCGACGTGCGCGGCCAGCCCGGCCTTCTCCTCCTCGGAGATGTTCTTGGCGACCGGGCCACCGAGCTCCCCGTCCTCACCGACGGTGACATAGGCCAGGCCCTTGGCGCCGCGCTGCTTGGCCCACTCCTGCCACGCGTCGAACTGGCGGCGCGGCTGGCTGCCGCCGCCCGGCATGACCACCGCGCCGACATACTCCGCCTGGAAGACGCGGAAGGGCGTCCCCGCGAAGAACTCGGTGCACTCGGTCAGCTCGAGCTCGAAGCGCAGGTCCGGCTTGTCCGAGCCGTAGCGCGCCATCGCCTCGGCGTAGGTCATCCGCGGGAACGGGGTCGTCAGCTCGATGCCCTTGACCGCCCAGACGGCCTTGGCGATCGCCTCGCCGAGCTCGATGACGTCGTCCTGCTCGACGAAGCTCATCTCGATGTCCAGCTGGGTGAACTCGGGCTGGCGGTCGGCGCGGAAGTCCTCGTCGCGGTAGCAGCGGGCGATCTGGTAGTAGCGCTCCAGCCCTGCGACCATGAGGAGCTGCTTGAACAGCTGCGGGCTCTGCGGCAGGGCGTACCAGCTGCCGGGCTGCAGGCGCGCCGGCACCAGGAAGTCACGGGCACCCTCGGGCGTCGAGCGGGTCAGGGTCGGCGTCTCGATCTCGACGAAGCCGCGCTCGTCCAGCAGGTCGCGGGCCGCCTTGTTGACCTTGGAGCGCAGCCGCAGGTTGGCGCCCGCGGCGTTGTGACCGGGGCGGCGCAGGTCGAGATAACGGTGCCGCAGGCGCGCCTCCTCGCCGACCGTGACGCGCTCGTCGATCTGGAAGGGCAGCGGCGCGGACTCGCTGAGCACCTCGATCTCGGTCGCCACCACGTCGATCCCGCCGGTGGGCAGGTCGGGGTTGACGTCCTTCTCGGCGCGCGCGGTGACCTCGCCGGTCACCCGCACGCAGTACTCGTTGCGCAGGTCGTGGGCGCTGCCCGTGAGCACCTCGTCGCGGGCGACGACCTGGACGATGCCGCTGGCGTCGCGCAGGTCGATGAAGGCGACGCCTCCGTGGTCGCGGCGACGGGCCACCCAGCCGGTGAGGGTGACGGTGGTGCCGACGTGCTCGGGACGCAGCGTCCCGGACTCGTGCGTGCGAAGCATGATGAGTCTCTCCTCTTTCGGTCATGTCCCGAAAGGGCGGCTGCCCGATCGGGAGGCAGCCCAGGAGGTGTGGGCGGGGGCCAGGTCGCGGTGCCACCACACCTTCGCCAGGATCCGTCGTGCGCGCCCTGGCCTCTCGTCGGTCCGCCGCACGCGCGGTGCGCGGCTGAGGTCGCTCCGGTATGCCGTGAGCCTCACCTCTGGCAGGTCGTCACTCCGCCCCGCGCACGTCGCACAGTCTAGGCGAGGTGCAGGCCCGGGCTGCCCTGAGTCCGGGACGAAGCTAGGGGCGCAGGCGGTCCAGGGCAAGGACGGCGATGATCAACGCCCCGTTGCGGACCTGTCCGCCCAGCACGGCGGCGACGGCGTCCTCCAGGGAGACCCAGCCGCACGGCATACCGGCCTCCTCGTGCTCGCGCTCGTGCCGGTCCGCCTCGGGGACGTCCGCGAGGTCGGTCGCCAGGTAGACGGTGATGACCTCGTCCAGCCCACCGGGCGACGGCGTGAACGAGACGAGCTCCTCCCACGTCCCCGCCACGAGGTCCGCCTCCTCGGCGAGCTCGCGCCGCGCCGCGACGAGGGGGTCCTCACCCGGCACGTCGAGCAGGCCGGCCGGGATCTCCCAGTCGTGCGCGCGGACGGGGTGGCGGTACTGCTGGATGACGAAGATCTCCGGCAGCTCACGATCCGTCCGCAGCGCGACGACCCCGACGGCGCCCGTGTGCGCGACATACTCCCGCACGACCTCCGTGTCCACGCCCGAGCCCACCAGCCGCAGGGTGTCGCGCCTGACGTCCCAGACCCGCCCCTCGAGGGCGACCTCGGACCGGAGGACCGGCGCCGCCTCGTGGCGGTCCCGCAGGTCGGCCGCGGTCAGGCGGGGTGCGTCGAGGGTCATGGGGTATGCCGTGGGCGCGCGCCTCAGGCGGTCGGCAGCTCGTGGAGGTGCTGGCGGGCGTCCACCTCGACGAGGCGCTGGCTGCGCTGGCGCTCGAGCGCCGCCTCGACCAGACCGGCGAACATCGGGTGCGCGTGGTCCGGGCGCGACTTGAACTCGGGGTGCGCCTGGGTCGCCACGAAGTAGGGGTGGACGTCCTTGGGCAGCTCGACGAACTCGACCAGCGAGCCGTCGGGCGAGGTGCCGCTGATCACGAGGCCGGCCTCGGTGAGCTGGTCGCGGTAGGCGTTGTTGACCTCGTAGCGGTGGCGGTGCCGCTCGGTCACGCTCGTCGAGCCGTAGAGCGCGGCCAGGACCGACCCCTCGGTGAGGGCGGCCTCGTAGGTGCCCAGGCGCATGGTGCCGCCCAGGTCGCCCGCACCCTCGACGAACGCCTTCTGCTCCTCCATGGTCGCGATGACCGGGGCCGGCGACTGCGGGTCGAACTCGGTGGAACTGGCGCCCTCGATCCCGGCGACGTTGCGGGCGTACTCGATCACCATGGCCTGCAGGCCCAGGCAGATGCCGAGCGTGGGGACCCCGCGCTCGCGGGCCCAGCGCAGAGCGCCGATCTTGCCCTCGATGCCGCGCACGCCGAAGCCGCCGGGGATCAGGATCGCGTCCGCGCCGCCGAGCGCCCTGCTGGCCCCCGCCTCGGTCTGGCACTCGTCGGAGGCGACCCAGCGGATGTGGACCTTCGCGTCGTGACGGAATCCGCCGGCCCGCATCGCCTCGGTGACCGACAGGTAGGCGTCGGGCAGGTCGACGTACTTGCCGACCAGCGCGATCTCGACCTGGTGCTCGGGCTCGTGGACACGCTCGAGCAGCGCGTCCCAGGCCGACCAGTCGACGTCGCGGAAGGAGACGCCGAGGTGCCGCACGACATACGCGTCGAGCATCTCGCGGTGCAGGACCTTGGGGATGTCGTAGATGCTCGGGGCGTCGATGCAGGCCGCGACCGCCTCGGCGTCGACGTCGCACATCGCGGAGATCTTGCGCTTGATCCCCTCGGGGATCTCGCGGTCGGCGCGCAGCACGAGGGCGTCGGGGGTGATGCCGACCTGGCGCAGCGCGGCGACGGAGTGCTGGGTGGGCTTGGTCTTCAGCTCGCCGCTGGGCGCCAGGTAGGGCACGAGCGAGACGTGCAGGAAGAAGCAGTTGGCCCGCCCGATGTCCTGCCGGACCTGGCGCGCGGCCTCGAGGAAGGGCAGCGACTCGATGTCGCCGACCGTGCCGCCGATCTCGGTGATGATGATGTCGGGGCGCTCGCCGTCACCGGCGTTGGCCGCGGCGCGCATCCGCGCCTTGATCTCGTTGGTGATGTGCGGGATGACCTGGACGGTGTCGCCGAGGTACTCCCCGCGCCGCTCGCGCGCGATGACGTCGTTGTAGACCTGACCGGTCGTGACGTTGGAGCGGCCCGAGAGGTTGACGTTGAGGAAGCGCTCGTAGTGGCCGATGTCCAGGTCGCACTCGGCGCCGTCCTCGGTGACGAACACCTCGCCGTGCTGGAACGGGTTCATCGTCCCCGGGTCGACGTTGATGTAGGGGTCGAGCTTCTGCATCGTCACCCGCAGCCCACGGCTCCTGAGCAGGAATCCGAGGCTGGAGGCCGTCAGGCCCTTGCCGAGCGAGGAGGCCACGCCCCCGGTCACAAAGATGTGCTTCGTCGTGTCCGCCACGGGCTCTCAGTCTACGTCATTCCCGAGGTATGCCGTGAATGCCGCCTCCAGCGCGTCGTCCTCGGTGGGCAGCTGCGCGGACCGCGCCAGCGCCCGTCGGCGCAGGTCGGCCCGCAGGATCGTGTCCGCCAGCACCCGACCCACCTGCTCGGCGACCTGTGCCGGACCGGCGTCGACGGGCAGGAGCACGGCGGCGTCGGCGACGACCTGCGCAGTGCCTCCCACGTCGGTGGCCACCACCGCCGCCCCCTGCTGGAGCGCCTCCTGCAGCCACACCGGCTGCCCCTCCCACCGGGCGGTCGACAGGACGACGTCAGCGGCGGCGAGCAGCGCCGGCACGTCGTGACGGTGACCCAACAGGTGCACGCGGGAGCCCGCTCGGGCGGCGACCGCCTCGAGCTCGGCCCGACCGGGTCCGTCGCCGGCGATCACCAGGTGCGGGGCCGCCGCGTGGGCGTCGCCGAGGAGATGGGCGTGAGCGAGCAGGTGGGCGTGCGCCTGGACGGCCAGGTCCAGGCGCTTCTGCGGCGCGAGCCGTCCGACCGCGAGGACGACGCGCTCCCCCGGCCCCAGGCCCAGCTCGTCGGCCAGGTCACGCCGCGCGGCCTGCACGTCCAGGCGCTCGGCCCTCGCCGCGGGCACGACCGCGAGAGCGGTGCGCGTGGCACCCGCCGACCTCGCCCGGACGATCAGGTCGGGCGACACCGCCAGCACGAGGTCGGCCCCTCTCGCGACGACGGCCTCGAGAAGGGCGTACACCACCCTCGCGGCCCGTCCCTCCGGAGGGGCGTTGTGGCTGGTGACGACGAGCCGGGGGCGGCGCCGCCGCCCGAGGGAGGCGCGTGCGGCGACGGCGAGCGCTCCGGCCCGCAGGCCGTGGGCGTGGACGACGTCGGCGCGGGTCATGGCGCGACGCAGGGTCGCGACCGCACGCAGGTCTCCGGCCGGGTCCGGACGCGTGCCCGTGGACAGGTCGATGACGTCACGGCCGAAGGCGAACCGCTGGGCGACGGCGCCCGGGCAGGCGACCACCGGGTCGTGCCCGCGGGCCGCGAGCCCTCGGACCAACATCTCGACGTGCCTGCCGACCCCGCCGGCCACAACACCGGTCACGAGCAGGACCCTCATCGGGACAGCCTCCCGGAGACCACGCGCCACTGCTGCGGGGCGGCCAGCCGCAGACCGCCCGCGGCACCCGCCAGGACCAGGCCTCCACCCCCGGCGGCGACGAGCACCAGCGGCCACCAGGCGGAGACGTCGGTCGGCAGCAGCTGCTCGCGCAGCAGCACACCGGTCAGGGCCCCTGCGAGACAGCCCGCGGCCGCGCGCCCGAGCCCGGCGGTGGCTGCCGGCCCCCAGACCCCCCTGACCTCACGCACCAGCAGCAGTCCCGCAACGGTCATCCCCACCGATGAGCCTGCTGCGAGCCAGGCCAGCGTCGTCCCGACGTCCGCACCGCGCCCGACCACGAGGAGGGGCACGAGGGCGGCCACGCCCCAGCCCGCCGCCGTGGCGGCGGCGGCGCGCCGCGGCGAGCCCACGGCATACAGGGCCCGCGTGCCGACGGCGAGCACCGCGAAGCCGAGCAGGCCGGGCGCCAGGAGGGCCACGGTGAGCGGCAGGGACTCCAGCGCGCGCCGCCCCGCGCCGCCCGAGCCGGCGTCGAGCAGGACGAAGAGGGCACCGACCTCGCGCCGGACGGCGACCAGCGCCACCGCGGCGGCCAGCGAGGCGACCACCGCACCGAGGAGCGCACCCCGCAGGACGCGGACCGCCTCGGCGCCACCACCGGCGAGTCGGGGGAAGGCGGCCGTGGCGAGGGGGACGACGAGGACGGCGTAGGGCAGCAGGTAGGCGGTCTGCGCGTAGGTCCACACGGTGATGCCGGCGACACCGGTCGCGGCGTTGGTCAGCAGGAGCACGACGACCGACGTCAGCTGCTGCGCCGCCACGGCCGCCACACCCGCGACCACGAGCGCTCCAGCCCGCCGCCCGGTGCCGTCCGGGAAGCGCCAGGTCGGGCGCCAGCGCACACCCAGCCGCGCGGCAGGCACCAGGAGCGGGAGGCTGAGGGCCACCACTCCGACGGTGGTGCCGCCGGCCAGCAGCCACAGCGCCGCCGCCGGCAGCTGCTGGAGGGGGACGGTGGGGTCGTAGGCGGCGCCGAAGCCGAGGTAGACACCGATGACGACCACGCTGGACAGCAGGGGCGCGACGGCCGCCGCGAGGAAGCGGCGGTGAGCCTGGAGCACGCCGGCCAGGACGATCCCGATCCCGTAGAGCACCACCTGAGGGGCGAAGAGCAGGAGCATGAGCCGCCCCGCCGCGTGCATCGCGGCGGGGTCGCAGCCCGCCGTGTCGCCGAGGAGCCAGACGGTGATGGGCCCGGCAGCCAGGGCGACGAGGGCTGCGAGCGGCAGCAGGACGGTCAGGCTCCAGGTCGCCAGCGCGCTGGCGGTGCGGTCGGCGGCGTCCTCGTCCCCCCGCTGCAGGTGGGCCGCCACCAGCGGCACCGCCACAGCCGCCAGCGCTCCGCCGGCCGCCACCTCGAAGAGCACGTTGGGCACCGTGTTGGCCGTGGTGTAGACCTGCCCGACGCAGGTGGCGCCCACCGCGTGGGAGAAGACGAACCAGCGGACGAGGCCGACAGCCCGGGCGGCCAGGGTGACGGCAGCGACGAGCGCGGCAGCGCCGACGAGCCCGCCGGTCCCCAGGCGGGCGCTGGGCGACGGGCCGGCCCCGGTCACGTGCGTCGGCCCCAGCGGTCGAGGGCGCGCAGGGCCGGCGTCTCGTCGATGACGCGGCTGAAGCTGACCTTCTCGCTCACCAGCACGAGTCCCGCCACGACGGTGAGGGCGAGGATCCGGCCGCGTGGTCCGAGCGACTGCGCGGCCGCCAGACCCACGGCCGCCCCGAGCGGGTTGGCTCCGGTGTCTCCGAGCATCGACACCCCGCGCAGGTCGCCCGGCAGGACCGCCAGGCCCGCCCCGGCGACGGTGGCCGCGGCGGGCCGCCCGGCGAGCAGGGCCGGTATGCCGCTCGCCAGCGCCACCTTGAGGGCTCGCCCGGGGCGGAGGTCGAAGAGGTTGGCCAGGTTGGCCGAGCCGGCGACGAGCGCCGCTCCGGTGAGCGTCGGGCCGAGCGTGCTGCGCGTGCTGCGCGTTCCGCCGTGGGGGTGGCGCGTCCCGGCGCCGCGGCGGTCCGACCAGGCGCACGCAACGAGGCCGGTCGCGCCGAGGACGGCGATCTTGAGCACGCCGGTGGTGACCCTGCCCTGCCGCAGCGCCGCGAGGTGACCGCGCAGTCCCTTGGCCGACGCACCGCCGGCCAGGTCGTCGACCGCTCCCGCCACGGCTGCACCGGCCACGGCCAGGGCGGCCGGCGGGTCCAGCACCAGCAGCGGGACCGTGGTCCCCGCCGCCAGGGCGAGCCCCTCGGTCAGGGTCACCGACTCACCCTGGTGGTTGGTGCGGACCCATCGCTCGCCGCCCCAGGGCAGGCGGCCGGTCCGGTCCAGCGACGTCACGCCACGGGCGAGAGCGGCTGCGGCGAGGGCCGTCGTCACCGTCCGGCCCACGGAGGGCGCGGCGGCAGCCGCAGCAGACGCTCTGCGTTCTCCGTCGAGCCGCGGCCCGCTCACGGGGCCGCCGTCGTCGCCGACCCGTCGTCGACGGTGGGGAGGCCGGTGTCTCCAGGGGCCGGGATCGTCGAGGTGGGCACCTCGCGCTGGGGCGGCACCGGCGGCAGCGCCGAGCCGGAGAGCTCCCCGACACCGTAGTGACCCACCTGCTCCGCCAGGGCCCAGGCGGAGGCCATGGCAGTGGCGACCTGACCGGCGACGCTGTCGAGGTTGTCCACGGTCGACACTGAGTCCGCCAGGTCCCGGTCCTGGCGTACGGCTGTCACGAGCGGGTCGACGGGCGTGTCGTCGACGTCGTGCACGGTCTCGGCGCCGGTGCCGGCGACGACGAGCGGGGTCTGCAGCTCCGCGAGGGAGCGGACCAGCTCCAGCCGCAGACCCAGCTGCTCGGCGCCAGCGGTCTCGGTGGTCTCCTGGGCGGTCAGCCCGCCGGTCTCGAGGACGAGCACATCGGCCGGGCGACGGTCGGAGATCTCGACCGAGGAACCGTCGCGCCAGGTCAGGTCCACGACACCCTCCTGCTCGAGAGCATCTGCCGCCCGGAGCCAGGCGCCGGCGTGGCCGACCTCGTCGGCTCCCGAGAGCGTCGCCGCGAGCACGGTGGCCAGCGACGGGCCGGACCCGTCGCCGGTCGGCGGGTCCGCCAGCTCGGCGGAGAGAGCGGTGAGCAGCTCGCCGAGCTCGGGCGACGGCTCCTCGTCGCCAGCCCGCTCGGCGAGCTCCGCGGTCAGCACCAGGTCGGCACCGGCGGACTCGAGCCGGTCCTCGAGCTCACCGAGGGCGTTGCGGTCGGCCCCCGGCAGGGTGACGACGGCGACGCGGACCCCGTCCAGGGTGCCCGGCAGGGCAGCCGCCGCGAGCCCCTCGATCGCCTCGTCCTTGGCCTCGGCGCGCCGCGAGGCCGCGTCCACCTGGGCGCGCAGGTCGAGACGCTCCTCGCGCAGCTGGGACACCTCGCTCTCGAGCGTCGCGGACAGCCCCTCGCGCAGTGGGCCGGCCCCGAGGGCGATCCCCACGGCGAGCGCGATGAACACGGCCACCAGGGAGACCAGGTGGTAGCGGAAGTCGATCACCGAAACAGTCCCTCGATCCAGGCCCAGACGTCGTCCCATCGTACGGCGAGCACGCCCAGGACCGCCCGACCGCCAGGTGTGGCGGAGAGGGCGACGACGAGCGCGAAGAGGCCGGCGAGCACCAGCCACGACAAGGACAGGGTCGAGATCCGCGACCGGTAGAGCAGACTCACCCCCTTGGCGTCGACGAGCTTGCTGCCGAGCCGCAGGCGGGTGAGGAAGGTGCTGGCCATCCCCTGGCGACCCTTGTCGAGGAACTCGATGAGGGTGGCGTGAGTGCCCACGGCGACCACGAGCTCGGCCCCCTTGTCGTCGGCGAGCAGCATCGCCACGTCCTCGCTGGTGCCTGGCGCCGGGAGGACGACCGCGTCGGTGACGCCGAGCGCCTCGACCCGCTCCAGCCCCGGCGCGCGCCCGTCGCGGTAGGCGTGCACGACGAGCTCGGCGCCGCTGGTCAGCGCCCGGTCGGAGACCGAGTCCATGTCGCCGACGATGAGGTCGGGCCGCAGGCCCTGCTCCAGCAGCGCGTCCGCGCCGCCGTCGACGCCGATGAGGACAGGCCTGGCCTCGCGGATGAACGGTCGCAGGGTGTGCAGGTCCTCCTTGTAGTGGTAGCCCCGGACCACCACGAGTGCGTAGCGCCCCTGGAGGTTGGTTCGCAGCGGCGGGACCTCGATCCCGTCGATGAGCAGCTGCCGCTCGGCGCGGACGTACTCCATGGTGTTGACCGAGAACGCCTCGATCTGGGTGGACAGGTTGGTCCGCGCGTCCTCCAGCTGCGCGGCGACCAGGGCCTCGGTCAGGCGGACCCCGCGGGCGACGACAGCTCCGTCGACGGACAGGGCGTCCCCCTCGAGGGTGGCCGTGCTGCCCTCCTCGATCTCCATGACGGTCGGGCCGGCCATGTCCAGCACCGGGATCCCGGCGTCGAGCAGGATCTCCGGACCGCGGTTGGGGTAGGCCCCCGTGGTGCTGGGCGCCGCGTTGACCACCGCGGCCGGCCGGCACGCCACCAGGGCGTGCGCGCTCACCAGGTCGAGGTCGTCGTGGTCGATGACCGCGACGTCGCCCGCCTGCAGGCGCTTGGTCAGGTCCTTGGTGCGCGCGTCCACCCGGACCGTGCCGGTGACCGTCGTCGGGGGGGTATGCCGCTTCTCGGCCTTCCGTCGTCTCGCCGTCACGAGGCCGCCCCCGCGGCACGACGGCCGATGAGCTCCCGGGCGTGCTCGAGCGCCGCCTCGGAGTCGGCGACGCCCCCGAGCATGCGGGCGACCTCCGCCTCGCGCTCGGCCCCCTCGACGACCGCGACGCCGCTCCGCGTCACCTGCCCGTCGGTGCTCTTGCGCACGACGAGGTGACGGTCGGCGTAGGCGGCCACCTGCCCGAGGTGCGTGACGACGATGACCTGCGCGGTGTCGGCCAGGCGGGCCAGGCGCGCGCCGAGGTCGAGGGCAGCCCGGCCGCCGACGCCTGCGTCCACCTCGTCGAAGACGTAGGTGGGGACGCCTCCACCTCCGCAGACCACCTCCAGGGCCAGCATCACGCGGGAGAGCTCACCACCCGAGGCCGCTCGGGCCACCGACCGCGCCGGGGCGCCCGGGTTGGCCGCGAGGCGGATCTCGACCTCGTCCAGCCCGTGCGACCGGGGCTGCGCCGTCCGGCCGTCGGGCAGCGGCACCAGCCCGCTCTCGTCGTCCCTCTCGGCCGGCTCCACGACGCGGGGCGCGACGTGCACGGACAGCGTCGCACTCCCCATGGCCAGGTGACGGAGCTCCGCGCCCACCTCCTGCCCCACCCGCTCGGCCGTCTGCCGCCTGAGCTCGCTGAGCTCCCAGCCCAGCCGCCCCACCTCGGACCCGAGCGCGGTCGTGGCCTCGGCGAGCGCGGCGCGGTCCTCGTCGGAGATGTCCAGCGTCGCCAGCTCCACAGCCGCCGAACGCGCGAACGCCAGCGCCTCGACCGTGCCCGGACCGAAGCGGCGCAGCAGCGCGCCGAGCTCGGACCGTCGACGGTGCACCTCGTCGAGACGCTCCTCGTCGACCTCGATCCCGCTGGCGTAGGAGGCCAGGTCGGCCGCCAGGTCCGCGGTCAGGTAGGCGATCTCCTCCAGCCGCTGCCGGAGCCCGGCGAGCTCCTCGTCGTGCGCGCTGGCGGGTGCCAGGGCCGCCGCGGCCCCGGAGAGCAGCTCCCCCGCGAACGGCTGGTCCTCCCCCATCCCGTCGGGCCCGGCCAGCAGGTCGTGCGCCTGCTGCGCGGCGTTGCGCAGCTCCTCGGCATAGGTCAGTCGCTCCGACTCCGCCCGCAGCGTGTCCTCCTCGCCCTCCTGCGGGTCGACGGCCTCGATCTCCTCCAGCGCCGAGCGCAGGGTGGTGATCCGCAGCTCGCGCTCGACGGAGGTGCGGGCCAGCTCGGCCAGGCGCGCCCGCGAGGCGAGCCACGCCTCATACCGCGCCCGGTATGCCGCCAGCGCGTCCGCGATCTGCCGACCGCCCGCCTCGTCCAGCAGGATGCGGTGCTGCTCCGCGTCGCGCAGCCGCCACTGGTCGGCCTGACCGTGGACCGCGACGAGGTGCTCCCCCACCTCGGTGAGCACCCCGACCGGGGCGCTGCGACCGCCGACGTGGGCGCGCGAGCGCCCCTCGGCGGCGACCGTCCGGGCCAGCAGCAGACCGTCGGCCACGTCCCCGCCGGCCTCCTCGACCCGCCGGGCGGCCGGGTGGTCGACGGGCACGTCGACCTCGCCCTCCACCACGGCCTGACCCACGCCGACGCGCACGAGCCCGGCGTCCGCACGGGCGCCCAGGAGCAGCCCGAGCCCGCTGACGACCATGGTCTTGCCCGCGCCGGTCTCACCGGTGATGACGTTGAGACCGTCGGTCAGCTCGAGCTCGGCGTCGTCGATGACCCCGAGCCCCTGGATCCGGATCCGACGGAACGTCATTCGGTCTCCTCCGTGCCGCCCGACCCGGCCACTCGGTCGCTGTCCTGGAAGGCGACGGTGTCGTGGCCGACCTGGGTCTTGAGCCGGCCCGGGACGCCGTGCGCAGGGCCGCGCCAGCCGGAGACCGGAAGTCCGAACTTGGCGACCAGCCGGTCGGTGAAGGGTCCCTGGGTGAGCCTCGCGAGCAGCACGGGGGTCTCGGAGCGACGCACCTCCACGCGGGCGCCGGCGGGCAGCTCGACCGATCGGCGGCCGTCGCACCACATCACGCCCGGCACGTAGGAGTGCGGCACGACCTCGATGGCCAGCCGGGTCTGCGGGCCGAGGACCAGAGGACGGGCGAAGAGCGCGTGGGCGGAGATCGGCACCAGCAGCAGCGCCTCGACGTCCGGCCACATGATCGGTCCTCCTGCGGAGAAGGCGTAGGCGGTCGAACCCGTGGGCGTGGCCATCACCACCCCGTCGCAGCCCCACGTCGACAGGGGTCGGCCGTCCACCTCCACCGCCAGCTCGAGCATCCGCTCGCGGACGGACTTCTCGACCGACGCCTCGTTGAGGGCCCAGGTGGAGCACACGATGCGCCCGTCCTGGACCACGTCGACGTCGACGGTCATGCGCCTTTCGATGCGGTAGTCGCGCGTCACGATGCGCTCGACGATCACGTCGACGTCGTCGCGCTCGGCCTCGGCGAGGAAGCCCACCCGGCCCAGGTTGACCCCGAGGAGCGGGGTGCCCGTGGGGCGGGCGATCTCGGCACCGCGCAGGATGGTGCCGTCACCGCCGAAGACGACGACGAGCTCGCAGCCCGAGGCGTCCACCGGCGTCGGTGCCAGATCCCCCGTCGAGCCCAGCTCGGCCGCGCTCCCGTGCGTCGGCTGCCCCTCGGGCGCCAGCTCGACCTCGATACCGTGCGTGCCCAGCCGGTCGGCGAACTCCTCGACGAGGTCGGGGATGTCGGGTCGCGACGGGTGGGTCACGAGCATGATCCGACGGGTCACGTCTCCTCCTCCGTGCGTAGCTGGGCGCAGACCACTTCCTGGTCCTGCGGCGACAGGCCCCAGTTCATCATGCCGGGCCGCCACGGGCGGGCCCAGAGGAGGTACTCGATGTTGCCGGCGCCGCCCCGCACGGGTGAGCGGAGCACGCCGAAGGGGGCCAGACCGGTCTCGCGCACGGTGTCGAGCACGGACCGGAGGACCTCCTGCCGCAGGTCGGCGGAGCGCACGACACCGTCGTGGGCCAGCCGTCCGGCACCCACCTCGAACTGCGGCTTGACGAGCAGGACCACGTCCGCGTCCGGCCGGAGCAGGTCGGGCACCGCGCGCAGCACGTGGGCGACGGAGATGAAGGAGACGTCGCCGACCACGACGTCGACCGTTCCTCCGATCGTCTCTGCCGTGGTCTGGCGGATGTTGGTCCCGGGCAGGTCCGTGACGTCGGGGTGGTCGCTCAGCGTCGGGTCGAGCTGGCCGTGGCCCACGTCGAGGGCGACCACGTGGGCGGCCCCTCGGCGCAGGAGGACCTGGGTGAAGCCGCCTGTGGAGGCGCCGACGTCCAGGCACCGCCGACCCTCGACCGTCAGCCCCTCACGGGCCCAGCGGGCGAGGGCGTGCTCCAGCTTGACCGCGCCGCGGCCAACCCAACCTGCGGCGATCCAGTCGGACTCGTCCCCCTGGCGGCCCCCGACCACCGAGATCTCCTGGTCTGCGCCCACCGGGTGGGAGACCTTGATGACCGCGGAACCGTCCACCTGCACCCGTCCGTCGCGGACCAGCGCCTGCGCCTGGGTGCGCGACCGGGCGAGGCCGCGTGCCACGAGCGCGGCATCCAGCCGCTGCCGAGCGGTCACCGAGAAGGTGGCCCCGGCCGCGCCGAGCCCGGAGGTGCTGGCGGGGGCGGCGTGGGAGAGGTCAGCCGCGCCTGCAGGGCGCGGTGCGCCTCAGCCGCCGCCTCCAGCTGCTCCGCCGGCTCGCCGTCGAGGGCGTTGACGAAGGCCGCGACGGCCTCGTCGACCACCCGGTCGCCGGTCGAGGGTGGGGCGTGCGGGCTGGGCGCGTGCGCGTCGTCGCGGGGCTCGTGGGAAGGGCCGCCTGTCATGAGGCGCTCCACAGGTGGGCGAGGTCCGGGATCCGCGCGGCGACATGGTCGGGCCGCTCGTGGGGGTTCGCCGCGGCCGCCTCCTCCGCGGTGGAGACGCCCGTGAGGACCAGGGCGCTGCGCATGCCGACGGCGACGGCGCCGGCGATGTCGGTGTCGAGCCGGTCCCCGAGCATGAGGCACTCCTCCAGCGGGATCTCAAGACGCGAGAGCGCCATCCGGTAGGCCGGCGCGTGCGGCTTGCCGACCACCTCGGGGCGGCTGCCCGTGGCGTTGGCGACGGCGGCCACCAGGGAGCCGTTGCCCACGGCCAGCCCACGAGCCGTCGGGAGCGTGGCGTCGTCGTTCGTGGCGACCCAGGCGGCGCCGGCGCGCACGGCATACACGGCCTCGGTGAGGTCACCGACGCAGACGGAGGCGCCGTATCCCTGGAGGACGGCAGCCACGTGCAGCGGCCTATCGGTGCTCGCCCGGTCGCGGACCTGGGCGGCGGAGACCCAGGGGAGACCTTCCTCGGTCAGCGCCGTCCCGACTCCCTCACCGCCGACCGCAAGGACCACCTGACCCTCGTCCAGGCGCACCTGCCCACGCTCGTGACGCTCGGCCAACGCGCGGGCGCCGACCTGGGAGGCGGTGAGCACCTCGGAGGGCCGCGTCGGCAGCCCGAGGCTCGAGATGTGAGCCGCGACGTCCTCCGGGGTCCGGGAGGCGTTGTTGGTCATGAAGAGCAACCGAACGCCGGCCTCCCGGGCGGAGACCAGGCCCTCGACCGCTCCGTCGCAGGCATGGTCCCCTCGGTAGACGACGCCGTCGAGGTCGCAGAGCATGCCCCGGACACGGGGGCCGCTCACCGACCCGGCTCCCCGTCCCCGGCGTCGCGCGGGCCCTCAGTGTCCTGGAGGTCGTCCTCCTCATCGACGAGATCGACCACCTCGGGCTCGGTCTCAAGCCCCAGCACCTCGCGGACGTCGGTCTCCCCGGCCTCGTCAAGCTCGGCAGCACGGGCGTACCACTCCTGGGCCTCGACCTCCTGCCCGTCCGCCTCGAGGGCGGCGGCGTAGGCGTAGCGCAGGCGGGCGGCCCACGGGGCCTTGGGGCTGCCGGCCCTGGCCAGGTCGCGCAGGTGCTGCACAGCAGCCGCGGTCTGGCCCAGGTCACCCCGGGCCCCGGACACGACGATCGCCATCTCGATCTGCTCTGCGGGCGCAAGGCGCTTCGCCTCCGGGCTCGCGGCCAGCTCCAGCGCGCGCTCCGGCCGGCCCAGCCCCCGCTCCGCGTCGGCCATCAGCGGCAGCAGGTGGTTCAGTCCGGAGAGCCGGCGCGCGGTGCGGAACTCCGCGAGGGCCTTGGCCCACTCGCCGCGCCGGTAGTGGACGACGCCCAGCGTCTCGCGCACGCCCGCGACGCGACCGGCTCGACGGCCCGCCTCCTGGGCGTGCTCAAGGGCCAGGTCGAAGTCCTCGGCGTCCAGGGCACGTCCCACCGCGACCAGGTGCCTGGCCACGCCCTCCGCGTTGTCCTTGGAGAGTGTGAGCAGCTCAGAGCGTAACTCTTTAGCAAGCTGGCCCGCCTCGATGTCGTCGGGCAGCTCGGGCTCCCGAGGACGCTTGGGACGGTCGGAGAACCGATCACCCCCACGGTCGTCACGATCGCGCCTGGGACGGTCGGAGAACCGGTCACCACCACGGTCGTCACGGTCCCGACGCGGGCGGTCCGAGAACCGGTCACCGCCCCGCTCGTCACGATCGCGCCTGGGACGGTCGGAGAACCGATCACCCCCTCGGTCGTCACGGTCCCGACGCGGACGGTCCGAGAACCGGTCACCACCACGTCGAGGCCGGCCCTCCGGACGCTCCTCGCCGCGCCTCTGGTCGCGATCATCAGTCACTGCAACACCTCTCCTCGCCGCAGACGGCGGTCTCATCGGCCCAGACATGCGGATGGGCCCTGACCGACACCGTGGTGTCGATCAGGGCCCATCCTAAGTGTGGTCCGGCGGTGTCCTACTCTCCCACACCGTCTCCAGTGCAGTACCATCGGCGCTGTC
>NZ_BMEM01000002.1 GCF_014636495.1 Ornithinimicrobium tianjinense
CAAAAACTTGGCATCAATAAACTGACACGCTGTTGAGTTCTCAAGGATCGGACGCACACCTCAGAGCCAGGAGCTTGTCGCTCTTTCGCTCTGCGGGGCTACCTCGTTCAGGTTATCCTGTCCGACTTTTCGGAGTCAAATCCGTGTCTCGCCCTTTCGAGCGAAACTGTCGGTACTGTTCGGCAACCTTTTTCTAGGTTATCCGCGCCAGCTTTTCGGAGTCAAATCCGCGCCCCGCCTTTCGTGGCAGTGCTTTCAGCCGTTGCTTTAACCTTTTCCTAGGCTATCCGCGCTGGCTTTTCGGAGTCAAATCCGCGCCCGGCTCGTGCGAGCCGGACAGTCACAGGATGGTCCGCGCCCGGGACCGGCCACCTCTCGGTGTCCGTGCCTCCCTGTCGGAGCGGCGAGGAGTAACTCTAGGACACGCACGTCGCCGGGCACAAATCCGCAGGTCAAGAGGCCTTCCGGGCCGCGGCGATGTGCTTGCGGCCCCGTCGGACGAGGGCGACCTGGTCGTGCAGGAAGGCCTGCTCGTCCAGGACGTCGTCCACGCCGTTGACCTTGACGTTGTTGACGCTCACCCCGCCCTCACCGATGAGCCGCCGTGCCGCGCCCTTGCTCTCCGCCAGACCGACGGCCACCAAGGCGTCGACGACCGTGCTGCCGACCGGCACCTCTCCCCCTGCCAGCTCGGCGGTCGCATCGCGGAGGGTCCCCGCGTCAAGAGCCGTGGGATCTCCCTTGCCGAAGAGGACCTGGCTGGCGTGCTCGACCTGGGCGGTGGCCTCGGCCCCGTGGACGAGCGTCGTCACGTCCGTGGCCAGAGCGCGCTGCGCCGACCGCAGGTGCGGGGTGTCGACGGTGGCCTTCTCGAGCTCGGCGATCTCCTCCGCCGTGCGGTCGGTGAACACGCGCAGCAGCTTGCCGACCTCGGAGTCCGCGATGTTGATCCAGTACTGGTAGAAGGCGTAGGGGCTGGTCATGTCGGCCGAGAGCCAGACGGCGTTGCCCTCCGACTTGCCGAACTTGTTGCCGTTCTCGTCGGTGAGCAGCGGGGTCGTGATCACGTGCGCACGCTCCCCCAGGACGCGGTGGATCAGGTCCACGCCGGCCGTGAGGTTGCCCCACTGGTCCTGGCCACCGGTCTGCACCGTGCAGCCGAAGGTGCGGAACAGGTGCAGGAAGTCCATGGCCTGCAGGATCTGGTAGCTGAACTCGGTGTAGGAGATGCCGATCTCGCTGTTCAGCCGCGCCGCGACCGCCTCCTTGCGGATCATCTGGTTGACCCGGAAGTGCTGACCCACGTCGCGGAGGAAGTCGAGCGCCGACAGCGGGGCGGTCCAGTCGAGGTTGTCGACCAGCGTCGCGGCGTTGTCGCCCTCGAAGTCCAGGAAGGGCTGCACCAGCTGCTTGATCCTGTCGACGTTGCCGGCCGTCTGCTCCTTGGTCTTCAGGACGCGCTCGGCCGTCGGCTTGGGGTCGCCGATGAGCCCGGTCGATCCCCCCACGAGGCAGATGACCCGGTGGCCCGCGCGCTGCAGGCGACGCAGCAGCACGAGCTGGACGAGGTTGCCGAAGTGCAGGCTCGGGGCGGTGGGGTCGAACCCGCAGTAGACCGTCACCGGCCCCGCGGCGAAGTGCTCGCGCAGGGCGTCCTCGTCGGTGGTCTGCGCGAGCAGACCGCGCCACTCGAGCTCGTCGAGGATGGTCGGTGCCGTGGTCACGTCCAGCTGTCCTTCTTCTTGTCCGGGTATGGCGTTCTCGCCGGGTCTAGCGTACGGGTCGCGGCGTGGCCGGCCGGTAGACGGAGACCGTGGGGTCGTCGGTCAGCCAGAAGCGCCACGGGTAGAGCGAGGCGTCCCCGCCGTCTCCCGAGACCCCCACCCGCGGCCCCGTGCTCACGCCTGGACGGCGGCCGCTGCCCAGCCTGACCTCCACGGAGCTGCGTGGGTCGAGCAGGTCGAGTCCGTCGTGCTCCCTGCTCAGCCCCAGGGCGGAGGCGAGTCGGGCCGGTCCGCGCGCGAGGTCCCGGTGCGGGTGCGGTCGGGCACGGCCGGCGTCCCGGCGGGAGCGCGCGATCTCCTCCCCCTCGACGACCTCCCCGGCACGGAGCAGCACTGCGCTCGCCTCGCCCTCGGGCCCGCAGACCACGTTCACGCACCAGTGCATGCCGTAGGAGAAGTAGACGTAGAGGTGCGCGGCCCGGCCGAACATGACGCGCGTGCGGGGAGTCGGACCGCGGAAGGCGTGCGATCCCGGGTCGCGCGTGCCGGCATACGCCTCGACCTCGGTGAGACGGACACTGACCCCGCCTGCACTGACGACGGCGCCGAGGAGGTCGGGCGCGACCTGCAGCACCGGCCTGGCGAAGAACCCCCGGTCCGGCACCGCCGGGTCAGTCACGGACCTGCGGCATCTCCGAGACCCAGTGGCGCAGCCGCGCCACCTGCTTCATGAGATGGGCACGCTGCTCGTGCACCCGTACCGGTGCCGTGCCGCCGATCGCGGACCTGGACGCCAGCGACCCGCGCACCGTCAGCACCGAGCGGACCTGCGGGGTCAGGTGCTCGCTGATCCCCGCGAGGTCCTCGTCGGAGAGCTCGTCCAGCCCGATGCCCCGCCCCTCGCAGACGCGCACGCACTCCCCGGCCACCTCGTGCGCGACACGGAAGGGCACGCCCTCCCGGACGAGCCACTCGGCCACGTCGGTCGCGAGCGAGAAGCCCTGGGGCGCCAGCTCCTCCAGCCGCTCGGGCACGAAGGTCAGGGTGGCGACCATGCCCGACACTGCGGGCAGGAGCACCTCGAGGGTGTCGACGGCGTCGAAGACCGGCTCCTTGTCCTCCTGCAGGTCGCGGTTGTAGGCGAGCGGGAGGCCCTTGAGGCTGGCCAGCAGCCCGGCCAGGTCGCCGATCAGGCGGCCGGACTTGCCGCGCGCGAGCTCGGCCACGTCGGGGTTCTTCTTCTGGGGCATGATGCTCGACCCGGTGGAGAAGGCGTCGTCCAGGCGGACGAACCCGAACTCCGCCGTGGACCAGAGGATGACCTCCTCGGCGATGCGGGAGAGATTCACCCCGATCATGGCGGTGACGAAGCTGAACTCCGCCGCGAAGTCGCGGGAGGCGGTGCCGTCGATGGAGTTGTCCACCGGACGCGGCATACCCAGGTCATGGGCGATGGCCTCGGGGTCCAGCCCGAGGGAGGAGCCCGCCAGGGCGCCGGAGCCGTACGGCGAGACCGCCGCGCGGACGTCCCAGTCGGCGAGCCGCTCGACGTCACGCACGAGCGCCCACGCGTGGGCCTGCAGGTGGTGGGCCAGCAGGACCGGCTGGGCGTGCTGCAGGTGCGTGCGACCCGGCATGGCGACCTCGGGATGGCGAGCCGCCTGGTCGACGAGCGCCTGCACCACGTCGAGGACCTTGCCGCCCAGGAGCCGGGCCTGGTCGCGGAGGTACATCCGGAACTGGGTGGCGACCTGGTCGTTGCGCGAGCGGCCGGCCCGCAGGCGCCCGCCCACGTCCGCACCGACGCGCTCGATCAGCCCACGCTCGAGGGCGGTGTGCACGTCCTCGTCGTCCTGGGCCGCGACGAACGCCCCGGACGCCACGTCGGAGCCCAGTCGTCGCAGGCCCCCGAGCATGATCTCGAGATGCTCGTCGGAGAGCAGCCCGGCCTTGTGCAGGACGCGCGCGTGGGCCCGGGACCCCGCGAGGTCGTAGGGCGCAAGGCGCCAGTCGAAGTGGGTGCTCTTGCTGAGCGCCGCCAGGGCGTCGCTCGGGCCGCCGGTGAAGCGGCCTCCCCAGAGGCTCACAGTCATGCGTTCATCCTCCCATCCGGGAACGGTCGGTCCGGCGGCCGGCACTCAGCCGAGGTCACGCTCGGCGTCGGAGTCGTCGGCGAGGGCCAGGAGCCGGTGCGCGGTGGCCGGGCCGCCGGCGGCGTCCGTGGTGATCACGAGGATCGTGTCGTCGCCGGCGATGGTGCCCAGGATGTCCGGGTTGTCGCTGCGGTCGATCGCCGACGCGAGGTACTGCGCCGCCCCCGGCGGGGTCCGCAGCACGACCTGGTTGCCGACGGCACGGGCGCTGACGAGCAGCTCCTGGCAGAGCCGGTGCAGCCGCGCCGAGACCTCGTGGTTGTCCTGGGCCGGCCGAGGGGTGGAGTCACCGCCCTGGCCGGGCACGGCATACACCAGCTGGCGTCCGCGGCGCACCTTGACGGCGCCGAGGTCGACGAGGTCGCGCGACAGGGTGGCCTGGGTCACCGAGATGCCGTCCGCCCCCAGGAGGTCCAGCAGCTCGCCCTGCGACACCACGGCGTGCCGTTCGAGCAGGTCGGCGATCCGCTGATGGCGGGCCCCACGCGTCATCGGGATGCTGGTCACCAGTGTGACTATACAGACCTCTGCATGTTTATCCGCACCGCGCGGCGTCCGCAGGGGTCGCGGTCCCCTGACCGGCGACGCGACAGCGCTCAGCCGTCCCAGAGCTCCTGCAGCAGCCGCACGCAGGCGTGCCCCTGCTCGCGCTGGAACGCACGCAGCGTAGGCAGTCCTGCTGCGGGCGGTCGGGTGCCGGCCTCCGTGAAGAAGCCACCCAGCCCCGCGACCAGACCGAGCACGTCCTCGTGACTCGCGCCGAGGTCGAGCACGGCACCCAGGTGTGGTCGGACGTCGAGGTCACCACCCCAACGCACGTTGACCAGCAGCATCACCGCGTCGGCCCACGGGGCGCCACGGGAGGCCCAGGGCCAGTCCACCAGCCGGACGCTCCCGTCCGGGGTGACGAGAAGGTTGTCGGCGCGCACGTCGGTGTGGGCGATGGACCCGCCCGCGAGCCGCGGCAGGGTCCGGGCGGCCAGGGCCACGAGCCCGTCGAGCCGGTCGACGACCCACGGGTCGAGCGGGGTGGCCTCCTCGGCGGGACCGGCGTCCCGGATCCGCGCCCAGGCCCCGAACTCGCCGACCAGCTCCTCGTGGAGGGCTGGCCAGGCGGCCGGCGCAGTCCTGCCGGCCAGGTGGGTGAGGGCGGCGAGGCTCGAGCGCAGCTCCGCGTCCGTCCAGGGGACCAGCGGGTGACGCCCCTCCACGTCCTCGATGACCAGCGCTACCCATTCCCCGTCGTCGTAGGCGTCGACCAGCTGCGGCACCTCCACGAGGTCGGTGAGGGTGCGCAGCACCTCGGCCTCGCGGCGGTGAAGGTCTGGGCTGCCGGAGTTCTGTGCCGGGCTGACGGCCTTGACGAAGGCACGACGTCCCGACGCGGTCACCACGCGGTCTGCGGTGCCGGGCGAGAAGCCGCCCGGCTGGGAGACGGCGGCCACGACCGGACCGCCCAGGACGCCCCCGACCCACGAGCGCAGGTCGTGGGGAAGGTCCTCCCAGGCGAGGCGGACGCCGTACACCGGATCAGCCCGCGACGGGGTCGCCGTCGCCCCAGGGGCGGAGCCTCAGCATCCTCACACCCTCACCGAGACCGGACCGCGAGCGCTCGCGCAGCTCGTCCAGGTCGTCGGTGCCGGCACGCACGAAGCGGCCGTTGAAGCCGTCGAGCTCGCCGTCGGCGATGGCCAGGGCGAGTGCCGTGACGTCCTCCGGGTCGGTCCACTCCGTGCGTCCGCGGTGCAGCTCCATGGAGCGCGTCATGTCGGACTCGACCACGCCAGGTGCCATGTCGAAGGCGAGCACGCCGTGCTCCGCGCCGGCCAGGGCGACTCCCCCGGTCAGTCTCGCCAGCGCCGACTTCGAGGCGTGGTATGCCGTGAGAACGTCGCTCTCGCGCGTGCCGGAGCCCGAGTTGAGGTTGATGATCCGTCCGCCCCCGGCGGCGATCATGTGCGGCACCACCGCCCGCGTCAGCAGGAACGGACCGCGCACGTTGGTGACCATCACCTGCCACCACTCGTCGACGTCGGCCTCCCAGAGCGGCTGCTCGGTCTCGATAAGGCCGGCGTTGTTGACGAGCAGGTCGATCCGCCCGTGGCGGTCGACCACCTCGGCGACGGCCCGCTCGACCGCGCCAGCGTCGGTGACGTCGCACGGCATACCCTCGGCGCCCTCCGCGACCCGGCCCGAACGGGACAGCCCGACGACGCGCCACCCGGCGTCCAGGAGCGCCCGGACCAGATGGTCGCCGATGCCGCGGGAGGCCCCGGTCACCAGGGCGACCGGGGCCGTCGACGCCGTGCCGCTCACCGCTGGACCGCTCCGTGGTCCTTGGCCGCCCGGGCGACGGCCGCGTCGCGGGCGGCGTTGACCTCCTCGGTCGTGAGGGTCCGGTCAGGAGCGCGGAAGTGCATCCGGAAGGCCAGCGACTGCTGGTCGGCCGCGAGCTGGTCGCCGACGTAGACGTCGAAGAGCTCCACGCTCTCCAGCAGCTCCCCGGCGCCGGCGCGCAGGGACGCCTCGACGTCGCCGTAGCGGGTGCTCCGCGGGACGACCAGCGCCACGTCGGAGGAGGCCATCGGGTGCGTGGACAGCGGCCGCACCTGGGTGGGACGCTCGCTCGCGGCGACGAGGACGTCGAGGTCGAGCTCGGCGGCCGAGGTGCGGTCGGGCAGGCCGAGCCGCTGGACGACCTTGGGGTGCAGCTCGCCGACGAAGCCGACCGTGGTGCCGTCCTCGAGGGTCAGCTCGACGCAGCGACCGGGGTGGAAGGGCGCGCGCTCCGCCTGGACCCGCCGCAGCGGGACACCCAGGGTGTCCGCGACCGAGTGCGCCCAGGCCACCACGTCCGTGACGTCGACCGGACGACCCTTGCCCCACCAGCCGGAGCGGTCGGCCTGACCCGCCGCCACCACGGCGACGTGCCACGGCTGCCCCGGGACGGCGTCGCGGATCTGCTGCAGCACAGCGTCATCCGGGCGCGCGCCGACACCCGGGACCGGGGCCTGGGCGGCATGGTCCGGCAGGGTGACCGTGTCGATCTCGAAGAGCGCGACGTCACGGGATCCGCGGGAGATGTTGCGGCGCAGCGCCTCCGGGAGCGTCTGCAGCAGCTCCGTGCGCATCAGCGGCGCCTCGTCGGAGAGCGGGTTCGCGAGTCGGAGCGCCGTGCGGCGCACGTCGTCGGCGGCCAGCCCCAGCTCGTCGAAGCGCGACTCCCCCACGAACGGGTAGGTGAGCACCTCGTGCAGCCCTTGGCCGGCGAGGGCTCCGGCGACCCGGCGGCGGGCCCGCTGGCCGTGGGTCAGACCACGGCCGCCGATGGCGCGCGGCACGACGGAGGGGATCTTGTCGTAGCCGTCGACCCGCGCCACCTCCTCGACCAGGGTGGGGGCATCGGTGAGGTCAGGACGCCAGCCGGGCGGGGTGACCGAGATCGTGCCCTGGCCCAGCTCCCGGACCTCGCAGCCGATCATCGTCAGGATCTCCCGGACGCGCTCGGGGGTGTAGTCGACCCCGACGTAGCGGGTCGGCATCGTCACGTCGAGCTCGATCGGCCCCCGCGTGGCGACGCGCTGGTCGGCGTCGGTGATCGCCGGGTCGGCCGTGCCGCCGCCGTGCTCGACGAGCAGGTTGACCGCCAGCTGGGCGGCCGCGTCGGTGACGTCCGGGTCGACACCGCGCTCGAAGCGCTTGGCGGCCTCGGAGGACAGCCGGTGGCGCCGCGAGGAGCGGGCGACCGAGCGCGGGTCGAAGTGGGCCGACTCGATGAGGACGTCGGTGGTCTGCCCCGGCGTCACCTCGCCGTCCTCCCCACCCATGACCCCGGCCAGGGCCAGGATCCGGGTCCCGGAGTCGGTGATGAGCAGGTCCTCGGGGTCGAGCACGCGGTCGACGTCGTCGAGGGTGCGGAGCCGCTCCCCCGCGACGGCCCGGCGGACGACGATCGGTCCCTGGAGCGTGGCGAGGTCGAAGGCGTGCAGCGGCTGGCCGAGCGCGAGCATGACGTAGTTGGTCACGTCGACGGCCAGGCTGATCGGCCGCATCCCCGCCTCGAGCAGACGACGCTGCATCCACTCCGGCGTCTCGCGCGTCAGGTCGATGCCACGGACGATCCGCGCAACATACCGGTCGCAGCCGGGCACGCCGTCCAGCTCAGGGATGCCGGCGTCGGCCAGCTCCACGGCATACCCGTCCTGGGTCGCGGGGTCGACCGGGATCAGGGCCGGGTCCGTGTATGCCGCGCCCGTCGAGTGGGAGTACTCCCGCGCGACGCCGCGCAGGCTGAAGCAGTAGCCGCGGTCGGGCGTGACGTTGACCTCGACGACCTCGCGGTCGAGCCCCAGGACGGGGATGAGGTCGTCGCCGGGCTGCAGGCCGAGCTCCTCGACGTGGTGCTCGCCGAGCAGGCGGGGCAGGACGATGATCCCGTCGTGGTCCTCGCCGATCCCGAGCTCACGGACCGAGCAGATCATCCCGGCGGAGACGTGCCCGTAGGTCTTGCGCGCTGAGATCTGGAAGTTGCCGGGCAGCACGCCGCCGGGCAGGATCACCGCGACGAGGTCGCCGACCTCGAAGTTGTGCGCCCCGCACACGATGCCCTGCGGCTCGCCGGTCCCGTTGGAGTCGCCGACGTCCACCTGGCACCAGTTGATCGTCTTGCCGTTCTTCTGCGGCTCGGGGTGCTTCTCGAGGACGCGCCCCACGACGAGGGGGCCGGCGACGTCGCCACCGTGCAGCCCCTCCTCCTCCAGCCCCACGGCGACGAGAGCAGCAGCGATCTGCTCGCCGGTCACCCCTGCCGGCAGCTCGACATACTCGCCCAGCCAGTCGACCGGAACCCGCATCAGATCTCCATCCCGAACTGCGCGTTGAAGCGCACGTCTCCCTCGATCATCTCCCGCATGTCCTCGATCCCGTGGCGGAACATCGCGGTGCGCTCCACGCCCATGCCGAACGCGAAGCCCTGGTAGCGCTCCGGGTCGACCCCGGCGGCGCGGAGCACGTTGTGGTTGACCATGCCGCAGCCGCCCCACTCGATCCAGCCGGTGCCACCGCACGTGCGGCACCCCGGGTCCTCGCCCCGGCAGACGAAGCAGCGGAAGTCCATCTCGGCGCTGGGCTCGGTGAACGGGAAGAACGCGGGGCGCAGCCGGCTGGTGATGCCGGGGCCGAACATGGCCTCGGCGAGCCGGTCGAGGGTGCCCTTGAGGTGCGCCATCGTCAGGCCCTCGTCGATCGCGATGCCCTCCAGCTGGTGGAAGACCGGCGTGTGGGTCGCGTCGAGCTCGTCGGTGCGGAAGGTCTTGCCGGGGACCGCGACATACAGCGGGACACCGCGCTCGAGCAGGCTGCGCGCCTGCACCGGCGAGGTGTGGGTCCGCAGGACCAGGCCGGCGTCGGCGGGGTCGACGAAGAAGGTGTCCTGCATCTGACGCGCAGGGTGGTCCTTGTCGAAGTTGAGCGCGTCGAAGTTGAACCACTCGGCCTCGACGCCGGGACCCTCGGCGATCTCCCAGCCGAGGGCCACCATGGCGTCCGCCATCCGCTCCGCCGTCACCGTGAGGACGTGCCGCCGACCGACGGGGTGTCGGGCCGGGGCGACGGTCAGGTCGAGGGCCTCCTCGACGAGGATGCGCTCGTCGCGCTCGGCCTCGAGCTCGACCTGGCGGGCCGCGAGGGCCTGGTTGACCTGGCCGCGGGCCTGACCCACGCGCTTGCCGGCGTCCGCCTTGGCGCTCGGCGGCAGCGCTCCGATCTCGCGGTTGGCGAGGGCCAGCGGCGAGCGCTCACCCGCGTGGGCGAGCCGGGCGGCCTTGAGCTCCTCGAGCGAGGTCGCGGCCGCGATGGCGTCGAGCGCGTCGGCGACGTTGGCCTCCAGCGCCTCGGGCGCGAGCGCAGCGACCTCGACGGGGTCGTAGTTGGTGTTGGGTCCTGACACCTGCGCAAGTCTAGGGAACGCGGAGTCGTGGTCTCGACCCTGTTCACGATCCACTCCGGTGAGTGGTCCAGGCACGGTCTCCCCCGGTATGGCGTGCAGGACCCACTCCGGTGAGTGGTCCAGGCACGCTCCTGCCCGGTATGGCGTGGACGAGCCACTCTCGTGAGTGGCCCGCGCACGCGGGCGATCGGCGGGCGCGCTCCCGGGGCGCCCGGCCTAGTCTGGGAGAAGCAGCCCACGAGCACCGGGGAGGTCGACGATGAGCAGGAGCTACTACCGTTTCCCGCTGCGCACCGACGAGCCGGCCACGGTGACCCTGCTGCACCTGACGCCCTCGGAGTCGGGCGTGCTCGTGGGGCTCCACCAGGGCGTGGAGACCAACGCCTTCGCGGTGCGCTTCAACCGGGCGGTCCCGGAGGTGCACCCGGTCGAGCCGCCGCGCCGGGAGATGGCCGTGCCGGTCCGGTCCACCGGTCTCACACCGCCCGAGCAGGTGCTGGCGGACGTCGGGGCGCTGCTCGTCGAGATGGGCGACGACGTGGCGGGCATCCACCCCTGGCACTTTGCCGGCATCCTGCCCAACGAGACGTGGCTCTTCCACCTCGGGCAGCTCGCCACCCTCCACCAGCGGCTCACCCTGGTGCGCGAGAGCGGCGTCGCCGACGACGAGCGGGTCGTCGAACGCGTCGACCAGCTCGTGGAGGAGGCACAGCCGCACGCGGAGGCCCTCAGCGTCTGGATCGACCAGGCCACCCGGCGCCTGGGCGCAGTGCGGGAGTCCGTGCGGGAGAGCACCGTGCTGGAGCTCCTGCACGCGCTTGCTGGCGACGCGCGCGAGGACCGCAAGGCCCGCCCCAACCCTGCCCTCAGGAGGATCTGAGCAGGAAGTTCGAGCGCGGCTCGCCCGGCCTCAGTGCCGAGCCGCTGCAGAGCTGTGCAGGCACACGGTCGCAGCCATCGCCAGGTTGAGCGACTCGGCCCGCTGGATCGGGATCGCGACGGCGTCGTCGCAGAGGGCGAGCGTCTCCGGCTCCAACCCCCACGCCTCGTTGCCCATGACCCAGGCGTGCGCACCGTGCAGGTCGACGTCGGGAAGAGAGGTCGGGCCGGAGCCGTCGGCGGCGAGGAGCCGGATCCCCCGCGCACGGCAGGCCGAGAGCAGCTCGGGCACGGGCGTCCCCACGCTGACCGGCAGGTGGAAGAGCGACCCGACGGTCGAGCGCACCACCTTGGGGTTGTAGACGTCGACCGACGCCGCGCTCACCAGGACCGCCGCGGCGCCGAACGCGTCAGCGCCGCGCAGCACGGTGCCGGCGTTGCCGGGGTCGCGCACGTTGGTCAGGACCACGGCGAACCCGTCATCCCCCACCGCATCGAGCGCCGCCTCGAGGGGCACGTCCACGCGCCGCGCGACGGCCACCATGCCCTGGGGCGCCTCGCTGTCCGCCATCGCGGCGAGCACCTGCTCGGTGCACGCGTGTGCGCGCACGCCGGCCTCCTCGGCCAGCCCCATGATGTCGGTATGCCGTGCGGCTGCGGCCTCGGTGACGTACAGAGCGTCGGTGGCGGGCGCGGCATACCGGAGCAGCTCCCGGACCGCCTGGGGCCCCTCGACGAGGAAGAGCCCCTGCTTGTCGCGGACAGCACGACGCCCCAGCGCGGCGACCTGCCGGACCCGGTCGCTGCGAGCGTTGCTCAGCAGGTTCGGGTCGACGGCGGTCATGCGCTGGGGCGTCGGTGGTGAGCCGTGGCTCAGGCGGCGGAGGTGTCGCCCTCGGCCGGGACGTTGGCCTTGGCCAGCTCGACGAGCGTCGCGAAGGCGGCGGCGTCGTTGACGGCGAGCTCGGCCAGCATGCGGCGGTCCACCTCGACACCCGCGGCCTTGAGGCCCTGGATGAAGCGGTTGTAGGTCATGCCGTTGGCCCGGGCGCCGGCGTTGATGCGCTGGATCCAGAGGCGACGGAAGTCACCCTTGCGGGCGCGACGGTCGTTGTAGCTGTAGACCAGCGAGTGGGTGACCTGCTCCTTGGCCTTGCGGTAGAGCCGGCTGCGCTGACCGCGGTAACCGCTGGCGCGCTCCAGGACGACCCGGCGCTTCTTCTGGGCGTTGACCGCCCGCTTCACGCGTGCCACGTGAGTACTCCTTGACTAGTTCTGCTTGACGAAAGGTGATGTAGGTGAGGTGCTCAGCCGCTCAGCCTCAGAGGCCGAGCATCTTCTTCACCTTGCGGACGTCGCTCGCGGCGACGACGGTGTCGTTGACCAGGCGGCGGGCCTGCGAGGCGCGACGCTCCTGGAACTTGTGCACGTGGCGGGCGCGCTGGTGCATCACCTTGCCGGTGCCGGTGACGCGGAAGCGCTTCTTGGCACCGCTGTGGGTCTTCATCTTCGGCATGGGCCGATCTCCTTCGTGATTCGCTCTCGGCCCGCGGTGGCGGGCGTCGGGTTCGGGTGGCGGGTGCCGGCCGCAGCCGGTCCGGTGCTCACTCCTGCTCGGTGGTCTCCTGGGTGGCGGCCGGCCCGGCGGACGCCACCGGCTCGGTCGTGGCCTGCTCGGTCGGGGCCGTCTCGGTCACGGTCGCCTCGGCGGGCGTCTGGCCATGAGCCTCGGCGGCGGCGCGCTCGGCGTCGCGGCGCTTCTCCTGGCGGACCGCGGTCTTCTTCTTCGCCGGCCCGATGACCATGACCATGTTGCGGCCGTCCTGGCGCGGGGCGCTCTCGACGAAACCCAGCTCCGCGACGTCCTCCGCGAGGCGCTGCAGCAGCCGGAAGCCCAGCTCGGGGCGGGACTGCTCGCGGCCGCGGAACATGATCGTCACCTTGACCTTGTCGCCCGCCTTGAGGAAGCGCTCGACGTGGCCCTTCTTGGTGCCGTAGTCGTGGGCGTCGATCTTGGGTCGGAGCTTGATCTCCTTGATGACCGTGTTGATCTGGTTCTTCCGGGCTTCACGGGCCTTCATGGCGGCTTCGTACTTGTACTTGCCGTAGTCCATGAGCTTGGCGACCGGCGGGCGCGCCATCGGGGCCACCTCGACGAGGTCGAGGTCGGCCTCGGCCGCCAGCCGCAGCGCGTCCTCGACGCGCACGATGCCGACCTGCTCCCCGTTGGGGCCCACCAACCGCACTTCCGGCACCCGGATGCGGTCATTGATGCGAGGCTCGCTGATTGCTTGCTCCTTCGAAGTCTGGCGTGGGACCCCGGGCACCAGAAAGGCCTCCTGGCACCGGGTGCGCAAGAGGCCTCGACCGACAGGCCCGCTCGACCGGGCGACGCCGGACGGGTATGCCGTGGGTTCGCCACGTCATACACTCACCTCGGCCTCGGCCGAGGTGGCGGACCTTCGGACCCGGCGACCTGCTGGTCGACGCGGGTGGAGGCCGGAGCCCCTCTTGCACGTCGGGCACCACTGCACCCGACTGGTCGTCCTCCATGGTAGCAGACACGCAGAGGTCTCCCGCCGACCGGCGGCGGGGCGGGCCATAACTTGACTGACTCAAGAAAACGTGATCGGATGAGGGCATGCCGACCTCCACCGACCTGCTCCGGCATGCGGGGCTCCGGGTCACCCGCCCCCGCCTCACGGTGCTCGAGGCGCTGCGCACCCACCCGCACGTGGACGTGGCCGAGCTGCTCCGGCTCACCCGTGAGGACTCCGCGCCGGTGTCGGTCCAGGGCGTCTACGACGTCCTCACCGCCCTCTCCGAGGGGGGCGTGCTCCGCCGGATCCAGCCGGCGAGCTCGCCGGCCAGGTTCGAGCTGGAGCTCGGCGACAACCACCACCACGCGGTATGCCGCAGCTGTCACCTCGTCGTGGACGTGCCGTGCAGCACCGGCCTCGCCCCGTGCCTGGAGACATCGGCGGTGACCGAGCAGGGGTTCACCGCCGAGGAGGCAGAGGTCATCTA
This sequence comes from Ornithinimicrobium tianjinense, assembly GCF_014636495.1. Classification (GTDB taxonomy): domain Bacteria; phylum Actinomycetota; class Actinomycetes; order Actinomycetales; family Dermatophilaceae; genus Ornithinicoccus; species Ornithinicoccus tianjinensis. The sequence goes on from NZ_BMEM01000002.1 coordinate 13,731, forward strand.
CTGGGGCCTCTGTCCCGACTGCCAGTCCTGACCACCCGATGAAGTAGAGGAGATCGCATGTCCGACATCTCGCCCGGATTCGTCAACGCCGAGCACCAGGGGGCCGCAGGGGTCGCCGCCACGGGGTCCACGCTGAGCAACGGAGCCCCCAACGACTCCGACCGCAACAGCCTGTCCGTCGGCCCCGACGGCCCGCTGCTGCTGCACGACGTCGCCCTGGTGGAGAACCTCGCGCACTTCGACCGCGAGAAGGTGCCGGAGCGGCTGCCGCACGCCAAGGGCTCGGGCGCCTTCGGCGTGTTCGAGACGACCGAGGACGTCTCCGCCTGGACCAAGGCCGCCGTCTTCCAGCGGGGCGCCTCCTCCGAGTCGATCGTCCGCTTCTCCACCGTCGCCGGCGAGCAGGGCTCCCCCGACACCTGGCGGGACGTCCGCGGCTTCGCGGTCCGGCTCTACACCGACGAGGGCAACCTGGACATCGTCGGCAACAACACCCCGGTGTTCTTCGTGCGCGACCCCATGAAGTTCCCCAACTTCATCCGCTCGCAGCGCCGCACGCCCGACAGCGGGCTGCGCTCCCCGAACATGCAGTGGGACTTCTGGACCGCCAACCCCGAGACGGCCCACCAGGTCACCTACCTCATGGGCGACCGCGGCCTGCCCCGCAGCTGGCGCACGATGAACGGTTACTCCTCGCACACCTACATGTGGGTCAACGCCGCCGGTGAGCGCTTCTTCGTCAAGTACCACTGGCACAGCGACCAGGGCGTGGAGAACCTCACCAACGAGCAGGCCACCGAGCTGGCGGGCACCGACGCGGACTTCCACCGACGGGACCTCTTCGAGGCCATCGAGCGCGGCGACCACCCGAGCTGGACGCTCTCGGTGCAGGTCATGCCGTACGAGGAGGCCTCGACCTACCGTTACAACCCGTTCGACCTGACCAAGGTCTGGCCGCACGCGGACTACCCGCTCCACAAGGTCGGCACGCTGACCCTGAACCGCAACCCGGAGAACTGGTTCGCCCAGATCGAGCAGGTCGCCTACAGCCCGTCCAACCAGGTCCCGGGCACCGGCCTGTCGCCGGACAAGATGCTCCTCGCGCGCGTCTTCTCCTACCCCGACGCGCAGCGGCACCGTATCGGCGCCAACTTCACGCACCTGCCGGTGAACCAGCCCAAGGTGCAGGTCAACGCCTACCAGTTCGACGGCCCGATGGCCTACCTGCACTCGGGCAGCCAGCCGACCTACGCGACCAACGGCTACGGCCGTCCGTGGTCGGACCGCACCGGTCCGGTCGAGAACGGCTGGGAGGCGGACGGCGAGCTCGTGCGACAGGCCTACAACCTCCGCGCGGACGACGACGACTTCGGCCAGCCGGGCACCCTCGTGCGCGAGGTCTACACCGACGAGGTGCGCGAGCGCCTGGTCCAGACGGTGGCCGGGATGATGCCCGCCGTCGAGCCGCAGGTCCGCGAGCGGGTCTACGCGTACTGGCGCAACATCGACCAGGGCATCGGCGAGCGGATCGAGGCGGCGGCGTCCGCCCTCGTCGGCGACACCGTCCCCGGGGCGACCACGCCCGGCGACGCCGGGGACGTCGCGTCCCTGCTGGAGGATGACGGCGACCTGGTCGGCGGGCGCCGCTGACCTTTCGGTATGCCGCGCGCGCCCGGCGCGCGCAGGGACGGCCCCGCACCAGTGAACGGTGCGGGGCCGTCTCCGTCGGTTGGGTCAGACGGCCGCCACCGCGGCTCAGGCGCTGCGGACCGCGAAGGCGAGGGCGTCGACGCGGGCGCGTGCCTCGCCGTCGGCGGCGATGCGCTCCCCCACGCTCACGAGCAGCTCGCGGACCTGCTCCTGGGTGAGCCCCGGGGCCAGCTCCAGCTCCACGCGCAGGGCTCCGCCCTCCGCGCCGGCCAGCGTGTGGGACACGACGTGCGACTCACCGGCCAGGGCCGCGGCGACCGCCGCCGCGACGTGCTCGTCCTCGTGGGCCGGCCGCCACGGGCGCGCCATCGCCAGCGCCCACACCATCGACGGACGCAGGGTCGCCGCCGGGCTGCCCGGCGGGGCCGGCAGGTCCAGCGGTATGACGTCGCAGCCCTCCTGCACGGCCGCGAGGGCGGCGCGCTGGGCGGTCACCGGCACCGGTCGGGCGTCGGGGTTCCACGCCGCCAGGGCGGCGGTGCTGGTGAACGCCGGCATCGCCCGCTGCCCGTCAGGAGCCACGAGGGTCACCGAGGCCATGTCGCTCCGGGCGTCCACCGGGATGCCGCTGCTGTCGTCGATCTCGCTCGGCACGGCGACGATCGGCACGATCAGCCGGGCCGCGCCGACCGCGGCCACGAGCGCGACCTCGTCGGGCGCTTCCTGGGCGAGCAGCGCGGCGAGCTCTGGATCGGCAGTCCCGGAGTCGCCGTCGAAACCGGTGCCGGTCAGGGTCCGGCCTGCCCAGGGCACGCCGCCCGTGTCGTGCCCGTGCGTCGGCTCGTGGGAGGAGAAGCGGTGCGTCATCGGCATACCTCCAGCGCCTCGCCGAGGGTGAACGCGTGGTGGTAGAGGGCCGCGCCGAGGACCACCTCGGTGACGCCCGCAGGCACCAGGGCGCGCAGCGCCCGCAGGTCGTCGAGCGTCGCGACGCCCCCGGACGCCACGACCCGGGCGGGAGCGACGAGCCCGGCGACCGCGGTGAAGAGATCAAGGTCGGCGCCGGAGCGCGTCCCGTCGCGGGAGGCGTCAGCCACGAGCACGTGCGCCACCTCGCGCAGCACGGGCAGGCTGCCCACCACGTCGGTCAGCGGACCCAGTGACAGGGTCGTCCCTCTGCTGACCACCTGGCCGGCGCGCACGTCGACGGCGACGACCACGCGGTCGCCGCCGTGCCGACTGACGACCCGCTCGAGCAGGTCGGCATCGGCGAGCACCGAGCTGGCGAGGACCAGGCGCCGGGCACCCGTCGACGCCGCCCAGTCGATCGCGGCCTCGTCGGCCAGGCCTCCCGACAGCTGCACCGGGACGGGGAGCCGCTCCACGAGCGTGCTGAGCAGGCGGGCGTTGTCGCCGCGGCCGAAGGCGCGGTCGAGGTCGACCAGGTGCAGGTGGTCGGCACCGTGCTCCACCCAGCGTGACGCGACCTCGTAGGGGTCGTCCGGACCGGCGTCGACCACCTGGTCCGCACGCCCGCCCGCGATGTCCACGGCAGGCAGCAGCCGGAGGGCGGCGCCCGCGGTCACGGCAGCGCTCCCAGCTCGCGACGCAGCCGCACCGAGTCGGCCACGCTGTCCTCGAAGCGCAGCACCTCGCGCCCCTGCGGCTCGTGACGCACCGCGCCGTCCATGCCGGCAGCCAGCCGGGGGTCACCGAGGAGACGCGCGCCAGGGAGGTCGAGGGTCGCGAGGACGGCCTGCAGCATCGTCACCGGCCGGCTCCTGGTCTCGTGGAGCAGGTCGACGAGCTCGTCGCGGACCGAACCCGCAGCTCCGGCGACCCGGACCAGCTCGGCCGGACCGGCGAGGTCGAGACCGGGGGGCCTCAGCAGCCCGACGTCCGGCTCCCAGACGACCCACGCGGGCGTGCGCCGGCGGGCTGCTCCCTGCACCGTGATGACGGCCCGCCCGTCGATCTCGAAGAAGCCGAGCGACGGACCGGCCTTGGGGGTGACCGGCCGCCCGGCCAACAGGAGCGCACCGTCGTCGTACGGCGGCGCCACGCTCGTCGGTCCCGACAGCACCGCGAGGCGCCAGCGGCCCGCGGGGACCACCACCAGGGGCACCACGGCGCGCGCGACCCACTCGTCGATCTCCTCGCGCGCACCCCGCAGCAGCACGAGGCCCCGCGGCAGCGGGTCCGGGTCCACCGGCCCCGACGGCGCACGCGACGACGCTGTCGGCCGGGGTGCCGGTTCGCTGGTCGGGGTCACCGGGACATCCTACGGAGCGGACCGCCGGCCACCGGTGAGGGTGGACCGACGGGTCGGACACCTCACGCGAGCCGTCGGCCGCCCGACGTCAGGTCCGGCCCTGCGGGGGTGTCCGCGGGAAACGGTCGGCGGAGCGGGGCGGTCCGGCCGGGTCGACACCCCGGAAGCCGGCGGCCCGGCCGGGTCGCGACCGACCCGGACCCCGCTGGGCCGGCTCGGCCCGGGCTCCGGGGCGGGGCGGCGCGTCGCCGTAGAGCAGACGCTCCACCACGCTGCGGGCGTGCCGGCCCGCCCGTCTCCAGTCGTCGGCGAGGGCAGCTCCCCGACCGGGGGGCCGGCCCATGATGCGCGACAGGCCCTCGGCGTCACGCAGGCCGCTGGGCACGGAGTCGACCGGGCGGCCACGCCATACCACCCCGGCGTCGCGGATCTGGGAAGCCAGGCGCCAGGCCGACCCGAGCACCTCGGCGTCGTCCGCGGCGAGCAGTCCGGCCGCGACGGCCGCGGCCAGACCCTGCGTCGTGCTCGTCGTGCGCAGGCCCGGGTGGGCGTCGGCGTGCTGGAGCTGGAGCAGCTGCAGCACCCACTCGACGTCCGAGAGCCCACCCAGCCCCAACTTGAGGTGGGTGCGGGGGTCCGCCCCGCGCGGGAGCCGCTCGGACTCCATGCGGGCCTTGAGGCGCCGGATCTCCCTGACCGTCTGGTCGGGGATGCCCCCGGCCGGCCAGCGCAGCGGCCGGATCGTCTCCAGGAACCGTTCGGCGAGACCATCGTCACCAGCCACCGGGCGAGCCCGCAGCAGCGCCTGCGACTCCCACCCGGCCGACCAGCGCGCGTAGTAGGTGCGGTAGCTGTCGAGGCTGCGCACGAGCGGGCCCGACCGACCTTCGGGCCGCAGGTCCGCGTCCAGCTCCAGGGTGGGGTCCGGACCGTTGCCCGACAGTCCTTTGCGCAGCTCGGCCACGATCTCCGCCGCCTGCGCCGCCGCACGCTCGGGGTCGGCCCCGGGCAGCGGGTCGTGGACGTACATGACGTCGGCGTCGCTGGCGTAGCCGAGCTCGCGGCCACCCAGGCGCCCCATGCCGACGACGAGCATCGCCGTCGCGGCCTCCTCGCCGCGCCGCTCCAGGACGGCGCTCCGGGCGATGTCGAGAGCGCTGGTCAGGCAGGCGTCGGTCACGTCCGTCAGCGCACCCCGCACCTGCTCCCCGTCCCAGTCCCCGACGAGGTCCCCGAGCACGGTGCGCACCAGTTCGCGGGCTCGCACGGCGCGAACCGCCTGGAAGGCGTCCTCGACGGTGGTCTGCCGGGAGGCGGCCGCGGCCATCCGGCTCAGGAGGGCGTCACGTTCCGGGGGCACCAGGCCGGCCGGGTCCCCCAGCAGGGAGACGCTCTCCGGGGCGCGGAGGAGCAGGTCCACGGCATACCGGCTCGAGGAGAGGACGCGGGCGAGCCGCTGGGCGGCGCTGCCCTCGTCGCGCAGCATGCCGAGGTACCAGTGCGTCGAGCCCAGCGCGTCGCTGATCTGCCGGAAGGCGAGGAGGCCGGCGTCCGGGTCGGCGCCGTCGGCGAACCAGGCGAGCATCACCGGCAGCAGGTGACGCTGGATGGTGGCGCGACGGCTGACCCCCTCGGTGAGCGCGCCGAGGTGCCGCATCGCCCCGGCCGGATCGCGGAAGCCGAGGGCGGCCAGCCGCTCCCGCGCCGCCTCCGGGGTGAGGCGGGCCTCGTCGGTGGACAGGCGGGCGACCGCCGTCAGGAGCGGGCGGTAGAACAGGCGCTCGTGCAGCCGCCGCACGTCGCGCTGGACCGCGCGCCACCGCTGGAGGACCGCACGGTCGGCCTCCCCGCGCTCGCCGAGGGAGCGCCCCAGCCGACGCAGCTCGGGGGTGGAGGTCGGCATCAGGTGGGTGCGGCGCAGCCGGTGCAGCTGGACGCGGTGCTCGAGACAGCGCAGGAGACGGTAGGCCTCGTCGAGCACCTTGAGGTCGTCCCGGCCGACGTAGCCGCCGGCGGTCAGCGCGGCGAGCGCCTCCAGCGTGGTCCGCGACCGCAGGGACTCGTCGGCCCGCCCGTGGACGAGCTGGAGGAGCTGGACGCTGAACTCGATGTCGCGCAGACCGCCGGGCCCGAGCTTGAGCTGCCGGTCCACCTCCGCGGGCTTCACGTGCTGCTCGACGCGCCGCCGCATCGCCTGGACGTCGACCACGAAGTCCTCGCGTGCGGAGGCCGACCACACCATGGGCTGGACGATCTCGAGCCACTCCTGCGTCACGGCCGCGTCGCCGGCGACGTGGCGAGCCTTGAGCAACGCCTGGAACTCCCACGTCTGGGCCCAGCGCTCGTAGTACTCGCGATGGGCGCGCAGCGTGCGGACGAGAGGTCCGTGCCGACCCTCCGGGCGCAGCGCGGCGTCGACCTGCCACAGCGCCCCCTCCGCCGTCGGCTGGCTGCAGATCCGCATGACCGCGCTCGCCAGCCGGGTGGCCACCGCCATCGCCTCTGACTCGTCAGCTCCCTCACGGGGTGCGGCGAGAAAGATGACGTCGACGTCGCTGAGGTAGTTCAGCTCGCGGCCGCCGGTCTTGCCCATGCCGACGACGGCGAGCGCGCAGGTCTGCTCCCCCTCCGTCTCGGCGCGTGCCAGCAGCAGCGCGCCCTCCAGCGCCGCCCCGGCGAGGTCGGCCAGCCAGGAGCCCACCTGAGGCATGATCGCGAGCGGGTCGGCGTCGGTGAGGTCGGCCGTCGCGATCCGGGCCAGCTGGCCCCGGTAGGCCACCCGAAGGGTCTCGGCACCTTCCCTGCCGTGCAGGCCCCTGACGGCCTCGACCACCGCGTCCGGGTCCGGCGGGGCCCCGGCGGCCACGTCGGCGAGGTGCTCGGGGTGACGCAGGAGGTGCTCGCCGAGCGCCACCGAGCCGCCGAGCAGCGTGAGCAGGCGCCGTCGCGGTTCGCCGCCCGCGGCGACGACGGGCACGGTGGCGGCCGCGGTCGCCTCGCCCGACGCGCCGGAGCTGCGGGGGTCCAGCAGCCGGACCAGGGTAAGGAGGGCGGCGTCGGGGTCCGCCACCGTCGCCAGGTCGGCCACCAGCGCAGAGGCGTCCGTCGCGGCGGGCAGCCGGTCGAGGACCTCGGTGAGCAGGGCCGCGGCCCGCGCCGTGCTCGCGAAGCCGGCCCGGGCGAGCTCTCCGCCCGCCGGCGTCTCGCCGGGCTGGCCCCGGCCGTGCCGCGCCCGGGCGCCCGCGGGGTCCACGGTCACGGCCTGCCCCGCCTCACAGGTGCAGGAGGTAGCGGTCGAGCTCGAACTGGGTCACCTGCGAGCGGTACTCGCCCCACTCCTGCCACTTGTTGCGCAGGTAGAAGTCGAAGACCTGCTCGCCCAGGACCTCGGCGACGAGGTCGGACTCCTCCATCACCGCGACGGCCTCGCCGAGGCTCTGCGGCAGGGGGTCGATGCCGAGCGCGCGACGCTCGGCGTCGGTGAGCGCCCACACGTCGTCCTCCGCCTCGGGCGGCAGCTCGTAGCCCTCGCGGATGCCCCGCAGGCCGGAGGCGAGGAGCACGGCATACGTGAGGTAGGGGTTGCACGCCGAGTCGATCGAGCGGACCTCGATGCGCCGCGAGTGCCCCTTGCCGATGGAGTACATCGGCACGCGGGCGAGGGCGGAGCGGTTGTTGTGGCCCCAGCAGACGTAGGCGGGCGCCTCTCCCCCACCCCACATCCGCTTGTAAGAGTTGACCCACTGGTTGGTGACGGCGCAGATCTCGCGGCTGTGGGCGAGCACGCCGGCCATGAACCGGCGGCCGGTCTGGGACAGCTCGTAGGGCGCGCCGGGCTCGTAGAAGGCGTTGGAGTCGCCCTCGAAGAGCGACATGTGCGTGTGCATGGCCGAGCCCGGGTGCGCGGCCAGCGGCTTGGGCATGAAGGAGGCGAAGGCATTCTCCTGGAGGGCGACCTCACGCACCACGGTGCGGAAGGTCATGATGTTGTCCGCCATCGACAGGGCGTCGGCGTAGCGCAGGTCGATCTCCTGCTGCCCCGGTCCGCCCTCGTGGTGGCTGAACTCGACGCTGATCCCCATCTGCTCCAGCGTGTCGATCGCCGCGCGGCGGAAGTCGTGCCCGTCGCCGCGCGCCACGTGGTCGAAGTAGCCCGCCTGGTCGACCGGCTGCGGGCCCACGGTGCGGTCGTAGGGCTCCTTGAACAGGTAGAACTCGATCTCGGGGTGGGTGTAGAAGGTGAACCCCTCCTCGCTGGCCGCGTCCAGCGCCCGGCGCAGGATGTGGCGGGAGTCGGTCGGCGCAGGGGTGCCGTCGGGCATCCGGATGTCACAGAACATCCGGGCGGAGCGCTCGCGCCACGGCAGCACCTGGAAGGAGTCGGCGTCGGGTTGGACCACCATGTCCGCCTCGTAGACCCGCGTGAAGCCCTCGATGACACTGCCGTCGATGCCGATGCCCTCGGTGAAGGCCTGCTCCAGCTCGGCCGGGGCGACCGCGACCGACTTGAGGGTGCCGAGGATGTCGGTGAACCAGAGCCGGACGAACCGGATGTCCCTCTCCTCGATCGTGCGGAGGACGTACTCCTGCTGGCGGTTCATGCGCTCATCCTGCCGTATCGCTCCCGCCCAGCCCGTCCGTGGCGCAGGCGTAGTCTCGCGCCAGCTGCTCGAGGTCGACGCGGTATGCCGCGATGCGGCACCCCAGCCCGTTCGGCTTCACCTCGATGCCCTCCCGCTCCCAGTGGGGGCGAGCCCGGGCGAGCAGGTCGGCCGGGAAGTCCCCGGCGTGGTTGGTCACCCGCCACCAGGCCACGTTGGCGCCCCAGTGGCGCATGAGCGAGCCCACCTGGCGTGGCCCGATGCCGACGAGCCCGGCCAGGTCGCCGTAGGAGACGACCCGCCCGGGGGGCACCTGCTCCACGGCACGCAGCACACGCTCGACGAGGACGTCCTGGTCGACCACGGGCGGTGCGGAAGGTCAGTCGTTGAGCGGGTTGTTGTCCCAGTTCGACGCCCCGGCGTCCCCGGTGGCCCACTCGTCCTCCGCGCGGTCCTCCTCGTCCCACGCGGCGGTGCGCTCGGCGGCGATCTCGTAGGCCCTCGCCGCGTCGGCCTCGGACTCGTAGGGGCCCATCAGGTCAGCGCTGCGCGCGCGCTCGGGGTCGTCCCCGGACTCGACCTGGCCGGTCTTGGTGTTGAACCAGAACTGCATACCCTCTCCTCCACCTCTGCTCGGGCAGGCCGTCGGGCGACGGCACGTAGAATTCAGCCTATGCCCACCCTCGCGCCGATCGCCGCCGGAACCGTCAGCCCACGCCTGCCCGTGCCGGCCTCGATCGCGCGACCGGAGTACGTCGACCGTCCCGCCCCGCGCCCCTTCCAGGGATCGGAGATCAAGGACGCGGAGACGATCGAGAAGATGCGGGTCGCCGGCCGGATCGCGGCCCAGGCCCTGGAGCTGTGCGGCTCCATGGTGCGCCCGGGCGTCACGACCGACGCCATCGACAAGGCCGGGCACGAGTTCCTGCTCGACCACGGCGCCTACCCCTCGACGCTCGGCTACCGGGGCTTCCCCAAGTCGCTGTGCACCTCGGTCAACGAGGTCATCTGCCACGGCATCCCCGACGACCGCGAGCTTCGCGACGGGGACATCTGCAACATCGACATCACGGCCTACATCGGAGGTGTCCACGGCGACACCAACGCGACCTTCCTCTCCGGCGACGTGGCGGAGGAGACCCGGCTGCTCGTCGAGCGCACCCGCGAGGCGCTCGCCCGCGGCATCAAGGCGGCCCGCCCCGGCCGCCAGATCAACGTCATCGGCCGCGTGATCGAGAGCTACGCCGACCGCTTCGGGTACGGCGTCGTCCGCGACTTCACGGGCCACGGGGTCGGCGAGGCCTTCCACTCCGGCCTCGTCATCCCCCACTACGACGCCGCGCCGTCCTACGACACCCTCATCGAGCCGGGGATGACCTTCACCATCGAGCCGATGCTCAACCTGGGCACGCACGAGTGGCAGGAGTGGGCGGACGGGTGGACCGTGACGACCGCTGACCTGCGCCCCTCGGCCCAGTTCGAGCACACGATCCTCATCACCGAGGACGGTGCGGAGATCCTGACCCAGGCCTGAGGCACGACACGTCATACCCTGTCCCCCATGGCTGACAACCTCGTCCTCGGCATCGACATCGGCGGCAGCGGCATCAAGGGGGCCCCGGTCGACCTGACCCGGGGCGCGCTCGCGGCCGAGCGCGTCCGGCTGGACACCCCCGAGGGCGCCCGGCCGGCGGACGTGCTGGAGACGGTCGCCCTCGTCGTCGAGCAGTTCTCCGACGTCGTGCCGGACGGCTCCGTCGTCGGCGTGACCGTCCCCGCCGTCGTCCAGCACGGGGTGGTGCGCAGCGCCGCCAACATCGACCCGAGCTGGATCGGCACGGACGCCGACCAGCTGCTGACCGAGCGGCTGGGCCGTGAGGTCCACGTGGTCAACGACGCGGACGCCGCGGGCGTGGCCGAGGTGCACTACGGGGCCGGCAAGGACGTCAAGGGTGTCGTGCTGCTGACGACACTGGGGACCGGGATCGGGTCGGCCCTCTTCGTCGACGGCGTGCTGGTGCCCAACACCGAGCTCGGCCACCTCGAGATCGACGGTCACGACGCCGAGACCCGCGCGGCGAGCAGCGTCAAGGAGCGCGAGGACCTGTCCTGGAAGGACTGGGCCAAGCGGCTGCAGCGCTACTACGAGACCGTCGAGATGCTCTTCTCCCCCGACCTGATCATCGTCGGCGGTGGCGTGTCGAAGAAGGCGGACAAGTTCCTGCCCCGCCTCGAGCTGCGCACGCCGATCGTGGCGGCCGAGCTCAAGAACGAGGCCGGCATCGTCGGTGCCGCCTGGTATGCCGCGAACGCCGGCTGAGCCGTCACGCCGCTGCCCGGCCCCGCTGACGACGAAGGCCGCGCCCGTTCAGGTCGCGGCCTTCGTCATGGGCGCCGAGCCATCTCCGCGGACAGGACCGCGCTGCCGGGTCGTCCACGCCCCTCGTCGCAGGGGCTACCAGGAGGTGTGGCGCGGACGGCCCTCCTCGTAGCCCGCGGCGCCCTGCACCCCGACGACGGCACGGGTGTGGAACTCACCGATGCTGCGTGCTCCGGCGTAGGTGAAGGCCGAGCGCACGCCCGAGACGATCTGGTCCAGGACGTCCTCGACGCCGGGCCGCTGGGGGTCCAGGAACATCCGCCCCGAGGAGATGCCCTCCTCGAACAGGGCCGAGCGTGCGCGGTCGAAGGCCGACAGGTCACGGGTGCGGTTGCGGACGGCGCGCGCCGAGGCCATGCCGAAGGACTCCTTGTAGGCGCGGCCGTCGACGTCCCGCATCAGGTCTCCGGGCGACTCGAGCGTGCCGGCGAACCAGGAGCCGATCATCACCGAGGCCGCACCCGCGGCCAGGGCGAGGGCCACGTCGCGGGGGTACTTCACCCCGCCGTCGGCCCACACCTGGGCACCCAGCCCACGAGCGGCCTCCGCGCACTCGAGCACCGCGGAGAACTGCGGACGGCCCACGCCCGTCATCATCCGGGTGGTGCACATCGCGCCCGGCCCGACGCCGACCTTGATGATGTCGGCACCGGCAGCGACCAGGTCCTCCACACCGGATCGGGCCACGATGTTGCCGGCGACCACGGGCACGCGGCGGCCGGTGGCGGCCTCGTGGGCGTCGCGCGCCGCGACCACGTGGGGCAGCGCCTCGATCATCTTGTCCTGGTGACCGTGCGCGGTGTCGACGACGAGCACGTCAGCGCCGGTCGCCAGCAGCTCGGCCGCCTTGCCGGGCACGTCACCGTTGATGCCGACGGCGGCACCGATGCACAGGCGGCCCTCGGGATCGAGCGCCGGGGTGTAGATGGCCGAGCGCAGCAGGCCCGTGCGCGTCACGATGCCGCGGAGCAGTCCGCCGGAGACGACCGGGGCGAGCTCGACGCGGTGCTGCTCGAGGAGGTCGAAGGCCTCGCGAAGGTCGACGCCCTCCTCGAGGACCAGGCGGGGGACGACCATCACGTCGCCGACCGACGCGAACCGGTCGACCTCGGCGGTGTCCGCCTCGGTCACCAGGCCGATCGGGCGCCCGGCCTCGACCACGACGGCCGCGTGGTGCGCACGCTTGTGCATTACGGAGAGCAGCTGGGCGACGGGAGCGGAGCGCTCGATGACGATCGGGGTCTCGTACACCGTGTGGCTTGCCTTGACCCGCTCGACGGTCTTGCCGACCTCGGGGAGCGGGATGTCCTGCGGGAGCACCGCGACGCCGCCCCGCCGGGCCACGGTCTCGGCCATCCGGCGGCCGGAGACGGCGGTCATGTTGGCCACGACGACAGGGATGGTGGTGCCCACCCCGTCCGCCGTCGTGAGATCCACGTCCAGCCGCGAGGTCACGGCCGATCGAGACGGGACCATGAAGACGTCGTTGTAGGTCAGGTCGTGCGTCGGCTGCGTGCCGTTGAGGAACTCCACGGGGGTCGATCGTATCTCTCATCACCTCGTGGGCAGGCTCTCGCCCCGGACGGTCGGTCCGGGTGCGGGGCGGGGTCATGGTCGGAGGAGCCAGACGACGCCGCGGGTGGTGACTCTGGCGGTGCGGCCGTGCTCGTGGACCCAGGTGTGGTGGCGCGGGCAGAGCAGGGCGTAGTTGGACAGGTCCGAGCGTCCGCCGCGGGCCCAGGGGATGACGTGGTGGGCCTCGCACCAGGTCGCGGGCACGCTGCACCCGGGGATCGTGCACCCCTGGTCCCGGGCCGCCAGCCGGATCCGCTGCCCCGGGGTCACCAGTCGGCGCCGCCGGCCCTGGTCCAGGACCTCGCTCGGCCCGCCCAGCACCATCGGGATCACGTCCGCCTCGCACGCCAGCCGCCGCACGGTCGCCGCGCTGAGCGTGGCTCCCTCCAGGGTGTGCCCCGCCCCCGGCAGGCCACCACCGGAGGCAGCGCTGTCGCGGCGCAAGGTGTCCAGGGCCATCGTCACCACCAGGGTGGCCTTCGCCGTCGTCGGCTGCCCCCTGGTCCCGGCGACCCCGCGGCGCAGCACCGTCATCAACGCGTCGTAGCGGCGCTGCCCCGGAGTGCGGGTGTCGACCTCACCGGTGGCCTCCTGCGTCTCCTTGCTCGCCGGCGCCGCCAACGGCGACATCAGCACCGCCCGGACCGCCTCGTAGTCCCCCGCGTCCCCGAAGGTCACCACGATCCGCTTGACCGTCCCGCCGGCCAGGTTCGACTCGTGCACGTCCCGCAGCTGCCGGCCCGCCCGGGCTCGTTCCTCGTGGCTCTTCTCCGGCAGGCACGCCCGCAGCAGCGCCGCGATGATCCGGGCGATGTCCCGCTCCCCGAACAACGGCTGCGCCCCGGCACCGACCAGGAGCGCCACCGCCCGGGTGAACTCCTCGTCGTCCACCGCCCGCCGGATCCGCACCAGCGCCCGGTGGAACGCCGCCGCGCGCCCGATCGAGAACACCCCGCGGACCGCCGCCTCCACCAGGGGCGCGTACACCCCCTCCCGCGACGCCGCCGCGACCCGGGCCAGGTCCCGCACCTGCGCCGCGTCCAGGTCCGGGCAGCGAGGGGCCAACCAGTCCCCCAGGGTGAACCCGCTGCCCAGGTGCAGGCCCCTCTGCGCGACCTCGCACGCCACCCGCAACCGGGCCCGCGACAACGACGCCGCCGTCTCCCCCAGCACCTCCAGGCCCCCCACCAGCTCGGCCTCCTGCAGCAGACCCGCACGGTGCGCCCCCACCTCGGCCCAGACCAGCTCATCGCGCGCCCGCGCCACCCCGGCACCCACCACCTGCCCCACCGTCACACCAGCCGACAGCCCCGGACGCCGCACCTGCTCCCAGCCTGTCCGCAGCACCGCCCCGCCCGCACCCATCACTCTCATAGGACAAACGTACGAGACACCACCGACATACCCACCTGACCGCAGCGAAGGCGCGCCTGACGGCATACCGTCGCGGTATGGAGATCACTCACCTCGGCCACGCCTGTCTCCTCGTCGAGAGCTCCGGCGCGCGCGTCCTGATCGACCCGGGCAACTTCTCCGACGTCTCAGCCCTGAGGGACCTCACGGCCGTGGTCGTCACGCACCAGCACCCCGACCACTGCGACCCGGCGCAGGTGCCCGCCCTGATCCGGGACAACCCCGGCGCACGGCTCCTCGTCGAGCCGCAGACCGCCGAGGTGCTGACCTCGGCCGGGCTGGCGGACCGCACCGAACGACTCACCACTGACGAGACCGTCGACCTGAGCGGGATCTCGGTCCGGACCGTGGGCGCGCAGCACGCGGTCATCCACGAATTCATCGAGCGGATCGGCAACCGCGGCGTAGTGGTCAGCACGCACGACGGGCCGACGCTCTTCCACCCCGGCGACGCGCTCGACGCCGACCCCGGACCGGTCGACCTGCTGTGCGTGCCCGTCAACGCACCGTGGGCCAAGGTGTCCGAGACCGTCGAGTTCGTCCGACGCATCGGACCTGCGCGTGGCGTGATCCCGATCCACGACGGGCTCGTGACCGAGCCCGGGCGTGACATCTACCTGCGGCACATCGTCGGCTTCGGCGCGGACGGAGGGGTCGAGCTGCACGACCTGCGCGGCTCCGGCCCGACTTCGGTATGACGTCGGTGCTGGGCGGCGTGGCCGGCCGGGTCGCCTCTCGCTTCCTGCACGACCGCCGCCTGGCGAGGTCGCCGCTCCCGCTCTACCGGGCCGGCCTGGGCTGGCTGCTCGGGCCCAGGGTGCTGATGCTCGAGCACCGGGGGCGCCGTTCCGGCGTGCTCCGCCAGGTGTGTCTGGAGGTCGTCGACCGGCCCGCAGCGGGCACCTACCGCGTGGTGTCCGGCCTCGGCCCCTCGTCCCAGTGGTACCGCAACCTCCTCGAGGACCCGCGCTGCCGGGTGAGCACCGGGCGGGTGCGGGAGGCGACGGCCATGGCATACCCGGTGCCGCAGGAGGTCGCGGGCGCAGCCCTGACCCGCTACGCCGCCCAGCACCCTCGGTCGTGGGAGGTGCTGGAGCAGGTGATCCGGCCGCACCTGCCTGCGGGGGTCACGTACGGGGACTTCCTGCCGATGATGGACCTCGTCCTCGAGGACCGGGGGGACCCGTGATGCGCGGGTAGAATAGACCCTCGTGGATGAGTCGGCCAGGCGGCCGCGTCGGAACCCCTCAGGGGATCTCCGCCGAGGAACGTCCGGGCTCCACAGGGCAAGGTGATGGCTAACGGCCACCCGGGGTGACCCGCGGGACAGTGCCACAGAAAACAGACCGCCCGCCGCCTCGGCGACGGGTCAGGGTGAAACGGTGGTGTAAGAGACCACCAGCACGCCAGGTGACTGGCGTGGCTAGGTAAACCCCACCTGGAGCAAGGCCAGACAGTGCGCGTCCGAGGGCTGCCCGCCCGAGCGCACGGGTAGGCCGCTGGAGGCGACCGGCAACGGTCGTCCTAGATGGATGGTCGCCACCTCCGCAGTGCCGGCGACGGCGCGGAGGGACAGAACCCGGCGTACCGGCCGGCTCATCCACCACACCTCCCGGACGTGCGCGGCGCCTCCTCAGGGACGCGGCACGACCTCCCCGTCGGAGGCGGGCAGCCCGTCCGCGACGTCGGTGTCGACCGGGGTGCGGGGCAGGAAGAACAGGCTCGCCGCGGCCGCGAAGCACAGCAGCGCCGCGGTCACCCACGCCATCAGGTAGGACCCTGACGCGTCGCGTCCGGCACCGGCGACGAACGCGCCGACGCCCGCCCCGACCATGTGCGCCGCGAACACCCAGCCGAAGACGACAGCCGACCGCTCCAGGCCGAAGTGCTCGCGGCACAGCGCCACAGTGGGTGGGACTGTCGCGACCCAGTCGAGCCCGTAGAACACGATGAACAGCCACATCGGCGGGCTGACCTCGGGGCCGAGGAGCGAGTGCACGAAGAGCAGCGACAGCCCGCGGAAGGTGTAGTAGCCGACGAGCAGGATCCACGGTCGCACCCGGTCGGTGAGCCAGCCGGACAGGATCACCCCGACGACGTCGAAGATGCCGATGAGCGCGAGCAGGCCCGACGCCGTCGTGACGGGCATCCCGTGGTCGTGGGCCGCCGGGATGAAGTGGGTCTGGATGAGCCCGTTGGTCGACCACCCGCAGACCCAGAAGGTGAAGAAGAGGATCCAGAACGCGCGGTGATGTCCGGCCTCCACAAGGACGGCGACCGTCTCGCGGGCGAGGCTCCGGCGGACCGAAGGCTCCGTGGCCGTGGCCGTGGCCGTGACTGTTGCCGTGGCCATGTCGGCGGGCCGCTCCCCCCACGCTCGCCAGCCCACGTCGGAGGGCCGCGACGCGAAGGGCCACAGCAGCAGCGGCACGATGAGCAGGGCGAAGCCCGCGACGCTGAGCGCGGCCGGCCGCCAACCGTGCCGCTCGGCCACCAGCACGACCAGCGGCAGGAACGCGAGCTGCCCGCACGCGTTGGCCGCCGAGAAGATCCCCATCACCAGACCGCGGTTGGTCGAGAACCACCGGTTGGCGACCACTGCCCCGAAGACCAGCGCCATCGCCCCGGTCCCGACGCCGACCAGCACACCCCACAGGAGCACCAGCTGCCACACCGCGCTCATCAGGACGGTCAGCCCCGCCCCGGCGGCGACCAGCGTCAGCGCTGCGACCGCGACCCAGCGCACCGGGAACCGGTCCATCAGCACGGCCGCGAACGGGGCGACGAGGCCGTAGACGACGAGATTGACGGTGACCGCCACCGACAGATCCGTGCGGCTCCAGCCGAACTCCTCCTCCAGCGGCGCGAAGAGCGCTCCGGTGGTCGACCGGAAGGCCGCAGCGGCGACCAGCGCGAGCAGCGTGACCGCCGCGACGAGCCAGGCGCGATGGAACGGCCAGCGCGGGTGCGCCACGTCGGCGGAGACGGCTCCTGTCGCGTTCAGCATCCTCAGCCGTCCTCCAGGAGCCGGACGAGGGTGCGGGCGACGCCGTCCTCGTCGTTGCTGGCGACCACCTCGTCCGCGGCAGCCCGCACGTCCGCATGGGCGTTCGCGACGGCGAACGAGCGCCCCGCCCAGGTCAGCATCGGCAGGTCGTTGGGCATGTCCCCGAAGGCCCAGACGTCGGACGCCGTGATCTCCGGCTCCTGCTCGTCGCACCACTGCGCGAGCGCCACCGCCTTGGTCACTCCCCGGGGTCCGATCTCGGCCAGCCGGACGGCGCCGGAGTGCGAGACCTCGGCCCGCTCCCCCACGATCGCGGCCACCATCGCGGTCAGCTCCTCCGTCTCCATCACCTCGTGGCGGACGAGCACCTTGCCCACCGAACGGCCCGCCAGCTCCTCGGCCTCGCAGACCATCCACTCCGGCCCGTGCACGCGGCTGCCGCGATAGGCGTGCTCGCGCGCCAGCCCCTCGAGCCCCTCCGTGGCCAGCCGGATGCCCGGTATGCCGTCACGCAGGTCCGCGATCAGCTCGCCCAGGACCTCGGCCTCCAGGAGCCGGTGGGAGACGATCCGACGGCTCGAGAGATCGTAGGTGAAGGCTCCGTTGCCGCAGAGGGCGAGACCCTCGACGCCCAGGTCCGCGAGCTCGTCCATCCAGCGGGGTGGCCGGGCGGTGACCAGCACCACGCCGACTCCGGCCGCGCGCACGTCGTGCAGGACCCCGCGGGTGTAGTCGGTGACCGTCCCGTCGGTGCGCAGCAGGGTCCCGTCGCAGTCGGTGGCGACCACGCGCGGTCGCCGCCCTCCGCTCATGGACCGAGGACCAGGAGATCCACCTGGCCGCTGAGCACGTCCACGCGCTCCACCCGGACGCGCACCACGCTGCCGATCTCGGCCGTGCCGCGCGCCCGCTCGCTGACCGGGGGGTCGGTCAGCTGCACGACGACGCCCTTCTCGGTCCCGTCGACGACCACGGCCTCGAACTCCTGGCCCACCCGGTCGGCCAGGACGGCCGCCTCGACGGCGCTCACGCAGGCGCGTTCCACGGCGCGCGCCCGGCGGTCAGCCTCCTCCATCACCTCCGGCAGGCCGGCCAGCGACTCCCGTGCCCAGCCCGGCACCTCGTCGCCGCTGCTCAGCGCCTCGCAGACGACGAGCCCGAAGCGGTCGACGAGCCGCCGCAACGGCGCGGTCACGTGGGCGTAGGGCGCGGCGATCGCCGCCTGCACCTGCTGCTCCGCGGGCGGCAGCTCGCCGTCGAAGGCGGTGTAGCCGGCTCCCCGGAACAAGGACGTGGCCGCCTGGACCACCGCGAGGTGGGCGGGGTCGGACTTGTCGAGCGTGCGCAGGAACTCGCCGTACGGCATACCCTCGGGCCACTCGGCCCCTAGGGCGCGCGCCTCGCGCCGGAAGCGCTGGACGGCGTCGTGGGGCGGGACGGGCATGGTGCGCAGGATCCCGACCCGGCCCTCGAGCATCAGCTGGGCGGCCACCATGCCGGTGAGGAGGGAGATCTGCGCGTTCCAGTCCTCGGCGGGCAGCAGCGGGCGAAGGCGCAGGACGTACTGGCCCTCGTCCGTCTGCTCGACCTCCTGCTCAGGCATGGGCAGGCTCGCGCCGCCGCGGGCCGCCTCCTGCTTGACGCGCAGCTCCCCGACCACCTTCAGCAGCTGCAGGACCTCCTCGCCCTCCCCGCCGTCGACGAGCGTCTGCACCTCGTCGTAGGTGTAGCGGCGCACGGAGCGGACCATGGCGCGGTAGAGCTCGACCTGTGAGTGCACGCCCTCGGCGTCGAGCCGGATGTCCCAGACAAAGGCGGGTCGCTGCTCCTCGGGCAGCAGGCTGGCGGCCCCCTCGCTCAGGGCCGGCGGGTGCAGCGGGACCCGCAGGTCCGGGCAGTAGACGGTCAGGCCGCGCCGCCGCGCCTCCGCGTCGACGGCTCCGCCCGGCCGCACGAACGCCGGGACGTCGGCGATGGCGTAACGGACGCGGTAGCCGTCCCCGTCACGCTCGATGTGCATCGCCTGGTCGAGGTCCATCGAGCCGGGCGGGTCGATCGTGATGAACGGCACGGAGGTCTCGTCCCGCTCCGGCAGGTCCGGCGTGGCGAGCGCCTGCTCGACCTCCTCCAGCACCTCGGCCGGGAAGTCCAGCGGGACCTCCTGCTCCTGGCGCGCCGCGGCGAAGGCCTGGGTGAGCAGCCGCCCGGTCTCGGTCGTCGGGGCGCCGGCAAGCTTGGTCGCACGCTGGATCATGAGCGCCACCCTACGTGGCCTACCCTGCCTGACGTGCTCATCCTCCTGCCGCCGTCCGAGTCCAAGGCCACCCGGGCGAGGGGTTCCGCGCTCCGCCCCGAGAGCCTCTCCTCCCCCTCCCTGACCGCGCCCCGGCTGGAGGTCGGCGAGGCTCTGGCGGCCGCGAGCCGACGGGAGGACGCCCCCTCCGTGCTCGGGGTCAGCGCCTCGCTGGGCGAGGAGATCGCGCGGAACACCCGCCTGCAGGATGCCCCCACCCTCGCGGCCCGGGACCTCTACACCGGGGTGCTCTACGACGCCCTCGACCTCGCCAGCCTCGACCCGGCGTCGACGCGCCGGGCCAACCGCCGCCTCGTCGTCGTCTCCGCTCTCTACGGCGCGCTGCGGATGAGCGACCGCGTGGCGCCCTACCGCCTGTCGATGGGCGTCAACCTGCCCGGGGTCGGCCCGCTCGCCAGCCACTGGCGCCCCCACCTGGAGGAGGTGCTGGTCGAGGCGGCCGGACGCGGACTGGTCGTCGACTGCCGTTCCAGCACGTATGCCGCGGCCTGGGTCCCGCAGGGCCCGCTGGCCGAGCGCTGGGTCACCGTGCGCGTGCCGGGCGCGACCCACATGGCCAAGCACACGCGAGGGCTCGTCGCCAGGGCGCTCTGCCAGGAGGCAGCCGACCCGCGCCACCCGAAGGCCTTGCCGGGACTGCTGACCCCGCGCTTCGAGGTGGAGCTGTCGCCCCCCGCACGCCCCGGGCGACCGTGGGTGCTCGACGTGCAGCCCGCCTGACCGGGCGTCGGCTCAGAGGTCGCGCAGGTGCCAGGTGTCGTTGACGAAGGCCACCTGCACGCCGCCGTCGGGCCACACCTCGACCGCGGTGAGAGACGCCGGCGCCGTGGCGATGGACCAGGCACGGTCGTGGTCGATCCCCAGGAGTCGGCACAGGACCGACATGAGCGCCACGCGGTGGGTCGCCACGACGACCGTGCCGCCCCGTGCCAGCGCGCGCCCGAGAGCCGAGGCCACCCGCGCGTCGAGCTGGCGTCGCGTCTCCCCGCCCTGGGGCGCGAAGTCCGCGTCCGTGCGGAGTCGGAGAAGGTCCTCACCGGACTCGGCGACGAGGTCCGGCATCGCGCGACCGTCCCACTCGCCGAAGCCCTGCTCGTCCCAGTCGGCGTCCTGCTCACGCTCGACGCCGAGGAGGTCGGCGATCTCCTGCCCGGTCTGCCGGGCGCGGCGCAGCGAACTGGACACCACGGTGACGGGCCCGCGGGAGGAGCGGTCCACGAGGTCCTTGACCGCGCGGGCGGCGGCCCGGGCCTGGGACAGCCCCGTCGCGTTGAGCGCGGGGTCGGCGCCGCCGCGACCGTCGAGACGGTGGGTCTGGGTGAAGTCGGTCACGCCGTGGCGCACCAGGATGAGCCGGGTCTGGCCCTCCAGCGTCGGGACCGTCTCCGGGGAGACGACGACGTCGCTGAGCGGGGCGCGCGGATCGCCGAAGGTGGGAGTGGCGAGGGCAGGCGCGCCCGTCGTCTCCTTCGGCCCTGGACCGGAGCTGTCGTCCGCCCCGTGGTCGCGGTGCACGGTGCGGCCGTCCATCCCCAGGTTCGACAGGGCGTCGGCCGCCTTGTTGTGGTCACGCGGGACCCAGCGGAACTCCACCGAGCCGCCAGCCTTGCGCACCTGGTCGACCAGGCGCCGAGCCTGGAGCGCCAGCCGCTGCATGTCGGCATGCTTGATCTTCCAGCGGCCGGACATCTGCTCGACGACGAGCTTGGAGTCCATCCGCACCTCGACCAGCGGCCCGTCCGTCAGGTAGCCGTCGACCACCGCCTGCAGCCCGGCGATGAGTCCCTCGTACTCCGCGACGTTGTTCGACGCCCTCCCCAGCGGGGCGGCACGCTCGGCCAGGAGGGTGCCGGTGCGCGCGTCGCGCACGAGGGCACCGTAGCCCGCCACTCCCGGGTTGCCCCGGGAGCCGCCGTCGGCCTCGACGACCAGCGCGGTCGGCAGCGTCACAGACCCGACTCCGGGGTCCGGACGAGGATCCGGCCGCACTCCTCGCAGCGCAGGACCTCGTCCTCCGCCGCAGTGCGGAACCGGCCCAGGTCGACGACGTTGAGCTCCAGGCGGCACCCGCCGCAGCGACGCTGCAGCAGTGGCGCGGCCCCGGTGCCGCTGTGCGCGCGGATGCGGTCGTAGAGCGCCAGCAGCTCGGCGGACACGTCGGCCGCGACGGCTGGGCGTCCCGAA
This sequence comes from Ornithinimicrobium tianjinense, assembly GCF_014636495.1. Classification (GTDB taxonomy): domain Bacteria; phylum Actinomycetota; class Actinomycetes; order Actinomycetales; family Dermatophilaceae; genus Ornithinicoccus; species Ornithinicoccus tianjinensis. The sequence goes on from NZ_BMEM01000002.1 coordinate 35,127, forward strand.
GCCACGTCCTCGCGGTCGGCCGCAATGACGGCGAGCTTCTCGTCGCGGGCGGCGCGCAGCTCGGCGAGGCGGGTCGCGTGCTCGTCACGGGCGTCCACGGCGGCCTCGGCCACCCGCTGCGCCGCCTCCACCCGCTCCATGACCTCGAGCTCCTCGTCCTCCAGCACCGACTGGCGCCGGGCGAGCGACTCCAGCTCGTGCTGCAGCCCCTGGAGGTCCTTGGCCGTGCCCGTGCCGGCGGCGAGCCGGGCCTCGTCGCGAGCGGCCCGGTCGCGGACCTGCTGGACGGCCGCCTCGGCCTTGGCCACCTCGCGCTCCAGGTCGCTCAGCTGCGTCTCGGCGCGCACGACCTCGGCCCGCAGGTCCGCCTCGCTGGCCTCGAGCCGCGCGATGTCGATCAGCTCGGGCAGCGTCCTGGCCTGGTGGTCGAGCTGGCTGAGCCGGGTGTCGAGCTCCTGCAGGTCCAGCAGCCTGGCCTGCATCTGGGGGGTCGCCTTCACGCGTCGTCTCCTGGTTCAGGGGGTGGGGTGGCACCGACCACGAAGTCCCACGGGTCGGTGCGCACGGTCGAGATCTCGATGCTCACGCTATCCGGCAGGGCCGCCGCCAGCCGGTCCCGCAGTCCGGGGAGCCACAGCCACTCGCTGGCGAAGTGTCCCGCGTCGATGAGGTATGGCGTCTCCGCCACCCCTGCCCCGGGGCCGCCCCGCAGCCGGGCGCGGGCGTGCGCCTCCTCCCGGGCCTCCAGTGCGGGGTGATGGCGCAGGTCGGCGGTGACGTACACGTCGGCACCGCTGCGGCGGACGGCGGCGAGCTCGGAGTCGCCCGCACCGCCGAGCACGGCCACCCGGCGGACGGGTGCGTCAGCGGGCCCGGCCACCCGGATCCCGCCGGCGGTCGGCGGCAGGGCCGCACCCAGCCGCTCGGCCAGGTCGCGCAGTGTCACGCTGTCCGGGAGCTCACCCACGCGGCCGAGCTCCTGGGCCTCCGAGACGGTCAGCGCCTCGGTCTGCTCGAGCCCGCAGGCGGACGCCAGGGCCTGGCCGACCCCCGGGTCCGCCACGTCGGCGTTGGTGTGGGCGCAGTAGAGCGCGACGTCGTTGACGACGAGGTCCGTCACCGCGGCGCCCTTCGCGGTCGTCGGGGCGACGGAGTGGATGCCGCGCAGCAGCAAGGGGTGGTGGGTGACGATCAGGTCCGCGCCCAGCCCGACCGCCTCGCCGATCACCGCCAGGGTCGGGTCCACCGCGAGCAGGATCGTGGAGACCGGCTGCTCAGGGTCGCCCGCCACGAGCCCGACCCGGTCCCAGGACTGGGCGGTGGCCGGCGGGTAGAACCCCTCCAGCACCTCGACCACCCGGGCGAGCGTCGGCACGCCCGCTCCGGCGGCCTGGTCCTCTCTGCTGTTCTGCACGTGGGCCCGGCCGGGCTCGAACCGACGACCTACGCGGTGTAAACGCGGCGCTCTACCAACTGAGCTACAGGCCCGTGCGGACACCCCAGCGCGGGGCTGCGAGGTGTCCGGCGTGCCATTGTGCCAGCCCGGGACCCCTGCCTGCGAACGACGGGCCCGGCCCCGGCTCAGATGCTGCGGACCGCCTCGTGCAGCAGGCCGATCGGGCGTTGCTCACCACGAGGGTTGACCAGGCTCCAGCGCACCGTCATGGTCGGGTCGACGAGGAAGGTGCCGCGGATCGCCATACCCGAGTCCTCGTCGAAGACGCCGTAGGCGCGGCTCGCCGCGCCGTGCGGCCAGAAGTCGGACAGGAGCGGGAAGCGGTAGCCCTCGCTGGCGGCCCAGGCGCGCAGCGCGTGCCGGGGGTCGCACGAGACGCCCACGACCTGGACGCGGTCGTTGACGAACTCGTCGATGTTGAGCTGGATCTCGAGCAGCTCCCCGGTGCAGATCGGGGAGAAGGCGAAGGGGAAGAAGACCAGGAGCGCGTGCCGGTCGGCCACCAGCTCCGAGAGTCGCACGGGGTCGTCGTGCTGGTCGGGCAGGACGAGCTCGGGAGCCCGGTCGCCCGGGCCGAGGCCTGGTGTCACTTGCGGCCGACCAGCCGCTGACCGACCCAGTCGCCCAGGGCCACGGCCCCGGAGGCGGTCAGCGAGCACGTGGTGCACGCCTCCTGGACGTCGTGGGCGGCCACCCGGTCGTCACGCCGGGCGCCCGGGGTGAGGAGGGCGATGAACCCCCCGTCCTCCATGGTCGTCAGCGCGTCCATGAGCTCGTCGGCGAGGTCACCGTCGCCCTCGCGCCACCACAGGAGGACGACGTCGACGACGCCGTCGTAGTCCTCGTCCTCCAGCGGTCCCTCGGTGACGGCCTCGATCGCGTCACGGAGGTCCTCGGCGACGTCCTCGTCGTAGCCGTACTCGATGACCACCTGCCCCGGGGCGAAGCCCATCTTGCGCACCGGGACGCCCAGCTGGCCGGGGTCAGCGGCCTCCACCTTGTCGTTGTCGCTTGCCATGGTGGCCACTAGAAAACTAGATCGCCCACCGGATGTAAAGACGCGACCGGGCGCGCCGCCCAGGACAGGCGGCCCGACGTCACGTCACACGCCGTGACAGACTGGGCCCGAGTGTGCCCCTACGTTCGAAAGGACATCTGAAGATGCCTACGGAGCGCCCCGTCGGTCCGATCCTCAACGGTCTGCCCAGCCAGGTGCCGGACACCGACCCCGAGGAGACCCAGGAGTGGTTGGACTCGCTCGACGGCGCCATCGACGCCGGGGGCCGGCAGCGAGCCCGCTACCTGATGCTGCGGATGCTCGAGCGCGCCCGTGACTCGCAGGTCGGGATCCCGTCGCTGACGACCACCGACTACATCAACACCATCCCGCCGGAGCGTGAGCCCTGGTTCCCCGGCGACGAGGACATGGAGCGTCGCTACCGCGCCTGGATCCGCTGGAACGCCGCGGTCATGGTGCACCGCGCCCAGCACCCCGACATCTCGGTCGGTGGCCACATCTCGACCTACGCCTCGATCTCCACCCTGTGGGAGGTCGGCTTCAACCACTTCTGGCGGGGCCGTGACCACGAGGGCGGCGGCGACCAGATCTTCTTCCAGGGTCACGCCTCCCCCGGCATCTACGCCCGTGCGTTCCTCGAGGGGCGTCTCGACGAGGCCGACCTGGACAGCTTCCGCCAGGAGAAGAGCAAGAAGCACGGCGACGCCGAGCCGCTCCCGTCCTACCCCCACCCGCGGAGCATGCCGCACTTCTGGCAGTTCCCCACGGTGTCGATGGGCCTGGGCCCGATGAACGCCATCTACCAGGCGGCCTTCAACAAGTACCTCCACAACCGCGGGATCAAGGACACCAGCCAGCAGCACGTCTGGGCCTTCCTCGGTGACGGCGAGATGGACGAGCCGGAGTCGCGTGGCCTGCTCCACGTGGCAGCCAACGACGAGCTCGACAACCTGACGTTCGTCGTCAACTGCAACCTGCAGCGCCTGGACGGCCCGGTCCGCGGCAACGGCAAGATCGTCCAGGAGCTGGAGAGCCAGTTCCGCGGTGCCGGCTGGAACGTCATCAAGGTCCTCTGGGGCCGCGGCTGGGACGAGCTCATCGCCCGCGACACCTCGGGCGCGCTCGTCAACCTCTTCAACTCCACCCCCGACGGGGACTACCAGACCTACCGCGCCAACGACGGCGCCTTCATCCGGGACCACTTCTTCGGGCGCGACCCGCGCACCAAGGAGATGGTCAAGGACTGGAGCGACGACGACATCTGGTGGCGACTCAAGCGCGGCGGCCACGACTACCGGAAGGTGTTCGCGGCCTACCAGGCGGCGATGGCCCACACCGGTCAGCCCACGGTGATCCTGGCCCACACGATCAAGGGCTACTCCCTCGGCTCGCACTTCGCGGGCCGCAACGCCACGCACCAGATGAAGAAGATGACCCTTGACGACCTCAAGGGCTTCCGCGACAGCCTCAAGATCCCGATCACGGACGAGCAGCTCGAGGCCGACCCCTACCGCCCGCCGTACTACCACCCGGGCGAGGACGACCCGGCGATCCGGTACATGAAGGACCGGCGCACGAAGCTGGGCGGCTACCTCCCCAAGCGGGAGCCCGAGAGGGTCGCGGCTCTCGCGCTGCCCGAGGAGAAGGTCTACGACGTCGCCAAGAAGGGCTCCGGCAAGCAGCGGGTCGCGACCACCATGGCCCTGGTCCGCATCTTCAAGGAGTGGATGCGCGACAAGGAGTTCGGCAAGCACCTGGTGCCGATCATCCCGGACGAGGCGCGCACCTTCGGCATGGACAGCTTCTTCCCCACGGCGAAGATCTACAACGTCCACGGCCAGAACTACACCTCCGTCGACGCCGACCTGATGCTGGCCTACAAGGAGTCCACGAGCGGCCAGATCTGGCACGTGGGCATCAACGAGGGTGGCTCGGTCGCGGCCTACACCGCGGCGGGCAGCTCCTACGACACCCACGGTGTCCACATGGTGCCGTTCTACATCTTCTACTCGATGTTCGGCTTCCAGCGCACGGGCGACGGGATCTGGGCGGCGGCCGACCAGCTGACGCGCGGCTTCATGATCGGTGCGACAGCCGGCCGCACCACGCTGACGGGCGAAGGGTTGCAGCACGCCGACGGGCACTCCCTGCTGCTGGCCTCCACCAACCCGGCCTGCGTGGCCTACGACCCGGCCTACGCCTACGAGATGGCCCACATCCTGCCCGACGCCCTGCGGCGGATGTACGGCGAGAAGCCGGAGGACATCTTCTACTACCTCACGGTCTACAACGAGCCCATGCTGCAGCCGGCGGAGCCCGAGGACGTCGACGTCGAGGGCATCATCCGGGGCATGCACCGCATCAAGCGTGCGGAGCCGACCGGCGAGGGCCGCCACGTCCAGCTGCTCGCCTCCGGCGTCGGGGTGCCGTGGGCCCTCGAGGCCGAGGAGCTGCTGCGCGAGGACTGGGGCGTGAGCGCTGACGTCTGGTCCGTCACGTCCTGGTCCGAGCTCCGCCGCGAGGCGATGGAGTGCGACGAGGACGCCTTCCTGCACCCCGAGAAGGAGCGGCGTGTCCCCTACGTGACCCGTCGTCTGTCCGAGGGCACCGGCCCGGTCATCGCGACCAGCGACTGGATGCGCTCGGTGCAGGACCTGATCGCGCCCTGGGTGCCCGAGGACTACTACGCCCTCGGTGCGGACGGCTTCGGCTTCGCCGACACCCGGGCCGCCGCTCGCCGGTTCTTCCACATCGACGGCCCGTCGATGGCGGTCAAGGCGCTCCAGATGCTGGCCGACCGCGGCGAGATCGATCCTGACGTCCCGCGTCAGGCCGCCGAGAAGTACCGTCTCCTCGACGTCTCGGCGGGCACGTCCGGCACCACCGGGGGCGACGCCTGAGCGCACCTGTCGTCGGCCCGGGCGCCGAGGAGCTTCCTCGGCGCTCGGGCGCGCTGGCCACGCTCGCCACGCGCCGCATGGAGGCGGAGCACGCCTGGTACCGCGAGCTCTCCCCCGACGACCGGTCGTGGGTCCTGCTCATCAGCCAGGCCGCCATCAACGCCCTCCTGAGCTGGTATGCCGAGGGGTGCCCCCCGACGGCCGTGTCCGGCGAGATGTTCGCGAGCGCCCCGAAGTCGCTGGCCCAGACCATCTCGCTGCGGCAGGCGCTCGACCTCACCCGGACGGCGATCGCCACGGTGGAGGACGCCGTCCCCGACCTCGTGCCCGAGGGTGAGCAGGCGGCGCTGCGCGAGGCGGTGCTGCGCTACTCGCGTGACGTGGCGTTCGCCGCGGCGGCGGCCTACGCGGGCGCGGCGGAGCGCCGGGGCCGCTGGGACGCGCGGCTGGAGTCGCTCGTCGTGCACGCTGTCATCCGCGGGGAGGCTGACGACACGTTGGCCTCCCGCGCCGCCGAGCTGGGCTGGGAGGACGTCTCCGGGGTGGCCGTCGTCGTCGGCGCCCTGCCCGAGGGTGACTCAGCCGCATCCCTCGCGGCGGTGCGCGAGGCGGCGGTCGGCCTGGGTCGCGAGGCGCTGACCGCGGCCCAGGGCCCCCGGCTCGTGTGCATCCTCGGTGGGACCGACGACCCGCTGGAGGACGCCGCCCACCTCTCCGCGCTCTTCGCACCCGGTCCGGTCGTCGTCGGCCCTCGTGTGCCTCACCTCTTCGCGGCGGGCCGCAGCGCCCGGGCAGCGATCTCCGGCGCGGACGCCGCCTACGCCTGGGCCAACGCCCCGAGACCGGTCGCCGCGGACGAGCTCCTCGCGGAGCGCGCCCTCATGGGTGAGCTCCCCGCCCGCCGGGCGCTGGTGGACCGCGTCTACGCACCGCTCAAGGCCCACCCCTCCACGCTCCTGGAGACGGTGCAGGCCTACCTCGACCACGGCACGGTGCTGGAGGCCACGGCCCGCGAGCTCTTCCTGCACCCCAACACCGTCCGCTACCGCCTGCGCCGCACCGCCGAGCTGGTCGGTCTCGACCCGCACTCCCCGCGCGACGCGTGGGTGATCCAGGTGGCGATCGCCCTCGGGCGGATCGGGCAGCGGGGTCGGCGCCGCTGAGCGAGGTTCGCCCGATCTTGTAGGAACTGCACAAAGCCTGGTCCCAAACCTCGTCGGGAACCATGAGGGCGTCGGCGGGTTCCTCCAGGCACAGTGGTCTGGTGCTCGTCATCGTCGCGCCCGGACAGGGCTCCCAGACCCCCGGTTTCCTCAGCCCCTGGCTCGAGCTCCCCGGCGCCCAGGACCACCTCGCGTCGCTGTCGGAGCTGAGCGGTCTGGACCTCGTGGCCCACGGGACAACCTCGGACGCCGAGACCATCAAGGACACCGCGGTCGCCCAGCCGCTCATCGTGGGTGCCGGCCTGCTCACGCTCGCCGCGCTCGACCTGCCCGGCGGCCCGACCGGTGGCGCCGTCGGCGCGCTCGCCGGCCACTCAGTCGGGGAGATCACCGCGGCAGCGGCGGCCGGGGTCCTCACGGAGGAGCAGGCCCTGGTCTTCGTCCGCGAGCGCGGACGCGGCATGGCCGAGGCCTCCGCCCTCACGCCGACCGGGATGAGCGCCGTGGTGGGCGGCGACCCCGACGAGGTCAGCGCGGCGATCGAGTCGTGCGGTCTCACCCCCGCCAACATGAACTCCGCGGGCCAGGTCGTCGCGGCGGGCACGCTCGAGCAGCTCTCCTCGCTCGCCGCCGCGCCGCCGGCCCGGGCCCGCGTCATCCCCCTGCAGGTCGCCGGCGCCTTCCACACGCACCACATGAGCCCGGCGGTCGACCGCCTGCGCGCACTCGCCGAGGGGATGGAGGTCAGCGACCCCGGGGTGACCCTGCTGTCCAACGCGGACGGCGCCGCGGTGACCAGCGGTCGCGAGGCGCTCGACCGGCTGGTCAGCCAGGTCTCCAACCCGGTGCGCTGGGACCTGACCATGGAGACCTTCGCCGCCCTGGGGGTCACCGGCATGATCGAGCTCTCCCCCGCCGGCACCCTCGTCGGCCTGGCCAAGCGCGCGCTCAAGGGCGTGGAGCTGCTCGCCCTCAAGACGCCCGACGACCTCGAGGCCGCCCGCCGGATGGTCACCGAGCACGCCACCACCACCCAGGAGGACACGCCGTGACCGACACCACCGCCGAGCCGAGCACCACCGGCCGCAAGACCATCACGGTCCCGGGCTCCATCCGGCACGCCCGCATCCACGGCCTGGGCGGCTACCGCCCCGAGCGGGTGGTGACCAACGAGGAGATCTGCGAGTTCATCGACTCCTCCGACGAGTGGATCCAGCAGCGGTCCGGCATCGTCACGCGCCGCTTCGCGCGGGAGGACGAGACCGTGGTGGACATGGCCGAGGCCGCCGCGCGCCAGGCCCTGGACCGCGCCGGCATCAGCGCCGACCAGATCGGCGTCGTGATCATGGCGACGGTGAGCCACCCCTACCAGACGCCGGCCGCCGCACCGATCCTCGCGCACCGTCTGCAGATCCCCAACCCGGCGGCCTTCGACATCTCCGCCGCCTGCGCCGGCTACTGCCACGGCATCTCGCTGGCCAACGACATGGTGCGGGCAGGCACCGCCGACTACGTCCTCGTCGTCGGGGTCGAGAAGCTCTCCGACTTCACCGACAAGTACGACCGTGGCTCCGCCTTCATCTTCGGCGACGGGGCCGGCGCGGCCGTGGTCGGCGTCTCCGACGTCCCGGGCATCGGCCCGACCCTGTGGGGCAGCCTGGGCGACAAGGCCGACGTCATCACCCAGCGCGAGTCGTGGACCGACCTGCGTCCGGCGATGGTCGAGGAGCACCGCGAGGAGGCCATCGAGTGGCCCGCCTTCGTCATGCAGGGCCAGACCGTCTTCCGCTGGGCCGTCTTCTCGATGGCCGAGGTCGCCGTCGAGGCGGTCGAGGCCGCAGGTCTGACCCCCGGCGACCTGGACGCCTTCGTGCCGCACCAGGCCAACGTGCGGATCACCGACGCGATGATCAAGCGGCTCGGCCTGCCCGAGCACGTCCCGGTGGCCCGGGACATCGCCGAGACCGGCAACACCTCCGCAGCCTCCATCCCGCTGGCCATGGCGCGGATGCTCGACGAGGGCGAGGCCCCCAGCGGCGGCCTCGCGCTGCAGATCGGCTTCGGCGCCGGGCTGGTGTATGCCGCGCAGGTCGTCGTGATGCCCTGAGGCCGCCCGCCTCCCTGAGCTCCCGAGGCCCGGCGGGTGCACGCACCGGGTCAGCCCAACCGCACACCGAAGGAGAAACAATGGCACTGTCCGAGCAGGAGATCCTCGAGGGCCTGGCTGAGATCGTCAACGAGGAGACCGGCCTGGAGCCCGAGGAGGTCCAGATGGACAAGTCCTTCACCGAGGACCTGGACATCGACTCGCTGTCGATGATGACGATCGTGGTCAACGCCGAGGACAAGTTCGGCGTCCGCATCCCCGACGACGAGGTCAAGAACCTCACCCACGTCCGGGACGCCGTCACCTACATCGCCAACAACCAGGGCTGACCCCTGCCGGGCCGGGAGCGCCCCGGCGCGCGACGGCAGACCCCGTCCGACGCCGGGGCGCCCGGCCCGACCACCCCCGACCACTCGACCCGCCCCCACAGGAGCCGACGCCGATGTCCCCCACCCCCACCACGTCCCCCCGCCGCGTCGTCGTGACCGGCATCGGCGCGACCACACCCGTCGGCGGGACAGCACCCGAGACCTGGGAGGCGATCCTGGCCGGCCGGTCGGGTGTGCGTCCCCTCACCCAGGAGTGGGTGGCCGAGCACGAGCTCCCGGTGACCTTCGCCGGACAGCTGCACACCTCCCCCGCCGACGTCCTCACGAAGGTCGAGGTGCGCCGCAACGACCCCGCCGGCCAGTACGCCCTCATCGCCGCCCGCGAGGCCTGGGCCGACGCCGGCCGCCCGGAGGTCGAGCCCGAGCGCCTGGGCGTGGCGATGGGCTCCGGCATCGGTGGCGTCTGGACGCTGCTCGACCAGTGGGAGGTCCTGCGCACGCGTGGCCCACGCCGCGTCTTCCCGCTCACCGTCCCGATGCTGATGCCCAACGGGCCCGCCGCGGCGGTCTCGCTCGACCTCGGCGCCCGGGCCGGCGCACACTGCCCTGTCAGCGCCTGCGCCTCCGGCGCGGAGGGTATGGGGCTCGCCCTCCAGATGATCCGTTCCGGCCGCGCCGACGTCATGGTGGCCGGCGGCACCGAGGCGGCGATCCACCCGCTGCCGATCGCCGCGTTCGCCGCCATGACGGCGCTGTCCGGCCGCAACGACGCCCCCGAGCGCGCCTCGCGCCCCTACGACGTCGACCGCGACGGCTTTGTCCTTGGCGAGGGTGCCGGCGTCTTCGTGCTGGAGGCCGAGGAGCACGCGCTCGCCCGCGGGGCCACCATCTACGCCGAGCTGGCCGGGGTCGGCATGAGCTCGGACGCCTACCACATCACGGCCGGCGAGCCCGAGGGCGCGGGCGCGGCCCGGGCGATGGAGGAGGCCGTCTCCGACGCCGGGCTGGCGATGACCGACATCCTGCACGTCAACGCCCATGCGACCTCGACCCCCGTCGGCGACCTGGCCGAGACGCGGGCGATCCACCGCGCGTTCGGCGCCCACACGGCCAACCTCGCCGTGACCGCGACGAAGTCGATGACCGGCCACCTGCTCGGGGCGGCCGGTGCCCTGGAGGCGGTGCTGACCGCTCTCACGCTCCACGACCGGCGCATCCCGGCGACCATCAACCTGGACAACCGGGACCCAGAGATCGACCTCGACGTCGTCACCGGGGGTCCGCGCTCCCTGCCTGAGGGCGACGTCGCGGCGATCAACAACTCCTTCGGCTTCGGTGGGGTCAACGTCGCGCTCGCGCTCAAGACCTACCGCTGAGCGCGCCCCGGCCTCCGCACGAGACGTCCCCCGCTCACGGCAGAGCGGGGGGCGTCGTGCGTCGTGGGGGCGGGTAGGCTCACCGCCGTCATGCACATCCTGCGCGTCGCCAACTTCGTCAGTCCCACATCCGGGGGCATCAAGACCGCCCTGCGCGCCTGGGGCGAGCACTACCAGGCCCGGGGGCACCGGGCCTCGCTGATCATCCCGGGCCCCGGCCAGGAGATCACCGAGGAGAGCCAGGGCATGGTCTACCGCGTGCCGGCGACCCCGATCCCGGGCGCGGGCTACTCGCTGATGTTCAACCGCACCGGTCTGTCGCGCCTCATGGACGCCATCGGCCCCGATGCGCTCGAGGTCTCCGACCGGTCGACGACCCGCTGGATGGGCCGCTGGGCGCGCCGCCGCGGCATCGGCTCGATCATGATCAGCCACGAGAACATGACCGGGATCCTGGTGCGCCGCACGCTGCTCCCGGACCTCGCCTCCCAGCTGTCCGCCAATCTCATCAACCACCGCAGCGCCGTGGACTACGACGCGATCGTGACCCCCAGCCGGTTCTCGGCCGAGGAGTTCGAGCGCATCGGCGTGCGCGCCCACGTCGTCCCCCTCGGTGTGGACCTGGAGACGTTCCGACCGAGCCGCGACCTCGACGCGGCACCGGACCCGAGCAGGCGGATCGAGCTGGTGCACTGCGGTCGCCTCTCCCCCGAGAAGCGGCCGGCGCTGTCCGTCGAGACCGTCCGGGAGCTGGTCCGCCGCGGCCACGACGTCCACATGACGGTGTTCGGGCACGGCCCCCTGCGGGCCGAGCTCATGGAGCGCGCCCAGAACCTCCCGATCGTCTTCCACGCCTACATCACCGACCGCAGCGAGCTGGCCGCCCGGATGGGCGCCGCCGACGTGGCGCTCGCGCCCGGCCCGCTGGAGACCTTCGGGCTCGCGGCCCTGGAGGTGCTGGCCTGCGGAGTGCCCACGGTCGCCACCGATGAGGGCGCCCTCCAGGAGGTCGTGGGGGACGGCGGGCACGTCGCCGCCTCGACCCCGGCCGCCTTCGCCGACGGCGTCGAGGCGCTCTTGCGCCGGCCCGGTGCTCGCAGACGCGCCCGTGACCAGGCCGAGCTGTTCAACTGGCAGACTTCTGCCGAGCGGATGCTCGCGATCCACGAGTCGGTGCGACACTCGCGTTCCACTTGATACTGGAGTGAATTAAGAGCACACTGTGACTCGACAACCGCACAGGGTGCATGAGGTGTTGGTCGGTGGTGGTCGAGGTCGTTGGGGAAGACGTCCCTCACCACACAGGAGGCCAGGATGTCCGCCGTCATGCCCCGAGTCATGACCCGCGGGGTGGTGTTCATTCACTCCACCCCCACCGCGTTGTGCCCGCACATCGCCTGGGCCCTCGAGGGTGTCCTGGACACCCGGGTGAGCCTGGACTGGGTGCCTCAGCCTGCCGAGCCCGGCACGATGCGCACCGAGTTCTCCTGGACCGGCGAGGCCGGCACCGGTGCCTACATCGCCAGCGCCATGCGCGGCTGGGACGGCCTGCGTTACGAGGTCGTCGAGGAAGCCAGCCGCGGCAGCGACGGCATGAGGTGGACGCACACCCCGTCCCTGGGCATCCACCAGTCGCGTCTCTCGGCCAACGGCGACGTCGTCGTCAACGAGGACCGTCTGCGGAGCATCGTGGAGCAGGCTGCGGGCGACGGGGTCCGGCTGTGCGCCGAGCTCGACCGCACCCTCGGCACCGACTGGGACGACGAGCTCGAGGTCTACCGCCACGCGGGCGAGGGCGCGCCTCCGACCTGGCTTCACAAGGTCGGCTGAGGCCGCCTCGCACCGGCCACGACGGGCCGGCGGCCACACCCCCGGCGGGTCCGCAGAGGCTCGCCGGGCCTCGTCGTGCGCCTGTCAGATGTGTCACACGCCCGGGTGTCGGGTTGGCGTTTCCGTGATCTTTCCGTAATGTTGTGACAGCGCCATCCCGTGTCCCCCATGTTCTTGGGCTGTGCGTTTCGAAAGGTCCTGGCACCTGTTGGGTCTCCCTGTGCCCACTGCTGCCCCGCTCGAGAGACCGGGCGGCGAGTCGTCTCGCTGCCCCGGAGGTTGTATGAAGTCCACCGGCAAGCACCGCGCCACCGGCGCCGTCCCCCGTACCGGCGCCGCCGCCATCATGATCGGCGGTCTCGTGGCCGGTACGGTCGCGACGGCTGGGGCAGCGACTCTCGGTCAGGAGCCCTCCGGCACGGACGCGACCGCGTCCGCCGTCGAAGGCACCTCCGCCGAGGCGAGCACGACAGACGTGCAGGAGCAGGCTGCCGCGCTGGCCAGCCTGCGCAGCAGCTCGCTCTCCGAGCTGCGCGACCAGGTCGCGGCCGACCGTTCCGAGGCGCGCAAGGCGCCCGAGGACGCAGCCTCCGTGGCGACCGTCCTCAGCAACTCTGCCTTCACCGGGCAGACGGTCGAGGTCGAGGAGACGGTCGAGGTCGAGGCAGAGGCCGCCCCCGCCGAGCAGTCCACCGCCGAGCAGACCACCGCCGAGGAGTCGGCGCCGGCCGAGCAGGCCGCCCGGACGACGCAGCAGGCGGCCCCGACGCAGCAGGCGGCCCCCGCGCCGGCCCCGGCTCCCGCCCCCGTGGGTGGCAATGCCGTCGGCATCGCGCTGCAGTACGTCGGATACCCCTACGTGCTCGGTGGCAACCCGCCCTCGACCTTCGACTGCTCGAGCTTCACCTGGTGGGTCTACCAGCAGATGGGCATCGACATCCCCCGCACGGTTTCTGGTCAGATGGCTGCCGTGACGCCGGTCTCCAACCCCCAGCCGGGCGACCTGGTCTTCACCTCGCAGTTCTACCACGTGGGCATCTACGCCGGGAACGGCATGGTCGTGGAGGCGCTGAACCCCGGTTCGGGCGTCACCTACGGCGCGCCCGTCTACGGCGGCATCTGGTACGGCCGCATCAACGGCTGACCTCCGAACACCTCACGAAGGGGCTCCCGTGCCGATGGCCGGGAGCCCCTTCGGCGTGTCCTGACTCGCTGCAGACCACGGCACCCGGAGCCCCCACGCACTCCCCTCGCCGCGTGCTAGTTTGACGTATGCGCGTCGCCGACCTCCTCAAGAAGAAGGGCAGCTCCGTGGTCACCCTCTCCGCGAGCGCGACCGTGGCTGATCTGCTGAACACCTTGGACGACAACAAGATCGGAGCCGTCGTCGTCGTCGACGACGACCAGGTCGTGGGGATCGTCTCCGAGCGTGACGTGGTTCATCATCTACGCGGCGGGGTGGACACGCACGCGGCCGTCGGTTCGATCATGACCGACGAGGTCAACACGTGTGCTCCCGAGGACGAGCTCAACGACCTCGCGGCGCGGATGACCGAGGGCCGGCACCGTCACATGCCGGTCCTGCGCGACGGCTCGCTGCAGGGGATCGTCTCGATCGGCGACGTGGTCAAGGCCCGGCTGGACTCGCTCGAGGCCGAGCGCGACGTGCTCGAGGACTACCTGCGTCGGTAGACCCGGCCGGCCCCGTTAGGATGGCGGGTCGGGGCCAGTAGCTCAGCCGGTCAGAGCAGCGGACTCATAATCCGTCGGTCCAGGGTTCAAGCCCCTGCTGGCCCACCCGGGTCCCCGCAGGTCAACGGCCTGCGGGGACTTCCTCTGTCCTCGCACAACCGTGCGGCGTGCTAACGATCCGCTAACGAGCGCGCTCATGCGCCCCACACCGCCCTGCTGAACACGTCCAGGACGCGGGTGTGGTCCTCCGGGATGTGGTGGGCGTAGACGTTCAGCGTCACGCTCGCATCCTTGTGACCGAGGCGAGCCGAGACGACGTGCACCGGCACGCCCTCGCGCAGCAGGATGCTGGCATGCGTGTGGCGCACCTCGTGCAGCGTGAGCCTCGGCAGTTCCGCGCCGGCCTGGGCGCGGACAAACTGCTTGGAGGCGTAGTCGCCGAGCACCGGGGAGCCGTTCTCCCAGGTGAAGACCAGGCCCTCGGCGTCGAGGTATGCAGGGCCCCACTCCAGCCGCTCAGCGGCCTGCGACTTGCGCCAGGCACGCAGCGCGGCCAAGGTCTGTCCGTCGATCGCCACGGAGCGGCGCTCGTGGTTCTTCGGGGTGCCGTAGTGCAGCTCCTTGCCGACCTGCGTCACGGACCGCTCGACGTGCACCACCCCACCTTCGAGGTCGACCTGATCCCAGCGCAGCGCGAGGAGTTCACCTCGACGCATGCCTGTGCCGGCGGCGAGGATCCATAGCGCGGCGAACCTGTCACCCTGGTCCTCGACGTGACGGACGAAGGCCCGTAGTTGCTCGCCATCCCAGACGGTGTGCTTCGGCTTATCGACCTTGGGTCGCTTTGTGCCCACCACGGGGTTCACTTCGAGAACGCGTTCGGTCACGGCGTCGTCGAGAGCCTTTCGTAGCACCGCCCTGGCGAACTCGACCGTCCTGGCGGACAGCGGCCTTCCGCCCTTGCCTCCGCGCTCGTAGAGCTCCCGGAAGACGGTTGACAGCCGGGACGGCGACAGTGACTGCAGGCGCTCGTGCCGCAGGTGTGGCTGCAGATAGCGCTCGATGTTGGCCCGATAGGACGCCGCCGTGGACGGCTTCAGCGAGACGGCATGTGCCTCCATCCAGGTATCAAGCCACTCCCCTACGGTCAGGGCTGCAGGAGGCACGTACGTTCCACGGTTTACGGCGTGCCGGGCGGCATCGCGAGCCTTCTTGGCGGCGGTGCGGGTTGGAAACCCCCCTACCCAGCGCGGCTTTGTCTTGCCCGTCTGGGGGTCTCGCTCGCGCACGACATACGACCAGGTCTTGCCTCGCTGGATGATGCCGTCGCGCATCTTGGCCTCGGCGCTCACGACAGGATCCCCCTGTCGCGCAGACTCTTCTCCACCTGAGCGGACAGTTCACGCGTCACATGGCCTCGGTAGGCCCGGGGATCAGCGTCGGAGCCCTTCAGCTCAAGCAGCGACTCGGCGCGGGCATCTCGTTCTTGATGAAGCGAGTTGCCACTGAACAGCCTCATCGCAGTCTGGATGACCTCTTGGGGAGGGACGCCCAAGCGGACAGCAAGCTCAACGTCCGCTTGCACGGGAGTTCCGAGCTTGACGAGCGAGGCGTCGCCTTCCTCGGGTCCGAACACCAGGACTTCGGCCCCGGTGGGTGGACTCCCTCCGAACAGGCTCGCCAGGGCCTCTGCGGTCACTTGACTTGAAGCCGGGGACAAGGCGATCTCTCGATCGCCTGGGCCGTCGTAACGCACCAACTCCGTCAGAGGCTCCTGGAAGGCGATCGCCATGAGGACGAGCTCCCCCAAGGAGACGGCGTCTCGACGACCCGACTCCAGAGCCGACAGCTTCGGGCGTGGCCATGCCAAGCCCACCTGCACCCACCTCTCCCGCAGCTCGATCTGCGTCCACCTTCGCTCCGCTCGCAGCCGTGCCACGTTGCGCCCTACGAGGGCGCCGATGGGCAGGCCGCCTTCCGGTTCCACGTCCGTTGCCTCAGTCACGTCCAACAAGGTACATCTCATCTGTCCGGTTGACAAGACCAATCAACGTGGTCTACAACAGTGTCATCCGTTCGGAACACCGAACGGGTCACCTGCAGTAATCGAAACCGATGAGGAACCATGACTACCAGCAAGAACCGTCCGCTGCGTGACTGGCGCGAGCGGAACCGCCTGACGCTCGATGAGGTCGCCGACTTGACCGGGCTCTCCAAGGGCTACGTGTGCCGTTTGGAGCACGGACAGCGCACCCCGGCGCCCCTGACGAGGGTGCGCATCGCCCGCCGCCTCGGCGTGGCCGTCAGGGACATCTTTCCCGCCGCTCCCCTCCCGGAGGCGGTGTGAGCGCCCACGCACAGGCCGCAACGCTGCACGGGCGGGCGACCTGTTCCATTCCTGAGGCGGGCGCCTTCCTCGGCATCGGACGTGACGCCGCTTACCGCGCCGCTGCGTCCGGAAACCTCCCGACCCTCCGCCTGGGCGGTCGGCGCCTCCTCGTCCCGGTGCCCAAGTTGCTGGCCCTGGTCGGCATCGAAGCGACAGCCACGGACCCGTAGCCCGACCTCCCCACCATCCCTGCAACCGCTCAACCAGCCATACCTCTAGGAGAAACCCATGACTGACACTGTTCTTCCCTTCAACGCCCACCCCGACCCGTGGTGGCGGGACTGTGCCGAGCGCGCCCTCGTTGACCTGGCGGTCTCGGGTGCCACGTTCACCATCGATGCGCTCCGCCAGCCGCCGTATTGCGTGTGGGAGCCCCAGCACCCGAGCTCGTGGGGTGCGCTCACGCAGGCCATGTTGAAGGCGAAGTACATCGAGCCCGTCGGCTTCACCACGTCCTCCAGGGCTAGTCGGCACGGGTCCGTGGTTCGCCTGTGGCGGGGCACAGTCCATGTCCGGCTGCAGGAAGTCGCCTGATCGCCCCCGTAGCGCCCCACCCCTGACGAAGGGGTGGGGCGCTCCTATTAAGGAACCCCCATGTCGAAGTTCAACAAGTTCATCTGGCAGAAGTACCTTCGCGGAGCATCGGCCCTGACTCACGCCCAGTACCGCGTCCTCATGTCCATCTCTACCTACGCTGACGAGACCGGAGGCAATGCTTACCCTGGCAACGAGCGCCTGGCCGCGGACGCCTGCGTTGACGAACGCACGGCACGCAGGAGTGTCAAGGTCCTCGAAGAGCAGGGTTGGTTGAAGGTCACTTACCGCGGCGGCAACTCCGTGGCCTACCGGCAGGCCAACACCTACCAGCTCACCATCCCGGAACACCTCACCGCGACTGCGGTTGATGAGGCACAGGAGGGCGCACGTGCAGCAAGGGGGGCGGCAATGCGGCCGAAGGGGGGTCGTGGTGCACGGGAAGGGGGGCCTGAGACCCCCCCACCAGATCAGTCAACAGGTCACACTGACCAGATCATCGATCATTCCGCCAACAGCAGGCGGCCACGGGCCGTCGTGGACCCGGCGTCACAGGCAGCCGCGACGGACGATGTGCCAGCTGCGGACTGGCTCGCGCTCCGCGACAACGAGGAGGCGCTCTTGGAGTGGCTAGAGGAGGGACTGGGAACGCTGTCCACTCCGGAAGAGGCGCTGGCAGAGTCCATGTGGGAGCGTGCACATCCCAAAGCCATCTTCCACAAGATCGCGAAAGATCGGAACGTCGTCTGACAATGAGTCCTGCCGGCGGTCGTCGCACTGCCCTCGTTGGACCCCGCCGCTGGCGCCAGGAGCCCGTGGGGCAGGATTCACCCATGTCGACGACGATCTACGAGGTCCTCGAGGAGCTGAGGGGCGCAGCTACGTCTGAGGCCGACAAGGGGAGCAAGCTCGAACGGCTAATGCTCTCCTACCTGCGCACCGACCCTGTGTTCGCCGACCAGTTCAGTGACGTGTGGTTGTGGCAGGACTGGCCCGGCCGAGACGGAAAGCATGACACCGGCATCGACTTGGTCGCCGTGGACCGATTGACGGGTGGCAACGTCGCGATCCAGTGCAAGTTCTACGCACCGACCTCCACGATCGGGAAGCACGACATCGACTCCTTCCTCTCCGCCTCGGGGAAGCAAGGCTTCAACCAGCGAATCATCGTCTCCACCACAGAGAAGTGGAACGCACACGCAGAGGACGCGCTGCAAGGGCAGCAGATCCCCGTGCGGCGCATCGGGTTGGCCGACCTGGAGGCATCGGGCGTGGACTGGGGCCAGTTCACCTGGTCCGCGCCGGAGGAGTTGACGGTCAGCGATCGCAAGCGCCTGCGCCCGCACCAGCGCGAGGCGGTCGAAGCGGTCAGCGCAGGCCTGACCACAGGTGACCGGGGCAAACTGATCATGGCCTGCGGGACGGGCAAGACGTTCACCTCGCTGCGCTTGTCCGAGAGGTTGGTGGGTGCTGGCGGCTCGGTGCTGTTCCTGGTGCCCTCAATCAGTCTGCTGTCTCAGACGCTTCGGGAGTGGGCCACCGAGGCCGAACTGCCGTTGACCCCAATCGCGGTGTGCTCGGACCGCAAAGCCACCGCCCGTTCCAAGGCCACGGATGAGGACATCTCGGCCGTGGACCTGGCGCTGCCGTCTACAACCAACGTCGCGGTGCTCGAAGCCCGGCTCAACCAGGCGCTAGGGGACGACTCATCGATGACGGTGGTGTTCTCCACGTATCAATCGATCGACGTGATCGCCCAGGCCCAGTCGCAGGGTGAACTGGCTTCGTTCGACCTAATCGTCTGCGATGAAGCGCACCGAACCACTGGTGTCACCCTTGCAGGGGAAGACGAGTCAGCCTTCGTCCGTGTCCATGACGACTCCTACTTGAAGGGTCGCAAGCGGCTCTACATGACGGCGACCCCGCGCCTCTACGACGACAGCAGCAAGGCCAAGGCGGGCCAGGCCAGCGCAGTCCTCGCGTCGATGGACGACGAGTCCATCTACGGGCCCGAGTTGCACCGGCTCTCCTTCGGAGAGGCGGTGTCCAAGGACTTGTTAACCGACTACAAGGTTCTCGTGCTGGCGGTCGACGAGGCCAGCGTGTCGCGTACCTTCCAACTGCAGCTAGCAGACGACGGCAACGAGTTGCGCTTGGACGACGCTGCGAAGATTGTCGGCTGTTGGAACGGGCTGGCCAAGCGTGGCTCAGCCGAACACTCATTCGCGTCGGATCCGGCCCCCATGCAGCGAGCCGTCGCGTTCGCCGGAACGATCAAGGACTCCAAGCAGATTGAGTCCCTCTTCGCCCAGACGGTTGAACAGTATGCTGCGGCGCACTACCTCGAGGATGGAGAGACCGGGGAGCCGGTGTTGGCGTGCGAGATCAGGCACGTAGACGGCTCGTTCAATGCGCTGGAACGCAACACCCGCCTGGACTGGCTGCGGGCGCCCGTCCCCGACGGTACCTGCCGAATTCTGACAAACGCCCGATGTCTGTCAGAAGGAGTGGACGTACCGGCACTGGACGCGGTGATGTTCCTGTCTCCGCGCAAGTCCGTGGTCGACATCGTCCAGTCGGTGGGCCGGGTGATGCGCAAGGCACCCGGCAAAGAATTCGGGTACATAATCCTGCCGATCGGCATCCCCGCGGGGATGACCGCCGAGGAGGCCCTGCGCGATAACAAGAAGTACGCGGTTGTCTGGGAAGTCCTGCAGGCGCTGCGCGCCCACGACGAGCGATTCAACGCGATGGTAAACCGCATCGAACTGGTCAAGGCCCGTGACGAAAAGGTCAACGTCATCGGCGTCCCCGGTGCTGAGGACCGTGACCGCGAGAGTAGCGGTGGGCAGGGAGTGCTCCCCTTGGCGTTTCTGGACGAGTGGCGTGACGCAATCTACGCCAAAATCGTCGCCAAGGTCGGCTCCCGCCGCTACTGGCACGAGTGGGCGAAGGACATCGCCGACATCGCCTCCCGGCACACCACCCGCATCACCGCCCTCCTCGACGGTGGCGACTACAAGGTCACCAAAGAGTTCGACACGTTTTTGCATGGCCTGCGCGGGATCCTGAACGAGGGCATCACCCGCGACGACGCCGTCGACATGCTTGCTCAGCACCTCATCACCCGGCCCGTGTTCGAGGCCCTCTTCGCGGGCTACGCGTTCACCGAGCACAACCCCGTCGCCCAGACGATGGAGTCGATGCTGGCCGCTTTAGATGAGCACAACATTGACGACGAGAACCACTCCCTTGAAAAGTTCTACGACTCCGTTCGCATGCGGGTCCAGGGAGTGGACAGCGCAGAGGGCCGGCAGAAGCTCATCGTCCAGCTCTACGACACCTTCTTCGCCACCGCGTTCGCCAAGACTGTCGACCGGCTCGGCATCGTCTACACGCCGGTCGAAATCGTCGACTTCATCCTTCGGTCGGCCGACGACGCACTCCGTGAGCACTTCGACCAAGGGCTGAGTGACGAGGGCGTGCACATCCTCGATGGGTTCACGGGGACCGGGACGTTCATGGTTCGTCTCCTCCAGCTCGGGCTGATCCATCCGCACGACCTGGCGCGCAAGTATTCGACCGAGCTTCATGCCAACGAGATTCTTCTACTGGCCTACTACATCGCCGCCGTCAACATCGAGACCACCTACCAAGACATCGTCCGCGGGCACCTCGACAACAAGGCCGCCTACCAGCCCTTCCCCGGCCTAGTACTGACCGACACTTTCCAGTCTTACGAGGATAATGACACCGATGCCCTGACCGTTTTCCCCGCCACCAGCAAGCGCATTGCCCGGCAGCGAGCACTACCGATCACCGTGATCGTTGGCAACCCGCCTTACTCGGCCGGACAGGACTCCGCGAATGACAACAACCCGAATGTAAGGTACCCGGGCCTCGATGCGGCAATCGCGGACGCTTATTCATCCAAACGAGGCCGAGGGGGAAACAACTCGCTGTATGACGCCTACATCCGTGCCATCCGGTGGGCAACTCTTCGACTCGGGGAGCGCGGCGTGATTGCCTACGTCACGAACGGAGGCTGGCTTGATTCGAACGTGGGCAGCCAAATGCGACAGAGCCTGGCTACTGAGTTTAGCGACATCCACATCTACAATCTCCGCGGAAACGGACGCGTTGCTGGCGAGGCAGGTCGCGCAGAGGGCAGGCCAGTCTTCGAGTTCGCTGGCTGGGGCCCGTCTGGCCAAGAGATGAAGAGCAGCAAGGGCGGCTCACGGGCAACGATCGCCATTACTGTCTTCGTAAAGGACCCGGCTAGGTCCGGGCCGGCGCAGATCCACTATTCCCAAGTCGGGGACGGCCTGTCGGCGGGCCAGAAGATTCGCGCCGTCTCTGAAGCGCGCTCGGTAAAGAGCCTTACGGACGTGCAGCTCATCACTCCCAACGAGCACGGCGACTGGCTAAACCAACGCAGTAGCCAGTTCGAGTCATTCCTGCCCCTCGGCGTCAAGCACGATCTCGATACCGACGGTCCAGCAATATTCGGTCTTTACGGCCGTGGCCTCGAGTCCGGCCGCGATGCGTGGGTCTACCAATCGGACCGTGAGCGCCTCGCTGACAACATCGATCGGACGATCGACGCATTCAATCGACAGGTGAAAGGTTTCGAACAGCACGTTCAAGGCAATGCTAAAAGACCGAAGGAACTGGTCGCCGGTTTCATCGACACGGATCCGCGCCATATCTCGTGGACGCTCAGCCTGAAGAATCGACTCGCCGCGCTTCGCCCCCTGAACCATGAAGGCTTTGTGGCCACGGCCATGTACCGCCCCTTCTTTCGTCAGCATGTTAATTTCAACCGCGGCCTGATCCACATCTCCGGTCAAGTTCCGCGCTTCTTTCCGACGGCCCGGCACTCCAATATTGGTTTTTACGCGGTCAACCCCGGTTCCTCGAAACCTTTCTCTGTCCTAGCGACTGACTCGATTCCGGATCTAGCCCTCTACGGCTCGAACGCCGGACAGTTCTTTGCCCGCTGGCGGTACGAGGCCGTCGAGGACGGCGGCCTCCTTAGTCTCGATAGCGATGACGGGGAGATCATCGACGGATATCGCAGGATCGACAACATCACGGACGACGCGCTCACTCTGTTCAGAGGCACTTACGGTGACACGATCAGCAAGGACGACATTTTCTTCTACTGCTACGGGATCCTGCACTCTCCCGACTATCGGGAGAACTACCAAGCAGACTTGAAAAAATCCTTGCCGCGCATCCCGCTTGTGACCGACCCCTCGCCATACGTCGACGCCGGCCGGCGACTGTTCGAGCTGCACCTCGGATACGAGAGCATCGCACCCCACCGGCTGGAAGGGCTCGACATTCCCGCGCCGGACGGCGAGGCTGCATACGACTTCTTTCGTGTGGAGAAAATGCGCTTCGACAAGCGGCACGATCCAGCGACCAAGAAGCACGTAGCCGACCGGTCCTCGATCATCTATAACTCGAGAATCACACTGAGCGGAATTCCAGAGGGCGCCTATAGATACCTTCTCGGATCCCGCTCGGCGATCGAGTGGATCATCGATCGCTACCAGGTTAGTACCGACAAGGACTCCGGTATCGTGAACGACCCCAACGACTGGGCACGTGAGGTCGGCGACCCCCGATACATCCTGAATTTGTTGGCTCGGATTGTTGCCGTGAGCTTGGAGACGATGGCCGTCGTAGATGGACTCCCTCGTCTGCGGGTGAGAGACACTCAACGGATGAACAACGTTGGTTCGGAGGATCGCAGCGTGCCGTAACACGCCACGAGTCGGCGACAGCTGCTGGTAGCGCAGTGTTAGCACTACCCCTTTGACCTGCGTAAATGAGTCATGGAACGGATAGGTAATCCGAGTGTCCTAGCCCGAATTCCCCGCTTGGTGCAGGCCCTCCTCCCATGCCTGCGCGGAGAAGCCCCTTGGCCACCCTTCAGGACGGGCGTGAACCTGGCAGCATGCAAGACCAGCGTCCATTCTGGCTGCACATGAAGCCACGGCATCGCTTGCCCGTCTTGAGGGTCAGCCCAAGATTCCCGCAGTAGCCATGGACGCTGCGAGACCGGCGAGCGCGTCGCGGGAGAGAACGCCAAACTGCGTGGCCGTCTTTCGAAGTGCTGAGGCATCGTCCTCGTTGTCGGCCCGCTCGGCGAGGCCTTCCAGGATGCTCACTAAGCGCTCCCTGAAGTCATCGCCGCTGGGGTGCAGCCCAGTCACGAGATAGGCAGATCCAGATAGGTCCTTGAACCTCAGGACGGCGCGACCGGCGGTGCCAAGGGTGCCCACGTAGCCGCGCCTCTCGAGCGCCTTCGCTGCGAGTTGGACCACGTCAACTTCCATGCTCAACGACTCTGCAACCGATGTCACGGTGGGCGTGGGCTCGCCGCCGTCGATACGGCGCGCCACTTCTCGTAGGACCGGCAGATCGCGGTCGAACCACACGTCATCTAGCTGCTTCATGCCTGTGACTCTACGCAACGCCAGGCCCCGGCATCCGACCCCCTTCTGACCCCTTTACTCGTCCCCAGCGGCGTCACTCTACTGAGGTAAGAAGGTCATCGGGTACCGGGAGTGGCGTGGCCCCCAGGCGTGTAGGGTCCGCCCTATGGAGGGGGATGCTGCCTTGACGCGGGTTGGTTCACATCCTGGAGCCCGGCACACCGTCGCGGAGATCTACCAAGCGTGTCTTGCCTCCGTCGGGGAACGAGCGACGCCGGGCTTCTCTAACTGGGTGATCGGTGGATCGTGGCTAGAGGAGGTGACCCGGTGACTCCGCAATTCCCGCACGCAGGGTGGTACGACGACCCGCTGGACACCGGCAGCATGCGGTTCTGGGATGGTCGGCAGTGGACTCAGCACACCAGTCCGAAGCACTCTACGACCGTTAACACGGCTGGGCGCGCTGCGGTCCCGGGCCCTGACGTGTCTCAGGGGCAGCGCCACGACCGGCAGGACACGGAGTCGGCCCGCCGGCACGGCCAGGAGCAACAGCACACTCCGAGAATGAATAGCGCCGAGCAGCATCGCCACTTAAGCGACCCCTTGAGTGCCGACTCGCCCGATGATCGGCCGCCGAACAGGGTGGTGAAGCTCCTAGCCGTCTTAACCGGGATAATGCTCCTCGCTGCGGTCCTGCCTTTGAACTCCGATTACTACCTCGGGTTACGTTGGATGGTCATGGTCGTCAGCCTGCTTGTGGTTTGGGATGGGTGGCAGGCGAGCCAGGCGGACGGCGAGGGTCGACGATCCTGGCTCTTGATGGCCTCCCCCGTGTTACTGCTCCTGGCAATCCTTTTCAATCCGATCTACCCAGTGTGGATGGAAAGGGCGCAATGGCGGCCGGTCAACATCCTCGGTGGACTCATCCTGTTGCAGTACCCACTCATCTCATTCGCGCAGGTAGGTCAGACCGATGGAAGCAAGGTGTGGGTAGGGATTCGTGGGTACGGGGTGATGTGCCTCGTGGCCGCGGCTATGTCCTTCGGGGTCATAGTGTCTAGTCCAGATCCCCTGATGGAGGATGTCGACATAGCCTGCGATTCGCCGCTTCCCGGTGAGTGCCCCTGATAGACAGGGGAGCCTCAGACTCGTAAGCCGACGACTCAAGTCAGACCTGCGTTTCTTGCGGTCCCCAATCGCGTGCGCCCGCGAGAACATAGGGGGACGCAGATGATGGGTGCGAGATGTCAGTCGCCGTTGCAGGTCTGTGGCATGGCGGTGCGACCCGGCGGACGGACGCCGCAGTAACTGCAGAGACCTGCGGAAAGCACCGCGCTGAGTGTCACAAAGTTGCGGATCACCAGAGGCGTCGGCCCTGGCGCATTAGCTCAGCGTTGCATGTGTCGTCCAGGCTTTGACAACATGTTGACTGTGCTGACGTACCGGCTGAGCCATGGGATCGGGCCGTTGGAGAGAGTCTGAGCGGCCTGCAGGGTGGAGTGATGCCAGGTGTGAGCGGTTCCCGAACATAGGACAGCCAACGTGGTGGTGCAGGGCTCGTCGAGCACTCTCGCTGACTCGGCGGTCGCTTGGACCCCCCACGCCCCTGCACCCGATCAGACATCCCGTTACGGTGTCCACATGACGCTCGCCGACGACGCCCTCGTCGTGAGGGGTGGCATCGCTCGTGATGCCTCGTCGGTGGCAGACCGGGTCGAGGACGCAATAGAGTCGGATGGTGTCGCGGTGTTGTCGGTGTATGCGGGCCAGGCCAGCCCCACGGAGGACCAGAGCGACCTGTTGCTCCGAATCTGCCGGACGGCTGACCTGCGGCATGGGCAGGTCCAGACCGCACGGGCGGGCGACCTCCGTGCGGCTGGTTTCGAGATCCGCCACGAGGTGGCTGACGGCGAGCAGCCCAATCACTACCATGTGTATTTTCAGGTTCCGATGACAGAGTTACAGGCGCAGGTCTTCATCGACTGCTTCGATGGGCCGAAGCCTAACCCCAGGCCAGCCGAGGAGAGGAAGGCACGATGATCCGCATCCCAGTGGACTTCAATGCTCGAGCCCACGACGGGCTGGTGGTTGCCAGCATGCGCAGGATCCAAGGTGAGGTGCAGGTCGGCGACGAGGTCCTCGCCGACGCCCGTGAAGACGAGATGGTCTACATGGCACGCGTCGTGGAGATCGACGGACGCAAGGTGTACCTCGACGTGGACTGGACTCGCAACCTCGCTCAGGAGCCCCTCACAGTGCTGCTGATGAGCGCAGCCCCCTCCCTCTCCCGAGGGACCACGACCACCACATTGACGCCCGTACCCATGAGGTACACGCCCGTGCATCACACCGTTCGACTGCACGTGCCAGCGTGAAACTGACCTTACTTCTGGCCGACTCGGCGCAAGAGGCACAGGGCAAGGTGCACGCCCTTGGTCTCGGATGGACTGCCATCGGCACGCCGACCTCTCCGATGGCGCTCGTCGTGTTGCTCGACGTTGACTGGGATGAAACGAACCGGGACATCGCGCTACACATCGAACTTGTCGATGCGGACGGACACCTCGTCACAGTGCCCGGGCCGTTCGGTGATCAGCCCCTGACGCTGGACGCCACTGCACAGGCTGGACGACCTCCGGGGATGCCACGAGGTGCCGCGGTTCGGCTGCCCCTGACGCTGAACGTCAGCGGGGGGCTACCGCTGGTCGCTGGCCAAAGGTACGAATGGAGAGCAACGCTGAACGGCCAAGCCGACGCAGCCTGGGCACAGTCGTTCCACGTCTTGGCAAGCCCGCCGCATGAGTGAATACGGTAGGCGCGGGGCCGTCACTTCCTAAGCCTGTGCTTCACGCATCAAGTGGGTCTTCTAGCGGGCCGCGCACCCGGGCGTGCACGCCAGCCTGGAGACATCACATGTCAAGACGGGCCTGCTATCGCTTTGCTACGCCACTGCCGAGAACCAACCCGGATTCGATCGCAGGGCGGAGTTCCTGATGCCGCTTGAAGCCGACGGGCTAGGCTCCTGACCGACAGGACAGGATCAGCCGTGTTGGACTCATAATCCGTCGGTCCAGGGTTCAAGCCCCTGCTGGCCCACCAGATCTTTGGTCACGATGCGGTGACAACACGCGCAAAGCTTGCACGTCCGCGCCCCTATACGTTTAAGGTTCGAGGCATGACGGACACCAACGACGGTCCCCGCCGTACCCCGGACCGCCCGCTCGTCGTTCTCGAGAACGTCAACAAGCACTTCGGCGACCTGCACGTGCTCAAGGACATCAACCTCACCGTGCACGAGGGTGAGGTGGTCGTGGTGATCGGGCCGTCGGGCTCGGGCAAGTCGACGCTCTGCCGGACGATCAACCGGCTCGAGACCTTCGAGTCCGGACGGATCACCATCGCGGGCAAGGAGCTGCCGCAGGAGGGCAAGGACCTGGCCAGGCTGCGCGCCGACGTCGGCATGGTCTTCCAGTCCTTCAACCTGTTCGCGCACAAGACGATCCTCGAGAACGTCACCCTGGGCCCGACGAAGGTCCGGGGCCTGAAGACGGCCGCGGCCAAGGACAGGGCGATGGAGCTGCTGAAGAGGGTCGGCGTGGAGCACCAGGCCGCGAAGTACCCCGCGCAGCTCTCCGGCGGACAGCAGCAGCGCGTGGCGATCGCCCGCTCGTTGGCCATGGAGCCGACCGTGATGCTCTTCGACGAGCCCACCTCTGCGCTCGACCCGGAGATGATCAACGAGGTCCTGGACGTCATGACCCAGCTGGCCCACAGCGGGATGACGATGATCGTCGTCACCCACGAGATGGGCTTCGCCCGCAAGGCCGCGGACCGGGTCGTCTTCATGGCTGACGGCGCCATCGTGGAGGAGAACACCCCCGAGGAGTTCTTCACCCACCCCCGCTCGGCCCGGGCCAAGGACTTCCTGGGCAAGATCCTCACCCACTGAAACACCTCACCAAGGAGATCCAGCAGATGAGCACTTCCTTCCGCATCGCCGCCGTGGCGGCCGCCGCGGCCCTGGCCCTGTCCGCCTGCGGCAGCGACGGCGACGGCGCCGGCGCCGACGGCGACGGCCTGAAGATCGGCATCAAGTTCGACCAGCCCGGCCTGGGCCTCAAGGACGGCGAGAACTACACCGGCATGGACGTCGAGGTGGCCAAGAAGGTCGCCGAGGGTCTGGGCGTGGCCGAGGACAAGATCACCTGGGTCCAGGCCCCCTCCCCGCAGCGCGAGCAGCTGCTCAAGACCGGTCAGGTCGACATGATCTTCGCGACCTACTCCATCACCGACAAGCGCAAGGCCGAGGTCTCCTTCGCCGGCCCGTACTTCGTCGCAGGCCAGAGCCTGCTCGTGGGCGCCGACTCGGACATCACCGGTCTGGACGACTCGCTCGACGGCAAGCTCCTCTGCTCGGTCACGGGGTCCACCTCCGCGGAGAAGATCAAGGAGGAGATCCCCGGGGTCGAGCTCCAGGAGTACGGCACCTACTCCGAGTGCGCCGCCCAGGTGGCCAACGGCACCCTGGACGCGCTGACCACCGACGACGCGATCCTCGCCGGCTACGCCGCCCAGGACACCTACAAGGGCAAGCTCAAGCTGGTCGGCGGCACCTTCTCCACGGAGAACTACGGCGTGGGCCTGCCCAAGGACTCCGAGCAGTGCGAGGAGATCAACGAGATCCTCAACGGCCTCTGGGAGGACGGCACGATGGAGCAGATCATCTCCGACAACCTCGGCGAGGCCGGCTACGAGTACAACAAGGAGCTGAACCCGCCGGAGGCCGGCGGCAACTGCTGAGGCGCGGCTTCACGCCATACCTCGTCCGCCCGACGACACCGGAGGGTATGCCGCGCCGCGCGGCATACCCTCCGGGTCAGGACCCACGGAGACCCATGCAGACCATTTTCGAGCAGTTCGGGCTACTCGCCGCGTTCTGGATGACGATCAAGCTGACCCTGTGGTCGGCGCTCTTCGCCACCGTCATCGGGACGCTCGTGGCGATCATGCGCCTGTCCCCGGTGGGCATCCTGCGCCAGCTCGGCGCGACCTACGTGACGCTCGTGCGCAATACGCCGCTGACGCTCATCATGATCTTCAGCAGCATCGCCCTGTCGGGGGTGCTGGGCCTCGTGCTCGCCTCGCGTGACGCGCCCGGGGGCTACATCGCCACCCAGAACTTCCGGCTCGCGGTCCTCGCGCTCTCGGTCTACCACGCGGCGTTCGTCTGCGAGGCCATCCGGTCCGGCGTCAACACCATCCCTCTCGGCCAGGCCGAGGCGGCGCGTTCCATCGGGCTGACGTTCAGCCAGAGCCTGCGCGAGATCATCCTGCCCCAGGCGTTCCGCGGGGCGGTGACACCCCTGGGCAACACGCTGATCGCGCTGACCAAGAACACCACGATCGCGGCAGCCATCGGCGTCGCCGAGACGGCACTGGTCATGCGCAACGTCGCGGAGTTCGACCCAGGACTGCTCTGGACGGCGTTCGGCCTCATCGCGCTCGGCTTCGTCATCCTCACGGTGCCGATGGGTCTGGCCACGTCCTTCCTCGCGCACCGCCTGGCGGTGAAGCGATGACCGCCGCCAACGTCCTCTTCGACGCCCCCGGCCCCCGGGCCCGGGCCAGGCACCGCATGCTGGCCATCGTCGGGCTCCTCGCGCTCCTCGGCGCCCTGGCCTGGGTGCTCATGCGCTTCCAGGCCAAGGGGCAGCTCGAGCCGGCGCTGTGGAGCTGGGTGGTGCAGCCCGACTCCTGGCGCTACTACCTGCTGCCGGGACTGCTCGCGACGCTCCAGGCGGGCGCCATCGCCATCGTGGTCTCGATGGTGCTCGCCCTGGCGCTCGCGATGTCGCGAATGTCGGAGATCACCGTGCTGCGCTGGGCCGCCACCCTCTTCGTGGAGTTCTTCCGCGGGGTGCCCGTGCTCATCATGATGCTCTTCGCGTTCTACTTCCTCGTCGACCGCGGCTGGCTGCCGGACAGCACGAACCCGCTCGCCGGCGCGGTCACCGGGCTCGTCCTCTACAACTCGGCCGTGCTCGCCGAGGTCATCCGCAACGGCGTCGCCTCGCTGCCCTCGGGCCAGCGCGAGGCCGGGCTGTCGATCGGGCTGTCCCCCTCGCAGACCCGTCGCATCATCCTGGTCCCCCAGTCGCTCAGCGCGATGCTGCCCACCCTGGTCAGCCAGGTCATCGTCATCCTCAAGGACTCGGCGCTGGCGGTGATGATCCTCTACCCCGAGCTCACCCGCGCGGCCGGTGACGTCGGCTCGGCGAAGGGGGCACCCCTCCAGGCGTATGTCGTGGCTGCTGTCCTCTACATCGTCGTCAACTACACGATCCAGCGGATCGCCCAGTGGGTGGAGTCGCGCCAGCGGCGCCGGGGCCGGTCGGCCGGCGGCGTGGTCCACGCCGACACCGGCACGCTGGGCGCCGGCACCGTCGACGGTGCCCAGGTCATGGAGGACGCTGCGGGACACGTCCACACCAACCTCGAGGACGACGTCTCACGGTCCGCCCACCGCGGCATCGGGCGCGACTGACGGCTGCGCCGACGGGCCGCATCCCTCCGTCGCCGGCACGCCGAGCAGGAGTGCACCTGACATCACCGCTCCGCCAGTGTCGGTGGATCTGTCCCGGCGGCATACCCGGGTGGTGTCTGCCCCAGCGTGCACATGCGCGCTCTGGTCGGTCCTGGTCGGGCGTGTCGTCAGGACGGATCGCCCGACTGTGCCGGACCGAGGGCCACCGTCCTCAGGAGTCTCTGCGAGCCCGCCAGGCCAGGGCTGACAGCACGGCGGTCGTGGGCGCCCACACTGCCCTCTCGGGCCTGGACGGCGAGAGGCCGTTCATGACGGCACCGACGCCCATCAGCACGGCTATGCCGGTCAGCAGATGGCGGCGCACCCTGACCGGAGTGCCATGGCTGGTGATCCCCACGGCGAGCCCGGCGTAGACCGCGGCGGCTCCCGCGCTCACGACCCTGAGGCGGTCAGGCAGCACGCCGGGGTGAGCACCGCCATAGCTGGCGCGGCCCCACGGAGCCCCGAGGGCGAGCGCCACCTGGAACGCGCCGACCACTCCCAGACCCACGGACAGAGCTCTGTGTTCAGGGGAGCGCCCCTGACGCTCCGTACTCGATGATGTCTCCCTCGCCGCACCCATCCGGTCATCATGGCGCATCCCGCAGCGCCGTCGATCGGGTGGCCGTCAGCCCCGGCAGCGCGCGACCACTGCGAGCGTGGCGATCCGAAGGCAAAGAGAGGCCCTCTGACCTGCTCGTGCGCCGGTCGGAGGGCCTCTCGTCACGCTCCCCCGGTTGGACTCGAACCAACAACCTGCCGGTTAACAGCCGGCTGCTCTGCCAATTGAGCTACAGGGGAATGTGTGCGAGGACAGACTGTAGCAAAGGGTCGGCCCGCCGCTGAAATCCGGCCCGACGAGGTCTCAAGTCCTTCCGGTTCAGGGCGTGGGGTCCATGCCCACCTGGCCCCGCAGCTCCTGCCGCGCCAGGAGCACCTGCTCCGCGAGCGCCACGTCGTCCTGCCGACTCCCCCGGCCCAGCAGCACCTGCTCGACGAGCTCGCGGGTGCGCAGGTCGTTGCGGACCGTCACCCGCGCCGACCGTCGCGGGCCCAGGTCCACGACCCGCGCGAGGACCACGCTGGCCGAGGTCCGCTCGCGGAACACCTCCGGCACCATGCCAGGCCCGGTCAGCCGCTGAAGGGACCACTGCCGGCCCTCGATGCCGTCCACGAACGAGGCAGCGAGCATCCACGTCTCCGGGTTCCAGGCGCCCGCGTCCACCTCGTGCCAGGGTCGCTCCAGCTGCGTCTCCCCGCCCTCGGTCCGCTCCAGCAGCCGCCAGGTCGTCAGCAGCAGCCAGTGGCCCGTCGCGTCCTCCTGGGCGCTGGCGAGCAGCTGCTCGCCGCGACCGAGCTGCGCCCGAGCACCCTGAGGCACGTCGTCAGCCGACCGCTCCGGCTTGGTCACCACCGGCTCACCCTCGGCCCCACGTCGCCTGAACATGCTCATCCGTCCGTCCTTCCGTCCTTGAGCGCAGCGAACCGCCGCTGCAGCAGCATGAGCTCCTCCGAGAGGCGGCGCGCCTCCGGGGAGCCGGGGCCCGCGCGGCGCGCTGCCCCCATCGTCTGTGCGATCTGGTGCTCGAGCCCGGCGAGGCGCACCCTCTGCACCAACGAGTCGACATACGTCTCGGGGGGCAGGCCCGAGAGGGGGTCCAGCCGCGTGGGCAGCGGCGCCACCGCCAGCTCGTGGACCAGCGGCTGCACGAGGGGCGGGGTCTGGGACACGACCGCCTGGTTCCACCGGGTGGCGCTCATCGACGCAGCCGCTCGCACCCCGCCGACCTGGCGCAGCGCGTGCCACACCGCCTGGTGCATCGGGGCCCGCAGCTGGTCCGGACCCAGCTCGTCCATGTCCTCGGCGATGATGGCCAGGGGATACTGCAGCGCGACCTGCAGCAGGTTGCGCTCGGCCATCTGCACCGGGTCGGTCAGGTCGGGCCTGGGCACCGGCGGATGCCGCTCCTCGGCCTGCTCCTGCTCCGCCGCGCGACCGGTCGCCCGCTCGCGAGCACCACGGTCCTCGGAGTGGAGCGCCCGGTTGACCTCGACGGTGAGCGCCTGCGGGTCGACGCCCATCCAGCCGGCCACGTCGCGGACATACTCCGGCCGCAGGGTCGCGTCCTTGATCCCGGCCAGGATCGGCGCGACGGCACGCATCGCCTGGACGCGCTCCCCGGCCAGGCCCAGGTCGTAGGGCGCGAGGGTCGTCCGCACGGCGAACTCGAACATCGGCTGCGCGGAGTCGACGAGAGCCCGCACCGCATCCTCCCCCTCCCTCAGCCACAGGTCGTTGGGGTCCTGGCCGTCGGCCGCCACGGCCACGAAGCTCTGCGCCGCCCACCGGTGGTCCTGCTCGAACGCCTTCATCGCGGCCTTCTGACCAGCGGCGTCGCCGTCGAAGGTGAAGATGACCCGCGCCGGGGCCCGGCCGGGCTCGTCCCGCAGCATGCGCCGCAGGATCGCGATGTGGTCGGTCCCGAAGGCCGTGCCGCAGGTGGCGACCGCCGTGCCGACACCGGACAGGTGCGCCGCCATCACGTCGGTGTAGCCCTCGACCACGACCGCCCGCCGCTCGGTGGAGATCGCCTTCTTGGCCAGGTCCAGCCCGTAGAGCACGCCGGTCTTCTTGTAGATCGGGGTCTCGGCGGTGTTGAGGTACTTCGCGGCGATCCGATCGTCGTCGTAGAGCCGCCGGGCGCCGAAGCCGACCGTGTCGCCGGCGATGGAGCGGATCGGCCACATCACCCGTCCCCGGAAGCGGTCGTAGAGACCGCGGCCACCCTTCGCCGACAGCCCGCCGACGACGAGCTCCTCCTCGGTGAACCCCTTCGCGCGCAGGTGGTCGGTGAGCGCCTGGCCGGACTGCGGGGAGTAGCCCACCATGAACTGCGCGGCGTGCTTGCCGTTGAAACCCTTGTCGTGCAGGAAGACCCGGGCAACCCGACCCTCGTGGCTCTGCAGGAGCGCCTGGTGGTAGAACTCCTCGGCCACCCGGTGCGCCTCCATCAGCCGGGTCCGCTGCCCGACCGGCACCTGGGGACCCTCGCGCCCGCCCGGGCCGGCGGACTCGTCATACCGCAGCACGATCCCGAGGCGGTCGGCGAGCCGCTCCACGGCCTCGGAGAAGGTCAGGTGGTCGATCTTGGAGACGAAGTCGATGACGTCCCCGCCCTCACCGCAGCCGAAGCAGTGGAAGTAGCCCACCGCGGGGCGCACCGTGAACGACGGTGTCTTCTCGTCGTGGAAGGGGCACAGGCCCTTGAGCGTGCCCACTCCCCCGCCGCGCAGGTTCACGCCGGCACCGCGCACCACCTCGTCGATCGAGGCGCGCTCCTTGACGGTCTGGACGTCCTCGCCCCGGATGCGACGGGCCACAGGCACCTCCGTTTCAGCGGTCAACCGGTTGTGGGAAGGAGTCTAGGTCTGTCAGCGTTGGACCTTCGGCCCTGTCCACATCCGGGGCCCTTCGAGCACCTCGACGTCGAGATGCGCCCTCACCGATGAACGCCGACGACGATCAAGGTCAGACTCCCCATGACACAGCCCCCCGCGCACGCAGCGCCGGCCCCGGAGGCCCTCTCGCCCTCGACCCTGACCGTGCTGAGGACGCTGACCGTCGCGGCCTTCGTCGTCATCCTCAACGAGACGGTGCTGGTCAACGCCCTGCCCCCGCTCATGGACTCCCTCCACGTCGACGAGCGCGCGGTCCAGTGGCTGTCGACGGGCTTCATGCTGACCCTGGCCGTGGTCATCCCCACGACCGGGTGGTTGCTCCAGCGGCTGGGCACGCGGGGCGCGTTCCGGCTGGCGATGTCGCTCTTCCTGCTCGGGACGACGATCAACCTGCTGGCGCCGACCTTCACCATCCTGCTCATCGGCCGCGTGGTCCAGGCCAGCGGCACCGCCGTGATGATGCCGCTGCTCATGACCACCCTGCTCACCCTGGTCCCGCCGAACGCGCGCGGTCGCGTGATGGGCAACGTGACCCTCGCGATGTCGGTGGCTCCGGCCCTCGGCCCGGCCGTCTCCGGGATCGTCCTGCAGTTCCTCGGCTGGCGCTGGCTGTTCGCCCTGGTGCTGCCGATCGCCCTGGCCGTCTTCCTGCTCGGCTCCCGCGGCCTGCGCGCCGCCGGCATCCCGGAACCGTCCGGACCCCGCCCACGCCTGGACGGCCTCAGCGTGCTGCTCT
Organism: Ornithinimicrobium tianjinense; assembly: GCF_014636495.1. Classification (GTDB taxonomy): domain Bacteria; phylum Actinomycetota; class Actinomycetes; order Actinomycetales; family Dermatophilaceae; genus Ornithinicoccus; species Ornithinicoccus tianjinensis. Next base: position 69,145 of record NZ_BMEM01000002.1, read on the forward strand.
CCGCGGTCGGGTTCGGCGCCCTCGTCTACGGCCTGGCCGAGGTGGGCGGCGCAGGATCGCGGTCCGGCTCGGCACCCCTCTCGCCCGCACCGATCGCCCTCGTCGTCGGCGCCCTGGGTCTGGCGCTCTTCGTCTGGCGCCAGCTGTCCCTGCAGCGCCGCAGCACCCCGCTGCTGGACCTGCGGGTCCTCTCCCACCGCCCGTATGCCGTGGCCGTCGCCCTCTGCTCGGTCGCCTTCATGGCCCTGATGGGGGTGATGATCCTGCTGCCGCTCTACCTGCAGAACGTCCGCGGGCTGTCGGTGCTCCAGACCGGCCTGCTCCTGATGCCTGGCGGGCTCGCCATGGGCCTGATGGGCCCGAGGGTCGGCCGGTGGTTCGACCGGATCGGTGCCCGGCGGCTGGTCATCCCGGGTGCGTTCATGGTCCTCGTGGCGCTGGCAGGCCTCGTCGCCTCCACGCTCGGAGCGCCCTGGTGGAGCTTCCTGCTGTGCCACGTCGTGGCCAGCATCGGCCTGGCGCTGATGTTCACGCCGATGTTCACCGGCGGCCTGGCCTCGCTCCCGCCGCACCTCTACCCCTTCGGCAGCGCCATGATCGGCAGCGTCCAGCAGGTCGCGGCGGCCGCGGGCACGGCCCTGTCGATCGCCGTGCTGTCCTGGCGGCAGTCCGCGATCCTGGCTGACGGCGCCCCGGCGGTCGAGGCTCTCGACGGCGGAGTCCGGGCGGCGCTGGTCGTGGGCGTCGTGCTCGCGGTGGTGGTCGCCGGGATCGCCCTGCTGGTGCGTGACCCCGCACCTGAGGCCCGCGACGAGGACGAGCAGGAGCGCCATACCGCAGCCTCGCTAGGCTGAGCCGCATGGCCAGGGCAAGCAGTCCCGCGACCGAGCTCGAGGTCGGCGGGCGGACGGTGCGGATCAGCAACCCTGACCGGGTCTACTTCCCGGAGCTGGGTCTGACCAAGCTCGACCTGGCGCAGTACTACGTGGCCGTCGGCGACGGCATCGTCAACGCCCTCCGGGAGCGCCCGTGCATGATGCACCGCTTCCCGGAGGGCATCGCCGGCGAGCGCGTCCACCAGAAGCGCCTCCCGCACGGGGCCCCCGACTGGATGGAGACCGTCCGCATCACCTTCCCACGGTGGAACCGCACCGCGGACGAGCTCTGCGTGACCGAGCTCGCCCAGGTGATCTGGTCGGTGCAGATGTCGTGCGTGGAGTTCCACCCGTGGAACAGCCGGCGAGGCCACGTCGAGCAGCCCGACGAGTGGCGGATCGACCTCGACCCCGGGGACGACTGCGACTTCGCCACCGTGCGGCGGGTCTGCGGCATCGCCCGGGAGGTCCTCGACGAGCTCGGCGCGACGGGCTGGCCCAAGACCACCGGCAGCAAGGGCATCCACGTCTACGTCCGGATCCCGCCCGAGCACGGTTTCGCCGACGTGCGCCGGGCCGCGCTCGCGTTCGCCCGCGAGGTCGAGCGGCGCACCGACGAGGCCACCACGACGTGGTGGCGCAAGGACCGTGACCCGCGCAAGGTCTTCGTCGACTTCAACCAGAACGCCCGCGACCACACCATCGCGGCCGCCTACTCCGTGCGCGCCACCCCCGACGCACGGGTGTCCGCTCCGCTGCGCTGGGACGAGGTGGCCGACTGCGACCCCGCCGACTTCACGATGCTCACCATGCCCGCCAGGTATGCCGAGCTCGGCGACCTGCACGCCGGGATCGACGACGCCGTCTTCGACATCGCACCGCTGCTGGAGTGGGCCGAGCGCGACGAGGCCGCGGGCGAGGAGACGCCGGAGGAGCCGGAGCCGGCCTGAGCTCTGGCCGCCGGATCACCCACCGGTCTCGACGTCGACCACCAACCGCGCGGGGTCCTGCAGCAGGAAGACGCGGTAGGGGCGCCGCTCACCGCTCATCCCGACGAACAGCTGCAGCTGCCCCTCGAACGGTGGCGTCCTGATCACCTCGACGACCGCCCCGAGCGTGTGGGTGTCGAGCCCGAAGTCACCGCCGTCGTAGACCGGGTCACCCGGCTCCGGGTAGGCCATGCCGGACACGACGACCTCGAGGACCGAGTCCCCCGCCACCCCTGCCGGGAGTCCGGACCCGTCACGCAGGGGCTCGTCCGGGTATGCCGCGCGCCAGGTGGGCGTGCCCGTCCCGGTGAGGTCGAGGACCACCCTGTCAAAGCCGTCGTGGCGACCCGCCCGGACCGTGGGGGCGAACAGCTCTCCCCCGCCCCCGGGCCAGCCCTGGCTGACCACCGGCTCACCCGGGTCCGTGAACCCGGGCAGCTGAGCATCGGTGTCGGGCTCGTCGGTCGAGGTCCCTCCGCTCGTCGGCTCGTCCGAGGAGGTGTCGGGCGACGGCTCGTCCGTGGACGGCACCGGCGTCGTGGGCTCGTCCGTGCCCGGGGCCGTCGTCTCGGCGGGGTCGGCGGTGAGCGCCGGTGCCTCGACCGAGACGAGCAGCCACTCGTCGTCCCCCACCACGCGCAGGAAGCCGCCCCCTCCGAGCGCGTCGATCCAGAAGTCCTCGGACCGCTGGGCGGCGGCCGGGCAGCCCTGGTCGTCGGTCCCGAGGCCACCGGCCGCGAACCGCCCGTCCCCAGCCAGGGACAGCTCCTCCTGGAACCAGCCGCCCCCGCAGTCGTCCGCCACGAAGCCCCAGCCGGCCACCGTCTGACCGTCACCGAAGCGCAGCTCGGTGCTGCCAGGGTCCGCCCCGACGATCTCCCCCGCCGACCGGTCGTCCTCCCAGAGCTGGTCGACCAGCGTCCACGTGGTGCCGTCGAGCTCTCCCGCGGTGGGCACCCGCGGCTCGCCGGCATCCGCGAGGGACCCGTCCGGCACCGACCCCGCACCCGCGGCCGCGAAGACGAAGGTCGTGTAGCCGTCCGGCACCGCCGCGACCGTCGGCTCTGGCCCGGTGGCACCGCCCAGGAGCCCGCTCTGCCAGACGGCGGCCACCGCCGCGACCCCGGCCGCTCCTGCGAGCAGCGCCGCTCCGGCACGCTTGCGGCCGCGGCGTCGTCGACCAGCCGTCCAGTGTGCGTGCACGTCGTGATCCGGGTCGAAGTGCAGGCTGGCGGCCCGCTCGAGCGCCTCGCGCACGTCCGCGAGGTCGGCCGCCTCGTCACGCGACGGGACCGTGGCACCGTGCCGGTCGATCATGGCCTGTCCTCCTCGTCCGCCTGCTGGACCCGTCTCGTCTCGAGCTCGGCGCGCATCCGCGTCACCGCCTGGTGGGACAGGCTCTTGACCGTCCCGGTGGCCACCCCCATCACCTGGGCGGTCTGCGCCTCGGTGAGGTCCTCGAAGTAGCGCAGCACGAGGGCCGCCCGCTGGCGGGGCGGGAGCAGCCGCAGCACGTCGTGGACCTCCGCGTCCCGCGCGCGGACGTCGCTGCCGTCGTCGACGCCGGGGTCCGGGAGGAAGGCGGTGGTGGTCTCGCGCCGGGACCGGCGCCACCACGAGACCCGCCGTCTGTAGATGACCCGCCGCACGAAGGCGTCGGGGTGGTCCACCGACTCCCACCGCTCGGCCAGGGCGATGAGGGCCTCCTGGACCAGGTCCTCGGCGAGCGCCGCGTCCCCGCAGAGCAGGTACGCGGCGCGCAGGAGACTGCCCCGACGGGCATGGACGAACTCGCTGTAGGCGGGGTCGGTCGTGACCACGTCCCCCTCCTTCGCGAGATCGATGACGATGCTGCTCACACCAGCATGTCGCACGGGGGCCCGAAAGGGTTCAGGACCGGCCGCTGCCGTCGCCGACGAACGCGGGATAGCCCGGCAGCTCGGACGCGGCCGTGCCCCAGGTGCGCGCAGCCCACGTGGCGGCCTCCTCGCACGCCCTCGCCACGTCGGGCAGGTCGGCCCTGCACTCCGCCGCCACCCGGCGCCAGCGCGACGCGAGCAGGGGTCGGGCACGCGGCCCGAGGCGTCCGTCCGGCGCGATGCCCCGGTCCTCCAGCGCCGCGTCCATCAGCCAGCCGGTGGCGCTGAGCACCCAGGCGGCGACCGCCTCCCGCACCTGACGCGCCCACGCCGGGTCCTTCGCCAGCCCCGGCAGCTGCTGCTCGGCGCTGGAGGTGAAGGCCTCCAGCATGGCGACGGTCAGCCCCGCGGGCGGCCGGAAGACACACCAGCACGTCGAGAAGGGCTCGGCGGCGTAGGCCGCCTCGTAGGCCAGGTGGCGGACGCCGGCCCCCTCGAGGTCCAGGAACCGCACCCCGCCAGGGGTGAGGACCGCGTTGTCGGGGCAGGCGTCCCCGGGCCCCAGGACGTGCCGAGCCGTGTCCCGCTCGAGCCGCTCCACCGCGTCGAGGAGCTCTGCCCTGGCGGCCGCGGCGGAGCGGGAGCCGGTCACCTCGGCGAGTCGTTCCAGCCCGCGCCGGGGGAAGTCGGCCCGCGCGCGCCGGTCCTCGGCGACCGCAGGGCCGAGACGGTCCCGTGCTGCCGCGAGCAGAGCGGGGTCTGCCCGGACGGTGCCGCCCAGGGCGGCGGCCCACTCCACGATCTGCCAGTATGCCGTCGCGCTCGCCTGCGGGGAGGCGTCGGCCAGGAGGACGTCGGCGAGCGTCGGCTCGGCCCCCAGGTCCTCCATCACCACGGTCCGGGTGCCGTCGTCGGCCGCCAGCAGGCGCGGTGCGCCAGGGAGCAGCTGGAGCCCCACCCGCTCGCGCTCGTAGCCCATCGCCGCCCCGCGGCCCGGCGGTTGCGGCAGGAAGCGCTTGACCACCACGGACGTCCCCCAGTCGTCGGGGCCCTCAAGGACGGTGTGCCGGTGGACCTGCGAGCGCGCGGACCCGCCCAGGTCCGTCCCCGGGCCGAGCCGGACCCCACGCGGCAGGACCTGGTCCGGCACCGCGCGGGCGGTGCTCACCGGCCGAGCCCCCCGACGATGTCTGCTGCCGGTGCTTCCTGGCAGGCTCTCCAGCCGACGCCCGCCCACACGTGGATCCCGTGCACGTCCCCGGCCGCAGCGGCGGCAGCTCGCACGGGCTTGCTGACCTGGTCGACGACGGGGAAGGCTCGGGGGGCGAGCGCGGCATACCGGTCGACGAAGCGGTTGCGGACCGCCCCGGCGACGCGCCCGGTGAAGGCGCGGGTGGTGACCCGTTCGGTCAGGTCGGGGTGCCGGAGCGCGGCACGGTAGGTCGGCGAGGCACCGGACTCGGTGGCCAGCAGCAGCGCCGTGCCCACCTGGACCGCGGCGGCCCCGGCCTCGCGCGCGCGGCCGACGTCACCCGGCGTGGTCACCCCTCCGGCTGCGAGGAGGGGCAGCGCGGTGAGCGGACGGATCGTCTCGAGCAGGCCGAGGTGGTCGACCACCTCGGGCTCGACCTGCGGGTCGTGGCTGCCGCGGTGCCCTCCCGCCTCGTGGCCCTGCAGGACCAGCACGTCCGCACCGGCCGCCTCCGCCGCCACCGCCTCGCTGGCGCTGGAGACGGTCACGTGCACCTCGCTGCCGGCCCGACGCCAGCGCTCGACGATGTCGGCGCCCGGGACGCCGAAGGTGCACGAGACCACGGCGGGGGCCAACGTCTCCACGAGCGCCACCTTGTCCGCCCAGTGGTCGGTGTCGCCCCAGACCGGCAGCCCCGGCTCGACACCGAGCTCTCTCGCCAGGGGGGCCAGCGCCTCGCTGTAGGCCGCCACCTCCCCCTCGTGGCGCTCCCGGTCGACGCGGTGCGGGACGAAGAGGTTGACGCCGAAGGGGCGGTCCGTCAGGTCACGGGTGTGGACGAGGTCGGCCGCCAGCTGCTCAGGGGTCCGGTAGCCGGCCGCCAGCATCCCCAGCCCGCCGGCGTCGCTCACCGCGGCCACGAGGAGCGGGCTGCTCACGCCACCGGCCATCGGCGCCCCGACCACGGGCAGGTCGAGGAGGTCAAGCACGCCCATGGGACACCTCCGGGCGGGCCCAGGTCGCCAGCGCCCGCGCGTCGGACAGGCTGGCCACCTGGTCCACGACGGCCCGCAGGGCACCCGCGTCGTCGGCCGCGGCGTCGTGGGCCTCCTGATGGATCGGGTCCATCAGGCTGGGGTCGTCGCGGAACCGCTCGACGAGCGAGGCGATCACCTCGCGCTCGTGGTCCATCACCTGGCGTCGCTCCTCGCTGAGCATGACGAAGTGGGCCGCGACGGCCTTCAGGGCGGCCGCCCGGGCGCGGACGTCGTCCGGCACGACGAGGTCGGCGGCGTAGCGGCTCAGCATCCCGGCACCGTATCGCTCACGCGTCGCGCGCTCGACGGTGTGGACGAAGTGCCCGATCAGCCGGGAGGTCATGTCCTTCAGCGCCGCGAGGTCGTGCCGGGTGCCGTCGTGGGTCTGCGGCACCCAGCCGGAGCCGAGCACCTGACGCAGGCCCTCGCGCAGCTGCTCGGCCGGCAGGTCCGGGGCGTACCACGCGTGCGCGACGGCCACGACCTCGTCCTGCTCGACCGTCGAGCGCAGCGCTGCCGGGTCCACCCGCCCGGAGGCGATGGCGTCCTCCACGTCGTGGACGCAGTAGGCGACGTCGTCGGCCCAGTCCATGACCTGGGCCTCGAGGCAGCGCCGGTGGGGCTGCCCAGGCGGGCTGCCCTCGCGCATCCACGCGAAGACGTCGGCGTCATCGGCATACACGCCGAACTTGCGGCCGCCGTGGGGGTGGTCGCCCCGCGACCACGGATACTTCGTGGCCGCGTCGAGACTGGCGCGCGTGAGGTTGAGCCCGGCGGACCGCCCGTCGGCGTGGCAGCGCTTGGCCTCGAGGCGGGTGAGGACACGCAGGGTCTGGGCGTTGCCCTCGAACCCGCCGATGCCGGCGGCCAGCTCGGCCAGGACCGCCTCGCCGTTGTGACCGAAGGGCGGGTGGCCGATGTCGTGGGCCAGGCACGCGGTGTCGACGAGATCAGCGTCGCACCCGAGCGCCGCGCCGAACTCGCGGCCGATCTGGGCCACCTCGAGGGAGTGCGTGAGCCGGTTGCGCACGAAGTCGTCGCTCGTGGGCTGCACGACCTGGGTGGTGGCGGCCAGCCGGCGCAGCGCGGCGGAGTGCAGCACCCGGGCCCGGTCACGCGCGAAGTCGTGCCGGTCCGACCGCTTCTGGGCGGGGTCCTCGGCGACCCAGCGCTCCCGGTCGGTGTCGGCGTAGCCGGGCACGTCGACGCCGGTGGGGGTGCTCACGCCTCGAGGGTATGCCGTGCGGGCGCGCCCCGCGTGCGAGGCTGGCCGGATGCGGATCACCGAGCTGCGTGTCTACCCGGTCAAGTCGTTCGCCGGCGACCCCGTGGAGGAGGCGGTCGTGGAGCCGTGGGGTCTGCAGGGCGACCGGCGCTGGGGCCTGGTCGACGATGCGGGCGAGAAGGTCACCGCTCGCGCGGTGCGCGCGATGCTGGGCCTGCGCGCCGAGCAGGTCGACGAGGAGACCGTCCGCATCCACGACAGGCACGGGGGCAGCATCCTGGTCGACACGCCGCTCGGTCTGCCCCCGGTCCCGGTGAGCCACTCCCGCCAGGGCTTCGCCGCGCCGGCCGACGCGGACGTCAGCCGGTGGATCTCCGAGCGGCTCGGCCGACCGGTGCGGCTGGTCTGGCAGGAGGACCCGACGGTGCGTCGGGTCTCCGGCGCGCACGGCGGGCTCGAGGGGGACGTCCTCTCGCTGGCCGACGCTGGCCCCCTGCTGCTCACCTCCGAGACCTCGCTCGCCCGGCTCCAGGAGTGGGTGGGGACCGGACCGGAGCTGGACATGGTGCGGTTCCGGCCCAACGTCGTCATCGACGGGGCGGAGGCGTTCGCGGAGGACACCTGGCGCACCGTCCGTCTGGGCGAGGTGGACTTCCGCGTCACCGAGGTGTGCGACCGGTGCGTCATGACGACGGTCGACCCGGTCACCCTGGAGGGTGGCCCCGAGCCCGTGGCGACGCTCGCCCGGCACCGGCGCTGGGAGGGGAAGACGTGGTTCGGCGTCCGCCTCGTCCCGCTCGGTGAGGGGGTCCTGCGCACCGGCGACGGGGTGATGCCTCAGTGACCGCCCTGCTCCGTCTCGGTCGCCCTGTCTGCCGTGCCGAGCTCGGCGCCGCGGTCGAGCCCGCTCCGCCCGCGCAGCAGGTCCGCCAGGCGACGCGCGCCCCGGCCGACGACCGGCCCGAGCGGGCGGACGGCCACGTCACGGTAGCCACCGAGGTCCAGACCCGCCTGCCGCTCGAAGACGCTGCGCGCCGCCCGGTCCCCCGTCCGCAGCCACGACCACGCCATCGACGCGACGTAGAGCGGGACGAAGGGCAGCCCGAGGCAGTAGGCCCACTGGGTGCTGTGGACCAGCTCATGGCGCATCAGGGTCGGCCGCTGGGCCGCGAGAAGGTCCAGGTCGTGGCGGGTGATGACGACGTCGCCGACCGTGAACGCGCCACCGGCCGGGAAGGTCCAGCGGTAGTAGTCCGCCAGGAAGCTGAGGCCGGGCCCGCGCCGCACACGCGCACCGCCCACCACGGCCACCAGGAGACCGAACGGCGTGGAGAGGTTGACCCAGTTGAGGACGTGCCGCACGCGCGTCCAGGTCGTCCCCGGCCACGCGGTGGGCTCCAGGCTCGGGTGACGCGGCCCCGGGGCCTCGGGGCGCAGGTAGAACCCAGGCATCAGGCGTAGCGCGCCTGGGCCCGGGCACGCGCCTTGGCGGCCTCGGTCTCCCTGTCCTTGGGCGGTGCGGTGGTCACCAGGCTGTCCAGCAGCGTCTGGGTGGCCTCGGCGATCGCGGCGACAGCCACGGCATACGCCTGCTCGTTGGCCTTCGCCGGGCGGCTGGCGCCCGCGACCTTGCGGACGTACTGAAGCGCGGCGTCGTGGACCTCCTGCCGCGTGGCGGGCGGGGCGAAGTTGTTCAGCGGGCGGATGTTGCGGCACATGCCTCCACTCTGCCACCAACCCCGGCTAGGGTCGGGCCTATGCCGATCGAGCCCACCTCGCCCCTGGTCAGCGCCGCCGAGCTCGCCGAGCTCCTCGACGGGCCGCAGGAGAGCCGCCCCACGCTCGTGGACGTCCGGTGGGTGCTCGGCGGGGGCGAGCAGCACAACCGCGAGAGCTACCTCGAGGGTCACCTGCCGGGGGCATCGTTCCTGGACCTCGAGTCGGCGCTCTCGGACCCGGTCACGGCGTCCGGTGCGGGCGGCCGTCACCCGATGCCCTCACCTGAGCGGGTGCAGGAGGGGCTGCGTGCGGCCGGCGTCCGCAGCGGGCGGCCGGTCGTCTTCTACGACGCGCGGGCCTCGCTCGGGGCGGCCCGAGCGTGGTGGGTCGCGAGCTACTTCGGGGTGGAGGCCCACGTGCTGGACGGCGGTCTGGCCGCCTGGCAGGAGGCCGGTCTGCCGGTCGAGTCCGGCCCGGTCGAGGTCCCCCCTGGCGACGTGGTGCTCGAGGCCGGAGGGCGCCCCACCGTGGACGCCATCGGGGTGCAGGACTGGGTGGACCGCGGTGGGCAGCTGCTCGACGCGCGCCCAGCGGACCGCTTCCGCGGGGAGAACGAGACCATCGACCCGGTCGCCGGGCACATCCCGGGAGCCCGCAGCCTGCCTGCGCTCGAGCTGCTCGACGACCACGGACGCTTCCTGCCCGCCAACGCGATCACCGCCCTCATGCACGAGGCCGGCGCGGACCCCGAGCGTGCCTCGGCGGTCTACTGCGGGTCGGGCGTGCAGGCCGCCCACGTGGCACTCGCGCTCGAGGCCGTGGGGCTCCCCACGCCCGCCGTCTACGTCGGCAGCTGGAGCGACTGGATCAGCGGGCCCGACCGCCCCGTGGCGACCGGGCCCGCCTGAGCCTGCTCGCGACCAGCCGAGCCGGGCCGGCCAGGGTCCTCAGCCCGAGAACCGCCGGACGAGCTCGCGGTTGAAGGCCGGGAGGTCCGCCGGGGTGCGGCTGCTGACCAGCCACTCGTCCACGACGACCTCCTCGTCGACCCAGTCCGCACCGGCGTTGCGCAGGTCCGTCCGGAGCGACGGGTAGGACGTCATCCGACGCCCTCGCACCGCGTCCGCGTCGGTGAGGATCCAGGCGCCGTGGCAGATCGCGGCGACCGGCTTGCCCGCGTCGACGATGGCCCTCGTGAGGGCGACGGCGTGATCGTCCATCCGGATCTTGTCGGCGTTGGCGGTCCCACCGGGCAGCACCAGCGCGTCGTAGTCCTCCGCCGAGGCGTCCGCGACGGGCACGTCGATGGCCTGGGTGTGCCCCTTCTTGCCCTCGACCTCGCCGTCCTTGGGCGAGATGAGGTGGGGCGTGCCGCCGGCGTCGACGACCGCCTGCCAGGGACTGGTCAGCTCGCTGTCCTCGAACCCGTCCGTCAGGACGAATGCCACGTTCTTGCCCTCGAGCCCGGCCATGGTCGATCTCCGTTCGTCGGTCGTTGGGGTGAAGCCCTCCCACCCTAACGAGCGCCCCGAGGACTCGCCCGCTCAGCCCGCCGAGACGTCCAGCTCGGCCTGGGCGACGGCCGCCCGCTGGGCGTCGTCGAGCTCGCGCGACTCCAGCCACCGGTCCGGCAGGGCCACGACGCGCGGCGATCCGGCGCGACCCCGCTGACCGTCGGCGCCCTCGCGCGGCCAGGCCTGGTCGAGGTCGAGACCGTCGATGAGACGGTCGAGGTCCTCGAGCGTGTCGACCAGGGCGAGCTGGTGCCGCATCTGGCCACCGACCCGGAAGCCCTTGGTGTACCAGGCGATGTGCTTGCGGATGTCGCGGCACCCCTTGCCCTCGTCGCCGTGGAAGTCGACGAGCAGCTCCGCGTGCCGGCGCAGCACGCGGCATACCTCCTCCAGGGTCGGCTCGACCCGCACCCGGGAGCCGGCGAAGGCGGCGGCCAGGTCGGTGAACAGCCACGGCCGGCCCAGGCAGCCGCGCCCGACCACGACGCCGTCGCAGCCCGTCTCCTCGACCATCCGCAGCGCGTCGTCGGCGGACCAGATGTCGCCGTTGCCCAGGACCGGGATCGAGGTCACCGCGGCCTTGAGCTCGGCGATGCGCGACCAGTCGGCCTGTCCGGAGTAGGCCTGGGCGGCCGTCCGCGCGTGCAGGGCGACGGCCGCCACGCCCTCCCCCTCGGCGATCCGGCCGGCCTCGAGGAAGGTCTCGTGGTCGGCGTCGATGCCCACCCGCATCTTCACCGTGACCGGTATGCCGCCCGCCTCGGCCTCGCGCACGGCGGCGCGGACGATCCCGCGGAAGAGGTCGGTCTTCCAGGGCAGCGCCGAGCCGCCACCCTTGCGGGTGACCTTGGGCACCGGGCAGCCGAAGTTGAGGTCGACGTGATCGGCGCGGTCCTCCTCGACGAGCATCCGCACGGCGGCACCGACCGTCACCGGGTCCACGCCGTAGAGCTGCACGGAGCGCGGCTGCTCCTCGGCGTCGTGCTCGATGAGCTTCATCGAGACCGGGGTCCGCTCCACGAGCGCGCGCGATGTGATCATCTCGCTGACGTAGAGACACCCCGAGCCTCCCACGCCCAGCTCACCGCCGGCCGCGGCCAGGCCCTCGTCGCCGTACTCCCGGCACAGCCGTCGGAAGGCGCGGTTGGTGATGCCGGCCATGGGCGCGAGGACGACCGGGGCGTCGATCGTGTGCGGGCCGATCTGCAGCGGGGGAAGGACGGGAGCGGTGACAGTCATGACCCGTCGATTGTCCCACCGTCGGCGCGCCGCCCCGAATCCGTGCGCCGCAGGGTGCGCGCGGCCTCCTCGGTGACGCAGCGGGTCAGCACGTCCAGGGTGCGCGAGGGCAGCCGCCAGGCGAGCCAGTGCAGGGGGACGTCATGGTGGGGGCGGGGCCCGACCGGCACGAGACGGCCGGCGGACATCTCGCTCTCGGCCCAGTCCTGCGGCACCATCCCCCAGCCCATCCCCAGCCGCACGGCCTCGGCGAACTCCAGGCTCGACGGCACGAACGTCGTGGGCGGGTCGACCTCGCGGCGCGCCCACCTCCGGGCCACGCGGTACTGCATGGTGTCCTTACGGTCGAAACGGACCATCGGGGCGCGGTCCAGGTCTGCCGGCCGCGGCCCGCGGGGCAGCCACCGGGCCGCGAACTCCGGGGTGCAGACCGCGACGTAACGGAGCGCCCCCAGCGGGGTCAGACGGCACCCGGCCACCGGTGTCGGGTCTGCCGTCACGGCCGCGAGGGCCGAGCCGGCGCGCACGAGGTCGCTGGCGTGCTCCTCGTCCTCGCGGACCAGGTCGAGCACGACGCCCAGCTCAGCCTGGGCCTGCGCCAGCGCGGGCAGGATCCAGGTCGCCAGCGAGTCCGCGTTCACGACCACAGGCACCTGCGGGTATGCCGTCACGCCCCGCCCGTCCTCGGCGTCCGGGACGAGCTCGGCCAGGGCGTCGTGGACCAGCAGGTCCCACTGGCCGGCGAGGCGCAGCAGCACCTCCCCCGCCGGCGTGGGCGTGACCGGCTTGGTGCGACTGACCACGACCTGCCCCACCGACCGCTCGAGCGCCTTGACACGCTGGGAGACCGCCGACGGCGTCACGTGCAGCCGGGCGGCCGCCCGCTCGAACGTGCCCTCACGCACCGCGGTGCTGAGGGTGAGGAGCGAGACGGGGTCGAGCGACATACAGCCAGGCTAAGGGTCCGGCAGAATCCTTCATGATTCTGATGCTGGGTGATCCGATCGACGCCTCTACGGTGGTGCCGTGACCGAGCTGACCCTCCTCCTGACCGGGACCCTGACAGGTCTTGGCCTCATCGTCGCCATCGGCGCCCAGAACGCCTACCTGCTCCGCCAGGGGCTGCGCCACCAGCAGGTCGGCCCGCTCGTCGTGTTCTGCGTCCTGGCCGACGCGATCCTGATCGGCCTGGCCGTCCTCGGGATCGGCGCCCTCGTCGCGACCTGGCCGGCTTTTCTCACCATCGCCCGGTGGGGCGGTGGGCTCTTCGTGATCGGCTACGGGCTCCAGGCAGCCTGGCGCGCGATGCACCCGGGCGAGACCCTCGAGGCGGACGGGTCCGCGCGCAGCACCAGCCTGTGGCGGTCTCTGCTCACGATGGCGGCCCTGACCTTCCTCAACCCCCACGTCTACCTCGACGTCACGCTGCTCGGCACCATCGCCTCCACGCACGGCCCGCAGGGCCGCTGGTGGTTCTACGCCGGCACGGTGCTCGGCAGCACGATGTGGTTCACCCTTCTCGGTCTCGGCTCCCGCGCCCTGGCCCCGTTCTTCGCCAGGCCGCGCTCCTGGCAGGTCCTCGACGCGCTCATCGCGGTCGTCATGGTGACCATCGGGCTGGGGCTGATCCTCGGCGGCTGAGCGGACGCACGAAGAGGAGCCGTGGGCTGTACTGCCCACGGCTCCTCTCCAGGGGTGTGCCGGCTTCAGCGGCGCGCGTCGCCCTCCAGGGCGGTGTCGGGGCCGACCGCCAGACGGTCGGCACGCTCCTCCCAGAAGGTGGCGTTCTTGATGCCGAGCGGGCGGGGGTCGAACTGCGGGTCGACGCCCTGCTTCTTCTGCGCCTCGTAGTCCTTGAGGACCTTGATGGCCGGTCCCTGCAGGATGAGGATCGCGATGATGTTGAGCCAGGCCATGAGCCCGACCCCCAGGTCACCGGCCGCCCACGCGTCGTCCGCCGTCGTCAGCGTGCCGTAGGCCACGACGACGAGCACGATCAGCTGCAGGACGCGGTAGGACCAGACGTGCACCGTGTGCGAGCGCCCGCGGAGCAGGTAGGTGAGGTTCACCTCGGCCATGTAGTAGTAGGCCACGATCGTGGTGAAGGCGAAGAACAGCAGCGCCACCGCCACGAAGGTGCCGCCCAGGCCGGGGAAGACGGAGTCCAGGGCGGCCTGCGTGAAGGCGGGGCCCACCTCGACGTCGGCCACCTCGGCCGGGCCCGAGTGGATGACCGCGCCGTCCGCGCTGCCGCCCTCGTGCACGCGGTACATGCCCGTGGACAAAATCATGATCGCGGTGGCGGTGCAGACGAACAGCGTGTCGACGTAGACGGCGAAGGCCTGCGCCAGACCCTGCTTGGCGGGGTGCGAGACCTCGGCGGCGGCAGCCGCGTGGGGGCCGGTGCCCTGGCCGGCCTCGTTGGAGTACAGGCCGCGCTTGACACCCCACATGACCGCCATACCCAGGATGGAGCCGAAGGCGGCGTCCAGGCCGAAGGCGCTGCGGACGATCAGGGCGAACATCGCCGGGACCTCGGTGATGTTGACGAAGAGGATGATGAGCGCGAGCAGGATGTAGGCGATCGCCATGAACGGCACGACCATGCTGGCGAAGACGGCGATGCGCTTGAGACCACCCACGACGATGAAGGCCAGCGCGATCACGACGCCGATCGCCACGATGCGGGGGTCGAGGCCCCAGGCGTTCTCCATCGAGGAGGAGATGCCGTTGGCCTGGACGCCGGGCAGCAGCAGGCCCATCGCGAGCACGGTCACGAAGGCGAACAGCATGCCGTACCAGCGCATGCCCAGACCCTTCTCGATGTAGTAGGCCGGGCCGCCACGGTACTCGCCCTCCTTGTCGCGCTCCTTGTAGACCTGGCCGAGGGAGCACTCGATGAAGGAGGTGGCCGCCCCGAGGAAGGCCATCACCCACATCCAGAAGACGGCACCGGGGCCACCGAAGGCGATCGCGGTCGCGACGCCACCGATGTTGCCCATGCCGACGCGTCCGGCGAGGCTCATCGCCAGGGCCTGGAAGGAGGACACGCCGGCCTCGGACGACTCACCCTTGCGCAGCTGCTCCAGCATGCCCGGGATGTGACGGACCTGGACCAGACGCAGGCGGATGGTGAAGTACAGGCCTGCGGCGAGACAGAGGTAGACGAGCGGGCTGGACCAGACGATGGCGTTGGCGTCGCTCAGGAAGTCAGACATGGACAAGAACCCTCTTCATCGGGGGATGTGCGGGACGACGGCAGTGTGCGGCAGCCGTGGCCTCACGTCAAGGCGCAGCACCGCAGGATCGCCTCAGCAGCCCAGGAGGCGCTGGGCGAGGTAGGCCTCGACCTGGTCGAGCGCGACGCGCTCCTGCGCCATGGTGTCGCGCTCCCGGATGGTCACCGCGTGGTCCTCGAGCGTGTCGAAGTCAACGGTCACGCAGAACGGCGTGCCGATCTCGTCCTGCCTGCGGTAGCGACGTCCGATGGCGCCCGCGTCGTCGAAGTCGACCATCCAGTTCTTGCGGAGGGCGGCTGCGAGGTCACGCGCCTTCGGTGACAGGTCGGCGTTGCGCGACAGCGGCAGGACGGCGACCTTCATCGGCGCCAGCCGGGGGTCGAGGCGCAGCACGGTGCGCTTGTCCACGCCGCCCTTGGCGTTCGGCGCCTCGTCCTCGGTGTAGGCCTCGACGAGGAAGGTCATCAGCGAGCGGGACAGGCCGGCCGCCGGCTCGATGACGTAGGGGGTGTAACGCTCCCCCGTGGTCTGGTCGAAGAAGGACAGGTCGGCGCCCGAGTGCTTCGCGTGGGTCGACAGGTCGAAGTCGGTGCGGTTGGCCACGCCCTCGAGCTCGCCCCACTCGCTCCCGGTGAAGTTGAAGCGGTACTCGATGTCGACGGTGCGCTTGGAGTAGTGCGAGAGCTTCTCCGCGGGGTGCTCGTAGTGGCGCAGGTTGTCGCCGCTGATGCCGAGGTCGGTGTACCACCGAGTGCGCTCGTCGATCCAGTACTGGTGCCACTCCTCGTCCTCGCCCGGCTTGACGAAGAACTCCATCTCCATCTGCTCGAACTCCCGCGTGCGGAAGATGAAGTTGCCCGGCGTGATCTCGTTGCGGAAGCTCTTGCCGGTCTGGGCGATGCCGAACGGCGGCTTCTTGCGGGAGGCCCCCATGACGTTGGCGAAGTTGATGAAGATGCCCTGAGCCGTCTCGGGCCGCAGGTAGTGCAGGCCCGACTCGTCCTCGATGACGCCCAGGTAGGTCTTGAGCATCATGTTGAACTCGCGGGGCTCGGTCCATGCCTTGTTGCCGCAGTTGGGGCAGGTGATGTCCGAGAGGGGCACGTCGTCGGGGTCGACGACCTGGCCCTTCTTGGCGAGCTTGGCCGCGACGCCCTCCTGCAGGTGGTCGGCGCGGAAGCGCTTGTGGCAGGACTGGCACTCGGTCAGCGGGTCCGAAAACTCCCCCACGTGACCGGAGGCGACCCACGTCTGGCGCGGGAGGATGATCGAGGAGTCCAGGCCGACGACGTCGTCGCGCATCTGCACCATGGAGCGCCACCACTGGCGCTTGATGTTCTCCTTGAGCGCCACTCCCAGGGGCCCGTAGTCCCAGGCCGACCTCGTCCCGCCGTAGATCTCCCCGCAGGGGAACACGAAGCCGCGGCGCTTGGCGAGGGAGACGACGAGATCGACGGTGGAGGTCTGAGCCATGGGCGGCAGTCTACGGCCCGTCCGCGGCCCCTCCGGACCCGTCGTTACGCTGGGCTCGTGTCCGATCCCGCCTCCCCCACCGAGCGCACCACGACCACCCCCGGGCCCGTGCGGCGCAGGATCGAGCAGGCGTCCCTGCCGGCCCTGCAGCTGCTGGCCCGTCTGCCGGTCTGGTTGCCCTTCCTCGTCCTTCTCCTGCTGCTGCTCGGGGGTGGGTTCCTCGGGGGCCCCGTCGGCTGGGTCCTCGTGGTCGTCGCCGTGGCGTTCATCCTGTGGCTGCTCTACCTGTCCTGGCCCCGGCTGACCGCGGTCGAGCGAGTCATGCGGGTGGCGGTCCTCGTCCTGTTCGCGGTGGTGACCGTGGTGCAGCTGCTGCCCCGCGGCTGATCGTCCTCGTTTTGACAATCATTCTCATCTTCGACACCATGGCGGTATGCCGTTCCGCTCCCGCCTCGCGGCCCTGACCGCCCTCACGATCGTCCCGCTCACCGCCTGCTCCGGCCCGGCGCAGACCGGGACCGACGCTGGTGACGACGGCGGGCAGGTCCAGCTGGTGGCCAGCTTCTACCCCGTCGAGTACATCCTCGGACGACTCGCCGGGGACCGGGCGGAGATCACCACCCTCACGGCCGCGGGCGTGGACCCGCACGACGTCGAGCTCAGCCCCCGCACGGTGGGCACGATCGGCTCGGCCGACCTGGTGGTCTACGCCTCGGGGATGCAGCCGGCTGTCGACGACGCCGTCGCCCAGTCCGGCTCCGGCACGACGTTCGACGTGGTGCCGGCCGCCGACCTGCTCGCGCTCCGGGAGACCGCGGAGCAGCATGCCGAGCACAGCGACGACGACCAGCACGGCGACGACGACCAGCACAGCGAGGACGAGCACGCCGACGAGGAGGAGTCCCACGACGACCACGGGCACGGCGCCGAGGACCCCCACTTCTGGCTCGACCCGGTCCGTTACGCCGACGTCGCCGACGCCGTCGCGGAGGAGCTCGCCACCGTCGACCCGGACGGCGCCCAGGTCTACCGCGCCAACGCGGCCGCCCTGCGGGAGGACCTCGAGAAGCTCGACGGCGAGCTCGAGGCCGGACTGGCGGACTGCACCAGCAGGGAGGTGGTGACCACGCATGACGCCTTCGGCTACCTCGGCCACCGCTACGACCTGCACCTGACCGGCATCAGCGGCATCTCCCCCGAGTCCGAGCCCTCGCCGGCACGGCTCGCGGAGGTGGCCGCGATGGTGGAGGCGGACGGGCTCACCACCGTGTACACCGAGCCGCTTCTGGGCGACGCGATCGCCCGGACCCTCGAGGTCGAGACGGGCGTCGCGGTGCTGACGCTGGACCCTGTCGAGGGCATCACCGACGCGTCGGCCGGCCAGGACTACCTGGCCGTGATGCGCGCCAACCTCGCTGCCCTCCGCCAGGGTCAGGGGTGCTCGTGAGATCCACCGAGGTCGTGCGCCTCCACCAGGCGGCGTTCGGCTACCAGGGGCGGCCCGTCGTCACCGACGTCGACCTGAGCGTCCGTCGTGGCGAGGTCGTCGCCGTCCTTGGCCCCAACGGGTCGGGCAAGACCACGCTGGTCAAGGGCCTCCTGGGCCTGTCCGAGCACCTCTCGGGCGAGGTCAGCGTGCTCGGCACGCCCCTCGCCCGGCTGCGCGACCGCACCAGGGTCGGCTACGTCCCCCAGCGGCACACGCTCACGGGCGGGGTGCGCGCCACGGTCCTCGAGGTCGTCCTGACTGGACTGCTGTCCAGCCGACCCTGGTGGCGCCCGCTGGGTCGCGACGCGCTCACCCCGGCCCTGGCCGCGCTGGACACCGTCGGGCTGGCCGACCGGGCCCGGTTCGACGTCGAGACGCTCTCCGGGGGCCAGCAGCGCCGTGTCCTGATCGCCCGCGCGCTCGTCGCCCGCCCCGAGGTGCTCGTCATGGACGAGCCGACCGCCGGCGTGGACCGCACCAGCCAGCAGGTGCTCGCGGGGGTCCTCCGGCGGCTCGGGGAGGCGGGCACCACCATGGTCGTGGTCACCCACGAGCTCAGCGCCCTTCGCGGGGTCGTCGACCGCATCGTCGAGGTGGACTCCGGCCACCTCACCTACGACGGCACCCCCGAGGGGTATGCCGTGCACCAGGCCGAGCTGGCCCGGGCCGCAGGCCGCGGACCCGCCGCCCCCGACGGGCGGCATACCCGGACCGGGGAGACGGGAGGGGCACGGTGATGTCCGAGATGCTCTCGCTGGAGTTCATGCGCACCGCGTTGCTCGCCGCCCTCTGCGTCGGGCTCGTCGCGCCGATGGTCGGGATCTTCCTGGTCCAGCGCCGGCTGTCCCTCGTCGGCGACGGGATCGGGCACGTCGCGCTCGCGGGTGTCGCCGTCGGCGTCGCGACACAGAACAGCCCGGTGTGGTCTGCGCTCGTGGCCGCCGTGCTGGCCTCGGTGCTCATCGAGCTCGTCCGGGCCCGGGGCCGCACGTCCGGCGACCTCGCGCTCGCGCTGATGTTCTACGGGGGTATCGCCGCCGGGGTCGTCATCATCAATCGCGCCGACGGCGCCCAGACCGGCACCCTCACCGGCTTCCTCTTCGGCTCGATCACGACCACTTCCCGGGAGGAGCTGGCGCTCTTCGCCGCCCTCTCGGTCGTCATCGCCGGCGTGGTCCTCCTGCTGCGCCAGCGGTTCTTCGCGGTCGCCGGCGACGAGGAGTACGCCAGGGCCAGCGGCCTGCCCGTGCTCGCGCTCAACATCGTCCTCGGCGTGCTCACCGCCGTCACCGTCGTCGTGGCGATGCGGGTCATCGGCCTGCTGCTGATCAGTGCCCTCATGGTCATCCCGAACGCCGCCGCCCAGCAGCTCTCCGGCAGCTTCCGGGCCGCCGGCCGCTGGGCGGTCGGCTTCGGCGTGCTGGCCTCTGTCGGCGGGGTCATGGCCTCCTACCAGCTCGACACCGCCGCGGGCGGCACGGTGGTGCTGCTGGCGATCGCGGTCTTCGTGGCCGCGGCCCTGGCCGGGTCGCTGCGGCGGGCCCTGGCCCGGCGACGGCACCGGCACGCCGAACGACACCTGCACGAGCACGGCCCGGACTGCGGTCACGCCGCGGTCCCGCACGGTGACCACGTGGACTACCTGCACGACGGTCACCGTCACGCCGCCCACGAGGGCCACTACGACGAGCACGCCGACGAAGCGCACGTCCAGCCCGAGCCCGAGGAGGCGAACCGATGAGCACCGCACCGAGCCAGCGACGTCGCCCGACACGCCAACAGTCGGCCGTCATCGAGCGGCTGGGGCGCAGCGAGGACTTCACGAGCGCCCAGGACCTGCACGCCCGGATGCGCGAGGCCGGCGACAAGGTCGGCCTGGCCACCGTCTACCGCACGCTGACCGCGCTCGCCGCCAACGGCGAGGTGGACATGATCCGCACCGACGAGGGTGAGGCCGTCTACCGGCGCTGCTCCACCGGGCACCACCACCACCTCGTGTGCCGCAGCTGCGGACGGACCGTGGAGATCGAGGGCCCGGCGGTCGAGCGCTGGGCGGACCGGGTCGCCGACGAGCACGGCTACACCGACGTCGAGCACACGCTGGAGATCTTCGGCACCTGCCGGGAGTGCGCCGCCCGCACCCACCACTCCTGACCGGACAGGCGTTCTGCACGGACCGGACAGGCGTTCTGGACCGACCGGACAGGCGTTCTGGACCGACTGGACAGGCGCTCTGGACCGACCGGACAGGCGCTCCGGACCGACCGGACAGGCGTTCCGGACCGACCGGACAGGCGTTCTGCACAGGCGCGAGGAGGGCCCTCGCCCGGAGGGTATGACGCCTCCCGGCTCAGGCGCTCGGCGTGTCCACGGCGCCGCCGTAGCGGCGGTCGCGCGCGGCATACTCCTCGATGGCGGCCCAGAGGTTGCGCCGGTCGTAGTCCGGCCAGAGGACGTCCTGGAAGACCATCTCGGCGTAGGCGCTCTGCCACAGCAGGAAGTTGGAGGTCCGCTGCTCCCCCGAGCTGCGGACGAAGAGGTCCACGTCCGGCACCTCCGGGTGGTAGAGGTAGCGGCCGATGGTGCGCTCGTCGATCCCGCGCGGCGACAGCCGACCCGACCTCACGTCCTCACCGATCCGGCACACGGCGTCGGCGATCTCCGCGCGACCCCCGTAGTTGACGCAGAAGTTGAGCGTGATGCGGTCGTTGCCCCGCGTCTGCTCCTCGGCGCGCTCCAGCTCGGAGATGACCGACCGCCAGAGCCGGGGCGTCCGCCCCGACCAGAGCATCCGCACGCCCCACGAGTCGAGCTCGTCGCGGCGCCGGTGGATGACCTCCCGGTTGAAGCCCATCAGGAAGCGGACCTCGTCGGGGCTACGCCGCCAGTTCTCCGTCGAGAAGGCGTAGGCGCTGATGCACGTCACGCCGATCTCGATCGCGCCGGCGATGACGTCGAGCAGGCTCGCCTCCCCCGCCTCGTGTCCCTGGGTGCGCCTCAGCCCACGCTGGTTGGCCCAGCGGCCGTTGCCGTCCATGACGATCGCGACGTGCCGCGGCACCAGGTCCTGGGGCACGGCGGGCGGGCGGGCGCCGCTGGGGTGCGGGAAGGGCTGCTGGTAGGCGCGTGCACCGGCCATGGGTCAGTGGATCCTCTCGACGTGCCGCAACGACCGCACCCCGCGCTCGAGGTGCCACTGCAGGTATGCCGCCACGAGGCCGCTCGCCTCGCTGCGGTGACGCCGTTGGCTGGCGTCGGCGACGGCCCAGTCTCCCGCATACAGGGCGGTGAGCAGCTCCAGGCTCTCGGGTGCCGGGGCGCTCGAGCCGGGCGGGCGGCATACCGGGCAGACGACGCCGCCCGAGGGGACGTGGAAGGCCCGGTGCGGACCGGTCATGCCGCAGCGCGCGCAGTCCACGAAGCTCGCGCGCCAGCCGGCGATCGCCAGCGCGCGCACGAGGTAGGAGTCGAGCACCAGGCGCGGGTCGTGGGCGCCGCCCGCGAGCGCCGCGAGGGCACCGGCGAGGAGGGTGAAGTGCGGCACCGACCCCTGACCCTCCTCGGTGAGCTGCTCGCAGGTCTCCAGCATCACGCTGGCGGCGGTGAAGGCGGCGTAGTCGCGCGTGATGGCCTCGCCGTAGGTCGCCAGGCAGTCCGCCTGTGTGATGGTGTCGAGGTTGCGACCCTCGTAGCACTGGACGTCGACGACCATCCCCGGCTCCAGCCGCGCCCCGAACTTGCTCTTGGTCCGGCGGACGCCCTTGGCCACCGCGCGCACGGGGCCCCGGCCCCGCGTGAGGAGCGTGACGATCCGGTCGGCCTCGCCCAGCTTGTGCGTGCGCAGCACGATGGCGGCCTCGCGATAGGTGGGCATGGTCCATTGTCCCCCGAGGTACCGCCGCCTGCGGCACGGGACACACCACGACCTCGCTCTCGACACATTCGTACACCTGTTCTACAGTAGGAGCATGATGCTGCAGGGCTCGCTCCTGGACCAGGTGGACGACGTCGGGCTGCGCCCGCTGGACGGCGCCGTCCGGCGGCAGACGCTCGACCACGGCGCCTGGATCGACGTGCGCCCCGGGTGGGTGACCGGCTCCGACCAGCTCTTCGCCCGTCTCACGCTGGGCGGCCCGGCAGGGGTGGAGTGGCACGGCGAGGAGCGGCAGATGTGGGACCGGCAGGTCGCCACACCCCGCCTCCTGCGCTTCTACCGGGAGGGCGAGCGGCTGCCCGACCCGGTGCTCGTCCAGGCGCGCGCAGCGCTCGACGCCTACTACCTCGAGGAGGCCGGCGGCCCCTTCGTCACGGCCGGGATGTGTCTCTACCGTGACGGTCGCGACAGCGTGGCGTGGCACGGCGACCGCACCGGACGCAGCTCCTGGGCGGACACGATGGTCGCCATCGTCAGCCTCGGTGCACCGCGCGCTCTCCTGCTGCGCCCGCGCGGGGGCGGTCACAGCCTCCGCCACGTCCTGGGCCACGGCGACCTGCTGGTCATGGGCGGCAGCTGCCAGCGCACCTGGGACCACTGCGTCCCCAAGTCGAGCCAGCCCACCGGGCCCAGGATCAGCGTGCAGTTCCGCCAGCGGGGAGTGCGCTGACGGCCCTGGCCTCGAGCAGGGCCCGCACCTCCCGGGCGCTTCCGCAGCCCAGGGCGGCGTCGGCCAGCGCGCGGTAGTCGGCGAGCGACCCCGCACGCAGCCTCTCCTTCACCGCCGCGACGCTCGCCGGCGACGCGCTCAGCTCGGCGGCCCCCAGGCCGACGAGCAGCCCGGCGACGTCCGGGTCAGCGGCCATCGAGCCGCACACGCTCACGCTCAGCGAGCCGTCGAGCGCCTGGCACACGTCGCGCACCATCTGCAGCACGGCCGGCTCGAGCGGGTCGGCCCAGGGCCCGACCGCCGCACTCCCCCGCTCGGCGGCGAGGACGTACTGGCTGAGGTCGTTGCTGCCGATCGAGACGAAGTCCAGCCCCCGGGCGAGGTCGCCCACCCGCAGGGCCGCCGCGGGCACCTCCACCATGATGCCGACGCGCAGGCCGGCCGGGCGAGGCGTGCCCGTGCGACGCACCGCCTCGTCGAGCGCCTCGAGCCCCAGCTCGACGTCCTCCCTCGTGGTCACCATCGGGAACATCACCTGCAGGCGGTGCTCCTGGGCGGCCCGGCACGCCGCCTCGAGCTGGTCCACCAGCAGGGTCCGGTCCGTACGGAAGGCCCGGATGCCCCGCACCCCCAGGAAGGGGTTCGCCTCCTCCCGGGAGGGGATGAACGGGAGCGGCTTGTCACCCCCGACGTCCCAGGTGCGCAGCGTGACGGGGTGAGGGGCGAGCGCCTCCGCGATCGAGGCGAAGGCCCGGGCCTGCTCCGCGACCGTGGGAGCCTGTCGGTGCTGTCCGAAGAGCGCCTCCGTGCGGACCAGCCCGCAACCCTCCGCACCAGCCTCCGCCGCGAGACGCGCCGTCCCGACCGAGGTGACGTTGGCGCGGACCGGCACGGCCACGCCGTCGGTGGTCACCGCGGGGTCGTGGGCCGCCACCATCGCACGCCTCCGGGCCTCTCCGCGTCGTTCGAGCAACCGCTCGAACTCCGCCAGGACCTCCGCCGGCGGATCCACCTCCAGGCGTCCGGACCGTGCGTCGAAGGCCACCACGGTGCCGGTCGCGACGCCTTGGAGGCGCTCGGCGCCCGTCAGGACAGGCACGCCGCGGGCCGCGGCGACCAGCACGCCGTGGCCGGTTGCACCGCCCCGCAGGGTGATGACACCCCGGACCGCCCGGGCGTCCAGGGAGATCGCGAGCGCAGGGTCCAGCTCGTCCACGACGAGGATCCCCTCGCCGAGGTCATCCGGGTCCTCCAGCCCCGCGAGGATCCTCAGGACCCGGTCCCCCACGGAGCGCACGTCCTGCGCACGCTCGCGCTGATAGGGGTCGGCCAGCCCTTCGAAGCGGGCAGCGGCCTCCTCCACCACCTGCTGCCAGGCCCGCAGCGCCCCCAGCCCGGTGCCCAGCCGTCGCTCGACCGCGGCCGTCAGGGCAGGGTCGCGCAGCAGGGCCGCGTGCGCCTCGAACACCTCGGCCGCCCCGGCCCCCAGCCGTCCACGCGTCGTCGCCGCGAGCTCGCCCAGGCGCGCCACCGCTGAGTGCACGGCTTCCATCCACCGGCGGTGCTCGGTCCCGGTGTCCTCGACAGGTATGTCGGGCAGGTCCAGCTCGGCTGCGGTCCGGACGACCGGACCCACGGCCGCCTCGAGCCCGGAACCGGCCACCCCGGGCTCGTCCACGAGAGCGACGGGCGCACTGGCCACGGCCAGCTGGTCGCCGGTGCCGCCCGGCAGGTCGCCGAAGCCTTCCTCGGCCAGCCGCACGAGGCCCTCCAGCGCGTCCTCCGCCAGCGGGCCCCGGGCCTCGGCCAGCAGCACGTGCCCCTGCTGCGCGTCGAGGGTCGCCACCCCGGACAGGCTGAGGGCGTCGACAGGTCCCCGGCCGACGGTCAGGTTGCGCACCCGAACCTCGGTTCCGGGCGCCACGTCGGCCACCCTCGCCACCAGCCGGGCTGCCGGCCTGGCGTGCAGGCCGTGCTCCGCCACGACCGGCAGCTCGACGGCGTGCGGCCACGGCTCGTCAGCCGTCAGCTGCCCGGGCAGCGCCTCGGTGCGGACCTCCTCGCCGCCGAGGTGCGTGCGCTTGGCGCCGAGGCCCGACTCGGCCTCCCGCGCCACGGCGGCCGCGTCCAGCCCTGCCGCGGCCGCGACGACGGCAGCGACGAGGCCCTCGACGAGGGGGGCCGGCGACAGGACGACCCGTCCGACGACCTCAGGGTCCACCAGCTCGAGCGCCATCTCCGCGGACAGGACCGCGCTGCCCAGGTCGAGCAGCACGACGACCCCCTCTCCCCCGGACGCCTCGTCCGCGGCGGAGATCGCCTCGGCGACCGCAGCGGCGTCCGTGCCGATGGTCCGCTCGTCCAGTCCCGCCGCGATGCCGACGTGCGGGGCACCGTCGGGCGGCGCCATCTCCATCGCCAGGGTCACCGCGGCCTCGGCGAGGGCGTGGCTGTGTGAGACGACGACCAGGGAGATCACGGCGCCCGATCCTCAACCGAGGCTGCGGGCGGCCGACTCCAGGAGCATGGTCGCGCTCGTGGCGCCCGGGTCGAGATGACCGGCGGAGCGCTCGCCGAGGTAGGAGGCCCGGCCCTTGCGGGCGACGAGCGGCTCCGTGGAGTCCCTGCCGCCAGCCGCAGCCACGGCCGCGGCCTCCAGGCATCCGGCCAGGTCGGCGCCGCCGCTCGCCGCCCCGTCGAAGGCACGCACCGCCGGCGCGAGCGCGTCATACATGGTCTTGTCCCCGACCTCCGCCTTGCCGCGGGCGACCACGCCGTCCACCCCGGCGCGCAGCGCCTGCGCGACCTCGGTGGGACCGACGGAGGTCGCCCCGGCCAGCGGCGCCGCGAAGCGCAGGAAGAAGGTGCCGTACAGCGGGCCCGAGGCGCCCCCGACCTGGCTGACGAGGGTCATGCCCACCTTCTTGAGGTAGGCGTCGATCCCCTCGCCGTCGGCGTCCGGCAGTGCGGCGCAGGCAGCGAAACCGCGGGCCATGTTGGTCCCGTGGTCACCGTCCCCGATGGCGCGGTCGAGGTCGGTGAGGTGCTCGGCCTGCTCGGTCAGCATGGCCGAGGTGTCGGCGATCCAGGCGCGGAACTGGCTCACGTCGGCCACCGTCACACCCCCCACCGCAGCCCGGGAGTGTCGACGGGGGCGTCCCACAGCCGGACCAGCTCGTCGTCGGCCCGCAGGAGCGTGACCGAGCAACCGGCCATCTCCAGGGAGGTGATGTAGTTGCCGACCAGGTTGCGGGCCACGGTGACACCGGCCGCGGCCAGGATGCGGTGGACCTCGTTGTACATCAGGTAGAGCTCCAGCAGGGGCGTGCCGCCCATCCCGTTGACCATCGCGATAACGCTCTCGCCGCGCGCGAGCCCGAGGTCCGCGACGACCGGTCCGAGCAGATCCTCGGCGATCTCGCGGGCGGGAGCGAGGGGCACCCGGGCACGGCCGGCCTCGCCGTGGATGCCGATCCCCAGCTCCATCTCGTCCTCGCCGAGCTCGAAGGTGGGCTTGCCGGCCGCGGGGACGGTGCAGGAGGTGAGCGCCATACCCATGGAACGGCCCTGGCCGTTGACCTTCTGGGCCAGCGCGAGACATTCCTCGAGGGAGCGGCCCTCCTCGGCGGCCGCCCCGACGATCTTCTCCAGGAGGACGGTCACGCCGACGCCCCGGCGACCGGTGGTGTAGGCGCTGTCCTGCACGGCGACGTCGTCGTCGGTCACGACCGACGCGACCTGGGCGCCTCCGCCCTCGGCGGCCATCTCCGCGGCCATCTCGAAGTTCATGATGTCGCCGGTGTAGTTCTTCACGATGTGCAGGACCCCGGCGCCGCCGTCGACCGCCTGGGTCGCGGCGAGGATCTGGTCAGGCACCGGGGAGGTGAAGACCTCGCCGCAGCAGGCGGCGTGCAGCATGCCGGTGCCGACGTAGCCGCCGTGCATGGGCTCGTGCCCCGAGCCTCCCCCGGAGACGAGGGCGACCTTTCCCTGCACGGGCCCGCCTGCCCTCAGCACCAGTTTGTGCTCCAGGTCGACGTCGAGCCGGTCGGGATGGGCAGCCGCCATGCCCGCGAGCGCTTCGACGACGACATCTGCCGGATCGTTGAGCAGCTTCTTCATGGACCCACTCTGCCACGCCCGCCTCGCGCAGGGGCGGGGACGGCGCCCCGGCCGTCGGACCGGCGCTCAGAACCCCAGCCGGTCCAGCGCCTTGGGATCGCGCTGCCAGTCCTTGGCGACCTTGACGTGCAGGTCCAGGTAGACGCGGTGGCCGAGCAGCCGCTCGATCCCGGCGCGGGCGGTCGTGCCCACCTCCCGCAGCCGGGAGCCGCCCCGGCCGATGATGATCGCCTTCTGGCTCGGCCGCTCGACGTAGACGTTGACGCGCACGTCGCTCATGGGGTCGTCCTCCGGTCGACCCTCGCGCGCGACGACCTCCTCGACCTGGACGGCCAGGCTGTGCGGCAGCTCGTCGCGGACGCCCTCGAGAGCGGCCTCGCGCACGAGCTCGGCGATCATCACGAGCGTCGGCTCGTCGCTGACCTGGTCGGGTGGGTAGAGCGG
Source organism: Ornithinimicrobium tianjinense (assembly GCF_014636495.1). Lineage (GTDB taxonomy): Bacteria > Actinomycetota > Actinomycetes > Actinomycetales > Dermatophilaceae > Ornithinicoccus > Ornithinicoccus tianjinensis. The sequence continues at coordinate 96,165 of NZ_BMEM01000002.1, forward strand.
CGGCGACTCCGGCAGGAAGCTGGCCAGCAGCCCCGCCACCTGCTCGACCTGCTCGCCGCTCACCGCCGAGCACGGGATGATCGCGTCCCAGTCGCCCAGCCCGTCGATCGCGACGAGGTGCTCCGCGAGCCGGTCACGGTCGACGCTGTCGGACTTGGTCGCGATGGCCACGACCGGCACCCTGCGCACCCGCTGGAGCTCGGCCAGGTCCTTGGCGATGTAGGTGTCCCCCGGACCGATGCGCTGGTCCGAGGGCAGGCAGAAGCCGATGACGTCCACCGACAGGAGGGTCTCGCGCACGAGGTCGTTGAGCCGCTGACCGAGCAGCGAGCGGGGCCGGTGCAGGCCGGGGGTGTCCACGAGCACGAGCTGCGCGCGGTCGTCGGTGCGGATGCCGCGGATCGTGTGGCGCGTCGTCTGCGGCTTGGAGGAGGTGATCGCGACCTTCTCCCCGACGAGGGCGTTCGTCAGGGTGGACTTGCCGGCGTTGGGACGACCCACCAGGCAGGCGAAGCCGCTGCGGTATGCCGTGGTGCTGGGTCCGGTCTCAGCGGGCACGCTGGTCCTCCTCGGTCGGGGCGGGCACGGGCTCACGCACGTGCTCGGACGGGCTGTCAGGGTGGGCGGTGGGCTCGAGGCGACGCACCAGGACGGTGGCGACCCGACGGCGGCGGCCGGCCATCCGCTCCGCGGTCAGCTCCAGGCCGGAGACCTCGCCGACCGACCCCTGGATCGGGACCCGGCCGATCACGGTCGCGAGGAGACCGCCGACGGAGTCGACGTCCTCGGTCTCGATCTCGACGTCGAACATCTCGGCGAGGTCGTCGACCGGCAGGTTGGCCGGCACCCGGGTCAGCTCCCTGCCGTCGGCATCCATCACCTGCTCGACGTCCGCCTGCTCGCGGTCGTGCTCGTCGGTGATCTCGCCGACGATCTCCTCGAGGACGTCCTCGATCGTGACGAGGCCGGCGGTGCCGCCGTACTCGTCGATGACCAGCGCGACGTGCTGACGGGCCTGCTGCATCTCGCGCAGCAGCGCGTCGACACGCTTCATCTCCGGCACACGCTGGACCGGGCGCATCACCTCGGTGACGACGACGGCTCCGACGGCGTCGGGATGGGCGTTGGCGTAGCGGGCGACGTCCTTGAAGTAGAGCATCCCCAGCACGTCGTCGGTGTCCTCGCCGACGACGGGGACGCGGGAGAAGCCCGAGCGCAGGAACAGGGACATGGCCTGCCGGAGGACCTTCTCGGACTTGATGGTGACCAGGTCGGGCCGCGGCACCATCACCTCCCGGGCCACCGTGTCCCCCAGCTCGAAGATCGAGTGGATCATCTCCCGTTCCTCGTCCTCGATGACCGAGGACTCCCCCGCCAGGTCGACCAGCTCGCGCAGCTCGGACTCCGAGGCGAAGGGGCCCTCGGCATACCCCCGGCCCGGGGTCACGGCATTGGCGGTGACGACCAGCAGCTTGGCGACGGGGCCGAGGAAGAGGCGCAGCAGCCGCACCACGGGAGCGGCGAGCAGGGCGACGGACTCGACGTGCTGGCGACCCAGCGTCCGCGGCGAGACCCCGACCACCCCGAAGGAGACCACGGCCATGATCGCCGTCGCGACGAGGGCGGTCCGCCAGTGCGAGTCGGCGACGATGTCCACCGCGACCGTGACGAGGACGGCCGTGGCCGCCTCGGCCGTGACGCGCACGAAGGTGGCGACGGCGAGGTACGGCGAGGCGTCGGCCATGATCCGCGCCAGCGCCCGGGAGCCGCGACGGCGCTCCTCGAGCAGCTGGGCCGCCCGGTGACGGCCGACCCGCTGCAGAGCGGTCTCGCCGGCGGCGAGCAGGAACGCGATGACCGTGGTGGCGATCGCGAGGAGGACGAGCGAGGTCATCCGGCGGTCCCACCAGCCTCCGGCGCCGCCGTCGTCGTGCGGCCCCGCTCGGCCAGGAAGGTGAGCAGCAGGGTGCGCTGCAGGTCGAACATCTCGCGCTCCTCGGCCGGATCGGCATGGTCGAAGCCCAGCAGGTGGAGGATGCCGTGGGTGGTGAGGAGCAGCAGCTCGTCGCCCACCGCGTGGCCGGCCGCCTGCGCCTGCGCCCGGGCCACGGACGGGCAGAGCACGACGTCCCCGAGCAGACCCGGCTCAGGCTCCTGCCCCTCGCGGCCCGGCCGCAGCTCGTCCATCGGGAAGCTCATGACGTCGGTCGGACCGGGCAGGTCCATCCACTGCTCGTGCAGGGCAGCCATCGCCGGCTCGTCGACCAGGGTGATCGTCAGCTCCGCCTGCGGATGCACGCGCATCTGGGCGAGCACATGACGCCCCAGGTCCGCCAGCTCCTGCTCCGGCACCGGCGAGGGCACCTCGCCAGACTCGTTGAGGACCTCGATGCTCATCAGCCCTCCCTCCCGTGGTCGGTCGGCTCCGCCTGCTCCGGTATGACGTCGCGCACCGGCGCGACGGGCCGTGCACCCCTGCGCGGGGCCGGCCTGCGTCGCTGCGGACGGTCGGTCTCCCCCTCAGCCCCGCGGCGCTGCCGTGCGTCGTAGCGGCCGTAGGCCTCCACGATGTCGCCGATGAGGCGGTGCCGGACGACGTCCTGGCTGGTGAGCGTGGCGAAGTGGATGTCCTCGACGCCCTCGAGGATGTGCTGGACGACCTTGAGTCCGGACTGGATCCCGCCCGGCAGGTCCACCTGAGTGGTGTCCCCGGTGACGACCATCTTGGAGCCGAAGCCGAGCCGGGTGAGGAACATCTTCATCTGCTCCGGCGAGGTGTTCTGCGCCTCGTCGAGGATGATGAACGCGTCGTTGAGGGTCCGCCCGCGCATGTAGGCCAGCGGCGCCACCTCGATGGTGCCGGCCGCCATGAGCTTTGCCATCGACTCGGGGTCGACCATGTCGTGCAGGGCGTCGTAGAGCGGCCGCAGGTAGGGGTCGATCTTGTCGTTCAGGGTGCCGGGCAGGAAGCCCAGCCGCTCCCCCGCCTCGACGGCCGGGCGGGTCAGGATGATGCGGTTGACCTGCTTGGCCTGGAGCGCGGCGACCGCCTTGGCCATGGCCAGGTAGGTCTTGCCGGTGCCCGCCGGGCCGAGGCCGAAGACGATCGTGTGCGCGTCGATCGCGTCGACGTAGTGCTTCTGGTTGAGGGTCTTCGGGCGGATCGTGCGGCCGCGGTTGCTGACGATGTTCATCGTCAGCACGTCGGCCGGGCGCTCCGCGGTCGAGGCCCTCAGCATGCCGATCGAACGCTCCACCGCGTCGCGGTTGAGGGGCTGGCCCGTGGCGGCCACCGAGAGGAGCTCGTCCACCAGGCGCTCGACGAGGGCCATCTCCCCCGTGTCACCGGTGAGGCGGAACTCGTTGCCGCGCACGTGCACGTCGACGCGCGGGAAGGCCCGCTCGATCGTGCGGAGCAGCTCGTCCTGGGGGCCGAGCAGGGTCACCATCGGCACGTCCTCCGGGACGACCACGGTGTGGGTGGGGGTGGGCCGCTGGCGGGGAAGGTCTGTCATCAGGTGCCCCAGTCTAGGCGTCGGCCCCCGTCACGGCAGGCGCATCCGCCACCCGCGCCCCCGGCGGCGTCTCGCGGGTCCGGGAGGCGGAGAGGACCGAGAGCGCGCCGACGCCGACGGCCACCGCCAGCGTCCCGACGAAGGCGGTGTGCTGCTGGCTGCCGTAGAAGGCGCCGAACGCGACACCGGCGAGCGCCAGCGCCACGGCACTGCCCAGCGCCTCCCCGACGGCCAGGGCAGAGGTGTTGCGCCCCACCTCCGACGGCGGGGAGAGCCGCATCGTGAGCAACGTCGTCGTGGGGTAGGCCAGGCCCACGCCGAGCGTGGCGAGCCCGTAGAGCAGAACGACGACCCACCCTGGCCCGGCGACCACCACCACGAGCCCGAGGAGCACCATCATGGCGGTGAACACGACGACCCCGACGAGCATCACGCGGTAGCGGTCGGTGGTCTCGGGCAGACGCCCCTGGAGCCAGGAACCGAGCGCCCACGTCACGCTGGCCGCGGCGAGGACCGAACCCGCCTGCGCGGGTGAGTAGCCGTGCTCGTCCCGCAGCATGAGGGGCAGATAGGCCTCGGCGGTGACGAAGCTCGCGCCGAGCGCCGCCCGCACCCCGATCACCGAGGCCAGACCGCGGCCCAGGGTGAGGGTGCCCGGCGGCAGCAGGCGCAGGGCGGAGCCGAGCAGCACGACGACCGCGGCGCCCCCGACCAGCCACTCCAGCCCCTCGACCCGCTCCCCGGCGAGGTTGAGCAGGGCCACGCTCACGGCGGCCGCGACGGCCCAGGCGATGGTGGAGGGGCGCAGGTATGGCGCGTCCGCCCCGGGGTGGGTGCCCCGTAGCGCAGGGCGCAGCACGAGGAGGGAGAGCACCACGAAGGGTGCCACCCCCAGGAAGACCCAGCGCCAGGACAGCTGCTCCACGAGCAGTCCGGTGAGCAGCGGGCCGGCGAGCCCCGGTACGACCCAGGCGGCCGCGAGCAGCGAGAAGACGGCGGGTCGTCGCGCGTCCGGGATCCGCTGGGCGATCACGACATACACCGCGACGGTCGACAGGCCCGACCCCAGGCCCTGCAGACCCCGTCCCAGGACGAAGATCTCCATCCCGGGGGCGAGGCCGGCCACGAGGAGTCCGGCGGCGAAGAGCGCCGATCCCGCGACCACGACGGGGCCGGGACCGCTGCGGTCGCACCACCAGCCCCCCACGATCATGCCGACGACGCTGGCGGCGACGGTCGCGCCGAAGGCGAGGTTGTAGAGCGCGTAGCCGTCGAGGGCGGCCGCGACCGTCGGCATGGCTGCTCCGACCGCGATGTACTCGAGGGCGAAGAGGGCGATCAGGCCGGCCGCACCGACCGAGGCGCTGCGCAGGCCGGGCGCGAAGATCGAGGTGGGGACTGGTGCGGCGGGGGCTGGGTTCACCGCCACCCCGCACGGGTGTGCAGGGCGGCAAGCGCAGCGGGTCCGGCTGTGGAGGTCCTCAGCACCGTCGAGCCGAGGCGCACCGCCACGGCGCCCGCACCCGTGAGGGCGGTGAGCTCGTCGTCGCTGACGCCGCCCTCGGGGCCGACGACGAGGAGCACCTCGCCGGCCTTGGGCAGGGTCACGTCGGTCAGCGCTCGGCTCGCGGACTCGTGCAGCACGAGCGCCAGGTCGGCGGACGTGACGCGGCCCAGCAGCTCGGCCCGGTGCGCCAGCGGCGCGACATCGGGCACCCGCACCCGGCGGGACTGCTTGACCGCGGCGACGACGGTCTGCTCCCACTTGCGGTGGGCCTTCTCGGCCCGCTCGGCGCGCCAGCGCACGATGGAGCGGTCGGCCTGCCACGGCACGATCTCGTCGACGTCCAGCTCGGTTGCGGTCTCGACCGCCAGCAGGTCGCGGTCGCCCTTGGCCAGGGCCTGCACGAGGACGAGCCGCAGCGGCGCCGTCGGCTGCTCCCCCAGCTCCTCGACGCGCAGGTCGAGCGCGCCGCGGTGGGAGAGGGAGACCGAGCACACGGCATACCGGCCCGTGCCGTCCGAGAGGAGCACCTGCTCGCCCGGGCCCAGACGCTGCACGTCGGCGGCGTGCCGGCCCTCCGGGCCGTCGAGGTGGACCTCGGTCGTGCCGTCCGGCAGCGAGCCGGCGGCGACGAGGAAGAGGGGTGCGGTCACGTCCTCACCGGCCGCGCAGCGCGTCCCAGAGCTTGCCCTTGCGGCCGTGGCCCTGACCGGCGGAGGCCAGGCGGCCCTGCGGCCGGGTCTCACCGCGGTCCTCGGCGAGGCGCGTCAGGAGCTCGCGCTGCTCGTCGGAGAGACGGGTGGGGACCCGGACGTCCAGGTGGACGACGAGGTCACCGCGCCCCTCGTGACGCAGATGGTTGACGCCGAGGCCGGGCAGGCGCACGGTCTCGCCGGGTTGCGTGCCCTCGTCGACGACCACCTCGCGCTCCCCGTCCAGCGTGTCCAGCGGGATCGTCGAGCCGAGCGCGGCGGCGGTCATCGGCACCTCGAGGGTGCAGTGGAGGTCGTCGCCCCGACGGGTGAAGGTGTCGTCGGCGGCGACCGCGATCTCGACGTAGAGGTCGCCGGGCTCGCCGCCGTAGGGGCCCACCTCGCTCTCACCGGCCAGCTGGATGCGGGTGCCGCTGTCGACGCCGCCGGGGACCTTGATGGTCAGGTCCCGGCGGGTGCGCACACGCCCCTCGCCGGAGCAGTCGAAGCACGGGTGCTCGATGACGTCGCCGTAGCCGCGGCACGCCTGGCACGGTCGGGAGGTCATGACCTGGCCCAGGAAGGATCGCTGGACCTGCTGGATCTCGCCGCGGCCGGCGCAGACCTGGCAGGTGCTCGTGCCGGTGCCGGGCTGGGCGCCCGAGCCCGAGCAGGTGGCGCAGCCGATCGCGGTGTCGAGCGTGAGCGTCTCCTCGCCGCCGAAGACGGCGGTGCGCAGGTCGATGTCGAGGCGGACGAGCGCGTCGTGGCCCCGCTGCACACGCGAGCGCGGGCCGCGCGCGCCGGCCGCGGTGCCGCCGAAGAAGGCGTCCATGATGTCGCTGAAGGAGAAGCCCTGGCCGAAGCCGCCGGTGGCGCCGCCGTAGGGGTCCTGTCCGCGGTCGTACGCCGCCCGCTTGTCGGCGTCCGCGAGGACGTCGTAGGCCTGCGAGACGCGCTTGAACTCGCTCTCGGCGTCGGCTCCGGGGTTGACGTCAGGGTGCAGGGTCCGCGCCTTCTTGCGGTAGGCGCGCTTGATCTCCTCGAGGGTGGCCTCGCGGGAGACACCGAGGTCTGCGTAGTAGTCGTTCACTGGTTCGGGGCGTCCTTGGGTCGGCGTGCGTCAGCGGTGGTCAACGGTCGGAGGGCCTGAGGTATGCCCGGGGTCGGGTGCGCGGGGTGTCTCACCCCTCCAGGATCTCGGCCACGTAGTGGGCGACGGCGCGCACCGCGGCCATCGCCTGGGGGTAGTCCATCCGGGTCGGGCCCAGCACGCCCAGGCCGCCGACCACGCCATACCGGGTGGCGACGACCGAGGTGGTCTGGAGCGGCTCGTAGGGGTTCTCGTGGCCGATGGACACGGCGACGGCGTCCCCGGCCTCGCCGCTCGCGAGCGTGGACATGCCCCCGATCAGCCGGAGCAGGACGACGTGCTCCTCGAGCGCGTCGAGCACCGACGACAGTGAGGTCGGGAAGTCCGTGCCGACCCGCGCCAGGTTGGCGGTGCCGGCCAGCACGACCCGCTCCTCGGTGTCCGCAGCAGCGGCGTCGGCCAGGGCGGCCGCGACGGACTCGGCCACCCGCCGGTCGTCCACGGGCACGGCGTCGAGCACGGAGGCGAGTCGCGCCGGGATCATCGAGAGCAGCTGCCCCACGGCCGCGCCGTTGATCCGCGAGCGCAGGTCGGCGACCGCCAGCTCGTCGCCGGACAGGTCGCGGCCGACGTCGACGACGCGCTGCTCCACGCGGCCCGTGTTGGCGATGAGCACCACCATCAGACGGGTGCCACCCACCGGGACGAGCTCGACGTGGCGGACCGTGGAGCGCGACAGGCTGGGGTACTGCATGACGGCGACCTGCTGCGTCAGGCTCGACAGCAGCCGGGTCGTGCGGGACACGACGTCGTCGAGGTCGACGGCGCCACCGAGGAACTGCTCGATCGCGGTGCGCTCGGCGCGCGAGAGCGGCTTGACGGTGGAGAGCCGGTCGACGAACAGGCGGTAGCCGGCGTCGGTGGGCACCCGGCCGGCGCTCGTGTGCGGCGCCGTGATGAGGCCCTCCTCCTCGAGGACGGCCATGTCGTTGCGGACGGTCGCGGCCGAGACACCCAGCCGGTGGCGCTCCAGGAGCGCCTTGGAGCCCACTGGCTCGGAGGTCTTCACGTAGTCCTGGACGATCGCGCGGAGCACCTCGAGGCGACGGTCGTCGCTCATGGTCGGCTCACCTCCCCTGGCGTTGGCGGTCTGGCACTCTCTGGCACTGAGTGCCAGTCTACGCGGGTCTGCCGGGTGCTCGGCCCCTCCCGACCGGACAGGCGCTCGTGCCACCCACCCCTCCCGACCGGACAGGCGCTCGTGCCAGCCGCCCTGGCGCCGTGTCGTCCTACGATCGGGGCATGAGCCAGGTGCGCACCGAGAGCGACAGCATGGGTCAGGTCGAGGTCCCCGCCGACCGTTACTGGGGCGCGCAGACGCAGCGCAGCATCCACAACTTCCCCATCGGGCGGGATACTTTCGTGTGGGGGCGACCGCTGATCAAGGCGCTGGGGATCCTCAAGAAGGGCGCCGCCCAGGCCAACGCCGAGCTCGGGGAGCTACCCCAGGACGTCGCGGACCACATCGTCCGCGCGGCAGAGGAGGTGATCGCGGGCGAGCTCGACGACCACTTCCCGCTCGTCGTCTTCCAGACAGGGTCCGGGACCCAGAGCAACATGAACGCCAACGAGGTCATCGCCAACCGCGCGATCGAACTGGCCGGCGGCGAGCTCGGCAGCAAGACGCCGGTGCACCCCAACGACCACGTCAACCGGGGGCAGAGCAGCAACGACACCTTCCCCACCGCCATGCACATCGCGGTGCTGCTCGAGCTGCGCGACCGGCTCGAGGGCGACGTCGCGGTGCTGCGCGAGACGCTGGCGGGCAAGGCGGAGGAGTATGCCGATGTCGTGAAGGTCGGGCGCACCCACCTTCAGGACGCCACCCCGATCACGCTGGGTCAGGAGATCGGTGGCTGGGTCGCGCAGATCGACTACGCCATGGCGGAGGTCCGCCACGCCGGCGAGGGGCTGCGCGAGCTCGCGATCGGCGGCACGGCCGTGGGCACCGGGCTCAACGCCCACCCGCGCTTCGGCGAGCTCGCCGCCCGGAAGATGGGCGAGGAGGCAGGCCTGGAGCTGCAGTCGGCGACCAACACGTTCGCGGCCCTCTCGGCCCACGACGCCCTGGTCCAGACTTCGGCGGCGCTGCGCACGCTCGCGGGCGCGCTGATGAAGATGGCCAACGACGTGCGCTGGCTCGCCTCGGGCCCACGCAACGGCATCGGCGAGCTGCTCATCCCGGAGAACGAGCCGGGCTCGAGCATCATGCCCGGCAAGGTCAACCCCACCCAGTCCGAGGCGATGACGATGGTGGCGACTCGGGTCTTCGGCAACGACGCCACGGTCGCCTTCGCCGGGACGCAGGGCAACTTCCAGCTCAACGTCTTCAAGCCGGTCATGGTGCACGCCGTGCTCGAGAGCATCCGACTGATCGCCGACGCCTGCCGCGCCTTCAACGACGGGTGCGCCGTCGGGATCGTGCCCAACACCGCCCGCATCGAGGCCAACCTCGCGAGCAACCTGATGACCGTGACGGCCCTCAACCCGCACATCGGCTACGACCGCTCTGCCGCGATCGCCAAGAAGGCGCACAAGGAGGGCACGACCCTCCGGGAGGCGGCGCTGGCCAGCGGCGAGGTCACCGCAGAGCAGTTCGACGCCTGGGTGGTCCCGGCCGACATGACCCGACCGCGCGCAGTCGACTGAGAGCACCGCCCGCGCAGCCCCTCGCCGACCGGACAGGCAGGACGGCCGGTCCGGCAGCAACGCCTGTCCGGTCCGGCAGCAACGCCTGTCCGGTCCGGCAGCAACGCCTGTCCGGTCGGGTCTGGGGAGTGATCGAGGCGTGGCGAGCCTCACCCGCCACACCCGTCTCACGGCATACCCTCGGTGCCCGTGATGGACCGGTATGGAGCTGACGTGCTGAAGACCGACTGGAGGGCGCCGCGCCGCGGGCGCGCCCAGGAGGTCGAGGCGGTGACGGGGACCGTCGTGGAGGACGTCGACACCGGCTGGGTCGGGGCGGTCGTGCGTGTCGAGAAGGCCGGTGGCATGCAGGTGGTCCACCTCGAGGACCGGCGCGGCCGGGTCAAGGGCTTCCCGCTGGGACCGGGCTTCCTCATCGACGGTGCCCCCGTCGTGCTCACCGCGCCGACGGCCGAGCGCCGCGCGCAGGTCCAGGCGGCGCAGCAGGCCGCGAGCCGGACCGCCAGCGGGTCGGTGCGCGTGGTCGGGCAGGCGGCACGCGTGGCCAGCGGCTCCCGGATCTGGGTCGAGGGCAAGCACGACGCCGAGCTCGTCGAGAAGGTCTGGGGCGACGACCTGCGGGTCGAGGGCGTGGTCGTGGAGATGCTCGACGGGGTCGACGACCTCGCGGCGGCGATCCGCGACTTTCGCCCCACGGCCGACCGGCGCCTCGGCATCCTCGTCGACCACCTGGTCCCCGGCACCAAGGAGAGCCGCATCGTGGCGGAGGCAGAGAAGGTCAGCCCGCACGCGCGGATCCTCGGGCACCCGTACGTCGACGTGTGGCAGTCGGTCAAGCCCGCACGCCTCGGCCTGACCGCCTGGCCCGTCATCGAGAAGGGGCGTTCGTGGAAGCACGGGGTGCTCGAAGAGTTGGGTTATCCCCATAGCACCCAGGCCGACGTCGCCCTAGGTTGGAAGAAGATCCTCAGCACCGTGCGTTCCTACAGCGACCTGGAACCCACGCTGCTCGCCAGCGTCGAAGAGCTCATCGACTTCGTCACCGTTCCATGACCGCAGGAGGGCCACCATGAGCCAGCACCCCCACCCCAACCATCCCTACCCCCAGGCACCGGGCACCCCGGCCGTCAACGGCGAGGAGCGCACCATGATGCTCCTGGCCCACCTGTCCGCTCCGGCCGCCATGCTCCTCAGTGCCGGCTGGCTGCCGTTCCTCGGCCCGCTGCTCGTGTGGCTCTTCTACAAGGACCGCAGCCGGGCCGTCCGCGCCGCCGCCGCCGGCGCCTTCAACTTCAACATCGGCCTGACGGTCGCCTCCGTCCTGACCTGGATCAGCGTCATCGTGACGCTCGGGATCGGCCTCCTCTGGGCGGTCCCGATCTGGATCGTGATCTTCATCGCGCAGATCTGGGTGCACCTCAAGGCCGCCCTGGCCGCCAACCGCGGCGAGGTCTACGACTACCCGTTCCAGGTGCGCATCCTCAGCTGACGACCCTGACGCCGGTCGCAGGGAGTTTTTTCGACCAACCCCTTGCGCCCGGCGCCGGAGAGGCGTAGAACAGTCTGTACGCACTCCTTCGGGAGAGCGGGTCGCAAGACTTGTCGAGGATTCGTCGTTCTTCGAACAGCCCTTTGTGATGCAGGGTTCGAGCCTCCGGCACCTGTGCGACCGTCCAGCTGGCACCACGGCTGGTCGTGTGGCCCGACCCGCGAACTCATACTTCGCGGGACGGGCCACACCTTTGTCTGCGGGGGGATGGCCCACCGGGACAGGAACGGATCAGCCCTGCCGGCTCATACCCGGCAGGGCTGATCCCGTTCTACCGCGAGCAGCCGTCCACCAGCCCTCTTCGGTATGGCGTGTCGGTGAACTTTCTCGCTCAGGCGGCCAGCAGCCGGTGGACCACGGTGTCGGCCAGCAGCCGTCCGCGCCGGGTCAGGACCACCCGTCCGCGCACGGCGGCGACCCCGTCCACCAGGCCGTCGGCCACGAGGCCGGCGACCGCCCGTCGGCCCTGGCCCGCCAGGGCCGTGACCGGCAGGCCCTCCGCCAGCCGCGACCCGAGCAGCACGGTCTCGTCGTGCCGCTGCTCCTCGTCCAGCACCTCGCGGGCATGGGCCGGGCTCTCGCCGCGCGCGAGCCGCTCCGTGTAGGCGCGCGGGTGCTTGACGTTCCACCACCGCACTCCACCGACGTGGCTGTGCGCCCCCGGGCCGATGCCCCACCAGTCGCCGCCGCGCCAGTAGGCGATGTTGTGACGACACTCGGTGCCCGGGGCGCTGGCCCAGTTGGAGATCTCGTACCACCGGAAGCCCGCGGCGCCGAGCAACTCGTCCGCGAGCTCGTACTTGTCGGCCTCGTCGTCGTCCTCTGGCGCGGGGACCTCGCCGCGGCGCACCCTGGCCGCCAGCTTGGTGCCCTCCTCCACGACGAGCGCGTAGGCCGACACGTGGTCCGGTGCCAGTCCGACGGCGACCTCGAGGCTGCGCCGCCAGTCCTGCAGCGACTCCCCGGGCGTGCCATAGATCAGGTCCAGGCTCACCTGCATCCCGGCGCCGCGCACCGCGGCCACGGCGGTGGCGACGTTGGCCGGGTCGTGGGTGCGATCCAGCGTGGCGAGGACGTGCGGGACGGCCGACTGCATGCCGATGCTGACCCGCGTGAAGCCTTGTGCGGCAAGCCTTTCGGCAACCTCCGGGGTGAGGGTGTCGGGGTTGGCCTCGGTCGTCACCTCCGCGCCTGCCGCCAGTCCCCACTGCGCGCGTATGCCGTCCAGCAGCCCCCCGAGCAGCTCGGGCGGGAGCATGGTCGGCGTGCCGCCGCCGAGGAAGACGGTCGACACCTCCGGCGGGGTCCCGGGCGCCAGCACCCGCCCGGCCAGACGCAGCTCCTCGTGCGCCGCCCGGACGAAGTCACCCATGGGGCCCGGGACCTGCCCCACCACCGGCAGGGTCTCCCCCAGCTCGGGCAGCGTGTAGGTGTTGAAGTCGCAGTACCCGCACCGGACCCGGCAGAAGGGCACGTGGACGTAGACCGAGAAGGTGCGCGACGGCATACCGACGAGCGCGGACGCGGGGAGCGAGCCGTCGACCGGGGCGGGATCACCGGGAGGGAAGGCGGACGGCATACCTCCCAGTGTCCCACCCGCGCCCGACGCCACGGTCGTTCACCGGATCGTCACCCTGGGGCGATACTGTCGGCGACGTGCAGCAACGTCTTCGCGAATACATCGACCGCCTTCGGGACGAGGGCTACACGGTCCGCGACGACCAGGGCTCCGACCCCGACCTGATCTCCCCGTCGGGCAGCGCGGTGGACACGTGGCGCGAGGACTACCCCTACAGCGAGCGGATGACCCGCGACTACTACGAGGTCGAGAAGTGGCTGCTGCAGGTCGAGCTGCTGAAGTTCCAGTACTGGGCCAAGGACAACGGCAGCCGTCACGTGCTCGTCTTCGAGGGCCGCGACGCGGCGGGCAAGGGCGGGTCGATCAAGCGGTTCACCGAGCACCTCAACCCCCGCGGCGCGCGCGTGGTGGCGCTGAACAGGCCGACCGAGGTGGAGGCCGGGCAGTGGTACCTCCAGCGTTACGTCCAGCACCTGCCGACGTCCGGGGAGATGGTGCTCTTCGACCGCAGCTGGTACAACCGTGCCGGAGTGGAGCGCGTCATGGGCTTCTGCTCCGAGCAGGAGTACGAGACCTTCATGGAGCAGGCCCCGCTGTTCGAGCGCATGCTCGTCGACTCGGGCATCTCGATCACCAAGTTCTGGTTCTCGGTGACCCAGACCGAGCAGCGCACGCGCTTCGCGATCCGTCAGCTGGACCCGGTCCGGCAGTGGAAGCTCTCGCCCATGGACCTCGAGTCGCTCGACCGCTGGGACGACTACACCGCGGCCAAGGAAGAGATGTTCCGTCGGACCGACACGGACTGGGCGCCGTGGACCACGATCAAGTCCAACGACAAGAAGCGCGCCCGCATCAACGCGATGCGCCACTTCCTCAGCCTGTTCGAGTATGAGGGCAAGGACCACGACGTCGTGCTGCGCCCGGACCCGCGGCTCGTCAAGCGGGCGCGCGACACCGTCGGCGACTGAGCTGCTGAGCGACTCAGAGACTCAGCGACTCAGCGACTGGGCGGCTGCGCGGCTGGAAGACTGCGCGGCCGCGCGGTGGGGCAATGACCCACCCAGAGCCCCACTCTCGTGTGAGCGCCAGGGCCTGAGGGTCACCAGAGTGGGCCACTCGGCAGGCCTCGTCGCCAGGGCGCCTCAGGAGCGGCCGGGAAAGTAGCGACGCCACTCGTCCGAGGCCCTCCCCATCGGGATGCCGCGCTGGGCGAAGATCCGCCGCAGCCGGGCGACCGTCTCGCCGGGAGTGGTGTAGATGTCCTTGCTGACGAGGGTCACGATCCGCCACTGCTCGTCCTCGAACTCCTCACGCCGTCCGATGTCACCCTCCCAGTGCTGCTCGCGCTCGATGTGCTGACGCCCGTCGTACTCGACAGCCGTCCTCGTTGCGCGGTCTCCCGCGTCGAGCCGCCGCCGCAGCTGCCCCCGGTCGTCGAAGAACCGGATGTCGGTCTCCAGCTCGGGCAGTCCGCTCAGCACACGCAGCAGCCGGGCCCGTGACTCCATCGGCGAGTCCACCCCCGGTCGGACCAGACCGGCCGCACGTCTGGCCAGCCGCACTCCCCGTCCGCTCGCCGAGGCGGCCGCCGCCACGAGCGCGGCCTGCGTCGTCCGGCGCTTGCGGACCAGTCCGTCACCGAGCACGACCAGGTCGACGAGGTCGAGGTGCGCCGCCAGGTCGAGGAAGGTGTCGACCGCGCTCGTGATCCGCACCGACCGGAAGGTGGTGCCACCCCGGCCGGAGTGGTGCACGACCACGCCTTCCCTGCGTCGGCGCTTCACGTCGTGAGGCACCGACACGTGCAGGTATGGCGTGTCCGGCACCGGGGCGCCGTAGACCCGGGCCGCCAGGTGGTGCGAGACGACGGCCCGCTCGCTCGCCGCCACGATCAGCGCCGCCCTGGCGTCCGCCAGCACGGGGTCAGCCGCGGCGGCCGCGGCGGCCACGTGCACGCCGTGGACGATGCGCCGGAAGCGCTCGGACTCCAGGTCCGCGCGCGTCAGCCCGGCGGCCAGCCCCCGCGCGGTGGTGAACGGTCTGGTGAGGTCGAGCCGCGACATGGCACCAGGGTGCCCGTCCCAGGGCATCCATCCCGCCCGTCGTCCACAAGGTGAGCTCACGATCGTGGCATCGCTCCCGGACACTTACCCAGTGCCCCACTCTCGCAGGCAAGAGGGCCTCGGGCGGGGGCGAGACTGGGGCTCTCGGCGACCTGCGTCGAGGCGGACCTGGCCGACCGTGCGCTCAGATGCGGCGCTGCCCCAGGTCGGTGATGGCCCGCCCTGTGCTCAGATGCGGACGTACGCCAGGTCCGTGATGGCGCGCCCTGTGCTCAGATCCGGACGTACGCCAGGTCCGTGATGGCGCGTCCCGCCTCGACGCCGCGGCGCTCGAACCGGGTCACGGGCCGGAGCGGCGCGCGCTCGGTCGACACCAGTCGCAGCCCGGCGTGCGCGTCCAGCACCTCCTGCATCGACTCGGCGTAGTCGTCCCAGTCGGTGGCCAGTCGCCAGGTGCCACCAGGCGCGAGCAGCCGCACCACGGTGTCGGCGAACTCCGGGGTGACGATCCGTCGCTTGTGGTGCCGCGCCTTGGGCCACGGGTCGGGGAAGAAGGTCCACACCTCGTGCGCCCCGCCCGGCTCCAGCACGGTGCGCAGGGCGAGCGCCGCGTCGGCCTCGAGGATCCGCACGTTGGGCGGGACCGCTCCGCCGCCGGCCTGCTCCAGCTTGAGGAGCGCGTGTCCTATGCCGGGACGCCATACCTCGAACGCCAGGAAGTCCCAGTCAGGACGCGCGGTCGCGCCGGACGCGAGCGCGTCGCCCGCGCCCGAGCCGATCTCGACCACCAGCGGCGCGCGGCGGCCGAAGGCCTCCCCCACGTCCAGGCGGTAGGAGGGGTCCACCGCCGTGGACCGCTCGCCCAGCGAGCGCGGCACCTCGAGCAGCACCTCCCCGGCGTGCCGGTCCCACGCCTGCTGGTGGGTGTGCGGCATACGCCCGCCGCGACGCGTGAAGGAGCGCGTGCGCGCCAGCGGGCGCGGCCCGATGACCGGATGTCCGAGGGCGTAGTGCCCGCGGGCCCCCGGGCGGGAGTCGCTCACTTCTTGGACTTCTCGCCTGCGGAGGCGTCCTGGGAGAGCGCGGCGATGAAGGCCTCCTGCGGCACCTCGACGGAGCCGACCATCTTCATCCGCTTCTTGCCCTCCTTCTGCTTCTCCAGCAGCTTGCGCTTGCGGCTGATGTCACCGCCGTAGCACTTGGCGAGCACGTCCTTGCGGATGGCGCGGATGGTCTCCCGCGCGATGACCCGCGCGCCGATGGCCGCCTGCACCGGGACCTCGAACTGCTGGCGCGGGATGAGCTCCTTGAGCTTGCCGGCCATCTGCACGCCGTAGGCGTAGGCCTTGTCCTTGTGCACGATCGCGCTGAACGCGTCGACGGTGTCGCCCTGGAGCAGGATGTCGACCTTGACGAGGTCGGCGACCTGGGTGCCGTCGGGCTCGTAGTCCAGCGAGGCGTAACCGCGGGTGCGTGACTTCAGCGCGTCGAAGAAGTCGAAGACGATCTCGGCCAGCGGCAGCGTGTAGCGCATCTCGACGCGCTCCGGCGAGAGGTAGTCCATGCCGCGCAGGGTGCCGCGCCGCGTCTGGCACAGCTCCATGATCGCGCCGATGAACTCGCTCGGCGCCAGGATCGTGGCCCGCACCACCGGCTCGGTGATCGAGTCGATGCGCCCGGACGGGAACTCGCTGGGGTTGGTCACCTCGACGACCTTGCCGTCGTCCAGCGTGACCTCGTACTCGACGTTGGGCAGCGTCGAGATCAGGTCGAGCCCGAACTCGCGCTCGAGCCGCTCGCGGACGATCTCCAGGTGCAGCATGCCGAGGAAGCCCACGCGGAAGCCGAAGCCCAGCGCCGCCGACGTCTCCGGCTCGTAGACCAGCGCCGCGTCGTTGAGCTTGAGCTTGTCCAGCGCCTCGCGCAGGTCGGGGTAGTCGGAGCCGTCGATCGGGTAGAGCCCGGAGAAGACCATCGGCTTGGGGTCCTTGTAGCCGCCCAGCGCCTCGCTCGCCTGCCGGCGCTCGCCGGTGACGGTGTCTCCGACCTTGGACTGGCGGACGTCCTTCACACCGGTGATGAGGTAGCCGACCTCGCCCACGCCCAGGCCTTTGGACGGCACCGGCTCCGGGCTGATCACACCGATCTCGAGGAGCTCGTGGGTCGCCTTGGTCGACATCATGGCGATCCGCTCGCGCGGCGACAGCGCGCCGTCCACGACCCGGACGTAGGTCACGACGCCGCGGTAGGTGTCGTAGACCGAGTCGAAGATCATCGCCCGCGCCGGCGCGTCCGGGTCGCCGACCGGCGGCGGGATGAGCTCGACGATGCGGTCCAGCAGCTCGGGCACGCCCACGCCCGTCTTGCCCGAGACCCGCATGACGTCCTCGGGGTCGCAGCCGATGAGGCCCGCGATCTCCTCGGCGTACTTCTCGGGCTGGGCCGACGGGAGGTCGATCTTGTTCAGGACCGGGATGATCGTGAGGTCGTTCTCCATCGCCAGGTAGAGGTTGGCGAGCGTCTGCGCCTCGATCCCCTGGGCCGCGTCGACGAGCAGCACCGCCCCCTCGCACGCCGCGAGCGACCGGCTCACCTCGTAGGTGAAGTCGACGTGCCCGGGCGTGTCGATCATGTTGAGGATGTGCGTGTGCTCCGCGGTCGCCCACGGCATCCGCACGGCCTGGCTCTTGATCGTGATGCCGCGCTCGCGCTCGATGTCCATGCGGTCGAGGTACTGGTCGCGCATCTGCCGCTGGTCGACGACGCCGGTGACCTGGAGCATCCGGTCCGCCAGCGTCGACTTGCCGTGGTCGATGTGGGCGATGATGCAGAAGTTGCGGATGCGCTCCGGCGGGGTGGCGGCCGGCTGGGGCACCGTGGCGGGGCGGGCAAGGGGTGACACGCTGGGTCTCGACCTCGTCAGGTATGTCGTGGGCTGGGCAGTCCTCCTAGTGTCCCACGGCGGCGGACCGGGTCAGGTCTGCTCGGACATGTCCGGCGCGGCCCCGTCGATCCGGACGAACGCCCGCAGGGTGCCGTCGCCGTGGTCGCGGATCTCGGTGTACCCGAGCGACTCGTAGAAGGCGCGCTGCCGCGGCTCGTCGTCGGTGAGCAGCACCTTCTGCCGGACGTGCGCGAAAGGCTCGAGCGCGGCGAGCACGAGGCTGCGCCCGACGCCCTCGCGCTGCAGCTCGGGGCGGACCAGGACGTCCTGCAGGTAGGCGATGCTCGCACCGTCGGAGATGACGCGCGCCAGCCCCAGCAGCTGGTCGCCATACCGCGCCGTCACGACCCGGGTGGAGTTGCGGACCGCCTCCTCCAGCGTGTCCGGGTCGTCCGTGTAGGCGGACCAGCCGACCGCGGTATAGAGCTCGACCAGCTCCTCGCGCCCCGGGCGCTCCTCCTCGACCACGATCTCGTGACTGCTCACGACCTCACTGTACGAGCCGTGCAGATCGGATGCCTCCGGGGCTGGCCGCACGACAACGGCACACGGTAGTCTTTCACTGCACGACGCACTTCTTCCGCATCACGGAAACTCACCCCTGGTTGAGCATCCCCGACCCACCCCGAGGAGCGCCATGAACGAGCAGAACCCCACCCCCGCCGTCACCCTTGACCTGCCCGAGGGCGTGCAGGTGACCGGCGAGCTGCGTCCCGGCTACGAGGAGGTGCTCTCCCGCCAGGCTCTGGAGCTGATCGCCGCGCTGCACCGTGAGCTGGAGCCGCGTCGCCAGGAGCGGCTCCGCGCCCGCGCCGAGGTCGTCGACGCGGTGGCCGCCGGCCAGGACCTCGGGTTCCTGCCCGAGACCGCCTCGGTGCGCGAGGACGACTCGTGGCGCGTCGCTCCGCCTGCACCGGGCCTGGAGGACCGCCGTGTCGAGATGACCGGCCCCACCGACCGCAAGATGACCATCAACGCGATGAACTCCGGCGCACGCGTCTGGCTGGCCGACCAGGAGGACGCCAACACCCCGATGTGGGCCAACGTGGTCGAGGGCCAGATCAACCTGCGCGACGCCATCGCCGGCACCATCACCTTCACCTCCCCCGAGGGCAAGGAGTACGCCCTCTCGACGACCGACCAGAGCCAGCTGCCGACGATCGTCATGCGGCCGCGGGGTTGGCACCTGGACGAGAAGCACATCACGGTGGACGGCGAGCGCACCTCCGGCAGCCTCGTGGACTTCGCGCTCTACATGTGCGCGAGCGCCCGCCTGCAGATCGACTCCGGCAAGGGCCCCTACTTCTACCTGCCGAAGATGGAGCACCACCTCGAGGCGCGGCTGTGGAACGACGCCTTCAACCTGGCCCAGGACGCCCTGGCGATCCCGCGCGGCACGATCCGCGCGACCTGCCTCGTCGAGACCTACCCCGCCGCGTTCCAGATGGAGGAGATCCTGCACGAGCTGCGCGACCACTCCGCGGGCCTCAACGCCGGGCGCTGGGACTACCTGTTCAGCATCATCAAGACCTACCGCACCCGGGGTGAGGACTTCGTGCTCCCCGACCGCAACGCGGTGACGATGACGGCCCCGATGATGCGCGCCTACACCGAGCTGCTCGTCAGGACCTGCCACAAGCGCGGCGCGCACGCGATCGGCGGCATGGCGGCCTTCATCCCGTCCAAGGACGAGGACGTCAACAAGGCCGCCTACGACAAGGTGCGCGCCGACAAGTCCCGCGAGGCCAACGACGGCTTCGACGGCTCCTGGGTGGCGCACCCGGGGATGGTGCCGACCTGCCTGGAGGTCTTCGACGCCGTGCTCGGCGACCGCCCCAACCAGCTCGACCGGTTGCGTGAGGACGTCTCGGTCACGGCGGCCGAGCTGCTCGACGTCCGGTCGACACCTGGGGAGGTGACCGAGCAGGGCCTGCGGGCCAACATCGACGTGGGTCTGCAGTACCTCGCCACGTGGCTCACCGGCCGGGGCGCCGTCGGGATCCACAACCTCATGGAGGACGCCGCGACCGCCGAGATCTCCCGCAGTCAGGTGTGGCAGTGGATCCACAACCAGGTCACGCTGGCCGACACCGGCGAGACCGTCACGAGCGAGCTCGTCGAGCGCCTGGTCGACGAGGTGGTCCCCACGCTCCCGGGCTCCCCGGAGGACTACGCGGACGCCACGCGACTCTTCCTCGAGGTCGCCGTCGCGGACGACTACGCCGACTTCCTCACCGTGCCGGCCTACGAGGCGATGCCCTGACCGCCAGGCCTAGGGTGGAGGACGAAGCGGTCCGTGAGAGAGAGGTCCGGGGTATGACGTCAGCCGGCTCCCGAGGGAGCGTCACCGAGGTGCTCGCCGACCTGCGCGGCGTCGTGCCCGAGCGCCAGCTCCTGACCGATCCGTCGGAGCTGGACACCTACGCGTGCGACGGGCTCGCCGCCTACCGCGTCCGTCCCGCGCTGGTGGTCCTCGCGGACAGCGCCGACCAGGTCGCAGCCACGGTGACCGCGTGCGCTCGCCGTGGCGTGCCGTTCGTGGCGCGCGGCTCGGGCACCGGTCTGTCGGGAGGCGCCCTCCCCCACGCGGAGGGCGTCCTCCTGGTCACCAGCCGGCTGCGCACGCTGCACGAGGTGCGCCCGCAGGACCAGCGGGCCGTCGTCGACCCGGGAGTGATCAACCTGCAGGTCAGCAAGGCCGCCAACCCGCACGGCTACTACTTCGCCCCCGACCCCAGCAGTCAGCAGATCTGCTCGATCGGCGGCAACGTCGCGGAGAACTCCGGCGGCGCGCACTGCCTCAAGTACGGCTTCACCAGCAACCACGTGCTCTCCCTCGACGTCGTGACGCCGCAGGGCGAGCAGGTGACGCTCGGCACCGAGGCACCCGACGCACCGGGCTACGACCTCGTGGGCGCGTTCGTCGGGTCGGAAGGGACGCTCGGCGTCGCGACGCGCGCCACCGTGCGGCTGACCCGGCTGCCCCAGGAGGTCCGCACCGTCCTGGCCGGGTTCGCGAGCACCGACCAGGCCGGCGCGGCGACCAGCGCCATCATCGCGGCCGGCATCGTGCCGGCCGCCATCGAGATCATGGACGCCCTGGCGATCGAGGCCGCCGAGAAGGCGGTCAGCTGCGGCTATCCCGCCGGCGCCGGGGCGGTCCTGGTCGTGGAGCTGGACGGCTCCGCCCTGGAGGTCGAGCACGAGTACGCCCGGGTCGAGCAGATCTGCCGCGAGGCGGGCACGTTCGAGTTCCGGATGGCCACCGACGCGGCGGAGCGGGCCGAGATCTGGAAGGGCCGCAAGTCGGCGTTCGCCGCCGTCGGGCGCATCTCCCCCGACTACATCGTGCAGGACGGCGTCGTGCCCCGCACCGCCCTGCCCGAGGTCCTGCGTCGGATGGGCGAGATCAGCGCCGAGCGCGGCGTCCGCGTCGCCAACGTCTTCCACGCCGGAGACGGCAACCTGCACCCGCTCGTGCTCTTCGACGCGTCCGAGGAGGGCGCCACCGAGCGGGCCGAGGAGGTCTCCGGGATGATCCTGGACCTGTGCATCGAGCACGGTGGGTCGATCACCGGTGAGCACGGCGTGGGGGCCGACAAGGCCCGCTACATGCCGCGGATGTTCACGGACGACGACCTGGACACGATGCAGCTGGTGCGCTGCGCCTTCGACCCCGAGGGGCTCGCCAACCCGGGCAAGGTCTACCCGACCCCGCGGCTGTGCGGTGAGCGGCCCCGGGTCGTCCAGGGTGCGCATCCGCTGACGGCCGACGGCGTGGAGGTCTTCTGATGACAGGGAGCGTGCTCGACCTCATCGGTGCTGCCTGCCAGGCCCGCGAGGCCACGGCGGCGGACGCCGTGGACGGGGTGACGACGCAGGTGGTCGCCTCGCCCGCCTCGACCGAGGAGACCTCGGCGCTGCTGCGTGCCTGCCACGAGCACGGCCTCGCCGTCGTCGTCCGCGGTCACGGGACCAAGCTCGCGTGGGGCACGCCCCCCGAGCGGGTGGACGTCGTCCTCGACACGACGAGGATGGACGCGCTCGTCGAGCACTCCCGCGGTGACCTGATCGCCACCGCCGGTGCCGGTATGCCGCTCGCCCGCCTCGCCGCCCACCTCGCCGAGGGCGGCCACCAGCTCGTGGTGGACGACCTCGTGGCCGTCGACCGGCCCGACGGCCCCGGCGGCTCCACGCTGGGCGGGGCGGTGGCCACCAACCTCTCGGGCCCGCGCCGCACGTGGGTCGGCGCCATGCGCGACCTCGTGATCGGCGTCCGGTTCGTCCGCCCCGACGGCACCGTCGCCAAGGCGGGCGGCAAGGTCGTCAAGAACGTCGCCGGCTACGACCTGTCCAAGCTCCTCTGCGGCTCCTACGGCTCGCTGGCCGTCATCACCGAGGTGACCGTCCGGCTGCACCCGCTGCCCGAGGCGGACCGCTGGGTGGGCACGTCGGTGGAGCCGGACCGGCTGGCTGCCGTCCTCGCCGAGGTCGTGCAGAGCCAGGAGGTGCCGCACGCCGTCGAGGTGCGCGTGCGTCCCGGCGTCCGCCCCGCCGTGGTCACGCTGCTGTCCGGCACCGAGGCGGGCGCGACCGCGCGGGCCGAGACCCTGCGTGACCGGCTCGCGACGCTCGGCTGCGAGGCCCGGGTGCACGACGTCGCTCCCCCGTGGTGGGGAGTCCTGCTGCACCCGGGGCAGCGTGGCGGCACACCGGTGCCCGACGGCTCCCGTCCGGTCCTGCTCAAGGCCACGGCGCGCCTGAGCGGCATACCGCAGCTCCTCGAGGAGGTGACGGCGGTCCAGGGCACCGCCACCGGTTCTGCGGGGTCCGGCGTCCTCTACGTCACGCTGCCGCCCGGCGACGAGGTGCACGACCACGTCCAGCGGTTGCGCAGCGTGTCCACGCGCCTCGGTGGCTCGCTGGTCGTGCTCGACGCACCGCCGCAGACCAAGCCCGGCCTCGACAGCTGGGGCGCCGTCCCCGGACTGGAGCTGATGCGCCGGGTGAAGCAAGAGTTCGACCCGCGGCGCACCCTCGCGCCCGGACGGTTCGTGGGAGGCCTGTGAGATGAGCGACCGATCGACCCCTGTCGACCTGGGGATGCCGACCGCGCGCGGCGATCGCTCCCGGGTGCTGGCGCAGCCCGCGTTCGACGACCACCGGCCGCCCAGCCCCGACCTGCTCGACGACTGCGTGCACTGCGGGTTCTGTCTCACGACCTGCCCGACCTACCAGCTGTGGGGCGAGGAGATGGACAGCCCGCGCGGCCGCATCGACCTCATGCGCGCGGCCAGCGAGGGTGGTCCGCTCACGGAGTCGACGGTCGACCACTGGGACGCCTGCCTCGGCTGCATGGCCTGCGTGACGGCCTGTCCGTCG
This sequence comes from Ornithinimicrobium tianjinense, assembly GCF_014636495.1. Lineage (GTDB taxonomy): Bacteria > Actinomycetota > Actinomycetes > Actinomycetales > Dermatophilaceae > Ornithinicoccus > Ornithinicoccus tianjinensis. The sequence goes on from NZ_BMEM01000002.1 coordinate 119,195, forward strand.
GGCGTCCAGTACGACCGGCTCATCGAGGCCACCCGGGCCCAGGTCGAGCGCCGGGTGGAGCGTCCGGCCAAGGACAAGGCATTGCGCAGCCTCATCTTCGGGCTGTTTCCCTACCCGCAGCGCCTCCGCGCGCTGCGTGGGCCGCTGCGCCTCGCGCAGCGGACGGGGGTGCTCGACCTCGTCGCCCGCACCGGGCTCGTCGGGCGGATCAGCCCCCAGCTGGAGGTCATGCAGTCGCTCGCGCCGCCGCTGGGCCCGCGCGCAGAGGTCCCTGAGAGGACCCCGGCCGTCGGTGAGCGCAGGGCCGTCGTCGGGATGCTGACCGGCTGTGTCCAGCGGGAGTTCTTCGGGGACGTCAACGTCGCCACCGCACGCGTCCTGGCAGCGGAGGGCTGCGACGTCATCGCCCCTCGCCGGCAGGGCTGCTGCGGCGCACTGTCGGTGCACGTGGGCCGCGAGGAGGAGGGCGCGGAGTTCGCCCGGCGCCTCATCGACACCTTCGAGGACGCGGGCGTCGACCACGTGGTCGTCAACGCGGCCGGGTGCGGCTCGAGCATGAAGGAGTACGTCCACCTGCTGGCGGACGACCCGGCCTACGCGGACCGGGCGCGCGCGTTCAGCGCGAAGGTCCGTGACCTCTCGGAGATCCTCGTCGCCCTCGGGCCGGTGGCGACCCGGCACCCGGTCACCGCCGAGGGCCAGGAGCTGACCGTGGCCTACCACGACGCCTGTCACCTGCGCCACGCCCAGGGTGTGGTCAGCCAGCCGCGACAGCTTCTGCGCGCGATCCCGGGCCTGCGACTGGTCGAGATCCCGAACGCCGAGATCTGCTGCGGCTCGGCCGGGGTCTACAACATCCTCAACCCCGAGCCTGCGCAGGAGCTCGGTGACCGCAAGGCGGCCAACATCCTCAGCACCGGCGCTCAGCTGCTCGTCACGGCCAACCCCGGGTGCCTGATGCAGATCACGCAGGCACTCGAGCGGGCCGGGCGCCCCGTCCCCTTCGTGCACACGGCCACACTGCTGGACGCCTCCATCGCCGGAGAACGCCTGGCCTGAACCGCCCACGACGACAAGGCCCCGGTCCGCGCGAGCGGACCGGGGCCCTGTCATGGGCCGTCGACCTCAGACGTCGACCGGGGTCTGCACAGCCGGGAGCTTCTTCTCCCGGTCGAGCATCCACCAGAGCGCGCCCAGGAGGATCGCGACCAGCACCGCGGTGTGGAGGAGCCCGACCAGGGCGACGCCATAGATCATGAAGTAACCCACGGCGCCCGCGACGAGGCAGTAGTAGAAGGTGACCAGCGCGGTCTTGCGGATGAGGTCACCCTCGCGACCCAGCAGGCCGACCGTCGCCGAGGCGGCGACGATGTTGTGGATCGCCACCGGGTTGCCACCCGCTCCACCGACCGCCTGGGTCGCGACCACGGTGTCCGGAGAGACCCCGATCTCGGCACCCGTGTGGAACTGGAAGAGGGCGAAGGTGAGGTTGGACACGGTGTTCGACCCGGCCACGAAGGCGCCCAGCGCTCCGATGAACGGGCTGATGAGCGGCCAGTTGGCCCCCGCCATGGCCGCGGCCCCCTCGGCGAGGGTGACCGGCATGGAGTTCAGGCCCGACTCGGTGAAGTCGGCGCCGGACCGGATCAGGATGCGCACGAGCGGGACGGCGAACCCGAGGGCGACGGCCGTGCCGAGGAGCTGCTTGCCGGCGATGGTCCACGTCTCGCGGATCTGCTGACGGTCCATCCGGTGCAGGCCGTAGGTGATCAGGCAGGTGAGGATGAACACGGTGCCGGGGCTGTAGAGCCACTGCCAGGTCGTCGAGATGCCCGAGCCGAAGATGTTCTCGAACGGGACGGTGACCGCAGGGTTCTCCGAGCGCAGGGCGTCCTGCAGGGGCACGATGAGACGGGTGGCGAGCAGCAGCACCGCGACGATCACGTAGGGCGCCCAGGCGACCGCCATGCCCATCTTGCGGTGGCTCAGCTCGTCGAGGTGGTCGGTGTCCACCGACCCCATCCAGCGCTCCTCCCAGCTCGCCCGGGGACCGAACTCGAAGGTCTCCTTCGGCATGAGGAAGCCGCGGCTGGAGGTGAACATCACCAGCGCCAGACCGATGAGGCCACCGAGCAGCGACGGGAACTCCGGGCCGAAGAGGAAGGCGACCAGGACGTAGGGCACCGTCATCGCCAGCGAGGCGTAGATCGCGAACGGCCAGACCTTCAGGCCCTCGGCGAAGCTGCGGCGCTCGCCGAAGAAACCGGTGAGGAAGACCGAGATCATGAGCGGGATGAGCAGGCCGGCGATCGCGTGGATCACCGACACCTGTTGGGCGATGTGCGCGACATACTCCATGTGGTCCATGCCCAGCTCGGCCTCGCGGGCAGCGACGCCCGGGTCGCCGCTGAGGCCCTGCCCCACGCCGACGATCAGCGGGGTGCCCACCGCGCCGAAGGAGACGGGCGTGGACTGGATGATCAGGCCGACCATGACCGCGGCCATCGCGGGGAAGCCCAGCGCCAGCATGAGCGGGGCGACGACGGCCGCCGGGGTGCCGAACCCCGAGGCACCCTCGATGAAGGAGCCGAACAGCCAGCCGATGATGATGGCCTGGATGCGGCGGTCGGGCGAGATCGAGGTGAAGCCGGCGCGGATGGTGCTCATGGCACCGCTGGCGATGACGGTCGAGAGCAGGAGCAGCGCGCCGAAGACGATGTAGAGAAGCGAGACGGCGATGATCACGCCCTCGACGGTGGCTGCGGCCACGGCACCGGGGCGCATCTTCCAGACCAGCATGGCGATGATCACCGTGACCACGTAGCCCACCGGCATGGCGTATTTGGCCGGCCAGCGGAACCCGGCCAGCAGCACGCCGACCAGGGCGATGGGCGCGATGGCCAGCAGGGTGAGCACTGCAAGGTTGTCCACGTCGACACCTTCTTCTGACGTCGGGGCCTTCTCCGGGACTGAGGAGGCGCTGTCCTGCACTCTTCACGAAGGTGGCCGACTGCGCAAGACCCCTCGCCGAGATGGTCCGAGGAATGTCGTTAGCGTGACGTCATGTCCTCGTCAGGGAACCTCCCGGAAGCAGAGCATCCGCCCACGCAGGTCCTCACGCCCGGGACGGCACAGCCGGCCGCGTACTCCTACGGCCCCGTGGACGACGACCTCGCGGACCCGGGAGAGGTCGCCTGGGCGTGGGTGACCTTCGAGGAGGACGCGCGACGCGGCAAGGACCGTCCGGTCCTCGTCGTGGGACGTGACGGCGACCGGCTGCTCGCCCTGCAGCTGACCAGCAGGGACCACGACCTCGACGCGGCGCAGGAGGCGGCCGAGGGCCGGTTCTGGGTCGACATCGGTGCCGGTGCCTGGGATCGGCGGCGTCGACCCAGCGAGGCCCGGGTCAACCGGCTGCTGCGCCTGGACCCCTCGGTCGTGCGACGGCCGGGTGTGCCGCTCGACCCGGGCCTCTTCGCCGAGGTCATGACCCAGGTGCGGCGCTACTTCCCCGTTCCCTGAGCGTCGCCGAGGACCGCGGACGACGAAGGCCGGGCACCTCGCGGTGCCCGGCCTTCGTGTCCTGCTGGTGGAGCTGAGGGGATTCGAACCCCTGACCCCCTCCATGCCATGGAGGTGCGCTACCAACTGCGCTACAGCCCCTCGTCGTGAGGACTGGAGTACTTTACCCAGATCGGTCCCGGAACTCCAAATCCCAGGTCAGCAGCCCTTTCGTCCCTGGTCAGCGGTCGGTCACGCTGCCCACGCTGGCCGTGACACCGCGGTTCCAGGCCTCCAGGCGCCACCCGGTGCGGTGCTCCACGAGCTCGGCCCAGTGGCAGTTGTGCAGCCCGACGAGAGAGAGCCACGCCTGCCGGTAGCTCAGACCCACGACGTCGGCGACCAGCGCCCGGCTGGCCATGCCGTGCGTCGCGAGGACGGCGGTCCGGTCCGGCGCGAGCCTGGCCACGAGGTCGTCGAAGGCGGCACGGACCCGACGTTGGACGTCCACCACGCGCTCCCCGTGCACCCCGCGGACCTCGTCCTCGCCGCGGTCCAGGGCCTCGACGACGTCGGGGTAGCGCCTGACCACCTCGGAGTGAGGCAGACCCTGCCACTCCCCCACGTGGATCTCGCGGAGCCGCTCGTCGTGCTCGACGGTCAGGCCGGTCAGCGCGGCCAGGGCGTCGGCTGTGTCGGCGGCGCGGGCGAGGTCGCTGGAGACCAGGCGTGCCACGCCCCGGTCGCACAGGGCCTGGGCAGCCGCTGCGGCCTGCTGCCGGCCACGGTCGGACAGGTGCACGTCGAGCTGGCCCTGGTAGATGCCCGAGGCGTTGTGGCCGGTCTCGCCGTGCCGCCACACGATGACGCGGCGCACCGTGCCGCTCAGGCGCTCTCGGGCGGAGCCGGCGAGGGCAGCACGATCGGCGGGCAGTCCTTCCAGAGCCGCTCGAGGTCGTAGAACTCACGGTCCTCGGCGTGCATGACGTGCACGACGATGTCGCCGAAGTCGAGCAGCACCCAGCGGCCCTCGCGCTGGCCCTCGCGGCGCAGCGGCTTGGAGCCCAGCTGGAGGAGCCGGTCCTCCACGGAGTCCACGATGGCGGAGACCTGGCGCTCCGACGGTGCGGAGGCGATGACGAAGACGTCGGTCAGGACCAGCTGGCCCGACACGTCGAGGGCGACGACGTCCTGGGCGAGCTTGTCGTGCGCGGCGACGGCGGCCGCCTGCGCGAGCTCCTTGGCGCGCGTGGTGGCGCTCACTGGGTTTCCTCCCGGTAGAGGTGGTACTTGCCGATGTACTGGACGACGCCGTCGGGCACGAGGTACCAGACCGGCTCGCCCGCGGCCGTGCGCTCACGGCAGTCGGTGGAGGAGATGGCCATGGCGGGCACCTCCAGCAGGGTGACCTTGTCCTCGGGCAGCCCCGCCTCCGAGAGCTCGTAGCCGGGTCGGGTGACGCCCACGAAGTGCGCGAGCTCCCACAGCTCCTCGACGCCCTCCCACGACAGGATCTGCGCCAGGGCGTCCGCGCCGGTGATGAAGTAGAGCTCGTCGTCCGGCCGCAGCCGGCGCAGGTCGCGGAGCGTGTCCCGCGTGTAGGTCGGCCCGTCGCGCTCGACGTCGACCCGGCTGACGGTGAAGCGCGGGTTGGACGCCGTCGCGATGACGGTCATCAGGTAACGGTGCTCGGCCGGCGAGACCTTGGTGACGTCCTTGCGGTAGGGCTGGCCGGTGGGGACGAAGACGACCTCGTCGAGCCCGAGCAGGTGCGCGGCCTCGCTGGCCGCCACGAGGTGCCCGTGGTGGATGGGGTCGAAGGTCCCACCCATCACCCCGAGACGCATCAGTGCCCGGTGCCCCTGTGCGCGTCGGGGTCCTGGTGGCCCTCGGCCACGCCGTGCGGGTCCAGCGCCAGGGTGTTGCGGAAGGACCACAGCAGGCCGAGCAGCAGCAGGAAGGTCGCGATCGCGATCACGCCGAACCAGATCGGCTCGAAGATCAGCTCGTTGACGACCGGGTGGTGACCTCCCTCCTCGGCGGAGGTGGCCAGGACCTGGGACAGCGCAGACGTCATGCGGGACACGATACCCCGGTGCCTGCGACATACAGTGGTCGTATGCCGTCAGCGCCCCACCCCGTCCTCTCCGTCGTCGTGCCGATGTACGACGAGGCCGAGGTGCTGCCGCTGTTCGTCGAGCGGCTGCGCCCCGTGCTGGACGGCCTCGACGAGCCCTACGAGCTGGTCGCGGTGGACGACGGCAGCCGGGACCGGACGCCCGTGCTGCTCCAGGCGGCCCGACGGACCTGGCCGCAGCTCCGTGTGCTCCGGCTGCGCGCCAACGCCGGCCACCAGGCCGCCATCTCCGCCGGCCTGGCGGCGGCCCGCGGCGACTGGGTGGTCACGCTCGACGCCGACCTGCAGGACCCTCCCGAGGTGATCCCCGAGATGATCGCCCGGGCGCGCGCCGAGGGCGTCGACGTCGTCTACGGCGTGCGCACCGACCGGTCGAGCGACACCGCCTTCAAGCGCCGCACCGCCCACCTGTTCTACGCCACGATGCGCCTCATGGGGGCCACCGGCGCGCCCGACCACGCCGGTGACTACCGCCTGATGTCCAGGGCCACCGTCGACGCCGTCAACGCCTTGCCCGAGGACCACCGGGTCCTGCGCCTGGTGGTCCCCGCGCTCGGGTTCCCCTCCACCACCGTCGGCTACGCCCGGCAGGAGCGCGCCGCGGGCACGAGCAAGTACCCGCTGGCCACGATGGTGCGGCTCTCCCTCGACTCCGTCACCGGCTTCTCCCGGGCCCCGCTGAAGCTGGCCACCTGGTTCGGGCTCGGCGGCTTCCTGCTCGCCGTCGCCCTGCTCGGCTACGCCCTCGTGGCCAAGCTCACCGGGCACACCATCGCCGGGTGGACGTCGACCGTGATGATCGTCGCGGCGTTCAGCGCCCTGCAGCTGCTGTGCCTGGGCATCCTCGGCGAGTACGTCGGCCGCATCTACACCTCGCTGCAGCGCCGCCCGACCTACTACGTCGCTCACGACTCCCTCACGGACGAGCGCGAACGGCATACCCTGCACCCATGACCCAGGGCACCCCGACCGGCTGGCTCAGGGACACCGACCCTGCGCTGCGGTGGCAGGTCGAGCGCGACCTGCTCGGCGAGCCGGAGGCGGTGTGGAGCGCGACGCGCGCCCGCGTCGCTCGGGAGGGGTATGGCGCGCGGCTGCTCTCCCTGCAGGACCCCGACGGGCAGTGGGCCGGCGGGTCCTTCTTCCCGGCCGGCTGGGACCTGGAAGAGGCTGACCGACCCCAGCCCTGGACGGCCACGACCTGGACCCTCAACACGCTGCGCGAGTGGGGCGTGGAGGCATCAGCGCTGGGCGACACGGCCGAGCGGCTGGCGCGCAACGCCCGCTGGGAGTACGACGAGCTCCCCTACTGGGGCGGCGAGGTCGACTGCTGCATCAACGGCTGGACCTTGGCCAACGGCACCTGGCTGGGCGCCGATGTGTCGGGCCTGGAGCAGTGGTTCGCCGACCACCAGATGGCCGACGGCGGCTGGAACTGCGCCTGGGAGTGGGACGGCGCGACCGTGTCGTCGGTCGAGAGCACGCTCAACGTCCTCGTGTCCCTGCGCTACCGGGAGGAGGCGGCCGCGCGCGGCGAGGTGCGCACGGACGCCGCACGGCTGCGCGACCTGCGGCGCGGCGGCGAGGAGTACCTCCTGGAACGCGGCCTGATGAGGCGCACGAGCACCGGGCAGCTGATCGGCCCCTTCGTGACGGAGTTCGCCTACCCGGGCCGGGCCCGCTACAGCGTGCTGCGCGCCCTGGACCACTTCCGGCGGGCCGACCTCCTGGACGCCACGCTCGGTCGTGCGGTCGGTCCGCCGGACCCGCGGCTGGCCGAGGCCGTCCAGGTCGTGCGCGACAAGCGCCTCCCGGACGGCCGCTGGCTCCAGGACGTCCGGCTGGGTGGCGAGGTGTGGTTCGAGGTCGACGTCCCGCCCGGCCAGCCGTCGCCGTGGCTCACGCTCGTGGGCATCCTGGTCCTCGACTGGTGGGACGGCGCTCAGCGCACCTGACCGTCACCCTCCACGACCCACTTGGTGGTCGTGAGCTCGGGCAGGGCCATCGGTCCCCGGGCGTGCAGCTTCTGCGTCGAGATGCCGATCTCGGCGCCGAAGCCGAACTCGCCGCCGTCGGTGAAGCGCGTCGAGGCGTTGACCATCACGGCGGCGGCGTCGACCTCGGTGGTGAACCGGCGCGCGGCCGCGCGGTCCCCCGTGACGATCGCCTCCGTGTGCCCGCTCGTGTGCTCCTGGACGTGCGCGATGGCCGCGTCGAGGTCGTCGACGACGCGTGCCGAGATGTCCAGCGACAGGAACTCCGTGTCGTCGTCCTCGTCGGTGACGGGGACGTGCGCGACACCGACGGTCTCGGCATACCGGAGGACCTCAGGGTCGCCGTGGACGGTGACGCCGGCCGCGCCCAGCTCCCGCAGGATCGCGGGGAGCACCGTGTCGGCGATCGCCCGGTGGACGAGCAGGGACTCCGCCGCGTTGCACACCGAGGTGCGGTGGGTCTTGGAGTTGGTGACGATCCGCACCGCCATCTCCGGGTCGGCGGCGGCGTCGACGTAGACGTGGCAGTTGCCCACGCCCGTCTCGATGACCGGCACGGTCGACTCCGTCACCACCGTCTGGATCAGGCTGGCGCCCCCGCGCGGGATGACGAGGTCGACCAGGCCCCGCGCGGTCATGAGCGCCCGGCCCGCGTCGTGGCCTCCCTCCGTGAGGAGGTTGATGGCGTCGGGGTTGAGGCCGCGGGCCTCCAGGGCCGCGCGCAGGATCTCGACCAGCCGGACGTTGGTGGAGGCGGCGGCCGAGCCGCCGCGCAGGATGACCGCGTTGCCGCTCTTGAGGCCGAGCCCGGCCGCGTCGACCGTGACGTTGGGACGGGCCTCGTAGATCATGCCCACGACCCCCATCGGGACCCGCACCTGGCGGATCTGCAGCCCGTTGGCCAGGGTCGACCCACGCACGACCTCGCCCACCGGGTCGGGCAGCGCCGCGACGTCGCGCAGCGCCGACGCGACAGAATGCACCCTCTCGACGTCGAGGGTCAGGCGGTCCAGGAGGTTGGCCGGCAGACCCTTGGCGCGGCCGCGCTCGAGGTCCTCGACGTTCGCCGCCACGACGCTCTGCGCCTCCGCGTCGATCGCGTCGGCCAGGGCCGTCAGCGCCGCGTCCTTCTCGGCCCGGGTGAGCAGCGCCAGCTGCCGGCTGGCGGCCCGGGCGCGGCGCGCCGTGGCGTGGACGGCGTCACGGACGTCGACGGGGATCGGGGCGGTCGTGCTCATCGGCGTGCTCCTGCTCGTCTCGGTATGGCGTGGATGGTCTGGGTAGGGCGGTTGCGGTGCCGGTCCCTCGTCAGAGGACGACGAGATCGTCGCGGCGCACCACCGGGCGCGGGGCGGGTTCTCCCGTGCGCAGCCGGGCCGGCCGCTCCAGACGGTGGCCGACCAGCGGGGCAAGCTCCGCGGAGTCGTAACCGACGAGGCCGCGCGCCACGACCCGTCCCTCCCCGTCGCACAGCTCGACGGTGTCGCCGGCGGCGAAGCGTCCCTCCAGGCGGGTGATGCCGACGGGCAGGAGCGACGTGCGACGCCGCACCACCGCCTGCACGGCGCCGTCGTCCAGGACGAGCCGCCCCGAGCTGCTGCTGGCGTGCGCGAGCCAGCGCCGCCGCGCCGGGCTCTTGCTGCCCGTCGCCGTGAACAGGGTGCCCACGGCGTCCCCGGCGAGCGCGGCCACGATCTGGTCGGCGCTGGTCAGCAGGACCGTCACCCCCTCGGCTGTGGCCATCTGGGCCGCGGCCACCTTGGTCGCCATCCCGCCGGTGCCGACCTGGGAACCGGCTCCGGAGACGTCCACGTGCTCCAGGTCCGTCGGCGAGGCCACGTGCGGGATGCGCCGCGACCCGGGGTGCCTGGGATGGCCGTCGTAGAGCGCGTCGACGTCGGAGAGCAGGAGCAGGGCGTCCGCGTCCACGAGGTGGGCGACGAGCGCGGCGAGACGGTCGTTGTCGCCGAAGCGGATCTCGTCGGTGGCGACCGTGTCGTTCTCGTTGACGACCGGGACCACCTCGAGCTCGAGCAGCCGCTCCAGGGTCCGCGAGGCGTTGACGTAGTGGCTGCGGCGGTGCATGTCGTCCGCCGTGAGCAGCACCTGCCCGACGCGCACGCCGTGCATGGTGAAGGCCTGCGTGTAGGCCGTCATGAGCAGCCCCTGCCCCGCGCTCGCGGCTGCCTGCTGGGTCGCCAGGTCCTTGGGGCGGCGCGCCAGACCCAACGGTGCCATCCCGGCCGCGATCGCCCCGGAGGAGACGAGCACGATCTGGGTGCCCTCGAGCGCCTTCTTGGCCAGCGCCGTGGCGAGGGCCTGGAGACGGTATCCGTCCAGCCCGCCTTCCGGCCCGGTCAGCGAGGACGACCCCACCTTGACGACCAGGCGGTGCGCGTCACGGATGGCGCGACGGTCGCCGGTGGTCTCGAACATGAGCGAATACTATTCCATAATCGTGCATATTCATGCATCGACCCGGTCGGGCCCGCACGGTCCCGGGCGGAGCCGGGAGATCACTCCGGGTCGGTCCACTTCCCGGCGCGACGCTCGGCGGCCATCTCCTCCCGGGCGGCCGCGGCCTTGTCCATCTTGTCGTGGAAGGCCTCGCGCTTCTCCGCACGCGTCGGCCGCGCGCGGTCCTCCAGACGCAGGTCGCTGCCGCGCGCGCCGAGCAGCTCGGCACCCGAGGACATGGTCGGCTCCCAGTCGAAGACCACCGCGTCGTCGGCGGCCCCGATGAGCACGGTCGATCCGGCCACCGCTCCCGCCTTGAGGAGCGCGTCCTCGACGCCCAGCCTGTTGAGGCGGTCCGCGAGGTAACCGACCGCCTCGTCGTTGGCGAAGTCGGTCTGCCGCACCCAGCGGGTGGGCCGCTCCCCCACGACGCGGAACACCTCGCCGTCCGCGGTCTGCTCGCGGACGATCTCGAAGCCGCTGTCGTCGATCGCCTTCGGGCGCAGCACCACGCGGGTCGGCTCGACGACGATCTGCTCCTCGCGGGCGCGCCGGACGTGGCCTGCCAGCGCGAAGGTCAGCTCCTTGAGCCCCTGGTGCGCGACGGCCGAGACGATGTGCACCTCGTAACCCTGCGCCTCCAGGTCCGGCCGGACCATCTCGGCGAGCTCGCGCGCCTCGGGGACGTCGGCCTTGTTGAGGACGATCACGCGGATGCGCTCGGCGAGCGGTATGCCGCCCAGCTCGCCGTGCGGGACGTAGGCGGCCAGCTCGGCCTCGATGACCTCGAGGTCGGTCAGCGGGTCGCGGCCGGGCTCGAGCGTCGCGCAGTCGATGACGTGCACGAGCACGTGGCAGCGCTCGACGTGACGCAGGAACTGCAGCCCGAGCCCCCGGCCCTCGCTGGCGCCCGGGATCAGGCCGGGGACGTCGGCGATCGTGAAGCGCTCGCCACCGGCCGTGACGACGCCGAGGTTGGGCACGAGGGTCGTGAACGGGTAGTCGGCGATCTTGGGACGCGCGGCCGACAGCACGCTGACCAGGGACGACTTGCCGGCCGAGGGGAAGCCGATGAGCGCCACGTCCGCGAGCGTCTTCAGCTCCAGGACCACCTCGGTCTCCTCGCCGGGCTCACCCAGGAGAGCGAAACCGGGCGCCTTGCGCCGTGGGGAGGCCAGCGCCTTGTTGCCGAGCCCGCCGCGCCCGCCCTGCGCCGCGACATACTCCGCGCCCTCCCCGACCAGGTCGGCGAGCACCTCCCCGGACCGCGTGGTGACGACGGTGCCCGACGGGACGGGCAGCACCAGGGTCTCCCCCTGGGCGCCGTTGCGCTCGCTGCCCTCGCCCGGCTTGCCGTTGGGGGCGCTGCGGTGGGGGCTGTGGTGGTAGTCGATCAGCGTGGTGACCTGCGGGTCGACGCGGAATACGATGTCGCCGCCGTGGCCGCCGTTGCCACCGTCGGGGCCGCCGAGCGGCTTGAACTTCTCCCGGTGCACCGAGGCGACACCGTGGCCTCCGTTGCCGGCTCGCAGGTGGAGCACGACGCGGTCGACGAAGTTGGCCATGAGGTCATCCTCTCAGGGGTATGACGTGCGCGTCAGACCCGGACGGGGTGGGAACGACGCGACGCCGGTGGGAGCCAGCTGGCCCCACCGGCGTCGCGGTGTCAGTGGTGTCGGACGCTCAGGCGTCGACGGTCTCGGCCGCAGCCTCGACCACGTTGACGGTCTTGCGACCGCGCTTGGCGCCGAACTCGACGACGCCGGGGACGAGGGCGAACAGCGTGTCGTCCTTGCCGCGACCGACGCCCTCACCGGGGTGGAAGTGGGTCCCGCGCTGACGGACGATGATCTCGCCGGTGCCGACGACCTGACCGCCGAAGCGCTTCACGCCGAGACGCTGCGCGTTGGAGTCACGACCGTTGCGCGTCGAGGACGCACCCTTCTTGTGTGCCATAGCTCTGCCTCCCTGGGTGTGCTACGCCGTCAGGCGTCGATCGAGGTGATCTTGACCTGGGTCAGCGGCTGGCGGTGGCCCTGGCGCTTCTTGTACCCGGTCTTGTTCTTGTACTTCTGGATGATGATCTTGGGGCCCTTGGCGGCGCCCATGACCTCGGCCTTGACGACCGCCTTGCCGAGCACGTCGGCGTCGGTGGTCACGGTGGAGCCGTCGACCAGCAGGAGGGGAGCGAGCTCGACGGTGTCGCCCTTCTTGCCCTCGACCTTGTCGATGGTCAGGACGTCACCGACGGAGACCTTCTCCTGGCGGCCGCCAGCGCGGACGATCGCGTACACGTTGAACTCACTTCCTGCGTTTGCGTCTGATGGGGTCTGCATCCCTGCTCGGCCGGGCCGTCCATCGCGCGAGCGCGGTGGATTCCTGACCCGTCCCGGAGCGGGGCGAACCGACGCACCAGACTACCGTGTCGTGGCCCCTGGGACCAAACTGGCGCGTCGGCTCACGGTTACTCCTGGGCGGAGGACTCCGCTGCCGTGGGCGGGCCGGCCGGTGCCGACGCGCGACCGCGGCGGCGGCGCTTCGGCTTCTCCTCCGTCACCGGGGCCGCGTCGACGACTGCGGCCTCGGCGACAGCAGCCTCCTCGACCTCAGCAACCTCGACGACGACGCCCTCGGCGACCGGCGCGTCGACAGAGTCATCGACCGTCTCGGTCCTGGCGACCGGGGGTGCGCTCTCGTCGGTGTCGGCGACCGGCAGCGGGGCCTCCGATGTGACGTCGGCGGCCGTCTCCGGCGCGGGAGCCTGGGTCGGGACCTCCGGCGACTCCTCGACCGGTATGGCGGGGCTGTCCGCCTCGGCCTCGGGCGCGGCACCGGCGTTCAGCGCGGCGGCGTGGGCGGCAGCGGCGATCTGGGCCGGCGTGGGGCCGTTGGGCCGCGGCGGGTTCAGCACGTTCTTGGGCTCGGCGGCGGACTCGGCCGACCCGGCTCCTGCCCCGCTCCCCCGGCCCCGGCGGCCGCGCTTGGACGACCCGGAGCCGCTCTCGGAGCCGCTGCCGTTGTCGGCCTGGTGCTGGTGGCCGTTGCCGTTGCCGTTGCCGTTGCGGGCGGCCACCGGCTCGGCCTGCACGACGATCCCGCGGCCCGCGCAATGGGTGCAGGTCTCGGAGAAGACCTCGATGAGGCCCGACCCGACCCGCTTGCGCGTCATCTGGACCAGACCCAGCGAGGTGACCTCGGCGACCTGGTGCTTGGTCCGGTCGCGTCCCAGGCACTCGAGCAGGCGCCGCACGACCAGGTCGCGGTTGCTCTCGAGCACCATGTCGATGAAGTCGATGACGATGATGCCGCCGATGTCGCGCAGCCGCAGCTGGCGCACGATCTCCTCGGCCGCCTCGATGTTGTTCTTGGTGACCGTCTCCTCCAGGTTGCCCCCGGAGCCGGTGAACTTGCCGGTGTTGACGTCGACCACCGTCATGGCCTCGGTGCGGTCGATGATGAGCGACCCGCCAGAGGGCAGCCACACCTTGCGGTCCATCGCCTTGGCGATGGCCTCGTGGACGCGGTAGGTCGAGAAGATGTCGGTGGTGCCGGTGTACTTCTCCACCCGCGGCGCCAGGTCCGGCGCGACGTCGTCGATGTAGCGCTTGACCTCCGACCAGGCCTGCTCGCCGGCGACGACCAGCCGGGAGAAGTCCTCGGTGAAGACGTCGCGGATCACGCGGACGGTCATGTCCGGCTCCCCGTGGAGCAGCGTCGGAGCGCTCGTGCTCTTGGCCTGGGCGGCCTTGGAGATCCGCTCCCAGGCGGCGGTGAGGCGCTCCACGTCGGCACGCAGCTCGGCCTCGGAGGCACCCTCGGCCGCCGTCCGCACGATCACCCCGGCGTCATCCGGGACGACCTCCTTGAGGATCTTCTTCAACCGGGCGCGCTCGGTGTCCGGGAGCTTGCGGGAGATGCCCGTCATGGAGTTGCCCGGCACGTAGACCAGGAAACGACCCGGGAGCGAGATCTGGGAGGTGAGCCGGGCGCCCTTGTGCCCGATGGGGTCCTTGGTCACCTGGACCAGGACGGACTCCCCCGACTTCAGCGCGTTCTCGATGCGCTTGGGCTCGCTGCCCAGGCCGGCGGCGTCCCAGTTGACCTCGCCGGCGTAGAGCACGGCGTTGCGACCCTTGCCGATGTCGACGAAGGCGGCCTCCATGCTCGGCAGCACGTTCTGGACGCGTCCGAGGTAGACGTTGCCGACCATCGTGCTCTGCGCCGAGCGCGAGACGTAGTGCTCGACGGGCACGCCGTCCTCGAGCACCGCGATCTGCGTGCGGTCCTCGAGGCCGCGCACGACCATGACGCGGTCGACGCTCTCGCGGCGCGCCAGGAACTCCGCCTCGCTGATGATCGTGCGGCGACGGCCGGCCTCCCTGCCCTCACGGCGCCGCTGGCGCTTGGCCTCCAGGCGGGTCGACCCCTTGACCGAGGTGACCTCGTCCCGCGCGCTGCGCTCGGCGCCGCCGGACTCGCCGCTGCGACGACGCCGACGGCGACGACGGGTGCTGCTCGTCTCCTCGTCGCCCGACGACTGCTCGTCGCCGTTGGTGTCGTCGGCCGGTGCGGCGCCGTCCTCGGGACGTGCCCTGCGGCTGCGGGTGCGCCGGCGCGTGGAGGCGCTGGGCGCCCCCTCCTCGGAGTCGTCCCCGTCCTGCTCCCCGCCCTCGGGCTGGGGGGTGTCGTCGGCCTCGAGCGGCTGCTCGGAGCTCTCGACCTCGCCCTGGCCCCGGCCCCGCCGGCCCTTGCCCCCGCGCCGACGCCGGCGTCCGTTGCGCTGGCCGGCCTCGTCCTCACCGGTCTCGGCCGTGTCGGGTGCGCCGTCGGTCTCGGCCCCGTCCAGGGGCGCGGGCTCGGGCTCGACCGGCAGCTCCGGCGGCGTGGTGACGGCAGCCGTGGCCCGGCGCGAGCGGCGCCGCGGCAGGTCGCTGAGGTCCGGCGCCTGGAAGAGCAGACCGAAGGACGGCAGAGCGGGCGCCTGGGCCGACGGCTCCTCCTCGGCCTCGCCCGCGCTCTCCTCCTCCGGCTCCCCCTCCGTCTCGTCCCCCGACGGCTGGGCCGCCTCCTGCACGGCAGCGTCCTCCTCGGCCGGCTCCTGCACGTCGCCCCCCACCGGGTCCTCGTGCTGCTCCTCGTCCTCGGGCTCGGCGTCGGTCTCGGGCTCTACGTCGGTCTCAGGCTCGCCCCCGGCGTCGGCCACCTCCTCGACCCGGCTCACCCCGAAGAGGGCCTCGGCGCTCAGCTCCTGGGCCAGCGCGGCCGCGCGCTCGGCCCGGCTCTGTTCGTCGGCGTGCGCTGCGTCGGGCGTGGTGTTCGTGTCAGACACCGGGTGTCCTTCCAGCCGGACGGGGAAGCCACACCCGGGCCGGGGTACGGCCCGCTCCCCGCCTGGCGCGGGTGCAGTCGTCCGGGTCCGGAAGGGCCCTGGACGGAAGTCGTCCTGGTCTCCGCCTCAGTTCGCGCGGGAGGCGCGGCACCGGGCGGCCGGCGGGAGTCGTCGACGCGCCGTATGGCGTCTGGGGCGCACCTCGGAGGGCGCCCGCGATCTCGAGCCGGGTCCGGCAGGCGGTGTGACACCTGCAGGACCGGTGGTCAGTATCTCACACGGACCCGTCGTCGAGCGTCTCTGCCACGGTCCCGTCCACGACCGGTCCCTGGCGCAGGCGCGTGCTCACCGGCCGGGGCAGGTCGAGCCCGCTCACCTGCCGGAGGGCCGTCCACACCTCCTCGGGACGCACCGTGGGAGTGGTGTGCAGCAGCGAGGCCAGCAGGACGACGTCGCCACCGTCCGGGTCGGCCTCCACCCCGGGCACGAGGGTGTCGGCCACCGCGAGGTCCAGGACCGCGGCGCGGACGTCGAGGTCGCGCGGCCCCTTCTTCATCATCCGCGGGACGTGGAGCTCGGGGACCGCCAGGAACGAGGCGACGGCGCGCGCCATACCCTCGGCGTCCCACGCCTCCCCCCGGGCCGCGAGGAAGCGCATGCCCCACACGCTCCCCTGCAGCCGGTCGGCCAGGGCGCCGGGCAGGTCTGCCGCGTCGACGACCTCGATGACGTCCAGACCCTCGGGCAGGGAGGCGTCCAGGACCGGGGCCACCGCAGCGGGGTCCACGACGCGGGTCAACGAGATCTCGACGTACTCCGCCTCGCTCGCGGCGCCGGTGGGTGCGGCATTCGCGTAGGAGATCTTGGGGTGCGGGTGGAACCCGCCGGAGTAGGCCATCGGCAGCCCGGCACGCCGCACGGCCCGCTCGAGGGCACGCTGGAAGTCGCGTGTGGAGGTGAAGCGCATCCGGCCACGCTTGGCGTAGCGGATGCGCAGCTTCTGCACCGCGGGGTCGGGTGCGGGGCCCTCTGGGACGCGTCGGGAGCCGGCCATGGGCGCCCAGGCTACCTGCCGACGTGCGCCACGCCACACTGCTGACGGTCGTCGTGGCGGGGGTCGACCGCTACCGTAGGGGCCAAGTCTCGACGCCGAGTCCCTCCGGGTCCGGTCTGCCGCGCCCGGACCACCCAACCCCAGAGGTATGAACCCGTGCGCGTGTACAACTTCTCCGCAGGCCCCGCCACGATGCCGCTCGAGGTGCTCGAGCGCGCCCAGTCCGAGCTGACCGACTGGCGAGGGTCCGGGATGTCAGTCATGGAGATGTCGCACCGCAGTCCCGAGTTCGTCTCGATCGCCGCCGAGGCCGAGGCCCGCATGCGCTCCCTGCTCGGGGTGCCCGACGACTACGCCGTCCTGTTCCTGCAGGGTGGTGCGACGGGGCAGTTCGCCGGCGTGCCGCTCAACCTCACCGCTCCCGGTTCCAGCGCCGCCTACGTCAACACCGGCGCCTGGAGCAAGAAGGCGATCGCCGAGGCCCGCAGGTACCTGGACGTCCAGGTCGTCGCGGACGAGAAGGAGTCCAACTACTCCAGCGTCCCGGCCCAGGGCAGCCTCGAGGTGCCGGCGGGAGCGGCATACCTCCACTACACCCTCAACGAGACGATCGGTGGCGTGGAGTTCCCGTACGTGCCGGAGACGGGCGACGTCCCGCTCGTCACCGACGCCAGCTCCACGATCCTGTCGCGCCCGCTGGACGTGTCCCGGTTCGGGGTGATCTATGCCGGTGCCCAGAAGAACCTCGGTCCGTCCGGGCTGGTCGTGACGATCGTCCGCAAGGACCTGCTCGGCACCGCCCGCCCGGAGACGCCGAGCATGATCGACTGGACCGCGATGGCCGAGGCCGACTCCATGCTCAACACTCCCCCGACCCTGTCGTGGTACCTCGTCGGGCTGGTCCTGGAGTGGGTCGAGCAGCAGGGTGGCCTGACCGCCATGGCCGAGCGCAACCGCGCCAAGGCGGAGCTGCTCTACGGGGCCATCGACGGTTCCGACTTCTACTCCAACCCGGTGCAGAAGGAGGCGCGCTCGTGGATGAACGTGCCCTTCCTCGTCCCCGACCCCGCCCTGGAGAAGCCCTTCGTCCAGGCCGCTGCGGAGGCGGGTCTGTCGGGGCTCGGCGGGCACCGCAGCGTGGGCGGGATGCGTGCCAGCATCTACAACGCCATGCCGATCGAGGGCGTCCAGGCCCTCGTCGACTTCATGACCGACTTCGAGAAGCAGAACGGCTGACCCATGACCTTCGCGATCAAGACCCTCAACGCCATCAGCCCCGTCGGCCTGCAGCGGCTGGACCGGGACCTCTTCGACGTCGGCACGGACATCGCCGACCCCCGCGGCATCCTGGTGCGGTCCGCCGACCTGCACTCCATGGAGATCCCCGAGAGCCTGTATGCCGTGGCGCGTGCGGGCGCGGGGACCAACAACATCCCGGTCGAGAAGATGGCCAGCCTCGGCATCCCCGTCTTCAACACCCCCGGCGCCAACGCCAACGCCGTCAAGGAGCTGGTCATCGCCGGCATGCTCCTGGCCGCGCGCAACCTGTTCCACGCGGCCGACTACACACGCACCCTCGTGGCGGAGCAGGGCCTGCACGGCAAGGAGCTCGACGTCCAGGTGGAGACGGGCAAGAAGCGGTACGCCGGCTTCGAGCTCCCCGGCCGGACGCTCGGCGTGATCGGGCTGGGCGCCATCGGCGTCCTCGTGGCCAACGCCGCGCACTCGCTGGGCCTGCGGGTGCTGGGCTACGACCCGGCGCTGACGATCAAGAACGCCTGGCAGCTCTCCCCCAACGTCGAGCAGGTGACCAGCGTCGAGGAGCTCTTCTCCCGATCGGACATGGTCACTCTCCATGTCCCGCTCGTCGAGGGGACCAAGGGGCTGGTCAACGCCGAGCGCGTGGCGCTCATGCCGCGCGGCGGGGTCGTGCTCAACTTCGCCCGCGGCGGGGTCGTGGACGAGGCGGCCGTGCTGGCGGCGCTCGACGCGGGGCAGCTGCACGCCTACATCAACGACTTCCCGACCGAGGCCGGCGCGGTCCACCCCAAGGTCGTGGCCCTGCCTCACCTGGGAGCCTCCACCGGAGAGGCCGAGGACAACTGCGCGGTCATGGCCGTGGACCAGCTCTCGGACTACCTGCTCCACGGCAACATCCGCAACTCGGTCAACTTCCCCGAGGTGCAGATGGCCCGCACGCCGGGCACGACCCGGCTGGGGATCTTCAACGAGAACAAGCCCAACATGATCGGCCAGATCACCGCCGCGCTCGGCGATGCCGGGCTCAACGTCTCGGAGTTCACCAACAAGTCCAAGGGCGACTTCGCCTACACCCTCGTCGACGTCGAGGGCGAGGTCCGCGACGAGCTCAAGTCTCAGATCCTCGCGATCGACGGGATCATCCGCGCCCGCAAGATCGCCTGACCCGCCGAGCGTCCGGTGTGGTTGCTCCCAGCCACACCGGACGCGTCAGGTCAAGACTCGACGCGCGCCGCCAGTCGGTCCACCGATCTCTGGAGCATCTCCGGCGTGGTGGTACGGGCACGGGCCATGCGCGAGGGGTCGGTGAGCTTGCTCCAGTCGTAGGTGTGCGTGACCGTGGTCGTGCCGTCGTCGCGAGGCTCGAGCTCCCAGCGCCACAGGTGCCCGGCCGGCGGCTCCCCCGGGGAGGCCGGCTTCCAGGCGAGGCGTCGACCCTCCTCGAACTCCACGACGTGGTTGTCACGCGTCTTGCCGTTGGTGATGGTCATCGTGAAGACGTCGCCGACGCGTTGGCATCTGTGTCATCAGGGGCAGACATGGAGCCATCCCACCACATGGTTGCCCTGGTGAGGTGGGCCGAGGAGACTGGACCGGACCAGCACCCGACCAAGGAGGTCACCGTGAGCAACCACGTCTACAAGGTCGCCGAGGTCGTAGGCACCTTTCCGGACGGCATCCAGCAGGCGATCACGAACGCCATCTCCACGACCGCTCGGACCGTGCGCCACCTCGACTGGTTCGAGGTCACCGAGGTGCGTGGCCACCTGGTGGACGGTGCCGTGGCCGACTGGCAGGTCGGTGTGAAGGTCGGCTTCCGCGTCGAGGACTGAGCAACCCCTCCACGCACCCGGTGGAGGTGGGGTCGGTCAGGTACGGACGACCGAGAGCGGGAGCAGGGTCTTGCCGGTCGGGCCGATCTGGATCTCGGTGTTCATCTGCGGGCAGACGCCGCAGTCGAAGCACGGGGTCCAGCGGCAGTCCTCGACCTCACGCTCGTCGAGAGCGTCCAGCCAGTCCTCCCACAGCCACTCCTTGTCCAGCCCCGAGTCGATGTGGTCCCAGGGCAGCACCTCGTGCTCGCCGCGCTCGCGGGTGGTGTACCAGGCGACGTCGACGGGGTGCTCGGCCAGGCCCTCCTCGGCCGCCGTCATCCAGCGCTCGTAGGAGAAGTGCTCGTTCCAGCCGTCGAACCGGCCACCGGCGCGCCATACCCGCTCGATCACGGCACCGAGGCGACGGTCGCCGCGGGAGAGCAGTCCCTCGACGATCCCCGGCTGCCCGTCGTGGTAGCGGAAGCCGATCGCCGAGCCGTAGCGGCGGTCGGACCGGACGGCCTCGCGCAGCTTGGCCAGCCGCGCGTCGGTCTCCTCGGCCCCCAGCTGCGCCGCCCACTGGAAGGGGGTGTGCGGCTTGGGCACGAAACCGCCGATCGAGACGGTGCACCGGATGTCGCGCCGGCCGGAGACCTCGCGCCCGGTGTCGATGACCTTCTTGGCGAGGTCGGCGATCGCCAGGACGTCCTCGTCGGTCTCCGTCGGGAGCCCGCACATGAAGTAGAGCTTGACCTGCCGCCAACCGGCGGCGTACGCCGCCGCGACCGTGCGGATGAGGTCCTCCTCGGTCACCATCTTGTTGATGACCTTGCGCATGCGCTCGCTGCCACCCTCGGGGGCGAAGGTCAGCCCGGAGCGCCGCCCGTTGCGGGTGAGCTCGTTGGCCAGCTCGATGTTGAAGGCGTCGACGCGCGTGGAGGGCAGCGACAGACCGGTCTGGCTCCCCTCGTAACGGTCCGCCAGACCCTTGGTGATCGCGCCGATCTCGGAGTGGTCGGCCGAGGACAGCGAGAGCAGGCCCACCTCGTCGAGCCCGGTCGCCGCCAGCCCCTTCTCGACCATCTCGCCGATGCCGGTGATCGACCGCTCGCGCACGGGCCGGGTGATCATGCCCGCCTGGCAGAAGCGGCAGCCACGGGTGCAGCCGCGGAAGATCTCCACCGACATGCGCTCGTGCACCGACTCGGTGACCGGGACGAGCGGCTGCTTGGGGTAGGGCCAGGCGTCGAGGTCCATGACCGTGTGCTTGGCCACGCGCCACGGCACGCCGGGCTGGTTGGGCGCCACCCGCTGGATGCGGCCGTCCGGCAGGTAGGACACGTCGTAGAACGCGGGCACGTAGACGCCCCCGCTGCGGGCGAGCTCGAGCAGCAGCCCCTCGCGCCCGTCGGGCCGTCCCGCCGCCTTCCAGGCGTTGATGACCTTGGAGGCATGCAGCACGGCCTCTTCCCCGTCACCGACGATCGCCGCGTCCAGGAAGTCGGCGACCGGCTCGGGGTTGAAGCTCGCGTGCCCGCCGGCGATCACGATCGGGTCGTCCTCGCCCCGGTCGCGCGCGTGGAGCGGGATCCCGGCCAGGTCGAGCGCGGTGAGCATGTTCGTGTAGCCCAGCTCGGTCGAGAAGCTCAGGCCCAGCACGTCGAAGTCGCGCACGCTGCGGTGCCCGTCGACCGTGAACTGCGGCACGCCGCTCTCGCGCATGAGGGCCTCGAGGTCCGGCCACACGGCATACGTGCGCTCGGCGAGGACGTCCGGCTGCTCGTTCAGGACTTCGTAGAGGATCATGACGCCCTGGTTGGGCAGCCCGATCTCGTACGCGTCCGGGTACATCAGCGCCCAGCGCGCGGTCGTCGCACCTCCGCAGTCCCAGTCCTTGACCTGGCTGTTGAGCTCGCCGCCGATGTACTGCACCGGCTTGGCGACCTGCTCCAGCAGCGGCTCCAGCGCAGGAAGCCAGGACTCCCCGTGCGCGGGGCGGGTCGGAGCGGGTGCGGCAGGCATGACGTCAAGGGTATGCAGCGTGACGGGGCTTCCGCGAATCCTCGGCGACGCTCGCCCCGGGGGCCACCCCGGGGCGAGGTCGTCAGGACTCGGCGTAGAAGGCGTCCAGCTCGGACTTGTACTTCTGGATGACCTGCTTGCGCTTGAGCTTCATGCTGGGGGTCAGATCCCCCTCCTCCACCGACAGGTCGTGGTCGAGGATGTGGAACTGCTTGATCTGCTCCCACCGGTTGAGCTGGGAGTTGAGCTCGTCGACATACCCCTGCACCATCTCCCGGCACTGGGGCGAGGAGACGATCTGGGCGTAGGAGTCGCCGGCCATGCCGTGGTGGGCCGCCCAGGCGGTGATCGCGTCCGGGTCGAGGGTGATGATCGCCGAGACGAACTTGCGGCCGTCACCCTCGATGACCAGCTGGCTGGCGTAGGGGCAGATCCCCTTGAACATCGACTCGATGTGCGAGGGCGCGACGTACTTGCCCCCCGAGGTCTTGAAGAGGTCCTTCTTGCGGTCGGTGATGGTCAGGTAGCCCTGCTCGTCGAGGGTGCCGATGTCGCCGGTGGCGAACCAGCCGTCCTGCAGCACCTCGGCGGTGGCCTCGGGCTGGTTGTGGTAGCCGGTCATCACGCCGGGACCCTTGACGAGGATCTCCCCGTCCTCGGCGATCCGCACCTGGGTGCCGGGCAGCACCCAGCCGACGGTGCCGAAGACGTTGGCCTGCGGGTCCGGGCGGTTGACCGTGGCCGGGGCCGTGGTCTCGGTGAGCCCGTAACCCTCGATGATCGTGAGGCCGGCGGCGTCGAACCACCGGGCGACGTCGGGGTTGAGGGCCGCGGAGCCGGAGATGAAGAAGCGCACCCGTCCGCCGAAGCGGTCCCTCACCTTGGACAGGACGAGCTTGTCGGCGAGGCGGTACTTCAGGGCCAGGACGCCGGAGGGCTCTCCCCCGCCGGCGCGGATCTCGCCGACCTCGCGTCCGACACCGAACGCCCAGTCGAACAGCTTGGCCTTGACCCCGCCCTCGGCGGCCACCATCGTCGTGATCTTGCCGTAGGCCTTCTCGAAGATCCGCGGTGCCGCGGCCATGAAGGTCGGCTTCACGACGGCCACGTTGTCGACGATCTTCGTGACGTCGCCGGCCACGGCCGTCGGGAACCCCATCTGCATCGGCAGGATGAGGAACATCTTGCCGAGGACGTGGGACAGGGGCAGCCAGAGGAACTGGAGGTCGTCGGGCCCGAGGATGCCGATCGAGTCGACGGCCGCGCCGATGTAGGTCCAGTTGTCGTGGGTGAGGCGGACTCCCTTCGGCCGCCCGGTGGTGCCCGAGGTGTAGATGATGGTGGCGAGGTGCTGGGGGGTCAGCTGGTCGATGCGTGCGTCCACCAGCCCGGGCTCGGCGGCGAGCAGGGCGGTGCCGCGCGCCTCGAGCTCGTCGAAGGTCAGCACCCAGTCCCCGTCGCCCTCGCCGTCGAGGACCACGACGGCCAGGACGTCCGGCAGCTCCGCACGGCGGTGCCGCAGCGCCTCGACGTGCTCGGGGGTCTCGGCCACCACGACCCGGCTGCCGGAGTCGGCCACGATGTAGGCGACGTCGTCCTCGACGGTCGTGGGGTAGATGGTGGTCGTGGCCCCGCCGGCGCACATGATCGCCAGGTCGGTCAGGATCCACTCCATCCGGGTGCTGGACATGACCGAGACCCGCTCCTCGGGCTCGAGACCGACGTCGACCAGCCCGGCGGCGAGCGCGTAGGCACGGTCGCGGGTCTGCTCCCAGGAGAGGGAGGTCCAGCCCGCACCCTCCGGGGAGCGGAACGCCTCGCCGCGCGGCGTCTGAGCCACACGGTCCCGGAAGAGGTGCGCGACGCTCGTCGCGCGCCTGTCGAGCCTGCTCAGGTCGGAGACCTCGTCGGTCACGGAACGGGCCATCTGCACTCCTTCGTCGCCAGCCACGGTCCCCGCATCCTTGCAGGTTTGACCGGCTACGCCAACACCCGGCCCGGCCGTGTTCCCGGTGCTCAGCGTGAGACCCGCCAGCGCTGCTGGGCGCACGCCACCAGACCGATCGCGAGCCAGCACGCCAGCATCGACGACCCGCCGTAGGACAGGAACGGGAGCGGCAGTCCGGTGACCGGCATGAGGCCCAGGTTCATGCCGACGTTCTCGAAGGTCTGGAAACCGAGCCACGCGCCGACGCCCACGGCCACGAGGCGCCCAAAGGGTTCGTCGCTGCGCAGCCCGACGACCATCGCCCGCAGCACGAGGAAGCCGAGCAGCAGCACCAGCCCGACGGCTCCGAGCCAGCCGAGCTCCTCCCCCGCCACCGAGAAGATGAAGTCGGTGTGCTGGAACGGGATGAAGCCTCCCTGGGTATGGGGTCCCTCGCCCAGTCCGGTGCCGGTCCAGCCCCCGGAGCCGATCGCCAGGCGCACCTGGCGGGTCTGGTACCCGATCCCCTGAGGGTCCAGGTCGGGGTCGCGGAAGGCGAGCAACCGGTCGAGCTGGTAGGGGTCGAGAAGCGGGAGGGTCACGGCCAGCACCACGGCGGTCGCGGTGCCGACCACGGCCACCCACGTCCACCGCGCCGCGGCGCCCGAGGCGGCCACCACCGCCACCGTCAGCACCCCCAGCACCAGGGCGCTGCCCAGGTCGGGCTGCAGCAGGATGAGCAGCACGGGCACGGCGGCCACCGTCCAGGCCGTCAGCACCTCGCGCCACAACGGGGGCCGGAGCGGGTCGCGACCCTCGGCCAGGATCATGGCCAGCCCGACCACCAGGCCGATCTTGGCCAGCTCGGCCGGCTGGAGCGAGAAACCTCCAGGCAGGAACAGCCACGAGCGGGAGCCGTTGACCGTCTGGCCCAGCGGCGTGAGCACCAGCACGAGCCCGGCGGTCCCGGCCAGGTAGACCCACGGCGCGACGGCTCGCAACCAGCGCACGTCGACCGCCACGAGGGCCACCGCGAGGACAGCACCCACGGCCGCGTTGACCAGGTGGCGCACGGCGAGCGCGGCCCCGACGGAGTCCCGGGTGGTCGACCAGACGAGCAGGGCGCCCACGAGCGAGAGGCCGAGCGCGGCGACGAACAGTCCCCAGTCGGTGCGGGCGAGACGTTCCCGCAGCGCGGGCGGCATACCGCTCCCGTCCGCTCAGCCGCGCAGCAGGTCCCGCGCGCGCTCGACGTCCAGAGCCATCTGGTCCATCAGCGCCTCCAGCGAGTCGAACCTCTCGTTGGCCCGCAGGCGGGTCACGAACTCCACCCAGACGGTCTCGCCGTAGAGGTCGAGGTCGGTGCGGTCCAGGACGTAGGCCTCCACGGTGCGCTGGACGACGTCGTCGAAGGTCGGGTTCGTGCCCACGGAGATCGCCGCGGGAAGGCGTCGGTCCGGGTGGTCCGGCGGGAGGACGGGGCGCTCCAGCCAGCCGGCGTAGACCCCGTCACCGGGGACCAGGCCCTCGCTGTCGGTCGCGAGGTTGGCGGTGGGATAGCCCAGCTCGCGACCGCGGTGGTGCCCGTGGACGACCTCCCCCGAGACCCGGTGGTAGCGGTCGAGGATCTCGGTGGCGGCCTCCATGTCCCCGGCGGCGATCGCGGCGCGCAGCGCGGTGGAGGACCAGGAGCGCAGGCCATGGTCCATCTCCCCGACCGTGCCCTGGACGACGACCTCGAAGGAGTACCGCTCCCCCAGCGCGCGCATCGTCGACTCGTCGCCGCTGTTGTGCAGGCCGAACCGGGAGTCGTGGCCGATGACCACGACCTGCGAGCGGAGGCCGTCGACGAAGGTCTGCCGGACGAAGTCCTCCGGCGTGAGGAGGGCGTACTCCCGGGTGAACTCGACGACGACCACCCCGTCGAGCCCGGCCTGCTCCAGCAGGTCGAGGCGGTGGTCGAGCCCGGCGATCTCCTGCGGCGCCCGCTCCGGGTGGAGCACGGCGACCGGGTGCGGGTCGAAGGTGACGGCCACCGAGGCCAGCCCCCGCTCCCGTGCGATGGAGGTGACGGTGTCCAGGACCGCCCGGTGCCCGCGGTGGACCCCGTCGAAGTTGCCGAGGGTGGCGACCGTCGGGCCGAGGTCGGCGGGGACGTCGTCCAGGCTGGTCCAGCGGTGCACGGCGGTAACTCTACTTCGCGCCCGCCGGTGCCAGGACGACGTGGGGTCGCGCGTCCGCTCGCGACTCGTCGAGGATGGCGACGAGGGTGCCGTCCGGGCCGAACGCGGCCACCGGCTCGCTGCGCCCCGGTCGCGCCGAGGCGACCTTCTGCCCGAACCCCAGGGCTCTCGCCTCGGGCTCGGTGAGCTCCCTCGTGGCCAGGGCGGCGCGGGCCGCGTCTGCGAGGTCGACGAGGTTTGCGGTCGGGCCGGGTCCGGTCTCCGGGTCCAGCTCCTCCAGGCTCACCGCGTGCTCGAGGGTCAGCCCACCCACGCGGGTGCGTCGCAGCGCGGTGAGGTGACCGCCCACGCCGAGGGCGGCACCGAGGTCCCTGGCCAGCGCCCGCACGTAGGTGCCCGAGGACACGTCTACCTCGACGTCCACGTCCAGGACGACGCGACCGTCGACCTCGGCACGCCGCGAGCCGAGCACCTCGAAGCGGCTCACGGTGACCGGTCGGGAGGCCAGCGCGACGTCCTCGCCGGAGCGGACCCGCGCGTAGGAGCGCCTGCCGTCGACCTTGATCGCGCTCACCGCGCTGGGTACCTGCTGGATCTCGCCGGTGAGGGCCCGCACGGCCTCCGCGACCTGGGCAGGCGTGACGTGCGCCGCGTCGGCTCCCCCGGTGACCTCGCCCTCGGCGTCGTCGGTGAGGGTGGACTGGCCCAGGCGCACGGTCGCGGCATACCCCTTGTCGTGACCGACGAGGAAGGTGAGCAGCTTGGTGCCCCTGTTGACGCCCACGACGAGGACCCCGGTCGCCATCGGGTCGAGCGTGCCGGCGTGGCCGACCCGGCGCGTGCGGCAGAGGCGGCGCAGGCGTGCGACGACGTCGTGACTGGTCCAGCCGGCCGGCTTGTCGACGACGAGAAGTCCGTCGCCGACGGGCGCCGGGTCGGGCGAGGTCACTCCTGGGCGTCCTCGTCCTCGTCGGCGGCCCGGGGCTTGCGGTAGGGGTCGGGCTCTCCTGCGTAGCCGGACTCGCGGCGGGCCGCGGCCAGCTCGGCGTCGCGCTCGGCGACCTTGCGGAGCAGCTCGTCCAGGTGCTGGGCGTCCTCGGGCAGCGCGTCGAGGATGAACTCGAGGGTCGGCGTGAGTCGGATGCCCAGGCCCTTGCCGACGAAGGAGCGCAGCCGCCCCCGGTAGGTCTCCAGGATCTCGGCGGCCGTCGTGCGGTCCTCGTCGGTGCCGAGAACGGTGTAGAAGACGCTGGCGTTCTGGAGGTCGCCGGTCACGCGCACGTCGGTGATGGTCACGAAGCCCACGCGCTCGTCCTTGACGACCTGGGACAGTCCTTGGGTCACCAGCTGCTTGATCCGCTCGGCGATCCTGCGGGCACGGGCCTGGTCGGCCATGGCAACCTCCTGAGTCGGTGGCGGGACGGGCTGGACCATCCTAGTCGTCGGACGGACGGTCCTCCGACCGTGCGGGACCCCGGACGGGCGTGGACGACGCAGCGGGCCGGCCCCGCCCGAAGGCGGAGCCGGCCCGGCGCGTCATCCCTGACGAGGTCAGCTGCGCGGGATCTCGCGCATCTCGTAGGTGGTGATGAGGTCATCCACCTGGACGTCGTTGAACGAGCCCAGGTTGATTCCGCACTCGTAGCCCTCGCGGACCTCGGTGACGTCGTCCTTGAACCGCCGCAGACCGGCGATCTCCAGGCCCTCGGTGATGACGACACCCTGGCGGGTGATGCGGGCCTTGGCGCCACGGTTGATCGTGCCGCTGCGGACGAGCGAGCCCGCGACGTTGCCGAACTTGGAGCTGCGGAAGATCTCGCGGATCTCGGCGGTGCCGGTCTCGACCTCCTCGTACTCGGGCTTGAGCATGCCCTTGAGGGCGTTCTCGATGTCCTCGATCGCCTGGTAGATCACGCTGTAGTAGCGGATCTCGACGCCTTCCTTGTCGGCGTAGTCGGCGTTCTGGCCCTCGGCCCGGACGTTGAAGCCCAGGATGATGGCGTTGGACGCGACGGCCAGGTTGATGTTGTTCATCGTGATGGCGCCGACGCCGCGGTCGATGATCCGCAGGTCGACCTCCTCGCCCACGTCGATCTGGAGCAGCGCGTCCTCGAGCGCCTCGACCGAGCCCGACACGTCGCCCTTGAGGATGAGGTTGAGGGTCTCGACCTTGCCCTGGGCGAGGGCCTTGTTGAGGTCCTCCAGGCTGATCCGCTTGCGCGACTTGGCCAGCGCGGCCTGCCGGTCGGCAGCCTCGCGCTTCTCGGCGATCTGGCGAGCGGTCCGGTCGTCGGGCGCCACCACGAAGGTGTCGCCGGCCCGGGCCACCGTGTCCAGACCGAGCACCTGCACCGGACGCGACGGGGTCGCCTCCTGCACGTTGTTGCCGTGCTCGTCGAGCATCGCGCGGACGCGGCCGTGGCTGGAGCCGGTGACGATCGCGTCGCCGACGCGCAGCGTGCCCTGCTGGACGAGGACGGTCGCGACAGCGCCGCGGCCCTTGTCCAGGTTGGCCTCGATGGCCACACCACGCGCGTCCTTGTCGGGGTTGGCCCGCAGGTCGAGCGCGGCGTCCGCGGTGAGCAGGACGGCGTCGAGCAGCTCGTCGATGTTGGTGCCCTGCTTGGCGGAGACGTCGACGAACATCGTCTCGCCGCCGTACTCCTCGGCCACCAGGTTGTACTCGGTGAGCTGCTGTCGGATCTTGGCCGGGTTGGCGCCGTCGACGTCGATCTTGTTGACGGCGACGACGATCGGCACGTCGGCCGCCTGCGCGTGGTTGAGCGCCTCGATCGTCTGCGGCATGACGCCGTCGTCCGCGGCGACCACGAGGATCGCGATGTCGGTCACCTTGGCACCACGGGCACGCATGGCGGTGAACGCCTCGTGACCCGGGGTGTCGATGAAGGTGATCGCCCGCTCCTCGCCCTCGTGCTCGGTCCGCACCTGGTAGGCGCCGATGTGCTGGGTGATGCCACCGGCCTCTCCCGCACCCACCTCGGAGCGCCGGATGGCGTCCAGCAGGCGGGTCTTGCCGTGGTCGACGTGACCCATGACGGTCACGACCGGAGGACGGGCCTCCAGGTCCTCGTCGGACTCGGACTCCGCCTCGGCCTCCAGGTCGATGTTGAAGGAGCTGAGGAGCTCGCGCTCCTCCTCCTCGGGGGACACGACGCGGATGTCGTAGCCGAGCTCGGAACCGAGCACACCGAACGTGTCCTCGTCGAGAGACTGGGTCGCCGTGGCCATCTCACCGAGGTGGAAGAGCACGGTGACCAGTGCCGCGGGGTCGACGTTGATCTTGTCGGCGAAGTCGGTGAGCGAGGCGCCACGGCGGACCGTGACGGTCATGCCGTTGCCGCGAGGGACGTTGACGCCGCCGATGGCGGGCGCCTGCATCTGCTCGAACTCGGCGCGCTTGGCCCGCTTGGACTTACGGCCGCGGACCTTTCCGCCGCCTCGTCCGAACGCGCCCTGGGTGCCGCCACGACCGCGCGGGCCGCCGCCCCGACCGGCAGCGCCACCGGGGCCGCCTGCGGGACCACCGCGGTAGCCGCCGGGACCACCCGCACCCGGGGCACCGGGACGCCCACGGCCACCGGAGCCGGGGCGGGCCGGACGCTCGCCCGGACGGGGCACGGCCGCACGCTCGGGCATCATGCCCGGGTTGGGCCGCGGGCCGCCCGGACGCGGAGCAGGACGGGGACCGCCCGGACCGGCCGCCGTGCCACGGGTGCCACCCGGACGCGGCATGCCCTGGCTGGGCGCGAACGGGTTGTTGCCGGGACGCGGCGCACCGCCACCGGCGCCACCCGGACGCTCGCCCCGGTCGCCGCCACGGCGCTCGCGACCCATCCCCTGGCTGGAGGAGAAGGGGTTGTTGCCCGGGCGCGGGCCCGGCTTGGCCCCAGGACGTGCGGGACGGGGGCCCTGTCCGGCCTCCGCGGCGCCGCGCTCGGACGGGCGGGCCGCAGGACCCGGGGTGGGCGCACCGCGGCGCGGGCGCTCGCCCGCCGCCGGCTGGGCCGGCCCGGGGCGTGGCCCGGCCGGCGTCGCGTCGGAGGTGGGGCGCGGTCCGGGGGTCGACCGGTCGGCCTCGCGGGCGGCCGGCGTGGCCGCCGGGCGCTCGGAGCTGACCGAGACGTCCGTCGCGGGACCGGAGGCCTTCGGGGCGGGACGCGACTCGGCGCGGGCCGCCGGCGTCTGCTGGGGGGCCGCCGACGGTGCGGGAGCCGGCCGCGCGCCCGGCTTGGGGCCGGGGGTGGCCGGACGGGGGGCCGGCTTGCCGGCCGCCTGTCCGGACGCGGCTGCCCCGTCACCGGACGGCTGGGCCGTCGCGGGCGGGTTCTCACGAATCTTGCGGACGACAGGCGGCTCGATGGTCGACGACGCCGACCGGACGAACTCTCCCTGGTCCTTGAGGTGGGCGAGAAGCTCCTTGCTCTCGATCCCGAGCTCCTTGGCGAGCTCATAGACCCTGACCTTGGCCACGGTGTGGTGTCTCCTTGGTAGTTGCGCCACGACCCGGCCCGCAGGGGCAGTGCCGTGACTAGTGCTGGAGGGTGCTCATCGCTGAGTACTCATCGGGTGCTCATCAGCGTCAAACCCGCTTCCGGATAACTCGATGACAGGCCCGGGAGGGCCCGCCTGGGGACGGCATGGTCGGACGACCGTGCCGTGTGTCGACATGTCACGTGCTGCACCGCGGGGCCAGCGGCCCCGCGCCTCACTGCTCGGCCCACCGCTCCTGCACGGCGGAGGCATCGGTCGAGGCTCCAGCCGGGAGGCGGAGCGCCCGTCCGAACGCCCGCCGGGCGATCGCGGTCTGCAGGCACGTCGGGTCGGGGTGCACGTAGGCACCGCGGCCCTGGCCTCGTCGTCGGGGGTCCGGCACGAGGAGCCACCTTTCGGTGCCCCCGTCGGGGTCCGGGACCGCGACGACCCGCAGCAGAGCGGACTGCTCGTCCCGACCCCGGCACCCCACGCAGGTGCGGACCGGCGTGCTGGGCACGCCGAAGGGCACGGAGGAGTCGGAGGTGGTCCGAACAGCGTCCACCACTCTACACCGCTCAGGCGCGCCCGGCCGACCCGGACGCGTCCTCGACCTGCTCCTCCGTGTCGGCCCGGATGTCGATCTTCCACCCGGTCAGGCGGTGCGCCAGCCGGGCGTTCTGGCCCTCGCGCCCGATGGCGAGCGAGAGCTGGTAGTCGGGCACGACCACGCGGACCTGCCGGGTCTTCGTGTCGACGATCCGGGCCGACTGGACCTTGGCCGGCGACAGGGCCGAGGCGACGAAGACCTCGGGGTCGTCGCTGTAGTCCACGATGTCGATCTTCTCGCCCTGCAGCTCGGCCATCACGGCCCGCACCCGCTGGCCCATCGGGCCGATGCAGGCGCCCTTGGCGTTGACGCCGGGGACCCTCGAGTGCACCGCGATCTTGGTCCGGTGGCCCGCCTCGCGCGCGACGGCCGCGATCTCCACGCTCCCGTCGGCGATCTCGGGCACCTCCAGGGCGAACAGCCGGCGCACGAGGTTGGGGTGGGTCCGGGAGAGCATGATCTGCGGTCCGCGCGGCCCGCGCTTGGCGCTCACGACGAAGCAGCGGATCCGCTGGCCGTGCTCGTAGCTCTCCCCCGGCACCTGCTCGGCGGTCGGCAGCTCACCCTCGACCGTGCCGAAGTCGACGAGGACGAACCGCGGGTCGTTGGACTGCTGGATGATGCCGGAGACGATGTCGCCCTCACGCGCCCGGAAGTCGCCGAGCACCGCGTCGTCCTCGAGCTCGCGCATCCGCTGGGTGATCACCTGGCGCGCGGTGGCGGCAGCCACCCGGCCGAAGCCCTCCGGGGTGTCGTCGAACTCGGGGCCCGGCTCCCCCCAGGTGCCGTCCTCCTGCTGCTCGGCGTCCTCGCGTGCCCACACCGTCACGTGGCCGCTGGCGCGGTCCAGCTCGACCCGCGAGTGGCGGTAGTGGCCCTCGGTCTTGGTGTAGGCGGAGTGGAGCGCCTGCTCGATGGCCTGGACGATCACGTCCATGGGGATCTCCCGCTCGCGCTCCAGGAGGCGCAGCGCAGCCATGTCGATGTCCATCAGTGGTCCTTCTTCTCGGCGCGCGCGAACTCGACCTGGACGGTCGCCTTCGCGACCTCCTCCCAGGCGAGCTGGCGCTCGGTGTTGTCGGTCAGGCGGATGCCGTCGGCTCCGACGGCGACGAGGCGCCCGTCCAGGGTGCCGCCGTCGGTGAGCGCGACCGCGACGAGACGGCCGACGTTGCGGCGGAAGTGGTCGCGGGTGGTGAGGGGGCGGTCCAGCCCCGGCGAGCTCACCTCGAGGGTGTAGGCGGACTCCCCCATGGCGTCGGAGGCGTCCAGCGCGGCGGACACGGCCCGGGTGGCGTCCGCGACCTCGTCGAGGGTCAGCGGCTCCACGGTGCTGGTGTCGTCCCCCTCGGCGAGCCCGGACAGGTCGCGGGCGAGGAAGACGCGCACGAGCCGCCGGCGGCCGGCCTGCTGGACGCTCACGTCGTCGACGACCACCCCGGTCCCGGCGAGGGTCCGGGAGACCTCGGTCGTGACCTGTGCTGCACGTTCGCGGGTGTCCATCCGACCGGCCTCCTGCCCTCTCTTCTGCTGTCCGCACGCGCTCGGTGCGCGTGGTGGACCGGCGGGCGCCACGCGGGTGGCTGCTCTCCGGTCCGGGACCGTCTACCCTACCGCCTGAGATGTCACCCGTCATGCCTCGACCCAGTCGCCGCAGCCTGCTGCGGGGTCTCGTGCTCGGCGGGTCCGCCGCCTTCCTGTCCGCGTGCGACTCACCGGGTCGCGACGACAGCTCCCCGACCGGCCGGGTCGTGCCCGACGACCCGACCACCTGGCCCGACGACACCGAGCTGCTCGTCGCCGCCCGGCAGCGGATCCACGCCCACCTCAGCATGCTCAGGGCGACCAGGGTCCCCGGACGGGCCAAGGCCCTGGACGGTCGGTGGGAGACGCAGATCGCCCGGATCGAGCAGCTCATCACGCTCGGTGGCCTGGCGCTGCCCCCTCTGGAGGAGCCCTCTCTCACCGACCTTCCGGCCGACGACGAGGCCGGCACCACCGCCCCGCGGCAGGACGGCGACGGGGACGGGGACAGTGACGAGGCCGCCGCGACGACGTCGGCCGGACCCGAGGCGATCGACGTGGGCCGCCTCCTGCGCGCCCAGCTGCCCTCGGTGGTCGCCGAGATCGCCACGTCCACGCCCACCAACCTGGCGATGCTCGTCAGCCTCGCCGCGGAGCAGGCCGACTCGGCGCACCTGCTGGGCGCCCGGGTGGACTGGGCGCCCCTCACCGGTCCGTCCGGCGTGCACGCCGTGCGGGTGCTGCAGGCGACCCGGCCGGCAGTCTTCGGACTCGAGGTCGTCGCTGCGCGCGCCACCGGGGAGGAACGCGAGACCTACCTCGGGGTGCTGGACCAGGTGCGCGCGCTGACGCGACAGCTGACGACCCTGGCGGGCGAGGCCGCGCCCGCGCCGCCGCTCGGCTACGACCTGCCCGAGCCGCTCGAGGACGCGGACCAGAGGAAGAGACTGGCCAGCTCGCTCGTGGCCGACATCGCGCCCGCCACCCTGCAGGCCGCCGAGCGCCTCGTGGGCCGCGCCGACCAGCTCATGGCTGCGGTGCGCGTCGTCGCGGAGGCGACCCGCTGGTCGCGCGAGCTGGGCGGACCGTCCGAGCCCTTCCCGGGTATGACGTTGCCGTGACCTGGGTGCTGCGCCGCGCCGAGATCCCGTCGGCGCTGGTGCGCGATCTCACCGGACGGGACGCGGACCCCGGTTCCCCACGCCCGGGCTCGGCCCCCCGCGTGGACGGCACGACGTGGCTCGACCAGCTGCCCCGGCTGGTCGACGACGCGCTCGCCCGCTGGCACCTGCGGCTCGACACCACCGCCGCGCTGCGCGCGGGGAGCACCGCCCTGGTGGTGCCGGTGAGCACCGCTCCAGGCACCCCCGCCGTCCTCAAGGTGGGCTGGCCGCACCGTGAGTCGGACACCGAGCACCTCGCCCTGCGCACCTGGGGCGGACAGCACGCCGTGCGGCTGCTGGCCGCCGACCCACCGTCCGGCACGCTCCTGCTCGAACGTCTCGACGCCGACCCGGACCTCACCAGCGGGTCCGCCGTCGACTCGGTCGCTGCCCTCGGCGAGGTCCTGCGGGGCCTGGACCGTCCGTCGCCCGGCTGGGCACCACCGCTGTCCGGCGAGCTGGTGACGACCGTCGAGGAGCTGGAACGCTTTCACGCCGACGCGGACGCCGCCCACCTGCTGCCTCGCCGGATGTCGGTGCAGGCAGCGTCGCTGGCCGCCGACCTGCTCACGGAGGGCGCGGAGGTGCTCGACGCCCGGCTGGTGCACAGCGATCTCCACCAGCTCAACGTGCTGCGCCGGGACCTGCCGGGCGAGTGGGTCGCGATCGACCCCAAGCCGCTGGCCGGCGACCCGCACTGGGCGGTCGCCCCGGCGCTCTGGAACCGCTGGGCCGAGGTCCGTGCCGCGCACGACCCGCGCGGCCACCTCCGGCTGCGCGTCGGGATCCTGTGCGAGACGGCCGGGCTCGACGAGGACCGCGCCCGCGCCATGACGATCGTCCGCCTCGTCCGCTCCGCCGTCTGGGCCCTCGGCGCGGCCGACGCCGACGCCGCGAGATGGGTCGAGAAGGCGGTCACCATCGTCAAGGCCATGCAGCCGGGCTGAGCGGGCAGGACCGGGCGCCGGGCACGGCATACCGTGAGGGCATGCCCAACCGCCTGGCGCGCAGCACCTCGCCCTATCTCCAGCAGCACGCGGACAACCCCGTCGACTGGTGGGAGTGGGGGGAGGAGGCGTTCGCCGAGGCCCGACGGCGCGACGTGCCGGTCCTGCTCTCCGTGGGCTACGCCGCCTGCCACTGGTGCCACGTGATGGCGCACGAGTCCTTCGAGGACGAGGAGGTCGCCCGCGCGGTGGACGCGGGCTTCGTCGCGGTCAAGGTCGACCGGGAGGAGCGGCCGGACGTGGACGCGGCCTACATGACCGCCACGACCGCGCTCACCGGCCATGGGGGCTGGCCGATGACCTGTCTGCTGACGCCCGAGGGCGAGCCGTTCTGGGCGGGCACCTACCTGCCGAGGGAGCAGCTGCTGCAGCTGCTCGCCGGCGCGGACCATGCCTGGCGCGAGGACCGCGACCGGCTGCGCGAGGGAGGCGCCAGGATCGTCGAGGCGATCCGCTCCGCGCCTCGTCCGGGAGCAGGGGCGCCGCTGACGCACGAGGACCTCGCGGCCGCCGCCCGCGACCTCGCCGCAGACTTCGACCCGCAGTGGGGCGGCTTCGGCGGCGCCCCCAAGTTCCCGCCGTCGATGGTCCTGGCCTTCCTGCTGCGCCACCACGCGCGCACGGGTGACGAGCGCGCGCTGCTGATGGTGCGGGAGACGTGCGAGGCGATGGCCCGCTCGGGCACCTACGACCAGCTCGCCGGCGGGTTCGCCCGGTATGCCGTCGACCGCGCCTGGGTGGTCCCGCACTTCGAGAAGATGCTCTACGACAACGCGCTCCTGCTCGGGGTGTATGCCGATCTGGCTCGAGTGGACGAGGTGGCCCGGCCGTGGGCGACCCGCGTGGTGCGGGAGACGGTGGGCTGGTTGCTCGACGAGCTCTGGACCCCGCAGGCGGCGTTCGCGAGCTCGCTGGACGCGGACACCGAGGGTGTCGAGGGACAGACCTACGTGTGGACGCCCGGCGAGCTGCGGCTGGCGTTGGGTGACGAGGACGGCGAGCGGGCCGCGGCCCTGCTGGGGGTGACGCACGCGGGAACCTTCGAGCACGGCGCCTCGACCCTCCAGCTGCGCGAGGACCCCGATGACGCGGCGTGGTGGCGGGGCGCCCGCGAGCGCCTGCTGCTGCGTCGGACGCTCCGCGCCCAGCCGGCTCGCGACGACAAGGTGGTGACCGCCTGGAACGGCCTGGTCATCGCCTCGCTCGCGCACGCCGGCTGGGTGCTCGGGGAACCGGACTGGGTCGACGTGGCCGCCCGGTGCGCGCGCTTCGTCGTCGACCGGCACGTGGTCGACGGCCGGCTGCGCCGCAGCTCGCGCGACGGGGTGGTGGGGTCGGCGCTGGGCGTCGCTGAGGACTACGGCAACCTCGTCGACGGTCTGCTCGCCCTGCACCGGGCCACCGGCGAGGCCGGCTGGCTCGAGGAGGCCGGGTCGCTCCTGACGACCGCCCTGGACCTCTTCGGCGAGGAGGACGGCGGCGTCGCGGCGACCGGCCACGACGCCGAGCGCCTGGTGATCCCACCGGCCGCCTCCGGGGACAACGCCGAGCCCGGTGGCCTGAGCTCGCTGGCGCTGGCGG
Source organism: Ornithinimicrobium tianjinense (assembly GCF_014636495.1). Classification (GTDB taxonomy): domain Bacteria; phylum Actinomycetota; class Actinomycetes; order Actinomycetales; family Dermatophilaceae; genus Ornithinicoccus; species Ornithinicoccus tianjinensis. The sequence continues at coordinate 155,249 of NZ_BMEM01000002.1, forward strand.
TGCTGCGCTACGGCGCCCAGGCCTCCGACGCCGCCCGGCTGGAACGCGCCGCCGAGGCGCTCGGGCATGCGGCACCCCTAGCCCGCCAGGCACCGCGGTTCGCCGGGTGGGCGCTGGTGGCGGCGGAGGAGCTCGCGGCCGGGCCCCTGGTGGTCCGGCTCTCCCCCGCCGACGACCCGGGCGAGGACGAGCTGGCCCGGGCGGCACGGCATACCCCGGTCCCCGCGCTCGTCGTGGTCGACGACCCGGGCACACCGCCGCAGGACGGGCGGCGCAGCGCCACGGTGTGCCGCGGCACGGTGTGCGGCCTGCCCCTGACCGAGCCCGAGCTGCTCTCGCGGGTCACGGCCGGCCCGTGACCGGGACGCCGCCCGTCGGCCGGCAGGCGTAGCGTGTCCCCATGGACCTGAGGGGGCGCGGGGCACGACTGGTGACAGCGGTGGCCGCGGTGACGATGCTGGGCGGGTGCGGGGCGTTCGGGACGGACGGACCGGTCGACGCCGAGGGCACGGCGGCTTTGCCGGTCACCGAGCCGCCCGAGCCGCCCGAGCCTCCGGAGGCAGCCACCGCGACGCCGCCCACGCCTCCCGCGCCTCCCGCGCCTCCCAGCGGGCCGCTCGAGGTCACGGTCACGGCCACGGGCGACATCCTCACCCACTCCCGGGTGACCGTCACCGCCCAGCGCTACGCCGGAGGCACGGGATACGACTACACCCCGATGTTCGCGGAGGTGAGGCCGCTCCTCTCGGCCGGGGACCTCACGCTGTGCCACCTGGAGACGCCCCTGTCCCCCGACGACACCAACCTGTCGGTGCCCGACACGCTGGTGTTCAACACCCCGCACGAGATGGCGGACGCCCTCGCCGACGCCGGCGTGGACGGGTGCGACTTCGCCTCCAACCACACCATGGACCAGGGTCTCGCGGGCCTCGAGGCGACCGAGCAGGTCCTCCGCGACGCCGGGATGGGGTATGCCGGTCCCACCGCCCACGAGCGCCGGGCCGGGCGCGCGGAGGTCTACCCGGTGGAGACCTCCAGCGGGACGGCCCGCGTCGCGCACCTGGCCTTCACCTACACCTACCCCAACTCCGGCACGCCGACGACCACGGTGCCCGGGGAGGCGCCCTGGCTGGCCGAGGCCTCCTGGCCCGTCCAGGGCAGCGAGGGCATCCTCGAGCAGGCCCACGCCGCCAAGGAGGACGGCGCGGACTTCGTCGTGGTGAGCATGCACTGGGGCGACGAGTACCAGTCGATGCCGAACACCGTCCAGCAGGAGCTGGCCGCCGAGCTCCTGGCCTCCGACGACGTCGACCTGATCATCGGCACCCACGTCCACGTCATCCAGCCCTGCGCGCGCATCAACGGCAAGCACGTGATCTACGGGATGGGCAACTTCCTGTCCAACCAGGCACCGGAGTTCGGGCTCCTGCCCGCGACGCAGGAGGGCATGGTGGCGAGCTTCACCCTGCGCCGCGACGAGGAGGGCGTCGTGACGACCTCGATGAGCTACCAGCCGACGCGCGTCGACATCCGTCTGGCCGAGTTCCCGACCGGCCCGCACGTGGTGCAGCTGGTCTCCCCGCAGAACTACCCCGACACCTGGCAGCGCACCACGGCCACCGTGGACAGCCTGGGCGGGTGCGACGCGGACCCGGCGCACCCCTGAGCCCACGCCCGGCCGTCAGCCGAGCAGCTGGACCGCGGTGTCGTAGCCGATCTTGACGATGAACGCCGCGAGCACGAGGACGAAGAAGACCCTCACGAAGCGGCTGCCGCGCGAGACCGCGACCCGGGCGCCGAGGTAGCCGCCGACGACGTTGCAGGCACCCATGAGCAGGCCGACCTGCCAGATCACCGCCCCCTGCGGCACGAAGACGACCAGCGCGGCGAGATTGGTGGCCAGGTTGGCGATCTTGGCCTTCGCGCTCGCCTCCAGGAAGCCGTAGCCGAGCACGCTGACGAGCGCGAACACGAAGAACGAGCCCGTGCCGGGGCCCAGCGCACCGTCGTAGGCACCGATGACCACACCGATGAGCGCCGCGGCGGCGAGGTGGCGCCGGGGGTGCCGGTGCCCGAAGCGCAGCCGCTGGAGCTGGCCCATCGACGGTTTGGCGAGGGTGTAGACGCCAACGCCGACGAGCACGACCAGGATGATCGGGTTGAAGGCGGCCTTGCTGATCAGGAACGCGAGAGCGGCGCCGCCCAGGCTGCCCGCGAACGCTGCCCCGGCGAGCGGCAGGGCGGTGCGTAGATCGGGCCGGATCCGTCGGTAGTAGGTCACCGAGCTGGTCGTCGTGCCCATGATCGAGCCCAGCTTGTTGGTCGCGAGCAGCTGCACCGGGCTGGCGCCGGGCAGACCGACGAGGAGGGCGGGCAGCTGGATCAGCCCGCCACCCCCGACGACCGCGTCGACGAACCCCGCGGCCAGCCCGGCCACGGCCAGGAACAGCAGGACGCCTGGGTCAAGACCCTCCAGCACGGCCGGGTATGCCGTCAGGCCGGGTCCGCGGGCGCCGGCCGGGCGCCCCGCACCTCGGTGAGCACCTCGGCCACACCGCGCTCGACCGGGACCTCCCGGCGCTCGCCGGTGGCCCGGTCCTTGATCTCGACGCTGCCCTGCTCGAGGCCCTTGCCGACGACGACGATCGTGGGCACGCCGAGCAGCTCCGCGTCCTTGAACTTCACGCCGGGGCTGACCTTGGGCCGGTCGTCGAAGACGACCGACAGGCCGGCGGCCTCCAGGTCGGCGACCATGCGCTCGGCGTGGTCGAAGACGGCCTGGTCCTTGCCGGTCGCGACGACGTGGACGTCGGCCGGCGCCAGGTTGCGCGGCCACACGAGGCCGAGCTCGTCGTGGGTCGACTCGGCCACGGCCGCCACCGCGCGGGACACACCGATCCCGTAGGACCCCATCGTCACCGTGACGAGCTTGCCGTTCTCGTCGAGCACCTTCAGGTCCAGCGCCTCGGCGTACTTGCGGCCGAGCTGGAAGATGTGGCCCATCTCGATGCCGCGCGCCAGCGTCAGCGGACCGGCGCCGTCGGGGCTCGGGTCGCCCTCACGGATCTCGGCGGCCTGGATCGTGCCGTCCGCGCTGAAGTCCCGGCCCAGCACCAGGTCGTAGACGTGCTTGCCGTGCTCGTCGGCGCCCGTGACCCACGCGGAGCCCTCCGCGACCGAGGGGTCGAGGAGGTAGCGGATCTTCGAGGAGCTCTCCAGACCGAGGCTCCTCGGACCGATGTACCCCTTCACCAGCATGGGGAAGGCCTCGAAGTCCTTCTCGGAGAAGGGCTCCCACTCGGCCGGCGAGACCTGCGCCTCGAGGCGCTTGACGTCCACCTCGCGGTCGCCGGGCAGACCGATCGCCAGGGGCTCCTTCGTGCCGTCGGGGTGGGTGAGCATGACGACGACGTTCTTGAGCGTGTCGGCCGCCGTCCAGGCCCGCCCGTCCGCGCGGGGGTGCATGGCGTCGGACTGCGCGACGAGCGTCTCGATGGTCGGGCTGTCGGGGGTGTCCTCGACGTGCGCGGCCGGGGTCGCGGCGACGACGTCCGCGGCGACGGGAGCGGCCTGGGGCACGACGACCGCCTCGACGTTCGCGGCATACCCGCTGGCCTCGCAGCGCACGAAGGTGTCCTCGCCGATCGGGCTCACCGCGAGGAACTCCTCGCTGGCCGACCCGCCCATGGCGCCGGAATCGGCATACACGACGACGTAGTCGAAGCCCAGGCGGTCGAAGATCCGCACGTAGGCCTCGCGGTGCCGCTGGTAGGCGGCCTCCAGCCCGGCGTCGTCGACGTCGAAGGAGTAGGAGTCCTTCATGATGAACTCGCGGCCGCGGAGCAGGCCGGCGCGCGGGCGCGCCTCGTCGCGGTACTTGGTCTGGATCTGGTAGAGCGTCAGCGGCAGCTCCTTGTAGGAGCTGAACATGTCCTTGACGGCGAGGGTGAACATCTCCTCGTGGGTGGGGCCGAGGAGCATGTCGGCACCCTTGCGGTCCGTGAGGCGGAAGAGGTTGTCGCCGTACTCCGTCCACCGGTTGGTCGCCTCGTAGGGCTCGCGCGGCAGCAGCGCGGGAAAGCTGAGCTCCTGGCCGCCGATGGCGTCCATCTCCTCGCGGACGATCTCCTCGACCCTGCGCAGGACCTTCAGGCCCAGCGGCAGCCAGGTGTAGACGCCCGGGGCGGCGCGCCGGATGTAGCCGGCGCGCACGAGCAGCTTGTGCCCGGGCAGCTCGGCGTCGGCCGGGTCCTCGCGCAGGGTCCGCAGGAACAGGGTCGACAGGCGCATGGCCACGAGGGGGTACTCCTTGGTGAGGGGTGGTGGACCGTCTGAGCGTACCCGCCAGCCAGCGCCTCCGACGACGGGATTCCGCGCGCTCAGCGGCGCGCGGCCAGCTCCGCGACACCCTCGAGGAGCCGGTCGACCTCCTCCGCGGTGGAGTAGGGAGCCATGCCGACCCGCACTCCCCCCTCCGCGCCCAGCCCCAGCCGGTGGCTGCACTCCCAGGCGTAGAAGTGGCTCGCCGGAGCGTTGACGTCGAGGTCGGCCAGGTGGCGGTGCACGGCCGCCGGCTCCACGCCGTCCAGGGTGAAGAGCAGCGTGGGGGTCCGGCGGGCTGCGCGCGACCATACGGTCACGCCGTCGATGCCGGCGAGGCCGGTCTCGGCGCGCTCACGCAGGCCGTCCTCGTGGTGCTCCATCGCGGCGAAGGACGCGACGAGCCGCTCCCGGCGCGAGCGTCCCGCGTGCTCAGGCGTCGCCGCGCCCGCCAGCTCCGCCAGGTCCGCGATGAAGTCGACGGCGGCCGTGGTGCCCGCGAGCAGCTCGTAGGGCAGCGTGCCCAGCTCGAACCGCTCGGGGACCCGGTCGGGCGAGGGCAGCAGCTTGTCGGGAGTCAGCTGCTCCAGCAGCTCCGCGCGACCGGCGGTCACCCCCAGGTGCGGCCCGAAGAACTTGTACGGCGAGCAGGCGACGAGGTCGGCCCCCAGCGCCTCGCGGTCCACCGACGCGTGCGCGGCGAGGTGGACTGCGTCCACGTGGACCAGGGCCCCGGCCGCGTGGGCCGACTCGATGATCGCCGGCAGGTCGGGACGGGTGCCTACGAGGTTGCCGGCACCGGTGACGGCCACCAGGCGCGTGCGTGCGGAGAGCACGGCCTCGACGTTGGCGGGCGGCAGCTCGCCGGTCTCGGGGTCCATCTCGGCCCACCGCACGGTGGCGCCGACCGCCTCGGCCGCGAGGATCCAGGGCCGCACGTTGCCGTCGTGGTCCAGGGAGGTGACGACCACCTCGTCGCCCGGCCCCCAGCCCTGGCTGCGGGCGAGGGTGCGCGCCAGGTCCATCGTGTTGGCGGTCATGCTCCGGCCGAAGATCACCGTCCCGGGGTCGGTGCCGAGCAGGTCCCCCATCGCCTCCCGGGCCGCGACGACGACCTCCTCCGCCCGGCGCTCGGCGGCGGTGACCGTGCCGCGGTTGGCGATCGAGCTGCCGAGCGTGGCGGCGACCGCGTGGGCGACTCGGCGTGGCGTCTGCGAGCCGCCGGGGCCGTCGAAGTGCGCGGTGCCCCCGGCGAGGGCCGGGAACTGCGCCCGGACGGCGGACACGTCATACGTCATGGACGCCAACCTATCCAGCACGCGGACGGGCACCTGACTCACCCCGGCACCGGCCCGCCTACGCTGCAGCCATGCGTCTTCCCGCCGCCGACCTCCGCCCGATCCCGCACCTCGGGCTCCGGGGTGACCTGCGCTCCTGGCGTGACGTCGAGCTGCCGGGCCTGGACCGTCGCGCCGAGGTCTACGTCTGGCTGCCGCCGGGCCACGACGTCGGCGAGGACCGCTACCCGGTGCTCTACCTGCACGACGGCCACAACGTCTTCCTGGACGAGCGGGCCTTCGGAGGGGTCTCCTGGGGCGTCGATGCCGCGATGACCCGGTTGGCGCAGGAGGGCCTCCCGGCGATCGTCGTCGCGGTGCCCTGCCATCTGACCGAGCGCGCGGACGAGTACACGCCCTACCACCTGCCCGGCGTCGGTGGCGGCCGGGCGGATCGCTACGCGGCCTTCCTCGCCGACCACCTCAAGCCGGCGGTCGACGCCGCGCTGCGCACCCGCCCGGAGCCCGAGCACACCGTCACGGCCGGCAGCTCGCTCGGCGGCGTCGTGAGTGCCTACCTGTGGAGCACGCGGCCGGACGTCTTCGGCGGCGCCGGGGTCTTCTCCCCCGCCTGGTGGTGGCCGGACACGGCCCACGGCGAGCGGGGCCTGGCGGACGTCGAGGAGGCGCTGGCGAAGCCGCGGACGCACGGCCGGGTCTACCTCGACGTCGGCGGCCGGGAGCATCACCTCGACGAGGACGTCCGGCGCCACTACGTCGTCGCCGCCGAGCGGCTGGCCGCCCGCCTGCGCGGGGCGGGGGTGCCGCTGCGCTACCTGTACGACTCGCAGGCCTACCACTTCGAGTCGGCCTGGGCGGAGCGGTTCGCGCCGGCGGTCCGCTGGCTTCTCCAGGGGTATGCCGTCGCGCCGCCGCCGTACGTGCAGCGCGACCTGGCCACGCAGGGGCGGGCGTGACGCCCCGGTCCGAGCCGTCAGCGCGGCACACCCCGTCCGCGGACGAGGGAACCGCGCTGCGCACCCGCGCCAACCTGCTCCTCGTCCTGACCGCCGCCATCTGGGGGCTCGGGTTCGTGGCCCAGCGCCTGGGGGCCGACCACATGGGGGCGATGAGCTACAACGCCGCGCGCTTCGCCCTGGGGGCAGCGTCCCTGCTGCCGCTCGTCTGGTGGTTCGCGCGGCAGGGCCGGCGGGCCCCGCTCGTGGTGCCGGAACCACCGGCCGGCGAGGTCTACGACGAGAGGCCCCCCTCCCCCGGACAGGGGCGGTCCTCGCTGCTGCCGGGGCTCGCCGCCGGTGCCGTGCTGTTCTCGGCGGCGGGGCTGCAGCAGCTCGGCCTGGAGACGACCACCGCGGGCAAGGCCGCCTTCATCACCGGCCTCTACATCGTGCTCGTGCCCGTGCTCGGTCTGGCGATCGGCCACCGCGCGGCACCTGCCGTGTGGGTGGGGCTGGGCCTGGCGGTGCCGGGGCTCTACCTGCTGAGCATGACCGACGAGCTGACGATCGCCACCGGCGACCTGCTCGTCCTGGCCGGTGCCGCCTTCTGGGCCCTGCACATCCTCGTCATCGACCACTTCGTGCGCACGGTGGACGCGCTGCGGCTCTCGGCCGTGCAGTTCGCGGCGTGCGCGCTGCTGTCGGCCGGTGTCGCGCTGGTCGTGGAGGAACGGCCCTTCTCCGGGCTCGGTCCCGCGGCCGGCGCCGTGCTCTACGCGGGCCTGCTCAGCGTGGGCGTCGCCTACACCCTGCAGGTGGTCGCCCAGCGGCACGCCAAGCCCTCGCACGCCGCCCTGCTGCTCAGCCTCGAGGCGGTCTTCGGCGCGCTCGGGGGGTGGCTGCTGCTCGACGAGGTGGTGAGCGGACGGATGCTCCTCGGGTGCGCGCTGGTGATGACCGGGATCGTCGTCTCGCTGCGCGGGGCCGACACGTCAGGCTCCGACTGACGCCCACTTCGTGGCGGGCATGAATAGTTATGCGTGGGAACGGATGGACACGCAACCCCGGCAGCCTACATCCGTGACCGCGCCGAGCCCAAGGGTGGGGACGCGACCGGTGCCGGACCTGTGATGAGGTGGGGCGGTGAACACGTCCAGCACGTCCAGCACGTCCAGCACGCCGACCGACGGCGCCCTGCCCGACCCGCACCAGTGGCTGGAGGAGGTCGACTCCCAGGAAGCCCTCGGCTGGGTGACCGAGCGCAGCCGCGCCGCCGAGGACGCGCTCCGGGACGGCGAGCGCTACCCCGCCCTGCACGCGGGGATCCGGGAGGCGCTGGAGGCGAGCGACCGCATACCCCTGGTCAGTCAGGTCGGCGACCACCTCTACGGCTTCTGGACCGACGCGGACCACCCCCGGGGGGTATGGCGTCGCACCACCTGGGAGTCGTACCGCACCGAGGAGCCGAGCTGGGAGGTCCTGCTCGACGTCGACGCGCTCGGCGCGGCGGAGGGGGTGCCATGGGTGTGGCAGGGGGCGCAGGTGCTCCGACCCACGCATGACCGCGCCCTCGTGCACCTGTCCCGCGGCGGCGCCGACGCGGGCACGACGCGGGAGCTGGACCTGACCACGCTCCAGTGGGTGCCGGCGCCGGAAGGCTTCGCCAAGGGCGAGGCGAAGGGGCGCCTGGCGTGGCACGACCGCGACCACGTGTGGCTCACCACCGCTGACGACCCGACCGGCCCCACCCGCTCCGGCTACCCGCGCACGGCCCGGCTGTGGCGGCGGGGCACGCCTGTCGCGGAGGCCGCGGCGGTGCACACGGTCGAGGAGTCCGACCTGGGGTTGTTCGTCTCCCACGACCAGCGTTCCGGGCGCACCGTCCTGCGCCGGGCCCTGGCGTTCTACGAGGAGGAGGTCCTCGTGCTGGGCGCGGAGGGGCCGGTCCCCCTCCCGGTGCCGGCCAGCGCCGACGCCGACGTGCACGGCGACCTGGTGAGCCTGAGGCTGCGCCACGAGATGGACGGGTTCCCCGCGGGCTCGCTGCTGGTCGCCGGGCTCGACGACGTGCTGGCCGGGGCGGCGCGGTGGACGGCCGTGTTCACCCCGGACGAGCGCTCGGCGCTCGTCGACGCGACCTGGACCGCCGACCACCTCGTGTCGACCGCCCTCGTCGACGTGCGTCATACGGTCCAGCTGCACTCCCCCGCTGCCGACGGAACCTGGCGGTCGGTCGACCTCACCGACCTGCTCCACCTCGGCCTGCGGACCGTGAGCGTCTCCGCGGTCGACGACCACGACAGCGACGACCTGTGGCTCGTGACGACCGGCTTCCTCGAGCCCATGACCCTGTCCGTCGCGCGCGTCGGCGAGGACGCCCGGTCCTCGGTGGAGGTGGAGCTGCTCAAGGCGGCACCGCCCCGCTTCGACGCGACCGGCCTTGAGGTGTCCCAGCACTGGGCCAGGTCCGCCGACGGCACGGCGGTGCCCTACTGGCAGGTCGGCCCCGCCGACCTGCCGCTCGACGGCACCACACCCACGGTCCTGCACGGCTACGGCGGCTTCGAGCACGCCCTCACCCCGGCCTACGACCCGATCGTCGGCCGGTCCTGGCTGGCCCACGGCCACGTCCACGTCGTCGCGGGCATCCGCGGCGGTGGCGAGTTCGGCCCCCGGTGGCACCAGGCGGCCCTGCGCGGCCAGCGCCACCGCGCCTACGAGGACTTCGTCGCGGTCGCCCGGGACCTCGTGGCGCGCGGCGTGACGAGCGTGGCCCGGCTCGGGTGCACCGGCCGGTCGAACGGCGGACTGCTCGTCGGCGCCATGCTGACGCTCTACCCGGAGGACTTCGGCGCGGTGGTGTGCCAGGTCCCGCTGCTGGACATGCGCCGCTACCATCTGCTGCTCGCGGGGGCGTCCTGGACGGCGGAGTACGGCGAGCCCGACGACCCCGAGCACTGGGCCTGGCTGTCGACCTTCTCGCCCTACCAGCGTTTTGACCCGGCCCGACCCACCCCGCCGGTCTACCTCGCGACCTCGACCCGCGACGACCGCGTCCACCCCGGTCACGCCCGCAAGATGGCGGCCCTCCTGGAGGAGCACGGCCGCGACGTCACCTACTGGGAGAACACCGAGGGCGGTCACGGCGGCGCGAGCACGGCCGACCAGTGGGCGACCTGGCACGCGCTCCCGTGGTCCTTCCTCCACGCCCGGCTGGCCGGCTGAGGAAGGCCGGGCCTCAGAGCAGCACGGTCGCGAACGTCCCCGTCTGCACGAACCCCACCCGTCGGTAGGTCGCGACGGCCGGTGCGTTGAAGTCGTTGACGTAGAGGGTGACCACCGGCGCCACCGTGGCCATGGCCTGCTCCACGACCGCGGCCATCGCCGGGGCGGCCACGCCCTGCCCACGCCATCGCGGGTGCACCCAGACACCCTGGACCTGGGCGACCCCCAGGGCGACCGACCCCAGGTCCGCCTTGAACACCACCTCGCCGGCCTCGACCCGGACGAAGGTGTGGCCACGTCGGATCAGTCCGTCCACGCCCTGCCGGTATGCCGTGCCCGTCCCCGTGTAGGGCGGGTAGCCGATCTCCTCGGTGAACATGGCGGTGGCTGCCGGCACGACGAGGTCGAGCTCGTCGGGGCGGGCCGGCCGCACGGCGGGGTCAGCGGCGACGCCGAGCACCGACGGCCGCTCGGTCATGGTCAGGACGAGCTGGTTGCGACGGATCTCCCGAGGACGACCCCAGTGCCGCTCGAGCCGGTCCCACAGCTCGAGCACCTGGTCGGCCGGCCCGAAGACCGAGCTGGCCCACGTGCGTCGCTTGACGACCTTGCCGGCGAGCGCGGCGATCGCCCGGCTGCTCGCACCGACCGGCACGACGTTCGCGGCGCACCAGCACAGCGCGCGCTCCCCGCCGGCCTCGTAGCCGAACAACGGTCCCCGCGTGCCCGCGAGGCCGCTCTCCACGATGCGCGCAGCGACGAAGACGTTGGTCACCGGGTCCTCGGCGCACACGTCCAGGGCGTCCTCGACGTCGGGCATCCCGAGAGCGCGGACGGCACCGAGACTGCGCAGCATGGGCCCAGCCTGCCTTACCGAGCGAAACGGTGTCGATCTGCATTAGTGTCGGTGAACTGAGAGCGCCATCGATGACGCAGTCCGCCCGCGAGGACGAGGAGCACCACAGCGATGCAGAACAAGCCGCTCACCGGCCGGAGCCGTGACGAGGCCCTCGAGGCGCTGCGCGCCAGCGGGTCGGGCGGCCAGCCCCTGGATGTGCTGGTCATCGGTGGTGGGGTGACAGGTGCTGGGACGGCCCTGGACGCCGCGACCCGCGGGCTCTCGACCGTGATCGTCGAGGCCCAGGACTGGGCCTCGGGCACCTCGCAGTGGTCCACCAAGCTGGTGCACGGGGGTCTGCGCTACCTCCAGATGCTCGACTTCAAGCTCGTCCACGAGGCACTGACCGAGCGGGGCCTGCTGCTGAAGACGCTCGCGCCGCACCTGGTGAAGCCGATGCCCTTCCTCATCCCCCTCGAGCACCGGGTGTGGCAGCGCGCCTACTACGGCGCGGGAGTCACGCTCTACGACCTGCTGGCCAACCTCATGCCCGGCCGGCGGGCCCTGCCGATCCACCAGCACGCCACGCGTGGTCGGCTGCACCGTGAGTTCCCGGCGCTGCGCCACGAGACGGCGATCGGCGCCGTCAAGTACTGGGACGCGACGGTCGACGACGCCCGGCTCGTGGCGACCCTGGTGCGCACCGCGCACTCCTACGGCGCGCAGGCCGCGAGCCGTACCGAGGTCGTGAAGATCCTCAAGGACGACGACGGTCGGGCGGTCGGCGCGCTGCTGCGCGACCTCGAGTCGGGGCAGGAGATCGAGGCGCGGGCCCGGCACATCATCAACTGCACCGGCGTGTGGACCGACGAGGTCTCGGAGCTCGCGGACACCGAGGGCGGGCTGCGGGTGCTCGCCTCCAAGGGCATCCACCTCGTGGTGCCGCGGGAACGGATCGAGGGCTCGTCCGGGCTGTTCCTCCAGACCGAGAAGTCGGTGCTCTTCTTCATCCCGTGGTCGCGCTACTGGATCATCGGCACCACGGACACGCCCTGGCACGAGAGCCGTCAGAACCCCGTGGCCACCTCCGCAGACATCGACTACGTGCTCGAGCACGCCAACGCCGTGCTCACCACGACGCTGACGCGCGAGGACGTCGTGGGCTGGTATGCCGGTCTCCGGCCGCTCCTTCAGCCGGGCACCAAGGAGGGCACGGACTCGGCCAAGGTCAGCCGCGAGCACACGGTCGCGTCCCCGGTCCCAGGGCTGACGGTCATCGGGGGCGGCAAGCTCACCACGTACCGGGTGATGGCCAAGGACGCGGTCGACTTCGCCCTCGGTGAGCGCGCGGCCGAGCTGCCGTCGGTCACGCACGAGATCCCGCTGCTGGGTGCCGTGGGCGAGAGCGCCATGCGCCGCCGCATGCCTGCCCTGCGGGCCCGCTTCGGCTGGAGCGAGCAGCTGACGGACCACCTGCTGCACCGCTACGGCTCGCTCATCGAGGAGCTGCTCGACCTGATCGCCGAGGACCCGTCCATGGCGCGACCGCTCGCGCACGCCCCCGCCTACCTGCGGGCCGAGGTCGCCTACGCCTGCATCAGCGAGGGGGCGCTGCACCTGGAGGACCTGATGATGAGGCGCACCCGCATCATCTACGAGTACCCGCACAAGGGCCTGGCCGCCGTCGACGAGGTGGCCTCCATCGCCGAGCAGTGGCTGGGCTGGAGCACCGACCGGGTCCGCGACGAGCTCGAGAAGTACACCGCTCGTGCGCAGGCCGAGGAGGCCGCGGCGCTCGAGCAGGACGACGCCGCCGCGGTGCGCGTCCGCGACCGCCACGGCGAGGTGGCGCCCCTGAGCTCCATGGACCGTTGAGCACCAGCATCGGTCCGTGGCATGGCCGGGCGCCCCGCCCGACCATCCTTCCCACCTGAAAGGACGATGACGTGGGAGAAGTCTTTCTGGCCGAGGTGCTCGGCACCGGGATGCTGCTGCTCCTCGGTGCCGGCGTGGTCGCGAACGCGATCCTGCCGAAGACCAAGGGGTTCGGCGGCGGCGGAGGAGGCGCCTGGCTGCTCATCAACTTCGGCTGGGGTCTGGCGGTGTTCGCCGGCGTCTACGTGGCCTTCAAGTCCGGAGCCCACCTCAACCCGGCCGTGACCCTGGGCCTCGTCGCCAACGGCGCCGACAACTTCGGCGGTTCGGCGGCCCTCGAGGTGAACCTCGTCAACACCCTCCTCTACCTCGCCGCTGAGATGGTCGGCGCCTTCCTCGGCGCGGTCCTGGCCTGGGCGGCCTACAAGCAGCACTTCGACGAGGAGGCGGACCCGGCCACCAAGCTGGCCGTCTTCTCGACCGGTCCGGCGATCCGTAGCTATGGCTGGAACCTGGTGACCGAGATCCTGGGCACCTTCGTGCTCGTCTTCGTGATCCTGCACTTCGCGCACACGCCCTCCCAGCTCGGCCCGCTGGCCGTCGCGCTCCTGGTCGTCGGGATCGGCGCCAGCCTCGGTGGTCCGACCGGCTATGCGATCAACCCCGCGCGTGACCTCGGTCCGCGCATCGCGCACGCCATCCTGCCGATCCCCGGCAAGGGCTCCAGCGACTGGGGCTACTCCTGGGTGCCGGTCGTGGGCCCGATCATCGGCGGCGTGCTCGGCGGCCTCCTGGCTGCCGCCATCGCCTGAACCGGCCACCTCACCTACCAGCACGACGATGTGAAGGGAACGAAGACAGATGGCTGAATACGTCCTCGCGATCGACCAGGGCACCACCAGCACCCGGGCGATCGTGTTCACCAAGAGCGGCGAGATCCACTCCGTGGGCCAGAAGGAGCACGAGCAGATCTTCCCGAAGGCTGGCTGGGTCGAGCACGACCCCGCCGAGATCTGGGCCAACACCACCGAGGTCATCGGCATGGCGCTCGGCAAGGCCAACCTCACCGGCCGTGACCTGGCCGCCATCGGCATCACCAACCAGCGCGAGACGACGGTGGTGTGGGACAGGACCACCGGCGAGGCGGTGTACAACGCCATCGTCTGGCAGGACACCCGCACCTCCAAGATCGTCGCCGAGCTCGGTGGTGACGAGGGAGCCGACAAGTACAAGGCGGTCTGCGGGCTGCCGCTCGCCACCTACTTCTCCGGTCCGAAGGTCAAGTGGATCCTGGACAACGTCGAGGGTGCCAGGGCCAAGGCCGAGGCCGGTGACCTGCTCTTCGGCAACACCGACTCCTGGGTCCTCTGGAACCTGACGGGCGGCGTGAACGGCGGAGTGCACGTCACGGACGTCACGAACGCCTCGCGCACCATGCTGATGGACCTCAAGACGCTCGCCTGGGACGAGAGCATCGCGGCTGACATGGGCATCCCGATGTCGATGCTGCCGGAGATCCGCTCGTCCTCGGAGGTCTACGGGGAGAGCGACAAGCTCCATGTGCCGATCGCCGGCATCCTCGGTGACCAGCAGGCGGCGACGTTCGGCCAGGCGTGCTTCGAGAAGGGCATGTCCAAGAACACCTACGGCACGGGCAACTTCATGCTGCTCAACACCGGCACCGAGATCGTGCCGAGCGAGAACGGCCTGCTCACCACGGTCTGCTACAAGATCGGCGAGCAGGACGCGGTCTACGCGCTCGAGGGATCGATCGCGGTGACGGGGTCGCTGGTGCAGTGGCTGCGCGACAACATCGGGCTCATCAAGGACGCCCCGGAGATCGAGACCCTGGCCAAGGAGGTCGAGGACAACGGTGGCTGCTACATCGTCCCCGCCTTCTCCGGGCTCTTCGCGCCCTACTGGAAGGACGACGCCCGCGGCGCGATCGTCGGCCTGACGCGCTACGTCAACAAGCACCACATCGCGCGGGCGGCCCTGGAGGCCACGGCGTTCCAGACCCGTGAGGTGCTGGACGCCATGAACGCCGACTCCGGCGTCGACCTCTCCGAGCTGCGCGTCGACGGCGGCATGATCGCCAACGAGACGCTGATGCAGTTCCAGGCCGACATCCTGGGCGTCGACGTCGTGCGGCCGAAGGTGGCCGAGACCACCGCGCTCGGCGCGGCGTACGCGGCCGGCATCGCGGTCGGGTTCTTCTCCGGCGAGCAGGACGTCATCGACAACTGGGCCGAGGACAAGCGCTGGACGCCGCAGATGGACGACGCCGAGCGTGAGCGCCTCTACCGCACCTGGAAGAAGGCGGTCACCAAGACCTTCGACTGGGTCGACGACGACACCGAGAAGGCCGAGGCCGCCGTCGCGGAGCAGTCCGAGGACGCCTGAGCAACGACCGCCCGACCGACGCGCCGACCCGAACGGGTCGGCGCGTCCGTCATTCCAGGACCTGCCCCCGCCTCAGGCCTCGTCGTCGAACCACTGGGGGTCCTCGGGGTCCGGCACGAGCAGCTCGGGACGCTGCAGGTCGGTGTTGTCGACGATCCACGTCGGTTGCCACAGCCGGGACTGAAGACCGTAGAGGCGCTGCCCGCCGACGTAGCGCGCGTTGACGGGATGCTCGGGGTCCTCGTCGCCCGCCACGCGCGAGCCGGGGAACCGAGCCTTCCCGCGCGGCACCGTGACGCTGGGCGGGGCCGTGACCAGGCACGTCGCGTCCCACTCGCCGCGCAGCTCGGGACGCCGCAGGAAGATGCCCTCCACGATGAGCAACGCGTCGTCCTCGGCCTCGACGGGGGCCGGGTGGAGCGGTCGGTCGGTGTCCACGTCCCGGACCGCGGGACGGAAGGCCTCCCCCCGCCGGAACGGGTGCAGCACCTCGCGCCTGAGCGCGTCGTAGTCGTAGGAGTCGCGGTAGAAGGACTCAGCGTCCAGGCCGGCGGCATACCGGAGGGAGCGTGGGTGGTGGAACCCGTCGACGGACACGCTCAGCACCTGGCGTCCGGCCACGAGCGGTGCCAGCGCCACCAGTTCGCCGACCATGCGGGTCTTGCCCACCCCGTCCGGGCCGTCCACCGCGACGACGGCCCGCTCCCCCGGCCGGGTCGCGAGCATCAGCGCGAGCAGGTCCACGAGGATCAGCTGGCGGGTGGGGAGGAACCCGGGCATCGACATACCGGACAGGGTAGGTCGTCAGCTCTCGCCCGAGGTGGCGTTCCACTCCATGTAGAGGCCGTTCTCGAGCAGCGAGGCCCAGGACGGGGCCGGCTTCTCGACGAAGCCGAAGGAGCGGTACAGGCTGCGTGCGCGGGTGTTGTCCTCGCCGACGTCGAGCCAGACGCGGGACACCTGCGGGCGCGCGCGCGCCTGCTCCAGGAGCTTGCGCAGCAGGAGACGCCCCAGACCCTGGCCGCGACCCTCCGGGGCGACGACCATCCGACGCAGCTCCACGTGGCCCGGCTCGCTGACGCCCGCGATGATCCCGAACGCCACGATCCGGTCGAGGCGGTCGACCAGGACCCAGTGCTCCATGTCCGGGTCCTCGAGCACGCTGCGGTGCCAGTCCAGGCCCCCCTGCCCGATCCACTGCCGGGTGTCGAGGGCCTCCTCGATGTCGACGACGGTGCGCAGGTCGCCGGACCGCGTGGGTCTCAGGTAGGTCCCGACGACCAGGCCACCCCGTGTGCGTCCCAGGCTGCTACGGGCATGAGGTTTGCCGACGACCTTCGGGGTGGAGATGACCAGCATCTCCAGCTCGTCCCCGTCCTCGTTGCGCACCTCGTGACGCACCCGCGGGGGCACCTCGATGCCCTCGCCCGCCCCGACGTGCGCGGTCTGGGGTCCGAGCGTGACGGTCGCCCTGCCCCGGAGCACGTAGAAGAACTGGCGGGAGCGGTCGTGGGCGTGGGCCCGGGTCGAGGCTCCCGGGGGCAGCAGCTGATGGTCGATCCCCAGGTCGGTGCGGTCCAGCAGGTGCCAGGCGGTGCACCCCTCGTCCCAGGTCGACCGGGCTGCGGTCTGACGGCTGATCGGGTCCGGTGCCATGACCGAACGTTAGTCGGTCAGCCCACCGTGACGGTGGGCGCGCCGCCCTGATCGTCCGTCAGCTCCATCTCCTCGGCGATGCGCATGGCCTCCTCGATGAGCGTCTCCACGATCTGGCTCTCCGGGACGGTCTTGATGACCTCGCCCTTGACGAAGATCTGTCCCTTGCCGTTGCCGGAGGCCACGCCCAGGTCGGCCTCGCGAGCCTCCCCCGGGCCGTTGACGACGCAGCCCATCACGGCGACGCGCAGCGGCACCTCCATGCCCTCGAGGCCGGCCGTGACCTCCTCGGCGAGGGTGTAGACGTCGACCTGCGCCCGGCCGCAGGAGGGGCAGGAGACGATCTCCAGCTTGCGCGGCTTGAGGTTGAGGCTCTGCAGGATCTGGTTGCCGACCTTGACCTCCTCCACGGGCGGCGCGGAGAGGGACACGCGGATCGTGTCGCCGATGCCCTTGGACAGCAGCGCACCGAAGGCGACCGAGGACTTGATGGTGCCCTGGAAGGCCGGCCCCGCCTCGGTCACGCCGAGGTGCAGCGGCCAGTCGCCACGCTCCGAGAGCATCTCGTAGGCGCGCACCATCACGACCGGGTCGTTGTGCTTCACGGAGATCTTGAAGTCGTGGAAGTCGTGCTCCTCGAACAGGCTGGCCTCCCAGACCGCCGACTCCACGAGCGCCTCGGCGGTGGGCTTGCCGTACTTGTCGAGCAGCCGCTTGTCCAGGGAGCCGGCGTTGACGCCGATCCGGATCGAGACGCCGGCGTCCTTGGCGGCCTGGGCGATCTCCTTGACCTGGTCGTCGAACCTGCGGATGTTGCCCGGGTTGACGCGGACCGCGGCGCACCCCGCGTCGATGGCCGCGAAGACGTACTTGGGCTGGAAGTGGATGTCGGCGATGACCGGGATCTGCGACTTGCGGGCGATGGCCGGCAGGGCGTCGGCGTCGTCCTGGCTCGGACAGGCGACCCGCACGATGTCGCAGCCCGCCGCCGTCAGCTCGGCGATCTGCTGCAGAGTGGCGTTGATGTCCGTCGTCGGTGTGGTGGTCATCGACTGCACGGAGATGGGCGCGTCACCCCCGACCTCGACCTTGCCCACCTTGATCTTGCGCGTCTTGCGACGGGGCGCCAGGACCGGCGGGGGCAGCGACGGGAGGCCGAGCGAGACAGGGGTGCCAGCAGTCATGGACCCAGTATCTCAGGACGACCCTGGACGTCAGCCGAGACTGACCGGTCGGACGATGTCGGCATAGATCAGCAGCGCCGTCATGCCGAGCAGCCCGACGGCCACGGCATACGCGACGGGCAGGGCCTTGGCGGTGTCCACCGGTCCGGGGACCGGCAGTCCGCGCACTCTCGCCCACGCCTTCTTCAGGCCCTCCCACAGGGCGCCGGCGATGTGCCCGCCGTCGAGGGGAAGCAGCGGGACCAGGTTGAAGACGAACAGCGCCATGTTGAGCGAGGCGATCAGGGCGAGCACGATCCAGAGCCGCTCCCCCAGGGTGCCGCCGAGGACGTCTCCGGACGTCACCTCCCCCGCCACCCTGCCCACGCCGACCACCGACATCGGACCCTCGGCGTCCCGCTCCTCGGTCCCGAACGCCGCCTGGGCGACGTCGACCATGCGCTGCGGCAGGGTGAAGATGACACGTGCGGTCCCGGTGAACATGTCCCCGACCACGCCTGGGACCGCCGTCACCGGCTGCGGCTCGTAGACGAAGGTCGGCGACGCGCCGAGGAAGCCGACCGGGCCCAGCACCGGCTCCCCCTGCGCATCGACCGTGACCGTGCCGTCCGGCTGGACCAGGGGTCGTTCGCGCATCACCAGGTCGGCGGTGAGCGTGAGCTCGCGGCCGTCGCGCTCGACGAGGAAGGTCGCCTGCTCCCCGGCGTTCTGGATGGCGTAGGTCGTGTCCGCCCAGCCCGTCACAGGTGTGCCGTCGACGGCCAGGATCGTGTCGCCGACCTGGAACCCGGCCCGGACGGCAGGCGAGGCCGGCTGGCCGGCGCAGTTGTCGTCGGTGACGTCGGCCGGGGCGCACTGGGCGACCGCGGAGACCGTCGGGACGTTGGTGCCGATGCCGTGGACGGTGAGGATGAGGGTCATCAGGACCACGCTGATCGCGAGGTTCATCAGCGGCCCCCCTGCCATGACGACCAGCCGCTGCCAGACGGGCAGCCGGTAGAAGACGCGGTCCTCGTCGCCGGGACCGACCTCGTCCAGGGAGTCCTGCCGGGCCTGCTCGATCATCTGCTGGACCGGGTTGGAGGTGGCGCGTCGCAGCCGCCCGCCGTCCTGTGCCCGCGGTGGGAACATGCCGATCATCCGGACGTAGCCCCCGAGGGGGATCGCCTTGATGCCGTACTCGGTCTCTCCGCGCCGGGTGGACCACAGGGTCGGGCCGAAGCCGACCATGTACTGCGGCACCTTGACGCCGAAGATCTTCGCCGGGACGAGGTGACCCACCTCGTGCAGCGCGATCGACACGGCGATCCCCACGGCGATCACGAGGACGCCCAGGACGTACAGCAGCATCAGACCCGCTCCTCGGTGCTGGCGGCCACCAGGTCGGTGGCGACGGTGCGTGCCCAGGCGTCGGCGGCGAGCACCTGGTCCACGTCGAGTTCAACCGACGAACCGCGGATTCCGTTCCCGGCCTCTCCCGCGTGCTCCTCCACCACCGACGCGACGGTGTCGACGATCCCGGTGAACGGCAGCTGGCCGGCGTGGAAGGCCGAGACGCACACCTCGTTGGCGGCGTTGTAGACGGCCGGGAAGGTCCCACCCTCGCGGCCTACCTGCACGGCGAGCCGGACCGCCGGGAAGGCCTCGTGGTCCAGCGGGAAGAACTCCCAGGTCGAGGCCTGCGTCCAGTCGCACGGGGCAGCCACGTCCGCGAGCCGCTCGGGCCACGACAGGCCCAGGGCGATCGGGATGTGCATGGTCGGGGGCGAGGCCTGCAGGATCGTGGACCCGTCCCTGAACTCGACCATCGAGTGGACGACGGACTGCGGGTGCACCACGACCTCGATGTCGTCGAACGGCACGTCGAAGAGCAGGTGTGCCTCGATGACCTCCAGGCCCTTGTTGACGAGGGTGGCGGAGTTGGTGGTGACCACCAGCCCCATGTCCCAGGTCGGGTGCGCGAGCGCCTGCGCCGGCGTGACGCCGCGCAGCTCCTCCCGGCTGCGGCCGCGGAAAGGGCCGCCGCTCGCGGTCACGACGAGGCGGCGGACCTCCTCGCGCCGCCCGCTCCGGAGTGACTGGGCGATGGCGCTGTGCTCGGAGTCGACGGGCACGATCTGGTCCGGGCCCGCGGCCGCCTTGACGAGAGGACCCCCGACGATGAGGGACTCCTTGTTGGCCAGGGCCAGGGTGCTGCCGGCTGCCAGAGCCGCGAGGGTGGGCCGCAGGCCGATGCTGCCCGTGATGCCGTTGAGCACGACGTCGGCGCCGTTGCCGGCCACCGTCGTCGCGGCCTCGGGTCCGGCCAGGACCTCCGGTCGGTATGCCGTGCGTCCCGCCTCGCGCGCGGCCCCCGCGAGCGCCTCCGTCAGCCGGGCCACCGTGGCGGCGTCGTCGCGGGCGACCGCCACCTGCTCGACGCCCAGCTCGACCGCCTGTCGCGCCAGCAGCTCGACGTCCCCACCCCCGGCGGCAAGGGCTCGGACGGTGAACCGGTCGGGGTGGGCGCGCACGACGTCCATCGCCTGGGTGCCGATGGAACCGGTCGAACCGAGCAGGGTCACGGAGCGCTGGGTCACCGTGTCATTGTGCCCTGCCGTGCGGCTCGGGCCACCCAGGCGGCGACGTGGCCGGGTGGCACCGGGCGGTACTCGAGAACCGCGGGCGGAGCCTCCGAGCGGTCGATGCCGGTCGACCAGCACCCGCGGGGCCCCAGCGCCAGGAGCTCTCCCGCCACCGGCTCCCCGCCCTCCACGACGGTCAGCTCGGCGAGGCAGGTCGGGTGGTCGAGCGACGCGGCCAGCAACGTCGGATCCGTGGCCGGGACCCGCCGCGGAGGCCCCTGCCCCGCGAGCGCTGACGAGGGGACCGTGACCGAGGTCACCGCGTCGAGGAGCTGCTCCCGGTCGGGGGCGATCCACAGGTGGCGCACGTCACCCTCCAGCAGGTCCTCCACGACCGCACCCTCCTCGCGGTCGAGCAGGTGGACCAGCCGCACGCCCCGCACGAACCCCTGCCCAGCGGCGTCCTGGCCAGGCTCTGGCGCCACGACGCGCTCGACGACCAGGGTGCGGGTGGCCGTCAGCCGCACGTCGAGCACGGTCGTGAGGAGCAGGCTCTCGTCGCTGTCGTCCACCTGCAGACGGCCCGCGGCGTCGAGCAGCCCGCGGGCGCGGAGGGAGCTGCGGGCCTCCAGCGCCACGGCCGCCCTCTCGGCCTGGGGAGGCTGCCCGTGGTCGGCACGCCGGGCGTCCTCCAGCTCGGTGAGCTCCGCGGCGGTGACGGCCAGGACGAGGATCACGGCGCGACCCCGACCAGGCGGTCTCCGGCCACCGGTGCGCGGAGCTGGTCTGAGAGTCGGTCGCGCAGCCTCCGCAGCCCGGACCGGGCCACCTCCCGCGCCGTGCTGACGGCTGTGCCGCCCTGCCGCCAGACCCGCCGGGTCGCGCCGCCGATCTCGCGGCGGTTGTCGTAGATCCAGCCGCCCGCGACCCACGCCTGGTAGGCCCCGGCGGCGACGATGCCGGCCGGCACCGCGACGGGCGAGGAGACGACGACCGCCCCGACGACGCCGACCACGGCGGCCCCGGCCAGGACGCGGGTCGCTGTGCCACGCCACCCGCCGTGCCCGCCCCCGGTGACCACGTCCGGGACCGCGTCCACCAGGGTCATCACCGGGACCCCCTTCATGGCCAGGCCCGTCGCGACCCTGCCGACCACGGGCAGCCGCTTGATCCAGCCCTTCGGCTTCTGGACCACGAGCCGCTGGGCCCGCTGCATCCCCTGGGCCACCCGACGCGCGATCCGCTCGCCGCCCGGCACCGTCTGCCGGTGCAGACGGCGCAGCTCCATCGCGACGATGCTCAGACCCAGGCCGGCCCTGCCCGCGTCACGCGCGTGGGTGACCACCTCCCGCAGCAGCTTCAGGTCGTCGTAGGTCCGCATCCCATCCGTGAGCCACCCGAGCCCGCTGGCGGCACCCTGCTGGGCGCGGTCGAACTCCTCCTCCGCCTCCGCCACGAGCCGTCGCAGCCGGGTGATCTCCGCCTCGACCTCGGCCAGCCGGGAACGCCAGCCCTGACCGGCGAGGTCGTCCGTCTGCGCACCGTAGGAGAGCAGACGGGCCCGCTCGTCGACAAGGGCCTCGGCGACGGCGAGATGACGGCGGACGCGCCCACCCAGCTCGCTGGCGACAGCGGCGATCCGGTCCAGCTGGTGCGCCGCCTCCTCCAGCGGCGAGGCGACCGAGCGCACCGCGGCAGCGCTCGCCGCACGCCTGGCCCCCTGCTCGAGGGCCGCCAGCCCGCGCCAGCCGTCGAGCCCTCCGCCGTCCGCCACGCCGTCGGCCGCGTCGACGAGGTCGGCCGACAGCACCCGCAGCGCCGCGGCCACCACCTGCATCCCCTCGGGGTCCGCGGCGAGGACGCTCGCGCTCATGGCCGACCTCCCCCGGTCCACCGGGCGACGAGCGCCTCCTCGACCGTCCGGTAATCGGCGGCCGCCACGCCGGTCGCCGCCCCCACCAGTCGCGTCGCGTCGGCCGACCGGGCCAACGTCGCTGCCAGCACCCGTCCGAGCACCGTCAGGGCGCCGGAGAGCTGGGCTCCCCCGGCTCCCTCGGCCGCCGCGTCGCACCGCTGCCGTACGCACCTCCCGATGCCCTCCACCGTCTCGGCGACCCGCGTCAGCCGCACGGCTGCGGCGCCGAGGGCGTCCGTGTCTACGTCCACGTTCACGTCCACCTGCATCGTGCCCGTGCCCATCCCTGCCTCCCTCCCTGCGGCGTCAGGCCGGCTGGCCCGACGTCACGAGCAGGATAGGAGGCCGGCCAGCCGCCGAGAGCCGGTTGTCCACAGGCTGCCGGCGGCCGGCCCCGGCTCAGCCACCGCCTCCCCGCAGCACCGGGGTCAGCGCGTCGAGCACGGAGACGTCCTCGATGGTGGACGGGACCGCAGCCTCCTGGCCGTCGGCGATCTGCCTCATCGTCTTGCGCAGGATCTTGCCCGAGCGGGTCTTCGGCAGCGCGTCGACGACGTCGACCTGCCGCAGCGCGGCCACGGCGCCGACCTCGCTGCGGACCCGCGCGACGAGCTCCTGCCGCAGCGTCTGCAGACCGGCCTCGTCGGGGTCGGTGCCCGCCTTGAGGACGACCAGGGCGCGAGGCACCTGGCCCTTGAGCTCGTCGTGGACGCCGATCACCGCGCACTCGGCTACGGCGGGGTGCCCGGCGAGCGCCTCCTCGAGCGAGCCGGTGGAGAGCCGGTGGCCCGCGACGTTGAGCACGTCGTCGGTCCGGCCCATGACGAAGACGTAGCCCTCGTCGTCGACATACCCGCCGTCCCCGGAGAGGTAGTAGCCGTCGAACGCCGACAGGTAGCTGTCGACGTAGCGCTGGTCGTCACGCCACAGCGTGGGCAGGGTGCCGGGCGGCATGGGCAGCCGCAGGCAGATCGCCCCCTCCGTGCCGGCCGGGACCTGCTCGCCGCGCTCGTCGAGCACGCGCACGTCATACCCGGCGGTAGGCAGCGTGGGGCTGCCGGGCTTGATCCCGAAGAGCGCCTCGCCCTCGCGCACCGGGTTGATCGCGATCGGCCAGCCGGTCTCGGTCTGCCACCAGTTGTCGACGACCGGCACGCCGAGGTGGTCGGTCGCCCACTGCCAGGTGTCCGGGTCCAGCCGCTCCCCCGCCAGGAAGAGCGCACGCAGCGAGGAGAGGTCGCCGTCCTTGAGCAGCGTGGCGTCGGGGTCCTGCTTCTTGATCGCCCGGACCGCCGTCGGGGCGCTGAAGGCCGACACGACCCCGTGCTCCCGGATGAGGCGCCAGTACGCCCCCGCGTCGGGCGTGCCCACCGGCTTGCCCTCGTAGAGGATCGTCGTCGCGCCGGTGAGCAGCGGCGCGTAGACGATGTAGGAGTGCCCGACGACCCAGCCCACGTCGGACCCGCAGAACCAGGTCTCCCCGGGCTGCACCCCGTAGAGCTCGGTCATCGACCAGCGCAGCGCCACGGCATACCCGCCGCTGTCCCGCACGATCCCCTTCGGGCGCCCGGTCGTGCCCGAGGTGTAGAGGACGTACAGCGGGTCGGTCGACCCGACCGGCACGCAGGCCGCCGGCGCCACCGCGTCCGGGTTCATGACCTGCTTCCAGTCCAGGTCGCGCTCCCCCAGCTCGGCGTGGAGCTGCTCGCGCTGCAGGATCACGCAGTGGTCGGGCTTGTGCGCGGACCGCTCGATCGCCTCGTCCAGCATGGGCTTGTAGGCGACGACGCGGCTCGGCTCGATGCCGCAGCTCGCGGACACGACCACCTTGGGCTCCGCGTCCTCGATGCGGGCCGCCAGCTCGGCCGGGGCGAAGCCGCCGAAGACGACCGAGTGCACCGCGCCGATGCGGGCGCAGGCCAGCATCGCCACCACGGCCTCGGGCACCATCGGCATGTAGATGACCACGCGGTCACCCTTGACGACGCCGAGGTCGCGCAGCACACCGGCGAACCGGGCGACCAGGTCGAGCAGCTCGGCATACGTGAACGACCTGGTGGTGCCGGTCACGGGGCTGTCGTGGACGAGCGCGGTCTGGTCGGCGCGCCCGTGGACGACGTGCCGGTCGAGCGCGTTGAAGCACACGTTGAGCCGCCCGCCCGGGAACCAGCGGTAGAACGGGGCGTCGGCGTCGTCGAGGGCACGCTCCGGCCGGGTGATCCAGGTGATCAGGTCGGCCGCCTCGCCCCAGAAGCTCTCGGGGTCCTCCAGGCTGCGGGCCACGGCGTCGCGGTACTGCTGCTGGGCGTCGTTGCTCATGAGGTCAGTCAACACCCGACCGTCGCACCGGAGGGGCCAGGGGGCGCGAGCGTCGGTCGACGGCCTGCCTCGTGCGCCCGACGGCTGCGGCCCGCCGACCGGCGGGCCGTCACCCGGTTGCCTAGGGTCTACGTATGCAGCTCAGCCAGCGACCCGTCTCCGCCCGGGTGTCCTCGGTGCCGGTGGGTCTCCGCGCCGCGCAGGAGGTGCGTTACCGCCGGGCGCAGAGCACCGGCCCGGTCGCCGGGAGGGAGGTCGAGGACGGTGAGACCTGGGCCCGCCTGCTCCGCTCGTCGGCGCCCCTGCACGCGCTCCGGCTCCAGGGCCTGGACCTGCGCCGCGACCGCGAGCTGCTCCTGGCCCGGTCCGACCTCAGCGACATCGTGGTGCTCGGCGGGCGGCTCGACGAGGAGATCGAGGAGCACCTGCGCGAGCACGGGACGATCATCTTCCCCGCGGCCCACCGCTCACCCGTGGATCCCTACCGCGCCCACCTCTACACCCCGCAGGAGCTGTACGCGGGGCTGGAGGACGACGGCTACGCGGGCACGGTCGACGCCCGGGCCTATGCGTGGTTCGAGGACGCGACCATCCGGCACGACGCCTACGTCACCGCGCTGCGGGCCATCCACGACGACGCCATGTCGGACGCGCTGACCTCGTTGGTCCTGGGGCGTGTCGTCGTGGGCGTGATGGGCGGCCACGCCCTGCGGCGGGGCAGCGACGACTTCGCCGCAGCGGCACTGCTCGGGCACCGGCTGGCCGAGGCGGGCGCCCTGGTCGTGACCGGCGGCGGACCCGGCGCGATGGAGGCCGCCAACCTCGGGGCCTGGGCCAGCGACGAGGCGGTGCTGGCCGACGCGCTCCACGCGCTCGCAGGCGTCCCTGACTTCGCCCCCGACATCGCCGCCTGGGTGCGGCCGGCCCTCGCCCAGCGCGGGCAGGGGCGGGGCGGCACCGGGCTGCGCAGTCTGGGGATCCCGACCTGGTACTACGGTCACGAGCCGCCCAACGCCTTCGCGCAGCAGATCGCGAAGTTCTTCTCCAACGCCGTCCGCGAGGACCTGCTGCTCGCCCACTCCCGGGACGGCCTGGTGGTGCTCCCCGGAGCCGCGGGGACGGTGCAGGAGGTCTTTCAGATGGCGACCCGGCTGTACTACGAGGTCGACCTCGCCGAGCAGCCCCTCCCGCCGCTGGTGCTGGTGGGGCGGGCGCACTGGACGGAGCAGCTGCCCGTCTGGCCGCTGCTGCAGGCCCTGGCCCGGGAGCGCCGGATGAGCGCCGTCCTCCACCTGGTGGACACGGTCGACGAGGCGGCGGCAGTGGTCACCCACGGCGTCCGGTCGCGGACACCCGCTGTCCGCGACCAGGGCTAGCCTCCCCTGCATGACACGCACCGATCCACCCTGGGAACCCCCGTTGGCCGGCACCGACGTCGAGCACCTCGTCGGCACCCTGGAGCGCCTGCGCGCCACCTTTCGGTGGAAGGTCGACGGGCTCGATGTGCACCAGCTCCGCGTCCGTGCGGTGCCCTCCTCGGCCCTGAGCCTGGGCGGGCTGCTCAAGCACCTCGCGATGTGCGAGGACGACGTCTTCGGCTGGCGGATCCTGGGCGAACGTCCGGAGACGTGGTCGCTCGCGCCGGAGGACGACGTGGAGCGGTGGCAGTTCAGCGTGGAGCCGGACGAGACCGCCGAGGAGGTCTACGGTCTCTGGGCGGCCGCGGTCGGGCGGTCCCGGGCCCGGCTGGCGCGCGTGCTGGCGGAGGGCGGTCTCGACCGACCGGGTCACCTCGAGTTCGAGGACGCCCGGCCGACGGCCCGTCGGCACCTGCACGACCTCGTGGAGGAGTACGACCGGCACACCGGGCACGCGGACCTGCTGCGTGAGGCCGTCGACGGCCGGGTGGGCGAGGACCCGCCGCCGGACTGGCCGATGATCCCCTGACACCGAGCGAGCCCGGGCGCGCGGCATACCTGAGACACTGGTGGGGATGACCGAGCTGCCGACGCCCACGACCCGCCCCGCACCGGGGACCCTGACCTTCACCGCGCCCCGCCGCGGGAAGGCGCCCACGCACCTGGCCGACCTCGACGTCGCCGGCCGCAAGGAATGGGCCAAGGAGCTCGGCGTCCCCGGCTTCCGCGCCGACCAGGTGAGCCGCCACTACTTCGAGCGGCTGGTCACCGACCCCGCGCAGATGACCGACCTGCCCAAGGCCGGGCGCGAGGAGCTGGTCGCCACGCTGCTGCCGCCGCTCCTCAGTCCAGTCCGCACGCTCTCTGCGGACGCGGGAGCCACCCTCAAGCAGGTGCACCGGCTGCACGACGGGGCCCTCGTCGAGTCCGTCCTCATGCGCTACCCAGGCCGCGTGACCATGTGCATCTCCAGCCAGGCGGGGTGCGGCATGAACTGCCCGTTCTGCGCGACCGGGCAGGCCGGGCTCACCCGCAACCTGTCGACGGCGGAGATCGTGGAGCAGGTGGTCGCGGCCGCCCGCGCCCTGCGTCACGGGGATCTGGCGACCGCTCCCGGCGAGAGCACCGAGGACCACGCCTGCGAGGGAGACACGGTCGAGGCGCTGCGCGTCTCCAACGTCGTCTTCATGGGCATGGGCGAGGCCCTGGCCAACTACAAGCAGGCGATCGGCGCGATCCGCCGGCTCGTGGACCCCTCCCCCGCCGGCCTCGGGATGTCAGCCCGCGGCATCACCATGTCGACCGTGGGTCTGGTCCCGGCCGTCGACAAGCTGGCCGCCGAGGGCATCCCGGTGACCCTGGCGCTGTCCCTGCACGCGCCGGACGACGAGCTGCGCGACGAGCTCGTCCCGATCAACACGCGGTGGAAGGTCGACGAGGCGCTCGACGCGGCCCGCCGTTACTTCGACGCCACCGGCCGACGCGTCTCCATCGAGTACGCCCTGATCCGGGACATCAACGACCACGCGTGGCGCGCCGACCTGCTCGGCGAGAAGCTCAACGCGCGAGGACGCGGGTGGGTGCACGTCAACCCGATCCCGCTCAACCCCACGCCCGGGTCGAAGTGGACCGCCTCCCGCCCCGGGGTCGAGCAGCAGTTCGTCGAGCGACTCCTCGCGCACGGCATACCCACGACCGTGCGCGACACCCGCGGCTCGGAGATCGACGGAGCCTGCGGCCAGCTCGCGGCGACGGTCTGACCCCGCCGGGCCGACCACCCCGTCAGACGAGCAGGCTCAGCAGGACCCAGCACACCGGGGCGTTGACGACCATCGAGTCGAGGCGGTCCATGATGCCGCCGTGGCCCGGCAGCAGGTGTCCCATGTCCTTGATGCCGAGGTCCCGCTTGATCGAGGACTCGGCCAGGTCGCCCACGGTGGCGAAGACCGCCGCCAGGGCGCCGACCACGGCACCGGCCCACCACCTGCCGTCCAGCAGCAGGGTGACGGCGAGTGCGCCGACGAGGGCGCTGGTCGCCACCGAGCCGCCGAAGCCCTCCCACGACTTCTTCGGGGACAGCGCCGGCGCCATCGGCGTCCGCCCGCGCAGCACGCCGACGGCATACCCGCCCGTGTCGCTGGCCACGGTCACCAGGACGAAGGTGAGGATGCGGCCGACCCCGTCGGGCTCCGCCAGCATGAGCGAGGTGATCGCGCACAGGAGCGGCACGTAGGCGACGATGAAGACACCGCCCGCCACGTCGCGGGCGGCGCCGTCGGGCTCGCCGGTGGAGCGCCACAGCAGCACGAGCGCGACCGAGGCCGCGAAACCCACGGCCAGCGCCTCGGGGCCCCCCACGTAGGCGAGGGGCACGAGCAGGACCGCGGCGAGCAGGGGCGGGAAGGGGGGCCTGATCCGCCCCTCCCGCATCGCGTGGTCCAGCTCCCACACGCCGATGGCTGCCGCGATCGTCACGAGGATGACGAACGCCCAGGGCAGCAGCACCAGACTGCCCACGACGAGGACGCCGAGGATCAGACCCACCCCGATGGCGGCGGGCAGGTTGCGTCCGGCGCGCGAAGGTCGGGGGCCGGGCCCGCTCCCGGTCAGGGTCCGGTAGGCGCGTCGCGACGAGGTCGCGCCTCGACCGGGATCGCGCCCGGCGTCCTGGTCCGTCATGGGTATGCCGTGGACGTGCCGGCCGCTCAGACCTCGAGCAGCTCGGACTCCTTGTGCTTGAGGATCTCGTCGACGGCGTCGACGTGCTTCTTGGTCAGCGCCTCCAGCTCCTTCTCGGCGCGCGAGCCCTCGTCCTCGCCGATCTCGCCGTCCTTGACGGCCTTGTCGATGGCGTCCTTGGCGTGGCGGCGCACGTTGCGCACGGAGACCTTGGCGTCCTCGCCCTTGCCGCGGGCGAGCTTGATGTACTCCTTGCGACGCTCCTCGGTCAGCTGCGGCATGACGATGCGGATGGCGTTGCCGTCGTTGCTGGGGTTGGCACCCAGGTCGGAGTCACGCAGCGCCTTCTCGATGTCCTTCATCGCGCTCTTGTCGTAGGGCGTGATGAGCAGGGTCCGGGCGTCCTGCACGGTGAAGGAGGCCAGCTGCTGAAGCGGGGTGGGCGAGCCGTAGTAGTCGACCTCGAGCTTGGAGAACATCCCGGGGTGGGCGCGGCCGGTGCGGATGTTGGCCATGTCGTCGCGCGCCACCTCCAGAGCCTTGTCCATCTTCTCCTCGGCCTCCATGAGGGCCATGTCGATGACCTCAGACATGTGGTCTTGCTCCTTCGTGTCGCGTCGTGCGTGGTGGTCGTGGCGGTCAGCCCGCGGTGACCAGTGTCCCGATCTTCTCACCCTTGATGGCGCGGGTGATGGCGTCCTCCCCCTCCATGCCGAAGACGAGCATCGGCAGGTGGTTGTCCATGCAGAGGCTGAACGCGGCCGCGTCCACGACCCGCAGGTTGCTGGAGAGCGCCTCGGAGAAGGTCAGCGTGTCCAGCTTCTTCGCGGCCGGGTCGGTACGCGGGTCGGCGGTGTAGACGCCGTCCACGCCGTGCTTGCTCATGAGGACCGCGTCGCACTTGATCTCCAGCGCGCGCTGGGCGGAGACGGTGTCGGTGGAGAAGTACGGCATACCGGCCCCGGCACCGAAGATGACGACCCGGCCCTTCTCGAGGTGCCGGATCGCCTTGCGGGGGATGTACGGCTCGGCGACCTGGCCCATGGTGATCGCGGTCTGGACCCGCGTGTCCACGCCCTCCTTCTCCAGGAAGTCCTGGAGGGCCAGGCAGTTCATCACGGTGCCGAGCATGCCCATGTAGTCGGCCCGGGCCCGCTCCATCCCGCGCTGCTGCAGCTGGGCGCCGCGGAAGAAGTTGCCGCCACCGATCACCACGGCCACCTGCGTCCCGGCACGGTGACCTGCCGCGATCTGACGGGCGATCCCACGCACGACGTCGGGGTCGAGCCCCACCTGACCGCCGCCGAAAGCCTCACCGGAGAGCTTGAGCAGCACCCTGCGCCCGGTGTGCGGATCGTCCTCGACGGGCAGGGAGGTGGGGGTCGGAACGGTCGCGGTGCTGGGCGCCGACGTCGTCAAGGCAGGAACCTCCTGGTCGGTGGAGCGGTCGGTCGATCCTGCCACACGCGGGGCCGCGGCTGCGCATCGACGGGGCGCCGGCACGGCAAGATGGACAGGTGACGGGAGAACGCGTGGGTGCCGAGCTCGTGGCCGTGCTGACCGCGGTGTCCGGCGGGCAGGCCCTGGTGCTCACGGCCGACGAGGGCACTCGCCTGCCGTCGGGGCCGCTGCGCAGCGAGCACCGCTCGATGCAGGCGGGCCTGCGCGCCTGGGTCGAGCAGCAGACCGGGCACTCGCTGGGCTACGTCGAGCAGCTGTACACCTTCGCCGACCCGGACCGCAGCAGCGCCGGCGGCCGCGTGGTCTCGGTCTCCTACCTCGGTCTCGCGCGCGACGTGACGGAGGGCGCCGGCTGGCGGGACTGGTACGCCTACCTGCCCTGGGAGGACCACCGCCCCGGGTCCCAGGGTGGCGCCCTGGTCGCCGACGTGGTCGAGCCGGCACTGCGGTCCTGGGCAGGGCAGGTCGACGACCGCGACGAGCGCGCCCGTCGGGAGCTGCGGGCGGGAGTCTGTTTCGGGCTCGGCGAGCAGCCCTGGTCCCCGGAGCTGGTGCTGCAGCGCTACGAGCTCCTCTACGAGGCCGGGCTCATCCCCGAGGCCGGCGGCACCCTGGTGCCCGGCGAGCGGATGTGGGCCGACCACCGCCGCATCCTGGCGACCGGCATCGCGCGGCTGCGCGCGAAGATCCAGTACCACCCCGTCGTGTTCGAGCTCGTGCCCGACAGCTTCACCCTCGGCCAGCTGCAGTCGACCGTCGAGACGGTGGCCGGGCAGACCGTCCACAAGCAGAACTTCCGCCGACTCGTCACGGCGCAGGACCTCGTGGAGCCCACCGGCGCGACCGAGACCGCCACCGGGGGCCGCCCGGCCCGGCTCTACCGCTTCCGGCGCGCCGTGCTGGAGGAGCGACTGGCGAGCGGCACCAAGCTGCCGCGCCCCCGCTGACCAGCCGCTTTGTCGATGCTCATGCTGAGCATATACACTCGCGTCGCCTAGTAATGCTCAAACGAAGCATAGGTGCGCGACGGAGGTCCGACGATGCCCCTTACCACGATCCCTGCCCCAGTGTCCCCGACGACGGGCAGCACCGCCGCACAACGCACGGCCCATCTCTACGACCGGGTGCGCCACGTCGTCCCGGAGGTCGAGTGGCCCTTCTTCGCCGAGGACATCGAGGCGATCCTGCGGCTGAAGGCCGAGCGCAACGCCGTCGTCCTGGCGCACAACTACCAGACGCCCGAGATCTTCCACTGCGTCTCCGACATCGTCGGTGACTCCCTGGCCCTGGCCCGGGAGGCGCAGGACGTGGAGGCCGACGTCATCGTGCTGGCCGGGGTCCACTTCATGGCGGAGACCGCCAAGCTGCTCAACCCCGAGCGCACGGTGCTCATCCCGGACCTGCGGGCCGGCTGCTCGCTGGCCGAGTCGATCACCGCGGCCGACGTCCGCGAGCTGCGCCGCCAGCACCCGGGCGTCCCGGTCGTGACCTATGTCAACACCTCGGCGGAGGTCAAGGCCGAGAGCGACGTCTGCTGCACCTCAGGCAACGCGCTGCGCGTCGTGGAGTCCCTCGGGACGGACCGCGTCATCATGATCCCGGACGAGTACCTCGCCCAGAACATCGCGCGCCAGACCTCCGTGGACGTGATCACCTGGCCCGGCCACTGCGAGGTCCACGAGCGCTTCGGCGCCGACGACATCCGTCACCTGCGGGCGACACACCCGGACGCGGTCGTGCTGGCGCACCCCGAATGCCCCCCGGACGTCGTGGCGGAGGCCGACCTGGCCGGGTCCACCGCCCAGATGCTCGACTTCGTCGTGACCCGCCGCCCCCGCCAGGTGGCCCTCGTCACGGAATGCTCGATGAGCGACAACATCGCGGCCGAGCACCCCGAGGTCGAGTTCGTGCGGCCCTGCAACCTCTGCCCGCACATGAAGCGCAACTCCCTGGCCACGATCCGCCGCAGCCTGGAGACGATGACCAACGAGGTCACCATCGACCCGGCGGTGGCCGTCCGTGCGCGGGCGGCGGTGGAGAGGATGCTCGCGGTATGACGCGCGCGCTCGTCGTGGGCGGTGGCCTGGCGGGCCTGGTGACGGCGCTGCGCCTGGCCCCCCGACCCACCACCGTGATCTCGGCCGGGCCGCTCGGCGACGGCACGTCCACGGGGTGGGCGCAGGGCGGCATCGCCGCGGCGCTGGGCAGCGACGACTCGGCGGCACTGCACGCCGCGGACACGCTCGCAGCCGGTGCTGGTCTCTGCGACCCTGCGGTCGTCGAGCGAGTCACCGGGGCGGCCCCCGAGGCGGTCCGGTTCCTGGAGCGCCTCGGCGCCCGCTTCGACCGTGCGTCCGACTCCACGCTGCGGCTCGGCCTGGAGGCCGCGCACCGCCGGCACCGGATCGTGCACGCCGGCGGTGACGGGACGGGCGCGGAGATCCTCGCGGCGGTCGTGGCAGCCGTGCTCGCGGAGCCGGCGATCACGGTGCTCGAGGGCGCGCGCGCCCGCCGGGTCCTCGTCGAGGACGGCAGGGTGGTCGGGCTCCTCACCGAGCACCACGGAAAGCTGCTCAGCCTGCCCGCGGACGCGGTGGTGCTCGCGACCGGTGGCGTCGGCGGCCTGTGGGCTCACACGACCAACCCGCGCGGGTCGCGGGGCCAGGGCCTCGCGCTGGCCGCCAGGGCGGGCGCGGTCCTGCGCGACCTGGAGATGGTGCAGTTCCACCCCACCGCGCTCGACGTGGGTCTCGACCCGATGCCGCTGGTCAGCGAGGCGGTGCGTGGCGCGGGGGCACTCCTCGTGGACGCCGCCGGCCGGCCCTTCACCGACCCGCTGGCCCCCCGCGACGTGGTGTCCCGCGCCGTGTGGGCGCACCTGTCCACCGGCGCCCAGCCCTACCTCGACGCCCGTTCCGCGATCGGCCGGAGCTTCGCCGCCCGCTTCCCCACCGTCGCACGTGCCTGCCGGGCTGCGGCGATCGACCCGGCACACGACCTCGTCCCGGTGCGGCCCGCGGTCCACTACCACTGCGGCGGCATCGCGGTGGACGGCCGCGGCCGCAGCACCGTTCCCGGCCTGTGGGCCGTCGGCGAGGTGGCGAGCACCGGCCTTCACGGTGCCAACCGGCTGGCCAGCAACTCTCTGCTCGAGGCCGTGGTGTGCGCCGGCTGGGCCGCGGAGGACATCCTCGGCACCGCGACCGAGGCCCCGAGCCTCTCGCCCGCGGCCAGGCCCGCCACGGCTCCCACGAGCGACCTGCCTGCCCTGGGGCGCGTCCGCTCCCTCCTCGACCGGGCGGCCGGCGTCCTCAGGGACGGCGACACCCTGGCCGCGGCCGAGAGCGTGCTGGCCCCCGCGGTCGAGGCCGACCCCGAGCTGGTCGACGACGCCACCCTCGTCGCCTTCCTGGTGCTGCACGCGTGCCGGGCGCGCGAGGAGAGCCGCGGTGCGCACACGCGGACGGACGCCCCGGTGGCAGTCCACGTTCCCAGCTCCGGCCACGTTCGCAGCTCCGGCCCGGGTCCAGCGCGTGCCTCGAGCCACCAGAGCGCACCCGAGGCGGTGCACACCGAGCTGACGCTCGCCGACGCGCTGACCTCACCCCCCGTCCCTGACCTCGTCCTCACGGGAGCCGCCCGATGAACGACCCGCTGTCCCCTCTCACCCGCCTGGTCACCGAGCCCCTGGTGCGCTCTGCGCTGCTGGAGGACCTGGGACTGGCCGGTGACCTCACCTCCGAGTCCGTGGTGCCGCACGACACGCACCACACCTTCGAGATCGTCGCGCGCGAGAGCGGGACGCTCGCCGGCCTCGACCTCGCGGCCCTGGCCTTCGAGCTCGTCGGCCCGAGGGCGACGTTCACGGCATACCTCGGGGACGGGGACCGCCTGCGCGCCGGGGACGCGGTCGCCCGCGTGAGCGGGCCGGCCCGGTCGTTGCTCGCCGCCGAACGGGTGGCACTGAACTTCCTGGGTCACCTGTGCGGGGTGGCGACCGCGACCGCCACGCTCGTCGACGCCGTCGCGCACACCAGGACACGGGTGTGCTGCACCCGGAAGACGACCCCCGGCCTGCGCGCGGTGGAGAAGCACGCGGTGCGGGCCGGTGGCGGGGTCAACCACCGGTTCGGCCTCGACGACGCCGTCCTGGTCAAGGACAACCACCTCGCCGTGGCCGGGTCGGTCACCGAGGCGGTCCGCCGGGTGCGGGCACGGGTGGGCCACCTCGTCGCGATCGAGGTGGAGGTCGACAGCCTCGAGCAGCTCGACGAGCTGCTGCGCGACCCCGTGCACGCCGTGCTGCTGGACAACATGTCGCCGCAGACGACGGCCGAGGCGGTGCGGATGGTCGGCGGGAGGATGGTGACCGAGGCGTCCGGGCGGATCACCGCCGAGACGGCGCCCGCTCTCGCGGAGGCCGGCGTCGACCTCGTCTCCGCGGGCTGGATCACGCACAGCGCGCCCGTGCTGGACCTGGGGCTGGACGCGACGTCGACGTCCGGCTGACCTCGGACATGCGGGAGGGCCCGCCACCGCGGCTGCGGTGGCGGGCCCTCCGACGTGGTGCCGTCAGGCGACGTCGGTCAGACGCCGACCTTGAAGCGGGCGAAGCCGATGACCTCGGCGCCGGCCTCCTTGGCGACCTGGCCGACCGTCTTCTTGGCGTCCTTGGCGAACGCCTGGTCGAGCAGGACGTTCTCCTTGAAGAAGCCGTTGACGCGACCCTCGACGATCTTGGGCAGAGCCTGCTCGGGCTTGCCCTCCTCGCGGGCGGTGTCCTCGGCGATCCGGCGCTCGTTGGCGACAGTCTCGGCGTCGATCTCCTCACGGGTCAGCACGGACGGCGAGAACGCCGCGATGTGCATCGCGATGTCACGGGCGACCTGCTCGTCGCCACCGGTGGTCGCCACGAGGACACCGATCTGTGCGGGAAGGTCGGGGTTGGTCTTGTGCAGGTAGCTCACGACCTTCTCACCGGTGACGCGCGCCACCCGGCGGACCTCGATCTTCTCGCCGATGCCGGCGTTGGCCTCGTCCAGGACCTCCTTGACGGACTTGCCGTCAAGCTCGGAGGCCAGCAGGGACTCCGCGTCGGTCGCCTCGACGGCCACGGCCTGGGCCAGGACCTTGTCGGCCAGCTCGCCGAACTTCGGGTTCTTCGCCACGAAGTCCGTCTCGCAGTTGACCTCGACCAGGGTGCCGACGCCGTTCTCGACGTGGGCGCGGACCAGGCCGTTGGAGGCCGAGCGACCCTCGCGCTTGGTCACGCCCTTGAGGCCCTTGACCCGCAGGATCTCGGTGGCCTTGGTGCGGTCGCCCTCGGCCTCGTCGAGAGCCTTCTTGACGTCCATCATCCCGGCGCCGGTCGCCTCGCGCAGGGCCTTGATGTCAGCGGCGGTGTAGTTCGCCATGGGTGCTGTCTCGCTCCTTAGTTGCGGAAAAGCAGTGCGGAAAAGCGGTGGTCAGGACTCGGTGGTCTCGGCAGCGGGCGCCTCGGCCGCAGCCTCGGCAGCCGCCTCGGCCGCGGGGGCCGCCTCGGTCTCGGCCGCGGGGGCCGCCGCCTGCTCGGCGTCCGCGCCGGCGAGCAGCTCGCGCTCCCACTCGGCCATCGGCTCGCTCTCGGCACCCGTGGACGCGCCGGCGCCACCGCCGGAGCGCGACATGAGACCGTCGGCGACGGCGTCGGCCACGACGCGGGTCAGCAGGGTGACCGAGCGGATGGCGTCGTCGTTACCGGGGATCTTGTAGTCGACCTCGTCGGGGTCGCAGTTGGTGTCCAGGATCGCGATGACCGGCAGGCCCAGCTTGCGGGCCTCGGTGACGGCGAGGTGCTCCTTCTTGGTGTCGACGACCCAGATGGCCGAGGGCACCTTCTGCATGTCGCGGATACCGCCGAGCGCCTTGCTCAGCTTCTCGTACTCACGACGCATCATGAGGAGCTCCTTCTTCGTGTGACCGCTGCCGGCCACGTCGTCGAAGTCGATCTCCTCGAGCTCCTTCATGCGCGCGAGGCGCTTGGAGACGGTGGTGAAGTTGGTGAGCATGCCGCCCAGCCAGCGGTGGTTCACGTACGGCATACCGACGCGGGTCGCCTGCTCGGCGATCGACTCCTGCGCCTGCTTCTTGGTGCCGACGAAGAGGATGCTGCCGCCGTGGGCGACGGTCTGCTTGACGAAGTCGTAGGCCTCGTTGAGGTAGGTCAGCGACTGCTGCAGGTCGATGATGTAGATGCCGTTGCGCTCGGTCATGATGAAGCGCTTCATCTTGGGGTTCCAGCGACGGGTCTGGTGCCCGAAGTGGACGCCGCTCTCGAGGAGCTGGCGCATGGTGACGACGGCCATGCCGAGGTCTCCTTTTCCGTTGTAGGTGCAGTTGAGTCCTGGCCAGGGGACTCCTCCCACCCGCCGCCGGCTGGCGTCGGGACCGCGGGAGGGGCCGTCGGCGGCTGCCGACCGTGCCCGGGCGCGAATTCGTGCGGCATGGGGACACACCGCACGTGCCTCTATCCTACCCGTTCCCGGACGTGCTCCCGAACGCGCGCGAGGGCCGGGATAGCGTGGCGCCATGACGGCCCGGCTGAACGCGCGACTCGCCCCCTTCGGCACCACGGTCTTCGCCGAGATGACCCAGCGAGCCCTGCAGTTCGACGCGGTCAACCTCGGACAAGGCTTCCCGGACACCGACGGCCCCGCCGAGATGGTCGAGGCCGCGGCCCGTGGCCTGCGCGACGGCCTCAACCAGTACGCCCCCGCCCGGGGCCTTCCGGTGCTGCGCGAGGCGGTGGCCGCCCACCAAGAGCGCTTCTACGGTCTGTCCGTCGACCCGCAGAGCGAGGTCCTCGTCACGGTCGGGGCGACCGAGGCCATCGCCGCCTCCCTCCTGGCGCTGGTCGAGCCGGGCGACGAGGTGCTCATGGTCGAGCCCTACTACGACTCGTATGCCGCGTGCGTCGCCATGGCCGGTGGTGTCCGCCGCACGGTGCCGCTCTCCTTCCCCGAGCTGTCGCTCGACGTGGAGGCTCTGCGCGCGTCCGTGACCGATCGCACCAGGGTGATCCTGATCAACTCGCCGCACAACCCGACCGGCAAGGTCTTCGACCGCGCCGAGCTCGAGGCCGTGGCCCGCGTGGCCCTCGAGCACGACCTCGTCGTGATCTCCGACGAGGTCTACGAGCACCTGGTCTTCGACGGCCTGGCGCACGTGCCGATGGCCAGCCTGCCCGGGATGGCCGACCGCACGCTGACGATCTCCTCGGTCGGGAAGAGCTTCAGCCTGACCGGCTGGAAGACCGGGTGGGTGACCGGGCCGGCAGAGCTCGTCAGCGCCGTGGCTGCGGCCAAGCAGTTCCTCACCTTCGTCGGCGTGACCCACGTCCAGCCGGCCGTCGCGCTGGGTCTCGGGCTGCCCGACGACTACTTCACCGGCTTCGCCCGCTCCCTGCAGGACCGGCGTGACCTGCTGGTCGAGGCGCTGGGCGACGTGGGCGTGCCCGTCAGCCCGTGCCAGGGCACCTACTTCGTGATCGCCGACTTCGCCGGCCACGGGGTGACGGACGCGGTGGACTTCTGCCGCCGGTTGCCCGAGGAGGTCGGTGTGGTGGGCGTGCCCGTGTCGGCGTTCTGCGACGACCGGGCACCGGTGGCCTCCCTGGTGCGGTTCGCCTTCTGCAAGCGCGAGGACGTTCTCCGCGAGGCGGCGCGTCGGCTCCGCGCGCTGGGGGCCCGGTGACACCCTGCGGGTATGTCGCCCGCTGAGCAGTCCCCTCCGGCACGGCGCGAGCAGCCGCCTGGTTGGTCCGAGGAGCTGCTGCCCGGCTTCGAGCAGCACCTCCTGGTCGAGAAGGGACGCTCGCCCCACACGGTCCGCGCCTACCTCGGTGACCTCCGCTCGTTGCAGAGCTACCTCGCCGAGTCGGGTGTGCACACCATCGACGAGGTTCGGCTGGCGGACCTGCGCGGCTGGCTCGGGAGCCAGGGGCAGGCCGGCGCCTCCCGCTCGACGGTGTCCCGACGTGCGGCCGCCGCCAAGACCTTTTTCCGGTGGGCGCGCCGGCAGGGTCATCTGTCGGTGGACCCCGCGCTGCGGCTCGTGGCCCCAGGCAGGGACGCGCACCTCCCGGGCGTGCTGCGCCAGTCCCAGGCCAGCCAGCTCATGGGCCTCGCGGCCGTGGCAGCCGACGACGAGGACCCTGTCCGGGTCCGCGACCGCGCGATGGTGGAGCTGCTCTACGCGTCCGGCATGCGGGTGGGTGAGCTGACGGGCCTGGACGTCGACGACGTGGACCTCGCCCAGGGCACCGCCAGGGTGCTCGGCAAGGGCGACAAGGAACGCATCGTCCCCTTCGGAGCCCCCGCCGCGGGGGCGCTGCGGCAGTGGCTGGACACCGCCCGACCGACGCTGGTCACCGCCACGTCGGGGCCCGCGCTGTTCCTGGGCCGACGGGGACGGCGGGTCGACCAGCGCCAGGTGCGCTCGGCGCTGCAGGACCTGCTGGCCCACCTTCCGGACACGCCGCCCATGGGCCCGCACGGGCTGCGTCACTCCGCGGCCACCCACCTGCTGGAGGGAGGCGCCGACCTCCGCACCGTCCAGGAGGTGCTGGGTCACGCGAGCCTGGCCACGACCCAGATCTACACGCACGTGTCGGTCGAGCGGCTGCGCACTGCGTACCAGCAGGCCCATCCCCGGGCCTGAGCCCAGGTGTGAGCCGCAGGGCATGGAGGAACTGGACCCGTGGCGGGCGCTGGCGCGGCGGGTCGTGCGCCTACCCGTCCTCGACCGGCAGCAGGCTGAGCTCGAGGTCCTGCAGCAGCGGCGTGGGGTCGACATAGGTGTCGCCGCGTCGGGCCCCGAGGTGCAGGCAGGCGTGCGGCGGGCAGTGTCCCCGCGCCCCCGGCCCGAGCAGGCCCAGCCGCTGACCGCGCGCCACCCGGGTCCCGCGCCCGACCCTGTCCTCCACCGGCTGGTAGGTGGACCGCAGACCGCTGGCGTGGCTCACCGACACGATCCCGACACCGGCGATCTCACCGCTGAAGGACACGACTCCCGCGTCGACCGCCAGCACCGGCTCGCCCTCGACGCCACGCAGGTCGATACCGCGGTGACCTGCGAGCCAGCGCTGGGCGGGAGGGTCGTACGCGTTGACGACCTCGGGCCGCCCGACCAGCGGCCACCCCCAGGCCGCCGTGGAACGACTGTCGGTCTCCTGCAGGCTGCGCAGCCCGAGGGCTGCGGCCAGCGCC
This sequence comes from Ornithinimicrobium tianjinense, assembly GCF_014636495.1. Lineage (GTDB taxonomy): Bacteria > Actinomycetota > Actinomycetes > Actinomycetales > Dermatophilaceae > Ornithinicoccus > Ornithinicoccus tianjinensis. The sequence goes on from NZ_BMEM01000002.1 coordinate 194,587, forward strand.
CCCGCCGTGGTGCCGGCCTCCGGGCGACGGGTGTCAGCCTCCGCGCCTGAGGCGCCAGCCCCTTCGCCCCGGCTCTCCGTCACCGCTGGGACACCGGCGGCGAGCGGCGCCGGCGCCGCCAGAGCAAGGGTGAGGGCGGCGATGGCGACGCTGTGCCGCCGGAGACTCATCCCGACCGCCGCTTCCAGCCGTCGAGGAGCTGCTCGGCCAGGCCGCGCTCCTCGAGCTCCGAGAGCGCCACGAGCACCTCACCGAGGCCCAGACCGGACCGGACCATGACCTCGTCGACACTGACCGACCGACGAGGCCGCAGCCACTGCCAGACGCGACGGGTCTCGGGGTCGAGGTCGTCCTGCGGCACCCTGCCCCCGCGCTTGACCGGGGCCAGGTCCTCCCCCATCCGTCCCACCAGCTCGATCACCTCGTCGGCGTCCGTGACGAGCACTGCTCCCGCCCGGATCTCCTGGTGGCAGCCGGCGGACAGGGCCGACCCGACGGGGCCAGGGACCGCCATGACGTGCCGGTCCAGCTCCCGGGCGTGCGCCACGGTGTTGCGCGCACCCGAACGCAGTCCGCACTCGACGACCAGCGTGCCCACCGACAGCGCGGCGATGATGCGGTTGCGCGACAGGAAGCGCATGCGGGCGGGTGCCCCACCCGGCGGGGTCTCGCTCACCAGCGCACCGTGCTGGCCGACCCGTGCGATGAGCTCGGCGTTCGACCGGGGATAGGCGACGTCGACGCCGCCGGCCAGGACGGCGACGGTCCGGCCCTCGTCGGCCGCGAGCGCGGCGCGGTGGGCCGCGGCGTCGATGCCGTAGGCGGCGCCGGACACGATCGTCCGGCCCCGCTCGGCCAGATCGAAGCAGATGCGCGCCGCCGCCTCGTCACCGTAGCTGGAGCTGGCCCTGGAGCCGACGACCCCGACCGCCCCGTCAGCCGCCTCGTCGAGCCGCAACGGGCCCCGGACCCAGAGCGCCCACGGGACGGCCGTCAGGTCGTCCAGGCCGGCCGGCCACTCCGCGTCGCCGGGCACGAGGACCCTGACGCCCAGCGCCCTCGTGACCTGCTCCTCGTCCACGCCCAGGCTCCGTCCCAGACGGCTGAGCAGCCGGGTCAGGGGTACGCCGTCGGGGGTCCTGCCGTCGCGGACCGCGTAGCCGACCAGGTCCAGCACGCCGTGCTCGGCGACGAGCTCCTGGACCGTCTCGTCGTACGGCTCGGCGATCCGGGAGAGCAGGGTCCGGGCGCCACGCTCCGAGCGCCAGGGCTCCCGGGCGGGTGTCATGGGCGCGCTCATGCAGCCTTCACCCCGTGCACCTCGCGCAGGCTGAGGGCCTGGTGGACCTCCTGGGAGCGGGGCCGAGCCTCCCCGGCCAGGTCCGCGAGCGTCCACGCGGTCCGCAGCGTGCGGTCCAGCCCGCGCAGGGTGAGCTCACCGGTGTCCAGCCTGCGGTCGAGAGGTCGCCGGTCCTCGGCACGCAGCTGCCAGGGGCCGCTGCGCAGCACCGATCCCGGCACCTCCGAGTTGAGCCTCCACCGGGACCCGGCCCATCGTCGCCGCTGCCTCTCACGAGCCTCACGCACCCGGGCCGCGACGTCGGCGCTCGACTCCCCCGGGCCGAGCGAGAGGTCGGCACGCGAGACGCGGCTGACACCGATCTTGAGGTCGATCCTGTCGAGCAACGGGCCGGAGAGACGGCTGAAGTAGCCGGCTCTCCGGGCCGGCGCGCACGTGCACGCCCCGGCTCCGCCGCACGGGCATGGGTTCGCCGCGAGCACGAGCTGGAAGCGGGCGGGCATCCGGACGTGGCGGTCCGCCCGCGCGACCACCACCTCCCCGGACTCCAGGGGCTGCCGGAGCCCGTCGAGCACGTCCCTGCGGAACTCTGGTGCCTCGTCCATGAACAGGACCCCGCGGTGGGCACGCGACACCGCGCCAGGCCGCACGGCGCCGGAGCCCCCACCGACCACGGCAGCCATGGAGGCGCTGTGGTGCGGAGCGACGAACGGCGCCCGGTCGACCAGCGCGTCGCTGCGCGGGAGGGCCCCGAGCACCGAGTGGATCGCCGTGACCGCGAGCGCGTCCGTCGGGTCGAGGTCGGGGAGCAGCCCGGGCAGGCGCTCGGCGAGCATCGTCTTGCCCGCTCCCGGAGGACCCACGAGCAGGACGTTGTGCCCACCCGCGGCCGCCACCTCCAGCGCCCACCTGGCCTGTGCCTGTCCGACCACGTCGCGCAGGTCCTTGGCCTGGTCGGGTTCGTGCGGTGGCGCCCCGGGCAGCGGCAACGGATGGGTCAGGCCCGCGGAGCGGGCCCGGTAGTGGTCCACGACGTCGCGCAGCGAGCGGACCGGGTGCACGGTGACGCCCTCGACCAGCGCGGCCTCGCGGGCGTTCGCCGCGCAGACCACGACCTCGTGGATCCCGGCGGCGGCTGCGGCGGCGACCATCGGCAGGACCCCGGCCACCGGCCGCACCGTGCCGTCCAGGCCGACCTCCCCGAGATGCGCCACACCCGCGACCAGACCTGCCTCCACGTGCTGCTCCGCTGCGAGCAGCGCGGTCGCGATGGCCAGGTCGAGGCCGCCACCGGACTTGGGCAGGCTCGCCGGCGAGAGGTTGATCGTCCAGCGCTGGGCCGGGAGCGAGAGCTTGAGGTTGGTGATGGCCGGGCGGACGCGGTCCGGCGCCTGACGCACGGCCGTGTCGGCCATGCCGCTCATCACGAAGGTCGGCAGCCCGTCCGAGCCGTGCGCCTCGACGGTGACGACGTGACCCTCGACACCGGCGAGCGTGAGGCCACGGGTGCGGCCGAACCCCATCAGGCCACCGCCCTCAGGTGGTGGAGCGCGGGCGGGTCCCCCGCCGTGAGCAGCACCCCGATCACGTCGATCCGGAAGCGGTCCGGTCTGCGGTCGTGCTCGCGCAGCCACGCCCAGGCCAGCCGCCTCAGGCGCCGGGCCTTCTCGTGACCCACGGCCTCGACCGGCAGCCCGCACCGTGTGGAGCGGCGCGTCTTGACCTCGCAGAAGACCAGCTCCCCGTCGTCGGACAGGGCGACGACGTCCAGCTCCCCCTCCTTGCACCGCCAGTTGCGGTCCAGCACCTGCCACCCGAGCGCCTCAAGGTGCTCGCAGGCCAGGTCCTCCCCGTGGTCGCCGACACCGCGCGCCTCGCGCCACGGCATACCCGTCCCCTCCATCGCCACTCCCGCCCTCGTCCGACCGCGCCAGCCGCGGCCTGACCCCCAGCCAAGACCGGGGGCGGCACGAGCTCAAGGCCCCGGCACGCACCTGTGGACGAGCGCGCCGGCGCCCAGGGGGATGTGGACGGTCAGCGACCGAACTGCGGGCCCTTGGGGATCTCCAGCTCGCTCTTGGCCAGCTCCTCGACGTTGACGTCCTTGAAGGTGATGACGCGGGCCTTCTTGACGAACCGCGCCGGCCGGTAGACGTCCCAGACCCACGCGTCCGTCATCGTCACCTCGAACCAGGTCTCCCCGCCCCCGGTCCGCACCTGCACGTCCACCTCGTTGGCCAGGTAGAAGCGGCGCTCGGTCTCCACGACGTGGGAGAACAGGCCGACGACGTCGCGGTACTCGCGGTAGAGCGCGAGCTCCATGTCGGTCTCGTAGCGCTCCAGGTCCTCGGCGCTCACAGGGTGCCTCCTTCGGTGACGTTGCCGGTGATCCGCCAGCTGCGGCGGTGGTGCTCGCTGGGCCCCAGCTCCCGCAGCGCGTCCAGGTGCTCCGGCGCGGCGTAGCCCTTGTTCTGCTCCCAACGGTATGCCGCGTGGCCCGGGGCGAGCTCGACCATGAGGGCGTCGCGGCGCACCTTGGCCAGGACCGACGCGGCCGCCACCGAGGAGCAGCGCAGGTCAGCCTTGATCATCGTGCGCACGGGCGGCGGCTCCGGGCTGCCGTCGGCCAGCCCCAGCAGGCCCACCCGCGCGGGATCGGTGAGCCAGTCGTGGTTGCCGTCGAGGAGCACCAGGTCGGGACGGAGGGCGAGCTGCGCCAGGGCGCGCTCGCCGGCGAGGCGCAGCGCCGCCATGATGCCGATCTCGTCGATCTCGGCGGGGCTCGCGTGCCCGACGCCATGGCCCAGGCACCACCGCTCGATCCGCGGCACCAGCCGCTCGCGGGCGGCGGGCGCGAGGAGCTTGGAGTCGCGCACCCCCGCGGGGGCGCTGCGGCACGACTCGTCGATCGCGACGACCCCGACGGTGACCGGGCCGGCGAGCGCGCCACGACCCACCTCGTCCATGCCGACGAGCACGGCATACCCGTCCCGCTGCAGCGTCCGCTCGACCCGCAGGCTCGGCCTGCGCGTCGCGGGGCGCCGGGTGGCGGTGGCGGTCACGGCTCGGGCACCGCCTCGAAGGTGCTCGGGCGGCTGAACCACGTCGCGTGGTCCAGCGGGAACAGCAGCACGAAGGCCTGGCCGACGACGTGGTCGCGCGGGACCGCACCGGTCGCCCCGGTGCCGTCGTCGTGGGCGCGGGAGTCGCGGGAGTTGGACCGGTGGTCGCCCATCACCCAGATGCTGTCCTCGGGGACCGTGACGTCGAAGTCCACGGTGCTGGGCACGTCGCCCGGGTAGAGGTAGTCCTCCTCGAGAGGCTGGCCGTTGACGCTCAGCCGCCCCTGGTCGTCGCAGCAGACCACGTGGTCGCCCCCCACGCCGATGACCCGCTTGATCAGGTGGTTGCCCTCGGAGACCGGCGCGACGCCCACGAACTGCAGGCCCTTCATCACCACGTCCATCACCGGCCCGCGGTCGACGGGCACCATGTGCGGGAGCCAGTCGCCGGGGTCCTCGAACACCACGATGTCGCCCCGCTCGACCTCCATCGCCCCCGCCTGGATCTTGCTGACCATGACCCGGTCGCCGTAGACCAGCGTGTCCTCCATGCTCCCCGAGGGGATCCAGAAGGCCTGCGCCAGGAAGGTCTTGATGACGAAGGAGATGACGAGGGCGGTCGCCGCGATGCCGAGCACCTCCCTCACGGCGTGCCAGAAGCCCCCCTGGTGCCGCTCCTCACGCTCGGGACGGGTCGGCGGCGCCTGGTCGTACTCCTCGCCGGGGACCTGGTCCCTGCTGGCCTCGCTCACGCTCGTGTGCCGTCCTCGTCCTCTGGCTCGGGCCCCCGTGGACGTCGGCCCCGGGTGGCGTTGACTGACCCTACCCCGCGGGCTGGGACAGACAGCGATCCCCCGCCCGGACGGGGTCCTGACGGGGGATCGCTGCAGGTGCTGGTCGCTCAGGCCTGCTCGGTCTGCGCGGCGGCCTTGGCCGGCACCGCGTCGCGACGCTCGCGGATCTTGGCGGCCTTGCCGCGCAGGTCGCGCAGGTAGTAGAGCTTGGCGCGACGCACGTCACCGCGGGTGACGACCTCGAGCTTCTCCACGTTCGGGGAGTGCACCGGGAAGGTGCGCTCCACGCCGACGCCGAAGGAGACCTTGCGGACCGTGTAGGTCTCGCCCAGGCCACCACCGTGACGGCGGATGACGACGCCCTTGAAGACCTGGACACGGGAGCGGTTGCCCTCGATGACCTTGACGTGGACGTTGACGGTGTCGCCGGCGCGGAAGTCCGGGATGTCGCTGCGCAGGCTGGCAGCGTCGAGCTCGTCGAGCTTGTGCATGTCTGTTCTCCTGCCGTCGATGCCACAGGTCACCCACGACGCTTGGGTGCCCTTCGGGGCACTGCCTTGTCGGTATGTCGTCGCTCGGCCCCGCGCCGCTCGCGCAGCTCCCCCTGTGGCAGGGGCGCGAGGTGGGTGACGCGTGACCGGGACGCGACGCACAATTCTGCCAGACACGATCGGGGGTGGCCAAACGCGCCGGTAGGCTCGCCGGCGTGCACGTGCTGAACCTGCTCGCCCCGCCCGGCAGAGCCGACCTGACCGAGGCCGCCCTGCGCGACCTGCCGTCCCACTGGGCGGCGGGTCCACCACGGTGGCTGGCCGCCGGGGTGGCCGTCGAGGCTGACGTGGCCCGCGTCCCCGACGACCTGTGGCAGGAGTGGGAGCGGTGGCAGGAGCGCGGGTTCGACCTGGTCGTCCAGCCCGCAGCCGGCCGGCGCAAGCGGGTCCTGCTGGCCGACATGGACTCCACGATGATCCAGCAGGAGTGCATCGACGAGCTGGCCGCGCACGCCGGGGTCGGCGAGCACGTCGCCGGGATCACCGCCCGAGCCATGAACGGCGAGCTCGACTTCGCCGAGGCGCTGCACGCGCGGGTGCGCCTGCTCGCCGGCCTGCCCGCGTCCACGGTGGACACCGTCCTGGCCGAGCGCATCACGCTCACCCCCGGGGGCCCGGAGCTCGTCGCCACCATGCGCGCCCACGGCGCGTATGCCGCGCTCGTCTCCGGCGGCTTCACCCACTTCACGTCGGCGGTCGCGGCCCGCCTCGGCTTCGACGAGCACCGCGCCAACACGCTGGCGGTCGACGGGGACCGGCTCACGGGAGAGGTCGTCGAGCCCGTCGTGGGGCGGGAGGCCAAGGTGGCCGCGCTGCAGGAGATCACCGCCAGGCTGGGGCTGACGCCGCAGGACGCGATCGCGGTGGGCGACGGTGCCAACGACCTGGACATGCTGCACCTCGCCGGCACCGGCGTCGCCCTGCACGCCAAGCCGGCGGTCGCGGCGCAGTGCGACGCACGGGTCAACCACGGCGACCTCACCGCACTGCTCTACCTGCAGGGGTATGCCGCGCACGAGCACGTGCGCCCGTGACCCATGCCGTAGCTCAGGCGCGGGGCGCGTCCCAGCCGGTCGCGTCGTCCGCACCGCGTCGCTGCTGCGCCTCGTAGGCCTCCAGCAGGTCGGGTCGGCGGCGGGCGGTGCGCTCGAGCCGTTGCTGGTCCCGCCACTCCGCGATCGCGCCGTGGTGCCCGGACAGCAGCACCGGCGGCACCTCGTGGTCGCGCCACACCGGCGGCTTGGTGTAGACGGGGTACTCCAGCAGCCCCCCGGTGTGCGACTCCTCCACCAGGGACGCTGCGTTGCCGATGACCCCCGGCACCAGGCGCGCGATGGCCTCGGTCATGGCGAGCACCGCGACCTCTCCCCCGTTGAGCACGTAGTCGCCCAGGCTCAGCACGGACAGCGGGTAGCGGGCGGAGAACTCTTCGTAGACACGCTCGTCGATGCCCTCGTACCGACCGCAGAGGAAGACCAACCAGTCGTCCTCGGTGGCGAGGCGGTAGGCGACCTCCTGGGTGAAGCGGTCGCCGCCCGGGCCCGGCACCACCAGGTGCGGCGTCCGCCCGGGCAAGGCACGGCATACCTCGTCCAGCGCCTCCCCCCACGGCTCGGGGCGCATGACCATCCCCGCGCCCCCGCCGTAGGGCGTGTCGTCGACCGTCCGGTGCCGGTCGTGCGTCCAGTCGCGCAGGTCGTGGACGTGGACCTCCAGGAGGCCGTCGCGCTGAGCCTTGCCGATGAGCGAGAGCTCCAGCGGGGCCAGGTAGTCGGGGAAGATCGTGACGACGTCGACCCGCAGCGTCACGGTCTACTCCTCCCCCAGCTCGAGCAGGCCGGCGGGCGGGTCGACGACCACGCGGCGCGCGTCCTCGTCGATGTCGGGGACGAGCTCCTCGACGAAGGGGATCAGCACCTCGCCGCGCTCGGTGCGCACCTCGAGGAGGTCCTGCACCGGGCGCACGTGCAGCGCGGAGACGGTGCCCACCGGGCTCCCGTCGGGCAGGACGACCTCGAAGCCGACCAGGTCCTCCTCGCGCCAGCCCTCGTCCTCGTCGCCCTGCCCGTCCTCGTCGACGAGCAGCCGGGTCCCGCGGAGGGCCTCGGCCGCGTCCCGGTCCGTGTGCCCCTCGAACCCGAGCAGGTAGATGCCCTGGTGGACGCGCACCGAGCGCAGCCGCAGGGGGCCACGCTCGGCGGGGTCGGTGGCAAAGCTCTCGCCGACCACGAAGCGACCCTCAGGGTCGTCGGTGTGGACCTGGACGGTCACCTCGCCGCGCAGGCCATGGGGCTTGCCGATGCGGGCGGCCACGAATCCATCGGTCATCTCGTCCTCCACGTCTGTCGGGGGCAGGTATGACGACGGCCCGCCCGGTGCAGGTGCGCCGGGCGGGCCAGGGTCGAGCGGGTGCTCAGCGGAGCCGGTCGGTGTCGACGATGTCGACACGGACCCTGCCGTTGCCGGCGAGGGCGCCGACCACGGTGCGCAGGGCGCTGGCGGTGCGACCGCGACGGCCGATCACGCGACCGAGGTCGTCCGGGTGGACCCGGACCTCGAGCACGTCGCCGTGACGGGCGCCCTTGGTGCGGACCACGACGTCACCGTCGTGGTCGACGATGCCCTTGACCAGGTGCTCCAGGGCTTCCTCGAGCACGCTCAGGCCTCGTTGTCGGCCGGGGTCTGGGTGCCCTCGGCAGCCTCGGTGTCGGTCGCGGCCTCGCCGGTGCCCTCCGCAGCCGTGGAGCCCTCGGTGTCGGCGGCCGGGGCGGTCTCCTCGGCGGCGGGCGCGGCGGCCTTCTTGGTGGACTTGCGCTTGACGTCGGGGGCGGCGCCGCCGTCCTCCTTGTCGGCAGCGGCGAGCGCGGCCTCGTAGAGCGCCTTCTTGTCCGGCTTGCTCTCCTTGACCTTCAGGGTGCCCTCGGCGCCCGGCTCACCCTTGAACTTCTGCCAGTCACCGGTGATCTTCAACAGCGCGGCGACCTGCTCGGTCGGCTGCGCGCCGACGCCGAGCCAGTACTGCGCACGCTCGGAGTCGATGTCGATGAGCGAGGGCTCCTTGGTGGGGTGGTACTTGCCGATCTCCTCGATCGCCCGGCCGTCGCGCTTGGAGCGCGAGTCCATGACGACGACGCGGTAGAACGGTGCACGGATCTTGCCCATGCGCTTCAGGCGAATCTTGACAGCCACGAGTGCGGTGTCTCCTGTTCTGGATTGAGGGGCACGGCGAGACCGCGGCGAGTCGCTGCGGGGAGTCGTGGCCCGGTGTGTAGGCGTCCGGTCCAGCCGAGGGGCCGGACGGGTACAGCGGTCCATTGTGCCAGATCCGCTGCGCGTGCCCAACACGAACGGACCTGGCTCGACGCCTCACCCCGGGGCGCCGGTCGGCGCGTGCTCGGCGACGAAGCGCAGCACCTCGGTCTCGTCGACCCCGGGGAAGACGCCCGGAGGCATGACGGCCAGCAGGTGGGAGTGAGCCCGGGCGCTGGGCCACACCTTGCCCTGCCACCGCCGGGACAGCTCGGGCGGCGGCTGGGTGCAGCAGCGCGGGTCGGGGCAGCGCGACACCCGTCGCTCGGTCGTGTCCCGCCCCCGCATCCACCGGACCTGGTCGAAGGGCACGCCGAGGCTCACCGAGAAGCGACCCGCGGGCGTCTGCTCGGCCACGGCGGTGCACCAGAAGGTGCCCCGGCCGGTGTCGGTGTACTGGTGGTAGACCTCGCCCTGCGGGCGGTCGAAGACCACGCGGGCGGTCCAGGCCCGGCAGACCCGGGCGCCCTCGATGGCGCCGGTCGCATCCATCGGGAAGCGCACGCCGTCGTTCTCGTAGGCCTTGTAGATGACGCCGTCGGAGCTGATGCGCATGAAGTGGACGGGCAGCTGCAGGTGCCGGGTCGCCAGGTTGCAGAACCGGTGGGCCGCCGTCTCGTAGGACACGGCGTAGGCGTCGCGCAGGTCCTCCAGCGCGATGTCGCGCGCCGCCTTGGCCCGCTCGAGGAAGGGCACGGCGCTGGACTCCGGGATCAGCACGGCCGCGGCGAAGTAGTTGATCTCCACCCTCTGGGCGAGGAACTCGGCGTAGTCGCGCGGCGCCTCGTGCTCCAGGACCGCGTGCCCGAGCGCCTGCAGCGCGGTCGCCCGCAGGTCGTGCCCCCCGCGGGTGGGGACGTAGATGCGACGGTGCTCCAGGTCGGTCACGGTCCGGGTCGAGGCGGGCAGGTCGGTGACCGGCTCGATCTCGAAGCCGGCGTGCCGGGCGATCCGGTTGACCGCCTCGCGGGTGACGGGGCCGTGGCTGTGGTCCACGACCCGCACCAGGTCGGCGGCCAGCGCCTCGATCTGCGGGAAGTAGTTGTCGGCCTCGCGCATCCTCCGGCGCAGTTCCGCATTGGCAAGCCGGGCGTACTCCGGCGTCGCCGCCCGCTGCTGCTGCAGCCCGGCGACGGTCTCGTAGAGGCCGACGAGGGCCTCGAGGGCGTCGTCGGGCAGGCCGGGGCCGACCCGCACTGAAGGTATGCCGAGCCCGTCGAAGCCGGGCGAGCGCTGGGCCCGCTCCCACTTCACCTCCAGCGCGCTGCGACGGGTCGGCGCACCTCCGGACAGCAGGCCCGACACCTCTACGCCGAGCGCGCGCGCGAGATCCGTCAGCGTGGTGACCCGCGGCTCGCGCCGGCCGTTCTCGATGAGGGAGAGCGCGGAGGCGGAGAGCCCGACCCGCTCCCCCAGCTCCGCGAGCGTCAGCCCAGCGGAGCGACGGTGGTGACGCACCCTGCGCCCGAGGGCCACCGCGTCCGTCGTCGACGCAGCCTCTTCAGCCCCCTCGAGACGCTCGGAGGGGGCGAAGGGCAGGACCCGTCCCTGGGCAGTCGTCATGACTGCACGATAGCGAAAGAACTCCGGTTCTTGACACCAGGAAACGGTAGTCCGGGGTGTTCTCCCCCGGCAGGCTTGTCAACAAGCAGCCGCACACCACCCGCCGCTCCACCCGGGGCGAGGGCAACGACATACCGAAGAACGACACACCGTCAAACGACATACCGAAAGGGGTCGACGATGACCACCACCGAGCACGAGCAGACCACCACCCAGCCGCTGACCCCGGCCGAGCTCGCCGTCGAGCTCGAGCGCGAGTGGGCCGAGAACCCCCGTTGGGCGGGGGTGGAGCGCCGCTACTCGGCCGAGGACGTCATCAAGCTGCGCGGCTCCGTGGTCGAGGAGCACACGCTGGCCCGCCGCGGCGCCGAGCGCCTGTGGGAGGCCATCCAGACCAAGCCGTTCACCCGCGCGCTCGGCGCCCTGACCGGCAACCAGGCCGTGCAGATGGTCAAGGGTGGCCTTGAGTCCATCTACCTCTCGGGCTGGCAGGTCGCCGCCGACGCCAACCTGGCCGGCGAGACCTACCCCGACCAGAGCCTGTACCCCGCCAACTCGGTCCCGGCCGTCGTCCGCCGGATCAACAACGCTCTCAAGCGCGCCGACCAGATCGCCTGGATGAACGGCGAGACGGACACCGACTACTTCGTGCCGATCGTCGCCGACGCCGAGGCCGGCTTCGGTGGCCCGCTCAACGTCTTCGAGCTGATGAAGTCGATGATCGCGGCCGGTGCGGCCGGCGTGCACTGGGAGGACCAGTTGGCCTCCGAGAAGAAGTGCGGCCACCTGGGCGGCAAGGTCCTCGTCCCGACCTCCCAGCACGTGCGCACCCTCAACTCGGCCCGCCTCGCCTCCGACGTCCTCGGCGTCCCGAGCCTGGTCATCGCCCGCACCGACGCCCTGGCGGCCGACCTGCTGACCAGCGACGTCGACGAGATCGACCAGCCGTTCACCACCGGCGAGCGCACCTCCGAGGGCTTCTTCCGCGTCCGCAACGGCATCGAGCCGGTGCTGGCCCGGGCCAAGGCCTACGCGCCCTACGCCGACCTCATCTGGGTCGAGACCGGCACCCCCGACCTGGGCCTGGCCCGGGAGTTCGCGCAGGAGCTGCACAAGGACTTCCCCGAGCAGAAGCTGGCCTACAACTGCAGCCCGTCCTTCAACTGGAAGGCGGCCCTGTCCGACCAGGAGATCGCCGAGTTCCAGGACAAGCTGGGCGAGCTCGGTTACGCCTTCCAGTTCATCACCCTGGCCGGCTTCCACGCGCTCAACCACTCGATGTTCCAGCTCGCGCACGGGTACGCCCGCGACGGCATGACGTCCTACGTCCAGCTCCAGGAGGCCGAGTTCGCGGCCGCCGAGCAGGGCTACACGGCGGTCCGTCACCAGGCCGAGGTGGGGACCGGGTACTTTGACGCTGTGAGCACCGCGGTCAACCCGGACTCCTCGACCACGGCGCTCACCGGCTCCACGGAGTCGGAGCAGTTCCACCACTGATCCTCGAGGACCACGGTGCCGGGCTCTCGAGGGAGCCCGGCACCGTTCCTGTTCCTGCTCACCGCTGCTGAGGAAGGCCATCATGGAGAGCTACCTGAGCCACCTGCTCGACTCCGAGCAGCTCGTCGCCCTGGAGACGGTCGAGCGCGCGACCCGGGAGGAGCGGCACGCCCTGCTGGCCGCGCGGAAGGAGCTGGCGCGCGCCGTGCACGACGGGGCGGAGCTGGCCCAGCTCGAGGAGACGCGGGAGATCCGCGAGGACGCCTCCTGGCGCGTGGCCCCGCCGCCGGCCGACCTGACCTACCGGCTCGTCGAGCTGGCGACACCCGCCACCGCCGAGGCGGCCACCGGCGCGCTCGCCTCCGGCGCCGACGTGTGGGTGGCCGACCTGGAGGACATGCTCGTCCCCACGCACCGACGGCTCGAGGCCGCGCAGCGGGTCATCGCCGAGGTGGCCACGACCCGGACCGGGGACGCGCGGCCCCAGGTGCCCACGCTCATGGTCCGCCCCCGGGGGCTGCACCTCGACGAGGCGCACGCGCAGGTCGACGGCGAGGTGCTGAGCGCCGCCGTCGCCGACGTGGTGCCCTTCCTGGCGCTGTCGGCCCGGACGCTCCTGGCCAACGGCACCGGCCCCTACCTCTACCTGCCCAAGCTCGAGACGTGGCAGGAGGCGCGGTGGTGGGACGCGATGATCACCCGCGCCGAGGAGGCCCTGGGCCTCCCCTCGGGCTGCACCCGGGTGAGCGTGCTCGTCGAGACGGTCCAGGCCGCCTACCAGCTCGAGGAGATCCTCTACGCCCTGCGCGAGCGGGTCACCGGTCTCGCGGCCGGACGCTGGGACTACGTCTTCTCCTACCTGCGCCTCTACGGGCACCGCCCGGACCACGCCCTGCCCGACCGGGACGCCTTCACGATGAACACGCGCTTCCTGCGCACGTACACCGACGTCATCGTCCGCACCTGCCACCGGCGCGGCGTGCAGGCGGTCGGCGGCCCCGTCACCCTCGCCCCCACCGGTCCGTTCGACGAGTCGGTCGCGATGACCCATGCCCGGATCCACCGCGACAAGGCGCGCGAGGCCAAGCAGGGCTTCGACGGAGCCTGGGCGGTGCACCCCGGCATGGTGCCCGTCGTGCGCGAGCCGTTCGAGGACCGCGACGAGGCCGTCGGCACCGGCGCCCAGGAGCGGCTCAGCGGAGGACAGGAGGTCACGGTCACCGTCGATCCCTCCGCACTGCGCGACGTGAGCGCGCTGCCGGGCAGCGCCACGCTGACCGGTATGCGGACGGCGCTGCGGTCCTCCCTCGCGTACCTGACGGGGTGGCTGGCGGGCGAGGGGACCCTGGTGCACCATGGGCACATCGAGGACTTCGGCACCGTCGAGCTGGCGCGCATGCAGCTGTGGCAGTGGATGGCTCACGGGCAGCGCTTCGCCGAGGGCCCGACGATGTCGCCGCTGCTGCTCGAGCGCGTGCTCGAGGACGAGGTCAACCTCCTCCGACGGCGCGGTGCCCGCGAGGACCTGCTGGGTCGCGCAGTCGCCCTGCTGCGGGAGTCCGTGCTCGCGGAGGAGCCTCCGGCCTTCCTCGCCGTGAAGGCCTACGAGCTGCTCATGCAGCTCGGCGAGCCCGCGCAGGACGGCGGGGACGAGAGCGACGCCGCGTAGCCGCCTGTCCGGTCCGGCACGTGCGCCTGTCCGGTCCGGCACGACCGCCTGTCCGGTCCGGCACGTGCGCCTGTCCGGTTTGGCACGTCCGCCTGTCCGGTTTGGCACGACCGCCTGTCCGGTCAGCCTTGGGCGCCCGACCGCTCGTGGGCGTGGCCGCGCAGGATGACGCGGTAGGGATCGGCCATCGTGCGCACGTCCTCCCGCGGGTCGTCACGGTAGACGACGATGTCGGCGGACTCGCCCTCGGCGATCCCCGGCCGACCGAGCCAGTCGCGCGCCGACCAGGTGGCGGCACCGATCGCCTCGACGTTCGACATACCGGTCCTGGTCAGAGCCTCGACCTCACGCGCGACGAGGCCGTGCGGGAGCTGGCCGCCGGCGTCTGTGCCGACGTAGACCGGCACCCCGGCCTCGTGCGCCTTGGCGACGGTCTCGTAGCGGCGCTCGTAGAGGTCCATCATGTGGTCGGCGTAGGTCGGGAACTTGCCCCGGCCCGCCTCGGCGAACATCGGGAAGTTGTCGATGTTGACCAGCGTCGGCACGATCGCGATCTGCTGCCGCGCGAAGGTGTCGATCGTGTCGTCGGTGAGCCCGGTGGCGTGCTCGATGCAGTCGGTGCCGGCGGCGGCGAAGTCGACGAGCGACTGCTCGCCGAAGCAGTGCGCCGTCACCCGCGCGCCCTCCTCGTGCGCGGCGGCGATCGCGTCGGTGAGGATGTCGACCGGCCAGCAGATCCCCAGATCCCCGCTCTCCCGCTCGATCCAGTCGCCGACGAGCTTGACCCAGCCGTCGCCGTTGCGCGCCTCCTGCCGGACGTACTCCACCAGGTCCTCCGGCTCGATCTCCCAGGCGAAGTTGCGCAGGTAGCGCTTCGTCCGAGCGATGTGGCGACCCGCGCGGATCAGGCGGGGCAGGTCCTCGCGCTCCTGGACCCAGCGGGTGTCGGCGGGGCTGCCGGCGTCGCGCAGCAGCAGCGCGCCGGCGTCGCGGTCGGCGAGCGCGTGCTGCTCGGCGCGCTCGTCGTCGACCGCACCGTGCGCCTCGAGGCCCACGTGGCAGTGGGCGTCGACGAGGCCGGGGACGGCATACCCGTCGATCGTCTCGACCTCGCCGGAGACCGGCGGAGTCAGGCTCACGACGCCGTCCAGCACCCAGATCTCCTCGAGCACCTCCTCCGGGCCGACCAGGACCTTGCCTCGCACATGCAGCGCCGGTGCGCTCATCTCGCCTCCTTGCGGGTTTGACGTCAGGTCAGGCTAGCGGGGGCAGCACCCCGGCGGCGCGGGCAGGCTCGGCGTAGGCCCTGGCCAGCGTCGCCACCGTCTCGTGCGCGTTGAGGCCGCTGGGGTTGGGGACCACCCACAGCCGCGCTCCCTCGAAGGGCTCGGGCTGCTCCCCCACCGAGGCATGCCGCACACCGAAGGCGCTCCGGTATGCCGTGACGCCCGCCACCGCGACCACTCGCGGCCGCACGCGGCGGACCGTGGCGCGCAACCGCTCGCCGCCCTGGCGCAGCTCGGCCGCCGACAGCTCGTCGGCCCGGGCCGTCGCGCGCCGGACGAGGTTGGTGATCCCGATCCCGCGCGAACGCAGATGCTGCCGGTCCTCCATGGTCATGCCTGCGGCCGGGTCGACCCCACGCTCGAGGATGCCCGCCTCGAGCAGCGCCGGGTAGAAACGGTTGGCGGGGTGGGCGAAGTGGGTCTGGGTCGCCGCGGTCCACAGCCCGGGGTTGATGCCGACGAACAGGAGCAGGACCGGAACCGCGCCCGCACCCTCGAGGGGCAGGAGGTCGGGGACCTCCGCGTCGCGGAAGGACTCCAGCTCGACCCTGGTGAAGCCGCGCGAGCGCGCCGGGGTGCTCACGCGGCCCGAACCTCCAGCCCGACACCCTCCCAGGCCGACCGCAGCGCCACCTCCACCTCCGACCCGGCACCGTGCCGGACCACGGCCGTCTCGACCGTCGCGGCCGCGAACCCGGCGAAGTCCACGTCGCGCGGGAGGAGCCCGCGCGTCGTGAGGGTGTCGAACCACACCTGCCCGGCCCGCTCCCACACCTGACCACCCAGTGCGGTGGCGAAGAGGTGGAACGCCTTGTTGGGGATGCCGGAGTTGATGTGCACCCCGCCGTTGTCGTTGTCGGCGTCGTGCGGCAGGACGACGTAGTCGCGCAGGTGCGCGGGCTGGGGGTCCTTGCCCAGGACCGGGTCGTCGTAGGCCGTGCCTGGAGCAGCCATGGACCGCAGCGCCACGCCCTGGACGCGGTCGGTGAAGACGTCTGCACCGATGAGCCAGTCGGCCTCGTCGACGGTCTCCCCGCGCACCCGTTGGCGCACCATGGCGCCCCACACGTCCGAGACCGACTCGTTGAGGGCGCCGGACTGCCCGACGTAGGTCAGTCCGGCGGTGTACTGGGTCAGCCCGTGCGCGAGCTCGTGGGCGACGACGTCGACGCTGCGGGTGAAGCCGGCGAAGTAGACCCCGTCACCGTCACCGAAGACCATCTGTCGACCGTCCCAGAAGGCGTTGTCGTAGTCCCGGGCGTAGTGGACCGTGGCGACCAGAGGCAGGCCCCGCGCGTCGAGAGAGTCCCTCCCGAACGCCTCCGCGAGCAGGCGCCACGTGGCCCCCAGCCCGTCATAGGCCTCGTCGACGGACCGGTCCCCTGAGGGGTCCGTGCCCTCCCCGCGCACGAGCACGCCCGGCAGGCTGGTCCCGTGCTGCGCGTCGTGGACCGCGCGCCGTGGTGCGGCGTCGGGCTCGACCCGGGGCTCCTCCCCGGGCGTCCCGGGCGCCTCGGGCTCCAGGCGCCGCTGCATCGGCCAGGCGATGATCCCCGGGCCGTCGGGCTGGCCGTGCGGCCGCTCGCCGGGCGGCCGGCCCTGCGGCCAGCGGGTGGCGGTGAGCTCGCGTCGGTGGCGGACGTCGCTGCTGTCGCGCAACGTGAACTCCACTGCCGCGGCGACGTCAGGGTCTGCCTGCGCGAGGCGGCGCAGCACGTAGGGCGGGACGATCGAGCACCGGGCGAGCGACGACATACCCCGCACTCTGGCACGGGGCACCGACAACGCCCGGCCGCCTGAGCGCTCAGCCCTCGGCGAGCAGCTCCCGGACCCGCGGGACGACCTGCGTGCCGTACAGCTCGATCGAGCGCATGAGCTGGCTGTGCGGCATGGGGCCGTTGGCGTACTTGAGGTCGAAGCGGTCGAGCTTGAGCGCCCGCACCGTCGCCGCGATCTTCTGGGCGACGGTCTCCGGGGAGCCGACGTAGAGCGAGCCGTGGGTGATCTCGGAGTGGTAGTCCTCCAGCCGCACCGGTCCCCACCCGCGCTCGGCGCCGATCCGGTCGCGGTTGGCCTTGAAGTGCGGGAAGAGCTGCTCACGCGCGAGCTCGTCGGTCTCGGCGACGTGGCCGGGCGAGTGCACAGCGACCGGCAGCTGGGGCGCGCCCGCCTCCTCCAGCACGCGGCGGTAGAGGTCGGCGAAGGGCACGAAGCGCTGGGCGGGCCCGCCGATGATGGCGAGCATGAGCGGGATCCGGTATGACGCTGCCCGCACCACGCTCTGCGGCGAGCCACCGACCGCGATCCACGCGGTCAGCCGACCCGACTCCGTCTTGGGCCACACCTCCTGCTCGACCAGCGGGGGCCGGGTCGTGCCCTCCCAGGACACCGGGCCCTCGTCGAGCAGCGCGCTGAACAGGTCGAGCTTCTCGCTGAAGAGCGTGTCGTAGTCGCGCAGGTCGAAGCCGAACAGCGGGAAGGACTCCGTGAACGAGCCGCGCCCCAGGACCACCTCGGCGCGCCCGCCGGAGAGCGCGTCGATGGTCGAGAACCGCTCGAAGACGCGGATCGGGTCGTCGCTGCTCAGCACCGTGACGGCCGTGCCGAGCTGGATGCGCTCGGTGCGCGTGGCCAGCCCCGCGAGGACGACGTCCGGCGCGCTGACCGCGAAGTCCGGCCGGTGGTGCTCACCGACGCCGATGAAGTCGACGCCCACCTGGTCGGCGAGGACGCCCTGGTCCACGAGGTTGCGGATGACCTGGGCACCGGTCTCCGGCGTCCCGTCGTCCTTCAGCGTCATGTCGCCGAAGGTGTCCAGACCCAGCTGCACGCTCACGTCATACTCCCTGTCGATCGGTTTCGTTGACGGGTCAACAACCTTGGGGTATGCCGTGTTCCCTCCCCGTGCGCGGGGGAGTCACCGCCGAGGAACCGGCTACTTCTTGCCGGGGTCGAGGAACTTCTCGAACCCGGCGGGCAGCTTCAGCCCGGACAGGTCCGCCCCGGCGCCGGCCTGGTCGGCACCGAACGCGCTGCCGGCGCCTGCGCCGAAGGCGTTCTCGATCGAGGCCTCGCGGGCCGCCTGCTGCTTCTGGGCGGCCTCCCGCTCCTGCTGGGCGCGCCTGGCCGGGTTGCCCGACTTCCCCTTCTTCTTCGGAGCCGCCTTGCCGCGCTTGCCGCCGCCGGGCCCACCGAGGCCGGGCATGCCCGGCATACCGGGGATGCCGCCGCCCTTCTTGAGCTGGCGCATCATCTTCTGCGCCTCGCCGAAGCGCTCGATGAGCTGGTTGACCTCGGAGACCTGCACGCCGGAGCCCCGCGCGATGCGGGCGCGGCGCGAGCCGTTGATCTGCTTGGGGTGGTGCCGCTCGAAAGGCGTCATGGAGCGGACCATCGCCTCGACCCGGTCGAACTCCCGCTCGTCAAGGGCGTCGAGCTGGGCGCGCATGCCCTGCATGCCGGGCATCATGCCGAGCATCTGCTTGAGCGAGCCCATCCGCTTGATCGCGGCCATCTGGTCGAGGAAGTCCTCGAAGGTGAAGTCCTCGTCCGCCAGGAACTTGCGGGTCATCTCCCGCGCCTGCGCCGCGTCGAAGGCCTTCTCGGCCTGCTCGATCAGGGTGAGGACGTCACCCATGTCCAGGATGCGGGAGGCCATCCGGTCGGGGTGGAAGAGCTCGATGTCCTTGACGCCCTCGCCGGTCGAGGCGTAGAGGATCGGCTGGCCGGTCACGGTCGCGACCGACAGCGCGGCACCACCGCGGGCGTCACCGTCGAGCTTGGTCAGGACCGAGCCGGTGATCCCGACCCCGTCGCTGAACGCCTTGGCGGTCTCGACCGCGGCCTGGCCGATCATCGCGTCGATGACGAACAGGACCTCGTCCGCGTCGGTCTCGATCCGGATGTCGCTGGCCTGGCGCATGAGGTCGACGTCGACGGCGAGACGACCGGCGGTGTCGATGATGACGACGTCGTGGCCCTTGCGGCGGGCCTCCTCGACGCCGTCGACGGCCACGTCCACCGGGTCGCCGAACGAGCGCGTGCCCTCGCCCGACTCCAGCGCGGCGTCGTGGCCGAAGACGTTGCCCCGCTCGGGCGCGAAGACGCTGACGCCGGCCCGCTCGCCGACGACCTCGAGCTGGGTGACGGCGTTGGGGCGCTGCAGGTCGGCCGCGACGAGCAGGGGGGTGTGGCCCTGCCCCTTGAGCAGGTGGGCCAGCTTGCCCGCGAACGTGGTCTTGCCCGACCCCTGCAGACCCGCCAGCATGATGACGGTCGGGGGGTTCTTGGCGAGGTTCAGCCGCCGCGTCTGGCCGCCCAGGATGGCGACGAGCTCCTCGTTGACGATCTTGACGATCTGCTGCGCCGGGTTCAGGGCCTGGTGCACCTCGGCGCCGAGCCCCCGCTCGCGGACGCGGCCGGTGAACTCCTTGACGACCGGCAGCGCGACGTCGGCGTCGAGGAGCGCGAGCCGGATGTCGCGGATCGTCGCGTTGAGGTCGGACTCGGTGACGGTGCCCTTGCGCTTGAGGTTGCGGAAGGTGAGCGTCAGGCGGTCGGAGAGGGAGTTGAACACCCGGTAAGGATACGTTGGACGCGTGCGGTCCCCCATCTCCGTCGCCAGGCGCGGCCTGGCCGAGTCCCTGCGCAGGAGGGTCGCCGGCCCGGACGCCGAGCGACGCGCCCACGCGATCTGGCTGGCTCCCGGCGAGCGCCGGTTCGCCCCCGACGACCCCATCTGCCGCGTCCAGGGCCATGCCGGGATGTATGCCGGCGGCATCCGGGCGCTGCTGCTCCAGTCGCTGCACCCGCTGGCGATGGCGGGGGTCGGCGAGCACTCGGGCTACCGCGACGACCCATGGGGGCGTCTGCAGCGCACGAGCGAGTTCCTCGCGATGACCACCTTCGGTCCGTCGGAGTCGGCGGAGCGGATCCTGGACAAGATCAACCGGATCCACGAGACCGTCTCAGGGTCGGACCGGCAGGGGCGTCCCTACTCCGCCACCGACCCGCACCTGCTGCGCTGGGTGCACGTGGCCGAGATCGACAGCTTCCTCGTCGCCCACCAGCGCTACTCCCGCACGCCCCTCACCGCGGCCGAGGCCGACCGCTACGTCGACCAGGCGGCGTATGTCGCGACCCGCCTCGGGATCGCCGACCCCCCGCGCACCGTGCAGGCGCTCCAGGAGTCGCTCGCGGCATACCGTCCCGAGCTGGAGACGACGCCGGGCGCCCTCGACGTGGTCCGCTTCCTGCTGCACGACCCGCCGCTGCCCGCTGCGGCTCGGCCCGGTTTCTGGATGCTCGCGGCCGGGGCTGTCGAGCTGCTGCCGGAGTATGCGCGCGAGATGCTCGGTCTGCGCTATCCGACACCGTTGCTGCGCGGCGTGGCCGCCCCGCTGGGCCGCATCGGCACGGCCGCCGTGGCCTGGGCTCTCGACGACCCCGACGAGCCGCGCAACCGCCCCGGCAGCTCCGCCGTCCGAGCAGAGGCCTGACGCAGGACAGGAAAATGCACCTGATGCGCCGTCGTCGACGGTGTCTCAGGTGCATTTTCCTGTCTTCGGGAAGCGGGGTACCGGCTTCCGCGCCGCCCTCCGGTCCTCGCTCCGCTGCGGGTCCTCGCGCGGCTGTCAGCCGACGAACACTCCTGTCGGCTTCCGCGGCCCCCTGCGGGCCTCGCTCGTCCCTCGCTCGTGTCCTCGGCGACCGGTCAGCCGACGAACACTCCTGTCGGCTTCCGCGGCCCCCTGCGGGCCTCGCTCGTCCCTCGCTCGTGTCCTCGGCGACCGGTCAGCCGACGATCGCGCTGACGAACGCCTCCGGGTCGAAGGGCGCCAGGTCGTCCGGGCCCTCGCCAAGGCCGATGAGCTTGACCGGGACACCGAGCTTGCGCTGGACGTTGACGACGATGCCGCCCTTGGCCGTGCCGTCCATCTTGGTCAGCACGATGCCGGTGATGTCGACCTCCTTGGCGAACTCCTCGGCCTGACGCATGCCGTTCTGACCAGTGGTGGCGTCGAGCACCAGCAGGACCTCGCCCACGGGCGCCTGCTTCTCGACGACCCGCTTGATCTTGCCGAGCTCGTCCATGAGCCCCCGCTTGGTGTGCAGCCGGCCCGCCGTGTCGATGAGCACGACGTCGGCCTCCATCTCCACACCGGCCTTGACCGCCTCGAAGGCCACCGAGGCAGGGTCGGCACCCTCCTGGTGCGAGCGGACGGTCGGCACCCCCACCCGTTCCCCCCACGTCGTGAGCTGGTCCGCGGCTGCGGCGCGGAAGGTGTCCGCCGCCCCGAAGATGACGTCCTTGTCCTCGGCCACGAGCACCCGCCCGAGCTTGCCGACGGTGGTCGTCTTGCCCGTGCCGTTGACACCGACCACGAGGATGACCGCGGGGTGCCCGTCCTCGCGGCTCGCGGCGATCCGGCGGTCCATCGACGGGTCGACGAGCCGCAGCAGGTCCTCGTGCAGCCACTGCCGGACCTGGGCCGGGTCGGTGGTGCCGTCGACCCGCACCTGGGTCCGCAGCGAGTCGACGAGCTCCTGGGTGGCCTCGACGCCGAGGTCGGAGGCGAGCAGGGTGTCCTCGACCGCTTCCCAGTCCTCGTCGCTCAGGCCCCCGCGGGAGAGCAGCGCCAGCAGGGCGTTGCCGATCGCGGAGTTGGAGCGCGCCAGGCGGGCGCGCAGCCGCTGCAGCCGCCCCCGGGCCGACTCGGGGCGCTCCAGCCCCGGCGCCACGGGCGCCTCGGGCTCCTCGACGAGGACTCCGCCGCCGCGGTTGGGGACCTCGGTCCCCGCGTCCGCAGCGCGGTCGCGGTCGTCGACCAGGACGTCGCCCTCGCGCCTGCCGGTGCGCGGCAGCGTCGGCGACGCCCCTCGACCACCGCGTCCGCGCACCAGCGCCACCAGCACGCCTAGCGCGCCGACGACCACGACGGTGACGAGGGTCAGGATCTCCCAGAGCTCATTGATCGGTCCCACGGGCGCCATCCTCGCAGACGCCCCTGACACTTCCCCAACGTCGGAGCCGGGCACCTCGCGGCGCCCGGCTCCGATCGTTCAGGGATCCGGTCGTTCAGGGATCCGGTCGTTCAGGTATGTCGTCCGCGCTCAGCTCGCGCGGCGCACCTCGGACGGCTCGTCCTCGGCGGGCTCGGTCGGCTCGGCATAGACCTTGTCCCGGACCACCCGCCGGGTCTTCTCGGCTGCCGTCCCCACGAGCTCCCCGCTGCGGGCGCGGACCTTCTCGGTCGTGCGCCGCGCCCCGGCGATGAGCTCCTCCCCCTCCGGGGTCCAGAACTCGCCTCGCCCCTCGCGACGCGCCTCGAGCATGACGTAACCGACGACACCGGAGCCGATGGCGACGCAGAACAGCATGGACAGCACGAGAGCGAGCATGTGACCAGTGTGACAACGACAGTGGCCCCTGACCAACCCGAACACCCCGCGTGTCCCTGATCCGACGGGCCCGACCGGTCCGCCATGCAGCGACGGAGCGTGAAGGACGTGAGACGCCTCACACCCGGGTCAGGAGCCTCCGGCGGCCGCCCCGCGCGCCACCCGCTCCCGCACCGACGCGGGCACCGGCTCCCCCTGGCAGCGCTCGTCCGCGACCGGCTCGTCGGCGACGACCCGCAGCGGCACCACGCCCGTCCAGGCCGTCGTCCCGGGCGGAGCGGCGCCAGGTCCACCGGTGCGGACCTTGACCAGCCACTCGCCGTCGGTGATCGCCATCGCCATCACCTGCGTGGCCGCCAGCTCCTTGTCGGTCATGGGCACGACCTCCTCGCCCCGACCGGGCAGGACGGCGTCGGACACCCGTTCCAGCGCACGCCGCCGCTCGTCGGGGTCGACGATCGGCTCGAGCGTGCCGTAGACGACCGCGGAGCGGTAGTTGGCCGAGGAGTCGAAGGTGTTGTGGGCGACGACCACGCCGTCCAGGTGGACGACGCTGACCGCCGCGGGCGCCCCGGCTGCGACGTGCCGCAGCGCGCCCGCGCCCGTGGACCCGTGCAGGAGGATCCGGTCGCCGTCGCGCACCGCGAGCATCGGCACCACCCACGGCGCCCCGTCGACGACGGTCGAGAGGGTCGCGACCAGCGTGGCGTCGAGGACGGCGTCGAGATCGGCGCGCTCGGTGCGCGACCTCTCGGGCAGGCGGCGGATGCGTCGGGGTGCGGTCACCCGCCGATCCTACGGAGCCAGGTCCCGCAGGATGCGGACGAGCGTCTGCCGGGTCGACCCCACGAGCGCCGGGTCGGCCCTGCCCTCGCGCAGCGCCAGCGCCTCCCTCGCGGCCCCGGCCGCCTCCTCCGGCCGCCCCTCGTCGAAGAGCGCCTTGGCCCGGTGCTGCAGCACGAAGGCCCGCATGGCCTGGTCCTCACCGAACGCCGCCTCCGCGCGGTCGAGGAGGGCGTGCGCCGCGGCATACTCCTCCCGCCAGTGGTGCACGTGGGCGAGGCGGACCGCCGCGGCTCCCCAGCCGGGTGTGCCCTCCTCCCGGGAGGCGAGGACCCGCTCCCCCACCTCCAGCGCCCGGTCGAGCTCCCCGAGCATCCGCCAGAACGACACCGCGTCCGGCGCGTCGGGCGTCTCCTCCAGCCACTCCCGCGTGTCCTCGGTGGACAGCAGCTCCTCGCGCAGCGTCTCGTCGTCGATGACGTAGGCGGGGTAGGCACCTCCGCCGAAGACCTGGATCACGCCGACTCCTCCGCCAGGGCCGCGGGCGCGACGTCCTTGACCCGCTGGCTGACGACCGTCGTCACGCCGTCGCCGCGCATCGAGACGCCGTAGAGCGCGTCGGCGATCTCCATCGTGCGCTTCTGGTGGGTGATGACGATGAGCTGGCTGCTGTCGCGCAGCTCCTCGAAGAGCGTGATCAGCCGGCCCAGGTTGGTGTCGTCCAGGGCCGCCTCCACCTCGTCCATGATGTAGAACGGGCTCGGCCGCGCCTTGAAGATCGCCACCAGCAGCGCCACGGCGGTCAGGGACCGCTCGCCGCCGGACAGCAGCGACAGCCGCTTGATCTTCTTGCCCGGCGGGCGGGCCTCGACCTCGATGCCGGTGGTGAGCATGTTGTCGGGGTCGGTGAGCGTGATCCGCCCCTCGCCGCCGGGGAAGAGCCGCGAGAAGACCCTCTCGAACTGGGCCGCCGTGTCGTGGAACGCCTCGGTGAAGACCCGCTCGACCCGCTCGTCGACCTCCTTGACGATCTGCAGCAGGTCGGCCCGGGAGCGGCGCAGGTCCTCGACCTGCTCGACGAGGAAGGTGTGCCGTTCCTCCAGCGCCGCGAACTCCTCCAGCGCCAGCGGGTTGACGCGGCCGAGCTGGGCGAGCCGTCGTTCGGCCGCGCGCAGGCGCTTCTCCTGCGCCTCGCGGACGAACGGCGCCGGCTCGGGGAAGTCGTCGGCCTCGGGGTCCTCGTCGGGCCCGGGCACGTGCGGGACCGGCAGGTGGGGGCCGTACTCCTCGACAAGGGTCTCGGGGTCCACCCCCAGCTCCTCGACGGCACGCGTCTGCAGGGCCTCGATGCGCAGCCGCTGCTCCGCGCGCGCGATCTCGTCGGCGTGCACCGAGTCGGTCACCTCGCGCAGCTCCGCGGCCACGGCCTGGGCCCGCGCGCGCGCCTCGGCGAGCGCCCGGTCCACCTCGGCCTGCTGCTCGCGGGCCGTCTCCCGCGCGGCCGCCGCGGTCGCGAGGAGCCGCTCGACGTGGTCCAGCAGGTATGCCGCGCCCGTCGCCACCGCGTCCGCCGTGCGACGCTCCTCCGCCCGCCGCGCGCGCCGGGCCGCGGCGCGCTGCCGCGCGGCCAGCTCGTTGCGGGCCGCGGCCTCCAGACCCTCGGCGCGGCCGGCGAGCGCCTTCGCGCGCTCCTCCTGGGTGCGCAGGGACAGGCGTGCCTCGGTCTCGGCGCTGCGGGCCCGGGCGGCGGCCTCGGCCAGCCGCTCGCGCTCGGCGGTGTCGGGTTCCTCTGTCTGGCCGGGCTCCTCCTCGGCGGCGGCGAGCCGCTGCTCGAGGTCGGCGAGCTCGGTCCGGGTGGCCGCCAGCCCCTGCTCGGCGGTGGTGATGGCCGCGGCGGTGCGTTCGTGCTCCGCGCGCGCACCCCGCATGGTCTGGCCGAGCTGGGCGAGCTGCTCCGCGACGGCCGTCATCCGCGCGTCGTTGTCGTGCAGGGCGTCGAGGGCGGTGTCCGCGGCCAGCTCCGCCTCGGCGAGCTCGGTGCGGGCCGTGCCGAGCTCGAAGGTGAGCCGCTCTGCCCGGGCAGTAGCGGCGGCGACGCCCTGGACGGCCTCGTCGTGGGCGGACTGCAGCTCGATCAGGCTGGGCGCGGCGCTCGAGCCACCCCGGACCCACCCGGGGCCGAAGACGTCACCCTGACCCGTCACGACGGTCAGGCCGGGCACCTCGCCGACCAGGCGGACGGCGTCGTCCTCGTCCTCCACCAGTGCGACGCGCTCGAGCAGGGCGAGGACCGCGCGGCCCACGGCCTCGTCGGGCGAGCTCACGACGTCCGACGCCCAGACGGCATACCCCGGCAGGGCGGGCCACCCGGCCCGGTCCACGTCGACCGCGGAGCCGGGGACCAGCAGCCCGGCGCGACCCTGGTCGTGCTCGCGCAGCCACCCCAGGGCGGCGCGGGCCGGGTCGAGACCGTCGACGACGAGGGCCTCCCCCGCCCAGCCGAGAGCGGCGGCGACGGCTCCCTCGCGACCGGGCTCGACGCGCAGGAGGCTGCCCAGCGCGGCGTGCACGCCCTCGACCCCGCCGGAGCCGCCGTCAGCGGCCGCCAGGAGGGCGCTCGCGCCGTCGGTGCGGCGCAGGCTCAGCGACAGCGCCTCGACCCGCGCCTGCAGGGCGGACTGCTCGGCCTGCGCAGAGCGCAGCTCCTGCATGATCCGCACCACCGCGTCCTCGGCGGCGGCGCGACGCTCCTCCGCGGCCTCGTGCTCCTGGTCCAGGTCCTCCTCGCCCTCCTCGACGTCCAGGACGGTGGACTCCAGCGCAGCGAACTCCTGCTCGGCGGCCGCGGCCCGGTCGAGCACCGCCTGGGCGGCCGCGGTGAGCCGGGCGATCTCGCCCTCCCCCGCCTCGACCCGCGAGCGGCGGGCTGCGACCTGCCCGGCCAGCCTGGCCAGGCCCTCGCGCCGGTCCGCGGCGGCGCGGGCCAGCCGCTGCAGCCGGGCCTGCTCCTCCGCGTGAGCGGCCTCGGCCGCCCCGCGCTCCTTCTCGGCCTCACCCAGGCGGCGGGCCAGGTCGGCGACGGTGGCCAGCAGCGCGGTCTCCTCGGCGCGCACCTGCTCGGCCTGGGCGCGGAGCTGCTCGGGGTCCCGGCCACCCTGGCCGCCGCGTCCGTGCTCCTCGCGGAGCAGCTCCTCCTCCTCGGCGCCGAGCAGCCGGACCCGCTCCCGCGCCAGGTCGCGGAGCGCGCGGAACCGCTCGACCAGGGAGGACAGGGCGTACCACCGGTCCTGCACCTCGGTCAGCGCCGGCGCGGCTGCCGCGCGCTCGCGCTCCAGGCTGGTCACCGACTCCTCCGCGCTCGCCAGCGCCGCCTGGGCGGCCTCCCGCCGACGCACCAGCGCCCGCTCGTCGGCCAGCTCCTGCTCCAGGGCACTCGTCAGCTGGACGAGGTCGTCGGCCAGGAGCCGCAGCCGGGCGTCGCGCACGTCGGCCTGGATGGTCGCGGCGCGACGCGCGGTCTCCGCCTGGCGGCCGAGGGGCCCCAGCTGCCGACGGATCTCGGCCGTGAGGTCGGTGAGCCGGGTGAGGTTGCCCTCCATCGACTCCAGCTTGCGCAGCGCCCGCTCCTTGCGCTTGCGGTGCTTGAGGACCCCGGCCGCCTCCTCGATGAACCCGCGCCGCTCCTCCGGGGTCGCCCGCAGCACGGCGTCCAGCTGGCCCTGGCCGACGATGACATGCATCTCGCGGCCGATGCCGCTGTCGGACAGCAGCTCCTGCACGTCGAGCAGCCGGCAGGAGGTGCCGTTGATGGCGTACTCGGACCCGCCCGTGCGGAACATCGTGCGGGTGATCGTCACCTCGCTGTAGTCGATCGGCAGGGCGCCGTCGCTGTTGTCGATGGTCATCGACACCTCGGCGCGACCCAGCGGCGGCCGGCCTGTGGTGCCGGCGAAGATGACGTCCTCCATCTTGCCGCCGCGCAGGCTCTTGGCGCCCTGCTCCCCCATCACCCACGCGAGCGCGTCGACGACGTTGGACTTGCCCGACCCGTTAGGGCCCACGATGCAGGTGATGCCCGGCTCCAGGCGCATGCTCGTCGCGGAGGCGAACGACTTGAACCCCTTGAGGGTCAGGCTCTTGACGTACACGCGGGCGGGCTTCTCACGGTCGGCGGGTCATGGTTGCCGCCACGATACCCGCGCGTGCGGCCGGATCCCGGCAGGTCAACGCTCCAGGAAGCCGTCGAGCCCCTCGCGGGGCGCGTGGTGCTGGACGACGACCGAGTCCACCCGACCGGGTCTGCTCCGGGTCGACGGGTCCTCGCGCAGCAGGTCGACGAGGGCCTGCACCGCCTCCGGCGACCCCTGGGCGAGCACCTCCACCCGTCCGTCCGCCATGTTGCGGGCGTGCCCGACCAGCCCCAGCTCCAGGGCCCGCGCCCTCGTCCACCAGCGAAAGCCCACGCCCTGGACCCGGCCGCGGACGAAGACGAGCGCACGTGTCATACCCCGCAGACTAGGACGCCCTCGGCACTACGGTGGAGCCATGGACGCACACGGTGCAGGCACGGCATACCCTCCCCTCGACGACCGCCCGGTGCGGTGGGGGCTGCTCGGGGCGGGGAGCATCGCCCCCGCCTTCGCCGACGCTGTCCGCCGCAGCGCGGGCGGGCAGCTGGTCGCGGTCGCCTCGCGGGAGCCGGGCCGGGCCCGCGCGCTTGCCGACGCGCACGGAGGAGCGCGGGTCTACGGCAGCTACCACGATCTCTACGTCGACCGCGACGTCGACGCCATCTACATCTCCACCACCCACCCCTTCCACACCGAGCAGGCCCTGGCGGCCGTGGCTGCGGGGAAGCACGTGATGGTCGAGAAGCCCCTGGCGCTCACCGTCGCCGACACGGAGTCGGTGTTCGAGGCGGCCCGCGAGCGGCGGGTGCTGGCCATGGAGGCCATGTGGACGCGCTGCCTCCCCGTCGTCCGCGAGATCGTGGACCGGGTCCGCCGCGGCGAGGTCGGCCAGGTCCGCTCGTTCGCCGCCGCCTTCACCGTCCCCTTCCGGTATGACGAGTCGCACCGGCTCTTCGACCTCGCCAACGGTGGCGGCGCGCTGCTGGACCTGGGCGTCTACCCCGTCACCCTGGCCCACCTGCTCGCGGGCCACCCCACCGACCTGCAGGTCCTCGGCTCTACCTGCCCGACCGGTGCCGACGACCTGGTGGCGCTGCAGTGGATGACCCAGGACGGCGCGGTGGTCCAGGTGCTGTGCGACTCGCGCAGCCACGGCGGGTCGCGCACGGTGATCCGCGGCACCGAGGGGTGGATCGAGGTGCACGGGCCGGTCAACGACCCGGAGTCCTTCACGATCCACCGAGGTCACAGCAGCGAGTGGGTGGAGGCGCCGCGCGAGCACTTCCTGCACGAGGTCGAGGAGTTCCACCGCTGCCTGCGGCTCGGCCTGCTCGAGTCCCCGGTCGTCCCGCACGCGGACACGGTCGCGATCATGACCATCATGGAGAGCGCCCGGCGCGAGCTCGGCGTCATCTACCCGCAGGAGGAGGCGCCGCTGCACACCTGAGCGGCGCACGCGGCCTCGCCAGCTACCAGCGCGGCCGGGTCTGGCAGCGCGGGCAGAAGTGGCTGGAGCGGTTCATGAACTGCTCGCGCACGATGGGCGTCCCGCACCGCGGGCACGGCCGCCCGGTCTGGCCGTAGGCCGACAGCGACCGGTCGAAGTAGCCGCTCGCGCCGTTGACGTTGACGTAGAGCGCGTCGAAGCTCGTGCCGCCCTGCCCCAGCGCCTCGGTCATCACCGCGGTGGCGTGGTCGAGCACGCGGCCGATCGTGGGCTTCGTCAGCGCCGTCGCCGCGCGCCGGCCGTGCACCCCCGCTCTCCACAGCGCCTCGTCGGCGTAGATGTTGCCCACGCCGCTGACGACCGACTGGTCCAGGAGCACCCGCTTGATCTCGCTGCTCCTGGCCTTGATGCGCCGCACCGTGGCCGCCCGGTCGAAGGCCGGCTCGAGGGGGTCGGGCGCGATGTGCCGGACCGGCTCGGGTATGCCGTGCGGGTGCCCCTCGACGGGGTCGTGCAGCGTGGTCAGCGCCAGGCCGCCGAAGGTGCGCTGGTCGACGAAACGCAGCTGGGGCCCGTCGTCGGAGAAGTCGATCGTCGCGTGCAGGTGCTTCTCGCGGGGCGCGTCGGCCGGCTCGACGAGCATCTGCCCGGACATGCCCAGGTGGACCACGAGGGCCTGCGGGTCGTCGTGGGGAGGGGCGAGGACGAGCCAGAGGTACTTGCCCCGGCGGTCCGCGGTGACGATGCGCGAGCCGACCAGACGGTCGGCGAGGTCCTGGGGTCCGGCCGCGTGGCGGCGGGCGACGCGCGCCCCGGTCAGGACGGCGCGCTCGACGGTGCGGCCGACGACGTGGTCGGCCAGGCCCCGACGGACGACCTCGACCTCGGGCAGCTCGGGCACCTGGTCAGGACCCCACGGTCTGCCCGGTGAGCGCCCTCCAGGCGTCCTCGGCGGCGCGCTGTTCGGCCCCCTTCTTGGACCGGCCGTAGCCGGTGCCGCGGACCTCGCCCGCGATCACGGCCTGCGCCGTGAACTTCTTGTCGTGGTCCGGCCCCTCGGACTCCACGCGGTACTCCGGCACGCCCAGCTCGTCCGCCGCCGCGACCTCCTGGAGGCTGGTCTTCCAGTCCAGGGCGGCCCCGAGTGCGGCGCTGCGCTTGAGCAGCGGGTCGATCAGGTGGTGGATCAGCGCCTCGGACGCAGGGCTGCCCACGGAGAGGTAGACGCACCCGATGACCGCCTCGGTCGTGTCGGCCAGGATGGAGGACTTGTCCCGGCCGCCGGTCGTCTCCTCACCCTTGCCGAGCAGCACGAAGTCGCCCAGGCCGATGCCGCGGGCGACCTCCGCGAGCGCGCGGGAGTTGACCACCGCCGCACGCAGCTTGGCCAGCCGCCCCTCGGGCAGGTCCGGGTGGGTGCGGTAGAGCGTGTCCGTCACGACCACGCCCAGGACCGAGTCCCCGAGGAACTCCAGCCGCTCGTTGTGCGGCACGCCGTCGTTCTCGTAGGAGTACGACCGGTGGGTGAGGGCACGCAGAAGCAGCGCCTCGTCGCACCGGCCCCCGACGATCCCCTCGAGGATGTCGTTGAGCTCGGCGACGGGGCGCATGCTGGTCTGCGGGACGCTCAGTCCTGGTGCTCGGTGCGCTCGGCGGCCACGTAGTGGCGACCGGCGTAGGTGCCGCAGGAGGTGCAGGCCTGGTGCGGCGTGCGCACGGAGCCGCACTGCGGGCAGGTCGACAGCGCGATGGGCGCAGCCTTCCAGTTGGCCCGGCGGCTGCGGGTGTTGGAGCGCGACATCTTCCGCTTGGGGACGGCCACGTCAGTTCCTCTTCTTCTCGTCGTCGTCGGCCTGCGCGGCCAGGTTGGCCAGCGCCGACCACCGGGGGTCGATCACGTCGTGGTGGTGGTCCGGGTCGTCCGCCAGGCGTGCCCCGCACTCGGAGCACAGTCCTGGACAGTCGTCCTGGCACACCGGCTGGAAGGGCAGCGCGGTCACCACGGCGTCCCGGACGACCTCTTCGAGGTCCATCAGGTCGCCGTCGAGCTCGTACTGCTCGTCCTCGGCCTCGTCCGCAGGACCCTTCGCAGGGCCCCTGCCCTCACCCTTGCGGGCTGCGGGATAGGCGAACAGCTCCTGGAACGGGGCCTCGAGGCCCACCTCGAGGTCGTCCAGGCACCGCACGCACACCCCGCGCGCCGTGGCCGTGGCCGTCCCCGTCGCGAGGACGCCCTCGACCACCGACTCGAGCCGCAGGTCGATGTCGACCTGAGCACCGGCCGGGATGCTGATGACGTCGGTCCCGATGAGCTCGGGCGTCGTCAGCGTCCAGGACAGCTCCTTCATGGTGCCCGGCCGGCGGACCAGCTCCCGGGTGTCGACCACCCAGGTGCGCGCCGTCTCGTGCGCAGCCATGTATCGCGTCCTCGTGCTTGTGCGTCGTGCGTGGGAACGGTCCACGTCCGCTGCGGGCGCAGGTGGACAGGACCGACGCACCAGACTAGCCGAGCGGGGGCCTCCGACTCAAACCAGCGAGCGCAGCGCGGCGAGCACCCCGTCCGGCACCAGACCGGTCACGTCACCGCCGTAGCGGTGCACCTCCTTGACCAGCGAGCTCGAGACGTGCTCGAGCGCGGGGTCACCGGGCAGGAACATGGTCTCGATGCCGGTGAGGTGACGGTTCATCAACGCCATCGGCAGCTCGTAGGCGAAGTCCGTGCCACCCCGCAACCCCTTGACGATCGCGCCGGCACCGACGTCGCGGCAGACGTCGACGAGCAGCCGGCCCGCGAAGGCCTCCGCGCGCACCCGCTCACGCACGTCGGCGGGCAGCGCCTCGGCGATGAGCTCGAGGCGCTGCTCCACCGGGAACGTGCCGCGCTTGGCGGGGTTGTGGAGCACGGCGACCACGACCTCGTCGAAGAGCGCCGCGGCGCGCACGATCACGTCGACGTGGCCGTTGGTCACCGGGTCGAAGGAGCCGGGGCACACGCAGCGGCGGACGGGCGTCGTCATACCGCGGGAGCCTACTGGGCCCGCCCGTCCGCGCCCCTGCTACTCGCCCTCGGCCGGCAGGAGACCCTCGTCGTGCGCCTTCTTCACCAGCGCCCGGACGTTGTCGACCGAGCCGGCTCCGGCGTCGAGGTGCTTGCTGCGGGCGGCGACGAAGGCCTCACCGAGCGTGGCACGCTCCGCCTCGGACACCTCCTCGCGCGCCGGGTTGAGGATCGTCAGCTCTTCCTCGGTGATGTGGTGCTGCAGCACCTCGTTCATCTTCTCGACCGCGTCGTCGAACTTCTGGGTGTCGGTGCCCTTGCACTCCAGCAGGGCGAGCAGCGCCTCGTTGATCTGCGCGTGCTCCTCCTCCCCGTGGTGCACCTCCTCCGCGTCCACGTCGTCCGTCTTCTTCTCCAGCCGCGGGTAGACCTCGGTCTCCTCGGCCTCGCCGTGCGCCACGAGCACGTCCGCGAACGCGGCGCGCGCAGCCTCCCGGTCGGCGGTGGCGTCGCGCATCTCGCGCATGAGGGTCTCGAAAAGGCGGTGGTCGTCGAGGATCAGGTCCACGACGTCACCGGACACAGGACGAGGGATGGGGTATGCCGTCATGCCAGGGATCGTGGCACGCGCTCGTCGTCCTCGCTCGTCGGTCCGCCCCGGACCGGCTCGGCGAGGTGCAGCGCGGTCTCGCCGTAGGTCCGGGTGTCGAGGTGGACCAGGCCGGTCGGCCAGGCCGGCCGCGGCGACCGGGCGCTGCGCTCGACCACGACGAGAGCGTCCTCGGCGAGCCAGCCGCCCGAGACCAGCAGCCCCAGCACGTCGGCGAGATCGTGCTCGTCGAGCGGGTAGGGCGGGTCGAGGAGGACCAGGTCGAAGCCGTCCCCGGGACGATCGGGCCCCTCACCCTCGGGCCGGGCGACGAGGACGCGCTCCACGGCCCCGGTCCGCACCTGCACGAGGTCGGCCAGGCCCAGGTCGCGGGCGTTGCGCTCCACCAGGGCCGCCGTCGCCCGGTGCCGCTCCACGGCGGTGAGGTGCGCGGCGCCCCGGGACAGCGCCTCGAGACCGAGGGCGCCGGAACCGGCATACAGGTCGAGCACGCGCACCCCGTCCAGGTCCATCAGGGCCTCGACCCGGGAGAACAGCGCCTCACGCACGCGGTCGGTGGTCGGGCGGGTCGCGCTGCCGCGGGGCGCGGCGATCGTGCGGCCGCCCGCGCGGCCCGCGATGATGCGTGTCACGGGCTCACCCCCGCTCCAGGAAGGCGGCGCGCTCGGCGTCCAGGCGGTCGAGCTCGCGACGCAGGGCCGGGTGCCCGGCGAGGTCGGGGTCGCCCTCGACCGTGGCCCAGGCGGCCTCGTGCGCGGCGACGATCAGCTCCTCGTCGCGGGCCAGCCGGAGGAACTTCAGGCCGCTGCGCCCGCCGCTCTGGCTGGCGCCGAGGACGTCTCCCTCGCGACGCGTCTCCAGGTCGAGGCGGGCCAGCTCGAAGCCGTCGCCGGTCGAGGCGACCTGCTGCAGCCGCTCGACGGCTCCTGGGTCGCCCTCGGCGCCCTGGGTCATGAGCAGGCACAGCCCGGGCCGACCGCCCCGTCCGACCCGGCCGCGGAGCTGGTGCAGCTGGGAGATCCCGAAGCGGTCCGCGTCCATGACCACCATCGTGGTCGCGTCCGGCACGTCCACGCCGACCTCGATCACCGTCGTCGAGACCAGCACGTCGAGCTGGCCGGAGGAGAAGGCCCGCATGGTCGCGTCCTTGTCCTCGGCCGGCATCCGTCCGTGGAGCGTGGCGACCTGGAGGTCGCGGGTGGCGGGGAGCGAGCGCAGTGCGCGGGTGACCTGGTGGACACCGTGCAGGCCAGGCACCTCCGAGCTCTCCTCCTCGCCCACCAAGCCCTCCCCCGGGCCGTCCGCGCCGAGCGGCAGCCCGGGGCCGACGGTGTCGCCGCCCGGCAGGTCCGGGTCGTCCTCGGCCCCGATCCGGGGGCAGACGACGTAGACCTGGCCCCCGCCACGGACCTCCTCGGCGACGCGCTGCCACGTGCGCTGCACCCAGGAGTCCTTCTCGCCGGTGACGACGTGGGTGGTGATCGGCTGGCGCCCGCGGGGCAGCTCGCGCAGGGTCGAGGTGGTCATGTCGCCGTAGACGGTCATCGCGACCGTGCGCGGGATCGGCGTCGCCGTCATCACGAGCACGTGCGGGGCGAGCGCAGCCTTGGCGCGAAGGGCGTCGCGCTGCTCCACGCCGAAGCGGTGCTGCTCGTCGACGACGACCAGCCCGAGCTCGGCGAACTGCACGGTGTCCTGGATGAGGGCGTGGGTGCCGACGACGATCCCGGCCTGCCCCGAGGCGGCCGCGAGGAGGTTGGCGCGGCGCTGGGCCGCCGACTGGCTGCCGGTGAGGAGCGCGACCCGGGTGCCGTTGTCCAGGCCGCCGAGCATCCCGCCCTCCGCGATCGGGCCGAGCATCGCGGTGATGGCACGGTAGTGCTGGGCCGCCAGCACCTCCGTGGGCGCGAGCAGGGCCGCCTGGCCCCCGCCGTCCACCACCGCGAGCATCGCCAGGAGCGCGAGCACGGTCTTGCCCGAGCCGACCTCGCCCTGCAGGAGCCGGTGCATGGGCACCTCCCGGGCCAGGTCCGCGGTGATCTCGCCGAGCACCTCCTCCTGGCCCTGCGTGAGTCGGAACGGCAGCCGGGAGCGCAGCTCGTCGACGAGTCCGCCCGGCACGGCCCTGCGCGGGGCGGCCGGCGTGGCGTCGCTCGCCAGCCGGGCGCGCGCCAACGCCGCCTGGATGACGAACGCCTCCTGGAACTTCAGCCGCCAGCGGCCCCGGCGGTGCTCGGCGTCCTCCTGGGGCCGGTGCACGAGCCGGTAGGCCTCGAGCAGCTCGGGCAGCCGGTGCTCGGCCCTCACCTCGGCGGGCAGCGGGTCGTCGAGGCCGGTGACCGCGTGCAGCACGAGGTCGAGCAGGTCGCCGTGGACGATGGGGCTGAGCTTGGCCGTCGCGGGGTAGACCGGCACCAGGCCGCCCAGCAGCCACCCGCCCGAGCTCTTGCCCGTCGGGTCGTTGAGCACGGCGTAGTCGGGATGGGTGAGCTGCACCGTCCGGCCGTAGCGCCCGACCTGCCCCGAGCACACCACCTGCGCCCCGGGCACCAGGCGGTCCTGGTGACCGAAGGGCTTGAAGAAGGTCAGCTGGAGCTGGCCGCCCACCTCGTCGCTCACGGTGACGACGAGCATCCGGCCCCGCCGGGCCCGCATCTGGCGGGTCGTCGCGGCCGTCACCGTGCCGACGACCACGACGTCCTCGCCCTCGGGCAGCTCGTGGAAGGCGGTCGACCGGTCAGGGTCGAGGTAGGTCCGCGGCAGGAAGTCGAGCAGGTCGCCGACGGTCCGGAACCCTCGCGCCTCCTCCAGCCTCTTGGCGCCGGCGCCCACGACGGTCCGCAGGCGGGTGTCGAGGTCCACGCTCATCCCCGGGCCCTCCTCACTCGACGCCGAGGAGGTAGGGGTAGGTCGGCTGACCGCCGTCGATGACGACGATCTCGGCACCGGTATGCCGCGTCTCCACCTCGGCGAGCAGCGTCGCCAGGCCGCCGGGCTCGGCGCGCGCGCCCGTGAGCACGGTGAGGACCTCGGCGGCCTCGTGCCACAGACCGTCCAGCACGACGGCCGCGACCGGCTCGAGGTCGTCCCCGACCGCGACGATGTCGCCGTCGACGATGCCCAGCCACTGCCCCGTCCGGCAGTGGCCGACCGGTGTCTCGGCGTCCCGCTCCGCCCGGGTCAGGGCCCCAGGACGACAGGCTCTCGCGGCGTCAGCCATCGCTGCGAGCACCTGCGCGGGCCGGCCCGAGGGGTCCAGCACCGCCAGGGCGGCCAGGCCCTGGACCAGCGTGCCCGTCGGGACGACGTGCGCCGCGATCCCCTCCCGGGTCGCCTCCTCCGCGGCCGCCTGGGCCACCAGGACCGTGTCCCTGTCGTTGGGCAGCACCACGACGTCGCGGGCCCCGCTGGCCCGCATCGCCGCGAGCAGCTGCCCGGCCGAGGCGCGGTGCCGCGGACCGGAGGGGACCACCTGCGCGCCGGCACGCACGAGGAGGTCGTGCACACCCTCGCCCAGGCCGCAGGCCACGACGGCGATGGGTGGAGGCTCGACCGGCGGGGCGTCGGACCGTCCCTGCGACGCCGCACCGTGCGACAGCCGCGCGGCGGGCAGGGCCGTCCCGTCGGCGAGCGAGGTGAGCCGCACGTCGACGACCACGCCGGCGAGGCTGCCCGCCTCGACCGCCAGGCGTGGGTCGTCCAGGTGCACATGGACCTGGTAGTCCTGCGGGCCCCCACCCACCACGACCGAGCTGCCGATGCGGCTCAGGTGGGCACGGAGCCGGTCGGCGCGCTCCGCGTCAGACTCCGTCAGCAGGAACATCACCTCGACCTCTCCGTCCAGCTCGCCAGCGGCTCCCGGGGCGCCAGGTCCTGAGGCGCAGCTCGCGGACCCCGGCAGGTCAGGGGTCGCCGTCGGCTGCTGCCACCAGGTGGGCAGGTCGTCCACCGCCAGGTGGGGCCGGTCCTCCAGGACAGCCTGCAGGGCCTCGATCACCAGGACCAGGCCCGCCCCGCCCGCGTCGACGACGCCGGCGACGGCGAGCGCGGGAAGCAGCCGGGGCGTGTCGGCCAGCGCCTGCTGCGCCTCGGAGAGCGCCTCGCTGACGACGTGCCCGACCAGGAGCTGGTCATCAGGCTCGCCGTAGAGCGGTCGACCGCGGTCCACCGCGGCCCTGGCCCCTTCCGCGGCCGCGCGGGCCACGGTGAGGATCGTGCCCTCCACGGGCGCGGCCAGGGCGTCCCAGGCGGTGCGGGCGGCGGTCTCGAAGGCCAGGGCGATCTCCTCCGGCCCGGCCGCCTCGACGTCAGGCCCGACCGCCTCGGACAGCCCGCGTGTCAGCTGCGAGAGGATCACCCCGGAGTTGCCCCGGGCCCCGAGCAGCATGCCGCGTGCGATCAGCCGCAGCCCCTCGTCCAGCCGGTCCGTGCCGGCGCCGAGCTGGAACTGCCCCCGGACGAAGTCGAGGGCGGCGTCGAAGGTGAGGTACATGTTGGTGCCCGTGTCCCCGTCGGCGACCGGAAAGACGTTGAGCGCGTCGATCCGGTCCCGGGCGCCCGCGAGCATCACCCGCGCGGTGACCGCCCAGCGCCGGGCGGTGCGCAGGTCGAGGACAGGGCTGGGCACGCACCTAACCTAGCCCGTAGCAGCGACGACCCGAGGCCACCGTCGGGCAGATTTGGGCGGCGGACGGGGCGTCCGGTACGCTAGTCCGGTTGCCTGGCGGCCCCCGAGGACGCCGGCCCACACACTTCCGACCGACCACCGATACAGACCAGGAGAACACCGTGGCTGCCACTTGCGACGTCTGCGGCAAGGGACCGAGCTTCGGTCACAGCATCTCGCACTCCCACCGCCGCACCAAGCGCCGCTGGAACCCGAACATCCAGCGCGTGCGTGCGATGGTCGGCGCGACCCCGAAGCGTCTCAACGTCTGCACCTCCTGCCTGAAGGCCGGCAAGGTCACCCGCTGACCTCCTGCCCCCCGGCGTGCGAGCCGGCGACACCTCACGGTGCCGCCGGCTTTTCGCATCTCACCCGCCGAAGTGGTCCCACCCGCCCACGGACGGGTCGAGCCGACGCCCGCCCAGCCGGACCCCCGGCGCGTCCGTCCCCACGGCATACCCGAGGAGGACCCAACCGTCCGGCACGGCGGCCGGGTCCGCGAAGGTGGCGAGCAGCTCGTGCTCCTCTCCCCCGCTGAGCACCTGGCGGATTGCCTCGTCCTGACCGAGCACAGGCACCAGCGCGTCGGCGATGCTGTGCACCGACCCTTCGTCGAGCTCGAGCACGACCCCGCTGGCGCGCGCGACCCGGTCCGCGTCCCTGACCAGACCGTCCGAGACGTCGATCATCGAGGTGGCCCCGGCACGGGCTGCGACCGGGCCCTGGGTCAGGTCGGTCAGGGGTCGCCGGTGGTGGTCGAGGAGGGCCTGGAGCGGGCCCTGCCGTCCCTGACCCGACGCTTCGGCACCGGCCCGCAGCAGCTGCCAGCCCGCCCCGGAGCGCCCGAGCGGACCGGACACCGCCAGCACTTCGCCGGGGCGCGCACCCGAGCGCAGCACCGGCCGCGCCACGCCCTCGCCCAGCTCGCCGAGCGCGGCGACGGTGACGGTCACCGTGCCCGCCGGGGCCGAGGACAGGTCTCCCCCGACCACCGGCACCCCCGCGCGGGCCGCGGCCCAGGCGATGCCCTCGGTCAGCCCGCGCGCCCAGGCCAGCGGCAGGTCGGGCGGGGCGACCAGCGTCACCAGCAGTCCCGTCCCCACCCCGCCCATCGCGGCGAGGTCGGCGAGGTTCTGGGTGACGACCTTGACCCCGACGTCCTCGGCACAGCTCCACTCGTCCAGCCAGTCGCGTCCTCGCACCATCGTGTCGGTGGTGGCGAGCACCGACCCGCGGGGCGCCCGCACGAGCGCGGTGTCGTCCCCGGGGCCGACCAGGACGCCTGCCGTGGGCTGGTCGGCGAGCGCCGCGAACACCTCGGCCAGCACCCCGGCCTCACCTGCGTCGCCAAGAGTGTCGCCACGAGTCACGTCAGTCACGGAGAGCACGGTAACCTCCGGAGGACAGCCACCAGGAGGCAACAGTGATCAGGGCCTACATCCTCATCCAGACCGAGGTCGGCGCCAGCGCCTCGGTGACCACCGCGGTGCGTGAGCTTCCCGGCGTCGAGTCGGCGGACGACGTGGCCGGCCCCTACGACGTGATCGCCGTCGTCACCGCGCACACCGTGCAGGAGCTGGGGCGAGAGGTCATCGCCAAGGTCCAGGCCGTCCCGAGGATCACCCGCACCACCACATGCACCGTCGTCGAGTTCTGACGGCGACGGCGATCCTCCTGCTCACTGCTCTGGGCGGCTGCGCGGACGACGCCGTCAAGGCCGTGCCGTTCGGGGAGTCGGACTCCGTGGCCTGCCGGGCGGTCGCCGACCACTGGCCCGCGCGCGTCGGCGACCTCGAGCCTCGCGTCACCGCGGTGCAGTCACGCGGCGTCGCCGCCTGGGGCGACCCGCCTGTCGTCGCCCGCTGCGGCAAGCAGCCGCTGGGCCCGACCGAGGACCCCTGCATCGACATCAACGGCATCGACTGGGTGGCCACCACCCTCGACGACGGGGGCACGATGTTCACGACCTACGGCCGGACCCCGGCGATCGAGGTGCTCGTGCCGGCAGCCTACGACAGCGCCCCCCTGCGCCTGCCCGCCTTCACCGAGGCCGCCTCGCAGATCGAGCAGACGCTGGGCCGCTGCACCGCGGCCACCGGCTGAGGGCCTGCCCCGGGGGGAGGGCGTCGGCCGAGCGCGTCAGCGCAGCCCGAGCGGCCGCTCCAGCGCCAGCGCGATGAGCTCGTCGACGAGCTCGGCATACGTCATCCCGGACGCCGCCCAGGCCTGGGGGTACATCGAGAAGGGCGTGAAGCCGGGCATGGTGTTGATCTCGTTGATGATGACCTCACCGCCCGCGGTCACGAAGCAGTCGACGCGCGCGAGCCCCTCACAGCCGGCGGCCTCGAACGCGGTCTGCGCGATCCGCCGCATCTCCTCGCGCACCTCGGGAGCGACGTCGGCCGGGACCTTGATCCGGACGCTGTCCTCGTCGAGGTACTTGGCCTCGAAGTCGTAGAACTCGTGCCCCCCGCCCACGACGGTGATCTCGCCGCACTCGCTGACCCGCGGCAGCTCGGCACCCCGCCCCTGGAGCACGCCGCACTCGATCTCGCGACCGACGATCCCCTGCTCCACGAGCACCTTGGGGTCGTGGACGCGCGCCTTCTCGACGGCCGCCTCGAGCTCGTCGGGGTGGTCGACCTTGTAGACCCCCACCGAGGACCCGGCGCGCGCCGGCTTGACGAAGACCGGGAAGTGCAGCGACGAGGCGGCGTCCAGCGCGGCCGCGCGGTCCCGGCGCCAGTCGAGGTCGCTGATGACCGCGTAGGGGCCCACCGCCAGGCCGGCCGCCGCGAAGATCAGCTTCATCACGTGCTTGTCCATCATGGCCGCCGAGGCCAGGACCCCGCACCCGACGTAGCGGATGTCGGCCAGCTCGAGCAGCCCCTGGATCGTGCCGTCCTCACCGAACGGCCCGTGGAGGAGCGGGAAGACGACGTGCACCTCACCCAGGTCGGTCGTGGTGCCGTCCTCGGCCACCACCCGCAGGTCGCGGTCCCGACCGCCCATCGGCACGACGACCTGGCGTCCCGTGTCGGGCACCCGCGGCAGCCGACCGTCACGGATCTCCAGCGCGCCGGGCTCGTCGTCGACGAGCACCCACCGGCCCTCGCCGGTGATCCCGATCGGCACGACGTCGTAGCGCTCGCGGTCCAGCGTGCGCAGCACGCTCGCGGCGGTGGCGCACGAGATCGCGTGCTCCTCGGAGCGGCCGCCGAAGACGACGGCCACGCGGATGCGGTCGGGGCTGGCTGGGTCGGTGCTCATCGCGCCCGATGCTAGTCGGCCCCCGGCCCTGCTCCGGTATGGCGCGCCCCGCCGCCCGGGTCAGGCGCGCTCGTGCTTGAGCGCACGGGTCATCAGGGCGGTGGTGAGCTGCTCGGGGGTCGCCTGACCCGCCACCACCGCCGTGACGCCCTCGCAGATCGGCATGCTCACGCCGTTGCGCCCGGCCAGGGCCACGACGGCTCCGCACGACTTCACGCCCTCGGCGGTCTCGTGCGGCACCGCGAGGACCTCCTCGACGGGGACGCCGCGCCCCAGGGCCACGCCGACCCGGTGGTTGCGCGACAGGGGCGACATGCAGGTCGCGATGAGGTCGCCCACGCCGGCGAGGCCCATGAGCGTCGCCGGCTCACCCCCCAGCGCCTGCCCGAGCCGGGTGATCTCCGCCAGACCGCGTGTGATCAGCGAGGACTTGGTGTTGTCGCCGTAGCCCAGGCCCTCGGCCATGCCCACCGCGAGCGCGATGACGTTCTTGACGGCCCCACCGATCTCGGCGCCCACCACGTCGGTCTGGGTGTAGGGGCGGAAGTAGGGCTGCACCACCAGCTCGGCGACGCGCTCGGCCGCCGCGTGGTCGGTGCCCGCGACCACGCTGGCGGCCGGCTGCCGCTGGGCGATCTCCCGGCTGAGGTTGGGTCCGGTGACGACCACGATGCGGTCGCGCTCGATGCCGGAGGCCTCGATCACCTCGCTCATCCGCAGCCCGGTGCCGAGCTCGATGCCCTTCATGAGCGAGACGACGATCGCCTCGCGCGGGATGGTCGAGCCCCACGCCTCCAGGTTGGCGCGCAGGCTCTGCGACGGCACGGCCAGCACGACGAGCTCGGCGCCCTCCACCGCCGCTGCGGGGTCGGTGGTCGCCGTGACCTTCGCGGGCAGCACCGTCTCGGTGAGGTAGTCCGGGTTGCGGTGCTCCTCGGCGATGCCGCGGGCCACCTCCTCGCGGCGTGCCCAGAGCGTCACCTTCTCGGTCGCCTCGCCGTCCGCCAGCACCTGCGCGAAGGCCGTCCCCCAGCTGCCGGCCCCCAGCACCGCCGACCTGCTCACGAACGCTCCTTCCGGTCCTGCTCGCCAGGCTTCATGACGTACGGGCGGTCCGGGGGCGTCTCGCCCCGCAGCTCGGCCACCAGCGCGGTGATCGCCTTCATCACGCGCGCCGTCGCCTCGATCTGCGCGCGCGGGTCGTCGGCGCGGTCCAGGAGGTCGGAGAGGTCGACCGGCGGACCGGCCTTGACCTTCTGCACCGGGCGCTTCAGGAGGTTGCCGGGCCGCCGGGCGTAGCGCGCCAGCACCTCCTGCGCGCCCCACTGGCCCACGGGGATCACCGGAGCACCGCTCGCGAGCGCCAGCCGGCCGACGCCGGGTCGGGCCCTCATCGGCCACAGGTCGGGGTCGCGGGTCAGCGTGCCCTCGGGCATGATCGCGACGCACTTGCCCTCGCGCAGCGCCTTCTCCGCCTCGACGAGGGCGTCCCCGGCCCGCGACGTGGCGCGGTAGACCGGCACCTGCTGCAGGTGCCGCAGCGCGGCCCCCACGACGGGGACCTCGAAGAGCGCCGACTTGGCCAGGAAGAACGGCGCCCGCCCGTGGTCGACGAGGTAGTGGCCCAGCATGAAGGGGTCCACCTCGGAGTAGTGGTTGCTCGCGACGATGAACCCGCCCTCCGGGGGCAGGTGCTCCCCGCCCGTCCACTCGCGCCGGGTGATCGCGAGCAGCACGGGTCGCACGACCCCGATCACGAGGTCGTAGGACCACGGCAGCTTCTGGGTGATGGGGCGGCGCTTCACGGGCCTCATCTTTGCATCGCACCGCCCCGCTCGCGAGGATGCGTGCGTGAGGATCGAGCCGGAGCCGACGCCGTGGCACGTCGTGATCCCCGTCAAGCACGCGCACCTGGCCAAGAGCCGGCTCGCCCCGCCCCCGCCGCTCTCCCGGCCCGAGCTCGCCCGCGCCGTGGCCCGGGACACCCTGGAGGCGGTATGCCGTGCCGTTCCCCCCGACCAGGTCACCGTCGTCACCTCCGACCTGGACGCAGCCGGGGCGGCCGCCGGGCTGGGTGCCGCGGTGGTGCCGGATCCCGACGAAGGGCTCGACGCGGCGGTGCGCGCCGGTCTCGCGGCGTCCGCCGGGCCCTGGTTCGCCGTCCTGCTCGGTGACCTGCCCACCCTGACCCCCGCCGAGCTGAACGCCGCGCTCGACGCGTGCGCGGCATACCCCTCCGCAGTGGTCCCCGACGCCCAGGGCAGCGGCACGGTGCTGCTCACCTCGACCCAGGGACACCCCGAACCACGGTTCGGGGCCGGGTCCGCGGCGCGGCACGCGTCGACCGCCACGCTCCTGCCGCTGGACCTGCCCCGGCTGCGCAGGGACGTGGACACCTGGGCCGACCTGGGCGAGGCGCTGGCCCTGGGCCTGGGTCCGGCCACGCGCGCCGCCCTGGCGCACCTAGAGTGAGGTGCCATGCAGGCGAGCGTGCACTCCTTCGACCTCGAGACCCGGACGGGCAGCGTGCTGCTCGACACCGGCCGGCTGCTGCCCTTCGACGCGGCCGTCTTCGACGCCAGCTCGCTGCGGCACCTGCGGACCGGCCAGCGGGTCTCCGTCGAGGTCGAGCCCGAGGACCCCGAGACCCCTGGTGCGCACCTCACCCGGCTGTGGATCGTCGGGATCGGCGAGGGCGAGACGATCCGCTGACTCAGGGACGGCCGAGGTGGTCGGGCAGCCGCACCTCCAGACCCAGCCAGGTGGCGAGGTCCTCGATCTCGGCGACCACGCGCTCCCGCCGGGCGGCGCTCCAGGCGCCGTCCTCGTGCAGGGCGTCGACCCGCAGCACACCGGCCTTGCGGTCGGCGGTGGCGTCGAGCTTGCCGACGAGCGTGTCACCGTCCAGCACCGGCAGCGCGTAGTAGCCCCACCGCCGCCGGGCCCTGGGCTTGTACATCTCCAGCACGTAGTCGAACGCGAACAGCTCGCCCATCCGGGTGCGGTCGAAGACGAGGCGGTCGATCGGGCAGAGCAGCGCCGCGCGGCCGCGCCACGACGCCCCGTCCAGGTAGTCCGGATGGACGCGCCAGGTCCCCCGGACCCCCTCGACGACGGCCTCCTCCCCCGCGGTGCCCCCGTCGACGGACTCCGTGGGGCACTGCGGGCCGCGCGGGCGCAGCAGCCCCAGGGCGGCCAGCCGACGCCGGTCCTGCTCCTCGCGCGCCTCGGACAGAGGCACGGTGGGCCCGTCGGGGTAGACCCGTCCCGCCAGGTCCCAGACGCGCTGACCGCGCTCGCGGCCAGAGACCGCCACCTCGCCCCGCGCCGTCATGAAGTCGAGGAGCCGCTGGACGTTCTTGGCATCGGTCCAGCCGCTCGAGCGCCACGGCACCTCCACCGAGTCAGGCAGCGCCCCGGTCACGGACGGTCCTTCCGACTCCAGGGCCGCGAGGATGTCCCGCCGGGCGCGGTCGTTGGCGGCCACCCAGTCGGCGTTGGCCCGCTGGTAGGGACGCAGCTCGTCGCTGCCGGGGTGGGACGTCGGCCAGGCCGCCATCTCGGCCCGGTAGAGCGCGAGGTCCTCGGCCGGCCGGACGTGCCCCAGCAGCTCGACCAGCACCCGCTCGGCCAGGAGCCGGTCGAGCTCGCCCGGGTCGTAGGCCGACCCCAGCCGCGTCCACAGCACGAGGTGCTGGGCGGGCGCAACAGCCGTGACGGGGTCGATCTGCAGGTGCGTGAGCTCGCGCACCGTCTCGACGACGTCGCCGGGGCGCTCGCGGGTGAGCAGCTGGGCCCGGACGGCGACCCTGCGGGCGTCACGTCGGCTGAGCTCGTGGACCATCCAGCCAATCTAGGGGCAGGTCTGCGATAGTGCCCCGGTGCTGAGCGAGATCTGGGACCGGGCCACCTCCGTCCAGCCACCGCTGTCCTGGCCGGCCGCCCTCGTGCTCGGTGTGCTCGCGCTGCTCGTCACCTGGAGCCCGCTGGGCTACCGCCTCGCCCGTCACCTGGTGACCCTCGTCCACGAGCTGGGCCACGCGCTGGTGGCCCGTCTGGCGGGGCGCTCGGTGCGCGGCATCCGTCTGCACGCTGACACGTCCGGCCTGACGGTCTCGCGCGGGAGCGCGCGGGGACCGGGGCTCTTGCTCACCCTCCTGGCCGGCTATCCGGCGCCCGCCGTGGTCGGGGCCCTGGGCGCGCTCCTGCTCGGTCGGGGGTATGCCGCGGGCCTGCTCTGGGCGCTGGTGCTGGCCTGCGCGGCGGTGCTGCTGATGGTCCGCAATGTCTACGGCCTGCTCGTCGTGCTGGCCGTCGGGGCCGGGGTCGCCGCGCTGTCGTGGGCGGCGCCCGCGCCCCTGGTCACGGGCACGGCATACCTGCTGGTGTGGCTCCTGCTGCTCGGCGCCCCACGCTCC
This sequence comes from Ornithinimicrobium tianjinense, assembly GCF_014636495.1. Taxonomy (GTDB): domain Bacteria; phylum Actinomycetota; class Actinomycetes; order Actinomycetales; family Dermatophilaceae; genus Ornithinicoccus; species Ornithinicoccus tianjinensis. The sequence continues at coordinate 239,341 of NZ_BMEM01000002.1, forward strand.
GTCACCGAGCTGCAGCGGCAGCGTCGACGCCGGCGCGACCGCAGCAGCGACGCCGACCAGCTGGCCGCCCTGACCGGCGCACCGGCGGTGGTGTGGGTGGGGCTCTTCTGGCTGGTCTGCGTGGGCGGCCTGGTCGTGGGCGCCGCGTCGCTGCTGCCGGTGTAGGGCTCAGCCCTTCTTGCCCTTGCCGCCCTTCTTGCCCTTCTTGGCGTCCTTCTTGGCGTCCTTCTTGCCGGACTTCTTCTCGTCCTTGGTGCCGGCCTTCCTGGTGTCCTTCGTGCCGGCCTTGGAGCGGTCCTTCTTCGTCGACGCCTCGTCCTTGGCCCGGGCAAGCTGTGCCTTCTTGGCGTTGATCATCGTGCGGGTGATCTCCTCACCACCGGTGACGAGGCCACGCGACGGGGCGACGGTCGGAGCCTCCTCGACGGGCGCCTCCGCGACCCGGGTGGCACGCACCGTGCTGGGCGTGCCGGTGGACGCGGTCCTGCGCGTGCGGGTCGGCGTGCTGGTCGTCGTGGCCGGCACGGGGGCTGGGGCCCCGCCGGTGGCAGCCCGCGCTGTGGAGCCCTGCCTGGTGGAGCTTCCTCCGGGCGCGCCCCGTCGCACGCTCGCCGGCACCCCCTCACGCTGGGGAGCGCTGCCGTCGCTGGCCACGCGCACTCCCGCCAGGCCCTCCGTGGGCAGCCTGTCGGGGTCGTTGACCACGTCCTTGAAGTAGGCGGCCGGCCGGAACCGCGGAGAGCTGGTCGCGTCGATCGGCACGGCCTGGCCGGTGCGGGGGTTGCGGCCGGTGCGCGCCGCCCGGTCGACACGCTCGAACGTCCCGAATCCGGTGACGACCACGCTGCCGCCCGCCGCCACCTCGCGCAGGACCAGGTCGACCAGGCCCTCGACGGCCAGGGTCGCGGCCGCGCGGCCCCCGACCCGGGGTGCCAGCGCCTCGATCAGGTCAGCCTTGTTCATCGGTGCTCCCGTCCGTCAGCGTGCGGGTGGTCCCGCCGTTCGATGCCGCCAACCTAGCCGCGAGAACCGTTGGCGGGCAACGGCAGAGGCGCTTGCCAGGCAAGGAGAAAGGCCCCCACCGCCGGGGCGATGGGGGCCTTTCGCACGGTGTAGCCCCGACGGGATTCGAACCCGCGCTACCGCCTTGAGAGGGCGGCGTGCTAGGCCACTACACAACGGGGCCGTGCGCTTTGGCGCGTTTTGCGCCGAGGAGAGACTCTACCTCATCGGCATTCTCTCCGCGAAATCGGCTGGCGCCGATCGTCGCGCTGGGGTACCAGGACTCGAACCTAGACTAACTGAACCAGAATCAGTCGTGCTGCCAATTACACCATACCCCAAGGGGTATCCCCGGACGGTTTCCCGACCGGCGAACCGAGGAGAAACCTTACCGTGCCGCGGCGCCGGACCCAAATCCGGGTCCGGTCCGCAGCGGGGCGACCCGGCGCCCTGGCCCTCAGAGCTCCGAGCGGAGCCGGCGCAGCCGCGCCATGGTCTCGTGCTTGCCCAGGATGGCCATGGACTCGAACAGCGGCGGGCTGATCCGCTGGCCGGAGACGGCCGTGCGCAGTGGTCCGAAGGCGAACCGCGGCTTGAGGCCGAGGCCCTCGATTAACGCCACCCGCAGCGCCTCCTCGATCCGCTCCGGCGTCCACTCCACGCCGCCGCCGAGGGGCTGGGGGAAAGCCCCGGAGATCGGCTCGAGCGCGTCGATGGCGGCGTCCAGGACCGCCGGGCTGTCGTCCTTGAGCTGGGCCCGGGCGTCGTCGGCGATCTCCAGCTCCTCGCCGCGGACATAGAACGGGCGGACGAGCGGCACCGCCTCCGACAGCACCTGGACGCGGGTCTGGATAAGGTCGGCCACGTCCTTGAGGCGGGCCAGCTCGCCCATCCCTGACTGCGGGCCGAGCACCCCCGCCTCGCGCAGCACCGGAAGAAGACGGGAGGTGAACTCCTCCAGCGGGAGCCGGCGCAGGTGGTCGGCGTTGATGGACTCGGCCTTCTTCTGGTCCCAGCGCGCCGGGTTGGGGTTGACCTCGCGGACGTCGAAGGCCCTGACCAGCTCCTCGGGGCTGAACAGGTCCCGGTCCGGCCCGATGGCCCAGCCGAGCAGCGCCAGGTAGTTGACCATCCCCTCGCGGACGAACCCGCGCTCCCGGTGCAGGAAGAGGTTGGACTGCGGGTCGCGCTTGGACAGCTTCTTGCTGCCCTCCCCCAGCACGAGCGGCAGGTGGGCGAAGGTGGGGACCCGCTCCGCCACGCCGATCTGGATCAGCGCGCGGTAGAGCGCGATCTGGCGGGGGGTCGAGGACAGCAGGTCCTCGCCCCGGATGACGTGGGTGATGCGCATCATCGCGTCGTCGACCGGGTTGACGAGGGTGTAGAGCGGCTGGCCGTTGCCACGGACGATGACGTAGTCGGGCACGGACCCGGCAGGGAAGGTCACCTCGCCGCGGACCAGGTCGTGGAAGGTGATGTCCTCGTCCGGCATCCGCAGCCGCAGCACCGGCTCACGGCCCTCTGCCCGGAACGCCGCCACCTGCTCCTCGGTGAGGTCGCGGTCGGCGTTGTCGTAGCCCAGCTTGGGATCGCGCCCGGCGGCCCGGTGGCGGGCCTCGACCTCCTCGGGCGTGGAGAAGGACTCGTAGGCGAACCCGGCCTCGAGCAGCCGGCGGGCGACGTCGACGTGCAGGTCCCGACGCTCGCTCTGGCGGTAGGGGCCGTGGTCGCCGCCCACCCCGGGACCCTCGTCGTAGTCGATGCCGAGCCAGTCGAGGGCCTCCACGATCTGGTCCATCGACTCCTGGCTGTCCCGTGCCGCGTCGGTGTCCTCGATGCGGAACACCAGCGTGCCGCCGTGGTGCCGCGCGAAGGCCCAGTTGAAGAGCGCCGTGCGCGCCAGACCGACGTGCGGGGTGCCGGTGGGGCTGGGGCAGAAGCGGGCGCGGACGTCGGCGCCAGTCACCTCGGTGTCCTCGGTCGGTGACTTCGCGGCAGGGGCAGGATGAGTCGTCATGATGCGGGCCAGCCTACTGGCCCGGCGATCTCACCTGCCCTGCAGCAGCGCCCCCGTGACCGACTCCTGCAGCCAGGACAGGAAGTCGTAGTAGGCCATCTTCTGCGCGGTGGCGTCGTCCAGCTCCACCTCGCCCGCCAGGGCGGCGTCGAGCAGCTCGTGCAGGCGCTCGGAGTCCTCGTCCGTGCGCAGCCCGAGCCGCTCCCCCAGGATGAGCCGGGCGTCGGTGAGCGCGACCGCCAGCGCCCTGGCCTGGTCGAGGTCGATCTCCAGCGTGGGCGGGGTGGCGCCGTCCAGCGCCGCGATCGCGGTCGCGATGGTGGCCGCCTTGCGCTGACGGAGGCCGTGCTCGGTCAGGCGGCGGAACTCCGCCGCCTGCTCGGCGTCCTCGCGGGAGGCCGGCGGCAGGAGTCGCGCGAGGGCCGGGTCGGCCGGCTCCTGAGGATCGACCTCGTCACCGAGCCCCGCGACGAGGTCGAGGAAGGGGTCGCCGGTCTCGGGTCGCTCGGGCGCGACGAACGCGCGCGTCAGCTCCAGGACGTGACGGACGACCGCGACCTCCTCGGCGTCGAAGTCGGCCACCAGCCGTCCACCGCGGTGCCGGAACGGGCTCGCCATACCTAGTCGTCCTTCTGGAAGGTGGCCCACAGGCCGTAGCCGTGCATGGCCTCGGTGTCGGCCTCGCACTTCTCGCGCGAGCCGGTGGACACGACCGCGCGCCCCTTGGTGTGCACGTCCATCATCAGGGCCTCGGCCCGGGCCAGCGGGTAGCCGAAGTGGGTCTGGAAGACCCAGGTGACGTAGGACATGAGGTTGACCGGGTCGTTCCACACCAGGGTGACCCAGGGCGTGTCCGCCTCCGGCCGCTCGAGCACCGCGACCCCGCCCTGCTGCTGCGGGGTGGTCTGCGGGCCCGTGGGCGGCGCGGGTGGCTGGGGGGTGTCGATCGGCACGTGTCCACTCTAGACACGCCCCGTCCTAGGCTGGTCCGGTGAACGCGAGCACCGCCCTCCTCACGGACCACTACGAGCTGACGATGATCCAGGCCGCCCTCGAGAGCGGGCACGCGGACCGGCCGTGCGTCTTCGAGACCTTCGCCCGGCGCCTCCCGGACGGGCGGCGCTACGGCGTCGTGGCGGGCACGGGGCGGTTCCTGGAGATGCTGCGGGACTTCAGGTTCGGCGAGGAGGAGATCGGCTTCCTGCGCGACCGCGGGATCGTCGACGGGCGCACCCTCGACTGGCTCGCCGACTACCGCTTCTCCGGCGACATCTGGGGGTATGCCGAGGGCGAGGTCTACTTCCCCGGCTCGCCGCTGCTCGTGGTCGAGTCGACCTTCGCCGAGGGCGTGGTGCTGGAGACGCTGGTGCTGTCCACCCTCAACCACGACTCGGCGGTGGCGTCGGCCGCCTCGAGGATGACGGCCGCGGCGGGTGAGCGTCCGTGCATCGAGATGGGCTCGCGCCGCACCCACGAGGGGTCGGCGGTCGCGGCGGCGCGCGCCGCCTACATCGCCGGCTTCGGGTCGACCTCCAACCTCGAGGCGGGGCGCCGGCACGGCATACCCACGGCCGGGACGGCCGCGCACTCCTACACCCTGCTCCACGACGACGAGCGCGACGCCTTCGCCAACCAGCTCGCGAGCCTGGGGCTGAGCACGACGCTGCTCGTCGACACCTACGACGTCCGCGCGGCGGTCGAGCTGGCGGTGGAGCTCGCCGGGCCGGCTCTGGGCGGGGTGCGGCTGGACTCCGGCGACCTCGTGGGTCAGGCGCAGCAGGTGCGGGCCCAGCTGGACGCGCTCGGCGCTCACGGCACCAAGATCGTGGTGACCTCCGACCTCGACGAGCACGCGATCGCCGCCCTGGCTGCTTCGCCGGTCGACCGCTACGGCGTCGGCACCAACGTGGTGACCGGCTCCGGGCACCCGGCCGCCGGGCTGGTCTACAAGCTCGTGAGCCGCGAGAGCGACGCCGGGGTGATGGAGGGGGTGGCCAAGGCGAGCAAGGACAAGGCCTCGGTGGGCGGGCGCAAGTTCGCGCTCCGGCGCCGCTCCGCCGACGGCGTCGCCCAGGCGGAGATCATCGGCATCGACGAGCGTCCCCAGGACGACGGCGACGACCGCGAGCTGCTGGTGCGCCTGGTCGAGCGTGGCGAGGTGGTCGCCCCGACCGACGCCGGGACCGCCCGCGCGCACCACGCGATGGCCCGCGCGGAGCTGCCCCGGGAGGCGCTGCGCCTGTCCCACGGCGAGGCCGCGATCCCCACCACCTATCTCGACGACTGGAGCTGAAGGAGCGGACCCATGAGCAGAGCGCTGATCATCGTCGACGTCCAGAACGACTTCTGCGAGGGCGGGTCGCTGGCGGTGGAGGGCGGCACGGCGGTCGCCGTGGCGATCGGGGAGCACCTCCGCGACCACGGGCAGGACTACTCCGCCGTCGCTGCCACCGCGGACTGGCACGTCGATCCTGGCGAGCACTGGTCGACGGAGCCGGACTACCGCACCACCTGGCCGGTGCACTGCGCCGCCGGCACCGAGGGCGCGCAGTTCCGCGCCGAGCTGGCTCCGGCCCTGGAGCACGTCCACGCCGTCTTCCGCAAGGGCGAGCACGCCGCGGCATACAGCGGCTTCGAGGGGTTCACCGAGGCGCACGGACGCCGCACCGGCCTGGCCGAGTGGCTCCGCGAGCGCGAGGTGCGCGAGGTCGACGTCGTCGGCATCGCGACCGACCACTGCGTCCGGGCGACGGCGCTGGACGCCGTGCGAGAGGGCTTCGAGGCCACGGTGCTGCTGGACCTCGTCGCCGGGGTGTCGCCGGACACCACGCAGGCGGCGCTGGTCGAGCTGCGCGAGGCCGGGGTCAGGCTGACCTGACCCCGGCCCCGCGGCAGCGGCGTCAGCTCGTGCTGAACACCTCGTCCTGCCCGGGCGACCCGGCGTCAGGACGGCCGCTGCCGGCCCCCAGGCTCCGGCTCCAGCTCTGCGAGTAGACACCGTCGTCGACGGCCCGCGCGGCCTCGCCGAGCTCCAGCGGGCGGAAGGTGTCGACCATCACCGCCGTCTCGTCGAAGTAGTCGACGCCGATCGACTTCTCCATGGCCCCGGGCTGGGGCCCGTGGGCGTGCCCGCCCGGGTGGACCGAGATCGAGCCCTTGCCGATCCCCGACCCCTTGCGCGCCTCGTAGTCGCCGTCGACGTAGAACATGATCTCGTCGGAGTCGACGTTGGAGTGGTAGTAGGGCACCGGGATCGACAGCGGGTGGTAGTCCACCTTGCGCGGCACGAAGTTGCAGACGACGAAGTTCCACCCCTCGAAGACCTGGTGGACGGGCGGCGGCTGGTGGACCCGGCCCGTGATGGGCTCGTAGTCGCGGATGTTGAAGGCGTAGGGGTAGAGGCAGCCGTCCCAGCCGACGACGTCGAAGGGGTGGTACGGGTAGGTGTAGATGGTGCCGACCAGGCCGCCGCTGCTGTGCTCACCGCCGCCGCGGTGCTTGATGTAGACCTCGGTGTGCTCCTGCGGGTCCAGGCCGAGGTCCGCTGCCAGCAGGGGGCCCTCGGGGGCGCGCAGGTCGCGCTCGCAGTAGGGGGCGTGCTCGAGCAGCTGGCCGAACCTGGACAGGTAGCGCTTGGGCGGGCCGATATGGGAGTTGCCCTCGATGACGTAGGCGCGCAGCGGCTCGGTGAAGCCCTCGTCCCCCTCCACCCGTGGGATCCACCGGTGCGTCGTGGCGCGCGGGATGATCAGGTAGTCGCCCTGCCCGACCTCGAAGGCTCCGAACACGGTCTCCACGCGGGCGCCCCCGCGCTCGACGTAGACGCACTCGTCGCCGATCCCGTTGCGGTAGTAGGGACTCGGCGCGTCCGCCACGACGTAGAGCAGCCGCACGTCGCCGTTGCCCAGCACCAGCCGGCGCCCTGTCACCACGTCCGTCCCCGACGAGAACTCCAGGTCGTGCAGCTTGAGGTGGCGCGGCAGCAGCGGGTGGTTGGGCACGGTCGACATGTCACCGAGGTCCCAGACCCGGGCGCCGGCGATGGCCGAGGGGATGTTGCGGTGGTAGAGGAGGCTCGAGTCGCTGGAGAAGCCTTCCTCACCCATGAGCTCCTCGTAGTAGAGGTTGCCCTGGTCGTCCCGGTGCTGCGTGTGCCGTTTGGGTGGGACGGCGCCGGCGGTGCGGTAGTAGGCCATGTCGGCTCCGATCGTCGTGGAGGCAGGCCGTCCGATATCCGGACGGAGAGAGTGCTCTCTGGCCACCATGCAGTAGCGTGCCGGGCATGTCAACGATGGCCGTGTCCCGCGCGCTCCTCCTCGACCTGGTCGACGACGCGGCCGTCTTCCCGCCGGGCAACGCACCTGTCGAGCGGGCCTGGTCCGAGCACCTGGCGCTCCGCGCCGGCCGGTATGGCGACCTGCTCGGCCCCCTCCTCATCGGCATCTCCGGTGCAGCCTCCCTCGTCGACGTGGCCGCCGCCAGCCCAGGGGGACCGGTAGGGGTGGCCGTCATCGCCCGCGCCGGCACCGCCGTGACGGACCTGCTCTCGGCGGTGGAGACCCTCGCCGCCAGTCCCTGGCTCACCGTCGTCGCCGTCGAGGTCGCCCACGACGCGGACGGTGACTGGCGCCGGGCGCTCTCGCTCGGTGTCCCCGTGGCCGTGGAGGTGCCCCGCGACCCCGAGGCCCAGCGCGTGGCTCTCGACGAGATCGCCGCCGCGGTGGAGGAGGCGTCGCATCCGGTCCTGGCCAAGCTGCGCACCCAGGCCACCGCGCAGGCTCCCGCGCCGTCCCCGGACGAGCTGGCCGCCTTCCTGGTCGGCACCCGCGAGCGCGGGCTCACCTTCAAGCTGACCGGCGGCCTGCACCACGCGGTCGCGGGCGAGGACGAGCACGGCTTCCACCACGGCGTGCTCAACGTGCTGCTCGCCACCCACGACCTCTCTGGCGGGGCATCCGCCGGGGCCGTCGCCGAGCGTCTCGACGTCCGGGACGGGCGTGCGCTCGCCGAGATCGTCCGCATGCTGGACGCCGCTGACGTCGCCGCCGTCCGTTCGCGTCTCGCCTCGTTCGGTTGCTGCGGCGTGACCGACCCCCTCGACGAGCTGCACGAGCTCGGCATACCCGAAGGAGCCTGATGACCCCGCTCGACCTCCACCACCTGCCCTACGGCGCGATCGGCGTCGACGAGAGCGTGCACCTCGCCGTCCGGGTCGGCGACCACGCCCTGGACCTGGCCGCGGCGGGTGCCGGGACGCCGTGGGCCGACGCCCTGGCGATGCCCACCCTCAACGCGCTGCTGGACCTCGGGCCCCAGGCCTGGGCCGAGCTGCGGAGCTGGCTCCAGGAGACCCTCCCGACCGGCGCCCTGGACCAGCACCTCGTGCCGCTGGCGGACGTCGCGCTGCACCTTCCCCTGGAGGTCCGCGACTACGTCGACTTCTACGCCAGCGAGCACCACGCCTCCAACGTCGGCGCGATCTTCCGCCCCGACGGCGCGGCCCTGACCCCCAACTGGAAGCACCTGCCGATCGGCTACCACGGGCGCTCGTCCACGGTCGTCGTCAGCGGCACCGACGTGGTGCGTCCCTGCGGGCAGCGGAAGGGACCCCAGGACCCCGCGCCGGTCTTCGGCCCCAGCGTCAAGCTCGACATCGAGGCCGAGGTGGGCTTCGTCGTGGGCGGCTCGACCCCGGTCGGCAGCCGTGTGACCGTCGACGAGGCCGGCGACCACATCTTCGGTGTCGCACTGTTCAACGACTGGTCGGCGCGGGACATCCAGGCCTGGGAGTACGTCCCGCTCGGCCCCTTCCTCGGCAAGTCGTTCGCGTCCACGCTCGCCGGGTGGATCACCCCGATGGCGGCCCTGGAGGCGGCGAAGATCCCGCTGCCGCAGCAGGACCCCACCCCGCTCCCCTACCTGCTGGGCAAGGACCTCTACGGCCTGGACCTGCGGCTGGAGGTCCTTCTCAACGGCGAGGTCGTCTCGCGACCGCCCTACCGGACGATGTACTGGTCCCCCACCCAGATGCTCGCCCACCTGACGGTCAACGGGGCGAGCCTGTCCAGCGGCGACCTCTTCGCGTCCGGCACGACCTCCGGCGTGGCGGTGGACGAGCGCGGCAGCCTGCTCGAGCTCACCTGGAACGGCACCGAGCCGCTCACCCTCGCGGACGGGTCCAGCAGGACCTTCCTCGAGGACGGCGACTCGGTGACCATCCGGGCGACCGCGCCGGGGCCGGACGGCAGCGTCCTGACCCTCGGCGAGGTCAGCGGGACGATCCGCCCCGCGGTGTGACCCGGCTCCTCAGCGCTTCTTGACCACGTTGGTCTTCGCGGCCTTGTCGTGGAGAGCCTGGCGCTTGCCGTCCCACAGCGGCCACAGCACGTTGAGCAGGTAGACCGGGGCGAAGACGCCGCTGAGCTGGTAGACGAGGGAGCGGATGAGCGCCGCGCCCCAGCCCGGCAGCCCCGGCTGGTCGCGCAGGCGCACCCGCAGCCCGGTCATCAGCTTGCCGAGCGTGCCGCCGACGAGGGCCACCATGACCACCTCGTAGACGAAGCCGACCACGGCGAGCACCAACGACCACTGGGCCACCCGTCCCATCAGCTCCGCCGGGGGCTGGGCTGCGGGGTCGGTGGCGCTGAGCGCCCAGTCCGTGTAGTCGGCCCACACGCCGGGAACCAGGGTGTTGGCGACCAGCCCCCCGACGATCGCGATGACGATGCTGTCGAGCAGTCGCGCCCCGACCCGGTGCCACCAGCCGGCCAGCGGCTGACCGTCCGGCGTGCGGGTGCGCTCGTCGGTCTGGGTGGCAAAGCCCCCCGGCATGGCCTGGTAGGGCTGCTGACCCGTCTGGCCGGCATAGGGGTTGTTCTGTCCGTACTGCCCGTACTGCTGCTGCCCGTAGGGCTGGCCCTGCTGCTGCTGGCCGGCGAACGGTCCCCCGGGCTGACCGTAGGCCTCCTGGGCCGGCGCCCCGGCGCGGTCGAGGTCGGGCTTCTGCTTGGGGCTGGTGTGGTTCGTCCACTGGACCCCGTCCCAGTAGCGAAGGTTCTCGGCGTTCTGCGGGTCGTCGTACCACCCTGCTTGCTGACTCATGTGGCCCACTCTCCCACGTCACGAGCGTCCGTCCGACCAGGACACCGTGGGCTGTGGACAGAGCACGCGAGGCGGCCCGCCGCCCCGCAGAGAAGAGCGCGGACGGCATACCTCCCCATTGAGGTATGCCGTCCGCCGTCACGGGACGCTGTGCACCGGCGCGGGCTCAGAGGTTGCCGCGCCGCTCCTGCTCGCGCTCGATTGCCTCGAAGAGCGCCTTGAAGTTGCCCTTGCCGAAGCCGAGCGAGCCGTGCCGCTCGATAAGCTCGAAGAACACCGTCGGACGGTCCTGCACCGGGCGGGTGAAGATCTGCAGCAGGTAGCCGTCCTCGTCGCGGTCGACGAGGATGCCGCGCTTCTGCAGCTCCTCGATCGGCGCCCGGACCTTGCCGATCCGCTCGCGCAGCTCGGGGTCCTCGTAGTACGAGTCGGGCGTGTCGAGGAACTCGATCCCGTTGGCGCGCATGTGGTCGACGGTGGACAGGATGTCGTTGGTCGCCAGGGCCAGGTGCTGCGCACCGGGGCCGCGGTAGAACTCGAGGTACTCGTCGATCTGCGACTTCTTCTTGGCCACCGCCGGCTCGTTGAGCGGGAACTTGACCCGGTGGTTGCCGTTGGCGACGACCTTGGACATCAGGGCGGAGTAGTCGGTGGCGATGTCGTCACCGATGAACTCGGCCATGTTCACGAAGCCCATGACCTTGTTGTAGAACTCGACCCACTCGTCCATCTTGCCGAGCTCGACGTTGCCCACGATGTGGTCGAGCGCCTGGAAGAGCCGCTTCGGCTCGCCCTCGCGCTTGGCGTAGGTGGAGCTCCTCGCGACGTACCCCGGCAGGTAGGGGCCGGAGTACACGGACCCCTCCTCCATCACGTTGACGCGCTGCACCAGGGTGTGGCGGGTCTCGCCGTAGGTGGCGATCGCGGCCACGCGCACCTTGCCGTGCTCGTCCTCGAGGTCCTCGGGCTCCTGCAGGATCGTGGCCCCGATCGAGCGGGCGTGCGCGATGCAGCGGTCCACGTCCGGGACTTCCAGGGAGATGTCCACGACACCGTCGCCGTGCGCGCGGACGTGCTCGTGCAGGGGGCTGTCCGGGTCGACGCCGCCCTTGATGACGAACTTGATCGAGCCGGACTTCAGGACGAAGGCCTTGTGGTCGCGGTTGCCGGTCTCGGGGCCGGAGTAGCCGACCAGCTCCATACCGAACGCGGACTGGTAGAAGTGGGTGGTCTGGGTGGCGTTGCCGACGACGAAGACGATCGCGTCCCAGCCGGTCACGGGGAAGACGTCGGTGGACTCGTCGTAGGGCACCAGGCCCACGAGCTGCTTGAGCTGGTCGAGCTCAAGCTCGGCATCGCGCTCCTGATCGGTCAGCTGGACGGCGGTGTCGGTCATGGGGCGAGCCTGAACGTTGACGGTATGACGCGCAAGCTCGCCGTGTTGAGGTGGTCAGGGTGCACAGGATGCCCGGTTATATCGCCGAGATGCTGCACACTATGTCCATGCCCGATGCCATCGACGACCTGGACGCCCGCCTGCTCCTCCTGCTCGAGGAGAACCCGTCCGTCGGCGTCCTGGGCGCCTCACGCACGCTCGGCGTGGCCCGCGGCACGGTCCAGAGCCGGCTCGACAAGATGGTCGCGCGCGGGGTGATCCGCAGCTTCGCGCCGCAACTGGACCCGGCGGGCCTGGGCTACCCGGTGATGGCGTTCGCGACCCTGGAGATCCGGCAGGGCACCGGTGGCGGGCCGGTGGTGGAGCACCTGGCGCGCATCCCGCAGGTCCTGGAGGCGCACACGATCACGGGGTCGGGCGACCTGCTGTGCCGGATCGTCGCGCACGACAACGCTGACCTGCAGCGGGTCATCGACGCGGTCGTGGGTCACCCGCTGGTGGAGCGCTCCTCGACGGTGATCTGTCTGTCCACGCGCGTGGAGTACCGGACGCTCCCGCTGGTCCGCAACGACGTCACCCCGCGCTGACGGCGCGCGCCACGTCGGCGGCCGCGGCCACCACGGCCCGCGCGACAGAAGGGTCATCGAGGGCCGAGGTGGACACCACGCCCACGGAGGCCTCGAGCCCCGGCACGTCGGGGACCGGCGCGGCCAGCCCGTGCGCTCCTTGCTGGATTTCGCCGCTGGTGACGACGGCGGCCGGTGCGCCCCGGCGCGCCTCGAGGATCGCGCGGCCGGCCGCGCCGCGGCTGAGCGGATGCCGGCTGCCCACGCGGTAGGCCACGTGGAAGTCGGTCCAGCTGGGCTCCACCACCACGAGGGCGAGCGCCTGGTCCCCCTCGGCGACGGTCAGGTGGGCCGTGGCTCCCAGCTCGTCCGCCAGGGCCCGGAGCACCGGCCTCGACGCCTCGACCAGCATCGGTCGGACGGCCAGCTGGAGCCGGGTGATCCCGAGCCCGAGCCGCACCCGACCGTCACCCGCGCGGGAGACGAAACCGCGCGCCTCGAGCGTGGCCACCAGCCGGTACACCACCGGCCGGGACAGCCCCAGCGCCGCCGCGAGCTCGCTCATCGTCGCGCCGCGGACGCGCCCCGGCTCGCCGAGCACCAGGAGCACCTGCAGACCCCGGTCCAGGGTCTGCGAGGTCTCGGCGCGGCGCTGCGTGGTCACCGCGTCAGGGTAGCCACCGGCACCTGGCGGTCACCAGGGCACCGGTCTGCGCCACGGCAAAGTTCTTACGAAACCTTTACCTGTGGACAACCGAACGGCTGCTCGGTATGCGGCAGACTGGCCGGTGATGACCGCCCGCGCCAGAGCGCGGACTGCCACCGTCTGGAGGGGTATGACGTGAACCGCCTGTCGATCGCCGCTGCCGTCGCGAGCCTGACCCTGCTCGCCGGCTGCGGCTCATCCACCGCGCCGGCCCAGCCGCCCGCCTCCGAGGACGCGCTGACCACCAGCGCTCCCCCGGCCGACGCGGCCGCCACCACGACCGAGGCCCAGCAGACCGAGGAGGCTGCGGACGACGGGCCACCCACGATGCCCGCCGAGGCCAAGGAGCAGACCGAGGCTGGCGCCGAAGCGTTTGTGGACCATTACATCGACTCGTTCAACTACGCCTTCGCGAGCGCCAATTCCGAAGCCATGCCCGTCGAGCTGAGCGACGCTCGCTGCCAGTCATGCGCTGGAATCTTGGGCCTAATCCCCGAAACGCCGAAACCCGGCTTCACCTACCTTGTCGTCGACGATCTGCGAGCGGTACAGAGCGGTGAATCTACGATCGTCAGCAGTGACCTCACGCAATCCGAGACCGCTGAGTCTGCCCAGCAACGAGGCACTGCTGTCTTCACACTGACGTGGCGCGACGGATGGTCCGTTGCGGAGATTCAAGTCGAGCAGGCCTCGTGATCGATGTGGTTGTCGTCGCCATGGTCGGGGCCCCATGCGACGACCTTGGCGATGACGGCTTCTTTGGCTGTGTCGAAGACGAAGGTGGTACCAGGGTCGGCTACTCGCGCGAAGAGGTCTCGAACATGGCCAACTCGTACCCGCCAGGATCTTCTGCTGAGCGACCCGACTCCTGGTACGAGTACGTCGGGGTGATCGACTGCATACCTCCGAACTCACCGGACAATCCCCGCCTGGAGATCTGCGGGTTCGCGGTCAGCTACTGCGAGGAGTACGTCCCGGACTCCTCCGGGCCGCGCTCGATCATCTACCGCCGAACGGTCCGTGGGTCAGGGGTGGTCGGTGGATGGACCCCGCTCGGCCCGACCTGCTACACCGACTCGGTGCCGGCGCGATCGGGCGAGCCCGCGACAGTCCTCACGGACGCGATGATCCTCGAGCAGTTTCACCGCACCGACTTCGCCCTCCCGCAGCTGCTCGTCCAGCCGCCCGACGCGCGCACTTTGGTCAACCTGCCCGTCTACTACGAGCTCTCCTGGCCCGAGGCCGGGTTCGCGCCCGAGGAGATCGACACGACCACCATCGTCGGCCACCAGGTCCGCATCCGCCCGACCCTGGTCGGTGTCACCTACGTCACCGGCGACGGCACCACGATCGGCCCCACCACCAGCCTCGGCGGCGGCTACCCCGGCGGCGACATCACGCACACCTACACCACGGCAGCCCAGGTCAACCCGAGCATCAGCGTGGAATACGGAGGCATGGTCAGCGTCGACGGCGATGCGTGGCGGACCATTCCCGGCACCGCCACCATCGACGGACCCGCTACCCCGCTGCAGGTCCTCACCTCCAAGAACCGCCTCTACGACAACTGAGCCGGCCCGTCACCGTGCAGTCAGACCGGCACCTTCCGCACGCCGCCCCCGCCGGCCGCAGCACAGCAGGCCCGCACGACGAGCCCTAGGTAAAGTGCCGGTCTGACCGCACGCGCCGAGCGAGAGCGGACCCGGTCTGACTGCACCCCCCGGCGAGGGAAGACCGGGTCAGCGACGCCCCACGAACCACTGCCGGATCGTGTCGATGCGCGCCTGGACCTGCTCGGTCGTGGCGGTGGCGAGCTCGGGCCCGCCGCAGGTGCGTCGCAGCTCGGCGTGCACGATCGCGTGCGGCTGCCCCTTCTTCTGCGCATACGCCGACACCAGCTTGTTCAGCTCCTTGCGCTGCTCGGCGAGGGCCCGGTGCGCGGAGAGGGCCTCTGCCCGCTCCCGGCCGCCGCCACGCTTGACCTGCTTGCGCTGGCGGTCACGCAGCACCTCGGCCACCTGGTCCGGCTCGAGCAGGCCGGGCAGGCCGAGGTACTCCTCCTCGTCCTCCGAGCCCGGCAGCCCGCCGAGGCCGAACTGCTGCGCGTCGAAGAGCACGTGGTCGAACTCCGCCGCCGACTGCAGCGCCTCAAAACTTCCCTCCAGCTCACCCGAGGCGTTCTCCGTGGCATTGGCCCGGGCGACGAGACCGTCCTCCTCGGACCACAGTCCCTCCTCGTCCTCCGAGCGCTTCTTGTTGAGCGCGTGGTCGCGCTCGACCTCCATCGAGCCCGCGTGGCCCAGGAGCAGAGGGACGTTGGGCAGGAACACCGACGCCGTCTCCCCGCGCCGCCGCGCCCGCACGAACCGCCCCACCGCCTGGGCGAAGAACAGCGGCGTCGACGTCGAGGTGGCGTAGACGCCGACGCACAGACGCGGCACGTCGACGCCCTCGGACACCATGCGCACGGCGACCATCCACCGGGAGCTGCCCGCGGCATACTCCTCGATCTTGGCGGACGCCCCGGCGTCGTCGGAGAGCACCACCGTGGGCGCCTCCCCGGTGATCCCGCGCAGCTGCCGGGCATAGGCGCGCGCCGCGGTCTTGTCGCTCGCGATGACCAGACCGCCGGCGTCCTCCACGTGGCGCCGCACCTCGGTGAGACGCTTGTCGGCCGCGCGCAGCACCGAGGGCACCCACTCCCCCGCGGGGTCGAGCGCGGTGCGCCAGGCCTGCTTCGTCAGGTCCTTGGTGATCGCGTCACCGAGCCGCGCCTCGAGCTCGTCGCCGACCTTCGTGCGCCAGCGCATGGTGCCGCCGTAGGACAGGAAGATGACGGGGCGCACGACGCCGTCGCGCAGGGCGTCGGCGTAGCCGTAGGTGAAGTCGGCCGCCGAGCGCAGCACGCCCTCGTGGTCCATCTCGTAGCGCACGAACGGGATCGCCGCCGTGTCCGAGCGGAACGGCGTCCCGGTGAGCGCCAGCCGTCGCGTCGCCGGCTCGAACGCCTCGCGGACCGCGTCGCCCCACGACAGCGCGTCGCCGCCGTGGTGCACCTCGTCCAGGATGACCAGCGACCGGGCCGCCTCGGTGCGGGCCCGGTGCAGCAGCGGCTTGCTCGCGACACCCGCGTAGGTCACCGCGATGCCGTCGAAGTCGCGCGCGTGCCGACCCTGGGCGTTGGTGAAACCCGGGTCGATGCGGATGCCGACACGCGCTGCGGCCTCGGCCCACTGCACCTTGAGGTGCTCCGTCGGAGCCACGATCGTGATGCGGCTGACCTCACCCCGGTCGAGCAGCTCGGTCGCGACCCGCAGCGCGAAGGTCGTCTTTCCGGCGCCCGGGGTGGCCACCGCGAGGAAGTCGCGCGGGCGCTCGGTCAGATAGCGCTCGAGGGCGGCGGCCTGCCACGCGCGCAGCTTGCCGGCGGTGCCCCAGGCGGCCCTTTCCGGGTAGGCGGGAGACAGGTGCGAGGCGGCAGAGGTCGACATGGCGGGGTCCAGTCTAGGAAGGTCTCGGGCACGACTCACCCGGCGCGCGGACGCGCCGGGTGGTCCGGGTCAGTCGTGGTATGGCGTGTCGGCCGCCGGGGCAGGGGCCCCGTCACTCACCGCCGGAGGACGAGCCGTCGCCGCCGTCCTGCGGGTCGCGCAGGCCCTCGTAGATCTCCTTGCACATGGGGCAGACCGGGAACTTGTCGGGGTCGCGGCCCGGCACCCACACCTTGCCGCACAACGCGATGACCGGGGCGCCGCTGAGCGCGCTCTCGAGGATCTTCTCCTTGCGGACGTAGTGGGAGAAGCGCTCGTGGTCGCCCGGCTCGTCGAGGCTCGGCTCGACGCGGGTGTCCGTGCGCTCCAGCAGCGCGGTCTGGGTCTGCGGTCCGCTCGGGGCCTCGGGCGCGTCGAGCGGCTGGTCGGAGAGGTGGACGGACGACATGCCCCCAGTCTAGGCGCGTCGCTCAGTTGAGCTGGCTGTCCTCGGTGAAGGTGGTCACCAGCGACAGCGACGAGCGCTGCCGCAGGAGCACGTCCTTCCAGAGGTCACGCGTGTCGTCGTGGAAGGCGTCCCGGGGCTCGCGGCTCACGACATACCAGGCGCCGCGCGCCAGCTCGCTGTCCAGCTGCCCGGCGCCCCACCCGGCGTAGCCGACGTAGATCCGGAAGGCGGCCAGCTCCGGGACGACCAACGGTGCCGGCGCGTCGAGGTCGACCAGGCCCAGCCCGCCGAAGAGCAGCTGGGTCCCGAGCGGGGCGTCCTCCGGGCCGTGACCCGGCACGCTGACCAGGCCCATCGCGGTGTCGGGCCCGACGGGACCGCCGCGGAAGAGCACGCCCGGCTCGCTCACGAACGGCTGCCACTCGGGCAGGACCACGTCCACCGTGGCGTCGAGGGGCTGGTTGAGGACCAGCCCGTGGGCGCCCTCCTCGTCGTGGTGCAGCACGAGGACGACGCTGCGCTCGAAGACGTCGCCGGTCAGGGGCGTGGCGACGAGGAGCTTGCCTGTCGTCGTCTCCATCCGTGCCCTCCCTCCAGACCGTCTTCTCCATACTGCCTCAGGTCCTGCAGCGCTCCCACCCGACGCGGCACCGTCACCACTCCCAGCGGATGCCGCAGGTGCCCGGCCCGAAGTCGCGGAGCATCAGGTGGGCCAGCCCGCCCTGGAGCCTCAGCGGCCACCACTCCTCGACCCCGTCCACCACCGTGTAGGCGACGCACGAGCTGGGGACGTCGGCCGGGTGGAAGTGCACCTCGAGCACGAGCTCGCGCAGGCGCTGCGGGAGCCCGCGCTCCAGGTCCGTCCAGGGCTCGCCGTTGGCGACGACGTCCACCTCGTACTCCGTGAGGGCCGTGTCGCCCCGGTCGAGCGGCCGGGGCAGCACCAGCTCGGCCACCGCGAGGCCCAGGTCGGCCCGTTCGCGGTGGGCCCCGATCACGCAACCCTGGACAGGAGTGATGCGGGGCGGTGTGTCCGGCGCCGGGACGAGCATGTGCACCACCGGCCAGGAGCGGGCGTCCGGGGACTCCGCCCGGTGCACCTGCCGGACACGCTGGACGCGCGTCTGCCGGTCCTCGTGCAGGTGGTAGATGTCGTGCAGCGAGAGCCTGGTCAGTGCCGCCTCGTCGACGCCCAGCTCTCCCAGCAGCGACTTGACGACGTCACCGCTCGGCATCAGGCTGCTGCGCTCGACCGTGGGTGGGCTGAGGCGACCGCGCGGGCGCGGGGGCGGGAGCAGACCTCGCAGCTCGCCGTCGTCCAGCTCGAGGATGTCCTCCAGCACGGCCAGGGCCCGGAGAGAGTCAGCACGCTCCGGCCGGCTGCGCCCCGACTGCCAGTAGCTCAGCGTCGCGACGCTCACCGAGGCCCCTCGCGCCTGCAGGCGCTCCCGCAGCCGCTCGAGCCCGAGGCCCCGGCGCTGCACGGCAGCGCGGAGGACGTGGGCGAACTCGCGTTCGCCCACGTCCTCGCGAGAGGCATGGCTCATAGGCCGTGCATCTTAGGCCGCTGGTTCCTCGTCAGTTGAGCGACACGTCGTCGACGAGGAAGGAGGTCTGGTATGACGTGTCCTCCTGCGCGTCGAAGGTCAGCCGCACCTGCTGGCCGGCGTAGCCCGACAGGTCGAAGCTCTTCAGGACGTAGCCCGAGGTCTCGTTCACGTTGGAGTACGTGGCCAGGGTCCTCAGGAGCGACCCGCTGGTGGAGTGGAGCTGGACCCGCATGGTGTCGTAGGCGGTGGTGGTGGTCGTCTCGGCGGAGTCCACCCGCAGGTAGAAGCTCAGCGTCCCGCCCGAGGGCACGGTGACGGTCTGGGAGATGTCCTCCTGGGTGGTCGTGCCGTAGCCGAGGAGCCAGGCCTTGTAGGACCCGGTGCGCGCGGGGTAGCTCTCGGTGTTGATCGTCCATGTGTCGCCGCTCCACCCGGTCGCGCCGGACTCGAAGCCACCGTTGACGATGCCGCCGGGCGGGGGCGGCGGGGTGGTGCCGCCGAGTATGCCGTTGATCGTCGCCGTGGCGTCCACGATCCCGGCGCCGCAGCCGCCGCTGCAGCTGCCCGGCAGAGGTCGTGAGTAGTCCTTGAGAGCGGTCTCGACGGCCGACGGGGTCATCGACTTCTCACCCAGCATGAGCGCGACCAGACCGGCCACGTGCGGGGTGGCCATGCTCGTGCCCTGGTAGTAGGCGTAGCTGGACGAGGCGGGGTAGGTCGTGCCCGTGTTGAGGGTGGACAGGACGCCGTTGGCCTGGTTGACGTCTGTCTCGCCGCCGGGCGCGGAGATGTCGAGGACGGTGCCGTAGTTGGAGTAGTAGGCCCGGTTGCCCTGACGGTCCGTCGAGCCGACCGTGATCACGTTGGAGCAGTTGGCCGGCTGGACGTTGCCGGCGTTCTGGTTGTCGTTGCCGGCCGCCACGACGACGGGGACTCCGCGCTGGACAGCTCCGTTGATGGCCGACTGGTAGGTGGACGCGCAGTAGCCACCACCACCGAGGCTCATGTTGATGACGTCGGCCGGGGAGGCGTTGCTCGGCAGGCCGGACACGTAGCCGCCCGAGGCCCAGGTGATGCCGTCGGCGATGTCGGCGAGCGTGCCTCCGCAGCGACCGAGGACGCGGACCGGCGAGATCTTGGCCTTGGGGGCCACACCGGCCACGCCGGTGCCGTTGCTCGAGACCGCGGCGACGGTGCCGGCGACATGGGTGCCGTGCCACGAGGAGTTGGAGGTGTACTGGGGGTAGCCGTTGCCGCACTCCCCCGCCGCCATCCAGTCGCCCTGGTCCGCCGGGTTGCTGTCCCGGCCGTTGCCGTCGCGGGCGGACCAGGAGTCGGAGATCATGTCGTAGCCGGAGACGACGTTGGCGTTGAGGTCGGGGTGGGAGGTGATGCCGGTGTCCAGGACCGCCACCACCGTGCCCAGGCCGTCAGCCCGGTCCCACGCGGACGGCAGCCGCAGGCTCCCTGTGTTCTCGAAGTAGTGCCACTGGTCGGAGTAGGCGGGGTCGTTGGGCGTGGCGGTGGGGTACATGCGCAGGTTTGGCTCGGCATACTCCACGTCCTGGCGGGAGGAGAGGGAGCGCAGCAGCCCCTCGAGCCGGGCGCCGGAGAGCGTCTCGTCGACGGAGACGAGCCGTGCTCCGGTGCCCAGGGTGCGCACCTCCCGCAGCTCGACGCCCTGGGCGACGGCGGCTGCGTCGAGCGCGGCGCTGCGCTTGGCGGCCGTGCTCGCTGAGCCGGGGGCGAAGGCGACGATGATCTCGTCGTAGCCCTGCGCGGAGGCCTGGGCGGCGGTCGGCGGGGTGGGCGCCGTCGTGAGGGCTGGCGGCGGCGCGACCGTCGGGGCCGCCGCCGCCGGAACGGCGGCCAGGGCGGCTGCCGGCAGGATCAGACCCGCTGCGGTGAGCAGCGCGGCCAGGGGGCGAGGATGCGTCATTGCTGGTCCTAGCGTGTGAAGGGGAAACCCGTGGGACGCGGGCTACGCGGTGAGCGTGGTCGAGAGTGTTCACGCGACGTGAACCCCCCGTCCACCCTTAACAGTTGACGCTACGGACGGTGCCCGTCCTCGCGGGGCCACCGAGCCACGACCACCCCCAGCACGACCCCAGCGAGGTCGGCGACCGTGTCCCACGGGTCGGCCTGGCGCAGCGGCGACACCCACCCCTGGAGCGGTTCGCTCACGAGCGCGTGCACCACGAGCAGGGTGACGACCCATCGTGCCCCGAGGAGCCACGCCAGCGCCGAGGGCAGGGCGAAGAGCAGCAGGTGCGCCACCTTGTCCAGCCCCGGGACACCGCCCGGACCCGGGACCGAGGGCGCGTACACGGCATACCCCTGGAGCGCCAGCAGCAGCGCCAGGAGGAGACGGCCGAGCAGGAGCTGGCGGGGGCTCAGCCCTCCACCGCCTCCTTGCGGGCGCGGGCGGCCTGCTCCACCGCGCGCGCCACCGCCTTGGTGGCCTCGGCGTTGAAGACGCTGGGGATGATGTAGGTCGGGTTGAGCTCCTCCGGGGCGACGACGTCGGCGAGCGCCCGCGCCGCCGCGAGCAGCATGTCGTCGTCGATGTGGTCGCTCTGCGCGTCGAGCAGACCGCGGAAGACGCCCGGGAAGACGAGCACGTTGTTGATCTGGTTGGCGAAGTCGCTGCGTCCGGTCGCCACCACGGTCGCGTGCCTGCCCGCCTCGACCGGGTCCACCTCCGGGACCGGGTTGGCCATGGCGAAGACGACGGCGTCCTCGTTCATCTGCGCGATGTCGTCACCCGTGAGGATGTTGCCCGCGGAGACCCCGATGAAGACGTCGGCCCCGACGAGCGCGTCCTTGAGGGTGCCGCTCTCCATCGCGAGGTTGGTCTGGCTGGCGATCCAGGCGAGGTTGCCGTTGTCGCCGCGCACGACGTCCGCCCGGCGGGAGTGGATGATGCCGTCGACGTCGGCCACGACGAGGTCCCGGGCCCCGGCTCGCAGCAGCAGGCGGATGATGGCCGACCCCGCCGCCCCGGCGCCGGACATCACGATCTTGACGTCTCCCAGGTCCTTGCCGACCACGCGCAGGGCGTTCCGGAGCGCCGCGAGCGCGACGATCGCGGTCCCGTGCTGGTCGTCGTGGAAGACCGGGATGTCGAGCTCCTGGCGCAGCCGGGCCTCGATGTAGAAGCAGCGCGGGGCCGAGATGTCCTCCAGGTTGATGCCGGCGAAGCCGGGCGAGAGCGCCTTGACGATCCGGACGATCTCGTCGGCGTCGTGCGCGTCGAGGCAGATCGGGAAGGCGTCGATGTCGGCGAACCGCTTGAAGAGCGCGGCCTTGCCCTCCATGACGGGCATGGCGGCGAGCGGGCCGATGTTGCCCAGGCCCAGGACGGCCGTGCCGTCCGTGACCACCGCGACCGTGTTGCGCTTGATGGTCAGGCTGCGCGCGTCCTCGGGGTTCTCGGCGATGGCCTGGCAGATCTTGGCCACGCCCGGGGTGTAGACCAGGGAGAGGTCGTCGCGGTTGCGGATCGGCATCTTGGAGCGCACCTCGAGCTTGCCGCCCAGGTGGGCCAGGAAGGTCCGGTCGCTCACGCGGCCGATCTCGACGCCGTCCACGCCCGCGACGGCCTCCACGACCTGGGCTGCGTGCCCGGTGCCATGGGTGGCGATCGTCAGGTCGGCCTGCAGCCGCTCGGTGCCCGACTCGCTGATGTCGACGGCCGTCACCATCCCGCCCACGTCCGAGACGGCGGTCGTGATCTCGCTCACCGCGGTCACGCGCGCGGGCAGCTCCAGACGGACGGTGATGGAGTTGGAGACGGAGGGAACGGCGCTCATGGCGAGTCATTCTCCTGCATGGTCGGAATGACCCGCGCACCCCGCTGCGTTGACGCCCCCATGAGCACCGTGAACCTGACCACCGACACCTTCGAGTCGGCCGTGACCGACAACGACATCGTCCTCGTCGACTGGTGGGCCGACTGGTGCGGTCCGTGCAAGATGTTCGCCCCGATCTACGACCAGGCCGCCGACGCGCACCCGGACGTCGTCTTCGGCAAGGTCGACACCGAGGACCAGCAGGCCCTGGCCGCCGGCGCCGGCATCACCTCGATCCCCACGATCATGGCCTTCAAGGAGGGGGTCCTCGTCTTCCGGCAGTCCGGCGCGCTCCCGGCCCGCGACCTCGACTCGGTCATCACGCAGGTCAAGGCCCTGGACATGGACGAGGTCCGCGCCAAGATGGCGGCCTCGCAGGCCTGACCGCCGCCCCCGTTCACCGCGAGCGCCCGGACCCCGTCACCGCCCAGGTGGCGGGGTCCTGTCGTTGCCCGGAGACGCTGCCGCACGGCCTGTCGTGGTCGTCGGCCTGATCTCGCTGGCGCTGTCGCCCAGATCCAACCGGACCTGGACCGCTTCGGCGTCACCACGCCATACCTCCTCGACGACGGGACCGTCTCCCAGGCCTATGGCGCCCTGGGGACCGGCATGCACGAGGGGCTGCCCGGCCACGGGTTCGTGCTCGTCGACGAGCAGGGGGCGCAGCTGTGGCACGGGGAGTACCCCTCGATGTAGCTGGCTCCCGAGGACCTGCTGCGGGAGGTCTCCTCGCGCCTCTGACCGCACGCTGCTGGTCAGGAGTAGCTGACGGAAAGGGCCCGCGCACTCGCGCCGCCCCTCACCAGCCGCTCTCGAAGCCGACTGAGAAGTTCTCGTCGTGGGCGACGTTACCGTCGGAGCGACACATGCCTGACACAGACATCCAGGCCCCGCGCTGCTGGTGGTCGCGATGACCACCGGGGTGGAGCCTGCCACGAGCCAGACGAGCGAACGCCAGTGGCTGCTGGACGTCGCGGTCCTCGACGACTGCCCGCTGGTGCTCCACGGGGTGAGCGCCACCCTCGCTCCCTACGTGCGGCGAGTCCGCCCTGTCGTCAGCACCACGCACTCGTCCGACGGAGACGCTGACGTGACGCTGTGGGACCCCGTGCCCGGCGGGGAGTCCCGCAGCGCGGCGCTGCCGCAGCTGCTGGGCCAGCACCGGCACGGTCGGCTCGTCCTGCACTCCTTCCACGCCCCGGACCGGCTGGTCGCCGAGCTGCTGGCCGAAGGCTGTTCGGGCTACGTCGACAAGCGGGCCGCCAGCGCGGAGCTGGTGAGCACGGTCCTCCGGGTGGGGGCGATGGGCCCCGTGGCGGGACGACCGCGCCGGGCCGGCGAGGTGCCGCGCCGGGACCGCGTCGCAGACGATCACGAGCTGTCACCACGGGAGTGCCAGATGCTGGTGCTCATCGCCGACGGTCTGACGAACCAGTGCATCGCCCTGCAGACGAACCTGTCCGCCAACACCGTCAAGACCTACATCCGCATGGCCTACCGCAAGATCGGCGTGACCAGGCGTCCGGACGCGGTCCGGTGGGGTTTCGAGAACGGCCTGGGTATGCCGACGCCTCACCCGGCCGGTCGCGAGAACCCGCTCCCGGTCTGACCCCGGGGTCACGGCGCACCCCTGGATGGAGCGTTCTCCCCCCTCGGTGAGTCCGGAGGTGCCGCGAACGAGTAGTCCCACATCGACACTCCACCGGCGGCGATGTCGGACGAGCGTAGCCGTGCTCCACGCGGCAACGAGAGTGCTTCCGTCCTGACGACACGCCCGACGAGGACCGACCAGAGCGCGCATGTGCAGTCTCTGGCCGCCGCCACCCGGGCATGTCGCCGGGACAGATGTCCGACGACTCTGGGCGGAGTCGCCATGTCACGCACCTCGGCCCGGCAGGCCAGTCCGCCGAGACCGGCAGACCCCGCGTGGGGACGCGGGACATTCCGGCTGCGGGAAGGACCTGCACAGCGTGAGGCACGAGGGTGGAGGTGGCGGGAATCGAACCCGCGTCCGTCGCCGGGAAATCAGGGCTTCTCCGGGTGCAGCGCGCTATGGAGTTTCTCGGCCCCAGGGCTCGCGCGCGCACGTTCCCTGACAGGCCCAGCCACGTAGCAGTCCCGCACCGGCCCGTGGCCAACCGGTGCAGCAAGTCCTCTAGCTGATGCCAGACACTGAGTCGAGGACGACCTCAGGCTGACAGACTTCGGGCTCGCTCAGGCGGCGAGGGCGAAGTCGCTGCGCTTGGAGTTGGCAGCTATTGGTTTCGCAAGGAGCGTTGACGAGATGACCTTGCCTCCTCGACCCGCTTCCCCTGAAGTGCCGTACAACGTCGAAACCGATCACCCCCATGGGGTGCCTCACGCTGTGCAGTTGTCAAGAGTGGTGATTCTAGTGCGTCAACGCGGGAGGGGCCAACCAGATTCCCGCGTCGACGCCCGCGGGTCAGCCTCGCCCGTAGACCATCTGGACGAAGTGGGCGACCTTGTCGTCGGACACGTTGCGCGCCAGGTCGGACTCGCTGATCATGCCCACCAGCCGGCCGTCCTCGAGCACCGGCAGCCGCTTGATCTGCTGGTCCCCCATCGTGTCGATGATACGGTCGACGTCCTCGTCCGGGGTGATGGTGGAGACGATCCCCTGGGCCAGCGACCCCACCGTCGTCGAGGCAGGGTCAGCCCCCTCGGCCAGGCCACGCACGACGAGGTCGCGGTCGGTGACGATGCCGCGCAGCGACCCGTCCGCAGCCAGCACCGGCAGGGCCCCGACACCCTGGTCGCGCATGAGCGTGGCCGCCTCGGCCAGCGACTGGTCCTCGGTCACGGTGTGCATCGCAGCGGTCATGATCTCTCGTGCGGTAGTCATGCACTCCACCCTGCCCGGGGTCGCCGGGTCCGGCAACCGGAGGCGCGGGACGCCCGAAACCTGGGCGACGGCATACCCGCCCCTCACCTAGACTGGGTCGGCCATGCCCAAGGAAACCGGTCGCAAGCTCATCGCCAGCAACAAGAAGGCCCGACACGAGTACCTCATCGAGGACACCGTCGAGGCCGGGCTCGTGCTGACCGGGACCGAGGTGAAGTCGCTGCGGCAGGGGCGTGCGTCGCTCGTCGACGGCTACGCGACCGCCTACAACGGCGAGCTCTACCTCGAGGGCGTCCACATCCCGGAGTACAGCCAGGGGACGTGGACCAACCACAGCGCGCGCCGTCGGCGCAAGCTGCTGCTGCACCGTGAGCAGATCGACAAGCTCGTCACCAAGGCCGAGCAGGCCGGGCACACGATCATCCCGCTGTCCCTCTACTTCAAGGACGGGCGCGCCAAGGTCGAGATCGCGCTGGCCAAGGGCAAGAAGCTGCACGACAAGCGGCAGACGCTGCGCGAGCGGCAGGACCGCCGCGAGGCCGAGCGCGCGATGTCGGCGCACCTCAAGCGCCACGGCTGACGCCGCGCGCCTCCCGCGCCAGCGGGGAGCGGTCAGAGCCAGCCGCGCGGGTTGACCGGCGTGCCGTTCTCGCGGGTCTCGAAGTGCAGGTGGCACCCCGTCGAGGACCCGGTCGTCCCTTCGTAGCCGATGACCTGACCCCGCGAGACCGACTGGCCCCCGGACACCGCGAAGCTCTGGAGGTGCAGGTATGCCGTGGTCAGGTTGACCCCGCGCTGCACGCCGTGGTCGAGCACCACGTAGTTGCCGCGGCTATCGTCGTAGAGAGTGCCGTAGACGACGCCGTCCGCAGCCGCGTAGATCGGCGTGCCGCAGGGGGCGCCGAAGTCCAGGCCTGAGTGGAGCAGCCAGATGCCCAGCACCGGGTGGAGGCGCATCCCGAACTCGCTGGTCGTGGGAGCGTTGACCGGGTAGGAGAGGTAACCGCTGGAGGAGTTCTGCGCGGCCTGGCGCTGACGCTCCGCCTCGCGGGCGGCCGCCTGCCGGGCAGCCTCGCGCTGAGCGGCCTCGCGGGCCGCGGCGTCGCGGGAGGCCTGGGCGGCCCGGTCGGCCTCCGCCTGCGCGGCAGCGGCACGACGCTGCGCCTCGGCCGCCGCGGCAGCGTCCTGGCGTCGCTGGGCGTCGGCAGCCAGTTGGCGCTGCCGCTCGGCCTCACGCTGCGCGGCACGCTGCCGGGCCGCCTCCTCGGCGGCCTTGCGCTGCGCCGCCTCCTCCGCAGCCTTGCGGCGCGCCGCCTCCTCCGCCTTGCGACGGGCCTCCTCCTTGGCGATACGGGCCAGCTCGGCCTTCTCCTCGGCCTTGATCCCGTGCTTGGAACGGGCCAGGGCACGCAGCTCGTCGTTGAGGTCCTCGGTGCGCTTCTGCTCGGCGGCCAGCTCCTTGGCGACCTTGGCCTTCTCCTTCTCCAGCTCGGCCTTGTCCGCCGCCTGCTCCGCCTCGAGCGCCTCGAGGGAGGTCTTGGCCTCCTCGGCGGCCGCCCTGGCCTGCTCCATGGCGACCACGTTGGCCTCGGCCTGGGCGAGCAGGTAGGCGATGTCCTGCCGCACGCCGGTCAGCCGGTCCTGCTCCGCGACGGCCTGCGCCTCCTGGGTGGCGAGGGCGCGGATCTGCTGGTCCTGGACGCGCAGCACCGTGCGGGCCATGGCCATCCGGTCGACGGCGTCGGCCTCGCCGGAGAGCAGCTCGAGCGTGGTCGCCAGCGATCCGAGACCACCCTGCTTGTAGCTGTCCCTGGCGATCGCGCCGATCGTCTCCCGGCTCTGCTCCTGCTCGGCCTCGTTGTCAGCCAGCGCCTCCTCGATGCTGGCCTCGTCGGCGCGCGCCACGGCCAGCTCGGACTCGATGCGCCGCGCCTCAGCCTCGGCGTCCGCCAGGTCCGCCTCAGCCTCGGAGAGCACGATCCGGGCCTCCGCGACCTTGGCGGTCGTCTCGCTCAGGCGGGCCTCGGCAGCCTTGAGCTCCTTGCTGGTGTGCTCGAGCTCCTCGTCGAGCTCTGCGGCGTTCTCCTTGGAGGTCGCCCGGTCCTTGCCGACCCGCTCCTGCTGCTCCTCGACGTCGCGGAGGCGGTCCCGTATGCCGTCCAGGTCGTCGGCGAGCGCTGGGCCACCGACGAGCACGCCCGCGAGGGCGAGGGCGACGACGGCGCGGACGGTGCGCGTGCGGGGACGGTCGGTCATGACGGTTCTCCTCATACCCTGACGTGACGGCGCAGTGCCGCCCAGGCGGTGAGTACGGCCAGCAGAAGAGCTCCGCCGACCAGGAAGGGGGTGATCAGCCACAGGTCGCGCTCACCGACCAGGCTGATGAGGCCGCTCTGGCCGGCCAGCAGCTCGGACAGGAAGCCGGTGATGCCGAAGCGGACGGTGGCCCAGAGCAGACCGAGCGCCAGCGCCGCCCCGACGA
Source organism: Ornithinimicrobium tianjinense (assembly GCF_014636495.1). Taxonomy (GTDB): domain Bacteria; phylum Actinomycetota; class Actinomycetes; order Actinomycetales; family Dermatophilaceae; genus Ornithinicoccus; species Ornithinicoccus tianjinensis. The sequence goes on from NZ_BMEM01000002.1 coordinate 266,814, forward strand.
GGGTCGCGACCACGGTCTCCAGGACGAACGGCAGGTAGATCGAGAAGGCCGACGCGCCGACCATCCGCTTGATGGCTGTCTCGCGCCGGCGCGACCACGCGGTCAGCCGGATCGCCGTCGAGATCAGCAGCACCGCGCAGCCGACCATGGCCACGGCGAGCGCCAGGGCGCCGATGCTCAGCACGCCCAGGAAGGTGAACAGCTTGTCCACCACCTCCCGCTGGTCCTCGACGCTCTCCACGCCGGGTGCCTGCTCGAAGGCCTGCCGGATCACCTCGTACTTGCTGGGGTCGGAGAGGTTGACGCGGAAGGACTCCGGGATGGCTTCCTGCGGGATGGTGTCCAGCACGGGCGAGTTGCGGAACTGCTCGCGGAACCGGTCGTAGGCGTCCTGGTTGGACTCGTAGTAGACCTGGGTGACGAGCGGCTCGAGACCTTCCAGGTCCGCCGCGATCTGCTCCCGCTGCTCCGGCGTCACGGCACCGGCTGCGCACGAGGCGACGTCCGTGCTGTCCGGGGTGCAGAGGAAGATCGAGACCTGGACCTTGTCGTACCAGTAGCCCTTGGCGGTGTCGACCTGTTGCTGCGCGAGCAGCCCGATGCCGAGGAAGAACAGGGAGACCATGGTCACGAGGACCACCGAGACGACCATGGAGACGTTGCGGCGCAGCCCGTTGGCGACCTCGCCGAGGAGGAAGCCGGGCCTCACCGGGTCACCTCCCGGTAACCGCCCTCGGCCTGGTCGCGGACGACCCGACCCTCGTGCAGCTGCACGACGCGCTTGCGGAACTGGTCGACGATCGAGGTGTCGTGGGTGGCCATCACGACGGTGGTGCCTGCGCGGTTGATGCGCTCGAGGATCGCCACGATCTCGGCCGAGGTGTCGGGGTCGAGGTTGCCGGTGGGCTCGTCGGCCAGCAGGATCGGCGGTTTGTTGACCATCGCCCGGGCGATCGCGACCCGCTGCTGCTCACCGCCCGAGAGCTCGTGCGGCAGGCGCTTGGCCCGCTCCTGCAGGCCGACCAGGGCGAGGGTCTCCGGCACCCGCTGCCGGATCTCGTGGCCGGGGGCACCGAGCACCTGCAGGACGTAGGCGACGTTCTGGTAGACGGTCTTGCCCGAGAGCAGCCGGAAGTCCTGGAAGACCGTCCCGATCTGGCGACGGAGCACATGGACACGCCGGTGCGGCAGCTGACCCAGGTCGTGCCCTGCCACCAGCACCCGGCCGCGGGTCGGCTCGTGCTCGAGGATGACGAGGCGCAGGAGCGAGCTCTTGCCGGAGCCGGTCTGACCGACGACGAAGCAGAACTCCCCGCGGGTGACGTCGAGGTCGACGTCCTGCAGCGCCCAGGGATCACCCTTGGCGTAGCGCAGACTGACGTTCTCGAGCGTGATCATGGGACGCAGGTGATCTCCGTGACTGGGGTGACGGCCGGGACCCACGGTAACGGATGTGATATCTGAGACCAAGCATTCTCCGCTGGGCGGCGGCGCCGCCAGCTCCTGAGGGCGGCGTGGCGACGTCCGTCGCGTGAACAGTTCGCGACGGGCGGTCGCGTCAGGCCCCATGAAGGCTACCGACGGGTTAGCGTGACCTCGTCCCCGCTCACCGGAGCAGCCGTGACCTGCGCCTCCCTCTCTGGAGAAGACATGACCCTCACCTCCCGCGCACGACGCGGGCTCGCGGCCACGGCGGCCGCCAGTCTCTCGCTCGCCGGCCTCGTGTCGCTGGCGCCGTTGGCCGGAGCGGCCGGCCCCGGCCTGGTGGTCGACGAGGTCTACGGCGGCGGCGGCAACTCCGGCGCCACCTACACCCACGACTTCGTCGAGCTCCACAACACCACGACGTCCGCCGTCTCGGTCGACGGCTTCACGGTGAAGTACTACTCAGCGTCCGGCAACCTGGGCAACACGTGCACGCTCTCCGGCTCCGTCGCGGCCGGCTCTCGCTACCTCGTGCAGCAGGCGAAGGGCTCCGGCGGCACGACGGCCCTTCCCACTCCCGACGCGACCTGCTCGGCCACCATGTCGGGCACGAGCGGCTCGGTCGTGCTGTCCGACGCCACCGGCGCGGTCCTGGACACGGTGGGCTACGGCACCGCGTCGCTGCGGGAGGGCACCGCTGCCCCCGCCCTGACCAACACGACGTCGGCCAGCCGCACGGACGGCGTGGACACCGACGACAACTCCGCCGACTTCACGGTGGGGACCCCGATGCCGCAGAACTCCGGCGGCGCGACGCCGCCGGACGACCCGGGTCCGGTCGAGGCGACCATCGCGCAGATCCAGGGCACCGGCGCAGCCTCACCCCTGGTGGGCCAGGAGGTCATCACCAGCGGCGTCGTCACCGCGACCTATCCCACCGGCGGGTTCAACGGCGTATACCTCCAGACCCCGGGGACCGGCGGCGCCGCCAAGGCGGCCGGCGAGGCCTCGGACGGCGTCTTCGTCTACAGCGGCTGGATGGCGCGCAACCTGCAGGTCGGGGACTGCGTGAGCGTGGAGGCCACCGTCGAGGAGTACCGCGGCCTCACCGAGCTCACCGACGCCTTCGCGACCGAGATCACCGGCTGCGAGCCGGTGGAGGCCACTCAGCTGGCTGGGGTGCCGGCGGCCGACGCCGACAAGGAGCCCTACGAGGGGATGCTTGTGCTCCCCCAGGGCACCTACACCATCACCAACAACTACCAGCTCAACCAGTACGGCCAGCTCGGCCTGGTCGCCGGCGAGGAGCCGCTCTACCAGGCCACGGAGGTCGTGGAGCCGGGACCGGCGGCGCTCGCCTACGAGGCCGACAACCAGCGCCGTCTCATCACCCTCGACGACGGCTCGAGCTGGGACTACATGAGGAACACCGACGCGAAGGAGTCCCCGCTCCCCTACCTGTCGGCCACCGAGCCGATGCGCACGGCCTCGCAGGTGACGTTCGAGCAGCCCGTCATCCTCGACTACCGGTTCCAGTGGAACTACCAGCCCACCGGTCAGGTTGTCGGCGCCACCGACGAGCACGACCCGCTGGTCACCGAGAACGACCGTGAGGTCGACGTGCCGGAGGCGGGAGGCAACATCCAGATGGCCGCCTTCAACGTCCTCAACTACTTCACCGACCTCGGGATGGACGAGGAGGGTTGCGACTACTACGCCGACATGTATGGCGATCCTGTCGCCACCAACTACTGCGAGGTCCGGGGCGCCTGGGACGAGGACAGCTTCGTGGACCAGAAGGCCAAGATCCTGGCCGCCATTGGCGGCCTGGACGCCGAGGTCGTCGCCCTCATGGAGATCGAGAACTCCGCCGGCATCAGCTACGTCGACCACCACCGCGACTGGACCCTGGCCGAGCTGGTGAGCAGCCTGAACGCGGCCGAGGGAAGCACGCGCTGGGCGTATGCCGAGTCGCCGGTCGTCGTGCCCGAAAACGAGGACGTCATCCGCACCGCCTTCATCTACGACCGGACCGCCGTGCAGGCGCTCGGGGCCTCGGTCATCCAGCTCGACGACGCCTTCGCCAACGCCCGCTACCCGCTGGCGCAGCAGTTCAAGGCGCTCAACACCGGCAGGCCGTTCACGGCCGTGGCCAACCACTTCAAGTCCAAGGGCTCGGGCGAGGACGACGGGACCGGCCAGGGCCTGGCCAACCCCTCGCGCGAGGCGCAGGCGGCCGCGCTGACCTCCTGGGTCGAGGAGATGTTCGGCGACGAGGCCACCTTCCTCCTGGGCGACTTCAACGCCTACAGCAAGGAGACGCCGGTGCAGATCATCGAGGACGCGGGCTACACCAACGTGGTCAAGCAGTACGAGCCGACCTCGGCGAGCTACCAGTTCAGCGGGCGCCTCGGGTCGCTCGACCACGTCTTCGCCAACGCCGAGGCCATGCGCCTGGTCACGGGTGCGGGCATCTGGGACATCAACGGTGACGAGTCCATCGCGTTCCAGTACAGCCGTCGCCTCTACAACGTCGTGGACTTTTACGCCCCCGACCAGTTCGCCAGCTCCGACCATGACCCGGCTGTCGTCGGTCTGGACACCGGGAGCCGGGGCAGGGGCGGTCGCGGCTGAGCCCGGTCCGCCGCATGGCGGGCGGCGTCCCTCCGGGGGCGCCGCCCGTCGGCGTGCTGGTGGGTCCGCAGGCTCAGGGGCGGCCGCGCAGCAGGCGCGTCACGAGGCCGACGCCGGTCAGGACCGACGCAGGGACCTCGCGGGCCTGTCGGCCCCGTCGCAGCGGGGCCATGAGCGCGCGCACCGCAGACCGCTTCCACGCGGGGTAGGGCGGGTAGACCGCGGCGAGGGTGTCGGGGGCGAGCGGCTTGTTCAGCACCGACCGGTGGTGGGAGAGCTCCTCGATCGAGGCACGGCCCAGGTAGCGGCCCATGCCCGACTCCCCCACCCCGCCGAAGGGCAGACCCGGCACCGCGAGATGGATGAGCGGGGCCCCGTGGGCCAGCCCGCCGGAGATCGTGCGCGTCTCGAATAACTCGCGCGTCGCGCGGTCCTCGGAGAAGACGTAGAGAGCCAGCGGCCGCTCGCGGCCGTTGATGATGCCGACCGCCTCGGCGGCGTCAGACACCCCGATCACCGGCAGGACCGGACCAAAGATCTCGTCCGACATCAGCGGGGCGTCGAGCGGGACGTCGACGACCACGGTGGGAGCGAGGTAGTGCCGGTCGTCGACGTCGTGGTCGCCGCCCAGGACGACGTGGCCGCCGGAGCTCTCGACCAGCTCCACGAGCCGGCGGTGGTGGTCGGCGTTGACGATGCGGCCGAGGTCGTCGCTGCGGCTCGGGTCGGCGCCGAAGAAGTCCTCCACCGCGCCGGCGAGCGCCTCGAGGAGCGCGTCCCGGGCGTCGCGGGTCACCAGCACGTAGTCCGGCGCGACGCAGGTCTGACCGGCGTTGGTGAACTTGCCCCACACGATCCGTCGCGCGGCCAGGTCCGGGTCCACCGTGCCGTCGACGAAGGTGGGCGACTTGCCGCCGAGCTCCAGGGTGACCGGCGTGAGGTGCTCCGCCGCGGCCCGCATCACGATCCGACCCACTCTCGGCGAGCCGGTGAAGAAGATGTGGTCGAAACGCTCCTGCAGCAGGGCCGTCGTCTCCGGCACCCCGCCGACGACCACCTCGACGGTGTCGGCTCCCAGATAGCGCGGCAGCAGCTCCGCCAGGAGCGCCGCCACGCGGGGCGTCAGGTCGCTGGGCTTGACGACCGCGGTGTTGCCTGCGGCCAGGACGCCCGCGAGCGGCGTCAGCAGCAGCTGCACGGGGTAGTTCCACGGCCCGATGACCAGCACGACGCCCTTGGGCTGCAGCTGGACGTGCGCGCTGCCCGGCAGGTGCGTCACCGGCAGGCCGACCCGGCGCGGCGCGGTCCAGCGCGCGAGGTTGGCGAGGAGCAGGTCGATCTCCTGCACGACGAAGGACAGCTCGGTGAGCCGGACCTCCAGGTGGGGCTTGCCGACGTCCTCCCGGACAGCCTCGGTGAGCGCCTCCTCGTGCTCGAGGACCATCGCGCGCAGCGCGGACAGCCGGGAGCGCCGCCAGTCGAGATCGCGGGTGATCCCGGAGGTGACCAGGTCGCGCAGCGCCGCGAGGCGCGCCTGGTCCACGGGGGCGAGCTGCGTCATACCGCTCCTTGCCGCGGCCGACTCAGTCGGTCGCCTTCTCCTGCGCGCGCTTCCAGCGGATGCCGGCCTCGATGAACGCGTCGATGTCGCCGTCGAGGACAGCGGCGGTGGAGCCGACCTCGTGCCCGGTGCGCAGGTCCTTGACCATCTGGTAGGGGTGCAGCACGTAGGAGCGCATCTGGTCTCCCCAGCTGGCCTTGACGTCGCCGGCCATCTCCTTGCGGGCGGCGTCCTCCTCCTGCTTCTTGAGGAGGAGCAGACGCGACTGCAGGACGCGCAGCGCCGCGGCGCGGTTCTGGATCTGGCTCTTCTCGTTCTGCATCGAGACCACGAGACCGGTGGGGATGTGCGTCATGCGCACGGCTGAGTCCGTGGTGTTGACGGACTGGCCGCCGGGGCCGCTGGAGCGGAAGACGTCGATCTTCAGCTCCGACTCCGGGATCTCGATGGTGTCGGTGGTCTCGATGAGCGGGATCACCTCGACCGCGGCGAAGCTGGTCTGGCGGCGACCCTGGTTGTCGAACGGGCTGATCCGGACGAGGCGGTGGGTGCCTGCCTCGACGGACAGCGTGCCGTAGGCGTAGGGCACCTTGACCTCGAAGGTCGCCGACTTCAGGCCCGCCTCCTCCGCGTATGACGTGTCCAGCACCGCGGTCGGGTAGCCGTTGCGCTCGGCCCAGCGGAGGTACATCCGCATGAGCATCTCGGCGAAGTCGGCCGCGTCCACGCCACCGGCCCCGGAGCGGATCGTCACGACCGCCTCGCGCTCGTCGTACTCACCGTTGAGGAGGGTGCGGACCTCGAGCTGCTCGACGTCGCGCTGGAGCCCGGCGAGCTCCTTCTCGGCCTCGGCCAGGGTCTCGGCGTCGCTCTCCTCGGTGCCCAGCTCGACCAGGGCCTCCAGGTCGTCGATGCGGGAGTCCATGCCGGTGACCCGGTCGTGCTCGGCCTTGGCGCGCGAGAGCGCCGAGGTGACCTGCTGCGCCTTCTCGACGTCGTCCCAGAGGTCAGGAGCGGAGGCCTGCGTCTCGAGGTCGGTGATCTGCGCCTGCAGGCTCGTCAGGTCGGTGACCTCGCGCACGGACGACATCGTCGTGCGGAGCGCCTTGATCTCGTTCTCGAAGTCGACTGCCACGAGGATCAAGACTACGCGACCGGCCGGGTCGGGCCCGCCGCGAGAGGCGACGGGCACGGCATACCGACGACGCAGCAGAGGTCAGATCCCGCGCAGCCACGCGCCAAGCTTGGTCCTGAGGTCATCGGGGACCACGGCGAGCCGGTCCGTCAGGACCATGACGATCGACGCCGCCACCGCATCGGCGTGGGTGCGGACGGCGGCCCGGGCCGCTGACGAGTCGAGGACCCCCTTCTCCACGAGCTCGTGGACGACCTCGACGGCGTGGGGCTGAAGGGCCTCGTGGGCGGAGACGGCGAGGGCGGCCGCGTCGGTGAGGCGGCGGGCCTCGGCCGGATCTGCGCCGAGGAGCCTCGCCAGGTCCGGCTCACGGCCCCGGAAGCGGTCGACGTCCGTGGTCGTCGTGAACCCCAGCCCGGACAGTCGCTCGCGGTGGGGTCGGAAGATGGGCAGGTCGACGACGCTGTCCCGAGCGGCGTCCAGGAAGGCCGTCCGATACGCGCCCTGGGCCCGCAGCCGTGCGAGCTGGGGGTCCTTGGCACGCCAGTCGGCGTACTCCGGGTGGCGGTCGGCGCCTCTCAGCAGGCGGACCGCCTCGTGCGTGTCCATCTCTTCCCTCGACGCGACGTAGCACGCTGACGAGTAGGCAGCGGCTGGTGTCGACTCGTCCAGCACCCTGGGACCGCTGCCCAGGTAGGCGTCCGAGACCCAGGCGACCTTGGCGTCCATCTGGTCGATGAAGGCGGTCACCTCGTCGTTGGCGGCCTGAGGCTGCGCTCGAGCTTTCCCGACCGCCTTGCCGAAGGTCGTGACGGCGACGCCGAGGCCAAGATCCTGGCCGGGGCAGGTGCCGAACGTCCGGTTGATGATGGACGTCACCAGCAGGTAGTGCGCCCGCAGCGCCAGCGGCGTGGCGCCGAGTCCTCGGTCTTCGAGACGGCCGATGAAGGTGCGCAACCAGTCGCCGAAGCTGCGCAGCTCCTCGTCGGTGGTGGCCTTGCGGTGCAGCAGCCGCTCGAGCGCGAGCTGGGCAGGAAGGTTGTCGGGCTGATGGTGGAGCGCCAGCGTCAGCAGCGCCTTCGCCTCACCCTCCTGCGTCCGGTCCTTGTGGTCGATGGTCGCCGTGCAGTGCAGTCCCAGACTCGTCCAGCTTGTGACGCCATACAGACCCCGGAGGTCGTGGTGGCGCGCCAGCTGCACCAGGACGGCGGCTGCGACGAACCTGTACGGATCCAGCCGCGCTCGCGCAGCCTCGGAGCCCAGCCCCTCCGACAGCTCCGCCGGGCGGACCACGGCCGACCCCGCTGCTCTACCGTTCCTGGTCATCACCACGTTGACCGGTCCTGGTCGTCCTGGTCCACCACGACCAGCCACGGGATCGGGCCGACCAGCAGCTTCCAGGCCGCCCAGAGGGCCTTGAGCACCTTGCCGGTGGGGTCGGTGGTGATCACGCTGTCCGTCAGCGCCGTCACGTCGGCGCCGCGTGGGACCTCCAGTCCACGCGGTCCGTCACCGCCCATCTCCTCCAGCAGCGCGACCAGGTGCGTCAGCTCGGACTCCCGCACACCGCCCTCCGCGTCCCGGACGGAGATCGAGAGCCTCAGGCGGGTGGCCATCTCCAACGCCACCAGCGCTGCGGCGCACACCGCTGCGGCGACACCGACGAGCAGCAACGCCGGCCGACCGATGCGGACGTCCAGGACGGCCAGCGCCACCACGCCGCCGAGCAGAGCGACCACCGTGATGAGGAAGGCCGTCTGCGACGCAAACGTCCCCTGCACGGTCAACGCGGTGATCACGAGGACGGCGGCCGTGGACACCCCGAGCGCCACGACGAGCCACTGGGGCCCGCCCGCCAGCCCGATCACCAGGCACGCCGAGGCGGCGAGGACGCTCGCGACACCCCAGGTGACCAAGCGCCGTGACCGCAGATGATCGATCCTGGGCCAGCGCGGCACGAGCGGCACGAGGAGCCGCGCAGCCACCAGGATCGCGAGGGCCACGATCGCGGCCGGCAGCAGGAGGGTTGCGAGGGGAGTCAGGACGTTCTTCGTGGCGGATGCCCACCCCTTGGCGAGCGTGGGCAGCAGCTGTTCCGGTTGCGGTGTCGCGAGGACGTGCGTGCGGTCACAGGCCTCGGCGCGCTGCTGCGCCTCCTGCGCGGTGAGCACCTCGCCGGGAGTGAGCCCGGGGCAGTCGCGTTGCTCGGTGGCAGGGGCGGTGGTGACCTCAGCCGCGTCAGATGGATCTCCCCCACCGAGCCGTGCCGCGAGCGCGGCGTAGGAGGCGCCGCGCTGGAGGTGCACAAGCGCCTTCTCCCGCTCCGGCTCGCACGTGTCCGCGGGTCGGTATGCCTCCACGCCCAGGGCCGCGGTGCTGGCCGCTGCGTCCGTGCCCCGGTGGCGGTCGATCAGCGTCAGTGCTGCGGAGGGTTGCCCCTCCGCGATGAGTCTTTCCGCCTCTGCACAGACGCTCGGGTCCGCAGTGGCGAGCGACGGGGACGGTTCATGACCCTGTCCCACGGCGGGCCAGGCACCCAGAAGCACGAGGAGAGAGGCGCAGAGCAGGAGCCGGGGCAGTCGCCGGAGACGTGCGCGCAGGCCCGAGCCCCTGCGGCGCACCCGGTCTGGTCCGGGGGCCATAGCCGAGGCTACCGCCAGTTGCCATGTCCACGCCGGGAGTCAGCGCGGCCCGCGCCGCCGCGGGGCCAGGCTCAGACGGCGGCGAGCCGCACGGAGGGCAGGTGCTCCTGGAGGTACTGCAGCGCCTGGACGGCGCGCCAGCCCTGGGTGTGCCGCTTGATCAGCTCGTAGGCCCCGGCCAGGTCCTGACCGAGGGTGACGAGCAGGTCCTCGACATACCCGTCCTTGCGGTGCTGGCCCAGGCCGATGTTGGCCATCAGCCCGTTGCACAGGCACTTGCGGCCGCGGGTGTCCTCCTCGGCGCCGCCCTTCTTGACGTACATGTGGACCGGCTCGGACGCGCAGCGGTAGCCGACCTCGCCGTCCGGGCGCTGGTAGGGCTGGCGCAGGTAGGACAGGTCGCAGAGGCGCGGGCGAGCTTCATACACCGGGAGCTCGCTGGCGGTGCCCTCGAGCTGAGCGACCTTGAACGGGAAGCCCGTCGGGCTCGCCCTGGGGTCGTTGCGCACGGTGAGCGCCCCCGCGCGCAGGCGGTCCAGCAGCTGGCCGCGCGCACCGGCGGTGAGCCCGGAGTCGAGGGAGAGCGCGAAGAGCGTCCCGACCTGGACACCCACCGCGCCGGCGGCGACGGCCTCGGCGACCTGCTCGGGCGTGCCGTAGGCACCGGCCATCCAGAAGGGCAGGCCGATCGCGGCCATCTTGGTCAGGTCGGCCTCGTCACGGGCGCCGTAGACCGGGTCGCCGTGCTCGTCGAGCTGCATCTTGCCCCGCGGCGGCGCGCTGTGGCCGCCGGCCGGAGGCCGCTCGACGACGAAGCCGTCGGGGCGGATCTCCGGGTCGCGGTGCAGGTAGGACGCCAGCTGGTCGACCGAGACGATCGCCAGGAAGTCGGGCCGCTCGAGCGCCGGCAGGTCGTCACCGAGCAGGTCCTGCGGGTCGACGGTGATGGTGCGGTGCAGCGTGCCGCCCAGCACGTCCGCCGTGATCGCGCCCTTCTCACCCTTGGCGAGGGAGCGCAGCAGCTGCGGGATCTCGCGCGGGATGCCCGCGCCCATCAGCACGTAGTCGACGCCGGCCAGCATCGCGCCGAGGATCGCGGTCGGGGTCGCCATCTGCACCTTCTCGAGGCAGTTGATGCCCACCACCGCGTGCGGGCCGAGGCCCTCCTTGGCGAGCCACACCTCGGCGAAGTTGCCCAGCACGCCGAGCTCCTGCCCGGCGCGCGCCGTCTGCAGGGTGAGCTTGGGGATGGGCTTGTATGGCGCGTCCGGCGCCTTGCCGCCCTCCACGTAGTAGCTCGCCAGCACCCGCTCCACCATCGGGCGGCTCGGGAAGGCGTCCAGCGCCCGTCGGTAGTGGCCGCCCGGGTCGCCGTCCTGGAGCGTGCGCGCCAGCACCGCGTCCATCGCGGTGCCGGAGACCACTCCGAGGTGGCCGGCCCTGGCCACCTCGCGGGCCAGCCTCCAGCCGGAGACGGCCACGCCCATGCCGCCCTGGATCACCACCGGACGACGGCGGGAGGGGCGCGCGGGCGCGAGCTCGTGGACGGTCTCGGCGGGGACAGCTGCCATGCGGGAGAAACCTTCGGTCGGGGTGAAACCTACGGTGACGTAGGTTTCGCTGACGTAGGTTACGGTACCGTAAGTAGGGCGTGTTGTCGCATCGCTTCACCCTCCCCCGGCGTACACTTGCTGTTAACCAGATGTTCACCTACCGGGAGGTGCGTGATGCGGGCAGGGACACCGATGTACGAGGCGGCGCTCCGGAGAGTCCTCGACAGCCTGGCGGATCGTTTCGGGGACGGTTTCTCGCGGAGGGAGATCGCGGCGCTCGTGGAGCGCAAGCGGGCCGAGCTGGAGTCGACGGGTCAGCACCCCGAGTTCGTCCCGGCGCTGGTCGACCACTGGGTCCGTGACCAGCTCCTCGCGGCTGCGCGCGCGCAGGGCCGCCCCCTCTCCCCCCGCCCCAAGCTGCTCTTCGTCTGCGAGCACGGGGAGGGCCGCTCGCAGGTCGCCGCAGCGATCGCGGAGCACCTCTCCGACGGTCACGTGCTGGCCCGCTCCGGCGGGCTGAGGCCCACCGGACGGCTCAACCCGCACGCGACGGAGGTGCTCGCGGAGCGCGGGGTCGTGCTGCACAACCCGCTCCCCGCCGACGTCCACGAGGACGCCCTGGACGCCGCCGACGTGATCGTGCTCATCGGGTGCGAGCCCGACCAGACGCACCTCACCGGGCGCCGCACGGTGCGCTGGGACGTGGACGACCCCTACGCAGTCGACCTGCCCACGGCCCGCCGGATCGCGGACGAGCTCGAGGCCCGGGTCCGGGCGCTGCTCGCCGAGCTCGGCGTGCCGGCCCGCGACCAGCCGGGTCAGAGGGTCGCGTCGGCCACGGCCACCGGCTGATAGGTGTCCCAGTAGCGCCGGTCGCGGACGTGCATCATCCACGCCGCGCGCGGACCGACGTAGCGCAGGTGCCACGGCTCGTAGGAGTAGCCCGTCACCCGGGTGCCGCCCTCGGGGTAGCGCACGATGAAGCCGTAGCGATGGGCGTTGCTGACCACCCACCGGCCCTCGGGGGTGTCGTCGAAGCAGTCCCACCCGTCGCAGGAGCGTGACCCGAGGTCGACCGCCAGGCCGAGCTGGTGCTCGCTGTGCCCCGGTCTGGCGGAGATCAGGTCGGCCTCCTCCCGCCCCACCAGGTCGACCCAGTAGTCATAGGTCTCCTGCTGCTCCTCGTAGCTGCGGAAGGCGCTGCGCACGTAGAGGCCCGACTTCCCCGCCGCCGCGGCCCCGTCGAAGAGCGCCTCGAGCATGGTGTCGACCTCAGGCCGCAGCTCGTGTCGGGTCGTCCGCCATGGGGTGAGGTCGGACGGCACGTAGTGCAGCGGGTCGACCGCGCGCGTCTTGGTGACGAGGTCGTGCAGGCGTCCCGGGCCGGCGCTCTCCCACGGGCTGAAGACGGCCATCCGCGCACCGGTCGCCAGCTGCTCGGTGCAGACCGCAGCCGTGCCGCCGAGCGCGGTGACGCGCGCCGGGGGCGCGCTGCTGATGCGCCGCCAGGTCGCCTCCGGCAGGACCCGGCACTCCGGCGGCACGAGCAGCACCGGACCGCGGCTGAGGCTGCCGCCGGCCACGGCGTCGGCCATCGTCACCCCGTTGGCCAGGTAGGTGCGGTCGCTCCCGTCAGGGAAGGCCCGTGCCGCGATGAGGGCCGCGGTCTCGTAGCGGTTGGCGCCGGCGACGCGCTCCGTGGTCCGGCCGGCGGCAGCCGCGGCGAGCGCCTGGTCGGTCACGGCCGACGCACCGCCCAGGGCGACCACCCTGTCCGGGCCGAGCGCCTCGACCGCCGCCACGGTGGCGTCCGCAGGGACGGCCGAGCCACGCCATACCAGCAGGACCGGCCCGTCGGTGAGCGTCCCGCCGGCGACCGCGTCAGCGGACTCGCGGTGCTCGGCGAGGTAGACGGTGCGGGCGCCCTCGGGGAAGGCACGCCGGGCGATGAGCGCGGCGGTGGCGAACCGGTCCGCTCCCCCGAGCCGTTCGGCCGTCCGCCCCTCCGCCGCGACCCGCAGCGTCTCGTCGCAGACCGCGAGGGAACCGCCGAGGGCGACGACGCGGTCCGGGTCGAGCCGGCCCAGCTCGGTGGCCACCGCCTCGGGCAGCGACCCGCACCGCGAGGTGACGAGCAGGACCGGGCCGTCGGCGAGCGACCCGGCGGCGATCGCGTCGGCGAAGAGGTCTCCCCGCGCGAGGTATGCCGTGCGCGCTCCCCACGGGAAGCTGGCTCGCGAGATCGCCGCGGCCGTCTCGTAGCGGTTGGCACCGGCGAGACGGGAGGAGGGCACCGCCACCATCGGCGTCGCCGTCGCGGTCGCCGTCGCGGCCGCCCCGAGATCTGCCTCGGGCTGGACCGCTGCCGAGCCTGCCTCGTTCGGGGCCGGCATGTCGGCGCTCGCCGGACCTGGCACCACGAGCGTGAGCCCCAGCAGCCCGGTCACGAACGTCAGGACGGCACGCGCACGGACACGCTTCTGGATCCCCGCCATAGGTCGAGAGTGTCACGGCAGGGCCCGATGTTGCACGTCCGGGCGGTCAGTCCGTGACGCGGACCCTGACCCCGCCGTCCACGACCTCGAAGACCACGGCGGACAGGTCCGCCACCACGAGGTCGGCCAGGTCCCGCAGCGCCTGCTCCGTGCTGGTCGTGGTCACGGCCAGGGTCGCCGCCCCCGCGGCCCGGCCCGAGCGCAGCCCGGCCGGGGCGTCCTCGACGACGAGGCAGCGTGCCGGGTCCACGCCCAGCCGCTCTGCCGCGATGAGGTAGGGCTGCGGGTCGGGCTTGCCGCGCGTGATGTCGTCGGCAGTGACGTACGCCTCCGGCGCCACCAGCCCGGCGGCCGCCAGCCGCAGGTCGGCCAGCTCGCGGCTCGCGGAGGTGACGACCGCGGCCCGACCGGGGAGAGCCGTCAGCGCCGCCGCCGCCCCTGGCAGCGGCAGCACCCCCTCCAGGTCCTCGAGCTCGCGCCGGTCGATGTCGGCCGTCGCGAGGTCGACGTCGATGTGGTCGTCCACCACGGCCGCGACGATCCCTCGGCTGGGCACGCCGTGGAAGCCGACCAGGCGCTCGAGGGGCACGCCGTGGTGGGCCGCCCAGGCCTGCCAGGCCCGCTCCACCGCGGCCGTCGAGTCGGTCAGGGTGCCGTCGTTGTCGAAGAGGACGGCCTCGAAGACCTCCCGGGTGATGTCACGCACCGGGCCATCCTCTCAGCGGCCGGTTGTCCGCTCTCGACCGGACAGGCGTTACGGCCGCCTGTCCGCTCTCGACCGGACAGGCGTTACGGCCGCCACCTGTCAGGGCACGAGGTCGCTGCGAGCGGTCGAGGTGACGGTGATCCGCACGCCCGAGCCGAACTGGTCCAGCAGCGTGCCCAGCACCGGCACGCGCGCCACCCCCGTCACCCCCACCACCGCCGTGCGTCCGTCCGGCGTGCCCGTCCCCGGCGCGACGGACCACCCGCTGAGGCGCGTCGGCATGGTGCGCGTGGCCAGGTGCTCCGAGGCAGCGGTCACCACCGTCTCGTCCGACAGCGGGACCCCCGAGCCCAGACCCTCGGCGTACACGAGCTCGCGGGCCAGCGCGTCGCTGGCGTCGAGGGCTGCGGCGTCGGCCGCGTCGAGGAGGTGGATCCGGGCCAGCTGCACCGAGGTCATCCCCACCACGGCGAGCACCACGCTCAGGGTGAGGGTGACCATCCCGAGCAGCAGGATGCTGATCTGTCCGCTCTCGCGCTCGCCCGGACCCTCTCCCGCGCTCACCCGGTCTCCCGGAACTCGTCGACCGGCTCGGTATGCCGTGCCGTCAGCGTGATCTGCGCCGGCACCGCGCCCCGGACGAAGTCGGGGACGAGGGGCAGGACCACGACGACCGCGGCGTCCGCTACGACGGTGCTCCCGGGCACCAGGCACTCCTCTCCCCCGCACGCCAGCGTGACCGTGCCCTCACCGTCGTCGAAGCCGTGCGACTGGAGCACCAGTCCAGCGGCGGCGCGGGCACGCTCGGCCGCCTGCTCAGGAGCCTCGGCCGTGACCGCCGCCCGGCCCGCCTCACGCGCGGCGGCGGACGCGGCATACGCCCCGGCCTGGAGGCGGCCCAGCGTGCCGACGAGGTAGAAGAGCGGGACGACCAGCAGCACGACCAGGAAGGCCGCCTCGACCGTCATCGACCCCCGATCGGGTCCTTCCGGCCGCCTGTCGACTCGTGAGCGAGACGCGCTGCTCACTGCCCCTCCGCGTAGGCCTGGCCGGTCACCGTCAACGCACCTCCCGGCCCGAAGGGGCCGAACACCGGCAGGGTGAGCATCGCGGTCACCCTCACGACCTCCATGCCGGCGACCGTGACCCGCTCCGCGGTCACCGCCGCCTGTCGGTCCTCGGACACGCTCGTCCCGAGCAGCTCCCGGGCCCGCCGCGCGCCGTCCTCCGGAGCGAGGTCGGCTCTCGCCCCGTGCCGGGCTCCCTCGATGACGTGGGCGGTTGCGGTGTTGCGCACATGCAGGGCGAACGAGAGCTGGAGGGCGGCGAGGACGAGGACGCTGACCAGGCCGGCGAGCATCGCGAACTCGGAGACCGCCGCGCCCCTCTCCCAGGAGTGGGACAGCGGTGCCCGGCCGCGTCGCCGGCCCTGGAGCGTCCTGAAACTGCCTGTCACCCGCCGACTTCGGCGATCGCGTCGGCGAACATCCCCGTGAGCAGAGGCTCGGCCACCAGCCAGAGCGCCGCCACCAGACCGGCCGTCATGATCGTGATGAGCACCCAGCCGGGCACGTCCCCGCGCTCGGGCTCGGCCGCCCAGGTGCGAAGGCGATGGAGGAAAGGGAGAGCAGGGCGGTGAGGACGCAGTCGACGGATGTTCATCGTTCTTTCTCCTTGGGTGGGTGGGTTTCTTCGAGGTGATGGCTAAGAGACCGTCAGAGGGCGACCTGAAGGAGGGTGGCGCCGGGGAACACGGCGAACAGGACGGTGACCGGCAGCACGAGGAAGACGACGGGGACCATCATCGAGATCTCGCGCTTGCCGCCCTCCTCGATGAGGGCCTGGCGAGCGGCCTCCCGGGCGTCGGCCGCCTGGGCGCGCAGGACATCGCCGAGCGGGGTGCCGCGCTGGATGGCGACCACGATCCCGTCGACGAAGCGGACGATCGGGCTGAGCCCGGTCCGTCTGCTCAGCTCCTGGAGAGCCTCGGGCAGGCTCGCTCCGGTGCGCGCCTGGGCCAGACACAGCTCGAGCTCGGCCGCGAGCTCTCCTCGCGACAGTCGTGTCACCCTCTCCAGGGCCTGGACGGTCCCCTCGCCCGCGGTCACCGAGAGGGCGAGAAGCTCTGCGATGGAAGGGAACTCAGCCATGATGCGACGCTCGCGCCGCTCGGCGGACCGGCTCAGCAACCAATCCCGGAGAACGACCCCGCCGACGAAGGCGCAGCCGATCAGCACCGCCAGGGCGAGGAGGCTGGCACCTCTGGCCCACCACAGCACCGACCCCAGTGCGGCCACCAGCACGGCTGAGATGCTGCCCCACAGGACCTGCTCCACGCGGAACCCCTCGACGTCGGCCGACAGGCCGGCGCGCTGAAGCCGGGCACGCACCGACTCGGCGCCTCCGAGGACTCGATCGAGCCCGGCACCCAGCCTGCGCATCGTGGGCTGGAGGACATCCGCGAGATGCCACGGCTGCGGGTCGTCGAGCCGCAGGAGCCTCGTCCGCTGCGGGCCCCGGTCCAGGTAGGGCTCGATCCGGGCGCCGAGGTCGATGCGCCTGGTCATGGGCAGACCGGCGTAGGTCAGGATCAGACCCACGGCCAGCATCAGCCCGCACAGGGCGCCCCACCACTGCGCCGCTGTCATCTCAGCACCCGCTGCTCCTCGGGCAGGCGCCCGATCGCGATCATGAGCCGGTAGGCCACGACGGTCACGCCGCCCCCGACCAGGAGCACGGCGGCACCCGTCGGGGAGCTGTAGGCGTCCAACGTGGTTCCGCGGGTGGCGAGCAGGAGCAGGACGGCCCAGGGTGCCGCCATGGCCAGGCGTGCGGCGTTCACAGTCCAGCTCTGCCGGGCTTCCAGCTCGGCACGGGCACGGGCATCCTCACGCAGAAAGGCTGACAGGGTGCGCAGCACCCTCCCCAGATCGGTCCCGCCGACATCACGGGCGATGCGCAGGGCCTCGATGAGACGGTCGGCGACCGGGTCCGACAGGCGGTCCTTGAGCCGGTCCAGAGCCTCCGAGAACCGGCCGGAGGCGCGGTAGTCATCGCCGAAGTCGATGAACTGCGGCCGCAGCTCGACCGGGCCCCGCTCCCCCAGCTGCACGAGAGCCTCGGGCAGCGCGAGTCCCGCACGGACCGCCGAGAGGACGTGGTCGACGACGTCGGGCCAGACGTCGCGCAGCCGCGAGCGCCGACTGCGGGCCCGGGCTCCGACCACCGCGAACGACCCCCAGCCCGCCATCACGGCGAAGCAGAGGCTGACCGGCAGCACCCGGGTCACGGCATACGCGAGGACGAGGACCACGAGCGACAGGAGCATCACCAGCCCGACGAACGTCCACGGGCCGGTGCCGTGGAGGCCTGCCAGGGCCAAGTCGTCCGCGAGCTGCTGGACACGGCGATGACGACGCCTGGTCACCACGACCGTCTCGCGGGGCCAGAACGACCACCAGACCGACGCGAGCCCGAGCCCCAGGACCAGCCCCCACAGCGCACCCTCCATCACGCGCTCGCCAACAGTGCCCGGAGATCGTGGCCGGCGCGCTCGAAGCGCTCGGCGTGCGGAGGGAAGCCGTCCGCACGCTCCAGGCGTCCGCCTCGCCTGACGAACAGGTCGGCGACCTCGACCACCTCCCCCTCCACGCGGCCGGGCAGCGCGACGATCTCGCGGACCCTTCGGTGCCCGTCGGCCTCGAGGGCGAGATGGACGACGAGGTCGACGGAGGACGCGACCGTGGGCACGACGAAGCTGGCGGAGACGTTGGAACCCGCCAGCAGGGGCAGGGTGCACATCTTGGTGACCGCCTCGCGAGCGCTGTTGGCGTGCAGGGTACACATGCCGGGCAGCCCGCTGTTCAGCGCGATGAGCAGGTCCAGACTCTCGGCCTGACGGACCTCGCCGACGATGAGCCGGCCGGGACGCATCCGCAAGGCTTCCTTGACGAGGCGCCGTAACGGGACCTCTCCGGTGCCCTCGAGGCTGGGCTGACGACACTGCATGGCGGCGACGTCCCGCACGTTGATCTTCAGCTCGAAGACCTCCTCGCAGGTGACCACCCGCTCGTGCGCGGGGATCGCGGCGGCCAGGCAGTTGAGCATCGTGGTCTTGCCGGCCTGGGTGCCGCCGGCCACGAGGATGTTCAGGCCACTGACCACGGCAGCCTCGAGGAAGGTCGCCGCCTGCTGGGTGAGGCTGCCCAGCCTGACCAGGTCGTCCAGGTGGTCTGCGGCCACCACGAACTTGCGGATGTTGACCGCCCAGTGTCGTCGCGTGATGTCAGGGATCACCACGTGCAGGCGGCTTCCGTCGGGCAGCGAAGCATCGACGAACGGACTGCTGAGGTCCACCCTGCGTCCGCTCGAGCGGAGCATCCGCTCGACGAGGTCTCTCACCTGTGTCTCTGTCAGCAGGGTGGGCGTCAGCTCCGGGCGGCCGTGCCGGGCGACGAACACCTTGCTGGGCTCGTTGATCCAGATCTCCTCGACGGTCGGGTCGTCGAGGTAGGCCTGGAGCGGACCGAAACCCGCGACCGACTCCATCAGCACCCGCTGCGTCTCCGCGCGGTCGACGGTCCCCAGCCCGTGGACGAGCGCCCGGTCCTCGTGGTCGTCGAGCACCTCCCCGATGAGCGCCCGGACGGCAACGTCGTCACGCGTCGGGTCGAGGCGTCGCTCTCGGATCAGCTCGCGCACGTCCTCCTCGAGCAGCTGCAGCGCGCTCGGCATACCGGTGTCCCTCCCGCCAGACCCTCCCACAGGCGGTCCTCCGCCCTCGGCGACCCATGTCACCAGCCCGGCACCAGCACTGTAAAGGGTCTTGACCAAACGCTGACCAAACGCTGACCAAACCTGTGGACAACGAAGGCCCTGTGGACAGTCTGGTCGGCCCGGGACGGGCGTCACCCACGATGCAGGGGTGCGGATCATGGTGACCTCAGGCGGGCCCGAGCGCCCCAGGACCTGGCTCGTCGACGCCCCGGAAGGTGCCAGCGGCGAGGAGCTGCGAGAGCGCCTCGGCGCGACGGGGTCGGGCCCTGTCGACCCTCCCCGGCACGGGTATGCCGTGACCGCTCGGTCCGCCGTTCGGCGCGCGTCCAGCAGCCGGATCCTGGTGGTGGCCGGGCCCGATGCCGGTCTGTTCCTCCCGCTCGAACCGGGACGCTGGGCGAGCGTAGGTCGGGACCCGTTGTGCGACCTGACCATCGACGACCCTCGCCTGTCCCGGCGGCACCTGCGGGTGCGGCACGGCCGGGCCGGCTTCGAGGTCGAGGACCTCGGGTCCACCAACGGCGTGCGGACTCAGGGAGGGTCAGCGGCCGAGGTCGCGGATGCTGCGGCAGGCCCGGTCTGGCCTGCGGGCAGCGTGCTGCTGGCCGGGGGTTCGGCACTGTCGCTCGAGGTGGACGACCATGCCCCCATGCCGGGGACGGTGTGCGGAGGCCGGCTGCTGGTGAAGCCCTGGCCTCGTGCCCGGCCTGGTCTGGCCGACGCAGAGCTGCGGACACCGGCTGAGCCCTCGCGACGCTCCGTGCGACCGCCCAGCGTCTGGACCTGGGGACTCCCGCTCCTGGCCTCGCTGGTCGCCGCCGCGGTGCTGCGGATGCCGCTCGTCCTCGTGCTGGGTCTGCTAGGACCTGCGATGGTCCTCGGGCAGCACCTGGGCGACAGGAAGTCCGCGGCCAGGGAGCACGCGGAGGAGCTCGACACGTGGCGCAACGCCGTCGACGACATCCGTGTGCGCGCCGCCAGCTGTGTCGATCACGAGCGTGCCGTCCGATGGCAGCTGACGCCCGGGGTCGCCGGTGCGGTGCGGGCGCTGTGCCCGGCCCCGAGCACCGTGCTCTGGGGGCGTCGTGGCGAGGACCCCCTCGTGGTCCTGGGGGTGGGTGCGGGCCCGACCGGCGTGGTGGTCGACGGTCGTCCGCTCGAGAGTGACGGCCTGCCTGTGGTCCTGGCGCTGGACGGTCCCGTCGCGGTCGTGGGCGCGCCGCACCTGCGTGACGCGGCCGCGCGCTCCTGGCTCCTTCAGCTGGTCACCGGTCATCCGCCGGACGAGCTCGCGGTGGTGGTGTCCCCTGATGAACTCTCCGACCAGGCCTCGTGGGACCTGCTCGCCTGGATCCCGCACACCCGTCCGCGCGTTGCGGACGGCCTGCCTCTACAGCTGCGGTGGGGCGAGGACCTGGTGCTGGTGGACGACGTGCGCGACGCACCCCAGGGCGTCACCCGGGTCGTGCTGCACGCGCACGACCTGGCCACCCTGGAGAGGCCCGGCCGCCCGTCGGCACGCTTCATACCCACGCTGCTCGGGCTTGCTCCCGCCCGGGCCCTCGCGCGGCGGATGGCTGGCCTGACGACCGGGACGTCCGGCTCCGGCGGTGCGTCGGAGCCGCCGCGCCTCGGCGACCTCCTGCCCTGGCCGGTCAGCCCCGAACAGGCCCGGCGTGGGTGGGCGGACGGTCCCTCGATGGGAGTCGCGCTGGGTCTGGACGCCGAGGGCGCCCCCGTGGTCGTCGACCTGACGAAGCAGGGTCCGCACGCCCTCGTCGCCGGCACCACCGGATCCGGCAAGTCCGAGCTGCTGCGCTCGCTGGTGGTCGGCCTGGCCCTGCTCAACCCACCGTCTGCGCTGTCGGTGCTGCTCGTGGACTACAAGGGCGGGTCCTCGCTCGCCGGGTGCGCCGGTCTACCCCACGCGGTCGGGCTGGTCACGGACCTGGACCCTCACCTGGGTGAACGGGTCCTCCTCTCGCTCCGCGCAGAGCTCACGCGGCGGGAACGGCGGCTGGCGGAGGCCGGGGTGCGGGACGTGCGTGACTACCGCGGCGGCGACCTTCCCCGGCTCGTCGTGGTGGTCGACGAGTTCCGGGTGCTCGCCGAGGAGCTCCCGGACTTCATGGCCGGGATGGTCCGGCTCGCCGCGGTCGGGCGCAGCCTCGGCCTCCACCTCGTGCTCGCCACCCAGCGACCCGCCGGGGTGGTGGGGGCCGACCTGCGCGCCAACGTCAACCTGCGGATCGCCCTGCGCGTCCGTGACGTGGCCGACAGCCTGGACGTCCTGGAGTGCCCCGACGCGGCCCGGCTGCCGGAGGGTGAGCCCGGGCGCGCCCTGCTGCGCACCGGGTCGACGACCCCGCAGCCCCTGCACGTGGCACCGGTCGGGCGGCCGCGGCGCCGGGTGTCGAACGAGTGGTCGGTCCGCGAGGTGACCGACGCCTGGCACGGCTGGGCGGAACTGCATACCGAGGCCACTGAGGAGGACACCGCCGCGGACCTGGAGGACCTGGTGGAGGTCCTGGTCGCGGCGGCCGGCGACGTGCGCCCGCCGCCGGTCTGGCTCGCGCCCCTCCCGGACGTCGTGGGCGACGCCGAGCTGGAGGGGGTGGAGCCGCTCGAGGGTATGCCGCCCCACGCCAGGCCGTGGGCGCTCGTCGACCTGCCCGGACAGCAGCGCCGGGCAGCGCTCGGGTGGGCGTTGCGGGGGCATGTCGGCGTGGTCGGTTCCGCGCGGACCGGCCGGACGACCGCGCTGGTGGCGCTCGCCCGTTCGGCTCCCGGCGCCTGGCTCTACGTCCTGGACGTGGGGCGCGGGCTGGAGGGCACCGGGCTGGGCGAGGACCCCCGCGTGCGGGCCTGGGTCGGGCCTGAGGACCGCGCGCACGGGCTCCGGGTGCTGGAGGTGCTGCTGGCCCTGGCCGAGGAGCGAGTGCGCTCTGGCGCTCACCTGCCACCGGTCGTCGTGCTCGTCGACGGGTGGGACAGGTGGGTGGAGGCGTATGCCGAGCTCGAGGCGGGTCGTGGCGTCGACCTCCTCCTCAGACTGCTCCGCGAAGGGCCGGCCGCCGGTGTGTTCGTCGCCGTCAGCGGCGACCGTGCCCTGCTGGGGGGCAAGATCGCACCGCACCTTCCCGAGGTGTGGGCGTTGCGCCTGCACGATCCCGGCGACCTGGCGATGGCGGGCCTGAGGGCCTCCCAGCTGCCCAGGCACCAGCCGCCCGGGCGGATGGTCCGCACCAGCGACGGGACGGTAGCGCAGGTCCTGCTGAGCGACGGTCGGCCTGAGGAGGCGAACGGGACCCCTGCGCCCACGAGCGGGCCGGCCGGGCAGCCGCCTGGAGCACCGGGCCAGTGCGCTCCGCCACCGCGCGTGGTCAGGCTGCCGCTGCGGGCCCACGGCCAGAGCTGGGCGGTCGGCGGCGACGAGGCCTCGCCGGTGCCCGAGCCCATCGGCGCGTTCCTGGTCGTCGGCCCGCCCAGGTCAGGGGTGAGCAGCACGCTGCTACGGCTCGCCGGTGCGCCCGGGCCCACCACCGTGCACGTCGCGCCGGGGAGCTGGGAGGACGGAGAGCTGGCCCGGCACCTCCAACAACCGGGCACGACGACCGTCATGGTCGACGAGGCTCACCTGCTCGTCGGCACCCCGACGGAGGACCTCGTCCTCGACTGGGCGACGCGCACCTCGGGCCGGCTGCTCGTGGGCGCGGACGCGGACGCGTGCGCGGGTCTCTACCGCGGGCTGGTGCCCCACGTGGCCCGGGCACGGCGGGGGCTGCTCCTCCAGCCGCAGAACGCCCAGCACGGGGCGGTGCTGGGCGTCCGGGCGCCGCTGGGCCACCCGGCCGTGCCGGGCCGGGGCGTGCTCGTCGACCGAGGGAGGTGCACGCGGGTTCAGGTGCTGCTGGGGTGACCCTCCAGCCGGCCCATGAGGAACACGCAGGCCACGGTCGCGGCACTGCCGACGAGCAGGATCGTCGCCAGCCACCAGGGCGCGAACTGGAACATCGCGATCCCGAGCGCGACGAGCAGGAAGTTGAAGGCGATGACCGGCGCCTGGGCGCGGGGGTGGCGGTGCCACAGCCCCTTCGCGGAGTAGGCCAGGCCGATCACGAAGACCGCCATGGTCGCCACCGACATGATGACCACCATCGGGTCGGTGCCCTTGCCGGTGGCCAGCTCGTAGAGGTAGAACACCGCGATGCCGACCAGCGCCACGGCCTCGAGCACGACGAGAGCGACGGCCACGCGCCCGGCCAGCAGCTCGCGCGGCGTCGGGTCGGTGGTGGCGTTGCGGGGGCTCATGCCGACGCTCCCGCCAGGCGGGTGCCGAGCCGCCGCTGCAGCTCCCCGCGCACGGCCGGCCACTCGGCCGCCACGACCGAGTAGACGCAGGTGTCGCGGACGGAGCCGTCGGGCATGACCATGTGCTGGCGCAGGATCCCGTCGAGCTTGGCGCCCAGCCTCTCGATGGCGGCCCGGGACTGCCGGTTGAGCCAGTGCGTGCGCAGCTCCACGGCGTGGCAGCCCAGCGTCTCGAAGGCGTGAGCGAGCATGAGCAGCTTGGCCTCCGCGTTGACGCCGGTGCCCTGCGCGGAGCGCGCCAGCCATGTCGAGCCGATCTCGAGACGGCGGTTCGGCTCGTCGAGGTTCATCAACGTGGTCATCCCGACCGGCTCGCCCGTCGCGCTGCGGCGCACCGTGAAGGGCACCATCCGCCCCTCCCGCAGCAGCCCGAGCCGACGCTCGATCTCCGCCGCCATGGCCTCGGGGCGGGGCACCGAGGTGTACGTCAGCCCCCAGAGGTCGCCGTCCCCGGCGGCCGCGACCAGACCGTCGTGGTCCTGCGGCGAGAGGGGTGTCAGCGTGACGAGGTCGCCGGTCAGCGTCACCGGCTCGGCGTAGGGCATGACGGTCATCCTAGGTCGGCCACGGCCGGCGACGGCGCGAGCGAGCGCGTGTGCAGGTGCCGCGCGACGGCATACCCGAGGCGCTCGTAGAGACGCACGGCGACGGCGTTGGCGGTGTAGACGCCGAGCGTGGCGACGCCGTGCCGCGCCACCGCGCGACGGGTGAGCTCGGCGGTGAGCCCCGCGCCCACCCCGCGGCCGCGCAGGTCGGGGCGCACCACGATCCCGGCCAGGTGCGGAGCGCCCGTCGCGAGCGTGTGGAGCGCACCGACGGCGGCGAGCCCGCCGCGGTCACGGACACCCAGCCACAGGCTGGCCAGACCGCGCCCGGGGTGGCCCTCGAAGTCCGGGTTGTGGCTGCGGCCGAAGTCACCGATCTGCTGCGTGTCCTCCGCGTCGTCCAGCTCGACGAGCCCCTCCGGCGCGGCCGGCAGCCCCTCCGCGCGCGTCGTCACCATGAAGGTCCAGCGGCCGGAGCCCGTGATCCGGTGGCCCGTCGGGGTGGCCAGCGGGCGGTGCGGCGCGGTCGAGAACCACTCGACCCCTACCGACCGCACCTCCGCAAGCTCCAGGAGGGCGGCGAGCGCTCCGTCCTCCGCTCCGGCAGCGGCGCCCGGGCCCACCTCGGCCAGGCCGCCCCAGTGACCCGACGGACGCCACGGGTCGACATAGGCCCAGCCCTGGTCCGAAGCCACCGCCAGCACCTCGGGCCCGGTCGTCCAGCGCACCATCGGGTCGTGCCCGCTGCGGGCGAGCAGCTCGTCCCGGCCGATCGCCATCCACGTCACGCCGGGCAGGATCGCACATGTCAGCCCGGCCGCTTAGTCTGTGCCCCGTGCGCGACTTCGCCGCCGGTGCCGTGAAGCGCCTGGCCCTCGAGACCCTCGGGTGGACGGTGCTGACCCTCGGTGTGCTCGCGCTCTTCCTCCCCGGTCCCGGTCTGCTGCTGACCTTCGCGGGGCTGGCGATCCTCTCGACGCAGTACGCCTGGGCCAAGAACCTCACCGAGCCCGTGAAGCTCAAGGCGCTGCGCGGCGCCGCCGAGGGCGTCGAGACCCGCCTCCGCGTCGCCCTGTCCGCCCTCGTCGCGCTGACGATGAGCGCGATCGGGGTGGTCTGGGTCCTGGCGCCCCCGGCCCCCGACTGGTGGCCGCTCGACGAGCGGTGGTGGCTCTTCGGCGGGACCCCGGTCGGCTGGACCGTCCTCGGGTCCAGCCTCATCGCCCACGTGCTCCTGGTCTACTCGGTCCGCCGGTTCCACCACCGCCCGGCGGCCCTCGCGGAGCTGGGCCGGATGGAGGCCGAGCACCGCCGCAAGGTCGAGGCGCGCAAGGCCGATCACCACCAGCACCACCGGCACGACGACCACGAGCACGACCACGCGGCCGGCGACGCCTAGAGCGACGGCACCTCCAGCTCACCGAGCAGGCGCTCCAGCTCGCGCGGGTGCGACAGCCTCAGGACCGGTATGCCGTCCGGCCGGCTCTCCCACTCCCGCATCCTCGCGCGCTTGCGGGGGAAGCTGCGGACGTGCCACAGCAGGATCGAGTCCCGGGACAGGATCTGCCGGGCGGTCTCGACGTTGCCGTTGCACATCTGCGTCCGCATCGCCCATCGGCCGAGGGTGCGACGCACCAGCCGCCCCAGGCTGAGCCACCGGGGGTAGTCCAGGCCGACGACGACCTCCGCCCGCGCCAGGACCAGGTCGGACCACTTCCCGTAGGCGCTGTCCAGGACCCAGGTGTCCTGCGCGACGATGCCGGCGGCGATGGCCCGCTGGTCCTCGGTCGGCCGCTCGACCCAGCCCGGGAGCCAGCCGACCTCCTCGTCCACGAGGTGGACGGGCAGCCCGAGCAGCTCCCCCAGCCGCACGGCGGCCGTCGACTTGCCCGAGCCGGTCACCCCATAGAGGAGAACGCGCGACGCGGACCTCAGGTCGTCGACGGTGCCTCGGCTCACCGGTGGATCGTAGCCGGGTTCGCGCGCCTCAGCGCTCCACGCGGTAGGCCGTGAACACCGGCGCCAGGCGCGCCGCCAGCAGCACGCCCAGCACCACGAGCACCCCGCCGACGAGGGTCGCCAGGCCCGGGCCGAGCACCGCTCCCGCGCCGCCGTGCAGCACGTCCGCGACCCGGGGGCCGCCCACGACGACCACGAAGAAGACGCCCTGGAGCCGGCCGCGGACCTCGTCCGAGGCCGCCTCCTGGAGCATCGTGGTCCGGAACGCCGCCGAGGCCATGTCGGCAGCCCCGGCCACCGCGAGGAAGAGCACGGCCAGGACCAGCAGCGTCCACAGCAGCGACGAACCCTCGGGCCCGGCCGGCCCGAGCGTCACCGACCCGCCCGCCCGGCCGGCCGCCATCACGGCCGCGCCGGCCCCGACGATCCCCAGCCCCCACACCACGATGGCCAGCACGACCGCCCGGCCCTGCCGCTCCACGCCGCTGACCCACCCGGAGAAGACGCCGCCCAGCGCCCCGCCGAGCGGGATGGCCGCCATCAGCAGCGCGAACGCGATCCCACCGGCGAGCGGCCCCCCGAAGGACTCGTGCGCGATCTCCGGGAAGAGCGCGCGCGGCATACCGAAGATCATCGCGATGAGGTCGACGACGAAGCTCATGAGCAGGACGGTGTGCCAGCGCAGGTAGCGCAGCCCGTCCAGCACCGAGCCCAGCCCGACCCTGCGCACGGGCGCGCCCGTCGGCGGCATGGGCGGCAGCCGCAGCACGGCCCAGAGCGTCGCGAGCAGGAAGACCGTGTCCACGGCATACAGCACCGGGAAGCCCAGGACCGGGATGAGGGCACCGCCGACGAGCGGCCCACCGATCGCGCCGAACTGCATCACCGTCATGTTGAGCGCGTTGCCGGCGGGCAGCTGCTCGGCGGGGATCAGCCGCGGCAGCAGGGCCGCGCGCGCGGGCTGGTTGACGGCGAAGCAGGCCTGCTGGAGCGCGAAGATCCCCAGCAGCACCCAGACGTCCTCCACGCCTGCAGCCGCCTGCCACCACAGCAGCCCGCTCGTGGCGATGAGTCCGGTGGTCGTCAGGAGCAGCAGCGTGCGCTTGTCGTGGTGGTCTGCGAGCGCGCCGCCGTAGAGGCCGAAGACGACGAGCGGCACGAGCGCGAACAGGCCGGCCAGACCGACCATCGCCGAGCTCTGCGTGATCGCGTAGATCTGCGCGGGGATGGCGACCACGGTCAGCTGGGCGCCGATCACGGTGATGATGTTGGCGACCCACAGGCGCCGGAAGTGCTCGTTGTGCAGCGGCCTGGTGTCGGCGAAGACGGCGCGCAGCCGGTCGCGGACGCCCACTCAGTCGAGGACGGAGCAGGCGGGCGCGCTCACCTCGCGCGCGGGCGGCGCGCCGATGCTGGGTATGCCGAGGCTCACCGCCGGCTTGCGCGTCGCCCCCGAGCCCGGCTCGGACCCCTCCTGGAGCGCCGCCCAGGCGTCGCCGCCGCGGGTGCGGCGCACGGCATACACCCCGCCCTGCACGCCGGAGTCGGCGAGGAGGTGGTGGGGCGCGCCGTAGGTGACGGCCACGGTGACGGTGTCGCCGGGGCGCGGACGCTCGGCGCCGGCGGGGACGGCGAAGTGGACGAGGCGGTTGTCGCGCGCGCGGCCGGACAGACGCTCGGTCTCGGCGTCCTTGCGGCCCTCGCCGGGAGCGACGAGCACCTCGACCTCGCGGCCCTCCTGCTCGCGGTTGCCCGCCCAGGAGATCTCCTCCTGCAGCTCGATGAGACGGTCGAAGCGCTCCTGCACGACCTCCTTGGGCACCTGGTCCTCCATCGTCGCGGCGGGGGTGCCGGGGCGGATGGAGTACTGGAAGGTGAAAGCGCTGGAGAAGCGGGAGGCGCGCACGACGTCGAGGGTGTCCTGGAAGTCCTCCTCGGTCTCCCCCGGGAAGCCGACGATGAGGTCGGTGGTGATCGCTGCGTCGGGGATCTGCTCGCGGACGCGGTCGAGGATCCCGAGGAACCTGTCCGAGCGGTAGGACCTGCGCATCGCCTTGAGAACGCGGTCCGAGCCCGACTGCAGCGGCATGTGCAGGCTCGGCATGACGTTGGGCGTCTCCGCCATCGCGGTGATGACATCGTCCGTGAACGCGGCCGGGTGCGGGCTGGTGAAGCGCACCCGCTCCAGCCCCTCGACCTGGCCGCAGGCGCGCAGCAGCTTGCCGAACGCGAGCCGGTCGCCGAACTCCACGCCGTAGGTGTTGACGTTCTGGCCGAGCAGGGTGATCTCGACGACGCCCTGCGCGACGAGCGCCTCGATCTCCGCGAGGATCTCCCCCGGGCGGCGGTCCTTCTCCTTGCCGCGCAGCGCGGGCACGATGCAGAACGTGCAGGTGTTGTTGCAACCGACCGAGATGGACACCCAGGCGGAGTATGCCGAGTCGCGCCGGGTGGGCAGGGTGCTGGGGAAGGTCTCGAGCGACTCGAGGATCTCGACCTCGGCGGCCTTGTTGTGGCGGGCGCGGTCGAGGAGCGCGGGCAGCGACCCGACGTTGTGGGTGCCGAAGACGACGTCGACCCAGGGGGCCCTCTCGACGATGGTGGCGCGGTCCTTCTGCGCCAGGCAGCCGCCGACCGCGATCTGCAGGTCGGGGTTGGCCAGCTTGGCCGGCCGCAGCTGCCCGAGGTTGCCGTAGAGCTTGTTGGCGGCGTTCTCGCGGACGGCGCAGGTGTTGAAGACGACGACGTCGGCCACCTCGGGACGCTCGGTCGCGGGCAGGCTGGCGAGATCGACGTAGCCGGCGGTCTCGAGGAGGCCGGCCAGTCGCTCGGAGTCGTGCACGTTCATCTGGCACCCGTGGGTGCGGACGTCATAGGTCTTGGTGCTCATCGCACCGTCTAGGGTACGTCGTCCACGAGGGGCGGGACGGCCACGACCAGCAGCAGCGCCGCGGGGACCAGCAGCACGACGAACCCGAGGGCAAGGTAGCCGAGGGCGCCCAGCACGCCACCGAGGAAGAACAGGCCGACGAGCATGGCCAGCATGGTGAGCTTGGCGAGGTCGCCGCGCACGGGGTCGGTGTCGACCATCCGGTCGCGGTAGGCCGACTTGCCCAGCTCGATCCCGATGTCGGTGATCATCCCGGTCACGTGGGTGGTGCGGATAGTGGCGTCTGAGACCTTGGTGATGAGGGCGTTCTGCAGGCCCATGACGAAGCAGAGGACCGCGACCAGTGGCCACTCGCGGTGGCGCCAGGTGAACTGGTCCGCGATGCCGCCCAGCAACAGCACCAGCAGCGCCTCCGTCAGCAGGACGATCGCGAACCGGTCGCTGCGGTGCCGACGCCGCGCCCAGTTGAACTGGATGGCGCACGTCATGGCGCCGAGGATGAAGAACACGATCGACACCACGCCCAGGCCGACGAGGCGCCAGCCGGCCAGCACGAGATGGTCGGCGACGCTGGCGGTGATGCCGGTCATGTGCGAGGTGTAGAAGCCGACCGCGACGAACCCCACGGAGTTGAGCACGCCGGCCACCCACGCGAGCAGGTAGGCGAGGTGGCGGTTGGTGCGCTCGTCCCGCTCGGGACCCGCGAGCTTGAGGACCGGCCAGTCGGGAAGGCTCATGAGGAGTAGCCCATCACGTCCGGCGTAGGCTGTCAGACACAGGCGATGACGTCCCTGACGGCACACCAGCGAAGGAGCAGGTATGAGCGACCAGGCCGACCGCGAGCAGATGGGCGACGACCTCGGAGTGTGGAGCGTCGACGCCGAGGACCAGCTGCAGCCCGAAGACACCCTCGACGGTGACGGGGACGTGCTCGACCGCGGCATCGTGGCCGCTGACCGGCCGTTGGGCTCGCTCGCCTACGGGGTCACCGCCGAGGAGCAGTCGCGCGAGGAGACGATCGACCAGCGCATCCGCCAGGAGGTGCCGGACCCCTACTCCGCCTACGGCGCCCCCGACAACGAGTCCGGCCTCGACGAGGACGACGGCATGGTGGGCGGGGACGACCCCGACGCGATCCGCGCCGAGCTCGACCACTACGGCGGCGACGGCGTGCGGGTGGGGCGCATCATCGCCCCGACCGCGGCCTGGGCCCGGACCGCGAGGCGCGGATGATCGCGCACGAGGGGCGCGCCACGAGCTGGGACTCACCCGAGGAGTCCGCGATGCACTACGTCGACCTCGACGACGACGCCGAGCTCACCGAGGAGGAGTGGCTGCCCACCGACGAGCCGGTCCACGACGAGGACGAGTAGCGGTCGTCAGGTTTGGAGAAGGCCGGACCGGACAGGCAGTACTGCCTGTCCGGTCCGGCCATCTCGCCTGTCCGGTCCGGCCGTACCGCCTGTCCGGTCAGTCGCGCCGGTGCTCCGGCAGGCCGTCGAGCGCCTCGCGGATGACCTGGTAGGACACTCCCGAGCCGTAACCCTTGCGGGCCAGGAACCCGGCCAGCCGGCGGGTCTGGACCTCGCGGTCGAGCCCCCGCATGGTCCGCAGCCGGCGGGCGACGAGCGCCCTGGCCTGCTCCTTCTCGTGCTCGGGGTCGATCTCCTCGAGGGAGGCGTCCACGATGCCGTCGGGCACGCCCTTGGCCCGCAGCTCGTGGCGTAGCGCCTCGACGGCCAGACCCTTCGTCTCCTGCTTGGACCGGATGTACATCTCGGCGTAGGCCTCGTCGTCCACGAGACCGATCTCGGCCATCCGGTCCAGCACGCGCAGTGCGACCTCACGCTCGCAGCCTCGCTCGCGCAGCTTGTCCTCCAACTGGCGACGGGTCCGCGGCCCCATCGCCAGCTGGCGCAGCACGATCTTGCGAGCCACCGCGTGGGGGTCCGGCGCAGCCTCGGTCCGACCCGGACCGTCGGGGCCGGGCGCAGGACGGAGTCCGGAACCGCTCGCAGCCGCCTCAGCGGCCGCGAGCGCCTCGCGGGCGGCGGACAGCCGGTCTGCGGCCGGCATCAGAAGTCGACCGGGACCTCACCGGTGACCGGGTCCACCCCGGCCGGCAGGTCGTCCACTCCCTCGGGACGCACGCCGATCCCGAGCTTGGCCTTGATCTTGCGGTCGATCTCGTCCGCGAGGTCGGGGTTGTCCTTGAGGAACTGCCGGGCGTTCTCCTTGCCCTGCCCCATCTGGTCGCCCTCGTAGGTGTACCAGGCGCCGGACTTGCGCACGAAGCCGTGCTCCACGCCCATGTCGATCAGGCCGCCCTCCCGCGAGATGCCCTGGCCGTAGAGGATGTCGAACTCGGCCTGCTTGAACGGCGGGGAGACCTTGTTCTTGACGATCTTGGCGCGCGTGCGGTTGCCGACCGCATCGGTGCCGTCCTTGAGCGTCTCGATCCGACGGACGTCGATGCGGACCGAGGCGTAGAACTTCAGCGCCTTGCCACCGGTCGTGGTCTCGGGCGAGCCGAACATCACGCCGATCTTCTCGCGCAGCTGGTTGATGAAGATCGCGGTGGTGCCGGTGGTGTTGAGGGCACCGGTGATCTTGCGCAGCGCCTGCGACATCAGCCGTGCCTGGAGACCGACGTGGCTGTCGCCCATCTCGCCCTCGATCTCGGCCCGGGGCACGAGCGCCGCCACCGAGTCGATGACGATGATGTCGAGAGCGCCGGAGCGGATCAGCATGTCCGCGATCTCCAGCGCCTGCTCACCGGTGTCGGGCTGGCTCACCAGGAGGGCGTCGGTGTCGACACCGAGCTTCTTGGCGTACTCCGGGTCGAGCGCGTGCTCGGCGTCGATGAACGCCGCGATGCCGCCGGCCTTCTGGGCGTTGGCCACCGCGTGCAGCGCGACCGTCGTCTTACCGCTGGACTCCGGACCGTAGATCTCCACCACGCGGCCGCGGGGCAGGCCGCCGACACCGAGCGCCACGTCGAGCGCGATGGACCCGGTGGGGATGATCTGGATCGGCGGGCGGTCCTCGTCGCCGAGGCGCATGACCGATCCCTTGCCGTGCTGCTTCTCGATCTGGGCCATCACCGTCTCGAGCGCGCGCAGCTTGTCGCTGCCCGCCCCCCGCTCGGTGCTCTTGGGTGCCGTCTTCGTGGCCATGTCCTGCTCCTTCGTCCTCGTGGTGAGCGCGCCTGCCTGCGACCGACCTCCGGCCGACGACCCTCCCTCCGGAGGCGCCTCGTCCGTGTCCTGCCAGACGCTAGGCGCCACCACCGACAGACCCGCGCGTCCACGCCATACCTGTGGACGACGCGCCCGCCGAGCGGCACCGTGTGGACAACACTAATCGAATATCTGTACGAAACAGCACCTCTCGACGGCGTGTCGCCCACACCCGTCCGCCGCCCCCCGTTCCCTGACGTCAAGCGCACGCCCGCGGCCCCCTACACTTGATCACCATCCCACGGGACCCCGACGCCGCCGTCTCCCCTGGAACTCGTCATACCCCTGACCAGGAAGCCTCCCATGACCCTGCTCGTGATGAAGTTCGGCGGCTCCTCCGTCGCCGACGCCGAGGCGATGCGCCGTGTCGCCGACCGCGTCGTCGCCGCGCACCGCGCCGGCAACCAGGTCGCCGTCGTCGTCTCCGCGATGGGTGACACGACCGACGAGCTGCTCGACCTCGCCGCCCAGATCGCCCCGGGCACCCCGCCCGAGCGCGAGATGGACATGCTGCTCTCGGCCGGCGAGCGCATCTCGATGGCCCTGCTGGCCATGGCGATCCAGCGTCTCGGAGTGCCGGCCAAGAGCTTCACCGGAGCCCAGGCCGGCATGCGCACCGACACCGCGCACGGCCGCGCCCGCCTCCTCGACGTCCAGCCGCAGCGGGTGCGCGCCACTCTTGACGAGGGCGCGGTCGCCATCGTCGCCGGCTTCCAGGGCGTCTCCGTCGACGACGACGTCACCACCCTTGGTCGCGGCGGGTCCGACACCACCGCCGTCGCGCTGGCGGCCGCGCTCGAGGCCGACGTCTGCGAGATCTACACCGACGTCGACGGCCTCTACAGCGCGGACCCGCGCATCGTCCCCACCGCCCGCCGCGTGACCCGCCTCACCATCGAGGAGACCCTCGAGATGGCGGCGCACGGCGCCAAGATCCTGCACCTGCGCGCGGTCGAGTACGCGCGTAGGTTCCACGTCCCGCTCCACGTCCGCAGCAGCTTCTCCGACCAGGAGGGCACGTGGATCCTCGTCGGCCGACCCCTCACGGAGGACACCATGGAAGAGCCCATCATCTCGGGCATCGCGCACGACACCTCGCTCGGCAAGGTGACCGCCGTCGGGATCCCCGACCGTCCCGGCGCCGCAGCAGCGGTGGTCGGCGCCGTCTCCAAGGCCGGCGTCTCGATCGACATGATCGTCCAGAACGTCTCCACGTCCGACGCGCACACCTCCGACATCTCCTTCACCATCCCCGAGGCGGACGGCACTACGACCGTGGCCGCCGTCCGGGCCCTGCAGGAGCAGATGGGCTTCGCCGACGTCCTCTACACCAGCCACGTGGGCAAGCTCTCCCTGGTCGGCGCGGGCATGCGCTCCAACCCCTCGGTCGCCTCCCGGCTGTTCCAGTCGCTGGCCGACGCGGGCGTGAACATCGAGATGATCAGCACCTCCGAGATCCGGATCTCGGTGATCTGCGACCAGGCCGACCTGACCGAGGCCGTGCGCGCTGTGCACTCCGCCTTCGGTCTGGACGCCGACGAGGAAGCCGTGGTCTACGGCGGGACGGGACGGTGACCACGATGACGGGCCACCAGCGCCACCTGCACGTCGCGGTTGTCGGAGCCACCGGCCAGGTCGGCGCCGTGATGCGCCGACTGCTCGCCGAGCGCGCCTTCCCGGTCGCCTCGGTCCGCTACTTCGCCTCGGCGCGCTCCGCCGGCACCGAGCTGCCCTGGGACGGCTCCCCCAACGGCGTCGAGGGGTATGACGTGTCGCGCCAGATCGTCGTCGAGGACGTCGAGACCGCGGACCTGTCCGGCATCGACGTCGCGCTCTTCTCCGCCGGGGGCGGCGCCTCCCGCGCGCACGCCCCCCGCTTCGCGGCGGCCGGGGCCGTCGTCGTCGACAACTCCTCCGCGTGGCGGATGGACGACACCGTCCCTCTCGTGGTCAGCGAGGTCAACCCCGAGGCGATCGCCCTGGCGCTCGGCGAGGGCGGCTCCCGCATCGTGGCCAACCCCAACTGCACCACGATGGCGGCGATGCCGGTCCTGCGGCCGCTCCACGAGGCCGCCGGCCTCGAGCGCCTGCGCGTGGCGACCTACCAGGCCGTGTCGGGCTCGGGCCTGGCCGGCGTGAGCGAGCTGGGCGACCAGGTGCGGGCCGCGCTCTCCTCCGACGTGCCCGTCGAGGCCCTCACCCACGACGGCGCGTCCGTGCAGCTGCCGGAGCCCGCGGCGTATGTCGCGCCCATCGCCTTCAACGTGCTCGCGATGGCCGGCGACCTCGTCGAGGACGGCGAGACCTCCGAGGAGGTCAAGCTGCGCAACGAGTCGCGCAAGATCCTCGACATCCCCGGGCTCGCCGTCTCCGGCACGTGCGTGCGCGTTCCCGTCTTCACCGGTCACAGCCTGGCGATCCACGCTGAGTTCGGTGCCCCGATCACCCCGGAGCAGGCGACCGCGCTCCTGGGCGACGCCCCAGGTGTCCAGCTCGCCGACGTGCCGACGCCGCTCGAGGCGGCCGGCCAGGACCCCTCGTTCGTCGGTCGGATCCGCGTCGACCAGAGCGTGCCGGACGGGCGCGGCCTCGTGATGTTCGTCAGCAACGACAACCTGCGCAAGGGCGCGGCGCTCAACGCGGTGCAGATCGCCGAGCTGCTTCTCGAGCACGACCTGGGCTGACCGCTCTGCGGATGACAGGCAGCGGTCCGCGGGGCAGGGTGGTGCCATGACCGAGAACCCCAGCACCACGCCTCTGACCGATGACGACCGCGACGTGATCCGCAGGTCCGCCTTCGGCGCCATGGCCCTCGTCTCGAGGTCCGACCCCGGCTTCTTCGCGATGTTCAAGGAGTCGATGGCCGGCTCCAAGGCGCTGCAGGAGGCTCCCGCCGAGGTTCAGCAGCTCCTGCGCGAGGGCGGCTTCCCCACACCTCCGACCGGCAGCCCGCAGGAGGTGGAGACGACCGTCCTCGGCGAGCTCGGCCAGGCCATGACGGTCCTGCGCGCCAAGGCTCCTGAGCAGGCGGCCGGCTACCGCGACGTCATCCTGGCAGCGGTGGACCGCGTCGCCAGCGCCTCCGACGGGGTGGCGCCCGAGGAGACGGCGATGATCAGCAAGATCCGCGACGCGCTCGAGACCTCCTGACACCACGGGGGCCATCGTCCCGTGCCATCGTCCCGCGATGATCGTCACGCGGTTCTCGGGACCGTTCCCGAGAACCGCGTGACGGCAAGCACGGGACGCAGGGCTCACGGGGACCCGACACGGCGACCGGCCTTCCACGGGTGACGGCCTGAGCGCCCTGCCTGCCGGCCCGAGCCTGATGTCAGTCGCGCCGTGGGGGCTCGGGGAGGAAGTGGTGCTCCGGCGGCACGTGGAGGTCGCGCACGACGGCCTCCCACACCCGGCGCGCCTGCTCCCCGTCCGCGAGCGCCTGGTCCACCGTGCGTCCGCCCAGCGACGCCAGCACCTGCTGCTCGGCGACGACCGCGGCATACCCCCGTCCGAACTCCTGCTCCAGCAGGACCCACAACTCGCTCAGCCGCATCGGGCCAGCCTACGCACCGCCGACGAGCGCCACGACCACGAGCATGGCGGGCATCGCGAGCAGGGTCGTGGCGAAGACGCAGTCGCGGGCCACCGTCTCGGCACGCCGGTAGGCCACCGCGAGGACGAAGACGTTCTGCGCGGTCGGCAGCGAGGACATGACGGCCGCGGCCAGCACCTCCTGCTCCGAGAGACCGAGGCCGACAGCGGTGGACCAGGCGACGAGCGGCATCAGCCCCAGCTTGAGCAGCACCATGAGCCCCAGCTCGGCGAGCGTGCCCTTGCCCCTCGGCGGCGGCGAGAGGCGCAGCGAGATCCCGAAGGCCAGCAGCATGCCCGGGATCGCCAGACCACCGACGAGCTCCGCCGGGTCCCGCACGAGAGGCGGGACGGTGACCCCGCTGAGCGCGACGGCCAGGCCCAGCAGGCTGCCGATCGTCAGCGGGTTGGTGAACGGCGATCGCAGCAGCCGTCCCAGCGAGACCCTGCCCTCACCGCTGGCGTCCAGCGCCGCCAGCCAGGTCGGCTGCAGGAACAGCAGCTGGACCAGCAGGATCGGCGCGGCCCACTGCGCGTCGCCGAGCACGTAGGCGGCGATCGGCACGCCCAGGTTGTTGGAGTTGACGTAGGTGACGCCCATGCCGCCCATCAACGTGTGGGTCAGCGGTCGTCGCAGCACCACGCGCGCCAGGAGCAGGTATGCCGCGGCCGTCACCAGGATCCCGGCGAGGGTCGCGAGCAGGAAGCCGGAGAAGAGGACGTGGACGTCGGCGTCGGCGACGACGAGGAACAGCAGGGCCGGCGAGCCCACCCAGAAGGTGAGCCGGGCGAGCACCCGCTGCTCCGTGGCGCCGAAGAGCCGCGTGTGCGCGAGCACCCAGCCGACCGCGACGACCGCCGCGATCAGCCAGAACCCTTGGAGGACCGCGACCACGGTGCGTCATTATCCGCCGTCGTTCTCGCGTCGGCAGTGTCGGGACTGACGGCGTCGCGCTGCTAGCCTTTCGGGAATGACCGATTCGCCGAAGCGTCCCGATCCCCACGAGGACCACGACGCCGACTACGTCACCGGCGACGGCGGCGTCACCCGCGACATGCTGGACCTGCGACCGGTGGTCCCACGCACGGTGGCCAACCTCTACGAGTCGCGTCCCAAGCTCAACCCCAACCAGGCGATCAGCGCCTTCGTCGAGCGTGTCCACCTGCAGGAGCGGCACGGCCACCTGCGCGTGGTCGACGACCTCATCGGCCTGCAGCGCCGGGTCGGTGACACCATCGAGCACTACAAGGACAAGCTGCTCAACGCCGAGGCCAAGAGCGGTGCCACCGAGTCGGCGAAGTTCGGGATCGGCAACTTCAACGGCGAGCGCGCGGTCGTGTATGTCGTGGACTGGGCCTTCTTCGCCGGCTCGCTGGGCGAGGTGGCGGGCGAGAAGTTCGTGCAGGCGGCCCGGCTGGCCGAGCGCGAGAAGCTGCCGCTGGTGAGCATGGGCGCCTCCTCCGGCGTGCGCCAGCACGAGAACGTCCTCGGACTGGTCCAGATGCAGCGGATGGCCGCTGCGGCCAACAAGTTCCAGCACACGACCAACCGTCCCTACATCTCGGTCCTCGCAGGCCAGGTCTGGGGCGGCATGTCCGCGAGCGCCGTCCCGGTCGCCGACCTCGTCGTCGCGCTCGAGGGCACCGACTACGGCTTCGCGGGTGCCCGCGTCATCGAGACCTTCGAGGGCAAGGCCGTGCCCAAGGGCATGCAGAGCGCCGAGGCCAACTACCTCGACCGCAACGTCGACGTGCTCGTCAAGGACGTCGACGAGCTCATCGAGTGGCTCGGCCGCATCTTCAAGGCCGGCCGCAGCACCACCCGGCTCAAGCCGCGTCCCGAGGGCGCCCCGCGACCGGGCGACGTGGTGGCCGGCGGCCGGCCGGTCACGAGCGGCCCGGAGGGCTTCAGCGCCGCGCTGTGGGAGCGGCAGGTGCCCGAGCAGACCGTGCAGATCCCGCGCGACCGGCGCGACCGCAACGGCGAGATGGCGACTCGCGAGGCGCTCATGGCGCGCTACAACGAGATCGCCGCGAGCGCCAGCCGTCTGGACACCGAGTTCTTCCTCCAGACGGTGTTCGACACGGCCGTGCCGTTCTACAACCACGTCCGGTTCGAGGACGAGAAGAAGTACCCCAACATCATCGCCGGCCTCGGCACGATCGGTGACCAGACCTTCATGGTGATCGGTGACCAGCCCTGCTACACGATCTCCTCCGGCTACGTCGGCAAGCGCCCGGCCAACCCCGGCCCCGAGGACTTCGAGTACGGCGTGCGCATGATGCAGGCCGCGCAGCGCTGGGGCCTGCCGATCGTCTTCTTCACCGACACCCTGGGTGCGCTGCCGACGATGGCCGCCGAGCGTCGCGGCCAGTCCCGCGCGATCGCCCAGAGCATCAAGACCTCCGCGTCTCACCCGTTCCCGACCGTGTCGGTCATCAGCGGCGCGATGGGCAGCGGCGGCGGCCTGGCGACGACCCCCTTCGGACGCCACACCGTCATGCTGGACAGTGCGCTCGGCTTCGTCTCCGAGCCCCGGTCGACCGCGACGATCCTGTATGCCGAGGCCAACCCCTCGGTGGACCAGGTGGCGATGACGCTGGAGACGATGCGCGCCTCCGCCGAGGACCTGCGCAGCCAGGGGCTGGTCGACACGATCGTCCACGACGCCGACGACCCCTACGACACCTCGCGCGAGCTGCGCGCCGCGATCGTCGACGGCTACAACCGGCAGGTGGGTCTCACCCCGCGCCGCCTGCGCCAGAAGTCCGACGAGCGCCTCCGGCCGAAGACCCTCGGCAGGATCGCCCACGACTCCGAGTAGATGCTTGTGCAGCGCTGTTGTGACACCACGAACGCCCAGGCGTTCCTTGTGACGCAACAGCGCTGCACAAGCATGGTTGTCTGACCGGCTGCGGTTGTCTGACTGGCTGCGGTTGTATGACCTGATGCGGTTGTCCGACCTGGTGCGGTTGTCTGACCTGATGCGGTTGTCTGACCGGCCCGGCTGAGCCTTCTCGGCCCAGCCTTCTCAGCTGGTCCAGGCCCGCCAGAGCGCGGCATACTCGCCGTCGGCGGCCATCAGCTCCTCGTGCGAGCCGAGCTCCACGATCCGGCCCTCCTGCACGACCGCGATGCGGTCCGCGTCGTGCGCGGTGTGCAGCCGGTGCGCGATCGCCACGACCGTCCGGTTGGTGAGCAGGGCGTTCATCGACCCCTCGAGGTGCCGGGCGGTGCGTGGGTCGATGAGCGAGGTCGCCTCGTCCAGGACGAGCGTGTGCGGGTCGGCCAGGATCAGCCGGGCCAGCGCGACCTGCTGCGCCTGCGCGGGCGTGAGCGCCTGGTGTCCCGAGCCAAGGACCGTGTCCAGTCCTTGCGGGAGCGCACGCACCCAGCCGGCGGCGTCCACGGTCTCGAGGGCACGCCATACCTGCTCGTCGGTGGAGCCGTCCCGGGCGAGGACCACGTTGTCGCGGACCGAGCCCCGGAAGACGTGGTGCTCCTGGGTGACCAGGGCGACCTCGGTGCGCAGCACGTCGAGCGGCAGCTCGACGAGCTCGACGCCACCGACAGACGCGGAACCCGACCGCGGCCCGTGGATGCCGGAGAGCAGACGGCCCAGGGTGGACTTGCCCGACCCTGACGGCCCGACGATCGCCAGCCGCTCCCCCGGCCGCAGCGCGACGTCGACGCCGTGCAGCACGTCGACGCCCTCGCGGTAGGCGTAGTGCAGGTCGCGCCCGACCAGCTCGCTGCCGACCGGGAGCGCCTCGCCGGCCTCGCGGTCCGGCGGCACCTCGGCGATGCCGAGCAGGCGCGTGGTCGACGCGATGCCGACCTGGAGCCGGTCGATGGTGCCGACGAGCCGGTCGAAGGGGCCGTAGAAGGTCTCGATGTAGAGCATCGCCGCGGTGATCTGGCCCAGCGTCACGGCACCACGCGAGTAGAGCAGGGCGCCCACGACGAGCGTGATCACGCGCGGCATCGAGAAGGCCATGTCCATGATCGCGAAGAGCTGGTTGCGCAGGACGAGGCCGTAACGCTCGGCCTGCGCGCTCACCTCGATGTCGTCCACCGAGGCCTGCCGGCGCTCGGCCTGCAGACCGAAGGCCTCCACGGTGCGCGCGCCCTCGACCGTCTCGGTGAGCGTGGTGTTGATGAGGGAGTAGGTCGCGCCCTCGAGCAGGTAGGCCGCCGGCGCCTGCTGGAGGTAGCGGTGCACCTGCCACAGCGACAGCGACGCGGTGATGAGCGTCGGCACGGCGAGCGCCCAGGAGTTGACCACCATGGCGACGACCGTCAGCAGCACGGTGACCACGCCGATGATGAACTCCGGCAGCGCCCAGCGCACCGCACCGCTCATCGAGCCGACGTCACGGGTCACGCGCGTGACGAGGTCGCCGGTGCTGGCCGACTCGACCTTGCCCAGCGGCAGCCGCAGGACGGCCCGGATGACGTGCTCGCGGGCCTCGGCGAGGACGTCCTGCCCGAGCACGGCGGCGAGCCACTTGGCCAGGAAGGTCAGCACGGCCTGAGCCACGAGGACGCCCACGACGACGAGCGCGAAGTCCGACACCACGCCGGCCGCCGGACTCCCACCGGCCTCGACGACCTGGTCGACGAGGCGCCCGAGGAGCATCGGCACGGCCAAGCCGGCGGCCGCCGCCAGCGCGTTGGCGAGCGTGACGAGCACGACGAAGACCCAGCGGCGTCCGAGCAGCTCGCGCAGGTAGGCCACCACCGTGCCCGAGGAGGCCACCGGCAGCCCGCGCACGGGGGTGCGGCTGGCGACCAGGTTGTCCTGGGCGCGCTCGCGCCGCAGCCGGTGCCGCTCCCACAGGAGGCGGTAGCGCTCCCCCGTGCTCACCGTGCCGGGTG
Organism: Ornithinimicrobium tianjinense; assembly: GCF_014636495.1. Lineage (GTDB taxonomy): Bacteria > Actinomycetota > Actinomycetes > Actinomycetales > Dermatophilaceae > Ornithinicoccus > Ornithinicoccus tianjinensis. The sequence goes on from NZ_BMEM01000002.1 coordinate 307,215, forward strand.
CCGGTGCGCGCAGCGCGTCGGGGACAGCCGGCGGGCGATCGGTGGCGTCGCGCCAGGTGCGGGTCGACTCTGCGGCACGCGCGGCGTCGAGGTCGGGGACGGTCATGACTGGGTCACCTCCTCCGGGTGGTGGTCCGAGACGTGGTCAGGAAGGTGCTCGGGTATGGCGTGGTGCTGGGCAGGCTCGTCCGGCACCTCCCAGGGCTCGTGGGCGTCGAGAACGGCCTCGGGCTCGGCCGCGTCGCCGCGCAGCACCGTCCGCCGGTAGCCGTCGTGCGTGGCCACGAGCTCGTGGTGGCTGCCGACGGCCACGACCCGGCCGCCCTCGAGCAGCGCCACCTCGTCGGCGTGGTGGAGCAGGAGCGGGGAGGCCGTCATGACGACGGTGGTCCGACCCCGGCGGTGCTCCGGGAGCCGCTCGGCGATCCGCGCCTCCGTGTGCGCGTCGACGGCCGAGGTGGGCTCGACGAGGACGAGCACCGGGGCGTCGGCCGCGAGCGCGCGGGTGAGCACGAGCCGCTGTCGCTGACCTCCGGACAGCCCACGGCCGCGCTCGTCGAGCACGCCCTGCCAGCCACCGGGCATGAGGTCGAAGACGTCCTCGGCGGCCGCGGCATACAGCGCCGCCTCGGCCTGCGGCAGGGTCAGCCTCCCGTGCGGGTCGACGGCGTCCTGGAGCGTCCCGGCGAAGACGTGCGCACCCGTGTCGCTGACCAGGACCGTCTCGCGGACCTGCTCGATCGGCAGCGCTGCCAGGTCCACCCCGCCCAGCCGCACGCCCCAGGGCCGCTCGGCGCGCTCGGCGTCGCGGCGGGCCAGCTCGGCGCGTGCGCGCAGCTTCTCGCGATGCGCGCGCTTGGCCGCGCGACCGGTCACCTCGTCGTCCTCGTCGGCGGGCATGGAGTCCTCACCGGGCAGGTAGCGACCCAGGCGGTCCGCCAGCGCGGCCCAGTCGTCCGGGACCGCGCTGACGACCATGGTCAGCAGCCCCGGCCGCACGGTGAGGCCCGAGACCTCGTCGACCAGCTCGGCGCGGTGGTCGACGGCCTGGCGCTCGCGCACCGGCCAGGGGTCGGGGGTGCCCAGCACGCCGATGGTCTTGCGCGCCGACACGAACGAGCGGGTGATCTGCTGCGCCGCCTCGAAGACCACGCGGATCGGCTGCACGAGGAACAGCGCGTAGCCCAGGAAGGTCACGAGCTGACCGATCTGCAGCTCGCCCCGGCCGACCGCCCGCACGCCGAGGACCATGAGGGTCACGAGGAAGAGGCCGGACAGCAGCACCCCGACCGACTCCACGAACGCGGCCCAGCCGCCCGCCTGCACCCCCGCCCGACGCACGCGCTGGCTCTGCCCGGCGTAGTTGTCGCCGAAGATCCGCTCGCCGCCGATGCCGCGCAGGATGCGCAGGCCGGCGACGATGTCGGTCGCCATCGAGGTCAGCTCGGAGTCGCGCGAGCGCTCGCGGGTCTGCGCGGCGGACAGCGGCCGCAGGAGCACCGAGGACACGACGACGAGCAGCGGCGCGACGAGCAGCACGACCAGCCCGAGCGGGACGGAGATCTGGAGCACGATGACGGCCACCACGACGTAGGCGATGACGTTGCCGACCAGGCGCGAGACGATCTCGACGAAGTGGCCGAACTGCTCGCCGTCGCTGCCGTTGACCGACAGCACCTCACCGGTCGGCGCGCGGCGGGTCAGCACGTGCCCGAGACGGGTCGTCTTGTTGGTCACCAGGCCGGTCTGGCCGTAGGAGGCGACGAGCCACGAGCGCACGACGACCGTGTGGTAGAAGACCCCGCTGCTGGCGCCGACGAGCGTGATGAGCAGCAGCACCAGGCACCACATGAGGGTGCGGCCCGTGTCCCCCGCGACGATGCCTTCGTCGATGGCGCGACCGAAGACCCACGGGGTCATCGCCGTCGGCAGCATCCAGAGCAGGCTGCAGAGGCAGGCGGCGACCATGAGGTCGCCCTGCTGCCGCATGAGCCACCAGAGGAAGCGTCCGGGGCCGCGGGTGTCGGGCACGTGGGACGAGCCTGGGGTCCAGGCCGTCACGGTGGGAGGAAAGTCGCGCATCAGGTGTCCCAGCGTAGGTCTGCCCTCCGACACACCTCCACCCATTTAGCGGAGCGACCCCCTGGCCTCACGCAGGTCCAGCACCAGCCGCGGCGTCGCCCACCTGCGCACCCCTGACCACCACCGACCGACCGGCCAGGCGAGCCGTGCGACGTAGTAGTTCACGTGCTCGACGACGCCGAACAGCCACACGCCGCCGAGGAGGACGCTGAGCACCGCACTGCCCGGGCGAGCCAGGACCAGCCCCACCAGACCGGCCGCCAGGAGCAGCGGGTTGGCGAGCTGGAAGGCCCGGTATGCCGTCGCCGCGCCGGCGGGCATGGTCCGGCCCACGAGGCCGACCCAGGACCGCGCCAGCAACCAGTAGACCCCGGCCTGCACGAGCACGAGCACCAGCGGCCCGAGCGCCGACCAGAGCGCGACCGCGCCCGCGGTGCCGGGCAGGCGCGGGGCGAGCTGCGCCATACCGACAGCGGTGAAGACGGAAGCGGCGACCAGCTCGCCGATCCCGAGGCTCAGGTACCTGCGTCTCAGCCGCGCCCGCCGCTCCCCCTCCACGCGCAGTCACGCTACCCGGCGCGTGAGAGGATTGGCGGGAGACCCGACCGCTCCCAGCACTGGAGGACACGTGAGCACTCGGCAGGACCTGGCCTGGTGGCAGAAGCTGCTCGTCGCGCTGAAGCTCTGGCGCCCGACCTACATCACCGAGCACCACCGGATGCGGGACATGGAGCGTCCGCCGGTCCCCGAGGTCACCGGCGCCTACGGCAACCGGGTCGACCTGAGCAAGCGCCGCAGGCTGGTGCCGCAGTCGGGCGACCAGCGCTGACGTCCGGCTACCGGCGCCGACGTCTGTCGGTGGCCGGTGGCACAGTGGTCGCGTGACCACGCAGCCGCACCAGGCGGTCCTCGACCGCTTCTCTCCCGCCACGCGGGCGTGGTTCGACGCCTCCTTCCCCGGCCCCACTGCGGCCCAGGCCGGAGCGTGGGAGGCCATCAGCCGGGGCGACCACACCCTCGTCGTGGCTCCCACCGGATCGGGCAAGACCCTCTCGGCGTTCCTGTGGGCGATCGACCGCATCGTCGCCACCCACGCGGAGCCGCCGCAGCCGGCCGTCCGTGAGGACGGCAGCGAGCGCGGCCGCTGCCGCGTCCTCTACGTCTCCCCGCTCAAGGCCCTGGCCGTCGACGTCGAGCGCAACCTCCGCTCCCCGCTCGTCGGCATCGGCCACGCCGCGACTCGCCTCGGTATGCCGTCGCCGCGCGTCTCGGTCGCGGTCCGCTCCGGCGACACCCCGGCAGCAGACCGCCGGGCGTTCGCCCGGGACGGCGCCGAGATCCTCATCACGACGCCCGAGTCGCTCTTCCTGCTCCTCACCTCCCAGGCCCGCTCGGCGCTGACCGGCGTCGAGTCGGTGATCGTCGACGAGGTCCACGCGGTCGCCGGCACCAAGCGCGGCGCCCACCTCGCCCTCACCCTCGACCGGCTCGACGCGCTCCTCGAGCGGCCGGCCCAGCGGATCGGCCTGTCGGCGACCGTGCGTCCGGTCGAGGAGGTCGCGCGCTACCTCGCCGGCGGGCGGCCCGTGAGCATCGTCCAGCCGGAGTCGACCAAGCGCTGGGACCTGCGCGTGGTCGTGCCGGTCCCCGACATGTCCGACCCCGGCGCGACCGAGCTGCCCGGGCCTGCCGCGGGCGGTGCCCCGACCGCACCCGCACAGCGGGCCACCGCGCAGGAGCGGGCGGCCCAGCCCGATGACTGGATGAGCGGCCCGGGCCCGGTGCTCCCCGACCTCGACGGCGACGGGGACGGCGACGTCTGGGCGCCCGCCCCCGACCCCGAGGAACGCGCCTCGATCTGGCCGCACGTCGAGCGGCGCGTCGCCGACCTGATCACCGAGCACACCTCCACCCTCGTCTTCACCAACTCACGCCGGGTCGCCGAGCGCTTCACCGCACGGCTCAACGAGGACTGGGACGAGCGCCTCGAGGCGACCGGAGCCGACTCGGACCGGGACGGGGACGAGGCCGGGTCCGGGGCGCCACGCCATACCGGAACGTCCCGCGCCCCCGCCCAGGTGATGGCGCAGTCCGGGGCCAGCCAGGGCGCCCCGCCGGCGCTCGCGCGCGCCCACCACGGGTCGGTGAGCAAGGAGCAGCGGGCGGTCATCGAGGACGCCCTCAAGACCGGGCAGCTGCCTGCCGTGGTCGCCACGAGCAGCCTCGAGCTCGGCATCGACATGGGAGCCGTCGACCTCGTCGTCCAGGTCGCCAGCCCGCCGAGCGTCGCCTCCGGGCTGCAGCGCGTCGGTCGTGCCGGCCACCAGGTGGGCGCGGTCAGCGCGGGCGTGTTCTTCCCGACCCACCGCGCCGACCTGGTCCAGACCGCGGTCGTCGTCGACCGCATGCGCGCCGGGATGATCGAGCAGCTGCACGTGCTCACCAACCCCCTCGACGTCCTCGCCCAGCAGGTCGTGGCCATGGTCGCGATGGAGGACTGGGCGGTCCCCGACCTCTTCGACCTGGTGCGGCGCAGCGCGAGCTTCGCCGCGCTCCCCCGGCCGCTGTTCGACGCGGTGCTCGACATGCTGGCGGGCCGCTACCCGGGCGAGGACTTCGCCGACCTGCGCCCACGGATCGAGTGGGACCGCGTGACCGACACCTTGACCGCCCGGCGCGGCGCCCAGCTGCTCGCCGTCACCTCCGGCGGCACGATCCCCGACCGCGGCCTGTATGCCGTGATGCTCGCGACCGGCGACGGCCCGGGCCGTCGGGTGGGTGAGCTGGACGAGGAGATGGTCTACGAGTCGCGGGTCGGCGACGTCTTCACCCTCGGCACGACCAGCTGGCGGATCGAGGACATCACCCACGACCAGGTGCTGGTCACGCCGGCGCCGGGGCAGGTGGGCCGGTTGCCGTTCTGGAAGGGCGAGGCGCAGGGGCGCCCCGCCGAGCTGGGCGCGGCGGTCGGCGCGTTCGTGCGCGAGACCGCGGGTATGCCGCGCTCCGCCGCCCTGGAGTCGCTCACCGGCCGCGGCCTCGACCGCTGGGCGGCCGACAACCTCGTCACCTACCTGGAGGAGCAGCGCGAGGCGACGGTGCACCTGCCGGACGACCGGACCGTCGTCGTCGAGCGCTTCCGCGACGAGATCGGCGACTGGCGGGTGGTGGTGCACTCGCCGTGGGGCCGCCCGGTGCACGGGCCGTGGGCGCTGTGCCTGGCGGCGCGGATGCGGGAGCGCTACGGGACCGACGTGCAGGCGCTGGCCGCGGACGACGGGATCGTGCTGCGGATGCCGGACCTCGGCGGCTGGGACGAGGACGGTCGCGGTAGCGGGGGCGCTGACACCCGGGAGGAGCAGGCTCGGCTCGACGCGGAGATCGTCGAGCTGCTGACGCTCGACCCGGACGAGGTGGCCGACCTCGTCACCCAGGAGATCGGCGGGTCGGCGCTGTTCGCCTCGCGCTTCCGCGAGTGCGCCGCGCGGGCCCTGCTGCTGCCGCGGCGCAACCCGGGCAGGCGCCAGCCGCTCTGGCAGCAGCGGCAGCGCTCGGCACAGCTGCTGGAGGTCGCGGCGCGCTATCCCACCTTCCCGATCGTGCTCGAGGCGGTGCGCGAGTGCGTCCAGGACGTCTACGACGTGGACTCCCTCGTCGACCTGATGCGCGGGGTGGCCTCGCGCCAGGTGCGGGTCGTGTCGGTCGCCAGCGCCCAGCCCTCGCCGTTCGCCCGGTCCCTGCTCATGGGCTACATGGCCCAGTTCCTCTACGAGGGCGACTCTCCCCTGGCCGAGCGTCGCGCGGCGGCGCTGTCGCTCGACCCCGCCCTGCTGGCCGAGCTGCTTGGCCGCGGTGAGGGCGCCTCGCTCCGCGACCTGCTCGACCCCGAGGTCGTGGTCCGCACGGAGGCCGAGCTGCAGCGCCTGACGCCCGAGCGGGCGGCGCGCGACACCCAGGACCTGCTCGACCTGCTGCGCGTCCTCGGCCCGCTCTCGACCGCCGAGCTCCGGGAGCGCACCCAGGAGGAGTCGCGCGGCCTGGTCGACGGCTGGCTCGACGAGCTCGCGGGAGCCCGCCGCGTCATCCCGGTGCGCGTCGGGGGCGACGACCGGTGGGCGGACGCGCAGGACGCCGCCCGGCTGCGCGACGCGCTCGGCACCGCCATCCCCGTGGGCGTTCCCGCGGCCTACCTCGAGGGCGTCGAGGACCCGCTCGGCGACCTCGTGGTCCGCTACGCCCGGACCCACGGGCCGTTCACGCTGGAAGCACTGGCCGCTCGCCTGGGCCTGGGCGCGGCGGTCGTGCGCGACGCGACCCGCCGACTGGTGTCCACCGGCCGGATGGCCGAGGGCGCGCTCGTCCCGCACGGCACCGGCCACGACGACCTCTGCGACGCCGAGGTGCTGCGGCTCCTGCGCCGGCGCTCGCTCGCGGCCCTGCGCCAGGAGGTCGAGCCGGTCCCCCAGCGGACCTATGCCCGCTTCCTGCCGCGCTGGCAGGGCGCGACCGGTCTCGGCTCCGGCGAGGGTGAGCAGCTGCGCGGGGTCGACGGCGTCCTCCGGGCGGTCGAGCAGCTCGCCGGCGCCCGTCTGCCCGCCTCGTCCCTGGAGAGCCTGGTGCTCCCGGCTCGCGTGCGCGACTACTCCCCCGCGCTGCTCGACGAGCTCATGACCGGCGGCGAGGTGCTGTGGCAGGGCCACGGCAGCCTCCCCGGCGACGACGGCTGGGTCTCCCTCCACCTGGCGGACACGGCATACCTCACGCTGGCGGAGCCCGAGAGCGTCGAGGGCGAGCTGGCCGCGCGGGTGCGCGAGGTGCTCGAGCGCGTCCCCGGGGGCGCCTACCTGTTCCGCTCGCTCACCGACGCCCTCGGCCTGACCGACGACCAGGCCCTCAACGCCACGCTGTGGGACCTCGTATGGGCCGGGGCGCTCAGCGCCGACACCTTCGCGCCGGTGCGCGGCCTCCTGGGCGGCGGGCGCACGGCGCACCGGACCCGCCGGGCGCCGCGTGCCGGACGGTGGTCACGCACCTCGGTCGCCCTGGGGAGCCGCCCGTCCCGCCCCGCGATGCCCGTCCGCTCGGGGCCGCCGACCGCCGTCGGCCGGTGGGCGCTCCTGCCGCAGGTCGAGGTCGACCCGACGGTGCGGGGACTCGCGACGGCTGAGCAGCTGCTCGACCGCTACGGCGTGCTCACCCGCGGATCCGTCGTCGCGGAGGGCATCCCCGGCGGGTATGCCGGCGTCTACCGGGTCCTCGCCGGTGCCGAGGAGGCGGGTCGGGTCCGTCGCGGGTATGTCGTGGAGGGTCTGGGCGCGGCGCAGTTCGGGACCGCGGGGGCGATCGACCGGTTGCGCGCGCTCGACGGCGAGGCGCGTGACCAGGCACCGCGGACGCCCGAGGTCGTGCTGCTGGCTGCCACCGACCCTGCGAACCCGTACGGCGCGAGCGTGCCCTGGCCGGACAGGGGCGTCGCCGCGGAGGGACGGACCGAGGGCGAGGAGGCGGGTGCAGGTGGCACCCACCGGCCGGGGCGCAAGGCCGGGTCGATGGTGGTGCTGGTCGATGGGCAGCTCGTTCTCTACCTCGAGCGCGGCGGTCGCACGGCGCTGACCTACCCGGCGGCGTCGGCGGCCGAGCCCGAGGCGGTCTGGGACGCCGTCGCCGGAGCCCTCGTCGGGGCCGTCAGGTCCGGCGCCCTCGGCGGCCTCACGGTCACCAAGATCGACGGGGACCCGGCGCTCGGGTCGGCGGTCCCGCTGGCGACCGCGCTGGTCCGAGCCGGCTTCCACACGGCTCCCCAGGGTCTGCGCCTGCGCAGGTGATGGCCGCCACCGTCGGGCTCGCGTGATCGAATGTCGCTCGTGCCAGCACCAGAGAGACCGACCACCGCCGCGCTGGCCGCCGTCGGCGCCGCCGCCCTGTGGGGCACCACCGGCACCGCCCAGGCCCTCGGGCCGGACGGCACGGACCCGGTGAGCGTCGGAGCCCTGCGGATCGCCGTGGGCGCTGTGGTGCTCGGCCTGCTCGCCGCTCGAGGTATGCCGCGACGCGCGGCGCAGGGCGATCCTCGCGTCCTCGGCGCGGGGACCGGGCGGCTCCCCGCCGGCGCCGTCCTCCTGCTGGGCGGCCTGTGCGTGGCGGCCTACCAGGCCTGCTTCTTCCTCGGGGTGGATCGCGCCGGGGTCGCCGTGGGCACGGTCGTCGCGCTCGGGGTGGCGCCGCTGGCGACGGGCGCTCTGGGGCTGCTCCTCGGCGAGCGCCTGACGCGCCGGTGGGGCGCGGCGACGGCCGGGGCTGTCGTCGGGGTCGTCCTCCTGGTCCTCGGCGCGGGGGGCGGCCGGGGCGGGCGTGGACCCGCTCGGCGTCGCCGGCGCTCTCGGTGCTGGCCTGTCCTACGCCGGCTACACCGTCACCGCGCGCACGCTGCTGCTCCGGGGCGCTCACGGCGTCACCGTGATGGCCGGGATGTTCGGCGTCGGAGCCATGGTCCTGCTCCCCGCGGTGGCCGGCGCGGACCTGGGCTGGGTGCTGAGCGCGCGCGGTGCGCTCATGGTCGCGTGGCTGGGCCTGGTGGCCACCGGTCTGTCGTACGTCCTGTTCCAGCACGGTCTGGCCGGGCTTCCCTCGAGCACCGTCGCGACGCTCTCGCTCGCCGAGCCGGTCACCGCGACCCTGCTCGGCGTGCTCGTGCTGGGCGAGGTGCTCGGCAGCCTCAGCGCGCTCGGGATCACGGTGGTCGTGCTGAGCCTGGCCGCCATGGCGCTGCCCGGTCGTCGGCCGCGGGCCGGGACTAGGGTCGCTCCATGACCCAGCCGCAGCACGATCCCACCATCTCGGCTCTCCCCCTGCCCGCCCGCGACGACGTGCCCGAGGGCGTGCGTCGACTCTGGGACAAGTCGCAGGAGGTCTTCGGCTTCGTCCCCAACGTCTTCGTCGCCCAGGCCTACAACGGCGAGCAGTTCCAGGCGTGGTGGGCCTACTTCAACCTCCTCGTCAACAAGGAGGGTCATCTCACCAACGCCGAGCGCGAGCTGCTCGCAGTGGTCGTCAGCGGCCTCAACCGCTGCACGTACTGCGCCGTCTCGCACGGTGCCGCACTGCGCCACTACTCCGGGGACCCGGTCACCGCAGATCTCGTCGCCGTCAACTGGCGCCAGGCCCAGCTGCCGCCGCGCGAGGCGGCGCTCGCGGCCTACGCCGAGCAGCTGACCCTGCGTCCCGCCGAGGTGACAGCGCTGGACCTGGAGCCGCTCCGGGCGGTCGGCCTGGACGACCACCAGATCCTGGAGGCGATCCAGGTCATCGGGATGTTCAACATGACCAACCGGGTGTCCACGGCTCTGGCGATGGTCCCCAACGTCGAGTACCACGCCCAGGGACGCGGTGCCTGAGGGGGACGCCGTCTGGCTGACCGCGCGGCGGCTGCACCGCGCGCTCGCCGGGCAGGTGCTTGTCGGCAGCGATCTGCGCTACCCCGCGCTGGCGACCGCGGACTTCTCCGGGCGGCGCACCGTCGAGGTGGTGCCGCGCGGGAAGCATCTGCTGCACCGCCTGGAGGGCGACCTGACCCTGCACAGCCACCTGCGGATGGACGGTTCCTGGCGGGTGCACCCGGTGGCGCGCCGCCGAGCACTAGGCGGCCGGCACACCGTGCGGGCGCTGCTGTGGACGACCGAGGTCGTCGCCGTGGGCGACCAGCTCGGCATGCTCGACCTCGTCCGCACTGCCGACGAGGCGGCCGTGGTCGGTCATCTGGGCCCGGACCTGCTCGACCCGGCCTTCGACCTGGACCGCGCGGTCGCCAACCTCCGTCAGGTGCCCCGTCGACCGCTCGTCGAGGCGCTGCTCGACCAGCGCAACGTTGCGGGGATCGGCACGATCTGGGCCAGCGAGCCGCTGTTCCTGGCCGGCCTTCACCCGTGGACGCCTGCCGGTGACGTCGACGTCGAGGCGCTCGCGGACCTGCTGCGCACCACCCGCCGGCTCATGGTCCAGAGCTGCCGCGACCGGCGGCTGGTGACCACGGGGCGCCCTGGGGTCTCCGAGGACACCTGGGTGTTCGGGCGGCGGGGACTGCCCTGCCACCGCTGCGGGACGGTCGTGAGGTGGGCGACGGTGGGACAGCAGCCGCAGCAGCGCTTCTTGGCCTACTGCCCGGCCTGCCAGGGCGGGATCGCCGCGCACGACGACGGCGCCAGACAGCTGCCGCTGGGTCACCGCTCGTCCTACCTGCAGGACGAACGCCCCTGACAGGTCTTTGTCGTAAGCCCGACCGTGAGCCCGGAGAAAAGACGCCGCCGGGGCTCAGGCTGCGGTGACGACGGCGCCCCGGCGGGCGCCCACCTGAGCCCGACGGATCGGCTTGGCCAGGCCCTCGGTCAGCACGGCGGTCATCTGCGTCTCAGCGGCCTCGGCGAGGCTGACCCGGTCGGCCACGTCGGACAGCATGTCCGACAGCGGCACCTCCAGGGCCCGGCAGATGGAGGCGAGCAGCTCGGAGGAGGCTTCCTTCTCGCCGCGCTCCACCTCGGACAGGTAGCCCAGGGAGCAGGCGGCCTGCGAGCTGACCTCGCGCAGGGTGCGTCCCTGGCGCTGGCGCTCCTCACGCAGGACGTCACCCAGCTCACGTCGTAGCAGCACCATGGTCAGCCCTCCTCTGCTGCGTCGGTCCCGTCGGTCGACGAGATCCCTACCGTACCTCCCGGCGCTGACAGACCGCCGCGCAGAGCCTCCTCCAGGAGCTGGAGCACCGCCTCGACGGCGCTGACGCGCACGGCTGTCCGGTCGCCGACCAGTGACAACGCGCGGTGCACCCGCCCTGATTCCCCCGGCAGCGCCGGCAGCCCCGGCGTGTCGCGGGGACCGACGACCGCGATGTGGACCGTGCCGGCGGGGTGCCCGTCGCTCGGCCCGGGACCCGCCACGCCCGTCGTGGACAGGGCCCAGTCGGCCCCCAGCAGCGCCCGGACCCCGTCGGCCATCGCCTCGGCGCACTCCCTCGAGACCACCCCGTGCCCCTCGACCACCCCCGGCGGGACACCGAGCACCTCGATCTTGGCTGCCGGCGTGTAGGCCACGACTCCCCCGGCCACGACCGCGCTGGACCCCGGCACGTCGGTCAGCGCCGCCGTCACCAGCCCACCGGTGAGCGACTCGGCCGCCGCCACGGTCTGCCCGGCCTCGCGCAGCAGCCCGACGACGCGGGCCGCGGTCGTGACCGGTGCGGCCGTCATCGCGCCGGCGCGGGCCGGGGTCCGAACGCCTGCCTCAGGTAGTCGACGCCGGTCACCACGGTGACGACGAGCGCGGCATACATGATCCAGAGCCCGGCCGTCCCGACGACGCCGTCGAGCGGGGTGAGCATGAGGGTGAGGCCGACCGCCTGCAGGGCCGTCTTGAGCTTGCCGCCGCGGCTGGCCGGGATGACACCGCGCCGGATGACGACGAACCGCATCAGCGTGATGCCGATCTCGCGGACCAGGATGACGACGGTCACCCACCACGGCAGCTCGCCGAGCAGGGACAGGCAGATCAGCGCCGAGCCCATCAGCGCCTTGTCGGCGATCGGGTCCATGAGCTTGCCGAACGCGGTGATCAGGCCGTTGCGGCGCGCGAGGTGCCCGTCGACCCAGTCGGTCGCGGTCGCCACGACGAACACGAGAGCGGCCCACCACCGGTCGGAGACGTCCTCGCCCGACTCCCGCATGAGCAGCCACACGAACAGCGGCACCATGAGCATGCGCAGCACGGTCAGTGCGTTGGGCAGGTTCCACGGGGAGGCCTGCGGCGCCTCCGGGGCGGTCGCGATGTCGGGGCCGTCGGGGTCGTGGATCACGTCAGTCCTCCTCGGGCGCCTCGTCGGCGCTCACCGGTATGGCGATCAGGTCGACCCCCTCGGTCGCGACGACCTCGGCGGTGACGATCGCGCCCGGGGCGAGTTGCGGCATACCCCCGTCCTCGTCGACGAGGTGGGTGACGCCGTCGACGTCCGGCCCCTGCTGCCCCGCGCGCCCCACGAGCCGGGGCTCCTCGTCGTCTCCGTCGTCCTCGACGCCCTCCACGAGCACCTCGACGAACGTGCCGATCCGTTCCTCGGCGCGCTGGGCGGTCAGCTCCTCGACGAGGGCGCTCACCCGCGCGACGCGCTCGGCGATCGTGGCCTCGTCGAGCTTGCCCTCGAAGCCCTCCGCCTCGGTGCCGTCCTCGTCGGAGTAGCCGAAGACGCCGACGACGTCGAGGCGGGCGGCCTCGAGGAAGGCGGTGAGCTCGGCGAGGTCCTCCTCGGTCTCCCCCGGGAAGCCGACGATGACGTTGGTGCGGATGCCGGCCTCCGGCAGCCGCTCGCGCACCTGGTCGAGCAGCGCCAGGAAGGAGGCGCGGTCGCCGAAGCGGCGCATCCGCCGCAACAGCGGGCCGCTCGCGTGCTGGAAGGAGATGTCGAAGTAGGGCACGACCCCCGGGGTGCGGGCCATCGCGTCGAGCAGGTCGGGACGGATCTCGGCCGGCTGCAGGTAGGAGACCCGCACGCGCTCGACGCCCTCGGTGGCCGCCAGCTGCGGGAGGAGGTTGTCGACGAGGCGCAGGTCGCCGAGGTCCTTGCCGTAGGAGGTGGTGTTCTCGCTGACGAGGAAGACCTCCTTGACTCCCCGCTCCCCCAGCCACGCGGCCTCGGCGAGGATCTCCTCCGGCCGCCGGGAGACGAAGCTGCCGCGGAACATCGGGATGGCGCAGAAGGCGCAGCGCCGGTCGCAGCCCGAGGCGATCTTCAGCGGCGCCCACGGGCGGTCGTCGAGCCGGGCACGCACGACGCGCGGGCCGCTCGCCGGCGCGACCTGCGCCAGCTCGGCCTCCTCCGCGCGCTGCTGGTGGCCCGGCAGGGCGACGTGCTCGCTGGCGGTATGCCGTGCGGCCGGCGCGAGCGGGAGGAGCGTGCGACGGTCGCGCGGCACGTGGGAGGCGGTGGCCTCGCCGGCGAGGATGCGCTGGAGGTGACCGGACATGTCGGCGTAGGAGTCGAAGCCGAGCACGGCGTCGGCCTCGGGCAGCTCGGCCGCCAGCTGCTGGCCGTAGCGCTCGGCCATGCAACCGACCGCCACGACCTTCTGGGTGCGGCCGGTGCGCTTGAGGTCGTTGGCCTCCAGCAGCGCGTCGATGGAGTCCTTCTTGGCCTGCTCGACGAACCCGCAGGTGTTGACCACGGCCACGTCGGCCTCGCCGGCGTCGTCCACGAGGGTCCAGCCCTCGGCGGCCAGCCGGCCGGCCAGCTCCTCGGAGTCGACCTCGTTGCGGGTGCAGCCGAGGGTGACGACGGCGACGGAGCGGGTGGCGGGCATGGGCCTCAGTCTACGGCCGGGCGCCGGCCCTCCCGGACTCTCGGCGGGGACGCCGGTCTGGTGAGCAGCCCGGTGAGCAGCCTGCGTGAGCAGCTCGAGTGAGCAGCCCGCGTCAGCCGCGCCCGTCAGTAGCGCTCGCGCCCGCCGCCACGGTCCGTGAGCTCCCAGGCGTCCTCGGACTCCTCCTCGCCCTCGTCCTCGACGTAGGTCCCGGAGACCGGGTCGCCGTCGTAGCGCGTGTTGCGCTGCGGGGCCACCGGCTCGGGCACGGCATACCCCTCGCCCTCGTCGACGACCTCGGCGGCGTCGGCGTCGAAGGGCGCGGTGTCGGTCTCGACCTCCGGCCGGGGCGCGGGCTCCTGGCCCTGCAGGACGGCCAGCGTCTCCTCGAGGTCGTCCGGCCGGACCAGCACCTCGCGGGCCTTCGACCCCTCGGACGGACCGACGATGCCACGGCTCTCCATGAGGTCCATGAGACGGCCCGCCTTGGCGAAGCCGACGCGCAGCTTGCGCTGCAGCATCGACGTCGAGCCGAACTGCGTCGTGATGACCTGCTCGGCCGCCTGCAGCAGCAGGTCGAGGTCGTCGCCGATGTCCTCGTCGATCTGCTTCTTGGCCGGCGCCGCCGCGACCTCCTCGACGTAGGTCGGCTTGAGCTGCCCGGTGACGTGGGCGACGACGTCGTGGATCTCCGACTCGCCCACCCAGGCGCCCTGGACGCGCATCGGCTTGCTCGCCCCCATCGGCAGGAAGAGCGCATCGCCCTGCCCGATGAGCTTCTCCGCGCCGGGCTGGTCGAGCACGACCCGGCTGTCCGCGAGGGAGGAGGTCGCGAACGCCATCCGCGACGGGACGTTGGCCTTGATCAGGCCGGTGACCACGTCGACCGACGGACGCTGGGTCGCGAGCACGAGGTGGATGCCGGCGGCGCGCGCCAGCTGGGTGATGCGCACGACCGACTCCTCGACGTCGCGCGGGGCGACCATCATCAGGTCGGCGAGCTCGTCGACGACGACGAGCAGGTAGGGGTAGGGCTGCATGACGCGCTGCGACCCCGGGGGCGGCGTCACCTTGCCGGCCTTGATCGCCTTGTTGAAGTCGTCGACATGCTTGTAGCCGAAGGCCGACAGGTCGTCGTAGCGCTGGTCCATCTCCTTGACCACCCAGGCCAGCGCCTCGGCGGCCTTCTTGGGGTTGGTGATGATCGGCGTGATGAGGTGCGGGATGCCCTCGTAGGCCGTCAGCTCCACCCGCTTGGGGTCGACGAGGATCATCCGCACCTCGTCCGGCGTCGAGCGCATGAGGATCGAGGTGATCATCGAGTTGACGAAGCTCGACTTGCCCGAGCCCGTCGCGCCGGCCACGAGCATGTGCGGCATCTTGGCCAGGTTGGCGATGACGTAGCCGCCCTCCACGTCCTTGCCGACGCCCATGACCATCGGGTGCGTGTTGTTGCGCGCCGCCTGGCTGCGCAGCACGTCGCCGAGGTTGACGTTCTCGCGGTCGGTGTTGGGGATCTCCACGCCGACGGCGGACTTGCCGGGGATCGGCGAGAGGATGCGCACGTCGGCGGAGGCCACGGCATACGCGATGTTCTTGGAGAGCGCGGTGATCCGCTCGACCTTGACGCCGGGACCGAGCTCCACCTCGTAGCGGGTGACCGTCGGGCCACGCGTGAAGCCGGTGACCTGCGCGTCGATGTTGAAGTCCTCGAGCACACCGGTGAGCGCGTCGACCACCCGGTCGTTGGCCTCGGAGCGCTCCTTATGGGGACTGCCGGGCTTGAGCAGGGCCGAGTCGGGCAGCGTGTAGGTGACGTCGCCGGCCAGCTGCAGCTGCTCGACCCGCTGCGGCAGCTGGGTGGTGGGCGGCGGCTCGAGCGGGGCCTTCTCGGCCTGGGCGGCGGCCTTGACCTTCTCGACCGCGCTCGGCGGGCTCGGGCGCTTCTGCCCGGGCCGCAGCGCCGGGATCTCCTCGGTCGCGTCGCCGGCGGGCACGTCCGCCAGTCCGGTGCCCCGGGTATGCCGTGCCGCCCCACCCTTGGTGGGCGCCGGCACCTCGCCGGTGGCGTCCACGTCATACACCTCGGCGTCGCGGGAGCGACGGGCACCGGCGCGCAGCGAGCGCCCGCCCTTGCCCCGCTCGACCTCGGCGGCCTGCTCGAAGGCGACGTCGCCGTCGCGCTCGTCGAGGTCCGCGCGGGCCCGGCGACGCCGGGGCAGGACCTCGCCGGTGACCGGGTCGACGTCGTCGAAGCGGGCGGAGTCGAAGAGGTGCTGCTCGAGCTCGCGGAGCCGGTCCGGGATGCGGTGCACCGGGGTGCGCGTGAGGACGAGGAAGCCGAAGACGCCCAGCACGGAGAGCACGACGTAGGCGCCGGTCGCGGTGATCGCGGCCGAGAGCATGGCCGAGAGGATGAAGCCCAGGATGCCGCCGCTGCCCTCGAGGGCGTGGGCACCCTCGGCGTAGTCCGGGGCGCCGGTGGCCAGGTGGGTGATGCCCGAGGCCGACAGCAGCATGGCCATCGTGCCGATCGACATCCGGTTGGTGGCCTGGCCCTCGGTGGGCTTGCGGAAGTTGCGGATCGCGAAGAACAGCAGGACGAGGGGCAGGACGAGGGCCACCCGGCCGAAGGTGCCGGCGGCGACCGAGTGGACGATGTCGCCGAAGAGCCCGTCCAGCTGCCACCACTCGCGCAGCGCGACGATGACGGCCAGCACGAGCAGCAGGAAGCCCGCACCGTCGCGGCGGTGCTCGGGCTCGAGGTCGTGGGCCGCGTCGCTCATCGCGCGGACCGTGCCACCGGCGGCGCCGGCGATGCCGCGGTAGGCCTTGCCCGGCAGGGAGCCGCCGGGGCGCGGCTCGGGAGCGCGCCCGCCGCGGGACCGGGACGCGCCCGAGCCGGAGCCCGAGCGCCCCGACGAGGGTCTCGCGCTCGAGCCGGCGCGCGGCCCGCTGCTGCGGGGGCGGCTGGAGGAGGTCACAGACTTGGCCACCGTCGCACGGTACCAATGACCACGTCCGTCACACGGTTCACACGCCGGGGGCGGGTGCGAGTGGGCCGTGGAAGTCCGTGGCCGCCGGGCCGCAAGCGGACTACGTTGGGATCATGACCGAGGACCCGAGCCGCGTCCCGCCGCCGCTCCCGAGCTACGACCCGCAGCGCCCCGCCCCGCCCCTCACCCCGGACCCGGCGGCCGACCCCGCGCTCCGCGCCGCGGCGCTCAAGCACCTCGAGGCGGTGAAGGCCTTCCGCATCCACCTCACCGTCTATCTCGCGGTCATGGCGCTGCTGGTCGCCATCTGGCTGATCACCGGCGCGGGCTACTTCTGGCCGGTCTGGCCGGCCATGGGGTGGGGCCTCGGTCTGGGCCTGCACCGTGCGTCGATGTCGTGGGACCGGGAGCCGACGGAGGCCCAGATCGCCGAGCAGGCGCGACGCCTCGCGCAGCGGCGGGACCAGGACCGCCCGCGCGCCATCGAGGACTGAGGCCCCGCCGCCCGCGTGGTGGCCCGCCGCGCGCGTCCAGCTCCGCCGTGTGCGCGTCCGGCCGGCCGCTCGGGGCACGGGTGCCCCTCCTTACCCTCTGGGTGACACGTCATACAGAGTTATTCGGTCCAGGAGCGGTGAACAACCCGCTCCTTGACCGAATAACTCTGTCTGTCATGTCATCTATCTACGCGCCGGTGGCTCGGCCCGGCCACGCCGGCAGCCCGGCCCGGCCACGCCGGCGGCTCGGTGCCCGGACAGGCCGGTGACTCGGCCCGGCCACGCCGGCGGCTCGGTGCCCGGACAGGCCGGCGGCCGCGTAGCCTCAGGCGTCGATGACGATCGGGATGATCATCGGGCGACGGCGCAGCCGTCCACCCACGAACGACCCGACGGTGCGGCGGATGACCTGCTGCAGCTGGTAGGTGTCCTGCACCCCGTTGCTCTGCGCCTCCTGCAGCGCGGAGACCAGCTTGAGCCGCACCTTCTCGAAGACGTCCTCGCCCTCCGCGAAGCCGCGGGTCTGGATCTCCGGGCCGGCGGCGATGGCACCGGTGGACGCGTCCCGCACGACGATGATCGTCACGAAGCCCTCGTCGCGCAGGATGCGGCGGTCCTTGAGCATGGTCTCGTCGGCCGCGCCGACCAGCGAGCCGTCGACGTAGACGTAGCCGACGTCCACCGCCCCGGCGACGCGCGCCTGGCCGTCGACGAGGTCGACCACGACCCCGTCCTCGGCGAGCACGACGTTCTCGCGCGGCACACCGGTCGCCACCGCCAGGTCGCCGTTGGCGACCATGTGCCGCCACTCGCCGTGCACCGGCATCACGTTGCGCGGACGCACGATGTTGTAGCAGTAGAGCAGCTCGCCGGCGCTGGCGTGGCCCGAGACGTGGACGAGGGCGTTCTCCTTGTGGACGACCTTGGCGCCCAGCCTGGTCAGGCCGTTGATCACGCGGTAGACGGCGTTCTCGTTGCCGGGGATGAGCGAGGAGGCGAGCAGCACGGTGTCGCCCTCACCGACCTCGATCTTGTGGTCACCGTTGGCCATCCGCGAGAGCGCCGCCATCGGCTCGCCCTGCGACCCCGTGCTGATCAGCACCTGCTGGTCGTCCGGCAGCTGGGTGAGCTTGCCCAGGTCCACCAGGACGCCGTCGGGGATGTGCAGATAGCCGAGGTCGGCCGCGATCCCCATGTTGCGGATCATCGAGCGCCCCACCATCGCCACCTTGCGCCCGGACTCCGCCGCGGCGTCGAAGACCTGCTGGACGCGGTGCACGTGCGAGGCGAAGCAGGCGACGATGATGCGCCGCTCGGCCTGGTGGAAGACGCGCTCGATGGCCGGGGTGATGTTGCGCTCGGGCGTGGTGAAACCGGGGATGTGGGCGTTGGTGGAGTCGGTCATGAACAGGTCCACGCCCTCCTCCCCCAGCCGGGCGAAGGCCCGCAGGTCGGTGATCCGACCGTCCAGCGGCAGCTGGTCCATCTTGAAGTCGCCGGTGTGCAGCACGTTGCCGCCGGAGGTGCGCACGAAGACGGCGAGCGCGTCCGGGATCGAGTGGTTCACCGCGACGAACTCGCAGTCGAAGGGCCCCAGCGCCTCACGGTCGCCCTCCCTCACCCCGAGGGTGAAGGGCTTGATCTTGTGCTCCTTGAGCTTGGCCTCCACGAGGGCCAGGGTCAGCTGGCTCCCGACCAGGGGTATGTCGTTCTTCAGGCGGAGCAGGTAGGGCACCGCGCCGATGTGGTCCTCGTGCCCGTGGGTCAGGACGACGGCGACGATGTCGTCGAGGCGGTCCTCGATGGGGCCGAAGTCGGGCAGGATCAGGTCGATGCCGGGGTGGTGCTCCTCGGGGAAGAGCACCCCGCAGTCGATGACGAGCAGCTTGCCCCGGTGCTCGAGCACGGCCATGTTGCGACCGACCTCGCCCAGCCCGCCGAGCGGGATGACGCGGACGCCCCCGTCCTGCAGCGGTCCGGGGGCGGTGAGCTCGGGGTGGGGGTGACTCATGGGGGCCAGGATACGCGGGCGGGGCGGTCGGGAAACCATCCCGCCCGGGGGTCCGTGGGCGAGCCGACGGGGGGTTGCGCGGGGGCCTGGCCGGAGACGCAAGATCGCGCTGCTACCCGCTCGGGGGGTCCAGGTAGCAGCGCGATCACTGTCTATATCGGGGGCCGGTCAGGTGTCGTTACGCAGAAGTATCGTGATCTGGATCACACTCGGGTCCACGTCACCCACGCGGCGACGTCGCCGGAGCCGGGACGGCGTTCAGCCACTCGCCACACGGCCGGGTCGACGTCGGGGAAGCGGGTCGCGCCCTCAGGCTCGAGGTCGACCTCCGTCAGCACGAGGCGGGAGGCGTGCTCGATCGTCTGGGCGTAGATCTGCCCCCCGCCGACGACGAAGACCTCGACGTCGCCCGCGAGCGCCAGCGCCTCCTCGAGGGAGTGGGCGACCTCCGCGCCGGGTGCGGACCAGTCCTGCTGACGCGTGACGACGATCGTCCGCCTCCCCGGCAGCGCGCGGCCGATCGAGTCCCAGGTGCCGCGCCCCATGAGGAGCGTGCCGCCCATCGTCGTCTCCTTGAAGAACCGCAGGTCCTCGGGCAGGTGCCAGGGCATCGAGGACCCGTCACCGATCACCCCGTTGCGGCCGACCGCGGCCACCAGGGTCAGGGTCTGGTCGAACCCCAGGGTCACCAGCGTCTGCGACGAGCGGCCGGCCAGCACCTCCAGCGCCGCCCGCTCGTGCGGCACGACGTGGTCCGGCAGGTCATCCAGCGGCCACCACCGCAGGTCGGCCACCTTGTCCGGCTCCTGCACGGACGGCTCGCCCGTCCAGCGGTGGGTCGAGACGAAGAGGTCGACCCGCTCCTCCGACGGTCGGTGCGCAGCCACCGTGCGGTGGACGGTCGCGTGGTGGGCGAGGTCCTCCACGTCGACCCTCACCCCGAGCTCCTCCACCGCCTCTCGGCCGGCCGCCTGCAGCGCGCTCTCCCCCAGCTCGACGTGGCCGGCCGCGCCGTGCGCCCAGCGACCGTCCATGTAGCCGGTGCCCCGGCGCAGCTGGAGCAGGACCTCGGTGCCCTGCTCCCCGTCCCGCAGGAGCGCCACGTAGGCGGCGGGGACCACCTGGAAGCGCGACGTCATACCGCGATCGGGGCCTTGATCGTGGGCGCCGCGACGTAGTCACGCACCTCGACGTCCTCCAGCTCGAAGGCGTCGAGGTCCTTGACCGCGGGGTTGAGCCACAGAGTCGGCAGCGGCCCCGGCGTCCGGGTCAGCTGCTCGGCCGCCTGGTCGAGGTGGTTGAGGTAGAGGTGCGCGTCGCCGATGGTGTGCACGAAGTCCTTGGGCCGCAGGTCGGTGACCTGGGCGACCATGTGCGTGAGCAGGGCGTAGCTGGCGATGTTGAACGGGACGCCGAGGAAGGTGTCGGCGCTGCGCTGGTAGAGCTGGCAGGACAGCCAGCCCCGCCCGTCCTCGTCGTCGGGAGCCGCGGGCGCGACGTAGAACTGGAAGAGCGTGTGGCACGGCGGCAACGCCATGTCGTCGACCTCGGCGACGTTCCAGGCGCTCACGATGTGGCGCCGGGAGTCGGGGTTGGTGCGCAGGCCGGTGACCAGCCGGTCGATCTGGTCGATCGTGCCGCCGTCGGGAGCGGGCCACGAGCGCCACTGGTGCCCGTAGACGGGGCCGAGGTCGCCGTCCTCGTCGGCCCACTCGTCCCAGATCGAGATCTTGCGCTCCTGCAGCCAACGCACGTTGGTGTCGCCGCGCAGGAACCACAGGAGCTCACCGATCACCGAGCGCAGGTGCAGCCGCTTGGTCGTGAGCACCGGGAAGCCCTCGGTGAGGTCGAAGCGCATCTGGTGGCCGAAGACCGACAGCGTGCCGGTGCCGGTGCGGTCCCCCTTCTGCACGCCCTCGATCCGAATCCGCTCCAGGAGATCCAGGTATTGCTGCATGGGACGAGCGTAGGCGAGGCCACCCACGGACCCGCCCGGGAGGCCATTACGCTCGGGCGGGTGCAGCCGAGCGACCTGACCACGATCCGCACCCTGTCCGCCCTCACCGTCCACCCGGAGGGCCGCGACGTGCTCTTCGCGGTGAGCCGGCCCGACGTGGAGGACAACCGCTACCGGACCAGCCTGTGGCGCCAGCCGCTGGCGGACGGGGCGGCCGACGGGCCGGCCCGGCGGCTGACCCGCGGCACCCGCGACGGCTCGCCCGCCTACTCCCCCGACGGCAGCCGGATCGCCTTCCTGCGCGCCGGCGAGGACGGCCCGCCGCAGCTGCACGTCATACCCGCCGACGGCGGCGACGCCCGCCGGCTCACCGAGCACAAGCTCGGGGTGGGCGGGTTCGCCTGGTCCCCCGACGGCACCGCGATCGCGTATGCCGCGCGCCTCCCCGAGGAGGGCCGCTACGGCACCGACGAGAAGGTCAAGCCCGATCAGGAGGCGCCGCGGCTCATCGAGCACAGCGCCTACCTGGCCGACGGCCTGGGCTACGTCCTCGACCGTCCCAGCAAGATCTTCGTCGTGGACCTCGCCGGGCTCGCCGAGGACGACGGCGAGGACGCGGAGGAGCTCCCGCAGAGCACGCAACTGACGACCGGCGCGGGTGACGACCGCTCCCCCGTCTGGCTGTCCGCCGACCGCGTGGGGTTCATCGCCTCGCGCGACCGGCGCGGCACCTGGCGGCCCGACACGCTCGTCTCGGACCTCTGCTCGGTCGACCTGCGGGGCAAGGGCTTCCGCCGGCACACCGACGGCACCGGCTCGGTCGGCAGCGCCCACGTCGCCGGGGACGGCAGCGTCGTCTACGGGGTCGGCGGCCTCGGTGAGAGCGGGCAGGACTTCGTGGCCCGCAACCCCGTGCTGCGGCGGCTCACCGCCGTGCCCAAGGACGCCAAGGCCGACGGCCGGAGCGCTGGTGAGGCCCTCACCGACCCCGAGACCGACCACCTCGCCTGCCCGCCCGCCCTGGGCGTCGGCGGCACGCTCGTCGCCGCCTTCGAGACCCGCGGCGACACCGT
This sequence comes from Ornithinimicrobium tianjinense, assembly GCF_014636495.1. Taxonomy (GTDB): domain Bacteria; phylum Actinomycetota; class Actinomycetes; order Actinomycetales; family Dermatophilaceae; genus Ornithinicoccus; species Ornithinicoccus tianjinensis. The sequence continues at coordinate 329,164 of NZ_BMEM01000002.1, forward strand.
CGTCCGCGACGTGGACACCGGGCAGGTGCTGCTCGACGGCAGCGTCAGCGTGAGCGCGGTGGCCGTGGGTGGCGGCGTCGTCGCCGCGGTCGCGGGGACGCGCACGTCATACTCCGAGCTGTTCGTGGCGCCCGTCGGCGAGCAACTGGCCCCGGTGACGGACTTCGGCCGGCACCTCAGGGGCCGCGCCGCGCCGATCGAGCCCGAGGAGCTGGAGACCACGGCCAACGACGGCTACCCGGTCCACGGCTGGCTGTTCCGGCCGACCGGCAAGGCCCCGCGCAAGGGCGGCCACCCGGTCGTCCTGATGATCCACGGCGGTCCCTACACCCAGTACTCCGGCAACCTCTTCGACGAGGCGCAGGTCCTCGCCGGCGCCGGGTATGCCGTGGTGATGGGCAACCCGCGCGGCGGCTCGGGCTACGGCGCGACCCACGGACGGGCGGTCAAGGAGGCCATCGGCACCGTCGACGTCGCCGATCTGACGGCGTTGCTCGACCACGCCCTGACACTGCCCGGCCTCGACGCCACGCGGGTGGGCGTGCAGGGCGGCTCCTACGGCGGGCTGATGACGACCTGGCTCGTCGCGCACACCGACCGGTTCACCGCCGCGATCAGCGAGCGCGCGGTCAACGCGTGGGACTCCTTCGCCGGGACCTCGGACATCGGCTGGTTCTTCGGCGACGAGTACGTCGGTGCTTTCGCGCACGAGCAGTCGCCGCTGACCTGGGCCGACAACATCACGACCCCGACGATGGTCATCCACTCCGAGCGCGACTTCCGCTGCCCGCTCGAGCAGGGTCAGCGGCTCTTCTCCCGCCTCCGGCGCAACGGCGTGCCGACGAGGCTGCTCGTCTTCCCCGGCGAGGGCCACGAGCTGACGAGGTCCGGCCAGCCCAGGCACCGGGTGCAGCGCTTCGAGCACATTCTCGACTGGTGGGCCGAGCACCTGGCCTGAGCTCGTCCGCGGGCTGGTGCTCGCGGGTGCCGGTCAGTCCAGATCCGGCCCGTGCACCCGCTCGTGCGGCGTCCTGCGGTGGAAGACGATGAGGTCGGCGACACTGCGCCACCCCACCGCCAGGCGGCCCTCCTCCGGTCGCCACTGCTGGTACTCCCTCAGCGCGGCGGCCTTGGCCTTGATCGCCGTCGGGTCGAGCTCCACCCGGGCAGCGCGCTCGTCGACGACCTGCGGCACGGGAAGGTAGAACCGGGCGTCGCGGACCAGGCCTTCTGCGTGGGCGAGGCGCAGCGCGCGGCCCGCGGCGGCGTGGTCGGCGTGCACGTCGAGGTAGCTCATCGTGCGGTGAGAGGCTCCCGGGTGCCGCCGCGCCTGCCTGCGCACCACCTCCAGCACCAGCTCGGCCGTCAGCGCACCATCAGGCAGGTTCGCACGGACGACGTCCTGCTCGCGGACACCGAGGTGGCTCAGCGCGGCCCGGAACTCCAGGTCGCGGGCGGCGACGAACTCGTCGACGCTCAGCGCACGTCCCAGTTTGGCGCCGACGCCAGCGATGGCCTGCGAGGCGTCACCGCGGGTCAGGAGGACGACGATGTTGCGGCGGCCCCTCTCGGAGGCGATCGCACCTCCCATGAAAATCGATTCGTCGTCCGCGTGCGGGACGTACCACACCACGGTCCCGCGGCGCGGGCGTCGGGTGCGGACGATCCGCCGCACCGTGTCCGCGTGACGCTCCGGGAGTCTCGCGAGCGTCTCCCGCACACCCCGGCGGGCGGCTCTGCGCCACAGAGGCAGACGTGAGGGCACGGGGGCTGACGGTTGGCTCTTCATCGGCTGCTCTGACTCCGGCTTCATGGTGATCGGCTTCATGGTGGTCGGCTTCGTGATGGTCGGCGTCTTCGGAGTCCCAGGCTTGAGCAGGAAGCGATAGGTGGGACGGTGCAGCGGGGTCCACTCGAACTTCCAGGGGTATTTGCCCGCGCCCAGATCGAACTCGTCGATCTCGTCCGTCAGCTCGCTCGCCTCAAGATGCTCGACGATCTGCAGCTGCAGCACCTTGCCCATCCGGTAGCGCTCCATCTCGGGCAGGTAGGCGCTGTTCCATGAGAAGAGCCTGCGTCCGTGCCGAAAGACGGTCCGGTAGGCGAGCACACGTCCCGTTGCCGCATCTCCTTCGTGGAAGGCGAAGGTCAGGGTGTCGTCGGTGTCGTGAAAGACCCGGCGCAGGTGCTCGACCCGGCGGTCATCCTCGTACAAGGAGTGACGCTCGGTGCGCGAACGCGCCTCGACGAGATGCTCCTTCTCGGCACGGTGGACCTCCGCGATGCGCTCGAGGATGCCGTGCTCATCACCGCGGAACACTGTGAAGGACGCCTCGCGGTCACGCAGGAACTGGTTGCGGTACTTCCGTGCGTGCGACGGGACGGTGCGCGGACGCCGCAGGTCGATGTAGGGGTTCTCGATGAGGAAGGTCAGCTTCTGGTGGTAGCGCTGCGAGGTCCGCACGTGCCACGCGAAGTCCGACTCGGACTGGACGCTCGGCAGATGGACGCTGAAGGCCTCACCGTCGTCGATGATCCGCTGGAGCTCGTCGAGCACCCTGGCCATGACGGTCGCGGGCGCCGCTGCGGCTGCGTCGTGAGCCACCAGGACGCACATGTAGTCGCCGTGACTGGCCCAGCGCAGCACGTCGACCGTCCGACCGTCGCGCTCCTCCGGACGGAAGGCGAAGGGCGCGATCCCGACGGCTCGACCGTCCTGACGGACCACGACGACGTGCAGGCGGTAGCCCGGCGCGTCCTGGTAGCTTCCCCACCATGCGCTCACGAAGCGGTGCGTCGTGTAGTACGCACCGTCCGGCGTCTCTAGCGCTTCCCACTCGTCCCGCAGCTGCGCGAGCTCTTCGGTCGTGCTGCAGATCACCGTCTCGATCACGCGGGGGGCATCCAGATCCAGGCGGGCAACGAGATCGTGCGCCTGACCTTCCGCAGGACCAGATGCTGCCTGGTCCGGCCCGCTCCGAAGGCGGCGTAGGAGGCACGGGACGCGGTGTTCCCGCGCGAGATCATCGTGAGACCTTCGGTGCGGCCGTCGGCTGCCAGCAGCTCCAGCCGCCGCGCGATCGAGTAGGCGTGCAGGCCGCGGCGCCGGTGGGTGACGAAGACGTGGTCGTCCCAGAAGTACCCTTGCTGCGCCGACACCGGCACCCGCAGCCCGATCCGGGCGTTCTCCGTGTCCCCGTAGGTGAGGTGGCAGTAGCCGCAGGGCTCCCCCGCCTCGTCGAGGATGACCAGAGTGCGATCTGCGGGATGTTTCAGGCGCTTGACCAGCAAGGCGTACTTGCGTTGAGTCAGGTCCTCCGGGTAGTCACGACGCATACGCTCCAGGAGGGTGGCCGTGGCATCCACCAGGCTGCGGGCCGGGTCAGCCGCTGGGCCGGGGCCGTCCACGGGGAAGATGTAGGTGTCCATCACCTCGCGCTGTCGCCACGCTGTCCGCCACGTGGCAAGACTTTTCCCGAGGATCGGCATGCCGCCCATGCTACCCACCGGTGGCCGACGGCCCTCCCCAGCGAGACGCGCCCAGCGTCCGGCTGTCTCGAGGCCGTATGAGCAGACCGTGTCCGAGAACGTGCCGGGGAGGACGTCACAATGGATGCCGTGACCGAGCCCGCGCGCACGACCGAGACGGCCGAGGACCGCGACCGGCGGCTCCTCGCCTGGCTCGGCGCGGGGATGTTGGCCGGCGGGTCGCCGGTGCACGAGGCCGAGGACGACGTGCGCGAGGTCGCGCGAGCCCTGGGTCACCCCAACGCGCAGGTCACCTGCATGCCCACGGGGGTGATGGTCGCCCTCGCCCCCGGGCGCGCGACCGCTCTCGAGCGCGTCGAGGGCGGCATACGCCTCGACCAGGTCGCCGACGTCGCGAGTCTCGTCGCCGGGCTCCGCGCCGGCCGCACCACCGCCGACGAGGCGCTCGCCCGGCTGGCGACGCTGCGGGCCCAGCCGCACCGCTACACCCGGGTCGGCCTCCCGGTCGGTGTCGTGCTCTCCGCGGTCGGCATCGCGCTCATCCTGACGCCCGTGGGGAGCTCGGTCCTCTTCGCGGCGGTCCTGGCGCCGGTCACCGTGCTCCTCTTGCTCCTCTCCAGGAGCAGCCGCGCGGTCCGCACGCTCGTCCCGCTCGCCGCGTCGTTCGCCACGTCGGTCGCGGCGTTCACGGCCGCCTCGGCCGGGTGGGTGGAGGCGCCGCTGTGGACCCTCGTCGCGCCGATCGCGGTCATCCTGCCCGGGGCCACCATCGTCACCGGTCTCACGGAGCTCGCCGCAGGCTCGATGGTGGCGGGCACCGGGAGACTGGCCCACGGCACCCTGCAGATGCTGCTCTTCGCCCTCGGCGTCGGCGGTGCGGCGGGCCTCCTGCGCGTCGACGCCGCGCTGCTGGACCCGGCCCGGCCCGTGGGGCTGGGCTGGTGGGCACCCCTGCTCGGCGTCGTCGTGGTCACGGTCGCCATCTCGCTCATGGAGTCCCTGCCGCCGCACGTCGTCCCCTGGGTGCTGCTCACGGTGCTGGCCACCTACCTCGCCCAGGCCGTCGGACAGGAGGTCCTGGGTATGCGGTGGGCCGGCGCCTTCGTCGGTGCCCTCGTCGCCGGCCTGGCGGCGTCACTCGTGGAGTTCGTCCGCCCGGAGCTGCCCCGTGCCGTGGCCTTCCTGCCCAGCTTCTGGCTGCTGGTCCCCGGGTCGCTGGGGCTGATCTCCGTCGCGCAGGCCGACATCTCCCCCGCGGTGGCGGCCGGCGCCGTCTGGGAGGTCACCCTGGTGGTCGTCGCGCTCGCCCTGGGCGTCGCCGTCGGCGCCAACCTCGCCTCGCCGCTGCGGGGCGCTGCGCGCCGGACGGGGCTGGTGCACCTGCTCGGTCGGTGGCGGCGCGGCCGGGCCTAGTCGTCCTCGCCGCGGTAGTACTCGCTCCAGCTGCGGTCGGCCTGCTCGTAGACCGCTGCCCTGTCGGCATCCGCCTGGTCGTCGGAGGCGACCCAGTTCTCCGAGGCCGTGTCGTTGCCGTAGTTCCAGATCGGTGTGCTGCGGTCGTCGAACCAGCTCCAGATGGCCGACGACGTCTCAGCATCGATCAGGCCCTCGGTCTCCAGCTGACGAGCCACGTCCTTGCCGGCCTGCGACTCCACGGTGGACGTCGTCTTGATCCGCTCGCCGATGACGTTGGCCGAGATCTTGTTGTCCTCGCCCACCTCCGTGATGCGGCTCGCCTCCTCCTGGCGCCACGCTGCCCAGGCCGCCTCCAGCCGCCGACGTTCCTCCGCCCAGTAGGCCTCGAGCTCCGCGCCGGACCCGGCAGCGGTGAACTCCCCGCCACCAGCCCCGGCGATGGCCGCGAGCGCAGCCTGGTCGGCGTCGCCCGTCCGGAAGCCGATCACGTTGACGACCGGCCGCACCTCCGTGCCGGCCAGCGCCCGCGCCGCCGCTACCGGGTCGCCCCCGCAGGTCTCCAGACCGTCGGTGACGACGTAGACGATGCTGTCGGTCGCCTCGGCGGGGATGTCGGCTCGCGCGTCGCCGATGGCCGTGGCCAGTGGCGTGTAGCCCACCGGGACGACGCCGCTCAGGGCGCGCGTGAGCCGCGCACGGTCTGAGCTCTCGCCCTCGAAGACCACCTCGCTGGAGGCACAGGACTCCTCCTTGCCTTCCTCGTCGTTGCTGCCCTCGTGCCCGTAGATCCGCAAAGAGATGCTGCTGCCGTCGGGCAGCTGCTGGACGAACCGCTCGATCGAGGTCTTGGCCTCCTCCATCCGCGTCCCGGTCGAGCCGGCGGCCGCCATCGAGCCGCTCGCATCGAGGACGAGCGCGTAGTGGTTGGTGCCGACGTCCTGCACCGGGGACAGGCCGGATGTCGGCGCAGCCGAGCCGTCACCGGTGCTCGTGTCGAAGAAGACGGTGTCGCGCACGTCGTCGGCGTAGGCGCCGTGGACCTGCGCGAGCACGGCGCCGATCCACTCCTCCTCGGTCTGCGGCTCCAGGGCGGCCGCTGCCGCGGCGGCCTGCTCACGCTCGGCGTCGCTCAGGAGCGCTTCGGCCGGGGTGGCGGCCCGCTTGGCGAACGGGCCGGGCTCGAACAGCATCGAGCGCTCGAGCGCGGTCAGCGCGCGAGGCGAGTCCGTCAGCTCAACGGGCGTCAGCCAGCGGGTGAGCGGGTCGCCGGCGGCGTCCCCTTGGGGCGCGCCGGTCGTCGTCGCGCCGGCGTCGGCCGGAGGTGCCGAGACCGCCGCCACCTCGTGCGGGGCGGGCTCCTGCCCACCTCCAGTGCAACCGGTGAGCACCAGCGCGCACGCCAGCACGGACGCCATACCCCGAACCATCTGCGGATCCCCTCCACGTCGCGACCGCGGCCCACTCTAACGGAGCATCGCGGACGCCCCGATCTCACACGGGCGGGATAGGACGGTGCCGGGTGGAGAAGTGACGGTCGCGGCGAGCGGCATACCGGAAGCGTCGGACGATCTCCTCGCGCAGGTCCTCCGGCTCGACGATCGCATCGATCACCAGGTCGGCGGCGAGGCGCTCGAGGTCGACGTCCTCCATATACTCGGCCCGGCGCGCCTCGACGAAGGCGGCCTGCTGGGTCGGGTCCTCGATCTCGGCGATCTTGTTGGCGAAGACCGCGTTGACCGCCGCCTCCGGACCCATCACCGCGATCCGTGCGGTCGGCAGGGCGATCGTCGCCTCGGGGCCGAAACCCGGGCCACCCATCGCGTAGAGCCCGGCGCCGTAGGCCTTGCGGACCACCACGCACAGCTGCGGGACGGTCGCCTCGGACACCGCCGAGACCATCTTCGCCCCGTGCCGGATGATGCCGCCGCGCTCGACCTCGCTGCCGATCATGAAGCCGGGCACGTCGGCCAGGTAGAGCAGCGGGATGCCGTAGGCGTCGCACAGCCAGATGAAGCGAGCGGCCTTGTCGGCGGAGTCGGTGAAGAGCACGCCGCCCTTGACCGCGGAGTTGTTGGCCAGGATCCCGACCGTCTGCCCCTCGATCCGCCCTAGGCCCACGACCAGCTCTGCCGCGAAGAGCGGCTTGATCTCGAAGAAGCTGTCGGCGTCGACCAGCCCCTCGATGACGTCGTGCACGTCGAAGGGCACCGACTCCGCCTCGGGCACGGTGTCGCGGTCCAGCGGGCCGGCCGGCGCCTCCGGCGCGTAGCTGGGCACCGGGTCGTGCCAGGTCTCCGGCAGGTAGGAGAAGAGGTGCTTGGCGAGGTCGATGGCCTCCTCGTCGTCGGCCGCGAGCAGGTCGCCGACGCCGGAGACGGTGCAGTGCATCCGGGCACCGCCCATCTCCTCCAGGCTCACCTTCTCCCCCACGACCATCTCGGCCATACGCGGGCTGCCGAGGTACATCGACGCATTGCCCTCGACCATGATGATGACGTCGGTGAAGCTCGGGATGTAGGCGCCGCCGGCCGCGCTGGGCCCGAAGAGGCAGCAGATCTGCGGGACCTTGCCCGACAGCGCGACCTGGTTGTGGAAGATCCGTCCTGCGCCGCGGCGCCCCGGGAAGAGGTCGACCTGGTCGGTGATCCGCGCGCCGGCGGAGTCGACGAACCAGAAGACCGGCAGCTCCTCGCGCAGCGCGGCCTCGGTGGCCCGGATGATCTTCTCGACCGTCCGCGCGCCCCACGAACCGGCCTTGACGGTCGGGTCGTTGGCGACGACGATCGCCGGCCGCCCGTCCACCTCGCCGCGCCCGGTGACGACGCCGTCCGCGGGCAGCCCCTGCGCGGTCGCGTTGGCGTAGCGCCCGTCCTCGACGAACGTCCCCTCGTCGAAGAGGAGCGCGATCCGGTCGCGGACGTACATCTTGCCCTGGCTGTCGAGCTTGGCCTTCGCCTTCTCCGGCGGCGCGTCGGAGGCCTGGTATGCCGACTCCAGCCGGGTCCGCAGGTCACCGACCCGGGGGTCGGGAAAGGGGTTGGTGCTGGGGGTGGGGCTCGAGGGCGACGACGACGTCATACCGGGCATCCTGTCAGGGGCCGGGCGGCTCAGGCCGGCAGGCCGAGGCCGCGGGCGATGAGCATGCGCTGCACCTCGGAGGTGCCCTCGCCGATCTCGAGGATCTTGGCGTCGCGGTAGAAGCGGGCGACGGGGTACTCCTCCATGAAGCCGTTGCCGCCGAAGATCTGGGTGGCCATCCGGGTCGCGGTGACGGCGGCCTCGGTGGAGTAGAGCTTGGCCATGGCCGCGGCCTGCTTGACCTCGGCGACCGAGCGCTTTCCGGCGTGCTGCTGCTCCTTGAGCCAGGCGGCCTTGTAGGTGAGCGTGCGGGCGACCTCGGTCATGAGCGCGATGTCGGCGACCTGGAAGGAGACGCCCTGGTTGACCGCGATCGGCCGGCCGAAGGCGAGCCGCTCCTGGCTGTAGCGGGTGGTCTCCTCGAGCATCCGCTGCAGGCAGCCGACCGCGAGCGCGGCGATGGCGATGCGGCCGTCGTCGAGGGTCTTGAGGAACTGCTTGAAGCCGTGGCCGCGCTCGCCCAGCAGGTTGGACTCCGGGACGCGGGCGCCCTCGAAGGTGAGGCCGTGGGTGTCGGAGATGTGCCAGCCCAGCTTGCGGTAGGCGGGCTCGACGGTGAAGCCGGGGGTGCCGTTCGGGACGATGATCGCGCTGATCTCGGCCTTGCCGTCGGCGGTCTCGCCGGTGCGGGCGGTGACGGTGACGACCGAGGTGATGTCGGTGCCCGAGTTGGTGATGAAGGCCTTGGCGCCGTCGACGACCCACTCGCCGTCCTCGAGCCGGGCGCGGGTCTTCGTGGCGCCGGCGTCGGAGCCGGCCTCCGGCTCGGTCAGGCCGAAGCCGGCGAGCGCGCGGCCGGCCAGCAGGTCGGGGAGCCACTGCTCCTTCTGCTCCTGGGTGCCGTAGGTCTGGATCGGGTTGATGCCCAGACCGACGCCCGCCTCCAGGGTGATGCCCATGGCCTGGTCCACGCGGCCGAGCTCCTCGATGGCCACGCACAGGTAGGAGAAGCCCTCCCCCTCCATGCCGGCGCCGCCGAACTCCTCGGGCGCCTCGAGCCCGAACAGGCCCAGCTCGCCCATCTTCGGGACGAGGTGCACGGGGAAGTGCGACTCGCGGTCCCACTGCTCGACATGAGGCGCGATCTCGCCCTCGGCGAAGTCGCGGACGACGCGGCGGAAGTCTTCGTGATCCTGGGTCAGCTCGAACACGTGCACATCGTGCTTGACGTGAGCGTCAACGTCAAGCACGATGGGGCGGCACCGTGACTTGACGTTAGGACAACCCGTGACCGACGACACCACCTGGACGATCGCCCAGATGGCCGACGACTTCGACGTGACGCACCGCGCGCTGCGTCACTACGAGCAGCTGGGGCTGCTCTCCCCCGAGCGCGAGGGGCAGCGCCGGATCTACTCCCGCCGCGAGCGGACGCGGCTCGCGCTGATCCTGCGCGGGCGCCGGCTCGGCTTCCCGCTGGAGGAGGTCGCGACCATCCTGGACATGTATGACGACCAGCCCGGCGAGGCCGGTCAGCTGCGCTACCTGCTGTCCCAGATCGGCGAGCGGCGCGCCGAGCTGCAGCGCCGGCTGCGCGACGTGCAGGACGGCCTGCGCGAGCTCGAGGAGCTGGAGAAGCGGTGCGAGGAGGACCTCGAGCGGCTCGCCTGATGCGACGCGGAGCGCGCCTGCCCCGGTGCGCGTGCACGGCATACCCCTGCCGTTAGTGTGTCCCCCATGCCGATCAGCAAGGTCCTCATCGCCAACCGTGGCGAGATCGCCGTCCGCATCGCCCGCGCCTGCAAGGACGCAGGTCTGGGCTCCGTCGCGGTCTACGCCGACCCCGACCGTGACGCGCTGCACGTGAAGGTGGCCGACGAGGCCTACGCCCTGGGCGGGTCGACGCCCGGCGAGTCCTACCTCGTGCAGGAGAAGCTGCTCGACATCGCCAGGCAGGCCGGCGCCGACGCCGTGCACCCGGGCTACGGCTTCCTCGCCGAGAACGCCCACTTCGCCCAGGCCGTCATCGACGCCGGGCTGACCTGGATCGGCCCGGGCCCGGACGCGATCGACGCCCTCGGTGACAAGGCCAAGGCCAAGCACATCGCCGTCAAGGCGGGCGCCCCGCTGGCGCCGGGCACCAAGGACCCGGTCAAGGACGCCGACGAGGTCGTCGCGCTCGCCGAGGAGTTCGGGCTGCCGATCGCCATCAAGGCGGTCTACGGCGGTGGCGGTCGCGGCCTCAAGGTCGCGCGCACGATGGAGGAGATCCCGCACCTGTACGAGTCCGCGGTGCGCGAGGCCGTGACGGCCTTCGGCCGCGGCGAGTGCCTCGTCGAGAAGTTCCTCGACCGGCCCCGTCACGTCGAGACGCAGTGCCTCGCCGACCAGCACGGCAACGTCGTCGTCGTCTCGACCCGTGACTGCTCGCTCCAGCGCCGCAACCAGAAGCTCGTCGAGGAGGCGCCGGCCCCGTTCCTGACCGAGGAGCAGAACGCTGAGCTCGTCCGCGCGTCCAAGGCCATCCTCAAGGAGGCGGGCTACGTCGGCGCCGGCACCTGCGAGTACCTCGTCGCCCGGGACGGCACGATCTCCTTCCTCGAGGTCAACACCCGTCTCCAGGTCGAGCACCCGGTCACCGAGGAGGTCACCGGCATCGACCTCGTGCGCGAGCAGTTCCGCATCGCCGACGGCGAGGTGCTGGGGTTTGACGACCCGGCCCCGCACGCGCACTCGTTCGAGTTCCGCATCAACGGCGAGGACGCGGGGCGCGACTTCATGCCTGCGCCGGGGACGGTCTCCCGGATGGTGGTCCCCCACGGACCGGGCGTGCGCTGGGACTCGGGGATCGTCGAGGGCGACACTGTCGCCGGCGCGTTCGACTCGATGATCGCCAAGCTCATCGTCACCGGCCGCGACCGCGAGCAGGCCCTGGAGCGCGCGCGCCGCGCGCTCGGCGAGCTCGTGGTCGAGGGTATGCCGACCGTGCTCCCCTTCCACCAGGTCGTCGTCTCCGACCCGGCCTTCGCGCCCGAGGGCGGCGAGCCGTTCACCGTCCACACCCGGTGGATCGAGACCGAGTTCGACAACCAGATCGAGGCCTACTCCGGCCCGACGGCCGACGGCCCGGCCCCCGAGGAGAGCGAGCGTCAGAAGGTCGTCGTCGAGGTCGGCGGCCAGCGCCTCGAGGTGTCGCTGCCGGCCGGTCTCGCGCTCGGCGGCGGTGCCGCTGCGGGCGGCAACGGCGCGGGTGCGCGCAAGAAGGCGCCGAAGCGCTCGCGCGGTGGTGGCGGCGGGGCCGCGGCCTCCGGCGACGCCGTGACCGCGCCGATGCAGGGCACCATCGTCAAGATCGCCGTCGAGGAGGGCCAGACCGTCGCCGAGGGTGACGTCGTGGTCGTGCTCGAGGCGATGAAGATGGAGCAGCCGATCAAGGCCCACAAGGCCGGCACCGTCACCGGCCTCTCCGCCTCCGTGGGTGCGACGGTGACCAACGGCGCCGTCCTCTGCGAGCTCAAGGACTGACCGCCCCTTCCCCCGTCACCCCCACCGCCATCACCCCCCACCGCGCAGGTCAGGTGGTTGCTCTCACCCCACCGGAGGCGTCAATGGGGCTCGGTGTGCCCGAAGGTCCGGCTGCCGTGAACGACTCAGCACGGTGGGGCGTCTAGTCGGCGATCTCGTGGAGCTGGCGGGCGGCCTCGGCGAGGGAGCCGCTCATCGAGGGGTAGACCGTGAACGTCGAGGAGAACTGGTCGACGTTGAGGCGGTTGGCCACGGCCAGGGCGATCGGGAAGATCAGCTCGCTGGCGCGAGGACCGACCACGACGCCGCCGACGATCGTCGCGCTGCCGCTGCGGGCGAAGAGCTTGACGAAGCCGTCGGAGGTGTTCTGCATCTTGGCGCGGGGGTTCTTGCTCAGCGGCAGCATGACGGCCCGGGCGTCCACGCGGCCCTCGTCGACGTCGGCCTGGCTGGCGCCGACCGTGGCGATCTCGGGGTCGGTGAAGATGTTGGAGCTGACCTTGCCCAGCGACAGCGGGGCCACTGCGTCGCCCAGCGCGTGCGCCACGGCGATCCGGCCCTGCATCCCGGCCACCGAGGCGAGGGGCAGCACGCCGGTGCAGTCTCCCGCGGCATACACGCCGGGGACGTTGGTGCGGGACACGCGGTCGACCTCGACGTGCCCCCGCTTGCCCAGGCGGACCCCCGCCTCCTCCAGACCCATGTCCGTGGTGTTGGGGATCGAGCCGACGGCCAGCAGCGCGTGCGAGCCGGTGACCTCGCGCCCGTCGTCCAGGGTCACGACGACGCCGTCACCCTCACGGCGGACGGCCCCGGCGCGCGAACGGTTGAGGACCGTCATACCCCGGCGACGGAAGACCTCCTCGAGCACGTTGGCGGCGTCGGGGTCCTCCCCCGGCAGCACGCGGTCGCGCGAGGAGATCAGCGTGACCTGGCAGCCGAGCCCGAGATAGGCGTGGGCCAGCTCCGCACCCGTCACGCCGGAGCCGATGACGACGAGGTGCTCGGGCAGCTCGGTGAGGTTCCAGATGTGCTGCCAGGTCAGGATCCGCTCCCCGTCGGGCACGGCGGTGTCCATGACCCGGGGGCGCGCGCCGGTCGCGATCAGCACGACGTCGGCGTCGATCCGGCGAGTCGCCACGGCCTTCTCCCGGTCCTGGCCGTGCGGTGCGGGCTCCTCGCCGGAGGCGACCGCTCCCACCCCCTCGACGACCTCGACGACGCCGGGCCCCGCGAGCCGGCCGGCGCCCTGCACCACCTCGACACCCATCGACTCGAGGCGCTCGTGGATGTCGCGGCTCTGGGCACGGGCCAGGTCCATGATCCGGGCGTTGACGTCCGCGATGTGAGCGGTGACCCCCTGGTCGGCCGGCACCTCCGCACCGTCGAAGTGCACGCCGATCCGCTTGGCCGCGCTGAAGCGGTCCATGAAGTCGGCGGTGGCGATCAGCGCCTTGCTCGGCACGCAGTCGGTGAGCACGGCCGCGCCGCCGAGACCCGACCGCTCGACGACCGTGACCTCCGCGCCCAGCTGCGCCGCGCCGAGCGCGGCCTCGTAGCCACCCGGGCCACCACCGATGACGACGACCGACCTGTCTGCAGAACTCACGGCCCCTATCCAACCATCTCGGCACCCTTGCCTCGTGAGCGCTACTACCCTAGGTGCGGTGACCGACGTCCTTCCCGATCTCTCCGACCCCCGCACCGACCCGCGCGCCGTCGCCCAGGCAGCCGCGCAGGTGATCGCCGAACGCACGGGCGCCGCCCGTCACGACGTCGCGCTGGTGCTCGGCAGCGGGTGGAAGCAGGCCGCCGACCTCCTCGGCCGGGCCGACTGCGAGATCGACAACACCGACGTCCCGGGCTTCGCGGCCGCCGCGGTCGAGGGACACTCCGGCACGATGCGCTCGATCCCGCTCCCGGACGGCCTTCGCGTCCTCGTCTACGGCACCCGCACGCACTTCTACGAGGGCCGCGGCGTGCGCGCCGTCGTCCACGCGATCCGCACCGCCGCGGCCGCCGGCTGCCGGACCGTCGTGCTCACCAACGGCTGCGGCGGACTGCGCCCGGAATGGGCACCCGGCACGCCCGTGCTCATCAGCGACCACATCAACCTCACCGCCACCTCGCCGCTGGAGGGTGCGACCTTCGTCGACCTCACCGACCTCTACACGCCCCGGCTGCGCGAGCTGGCCCGCGACGTCGACGCGAGCCTCGACGAGGGCGTCTACGTGCAGTTCCCCGGCCCCCACTACGAGACGCCGGCCGAGGTCCGGATGGCCAAGATCATCGGCGGCGACCTCGTCGGCATGTCGACCACGCTCGAGGCGATCGCCGCGCGCGAGGCCGGCATGGAGGTGCTCGGCATCTCCCTGGTCACCAACCCCGCAGCCGGCATCAGCGACGCCCCGCTCGACCACCAGGACGTCATCGAGGCCGGTCAGGCCGCCGCGGAGCGTTGCGGTCGGCTGCTGGCCGCCATCGTCGAGCGCATCTGAGGAGCTCCGGTATGCCGTCCACGTCGCCCTTCCCGCACGACGCCGCCCTCCCGGGCGGCTCCGACGCCCTCCTGCAGGAGGCCCGCGCCTGGGTCGGCGACGACCCCGACCCGCTCACCCGCGACGAGCTCACCGCGGTCGTCGACGCCGCGGCGACCGGCGACGAGACTGCGCTCACCGACCTTGCCGACCGGTTCTCCGGCTTCCTGGAGTTCGGCACGGCCGGCCTGCGGGGCGCCCTCGGGGCGGGGCCGAACAGGATGAACCGGGCCGTGGTGATCCGCACGGCCGCCGGGCTCACGGCATACCTGCAGAATCAGCTCGACGCCGCGGGCGAGCGGCGCGGACCGGTCGTGGTCGTCGGCTTCGACGCCCGCCACAACTCGGACGTCTTCGCGCGCGACACCGCAGCCGTGGTCGTTGCGGCCGGCGGGCGGGCCATGGTGCTGCCGCGTCCGCTGCCGACGCCGGTGCTGGCGTTCGCGACGACCTGGCTGGGTGCGGACGCCGGCGTCATGGTGACGGCCAGCCACAACCCGCCGCAGGACAACGGCTACAAGGTCTACCTCGGCGACGGCTCGCAGATCGTGCCGCCGGCGGACAGCGACATCTCGGCGCAGATCGACCGGGTGCGCGCCGCCTCGACGGTCGCCCGGGCCGACGACGGCTGGGAGACGCTGGGCGACGAGGTGCTCGAGGCCTACCTCGACGCCGCGGTCGCGGTCCTCGACCCGAGCTCGTCGCGCGACCTGTCGGTCGTGCACACGGCCCTGCACGGCGTCGGCTCGGACGTGGTGCTGGAGGCGTTCGGGCGCGCCGGGTTCCCCGCTCCAGAGGTGGTCGCCAGCCAGGCCGAGCCCGACCCGGCCTTCCCGACCGTCGCCTTCCCCAACCCCGAGGAGGCCGGCGCGATCGACGCCGCCCTGGAGCTTGCGGCACGGGTGCGGCCGGACCTGGTCATCGCGAACGATCCGGACGCGGACCGGTGCGCGGTGGCGGTGCAGGACGGCGGCGTGTGGCGGATGCTGCGCGGCGACGAGGTGGGTGCACTGCTCGGGCAGCACGTGATCGAACGCGGCCGGGCCACCGGCGCGCGTCGCGTGCTGGCGCGCTCGATCGTCTCCTCCCGGCTGCTCGGTGCCATGGCCGCGGAGGCCGGCCTGGAGGGTCAGGAGACACTGACGGGCTTCAAGTGGATCGGGCGGGTGCCGGGGCTCGCCTACGGCTACGAGGAGGCGCTCGGCTACTGCGTCGACCCGGCCACCGTGCCGGACAAGGACGGCGTCACGGCGGCGCTGCTGGTGGCCGAGCTGGCGGCCGGGCTGAAGGTCGAGGGCCGCACGCTGCTCGACGTCCTCGACGACCTGGCCGTGCGTCACGGCGTCCACCAGACGGACGCCTTCTCGGTGCGGGTGAGCGACCTCTCGCTCATCCCGCCGGTCATGGCGCGCCTACGGGGCGAACCACCGGCCGAGCTGGGCGGCGTGGCCGTCACCTCGGCCGAGGACCTGGCCGAGGGCGCGCAGGGCCTGCCACCGACCGAGGGCATGCGCTATCTCCTGGCGGACCAGACGCGCGTGATCGTGCGCCCGAGCGGGACCGAGCCCAAGCTCAAGGTCTACCTGGAGGCGGTCGTGCCGGTCCAGGGCGGTGTAGAGGGTCTCGGGGACGCGCGGCAGGAGGCGAAGGCGCGCCTGGCCGCCGTGCGGTCGGCGATGGAGGAGCTCACCGCGCTCTGAGCCGTCCACTTTTGCCGTAGACGTACCACATCTCGATCACAACTAGGGCGTGTCTCTCAAGATGCTTCAGCCAGATGGTGATGGCGCGTAGGACGGCGGCTCCGCGGTAGACGATGGCGAGCTTGTCGTAGCGGGTGGCCAGGCCGCGCCATTGCTTGACGGTGTTGAAGGACCGCTCGACGACGTTGCGGGTGGACCGGTGCGGTGTACAGGTCCGCCCACCCGTCCTGACCAGGATTGTTGTGATTCGGTTCAGCCCCCCTGACTTGCCCGAGGAACTCGGTCAGCGTCGAGGCCTCGTCCGGTCCTGCTCGCTGTCGCCGTCCTTGGCGGCTGGTTTCTCCCACGGCATGTTGGTGGCGTGCTGGTGGGCCCGATTGATCGTGGAGTCCACGCTCACCGTCCACTCCACTCCACTCCTCTCCGGCCCCGTCGCCCGGGCAAGCAGCGCCTGGTGGATCTTGTCCCAGGTGCCTCCTGGCTGAAGCGGCGGTGCCGCTTCCATACCGTCTTGCCACGGCCCGAACGACTCGGGAGGTCACGCCAGGCCATACCGCACCGGTACCGGTAGATCACCCCTCGACCACCTGCCGGTGATCACACATCGGCCGACCGGTCCTGGGGTTGACCCAGTCGGTGGGGTGGGGTGGGCGGGGTGGGCCGGGGGTGTCAGGGGAGGAGGGTGGCGACGCCGAGGGCCACGGAGAGGACGACCAGCACGACGGGCGCCCAGGCGATCGTGCGGGTGGCCACGGTCGGGGCGGCCGCGTGGTCGCCGCCGTCGAGGCGCCAGCGCTGCAGGGCCCGCTGCACCTCGTCCGCAGCGCCCTGGGCCGTCACGCCCTCGTAGCCGCGCCGCCGCGTCGTCTCGGCGAAGTCGTCGATCGCCCGACGTCGCACCAGCTCGCGCCGGACCGGCACCGCCCAGGCTGCGTGCCTGGAGCCCGCCTCGTCCGTCAGCTCCAGGGCCCATTGGTGCGTGACCTCCCGCATCGCCCCGAAGGGCACCACCACGTCGGTCACCACGTTGCGCAGCAGCACACCGTCGTCATACAGGACGGCGGAGGGGCGCAGGAAGACCACCCAGCCCGCGGTCGCGAGCCCGACGATCAGAGCGACCGGCCCGAGCAGCCCCGCCGCACGGTCGGTCAACACGTCCCAGAGGGTCAGCCCCGCGAGCGCCACCGCGACGGCGACCAGCACCCACCCCAGGACGCGGGCGGGCAGGGTGCGGTAGACCCGCAGGGGCGTGCCGGAGGGGGCGGGGGAGCGACCGTTCTTCACGGGCCAGATCCTCTCAGACGGGAAGGTCACCCCCGCTCCTCCGCTCAGGGATGTCCCCCCGCCCGCCTACACTCTCCCTCCATGGACGGAGCCGGACGCGGGGCGTGGCAGGGCACGCGCGTGCTCGTGCTCGCCGGGCCCAGCGGCGCGGGCAAGTCGCGGCTGGCGCGCCGACTGCACGCGACCTACGGCTGGCCGCTCATGCAGCTGGACGACTTCTACCGCGAGGCCGGCGACCCCGTCCTGCCGATGAGCCCGCTGGGGCTGCCGGACTGGGACGACGTCCGCTCCTGGCACCTCGACGCCGCGGTGGAGGCGCTCGAGCAGCTGTGCCGGACGGGGCGCACCGACGTCCCGCTGTACGACATCTCCACCTCCCGCATCACCGGACACCACCTCGTCACCTCCGACGACCACCCGGTGGTCGTGGCCGAGGGGATCTTCGCCGCGCACACGATCTCGCTGCTGCGCGAGCGGGACCTGCTGGCCGGTGCGTGGTGCATCCGCAACCGGCCCTGGCTCACCTTCGGCCGGCGGCTCGTCCGTGATCTCGCCGAACGCCGGAAGTCGCCGCTGACGCTCTGGCGCCGCGGGCACGTCCTGCGCCGCGCCGAGCCCGGTATCGTGGCCGCGCAGCAGGCGTTGGGGGCGGAGCCGATGACGGCCGCGGAGGCGGAGCGCCGGGTGAGCGGTCTGGCCGGGGCTCCCGGGGCACCGACCCTCGACGCCGGACCGAGATGAGGAGCAGGGGATGATGACATACGACCAGGGGGCACGCCCCGACCTTCCGCCGCCTGGGGCACCCACCGCGGCGCCGCCGCCCCTCCCCCCGCCCGGCTCCCCCTCCCCCATCCCGGGTATGCCGCTCCCGCCGCCCCAGGGCGCGCCCGGCGGCACGGCATACCCCTGGCAGAGCCTCCCGCCGGAGCAGCTGGCCCGCATGCACCAGCCCGGCGTCGTGCCGCTGCGTCCCCTCTTCCTCGGCGACATCTTCGCCGGGGCTCTGCAGACCATGCGGCGCAACCCCGCCGCCACGATCGGCACGGCCCTCGTCGTGCTGTCGGCACTGCTCGTTCCCTCCTACCTGATCTCGGTGCTGCTGACGGGATCGGTCGACCTGGCCGAGGAGGACCTTGCCGCGCTCACGACGATGCTGAGCGTCCTCTTCGGCGGGCTGGCCTCGATCGCGCTGGCCGGCATGATCGTCCATGTCGTGGGCGAGGCGGTCCTCGGCGACCGCGTCACCCTGGGCCAGACCTGGGCTGCGGTGCGCGGCCGGATCCCCGCTCTCCTCGGGGCGGTGCTGCTCATCGCCCTCGTCTTCGTGGCGGCCACCGTCGCCCTCGTCGTCGCGGTCGCCAGCCTGTTCGTGGCCATCGACGCCGCCTCCGGTGGGGTGTTGGCGGCACTGGTCGTGGCGCTGGTCCTGGTGGGTCTCGGTGCGGTCGTGCTCGTGTGCTGGCTCTCCGCGAAGGTGTCGCTGACGACGGCGGCGGTCGTGCTCGAGAAGGCCGGTCCGTGGAGCGCGCTGCGACGCTCGTGGGCGCTGACCAGGGGCCGGCAGGCCTGGCGGGTGTTCGGGATCACCCTGCTGGCCGGCATCCTGACCACGATCTTCTCCACGGCCGTGCAGCTGCCCGTGACGATCGGGGTGTTCCTCGCCCTCGACGGGATCTCGGGCGGGCTGTCCTCCACGCACCCGGTCGTCCTGCTGACCGACCACGTCGTGCAGCTCGTCGTCCAGGCCTTCGCGATCCCGTTCTCGGCAGGGGTCACGGCGCTGGTCTACCTCGACCAGCGCATCCGTCGCGAGGGCCTCGACGTCACGCTCATCGGCTCCGCGCAGGCCCGGGCGGCAGCCCGCGCCCGCTGAGATGCCGGTCGTGGCGGCGGTCCCGGTCGACCCGGACCGCGACAGCGCCCGCAGCTGGCTCGAGGCCGAGCTGGACCGGCCCGGGTATGCCGTGCGCGAGTCCTGGGTGCGCCGCGCCCTGACCTGGCTGCGCGACCGGCTCCCCGACCTCTCCCTCGACGGCCAGCTGCCCGCCTGGACCTCCTGGGTGGCCATCGCGCTGGTGGTGGCCGCCGTGGCCGGGCTGCTCTGGTTCGCCGCGCGCGACCGGTGGCGCCGGGCCGGGCTGACGGGAGCGCCGCGGGGAGACCGCGTCTTCGGGGCCGAGGGCCAGCTCTCGGCGGCGGCCTACCGCGAGCGCTCCCGCTCCTCGGCGACCGCGGGAGACCTCGACAGCGCCCTGCTCGACGGCTACCGCGCCGTGACGGCGGCCGCCCACGAACGCAGCGTTCTCGACGCCGCACCGGCTCGCACGGCGCACGAGGTCGCGGTCCGGCTCGCCGCGGTCTTCCCCGCACACGCGGGCGACCTGGGCGTGGCGGCCGACCGCTTCGACGCGGTGCGCTACGGCGGACGGCACGCCGACGCAGAGCAGGTTGCGCAGGTGCACGCGCTCGACGAGGCGCTGGCGGCGCCGACGAGCCTGCCGGCTCCGACCGGACCGCTGCCAGCGCCGACGGGGCCGCCGCGGTGAGGGCGGTGCGGCGCTGGGCGCCCTGGGTGGTCCTCGTCCTCGCCGCGGGTCTGGTCGCCGCGCTGCTGGCGGGGACGCGGTCCGGCGAGCGTCTCGCGCCGGACAACCCTGGTCGCGAGGGGGGTCAGGCCCTGGCCCGGGTGCTCCAGAGCCAGGGGGTCACGGTCCGCACCGTCCTCGGCACGGCCGCCCTGCCCGAGCAGGTGGCACCGGGCACCACCGTCCTGGTGACGGGCACGGCATACCTCACGCCGGAGGCGGGGGCGCAGCTGCTCGACCGGACGCGCGAGGCCGACCGGCTCGTCGTCCTCGTCCCCGGGCCGCAGGAGGACCTCGGGACCGCGCTCGGGCTCGACGTGCGGACCACCTGGCCGACGGGCGCCCGGCTGACCGGTGCCTGTGCCGACCCGCGCGTGCGCGACGGCGACGAGGTCGTGGCCTGGGACGTGCAGCTGGACTCGACCGCGACGTCCGGGGCGGTCGCCTGCTTCCCGCCGAGCCCCGGGCACAACGTCGGCGGGGCGAGGGCCGGGGCGCTGCTCACCTTCCCCGCCACCACCGACCACGCCGAGGTCAGCCTCGTCGGCTTCTCCTCCGCACTGACCAACGGTCGTGTCACCGAGGCGGCCCACGCGGCCCTGGGGCTGCGCCTGCTGGGGGCCAGCCCGGAGCTGCTCTGGGTGACGCCGCAGCCGGGTGACGCCGGCCAGGGCGCTCCGCAGGGGCTGTGGGACGTCCTCCCGCGCAGCGCGACCCCCGCCGTCGTCCTGCTCGGTGCCGCGGTGCTGGCGCTGGCGCTGTGGCAGGGACGGCGGCTCGGACCCGTCGTCGTGGAGCCGCTGCCCGCGGTGGTCCACGCGGCGCAGACGACGCGGAGCCGTGGGCGCCTCTACCGGCAGGCCGGTGACCGGCCGCACGCCCTCGCGGCACTGCAGGCCGGCGCACGGCACCGGGCCGCCGCGCGCCTCGGCCTGTCCCCCGCCGCCGATCCCGGGGCATTGGTCGACGCCGTGGCCACCGCCACCGGCCGGCCGCGCGACCAGGCCTCGCGTCTGCTCACCGATCCGTCGGCGACCGACGACACCGACTTCGTGACCACCGCCCGGGAGCTGCGCTCCCTCGAGGAAGGACTGCACCGATGACCCAGCCCACGCCTGACCCCGGTCACCCCGACCACCTCGTCTCCTCGTCCGACGCTCCCGACCCGGGCCGGGACGCCCGTGCGCGCGAGGCGCTCCAGGCCGTGACCGACGAGGTCGGCAAGGCGGTGGTGGGCCAGCGCCCGGCCGTCTCCGGGCTGCTCGTGGCCCTGCTGGCCGGCGGTCACATCCTGCTCGAGGGCGTGCCCGGCGTGGCCAAGACGCTGCTGGTCCGGGCGCTGGCCGCCGCGCTCGACCTGCGCACGACCCGGGTGCAGTTCACCCCCGACCTCATGCCGGGCGACGTGACCGGCTCGATGGTCTACGACACCGGCCGCAGCGACTTCACCTTCCGGCCCGGGCCGGTCTTCACCAACCTGCTCCTCGCCGACGAGATCAACCGCACACCGCCGAAGACGCAGTCGGCCCTGCTCGAGGCGATGGAGGAGCGGCAGGTCACCGTGGACGGCACCAGCCATGCGCTGCCCGCGCCGTTCCTGGTCGCCGCGACCCAGAACCCGGTCGAGTACGAGGGCACCTACCCGCTGCCGGAGGCCCAGCTGGACCGCTTCCTGCTCAAGGTGGTGCTGCCGCCCCCGCCCCGCGACGAGGAGGTCGAGGTCCTCGTCCGGCACGCGCGCGGCTTCGACCCGCGCGACCTCGCCGCCGCCGGCGTCCGCCCCGTCGCCTCCGTCGACGACCTCGCCGCCGGGGCGGCCGCCGTGCGCCGCGTGCAGGTCTCCCCCGAGGTCATCGGGTATGTCGTGGACCTCGCCCGCGCGACCCGCGCCACCCCCTCGCTGCAGCTCGGGGTCAGCCCCCGTGGCGCCACCGCCCTGCTGGCGACGTCACGGGCGTGGGCCTGGCTGTCCGGCCGCGACTTCGTCACGCCCGACGACGTCAAGGCACTGGCCCCGGGGACCCTGGGTCACCGGGTGTCCCTGCGCCCGGAGGCCGAGCTCGAGGGCGTCACCACGGCAGCCGTACTGTCCTCGGTCCTGGCCTCCGTCGACGTCCCCCGCTGACCGGCATGGTCCTGCGTGGCCCCGTCGTCGCCCTGGTGCTGCTGGGGCTGGTCCCC
This sequence comes from Ornithinimicrobium tianjinense, assembly GCF_014636495.1. Lineage (GTDB taxonomy): Bacteria > Actinomycetota > Actinomycetes > Actinomycetales > Dermatophilaceae > Ornithinicoccus > Ornithinicoccus tianjinensis. The sequence goes on from NZ_BMEM01000002.1 coordinate 350,959, forward strand.
GTCGCGCTGTGGCCGGCCGCGGCGGGCACGGTAGCGCTGCTGTGGCTGCTCGGCGTCGCGGCCCTCGTGGCGGTCGACCTGCTGCTCACGCCCTCGCCGCGGTCGGTGCAGCTGACCCGGTCGCCCGACCCCCAGGTCCGCCTGGGCGAGCCCACCACCACGACGTTGACGCTCACCGGCACGGGAGAGCGGCACCTCCGGGGCCGGCTGCGCGACGCGTGGGTGCCGTCCGCGGGGGCGGAGGGCGCACGGCATACCCTCGACCTGCCCGCGGGCGGACGGCGCACGGTGACGACCAGGCTCCGCCCGACGCGTCGCGGTGACCGGCGGGCGGCGGGGGTGACGGTCCGGGTGCACGGCCCCCTCGGCCTGGCCGGTCGGCAGCGGACCGTCCTGGTGCCCGGCGTGGTCCGCGTGCTGCCGCCGTTCCGCTCGCGTCGCGACCTGCCGAGCCGGCTGGAGCGGCTGCGCCAGCTGGACGGGCGCTCCGCGGTGCGCACCCGCGGGCAGGGCACGGAGTTCGACGCGCTGCGCGACTACGTCGACGGCGACGACGTCCGGGCCATCGACTGGCGGGCCACGGCGCGACGCCAGCACGTGGTGGTCCGCACCTGGCAGCCCGAGCGCGACCGCCGCGTCGTCATCGTCCTGGACACCTCCCGGACCAGCGCCGCCAGGGTCGGCGACGAGCCGCGGCTGGACGCGGCCATGGACGCCGCGCTCCTCCTGGCCGCCGTGGCGGCGCACGCCGGCGACCGGGTCGACCTGCTGGCGGGCGACCGCGTCGTGCGGGCACGCGTCGGCTCGCAGGCGGGCGGGGCCTCGACCCGCAGCGCCCTGCTCCACCGCCTCGTGACGGCCATGGCGCCGCTGGAGCCGGTGCTGGTCGAGGCCGACTGGACGACCCTGGCGGGCGCCGTCACGGGGCTGGCCCGGCGCCGCGCGCTGGTGGTGCTGCTGACCCCGCTGGAGCCGGCGGCGGTGGAGGAGGGTCTGCTGCCGGTGCTGCCCACGCTGACCGCCCACCACCGGGTTGTCGTGGCCTCGGTGGCCGACCCGGCGCTCGAGGCGCTCCGGGCGGACGTCTCCTCCCTCCAGGCGGTCTGGGACGCCGCCGCGGCGGAGCGCACGGAGGCGCTGCGGCGCCGCACGGCGGCCGCGCTCGGGCTCCTCGGCGTGACGGTCGTCGACGAGCTGCCGGAGCGGCTGCCCGGTGCGCTGGCCGACCACTACCTCGCGCTCAAGGCCCGCGGCCTGCTCTGAGCGATGGTGGCCCCCGTCGGTAGAATCGGGCCGAGCCCCCGCCCGACCCACCCTTCTGCGAGCGTGCCCGTGACCCAGCCCAAGCCCGAGAAGCCCAGCCTCAGCACGCGTCACCCCGCCCCCGAGGACCTGACGCGCTTCGCCTGGCTCTCGATCGCCGCGGCCGTCGTCACCATCGCGCTCAAGGGCACCGCGTGGCTGGTCACCGACTCGGTAGGACTGCTCTCCGACGCCGCAGAGTCGACGGTCAACCTGGTGGCCGCGGTGGTGGCGCTCATGGCGCTGCGGGTCGCGCTGCGTCCGCCGGACCGCAACCACAACTTCGGGCACAGCAAGGCCGAATACTTCTCCGCGGCCGTCGAGGGCGTGATGATCTTCGTCGCCGCCGCGGTCATCCTCGTGGCCTCCGTCGAGCGCTTCCTCAACCCGGCGCCGCTGGAGAACGTCGGCGTCGGCCTGCTCATCTCCGTCGTGGCCTCCGTGGTCAACGGCGGCGTCGCCTGGGTGCTGCTGCGCGCCGGCCGCGCTCACCGCTCCATCACCCTGACCGCCGACGGCAAGCACCTTCTCACCGACGTGTGGACCTCGGTCGGCGTCGTCGTGGGCGTGCTCCTGGTGTGGCTGACCGGCTGGGAGCGCCTGGACCCGATCATCGCCTTCGCGGTCGGCGTCAACATCCTGGTGACCGGCTGGGGCCTGATCGCCAGCTCGACCGCGGGCCTCATGGACGTCTCCCTGCCGGCCGAGGACAACGAGCGGATCCGGGGCGTGATCGAGACCTTCATCGCCGGCTTCGACGGCGAGGACGTGCGCTTCCACGCCTTCCGCACCCGTGAGTCCGGCCACCGGCGCTTCATGGAGATGCACCTGCTGGTGCCCGGTGCCTGGACCGTCAAGCACGGCCACGACGTCGCCGAGGACCTCACGGACGCGCTGCTCGCGGAGTACCCCGACCTGCGCGTCAACCTGCACCTCGAGCCCGTCGAGGACCCCCGCTCCTACGAGGACATCGGCGTCTGACGGCCAGCGCGTCGGGGGCCTAGTGTCGGAGGCATGGACACGCCCCCGTGCGCCGAGCTGCACCTGCACGTCGAGGGGACGCTCGAGCCCGAGATGGTGCTCGCCCTCGGCGAGCGCATCGGCATACCCCTCCCGTATGCCGATGCCGAGGACCTGAGGGCGCGCCTGGCGTTCACTGACCTGCAGTCCTTCCTCGACCTCTACTACGCCAACACCGCGGTGCTGCGCACGGCGCAGGACTTCGCGGAGCTGATGGCGGCCTACCTGCGGCGCGCGGCCGTCGCGCACGTGCGCCACGCGGAGGTGATGTTCGACCCGCAGGCCCACCTGGCGCGCGGCATACCGATCGAGGAGGTCGTCGAGGGACTTGCCGCCGGCATGGCGCTCGGTGCCGAGCTCGGCGTCTCGAGCCTGCTCGTCGCGGCCTTCCTCAGGGACAGGCCGGCCGGCGAGGCGATGGAGGTGCTCGAGGCGCTGCTGCGAGCGGGCGCTCCCATCGCCGGGGTCGGGCTGGACTCCGCGGAGGTCGGGCACCCGGCCGCGCCGTTCGCGGACGTCTTCCTGCGGGCGCGGGCCGAGGGGCTGCGCCTGACCGCCCACGCGGGCGAGGAGGGACCGGCGTCCAACGTCACCGAGGTCCTCGACGTGCTCGGCGTCGAGCGCGTCGACCACGGGATCCGCGCGGCGGACGACCCGGACCTCGTGGCGCGCCTGCGCGAGGAGCAGGTGCCGCTGACCGTCTGCCCGCTGTCCAACGTGCGGCTGCGGGCGGTCGGGTCGATCGCCGCGCACCCGCTCCCGCAGCTCCTCGCCGCGGACGTGCTGGTGACCGTGAACAGCGACGACCCGGCCTACTTCGGCGGCTACGTGGACGACAACTACGCGGCGCTCAGGGCGGAGACGGCACTGGGACGCGACGACCTGGCCAGGCTCGCCACCAACAGCTTCACCGGCTCGTGGCTCCCGGCGGCCCGGGCTGCAGAGCTGGCCGCCGAGGTGGAGGCCTGGCGGCTGGCTGTGTGAGCGCGGGGTGGGAGGGTCGGGGGTCAGCGTGAGGTGGTGGGCGTCGGATGGTGCCGACCCGTCCCCAGGGCCAGCGAGGTTGATCTGTCCCGGCGACACGCCCGAGCACAGCCGCTCACGCGTGCACGTGCTCGCTGGAGCCGGTCGCGGACGGCGTGTCGCCGGCACGGATCCCGTCAGCCCGTCAGCCGGCTACCGGCCAGCTGGTCAGCCGACGGTGGGCGCGCTCGCCGCCTGCAGCTCCTCCGCGACGTCACCAGTGACGCCGGCGCGCGCCGCGCGGCGCCCCAGCGTGAAGACGTAGACGAAGAACCCCAGCAGGGCGAGGACACCGATGCCCACCCTCGCCCACGTCGGCAGCGGCGACGGCGTCACGAAGCCCTCGATGACGCCTGAGATCAGCAGCACGATCACGAGCCCGACGGAGACACCGGCCGCCGTGCGCCCCTCGGCCGCGAGGCTGGCGAGACGGGTCCGCGGCCCCGGCGCTACCCAGGCCCAGAACAGCCGCAGCCCCACTCCGGCCGCGACGAAGATCGCCATCAGCTCCAGCAGGCCGTGCGGGGTGATCAAGCCCCAGAAGACCTCCCCCCGGCCGTGCCTGTGCATGAGGGAGCCGATCACCGCGACATTGGCGATGTTCTGCCACAGCAGCCAGACGACCGGGACGCCGAGCACCCCCATCCCGATGCAGCGCGCGGCCACCCAGGCGTTGTTGACCCACACGAGCGTCGAGAAGCTCGAGGCTGCGTGCTCGGAGTAGTAGGACTCGAACTGCACGTTGACCAGCAGCTGCACCTCCTCGGGGGTGAGCAGGCTGTTCTCGACGACTGGGTGCGCGGTGAGCCACCAGCCGAGCAGGAGACCGACGACGACGTTGGCCAGCGCCGTGATGCCCCACCACCAGCGCAGGCGGTAGAGCGCCGCGGGGAAGTCCTCCGCGACGAACCGCCCCACCCCCTCCCAGCTGAAGGTCGGCACGCGCGAGGCCCGGGCCCGGGCCGTGGCGATCAGGGTGGACAGGTGCGCGACCACCTGCGCGTCGGGCGCGGACGACCGCACGGTCGACAGGTCGGTCGCGGCACGCTGGTAACCGTCCAGCAGCTCGTCCGCCTCGGCCCCGGACAGGTGGCGCTGCCGCGACAGGGTCGCCAGCCGTTGCCAGTCCCCCCGTCGACGTCCCACCAGCGCGTCGAGGTCCACCCCGTCACTGTATGCCGTCGCGCCGGGCTCCCCGCGCGGCTCCTCGGGTGCACGGCCGGGGACCGGGGTAGCCTGCCCGCCATGGCCCAGCGGGGGATCTTCGACAGCGAGCGCTTCGTCACCAGCGAGGCGGTCGAGATCGAGCTGCCTGCGGCGGCGCTGCCGCTGCGGATGGTCTCGGGGCTCATCGACCTGGTCGTGGTGGCGGCGGGGGTGCTGCTCCTCGTCCTGGTGCTGCCGGCACAGCTCTTCGCCCGCGACTCCGCCCTGGGGCAGGCCTTCGGGGTCGTGCTGGTGGCGGTGGTCATGGCCGGGCTGCCGATCACCCTGGAGACGCTGACCCGCGGTCGCACGGTCGGCAAGCTGGTCATGGGGCTGCGCACCGTGCGTGACGACACCGGCCCGATCGGGCTGCGGCACGCGATCATCCGCGCGCTGGCCGGCACGGTCGAGCTGTGGATGACGCTCGGCGGGCTGGCGCTGCTCGTCGCCACCACCAACGAGAAGGCCCGTCGCATCGGTGACCTGCTCGCCGGGACCTACGTCGTGCGCGACCGGGTCCGCCTGCGCCTGCCCGAGGGGCCGGTGATGCCGGAGGAGCTGCGCGCCTGGGCGGCCCAGGCCGACCTCGGCGTGCTCCCGGCCGCGCTCGCCGTCGCGGTGCGGCAGTTCCTGCAGCGCACCGGGTCGCTGACCCCCGAGGCCCGGGGGCGCACCGCCTCCGAGCTGTATGCCGCGCTCCTCCCCCACGTCGCTCCCCCGCCGCCGCCCCAGGCGCACCCGGAGTCGGTGCTGGCGGCCGTGCTCGCGGAGCGACGGCGCCGCGACGAGCAGCGGATGGAGCGCGCCGACGCCCTGCGCTCCCGTCTGCTGAGCTAGATCGTCCTCAGCCGACGTCGTAGGCCGGCTTGAGGACGCCCTCGATGATCTCGAGGCGCTCGTCGAAGGGCAGGAAGGCCGACTTCATGGCGTTGACCGCGACCCGCCGCAGGTCGCTCAGCTGCCAGTCCGCACGGTCGACGAGCAGCTGCGCCTCCCGGCTCATCGAGGTGGCGCTCATCAGGCGGTTGTCGGTGTTGAGCGTGACCCGGAAGTTGAGGTCCTTGAGCAGCGAGATCGGATGCGTCTCGATGGACTCCGCGGCACCGGTCTGCACGTTGCTGCTCGGGCACATCTCCAGCGGGATCCGACGGTCCTTAACGTAGGCCGCGAGCGGGCCCAGCTCGAAGGCGTTTGGCTCCACCGCCGCCCACCGGATGGCGCCGGCCAGGTCGTCGGTCACGGGGCGGCCGTCCAGCCGGATGTCGTCGACGATGCGCACGCCGTGACCCAGCCGCTCGGCCCCGCAGAACTGGATCGCCTCCCAGATGCTCGGCAGCCCGAACGCCTCGCCCGCGTGGATCGTGAAGTGCGCGTTGTGCTGACGCAGGTAGTCGAAGGCCGCCAGGTGCCGCGTGGGCGGGTGGCCGTCCTCGGCACCGGCGATGTCGAACCCGGCCACCTGGTCGCCCAGGTGTCGCACGGTGAGCTGGGCGATCTCGACGGCGCGTGCCGCGTGCCGCATCGCGCTCGGCAGGACCCGTACCCTGATCCGCCGGCCGGCGCTCGCAGCCTCCTCCTCGCCCTCGCGGAAGCCGCGATTGGCGGCCTCCACCACCTGGTCCAGCGTCAGCCCGCGCTGGAGGTGCTGCTCGGGGGCATACCTCACCTCGGCGTAGACGACCCCGTCCTCGGCGAGGTCCACGACGCACTCGCGCGCGACCCGGGCCAGCGCGTCCTCGGTCTGCATCACCCCGACCGTGTGGTCGAAGGTCTCCAGGTAGCGGACCAGGGATCCCGAGTCCGCCGCGTCGGCGAACCACGCGGCGAGCGTCCCCACGTCCGAGGCGGGCAGCGCGGCATACCCCTGCTCCTGCGCAAGCTCGAGCACGGTCGCGGGCCGCAGCCCGCCGTCGAGGTGGTCGTGGAGCACGACCTTGGGCAGCTCACGGGTGTCGAGGGTCGTCATGGCCCGATCCTAGGCAGGCGGGCCCCGCCCTCGGCCGCCCTAGACTCGGGGGTATGCCGAACACGTACGCGCCGGGCAGCGCCCTGACCGTCCAGGACGTCGCCGATCTCATCGACCACGCCCTGCTCAAGCCCGAGCTGACGCCGCAGGAGGTCGAGGTGTCCTGCCGCGAGCTCGCGCGGGAGGAGATCTGGTCGGTGTGCGTGCGGCCGTCGGACGTCTCGCTGGCCCTGACCGCGGTCGAGGGCCACAGGACCCAGGTCTGCACGGTCATCGGCTTCCCGCACGGCACGACGTCCACGGCGGCCAAGGTCGCCGAGGCGCGGCAGGCCCTGGCCGACGGCGCGACCGAGCTGGACATGGTGCTGAACATCGGCCGGCTGCGCGGAGGCGACGTGGACGCGGTGCGCGAGGACATCGCGGCCGTCGTCGAGGTCGGCCACGCCGAGGGCCGGATCGTCAAGGTCATCTTCGAGACCGCCCTGCTGGACGAGGCGCAGAAGGTCGCCGCCTGCCGCGCCAGCGAGGAGGCGGGAGCCGACTTCGTCAAGACCTCGACCGGCTTCGCCGGCGGTGGCGCGACCCTGCCGGACGTGCGGCTGATGCGCGCGAACACCGGGCCGCAGGTGCAGGTGAAGGCCTCCGGCGGCGTGCGCGACATCGACACGCTGCTCGCGATGTGCGCCGAGGGCGTCACCCGCATCGGCACGTCCTCGACCGCTGCGCTGCTCGCCGGCGCCCGTGAGCGCGAGGCCGCAGGGACGCTCGTCGTCCCGCAGCCGGGCGCCGACGTCGCCGGCGCCGACGGCCAGGGCTACTGAGGCTGAGGCTGAGGCTTCCGTCCCCTCAGCCCGACCGGACAGGCGATCGTGCCGGACCGGACAGGCGATCGTGCCGCGGGCGGACAGGCGTCGTGCCCGACCGGACAGGCGATCGTGCCGGACCGGACAGGCGATCGTGCCGGACCGGACAGGCGATCGTGCCGCGGGCGGACCTCAGGCGATCCGGTCGATGACCACCTGCGCGGGGGCCTCCACCTCGGAGGCTGAGCCCACGGCATACCCGCCCTCGAGCGCCTCGAGCGCCCGGGCGAACCGGTCCGGCTCGTCCGTGTGCAGCGTGAGCAGCGGCTGACCCGCGCGGACGGGGTCACCCGGCTTGGCGTGCATCTGCACCCCGGCCGCGGCCTGCACCGGGTCCTCCTTGCGGGCCCGGCCGGCACCCAGGCGCCACGCCGCGACGCCCACGGCGAGCGCGTCCAGCCTGGTGAGCACACCGTCGGCCGGTGCGGTGACGACGTGGGTGTCCTTGGCGACGGGGAGCGGGGCGTCCGGGTCGCCGCCCTGGGCGGCGATCATCCGGCGCCACACGTCCATGGCCCGGCCGTCGGCGAGCGCGTCGGCGGGGTCGACGTCCCCACGGCCCGCCCCAGCGAGCATCTCGCGAGCCAGCGCCAGGGTGAGCTCGACGACGTCAGCCGGGCCGCCGCCGGCCAGCACCTCGACCGACTCCTGCACCTCCAGCCCGTTGCCCGCGGTGAGCCCGAGCGGAGTCGACATGTCGGTGAGCAGGGCGACGGTGTGCACGCCCGCGTCGGTGCCGAGCTCGACCATGGTGCGGGCCAGCTCGCTGGCGTCCGCCTGGGTCTTCATGAACGCACCCGACCCGACCTTGACGTCGAGGACGAGCACCCCGGTCCCCTCGGCGATCTTCTTGCTCATGATCGAGGAGGCGATGAGCGGGATCGCCTCGACGGTGCCGGTGACGTCGCGCAGGGAGTAGAGCCGCTTGTCCGCCGGCGCCAGCCCCGAGCCCGCCGCGCAGATCACCGCGCCGACGTCCTCCAGCTGCGCGAACATCTCCTCGTTGGACAGCGCGGCGCGCCAGCCCGGCACCGCCTCCAGCTTGTCGAGGGTGCCGCCCGTGTGGCCCAGCCCGCGCCCCGACAGCTGCGGCACCGCCACCCCGCAGGCCGCGACGAGGGGGGCGAGCGGCAGGGTGATCTTATCGCCGACACCGCCGGTCGAGTGCTTGTCGGCGGTCGGGCGCGAGAGGCCGGAGAAGTCCATCCGCTCGCCCGAGGCGATCATCGCCGCGGTCCAGTCGCCGATCTCGCGGCGGTTCATGCCGTTGAGCAGGATCGCCATCGCCAGCGCGGACATCTGCTCGTCCGCCACGACCTCGCGGGTGTAGGCGTCGACCACCCAGGCGATCTGCTCGGGGCTCAGCTCGCCCCGGTCACGCTTGGTCCGGATGATGTCGACGGCGTCGAAGGACTCACTCATGGGACCAGTCTCGCGCATCGCCTGCGACCTGCGGGTATGCCGTCCCGCTAGAGCGCCGGGCCCCGGCAGGTCTGGATGATCCGCTGCACCAGCGACGAGCGCCCCGGTCCCGGCGTCTCCGCCAGGGCCCTGGCGACAGCACCTCCCAGGCCGTCCAGCGAGGCGCGCAGCCTGCTGGCCTCGGGGCTACCCGCCACCTCCAGGGAGCCCTTCACCTGCTGCACCGTGCTCTGCGCGCGCCGCAGAGCCTGCTCCACCCGGCTGTCGTCGCCGCTGCCCGCGGCCTGGTCGAGGTCACGACCGACCTGGCCCAGCTGGAGCTGCGCGAGGGAGACCGCGGGATCGGAGCCGAGCGACGACATACCCTGCCCCGCCGCTCCCGGGTAACGCGGCACGTCGATCGTCGGCATCGGGCTGTCCGGCTGGAGCGGCCCGGGCGAGGTCGGTCGGGAGGTCTCCTGGGGCCAGGCGACCCCCTGCGGGCGCTCGACCCGTCCGAGCGTCCCGCCGGGCCGACCTGAGCGCCCACGGCCGAGCTTGTGGCCCCAGACCGTGTACGCCACCCAGCCGAGGACCAGGAGGGGAAGGACCGGGATGTCCAGCTCGCCCGCGACCCGCAGCGTCACGAAGGCGAGGAGGATCCAGCCCCAGACGGGCAGTCTGCGCATGTTCATCGGCTCCCGCCCTCGTGTGACATCCTGTCCCGCGTGCTCATCGCTGACATCATGACGCTCGTCGTTCCTCCCGTGACCGAACTGCTGCGCCGCTCGCGCACCGGGGATGGGACGGCAGGGGCGCAGCCGATGTTCCCCACCATCATCGCAATCCGCAACGAGCGTGTCGTGGCCGCGGTCTCCACCCCTCGGATGGCGGCCACCCTCAGCTGCGCCCAGACGCTGGCCGTCGGGCTGGGCGCCGAGGCCCTCGTCCTGGCGGCGGAGGCTGAGCTGGACGGCACGCCGGCGCTCACCTACTCGGTGATGACGCGGGAGCGCCACGCCAAGTACGTCCTGCAGGAGATCACCGGCGAGGGCGCAGCGACCCGCTTCTCGGTGCCCGTGGACGGCGGCGACCCCGCGAACGGCGGCATCCTCGCGGCCCTCGCCGCCGGTCTCTCTCAGCGGCCGATTCACGTCACGCAGGTGGCGCGCACGGGGTCGGACACCAGCGGCACCTTCGGCGACGCGCCGTTCCTCCCGGCCGAGCAGGGCCGCGTCGTGGTGGACGCCGGGACGGTCCGCACGCTCCAGGAGCGGGTGCAGGGCATCGGCGGACGCGCGGTCTACATCGCCCGGTCGCCCGAGGCGGCCCAGCTCGCCCTCGATGCCGGTATGCCGCGCGCCTGCCTGGTCAACACGCTCGCCTGAGCGCCCCTCCACGCCGACCGGACAGGCAGTAGTGCCGCTGCGGTCGTGTCAGCAACGCCTGTCCGGTCAACACGCTCGCCTGAGCGCCCCTTCACTCCGACCGGACAGGCAGTAGTGCCGCTGCGGCCGTGGCAGGAACGCCTGTCCGGTCGGGTGGCGGGTGCTGTGGTGGCAGGAACGCCTGTCCGGTCGGGTGGTGGGTGTGGGCGTGGCAGGAACGCCTGTCCGGTCGGGTGGTGGGTGCGGCCGTGGCAGGAACGCCTGTCCGGTCAGGGGGTGGGGTGCTCGACGGCCGCGAGGTCGTCGGGCCCGAAGGCCTGGGGCAGGACCTCGTCCATCCGCAGGATCCCGCGCGGGGTCTGCAGCCGGCACTCCGCTCCCCCGTGCTCCCAGATCAGCTGACGGCAGCGGCCGCAGGGCATGATCGTGTCCCCGTCGGCGTTGACGCACCACACCGCGAGCAGACGTCCGCCGCCACCGGCGACCAGGTCGGAGACCATCCCGCACTCGGCGCACAGCGTCACGCCGTAGCCGGCGTTCTCCACGTTGCACCCGCGCACCACCCGACCGTCGTCGACCAGGCCGGCCACCCCGACCGGGTAGTGGGAGTACGGGACGTAGGCGCGCCGCATGACCTCGACGGCGGCGGCGTGCAGCACGTCCCAGTCCACGGGGTCGCTCACTCCATACCTCTCTAGCTCTTGGTGTAGGGAATGCCCTCGGCCGCGGGCGGGCGGACCCGCCCCACGAAGCCGGCGACGGCGAAGATCGTGATCAGGTAGGGCAGCATCAGCAGCAGCTCCGAGGGGACCCCGCTGCCGATGGTGGACAGCACGTTGCCGAGGTTTTTGGAGAAGCCGAAGAGCAGGGCCGCGGCGACCGCGCCGTAGGGGTTCCATTTGCCCAGGATCATCGCGGCTAGCGCGATGAAGCCGGTGCCGGCCGACATCTCGCGGCCGAACGCCAGCCCCGAGCCGACCGTAAAGAAGGCCCCGCCCAGGCCCGCGACCGCACCGCCGAGGATGGTGTTCCAGACCCGGCGCACGTTGACCTTGATGCCCACGGTGTCCGCGGCCTTGGGGTGCTCACCGACCGCGCGGGTGCGCAGGCCCCAGCGGCTGCGGAAGAGCATGACGTTGAGGACCACGACGATGACGTACATAAGGTAGATCAGCACGGTCTGGTTGAACAGGACCGGCCCGAGGACCGGGATCTCGGCCAGGACCGGGATCCGCAGGCGGGGCAGCGGCATGCGGGTGTTCCACAGCGCCTTGTTGTCCGAGAGCACGGTCGCGAAAAGGAACCCGGTCAGGCCCAGGATCAGGGTGTTGAGGACCACGCCCACGATGATCTGGTTGACCTGGTAGCTCACCGCGAACCAGGCGAGCAGGGCGCCCACGAGCGCGCCCGCGACGGGCGCCGCGATCAGCCCCCAGTAACCGCTGCCGAGCGCCGAGGCCGTCACCGCGGCGGCGAACGCACCGAACAGCAGCTGCCCCTCGATGGCGATGTTGATGATGCCCGAGCGCTCGCAGATGACACCGGAGAGGGCACCGAAGACCAGTGGCACCGACAGGGCGAGGGCCCCGGCGAGCAGCGACACCATCGGGATGACCGACGTCTTCCCGGCACCGGCGTAGGTGAGGAAGGCCAGCACGAAGGCCAGCCCGACGACGACGTGCAGCCAGGGCGGGGCGTGGCGCCGCTGCCGGACGAGGACGAAGGCCCACGCGGCAGCGGCCGCCATCACCACGGTGAGCACCACGAGCGTCATCAGCGCGGGGACCGTGAGGTTGGGCAGGGAGAACCACTCCGCGCCGGCGCTGAACTGGAAGGTGGTCGACTCGTCCGCGCCCACGCCCGGCAGCAGGAGCGCGAGCGTCACCAGCGCGGCCAGCGCGTAGACGACGGGCGTCTTCACGCTGACCTTCGGCCGCGCCGTCGTCGGGGCGTCGACGTCTCGGGCGTGGGGAACGGTCGCGGCGCTCATGCCGCTACCTCCTTCGGGGTGGTGCGGGCCGGGCGGGGCCGGCGCGGTCTGGGCGTCGGGGCCGGGAGCCGGAAGACCGAGCGGACGAGCGGCGGCGCCGCGATGAGCAGCACGATGAGCGACTGGACGACCAGGATGATGTCGATCGGGGTCTGGGTGAGCGACTGCATCAGGAAGCCGCCGGCCTTGAGGGCGCCGAAGAGCAGCCCGGCGAAGAAGGTGCCCCACGGGCGCGAGCGCCCCAGCAGCGCGACGGTGATCGCGTCGAAGCCGAAGGAGGCCGCCACCCCGGCGGTCAGCGAACGCTCGGTGCCCAGCACCTGCCCTCCGGCCGCGAGACCGGCCAGCGCGCCCGCGATCACCATCGTGATGATCGTGATCCGGCCGACCGACATGCCGGCCGTGCGTGCGGCGGCCGGGTTGGCTCCGACGGCCCTGATCTGGAAGCCCGTCGTGGACCGCTCGAGCAGCCACCAGACGAAGACCGTCGCCAGGATCGCCACGACGAAGCCCCAGTGGAGCCGGAAGTCGTTCTCGACCAGCGCGTCGGGGACGAGCGCGGGGTAGAGCGCCTCGGGCTGGACGGCTGGGCTGCGCTGCCCGGTGCGTCCCGGGTTGAACGAGGGCTGCTTGAGCATGTAGCTGATCAGGTAGACGGCGATGTAGTTGAGCATGATCGTGACGATCACCTCGTTGGCCCCGAAGCGGGCCTTGAGCACGCCCGGGATGCCGGCGTAGACCGCCCCGCCCACGACGCCGCCGAGGACCGCGACCAGCAGGTGCACGACCGGAGGCAGGTCGACGGCGAAGCCGAGCCAGGCGGCGACGATGGCACCGACGATGATCTGCCCCTGGGCACCGATGTTGAACAGCCCCGCGCGGAAGCCGACCGCGATGCCCAGGCCGGCGAGGATCAGCGGGACGGAGAAGACCATCGACTCGGTCAGCGGCTTGACCATCCCGACGACGCTGTCGGCCTGCCAGTCGAGGACGGAGCCGCGGAAGAGGGCGACGTAGGCCTGCCACATGGCGTCCCACGCCGCGGCCAGGGTGTCGGTCGGGCGCGCGAAGAAATAGCTGGAGGCCGCTCGGGTGTCCTCGTCGGCGAAGGCGATGAGGAGCCCGCCGAGCAGCAGCGCCAGCACGATGGCCAGGGCCGACATGAGCGCGCTGCCGGACAGGATCTGGTGCAGGACCGACCCCCCGTCGTCGTCGCGTCGTGTCGGGCCGTGCCCGCCCTCGGTGCCGACGGCGGCCGGCGGCGCGGCGGCGACCGCCTGCTCGCTGCCGGCGTCGGAGCCGTGCGAGCTGCTCGCGTGGGGCTGGTCGCTCACGAGTCCTGCCTCTCGGTGGTGGGGGTGGGCGTCGTGGTCGCCTCCGTCGAGACTGCGGTGGGCGCCTCCGGCGCCGCATCAGGTATGCCGTCGCCGTCCAGGTCGGCCTGGCCCAGGACGGAGCGGTGCTCGGCCGCCTGGGCGCGTGCCTCGTCCATGGGGACCCCGGCCATCATCAGGCCGAGCATGTCGCGGCTCACTCCCCCGGCCTGGGCGTTCTCCTCGGCCACGTCGACGATGCCGACGATCCTGCCGCGGTACATCACCGCGATGCGGTCGGCGAGGTTGAGGACCTCGTCGAGCTCGGTGGACACGATGAGCACCGGGGTGCCGTTGTCCCGCTCGGCCACGATGCGCTTGTGCACGAACTCGATCGAGCCCACGTCGAGTCCGCGGGTGGGCTGCGAGGCGACGAGCAGGCGCAGCGGCCGGGACATCTCGCGGGCCAGGACGACCTTCTGCGCGTTGCCGCCGGAGAGCGTGGAGATGGGGTCGTGCACCGAGGTGTAGCGAACGTCGAACTCCTCGGTGCGTCGCTCGGCGTTCGCCGCCACCTTCGCCGGGCTCAGCGAGATGCCGCGCGCGAAGGGCTCGGTGTCGTAGAGGTCGAGGATGAGGTTCTCGGCGATGCTGAAGCTGGCCACGACCCCGTCGGTCGAGCGGTCCTCCGGCACGAAGCCGATGCCCGCACGCAGGCGCTGCTTCACCGACCGGGCCAGCAGGTCGGTGCCGTCGAGCGTCAGCCGGCCGGCGTCGGCCTCCTCCAGGCCCAGGATGACCTCCGCCAGCTCGGTCTGGCCGTTGCCCTGGACGCCCGCCACGCACAGGATCTCGCCACCGCGCACGTCGAAGGTGAGGTTGTCGACCAGCAGGGTGCCGTTGGGGGCGATCACGCTCAGACCCTCGACCTGGAAGGCGGCCACGCCGGGCTCGGCGGGTGCCTTCTCGACCGAGAGGTTGACCGACCGGCCCACCATGAGCGAGGCGAGCTCGGTCTCGGTGGACGTCGGGCTGGCCTCCCCCACGACCTTGCCCCGACGGATGACGGTGATGCGGTCGGCGATGGCGCGGACCTCGCGCAGCTTGTGGGTGATGAAGACGATCGAGGTGCCGGACTCCTTGAGCTCACCCATGATCCCGATCAGCTCGTCGGTCTCCTGGGGCGTCAGGACGGCGGTCGGCTCGTCGAGGATGAGCACCTTGGCGTCCCTGGAGAGCGCCTTGATGATCTCGACGCGCTGCTGCACGCCGACCGGAAGGTCCTCGATGAGGGCGTCGGGGTCGACGTGGAAGCCGAAGCGGTCGGAGATCTCAGTGACGCGTCGCCGCGCCTCGTCCAGCTTGAGGACGCCGGCCGCCCCGGTGGGCTCGTAGCCCAGCGCCACCGACTCGGCGACGGTGAAGACCGGCACGAGCATGAAGTGCTGGTGCACCATGCCGATGCCGGCTGCGACGGCGTCGCCCGGGCCCTTGAACCTGACGGGCTGCCCGTCGAGCAGGATCTGGCCGTCGTCCGGGTCGTAGAGACCGTAGAGGACGTTCATCAGCGTGCTCTTGCCGGCGCCGTTCTCGCCGAGCAGAGCGTGGATCTCCCCCGGCTCGACCACCAGGTCGATGTGGTCGTTGGCCACGAGGGGACCGAACACCTTGGTGATGCCCTGCAGCTCGAGCTTCATGGCAGTTCCTGCTTCATCAGCACCTCACGGGTGGGGCGGTGAGAGGCGGTGGACCGCCTCGGAGGGACAGCGTAACGGCCCGGCCCCCCTGGGGCCGGGCCGTCATGCGGTGGGTCGCCGGATCGTCCGACGCCGGTCAGACGCGCGTCACGGCGCGTTCGGCGTCTCGATCTTCAGCTCGCCGGAGATGATCTGCTCCTTGTACTCGTCGAGCTTGGTCTGCAGCTCGGCGGGCACCTCGGCGCCGCGGACCTCGGCCAGGCCGACGCCGCCGTTCTCGAGGGTGCCGACGTAGGGCTCGTTGGTGAAGCCGCCCTCGACGGTCTGCGCGACGGTGTCCTGGACCGCCGCACCGATCTGCTTCATCACGGAGGTCAGCATGAGGTCCTTGTACTCAGCGGCCGTGAGGTAGCCGTCCGAGTCGACCCAGATCAGCTTCACGCCGTCGGCACCGGCAGCAGCGGCGGCGGCACCCAGGCCGACCGGGCCGGCGACCGGCATGACGATGTCCGCGCCCTGGGCGATGAACTGCTCGGTCAGGGTCTGGCCCTGGCTCTGGTTCTCGAAGTCGCCGGAGAAGGCCCCCTCCTGCTTGTCCTTGTCCCAGCCGAGGAGTTTGACGTCGCTGCCGTTGTCCTCGTTGTACTTGGCGACGCCGTCGGCGAAGCCGTCCATGAAGATCGAGACGGACGGGATCTGCATACCGCCGAAGGTCGCGACGGTGCCCGACTCGGTCATCCCGGCCGCCAGGTAACCGGCGAGGAAGCTGGCCTCGGCGGTGTTGAAGAGGATCGGCTTGGCGTTGTCCAGCTCGACCGGCTTGAACTCGGCATCGGAGAAGGCGGAGTCGATCAGCGCGAAGTTGCTGTCCGGGTTGCCCTCGGCCGCGGTCTGGATGGCGTCCTCGAGCAGGAAGCCGACACCGATGGTCAGGTTGCAGCCCTGGGAGACGAGGTTGTTGACGTTGGTGGCGTAGTCGGTGTCGGCCTGGGACTCGACCTCGACGGTCTCGATGCCCAGCTCGTCCTTGGCTGCGTCGAGACCCTCCTTGCCCGACTGGTTGAACGACTGGTCGTCGAAACCGCCGGAGTCGGAGACCATGCATGCCTTGAAGTCGCCGGCGGCCTCGCCGGTCGAGGTGCTGCCGGCGTCGGCGGTGCCACCGGCCGAGCCGGTCGAGCCGGTGTTGCTGTCCGGAGCCTGGCCGCAGCCGGCCAGCACCATGGTGGCGGCCGCACCGACGGCCGCGAGCTTCAGAACCCGACGCACGGGGAACTCCTTTGTGAGCAGGAAGGGTTGCCGCCCCGATCCTATCTCGGCTTCGCACATCCTTCGGGGAGGTGACCTCCTGTCGACGGAAAGGTGACGAATTCGTGACCTTTGCCGGTCAGACGTGCTCGTCGGCCCCGACCGAGGTGAACACGCTCGAGGCGAGGACCTTGGCCGCGATGGCCACCGCGCGCTCGTCCACCACCAGGTCTCCCTGGTGCAGCTCGTAGGTGGGACCGCCGGGCGTGCGGGTACCGAGACGAGCCATCGCGCCCGGCACCTCGGTGAGGTACCAGCCCAGGTCCTCGCCACCCATGGACTGGCGCGCCGGCAGCACCGCCCCGGCCCCGAGGAGCGACATCGCGGCCCGGGACATCGCGACGACGGCCGCGTTGTCGTTGTCCACCGGCGGCACACCGCGGGTGTGCAGGACGGTGGCGGTCACGCCGTAGGGCGCGACGACGGCGTGCACGATCTCCTCCACCAGCGGGGCCACGGAGTCCCAGGTCTCGGAGTCGAGCATGCGCACCGTCCCGATGCACTCGGCCTGGGTCGGGATGACGTTGGGCGCGGAGCCGGCCCGGACCACGCCCCACACGAGCGTGGTGCCGGACCGCGGGTCCAGCCGGCGCGACAGCACCGCCGGCACCTCCGTGACGACCTTCCCGAGGGCATACGTCAGGTCCTGGGTCAGGTGCGGGCGGGAGGTGTGGCCCCCGCGCCCGGTCAGCGTGACGTGCACGGAGTCGGAGGCGGCGGTGATCGGGCCGACCCGCAGACCGATCGTGCCCACGTCGATCGACGGGTCGCAGTGGAGGGCGTAGAGGCGGTCGACGCCGTCCAGACCACCGTGCTCCATCACCGCGTGCGCCCCGCCGGGGATCGTCTCCTCGGCGGGCTGGAAGAGCAGACGCACGGCGAGCCCCTGCGCGACCAGCTCCGGCTCCAGCGCCTTCAGGGCGAGCCCGGCACCCAGCAGACCGACCGTGTGCACGTCGTGACCGCAGGCGTGGCAGACGCCGAGCGTCCGGGACGCGAACGGCAGCCCGGTGACCTCCTCGAGCGGGAGCGCGTCCAGGTCGGCCCGCAGGGCGACGCGGAACCGCGGCTCGGGCGCGCCGAGGTCGGCGACCAGACCGGAGCCGGGCAGGGTGCGGTGCGCGATCCCGGCCGCGGTCAGGCGGTCGACGAGCATCGACGTGGTGCGCAGCTCGTGCCAGGAGAGCTCAGGATGCGCGTGGACCGCCTGACGCAGCTCCACCAGCTCCTCGGCCAGGGCGTCCACCTCGTGAGCCACGCGCTCCACCATCGTGCGTGCGGGCGGGGCCTGGCCCCCAGCGGTGGCGGTGGGGCGAGGATGGTTGGCGGTGTCGATGGTCACGTCTTCTTCGCTACGGATCGGCGGTCATGGGTAGGCCGCGCCCGGATCAGGTCACTCCAGGTCGAGACAGGGCCCGGAACCCACGACGCGGCGCGGCGTTCGTCCCAGGGTACATCCGTGGCGGTACCCTCCTCAGAACGTCTCGCGGGGCGTGTACTGCCCCCAGACCTCCCGGAGCGCGTCGGCCACCTCGCCACCCGTGGCCCGGGCGCGCAGCGCGTCGAGCATCGGGTAGAGGACGTTGTCCGTGCCTCGCGCGGCCGCCCGCACCCCGTCCAGGGCCCGGTCGACCGCGTCGCCGTCCCGCTCCGCGCGCAGCCGGGCCAGCCGCTCGGCCTGCGCCACCTCGATCGCCGGGTCGACCCGGAGCGGCTCGTAGCGCTCCTCGTCCTCGATCCTGTAGCGGTTCTGCCCCACCACCACCCGCTCGCCGGAGTCGATCTGGAGGGCGGTCTCGTAGGCGGACCGCTCGATCTCGCTCTTCTGGAAGCCCTGCTCGATCGCGTGCACCGCTCCCCCGCGGTCGTCGACGGCTCGGATCAGCTCCATGGCCGCCTCCTCCACCTCGTCGGTGAGGCTCTCCACGACATACGAACCGGCGAACGGGTCGACCGTCCTGGTGACGTCGGTCTCGTAGGCGAGCACCTGCTGGGTGCGCAGCGCCAGCCGCGCCGCCTTGGCGGTCGGCAGCGCGATCGCCTCGTCGAAGGAGTTGGTGTGCAGCGACTGGGTGCCGCCGAGCACCGCGGCCAGCCCCTGGACGGCGACCCGCACGAGGTTGACCTCCGGCTGCTGGGCGGTGAGCTGCACCCCCGCCGTCTGCGTGTGGAAGCGCAGCATCATCGACTTCGGGTTCTGGGCGCCGAACTCCTCCTTCATGATCCGCGCCCAGATCCGGCGGGCCGCGCGGAACTTCGCCACCTCCTCCAGGAGCGTGGTGCGCGCGACGAAGAAGAAGGACAGGCGTGGCGCGAAGTCGTCGACCTGCAGCCCCGCGTCCACGGCCGCCTGCACGTAGGCCTTGGCGTTGGCCAGCGTGAACGCGATCTCCTGCACGGGCGTCGCCCCCGCCTCGGCCATGTGGTAGCCGGAGATGGAGATGGTGTTCCAGCGCGGGATCTCGGCGTGGCAGTAGGCGAAGATGTTGGAGATCAGCCGCAGCGACTGCGCCGGCGGGTAGATGTAGGTGCCCCGCGCGATGTACTCCTTGAGCACGTCGTTCTGGATGGTGCCGGTGAGCCTGGAGGCCGGTATGCCGTTCGCCTCCGCCACGAGCTGGTACATGAGCAGCAGCGAGGCGGCCGGCGCGTTGATCGTCATCGAGGTCGACACCTCGTCGAGCGGCAGGCCGTCGAAGAGGACGGCCATGTCGTCGACCGAGTCGATCGCGACGCCGACCTTGCCGACCTCGCCAGCGGCCAGCTGGTGGTCGGAGTCGTAGCCCATCTGGGTCGGCAGGTCGAAGGCGACGGACAGTCCGCCGGTGCCGTTGGCGACCAGCTCGCGGTAACGGGCGTTGGACTCGGCGGCGGTGCCAAAGCCGGCGTACTGGCGCATGGTCCAGGGCCGGCCGGTGTACATGCTGGGGTAGACACCCCGGGTGAACGGGTAGCTCCCGGGCTCGCCGAGCATGGTGGCAGGGTCGAAGTCCTGCAGGTCATCCGGCCCGTAGACGGCCTTCATCGGCAGTCCGGACTCCGTGGTCGCCTCTGACATGCCCGCAGACTACCGCCGGGCGGTGGCCTCCACCGCGGCGCCCACCAGCCCCGGACCGGCGTAGACGAGCCCCGTGTAGAGCTGCACCAGGCTGGCGCCGGCGTCGAGCAGCGCCCGGGCGTCCTCGCCGCTCATGACCCCACCGACCCCGATGACCGGCAGGTCCGTGCGGGAGGCGACGTGGGCGACGACCTCGCGCGCCCGCATCGTGAGCGGCGCCCCCGAGAGGCCGCCGGCCTCGCTCTGCGCCGTCAGCGCGTCGACGCGGTGCACCCCCTCGCGGGACAGCGTCGTGTTGGTCGCGATGACGCCAGACACCCCGGCCCCGACGGCGACCTCCAGCGCCTCGTCGAGCGCGTGGTCGGTGAGGTCGGGGGCCAGCTTGACCAGCACGGGCGTCGCCCCCGCGGCCGTGACCACGGCGCCGAGCAGCTCGGCCAGCGGACCGGCGTCCTGCAGGGAGCGCAGCCCGGGGGTGTTGGGGCTGGAGACGTTGACCGCCAGGTAGTCCGCCAGACCCTCGAGCGCCGCGACCGACTCGAGGTAGTCCCCCACGGCATCCTCGACCGGCGTGACCTTGCTCTTGCCGATGCTCACGCCCACCGGGATGCGGACGAGTCCCGCCTCACGCGCGGCCCGGAGGCGGTCGGCGAGGGCGTGGACCCCCTGGTTGTTGAAGCCCATGCGGTTGATGACGGCGCGGCTGCGCGGCAGCCGGACCAGGCGCGGGCGCGGGTTGCCCGGCTGGGGCCTGGCCGTGACCGTCCCCAGCTCGACGTGCCCGAAGCCGAGGGCTCCCCAGCTCGCGAGCCCACGGCCGTCCTTGTCCATGCCCGCGGCGAGACCCACGCGGTGCGGGAAGCGCAGCCCGAGCACCTCCACGGGGTCGGGCTCGACCGCCGGGCCCACGGCATACCCGGCCAGGCTCGTGAGCGCGCGCGTCACCGGGACGCGTCCGAGCAGGTCGGCCGCGACCACGGTGCCGTGGTGCGCGGTCTCGGCGTCGAGGCGCCACAGGAGGGGGCGGGCGAGGCGCGCGTATGCCGCGTCGGCAGCCAGGCGGGCTACCCGCCTCGTCGCCGGTGCGGCTGGCCTGGGGGTGGGCGCGGGAGCGGACGTCATGGGTCAACCCTAAGAGGCTCCATACACTGAACCGCATGCCTTCCGCAGAGCATGTCGTCGACGGGATCCCCGACCTCACCGCGGTGATCCCCGCCGGGGGGTCGGGAACGCGGCTGTGGCCGTTGTCGAGGGCCGGCTCCCCCAAGTTCCTCCACGACCTCACCGGCAGCGGACGGACCCTCCTCCAGGCCACCGTCGACCGCCT
Source organism: Ornithinimicrobium tianjinense (assembly GCF_014636495.1). Classification (GTDB taxonomy): domain Bacteria; phylum Actinomycetota; class Actinomycetes; order Actinomycetales; family Dermatophilaceae; genus Ornithinicoccus; species Ornithinicoccus tianjinensis. Next base: position 371,821 of record NZ_BMEM01000002.1, read on the forward strand.
GCGCCCCCTCGTGGGCGACCGGGTGATGGTCGTCACCGGCCGACGGCACGCCGACGCCGTGCGCGCGCAGGTGCCGGAGCTGCGCGACCTGCTCGTCGAGCCGTCGGCCCGCGACTCGATGCCGGCGATCGGGCTGGCCGCCGCCGTGCTGGAACGGCGAGACCCCCAGGCGGTCCTCGCCTCCTTCGCCGCCGACCACGTCATCGGTGACCTCGACGTCTTTCACGACCGCGTGGGGCAGGCGGTGCGCGCCGCCCGCGAGGGGTGGCTGGTGACGCTCGGGATCAGCCCCACCCACCCGGCGACCGGCTTCGGCTACATCCGCGTCGGCCCCCGCCTGCAGACGGCCGACTCCCCCGACTCCCACCACGTCCGGGCGTTCGTCGAGAAGCCGGACGCGGAGCGGGCCCGCACCTACCTCGAGTCCGGCGACTACCTGTGGAACGCCGGCATGTTCGTCGTCCGCGCCACCGTCCTGCTGGAGCTGCTGGACCAGCAGCACCCCCGGATGGTCGAGGTGCTGCGCGAGATCGCCGCGGCGCCGGCGCGGCTCGAGGAGCTGTGGGGGACGCTGACCGCGGTGGCCATCGACCACGCCGTGGCCGAGCCCGCGGCCGCCGCGGGACGCGTGGCGGTCGTGAAGGCACCGTTCGACTGGGACGACGTCGGCGACTTCGCCTCTCTCGCAGATCTTCTGGAAGACTCCGCCGACGACCAGGGCCTCCGGGTCCTCGGGGACCCCGACAAGGTCGTCAACGTCGGCTCGACGGGTGTGGTGGTCGCGCGGTCCGGGAGGACCGTCGTCACGCTGGGCCTGGACGACGTCGTCGTGGTAGACACGGCCGACGCCCTGCTCGTCACCACGCGCGAGCGCGCGCAGGAGGTCAGGAACGTCGTGGCGCTGCTCCACGGCACGGGCAGGGAGGAGCTGACCTGAGCCATCCCCCAGGAGCGCACCGCGGGCGGCCGTCGTCGACGGGACGTCTGCGCGATGCCATCGGTCATCCACTCGTCACCCGCCGATCACCCGACACACCCCCGGATGTCGCCGCCGACACACCGGCTCCCGCGAGGCTGGAGCACGTGAGGGTCGCCATCGTCACCGAGTCCTTCCTGCCCGCGCTCAACGGCGTGACCACGAGCGTGTGCAAGGTGCTGGAGTCGCTGCGCGCCCAGGGCCATGACGCACTGGTCATCGCCCCCGGCACCAGCCCGTGGAGCCCGACCATGACCCCGGAGCACTACGCAGGCTTCCCGGTGCACAGCGTGACGAGCGTGCCGGTGCGCCAGTTCCGGGTGGGCCTGCCCTCCTACGAGATCGAGACGGTGCTCCACCGCTTCCGGCCGGACGTCATGCACGTCGCCTCCCCCTTCGTGCTGGGGGTGCGGGGCCTGACCGCGGCGCGCGCGCTCGGCATACCGTCCGTGGCCATCTACCAGACGGACATGCCGTCCTACATCCGGCAGCACTCGGGGCCGGCCGGCGACCTGACGGCGCGGGCGGCCTGGCGCTGGATCCGGCGCATCCACCAGCAGGCAGACCTCACCCTCGCTCCCTCCAGCGCGGCGCTGCAGGACCTCGCCGCCCACGACGTCCCCCGGATCGCCCAGTGGGGCCGGGGCGTGGACTCCGACCTCTTCCACCCCGCCCGCCGCACGGACCCCGGCACCGCTGCGCTCCGGGCCCGGCTCGCCCCCCGCGGAGAGACGCTGCTGGGCTACGTGGGCCGGCTGGCCCCGGAGAAGGAGCTGCACCGACTCGTCGAGCTGGCCAGGGTGCCCGGCACCCGGCTCGTCCTCGTCGGCGAGGGTCCCAGCAGCGAGATGCTCGCCGCCAGCCTCCCCGGCGCCGTCTTCCTGGGTCGTCGCGAGGGCGAGGACCTGGCCCGGGCGTATGCCGCTTTCGACGTCTTCGTGCACACCGGCACCCGCGAGACCTTCGGGCAGACCATCCAGGAGGCGGCCGCGGCCGGCCTCCCGGTGGTCGCGCCCGCGCGCGGCGGTCCGCTCGACCTCGTCGAGGTCGGGGTCACCGGCGACCTCTTCGACCCCGACCGGCCGGGCGACCTGGCCGCCAAGGTGGCGCCGCTCGTCGGCCCCGAGGCGGCCGAGCTGCGCGAGCGGATGGGGCTCGCGGCGCGCGACCGGGTGGTGACGCGCTCCTGGCCCGCGCTGGTCGAGCAGCTGCTCGACCACTACGCGCTGGCGATCCGGGACTTCAGCCGGTCCGTGGCGTGAGCCGGTAGTCCTCCACCTGGCTCCACACCTCGTCGCCGGAGTGGAGGTAGAGGCGGAACGACTCCACCTCGAAACGACAGGTGAAGGCGGCCAGGTCCTCGAAGGCCCGGTCGAGGACATGCCCGGGCCCGTCGTGCACCACCGTGACGTGCGGGTGGTACGGGAAGGCCAGCGTGCGCTCCACAGGCCCGGAGCGGACGGCGCTCTCCAGGCGCTCGCAGCTGCTGACCCCCTGCGCCAGCTGGACGTAGACGACCTCGGAGACGGGACGGAAGGTCCCGGTGCCACGGAGCACGACCTCGAAGCTGGGCTGGCTCCGGGCCACGTGGGCCAGGTGCTCACGGAAGGGTCGGATCTGGTCGGGCCGCAGCGGGGTCGGCGGCAGGAGGGTCACGTGCGTGGGGGTGTGGTCGGCGCGGGAGTCGCCGTAGTCGCGCCGCTGCTGCTGCAGGTAGCTGCCCCAGGGCTCGGGGACCGGGATCGCGACCCCGACCACCGGGGAGACAGAGGGTGCGGATCCGTCGGTGGTCACGGGCCACACCCTACTTGGCCTCCGCCGCGCACGGGTCGGGCCCCGCAGCGAGACGCTCCGGGGCCCGACCACCAGGTGCGGATCCTCAGTTGTTCGGCACCTTGAAGACCTGACCGGGGTAGATCAGGTCCGGGTTGTCGAGCTTGTTCAGGCGGGCCATCTCACGCCAGTCGACGCCGTACTGAGCGGCGATGCCGGAGAGCGTGTCGCCGGACTTGACGGTGTAGGTGCGGTAGTCCGGCTTGTCCGCGTCGCGGGAGGCGGCCTTCTCCTCGCGCTCCTCGGCGGCCTTCTCGGCCTTCTCGCGCGCCTCGGCAGCCTTGTCCTCAGCCTTCTCGGCCTTGGCCTCCACCTTCTCCTCCGCCTGCAGACCGGCCTTCTCGCGGGCCTCGGCAGCCTTCTGGCGCGCCTCGAGCTCGCGCTCCTTGGCCTCCTTGGCCTCGTCGCGGTACTCGGCCTTGGCCTGGTCGGCCGTCTCGCGGTACTCCTGGGTGGCCTTGTCGGCGGCCTCCTGCGCCTTCTCAGCGCGCTCGGCGTCAGAGGTGGTCAGCGCGTCCTTGACCTTGTCGAAGAAACCCATCGCTCAATCCTTCCTTCCGGCAGGCAGGGTCGGGGCACGTTCAGCGCCCCTCGGGGGGTCACCCTCGCCCGGTCCGCCGACTACCGTAATCGGGTTCCTTCACATCGGCCACCCGAGATTCTGGGTGCGGAGGTCGACAGGCTCGGGTCAGCCACCCCGCGGGTGCTAGCGTCGGGCGCAGCGATCCCCGGCTTCACGCCGACGTCGGCGGGTCCGACCTGCCCCACCTCCCGAAGGGATCTCCGTCGTGAACTCTCCTGTCAAGGTCGCCGTCACCGGCGCCGCCGGCCAGATCGGCTACAGCCTGCTCTTCCGCATCGCCAGCGGTGCCCTGCTGGGTCCGGACACCCCCGTCGAGCTGCGGCTGCTGGAGATCACGCCGGCGCTGAAGGCGCTCGAGGGCGTCGTGATGGAGCTGGACGACTGCGCGTTCCCGACCCTGGCCAAGGTGGAGATCGGGGACGACGCCACGAAGGTGTTCGACGGCGTCAACCACGCCCTGCTCGTCGGTGCCCGCCCGCGCGGCCCCGGTATGGAGCGCGGCGACCTGCTGGAGGCCAACGGCGGCATCTTCGCCCCGCAGGGCAAGGCCCTCAACGACGTGGCCGCCGACGACATCCGGGTCACGGTCACCGGCAACCCGGCGAACACCAACGCCCTCATCGCGATGAGCAACGCGCCCGACATCCCGACCGAGCGCTTCTCCGCGCTGACTCGCCTGGACCACAACCGTGCCATCAGCCAGCTGGCTGCCAAGCTCGGCGTGCCGGTCACCGAGATCCGTCGTATGACGATCTGGGGCAACCACTCCGCCACCCAGTACCCCGACCTGTTCCACGCGGAGGTCTCCGGCCAGAACGCCGCGGAGGCCGTCGGCGACCAGGAGTGGCTGGCCAACACCTTCATCCCCACCGTCGCCAAGCGTGGTGCGGCGATCATCGAGGCGCGCGGTGCCTCCTCCGCTGCCTCCGCCGCGTCCGCGACCATCGACCACGCCCGCACCTGGGTCGAGGGCACCGCCGAGGGCGACTGGGTCTCGATGGCGGTCCGCTCCGACGGCTCCTACGGCGTGCCGGAGGGTCTGGTGAGCTCCTTCCCCGTGACCGTCAAGGACGGCCGCTGGGAGATCGTCCAGGGCCTGGAGATCGATGAGTTCTCGCGCGGCAAGATCGACGCGTCGGTGGCCGAGCTCGACGAGGAGCGCAAGGCGGTGACCGAGCTCGGCCTGCTGGGCTGACCTCCCTCACGGACGGCGACGGGCCGCGGCGGTCGATCTGACCGCCGCGGCCCGTCGCTGTCGGGGCAGCTCGGCGACCTACAGGTCCGTGAGCCGCAGCGTGCTGGCCAGGATGGCCACGGCCGATCCCAGGAAGGACAGCGTCGCCACGTCCGTCCAGCGCTGGCGCACCACGAGGCCGCCCAGCGCGGGCTCGGGCAAGGTCGCGCGCAGCAGCGCGAGCACGGCGAGGGTGACGCCGACGGCATACCCGTAGGCACGCAGGTTGCTCGTCACCAGCAGGAGGCCCGCCAGGGCCAGACCGATGACGGCCAGCCACCAGAGCCCGAGCGGCTGGCGCGGCGCCGCCGCCCGGACCTCGGCCTCGGGGTCGTCCCCCGGAGCGGTCACGCCGGGACGACGCCGGCGGCGCGCTCAGCCGCCTCCACGACGTTGACCAGGAGCATGGCCCGCGTCATCGGACCCACGCCGCCGGGGTTGGGGGTGAGCCACCCGGCGACCTCGGCGACGTCGGGGTGCACGTCGCCGGCGATCTTGCCGTCCCGGCGGGAGACGCCGACGTCCAGGACGGCCGCGCCCTCCTTGACCATGTCAGGGGTGATGATGTCGGGGACACCGGCTGCGGCGATGATGATGTCGGCGTTGCGGGTGTGGGCCGCAAGATCCTTGGTGCCGGTGTGGCACAGCGTGACCGTGGCGTTCTCGCTGCGGCGGGTGAGGATGAGGCCGAGCGGGCGTCCGACCGTGAGCCCGCGACCGACGATGACGACCTCGGCACCCTTGATCGGCACCTCGTAGCGACGCAGGAGCTCGACGGCCCCCACCGGCGTGCAGGGCAGCGGCGCCGGCTCGCCCATCACCAGGCAGCCCAGGTTGTGCGGGTGCAGGCCGTCGACGTCCTTGGCCGGGTCGACCCGTGAGAGGATCGCGAACTCGTCCAGGCCGGTCGGCTGCTGCACCAGGAAGGCGGTGCAGGCGGGGTCGGCGTTGAGCTCGTCGACGACACCCAGCACCTCCTCCAGCGAGGAGTCGCCGGGCAGGTCGCGCCGGATGCTCGCGATGCCGATCTCCGCGCAGTCGCGGTGCTTGGCGCCGACGTACCACGTGCTGGCGGGGTTGTCCCCGACCAGGACGGTGCCCAGCCCGGGCACGACCCCGCGCTCGGCCAGCGCCTGCACACGCACACGCAGCTCGTCCTTGATGGTCGCGAGGACGGCCTTGCCGTCCAGCATCGTCGCGGTCATGACTCCTCAGCTTCCAGGGTGATGTCGACCATGAGGTCGTCGGCGAGCCCCTCCAGGGCGTTCTGCAGTGCGTCGAGGTCAGCGCCCGTGGCCGGGCGCAGCACGATCTCCGCCTCGAACGTCTGACCACCGGACTCGGGGGTGGGCACCGTGCGTGACTCCAGCGACTCGATGCTCAGCCCTTGCTCGGCCAGTGCGCCGCTGACCTGGCGCACGATGCCCGGGTGGTCGTTGCCGACCAGCTCCAGGCGGTAGGCCGTCCCCTCGTGCTCGGCCGAGGCGGCCGCGGCCTCGTGGACCGTCGTGTCAAGCACGCCATGCAGCGGCTCGAGGGCTGCGGTGAGTGCCTCGACGCGGTCCTGAGGGACCTCGACGGTCACGATGCCGGCGAACTTGCCGGCGAGCTCGGCGAGCTGGCTACGGCCCCAGCTGCCGCCGTGCTCGTCGACGACGTCGGCGAGCGCACTGACGAGACCTGCACGGTCGTCGCCGATCACGGTGAGCACGAGTGTGGTCATGGCCTGACTCTAGCGGCGCCCGGAACCGGCCTGCGGGCGGCTCCCGTGCCGCCGGGCTCAGTGCGCGAAGTGCCGGGTCCCGGTGAAGTAGAGGGTGACGCCAGCAGCGCGCGCCGCCTCGACGACCTCCTCGTCGCGGACCGATCCGCCGGGCGCGACCACGGCCCGGACACCAGCGTCGAGGAGCACCTGCAGACCGTCTGCGAAGGGGAAGAAGGCGTCAGAGGCCGCCACGGAGCCGGCCGCCCGCTCACCGGCCCGGCTCACCGCGAGGTGGCAGGAGTCGACCCGGTTGACCTGCCCCATACCGACACCGACGCTCGCGCCGTCGTCGGCCAGCAGGATCGCGTTGGACTTCGTCGCGCGGACGGCGCGCCAGGCGAACTGCAGGTCACCCAGCGTCGCCTCGTCGGCCGGGTCCCCGGCCACGAGCCGCCAGCGGGACGCGTCGTCCCCCCCGCCCTCGACCTCGGCGTCGAGCGCGTCCACGGACTGCATGAGCAGGCCCCCGGAGATGGGACGGGTCTCGATGCCGCCCCGGCTCGGGGAGGACGCCTTGAGCAGCCGCAGGTTCTTCCTGCCGCGCAGCAGCTCGAGGGCGTCCTCGTCGAAGTCGGGAGCGACGACCACCTCGGTGAAGACCTCGGCGACCTGCTCGGCCATCGCCCGGGTGACCGGGACGTTGGTGGCGATGATGCCGCCGAAGGCCGACACGGGGTCGCACTCGTGCGCCTTGCGGTGCGCCTCGGCGACGTCGGCGCCGACGGCGATGCCGCAGGGGTTGGCGTGCTTGATGATCGCGACGGTGGGGCGGTCGCCGTGGTCGTGGGCGGCGCGGCGGGCGGCGTCGGCGTCCACGTAGTTGTTGAACGACATCTCCTTGCCGCCCAGCTGCTCGGCCTGGGCCAGGCCGGGCTCGGGCACGAAGCCGTCGACGTAGAGCGCGGCGCGCTGGTGGGGGTTCTCGCCGTAGCGCAGCACCGCGGCCTTGTCCCAGGTGGCTCCGGCCCACGCCGGGAACCCGGTGCCGTCGCTGGTGTCGGCCACGACGTTGCCCATCCACGAGGCGACGTGCACGTCATACGTGGCGGTGTGGACGAAGGCCTGCGCCGCGAGGGTCTGCCGCTGCGCGAGGGTGAAACCGCCGGCGCGCACGGCCTCGACGACCTGGGGGTATGCCGTGGGGCTGGTGACCACGGCGACGCTGCGGTGGTTCTTCGCGGCCGCGCGCACCATGGTCGGACCGCCGATGTCGATCTGCTCGACGCACTCCTCCTGCGACGCCCCGGACATCACCGTGTCGGTGAAGGGGTAGAGGTTGACGACGACCAGGTCGAAGCCCTCGACGTCCAGCTCCTCGAGCTGGCGGACGTGGTCGGGGTTGGTGGTGTCGGCCAGGATGCCGGCGTGCACGCGCGGGTGGAGGGTCTTGACGCGACCGTCCAGGCACTCCGGGAAGCCGGTGAGGTCCTCGACCTTGGTGACCGGCAGGCCGAGGCTCTCGACGAGCCGGGCGGAGCCGCCCGTGGAGACGATCTCGACGCCCGCCTCGTGCAGGCTGCGGACGAGGTCCTCGAGCCCGGTCTTGTCGTAGACGGAGACGAGAGCGCGGCGGACGGGGCGCTGGTCGGTGGTCACGTGGTGCTCCTCGCGGTCGGCGGTGTGCGGACGTGCTGCAGCGATGCGGCATGCTCCGGCGGGCACCCAGGCGGGCGATGCCCACGAACTCTCACTCCCCGGTGGTGGACCACCCGCGCCAGTCGTGTGCGGCCAGTCTAGCCGTGGGCGGAGGGTGCGAGGTCACCTCGCAGGAGCCCAGGGAGCTCCTCGACGAGGATCGCCCGCTCGACGCCCTTGATGCGCTCGTGGAGCGTCTCCTCGGTGTCGCCCGGGAGCACCTCGACCGCTCGCTGGGCCAGGATCCGGCCGGTGTCGACGCCGGGGTCCACCTCGAAGAGCGTGGTGCCGGTGACCTTCACGCCATGGGCCAGCGCGTCCCGCACGCCGTGCGCACCGGGAAAGCTGGGCAGGAGCGCCGGGTGGGTGTTGACGATCCGGAACCGGCTCAGGCTGGGTTCGCCGATGATCTTCATGAAGCCGGCCGAGACGACGAGGTCGGGGTCGTGGGCACCGATCGCGTCGGCGAGGGCGAGGTCCCAGGCTGCCCGGTCGGGGTGGTCGCCCAGCCGGACCACGAAGGTCGGGACGCCGGCGCGCTCGGCGCGCGCCAGACCCTCGATCCCGTCCCGGTCGGCCCCCACGGCGACGACGCGCACCCCGTAGCCCGGGTCGGCGGCAGCGTCGAGCAGCGCCTGCAGCAGGGTGCCGGAGCCGGAGACGAGGACGACGACCGAGGCAGGCTGCGCGGGCGGGGCGGTGGTCACGCCTGCAGTCTAGGTCCGCCCCGAGGGACGACCCGCCGGGCCCCGCTGAGGTGCAGGACGGTGACGACCAGCACAGCACCGGCCGCGACCTCGGCGGTCAGCAGTGCTGCGAAGCGCCACGGCTCGACGCCCACGGTGCCCAGCAGTCCCGGCGTCAGACCCCCGGTGGCGAGCCAGCCGAGCACCAGCGCTGCCACTCCCACGACGAGGGCGCCGAACAGCGCGATCTGGGTCTTGGTCCACCAGCTCGCCAGCCGCGGCGTCCCGTCGACGGCGCGATAGCCCAGCCAGCCGCCCGCCACGAGCGGCACCAGAGCCATCGCCCACAGCCCCGGCGGCATGGCGCCCGGCTCGGGCAGCGCACCCAGCACGGGGAGGACGGGCAGGTCGCCCGGCGTGGACTCCGTCCAGCCGACGTGCACCGTGCCGACCGTCAGCCCCGCGCCCGTCAGCCAGGCGAGCGCCCACAGCATGAGGTTGGGCAGCGCCAGCAGCTGCCCGACCGTCAGCACCGTCGTGCCGACCACCCCGGCGTCCAGCGCGCCGTAGAGCGTGAGGACCCGCTCCCCCCGGATGAGCAGCAGCCCCACCACCATGAGGAAGCAGACCGCCGACAGGCCCACGAGCACCTCGACCGCGGCCGGCACGCCGCGGCTCACGAGGACGGGGGTGCGCCGACGCACCCAGCGCAGGCCCGCGTCGACCGCCGGATGGTCGTCGCGGCGGTGCTCCAGCCACCACACGAGCACCACGGACAGCAGCGGGACGAGCACCGCCCCCGGGACCAGGCTCGGCAGCCAGACCGGAGCCAGCCCGAAGCTCGCGGTGTGGGCGACGAGAAGGCCGGCGACGACATACCCGGCCACGAACGCGGTGGCGTCCTCGCCGCCGAGCGCGTGCCAGGCCGAGCGCCAGCCGCGGATCAGCGGGACGCGGGCCATGAGGTCGGGACGGTTGAAGACGACCTGGCGGGCGGCGTACCAGCACAGGACGACGAGGCCCGCGGTGAGGAGCAGCGGCGCGAGCACGACGTCCGCGCCGGGCGCCCGGACCTCGGCGCGGTGCGCGAGCGCCCAGAAGTCGACGGAGACCCCGACGCTCTGCCAGAACGACGCCGTGCTGCGCTCGTCGGCGAGCCAGGTGACCAGGACCGGCACGGCCACGGCGAGCACGCCCAGGAGGACGCACACGGCGCCGGCGACGGCGGCGGTCAGCAGCTCGACGACGCGGCCGAGCGTGAGTCCGGGGGTCGGGTCCGGGCCCGGGGGCTCGTCCTGGGAGGTCTCGGGTCGCTGCAGGAGAGTCATGACGCAGCCATGGTGTCCCGGGGACCCCCGCTGCCCGGGGAGGCGCGCCGCTCGCGGCCGACAGCGGTCGGGCGAGGCCCTCGAGAATCCGGGTATGCCGAGGGGCGGCACCGTGGTCCAGGTGCCGCCCCGGGGCGTGGTGCGGGTGACTCAGAGGGAGGCGATGACCTCGCGCATGAGCTGGGCGGTCTCGGACGGCGTCTTGCCGACCTTGACGCCGGCGGCCTCGAGGGCCTCCTTCTTGGCCTGCGCGGTGCCGGAGGAGCCGGACACGATGGCGCCGGCGTGGCCCATCGTCTTGCCCTCGGGCGCGGTGAAGCCCGCCACGTAGCCGACGACCGGCTTGGTGACGTGCTCCTGGATGTAGGCGGCCGCGCGCTCCTCGGCGTCGCCGCCGATCTCGCCGATCATGACGATCGCGACGGTCTCCGGGTCGGCCTCGAAGGCCTCGAGGCAGTCGATGTGGGTGGTGCCGATGATCGGGTCACCACCGATGCCGACGGCGGTGGAGAAGCCGATCTCACGCAGCTCGTACATCATCTGGTAGGTCAGGGTGCCCGACTTGGACACCAGGCCGATCTTGCCGGGGCCGGCGATGTCGGCCGGGATGATGCCGGCGTTGGACTGGCCGGGGCTGATCAGGCCGGGGCAGTTCGGGCCGATGATGCGGGTCGTGCCCTTGTCGCGGGCGTAGGCCCAGAACTCGGCCGTGTCGCGCACCGCGATGCCCTCGGTGATGACGACGAGCAGCGGCATACCGGCGTCCACGGCCTCGACGACCGCGCTCTTGGCGAAGGCCGGCGGGACGAACACGACGGAGACGTTGGCACCGGTGGCCTCCATCGCCTCGGCGACCGTGCCGAAGACGGGGACGGTCGTGCCGCCCTCGAACTCGACCTCCGTGCCGGCCTTGCGCGGGTTGACGCCGCCGACGACGGCGGTGCCGGAGGCGAGCATGCGCTGGGTGTGCTTCATGCCCTCGGAGCCGGTCATGCCCTGGACGATGACCTTGGAGTCGTTGTTGAGGAAGATCGCCATGGTTGGTCTCGTGATCCTTTGCGTCAGTCTTGGGGCGGTCAGTTCGCGGCGGCGGCCAGCTCGGCGGCCTTGCGGGCGGCGCCGTCCATCGTGTCCTCGATGGAGACCAGCGGGTGGTTGGCCTCGGCGAGGATGCGGCGGCCCTCCTCGACGTTGTTGCCGTCGAGGCGCACGACGAGGGGCTTGGTCTCCTCGTCGCCGAGCATCTCCAGGGCCTTGACGATGCCGTTGGCGACCGCGTCGCACGCGGTGATGCCCCCGAAGACGTTGACGAAGACCGACTTGACCTGCTCGTCACCGAGGATGACGTGCAGACCGTTGGCCATCACCTCGGCCGAGGCGCCACCGCCGATGTCGAGGAAGTTCGCCGGCTTGGCGACGCCGCCGGTGTAGTCCTCCCCGGCGTAGGCGACCACGTCGAGCGTCGACATGACCAGACCCGCGCCGTTGCCGATGATGCCGACGTTGCCGTCGAGCTTGACGTAGTTGAGGTCGAGCTCCTTGGCCTGCGCCTCGAGCGGGTCGGTCGAGGCCTTGTCCTCCAGCTCGGCGTGGTGCGGCTGGCGGAAGTCGGCGTTGCCGTCCAGGGTGACCTTGCCGTCGAGCGCGACGATCTCGCCGTCCTCGGTCTTGACGAGGGGGTTGACCTCGACCAGCGTGGCGTCCTCGTCGCGGTAGACGGTCCACAGCTTCTGCAGGACCGGGACGATCTTGGCGCCGGTCTCGGCGTCGAAGCCGGCCTGGTCGACGATCTCCTGGGCCTTGGCCTCGTCGATGCCGGTGTTGGCGTCGACCTCGACCTTGGCCAGGGCCTCGGGGCGCTCCACGGCAAGCTGCTCGATCTCCATACCGCCCTCCTTGGAGCACATGGCCAGGAGCGAGCGGTTGGCGCGGTCGAGCAGGATCGAGAAGTAGTACTCCTCGGCGATCCTGGCGCCCTGCGCGATCATCACGCGGTGGACGGTGTGACCCTTGATGTCCATGCCGAGGATGGCGGCCGCGTGCTGCTCGGCCTCGTCGGCGCTCTTGGCGACCTTGACGCCACCGGCCTTGCCGCGGCCGCCGGTCTTGACCTGGGCCTTGACGACGGTCACGCCACCGGACTTGGGGCCGATCTCCTCGGCGGCGTCGCGGGCCGCCTCCGGGGTGTCGGCCGTCGCACCGGCGAGCACGGGCACCCCGTGCTTCTCGAACATGTCACGTGCCTGGTACTCGAACAGATCCACAGGTCAGCTTCCCGTCGTGTGAGTGATGGTGTTCAGGGCAGAGGTATGGCGTCGGGCGGGTCCGCGCTCAGGCGGGCCCGGCTGGGGTCTGGTGGGCCAGGTGCTCGCGCACCCAGTCGGTGATCGCGGTCGTGCTCGCACCGGGCGTGAAGACCTCGGCGACCCCCATCTCGCGGAGGGCGACCACGTCGTCGTCCGGGATGATCCCCCCGCCGAAGACGACGATGTCGGAGGCGTCCTGCTCCGCGAGGAGGTCCAGGACCCGCTTGAAGAGGGTCAGGTGGGCCCCGGAGAGGACGGACAGACCGATGGCGTCCGCGTCCTCGGCGACGGCGGCAGCGACGATCTGCTCCGGGGTCTGGTGCAGCCCGGTGTAGATCACCTCGACGCCGGCGTCGCGCAGCGCACGGGCGACCACCTTGGCACCGCGGTCGTGGCCGTCGAGGCCCGGCTTGGCCACGACCACACGCAGCGGGGATGGGGTCATGGCGCGCAGGATATCGCAGCGAGGGCGCCGATCATGACGCCGGGACGGGCGCGGCCTGCCCTGGCGCGTGGGTCCAGGAGGCGCCGCGCCGGGCCAGGTAGGTCTCCTCGGGCCACGAGCTGACGCCGGTGATGCGCAGCCTGACCACCCGTCCCTCCTCGTCGATCTCGAAGGGCACCCGCTCCCCCGACCCGCCGAAGCCGTCCTTGTCCTCGACGCGGAGCGTGGTCGCGTCGATCGCCCGCACCTCCTCGAGGGCGTCCAACGGTCCCGGGGTCGTCGGATCGAGCATGACCAGCCGGTCACCGCCGCGGACGACGTCGACCTCTCCCCAGAGCGAGAGATAACGCCCGGTCAGCCGGTCCAGGTCGTCCGGGGTGACTCCGTCCGGGAGTGCCTGCCAGTCGGCGGAGTCCTTGGTGAGCACGTCGACCAGCTGGACCAGTCCGGTCGCCAGCGTCTCGGCCGGGCCGTCGACGGCGTTGGTGAGCACGCAGACGACCAGGCCGGTCGCGGGGTCGACCATGGTGCGCGTGATCTGCCCAGGGAAGCCGCCGGAGTGGCCCACCGTCCTCCGCTCGCCGATCGTGGCGCCGATGAGACCCATCCCGTAGGACACCTGCACCCCGCGCCGGGTGAACGTCGACTCGGGGCGGTGCATGAGCCGCAGGCTGCGGTCGGTGAGCAGCTCCCCCGACCCCAGGGCCAGCGCCCCGAAGAACCGGCTGAGCTCCTCGGCCGTCGACGCGAAGCCGGTCGCCGCGGCCAGCGCGCCGGTCCCCACGTGATCCACGGTGACCCTGTCCCGGGTCCGCCCGTGGGGGCGGCTGTGGCCGGTCACCGCGGTCGCCAGCGCCGCGTCGGTCAGCTCGGGGGTGGTGGAGGTCAGGCCGAGGGGGGCGAGGACCGCCGAGGTGACGTGCTCGGCATACCCCGTGCCCGTCACCTGCTCCACCATCGCGCCGAGGACGCCGTAGCCGATGTTGGAGTACTTGAAGTGCTCCTGCGGCTCGTAGGTCGCGCCGTGCTCGAGGGCCACGGCCAGCAGCGCGTCGGCGTCCGGGAAGGGGCGGTCGAGCTGCCAGAAGTCGGAGTCGACGCCGTCGCGGATGACGCCGCCGGTGTGGCTGAGCAGCTCGCGGACCGTGACCTGCGCGAGCGGGGTCTCGCGGTAGTCCTCCAGCACGTCGGCGACGGTGTCGTCCAGCCGCAGGCGCCCCTGCTCGACGAGCTGCAGGACCGCGACGGCGGTGAAGGTCTTGCTGTGGCTCGCGACGCGGAAGATGTGCTCCGTCGTCAGCGGCTGCCCCGTCGCGAGATCGGCCACGCCGTAGGCCTCGGAGAGCACGAGCTCCTCGCCCAGCCGGACGGCGACCTGGGCGCCCGGCACCTGCCGGCACTCGACCTGCGTCGCCAGCCAGCGGGAGAGGTATGGCGCGATCTCCCGCAGGCGCGCCAGGCTGGGTCGGGAGGTGGTCGGTTCAGGTCTCGTCGTCGAGGTGCTCACGGCCGACCACCCTATTCGCCCCACCGACCGCGCCACGTGGTTGCCCCACAGCCCGCCGAAGGCACCGAGTGGTTCCTTCCGGCCTTCCCTGCAACCACGTCACGCGCTCGGTGGGAATGGGGATCAGAGCTTGACGAGGGGGGCCACGCGCACGAGGAGCCGCTTGACGCCGGTGTCACCACCGAAGTCGACGTGCGCCATGGTGTGCTTGCCGGTGCCCTCGACCCGCACGACGGTGCCGAGCCCGAAGGTGTCGTGGCTGACCCGGTCGCCGGAGGACAGCGCCTCGATCTCGGCCACCTCCTGCGCGGAGCGCTCCTTGCGGGGCGCGCTGCCCCGCGGGTTGAGCCGCACCACCTCAGGACGGCCCCCGAAGCCGCCCGACCCGCCGCGCGCGGCATACCCGCCGCCCCAGCTCATCCCCTCCGAGGCCGAGCGGCGCCCGCCGAAGCTCGAGCGGTCGGCGTCGGTGCGCTCCCAGGTGATGAGGTGGTCCGGGATCTCGTCGAGGAAGCGGGACGGCGGGAAGTACTGCGGCGCGCCGAAGGCGGCCCGGCTGCCGGCACGCGAGATGTGGAGCTGCTCCCGCGCGCGGGTGATGCCGACGTAGGCCAGGCGTCGTTCTTCCTCGAGCTCGTCAGGGTCGTCGAGGCTGCGCTGGTGCGGGAAGGTGCCGTCCTCCATGCCGGTGAGGAAGACCACGGGGAACTCCAGCCCCTTGGCCGTGTGCAGGGTCATCAGCGTCACCACCCCCGACGACTCGTCACCCTCGGGGATCTCGTCGGCATCGGCCACCAGCGAGACCTGCTCGAGGAAGTCGACGAGCCCGCCCTCCGGGTAGGTCTCGTCGAACTCCCGGGCCACCGAGACCAGCTCGGCGAGGTTCTCCACGCGCGTCTCGTCCTGAGGATCGGGGCTCGCCCGCAGCTCGGCGAGGTAGCCAGAACGGTCGAGGATCTCCTCGAGCAGATCCCCGACGCCCCTGTCCGGGTCCGCCGCGATCTGACCCAGTCCCTCCAGCAGCGCGGTGAACCCGTGGATCGCCGCGACCGAGCGGCTCGCGATCGCGGGCGCGTCCTCGGCCCGGCCCAGCGCCGCGACGAACGGGATGCGCTCCCGCTCGGCGAGCGCCGAGACGGCTCCGACGGCCCGGTCGCCGATCCCGCGCTTGGGCGTGTTGAGGATCCGGCGCAGGTTGACGTCGTCGGCCGGGTTGGCGATCACCCGCAGGTAGGCGAGCGCGTCCTTGACCTCCTTGCGCTCGTAGAAGCGCGTCCCACCGACGACCTTGTAGGGCAGCCCCGTCCGGACGAGGATCTCCTCCAGCGCCCGCGACTGGGCGTTGGTCCGGTAGAAGACCGCGACGTCCCCCGGCCGTACCCCGCGCTGGTCGCCCAGCTCGTCGATGCGGCGCGCCACGAACGAGGCCTCGTCGTGCTCGCTGTCGGCGACGTAGCCCACGATCCGCTCGCCCTCCCCCGCGTCCGTCCACAGCTTCTTCTCACGGCGCTTGGGGTTGCGGGCGATCACCGCGTTGGCCGCCGAGAGGATCGTCGCGGTCGAGCGGTAGTTCTGCTCGAGCAGGATCGTCCGCGCGTCGGGGTAGTCCTCCTCGAACTCCACGATGTTGCGGATGGTCGCGCCGCGGAAGGCGTAGATCGACTGGTCGGCGTCACCGACGACGCACAGCTCGGCGGGCGGCAGCGCCCGGCTGCCCCCGTCGACGATGTCCCCCTCCACCCCCACGAGCTCGCGCACCAGGGCGTACTGCGCGTGGTTGGTGTCCTGGTACTCGTCGACCATGACATGCCGGAAGCGCCGGCGGTAGTGCTCGCGCACGTCGGGGAACGCACGCAGCACGTGCACCGTCGTCGAGATGATGTCGTCGAAGTCGAGCGCGTTGGCCGCCCGCAGCCGCCGCTGGTAGAGCGTGTAGGCCTCGGCGACCTTCTGCTCGTAGGGGTTGTTGCCCACCTGCGCGGCGAAGGTCTCCTCGTCGACCAGCTCGTTCTTGGCGTTGGAGACCTTCGCCAGGAACGCCCGCGCCGGGTAGCGCTTGGGGTCCAGGTCGAGATCACGGATGACCATCCCCATCAGCCGCTGGCTGTCCGCGGCGTCGTAGATGGAGAAGGAGGACTTCAGCCCCGCGGTCTGGGCCTCGCGACGCAGGATCCGCACGCACGCTGAGTGGAAGGTCGAGACCCACATCGCCTTGGCCCGCGGACCCACGAGCGTCTCGACACGCTCACGCATCTCTGCGGCCGCCTTGTTGGTGAAGGTGATCGCCAGGATCTGCCCGGGGTGCACGTGCCGTTCGGCCAGCAGGTAGGCGATCCGGTGCGTGAGCACCCGGGTCTTGCCCGACCCCGCGCCGGCGACGATGAGCAGCGGGCTCCCCGCATGCGTGACCGCCTCGCGCTGCGGCTCGTTGAGCCCCGCCAGCAGCTCCTCGACGGTCCGGCCGTCCGCCGTCCGGGCCGTCGGTCGACCCTCGGGCGCGGGCGCCTCCCCCTCGCCGAGCGCCCACGAGGGCACCCCGCGGTGGTCGACGGCGTGGGCGTCGTCCTCGGCGTGCCCGCTCGCGGCGCCGGGCGCCATCGAGGGCAGCGGAAGGTCGAAGGACAGGTGGTCGAAGAGGTTGCTCATCCTGGCGACCATCCTAGGCGCGCCCACCGACAGCGACCTTCGGCTCGTCCCCAGCCACGCGACATACCCTGGGGCCTGTGCTTCTTCCTCCCGTGACCCTGGACGGACGCGCGTGACCGGCTCATCGGCCTACCTCGACTCCCCGACCCTGGCCGCCCTCGTGGGCGGCCTCGTCGTCGCCCTCGTCACCCTCGTCGCCGGCCTCAACGGCCGTCCGCCGGGCCGCGTCACCGTGGCTCTGACCCTGCTGCTGCAGCTGGGTGTGCTCGGCTATGCCGTGCTCTACCTGGTCCGCCAGCTGCGGGGCGAGTCCCCGGTCGGGCCCGCCTGGGAGCTGTGGGCCTACCTCGTGACGGTCGTCATGCTGCCCGCGCTCGCCCTGGTCTGGGCCAGGGAGGAACGGACCCGGTGGAGCACCTTCGTGCTCTCGGTCGCCGCCTTCACGGCGGCCGTCATGGCGGCCCGCGCGGCCCAGATCTGGTACGGCGTGGGGATGACCCCGTGAGCCGTTCGCTGGCCCACGCCGGCGACCGGCGCCACGGGCCCGGCCGGGTCATCCTGGCCCTCTACCTCGTCTTCGTCATCGGGACGGTGTCCCGCTCGGCCGCCCAGATCTCGACCCGCTTCTCCGAGGCGCCGCTCGCCTACACCCTGTCCGCCGTCGCTGCGGTCGTGTATGTCGTGGCGCTGGTCTCCCTCGCGTCGCGGGGACCGCGGGCCTGGTGGGTGAGCGTGGTGGCGCTCTCCGTGGAGCTGGCGGGCGTCCTGGCCGTCGGTGCCTGGAGCTACCTGGCACCGCAGATGTTCCCCGACGCCACGGTGTGGAGCCACTTCGGGCAGGGCTACCTCTTCATCCCGCTCGTCCTGCCCGTGGTAGGACTGTGGTGGCTGCTCTCCCCGCAGGGGGCGAGGGCGCAGGCGCACGGGGCCGAGAGCGACGGGGTGGAGAGCGACGGGGTGGCATGAGCGAAGAGGCGAGCGAGCAGGGCCCGGGCCTGAGCCCGCTGGGGTGGCGCGACGTCACCAAGTCGGTGGCCGGGCTGGTGCTAGTGGTGCTGCTCATCGCCTTCGGGCTCCCCCGCATCCTGCGCACCACCTGGTCGGAGATCGGCGCGCAGCTCGCCCGCGTGGAGCCCGGCCACGCCCTCGCGATGGCCGGGCTGCTCATCGCGGGCCTGTTCTGCTACACCTGGGTGGTGCGCGGGTCGCTGCCCGGGGTCTCCCACCTCCAGGCGCTCAAGGTCAACGCCGTGGCCTCGCTCGTCTCCAACGTGATGCCGCTGGGGGCAGCGGTCGGGGCGGCCCTGTCCTTCGTCATGCTGCGCTCGTGGGGCTTCGCCTCCCGCGAGATCTCCAGCTCCATGCTCGTGACCGCGCTGTGGAACCTGCTGGCCCGCATCGCGCTGCCCGTCGTCGGCTGCCTCATCCTCGTGGCCGGGCCCGTCGACGCACCGGCGATCGTCGTGCGGGCCGCCCTCATCGCCGGTGCGGTCGGCACCGGGCTGATCGTGCTCGCCGCGCTGATGATCTTCAGCGACTCCGTCGCCGCCGGGGTCGTGCGCGCCGTGGAGACCGTCGCCGGCTGGGTGGGTCGCGGCGACCGGCTCCGGCGTGTGGACCACCTCGTGACCGACCAGCGGCGCCGCGTGGAGACACTGGTCCGTCGCGGTGGCGTCGAGATGACGCTGGGCATGGCCGGGATGTTCGTCCTGCTCTTCGGGCTCTACTGGTTCGCCGCCCGCGCGGTGGGTCTGGACCTGCCTGTCGCCGAGCTGATCGCCGCCTACACCTTCCGCCAGCTGCTCACCGCCCTCGCCGTGACCCCCGGAGGCCTCGGCGTCACCGAGGTCGGCACCGCCGGGCTGCTGGTCCTCTTCGGTGGCAGCCCGGGTGCCGCCTCCGCGACGGCGTTGCTGTATGCCGTGTACGCGCACCTCGTCGTGGTGCCCTTCGGGGTCGCTGCCCTGGCCGCCTGGCGGGTCGGCATGCACCGGCGCGCCGGTGCCGCCGAGGCGCGCGGCTGACCTCCGCGTCCAGGGTGGCCCTGGCGTATCTGCGGACGTCGGGCCCTCCTCTGTGAGGATGCCGGCGAGCGCCGGCCACAGTGACCAGGGAGGCTCCCATGGCTTCAGCTCACGACCTCGCCCGGCTCCTGACCAAGGGGGACCGGCTCGGGTTCTTCGCCCACCTCGACGATCGCCTCTGGGAGATCGTCGGTGGTGGCCCGCAGGGGTGGCGGCACCGGCTCGAGTCGGTGGCGCTCAACCCCCAGCCCCTCCCGCCCGAGCCGCCGGAGATCGGCCAGCGGGTGATGCTCGCCATGGCCCGCGGCATCATCGTCGTCGGCGGGCGTGAGGAGTCCGCGGTCCACGCCTTCTGGGAGGATCTGGAGGACTGGTGCGGCACCGGCTGGCCCCGTCGCTGGCCCTTCCCCTGGCCCGACCCGTGGCCGGACCCGCGCCTCGACCCGCGCGCCGACCGCCGCCCGGAGATCCTCGTCGGTGCAGCCCTCACGGCGACCGCCCTGGCCGCCCGCTACCCGGAGGGCGAGATGCGCGACCTCTTCGACGCGGCCGGTCAGCGACTGATGGACGCCGCCCTCGGCTGAGCCCAGCGCCCTCAGCCGAGGAGCCTGCGGACCTGACGGTCGTGGGCCTGGTGGGCGATCGCGTCGTCGATCTCTTCCGGCGCCCACCCGCCCGTCGCCCGGCGCGCTGCGACCTCGAGGAGGCCGTCGGCCAGCGCCGGGTTGGCGGGCAGGACCGGGCCGTGGAGGTAGGAGCCGATGACGTTGTGCGTGCGGGCTCCCTCGGTGCCGTCGGAGCCGTTGTTGCCGCTGCCGTGACGGACCCGGCCGAAGGACTGCTGCGACTCGCCGAGCACGGTGGAGCCGGAGTGGTTCTCGTAGCCGACGACCGGGCCGAACTCCGTGTCCAGGACGACCGGCCCGATCATCCTCGTGGCGTTGCCGCGCGTCGTCACGTCGAGGATGCCCAGCCCGGGCAGGCGCTGCCCCTCGACGGTGATGAAGGCCTCGCCGAAGAGCTGGTACATCCCGCAGATCATCAGCATCGGCACACCGTCGGCCGCCAGCTCACGCAGCCGGTCCGCGTGGACGGCGAGGTCGTCCTGCACGCGCACCTGCCCGCTGTCCTGGCCCCCGCCACCGAGCAGCAGGTCGGCTCGCTCCGGCCACGGGGCTCCGGGGTGGTGGTCGTGGACGACCGGGGTGTAGCCGTGCCACCGCAGCCGGGCTGCCAGGCAGCGGGTGTTGCCGAGGTCGCCGTAGATGCTCATCTCCCGTGGGTAGAGGTGCACGAGGTGGACCTCACCCTTGTCTGCCGGGCGACCGGCGAGGCCCGCCACCGCGTCGGGCAGCAAACGGGAGCTCTGCGTGCTCATGCCGCGGGGTCCTCTCCGAAGCGCGCCAGACCGAAGCGGTCGGCCAGCCGACGACGCAGGTGCATCATCGCGGTGTAGGTGCAGAAGATCCGGGTGGGCTGCCCCGCGTGCGCGGCCAGGAAGCGGTCGAGCGCCACGTCGAGGTCCGTCTCCACCTCACCCACCTCCACGCCGTCGTAGCGCAGGCGCAGCGCCATGTCCCACCCGCGCACGCCCGAGGTGAGGGCGACGCCGCGCTCGCGCAGCGACTCGAACGAGACGTCGTAGAGCCAGGACACGTCACGCCCGTCGGCGTAGTTGTCGTTGATCGCCACCATGGTCGCGACCGGCTCGTTGCCGTAGGTCCCGAGCGCGACCGTGAAACCGGCGGGGTTCTTCACGAGCACGAGCTCCAGCGGCGACGCGTCGACGTCGATCACCTCACCGCGCCCGAACGGCGGGTTGACGGCCTCCAGCGCCCGCACCGCGACCGCCACGGAGAAGTCCTCGCCGAGCAGCTGCCTGGCCATCGTCGTCGCCGCCGTCGCGTTGATCATGGCGGCCAGCCCGCGCTGGCGCAGCGTGACGGGTCCGACGTCCTGACCGCCCGGGATGCGCACGGTGAAGGAGCGCCCGTCGTCCGCCGGCAGCAGCAGGGCGTCCTCACCGTCCAGGTCCGGACGCGCCTGCGCGTCCTCGAAGCGGACGTCGGCCTCCTGCAGCTCGGGCAGCCGGTCGGCGATCGTCGGGTCGACGCCGAACCAGCGCACCTGGACGCCCGGCCGCAGCCGGTCCTGGATCCGGGAGATGAAGGAGTCGTCGGCGTTGAGCACCACCGCCTCGGTGGTCTGCTCCCCCAGGCGGGTCAGCAGCTGGGCGGTGTGGTCGATCTCGGCGAACCGGTCGAGCTGGTCGCGGGCGACGTTGAGCAGCAGGGCGTGGGTCGGGCGCACCTGAGCCGCGAAGTGCAGCGCGTGCGCCTCGTCCAGCTCGACCACGGCGACCTCGGCGTCCAGCCGACCCCGCAGCCCGATCTCCCCCAGCATCGAGGAGATCACCCCGCGCGTGAAGTTGGAGCCGGTCGGGTTGGTGAACACCCTCAGCCCGTGGGCGCGCAGCAGCGCCACGAGCATCTTGGTCGTCGTCGTCTTGCCGTTGGTCCCGGAGACCACGACGACGCCGCGCGGCAGGGATCCGAGGGTATGCCGCAGCACGGCAGGGTCGATCCGCTCGGTCACCAGGCCGGGCAGGGCGGACCCGCCACCCCGCAGCCGCGAGGCGAAGCGGGCCACCTTGCCGGCTGCGAGCGCTGCGGTGGTGCGTGGCCGCATACCGCTCACTCCCACTCGATGGTGCCCGGCGGCTTGCTCGTCACGTCGAGGACCACCCGGTTGACCTCCTCGACCTCGTTGGTGATGCGCGAGGAGATGCGGGCCAGCACGTCGTAGGGCACCCGGGTCCAGTCGGCCGTCATCGCGTCCTCGCTGGAGACCGGGCGCAGCACGATCGGGTGCCCGTAGGTGCGCCCGTCGCCCTGCACGCCCACCGAGCGGACGTCGGCGAGGAGCACCACAGGGCACTGCCACACGTCGCGGTCGAGCCCCGCTGCGGTCAGCTCGGCACGAGCGATGGCGTCGGCCTGGCGCAGGATCTCCAGCCGCTCGCCGGTCACCTCGCCGACGATGCGGATCCCCAGGCCGGGGCCGGGGAAGGGCTGGCGCCAGACGATCGTCTCGGGGACGCCGAGCTCGAGGCCGACCTGACGGACCTCGTCCTTGAAGAGCGTGCGCAGCGGCTCGATGAGCTGGAACTGCAGGTCGTCGGGCAGACCGCCGACGTTGTGGTGGCTCTTGATGTTGGCCGTGCCGGTGCCGCCGCCGCTCTCGACGACGTCCGGGTAGAGGGTGCCCTGCACGAGCCACTTCACGGGGTGGTCGCCGTGCGCCTGCGCCTCGGCACCGGCATGGGCGGCCACCACGTCGCGGGCCGCCTGCTCGAAGACGCGGATGAACTCGCGGCCGATGATCTTGCGCTTCTCCTCCGGGTCGCTGACCCCGGCCAGCGCGGACAGGAAGCGCTCGCGCGCGTCGACCACGACGAGGTCCACCCCGGTCGCCGCGACGAAGTCCTGCTCGACCTGCTCGGCCTCGCCCTCGCGCAGCAGACCGTGGTCGACGAAGACGCAGGTCAGCTGGTCCCCCACGGCGCGCTGCACCAGGGCGGCCGCCACCGAGGAGTCGACGCCGCCCGACAGGCCGCAGATCACGCGGTCGTCGCCGACGCGGGCGCGGATGTCGTCCACGAGCTGCTCCACGACGTTGCCGCTCGTCCAGGTCGGCTCGATGCCGGCGCCGCGGTGCAGGAAGTTCTCGAGGACCCGCTGGCCGTGGGCGGAGTGCAGCACCTCCGGGTGCCACTGGACGCCGTAGAGGCGGCGCTCGTCATCCTCGAACGCGGCGACGGGCGCCCCGGGGGTCTGCGCGGTCACCCGTGCCCCCTCGGGGGCCACGCTCACCGAGTCGCCGTGCGACATCCACACGACCTGGTCCGCGGGCTGGCCGGCGAAGAGCGTGCTGTCCTCGCCGGACACGCTCGCCCGGGTCTCGCCGTACTCACGCTGGCCGGTGCGCTCGACCTCGCCGCCGAGCGCGCGGGACATCGCCTGGAAGCCGTAGCAGATGCCGAACACAGGCACGCCCGAGGTGACGACCGCCTCCTCGAGGACCGGGGCGTCCTCGGCATACACCGAGGAAGGGCCACCCGAGAGGATGATCGCGGCAGGGTCCTTGGCCAGCATCTCCGCGGCCGACATCGTGTGCGGGACGATCTCGCTGTAGACGCTCGCCTCGCGGACGCGGCGGGCGATCAGCTGGGCGTACTGCGCGCCGAAGTCGACGACGAGGACAGGGCGGGCATCGAGCGGGGAGGTCACGCGGACACCTTATCCGTGCCGGCCTCGCGCGCCGCGATCCGCGCGGCGGCGTCCTCGTGGACCTTGTGCTCGACCCAGAAGGAGAGGAACGGCACGCAGCCGGCGAGCATGACGCCGACCATGGTGCCCAGGCCCCAGCGCAGCTCGAAGCCGAGGAGGGCCACGGCCACGAGGTAGACCATGTAGACCCAGCCGTGCGGCACGGGCCACCACGCCAGGGCGTGGTTGTCGAAGCCGTAGCGCAGCACCATGTGCAGCGTGAGCAGCAGCAGGCCGACGCCCACGACGAAAGCCATGATGCGGAAGAAGGCGAGCTTGGCGCGGGGGGTCATGCGGTGTCTCCTGGGTATGACGTGGGCTGGGCGGGTGCAGGACTCGGCGCGGGCGCGGGGTGCGCGGCCTGGCGGAGGAAGCGGTAGTACATGTACACGGCGAAGAGGGCGAAGACGAACCACTGCAGGGCGTAGCCGACGTTGCGCGGGTCGATGCCCGACTCCCCGAACACGGGGGCCGGGACGCGGGTGACGCCGGCGGAGGTCAGGGCAGGGTCCTCCTCGGCAAGGAAGACGAACGCGTTGTAGAGCGGCTCGCCCCAGTCGTTGACGAGGTCCGCGGTGTCGATCCCGGTGCGCTGGCCGGGCACCTCTGGGCCGGCGGGCGCGAACTCGGAGGGGGCGAGCGTGCCGACCACCGAGACCGGCTCGGCCGACGGCTGGTCGGCGTCGGCGGGATCGGCGACGAAGCCGCGCAGGACCGGCAGCAGGGCCTGCTCGCCGGCGGCCCCGGTGCGCAGCGGGGTCACCACCCAGTAGCCCCGCTCCCCCTCCAACAGCCGGTCCGGGACGAGGAACTGGAGGGAGGCGTCATACTCCCCCTCGACCGAGACCGGAAGCCCGGCGCCGTCCGCCGGGAACGGCTGGTGCGGCCCGGTGACCTGCTCCAACGGCTGGGTGGGGCGCGCGGCCTGCGCGGCGGCCAGCTCGCGCGCGGCCTTGTTGGACGAGACGCCGAGCTGCCACATACCGAGCTGGTAGAAGGAGACCACCACGGCGACGAGCAGGGCCAGCAGCGCCAGCCAGCCGGGTCGCAGGGCGGTCTTGATCACCGGGTCAGGGTAGGTGATCAGCCTGCGGCGGCCAGCAGGGTGCTCTGGTCGTCGAAGACGTAGACGCCGCCGTTGTAGCAGGCCACCCAGACGGTGTTGGTCACCGGGTCGTAGTCGATGCCGATCGGGACCGCGTCGACGTTGACCTTGTCGATCACCTCCATGTCCGAGGTGCGGATCTTGGAGACCGTCGCCTCGTCGTAGTTGACGACGTAGAGCGCCTTCTCGTCCGGGGACATCGCCATGCTGCGCGGCTCGAGCCCGGGGTTGACCTCGTCGAGGATCTCCATGGTCCTGGCGTCGAGCTTGTAGATGACGTCGGAGCGGGCCACGACGAGATAGAGGAGGGAGCCGTCGGCGGTGAGGTTGAGGTGCCGCGGACCCGGCGGGGTCTCCATGACGACCTCGCTCGTCATCTCCTCCAGGTCGAGGCGCCAGACCTGCTGGTTCCACATGGCGGTCACGATGGCGGTCCGGTTGTCCGGCATGACCACGATGCCGCGGGGGTTGCGGCCGACGTCGAGGGTGCCGGTCTCCTTGCCGGTCGCGATGTCGACGACGGAGACGGTGTAGTCGCACCAGTTGCTCACGAGGAGCGTGGACTGGTCCGGCGTGATCTCGAGGTACTTCGGCACCGCGCCCACCGTGATCACCTGGTCCCAGGCCATCTCCTCGGCGTCGAACCGGTAGACCGTCGAGGCGCCGACGCCGCTGTCCTTGAAGCAGTCGTCGAAGCCCTCGACGCCGAAGTTCTCGCCGTACATCGAGTAGTTGGAGACGTAGGCGTAGCGGCCGTCGGCGGTCCAGGTCGCCTCGACCGGAGAGCCCTGCGAGATCCCGGGATGCCCCTCGATCCCGAAGTCGCTGAGGTCGACCGCGTCGTCCAGGCGGGTCAGCACCTCGCGGCTGCGGCTGTCCCAGACCGAGGAGGTGTGGCTGTACATCATGTTGTTGCTGATCATCAGCCCGTGCCCGGAGGAGACGATCGACTTGGGCGTCCCCTCGGTGATGTAGTCGACCTGGGTCAGCGCGGTGAGGTCGCTGGCGTGCTCGAGCGGCGCAGGCTGCTGCTGCCAGACCGCGGCCTCCTCGGCCTGGGTCGTGGCCGCCGCGTCATCGGCCGCGCTCCCGTCCGAGGCCGACGGCGCCGTGTCGCCGGGTGGGGCGACGACCGCCCCGGGGTCCTGACCGGCGTCCTTGCCGGCGGCGATGTCAGCCAGGGCCCTGCCCGCACCGCCCTGTCCCAGGGTGAGGGAGAGGAGAGCGACCACGAGCAGGGCGGCGAGCACCCCGAGCCCGCCGAAGACCACGCGTCGGCGCCTGACGTACGTGCTCTCCTTGCGCACGAGCAGCCGGCGGCGGGCCCGCGTCATCCCCTCGTCCGAGCCCCACCGGTCGTCCGACCGCACGGAGTACTCGTCGTAGCCGGGTTCGCCGTCCGTGGCCCAGGAGCGGTAGGACTCCGTCGCGTCCAGGTCGCGGCCGTCACTGCGCCCCATACGGAGCCACCACCACTTCCACCCGCTGGAACTCCTTGAGCTCGGTGTAGCCCGTCGTCGCCATCGCCCGGCGCAGGGCTCCCGTCATGTTGGTGGTGCCGTCCGCCCCCGTGGCCGGCCCGACGAGAATCTCGGCCAGCGTGCCGACGGTGCCGACGTCCACGCGCTCCCCGCGCGGCAGCTCGGGGTGGTGCGCCTCGGAGCCCCAGTGGAAGCCCTGGCCCGGCGCCTCCTTCGCCCGGGCCAGCGCGGCACCGAGCATGATGGCGTCGGCGCCGCACGCGATGGCCTTGACGATCTCCCCGGACACGCTGGCCCCGCCGTCGGCGATGACGTGGACGTAGCGACCACCGGACTCGTCGAGGTAGTCACGGCGCGCGGCGGCCACGTCGGCGATGGCCGTCGCCGCCGGGGCGTGGATGCCCAGCGTGGTGCGGGTGCGGTGGGCCGAGCCCCCGCCGAAGCCGACGAGGACCCCAGCCGCGCCGGTGCGCATCAGGTGCAGCGCCGCGGTGTAGGTGGACGCCCCGCCCACGATGACCGGGACGTCGAGCTCGTAGATGAACCGCTTGAGGTTGAGCGGCTCCGCGCGGGAGGAGACGTGCTCGGCGGACACGGTGGTGCCGCGGATGACGAACAGGTCGACACCCGCGTCGACGACGACCTTCCAGAACTGCTGGGTGCGCTGCGGCGAGAGGGCACCGGCGACGGTCACACCAGCCTCGCGCACCTCCCGCAGGCGACGGGTGATCAGGTCGGGGCGCACGGGCGCGGCATACAGCTCACGCATCCGCGCGGTGGTGCGCTCGGCAGGGAGCGTGGCGATCTCCTCCAGCGCGGGACCTGGGTCCTCGTAGCGCGTCCACAGACCCTCGAGGTCGAGCACGCCGAGACCGCCCAGCCGACCCACCTCGATCGCCGTCTGCGGTGACATCACCGAGTCCATCGGGGCCGCCAGCACGGGCAGCTCGAAGTGGTAGGCGTCGATCTGCCAGGAGATGGACACCTCCTCGGGGTCGCGGGTCCGCCGGGAGGGGACGACCGCGATGTCGTCGAAGGTGTAGGCCCGGCGGCCGCGCTTGCCACGGCCGATCTCGATCTCGCTCACCCGGACAGGCTACCCAGCGTGAGCCCCGGATCCCGACACACACTCCGAGGAGCGGCACCCTTGCCAGATAGGTGACACATCACGCATACTAGGACCGTGAGCACCCAGACCGCGCCCTCGCGTATGCCGATCCTCTACCTCTCGCACGGTGCCCCGCCCCTGGCGGACGACGCCGTGTGGACCGAGCAGCTGGCCCGCTGGTCGGCCGACCTGCCCACCCCGACCAACATCCTCATGGTGTCGGCGCACTGGGAGAACGCTCCACTGTCGCTCTCCGCGACCACCACGGCCCAGCCGCTGGTCTACGACTTCTGGGGGTTCCCCCAGAAGTACTACACCGTGACGTATGACGCCCCGCTCGCCCCCGAGCTGGCCGACGACGTCGAGGGTCTGGTCAGTGACCTCGTGCACGGCGGGGTCCACCGCGACGAGACCCGTGGCCTCGACCACGGCGCCTACGTGCCGCTCGTCGAGATGTTCCCGGACGCGGACATCCCCGTGCTGCAGATGTCGATGCCGACGCTCGACCCCCGTCAGCTCTTCGAGCTCGGTCGCCGGCTCGCGCCGCTGCGCGACCAGGGGACGCTGATCGTCGGGTCCGGCTTCACCACGCACAACCTGGCCTGGTTCAACCCGCGCAACGACTCCGCGGCGCCGCCGCCCACCCCCTCGGCGGAGTTCGACCACTGGGCCGCCGAGGCGCTGGCCCGGGGCGACGTGGACGCCGTCCTGGACTTCGAGCACCGCGCGCCGGCCGCCCGGCAGGCTCACCCGCGCACCGAGCACTGGGCGCCGCTCTACCTTGCGCTCGGTGCCGCCGAGGCCTCCGGCGGGGTCGAGGCCGACACGGCGATCGACGGCTTCTGGTACGGCCTGTCCAAGCGCTCCTGGCAGTTCGCGTAGGCCCGCGCCGGGCCGCCGCACGCACGACGCCCCTCGACCCGGCCGGGTCGAGGGGCGTCGTCCGTCTGCGTCAGTGCGAGGCGTAGTTGGGCGCCTCGGCGGTCATCTCGATGTCGTGCGGGTGCGACTCCTGGAGGCTGGCCTGCGTGATGCGCACGAACTGGCCCTTCTCCTGCAGCTCGGGCACGGTCCGGGCGCCGACGTAGAACATCGCCTGCCGCAGGCCGCCCGCCATCTGGTGCACGACGGCCGCGGCCGCGCCGCGGTAGGCGACCTTGCCCTCGACACCCTCGGGCACCAGCTGGTCGTCGCTGGTGACCTCCGCCTGGAAGTAGCGGTCCTTGGAGAAGGACTTCTTGCCGCGCGAGCTCATCGCGCCCAGGGAGCCCATCCCGCGGTAGCTCTTGTACTGCTTGCCGTTGACGAAGATCAGCTCTCCCGGGCTCTCCTCGCAGCCGGCGAGCATGGAGCCCATCATCACCGACTCGGCCCCGGCGACCAGAGCCTTGGCGATGTCTCCGGAGTACTTCATCCCGCCGTCGGCGATGACCGGCACGCCTGACTCCCGGGCGGCCATGGCCGCCTCGTGGACCGCCGTGAGCTGCGGGACCCCGACGCCCGTCACGACACGGGTGGTGCAGATCGCCCCCGGGCCGACGCCCACCTTGACGGCGTCCGCGCCGGCCTCGACGAACGCGCGCGCACCCGCCCCCGTCGCGACGTTGCCGCCGACGACCTGGACGTGCCGGGTGGCGGGGTCGGCCTTGAGCCGCTGCACCATCTCGATCAGCATGCGCACGTGGCCGTGGGCGGTGTCGGCGACCAGCACGTCGACCCCGGCGTCGATGAGCGTCGTGGCCCGCTCCCAGGCGTCACCGAAGTAGCCGATGGCCGCCCCGACGAGCAGCCGACCTTCCCCGTCCTTGCTGGCCCTCGGGAACTGCTCGGACTTCACGAAGTCCTTGACCGTGATGAGGCCTGCCAACCGCCCCTCGGCGTCGACGAGCGGGAGCCGCTCCCGCTTGTGCGCCCGCAGGATGGCCGTGGCGTCCTCCCGGCTGACGTCGGAGGGCGCCGTCACCAGCGGCATCGGCGTCATGACGTCCCGGACGAGGGTGCGCTCCCACTCGGCGACGGGGGTGAAGCGCAGGTCGCGGTTGGTGCAGATCCCGAGCAGGTGGCCTCCCTCGTCCACGACCGGCAGACCGGACACGCGGTACTGCCCGCAGATGCGGTCGAGGTCCTCCAGCGACGCGTCCGGACCGATGGTGATCGGGTTGGTGATGCGCCCTGTCTGGGTGCGCTTGACGAGGTCGACCTGGTAGGCCTGGTCCTCGATCGAGAGGTTGCGGTGCAGGATGCCGATGCCGCCCTGACGCGCCATGGCGATCGCCATCCGGGCCTCGGTGACCGTGTCCATGGCCGCCGAGACCAGCGGCAGCCGGAGGCTGATCTCCCGGGTCAGTCGGCTGGTCGTGTCGATCTCGTCCGGGGTGAGGTCGGTCTCGCCGGGCAGCAGGAGGACGTCGTCGTAGGTCAGGCCCATCCTGGCGAAGGCGGGCGGCAGGGGTGCGTTCTCGTCAGCCGGGGTCATAGGCACCCCATTCTAGTGCTGCTGACAGACAGCCCCCGCCGCTACGGCGACCCGACCGCAGGAGGCGGGTCCTCCGTCTCCGCGGGAGGCTCCGGGACCGCCGGAGGCGCGGGATCCGCCGGAGGCTCTGCGTCCGCCGGAGGCGCTGGCTCCTCCGCCGCGGGAGGTGCGGGGTCCGCCGGCGGCTCTGTGGCCGTCGGAGGCGCGGGCTGCGCAGGGTCTGACGGGGGCACCACGACCGGCGGCTCGGCGTCCGCCGGCGGCGAGGTCTCCGCCGGCGGGTCGGTGGCCGGGCCCGCCTCGCAGGGCGGCCCGGTCTCCACCGGCGGCCCCGCGGGCGGGGCCATGTCGTCACGGGGCCCGGACCTGGGCGGCTCGCCAGGGGCGGCCGCGCACGGCGTGTTCGCGGGGCGGGTGGCCGGGGGTTCGGGCTGGTCCACCGGCGACGGACGGCCGGGGCGCTCGACGCCCTTGCCTCCGCGCTCGCCAGACTGGCGCACCGCCTCGGCCCGCCCTCCGGTGCGGCCGTGCGAGGCGCCGACGGCCCGGCCCGGGCGGTCCGCCCCTCCCTTCGCTACCTCGTCACCGGCGCGGTCGCCGAGACCCGGTGGCGGGCTGAGCCAGGACTGCGGCGGCACCAGCGGGCGGCCGTGAGCGGGCGGTGCCCCGTCGCCGGGTGCCCTGGGCAGGCCCAGCGCTGCACCCTGTCCGGCACCGGGCGCGCGGGGCGGTGCGAGCTCGTCGCGGTGGACCGCGCTGCCGGCACGAGGTCTGGCGGCGCCCGGCGCCACCGCGATCGGCGCGTCTGCCGTCGGCGCGTCTGCCGTCGGCGCGTCGGCCGTCGGCGCGTCTGCCGTCGCGGGAGTCGACAGCGAGGAGAGGTCGACGGCCAGGGGTGCCGAGCCGTCGACGGGCGCACTGACCGGCCCGCCGCCACCCGTGGCGTCCACGCGTGGCGGCGAGACGGGCACGCCGACATCGACGGGCGCGTCGAGCATCGGCACGGCATCGACGAGGACCGTCCCGAGGCCGCTGAGCACCGGCACCTGGCCTCCGCTGAGCGCGGCCGCCACCGAGGACCCGGCCAGAGCCATCGCCGTGAGAAGGCTGCCTCCGACGGCGCGACGCACCACGCGGTGCCGACCGCCTCGCCTGACGGTCGCAGGTGCCAGCGGCGTCACGGGGGCCAGGCGCCGAGCGCCAGCCCTGGCAGGTCGGATCACGCCCGAGGACGTCGCCGTGTCGATCGCCGTGGTCCAGTCAGCCAGAGCGGCGAGGAGCGGGTCGTCCGACCCGCCCGCCGGGTGCCGCCGGGCGCCGAGGTCGTCGAGCACGCGTGCGGTGCGCTCGAGCTCCGCGTGGTCCAGCCGGCGGACGCTCATCGCGGGCTCCCCTCGGCCCAGCGCCGTCGCAGCTCGCGGAGAGCCCGCATCTGGGTGACGCGCACTGACACCGCGGTCATCCCCAGGGCGTCGGCGGTCTCCTGAGCCGACATGCCGACCGCGACCCGCAGGACGAGGACCTCCCGCTGCCGGGGCGGGAGCGACTCCATCAGGACCCACGCCCGGGACGCCTCGTCGCGGGCGACCACGTCGTGCTCGTGGCTGTCGACCGGCTCGTCGAAGAGGTCCGAGGCGGCGTGGTCGACCGTGACCGGCCCATGCGCGAACGCCCGTTGGGCGTCGGCCACCTTGCGGGCAGCGATGCGATAGACGAAGGCCTCGAACGGCAGGCCACGTTCCTCGTAGCGGGGCAGGGCCCGCAGGACGCCGAGGCAGACCTCCTGGGCCACGTCGTCGCTGACTTCGATCGCGGACGGGTAGGTGCCCAGCCGGGCCCGGGCGTAGCGGTGGGCGATGCGGTGCACCTGCACGAGCAGCTCGCTGGACGCGCGCTCCTCCCCCTGCCGGGCGGCGGGGACGAGGGCGCGCAGCTCCTGGACCCCGGCAGCACCGATCGGTGCCTCGAGCTGGACAAGCGACACTGACAGTCCCTTCCCGCGGATCCGCCCCTGCCAGGCGGCTTCCGCTTAGCATGACACAGGACGTCGCGTGTGCCATGGCCCAGCGGGGGCGGGTTCTCGCACCGACGTCTCCGAACTACACTGAACGTGCCTGTCGAGAGGAGTACTCCGAGGTGGCAGACGCCGTCAATCAACCAGGACCGGTCGCCGAGCTGTGGGAGTGGCAGTACCAGGGGGCCTGCAGGACCGCGAGCCCCGAGGTCTTTTTTCACCCCGAGGGAGAGCGCGGTCCCGCGCGCCGTCGGCGTGACGAGCGCGCCAAGCAGGTCTGCGCGACCTGCCCCGTGCTCCTCGAGTGCCGCACCCAGGCGCTCGAGGCCAGAGAGCCCTACGGCGTGTGGGGAGGGATGACCGAGGACGAGCGTCAGGCCTACCACGACGCCGTCGACGCGGGTGAGACCCCGGTCCTCCCGGAGATCACCGCTCGCCCCGCGACCTCTCCACTCACCACCCCCGAGGCGTCCTAGCGATCGCCACGGACAGCCCATGACGCGGTCGGCCCCCGCACCCTGACCGGGTGCGGGGGCCGACCGCGTCACTGCGTGGGTCAGTGCGAGTGGCCGTGACCGTGGCCGTCCTCGTCCTCGTCCTCCGGCTTGTCCACGACGAGCGTGTCGGTGGTCAGCACCATGGAGGCGATCGAGGCCGCGTTGCGCAGCGCCGAGCGCGTCACCTTCACCGGGTCGATGACGCCGGCGGCGACGAGATCGCCATACTCACCGGTCGCGGCGTTGAGGCCCTGGCCGACAGGGAGCTCGGCGACCTTGGCGGTCGCCACGTAGCCCTGGAGGCCGGCGTTCTCGGCGATCCACCGCAGCGGCTCGACGACGGCGCGACGCACGACCTGCGCGCCGACGGCCTCGTCACCGGAGAGCTCGAGAGCGTCCACGGCCGGCGCCGCGTGCACGAGGGCGGAGCCGCCACCCGCGACGATGCCCTCCTCGATCGCGGCGCGCGTCGCGGAGACGGCGTCCTCGATGCGGTGCTTCTTCTCCTTGAGCTCGACCTCGGTGTGGGCACCGACCTTGATGACGCAGACGCCACCGGCCAGCTTGGCGATCCGCTCCTGGAGCTTCTCGCGGTCCCAGTCGCTGTCCGTGGCGGCGGCCTCGGCCTGGAGCTGGGCGACGCGGTCCGCGACGACCTGGGCGTCACCGGCACCCTCGACGATGGTCGTGGAGTCCTTGGTGGTCACGACGCGGCGAGCCGAGCCGAGCACCTCGAGGCCGACCTGGTCGAGCTTGAGACCGACCTCCTCCGCGACGACCTGGCCGCCGGTGAGGATGGCCATGTCCTGCAGCATCGCCTTGCGGCGGTCGCCGAAGCCGGGCGCCTTGACCGCGACGGCGTTGAAGGTGCCACGGATCTTGTTGACGACGAGCGTCGACAGCGCCTCGCCCTCGACGTCCTCGGCGATGATCAGCAGCGGCTTGCCGGCGCCGACGACCTTCTCCAGCAGCGGGAGGAGATCGGCGACCGAGGAGATCTTGCCCTGGTGGAGCAGCACGAGGGCGTCCTCCAGGACCCCCTCCATGCGCTCGGTGTCGGTGACGAAGTAGGGCGAGAGGTAGCCCTTGTCGAACTGCATACCCTCGGTGAACTGCAGCTCCATCGCGGTGGTCGAGGACTCCTCGACGGTGATGACGCCGTCCTTGCCGACCTTGTCGAAGGCGTCGGCGATCAGCTCGCCGATCTCCTTGTCCTGGGCCGACAGGCTCGCCACCTGGGCGATCTCGTCGCGGCCCTGGAGCTCACGGGCGGTCTCCAGGAGGCGGTCGTTGATCGCGGCCACGGCCGCGTCGATGCCCCGCTTGAGCCCGGACGGGGCCGCACCGGCGGCCACGTTGCGCAGACCCTCCTTGACGAGCGCCTGGGCGAGGACCGTCGCGGTCGTCGTCCCGTCGCCGGCGACGTCGTTGGTCTTGGTCGCCACCTCCTTGGCGAGCTGGGCGCCGAGGTTCTCGTACGGGTCCTCCAGCTCGACCTCACGGGCGATGGTGACACCGTCGTTGGTGATCGTGGGGGCGCCCCACTTCTTGTCCAGGACGACGTTGCGGCCCTTCGGGCCGAGCGTCACCTTGACGGCGTTGGCCAGGGCGTCGACGCCCCGCTCGAGGGCCTTGCGACCCTCGTCGTTGAACTTCAGCTGCTTCGCCATCGGCGGTCAGCTCCTTTCGGTATGACGTGTGCACGCACCCACGCCCCGCCCACCTCGGCGTCGGCCGGGCGCGCGGGGCGTGGGTCAGGCTGGGATGTCAGCGGTCAGCCGACGAAGGACGGTGACTCAGCCGACGATGGCGAGGACGTCGCGCGCCGAGAGGATCAGGTACTCGGTGCCGCCGTGCTTGACCTCGGTGCCGCCGTACTTGCTGTAGAGGACGCGGTCGCCGACCTTGACGTCCATGGGCACGCGCTCGTCGCCGTCCTCGTTCCAGCGGCCCGGGCCGACGGCCAGGACCTCGCCCTCCTGGGGCTTCTCCTTGGCGGTGTCCGGGATGACGAGGCCGGACGCGGTGGTCTGCTCGGCCTCGACGGTCTTGACGACGATGCGGTCCTCGAGGGGCTTGATGGAAACCGACACGGTTACCCTTCCCTTTCGTTCTGCCGGGCGGCCTGACGGCCCCGGCGTGGTGGTGTGAGATGGTGCTCAGGACTCGTCCTCCACCAGGTGGGCCGCCGTCGCGGGGGTCAGCCTGCCGGTGGACGACTGGCACTTGCGTGCCGAGAGTGCTAAGTGGAAATCTAGGCCGGTCTTAGCACTCGGTCAAGCCGAGTGCCAGTGACGGACGGCACAGCCGTGAGGACCACGACGCCGGCCCTCCGCTCAGAGCGCCCACTCCAGCGGCTGCAGGATGCGCTCGGCCGCGCGGTAGTGCCACGGACGACCCTGCCACTCCTCCATGGTCATCTCCCGGCAGCGCTGCAGGTCGCGCCGGAAGATCTCCTCCATGTGCGCCGCCTGCGTGTCGTCCACGAGCTCGAGGTTGATCTCGTAGTTGCCGACCAGCGAGAGCCGGTCGATGTTGGCGGTGCCGATCGTGGCCCAGACCCCGTCGATGGTGGCGGTCTTGGCGTGCACCATCACGTCCTGGTAGAGGAAGATCCGCACACCTCCCGCGAGCAGGTCGTGCCAGTAGTAGCGAGCGACGACGTCCGCCAGGATGTGGTTGGAGCGCTCCGGCATGATCACCCGCACGTCGACCCCGCGGGCGGCCACCTTGAGCAGGGTGTCGAGGATCTCCCGGTCCGGGATGAAGTAGCCCTGCGTGATCCAGACGCGGTCGGTCGCGCGGTCGATGGCCTCCAGGTAGAGCGCCCGCACCGGGTAGACGAGCCGGCTGGGCTCGTTGCGGGCCGCGCGGATCGCGGCGTTCCAGTGGGGCGACCCCGAGTCGGGCAGCTCGGGCAGCTCGGCCCGCCGGTGGCGGTTCCAGAAGTCCACGAACGCGTTCTGCAGCTCCCACACGGACGGCCCCTCGAGCTGCACGTGGGTGTCGCGCCAGTGCGTGGCGTACAGCGACCCGATGTTGTAGCCCCCGACGAAGCCCACCCGTCCGTCCACGACGAGGATCTTGCGGTGGTCCCGGCCGCTGCGGCGGAAGTCGATGATCGGCAGGCCGGAGCGCACCACCGGGAAGCGCAGCACGTGGACCGGGTCGGGGAAGCGGATGAACTCCCTCGGCACGACGAGGTTGGCGAAGCCGTCGTAGACGACGCAGACCAGCACCCCCCGCTCGGCCGCCCGCACGACCGCTTCCTTGAACGCCTGACCGGTCTCGTCGCCCTTCCAGATGTAGGACGCGAGGTAGATGAACTCCTCGGCCGAGTCGATGGCGGCCAGCATGTCGTCGTACAGGTCCTGGCCGTAGGTGTAGGTCGTGGTGACGTCGTCGCCCACCCTGGCGCGCAGCGGGGGGTCCGCCGGAGCCGTGGGCTCGTCGGTGCGGCGCCGCTTGCGGACGGCGTCGCCGGCCATCAGCCCGACCGCCACGGTCAGCTGGGCAGCGACACCGAGACCGGCCCCCCGCACGGCATACCTCCGCACGCGGCGGAGCAGTCCGCGATCCCGGCTGGTCAGCGTGAGGCGCATGACGGTCAATCTACCCAGCGACAATGGACCGGTGACCGACGACGACCCCGCACCGCCCGGCCCCGGCGGCACCGCCGCGCTGATGGCCCGGCTCGCCGCCCCCGAGGGACGGGCGCTGCTGGCCTCCCTCCCCCGGTATGACGAGGGTCAGGTCATCGCGCTGTCCGCCCGGTTGCGTGCCGAGGGCGTGGACCCGGCCCTGGTGTCGGCGGCGCTCACGCAGTCCCGGCTGCGGGCGCGCGCCCGTGACCGGCTCGGGCCGCTGGCCGACACCCTGCTCCTCACGACGGACGGCCTCGAGCAGGCGACGCGCACAGCCGTTGCGGAGCGGCACGCGCAGAGGTTCGTCGAGGCGGGCGTGCAGCACGTCTGGGACCTGGGCAGCGGGCTGGGTCTGGACGCCCTGGCGCTCGCCCGGGCCGGGCTCGCGGTGACCGCCGTCGAACGCGACGAGACCGTGGCCGTCGCCGCAGCGGCCAACCTCGCGCCGTACCCGCGGGCGAGGGTCGTGCAGGCGGACGCCACCACGGTCGAGGTGCCCCCGGGCGACGGAGCCTGGCTCGACCCCGCGCGCCGCCGGCCCGGCGTCGCCGACGCGCGCGGCCGCACCCGTCGCCTCTTCCGGCTCAGCGAGCTCACGCCCAGCTGGGAGCACGTCCGGGCGGTCGGTCGCACGGCCCGCGCGACCGGGGCCAAGCTCTCCCCCGGCTTCTCGGCCGCCGACCTGCCCACCGGCGCCGAGGCCGAGTGGGTCTCGGTGGACGGCGAGGTCGTCGAGTGCGTGGTGTGGTGGGGCGGCGCCGTGCGACGACCGGGCGTGAGCGCCGTCGTCGGGGCGGGCGGATCATGGGTCACCGTGCGACCGGCTGCCGCCCCGCCGGAGCCGCTGACCGCACAGGACCAGGTCGGGCCGTGGCTGGCCGAGCCCGACCGGGCCGTCCTTGCGGCGGGGCTGGCCCCGTCCTGCGCGGAGGCCGTCGGCGGTCGTGAGCTGGACGCGGACGTCGGCTACGTCAGCGCGCCGGCGCCGGTCGCCCTGCCCTGGGTGCGGTGGTTCGCGGTGGACGAGGTGCTGCCCCTGCACGCCAAGGTGGTGCGCGCCTGGCTCCGGGAGCGCGGCATCGCGCGGGTCACGCTGAAGAAGCGCGGCGTGCCCACCGACCCGGACCGTTTCCGTGCCGACCTGCGGCTGCGCGGCGGCCGGGGAGCGGCGGAGGCCACGCTCGTGCTGACCAGGGTCGCGGGGACGCCCTCCGCGATCGTCGTCAGGCCCGCGGCGCCAGGGCGGTGAAGCGCTCGACGTCGGCGATGCGGCCCGAGAGGACCAGCTCGTCGCCCCGGTGCACCACGGTCTCGGGCACGGCATACGTGAACGGCTCGCCCGGCCGCTTGACCCCGACGACCGTGATGGTGTGCTTCCTGCGGACGGCCGACTCGGACAGCGGACGATCCCACGTCTCCTCGGGCGCGTAGCACCGGGCGATCGCGAACTCGTCCTCGAACTCCAGGTAGTCCGAGAGCCCGCCCGTGACCATGTGACCCACCCGCTGACCCATGACGTGCTCGGGGTAGATCACATGGGTCGCCCCGATGCTCGTGAGGATCTTGCCGTGCTTGCGGCTGATGGCCTTGGCGTAGATCGTGTCGACCCCCGCCTCCGCCAGCGTGATGACCGACAGGACGCTCGCCTCGATGTCCGAGCCGATGGCGACCACGGCCCGGGTCAGGTCGCCTGCGCCCAGCTGACGCATCGCCTCCCCGTCGGTGGCGTCGGCCCGGACCGTGTGGGTGAACTCGTCGGCGTACTCCTGGACGCGGGCCTCGTCGGTGTCGACCGCGAGCACCTCGACGCCCTGGCGGACGAGCGACTCGCACACGGCGCTGCCGAAGCGACCCAGGCCGACGACGAGGACGGGATCGGTGCTCGCCGCGCGGGCCTGCTTGCTGAACCTAGCCAACAATGGGTCTCTCCTCCGGGAGTCGGTAGTGCCGGTGACGGGTGTTGAGGGCGATGGCGCTGGCGACCGTGATGGTGCCGACGCGCCCCAGGAACATCAGGACCATGAGGAGGACCTGCCCGGCCGCCGGCAGCTGGGCGGTGATGCCGGTCGACAGGCCGACCGTCGCGAAGGCCGAGATCACCTCGAAGCCCAGGTCCAACGACGGGATGTCGGTGAGCATCATGAGCACCAGCGTCGAACCGATGACCAGGCCCACCGCGAGGAGGGCGACCGTCAGGGCCTGCCGCTGGACCGGCGCGGCGACCCTGCGCTGGCCGATGACGACATCGGGTTCACCGCGCACCTCGGCCCAGATCACCGCGGCGAGCAGGAGGAAGGTCGTCACCTTCACACCACCTGCCGTGCCGGCGCTCCCGCCCCCGATGAACATCAGCACCATGGTGATCGCCTCCGTCTCCTCGGTGACGTGGGCGTAGTCGACCGCGTTGAAGCCGGCCGTGCGGGGGAAGACGCCACCCGCGAGCGCCCCGACCGCCTGCTGGGCCGGCGGGAGGTGGGCCAGCGTGCCCCCGGCCGCCCCCTCGAAGAACCAGAACGCCAGGATGCCCAGCACGAACAGGGTCGAGGTGCCCCACACCGTGAGGCGGGTGTGCACGCTCCACCGTCGGGCGGGCGCTCCGGACAGCAGCTCGCGCAGGACCGGGAAGCCCAGGCCGCCGAGGATCAGCGCCAGGCAGAGAGGACCGATGATCCAGAGGTCGCCCACGAAGCCGATGACGTTGTCGGTGTAGAGCGCGAAGCCGGCGTTGTTGAACGACGACACGGCGTGGAACAGACCGTGCCAGACCGCCGTCCCCCAGCCCATCCCGTAACCCAGGGCGAAGCGCAGGGTCAGCAGCACCGCGATGAACGCCTCGATGGTGAGCGCGAGACCGACGATCCGCAGGACCACCCTGCGCACGTCACCCAGGTCCAGGCTGTGCGAGTCAGCCTGCGCGGCCAGGGAGGTCCGCAGCCCGAGCCGGCCGCGGACGGTGAGGGCGAGCAGCGTCGCCAGCGTCATCACGCCGATCCCGCCGACCTGGATGAGCCCCATGATGACCACCTGGCCGAAGGGCGACCAGTAGGTCGCGGTGTCGACCGTGATGAGCCCGGTCACGCAGGTCGCGGAGACGGTGGTGAAGGCGGCGACGAGCAGGTCGGCGGGTGCGCCCTCGGCGCGCGAGACGGGCAGGAGGAGCAGGACCGTGCCCACC
The DNA here is from genome assembly GCF_014636495.1 of Ornithinimicrobium tianjinense. Lineage (GTDB taxonomy): Bacteria > Actinomycetota > Actinomycetes > Actinomycetales > Dermatophilaceae > Ornithinicoccus > Ornithinicoccus tianjinensis. The sequence goes on from NZ_BMEM01000002.1 coordinate 410,617, forward strand.
ACCATCTGCAGGAGGAAGCCGAGGCTCACCAGCCGCGCAGGGTGGCTCAGGACGCGTCGCACGAGCGGCAATGATCCGCGCCCGGAGCGCGGCGCGCAACCGGCGCTCAGCTGCTGACCTGCTCCACGGGCTGGCTGGAGTCGGCGGGCAGGTCCAGGCGGGAGGCCTGGCGGCCCTTGCTGACCATCTGGGCGCCAAGCGCCGCGACCATCGCCCCGTTGTCGGTGCAGAGACCCGGGCGCGGCACCCGCAGCCGGATGCCGTGGGCGTCACAGCGCTCCTGGGCGAGCGCCCGCAGCCGGCTGTTCGCCGCGACGCCACCGCCGATCAGCAGGTCGTCCACCCCGTGCTCCCGACACGCAGCCACCGCCTTGCGGGTCAGCACGTCGACGACGGCCTCCTGGAAGCTCGCCGCGACGTCTGCCACCGGCACCGGCTCCCCCGCCGCCTCGCGCGCCTGGACCCAGCGGGCGACCGCGGTCTTCAGCCCGGAGAAGGAGTAGTCGAAGCGGTGCCGCTCCAGGTCACGCCCGCTCGTCAGACCGCGCGGGAAGTCGATCGCGACCCGGTCTCCCTCGCGCGCCACCCGGTCGACGTGAGGACCGCCAGGAAAGGGCAGCCCGAGCAGCCGGGCGACCTTGTCGAAGGCCTCCCCGGCCGCGTCGTCGATCGTCGACCCCAGGCTGCGGATGTCGTGGGTGACGTCGGGGACGAGCAGCAGGTTGGAGTGCCCGCCGCTCACGAGCAGACCCATCGTCGGCTCGGGCAGGGGGCCGTGCTCGACGATGTCCACCGCGACGTGGGCCGCCAGGTGGTTGACGCCGTAGATCGGCACCCCCAGGCCCACCGCGAGCGCCTTGGCCGCCGCCACGCCGACGAGCAGCGCGCCGGCCAGGCCGGGACCGGCCGTCACCGAGATCGCGTCGAGGTCCTCGAGACGGACCCCGGCGTCCCGGCAGGCCCGCTCGACGGTGGGCACCATCGCCTCCAGGTGGGCGCGGCTGGCGACCTCCGGCACGACACCCCCGAACCGGGCGTGCTCGTCGACGCTGCTGGCCACGGCGTCGACGAGCAACGTCTGGCCGCGCACGATCCCGACGCCGGTCTCGTCGCAGCTGGTCTCGATCCCCAGGACCAGGGGTTGCTCGCTCACGACAGCTCCTTGCGCATGATCAGGGCGTCCACGGACGGGCCTCCGTCCGCGGACCGGTAGTAGCCGGACCGGGTGTGCACCACCGCGTAGCCTCGGGACCCGTAGAGCCCACGCGCCGGACCGTTGTCCGCGCGGACCTCGAGCATGACGGCGGCGGCTCCCGCCGCCCTGGCGCGGGTATGCAGCTCCTCCAGCAGGTGCGCGCCGAGCCCGGTGCCGCGTCGGTCGGGGTGGACCGTCACCGTCATCACGTCCGCGACGTCCCCGGCCAGGTCAAGCCCTGCATAGCCCACGACGCGGTGCTCGTCGATCGCGACGACGTAGCTGCGTCGCGGCCGCGCCGCGTGCTCGGCCCAGAAGGTGGCCGGGGGCCAGGCGTCGGCCGGGAAGGACCGCGCCTCGATCTCGGCCATCGGTGCCAGGTCCCGCCAGTCGGCGTCCCGCAGCCTCATCGGGTCGGCCCGGCCGGCACGTTGGCCACCGCGTCCGGGCGGCGCAGGTAGAGCGGCTCCGGGGCCAGGAGCCCGCGGTCCGGACCGGCGTGGGCGTCGGGATGGTCCCCGGAGCGCAGGGCGACGGCGAGGTCGGCCAGGGCCACGGGGTCGACGTCGCGGGGAGCGTCCGGGACGGCCCGGGGCAGCGCCTCGGCATACAGCTGGGCACCTCGCCCGACCACGGGGAGCGAGCGGACCTCCTCGGGGAGGTCCTGCGCGCGGGCGACGGCAGGCCCGGTGACCCGCCGCGCCGCCGAGCCGTCAAGGTGGTAGGTGGCCCAGTAGACCTCCTTGCGCCGTGCGTCGGTCGCGACGAGCAGCGGACCGACGTGCCGGCCGACGAGGTCATGGGCGAGCGCGTCCAGCGAGCAGATCCCGCGGGGCGTGGGCAGTCCGAGGGCGTGCGCCAGGACCAGTGCGGTCACGACGCCGACCCGCAGACCGGTGAACGGCCCGGGACCGGTGCCGCAGACGATCTCCGCCAGCTCCCGCCGGTCGACACCGGCGTCCTGCAGGACCTGCTGGACCGCCGGGGCGAGCAGCTCCCCGTGCCGTCGGGCGTCCTCGTGCCGCACGGCGGCCAGCACCGAGGTCCCGTCGTGGACGGCGGCGCCGATGACGGTCGTGGAGGTGTCGATGGCGAGCAGCACCCGCCCAGATTACGCCGCCGGGCCTCGCGCCGCCGCGAGCGCCCGCAGCGCGGCCGCCTCGCCTGTCGAGAGCGTGCCCCGGCGCTCGAGGTGGCGCACGAGGGCTCCGACGACGGCGGGGTCGTACTCGTGGGGCGTGCTGCGCAGCAGCCTGACCACCGCGTCGACCGGTCGCGCCGAGGCGAGGTGGTCGTCGTAGGCGGACGCCACGCGCACCACCCGCGAGGCCAGCGGCACGTCCCCCCGCACGACGGCCCGGTGGTGGGGGATGCCCACGTCGGCGACGGTGGGAGCGAGCCGGGACAGCTCCGCGGTCCTCGCCAGGATCGCGGCGCCGGCCGTCGCCACCCGCCGCTGGTCCACCGCGGAGACCTCGGTGGTCGCGCCGTCCGGGATGGGGCGGCGCAGCCCCACTTGACCCACGTCGTGCAGGAGGGCGGCCGTCTCGACGTCGGCGAGGTCCGCGTCCTCCACCCCCACCTCCCGGGCCACGGGCACGGCCAACCGCGCGACCCGCGCCGCGTGGCCGCTCGAGGTCAGCCCCGCCTGGTCGGTGAGCCGAGCCAGGGCGAAGATCGTCTGCCGCTGGGCCGCGCGGATCTGGCGCTGTCGGCCGACCGCGGGGAGCAGGACCATGAGCGGGACGAGCACGAGGACGAAGGACACCGGCCCCAGCACCTGGACCGCGAGCGCGGTGACGACACCGGTCGTCGCCGCGGCCGCCGCCAGGAGGCCGTGCCGGCGCAGCTCGGCGCCGGTCACCGACCAGAAGGGCTCCTGGTCGAGCCTGGCGCGGGCCAGGGCCCTGACCAGCAGCGGCGCCGCCACGGCCGCCGCCGCCGCCAGGAGGAGGAGCAACGCCACAAAGCCCCGCTGCGCCCCGGGCGCGCTGCTCGCGTAGTCGTGCAACGTCCGCCCGGTGGGGAGCGGGACCCGCACCAGCACGCCCGTGACGAGGGCGGTCAGGGCGGAGCGGAGCAGCTCCCCGGGCACCGACCGGAGCGGACCACGGACGAGGGCGACCACCAGCGTGGCCAGGACCGCCAGGAGCAGGGGACCGACGAGACCCACGTAGGGACCGAGCACGAGCCACCCTTGTCCCCCGGCCTCCGGCTGGCGGGCAGGCACGGGCCAGGACGTCGAGATGACGAGCGCGACGATGGTGGCCTGGGCCAGAGGAGCCTCGCGGGACAGTCCCGGCTCCGGCACCCGCCAGGCCTCCCCCAGCAGGAGGGTGACGAAGGCGACGAGCGCGACAGCGAGCGTCATGGGCTGCGCACCCCCTCGGGCTGCCACGCCGCGAAGGCGTCGCTCACGGACGGGTGGTCGTGGTCCGGCATCCCGTCCGGTGCCACCGACGCGGGAGCCAGCTGGTCCCGGAGGCCGATCGTGACCGGCCCCGGGACGCTGCTGGCCAGCACGACCTGGGGCAGCACCGCCGCGAGGGCATCGACGATCTCCGGGTCCAGGTGGCTGCCGGCGCGCTCACGCAGCAGCTCGACAGCGGCGGCGGGCTCGAGGCCCCCGGGGACGCCCGTGAGCGCGTCGAAGGCGTCCGCGACGGCGATCACGCGGGCCGTCAGCGGGATCTCCTCACCGCTGAGCCCCGACGGGAAGCCCAGACCGTCCCAGCGCTCGTGGTGGTGGGCGATCCCCGGCAGCGCCCCGGTGAGGAAGTCCAGCCCGGCCAGCACCCGGGCCCCGGCCTCGGGGTGGACGCTGAGAGCCGTGAGGTAGGCCACCTCGTCACGAGCCGGGTCCTCGGCCAGCTGGTGCCGCGTGGTGACCAGGCCGATGTCGTGCAGGAGGGCGGCGTAGCGCAGGTCCTGGGCCTCGCGGGCGTCGAAGCCCAGGTGGGGCGCCAGCAGGTCCGCGAGCTCGGCCACCCGCGCGCTGTGGCCCACGGAGCCGGGGTCGGCCTCCTCGAGAGCGGCCACGAACGTGACGACGGTCTCCTCGTGCTCCCGTCGGGCCAGCGCCTCCCGGCCCATCGACCAGTGCGCCGCGACGAGGGGCCCGAGGACGAACAGAGCACTCAGCGCCCCCAGCCCCGCCGGACCCCACAGCACGGCGAAGAGGAACGCGATGACCACGTGGGACACGTAGGCCAGCCCCAGTCTGCGCACGGCCTGCCACGCCGTGGTGACGACCCGGGTGCCGCGCACGAGACGCGACATCACGGCATACAGGAAGGCGTTGGCGACGAACATGGCGACGTAGGCGGCCAGGAGCGGGGCCCCCACCCCCACGAGGAGCCGGAGCGCCCCGCCCGTGGCGTCCTCGACCCGCTGTCCACCCAGGACCAGGTAGACCACCGCCCCCAGCGCCGCCACGCACGCGGTCATGCTGACGTTGAAGGCCCTCGTCTGCGCCCGCTGCGGGCGCAGGTCGAGCGCGTAGGAGACCAGACCGACGACCACGGCGCCCACGCCGACGAGCGGCAGCGCTGCGGCCAGGACCACGGTGGCCAGCGAGACACCCAGGTGCGGTCCCAGGTCGCGCTCACGCAGGTTGACGCCGACGCTGCCCAGGACCACGAGGATCATCACGACGCCCGGCTCCGCACCGTCGTCAGGCTCCAGGCGCAGCCCCCACCAGACCAGGACGGCCGCCGCCGCCGCCAGGCAGAGGACGTAGACCCAGACACGCGCAGACGCGGGGCCCGCGCCGGTGTGGCGCAGACCCCGCGTCGGGCGGTGCTGAGGCGTCAGTCCTCCCAGGAGATGATCTGGATCTCGCTGACGAGGTCGAGGAAACCGGAGCTGAGGAGGTCGAGCAGGAGCTGGAGCACGGGAAGGTCCTTTCGTGATGCTGCGTCCGAGGAGGACGTCGACCAGCAGGGATCTCGCCTGGTCTTCCGTCCAATCTGGCACAGCCGATCGTCGGCGACCAGAGCTGTGCCGCAGACTTGAACAAGTCTTTACCATTGCTGTGACGCGCATCACAGCCCAGTGGGAGCCGGTCGGGCCTGTGTGCGATGATAGAGCGTTGCGACCCCTGGCCGATCCCGGGCCCGTCGCAGACCCACGACCCCAGACCCACGACCCCAGCACGAGGAGGCACTCATGAGCAAGCGCGCACGCAAGCGTCGTGACCGCAAGAAGAAGGGCGCGAACCACGGGCGCAAGCCCAACGCCTGAGACCGGTCCGACCGGACGTCACGAGGCCCGGTCCACCCCAGGGGTGGGCCGGGCCTCGTGCTGCCTGGTGGCCTGCGTCGTCCTAGCCGGGCTGGCCCCACGTCACCCGGGTGGCGGTGATCCGGGTCAGGATCTGGGTGCGCAGCTCGGCCGGCGCCTGCTCGCAGGCGCAGGCCCGGCGGACGAGGGCCTTGATGAGGAGGTCGCGCTCGTACTCGGCCAGGCAGGAGCCGCACTCCTCGAGGTGGGTCCTGATCCGGTCACCGTCGAGGGGACCGAGCTCGTGGTCGACGTACTCGAAGAGCCGCAGGACGACGTCTGCGCAGTCCGCGGCCCGGTCCTCGTGCTGGCTCATGACCGGCCCTCCTCGGCGGAGATGACGCCGCGCTCGACGGCGTAGTCGGTGAGCAGCTCGCGCAGCTGCTTGCGCCCCCGGTGGAGCCGGGACATGACGGTGCCGATCGGCGTGCTCATGATCTCGGCGATCTCCTTGTAGGAGAAGCCCTCCACGTCCGCGAGATAGACGGCGAGCCGGAAGTCCTCGCCGATCGAGGCCAGCGCCTCCTTCACGTCGCTGTCGGGAAGGTGGTCCAGCGCCTCGGTCTCGGCCGAGCGCAGCCCGGAGGAGTGGTGGGAGGCCGCGCGGGCCAGCTGGTAGTCCTCGATCTCGGCGGCGTCGGACTCCAGCGGCTGGCGCTGCTTCTTGCGGTAGGTGTTGATGTAGCTGTTGGTCAGGATGCGGTACATCCAGGCCTTGAGGTTGGTGCCCGGACGGTACTGGTGGAAGGCGGCGAAGGCCTTGGCGTAGGTCTCCTGGACCAGGTCCTCGGCGTCCGTGGGGTTGCGCGTCGTGCGGAGAGCGGCGCTGTACATCTGGTCCAGCAGCGGCATCGCCTCACGCTCGAAGCGCGCCGCGCGCTCCTCCGGGGTCTCGGTCGCCACGTCCACAGCGGCGTCCGCGAGCGCGGCGGCGCGGGCCTCTGTGTCGTCGGTCAAGGGCTGGGGGTCGTTCTGCATCGTCGTCCAGCCTAGACCGTGCGGTGCGACCAGCGCGCTCGCGCCAGCCCTCTCCCCGGGCGTCACTGCGGTGATCAGCACGCGTTCCTCCTGCGATGTTCGGGATCATGCGGGCAACGCCTCGCGGGCGGCCTCTCATTCCCGGCGACCGCCAGGTGCGACGATGGGGCGGTGACCGCACGCCACCGCCCCGCGCCCCGCACGCTGCGCCCGCTCACCCAGCCGGCGCGCCTGCAGAACGTCCTCTAC
>NZ_BMEM01000003.1 GCF_014636495.1 Ornithinimicrobium tianjinense
AAACACGCCGGAGACGACGACCTCAGCTACCGCGCTACACCACTATGCGGGACTCAACTCTGAGCGGTCGTCCGCCTCTGCAGCGCGCTTGACCTCCTCGAGCAGTTCCGCGGGGAAACGAACCGGCACGGGTGCGCTCATCGGACGCTTGCGACGACGCGCAGATCCCTGGGGCTCCTGGTTGCGCGGGTCGGCGTAGAACTCGTACTCCTCCTCCGGCGTCATCGGCCGGCTGTTGTCAGTGCTCATCACGGTCCCTCCGGTACGTAGCGGCGAGGCCCGAAGACGCCTCGTAGCAACCGATCGGTCGGCACCTGCTCGCACCGTGATTGCCACCCCGGATGAGACGGTGGCGCTTGGAGACGCGGACGGGATGCTGGTGTTGCCCCTGCCTCAGGCACGAGAACCTGACTGGTCGTGACAACCGACGAAGTCGACCCCACCGGGTTGGAGAGGGTCTGGGTAGACCTGGTCGCGGTCGAAGACTGAGCACAGCTTGACTCGTGGCCGCACACTACTGCCGCGCGTCGGGCGGTCACAGCTGCAGATGGATTCGCAACGCTTCATCGACCGCGGCCATGAGGCGGTGCGACACCCGGCCTACCGCAGAACCGACCCTCTCAACTGCGACGGAGCGCACCTGCTCCGCCTGGGCCTTGGAGTCCACCCGCAGTCCTGTCTCGTCGGCTGGCAGCAACACCTGGAACGGGAAGATCCGCTCCACGTTGCTGGTCACGGGCACGACGGTGACTACTCCACGACCGAGTCGTTCAGCCATGGTGTTCGCCCGATCATTGCTGACGAGCACCGCGGGCCGCCGCTTGTTGGCCTCGCTGCCGCGCACCGGATCCAGATCGACGAGAAGGATCTCACCGCGCAGCATCGGTCAGCCCGTCCGAGGACGTTGACGCCCACGCGTCTTCGTCCCCTGCAACGGCCCACTCCTCCCAGGCGGCGGCATAGGCCGCCTCCAGCTGCGGGTCCTGCAGGCGGCGGATGGCCTGCTGGACGGCAGCCGACCTCGACTCGAGGCCAGCTTCTTCGACGTAACGGTCGAGGGCCGCGAGGTCTTGCTCGCTCAGACTTACGCTCACCTTCATGCATCGATACTACCTGAGTAGGACGATAATTGCTACCTGAGTAGCAGCATCCGGGTCTTGCCGCAGGTCGCTCGAGGCAGCCTGGAAGGCGGCGAACCCTCCCAGGCCGACGGCCACAGCACGACGTTCCGGGGAGCGCCGCGGACGCTCAGCTCCTGATGGCATGGGCCTCGGCTCAGTCACACGCACACGATGCCGCATCCGACCATGCCGCGATCGGTCACCGGCCGGCCCTGGCGCAGGAGTAGAGGTGCGACTCCGCGAAGTCCTCGGCGGCGAGCGCGCGACCGACGAGGATGACGGCCGCCTGGGTGAGGCCGTGCGCCTCGACCTGGTCGGCGATGTCGGCGAGCGTGCCCCGCAGGACGAGCTCGTCGGGCTGGCTGACCTGCGAGCCGACGACGACGGGGCAGTCGGCGCCGTAGTGCTCGGTCAGCTCCTCCGCCAACCTACGGGTATGCCGGATGGCCAGGTGGAGCACGAGCGTCGCCCCGGTCGCTGCGAAGGCGGCGAGCTGCTCGCCCGGGGGCATCTTCGTGGAGTCCTTCTGCGCGCGGGTGAGCACGACGGACTGCGCCACCTCCGGCACGGTGAGCTCACGACCGACGAGGGCGGCGGTCGCGGCATACGCGGGGACGCCGGGGGTCACGTCCCAGGGGACGCCGGCAGCGTCGAGACGGCGGGTCTGCTCGGCGATCGCGGAGTAGACGCTCGGGTCGCCGGAGCACAGGCGCGCGACGTCCTGGCCGGCGCGGTGGGCCTCGACGAGCCGCGCGGTGATCTCGTCGAGGGTCATCCGCTGCGTGTCGACCAGGCCGGCGCCCTCGGGGCAGTGCGAGAGGACCTCGGCGTCGAGGTAGGTGCCGGCGTAGAGGCAGACCGGGCTGGACTCCAGCAGGCGCACTGCGCGCAGGGTCAGCAGGTCGGCGGCGCCCGGGCCGGCGCCGATGAAGTGGACGGTCATGGCTGGTCCTTCCGGAGGGCGGAGAGCTGGACGACGGGTCGGGCGGGCGTCCAGGACAGGTAGCGGCCGAGCGGGCGAGCGTGCTCGACGGTGAGGCGGGTCAGCTCGGCGTCCCAGCCGGCGCGGACGAGATCGGCCCGCGCCGCGACCAGGACCGCCTCGGTCTCGAGGGTGACGGCGTGCGCGACGAGACGACCGCCGACCGGCACGTGGGGCCGCACCGCGTCGAGCACGGCAGCGCTCAGGCCACCGCCGACGAAGACGGCGTCGGGGCTGGGGAGATCGGCGAAGGGCGCCTCCGACAGTCCTGCCGCGACCACCGACAGCCGCGCGCCCACCCCCAGATCGTCTGCGTTGCAGCGGATCCGGTCGACACGTGCGGGGTCGCGCTCCACCGCAGTGCAGGTCGCCCGCGGCGCGGCCAGGCACCACTCGAGGCCGACCGACCCGGACCCGGCGCCCAGGTCCCAGAGGTGCGCGCCGGCGGTCGGCCGCAGGTGCGCCAGGGCGCTCGCCCGCACGTCACGCTTGGTGATCTGCCCGTCGTGGTCGAACGCGTCCTCCGGCCTCCCCGGTGCCGGGCCCGCCGCTGCTGCACCCAGCGGCACCTCCACGCAGCACAGCACCAGGTCGGGCGTCAGCTCCCCCGCCGGCCAGGACGCCGCCGACCCCGTGCGCGAGCCCTCGTCGACCCCGCCGAGGCGCCAGAGGGTGGTGAGTGTCGCCATACCGAAGCCGCGGTCCGTGAGCAGCGCCGCGAGGCGCGCGGGATCGGCACCGTCTGAGCAGAGCACGACGACGCGGGCGCCCGGCGCCAGGAGGGGCAGGACGGCGCGCAGGTCGCGGCCGACCGCGGTGACGACGTCGGTGGTCTCCGCGGACCAGCCCATCCTCGCCCGCGCCAGGGTCTCGCTCGACAGCGCGGGGTGGATGCGCACGGCTGCCGCGCCGAGCAGGTCGACGAGCGTGGTGCCCACCCCGGAGCGCAGCGGGTCGCCGCTGGCCAGGGCCACGACGCCGCCACGGTCGACCTCGATCTCGGCGAGCAGGCCGGACAGGCCGGCACGCAACGGCGAGGGCCAGGTATGCCGTTCCTGCCCCGCCACCGCAGGGACCAGCCCCAGGTGGCGGCGGCCGCCGAGGAGCACGCGCGCACCCGTCACGAGCCCGCGGGCACGCCCGTCGAGCACCTCCCAGCCGGCCTCGCCCAGCCCCACCACGTCGATCACGGAGGCTGACTCTAGCCAGGGCCGGATTGCTCGGCGGTCACCGAGCAGCCCGCGGCGCCGGTGCTACTGTGCACGCCGACCGGCCACCCCGGTCGACGTCGGCTGCACCCCGAGTGCAGTGGGAATCCGGTCGAAGTCCGGAGCTGGCGCGCAGCGGTAGGGGTGACGGTCGGGACGAGCGACCACTGGGACGGTGAGCCCGGGAAGGTGTCCCGGCCGGATGATCCCGAGCCCGAAGACCTGCCGACGTCGTTGGTCACGGCCTCGCGAACAGGCCTTGCACAGCGAAGGTTCACCATGCCCCCTCGGCGTCCCCTGTCCTCACACCTGCTCGCGCCGCCTGCGGCGTGCTTGGTGCTGCTCGCCGTGCTGCTCGCGGGCTGCGCCGGCCCGCCCGGCCCGCCCGGCGCGTCCGTCCAAGACCCCGCGACCGGGAGCGCCCCGGGCAGCGACGCCTTCCCGGTCACGATCGACAACTGCGGCGTCGAGGTCACCGTCACCCAGGCCCCGACGAGCATCGTCACGCTCAACCAGGGCGCCACCGAGCAGGCCCTCGGCCTGGGGCTGGCGAACCGGATGGCGGGCACGGCATACCTCGACGACGAGGTGGCGGCGCGCTTCGCGGCCGACTACGCGCGGGTGCCCGTGCTCTCGCCGGAGTACCCGAGCCTCGAGCAGTTCCTCGCCGCAGGGCCGGACCTGGCGCTGACCTCCTACGAGAGCTCGTTCACCGACGAGGTCGTCGGCACGCGCGAGGAGCTCGCCTCTCGCGGCATCGCGACGTATGTCGACCCGCTCGACTGCCCCCGCACGCCCGGCGCCGCGGAGCCCGGCTTCGAGGACGTCTGGTCAGCGCTGCGCGAGATCGGGCGGCTCACCGGGGCGTCCGCGGCGGCCGAGGAGCTCGTGGCCGCGCAGGAGGCGCAGCTCGGCGCCGTCGACGTGGCTGCGGCCCCGGGGACGACCGTGCTCTGGTACGACTCCGGCGAGGACACCCCGTTCGTCGGCGTGGCCGACAGCGGACCGGCGATCATCCTGGACGCGCTCGGCGCCGACAACGTCTTCGGCCACCTCGACGGGGGCTGGGCGGACGGGTCGTGGGAGACGGTCCTGGAGGCCGACCCCGACGTCATCGTCCTCCCCGACGCGCTGTGGTCCACGGCCGAGGACAAGATCGACTACCTGGAGCAGGACCCGGTGCTGCGCGAGCTGACCGCCGTCCGGGAGGAGCGCTACGTCGTGGTGCCGTTCAGCGAGACCACGCCCGGGGTGCGGCTGGTCGACGGGGCGGTGCACGTGGCCGAGCAGCTGGCCGACCTGGACCTCGCCGACGTGGGCCGGGGGGTCGGGTCGCGGTGATGACGATGCTGAGGGCCCCGGCCTGGCCGCTCGGGGTCGTCGGCTGCGTCGTGCTCGGGGTGAGCGCCGTGGTGGTGCTCGGCCTCGGCTCCGTGCAGGTCGCGCCCGTCGACGTGGTGGAGGTGGTCGCCCGGCGCCTGCGGCTCGTCGACGGTGCCGGCGTGACGGTCCTGGAGGACCAGATCGTCTGGCAGCTGCGGCTGCCTCGGGTGCTGGCGGCGATGGCCGTCGGGGCGGTGCTCGCGCAGTGCGGCGCGGTGATGCAGTCGCTGCTGGGCAACGAGCTGGCCGACCCGTTTCTGCTCGGCATCTCCGGCGGCGCGGCGCTCGGCGCGGTGGTCGCCCTCACCGTCGGTATGCCGCTCCTCGGCCTCTCCCTCCTCGGCACGGCCGCGTCGGAGGTCGCGTCGGGTGTCGCGGCCGCCGTCGGTGTGGGCGGTGCCGCGATGGCCGGTGCGGTGCTCACGCTGGTGCTCGTCCTCGCCCTGGCCACCGACCGCAGCGGCACCCTGCCTGCATCGCGGACGATCCTCGCCGGGGTGGCCATCGCTCAGCTGGCCTCCGCCGCGACGTCGATGCTCATCATCCTGCTGGGCAGTCGGGACACCGCCCGGCAGGTGCTGGCCTGGACGCTCGGCTCCTTCGCTGGCGTCCGGGCCGGGAGCGCCGTGCTGCTGGTGGTCCTCGGGCTGGGCGTCGTCGCGGGCCTCACGGCGACAGCCAAGACCCTCGACGCCTTCGCCTTCGGCGAGACGGCCGCCCGCTCGATGGGGGTCGACGTGCGCCGCGTCACCTGGCTGCTGCTCGTCGGCACCGCCCTGGCGACCGCCGCGACCGTGGGGGTCGTCGGGCCGATCGGCTTCGTCGGGCTCGTCGTGCCCCACCTGGTGCGCCTGGTGGTGGGACCGGGACACCGCGGGCTGCTGCCGCTGACGGCGCTGGCCGGCGCGCTGCTCATGCTGTGGGCCGACACCGCCGCCCGCTCGCTGGCACCGGGTCAGGAGATCCCGGTCGGCATCCTCACGGCCGCGGTCGGTGCACCCGTGCTGGTCGCGCTGCTGCGCCGGCAGGCGAGGCGGGCATGAGCGCGCCACCTGGGTCGCTGCAGGTCCGCGCCCTGTCCTGGCAGGTCGCCGGCCGCCTGATCGTCGACGACGTCCGCCTCGACCTGACCGCCGGCGCCGTCACCGGGATCGTCGGGCCCAACGGCTCGGGCAAGACGAGCCTGCTGCACCTGCTCGCCGGTCTACTCGTGCCGACCCGAGGGGAGGTGCTGCTCGACGGGCGGCAGGTCCGTCACCTGCGCCCCCGCGAGCGCGGCCGCCGCATCGCCCTGGTGGAGCAGAAAGCCACCACCGACCTCGAGCTACGCGGACGCGAGGTGGTGGCCCTCGGCCGCTACGCCCACGCCCACGGGCACCGTTGGCGTCCAGCCGTCCGGCGCTCGGCCACCGGGAGCCCGGCCACCTGGCCCCCGACCACCGGGCGTCCGACCACCTGGCCCTCGGGAACCGGGCGTCCGTCCCCGTGGCCCTCGAGAACCGGGCGTCCGACCACCTGGCCCTCGACCACCTGGCCCTCGAGAACCGGGCGTCCGTCCCCGTGGCCCTCGACCGAGGACGACGCCGTCGCCCGCGCCCTGGCGCTGGCCGACGTCACCCACCTCGCCGACCGCCGCTGGAGCACCCTCTCCGGCGGCGAGCAGCAACGCCTCCACCTGGCGAGGGCCCTCGCCCAGGAGCCGGACGTGCTGCTCCTCGACGAGCCGACCAACCACCTCGACCTGTCCCACCAGATCGACCTGCTGCAGCGCGTCCGTGAGCTCGGCCGGACGACGGTCGTCGTGCTCCACGACCTCGACCTGGCCGCCGCGACCTGCGACGACCTGGTCGTCATGGACGATGGCCGGGTCGTCAGGTCCGGACCGACCGCCGACGTCCTGCAACCCGGGCTGCTGGAGGACGTCTTCGCGGTCCGCACGTCGGTCCGCCACGAGGACCGGTTGCGCGTGCTGTGGCACGGCCTCGCGGCAAAACGTAGTGCCGGTCGCACGTGTTCCGTCGAGAGCGACGCGCCTGCCGGCCTGTGTGCCCATCTTCATGAGGAAAGCGGTTCTTCGCGTCGGTCGTCACCGTCATGAAGAACCCCTTGCCTCATGAAGTGCGTGGGCTCGCGTGGGATGACGGTCCAGGAGCTCGCTGCCCAGCCGACGCCCCGGAGATGACGCGCAGGAGATGACGCCCAGGAGATGACGCCCAGATCACCGTGCCCAGTGCGGCGGGCAGGACGGCCGGTGGAGAGCCTGCGGCTGGGCCTGCCCCGCGGCGGTCCGGATGACCGCCTGGACCTTCTCCTCGGCCAACCCGGACCAGATCACCCGGCCCACGCCATACCCGAGAGCGCGGATGGCGTCCTCCCGCACCTTCTCCTCGACCACGGTCATCTCGCCGTCATGACCGCCCTCCTCCGGGCGGTTCCGGTCGCCGTACTTGACCTTCCCGTCGAACTCGAGCACCACGCCGAGGTCGGGCAGGTAGAAGTCGACGCGGTAGAAGCGGCCGTTCTCCGCGCGGATCCAGTGCTGGGCCTGGAAGCGGATCCCCAGCCCGACCAGGATGCGTCGGAGCAGGCTCTCCCCTGGGGAGTCCGCGCTGCCGTCCGCGAGCTCGACCACGGCTCGCGCCGTCGACAGACCCGGATGATGCCGCCAGCGGGTGAGCCATTCCTCGAGGTCAGACCTGGTCGTCAGCCGGGCACGCAGTGCGCCGTCGGCCGCCACGAGACCGGCGTCGACGCCATACCGGACCGCTGTCCCGAGGACCGCGACGTGCGGGAGGACGAGCCGGCGACCCTGGTGCCGAGTGAACGCGTCCTCGTGCTCGCAACGGTGGGTGGTGAAGCGCTCGTGGCGCCGGCCCGTCGCGCCGATGCGGGTGTGCACCAGCCGGACGCGGTCGAGCGTCGGGAGGAGCACCGGCATGCCCCACGCGAGCGCGGCCGTCTGGTGGCTGGCGGCCATCCCGGGGCCGTACGCGCGCAGGAGGGCGTCGAGCAGGAGGAGATGTCCTCGCTCCACGACCGCCGCGCGGCCGAGCGCCTTCACCTCCTCGGGAGGAGGGTCGAGGAGGGCTGCCAGCACGTAGAGCCCCCGCACGATCCGGACGATCACGCCCTCCCGCACGAGGGTGCGCAGGACCGCCGGGCCGACGTGCAGCGCCCTCAGGTCGGCCACGGTCAGGATGCCCTGGCCAGGGCCGTGAAGGAAGGCGGTCACACGGTCCTTGAGGCCGGGCGCTTCGGTCATGCCTGGCAGTGTGGGCCGGTCCGGGGCGTCCGCGTTGCGGGCCAGCGCGATCCTGTGGATAAGTCGATATGCCGGGCGCGGGCCGAGCGTGGAAGTCGCGACCTCATGAGGGAAGCCGTTCTTCAAGACGGTTGTGACCGACGCGAAGAACCGCTTGCCTCATGAAGTCGGGGCGAGATGGGGAGGGCCAGGCGAGAGATGGCCGGGGTGAGAGCCGGGGCGAGAGCCGGGGGCCGGGGCAAGCGACGGGGGCCGGGGCGAGACGGGGGCCGGGGCGAGAGCCGGGGGCCGGGGACGCCGGCCGCTGTGGCATGCTGGCGCCCGACGCAGGGCGTGGAATTCCGGTGCGACTCCGGAGCGGTCCCGCCACTGTGAGCCAGCCCCCATCGGGGCCGCGAGCCAGGACTTCGCTCCTGCGTCCTCCCCCACGACCCGTGGCGGAGAGCCCCTTGACCGCGAGCGTGGACACTCGCAGGAGGCCAGATGGCAGCGCCCACCTATCCCTTCACCGCGATCGTCGGCGCCCACGACCTCTCGACCGCGCTCCTCCTGACCGCGCTCTCCCCCGAGATCGGCGGCGTGCTGGTCCGCGGCGAGAAGGGCACCGCCAAGTCCACGATGGTGCGGGCGCTGGCCGGCGTGCTCCCCGAGCAGCAGGTCGTCGGCGGCTGCCGGTTCGGCTGCGACCCCGCCCGTGACGACGGCTGCCCCGACTCTCCGCACGACGGCGCCCGCACGACGACCCGCCCGGCCCGCCTCGTCGAGCTGCCGGTCGGAGCCACCGAGGACCGCGTCGTCGGCGCCCTCGACCTGCGGCGCGCGCTGGGCGAGGGCGACGCGGCATACCAGCCGGGGCTGCTCGCCGAGGCGCACCGCGGGATCCTCTACGTCGACGAGGTCAACCTCCTGCACGACCATCTGGTCGACGTGCTCCTCGACGCAGCCGCGATGGGCACCAACACGGTCGAGCGCGACGGCATCTCGCTGAGCCACCCGGCGCGGATCACCCTCGTCGGCACGATGAACCCCGAGGAGGGCGAGCTGCGACCGCAGCTGCTCGACCGGTTCGGGCTGACCGTCGAGGTGCGCGCGAGCCGCGACCCGCAGGAGCGCACCGAGGTGGTCCGTCGTCGGCTCGCCTTCGACGCCGACCCGGTCGCCTTCCGGTCCGGGTATGCCGAGGCCGAGGCCGCCCTCACCGCGCGCCTGGCGCAGGCGCGGGTTCGTCTGGCGGAGGTCGAGCTGGGCGACACGGCGCTCCGGGCGATCGCGCGGGTGTGCGCGGGCTTCGACGTCGACGGGATGCGGGCGGACATCGTCACGGCCCGCACGGCCGTGGCGCACGCGGCGTGGGAGGGCCGCGACCGGGTGACCCGGGCGGACATCCGCGCGGCGGCGCTGCTGGCGCTGCCGCACCGGCGGAGGCGCTCGCCGTTCGACGAGCCGGGTCTGGACGAGGCGCTCCTCGACGCGCTGCTCGACGAGGAGCTGCCCGAGGGCCCGGACGACGAGCCCGAGGGGCCGCAGGGTCCGGACGAGCCCGACGGTCCCGATGATGGCCCCGACGGGCCGGACGGTCACGACGGTGACACCGACGGTGAGGGCCCCGACGACGGTCAGCACCACGGTGGGCCGAGCCAGAGCGGCCCCGACGACGCCCCGCACCACGACCGGCCGACGCCCGAGACCTCCTCGCAGACCCCGCCCGAGCGGCCCCAGGACGGGAGCGGCGCGGTGCCGACGCCCGTCGGTGTCGCCGCTCCGCGGGCGCCCTACCGGACCCGTCGACTGGCCGCCCGGGGCCTCGGCAGCGGACCCGTCGGGCGCCGCAGCCCGGCGCTGACCACCCGTGGGCGGACCGTCGGTGTGCACCCCGCGGGCCGGGAGCCGCACGGCGCCGCGGTCCACCTGCCGGCCACAGTGCGTGCCGGCGCGACGCGGCGAGCGACGGAGCGCAGTGACCGCGCCACCACCCCGGTGACCATCGCGACGAGCGCGACCACCGGCGCCACCGGCGCTGCCGGACAGGGCAGGCGTGGCTGGAGCGCCGAGGACCTGCGCTTCGCCGTCACCCGGGGCAAGGAGGCCAACCTCGTCCTCCTCGTCGTCGACGCCTCCGGCTCGATGGCCGCACGACGCCGGATGGAGGAGGTCAAGACGGCGGTGCTCTCGCTGCTGATGGACGCCTACCAGCGCCGGGACCGCGTCGGGCTGATCAGCTTCCGCGGCACCGACGCCGAGCTCGTCCTGCCGCCGACGTCGTCCGTCGAGGCCGCGGCGGCCCGGCTCCAGGAGCTGGGGCACGGCGGGCGCACCCCGCTCGCCGAGGGCCTCGTCGAGGCGCACCGGGTGCTGGCCCGCGAGCGCGTGCGCGACCGCGACCAGCGTGCGCTCCTCGTCCTGGTCACCGACGGCCGCGCGACCGCCGGCGCGTCGGCCCTCGCCCGCGCGCAGCACGTCGCCGACCGCTGGGCGGGTCGCGAGCACGGCTGCGACACCGTGGTCGTCGACTGCGAGTCCGGGCGCTTCCGGATGGGCCTGGCCGCCGACCTCGCCAGCCGTATGGGCGCCGAGCACCTCCCCCTGGAGCACGTCGCGGCGGGCTCCCTCGTCGACATCGTCACCACCCGCAGCAGGAAGGCAGCCTGAGATGGCCCAAGGACAGGTCACCGTCACCCCCGACGACGGACGCACGACGCGACAGCGACGGCATACCCCGCTGGTCGTGGTCCACAGCGGCGCCGGCAAGGGGAAGTCCACCGCCGCCTTCGGCCTCGCGCTGCGCGGCTGGAACCAGGGCTGGTCGATCGGGGTCTTCCAGTTCGTCAAGTCCGCGAAGTGGCGGATCGGCGAGGAGGAGGCGCTGCTGGCGCTCGACGAGGTGCACCGCACCACGGGCAAGGGCGGGCCGGTCGAGTGGCACAAGATGGGCTCGGGCTGGTCCTGGTCGCGCAAGGCCGGCACCGAGGAGGACCACGCCGCCGACGCGCAGGAGGGCTGGGCCGAGATCAAACGCCGCCTCGCCGAGGAGACCCACCAGCTCTACGTGCTCGACGAGTTCACCTACCCGATCAAATGGGGCTGGATCGACCCCGAGGACGTCGTGACGACGCTGCGCGAGCGCCCCGGCTACCAGCACGTCGTCATCACCGGCCGCGACCCGCACCCCGCGCTGCTCGAGATCGCCGACGTGTCGACCGAGATGACCAAGCTCGCGCACCCCTTCGACAAGGGGCAGAAGGGCCAGAAGGGCATCGAGTGGTAGGTCCCCTCCGGTCGCAGGCTCCTCCCGGGCCGCTCGACCTGCCCCGCCTCGTCATCGGCGCACCGGCCTCCGGGCAGGGCAAGACGACCGTCTCGGTCGGCATCATGGCGGCGCTCACCGCGCGCGGGCTCACGGTGTCCCCCGGCAAGGTGGGGCCGGACTACATCGACCCGGGCTACCACGCGCTGGCGACCGGTCGCCCGGGTCGCAACCTCGACCCCTGGCTGGTCGGCGAGGAGCGCGTCGCGCCGATGCTCGCCCACGCTGCCCTCTCCGACGGCGGGTCTGACCTGTCGGTGGTCGAGGGTGTGATGGGGCTCTTCGACGGGCGGCTCGGGACCGACGGCGACTCCTCGACCGCGCACGTCGCGCGGCTGCTGGGGGCGCCGGTGCTGCTCGTGCTGGACGTCGCGAGCGCCTCCGGCACGATCGCCGCCGCCGTGCACGGGCTGCGCACCTTCGACCCGCGCGTGCACGTCGCCGGGGTCGTCCTCAACCGCACCGGCTCGCCCCGCCACGCCGAGGAGGTGACCCGCTGGGTGGAGCGGCTGGGCCTGCCCGTGCTCGGCGCGCTCCCCCGCGACGCGGGGATCTCGGTGCCCTCGCGCCACCTCGGGCTCGTCCCGGCCGCCGAGCGCGCCGAGGCGGCGGCGACCCTCGCGCGGCTCGCCGAGCAGACGGCCGAGCATGTCGACCTCGACGCCGTGGTCGCGCTCGCCCGCACGGCTCCCTCGCTCACCGTGACGCCGTGGAAGCCGGGCCTGTCCCCCGTCTCCGGACGGGAGGGGCGCCGTCCGGTCGTCGCCGTCGCCGGGGGCCGCGCCTTCACGTTCCGGTATGCCGAGACCGAGGACTTCCTGCGCTCCGCCGGTTGCGAGGTGGTCACGTTCGACCCCGCGCTCGACCGCGAGCTGCCGCCCGGCACCGCCGGGCTCTACCTGGGCGGCGGCTTCCCCGAGATGCATGCCGCCACGCTGTCGACCAACACCGCCTTGCTGGCGCAGGTGCGGGACGCGATCGCGGCTGGCCTGCCGACGGTCGCCGAGTGCGCCGGCCTGCTCTACCTGTGCGAGACCGTGGAGGGCCGCTCGTTCGTCGGCGCGGTCCCGGCGCAGGCGGCGATGGGGCCGCGGCTGACGCTGGGCTACCGCGAGGCGACGTCGACCGTGGACTCGGTGCTCGGGCCTGCGGGGACCACGGTCACCGGCCACGAGTTCCACCGGACGGCCACGGACCCGGTCGCCGGGAAGGTCGCTGCCTGGGACGGACCGCACGGGCCGACCGGCTTCGCGCTCGACCCGGCCGGGACCGGCCGTGCGACGGTGCACGCCTCCTACCTGCACGCGCACTGGGCCGGTCATCCGCAGCTGGCGCAGAGCTTCACCGACGCGGTGGCGGCGTGGGACAGGGCGTCGAGCCTGACCGCACCGGCCACCCGCACCACCCCCGCCACCCCGAGCGCACCCGCCGGCGCGAGCGCACCCGCGGGCGACACGGCATACCCCGAGGCGCCGCAGGCGAGGCCGGAGCCGGACCTGCTGCACCATGGCGACCGGGAGACCTCGCCGGACCTGGTGGACCTCGCGGTCAACGTCCGGCAGGCCGCGCCGCCCGACTGGCTGGCCGCCACGGTCCGCGACACGGTCCGCGGGCTGGCGGCCTACCCCGACGCCAGGGACGCGCGCGCCGCGCTGGCGCGGCGGCACGGCGTCAGCGAGGACATGGTGCTGCCGGCCTCGGGGGCGGCGGAGGCGTTCACGCTCGTCGCGCGCGCCGGGCTGGCCGGGCGGGCGCTGGTGGTGCACCCGCAGTTCACCGAGCCGGAGGCCGCGCTGCACCGCGCCGGGGTGCCCGTGCAGCGCCACCTGCTGCGCGCCGACGACGACTTCACGCTGGTGGTCGACGACCTGCCCTCCGGCAGCGACGGGCCGCTCGTGGTCGTCGGCAACCCGACCAACCCGACGGGCGTCCTGCACCCGGCCGACCAGCTCCGCGAGCTGCACCGACGCACCCGTGGCGTGCTGGTCGTGGACGAGGCCTTCCTCGACGAGGTGGTCGGCGGCGAGGCGCAGAGCCTGATCGCTGCCCGGATGCCGGGTCGGCTCGTCGTGCGCAGCCTGACCAAGACCTGGGGGCTGGCGGGGCTGCGGGCCGGGTATGTCGTGGGCGACCCCACCCTCGTCGCACGCCTCGCCGAGCAGCAGCCGCCGTGGTCGGTGAGCACGCCGGCCCTGGCGGTGATGGAGGCGACCTCGACGCCTGCGGCCGCCGCAGAGGAGGCTGGCCTGGCCGCCGAGCTGGCGCCATGGCGCGATCATCTCGTCGAGGGCCTGCGCGCGCTCGGGGTGCGGGTCGTGCCGTCGCAGGCGCCGTTCGTGCTGGTCGAGCTGGGCCGCGGGGTCCGGGAGCTGTTGCGCGGCAAGGGGTATGCCGTGCGTCGCGGCGACACCTTCCCCGGCCTCGGGCCGCAGTGGTGCCGGGTGGCCGTGCGGGACCCCCTGACGACGGACGGGCTGCTGCGGGCGCTGGGTGAGACCCTGCTGAAGGACGAGGAGAGGGACACATGACACACGACGGCGCGCTGACCAGCGGCCCGGACGGACGATGGCTGCCGCTGCCCGGATGGCGCGGGGCCGATGGCCTGCGGGCCCTGGTGACGCACCCTGGTCCGCTCGTCAGCGAGACCGTCCACGCGCTGCTGGAGCGGGGTCTGGAGGTCTCGGTCGCGACCGACACGCCGGACGCAGAGGTGCGCGATCTGGCGGGCCGCGGGCTCGTGACGGTGGTGCCGACGACCGGGGCCGAACTCGACCAGGTCGACCTGGTGGTGCGCGACCGCGCCGGGCTTGCCCCCGAGGAGACTGCGGCGTCCCTGACCACGGCCTCGACCCCGCCGGGCGAGGTCGTGCTCGTCGGCGGCGGCCCGGGCAGCACCGGGCTGCTCACCCTCGACGGGGCGGAGGCGCTGCGGACCGCCGACGTCGTCGTCTACGACCGGCTGGCGCCACTGGGCGCGCTCGACCTCGCGCCGGCGTCGGCGGAGCGGGTCCCTGTCGGCAAGATCCCCCGGGGCGAGTTCACGCCCCAGGAGGTGATCAACGAGGTCCTCGTGAGCCGCTCGCTCCAGGGCCGCCGGGTCGTCCGGCTCAAGGGCGGGGACAGCTTCGTCTTCGGCCGCGGCGGCGAGGAGTGGCTGGCGTGCGCGGCGGCCGGCGTGCCCGTGCGCGTCGTGCCCGGCGTGACCTCTGCCGTCGCCGTTCCCGGCCTCGCCGGCATCCCCGTCACCCACCGCGACGTCACCCCGGGCTTCGTGGTGGTCTCGGGCCACGTCGGGCCCGACGACCCGCGGAACACCGTGGACTGGGCGGCCCTCGCGGCCAGCGGTCTCACCATCGTCGTGCTCATGGGCGTCTCCACGCTGGGCTCCATCGCCCGCCGCCTGGTCGAGCACGGCCTGCCCGGCACCACCCCGGCCGCCGTCGTCGCCGACGGAGCGATGCCCTCGCAGCGCAGCGTCCGCGGAGACCTGCTGACGATCGCGGCGGCCGCGGACGAGGCCGGGATCTGCGCCCCCGCCGTGGCGGTCATCGGCAGGACCGTGGGCGTGCTGGACCAGGTGGAGACCGGCCCGGCATGACCGTGGGGTGCGGCACCACGATGCGGGCACCCACGACTGCAGGCACCCTCCTGACCGAGGACCTCATGAGGGAAACCGTTCCTCGCGCGGGTCACAACCGTCTCTCAGAGCCGCTTCCCTCTCGAAGTGAGGTGCCGCGGACGGCTGAGTGCTACGCCCGACCGGTCACCCAGCCGACGACGTCGTCGAGGTCCTCGACAGCGGTGACACCGGGGACCGTCGCCGGCCGCCGCACCACCACGACCCGTGCCCCGACCTCGCGGGCCGCGTCGAGCTTGGCGCTCGTGTAGTCGCCCCCGGAGTCCTTCGTGACCACGAGGTCCGTGCCGTGCTCCCGCATCAGCCGCATCTCGCCCTCCACGGTGTACGGACCGCGGTCCCGGACGACCGTCCAGCCCTCCGGCAGCTCCTCGTCGACCTCCTCGACCACCCTGACCAGCACCGGTAGACCGGCCAGGCCGGCGCGCGCGGCATACCCGGAGAGGGTCTGCCGACCGGTGGTCAGGAACGGTCGGCTCCCCCCGGCCGCGAGCGCCGCCGCCTCCTCGTGGCTCTCGACCCACGTCCATCGCCCCGCGTCGGGGTGCTCGGCCCAGCCGGGCCGCGCGAACCGGACCAGCGGCACCCCGGTGCGCTCCGCCGCCCGCGCGGCGTGCTGACTCATGGTGGCCGCGAACGGGTGCGTCGCGTCGACCAGGTGCGTCGTCGCGGTCTCGCTCAGGTATGCCGCCAGGCCGGCCTCCCCGCCGAACCCACCGACGCGGACCGCCCCGACCGGCAGCCGGGGCTGCGAGACGCGGCCGGCGAGGGAGGAGGTCACGGCATACCCCTGGGCGTGCAAGCGCGCGGCCAGGTCCCGGGCCTCCGCGGTGCCGCCGAGGACGAGGACGTTCGGGAGGAAGGGGCTGGTCACCCGACGATCCTCGCAGAGGCCCGTCAAGAGACCCACGCCGTCGGTGCGTGCTGGCCATCCGGCGCACGCCGAGTGTTCACCTCCGCGACACCTGGTCGCAGAAGAGCCGACCTACGGTCGCGGCGGACGGCCGGTACCTTGCAGGGGAGGTACCGGCCGGTCGTCGTCCCCACCCCGACCGGACAGGCGTTCCTGCCGCACCGGACAGGCGTACCTGCCGCACCGGACAGGCGTTCCTGCCGCACCGGACAGGCGCTCCTGCCGCACCGGACAGGCGTTCGTGTCAGCGCGTCCGCCTAGCGTGGCTCCCATGTACTCGACCGTGGCGATCAGCGGCTACCGCTCCCTGCGCGACCTCCGCCTCCCCCTGGGCCGCCTGACCCTCGTCACCGGGGCCAACGGCACCGGCAAGTCGAGCGTCTACCGCGCGCTGCGCCTGCTCGCCGACTGCGGCGCGGGCCGCGTCGTCGGCTCGCTCGCCCGCGAGGGAGGGCTCGAGTCCGCGCTCTGGGCCGGTCCCGAGACCCTGGGCGGGGCCCGGCGCGGGTATGCCGTGGAGGGCACCGTGCGCAAGGGTCGGGTCAGTCTGCTGCTGGGTGTCGGGGGCGACGAGCTGTCCTACCTCGTCGACCTCGGCATACCGGTGCAGTCCGAGATGACGGTCTTCAACCGCGACCCGGAGGTCAAGCGGGAGGCCGTCTGGTCCGGCCCGGTGATGAGGCCGGCGACGCTCGTGGCGCGGCGCAAGCACCACAGCGTCGAGCTGCGCGACGACGGGGGCGCGTGGGCCAAGGCGCCGGTCAGCGTCCCGACGTGGGCGAGCATGCTGACCGAGGTCGTCGACCCGGTCGCCGCCCCGGAGCTGTGGGCGGTGCGGGAGGCGCTGCGCTCGTGGCGGTTCTACGACGGCTTCCGGGTGGACGCGGGCAGCCCGGCGCGCCGGCCGCAGGTCGGGACGCGCACGTGGGTGCTCTCCGACGACGGGTCCGACCTGGCCGCCGCGCTGCAGACGATCCGGGAGGACTCCCGCAGCGCGCTGGACGACGCTGTGGCGGACGCCTTCGACGGGGCGCGGCTGGAGGTCGTCGCCACCGACGGGCTGTTCGACGTGCGGCTGCACCAGCCGGGCATGCTGCGCCCGCTGCGCGCGGCGGAGCTGTCGGACGGCACGCTGCGCTACCTGCTGTGGCTGGCGGCGCTGCTGACGCCGGTGCCGCCGAGGCTGATGGCGCTCAACGAGCCCGAGACCAGCCTGCACCCGTCGCTGGTCGGACCGCTGGCACGGCTGGTCGTGGCGGCCTCGCGGCGCACCCAGATCGTCCTCGTCACCCACTCCAAGCCGCTGCTGGACGCGATCGCCGGGGCGCTCGGCACCGACCTCGACGCCGTCCGCGACCAGGAGGAGGACGGCGGACCGCCCGCCGGTCAGGTGGCGGACCTGCGCCTGGTCGAGCTGGCGAAAGATCTCGGGGAGACCCAGGTCGTCGGCCAGGGGCTGCTGTCGACGCCCAGCTGGGAGTGGGGCTCGCGGTAGCCGGCTCCGTCCCGATGACACGCGCGTGAACGTCGGCTCCAGCGTGCACGTGAGCGCTGGAGCCGGTCGCGACCGGCGCGTCGTCGGCACGCTGGCGTCCAGGGTCGCGGGCTGGCGCGTCGTACGGCTGGCGCGTCGTCGGCACGCTGGCGCTGGGCTGGGGCTCGTCCGGCTGGGGCTCAGTCCGCCTGGTCGTAGGACTCGACCACGGCGACGTCGAGCGGGAACGCGACCGGGAAGCTGCCGAAGAGGAGCTCCCCGGCCAGCCGTCCCGCCTCGCGGACCGCGTCGGCGACGTCGTCGGCATACGGCTCGGGTGCGTGCACCATGACCTCGTCGTGCAGGAAGTAGACGAGCTCGGGTCGCGGGCCGTCGTCCGGCTCGAAGGTCTCGTCGAGCAGGCGGCGCAGGAACCCCATCCAGCACAGCGCCCACTCGGCTGCGGTGCCCTGGACGACGAAGTTCCGCGTGAAACGTCCCCAGTCCCGGGCGACCTGCCGCGCGCGGCGCTCGGCCGCCGCCCCGGCGCCGGGCTGCTGCGCGGCCGCCTGGGCCTCCCGCCACCAGGCCGAGGGCGACGGCGAGGTGCGGCCCAGCCAGGTCGTGACCCTCTCGCCCCGCTCCCCCGCTCGGGCGGCCGACTCGACCAGGCCGATCGCCCGCGGGTAGGCGCGCTGCAGCCGCGGCATGAGCGCGCCCGCCTCGCCGGTGGTGGCGCCGTACATCGCCCCGAGCATGGCGATCTTGGCGTGCTGGCGCGTCTCGACGACCCCCTGGTCGACGAGCGCCTGATAGAGGTCGCCGCGACCTGCCGCCTGCGCCATCTGCTCGTCGCCCGACATCGCCGCCAGCACCCGCGGCTCCAGCTGGGCGGCATCGGCGACCACGAGCCGCCAGCCCGGGTCGGCCCGCACCGACCCGCGGATCTGCTTGGGCAGCTGCAGGGCGCCACCGCCCCGGCTCGCCCAGCGCCCCGTGACGACGCCGCCGGCGACCCAGTCGGGCCGGAACCTCCCGTCGCGGACCCACGCGTGCAGCCACGCCCAGCCGTTCGCGGTGTGCAACCTGCTGAGCTTCTTGTAGGCCAGCAGCGGCTCGATCACGGGGTGGTCGAGCCCCTTGAGCTCCCACTGTCGCGTGCTGGAGACGTCGAGCCCGGCGCGGCGCAGCCCAGCGACCAGGTCGGGCGGCGAGTCCGGGTTGAGCGTCGGCGCGCCGAGGGCGGCGCGCACCTGCTCGCACAGCTCCGCCAGCCGCGCGGGCCGCCCGCCGTAGCGGTCCCGTTCCCCCAGCAGCTCGACGAGCAGCCGCTCGTGCTCCGCCGCGCTGAACGGCACCCCGACGTGGTTGAGCTCCTGCGCGATCAGCCCTCCGATCGACTCGGCGTGGCAGAGCATCGCCAGCCGCCCGCCGTCGTCGACCTCACCCAGGCAGGCGCGCTGGGCCAGGTGCTCCTCCACGCACTCGTCCACGCCCACGCCGGCGCGCTGGACCTCGAACAGGACGTCCATCTCGCCCGCCCCCGCCCCCGCCTCCGCACCCGCGCGGCCCGGCCCACCCAGACCGTCGAGCTGACCCGCGCCCTCGTCCCAGGAGCCGCTCGGACCGCTCGCGTCCGCCAACCCCCTCGCGTATGCCGTGCCGCTCGCCGCCGCCGCCTGCCGCAGGATCCGCCGCACCAGTCGCAGGTCGACGGCCTGCCGGACCGTCACCCCGCGCGCCAGCAGCCGCGTGTAAAGCTCGGCGCTGTCGGCCCAGACCCACCGCACGCCCGGCCCCTCGCGCCCGGTGACCCACGCGGGCAGCTCGGTGAGGGGCACGGTGCTGCGGGTGCGCGTCCCGAGCTCGACGATCTCGACGGCCTCACCCGCGGCCGCCATCACGAGATCCATGCAGGAGAGCGTAGGTCGCCCAGCCTGCAGTGGGACCGGAGAGGTGACACGTCATACAGAGTCATTCGGTCAAGGGCGTCCTCACCAGGTGGCATCTGACCGAATAACTCTGTGTGACGTGACAACCAGGTGGCTGTGGGCCGGCGTTGTCAACCAGGTGGTGACAACCGGGTGGCGGCGGGCAGATGGTGACAACCAGGTGGCTGTGGGCCGGTGGCGGGCAGGTGGGGGCGCGGCGGCACGCCCGGTGGCGAGGCCGGTTGCGGGCCCGTGCACCGTCGGCCCTCAGGCCTCGTCGTCGACCTCGGACGCCAGCAGCACCGGCCGCACCTCTGGCCGCTTGGCGTGCCGCTCGTCGCCGGAGCTCTCGCCGCGCAGCCGCCGACGGATCCACGGCCGCAGGTGCGAGGCCACCCACTCGCGGTCGGCCTGCAGCGACTCGAAGCGCCCCAGCGGTTCCGCCTCCTCCAGCGGCTCCACCCAGTCGCGCACCTCGAAGGGGAGCCCGAGCGTCCACAGCGCCTGAGCGGCGATCCGGGCATGGCCCTCGGAGGAGAAGTGGATCCGGTCCTCGCCCCACATCCGCGGGTCACGGAGCGAGCGCATCGTGTAGATGTCGACGACGAACGCGCCCGTGCGCTGCCCGATGGCCCACAGCTCCGCGGTGTACTCGACCATCCGCGGGTGCACGCGGTTGACCAGCGGCGCCCAGGCCACGTTGGGGGCGGTGAAGAGCAGCACGTCGGCACCCGTGGCCCGGATCCGCTCGACCCCCGCCTCGAGCTTGTCCATGACCGCGTCCATCGAGACCCGCGGGCGCAGCACGTCGTTGCCCCCGGCGGAGAAGCTCACCAGGTCGGGCCGCAGCGCGAGCGCCGCGTCGAGCTGCTCCTGCAGGATCGCGTCGATGAGCCGACCGCGGATCGCCAGGTTGGCGTAGCCGAACTCGGCGCCCTCCCGCTCGTTGCGCGCCGCGAGCGCGGCCGCGACCCGGTCGGCCCAGCCGAGGTACTCGTCGTCCTGCCGCGGGTCCGCGTCCACCATCCCCTCGGTGAACGAATCGCCGATGGCGACGAAGCGCTCCCAGACGCGGGGACGGGCAGGTTCGGGACGCACAGGCACCCCGCCAGGGTATGCCGCTCCTGTGCCACGATCGGTCCATGGACGAGCCCGAGCCGATCGAACCCGACACCAAGGACTGGACGGTCGTCATCACCGAGGGCTGCGACGAGTGCGGCTTCGTCGCCGGCTACGACGTGCGGACCACCGGGGAGCGCCTCCGGGCCACCGTCCCGCTCTGGCGCGAGCGGCTGTCCGGCGAGGACGTGCGCGAGCGTCCGGAGCCGTCGACGTGGTCGCCCCTGGAGTATGGCGCGCACTGCCGGGACGTGCTGACCGTGATGCGCGGGCGCCTTGAGCTCATGCTGGCCGAGGACGGAGCACGCTTCGCCAGCTGGGACCAGGACGCCGCGGCGGTCGACGAGGCCTACTGGCAGCAGGACCCCGAGCAGGTGGCGGACGAGTATGCCGAGGAGGCGGCCCTCACGGCCGAGGCCTTCGACGCGGTCGGGGGTGAGCAGTGGGACCGGCGCGGGTCGCGCGCCGGCACCGCCTTCACGGTGGCCACCCTGGCGGTCTACCTGCTGCACGACCTGGAGCACCACCTCGTCGACGTGGGCGTCACCGGCTGAGGTCGAGGACGCCGTCCCAGGGGCTGAGCTCCGGACGCTTGGGCAGCAGGTCGTCGCGGCTGGTCTCGCCGCGGCGGCGGCGCCGCAGGTAGGGCCGCAGGTGCTCGGTCACCCAGTGGCGGTCAGGCTCGATCGCCTCCAGCCGGCTCGGTGCGGGGAGGGGCTCGAGGGGCTCGCGCCAGCCGGCCATCGCCGGGGGCAGACCCAGGGTCCACAGCGCCTGCGAGGCCACCCGCTCGTGCCCGAGGGTGCTGAGGTGGATCCGGTCGGGGGCGTACATCCGCGGGTCCCGCAGCGAGGGCAGGGTGTAGATGTCGGCGACGAGGCATCCCTAGCGCTGCGCGACGGCCCAGCAGCGGGCCGTGAACTCCACGAAGCGGTGGTGCATCCGGTTGACGATCGGCACCCACGCGAGGTCCGGCGCGGTGACGAGCAGCACGTCGGCCCCGGCGGCCCGGATGTGCGCCACCATGTCCTCGACCCGCTCGAGGACATGGTCGACGGACGTGCGGGACTGCATCAGGTCGTTGCCGCCGGCGCAGATGGACACCAGGTCCGGCCGGAGGGCCAGCCCCGGCCCCAGCTGCTCCACCACCACGTCGTCGATGAGCCGGCCCCGGACCGCCAGGTTGGCGTAGGCGAACGGACGGCCCCTGGCCTCGTTGTGGGGGCCAGCCCCGCCGCGGCCCGGTCGGCCCACCCGACGAACTCGTCGGGACGCTGCGGGTGCGGGTCCTCCAGCCCCTCGGTGAACGAGTCGCCCAGCGCGACGAAACGCTCCCACGTCCGACCCCGGTCTGCTCCTGGCACCGTCACTCCCCTTCCGGTGGCTCTGTGTCGACCATAGGGCTGAGCCCCGACAGAGCGCCGGACAGCAGGACGCCCCGCCCGTCGACGACGGGCGGGGCGTCCTGACGAGGCGTCGGCGTCAGCCGGAGACGCGCTCCTTCAGCTTGGAGCCGGCCTTGAACGCCGGGGCCTTGCTGGCCGCGATCTCGATGGTCGCGCCGGTCTGCGGGTTGCGGCCCGTGCGGGCGGCGCGCTCGCGCACCTCGAAGGTGCCGAAGCCCGGGAAGGAGACCTTCTCGCCCTTGGCGAGCTCGGCGCCGATCGCGTCGAGAACGGAGCTGACGACCTTGTCGGCAGCAGCCTGGGTCATGCCCGCCTCGCGGGCCACGGCCTCGACAATAACCTTCTTGCTCATGTGTACAGCCCTTTCATCGGCCTGATTGGTCGCCCCACGGTAAGCATGTCTGCCGCGGTTTCGCCAACCGACGCGCCCGCAAAGCCGCGTCCTCATGCGGATCTCGGGCCGTTCGGGCCCCCTCGGCGGGCCCTCGGTGGCTATCGTCGCCCCCATGGGTCATCCGGAGGTCGACCGAGCTGTCGCGGCATACACCGAGCAGCGACCTGCCCTGGAGACGGTGACGGAGGAGGCGATCGCCGCCCTCACTGCGCTCATCGACGACGCCGGCATCAACTACCTGACCGTGACGGGGCGGACCAAGAGCGTGCCCTCCTTCGCCGCCAAGGCCCAGCAGCGCATGCGTGCCCTCAAGGGGCAGGCGCTCGCCGCCGACCTGCTGCGCGGGATCACCGACCAGGTCGGCGCGCGGGTCGTGACCTACGTGCGGGGCGACGTCCTCGCCGTCGCCGACCTGCTGCACGAGGACTTCACCGTCCTCGAGGACCGCGACATGGGGGCGGAGACGGCCCGCGCCGGGCAGTGGGGCTACGCCAGCCGCCACCTGCTGCTCAGCCGGGACCCGGTGGGCCCGACGGGCGACCTGCCCGCCTATGACCCGACCCGGTGCGTCTCCGTCCAGCTGCGGACCGTCCTGCAGCACGCCTGGGCGGAGTTCGAGCACGACATCCGCTACAAGGGCACGGTCCCGCCCGAGCAGGTGCCCGACCTGGACCGCCGCTTCACCCTGGCGGCCGGGCTGCTGGAACTCGCGGACTCCGAGTTCACCGCGATCCGCGACCGGCTGCAGGCGGGCCTCTCGGGCGGCGCCGTCGCCTCGGACGACGCCGACCCGCGGATCAGCGCGCAGGAGCTGGCGACCTTCCTCGCCGGGCGCTACGCCTCGGCGGGCTGGTCGCGCACCGAGCACTACGAGTGGATCGCCCAGCTGCTGCTCGAGCTCGGCGTGGGCTCCCTGGACGAGCTGAGCGCCCTGCTCGTCGACGTCGACAGCGCCTCGGTCACCGCCGCGATGGGCTACAAGTACCCGCCCGGCGCGGTCCGGCGCCTCGACGACGACCTCCTCGTCGCGGCCGGGGAGAGGTATGCCGCGCTGCCCACCAACGAGCGCCGTCGCGACGCGCTCCTGGCCCGCCTGGAGAAGGTGCGCGGCTGAGGGTCGCGCGACGCGCGTAGACTGAGCGCGTCGAGCAGACGAAGTCCGGTGCGAATCCGGCACTGTCCCGCAACGGTGGATCGGCTCGGGCACCCCCTGTGCGCCCGAGCCGTCAGTCCGGTCGAACTGCCCGACGATCCGTAACCACTCGCCCTCGAGGACCAGGGCAGGTTCGGACGGCGGACCACCGAACGCAGCGTCTGTCGCTCGAGCACCCCCCTCGAACGACAGGAGAACCGCCATGCACCGCCCCGCCCGCACCCTGGCCGTCGCCGTGACCGCCGTCCTGACCGTGGCGCTGAGCGCCTGCGGTGGTGACGGCTCCGGCTCGACCTCCGGCGCCGACGCCACGACCGCGAACGACGACGCCACCACCAGCTCCAGCCCTGCTCCCGCCGCCGGCGAGGCCACCTTCCCCGTCACGGTGGACGCCGAGAACGGCGAGGTCACGATCGAGCAGCGCCCCGAGCGCATCGTCTCCCTCTCCCCCTCGGCCACCGAGATCCTCTTCGCGATCGGCGCCGGCGACCAGGTGATCGCGGCCGACCAGTTCTCCACCTACCCCGAGGAGGCTCCGGCCACCGACCTGTCCGGCTTCGACCCCAATGTCGAGGCCGTCGTCGGCTACGAGCCCGACCTCGTGGTCGTCTCCAACGACGCCAACGACCTCGTCGCCTCGCTCGGCGAGCTCGACATCCCGGTCCTGGTCCAGGGTGCGCCGATGGACGTCGAGTCCGGCTACGACCTGGTCGCGGGCCTGGGCCAGGCGACCGGCCACGTCGACGAGACCGCCGAGGTCGTCGCGACGATGCGCGCCGAGATGGAGGAGGCCTTCGCCGCCGCCCCCGACGCCGAGGGCATCCGCGTCTACCACGAGCTGGACGACACCTTCTTCTCCGCCGCGAGCAGCAGCTTCATCGGCTCGATCTACAAGGAGATGGGTGCGGTCAACATCGCCGACGAGGCGGACACCGAGGGCACCGGCTACCCGCAGCTGACCGAGGAGGCCGTCGTCGAGGCCAACCCGCAGCTCATCGTCATCACCGACCAGGTCGCCTACACGGCCGAGGACGTGGCCGCCCGTCCCGGCTGGGACGAGATCGACGCGGTGAAGAACGGCAACATCGTCACCGTCGACGCCGACATCGCCTCCCGCTGGGGGCCGCGCCTGCCCCAGCTCGTCGCGAGCATCGCGGACGCTCTCACCAAGGCCGCGGCCGTCCCGGCCGGTCGCTGAGGCGGCACGTGCGGCATACCTCGACCGGCAGCGTGGCCGCAGGCCGCCCCGCGGACGCCCTCGACGCGTCCGCGGAGCGCGCCTTCCGGCTGCCCCTGCCCGCCCTGCTCGGCGCCCTCGCGCTGATCGTCGTCGCCGTGCTGCTCTCGGTGACGCAGGGCGCGGCGGGCCTGCCGGTCGAGGGTGTCGTGCGCTCGCTCGTCGACGCCCTCCCCGGTCTGCGCCTGGAGCAGACCCTCACCGACCAGCAGCAGGCGGTGCTGTGGCAGATCCGGCTGCCCCGCACGGTGCTGGCCGCGCTGGTGGGCGGCTCGCTGGCGATGGCCGGGGCGGGCTACCAGGGCGTCTTCCGCAACCCGCTGGCCGACCCCTACCTCCTCGGGGTCTCCGCCGGCGCCGGCCTGGGGGCCGTGCTCGCGCTCGGCTTCGGGCTCGACCTGTCGTGGGGCGTCGTCGGCGCGCTGCCGATGGCCGCCTTCCTCGGCGCGATCGTGGCCGTCACCGGCTCGGTGCTCGTCGCGCGCGGCTCGTTCCGCGACCCCGCGACGCTGCTGCTGGCCGGGGTCGCGATGGCCGCCTTCTTCTCCGCGGTGCAGACCTACGCGATCACCCGCCTCGACGAGACGCGCGCCCGCGAGGTCCTCTCCTGGCTCTTCGGCCGTCTCGCCACGCACGGCTGGGCGCCGATCACCCTCCTCCTTCCGTATGTCGTGCTCGCCGGCCTGGTCCTGCTCCTGCACGCGCGGCACCTCGACGTGCTGCGCCTCGGCGACGAGGAGGCCCGGGCGCTCGGCCTGCGCCCGGCACGCTCCCGGCTCGTCGTGGTCGCCGCAGCCACCCTCATCACGGCCGCCGCCGTCTCCGTCAGCGGCCTCATCGCCTTCGTCGGGCTGGTGACGCCGCACCTCGTCCGGCTGCTCGTCGGGCACTCCTACCGGATCCTCGTGCCGATGTCCTTCCTCGTCGGCGCGGCCTTCCTGGCCCTCGTCGACATCGGGGCCCGCACCGTCGTCGCCCCGGCCGAGCTGCCGGTCGGCGTCATCACCGCCTTCGTCGGCGCCCCCTTCTTCTGCTTCGTCCTTTGGCGCGGGAGGGCCGACTCGTGACCGACCAGACCCCCGTGGCTCCCATCCCGCTCCAGCCGCAGCACGTGGTCCGCGTGCACGACCTCCACGTCACCTACGACGGCAAGGAGGTGCTGCACGGCGTCGACCTCGAGCTGCGCGCCGGCGAGTGGCTCGGCCTCATCGGGCCCAACGGCTCGGGCAAGTCGACGCTCCTGCGCGCCCTCGTCGGGCTCGTCCCCAGCGCGGGGCGGGTCGAGCTCGGCGACGGACGCACCCCGGGGCCGACCGACCTGTCGCTCATGCCGCAGTCGCCCGAGCTGCCGACGGGGATGACCGTGGTCGAGTACGTCCTCCTCGGCCGCACGTCCCACCTGGGCTGGCTCTCCCGCGAGTCGCGCGCGGACCGGCAGGTGGCGACCGACGTGCTGCGCCGCCTGCACCTCGCCTCGTTCGCCGAGCGTCCCGTGCGCCAGCTCTCCGGCGGCGAGGCGCAGCGGGTCGTCATCGCGCGGGCGCTCGCGCAGCAGTCTCCCGTGCTGCTCCTCGACGAGCCGACGTCCGCGCTCGATCTCGGCCACCAGGTCGAGGTCCTCGAGCTCGTCGACGAGCTGCGCCACGAGGACGGCCTCACCGTGGTCGCCGCCATGCACGACCTCGGCGTCGCGGCCCGGTATGCCGATCGCCTCGCCCTCCTCGACCGCGGGTCGCTCGCCTCGGTCGGTGGTCCGGCCGAGGTCCTGGACCCCGCGCTCCTCTCCCGCGTCTACGGGCACCCCGTGCACGTCCACGAGCTCGACGGCCACCTCGTCGTGGTGCCGGCGCCCCGGGCTGACCGCCGGGGGACCGGGCGAGGGGCACGGCACACCCCGGTCGACCTGCAGTCCCGACGCGCCGGGGGCGGCGCGTGACCGAGACCGCGCCGCCAGACCTTCGTCCGCAGGAGGGGCGCGGACGAGGGCCTGGCGGCGCCCTGATGGTGGTCGGCACGACCAGCGGGGCGGGCAAGTCGACGCTGACCAGCGCCCTGTGCCGGGCCCTGGCGCGGCGGGGCGTCGACGTGGCGCCGTTCAAGGCGCAGAACATGTCCAACCACTCCGCCGTCACCCCCGACGGCGGCGAGATCGGGCGGGCGCAGGCGATGCAGGCGCTGGCGGCGCGCGTCGAGACCGACCGTCGGATGGGGCCGGTGCTGCTCAAGCCGTCCGGCACACGGACCTCGCACCTGGTGGTCCTGGGCGACGAGGTGGGCGTCGCCGACGCGGTCGGGTATGGCGAGCGCGCCCGGGTCCTGCGCCCGGTCGTCCTCGAGGCCCTGCAGTCGCTGCGCTCCGAGCACGAGGTGGTGGTGCTCGAGGGTGCCGGCGGTGCCGCGGAGATCAACCTTCTCGACCGCGACCTGGTCAACCTGCCGCTGGCGGCGGCGGCCGGGGTGCCGGCGGTGCTGGTCGTGGACATCGAGCGCGGCGGGGCCTTCGCCGCGGCGTACGGCACGTGGGCGCTGCTGCCGGAGCGGCTCCGGGCGTGCCTGCGGGGCTTCGTCGTCAATTCGTTCCGGGGCGACGTGACGCTGCTGGAGCCGGGGCTGCGCGACCTCGAGGAGCGGACCGGGGTGCCCGTGCTCGGCGTGCTCCCCCACCTGGGAGACCACCTCATGCTCGGCGTCGAGGACTCGCTGGACCTCGGTGCCACGGTGGCGCCGCGCCGGGCGGATGCCCGGGCGGAGTCCGGACGTCCCGTGCGGGTCGCCGTGGTGCGGCTGCCCCACCTCGCCAACCCCTCCGACCTCGACCCCCTGGTGCTCGAGCCGGACGTCGAGCTGCGCTGGGCGACGGCGCCCGGCGACCTGGCGGACGCCGATCTCGTGATTCTCCCGGGGAGCCGAGCGACGGTCGCCGACCTGGCCTGGCTGCGCGGACGCGGGCTCGACCGCACGCTGGAGACGCTGGTCGCGGACCCCGACGGGCCGTTCGTGCTGGGCCTCTGCGCGGGCTACCAGATGCTCGGAGAGGTGATCGTGGACGAGCTCGAGTCGGGCGAGGGACGTGTCGAGGGGCTCGGTCTGCTGCCGGTGACGACGGTGTTCCGGGCCCCGAAGACGGTCCGCCGCACCAGCCTCACGCTCGACGGCCAGGCCGCGGCCGGCTACGAGATCCGGTGGGGCCGGCCCGACCCGGCGCTGTGGTGGCCGCCGGGGGCGCGGGTCCGCGGAACCTCGCTCCACGGCGTCCTCGACGCGGACGGGCTGCGGCACAGCGTGATCGCCGGCGTCGCAGCCGCCCGCGGACGCGAGTTCACGCCGTCGCCCGTCCCCTACGCCGACGCGCTGGACGCTCACCTGGAGCACCTGGCGGACTGGGTCGAGGCGAGCCTCGACATACCCTCCCTGCTCGCGCTCGCGCGCACCGCGGCGCCTGTCGACGCGACGCCGGGCTGGTGAGGGCGAACCGCCTGAGGGCTGACTCCTACGATCGCGGCATGCCCTCTCCCGAGCTCGCCGTCTCCCCGGGCGCCCTGACCTGGTCGGTGCAGGAGGGATGGGTGGCACTGAGCTCCGCGAGCGTCGGTGGCGGGCTGGTGCGGCCTCGCTGGGTCGCCAACCTGACGGTCGAGGACGGGTTCGCGCGGACGGACCTCGACGCCTACGTCGCCGAGCGGCTCGCGAGCACGCCCGTCGACGCCGCCCTGGCGGGCACCGCGCTGCTGACGGCGGCCGACGTGACCCGCGTCGAGCGCGCCGGCGAGCCCGGGCCGACCGGTGACGTCACCGCCTGGGCGACCGTGGGCGTCACCAAGCCGACCTGGGCGGCGAGGGAGCAGGCGGAGGTGCGCGACGGCATACCCGCTCCCGGGACCGTCAACATCGTGGTCGCGCTGCCGGCGGCGCTCACCGGCTCCGCGCTCGTCCAGGCGGTCGGCACCGTCACCGAGGCCAAGGCGCAGGCGCTGGTCGCGGCGGGCGTCCCCGGGACGGGGACCGCCAGCGACGCGGTCGTGGTGCTGTGCCCTGAGGGCGAGGAGGTGCCGTTCGCGGGGGTGCGCTCTCCGTGGGGGCAGGCGGTCGCGCGCGCGGTGCACCGGGCGGTGGCGGCCGGGCTGGAGGCCCACCCCTGGGTCGACGACGGGAGGGTGTGGTGAGCCTCGCGGGGCGGGCGCTGGGTGTCGCGGCGGGGCTGCTGCTCGACCGCGCGCTCGGCGAACCGCCGGACGCGTGGCACCCCGTGGCGTGGTTCGGCACCGCGATGGGTCGCGTGGAGCGCGCCCTGTATGCCGATGCGCGCCTGCCTGGCGCCGGCTACGCCCTGGTGGGGGCCGGGCTGGGCGTGGGATCGGGGCTGGTGCTGCAGGGAGCGGGTCGGCTGCTGGACGGAGGACGGCGGGCGGGGGGCGGCGGTGCCGGGGCCACGGCGGCGGTCGCGACGGCCGTGGCGGTGGCGTGCGCGGGGCGGCTGCTGCGGCATACCTCGCGCAGGATCGAGGACCGGCTGCACGCCGGCGACCTCGAGGGGGCGCGGGAGCTGCTGCCCTGGCTCGTCGGCCGGGACCCGAGCGGGCTGGACGAGAGCGGGGTCGCCGCGGCGGTCGTGGAGTCGCTCGCCGAGAACACCGTCGACGCCGTGGTCGCCCCGGTGTTCTGGGGGCTCGTGG
This sequence comes from Ornithinimicrobium tianjinense, assembly GCF_014636495.1. GTDB lineage: Bacteria > Actinomycetota > Actinomycetes > Actinomycetales > Dermatophilaceae > Ornithinicoccus > Ornithinicoccus tianjinensis. The sequence goes on from NZ_BMEM01000003.1 coordinate 29,198, forward strand.
CGGGCGCTCCGGGCGTGCTGGTGCACCGGGCTGTCAACACCATGGACGCGATGGTGGGGCACCGTTCCGAGCGCTATGCGCGGTTCGGGACGGCCGCGGCGCGGCTGGACGACGCGATGGCGTGGGTGCCGGCGCGGGTCTTCGCGCTGGTCGTGGCGGCAGCGTGCTCCGCGGAGCATCGGTCCGTCGGGCGCGGGCTCGCGGTGCTGCGGGTCGTGAGGCGCGACGCCCCGGCGCACCCCTCGCCCAACGCAGGTGTCGCCGAGAGCGCGGCGGCCGCGGCGCTCGGCGTGGAGCTCGGCGGGCCGCTGCGCTACGGGTCACGGCTCGAGGAGCGCCCGCGGCTGGGCGACGGTCCTCGGCCGACCGCGGCCACCATCGCCGAGGCGCGCGGGCTGGTGGACCGGGTCGAGAAGATTCTCGTCGTCGGGGCGCTGGCGATCGCCTGGGCAGGGAGCAACCAACCTGACGCGCTCGGTGGGGTGGGGGGATGGTTGACGAGTCACGGAATACGCTCGAGGGTGGGGCGTTGACCTTCCCATGAAGAAGATCGGCTTCCTCTCCTTCGGCCACTGGACCCCGCACCCGCAGTCGGCGACGCAGTCGGCCGCCGACGTGCTGCTGCAGTCCATCGAGCTCGCCGTGGCCGCGGAGGAGGTCGGGGCCGACGGGGCGTACTTCCGCGTCCACCACTTCGCCCGCCAACTGGCCTCGCCGTTCCCGCTGCTGGCTGCCGCCGGCGCGCGGACGAGCCGCATCGAGCTGGGCACCGGCGTGATCGACATGAGGTACGAGAACCCCCTCTACATGGCCGAGGACGCCGGCGCGGCCGACCTCATCTCCGGCGGCCGGCTGCAGCTCGGCGTGAGCCGCGGCAGCCCCGAGCAGGTCGTCGACGGCTACCGCTACTTCGGCCACGACCCCCGCGAGGGTGAGACGCACGCGGACATGGCGCGACGGCATACCGCGCGGTTCCTGGAGGTGCTCGAGGGTGAGGGCTTCGCCGAGCCCAACCCACGCCCGATGTTCCCCAACCCGCCGGGCCTGCTGCGCATCGAGCCGCACAGCGAGGGCCTGCGCCGCCGCATCTGGTGGGGCGCCGGGTCGCGCGACACCGCCGAGTGGGCCGCCCGCCAGGGCATGAACCTCATGAGCTCCACGCTGCTGACCGAGGACGCTGGTATCCCGTTCCACGCGCTGCAGGCGGAGCAGATCCGCCGCTTCCGCGAGGCATGGGCCGAGGCGGGGCACGGCTGGGAGCCGAGGGTCTCGGTGTCCCGCAGCATCTTCCCGCTCGTGACGGCGCAGGACCACGCCTACTTCGGGCTGGAGCGGCGGAGCACCGACCAGGTCGGCATCATCGACGGCGGTCGGGCGACGTTCGGCAAGGCGTATGCCGCGGAGCCGGACGAGCTGGTCCGCCAGCTCGCGCAGGACGAGGCGATCGCGGAGGCGGACACCCTGCTCATCACGGTGCCCAACCAGCTCGGCGTCGACTACAACGCGCACGTGCTCCGGTCGATCGTGGAGGACGTCGCGCCCGCGCTCGGCTGGCGCTGAGCGCGACCGCTCGTCGGCACCCGCGGCTCGTCAGGCCCCGGGACAGACCGGCTCCCGGTCGTCCTCGGGCAGCTGGAGCTGACGGGCCTCGTCGGGCGTGAGGTCGCGCCCGGCGGCTGAGCACGCTGCGTCGACCCACTCCTGGCGGTCGACCGACAGGTCGACGACCTGCCCGTCCTCGAAGAACACGCTGAGCCGTCGGGAGTCGGCCGAAAAGGTGAGCCAGCCCCACAGGCCGGTGTCCGTGACCGGCAGGCCGAACGGCCGCCAGGTCGCGGGGTCCCACAGGATGGTGTCACCGTCAGAGCCGAGGGTGGCGACCGTGCGCCCGTCGGGGCTGACCTCCACGTCGACGACGAAGCCGCCGACCACCTCCCGCTGAGGCGCGACCTGCTCCCCGGTGGTCGTGGACCAGAAGCCCACGCGTCCCTTGCTGGTGCCGACGACGAGCACCGAGCCGTCGGCGGAGAAGCCCAGACCCTGGACCGAGCCCTGGTCGGCACGCTCCTCGGCGGGCGGCTCGACCGCGATCGTCAGCGTCACGTCTCCCGTGGACAGGTCGACGACGACCACCTGGGCTCCCCGGCCGAACGCCCCGCGGCTGCCGTCGCGGGAGAAGACCGCGTCGGCAGCGGGCATCGGCTGCCACGACGCGAGCGGCAGCTCGCGCGGGCCGCCCAGCGCCGCGCCGGTGGTCAGGTCCACGACGGCGTAACCACCGGACCCGCTCACGACGGCCCGGTCCCCCCAGGCTGCGACAGCGTCGGCGGGCCAGGGCAGCGGCACCAGCGCGGCCTGCTCGCGCGTCCGGGCGTCGAAGACGGCGAGCAGCCCGGTGTCCGTGAGGATCCCGACATCCTCGCGGAACCAGCCGACCGCGGCGAGCGCGTACCGTCCGACCGGGTCGATACCGATCGCGGTGACGTGTCGCGCCTCGGCCCGGTCCAGGGGCGGCTCCACCCCGGACACGTCCGGCGTCAGCTCGCCGAGGTCGCGCCCGGAGGGCAGCTCGGCGACATGGGCGGTGTCCGGCGCGTTCGTCCCCATCCGGAGCCACACTCCGAGACCGGCGGCCGGGGCCGCACGGCCGAGCAGAGGTCCGATCTGCGCCATCCTGGTGCTCACGGGCGTCCGGGTCGACGAGAGGTCGAGACCCAGGGCCGTGCCGTCCCGGCCGGCGGTCCACAACAGGTCCTCGCCCTCCCCCGCGACCCCCACCCCGAGGACGGCACCGCTGTGACCGGTGAGCCGGTCGATGATCCTCAGTCGCGGGGTCTCCAGCACGAGGATCTCGTCGATCCCCCCGACGAAGAGCCGCGTGCCGTCGGGGTGCCAGGTCGCCGAGTAGCCCGGGCCGCCCTGCACGCCGGGAGACGCGTCCTGGAGCGTCGTCGCGTCCACGAGCCGCAGCACCTCGTCCTGATCGGAGACAAGCACGAGAGTCCCGTCGGGCGAGACGTCCAGGGGCGTCCCCTCGAGCGTGCGGACCGATCGCGAGGCGGGGTCGAAGACGACGCTCTCCGCCGAGCCGTCCCACCACGACACGCGCCCGTCCGGCCACACCCGCTCCAGGTCGGCCGGTCCGGCGACCTCGGCAGGCCACCTCACCGCCTCGAGGACCGTCCCGTCCGCAGGATCCACGCGGAGCACGTGCGACGCCGTCAGCACCACCCACGCGCCGTCGACGAAGGCTCCGGCCAGGGCCTCGGGCCGCAGCCCCCGCGCCGCGCCGGAGAGGTCGGAGCCGGTCGAGGACCACACCACCGACCCGTCCCGCGCCGACAGGGCGGCGAGACCTCCGACGTCCTCGTCGTAGGGCCGCAGCGTGACGAGCAGCAGCTCCCCGTCCGGCGTCGCCGTCAGGCTGGAGGCCATGGTCCCTCGAGCGGCCCGGCCCTCCCAGACCGTGCGCCCGGACTCGGCGTCGAGCGCGCGGACGCGGTCGGTGTTCTCGCTGACGAAGACGGTGCGCCCGTCGGCGCTGACCCCCATCCTCAGGAACCGCTCATGGGCCCGGACCCGGTGCACGACCGCTGGCTGCCGAGACAGCAGGGTCAGCAGCGCGCCGTAGGTGTCGGTGTCCGGGTCCAGGCGCGTGGCCTGCACCGCGGAGAGCAGCGCGAGGTCGGACTGCTCGACGTTGAGGGCAGCCGCCGCGAGGGACCTGGCCCGGGCCGTCTGGCCAGCGGCAGCCGCCTGCCGCTGCGCGCCCCAGGCCAGGGCGCCCGCCACGAGGGCCAGCACGAGCAGGAGCGAGGTACCGAGGATCCATCTGCGCAGCCGGCGGTTCTGGCGCACCGTCGCCGCCGCCCGCTCCTCGGCGGCCCGGCGTTCCGAGTCCACCGCGGCGCGTCCCGCGTCCAGGAAGTCGCGCTCGACCCCCGTCAGCTCCTCGGGCCGCGTGGAGGCGATCTCGAGCGCGGACGCCAGCCTGGCTCCCGTCCACAGCTGCGACGGCTCACGACCCTCGGCCTCCCACTCCGCGGCGGCCACGGCGAGCCGCCGCTGCACTGCCCGTCCCGCCGCGTCCTCCGCCAGCCAGCCCCTCAGCCTCGGCCACTCCCGGAAGAGTGCCTCGTGCGCGACCTCCACCGCGTCGCCACCGCGCGTCAGCAGCCGCGCCGCCACCAGCTCCTCCACCACAGCGGGCACCTCGGCGTCCGGCAGCGCCTCCAGCTCGGCGATCGGGACCCGTCGCCGGGTGACCCCGCCTCCCTCGCCCGGTCCCGCGAGGCGCAGCAGCACCGACCTGGCCGCGTGCCGCTGCGCGGCGGACAGCTCTGCGAAGACCTCCTCCGCCCGGGTCGCGATGGCACCGTCGAGCCCGCCCAGGGCGACGTACTCGGCATACCCCAGGCGGTTGCCGTCCCGGCGCGACCACAGCTCGGCCATGGCGGTGGACAGCAGCGGGAGCAGCCCCGGTTCCTGCCCCGCGTCGCTCACGACCGTCTCGGCGAGCCCGTCGTCGAGGACCAGGCCAGCCGCTGCGGCAGGGCGCTCCACCGCGCGACGCACCTCGGCCGGCGTCAGGGGGCCGACGAGCACGGCGCCGTCACCGACGAGGGCGCGCAGCCGGGGGTGCTCGGCCAGCGACGGGGCGTAGTCGGCCCGGACCGCGAGGATCACCGTGACGGCCGAGAGCGGGTCGGTCGCGAGGTCCCCGAGCAGGTCGAGGAAGCGGGTCCGCTCCTCCGCGTCCGCGCAGACGGTCCACACCTCCTCGAACTGGTCGACGGCGACGACCACACGCTCCGGCTCGTCGCCGACGCGCAGCCCGTGCTCGCGCTCGCGGCCCAGCGCGTGCCGTGCCAGCTCGGCCAGCGGGTGGAGACCCGGCCGAAGCACCACCGTGCGCCAGCCCCCGCTGCCCGGCAGCACGTCGTCGCCCAGCGCGGCGATCACGCCGGCGCGCAGGGCCGAGGACTTGCCCGAGCCGGAGGCCCCGACGAGCGCCACGAGGCGGTTGCCGGCCAGCCGGGCCAGGATCTCGGCGACGAGGCGGTCGCGGCCGGCGTACCAGCGGGCGTCCTCGACGTCATACGCCTCCAGTCCGCGCCACGGGCACTCGGTGGGCGGCGCGGGCTCGTCCGCGAGGTGGTCGCCGCGCAGCGCCTCGATGCCGTCCTCCAGCTCCCCGCGGGTGGCCGCGAGGTCGGTGCTGGTGGCGAGGGCCGCGGCTGCGGCGACCCGCACACGACGGGCCGCCCGGTCGTGCGCAACGTCACGGGCCAGCTCGTGCAGCGCCCCGGGCCATCCGCCGCTCGTCCCCAGCACGCGGTCCCTCACCTCCTCCGCACCCTCGTCGTGGAGGTATGCCGTGACGAGCCGCAGCGCGTCCGCGCGCCCGAGCGGGGTGAGGTCGAGGGCAGGGACGCCGGCCGGCACGGGCGCCAGGTGGGAGGCGAGGCGCACGGTCAGGGTCACCCCTGGGACTGAGGCCACCTCCGGCTCCACATGGTCGGCCACCAGCAGTGTCGGGGCGTCGCCCGTGGACGGGTGGGTGCCTGCGGCGCCGGCGCGGGTCGTGCCTTCTGCGGTGACGAGCAGCACCTGACCACCGGCACGGAGGACCACCTGCGCGAGGGCCGCGGCGAGCGCGGTGCCACCACCGCCCCGCGGGCCGCGCACGACGACGGCCCCCCGGCGTCCGCGCACGGCGCCGTGCCAGATCTCGAGCAGCCGGCCCAGCTCGACGTCGCGGCCCAGCAGGCCGGGGGGCTCGGGCGCCGGGCGCAGCCCCGTCGGCAGCCGCGGCGGGCCGGGCTCACGGCGCAGCGCCGGGTCGTGCGCCAGCACCCGAGCGTGGACAGCCCGCAGGGCGGGCCCGGGGTCGACGCCCAGCTCCTCCGCGAGGTGGACCCGCGCGCGGTCGAAGGCGGCGAGCGCCTCACCCGGTCGCCCCGCCCGGTAGAGCGCGGTCACGAGCAGCTCCCACGCCCGCTCGCGCAGCGGGTGCTCCCGCACCAGCGCCTCCAGTTGCGGGACCGCCTCGGCGTGCCGACCCAGGTGGAGGAGCGCGGCCTGCAGGTCCTCGGTGGCGACCAGCCGCAGCTCCTCGAGGCGCAGCGCCTCGGCTGCGGCGAAGTCGGCCTCCTCGAAGCCGGCGTAGGCCGGTCCGCGCCACAGCGCGAGGGCCTCGTCGAGGCTGCGGGCGGCACCGGCCGGCTCGCCCTGGTCGAGCGCTCCCCTGCCGAGCTCGGTCAGCCGGACGAACCGGCCGGCGTCCACCTGCCCCTGGTCCACCGCCAGGCGGTAGCCCGGCCCCTCGGTGACGATGAGCGCCGGGTCGCCCTCCTGGTGGGGTGCCAGCGCGTTGCGCAGCCGGGCCACGAAGACCTGGAGCGACTTGGTCGCGCTGCGCGGGGGCTCCTCGCCCCACAGCGTCTCCACGAGGACACCGGTCGGCACCACGCGCCCCCCGGCCGCGACGAGCCTGGCCAGGAGCAGCCGCTCCTTGGCGCCCCTGATCTCGACGCGGCCGGCGATGCTCTCCACCCGCAGCGGTCCGAGGACCCCGAAGTCCACGCCGTCAGCGTAGGGGTTGCGCGGTGCCGGCGTGGGCGGATCAGGCACCCTCCTGCCCGAACAGGCCGCAGACGAGGTCGTTGTCGTAGTCGGGGTCCCCGATGTCCGCGAGGTCGGGGCCGGCCTTGCTGATCAGCTCGAACGTCCCGAGGTCGCGCACCTCGTGCCCGGCGTACTTCAGGACGGCGCCCTCGCCCGCCACGGTGAGCGCGCGGATCGTCCCGGACTCGGTGAAGGTGCCGTCGACGTAGTCGAAGACCAGGTGGCGGGTGCCGTGCGGGTAGAGCGACTCCCCCGTCGTCGACAGCGTCCACGTCATCTTGTACTCCATGGTCAGCCGGAGCATGAGGAGGTTGCCCGCGTCGTCGAGGGTCTCGATCATCGTCACGTAGCCCTCCATCGGGCCGGTCACCACGCCGCCGTCGGCACAGGTGGCCACGATGAAGCCATCGTGGCCGGTGATCGCCACCCGGCGACCCTGGCCGTGGTCGCCCGGTGCCGCGAGCGCCGGGGCGGCGACGAGGCTGGCCGCGGTCGCGAGGGTCGCGGCGGCCGTCATGGCGGTCTTCCTGAGCATGAGCCTTCTCCTTGCGGTCTGCGGTCCCCGGTCGGGAACCGGCTGGTCAGCACCGTGGCACCGGCCGGCTGCCCCCTGGTTGCGGTCCGGTTGCGGCCCGTCGGATAGCGTCGCGGTCATGCCCCTGACCTTCCTCACCGGCGGCGCGCGCAGCGGCAAGTCGTCGGTGGCGGTGCGCCGCGCCGAGCGGGCCGGCGCACCGGTCGTCTTTGTGGCGACCGGGCAGGCCGGCGACGCCGAGATGGCCGAGCGGATCGCCCTGCACCAGGCCGAGCGCCCCCCGCACTGGAGCACCGTGGAGGCGCCCCTCGACCTGGCCGACGCGGTCGCCGGCATCGGGCCCGGGCACGCCGTCATCGTCGACTGCCTGTCCCTGTGGGTCTCCAACCTCATGGGCCGCGGGGACGACCAGGCCAGCACCCTCGACCAGGCGCACGCGCTGGGGAGGTGGGCGGCGGCATACCCCGGGCAGGTCCTCGTCGTCACCAACGAGGTCGGCTCCGGCATCGTCCCGATGCACCCCGTCTCCCGCGACTACCGCGACCGCCTCGGGCGCGTCAACGCCACCGTCGCCCGGTATGCCGATCTCGCGCAGCTCGTCGTCGCGGGCCGCACCCTGACTCTCGACCCCCTGGAGGACTGACCGCATGACCGAGCACCACACTGACGCCGTCGCGCTGATCGAGCGGACGATCGCCGCACTGCGCCCCCTGGACGCCGAGGCCGCCGCAGCCGCAGCCGCGGCGATGGACGGCAAGGTCAAGCCGCTGCGCAGCCTGGGCGACCTGGAGAGCCTGGCGGTCCGCGTCGCCGGGATCCAGGGGACCGCCAGCCCGACTGTCGCCAGCCCGGCCGTCGTCGTGTGCGCCGCGGACCACGGGATCGCGCGGGACGGGGTGAGCGCCTACCCGCAGGAGGTCACCGGGCTGATGCTGCAGGGCTTCGCCGCCGGCACGGCCGCCGTGGGGGTGCTCACGGCGCAGGCGGGGGCACGCCTGGTCGTGGCGGACCTCGGCGTCGTCGAGCCGCCGCAGATCGCCCCCGGCCAGAACGAGGTGCTCGACCGCCGCGTGCGCCCCGGCACCGCGAGCAGCCTGACCGGCGAGGCCATGACGCGCGCCGAGGCCGAGCAGGCCGTCGCGCACGGCATCGGGCTGGCCCACCTCCTGGTCGACGACGGCGCCGACCTCGTCGGGCTGGGCGAGATGGGGATCGGCAACACGACCACCGCGAGCGCGCTGACCGCGGCCCTGCTGGAGCGCGACCCGGCGCGGGTCACCGGTCCCGGCACCGGGGTCTCGGGTGACGCGCTGGCCGCCAAGGTGGCCGCCGTCGACGCGATCCTGCGGCGCCACGAGGACGCCCGCGGGACCTGGGACGTGCTGGCGCGGATGGGCGGACTGGAGGTCGCGGCCCTCGCCGGCGTCATCCTCGGCTGCGCGGAGCGCCGGGTGCCGGTGCTGCTCGACGGCTTCATCACGACGGCCGCGGCGCTGGTCGCCTGGCGCCTGGCCCCGGTGTCCGTGGACGCGATGATCGCCGCCACCCTGTCCCCCGAGCCCGGCCACGCCGTGCAGCTGGAGGCGCTCGGGCTGGAGCCGGTGCTGCGGCTGTCGATGCGCCTGGGCGAGGGCAGCGGCGCCTCGCTGGCCATCCCGGTCGTGCGCTCGGCCGTCGCCGTCCTGGCCGAGATGGGCAGCTTCGCCGACCTCGGTCTGGCGGAGGCGTCCCCGCACGCCTGACATGCGCCACCTGCTCGACGCCGTCACCTTCCTGACCCGGGTCCCGCTGCCCGTGGACCACCGGCGGGCGCCCGACCTGGCGCGCGCGGCGGTGTGGTTCCCGACGGTGGGTGCGGTCCTCGGGGCGGGCCTGCTCCTCGTCGGGTCGCTGCTGGCCGAGCTCACCCCCACGCTCGTCGCCGTGGTGCTGGTGGTGGTGCTCGAGGTGCTGCTCACCGGCGCGCTCCACCTGGACGGCCTCGCCGACCTGGCCGACGGCACGGGCGGGCACGACCGCGAGTCGCGGCTGCGCATCATGAAGGACCACGCGGTCGGCGTCTACGGCACGGCCGCCGTCGTCCTCGCGCTCCTCCTCGAGGTGGCCCTCCTCGTCGGGCTGGTCGGTCCCGTCCTTCCCGGTATGCCGTGGGCCGGCCCGACCTGGCTGCTCCCCTCGAGCCCGGGCTGGCTCACGGTCGCGCTGACGGGGGCGGCCGCCTGGTCGCTCTCCCGGGCGGCGATGCTGCCGGTGGCGCTGCTCCTTCCCTACGCGCGAACGGGTGGAGGCACCGGGCGGAGCGTCGTCGAGGGGCTGGCCGCGCGGCATACCGTCCTGGCGTGGGCGCTGCCGGTGCTGCTGTGCATGCTGCTGGGGGGCGTGGGGCTGGGGATGCTCGTCGGGGCCGCGCTCGGTGCGCTGCTGGTCGGCGGGCTGGCGCACCGGCTGCTCGGAGGAGCGACGGGAGACGTGCTCGGCGCCACGGCGCAGGTCGCGCTGCTGGGGGCGCTGCTCGGGGCCGCCGTCGCGCTGTGAGGCGCCGATGGGCGACCCGCCGCCGAAGGTGCGGTCACCATGGTCGGACCTTCATCGCGCTCTGAGGTGATGCAGGTCCCCACAACCTGACCGCACCCCGCGCCGGCGCCGGTGGTGGTGACGGTGGCGCGTGGTCAGTCGAGGTAGCGGTGCGTGTGCGCGGCACCCTCCGCGCGCTCGTCCGCGGTGCCGGTCGCGTGCTCGGCGTGCGAGAGCGCCTCCGTGAGCAGCCGGCGGACGTGGGCGTCGTGGGCGGAGTAGTGCACGAAGGTCCCCTCGCGGCGGGTCTGGACCAGCCCGGCCAGACGCAGCTTGGACAGGTGCTGGCTGACCGTCGTGGGGTTGGCGTCCACGAGCTCGGCGAGCGTGCCCACGGTGAGCTCGTGATGGAGCAGTGACCACAGGATCTTGACCCGGGTGGGGTCGGCGAGCAGCCGGAAGGTGTCGGCCACCTCGCGGGCGTGGACGTCGTCCGGAACGACCTGGACGGGGGTCTCGTGCACGGAGCCACTGTACGTCGCTCCGACCCCAGGCTTCATACCTTCATAGATGCGAAGGTATGCTGGCGTGCGTGACGGAGACCAGGGAGCACGAGCACCACCACGACCACGGGGCCGGCGCGCACGACCACGGGCACGACCACGGGCATGACCATGACCATGACCACGACCACGACCACGGGCACGACCATGACCACGCGCACGACCACGACCACGGGCACGACCACGACCACGGGCACGACCACGACCACGGCACCTCCCTGCTCGCCCGGGTGCGCCACGCGCTGACGCCGCACAGCCACGACCACGCCGAAGCCATCCAGAGCGCCGAGGAGTCCAGCGCCGAGGGGATCCGTGCCGCGTGGATCAGCCTCGCGGGCATGGGCGCGACCGCGCTGATGCAGATCGTCATCGTCTGGCTCTCCGGCTCGATCGGCCTGCTCGCCGACACGCTGCACAACCTCGGCCACCTCGTCACCACGATCCCGCTGATCATCGCCTTCCGGCTCGGGCTGCGACCCGCGACGAAGCGGTTCGCCTACGGGTTCCGCCGCGCCGAGGACCTTGTCGGGCTCTTCATCGGCCTGGTCATCGCCCTGTCCGCCGCGCTCATCATCTGGGAGTCGGTGCGGGCGCTGACCCACCCGCGCGACCTCTCCCACCTGGGCTGGGTCCTCGCCGCCGCCGTCGTGGGGGCCGCGGGCAACGAGCTGGTCGCCCGCTACCGCATCCGGGTCGGCCGCCGCATCGGCTCCGCCGCGCTCGTCGCCGAAGGCCAGCACGCCCGCACCGACGCGCTCACCTCGATCGCCGTGCTGCTCGGCGCGGGTGGCGCCTGGCTCGGCTTCCCGCAGGCCGACGCGATCGTCGGCCTGCTCATCGCCGGGGTCATCCTGATGGTCCTCGTGCAGTCGATGCGCACCACGGTCACCCGCCTCATGGACGGCGTGGACGCCGGCACCGTCGACCGGGTCGAGCAGCTGGCCGTGGCCGTCCCGGGCGTCGTGGCCGTGCCCCGGGCGCGCGCCCGCTGGGTCGGGCACCGGATGGACGCCGACGTCCTGATCCACGTCGACCGCGCGCTGAGCGTGGTCGAGGCCGACGCGATCGGGCACCGGGTGAGCGACGCCCTGACCACCGGCATCCCCAACCTCGACCACGTCACCGTGCACGCCTGCCCCGCCCCGGTCGTCGCGGAGGCCTGAGGCAGCGGGCTGTCAGACCGCGGTGGCAGGCTGACGTCATGGCCACCCCGACCACGCGCCCGCCGAGCCGGCCCGCCTGGCTGCATCGCGTCATACCCGTCCTCGTCCTGCTCGCGCTGATGTGGGCGAGCGAGCTGCTCGACCTGCTCACCCCCCTGCGCCTCGACGGGCTGGGGATCCGGCCCCGCGACCCCGACGGCCTGGTCGGCATCGTGCTGAGCCCGTTCCTGCACCTGGGCCTGGGGCACCTGCTCGCCAACACCTCCGGCCTGCTCGTGCTCGGCGCCCTTCTTGCCTGGACGACGCGCCACCTGTGGCTGGTGACCATCGGCGTGGTGCTGCTCGGCGGGGCGGCGGTCTGGCTGCTCGGCGACGCGCGGACCGTCGTCATCGGCGCGAGCGGCATCGTCTACGGGTATGCCGCGTTCCTCGCGATCTACGGGTTCGCCGCCCGGCGGGTGCTCCCCGTCGTGGTGAGCCTGGGGGTGATCGCGCTCTACGGCGGGCTGGTGTGGGGCGTGCTGCCGCTGCGCCCGGGGGTGTCGTGGCAGGGCCACCTGTTCGGTGCGCTGGTGGGGGCCGTGCTCGCCCTGTGGCTCGGGCGCCGTGAGCGGGCGGCGGGGCTGCAGGCCGGCCGCCCGGCCCGGGTCAGTGCCCGAGCGCCGGGAGCACGTGATCGGTGAGCAGCGGGGCCAGGTCGTCGGCGTCCACCGCCGAGACCCGGGCCATCTCCTCCGGCGTCAGCCAGCGCAGCTCGGCGATCTCGCCGGTGGGCTGCGGCTCGCCGGTCAGGGGTGCCACCAGGACGGTGCTCAGCAGGCGGGCCCCCGGCTCGTTGGCGGCCCGGCCGTCGTACTCCCCCAGCACGTAAACGTCCGAGGCGTCCAGCCGGAGGCCGACCTCCTCCCAGACCTCGCGCACCCCTGCCTCGACGGCGTTCTCGCCCGGCTCGAGCTTGCCGCCGGGCAGCATGAAGCGCGAGGTCCCGTGCTTGCGGACGGTGAGCAGCCGACCCGCCTCGTCTCGCAGGACCACGCCCGCGACCACGATCGGGTCGGGCTCGGGCACCGGCTCGATCTCGGCGATGTGGACGACCGCGTCCCCGCTGTTGACCAGCGGGGCCTCGGTCCGTCCGATGACCACGCCGTCACGGTCGGCCTTGACGATGGCCAGGCGTCGGCCGTAGGAGTCGTAGAGGGTGCCGAGCCGCTGGCCGAGCGTGACCTGCTGGCCCAGCACGGCCTCCATGTGGAGCATCCCGGTCCGTCGCGCCCGGACCCACGCGCTGCGCCGGCAGACCACGCTCGGGCCGACCGGGCGGGAGGTCAGGGAGGCGTCGAGCTCCTCCTGGGTGATCATCCCCAGGGCACCGAGGACGCGCAGCACACCGTCGACGCCGGGGCCGACGGCATACTCGTCGAGCCGCCAGGCCTCCCCGGCCTCGTAGAGCAGCACCCGCGCCCCGGCCTCCCGGGCGGCCGAGCGCAGCGAGCCGTCGCGGAGCTTGGCGTGGTAGATCACCGGAGCGCCGAAGGCCTCGGCCAGCGTCCTGGTGCGCTCGTCGTCGAGGTCGCAGCGCACCTGCGGAAGGTTGGAGCGGCGGTCGGACCCGGTGTGCAGGTCGATGCCGACCTCGCACTTGGCGACCACCTCGGTCATGAGCAGGTGGGCGATCCGGCTGGCCAGCGAGCCGCGCGGCGAGCCGGGAAAGCTGCGGTTGAGGTCGCGCCGGTCCGGGAGGTAGCGGTCACCGGTCATCACGCCGAGGACGTTGACGATCGGCACCGCGAGCACCGTCCCGCGCAGCGTGCGGGGCGACAGCCTGGCCAGCGCCCGCCGGATCACCTCGATGCCGACGACCTCGTCGCCGTGGATGGCCGCGTCGAGCCAGACGACCGGGCCGTCCTCGCGCCCGTGGACGACATGGACCGGCAGCGTCACCTCTGCCCCGGTGACCAGGCGGGAGACGTCGAGCTTGACCTCGCGCCGCTGTCCTACGCGGACCTTGACCCCGCCGATCGGGAAGGACGCGCGCACCGCGCGCGAGCGGCTCACCCGCGGCCCCAGTTGCGGCGGCGGACCGCGCGCGGGGGACGGCCGCCGACATACGACCGGGCGGGGTCGACGACGAAGCCCTGGACCAGCGCCTCGCGCCCGACCAGCATCCGGAAGCCCATCTCGTCGCGGTCGGTGAGCGTCACCTCGCAGGTGACCTCGCGTCCGGCGAGGGAGAGGGGAAGGAGCACGACATACCTCGTCTCGGCGTGGCCCGAGCTGCTGCGCACGGCGCGCTCGTCGTGGACCGGGAGCTCGACCTGAGTGGCGTCGGCGGCGGTCGCCTGCCAGGGCTGGATGGTGAAGCGGACCCACGGTGCGCCGTCGCGCTCGAAGGCCGTCAGCCCGAACGCGTGCAGCGAGGAGGTCTTGGCGCCGGTGTCGATCTTGGCCTTGATCCACGGGACGCCCACGGCGTCGATGCGGACCCACTCCCGCCACCCGACCACGGCCGGGGAGGTGGTTTCATAGGTCTGCTCAGGCACGCCCTTATCTTGTCAGGACCGCCTCATGAAACTCGCCATCCTCTCCAGGTCTCTGCGTGCCTACTCCACGCAGCGCCTGCGCACGGCCGCGCTCGACCGGGGTCACGAGGTCAAGGTGCTGGACACGCTGCGCTTCGGGATCGACCTCACCGGCGACGAGCCCGACCTGCAGTTCCGCGGCCGGCCGCTGTCGGCCTACGACGCGGTGCTGCCCCGGATCGGGGCGTCGGTGACCTACTTCGGCACCGCCGTCGTGCGGCAGTTCGAGCAGATGGACGTCTACACCCCGAACACCGCCAACGGCATCATGAACAGCCGCGACAAGCTGCGCGCGAGCCAGATCCTGTCCCGGCACGGGGTCGCGATGCCGGCGACGGCGTTCGTCCGCAACCGCGACGAGGTGCGCGGCGCGATCCAGCTCGTCGGCGGCGCGCCGGTCGTCATCAAGCTGCTCGAGGGGACCCAGGGCATCGGCGTCATCCTCGCCCCGACCACCAAGGTCGCCGAGGCCATCATCGAGACCCTGCACGGCACCAACCAGCAGGTCCTCATCCAGCGCTTCGTCAAGGAGAGCAAGGGGCGCGACGTGCGCGCCCTCGTCGTCGGCGACCGGGTGGTCGCGGCCATGCGGCGACGGGCGCAGGGCGATGAGTTCCGCTCCAACGTGCACCGCGGCGGCACCGTCGAGAGGGTCGACCTCGACCCGGAGTTCGCCGAGGTCGCGGTGCGCTCGGCGCACATCATGGGCCTGCGGGTCGCCGGCGTCGACATGCTCGAGGGCGACGACGGGCCGCTGGTGATGGAGGTCAACTCCTCCCCCGGCCTGCAGGGCATCGAGGCCGCCACCAACCTGGACGTCGCCGGCGCCATCGTCGACTACATCGCCGACCAGGCCGGCTTCCCGGACATCGACGTCCGGCAGCGCCTCGCCGTCTCCACCGGGTATGGCGTGGCCGAGATCGCGGTCCTGTCCGGCTCGGACATGATCGGCCAGAGCATCGACGGGGCCGGCCTGCTCGAGAAGGACATCCAGGTCCTCACCCTGCACCGCGGCACCCGCGTGGTCCCCAACCCCGGCGCCCGCAAGGTGCTGGAGGAGGGCGACCGGCTGCTGTGCTTCGGCAAGCTCGAGCACATGAGGTCGATGATCCCGGCGCGCAGCAAGCGGCCCAAGCGGGTCCGCAAGCTGCCGAAGGACCCCATCCACGGGCTGCCGGACGCCGTGGAGCCGGCGAACGCCGGCTGAGGTCCTCGCCCCCTCAGAAGTCCGGGGCGGCCTGTGCGGCGCGCCGGCTGGCCGACTCCAGGAGCGGCGCGCTGACCTCCGCCGGGTATGACGTGCACTCCACCGTGATCGAGCGGACGTCGGTGAGCCCGATGAAGCCGAGGATGCCCCGCAGGGGTAGGACTCCTGGTGCTCCAGCGCGCCGAAGGCCTCATCGGGCCCGTAGGCGGTGCTCCCGCGCGCGAGGACCAGGAGCACAGGACGGTCCGGCGGGCACAGCCCGACGTAGCCCCCCGAGGCCGGGTCGAAGCCGAACGTCAGCCCGGGCTGCACCAGCGCGTCGATGTAGTGCTTGAGCCGGTAGGGGATGGAGAAGTTCCACATCGGCACCGAGAAGAGGTAGTGGTCGGCGGCGAGGAAGCGCTGGCACAGCGCCGTCACCTCTCCCACCGCCGCCACCTCCTCAGGACTGGGCGTCTGCCCGGTCATGACCTTGGTCTTCCAGGCCGCGCCGAGGGCGTCGAACAGCGGCAGCTCCTCGGCCCAGACGTTGAGCGTGTCGACGAGCGAGTCGGGGTGGGCCAGGCGCCAGGCGTCCACGAAGGAGGCAGCGACGCGGCCGGAGTAGGAGCCGGAGCTGAGCGGGCTCGCGGAGACGTGCAGCAGACGGGACACGGGACCCTCCAGACGCAGCGGTAGATGATCGCTCAACGGTAGGCGCGTCCCAGAGCTGCCGGTATGGGCAGAACTGCCCATGGCGCGAACGAGAGGTGCGTGCTGGCCTC
This sequence comes from Ornithinimicrobium tianjinense, assembly GCF_014636495.1. Classification (GTDB taxonomy): domain Bacteria; phylum Actinomycetota; class Actinomycetes; order Actinomycetales; family Dermatophilaceae; genus Ornithinicoccus; species Ornithinicoccus tianjinensis. Next base: position 45,150 of record NZ_BMEM01000003.1, read on the forward strand.
TAGGAGTGGTGGCGCATCCAGCGGGGCAACGCCCACCAGACCGCACCGAACAGCACGACGGTGGCGGCCCCCGCGAGGTAGCCGGCGCGGTGGTCGAGGACGACGCCGAAGATCAGGGTGATCACCGTCGCCATCGTCAGCCCCAGGGTGAGCAGCCCGAGGCGCGCCATGAGGTGCGAGACACGCACGAGGTCGTCCTTGCGGTGCTGGCGGAACAACGCCCGGTGGACGCTCACCGGGCCGACGAGCAGCACCGTGGTGACGAAGGCCAGGCAGATGGCGAGGAGGAACACGGTCCGCTGCTCCTGGCTCAGCTCGGTGAACCGTGACTGGAACGGCAGCGTCATCAGGAAGCCCGCGAGGATCTGGGTGCCGGTCTGGAGGACGCGCAGCTCCTGGAGCAGCTCGACGAAGTTGCGGTCCATCCGCTCGTCGTAGGACTCGTCGCGATCGTCCCCGCGGTCGCGGTGCCCGTCGTCCCGCCGCTTGTCGTCCACGGGCCTACTGTCCCCGACCGACGGCGCACCGTCCACCGCAGTCCGCCGCCTCGCCCGTCAGCGCCCGTCGTCGAGGAGCCCGCGGACCTCCTTCTCGATCGCGGCCTGCCGCGCGGCGGGGCTGCGCCCGGTGCCGGCGGGGAGCGCGATGGTCTCGCCGTCCTCGTAGCGCTCGATGACGCGGGGGTCGATGTAGGACCCCTTGGCGATCGTCGGGGTGTTGCCGAGGTAGTCCGAGACCTCCTCGACCGCCTCCTTGACCGCCCGCCGTCGCGACGCCCGGGTGTCACCCGGCTCCGGCGAGCTCGCGAGCGACACGGCGGCGTGCACGGTCGCGTGCCAGGTGCGGAAGTCCTTGGCCGTCAGGTCGGCGTCGACGAGGTCGGCGAGGTAGGCGTTGACCACCTGGGCGTCCAGGTCCCGCCAGCGTCCGCCGTCCTTGTAGACCAGGAGCCGGTCCGAGCCGCCGCGGCGGCGTCGCATGACCCGCAGCGCGGCCACGACGTCCTCGTCCTCGATCGTCACCTGCTGCTCGATCCCGCTCTTGCCGGTGAAGGAGAAGCGCAGCCCACCGCTCACCGCGCGCACGTGGCGCCGCTCCAGCGTGGTCAGCCCGAAGCTGCCGTTGGCGTCGGTGTAGACGTCGTGGCCGATGCGGAAGTAGCCCAGGTCGAGCATGCGCACGGCCGCGGCGCACGCCCGCTCGAGCGGCATACCCTCCAGGCGCAGGTCGCGGGACACCCGTCGACGGGCGGCGGGGAGCTGGGCGGCGGCCTCCACGATCCGCTCGAACTTCAGCTCGTCCTGCTTCTCCCGCCACGCCGGGTGGTAGAGGTACTGACGGCGACCGGCGTCGTCGGTCCCGACCGCCTGGATGTGGCCGTTGGGCCAGGGGCAGATCCACACCTCCTCCCAGGCGGGCGGGATCGCGAGGCTCCGGATGCGCTCCACGTCCTCGCCGCCCAGCCGTCTGCCCTGCTGGTCCAGGTAGGTGAAGCCGCGCCCCTGGCGGCGACGGGTCCAGCCCGCGGAGCCGGGCCGGGACGTGCGCAGGCGGGTCATGGGGACATCACAGACCCCCGCCGTCCGCCCGTCCACCCCAACCGCCGGGGCGGGGCTCAGCGCAGGCCGACCTCGGCCGGCGCGCCGGAGAGCGCGGCCCCCAGGCGTCCGGCCACCTCGCCCAGGACCGCCGCCGCGCGCTCGACGGTGGCGTCGTCCATCCGGCCCGTGGGTCCCGACAGCGACATCGCCATGGGGCGCGGGGCGTCCGGCACGGCGACCGCCACGCACCGCACGCCGATCTCCTGCTCGCCGTCGTCGGTGGCGTAGCCGCGCTCGCGCGCCTGGGCCAGCCGCCGGAGGAACTCCTCGGGCTCGGTGATCGTGCTCGGGGTGCGCCGCGGCATACCGGTCCGGCGCAGCAGGGCCCGCACCTCTTCGTCGGTCGCGGCCGCGAGGATCGCCTTGCCGACGGCGGTCGTGTGCGGGAGGGTGCGCCGGCCCACCTCGGTGAACATCCGCATCAGCGTCGTCGAGGGCTGCACCTGCGCGACGTAGACGACCTCGTCGCCGTCGAGGATCGCCAGGTTGACCGACTCGCCCAGCTCCTGGACGGCCTCCGACAGCAGCGGCCGCGCCCACACGCCGAGCCGGCTGGTCGCCTCGCCGGCGAGCCGCATGAGGCGCGGTCCCAGGGAGTACTGGCGGTTGGGCTCCTGGCGCACGTAGCCGAGATCGACGAGGCTGCGCAGCAGCCGGTGGATCGTCGCGAGCGGCAGCCCCACCTCCTCGGCCAGCCGGCTCAGTCCCATGATGCCCCCGGCGTCGGCGATCGCCTCCAGGATCGAGAAGGCGCGTCCCAGCGACTGCACGCCGCCGCTTCCGCGGGCCGGCGTCTCTGGGCGCGCCACGTCGTCGGGAGAGTCTTTCCGCTGCACGGAAACGAGTGTAGGCCCGGTGTCGCCCGGGAGGCGCCTCACGCCGGCGTCAGCCGGTCGCCCCCGACCCACACCCCCGCCACGTCCGCCGGGCCGGCGAGCGCGAACACCTTCGCCAGCGCGTCCTCCGGCGAGGCGGCGTGCCGCAGCGCCACGTCCAGCGTCGAGCCGTCGGGGGGTCGCACCCACACGGCGTCCAGCTGGTGACCGACGGAGAGCTGACCGACCTCGTCCTCCAGACCGAGCGCGGCCGCCCCGGCCGTCGTGGCGAGGTGGAGCAGGTGGGGCGCGGCGAGCGGCATACCCGCACCGCCGGGACCGGTGCCGAGGAGCTGCTGCACGAAGTAGGCCTGCAGCCCCTCCTTGAGCAGCGAGAAGCCGGTCCCGGCCCCGACGTCCGACCCCAGGGCCACCCGCACCCCGTGGTCGAGGTGCGCGCGCAGCGGGAAGAGCCCGCTGCCCAGGGCGGCGTTGCTCGTCGGGCAGTGCGCCACGCTCGCGCCGGCGGCGGCGAGCGCCCACAGCTCGGGACCGGTGGCGTGCACGTTGTGGGCGAAGACGCTGCGCGGCCCGACCAGCCCGTGGGCGGCGTAGGTGTCGAGGTAGTGCTCCGCGTCCACGAACAGGGTCCGGACGGTGTCGATCTCGACGACGTTCTCGTTGAGGTGCGAGGTGAACCACGCCCCCGGCACCTGCGCCATCAGGTCGGCGCACGCGGCGAGGAGGGCGTCGGAGCAGGAGAGGGAGAAGCGCGGGATCACGGCATACCGGGAGCGGCGCAGCCCGTGCCAGCGGCCCGCGAGCGCGAGCCCCTCCTCCAGCGCCCGACCCGGGGTGGTGCGCAGGTCCTCACGCACGGTCCGGTCGCTGACGACGAGCCCGCTCGTGACGCGCAGGCCCACCCGGTCGGCCTCGGCGAAGAACGCGTCGACGGCGCCGGCGAAGTGCGAGCCGAAGACCAGCGCGGTCGTCGTGCCGGCGGCCACCAGCCCCGACACGACGTCCCGCGCGACGCCCTCGGCGTAGGTCGTGTCGACGAGCCGCGCCTCCTCGGGCAGCGCGCAGTGCTCGAGCCAGTCGAGCAGCGGCATCCCGAGGGCGCCGATCACCCGGACCTGCGGGAAGTGGACGTGGGTGTCGACCAGGCCGGGCAGCACGACCCCGCCGCGCAGGTCCACCACCTCGGCGTCCGGGTGGGCCGCGCGCAGCCTCGCCCAGTCGCCCCGGTCCGCGACCGTGCCGTCGTCGGCGGCCAGCAGCGCGCCGTCGCTCTCCACGCGCAGACCGCCACCGGTGAACGGGTCGGTCGGGGTGTCGAGGAACGTGCCGCGGAAGAGCCGGCTCACCGCGCCACCCGGGCGGTCGAGGCGGCGAACCGCAGGAGCAGGTCGGCCGCCACGCTCACCGCGATGGTGGCGGGGTCCTTGGTGCCCTCGCCCGTGAGGCCGGGCAGGCCGATCGGCGTGACCACGCGCGCCAGGTCGTCCTCGGCCAGGCCGGCGGCGAGCAGGCGGCGGCGCAGGCGGGCCCACTTGGCGCTGGAGCCGATGAGGCCGACGGTCGCCAGCCCGGGCGTGCGCAGGGCTGCGTCCACGATCGCCGCGTCCTCGGCGTGGTCGTGGGTCATGACGAGCACGTGGGTGCCGCGTGGCAGGGTCGCGAGGACGAGCTCCGGCAGGACCGGTATGGCGTGGGCGTGCACCCGGGCGCCCGCGTCGGCCAGCGGGGCGAGCGCCTCCTCGGTGAGAGTGCCTTCGCGGGTGTCGACGAGGTGCAGGTCGAGGTCGTGGCGGGCCAGGATCCGCGCGAGCTCGTGGCCGACGTGGCCCATCCCGAAGATCGCGACCGCCGGCACGACCGGCAGCGGCTCCAGCAGCAGGGTGACCTCGCCGCCGCAGCACTGCACCCCGTGGGCGGCCGGCGCGTGCTCGGACAGCGAGGAGGTCAGCGTCTCGGGCGGCGGGACCGTGGGGTCGGCCAGCATCGCGCGGGCGCGCTCCACGGCGGTCGCCTCGAGGTTGCCGCCGCCGATGGTGTCCCAGACCTCGTCCCGGGAGACGACCATCTTGGCGCCGGCGTCGCGGGGGGCGTGTCCGCGGACGGAGACGACGGTGACGAGCACGCCATACTCACGGCGGTCGCGGAGGTGCTCCACGGCGGCGAGCCAGCGCATCACGCCTCCGAGAGCTCGACGAGGGCGGCCCCGGGCTCCGGGCTGCCCGACCTCTCCGGCGCCGCGCTCCGCGCCGCGTCGAGGGCCCAGTAGACCGCCTCCGGGGTGGCCGGGCTGGCCAGGTCGACGCTCGTGCCCGCGGGACCGAAGGCCGCGCACGCCTGGCGCAGCGCCTCGCGCATCGAGAAGGCCAGCATCAGCGGCGGCTCGCCCACGGCCTTGGAGCCGTAGACCGCACCCTCCTCGTGCGCCCGCTCCAGCAGCGCGACGTGCAGCTCCTCGGGCAGCTCCGAGAGGCTCGGCAGCTTGTAGGTGCTGGCGCTCCGGGTGAGCAGGCGACCTCGGTGCTCGCCGTCCGACTCGTCCCAGCGCAGGTCCTCCAGCGTGAGCCAGCCGCACCCCTGGACGAAGCCGCCCTCGATCTGGCCGAGGTCGACGAGCGGCGAGAGGCTGTCCCCCACGTCGTGGACGATGTCGACGCGGCGTGTCCGGTAGGCGCCGGTGAAGCCGTCGACCTCGACCTCGGTGGCGGCGACGCCGTGGGCGAAGTACTTGAACGGGCTGCCCCGCATGACCGACGGGTCCCAGTCCAGGCCCTCGGTCCGGTAGTAGCCGGCCGCGAACAGCTGGACCCGCTCGAGGTAGGCGGTGCGCACCAGCTCCTCCCACGGCAGACCGCGGCCGGCGTCGACGGCGTCGAGCCGTTGCCTGATCTGCTCGCAGGCGTGCTTGACGGCACCGCCGTTGAGGTCCGCCCCGGAGGACGCCGCGGTGGCGGAGGTGTTGGGCACCTTGTCGGTGCGGGTCGGCGCCAGCCGGACCCTCTCGAGCGGGACGCCGAGGCTGGTGGCCGCGACCTGCAGCATCTTGGTGTGCAGGCCCTGACCCATCTCGGTCCCGCCGTGGTTGACCAGGACCGAGCCGTCCTTGTAGACGTGCACGAGCGCACCGGCCTGGTTGAACGCCGTGAAGTTGAACGAGATCCCGAACTTCACCGGCGTGATCGCCAGCCCGCGCCGCACGTGCTCGTGGGTGGAGTTGAACCGCGCCACCTCCGCGCGCCGCCGCTCCAGCTCGGCACTCTCCGTCACCTGGTCCCAGGCGCGGACGAGCCGGTCGGCCTGGGTGATGACCTGGCCGTATGGCGTGTGCTGGCCGTTCTCGTAGAGGTTGCGTCGGCGCAGCTCGTGCGGCTCGATCCCGAGCAGCGGGGCGCACCGGCCGAGGATGTCCTCGAGGACGAGCATCCCCTGCGGCCCGCCGAAGCCGCGGAACGCCGTCTGCGAGGTCTTGTGGGTGCGCGAGACCCGACCCGTGAGGCGCACGTCAGGGATCCAGTAGGCGTTGTCCACGTGGCACAGGGCCCGAGCCAGCACCGGCTCGGACAGGTCGAGGCCCCAGCCGCCGTCCGAGGTCAGCGTCGCCTCCAGGGCCTCGAGCCGGCCGTCCTCGGCGAAGCCGACCCGCCAGGTGGCGTGGAAGCCGTGCCGCTTGCCGGACATCGTCAGGTCCTGCGTGCGGTTGAGCCGGAGCCTCACCGGCCGGCCGGTGAGGCGCGCGCCCAGGGCGGCGATCGCGGCATACCCGTGGGGCTGCATCTCCTTGCCGCCGAACCCGCCACCCATGCGCAGGCACTGGACGGTGACCTCGTGGCTGTGCAGGCCGAGCACGTGGGCAACGATCTCCTGGGTCTCGGAGGGGTGCTGGGTGCTGCACTGCACGAAGATCCGGCCGTCGTCCTCGACGGTGGCGAGCGAGGCGTGGGTCTCGAGGTAGAAGTGCTCCTGGCCGGCCATCTCGGTGGTCCCCGAGAAGGTGTGCGCCGCGCGCGCCAGGCCCGCCTCGACGTCGCCGCGCGCGACGGTCGGCCGCGCCCCCTGGAAGCTGTCCGCGGCGATCGCGTCGGCGACGGAGACGAGGGCGGGGAGCGGCTCGTAGTCGACCTCGACCGCCGCGGCGCCGAGGCGGGTGGCCTCGAGGGTCTCGCCCAGGACCCAGGCCACCGCGTGGCCGTAGAAGCAGACCTCCGAGGGGAAGAGCGGCTCGTCGCCCTTGGTGCCCGCATCGTTGACGCCCGGGACGTCGTCCGCGGTGAGCACCCGGACGACCCCGGGCACGTCGTGCGCCGGGCCGGTGCGCAGCGCGAGGACGCTGGCGTGCGCGTGCGGGGCCTGGACGGGCCAGGCGTGGAGCACGTCCTTGGTGCGGGGCGTCAGGTCGTCGGTGTAGAGCGCCCGGCCGGTGACGTGGAGCGCGGCCGACTCGTGACGCAGGGCCTGGCCGACCACCGCGTGCTCGGGGCGCCGGGACAGCTGGCTCATCGCGCCTCCCCGCTGGTGGTGGCGTGCAGCTTGAGCAGCGACTGCTCCAGCATCGCCCGTCGGTAGCGCTCGCTGGCGCGGTGGTCGGACATCGGCGTCCCCTCGCCGGCGAGGACGCGGGCGGCGGCCGAGACCGACTCGCGCGTCCACGGCATACCCTCCAGGGCCCGCTCGGTGGCGAGCGCGCGGACCGGGGTGGCGGCGACGCCGCCCAGGCCGATGCGGGCGCGCGCGACCGACCCGTCGACCACGTCGAGCGCGAAGGCGACGGCCACGCTGGAGATGTCGTCGAAGCGCCGCTTGGCGATCTTGTGGAAGGCGGTCGTGGTGGCCAGCGGTCGGGGGACGCGGACCTCGCGGATGAGCTCCCCGGCGGCGCGGACGGTCGTGCGGTAGCCGGTGAAGTAGTCGGCCAGCGGCACCACCCGCTCCCCCGCCGGGCCGGCCAGCACGAGCGAGGCGTCGAGGGCCAGCAGGACGGGAGCGGCGTCCCCGATCGGCGAGGCGGTGCCGAGGTTGCCGCCCAGGGTGGCGGCGTTGCGGATGAGCCGGGACGCGAACTGCGGGAACAGCTCGGCCAGCAGCGGCACCCGACCGGCCAGCCCCCGCTCGACCTCGGTGAGCGTGAGCGCGGCGCCGACGGTGATCTGGTCGTCGCCGATCTCCAGCGCGCGCAGCTCGGGCAGCCGGTCGACCGCCACGACGAGAGGTGGGCGGGCGCCGCGCAGGGTGACCTCGACGCCGAGGTCGGTCGAGCCCGCGAGGACGACCGCGTCCGGGTGCTCGCCGAGCAGGCCGGTCGCCTCGGCCAGGTCCGTGGGCCGCACCAGGCGCGCACCGGCCGCGCGGAGGTCGGTATGCCGCGGGCCGGGTGCCGGGGTGGCGCGCCGCTCGGCGAGCGGGTCGGCGGGTGCGGGGCGGCCCAGCGCCTCGGCGGCGTCGCGGATCGGGCGGTAGCCGGTGCAGCGGCACAGGTTGCCGGAGAGGGCGTGCAGGTCGAAGCCGTCGGCGGGGTCCGGGCGGGGGCGGTAGTACTCGGCGGCCATCGCGCACACGAAGCCGGGCGTGCAGTAGCCGCACTGCGAGCCGCCCCGGTCGGCCAGCGCCTGCTGGACGGGGTGGAGCTGGTCCGGGGTGCCGAGGCCCTCGGCGGTGACGACCTCCTGGCCGTCGAGCGCCGCGGCGGGGACGAGGCAGGCGTTGAGCGCGACCCACTCGCTGTGGCCGGGATCGGAGGGTCGGGCGACGAGCACCGCGCACGCGCCGCACTCGCCCTCGGCGCAGCCCTCCTTCGCGCCGGTCAGGCCGCGCGAGCGCAGCAGGTCGAGGAGCGTGGTGTGCGGGGTGAGGCCGTCGGCCTCCAGGTCGACGGGGCTGCCGTTGACGGTCAGGCCGGGCGCGGCCTCCGTCTGCCCCTGCCGCGCGTCGTGGGACGTCGTCGTCATGCCTGGCCTCCTGCCGGGTCCCCGGCGGGACCACCCCGTCCGGCGGGCCGGACGGGCGCATGGTTGGGGTGCCGCAGGGACGCCGGTTGTCCATGCCGAACGACGCCCTTGCCCTCTGTGCCTCAGGTCACAGTACCTCTGGCGGGTGCGGGCGGGAAGAGGCCGGGGCGCGACCGGTCAGAGACGCTCGAGCTTGGGGAACGGGCTGGGGATGCGCAGCGTGCGGGTGCCGAAGTTGACGGTCACGGCCGCGGGCTCCTTGTTCACGACGCGGCCCAGGCCGTAGGACTGGTGCGAGACGCGGTCGTCGACCTCGAAGGTCTCGATCGTCGGCTCGACCCGCGGGGCGAAGGGGCTGGAGGCGAAGTGTCGCCGCTGGGGTCCTGGGCGGGTAGTCATCACCTTCAGTATGCGCCCACCGCGGCCGTCGTCAGAACGCCAGCGTGGCGTGCCGGTTGACGTCCTTGTAGAGCAGGTAGCGGAACCGCCCGGGTCCGCCGGCGTAGCAGGCCTGGGGGCAGAACGCCCGCAGCCACATGAAGTCGCCGGCCCCCACCTCGACCCAGTCCTCGTTGAGCAGGTAGACCGCCTTGCCCTCGAGCACGTAGAGCCCGTGCTCCATGACGTGGGTCTCGGGGAAGGGGATCGCCCCGCCCGGCTCGAAGGTGACGATGTGACGTGCATGTCGTGGCGCACGTCGGCGGGGTCCGCGAACCGCTGGGTGCGCCACGCGCCGTCGGTGTCCGGCATCGCCACGGCCTCGACGGCGCGCTCGTGGGTCACGAACGCCTCGGGCACCTCGATCCCGTCGACGCGCTGGTAGGCCTTGCGGATCCAGTGGAAGGTCGCGACCTCGGTGCCGTGGTTGCGCAGGACCCAGTCCGCACCCGGGGGCAGGTAGGCGTAACCGCCGGCGTCGAGCTCGTGCGCCTGCCCGTCGAGGGTGAGCGTCACCACGCCGTCCACGACGAAGATCACCGCCTCGGCACGCTCGTCGGTCTCCGGCCGGTCCGAGCCACCGCCCGGGGCGACCTCCACGACATACTGCGAGAACGTCTCCGCGAAACCGGACAGGGGCCGCGCGATCACCCACAGCCTCGTGCCGTCCCAGTGCGGGAGCGCGCTGGTGACGATGTCGGTCATCGTGCCGTGCGGGAGGACCGCGTAGGCCGTGGTGAAGCGTGCAGAACCATGGTTGGTCGTGAGCCGGGTCTGCGGGGGCAGTCCCCCGGGCGGGGTGGCGTAGCTCATGCGAGTCCTCTCTCGAGCAGGCGCCCGCGGGGCGGGGCGTCGTCGGTGACGGGTATGCCGCGCAGCCAGGTCCGCCGGACCGCACCGGTCAGGTGGCGGTCGGCGTAGGCGGAGACAGGGTTCTTGTGCCTCAGCCGCGCCACGTCGACGTCCCACTCCGCCTCGGGGGCGAACGCGACGAGGTCCGCGTCGGCGCCGACCTCGATCCGTCCCTTGGTGGTCAGGCCGACGAGGTCGGCGGGGGCGGTCGCCATCCAGCGGACGACGTCGGCGAGGGGTATGCCGCGTCGGCGCGCCTCGGTCCAGACCAGCGGCAGGCCGAGCTGCAGGGAGGCGATGCCACCCCAGGCGGTGCCGAAGTCGCCGGTGTCGAGGTGCTTGAGGTCGGCGGTCGACGGCGAGTGGTCGGAGACGACGAGGTCGACGTCGCCGGCGGTCAGGGCCTCCCAGAGGCGGTCCTGGTTGGCGTGGTCGCGGATGGGCGGGCAGCACTTGTACTGCGTGCCGCCGGTCGGGACGTCCTCGGCGGCGATCGTCAGGTAGTGCGGGCAGGTCTCGACGGTGACGGGGACGCCGTCGGCGCGGGCGTCGTGCAGGGCCGGGACGGCGTCGGCGGCCGAGAGGTGGAGGACGTGCGCGCGACCGCCGGTGCGGCGGGCCTCGGAGATGACGCGCTCGACGGCCGTGGTCTCGGCCGAGGTCGGGCGGGAGGCGAGGAAAGCGTCATACGAGAGGGGGGAGGCGGGGGCGTGCCGCGCGAGGTCGGCGGCGTCCTCGGCGTGGACGATCATGAGGGCGCCGATGCGGGCCGTCTCGTCCATCGCCGCGGCGAAGACCCCCGGCTCCAGGTGCGGGAACTCCTCCACGCCGGAGTCGGCGAGGAAGCACTTGAAGCCGAAGACGCCGGCCTCGTGCAGCGCCTCGAGGTCGCCGAGGTGGTCGGGCACCGCGCCGCCCCAGAAGCCCACGTCGACGACGACCTGGTCGCGGGCGACGTCCTGCTTGAGACGGAGGGCCTCGACGGTGACCGTGGACGGGATGCTGTTGAGCGGCATGTCGACGATGGTCGTGACGCCGCCTGCCGCCGCGGCGCGGGTCGCGCTGGCGAAGCCCTCCCACTCGGTGCGGCCGGGCTCGTTGACGTGGACGTGGGTGTCGACGAGGCCGGGCAGGAGCACCTCGTCGTCGGCGAGCTCGACGACGTCGGCGGCAAGCGCGTCGGAGCCCCTGCCGCTGGCGGGGCCCTGCGGGTCCCACTCCTCGACCCAGACGATGCGGCCCTCGTGCACGCCGAGCACCGCCGGCCGCTCGGTGCCCTCGACGACCGCACGGCGGGCCCGGACCACGAGGTCCAGGGGGGCGGGGTCCAGGGGGGCGGGCTCACCAGCGATGCTCATGGAGCCATCTTCACCCACCCACCCACCCACCCACCCCGACCGGACAGGCGTTAGTGCCAGACCGGACAGGCGTTCCTGCCACACCAGACAGGCGCTAGTGCAACACCGGACAGGCAGTAGTGACAGACGGTCCGCAGCACCTGGCCTTGGCTCACCCGGAAGATGGGTTGGGGGACCGAATGCTTCACGCGCGTGAGAGGGAAGCTGCTGCTGCCATGAGCGGCAATGATCCCCCCGCTGACGTTGACGTCAAGCGCCTCGTCCTGCACAGCCGCGTGCCCGAGTCAGGTCTGGCACGAACGGCTGTCCGGTTGGGCCAGGTGTGGCACTAACGCCTGTCCGGTCCGGCAGGAACGCCTGTCCGGTTGGGCCAGGTGTGGCACTAACGCCTGTCCGGTGTGGCAGGAACGCCTGTCCGGTGTGGCAGGAACGCCTGTCCGGTCGGGTCGGGTGTGGCACTAACGCCTGTCCGGTGGGGTCAGGGCAGGAGGGCGGCGAGCTGCCGGCCGACCTCCTCCAGCAGCGGGCCGGGGCGCTCGAAGGACTCCCGCGGGGTCGTGGCGAGGTCCGCGATGGCCCAGGCGCGCACGATGCCGGCCTCGGCCAGCCGCTCGGGGGTGAGCAGGATCGCCCCGGCCACGGCGACGACCGGGATCCCGGCCTCCCGCGCCTCGGCGGCCACCCCGGCCGGGGCCTTCCCGTGCAGCGTCTGCTCGTCCAGCGCACCCTCCCCGGTCACGACCAGGTCGGAGCCCGGCAGCGCGTCGTGGAAACCGGTCAGCTCCAGCACGACGTCCACCCCGGGCCGCAGCGCGGCACCGAGGAGGGCGAGCGCGGCATACCCGACACCGCCGGCCGCACCGGCGCCTGCCGCGTCGCGCTGGTCCTGGCCGGTGGTGCGGGCGACGACGTCGGCGAGGTGGGCGAGGTTGGCGTCGAGCTGCTCGACGTGGTCGGGGGTCGCCCCCTTCTGCGGGCCGTAGACCGCGGCCGCGCCCTTGGTGCCGGTGAGCGGGTTGTCGACGTCGCACGCCACGACGAGCTCGACCTCCGCGAGCCGCGGGTGCAGGCCGGACAGGTCGACGGTCTCCAGGCTCGCCAGCCCGCCACCGCCGGGGCCGACCGGCGCCCCGTCCGCGTCGAGCAACCGCGCGCCGAGCGCCACGAGCATCCCGGCGCCGCCGTCGGTCGACGCGCTCCCGCCGATCCCGACGAGCACCTCCTCGGCACCGCGGTCGAGCGCGTGGGCGATCGCCTCCCCGAGCCCTGCACTGGTCGCCTCCAGCGGGGCACGGTCGTCGCCCAGTCGGGCCAGCCCGCACACCTCGGCCATCTCGACGACGGCTCGGGTGCCGTGCACGACATACCGGGTCGGGGCGGGCACGCCCAGCGCGTCCGAGGCGGTGAGCTGCACGTCGGTGTAGCCGACCTCGGTCGCGGCGTCGAGCAGGCCGTCGCCGCCGTCGGCGACCGGCGCGGTCGCGACCTCCACGTCGGGGCGGGCCTGCAGGATCCCGGCCCGCAGGTGCTCGCAGACCTGGGCGGCGGTGAGGGTGCCCTTGAACTTGTCGGGGGCGAGGAGGATGCGCGTCATGGTCCTGTTCTAGCTGCCGCGGTAGGTCGAGTAGCCATAGGGGTTGAGCAGCAGCGGCACGTGGTAGTGCGCCGCGTCGCCGACGGTGAAGGTGATCCCGACGCTCGGGTAGAAGCTCTCCTGGCCGGTGGCCGCATGGTAGGCCCCAGTGGCGAAGCTCAGGACGTAGACACCGGGGTGCAGCTCCGGGCCGAGGGGGCGGACGCGGCCGTCGGCGTCGGTCCTCGCCTCGCCGAGGCGCTCCCCGGTCGCGCTGGTCAGCGTGACCGCGACGCCCTCCGCCGGCCGCCCGAGCGCGGTGTCGAGCACGTGCGTCGACAGGGTCGCCACGTCAGACCGCCTCCTCGAGCCGCAGCAGCGCGATCTGCCGCAGGTTGTCGACGACCTCGGCACGCTCGGCGTCGTCGTCGTTGCCGAGCCGTCGCTGCAGCTCGGCCAGGATCTCCTCGCCGTCGCGGCCGGCCGCGCGGATGAGGAAGACCCGGTCGAACCTCTGCTCGTATGCCGCGTTGCCGCTGGCCAGGCGCGTCGCCAGGTCCGTGTCGGCGCTGTCCACGCCCGCCTGCTCGCGGCCGGAGGCCTGCTGGTTGTGGCCCGCGCCGGCCCGCTCCCCGATGCGGGGGTGCCCCGCGAGCGCCGCGTCCAGCTCGGCCGCGGTGAGGCTGCGGGCGGCGAGGTCGGCGGTGCGGACCAGGGCCACGCGATCGCCGTACGGACGGCCGGCCAGCACCTCCTCCACCCAGCGGTCGACGTCGAGGCAGCCGCGCAGCAGGGCCCGCGCCTCCTCGTCGGGCATCGTGTCGAAGGGCAGCGCGCCCGTCGCCCCCGGCCTCACACGAACCCCGGGACGGCGGTCCACGCCTCGCCCGCGTCGCCCGCGTCCTCGCGCGCGACGGTGGCCTCGATCAGGCCGTAGGGACGGTCGGCGGCGATGAACACCTCACCGTTGTTCTCGACACCGAAGCGCCCGAGGTCGTAGAGGAAGTGGTGCTTGTTGGGCGCCGAGAAGCGGATCTCCGCGACCTGCGGCTGGGTCTCCAGCACCGCGCGGCCCATCGCGTAGAGCGTCTCCTGCAGGGCCCGGCTGTAGGTCGTCGCGAAGGTCGACAGCAGGGTCGCCCGCACCTCCGCGTAGGCCGCGTCGAGGTCGACACCCTCCGTGCCGGACCACCGCCACCGGGCGGTGAGCGAGGTGGCCATGATGCGGTCGTCGGTCTCCTCGAGCGTGGTGTAGGCGTCCTTGAGGAAGCCGCGGAACTCCGAGCCGGTGGACTTGAGCACCACGAGGTCCTGCAGCCCCGACAGCACCCAGGTGCGCTGCTCCGCCCCGCGCCCCGCCACCGTCACCACGCAGGTGCGGGTCTCGGTGCCCCGCCTCACGAAGCTGTGGTCGTGGCCGTCCGGGCTGCCCTCCACCGCGATCCGGTCCCAGGCCTGCTCCTCGACCCGCACCTGCGCGGCGGTCGCGGCCGGGGCGGCGTCGAGGAAGTGCGAGGCGAGGGCGACGGCATACTCCTCCGGGGAGGAGACCCCGACCTCCTTGGCGTAGGCGAAGGCGGTGTTCTTCTGCGTGTCGGTGGGCAGCACGTCGGCCTGGTCGCCGTCGGTGTGCGCGCGGGAGAAGTCGCCGCGCAGCGAGGTGGAGACGTTGAGGTCGCGGATCTCGTGGCGGGGGGTGTCGCGCACGATCCGCACGACGCGGTTCTCCGCCTTGCCGTACTGGTTGGCGCCGAGCACGATCCCGTCGGTCATGGGCCGAACCTAGGTGCGGGGCGGGAGCCCGTCAAGGTATGCCGTGGGCCGGGTCAGGCGCGGCGGGGCCGCGCCAGCGCCTCGAGCTCGGCGGCGGGGAGACCGACCGCGCGCTCCACCTCCTCGGGGCCCAGAGCACCGCAGTCGAGGCCTCTCACGACGAGGTCGGCGAGGGTCCGGGCGGTCGCCGGCTCGTCCATGACGGTGCCGCCGACCTGGTCGAGGTAGTCGCGCAGGCGCCGGGCGGCCGCCGGGAGGTGCTCGCGGTAGAAGGCGTAGGTGGCGGCGAACCGGCTCGGCAGCTGGGCGGGGTGGAGGTCCCAGCCCTGGTAGTAGCCGCGCTCGAGGGAACGTCGGACCAGCCGCAGGTGCCGCGCCCAGCCGTCGCGGACCTGGCTGTCGGTGCCGACGGGCAGGATGTTGGTCGAGCCGTCGGAGAGGCGGACGCCGGTGCCGGCCGCGGCCGCCTGCATGACGAGCTTGGCGTGGTCGGCGACGGGGTGCTCCATGGACTGGAAGGGGGCGGGTATGCCGCAGAAGGCGGAGTAGTCGTAGGTGCCGTAGTGCAGGCCGCTGGCCCGGCGGTCGCTCGCGTGGATCATCCGGGCGACGAGGGCCGTGCCGTCGGGGCCGAGGACCGACTGCGGGGTCTCGACCTGGATCTCGAAGCGCAGCGTGCGGTCGGGCAGGCCGACCGCGCCCTCGAGCCGCTCGCACACGCGCACCATCGCCGCGACCTGGGCCACGCTGGTGACCTTGGGCAGCGTGACCGCGACCCGGTCGAACGAGCCGCCGGCGGCGTGCAGGCCCTGGACGAAGCGGGTCAGCGTGCGCACGCCCCGGGCTCGCGTCGGGCCCTCGAAGGACCGGAACCGGATGCCCGCGAAGGGTGGGGCCGTGCCGTCGCGCTGGGTCTGCGCCAGGGCGGCGGCGGCCGCGTCGACGTGCGCGTCCTCCTCCACGTCGGGGTGGCGGCCGTAGCCGTCCTCGAGGTCGATGCGCAGGTCCTCGACCGGCTCGCGGTCGAGCTTGGCGGCGACGAGCCCGAGGAGCTGGTCGGCCGGCACGGTCGTGTGGCTGGCGAGCAGCTCGGCGAGGGTGGCCTCGTGCTCGGTCAGGGCCGCCCGGGCCTGCGCGCCCCAGCGCTGCACGAGGTGGGCGTCGTAGACATGTGCGGGGACGTAGACCGTGTGGACCGGTTGACGGGAGGCGGTGTCGCCGGGGAACCGCGAGACCAGGGCCGCGTCGTCCTCCCGGAGCAGCTCGTCGAGCTCGGCGGTGAGGTGGTCTGCGAGCTGGTCGGAGGACATGCCGGGAACTGTAGCCACGAGGCCGCCCCCGCCAGCAGACTGTCCAGGGTCGGACCCCGCCGGGGTCCCCCGGGGACCAGGAGGGTCTCATGAGCAAGGCAGCCATCTCCCTGACGACCGGTCTCGAGGACGCCGAGAAGGTGACGGTCGCCTTCCTGGTCGCCGTCGGTGCCGCCGAGGCCGGCCGCGAGACGTTGATGTTCCTCACCAAGGAGGCCGTCCGCCTGGCGGTCGAGGGCTTCCCGCGAGCGGTCGCCTGCGACGGCTGCCCGCCGCTGTCCGACCTCATGGACCGTTACGCCGCGGCCGGCGGTCGCTACATCGCCTGCGGCGTCTGCGTGAAGGCCAAGGCGATCGACGCGGCGACGCTCCTGCCGAACGCCGAGGTCGCGGGCACCGTGCAGCTGTGGGAGTGGATCGGCGACGAGGGCGCGACGACCTTCTCGTTCTGAGGGCCGCCCTCAGCCGCGCGCGCCGCTGTAGACACCGCGCAGCCGGAAGCGCATGCCCGGCTCCGCGAGCTCCTCGATGGCGTGGGCCGTCCAGCCGGAGGTCCGGGCGCACGCGAAGATCACCGCGCCGGCCCACCGCGGCAGGTCGTAGGCCATGACGAGCAGCGCGAGGGCGGCATCGATATTGACCAGCCAGCCACGGCGCTCGAGGAGCTCGGCCTCGATGTGGCGCAGCGCCCTCAGGGCGTCGCCCGTCGCCTGCTCCTCCAGGAGCGCGATCAGCACCTGGGCGCGCGGGTCCTGCTCGGTGTAGACGACGTGCCCGAAACCGGGCGGTCGGTCCCCGGCCAACGCGGCGTCCAGGGCAGCCTGGGGCGCCTCGGTGGCCCCGCGCAGCCAGTCGACCGCCCGCAGCGAGGCGGTCATGTGCTGCGGGCTGTCGGCGGCGGCGAGCCCGGCGAGCAGCGCGCTGTAGGGATCCGCCCCCGACGACACCGCCACGCGCACGGCGGTCGTCGACACCGCGAGGTCGTGGTCGGCCAGCAGCACGAGCGCGGCGTCGATCAGGGTGGGCGGGCACGGCGCCAGGGGTATGGCGAGCAGCTCGGCCAGGGTGCCCGGCCCGCCCGCCGCCGCCCCTGGCACGGCGAGGGCCATCGCGGTCGCCGCCCGGGCGCCTGCTCGCGCGAACGCCTCGGGACGCCGGTCCTGCCGGCCGACGTCGGTGGCTCCCGCGACCAGCACTGCGTGCTTCATCCGGTCCAGCGGCCCGGTGGCGTCGGGGAGCGCGGCGAGAAGGGGAGCGAGGGCATCGCGGAGCGGGTCGAACGACTCTCGCGACGGCATACCGGGCACGAGGTCCCCGGTGAGGAGGGCACGGACCTCCTCGGCGGAGGCGTGCCCGGCGAGGTCGGTGACGTCCCGCCCCCGGTAGGCCAGCCGTCCCGGGCCGATCTCGGTGATCGCCGTGCGCACGTCATCGCTCGCGGCAGGCCGGCGGCGACGCCCCGAGCGCGCACCCCCGGCGAGCGCCTGCACGTCGGCGAGGGCGAAGAGGCTGCCCGCCGACGGGTCGCGCCGCAGCGGGGTCAGGACGCCCCGGCTGACGTAGGCGTAGACGGTCTGCACCTTCACGCCGAGGTAGTCCGCGACCTGCGCGGACGTGAGCTCGCCCTCCGGCCGGAGACGGCTCATGTTGACTCGATCAACGTTGACACGGTGATCAACCCTAGGTCACGCTCGCTGACATGACCAGCACCCAGATCGTCGCCCCCGCCGGGCTCAAGGACGTCGTCGTCGCGGACACCACCACCGGGGACGTGAGGGGGCGGGAGGGCTTCTACCACTTCCGGCAGTACCCCGCGGTCGAGCTCGCGCGGACACGGTCCTTCGAGGACGTCTGCCACCTCATGCTCGAGGGGACCCTGCCCACGCCGGCGCAGTCGGCGGCGCTGCGGGAGCGCCTCGCCGCCGCGGCCGTGCTCCCGCCCGAGCTGCTGCGGCTGCTCCCCGACGTCGCCCGGTCGGGGCCGGACCGCGCCTCGCTCTCGCGGCTGCGCACCGCGGTCTCGCACCTCGGCGCGCTGGACGGCTTCGCCCCGACGTATGGCGCGCCCGCCGAGCAGGTGCGCGCCGACGTGCTCCGGCTGGTGGCGACCGTGCCTGTGCTCCAGGCCGCGATCCACCGGCTGCGCGCCGGGCTCGATCCGCTGCCGGCGCGACCGGAGCTGGGGGCGGCCGGCAGCTGGCTGTGGATGCTCGGCGGGGAGGAACCGGGCGAGAGGGAAAGGCGGGCGATCACGGCATACCTGACCTCGACGGTGGACCACGGCTTCAGCGCGTCGACCTTCGCCGCGCGGGTGGTGACCTCGGCGGGCTCGGACGTCGCCTCCGCGATCTGCGCGGCGATCGGCACGTTCGCCGGGCCGCTGCACGGCGGCGCCCCCGACCGCGCGCTGGATGCGCTCGACGAGATCGGGTCGGCGGACCGGGCGCGGGAGTGGGTGCGCGAGAAGGTCGCGGCCGGCGAGCGGATCATGGGCTTCGGGCACGCGGTCTACCGGACCATGGACCCCCGTGCGGCGCTGCTGCGGGAGATCGCGGTCGGGATGGGTGGGCCGCTCGTGGACCTCGCGGTCCGGGTCGAGGAGGAGGTCGTGAGCGCGCTGGCCGAGCTCAAGCCCGGGCGGGAGCTGCACACCAACGTCGAGTACTACGCGGGCGTGGTCATGGAGCTGTGCGGGATCCCGCGCGAGATGTTCACGCCGACCTTCGCGACGGCGCGGGTCGTCGGCTGGGGCGCGCACGTCATCGAGCAGACGCAGAGCCCGAAGATCTTCCGGCCGTCCGCACGCTACGTCGGCCCCGAGGCCCCCGCACCCCTGCCGTCCTGACCTACTCCCCCGCCAGCGCGCTGCGCAGCGCCCTCTCTTCCTCGTCCGTGAGCCCGCAGGCCCGCGGCCGGGCCTCGTCCCGGGTCTCTTCGTAGGCCAGCGCCCGCGCCAGGGTCTCCTCCAACGGCCGGGTGACCAGGCCCTCCCGCCGGGCTGCGGAGGTGTCCAGCGTCGAGAACCACCGCATCGTCGGCTCGGCGATCCACAGCGGCAACGACCTCGGACCCATCCACTGGTTGACGCCCTCGCGAGCCAGCACGTCCAACGCCACCGGACGCGCCTCGGCACCGCTGCCGGCGACGCGCCGGGCGGCGTCGACCACCGCGCCGAGCGAGGTCGTGGGGCCGGTCGCGTTGAACGTCCCGTCCACCCGCCGCTCGGCGGCGAGCACGATCCACGCGGCGAGGTCGTCGACGTCGATCAGCGACACCGGCAGCTCAGGATCGTCGGGGACGAGCACGTCAGGACCGGTCGGGTGGGCGAACCGCCAGGGGTAGTAGCCCGTGCGCCCGCTGGCATCACCAGGCCCCCCGATCAGCCCCGCCCGGACCACCGTGGACGTCCCCGGGGCACGGCGGACCGCCACCTCGCACGCGACCTTCGCCGCGCCATACTCCTCCATCCCCGACATGACGTCCGCCTCCAGCGGGTCGACCACGGGGGCCTGCTCGTCCTGCTCGGGCGTGTCGGCGCGCGCGTAGACGTTGGCGGTCGACACCTGGACCCGGTGGGAGGTATGCAGATCGCGCACCGCTCGACGGACGTGCCCGGGCAGGGTCGCGAGGTCGACGACCGCGTCCCAGGGTCGGTCGGACACCGGCGCCAGCGCGCCGTCGTCGTCACGGTCGGCCAGCACCAGGCGGACGCCGTCGGGCACGGGGCCGGACCCGCGGGCCAAGCAGGTGACGTCATGGCCGCGGTCGCGCGCGGCGGTGGCCACGGCATACCCGAGGAAGCGGGTGCCGCCGAGGATGAGGAGCTCCATCGCCCCAGCCTGCCCCCCTTCGCCACCGAACGCGCGGAATGGCTGCGCCGCCGGGGAGCAACCACGTGACGCGCTCGGCGGGGAGCGGGGTCAGCGCTCGCCGCGCGGATCGGCAGGCGCTGACCACGGCATACTCGACAGGTGACCGGCCACCCCCGGATGTTCGAGGACCTCGACCCGCACCTGGCGAGGGTGCGGGAGATCTGCCTGGCGCTGCCGGGGGCGCAGGAGAAGGTCTCGCACGGCCGCCCGACCTTCTTCACCACCAAGGTCTTCGCGACCTACGGCGGCTCGCTGCGGGGTGACCACTACTCACCGGTGGTGCGGCACGCGCTCCTCTTCCTCCCGGACGCCTCCGAGCGGGAGGCGCTGATCGACGACGGACGGTTCTTCGTGCCGGCCTACGTCGGGCCGTCCGGCTGGCTCGGGCTCAGCTTCCACGGGACCTCGCCGTCGGAGGTCGACTGGCAGGAGGTCGCCGAGCTCGTGGAGATGTCTACCGGCTCACCGCGCCGGCCCGGCTGGTGGGCGAGCTCGACCGCACCCGGTCATAGCGCACAGTTCCAGCAAGGATTCGTTGGTCACGACCAACGAATCCTTGCCGTAAGTGTCGGCCATGCCCGGAGGCAGGCTCAGCCCTCCTCGAGCGGCCGGCCGACCGCCTGCCGCAACCCGTCCATCGCGTCCCAGTCGTTGATCTGCATGGCGGCGACGACCGTGCCGTCCTTGACGTAGCGCACCGTCAGCACCCGCCCGGCCACGTCGCCGTCGATGACCGCGCGGTCGTAGCCGTCGGGACCGGGGCTGCCGACGTACTCCATCCCGAGGTCGTACTGATCGGTGTAGAAGTACGGCATCGTCCGGTATGCCGCGTCGTCGCCCAGGATCGCCCGCGCGGCGTGGCGCCCCTGCTGGCGCGCGACGTCCCAGTGCTCGACGCGCACGCGCCGGCCGAGCACGGGATGGTCCTCGGAGGCGATGTCGCCGGCCGCCCAGACGTGCGGATCGCTCGTGCGCAGCGTCTCGTCCACCGCGACGCCGCCGTCCTCCGCGATGGTGAGGCCCGCCTGCTCCGCGAGCCTGACGCGGGGCCGCACGCCGATGCCGACCACGAGCGCGTCGGCGGTGACGGTGCTGCCGTCGCTCAGGCTCGCGACGACCGTGGGCCGACCGTCCTCGTCCGGGCCGTCGGCGAGCGACTCCACCGTGGTGGACAGGCGCAGGTCCACCCCGTGCTCGCGGTGCAGGTCAGCGAAGAGCCGCCCCATCTCCGGTCCCAGCACGCGGCCGAGCGGCAGCTCGGCCGGCTCGACCACCGTGACCTCGACCTCGTGCTGCCGGGCCGCGGCCGCGACCTCGAGCCCGATCCACCCGGCGCCGATCACGAGCAGGCGTCGGGCGTGCCCGCCGCCCTCCCACAGCGCGGCGATGGCCTCGGAGTCCTCCACGGTCCGCAGGTAGCTCATGGGCACGCTGAGCCCCTCGGCGTCGGGCAGGTGCCGCGGCTCGGAGCCGGTCGCGAGCAGGAGCGCGTCGTAGTGCAGCTCCTCACCCCCGTCGAGCGTGACCATCTGGCGTCCGAGGTCCAATGCGACCGCCTCGGAGCCGAGGCGCAGGGAGACCCGGCGCTCGTCATACCAGGCCCGGTCGTGGACCTCGGCGTCCGCCGGGGAGCTCTTGCCCAGGAGCACGTCCTTGGACAGCGGGGGGCGCTCGTAGGGCAGGTGCTCCTCCGCACCCACCAGGGTGATCTCGCCGGTGTGGCCCGCCTTGCGCAGCTCCTCGACGGCGCGCGCGCCCGCGAGCCCTCCACCGACCACGACGACGTGCATGACGACCTCCTCGATCGCGACCCGCCGGCCGGGCCGGACTCTCCCATCTCACACCTGGGTGTCGTCGCGGGTCCACCGTCTTACCCCGCTGGGAGAAGGTGGTCGTATGACGATCACGAAGCACACCCCGGGCACCGAGGAGCTGCCGACCGTCCTCGCCGCGCTGCGTGGGTGGCAGGGCGACCAGGCCCCCGCCGCGCTCCATCCCGGGGACGTGGGGTGGTTCTGGCGGTTCGGCGAGCGCACGGTGGCGGCGTCCGTGCGGCTGTGGCGGCGGGACGACCAGATCCTCGCGGTCGGGCTGGTCGACGGCGCGCGTCTGCTGCGCGTCAACGTCGCCCCCGACGTCTTCGCCGACGAGGAGCTGGCGCAGGCGGTCGCGGTCGACGCCGCGGACCCCGGCCGGGGCCTGCTGCCCGAGGGCGAGGCGACCGTCGACGCACCGAGCGGCTCGGCGGTGTCAGCCGCGCTGCGGGCGGACGGCTGGTCCGAGGGCGAGAGGTGGACTCCGCTGCGCAGGGACCTCGGCGGGCCCGTGGAGGACCCGGAGGTCGCCGTGACCGTCACCGTCGTGCGGCCGGACCGGCCGGGGGACGTGGCTGACCGGGTGGCGGTCCAGCGGTCGGCCTTCGCGCGGTCGACCTTCACCGAGGAGCGCTGGCACCTGATGGCGGCCGGCCCTGCCTACGACTCCGCCCGCTGCCTGCTCGCCCGCGACCCCTCCGGTGCTGCGGTGGCGGCCATCACCGTGTGGTCGGCGGGGCCAGGACTCCCCGGCCTCGTCGAGCCGATGGGCGTCCACCCGGACCACCGGGGTCGGGGCTACGGGCGCGCGATCACCCTGGCCGGTGCGGCCGCGCTCCGCGAGCTCGGCTCCTCCAGCGCCCTCGTCTGCGCGGAGAGCAGCAACGCCGCCGCGGTCGCCACCTACGCCGCTGCCGGCTGCGTCCCGCAGCCCGAGATCGTCGACCTGTGCCGCGGCTGACCCGCATGTCGGTGTGCCGTGACAGGGTGAGCCCATGAGCAAGGACCACTTCGACGCGCGGGCCGCGACCTATGACGACCCTGCCAAGGAGGGGGTCGCCGACGAGGTGGCGCGGGGCATCGTCGCCGCGGGCGCGGCGGTCCCGGGCCAGGACGGCGGCCTCCGCCTCCTGGAGTATGGCGCGGGCACGGGCCTGGTCACGCAGGCGCTGAGCAGGCGGGTCCAGGGCGTCTCCGCCACGCTCGTCGACAGCTCGGCCGGAATGCGCGAGGTCATGCAGGCCAAGATCGCGGCCGGCACGCTGCCCGCGGACAGCCGCGTCGTCGACCTCGACCTCGAGCACGAGGAGCCTCCGGCGGACCGCTACGACCTCGTCGTGGCCTCCCTCGTGCTGCACCACGTCCACGACCTCGACCGGGTGCTGACCGGCCTCCTCTCGCTGCTCGACGAGGGCGGTCACCTGTGCGTCGCCGACCTGGACAGCGAGGACGGCTCCTTCCACGCCTCCGTGCACGACTTCGACGGCCACCACGGCTTCGATCGCCACACGCTCGCCGAGCGGATGCGCGCCGTGGGCCTGACCGAGGTGAGCGTCGCGGACTGCACCTCGATCGAGAAGGAGGGAGCGGCATACCCGGTCTTCCTGGCGACGGGACGGCGCGTGGCGATGACCTCCGACGAGGCGGCCGGACCGGCCCGGCCGGAGCTGGACGACCTCAAGGGCTGGCTGCTGCGCTACCTGCAGAGCGCCCGGGACGCGCTGCTGTGGAAGCTCGAGGGCCTGTCGGAGTACGACCTTCGCCGACCGCTCACCCCGACCGGCACCAACCTGCTCGGCCTGGTCAAGCACCTGGCCAGCGTCGAGCTGGGCTATCTGGGCGACAGCTTCGGCCGACCGAGCGGCATCCCGCTGCCGTGGTACGACGACGACGCCGAGGCCAACGCCGACCTGTGGGCGACCGCGGACGAGACCAGCGAGGAGATCATCGACTTCTACCGTCGCGCCTGGGCGCACGGCGACGCCACCGTCGCGGCCCTGGACCTCGACGCGCGCGGCCAGGTGCCGTGGTGGGGCGAGCACTCGGAGGTCTCGCTGGGGCAGATCCTCGTCCACCTGACGACCGAGACCCACCGGCACGCCGGGCACGCCGACATCGTCCGTGAGCTCATCGACGGCCAGGCCGGTCTGCGGCCGGGCGTGAGCAACCTGCCCGAGCAGAGCGTCGAGGCCTGGGCCGCCCACCGCGAGCGCGTCGAGGGTGCCGCGCGGGCGGCCGGCCACGCGGAGACGCTGCCGCCCGAGCAGGTCTGACCCGGGTGGGCGCCAGTTCCTCGCCGGTGCGCCACGTCGACGACGAGGAGCGGCGGGCCCGGATCGCGGTCCGGCACGCCCTGCACCCGGCGCACCGGGTCGTCGGCACCCTCGCCGCCACCCGGGCGATGACGGTCCTGCACGCGACCGAGGCCGCCAGCGTGCATCTCGCGGTGGCCGCCCGCACCGACGGCACCACGCCCGCCGACGTCGAAGGCGCCCTCTACGACGACCGGCCCGTGGTCAAGCAGCTGGCGATGCGGCGGACCCTCTTCGTCTTCACGCGCGACCTGCTGCCGGCCGCCCTGGGCAGCGCGTCGGCGCGGGTCGCCGTCGAGCAGCGCCGTCTCGTCGCCCGCGACGCAGCGCTCCACGGCGCCGGTGACGACGGCGAGGCGTGGCTGGACGCCGCGCGCAGGGCGGTCCTCGCCCGACTGGCGGACGGGTCGGCCCACTCCGCGCGCGACCTGCGCGAGCAGCTGCCCGAGCTGGCCGGGACCTACACGGTCAGCCCGGACAAGAGCTACGGCGGCACCACCCACCTCGCGCCGCGGGTGCTGACCACTCTCGGCGCCGACGGCCTGATCGTGCGCGGCCCCAACGCCGGGCACTGGCGCATCAACAGACCCACCTGGGCGCTCAGCTCGGTCTGGCTCGGCGAGCGGGTGGAGCCGCTCACCTCCCGGGAAGGGTATGCCGAGCTCGTGCGCCGCTGGCTGCGCACCTTCGGGCCGGGCACCGTCGAGGACGTGCAGTGGTGGCTCGGCTCCACCAAGACGGCCGTCCGGACCGCCCTCGCCGACGTCGACGCGGTGGCCGTCAGCCTCGACGGCGGCGGCACCGGGTGGCTGCTGCCCGACGATGCCGAGCCCGTCGCCGCACCGGGGCCGTGGGCCGCCCTCCTGCCGGTGCTCGACCCCACGACCATGGGCTGGCGCGGGCGCGACTTCTACCTCGAGCCGGCGAACACGCCATACCTCTTCGACAGCAACGGCAACGGCGGGACGACCGCCTGGTGGAACGGCCGCGTGGTCGGCGCCTGGGTGCAGGACGCCGACGCCCGGGTGCGTGTCCTGCCCCTGCCGGGCACCCGTCTCCCCCGCGTCGCGCGGGACGCGCTCGCCACCGAGGCCGACCGGCTCACCGCGTGGCTCGACGGGGTGGTGGTGAGCACCATCTACCGCTCGCAGCTCATGCGGTCCGCCGGTCCCGCCTGACGGGAAATCCGCAGGCGCCGCGCGGGTCGGGTCACCTACTGTTCCTGCGTGAGCACGATCCCCGGGACCGACTACGCCGACCTGACCGACGACGAGCAGGCGGAGGCGCTGCGCCCCGTGGCCCTCGACGCGGCCGCCGCCTTCGGTCTCGAGCCCGAGCGCCTCGACCTCCTCACCCACGCCTACAACACGACCTTCGCCCTGGCGACCCCCACGGGCGAGCGCTACGCGCTGAGGGTCAACACCAACTCCTCCAGCTCCGCCGAGGAGATCGTCACCCAGCAGCTGTGGCAGCTGGCCATCGCCGAGCAGACCCCGGTGCGGGTGGCGGTGCCGCGGGCCACGACCGACGGCGCCTGGTCCGCCCGGGTCGCGTCGCGGGCGCTCGGCCGCGAGACGCTGGTGACCTGCGCGTCGTGGCTGGAGGGGCCGGACGCCGACGACCTCACCCCCGAGATCGGCCGGGCGCTGGGGCGGGCGATGGCGCAGCTGCACGAGCACGCCCGGTCCCTCGACCTGCCGAGGCTCGCCCACCTGCGCACCTTCGTCGAGCCCCTCCTCGGCGACGAGGACCGCATCACCGGCGAGGCCGGTCTCGACGCCGAGCAGCGGGAGGTCGTCGCCGAGGCCATGGCCCGGACGACCGCCGCCTTCGCCCGCGACCACGCCGCCGGGCCGGTCATCCCGCTGCACGCCGACCTCCACGGCGCCAACCTCAAGTGGCACGACGGGTGCCTCGCCGTCTTCGACTTCGACGACTGCGGCCTCGGCACGCCGGCCTACGACCTGTCGGTGACCACCTTCTACCTCCGCCGCGGGGACGGCGCCACCGAGGAGTCGGTCCGGGCGGGGTATGCCGAGGTCGCTCCCCTCCCGCACGCCGCGGGCGACGACTTCGAGGCGATGGTCGCCTCGCGTCAGCTCCTGCTCGGCAACGACCTGCTGGGCAGCAGCACGGCCGCCCTCCGCGCCCAGTCGCAGACCTACCTGGTCAGGTCGGTGGACCGGCTCCGGCACTGGCTGGAGACGGGGCACTTCTCGCTGACGCCTCCCGCCCGCTGACGGAGGGGGGTGGGGTCGAGCTCGCGCGGCGGCCCGGGCGGTCCGACCTGCGGGGGGCACGGCGACGGCATACCGTGCCTGGATGGCTGACCACGGCAGCGACCTGACCGCGCTCGTCCTCACCTGCACGCTGAGTCCCTCGCCGACGGAGTCCAGCACCGA
The DNA here is from genome assembly GCF_014636495.1 of Ornithinimicrobium tianjinense. Classification (GTDB taxonomy): domain Bacteria; phylum Actinomycetota; class Actinomycetes; order Actinomycetales; family Dermatophilaceae; genus Ornithinicoccus; species Ornithinicoccus tianjinensis. Next base: position 71,230 of record NZ_BMEM01000003.1, read on the forward strand.
GAAGCTCGGGCAGCAGGTGCTCGACGCGCTGGCCACGCACGGCGTGTCCGGCAGCCAGGTCCGCGTGGTCGACCACGACGTGCGACCCGGGGTGGAGCTGGACATGGGTGAGGGTGACGAGTGGCCGTCCATCCGCGAGAAGGTCATGGCCGCCGACATCCTGGTGCTCGCGACGCCGACGTGGATGGGACAGCACTCCAGCGTGGCCCAGCGGGTGCTGGAGCGGCTGGACGCCGAGCTGTCGGAGACCGACGACGAGGGCCGGCTGCTGACGTTCGGCAAGGTGGCGATCGCGGTCGTCGTCGGCAACGAGGACGGTGCCCACCACATCACGGCGATCCTCTACCAGGCGCTCAACGACGTCGGCTTCACCATCCCGGCGCAGGGCGGCACCTACTGGAACGGCGAGGCCATGCACACGGTCGACTTCAAGGACCTGGACGAGACGCCGGAGCAGACGGACTCGGCGACCGCCACCGCGGCGGCCAACGCGGCCCACCTGGCCCGGCTGCTGCGTGGCGAGGGCTACCCCGCCGTCTGAGGTGGCGGCGGCGCACTGACCTCCAGGGGCCAGACAAGGTTCTGCACCAGATGCACCGTCGTCGGGCTGGTCCCAGGTGCAGAATCTTGTCCTGCCCCGGACGATCAGCTCGGGCGGGGCGCCAGACCTCGGCCCACCGCCGCCACCAAGCTGTCGCGGAAGGCCGCGGCAGGACGGATGCCCCGCACCATGTCGGCGGCGTGCGGCATCCCGGGCACGGTCACGAGCTCGACCGGCACGCCGGCCGCCTCGAGCCGACGCGCGTAGTCGACGTCCTCGTCGAGGAAGAGGTCGGCCTCCCCCACGCCGACCCAGGCGGGTGCCAGGCCGGCGAGGTCAGCGCGGCGGGCGGGCGCGGCATACGGGCGAGCCTCGTCCTCGCGCACCGGGTGGCCGAGGTACCAGGCCCAGGCGTCCCGGTTCTTCTCCGGCGTCCAGGCGATCGCGCCGCGGGTGCCGTGGTCGTCGCGCAGCGCGGTGCGGTCGTCGAGCATCGGGTAGACCAGCCCCTGGAACGCCAGCGGCAGCCCCCGGTCGTGGGCCATCTGGGCGACCGTCGCGGCGAGGCCGCCACCGGCGCTCGCGCCCGCGACCCCGACGCGCCCCGGGTCGACGCCCAGCTCCTGCGCGTGGGCGTGGACCCAGGCGAGCGCGGCGTAGCAGTCGTCGGGACCCGCCGGGAATGGGTGCTCCGGGGCGAGCCGGTAGTCGACGCTGACGACGAGCAGCCCGAGCTCGGTCGCCAGCCGGTTGCACAGCGCATGGTCGACCCAGGCCGCGCCCAGGATCATGCCGCCGCCGTGGATCCACACCAGCGCGCCCGAGGGAGCGGTGCGCCCGGGCGGGTCGTAGACGACGACCGGCACGTCCGCCGCGCCTGCCGCGCCCGCCGTGCCCGGCACGGTCGTGGGCCGGCCCAGGCCGGGGCGTGCCAGGCCCGCCGCCAGCCGCTCCCCGAGCGTGCCGCGACGGGGCGGAGCCGGGTCGTAGGGGCGGTGCAGCAGGTACCACACCGGGCTGCGGAACTCCGCCGGCACGGTCCCCATCGCCGGCCGCAGGTCGGCGGCCCGGCGGACCAGACGGCCCAGGGCGAGGGCTCCCGCCGCGGTCGCGGTGGCACCGACGGCGAGGCCCACCCCTCGGGCGGTGCTGGCTGGTCGTCGGGTGCGTGCGAGGTTCACGCGGCGAGGCTACGGGACGTCCGGCACCGCGTCGCCGAAGACTCCCCAGCAGATCGCGTCGCGCCGCGCCTGGTCCTCGAGCACCAGGTCGCGCACCGCGGCGGGGAGCCGGTCGCGCTGCCGGTCCCGCTCGCGCCGGCCCGCCTCCGGGTCCTGCGGGTATGCCGCGCTCCTCGCCTTGATCGCGTAGGCCGCGGCGCCCAGGTCGTGCTCGGCGACGTGAGGGACGCACGCGGCCTGGCCCGCGGCATACGCAGCGAAACGGGGCGCCCCGCGGAGGGGACGGGCCGCGCCCATCGCGTGACCGCCGGCCGCGCGGGAGGCCATCATGGCCACCTCGTCCCGCACCCAGCCGCGCACCGCCGCGATGGCCTCGCGGGGTCCCCGGTCGTGCGGTGCCTCGCGCTCGAAGAGGTCGAGGACGTGCTCGGCGCAGTCGGCGGCCCACAGCGCGAGGAGGCGGTGGTGGTCGTCGGTGAGGGTCCCGCCGCGGCGGACGGTGACCAGGCGCGGGTCGCGGACCTCCGGGAGGATCACAGCGACCATCCTGCACCCGGATCTCAGGGCACCGATGAGTCCGCGCGACCACGCGTGTCTGTCCACCATGGCCGTCACCGCAGACATGTCCGTGTCCCTCGACCTCGTCGCGAGCGGGGAGGATCAGTCGCTGGAGCACCCGTTCGGCAGCCGGATCGGGCAGGCGCAGGCGATCCACGCCTGGATGTTCGACCATCCGGAGGAGAACGCGGCGGAGATCGCCGCCATCACTGCGGCGGGTGCGTTCATCATGGGGCGCAACATGTTCGACCCCGGCCGCGGCGACTGGGACCTCGACTGGCGCGGCTGGTGGGGCGAGGACCCGCCCTACCACGCCCCCGTCTTCGTGCTGTGCTCCCGACCGCGCGAGCCGCTGGTCATGTCCGGCGGGACGACCTTCCACTTCGTCACGGACGGGATCGAGGCGGCGCTCGAGCGGGCCCGCGACGCCGCGGGGGACCGGGACGTCTCGGTGGCGGGAGGGCCAGGGACGCTCAACGCCTTCCTGCGGGCGGGGCTGCTCGACGAGCTGCGGCTGCACATCGCGCCGTTGACCTACGGGGAGGGGCTGCGGGTCTTCGACGGCGTGCCGGACCTGCGCCTGGTGCCGGTGTCGAGCCGCACCACGCCGCACGTGACTCACGTGACCTGGCGGCGGGCGGGCTGACGGCGCCGGGGGCTGACGGTGGCGGGGGCTGACGGTGCCCGGACGGTGACGGCGCCCGGCCCAGTGCTATGATTGACGTATCACCTATCTCTGCGAAAGGCCCACCATGGCACGCATCGTCATCTTCGGCGGCACCGGCTACTCCGGCGGCAACATCGCCCGTGAGGCCGTGAGCCGCGGCCACGAGGTCGTCTCCTACAGCCGCAACGCCCCGGCCGAGCCGATCGAGGGCGTGGAGTACCGCACCGGCTCGATGGCCGACCCGGCCGTCGTCGAGGCCGCCGCCGAGGGCGCGGACCAGCTCGTCGTCGCCCTGCACGCGGTCGACGTCGACGGCGCCCCGATGGTCGAGCGCACCCCGGCGCTGGTCGAGGCCGCCCGCCGCCACGGCGCCCGCCTGTCCTTCGTCGGCGGCGCCGGCTCCTCCCTCGTCGCCGAGGGCGGCCCCCGCCTCCTCGACCAGCCGGACTTCCTGGACGACTGGAAGCCCGAGGCGACCGCCCACGCGAAGGTGCTCGACGCGCTGCGCGAGGCGCCGGAGGACCTGGAGTGGTTCTACGTGAGCCCGGCCGCGCTCTACGGGTCGTTCGCGCCCGGCGAGACGACGGGCGCCTACCGCACGGGCGGTGACGTCCTCGTCACCCAGGAGGACGGCTCCTCAGAGATCTCCGGGACCGACCTGGCCAAGGCCTACGTCGACGAGATCGAGTCCGGCGCGCACCCGCGCCAGCGCTTCACCGTCGGCCACTGACCCGGCCGGGGTGGGCGTAGAGCTCCGTCAGGGTCGCCGTGAGGTTCCAGTACTCGAGCCACGGCAGCGGGTGCCCCGCGAGCGAGGCCTCCAGGTAGGTCAGGTGCGCCAGCCAGCCCGGCACGTAGGACGGCGTCAGCTCGCCGAGGCTCCGGTGGGCCAGCGTCAGCAGGATCTCGTCGGCGGCGCCCACCCGGGTGAGCTCGAGGGTGAGCGCGGACTCCTGCTCGTCCGGGAACTCCCAGCTCATGGCTAGGCGCTCCTCGGGCACCATCTCGGCGACGATGCTGGTGCACAGGTAGCCGCCACCGTGGTCGACGACGATCGTGCCGCCGGGGTTCAGGTCGCCCTGCACCACCTTGCCGAGCCACTGCGGGAGCTTGTCGCGGTCCGCGAGGTGGGCCCACACGCTGGCGGCGCTGGCGTGCAGCGTCCAGCCGATCGTCAGGTCGGACGGGGTCACGGTCAGGTCGGCGAGAGGCACCCTCTCGTTCTATCGCACGCCGCTCCGCGGCGGTCGGCCGGGTTCAGGCGAGCAGCCGCTCCAGCCGCGCGACCTCGCGGGCCAGGTTGTCCGCCGGCAGCCTGCCGACCCAGCTGGTGACCTCGACCTGCCCCGCCCGGGCGGTCCATGTCCCCGCCACCAAGCCGTCCAGCAGGACGAGGTCAGCTCCGCGGGTCACGGCCGGTCGGCGTGCGGGAGGCACCACGTGCGGGTCCGCCGTCCCGGGCCCGAGCACCCACTGGTCCAGGCCCGGCAGCAGCCGCACGGCACCCGCCGGTCGCGCCGCGGCGAGCGCGTCGGCGTGCTCGGCCGGGACCAGGGCCTCCTCGCCGTCCACCTCGAGCCGCACCAGACCGTCGAGCGCCCCGAGCCAGCGCTCGATGCGCCGTCGGCCCGCGCCGAGCCCGTCGCCGAGCCAGTGCTGCACGTGCGCCGCAGTCGCCGGTCCGTAGGCGGACAGGTAGGCGGACACCGCCCGCGGGCCAGCCTCCTCCAGGGCGGGTATGCCGGGCCAGCCCGGGTTCGCGTCGAGCCGCTGCAGCGTGGGGCGGCCGTCCCGCGAGGGGCCGAAGCACACGTCGCCCTGCCAGAAGAACGGCTTGAGGAAGGTGCCGACGGTGGAGAGCGGGCCACGCAGGTGGGCGAACCGTGAGCGCTCCGCGACCCGCTCCCCCAGGTCCTCGGGCGTGAGCGGCCCCTCGGCCAGGGCGTCGCGCACGACGGCCCGCAGCGACGGCCACTCCTCCGGCTCCAGCCCGTAGTGGCTGGTCCAGCTGCGGCGCTCCCACATCCGCCCGGCCGCCCGCAGCGCCAGGTGGTCGGCCGCGAGCGCCGGGGTCATGAGGTGCGTCGCGCCCCGGAAGGTGAAGACCTTGACCAGCCGCCCGTCGGCGAGGGGCTCGGCCAGGACGCCCGGGGCGGGCGCGGAGGGTGAGGCGCACGCCATACGCAACCGGACCGCGAGGTCCGCGTCGCCGGTCCAGGCCGGGACGGCGATCAGCCGCGCGACGACGTCCTCGGCCGTGCGAGCGGCGGACCCGTCGCCGCTGCCGAGCAGGTGACGATCCAGCCGCCAGGTCAGGGCCGAGGCCCACGTCGTCCGCACCAGCCCCACGGTAGGGAACGCGGTGGGCTACCGCACCTGGGCGCTGGCGAACATCTCGACCGCGTCGTCGAGCAGACGTCGCCACCGCTCGCCACCGGGCTCGTTGCTGACCTGCTGGGTGACCAGGCCCGACATCAGCGCGGTCCACAGGTCCAGCGCCGCGGGATCGGTGATGCCGATCTGCTCGAACGCCTCCCGCACGCGCTCGACCACCTGGACGGACGCGGCATACGCCTCGGGCGAGGGGGTGAAGCCGGGGATCACGCGCCAGAACATCAGCTGCAGCCGGGCGGGATTGTCCGTGGCGAAGTCGAAGAACGTCCCGGCGATGGCGCGCAGGCGGGCGCGGGGGTCGTCGGGCAGGTCGGCACTGGTGCCGGCGTCGAGCAGCGCCTCGTAGGAGTGCCGGAACATCGCGTCGTAGATGTGGTCCTTGGCCGCGAAGTAGACGTAGAGCGACGGGGCCCGCATGCCGACCGCCGCGGCGAGCTCGCGCAGCGACCACCCCGTCAGACCCTTCTCGGTGCTCAGCGCCCACGCCACGCTGAGGATCTCCTCGCGCGTGGCCTGGTGGCGCTCGGTGCGGGAGGACGTGGACACGCAGCGATCCTAACAATGTTCGGGACAGTTCTGGCGCCGGTGCCCTAACGGCGTTAGGCTGAGCGCATGACCGTCGCCGCGAGCATCACCCAGGTCGTTCCGATCACCCGCCGCTCGGACGCGGCCGCTGTCGCGACGCGCGCCTACGAGGACCTTGTCGCGCTGCTGGAGAGCCTCGACGACGAGGACTGGCTCGCGCCGACGGAGTGCCCGGGGTGGAGCGTGTCGGACATGGTGGGTCACCTGATCGGCAACGCCCGCTCGGGCGCGTCGACGCGGGAGATGCTCCGTCAGAACCTGTATGGCGTGCGGCACGCCCGGGAGCACGACGGCAACCCGATGGACGCCTACAACGCCCTGCAGGTCGCTGAGCACGCCGGGCTCCGCCCCGCCGAGCGGGTCGCCACCCTGCGCGACCTCCTCCCGGCGGCCGTGGACGGTCGGATGCGCACGCCCCGCGTCCTGCGCGCCGTGTCGGCACCGGTGAAGAACAACGGGTCGATGGTCCTCGGCATGCCGAAGCGGATCAACATCGGCCACCTCGTCGACGTGATCCTCAGCCGCGACGTCTTCATGCACCGGGTGGACATCAGCCGGGCGGTCGGTCGGAACCTGGTGCCCACCGACAACGACCGCCGCCTCGTCGAGGACGCGGTCAAGGAGTGGGCCGGTCGTCACGGGCAACCGGTGGAGGTCGACCTCACCGGCCCGGCCGGCGGGACCTTTGTCCAGGGCTCAGGCGGCCCCCGCATCGAGATGGACGCCGTCGAGTTCTGCCGGGTCCTGTCCGGCCGCGCCCCCGGCCAGGGCCTGCTGGCGACGAAAATCTTCTTCTAGCCGCACCGGACAGGCGTTAGTGCCACCCCCACCGGCAGAACACACCGGCCAACAACGCCTGTCCGGTCGAAGGGCACAACCGGACAGGCGTTAGTGCCACCGCCACCGGCAACAACGCCTGTCCGGTCAGAGGGCGTCGGCGACTGCGCGACCGGCGGCCCGGCCGGAGAGGAGGCAGCCGCCGAGGAAGGTGCCCTCGAGGGCGCTGTAGCCGTGCAGCCCGCCGCCACCGAACCCTGCGGCCTCGCCTGCGGCATACAGGCCGGGGACCGGAGCACCGTCCGGGCCGAGCGCGCGCGAGGAGAGGTCGGTCTGGAGGGCGCCCAGCGTCTTGCGCGTCAGGACGTGCAGCTTGACGCCGATGAGCGGCCCGGCCGCGGGGTCGAGCACCCGGTGCGGGGTGGCGACGCGCACCATCCGGTCGCCGCGGTAGCGCCGCGCGTCGCGGACGAGGCGCAGCTGCGCGTCCTTGCTGAACGGGTTGGCCAGCTCACGGTCGCGCGCCAGCACCTGCCGCTCGATCTCGGCGGGGTCGAGCAGGGGCGTGTCGGTCAGGGCGTTCATCTGGTCCACGAGCTCCGGGAGACGGTCGGCGACGACGAAGTCGGCGCCCCGCTCCATGAAGGCTGCGACCGGTGGGGGCGCGCCCTTGCCGAGCCGCGTCCTCACCATGAGCCTGAGGTCGCGGCCGGTGATGTCGGGGTTCTGCTCGGAGCCGGAGAGGGCGAACTCCTTCTCGATCATCTTCTGCGTGACGACGAACCAGGAGTGGTCGTGGTCGGCCAGCTCGGGCGTCGTGCGCAGGTGGCGCAGCGTCCCGCGCGTGTCGGCCCCCGGCAGGAACGGCGCCGGGAGCAGCCGGCCGAGGGCGTCGAACCACAGCGGCGACGGACCCGGGAGGATGCGGATGCCGTGCTGCGGCCAGATCGGGGCCCAGTTCTGGATCCCCTCGACGTAGTGCCACATCCGGTCCTGGTTGACCAGCCGCGCGCCGGCCTCGCGCGCGATGCCGATGCCGCGTCCGTCGACGTAGGCGGGCACGCCCGAGAGCATCCGGCGCGGCGGCCGGCCCAGCGCCTCGGGCCACAGCTCGCGCACCAGGTCGTGGTTGGCGCCGATCCCGCCGGTGGACAGCACGACCGCCCCGGCACGCAGCTCGAACCCGCCGACGACCTCGCGGCTGGAGGCGGCACCTCTGGGCGCTCCGTCGTCGGCCAGCACCGAGCCGCGGACGCCCACCACGGCCCCACCCTCGACGACCAGCTCGTCGACGCGGTGGCGGTGGCGGAAGGTAACCCGCCCCTGCCGCGCCCCCTCGAGGACGTCGTCGGCGAACGGCTTCACCACGCCCGTGCCGGTCCCCCAGGCGATGTGGAAGCGCGGCACCGAGTTGCCGTGCCCGTGCGCGCGACCGTCGCCACGCTCCGCCCAGCCCACGACCGGCGTGAACCGGATCCCCTTGCCCCGCAGCCAGTCGCGCTTCTCGCCGGCCGCCCACTCGACGTAGGCGCGGCCCCACCGCGCCGCCCAGCTGTCCTCGTCGTCGAGCCGGTCCCAGCCGGCGCTGCCCTGCCAGTCCTGCCACGCCAGCTCGACGGAGTCCTTCACGCCGAGCCGGCGCTGCTCGGGCGTGTCGACCAGGAAGAGGCCGCCGAAGGACCACCACGCCTGGCCGCCCAGGTTGGCCGCGTTCTCCTGGTCGAGGACCAGCACCCTCCGGCCGCGGGCCACCAGCTCGCTCGCGGCGACCAGGCCGGCGAGGCCCGCCCCGACGACGATGGCGTCAGCGTCCATCCCCTTCTCCTTGCTGGTATGCCGTGCGCGCGGGCGTGAGCGGGAGCCGCAGGGCGCCGGGCGCGGGGCCCGGCACCGCGGGCGAGCGGGGCGGGACCGGGCGTGTGACGGCATACCCCGAGCCCGGGGCCGGACGCGGGTCGGCCTCGCCGCGGTTGGGCCAGAGGGCCATCGCGCGCTCGGCCTGGGCGGTGATCGTCAGCGACGGATTGACGCCCAGGTTGGCGGAGAGCGCCGAGCCGTCGACGACGTGCAGGCCGGGGTAGCCGTGGACGCGGTGGTAGGGGTCGATGACGCCGCTCTCCGCGGTCGCGCCGATCGCGCACCCGCCGATGAAGTGCGCGGTGAGCGGGCGGCCGAACGGCTCGCCGATCGAGCCGCCCGGGTGGCCGCCCATGACCGCGGCCATCCGGCGCACCGCCTCGTTGGCGGCCGGGATCCACGTCGGGTTGGGCGCCCCGTGGCCCTGCCTGCTGCGCAGCACGCGCCGCCCGGTGAGGCGGCTGCGACCGAGGTAGGTCGTGAGCGAGTTGTCGACGGACTGCATCACCAGCGCGATGACGGTCCGCTCCGACCAGTGCCGCGGGTCGTAGAGGCGGGGCAGGACGCGCCGCTGCCGCCAGAGCTCGCGCAGCCAGGTCCGCCAGCGGGGTGTGCCCTCGACCTCGTCGGTGAGGACGGTCTGGAGGGCGTTCATGAGGTTGGAGCCGTGGCCGTAGCGCACCGGCTCGATGTGGGTCTGAGGGTCCGGGTGCATCGAGGAGGTGATCGCGACGCCGCGGCTGTAGTCGGGCCCGGCGCCGGAGCGGATCGCGCCGACGAGCGACTCGGAGTTGGTGCGGGACAGCGCCCCGAGCCGCGGTGACAGGTCGCGCAGGTCGCCGTCCGCCCGCATCCGGTGCAGCAGACGCTGGGTGCCCAGGGCCGAGGCGGCGAGGACGACGTGGTCGGCCGTGACCTCGTAGCTGACCCGGCGGATGGGGCGGGTGTCGCTGACGGTGACCCGGTAGCGCGGGCCGCTGCCAACCTCCGCGTCGGGGCGGACGCGCGTCACCGTCGAGAGCGCACGGACCTCGACACCCAGCCCCTCGGCGAGGTGGAGGTAGTTCTTGACCAGGGTGTTCTTGGCGTTGTGCCGGCAGCCGGTCATGCACTCGCCGCACCCGGTGCAGCCCGCGCGCACGGGACCGGCCCCGCCGAACCACGGGTCCTCCGACAGCTCGCCCGGCCCGTCGCCGAAGTGGACGCCCACGGGCGCGAGCCGGAAGGTGTGCCCGACGCCCATCTGCTCGGCGACCTCGCGCAGCACCTCGTCGGAGGCGGTGTGGGTCGGGTTGGTCACCACGCCCAGCATCCGCCGCGCCTGGTCGAGGTAGGGCGCGAGCTCGGCCCTCCAGTCCGTGATGTGCGCCCACTGCGGGTCGTCGTAGAAGTCGTCGAGCGGCTCGTAGAGCGTGTTGGCGTAGACGAGGGAGCCGCCGCCGACCCCGGCGCCGGAGAGGATCAGGGCGTCGTCGAGGGCGTCGATGCGCTGTATGCCGTAGCAGCCCAGTTCAGGCCGGAAGAGGTAGCGGCGCACGTCGAAGGAGGTGCGCGCGAAGTCCTCGTCGGCGAACCGCGCACCCGCCTCGAGGACGAGCACGTCATACCCCTTCTCCGCGAGGCGCAGGGCCGCGACGGAGCCGCCGAAGCCGGAGCCCACGACGACGACGTCGCGGTGCTCACGGGCGACGTCGGCTGGCATGGCGGAAACCTACCGTGAGGTAACCGGCACCGTCGAGAGGCGCCCGAGGGCCGGTGCGAGGATCGGGGGCATGACGACCCAGCCCCTCCTCGACCGGCTGAGCCGGCTCTCGACCACGAGCCTGGTGGACGCCTCCCCCGCGCTGCGCGTCCTGCCCACCACCGTCCGACCGGTGCGCGCGGGCAGTCGCGCGGTGGGCCGGGTGGTCACGGCGCGGGCCAACCGCGACCTGATGTCGGTGATCCACGGCCTGCGCGAGTCGGGTCCGGGCGACGTGCTCGTGGTCGACGCCGGCGGCGACGACCGGGCGGTCGCGGGCGAGCTGTTCGCCACCGAGGCCCAGCGCCGCGGGCTGGCGGCGCTCGTCATCCTCGGGCGCTGCCGTGACAGCGCCACCCTGACCGGGCTGACGATGCCCGTCTGGGCGACCGGCGTCGCCCCTCACGCGTATGCCGCACGCGCCCTCCCCGAGACCGGCGTCACCCTCGACCTGGCCGGGGTCCGTGTCGACCCCGGGGAGCTGCTCGTCGGCGACGACGACGGGCTCGTCGTGGGCTCGGTCGCGGACCTCGAGGCGGCGGTGGAGGTGGCCGAGGCGATCGAGGCGCGCGAGAAGCAGCTGCAGGCGCGGATGCTGGAGGGCGCCTCGCTCTTCGACGTCATGAACTACGACGAGCACCTCGCGGCGCTGCGGGACGGCCGCCCGGGCGGTCTGGCCTTCGGCTGACGCCCGGCCGAGCCCGGACCTCGGCCGCGCAGCTCACTCCTCGAGCTCGGAGAGCAGCAGCGGCACCTGGGGACCCAGCTCGCGCGCCAGGAAGCCCTGCCTGCCCAGCCGGGCGGTGAGCCGGTCCCCGGCGGACCCGTGGAGGTGAGCGCCCCAGACCGCGGCCTGGCACGGCTGCGCACCGCGCCCCAGCAGCCCGACGACGAGCCCGGCCCGGACGTCGCCCGAGCCGGCGGTGCCGAGTCCCGGACCCCCGACGGAGCCCTGCCAGGACCGGCCGTCCGGGTGGGCGGTCCACGTGACGTCGCCCCCGGCGCACACGCAGACGCCGGTGCGGGCCGCCAGCCGGAGCGCGGCCTCGCGCACGTCCTGGTCGACCTTGTCCTGCTCCCACCCGAGCGTCTCGGCGAGCTCGCGGGTGTTGGGCGTGAGCACGGCCCGCCCCTGCAGGTGCTCCAGGCACGCCGGGTCGGCGGTGACCGCGGCGAGCGCGAGCGCGTCGAGCACGACCGGGATCCTCAGGACGGGCAGCATCCGGGAGACCAGGTCGGCGGCGGTGTCGGGATCCTGCAGTCCGGGCCCGACGAGCACCGCCTCGCACCCTGGGGCGAGCTGCTCCACGACCTGGACGACGTCGGGCGTGAGGTCGCCGCCCTCCTCCTCGGCGACGCCGCGCACCATCATCTCCGGCATGGCGACCGCGAGCGCGGTCGCGGCCGACGCCACGGTCACCACCTGCACCTTGCCGGCGCCGACGCGCAGCGCCGCCTCGGCGGCCAGCCGCACCGCGCCGGGGGTGTCCCGGCTGCCGCCCACCACGAGCACACGACCGCGCGACTCCTTGTCACGGCCCAGGGCCGGCAGCGGCCAGGCACGCAGGAGGTGCGGGGTGACGACCTCTGGGGCGGGCCGGCTCACTCCTCGCGCTCCTCGGTGCCGTGGGAGGGCTCGTGCGTGACGTGCTCGCCGGCGCGGTCGACGGCCGTGGTGTCCCCGTAGGAGACGAGCACCAGCCCGCCCTCCTTCTGGACGTAGGTGGTCATCGAGCAGTTGGCCAGCGGGGTCTTCTTGTCGGCGGTCAGCACCTCGGACTCCTCGAGGCCCTCGATCGCCACCCTGAAGGCCATGATCGTGGCCTGGTGGGAGAACACGCTGAGCCGCTCCCCGGCATACCTCTCCTGCAGCTCCAGGAGCACCTGCCGCACCCGCAGGGCCACGTCGGCCCAGCTCTCGCCGCCCGGCGGGCGGTAGTAGAACTTGCCCACGCGGCTGCGCCGCTCGGACTCCTGGGGGTAGTCCTTCTGGATGCCGATCCACGTCAGGCCGTCGAAGGCACCGAGGTCGCGCTCACGCAGGCGCTCGTCGACCGCGAGCGGCACGTCGAGGCCCTCGACCGCGATCTCCGCGGTCTGCCGGGCCCTTCGGTATGGCGAGCTCGCCACCGCCGTCGGTCGCGCGTCGTCGGCGAGGGTGCGCAGGTAGTCGCGGACCGCACGGGCCTGCTGCACGCCGGTGTCGGAGAGGGGGACGTCCGCGTCGCGGACGTCCAGGTCCAGGCGCGTCTCCTTGGCCTGCAGGGCGGCGCGGTCGGCGAGGTTGCCCATGCTCTCCCCGTGACGCACCAGCATGAGGCTGGCGACACCCCGCTCCCGGGAGGCCTTGTCGAGTGACTCGTATCGCGGCGTCATGCTGCGATGGTGCCAAGAATGCGGGCATGGAGCAGGTCGAGCGCGCAGGGGCGGACTCTGCGCGGGCCTTGTGCAGTGCTGTGGTGTCACAAGAGTTGCCCTGGCGACCCATGTGTCACGACAGAGATGCACAAGGCGCGATCCAGCCGCGTCCAGGACGATGGTCATGAGGTCGACGGCGTCCTGCCGGATCGGCTCGTGGCACCTGCCCGGCGGGGCGAACGTCCGTAGAGTGGCTGTCACCCGACGCGCTGAGGAGACGAGATGCGAGAGCTCATGCCGGAAGATCGAGACGAGGACGACGTGCCCGTGGGCTCCTCCACCGGTGCGAATGACGACCGGACCACCCTCACCGAGACGGGCCAGGCCCAGCGCAAGCTCGAGCCTGAGGGCGCCGGCCAGGGCGCAGGTGCCGAGGGGTGGAGCGATCCGGCCGACGAGAACCTGATCCAGCTGCCCATCGGGGCCGAGTTCGGGATGGACCACGAGCCCACCGCCCCGGAGCGGGAGGACCTGGTCCGGTTCGCGGCGGAGGCGAACCGGGAGCTGCACGGTCAGGACGAAGCGCAGGACGACGACGGGGCCGGTAGAACGGCCTCCGCGTAGAGCACGGTCTAGGGTCCACTCATGTCGCAGACCCGGTCGGACGGCGCCCGCAGCCGCGTCGTCGTGGACGTGCTCCACGACGCCTTCGGCGAGGCGATGAGGGGAGCGCCCGCGGCATACCGGACGAAGTTCCGCAGCATGGCGCACGACCCGCACTCCTTCTACCGGGGATCAGCGCCGCTCTTCTACCGTGACGTCGTCCGGCTCGAGGCGCCGTGGGTCGACGAGCGCTCCTCGCGGATCTGGGTGCACGGTGACCTGCACGTCGAGAACTTCGGGACGTACCTCGACTCGGCCGGGCGCCTGGTCTTCGACGTGAACGACTTCGACGAGGCCTACGTCGGGCACTACACCTGGGACCTGCTGCGGTTCGCGACGTCGCTGGCGCTCCTGGGATGGCAGAAGGCGCTTCCGGACGAGGAGGTGAGCGGCCTGGTGCAGACCTACGTGCGCTCCTACCTTCGGCAGGTCAACCACTACCTCGACACCCCGGACGACACCGAGTTCGCGCTGCGTCTCGACAACGCCAAGGGGGCGGTGCTCGGCGTCCTGCAGCAGGCCCGCGAGACGCGTCGCGTCGACCTGCTCGACTCGCTGACCGTCGTCGAGGACCACCGACGCGTGTTCACCGAGGGCGGCGGGAGGCGCCACCTCGGGAAGGACGAGCGCGCGAAGGTCCTCGACGCCTTCGATCGCTACCTCCCGTCGATCCCCGATGACAAGCGGAGCCGGATCCCGGTCTTCTACGACGTGCGCGACGTGGTGCTCACGCAGACGCACGGCATCGGCAGTGCCGGTCAGACGAGCTACAACCTGCTGCTGGAGGGCCACAGCCAGGCCCTCGAGAACGACGTCGTCGTGCAGATGAAGCAGGCGAGCGTGCCCGCGCTGAGCCGGTTCGTCGACAGCGAGGCGGTGGAGGGTGCGTTCGAGCACGAGGCGCACCGGACCGTGGTCAGCCAGCGGGCCCTCCAGGCCCACACCGACGCACTGCTCGGGCACACGACAGTCGACGGCGTCGGGTTCGTCGTCTCCGAGGTCTCGCCCTACGAGCTGGGTCTGCCGTGGGCCGACCTCACCGAGCCCGAGGAGATCGGCGTCGTCGTGCGGCAGCTCGGGCAGGCCACGGCCAAGATCCACTGCGCCTCCGACGAGGACAGCGAGCAGGACCTCGTGGACTTCCAGGTCGAGGAGGCTGTCGCGGCGTCGGTCGAGGGCGGGCGGACCGAGTTCATGGAGTGGGTGGCCGCGAGAGGTATGGAGTATGCCGCGCAGGTGCGCGCCGACCACGCGCACTTCGTCGAGGCGTTCCGGGCGGGGCGGTTCGGTCTAGGCGCGGTGTGAGTGATCGTCAGAAATTGCTCGCCATGTTGGTGAACCGGCTGTAGTGACCCTGGAACGCCACGACCACCGTGTCGGTCGGGCCGTTGCGGTGCTTGGCCACGATCACGTCCGCCTCGCCCTCGCGTGGTGACTCCCGCTCGTAGAGGGACTCCCGGTGCAGCAGGATGACCACGTCAGCATCTTGTTCGATCGAGCCCGACTCGCGAAGGTCGCTCATCTGCGGCTTCTTGTCCGTACGCTGCTCAGGACCACGGTTGAGCTGCGACAGCGCGATCAGCGGCACCTCGAGCTCCTTGGCCAGCAGCTTGAGCGCACGGGAGAACTCCGCGACCTCCTGCTGACGTGACTCGACGCGCTTGCCCGAGCTCATCAGCTGCAGGTAGTCGACGATCACCATCTTGAGGTTGTGCCGCTGCTTGAGGCGGCGGCACTTGGCGCGGATCTCCATCAGCGACATGTTGGGCGAGTCGTCGATGAACAGCGGCGCGTCGTGGATCCGCCCCTGCGTCTCCGCGAGCTTGGTCCAGTCGCGGTCGCGCATGTTGCCCTTGCGCATGTTCTGCAGCGGGATCTCCGACTCCGCCGACAGGAGGCGCATCGCGATCTCGGTGCGGCTCATCTCCAGGGAGAAGACGACGGTCGCCAGCTTGTGCTTGATGGCAGCCGCCCGAGCAACGTCTAAAGCGAAGGTGGATTTTCCCACGGCCGGCCTCGCCGCCACGATGATCATCTGCCCCGGGTGCAGGCCGTTCGTGAGCTCGTCGAGGTCGGTGAAGCCGGTGGGCACGCCCACCATCTCCCCCGTCGACGACGCGTTGTGCTCGATCTCGTCCGTCGCCGCCGGGATCAGGTCGCCCAGCGCGTGGTAGTCCTCGCCGCCGCGCTTGTCGGCCACGGCATACACCTCGGCCTGGGCCTGGTTGACGATCTCCTCGACGTCTCCCCCGCCGTAGCCGATCTGCACGATCCGCGTGCCCGCCTCCACGAGGCGCCGCAGCACGGCGCGCTCGGCCACGATCTCGGCGTAGTAGGCCGCGTTCGCGGCCGTCGGCACCTGGGCGATGAGCTGGTGCAGGTATGCCGTGCCACCCACCCTCGCGAGGTCACCGCGCTTGGTCAGCTCGTCCGAGACGGTGATGGCGTCGACGGGCTCGCCCCGGCCGAACAGGTCGACGATCGCCTCGTAGATGCGCTCGTGGGCCGGCCGGTAGAAGTCGACCGGCTTGACGACCTCCGAGCACTCCCCGATCGCGTCCTTGGACAGCAGCATCGCGCCGAGCGCGCTCTGCTCCGCGGCGACGTCCTGCGGCGGCAGACGCTCCTCGGGCGGGGTCCCCGAGCCCCCGCCGTACGCCTGCTCGAGCTCGCTCAGCGACATGCACCCTCCAGCTTGCTCGACCGACCCGAACCGACGAGGCCAAGACCATCACGGACCACCGACACACCTCTGTGCGACCCCCCGAGGAAGGCGTGAAGACATGTCATCCGCGACACCGTACGTCCGCTGCCCCCGCAGCTCAACGTGCCCTGTGGACGAGGTGTGCACAACGTGTGGAGGCGTCGTGGACCGGGTGGCCACTGCCGGTGGACAGCTGTCGACAGCCCTGTGGACGACGGACCAATTTCCTCGACGTCAGCCGGGCTGACCTGCGCCGACACCACCCACAGCCTGTGGAGAAAAACTTCTTTGGCAGACTCTGCCCGGTGACCACACCTCCGCCTCCCGCGCCCCGACCCGGCCCGGAGATGCGGCGTGAGGTGCTCCGCCTCGCGGTCCCCGCCTTCCTTGCCCTGGTGGCCGAGCCGCTCTTCCTCCTCGCCGACTCGGCGATCGTCGGCTTCCTCGGCACCACCTCTCTCGCGGGCCTCGGTGTCGCCAGCGCGGTGCTGCTCACGGCGGTCAACATCTTCGTCTTCCTGGCCTACGGCACCACGGCCGTGGTCGCCCGCCGCCTCGGGGCCGGTGACCAGGCCGGCGCCCTCTCGGCGGGTGTCGACGGCCTGTGGCTGTCCCTCGTCCTCGGCTTCCTCGCAGCCGTCGGCGTCGCCCTCTGGGCGCACCCGCTCGTCGAGGTCTTCGGCGCGACGCCCGGGGCGACCACCGAGGCGGTGACGTACCTGCGGGTCTCGACCCTCGGCATACCTCCGATGCTGGTCGTCCTGGCCGCCACCGGGGTGCTCCGAGGACTGCAGGACACCCGCACGCCGCTCGTCGCGGCGGTCGTCGGCTTCACCGCCAACGCGGCCCTCTCCCTCCTGCTCGTCCACGGCGTCGGCCTCGGCATCGCGGGGGCGGCGTGGGGCACGGTCATCGCGCAGTCCGGTATGGCGATCGCGCTCGTCCTGGTCGTGCTGGGCGGCGCCCGCGGGCTGGGCGCCTCGCTGCGCTTCCATGCGGCCGGCGTGCTGCGCGCCGCGCTCGGCGGCGTCCCGCTGCTGGTGCGCACCCTGTCGCTGCGCGCGGTGCTGCTGCTCACCACGTGGGTCGCGGCCGGTCTGGGGGTGGCCGAGCTCGCGGCCCACCAGGTCGCGATGACGGTGTGGAGCGCGCTGGCCTTCGCACTCGACGCGCTGGCGATCGCGGCCCAGGCGCTCACCGGTCGCTCGCTCGGGGCGGGAGACGTCGCCGGGACCAGGGCGGTGACCTGGATGATGGTCCGCTGGGGCGTGTGGTTCGGCCTGGCGCTGGGTGCGCTGATCGTCGCGCTGCACCGGGTGCTGCCCTACGGCTTCACCACCGACGCCGAGGTCCGGGCGGCCCTGGCGGCGGCCCTGCTCGTCGTCGCGGTGGGGCAGCCGGTGTCCGGGGTGGCGTTCGTGCTCGACGGCGTGCTCATCGGCGCTGGGGACGCCCGCTGGCTGGCGGTGGCGCAGACCCTGTTCCTGCTCGCCTACCTGCCGATGGTGCTCGGCGTCTGGTCCTCCGGCGTGGTCGGTGTCGCGGGGCTGGTGTGGCTGTGGGTGGCGTTCACCGGGTTCATGGCCGTGCGCGCGGCCGGCCTGCTGTGGCGGGCCCGGGGCGACGCCTGGCTGGTCACCGGCGCGGGCCGCTGACGCACATGCCCCGCGAGTGCGACGATCACCGGGTGAGCCAGCCCGAATCCCCCGCCGCCGCCCTCCGCGCCCGCCAGCGTCCCCTCAAGGATCGTTACCAGCAGGATCCCGCCTCCGCCCTGACGCCGAGCACCGCCACGGCGAGGGTGGACCAGGCCGCCCTCACCGCGACGGTGGCGACCTCGGCCGGTGACGTCGTGGCCGGGCTGCACCCGGCGACCGGCGGGGACGGCACGCAGGCCTGCTCCGGCGACATCCTCCTCCAGGCGCTCGTGGCGTGCGCCGGCGTCACCCTCTCGTCCGTCGCGACCGCCATGGGGATCGAGCTGCGCCTCGCGACGGTCACGGCGAACGGCACATGGGACGCGCGCGGCACACTGGGCGTCGACCGGGACGCACCCGTCGGGCTGACCGGCGTCGACCTGGTCTTCGACCTCGACACGGACGCTGCGCCCGACAAGGTCGACCGGCTCCTCGAGCTGACGGAGCGCTACTGCGTCGTGGCCCGCACCCTCGCCGAGCCGCCCGCCCTCACGGTCAGAAGGTCGACTCCAGCAGCCCCTTGAGCTGGTCCAGGTCGGCCTCGACGCGTGCGCAGTCGCGCTCGAAGTCCTCGTCGGTGAGGTCGAGCTGGCGCACCGTGAAGACGACCTCAGCGCCGTGCGGGTGGCTCAGCACCCGGAAGTGGTTGGTCACCGTCTGTCCCGAGGGCAGGGTCACGTCGTGGTCGAGCACCCCGAGGTCGTTGTCCGGCACGAACACGACCCGGACCTGACCCATCGGCGACTCCACGAGGAGCGCCTCCCCCTCCTGGACGATGTCGCCGGCCGCCAGGCCCGCCGCCCAGGCCGGCAGGTTGGCCGGGTTGGAGGCGAACTCGTAGACCTCACGTGGGCTCTCGGCGATCTCCCGGCTGAGGTGGCGGCTGCGCATGCCAGCAGCGTCCCACAGATGGGCTGCGACGGGCAGGTGTGGCGACGGGCAAGGTGAGGCGACGGGCAGGTCAGGCGACGGTGGCGTCAGGCCTCCGGCCTGCGGTGCCGCCGCCCGAGGTGGATGTCTGCCGGGGCGACCTGCCCGGTCCGGAACCCCGCGCGGCCGACCATGTGCGCGCCGGCGGGGATCGTGAGCAGCTGGAAGAGGGCGATGAGGAGCAGCATCCCGACGTCGAGGCCGCTGCGGGTGCGCAGTCCGACGCCGAGGATCACGAGGAGCACCCCGAGCACCTGCGGCTTGGTGCCGGCGTGCATCCGGGTCAGCAGGTCGGGGAAGCGCAGCAGGCCGATCGAGGCGGCCAGGCACAGCAGCGCCCCGAGGAAAAGGCACACCAGCCCCAGGAGGTCAGCGACGTCGGTCCAGCTCATCGGCCCGTCCCGTCCTCGTCGTAGGGCGCGGAGGCGTCGGGGTCGCGGTCCCGGGCCACGAAGCGGGCCACGGCCACCGACCCCATGAAACCCACCAGGGAGAGCGAGATGAGCAGCGGCAGCGCGGCAGACCCGCTCGACAGGGCGGCGTGGGCCCCGAGCGCGCAGAGCACGATCGAGACGAGCACGTCGCTGGCGACGACCCGGTCGAGCACGCTCGGACCGATCGTGATGCGCGCCAGGGTGAGCAGCGCGGAGGTCGCGAGCAGCATCCCGACGGCCCAGGACAGGACCACCTCGAGCTGGTCCAGGCTCATTCGTCCACCGTCCCCTCGTCGCGGCCTCGCCGCGGGTCGAGCTGACCGGCGGGGTCCGGGTGCAGCGCGCGCAGGACCCGGGCCTCCTGCCCGAGGACCCGCCAGCGCACCTGCTGCGCCTGCCGCGGCGTGGTGACGCCCAGCGCGTGCAACGTCAGCAGCCGCTCCCCCGGATCCAGGTCGATGACCACCGTGCCGGGCACGAGCGCCACCATCTCCGCCGTCATCGTCTGCAGCAGCTCGTCGTCGCCGGCCAGCTCGATGTCGAGGACGACACCGCGCACCGGCGGCCCCGGCCGCACCGCCAGCCAGGCCACGTGGAAGGAGGACACCACGACGTCGAGGAGGAAGCGCAGGACGAGCACCGCCAGCGGCCACGGCCGTGGCCGCAACGCGATCGTCACCCGCGGCAGCGGGAAGGCCAGCAGGATCAGCACGGCCACCACCAGACCGCCGACGATCGTCAGCGGGGAGAAGCTGCCCCACAGCAGCACCCACACGAGGGTGAGCCAGAGCACCCCGGGCAGGGAGACCCGGCGTCCGGCGGCGGTCACGGCATACCTCCCTGGAGGACGGCCACCACGTAGGGCTCCCGCAGGGCGAGGTCGACCGCCGCCCGGGTCGTCACGTCGTAGAGCGGCCCGGCAGCGAGGGTGATCCCCACCCCGACGACGACGATGGCGATGGTCGGGACGAGCACGCCCAGCCCGAGCGCCTCGTGGTGCCCGCCCCGCAGCGGCCCCTGCCCGGTGATGCCCTCCGGGTTCTCCGACCAGAAGGCGCGCCCCCAGACCCGGGCGACGGCATACAGGGTCAGCAGGGAGGTCAGGACGGAGGCGCCGACCACGGTCAGCGGCAGCCAGCCCCCCTCCGCGACGCCCGCCTGGACGAGTCCGACCTTGCCGAGGAAGCCGCTGAACGGCGGGATGCCCGCGAGGTTCATGGCCGGGATGAAGAAGAGCACACCGACGATCGGCGAGATGCGCGCGAGGTCGCCGAGCCGGGCGGTGTCGGTCGAGCCGCCGACCCGCTCCACGAGACCCGTGACGAGGAACAGGGTGGTCTGCACGAGGATGTGGTGCAACGTGTAGAAGATCGCCGCGGCGAGCCCGGCCGTGCTGCCGACGGCGATGCCGAAGAGCATGAAGCCGATGTGGCTGACGAGCGTGTAGGACAGCATCCGCTTGATGTCGTCCTGGGCGATGGCGCCGAGGATGCCGAAGATCATGGTCAGCAGCGCCGCCCACAGCAGCAGGTCGTCGAAGCGCGAGTGCGGGAAGAGCAGCGTCTGGGTCCGGATGATGGCGTAGATGCCGACCTTGGTGAGCAGGCCGGCGAAGACCGCCGTGACCGGCGCGGGCGCGGTCGGGTAGGAGTCCGGCAGCCACCCCGACATCGGGAAGACCGCCGCCTTGACGGCGAAGCCGATGAGCAGCAGCAGGTGCAGCAGACCGACCGTGCCCGGGTCGATGTCGCCAAGCCGCTGGGAGAGCAGGGCCAGGTTGACGGTGCCGGTGCTGGCGTAGACCAGCCCGATCGAGACCAGGAAGATCATCGAGGACAGCAGACTGACCAGGACGTATGTCGTGCCTGCCCGGACCCGCTCGGGCGTGCCGCCGAGGGTGAGGAGCACGAAGCTCGCGGCCAGCAGCATCTCGAAGCCGACGTAGAGGTGGAACAGGTCCCCGGAGATGAACGTCGTCGTGACACCCGCGGCGAGGACGAGGATCGAGGGGTGGAAGACCGGCAGCGGCGAGTGCCCGTCGCTCTCGTCGTCGAAGCTGCTCTGCCCCTGGCCGATCGAGTAGCCCAGGACCGCCATCGTCACCGTCGTGGACACGATGACCATGAGCGCGGCGAGGCGGTCGACGACCAGGACCACGCCCTCCCACGGCAGCCACCCGCCGACGAGCATGACCTGCGGCCCGATCCGGTCGGCCGCGACGAGCAGGACCGCGGCGGCCACGAGCATCGCGCCGAGCACGGTGAGGCTGACCGCGCGCTGGATCGCCGTGCGGCCCGCCGCCGCCAGTGTCAGGCCGGCCCCGATGAGCGGGAGCACCACGAGCAGCGGGACGACCCAGGAGTATGCCGAGATCACCGCCCGACCCCCTTCTCGTGCTCCTCCGGCGGCGGGGGCGCCACCTCCTCGTGGAAGCGGCTCTCGGTGCGCGCGCCCTCGGCCTGGATCGCCTCGGCGGTCTCCCTCGCGGTCGGGACGGAGCCGAGGTTGTCGGTCTCGGCCAACTCCAGGATGCGGCGGGACTCGGCGTCGTCGCGGACGAGGTCGAGGCCGTCCAGCTGACGGCTGCGGTGGGCCAGGGCCAGCACGAACGCCGTCATCCCCAGGGTGATGACGATGGCGGTGAGGACGAGCGCCTGCGGCACCGGGTCGGCCATCACTCCCTCGGAGTGCCCGACGATCGGGGGCTGCCCGGCGGGACCGGAACCCACGATGAACAGCAGGTTGATGCCGTTGCCCATGAGCAGGAAGCCCATCAGCGCCCGGACCAGGGAGCGCGAGAGGAACAGGTAGACGCCGGTGCCGATGAGCGTGCAGGCGACCAGCAGCAGGGTCAGGTTGGGGCTCACCGGCTCACCTCCTCCGTCCGGTCGGCGCCGGCGCTCTGCTCGGCCCGGATCTGGCTGTCGACGCCCGATCCCAGGCTGCGCAGGATGTCGAGCATGAGGCCCAGGACGACGAGGTAGACGCCGACGTCGAACAGCAGCGAGGTCACCACGTGCACGTCACCGAGCAGGGGCACGTGCACGTCGGCGATCCAGGTCCGCAGCGCCGGCGACCCGAAGAACATCGGCAGCACCGCGGAGCCGCCGGCGATGAAGAGCCCGGTGCCCAGCAGGACCGGAGGCATGACGGGCAGGGCCGCGCGCAGCTCGGCGCCGTAGCCGGCGAGGTAGCGCAGGCACAGCGCCAGCCCGGCGACGATGCCCGCGGCGAAGCCTCCGCCCGGCAGGTTGTGCCCGGAGAAGAGCAGGTAGACCGACCACAGCACGATCGTGTGGAAGACCAGGTGGGTGACGATCTCGAGGATCGTGGACCGGCGCCGCTGGTCGACGAGGTCGCCGCCGGGGATCCACGGCATACCGGAGGGCTCCTGCCCCTCGCGCCGGACGGGACGACCCCGCTCGCCACGCACCTTGCGCAGACCCACGCGCACCCGCTCGAGGTTCTCGTCGGTGAGGAAGATCAGGCTGGCGACGCCGGTAGCGCACGCGAGGATGACCGACAGCTCTCCCATCGTGTCCCAGGCCCGGACGTCGACGAGGATCACGTTGACGATGTTGTAGCCGCCGCCGTAGTCGACCGCCCTGGGCGCCAGCCCGGCACCCGCCGGCTCGTGGACCCGGGACCCGGCCGCCACGAGCGTCGCACCACCGAGCACGACCGCGACCGCCGCGCCCAGCAGGGCGCGCAGCCGCCGCGTCATCACGGTGGGGTCGTCGGGGAAGCGCCCGGAGAGCCGGCGCAGCACGAGCACGAGGACGACGAGCGAGACCGTCTCGACGAGCACCTGGGTGAGGGCCAGGTCCGGTCCGCCGTGCAGGAGGAAGAGGTAGGCCGTGCCGTAGCCGGTGACGCTGACGAGGAAGACCGCCCGCAGTCGGCGCCGCGCGCGGGCCGCGAGCACCGCGGCGGCGACGACGATGATCCCGGCCGCCACCTGGGCCGGTCCGTCGGCCGGCGTCACCGAGTCGGGCAGGTCCGTGCGGTCCAGCAGCATCCACGAGCCGGGCAGCGCCACCAGGACGACGAAGATCGTGCCGAGCAGCACGGGGAGCGAGCCGCGCTGGAGGAAGCCGGTCGACTCGAGGGCGAGCCGGTCCAGCCCGCGCATCAGGTGGTGGTAGGTCCGGCCGGCGTCGAACGGCACCAGCGGCACGGGCACCTCGACCGGCCGCCGTGCCTGCGCCGACCACCACAGACCGCCCGCCAGCCAGATCCCGACCGACACCAGCAGCGGCGCGCTCACCCCGTGCCAGAGCCCGAGGTGGACCGGGTGCGCGTCGGCCACGTGGGACACGGTCACGACGTGCGGCTCGACGACGCCCTCGAGGGTGGTCGAGGTGACGCCGAGCACGATCCCCAGCACGGAGAGCAGCCCGGGCACGGCGACCAGCACCCAGGTCGGCCGGTGCCACCGGGGCGGACCAGGCTTGCCCACCGGCGGGCGCGCCCGGTCGGTGAAGGCCCCCCAGACGAACCGCACGGAGTATGCCGTCGTCATCACCGAGCCGAGGACGACCACCACGGCGGCCGCGCCCCGGAGGGACCACCAGCCGTCGGCCGGGTCGAGCAGCGCGGCGATCGCCGCCTCCTTGCCGACGAAGCCGATCAGCACGGGCAGCCCGGCCATCGACATGGCGGCCAGGGTGGCGGAGAGCGCCAGCCAGGGCATCTTCTGGCGGATCCCGACCAGGCGTCGGATGTCGCGGGTGCCGGTGGCGTGGTCGATCGTGCCGACCGTGAGGAAGAGGCAGGCCTTGAAGAGGGCGTGGGCGACCAGGAGCGTCAGCCCGGCCAGGGTCGCGCCCGGGCTGCCGTAGCCGAGCAGCACGACGAGGAACCCGAGCTGGCTGACCGTGCCGTAGGCCAGGAGCAACTTGAGGTCGGTCTGCCGCGTCGCGCGGAAGGCTCCCAGCAGCATCGTCGCGCCGCCGAGGACCAGGACGGTGAACTGCCAGGCCGGCAGGGCGGCATACCCCGGGGCGAGGCGGGCGACGAGGTAGACGCCGGCCTTGACCATCGCGGCCGCGTGCAGGTAGGCGCTGATGGGGGTGGGGGCGACCATGGCGCCGGGCAGCCAGAAGTGGAAGGGCACGAGCGCCGACTTGGTCACCGCACCAGCCAGGAGCAGGACCACGCCCACCGTGACGGCGGTCCCGGTCGGCGGGTCGGCCAGGAGCTCGCTGACGCGGTAGGTCCCGCCCGCGTGCCCGAGCAGCACGATGCCGACGAGCATCGCCAGCCCGCCGGCGGTGGTGACGACGAGCGCCTGCTTGGCGGCGCGCGTGGCGGCCGAGCTCGTCGAGTGGTAGCCGATGAGCAGGTAGCTCAGGACGGTGGTGATCTCCCAGAAGACGTAGAGCATCAGCAGGTCGTCGGCCGTGACCACGCCGAGCATGGCGCCGGCGAAACCGACGAGACAGCCCGCGAGCACGGACACCCGACCGTGGTCGTCGTCGTCGACGTAGTGCGAGCAGTAGACCAGGACCAGCGCCCCGACGCCGGCGACGACGAGCGTCATCACCCACGCGAGGGTGTCGAGGCGGAACGCCAGGTCGATCCCGAGGTCGTCGACCCAGGTCACGCTCTGGACCAGACCACCGGTCCGGGGGTCGGTCGCGCCGCTCAGCTGCGCCGCTGCCCACACGACGGTGGCGGCGGGCGCGAGGGCGACGACCAGGAAGGCCCGGGGGCCGAGGAGACGCACGAGGGTGGGCGCGGCGACCGCGGCGACCAGGTGACCCAGGACGAGAACAGCGATCACGGGGCCCTCCTCCGGGTGGTCGCTGACGTGGGTCCCCCGATCCTACCGGGCGGAGGGAGGGCGTGATCCTCACCCGTGGCGCGTACGCTGTCCCGCCGTGACCCCGACGTACCGACCCCCGGGCCGGCGCCCGCTCGCGACGGCGCTGCTCCTCGTCGTGGTCGCCCTGGTGGGCGCGTGCTCCTCGGCGCCGTCCGGTCCGGGGGCCGTGGCGCTGTCGGTCCCCGCCTCGCGCGGGACGGGTCAGCCCGAGCTGCTCGACGACCCCGCCGCCGCCTACACCTCGTCCGGCACTGTCGTGCCCGCACCGGCCCGGGCCCCCAAGGACACCCCCGTCGCCTACCCGGACGGGTGCCAGGTCGCGCCCGAGGTGGTGACCGTCCCCCCCGAGGACGAGTGCGTCTACGGCGAGCCCGGCTCGGACGTCGAGGTGGCCCTGGTCGGCGACTCCAAGATGCTCCAGTGGTTCTCGGCGGTCGAGGCCGTGGCCGAGGTCGAGGGCTGGCGGGTGAAGGTCTACACCAAGTCCGCCTGCGGCTTCACCACGAGCGGCCAGTACGACGAGTGCCTGACCTACAACGCCGCGCTGCGCTCGCACCTGGCCGACGGGGAGCGCACGCCCGACCTCATCCTCACCTCGCTCGGCGACCGGGCCGAGAGCCTGGGTGCCGAGCTGGCCGACAACCTCGCGCCGGCCGTGCGCGCGGGTGCTCAGGTCGTCCTCGTCGCGGACAACCCCGTGGGCGAGAAGGAGGAGTGGGTCGACGGTCAGCCGTGGTACACCTGCGTGGCCGAGCACCCGGACGAGTACGGCACCTGCTCCTTCAGCGAGCGCGCGGGTCGCGGGACCGCCTCGATCGAGGAGGCGCACGCCCAACTGGAGGGCTCGACGCTGGTCGACCTCACCCGCTGGATCTGCCCGCCGGGCACGGCCGTGCCCGGCGCCCCGGACGAGCAGCCTCGCTGCCCCCTGGTCATCGGCGGCGTGCTCGTGCTGCGCGAGGGCAGCCACCTGACCGACTCCTACGTCCGCACCCTGACCCCCTACCTGCACGCCGCACTGGCCGAGGCGGGGATCGCTCGGACACCGGTCGAGGAGATCGCCTGGGACGTGAGGCTCGGCGACTAGCGCGAGCGCTGGGCGACCGACTCCGCGTCCGGGGTGCGGATCGCGTGCGCACCGTAGGTCAAGGTCGGCGGACGACCTGCCCTGAGGTCGCGGTGGAGCCGGTAGGCCGCCTCCTCCCAGAGCTGACCCAGCCTTGCGTCGTGCACGGCCGTGTAGACCTGCGGCCCACCGGGGGTGATCGTCAGCTCGCCGAACCAGAGGCCGTCCGGACGGTCGTAGAGGTCAACCCGGACGAAAGGCACCGGCGCCGCGACCGAGAGGGCGCGGGCCGCCTCCACACACTCGCGCAGGCGCGTCGGGACGGGCAGGGTGGGGTCGACCTCGTTCGTGGCGCTCACCGCGCCGAGGTCGTGCCCCTCGGCGTCGAGGTATCGCCAACGGGCACCCCTGCTGTCTCCGTGCCGACGCACCCCCCTGACGAGGACCTGCCCGACCTCACCGTAGAAGGCGTAGACCTTGATGTCGTGCGGCAGCGACTCACCCTCGAGCGGCATGAGCTCCTCGGCGAAGAACGGGCCCGCCAGGGAGCCGGCGTCCGCACGCTCGCGGAGCTGGCCGACGAAGCGCCTGGGGGCGTAGGCGCGCTTCTGGCCGACGAGGCGATATCCGTCACCTTCGCGCCGCAGCGGCAGCACGCCGCGGCCTGCGGCGCCGCGGTCGCTCTTGAGGACGACATCGTCCGGGAGCGCATCCCAGTCGATCTCCTCCGGTGTCTCCCAGAGACCGTAGATCCGGGGCACCCTCAGCCCGTGGCTCTCGGCCAGGCGGTACATCGCCAGCTTCCGGTTCATGCCGACCCGGACGTCGGTGGCGTCTCGCGCCTGACGAGCCCTGTTGATGTCGCGGCGCCACATGGCCATCTGCGCGAGGTGGCTGGGCAGGCCCAGCAGCCGCCGAGCCTCCTCCGTCAGCTCCGAGCCCGCCTCCGGCACCGATCCCTGTGACGGAGCCAGCAGCTGCAGCTGCGCGGCGCGCTGCTTGCTCAGGTTGCGGTGGTAGGTCAGCTTGCGCTGCAGGGTGTCGACCTGCTTCTCCAGCTCGGCGACCCGACGCTCCGACTGCCCCGAGCGCGACCACCACGGCCTCAGGCGCCACGTCCTCAGGCGCGTTCCCCACGCGCTCGTGCCATTCTGCACGTTCCCCATGCGCCGGGACCCTACCCTGCCGGGCGCACAGCACAGGGCCCCGGCCACCGTGCGGCGGTGACCGGGGCCCTCAGGGTGATGCTCAGGCGGCTACGACGTCGACCTTCACGTCGGCGGACACGTCGTCGTGCAGGCGCACGTGGACGGTGTGGGTGCCGAGCGTGCGGATCGGGGTGGTGACCTCGATGCGGCGCTTGTCGACCTGCGGGCCGCCGGCGGCGACGATCGCCTCGGCGATCTCCGTCGGGGTGACCGCGCCGAAGAGGCGACCGCCCTGGCCGGCGCGCGCCGGCACGGTGACGGTGGTGCCCTCGAGCGAGGCCTTGGCGGCGGCTGCGTCCTCGGCGGTCTTCAGGGCACGCTTCTCGCGGCCCTTGGTGATCGCCTCGACCTGCTTCTGGCCGCCCTTGGTCCAGGCGGTCGCCACCTTGCGGGGCAGCAGGAAGTTGCGGGCATAGCCGTCCTTGACCTCGACGACGTCACCGGCGACGCCGAGACCCGAGACGGGCTGGGTGAGAATCAGCTTCATGGCTGGTGTCCTTTCGGCTGATCCGGCTCAGCGAGCCGAGCTGGAGTAGGGCAGCAGCGCCATCTCACGCGCGTTCTTCACGGCGTTGGCGATGCGGCGCTGCTCCTGGACGGAGACACCGGTCACGCGACGAGCGCGGATCTTGCCGCGGTCGGAGATGAACTTGCGCAGCAGCGCGGTGTCCTTGTAGTCGATCGCCTCGATCTTGGCGGACTTCAGCGGGTTCGCCTTCTTCTTGGGCTTACGCACAACGGGCTTGGCCATCGTGGTGCTCTCCCCTTTCGTGAGAGCCCGAGCTGTGCTCGGGATGGGTTGTTCTTCTGGGTGTGCCCGGTGAGGGCTGAGAGATCAGGTGGATCAGAACGGGGGCTCGTCGTAGGACGGGGCCCCGCCCCAGCCACCACCCTGGCCGCCGCCGGCGTTGCTCGCGCCACCGGTGGCCCACGGGTCGGACTCGGGAGCGCGCTGACCGGACTGCTGGCCGCCGGGCGCGCCGCCCTGCTGACCACCGGTCTGCTGACCGCCCTGGTTGCCCCAGCCGCCCTGGTTGCCCTGGGGGCTCTGGCCACCGCCGGGCTGGCCGCCCTGACGGTTCCAGTCGCCGCCGCCCTGACGCTGCGCCTTGGTCACCTGGGCCGTGGCGTAGCGGAGGGACGGGCCGACCTCGTCGACCTGCATCTCCATGACGGTGCGGTTCTCGCCCTCCGGCGTCTGCCAGGAGCGGGACACCAGACGACCGGTGACGATGACGCGGTCACCGCGGTGCAGCGACTCCGTCGCGTGCTCCGCAGCCTCACGCCACACCGAGCACCGCATGAACAGCGTCTCGCCGTCCTTGAAGTCGTTGGCCTGACGGTCGAACGTGCGCGGGGTGGACGCCACCGTGAAGTTGGCGACGGCCGCACCGCTGGGGGTGAAGCGCAGCTCGGGGTCGGCGGTCAGGTTGCCGACGACGGTGATGGGGGTCTCTCCGGCCATGTGTCGTCCTTGATCCGTGATCCGTGGTGGGGGGTGCGACTCAGGCGTCGCGGCGGAGCAGCTTGGTCCGCAGGACGGTCTCGTTGAGACCGAGCTGGCGGTCGAGCTCCTGGGCGGTCGCGGGCTCGGCGGTCATCATGACCACCGCGTAGATCCCCTCGGCCTGCTTCTTGATCTCGTAGGCCAGCCGGCGGCGACCCATGACGTCGATCTCGTCGACAGAGCCACCCTCCTTCGGCACGACGGCGAGCAGCTTCTCCAGGTTGGTCTGGAGGTTACGCTCGTCGGTCTCGGGGTCGAGGATGATCATCAGCTCGTACTGACGCATGCGTGAACCCACCTCCTTCGGTCTTGGCGGTCACGGTCTCTCCGTGACAGGAGGGCTACATACGGTGCGCTCACCCACCCCCACCCTGCCAGGTCCGGACCGGACCCGCAGGCGTTGTCCACAGGCACGTGGGTGCCGACGGGAACGGGTGTGAGTGAACCCCGCCACTTTACCGGCCCGGCACGGGCAGGGTCCAATCCGTCGACGACGCCCTCAGGCGCGGTGCCGGAAGGAGAAGAAGCGGTGACCCAGGTAGCTCCCGACCGCGATGACGGCGATGGCGAGCACCTGGGCGGGGAAGGGCTGCATACCGACGACCTCGACGAGGAAGGGGGTCCCCACGAAGCCGGCCACCATCCCCGAGGACCACACCGACACGAAGCGCCACAGGTCCGAGGGCCACCGACCCCTGGACTCGAAGACCAGGCTCCGGTATGCCGGGAACGCGCAGGTCATCGCGACGGCGTGCGCCAGCGCGATCGCGACCAGGTAGTGCAGCCCGAGGCCGAGCCCGGCGGCGACCAGCCCCAGGTAGAAGACAGAGGTCGTCCCGGCGACGAGGAGGTAGCGCACCGGTTGGTGGGTCAGGAGACGACGCACCCTCCCAGCGTAGGTGGGAGAGTCGCGGAGGCACCGCGCCTACACTGAGCGGCGACCCGACCGAAGGAGTCTCATGAAGATCGCGATCGCCGGCACCGGTTACGTCGGCCTGTCCAACGCGGTGATCCTGTCCCAGCACCACGAGGTCGTGGCCCTGGACATCAACGCCGAGAAGGTCGCGCTGATCAACGACCGCGTCTCCCCGATCGTGGATCCCGAGCTGTCGGACTACCTCGCGAACAACCACCTGGACCTGCGCGCCACCACCGACCCCGCCGACGCCTACGCGGACGCCGACGTCGTCGTCATCGCCACGCCCACGGACTACGACACCGAGACCAACTTCTTCGACACCTCCTCCGTCGAGAAGGTCCTCACCGACGTCCTGGCCCACGCCCCCGAGGCGGTCGTGGTCATCAAGTCCACCATCCCGGTCGGTTTCACCGAGCGTCTGCGCGGCGAGCACCCGGGCGCGACGGTCCTGTTCTCCCCGGAGTTCCTCCGCGAGGGCCGCGCCCTCTACGACAACCTCCACCCCTCGCGCATCATCGTGGGCGACACCGGCGAGCACGGCCGTCTCGTGGCGGACCTGCTCCTGGAGGGCGCCGTCGACAAGGAGGTGCCGGTCCTGCTGACCGGCCCCACCGAGGCCGAGGCCATCAAGCTCTTCGCCAACACCTACCTGGCGATGCGCGTCGCCTACTTCAACGAGCTGGACACCTACGCCGCCACCCGCGGGCTCGACACGCGTCAGATCATCGAGGGCGTCGGCCTCGACCCGCGCATCGGCGCGCACTACAACAACCCCTCCTTCGGCTACGGCGGCTACTGCCTGCCCAAGGACACGCGGCAGCTGCTCGCCAACTACGGCGACGTCCCCCAGACGCTCATCACCGCGATCGTCGACGCCAACACCACCCGGATGGACTTCATCGCCGCGGACATCGCCGAGCGGCACCCCCGCCGGGTCGGCATCTACCGCCTCATCATGAAGGCCGGCTCGGACAACTTCCGCGCCTCCTCCATCCAGGGCGTCATGTCGCGGCTGCAGGCCCGGGGCACCGAGATCCTCATCCACGAACCCGCCCTGACCGAGGCCACCTTCCAGGGGGCCCGCGTCGTCCGCGACCTCGACCAGTTCACGGAGCTGTCCGACGTGATCATCGCCAACCGTCTCGACGACGCCGCCCGCTCCTTCGGCGACAAGCTCTACACCCGTGACCTCTACGGCCGCGACTGAGGCGCCTGCCGCCCGGGCTGCGCACCCGCCGAGGGCGGCCCTGCGCGGGGACATCGAGGGCCTGCGGGCCATCGCGGTCCTCATGGTGCTCCTCTACCACGCCGGCGTGCCGGGGCTCAGCGGCGGCTTCGCCGGGGTGGACGTCTTCTTCGTCATCTCCGGCTACCTCATCACCAGCCAGCTGGTGAAGGAGGCGACGGCGACCGGCCACGTCTCGCTGCCGAAGTTCTACGCCCGCCGCGCCCGACGGCTGCTGCCCGCAGCCACCCTCGTGCTGCTGGTGACCGCCGTGGCGGGCTGGCTGGTCCTCCCGCCGAGCCGGCACGCCACCCTGGGCGCCGACGTCGTCGGCGCGACGATGTATGTCGTCAACTGGCTCCTCGCGTTCCGTCAGGTCGACTACCTGGCCGAGGACGCCGACCCCTCGCTGCTGCAGCACTACTGGTCGCTGTCCGTCGAGGAGCAGTTCTACGTCGTCTGGCCGCTGCTCATCCTGCTGGTGCTCTGGCTGACCCGTCGGCTCCGCCTGCGGCTGCGGCGGGTGCTGACGGTCGCCCTCGTCCTCGTGGTGGCCGCGTCCTTCGCGTGGTCCGTGGTCTCCACCGCCAGCTCCCCCGGCATCGCCTACTTCGCGACGACCACCCGGATCTGGGAGCTTGGCATCGGCGCTCTGCTCGTCCTGCTCACCCCGTGGCTGCTGCGGCTACCCTCCCTGGTCGCCACCCTGCTGACGTGGGCCGGCCTCGTGATGATCGGCGCGACCCTCGTCTCCATCAGCACGCAGACCCCCTGGCCCGGCAGCGCGGCCGCCCTGCCCGTGCTCGGCACGGCCGCCGTGATCGCCGCCGGCATCGCCTCCCCCGACATCCTGCCGGCCCGCCTCCTCGGCGTGCGGCCGATGCGCTTCTTCGGCGCGCTCTCCTACAGCCTCTACCTGTGGCACTGGCCCGCCCTCCAGCTCCTGGAGGCCGCCCGTCCGGGGTCGGGGCTCAAGGCCCGTCTGGCTGTCGCGGCGCTGTCGGTCGTGCTGGCCTGGCTGAGCCTGCGCCTGGTCGAGAACCCGATCCGCTTCCACCCCCTGCTCGCGCGCAGCACCCGGCGCGCGCTGTTCTACGGGGCCACGAGCATGGTGGCCTCGGCCGCCGCCGGCGCGGCGCTCATCCTCTCCGCCCCGAGGCTCGACACCGCGGACCTGGAGGCGGTCGCCGCGGACGCGGGCGCGATCGGTCTCGTGGCCGACCCGACCAGCGAGAAGCTGAGCCTGATCCCCGACCCCGAACGGCTGTTCACCACCACGGGCCCGATCACGCCCGACCCGGCCCTGGCCACCAAGGACACCGCGTCGGCGGCCTACGGTGCTGGGTGCCAGGTGCGTGCGGGCGACCCCGAGCTGCCCGACGAGGACGCCTGCTTCTTCGGCGACCTCGAGGGAGACGTCGACGTGGCCCTCGTGGGCGACTCCAAGGCGCTGCAGTGGATCTCCGCCCTGGAGCCCATCGCCAAGGTGGAGGGTTGGCGGATCAAGCTGTACACCAAGTCGGCGTGCGGGTTCGCCAGCGTCGCCATGGAGGCCGACTGCGTCGCCTACAACGAGGCGCTCTCCGAGCGGCTCGCCTCGCCCGAGCACGCCCCTGACCTGATCTTCACCTCGATGGTCAGGTCGGGCGGACAGAGCCTCGCCGACTCCCTCGTCGCGCACCTGCAGCCCGCCATCGACGCGGGCGCCGAGGTGGTCATCCTCGGCGACAACCCCGCGCCGAACCCCAAGGACATGCCCTCCGAGGAGATGACCTCCTACGAGTGCGTGGAGGCCAACCCGGACGACTACAGCGTCTGCTCGTACGCCAGCGGCACGGGCTCCGGCACGAAGGCGCTGAAGCTCGCCGCCGAGGAGCTGGACGCGCCGTTCATCTCGATGGACCGCTGGGTCTGCCCGGGCGCCGGGCCCGAGCCGGCCTGCCCACCGGTCGTCGGCGGGGTGCTGCTCTTCCGTCAGGGCAGCCACCTGACCGCGACCTACATCCGCACCCTGACGCCGATCCTGCACCACGAGCTCGTCCGTGCCGGCGTCGCGACGACACCGCTCGACGAGATCGTCTGGAAGGTGGCCCAGCCCGGTGCTGCCACCGAGCAGGACTGAGCGGCGGGCCGACCGCGGCCGGGACCGGCCGGACGTTATCGTGGGGCGGTCCGGCCTCCCGGTGAACCCACCCGTCCACCTCCGTCACGCCGTCACGAGGAACTCCACCATGCTCTCCAGACTTCGGACCGCCGTGCTCCGCCCGGCCCCCGTGACCGAGGCACCCCCGGAGGAGCCCGACGCCACCGAGGTCGTGCTGCGCAAGCTCGACGCCGCGCGTCGCACCCGTCGCGTCCCGCTCACCGACGCGCCGGTCGCGGTGGCCGGCTCCACCCACGTCCGTGACGGGCTGGGCCAGGAGTGGCCCCAGACCGACCTGCCCGAGGACCGCTGGCGCACCGCGCTGACCCCGGAGCACGCCCTGCTGGTCGTCGAGGTCGACGGGGCCCAGGTGGCCGGCTGGTCCTCGGGCACCTCGCCCGCCGACCTGGCCGCCGTGGCCTCCGCGCTGGGCGTGCCCAGCGTCGCCTGGGTGACCGGCGCCGAGCCTCCCGCCGCCGAGGTCGACGGCTTCGACCGGGTCCTCACGCTGCCGCCCGCCACCGCCGTGCGCACCCAGTCCCCGGACCGCGCGCCCGGCGAGGAACGTCCCGGGGCGGTCCTGGTGCGGCACGAGAGCACGGGCGGGACGGCATACCGGGCAGGGACGGCGAACGACACGACCGACCTGACCGAGAGCCTGTCGGCCGTCGGGCTCGTCGCCCACGACTGGGACCTCGCGGACGACGGCGCGCCCTCGTCGACGCAGGCGCTCTCGTCGCAGTATGCCGTGCTCGCGGACGTGGGTCGGCGCGCGCCCGCAGCGACCTGGCCGGTGCTCGACGCGCTGGCTAGCAGGACCGCCGTGGTGACGACCCCGGAACGCGCCGCCGGGCTGCCCGAGGAGCTGCGTGCCGTCGTGGCCGTGGCCGAGCCGCACGAGATCCGCCGCACCGCCTCGGTCCTGGCCAACCAGGCCGAGTACCGCGACCGCGCCACCCAGCAGGGGCTCCGCGCGGTGCTCGCCGGCCACACCTTCACCGACCGGGCCCGCAGCCTGCTCGAGGCGGCGGGTGCGGCACCCGCCATGTCCCCGTCCCTTTCTCCGTCCCCACGGACCGTGTCGGTCGTGGTCCCGACCAACCGGCCGCACGAGCTGGACAACGTGCTCGCCAACGTCGCGCGGCAGGAGCGGGTCGACGTCGAGCTCATCGTCGTCGCCCACGGCATCGACGTCGACGCCGCCGACCTGCGGGCGCGCGCGGCCGAGCTCGGGGTCGGGGAGGTGACGGTGGTGCCGGCCACCTCCGACCAGACGCTCGGCGCCATCCTCAACCTCGGCATCGACGTCGCCGGCGGTGCCTACGTGGCCAAGATGGACGACGACAACTTCTACGGCGGGCACTTCCTCGGCGACCTGGTCGACGCGTTCGCGTCGACGTCCGCCGGGATCACCGGCAAGTGGGCGCACTACGTGTGGCTGCGCTCGTCCGGCGCGGTGGTGCTGCGCTTCGAGAAGTACGAGAACACCTACCACCGCCTCGTCCAGGGCGGGTCCATCGTGGCGACGCGCGACGTGGCGCTGGACATCCGGTTCAGCGACATCCCGCGCGCGGTCGACTCCGACTTCCTCAACCGGGCGATGGCCGCGGGCGTCCAGACCTACTCCGCAGACCGCTACAACTTCGTGAGCATCCGCGGCGACGACCGGCTCAGCCACACCTGGAAGGTCGACGACCTGGTGTTCATGACCGGGGCCGGACGCGTGGTCACCTACGGCGACCCGCGCGAGCTCGTGTCCGTCTAGCAGGGAGATCCTTTCCGATGCCTTCCATCAACAGCCGGGGTCGCAAGCAGGTCGAGCGCCTCGCCGCCGGCCTGGCCTCCAGGCTCCCGGCCCACACCGGTCCCCGGCAGTGGACGGAGTTCGTGACGGCGACCCGGGTGCGTCGGGCGGCGCGGCTCGTCGAGCCCGACCCCCGGGCCGCGCTGGTGCTGCTGGCGCCGGTGCTGGCGGCCGACCCGCCGCCGCAGGCCTGGCTCGTCGCCGCGCGCGCCCACGAGCAGCTCGGCGAGACGGCGCGGGCCAACGAGCTCGCCGCCCGCGCCCTCGAGGTCGAGGGGCACGGCGTCGACGCGCTCCTGGAGCGCAAGAAGCTCGCCGCCCGCACCGGGTTCGTCGAGGACACGGCGGCCGCGCTCGAGCTCATGGCCACCACCCCCCCGACCTCCCGGCAGGAGGTGGAGCTCGCGCAGGCCGAGCTGAGGCACGCGCCGCGGGCGCTGCTCGAGCGGTATGCCGCGACCGTCCGGGAGGCCGCAGGCGAGGACCGCCTCGGGGTCGAGGCGGCTGAGGAGCTGCTCGACGAGGACGCCCTGGTCACCGCCCACGCCACCGACCCGGCACGGTTCGCCGAGCTGACGGAGCGGGTGCTGACGACCCGCACGCACCCGGTCGCCGTCGTCACCCGCGCCCTGACCCGGGAGCGGGCGTGGCAGGAGGCGGCGGACTTCGTGTGCGTCACCCCCGGGAGCCAGCGCGTCGGGCCCCAGGCCTCGGGCACCTTCCCCACCCGCGACGTGGTCGACGCGGCGACCCGCGCCCTGCGCGCCGGCCACGCGACGCCGGCCGCCATGCTCGCGGCCCGCGCCCTCGCTGCCACCCCGCGTTCGCGGACCGCGCAGGAGACGTTCACCGCCGCGCACGACCAGATCCGGATCATCCGCGCCGGCTGGCAGTTCCCCACCGACGCGGGCGCCCCCGCCTACGAGGTGGAGCCCCGCTCGGCGCTGGCCGTCCTGTCCCAGTCGATGCCGCACACCTCGGGGGGCTACGCCACCCGCACGCACGGCATACTCACCGGGCTCGCTGCGCGCGGACGCCACATCGAGGCCGTGACCCGGCTCGGCTTCCCCTACGACCGCTGGTCCGGCAGCACACGCACCGTGCCGGAGAGCGACCTCGTCGACGGCATCCGCTACCACCGCCTGCTCGACCAGCGCCGGCGCTACCCGCAGCACCCGCTCGCGGACTACGTCGGCGAGACCGCGGACGGTGTCGAGCGGCTGGCCAGGGCGCAGCGGGCGGCGCTGATCCACGCGTCGAGCTTCTACGTGGCCGGTATGGCGGGGCTCACCGCCGCGCGCCGGCTCGGCATACCGTTCCTCTACGAGATGCGCGGGCTCGAGGAACTGATGAAGGTCTCGCGGGACCCGGACTTCGAGGGGTCCGAGCGCGAGGCGTTCCTGCGGCTGGTCGAGACCCAGGTGGCAGCCGAGGCGGACGGCGCCCTGATCATCACCAAGGCGCTGCGCGAGGAGATGGTGGCCCGTGGTGTGGCGGAGGAGCGGGCGCACGTGGTCCCCAACGGGGTCCACACGCACCAGTTCCTGCCGATGGAGCGCGACCCCGAGCTCGAGGCGCGCTACGGCTACGAGGGCAAGACCGTGATCGGCTACGTCGGCGGGCTGGTCGACTACGAGGGCGTCGACCTGCTGATGACCGCGGTGTCGAAGCTGCGGGCGGCGCGGGCCGCGGACGACTTCCGCGTCCACGTGGTGGGCGACGGGCCCTACGAGCGTGTCGTCCGTGAGGCCGCCGTGGCGGGCGGAGTGCTCGACATCGTCACCTTCACCGGGCGCGTTCCCCACGCCGAGGTCACGAAGCACCTCTCGCTCGTCGACGTGGCGCCGTTCCCGCGGCTGCCGCTGCCGGTGTGCGAGCTCATCTCACCGATCAAGCCGTTCGAGTCGATGTCGATGGGCAAGGCGGTCGTCGCCTCGGACGTCGCTGCGCTGGCCGAGATCGTCGAGGACGGGCGGACCGGGCGGCTCTTCCGCAAGGGTGACGCCGAGAGCCTGGCGGCCGTGCTGGGCGAGCTCGTCGACGACCCGGCCCAGCGTCGGGTCCTCGGCCAGGCTGCCCGCGAGTGGGTGGTGGCCGAGCGCGACTGGGCCCGGATCACCACGTTCGTCGACGAGATCTACGACGAGGTCCTGGCCCGGCGCGGCCTGGTCTGAGGGGCTGCCCGGCGCGGCCTGGTCCGAGGGGCTGCCTGCCCGGGATCGTGTCACCATCCCAGCACGCGGTGCGTCCTCGTCCGAGGGCCTCCCTGCCGTGGATCCTGTCCCCGATCGGGCTCTCCTGACTGCGGCTTCGTCACCCGTTGACGACACGCTGTTGATAACTCTGTTCGTATAGCACCGCCTGGGGTAAGGTCGCTTTTAGATCACCTGTTCGACCTGGGGAGGGGCCGTGGCAGCGACAGCAGAAGCAGAACCAGACACACGAGGGCCGGTGCCGGCGGGCGTGCTGCACGCGATGGCGGTGCTGTCGGCGACGCGCTCGGGGGTCGATGCGCGCCTGCTCGAGGCCGCGATCCTCGTGGTGTCCCTGACCGGGCGGGTGCTGCTGGCGGAGAAGGGCTTCGCCGACGTCACCGAGCTCAGTGAGGGACAGCGCAAGAAGTGGCGGGCCGAAGCGAAACGGCTGGCTCGCGCCGAGGTCGAGGTCCGTCTTGGCCTGGGGGCGATGGAGGCCCAGCAGCTCGTCGGCGTGGCGTGCGCACCGGAGCAGGTCCGCGAGCTGATCCTCGGTGCGCTCGACCGCGGCTGGGTGTCCTGGTTCCAGGTGCGATGCTTCTGGACCCGCTGCGCGAAACTGCCGGCCGAGTCCGCGCTGCTGGTCGCACAGTCCCTCTTCGGGACCGACCCCGCGCTCATGGCGAAGGAGCGACTCGACCCTGACGGCAACCCGCGGGACGAGCCATGGGCGCACGCGACCTACCGGGCTGCCCTCGAGCGCGAGGCCACCCGCGTCGAGGGGCAGGACGTGAAGGCGGAGCGTGAGCGCCGTCGGGCGGCCTATGCAGCCCGGCGCGCCGGCCTCAGCGTCCATGACGACGGCACGGGGACGCTGACGGTCACCGGCCCGCTGCTGATGATGACCGCCGTGCACGCCCGCATCGAGGCCGTGGCGAGATCCCTGCGCAAGCAGGGCGACCCTCGCACTCTCGACCAGCTGCGGGTCGACGTAGCAGGGGCGCTGCTGATCCACGGCCTGCTGCCGCTGCCTGGACAGAGTGACGAGGAGCCGGCCAACCCGGACCCTGACCACGAGCTCTCCACCGCGGACCTGGCGCAGATCGCCCGCATCGTCAACGCCCAGCCGCAGGTCCAGGTGCAGGTGGTGGTGCCATGGGACGTGCTGACAGGGCGACCGGCCTGTCCCCCGTGCGGCGAGAAGGACGAGGCCGCACCACCATCCGCAACCGCAACCGCAACCGCGTCCGCGTACGCGTCCGCAACGGCATCCGACGAGAGTGCATCCGACGAGACTGCATCCGACGTGACTGCATCCGACGAGACTGATCCGGGAGCGGGCTCGCGCTTGCGGGGTGGGGTGGCCGAGATCCTCGGCCGGTTCCCCGCCTTCACCACTCCTGGGCACGCGCGGGAGCTGGTCCTGACGCCGGGTGCCACCCTGGTGCGCCTGCTGACCGACCCTGCGGACGGGCGGCTGGTCGAGCGCAGCATCAGCACCTACCGTCCGGATGCGGCGATGCGCCGACAGGTGCTGGCCGCCGACGTCTACTGCAGGGCCCCTGGCTCCCGACAACCGGGCGCGCACCTGGAGCTCGACCACGTCGTCCCCTGGGGCACCCCGCGCGGGGACACGGCCGAGCCCAACCTGGTCGGTCTGGGCAAGACAGCGCACCAGCGCAAGACCGACAGGCGCTGGATCGTCACGGTCAACGAACGTCGGGATCTGACCTGGACCACGCTGCTCGGACAGCGGGCGCGGACACGGGCGCACGACTACCGGCAGTACCTCGA
Source organism: Ornithinimicrobium tianjinense (assembly GCF_014636495.1). Taxonomy (GTDB): domain Bacteria; phylum Actinomycetota; class Actinomycetes; order Actinomycetales; family Dermatophilaceae; genus Ornithinicoccus; species Ornithinicoccus tianjinensis. Next base: position 110,005 of record NZ_BMEM01000003.1, read on the forward strand.
CCTCCGTGCACCGGTGGACGACAGCTCACCCTCCGAGGTGCATCCCTCCCAGCGGGTCGATCTCGACGACCGCCGCGACGTGCTGAACCAGGCCCTGTATGCCGCGCTCGCCCACCGTGAGCCCGGAGCAGCGCTGGCCGGTGAGGACGACGCACCGGGGACCGGCGACCATGGCGGAGAGCTGGCTGGCTGGATCTGGGTCACCCGGCCACGCCGGACGCCTCAGGGGGTCGAGACGATCCTGACCGGGGAGGACGACACAGCCACCCCGGAGCAGACGCGCCAGACAGCACGGCGGAACGATGACCCTCCCCCGTTCTGAGAACCTAGCTGTTCTGCCCACCTAGCTCGCGGCGAAGCCCTCCATCACCTCGACGAAGGCATCCGCGTGGACGCGCCAGTCCAGCTCCGCACGGGCGAAGGCGTGACCGCGCCGACCGAGCTCGGCGGCCTCGGCGGGGTCTGCGTACCAGCGGAGGAGCTGCGCCACCGTCTGGTCGACGTCCCGGTAGGGCACGAGGACCCCGCCCCCGCTGCGCTCCACGACGTCCGCGGCCACCGGCAGCGGTGTGGAGATGACGGGGACCGCGTGGGCGAGGTACTCGACGACCTTCGTGGGCATGCTGGGCAGGAAGTTCTGCTCCTCGTGCAGCGGCGACAACCCGGCCAGAGCCCCCTCGACGCGGGCGAGCGCCTCGGGGTTGGGCACGAAGCCGTGCCACACCAGGGCACCCTGATCCTGCGCCGCCCGCAGCAGCGGCTTGGCCTCGCCGTGCGCCGTCCCGAGCACCTCGAGGCGCGCGCCACCGTCGGTCGCCGCGGTGAGCCGGCGGCCGATCTCGACCAGCTCCGCCGCGCCGCGCTCCATCGTCACCGAGCCGAGGTAGACGACGCGCTGGACGCCGTCCTCGCCCACGGTGCCGGCGGGCCGGGGGGCGGCGGGGACAAGGGTCGTGTTGGGCACCACCGGGTGCGGCAGCCGGAACCGCTCCGCGTAGCGCGCGTCGGCGAGCAGCAGGGGCATCCGCCGCTCAGCGAGCCGCTCGACGGCGCTCATGGCGCTCGAGAGGAGGGGACGGAGTGCGTCCGGGACCCAGGGGCGCACCGCGATGGCGGCCGCGGTGTCCTCGTGCACGTCCCACACCACCGGCGGCAGCGTCAGCCCGAGCGTGGTGGGCACCAGCTCGGGGTCGTGGAGGAGGACGACGTCGTGATCGGGCCCGTGCTCACGGAGCAGGGCGCGGGCGGACGCCTGTGCGCCCAGCCGGTCCCGGCCCAGGGACCGCCGGACGTCGAGGGTGCGCAGCCCCTCGACGTGGCCGGATGCCGGGTCGAGGCCGTAGCCGGTCCACGGAGCCGCGTAGGTCACCTGCCACCCCTGGTCGAGCAGGGCCGGGATCTGCCGGTGCCTGATGCGAGCGTCGTCCGGGTGGTGGACCACCGTGACGACCAGCGCCCGGCTCACTCCCAGCTCGCGTTCTTGTCCCAGCGTCGGAGGTACTCAGCCGCAGCCTCAGCCCCCTCGGCGTCCGCGATGCGGTGAGCCTCGTCGAAACGCTGGCGCCAGACAGCGCGGTGCTTACCGTACTTGCGCCCGTAGAGCCCGAGCACCGGGGTCGGTTCACCGTCTGCGAGCAGCTTGCCGTTGTCCATCCAGAGGGCTCGGTCGCACATCTTCTTGATGGTGCTGTCGTTGTGGCTCACCACGAAGACGGTGCCGGCGTTCTCCCGGATCGCCGTGATCCGCTCGGTCGCGCGCGCCCGGAAATGGGCGTCACCGGTGGAGAGCGCTTCGTCCACCACGAGGATGTCCGGTGTGATCGCGGTGGAGATGGCGAAGCGGAGCCGCGACCCCATACCGGAGGAGTAGGTGGACATGGGCAGGTCGAGGAAGTCGCCGATGTCGGCGAACTCGACGATGTCGTCGAACGCGGCGCGCACCTGCGCGGGGCTCAGGCCCAGGGCCTGCGCACCGATCCAGATGTTGTCGCGGCCGGACAGCTTGGGCATGAGGACGGCGTTGACACCGAGCAGCGAGGCGCGGCCGCCGAGCCAGAGCCGCCCCGAGGTCGGCGGCACCAGGCCCGCGATGGTGCGGAGCAGCGTGGACTTGCCCGAGCCGTTGGCCCCGACGATGCCGATCGACTCGCCCCGGTAGGCCACGAACGACACGTCACGCACCGCCTGGACCTCGCGACGACCGACAGTGCCGAGCCCACGCGCGAGCAGCCGGCGCATCAGGCTCTCCTCGTCGAGGTTGTCGACCTGGCGGTCCCCCGGACCCCCGGCGTCCGAGCCCGTGCCGCTGCCGTAGACGCGGTAGGTGATGTCCAGGTGGGAGGCGATGACCGAGGGGACCCGGTCCCCCTCAGGCACGTCCATAGCTGCCCTCCCCGCGCCAGAACACCACGAACCCGACCACGAGGAAGAGGACCGCCCAGCCCACGCTGACGAGCCAGGTTGTCGGGTCGAGCTCCTCGGTGGTCATCACCGTCTCACGGACCATCGTGAGCGACACGGCCGCCGGCTGGTAGGTCAGCGTGGCCGCGACCCATGCCGGTGCGTCGCCGATGCGCTCCAGCTGCAGCTCGACGGAGAAGAAGACGCCGGAGACGTACCGCAGCAGGCGCACGACGAGGGGCATGAGGTTCGCCAGGTCGCGGACCGCGTGGACCAGCCGGGAGGTGAGCATGGCCAGGCCCAGACCCATCGTAGTGACGATGAGCAGCGCGACCGGCAGCAGGAGCACCGTCCAGGGAAGGGTCCAGCCCTGCTCCCAGAAGGCCAGGACGAGCAGCACCCCGAAGGCGGGCAGCTGTCCGACGAAGGCGGCCAGCACCGTCACGATCGGCAGCATCACCCGCGGGAACTGCAGCGAGCGCATCATCCCGCGCTTGTTGAGCAGCGCCTTGGAGCCGCTCGTGAGCGACACGGCGAACAGGGAGTAGGTGAAGAGCCCGGAGGTGAGGAAGGTGATGAAGTGCTCGATGCCCCGCGAGGTGCCCAGCAGCAGCCCGAAGACGAGGTAGTAGGAGGCGCCGAGCAGCAACGGGGTGAGGACCGACCAGAGCAGACCCAGGTAGTTGTCGCGGTGGGCCGTGACGAACTCGCCGCGCGCCAGGGCCCACATCAGGCCGCGGTAGGACCAGAGCTCGCGCGCGTAGCCGACGAGACCGGGCCGGACCGAGGCCTGCTGAAGCCCGTGACGACGCGCGAGCGCCTCCGCCGCGGCGTCGGACAGCGCGTCCGGCAGGCGGAGCGGGTCAGGGCCCAGCTCGGTCACAGCCGGTGGGTCCGTCCGCCCTGGGTGGTCTTGCCACGGGTGTCGAAGAAGAGCTGGGCCGCGCCGGCGAGGGCGTCCAGGTCGTAGTCGCGGTGGTTCTGCACCAGGATCGTCAGGTCCGCCTCCGCGACCGCCGCGCCCGGGTCGTCCACCCGGGACGCCTCCGGCACCGCGCGCCAGGCCTCCACGTGCGGGTCGTGGTAGGCCACCACGGCACCCTTGGCCATCAGCTGCCGCGCCAGCGGCACCGCCGGGGACTCACGCTGGTCGGCGATGTTCGGCTTGTACGTCACCCCCAGCAGCAGCACCGTCGACCCCTTTAACGGCTTGCCCGCCTCGTTGAGCAGGTCCTGCGCCCGCGACACCACGTAGGCCGGCATGCTCGTGTTGATCTCCTGCGCCAGCTCCACGAACCGGAACGGGTAACCGAGCCGGGCCCGCACGTTGTGCGACAGGTAGTTCGGGTCGATCGGGATGCAGTGCCCACCCACACCCGGCCCCGGGTAGAACGCCTGGAAACCGAACGGCTTGGAGCTGGCCGCCTCGATCACGTCCCACAGGTCGATCCCCAGCTCGTGGCAGAACTTCGCCATCTCGTTGACCAGCGCGATGTTGATGTGCCGGTAGGTGTTCTCCAGCAGCTTGGCCGTCTCCGCCTCCCGGGTCCCCCGCGCCCGCACCACCGTGTCCACGAACCGCCCGTAGAACGCCGCCGCCGCCTCGGTGCACGCCGGCGTGTGCCCACCCACGACCTTCGGGGTGTTCTTCGCCCCGAACCGCTCGTTGCCCGGGTCGATCCGCTCCGGGGAGAACGCCAGATGGAAGTCCCGCCCCGCGACCAGCCCACCGGCCTCCAGCGCCGGACGCACCACCTCGTCCGTCGTGCCCGGGTAGGTCGTCGACTCCAGGATCACCAGCATCCCCGGCCGCAGGTTGCGCGCCACCGCACCCACCGCCGACTCCACCGCACGCAGGTCCGGACCCCCGTCCTCCGACAACGGCGTCGGCACGCAGATCACCGCCACGTCCGCCTCCGCGATCCGCGACTCCTCCGTCGTGGCCTCGAACCCGCCCGCGCGCATCTGCGCGATGTCCGCGTCCGACAGGTCGTCCACATGGCTGCGACCCGCGTTCAACGCCTCCACCACCCCGGCGTTCACGTCATACCCCAGGACCCGCATCCCGGCCCGGGTCCCCTCCTGCGCCAGCGGCAGCCCCACGTAGCCCAGCCCAAGGATCACGGCATCAGCAGCCACAGTCGTCTCTCCTCCGTCGTCCGACCCCCGCTTCCGCGCGAGCGCCCCGGCATCATACCGAGCAGGCACGCCGCCCCGACCCGCCGAGGCGGGCCGGTCGTGCGATTATCGGCACCATGTCCGAGCCGCCCACCGTCCTCCTGCTCTCGAGCAACGGCGCGGGCATGGGGCACCTGACGCGCCTGCTGGCCTACGGACGGCGGATGGAGGGGGTGCGCGTCCACGTCGTGTCCCTGTCCCAGGCCGCGCCCGTCGTCGCGGCCGAGGGCGTGACCTGGGAGTACCTGCCCAGCCAGGGGTCGACGGGCCTGCGCCCGGCCACCTGGCGCTCGCTCTTCGCCGACCGCGTCGCCGAGGTCCTGTCCCGCGTCGCTCCGGCGGCGCTCGTCTTCGACGGCACCCACCCCTACCGCGGGCTGGACGTCGCGCTGCGCAGCCATCCCGGCACGCGCTCGGTGTGGTCGCGGCGCGGCATGTGGAAGCCGGGGCGCAACGTCGACCAGCTGGCCAAGGCCGCCTGGTTCGACGCCGTCGTCGAGCCGGGTGACCTGTCCGCGGCCGCGGACCGGGGCGCGACCGCTGCTGCGACCGACGCCGTCCGGGTCGACCCGGTCACGCTGGTCGACCGCGGCGCGACGAGCACCCGGGCGCAGGCGCGCGAGGCGCTGGGGCTGCCGCCCGACGGCCCGCTGGCGCTCGTCTCGCTGGGCGCCGGCAACATCAACGACACCACCGACGAGGTGGGCGCCGCCGCGGCGGCCCTGCGACGGCAGGGCGTCGGCGTGTGCGTGACGGTGCCCGCGATCGCCGAGCGCGCCGTGCGCCACGACGACCTGCACGTGGTGAGCCACTTCCCGCTGTCCGAGCACTTCGCCGCCTTCGACTGCGCGGTCGCGGCGGCCGGCTACAACTCCTTCCACGAGACGCTCCGGCTCGGCGTGCCCACCCTCTTCGTGCCCAACGACCACACCTCGCTCGACGACCAGGTGGCGCGCGCCGAGCACGCGGCCGCCCAGGGCTGGGCGCTGAGCACCCGCACCCTCACCGACGGGGGTGCGGACGCGCTGGTGACCAGCCTCCTCGAGGACGGCGAGCAGCTCGCCCGGGCCGCCCAGGAGGCCGACCCCGGCAACGGGGCCGGCGACGCCGCCCGTGCGGTGCTCGAGGCAGGAGGCCTGGTATGACGTCTCCCTCACCGGCGGTGCGCCGTCGCCAGCAGCAGGTCGCGCGGCTCGCGCGCCGCACGCCCGGCCTGGTCCCGGCGGTGGACCGGGCGCTGCACCGGGTGCGCCGCAACGCCACGCTGACCGACCTGTTCTGGCGGGTCTTCGTGCCGGAGACCACCCTCGGCGTCCGACCGGTCGCGCTGCACCCCGGGCGGCGGCTCGCGGGGCGGGACGTCGTCTTCCTGCCGGTCGTCGCCGTGCTCGGTCTGGGGCTCACCGACGAGCAGGCGCAGACGCTCCTGCAGACCGTCGCCGACCTGCAGGCGCAGGAGCGGTCGTTCAAGCCGCTCCTGATCCTCGACCGCCCCGTGCTGGGGGCGGCGCGCAGCCACGGGTTCGTCGTCGAGCTCGTCACGCCGCGGGAGGACTGGGCCGCGATGCCGGGCGGGTCGGCCGACCCGGCGCACTGGCTGGAGCACGTGGGCCGGCGGGTCGCGGGCATCGTGGAGCACTACCAGGTGCTGCACCTGGCGCGGGCGGGCGCCGACGGCCTCGACCCCCTCGACCTCGCGGTGCTGCGCGCCCTCGCCGGCCGCCTCCCCGCGGACCTGGACGTCCGGCTCGTCGAGGAGGACCGGTGACCGGGATGACCGAGCACGTCCAGCCCCTGGTGATGCACGTCACCGGCGCCCGCCCCAACTTCCCGAAGGCCGCGCCCGTCCTCGCCGCGCTCGCCGACCTGCCGGTCCGCCAGCTGCTCGTCCACACCGGGCAGCACTACGACGAGCGGATGAGCGAGGTCTTCTTCCGGCAGCTGGGGCTGCCCGCCCCGGACGTCAACCTGGGCGTCGGGTCGGGCCCGCACGGCGCGCAGACCGCCGCGATCATGGTGGGCCTCGAGGAGCTCGTCCTCGAGCGGCGGCCGGACCTCGTCGTCGTCTACGGCGACGTCAACTCCACGGTGGCGGCCGCCCTCGTCGCGGCCAAGCTGCAGATCCCGCTGGCCCACGTGGAGGCCGGCCTGCGCAGCTTCGACCTGACCATGCCCGAGGAGATCAACCGGCTGGTCACCGACCGGCTCGCCGACCTGCTCCTGGTCACCAGCCCCGACGCCATCGCACACCTGGGCAACGAGGGCGTCGACCCCGACCGGATCCACCTCGTCGGCAACCCGATGATCGACACCCTGCTGCGTCACCTCGACGAGCTCGACGTCGACTCGGCGCGGACGCTCGTGGGCCTGCCCCCCGAGGAGCCCTACGTCGTCGCCACCCTGCACCGGCCGGGCAACGTCGACGACCCGGCCGACGTCGCCGAGCTGGTCGCCGCGGTCCACGGCGTCGCGGACCAGGTGCGCATCGTCATACCCCTGCATCCCCGGGGCCGCGAGCGCCTCCAGGCGGCCGGGCTCCTGGACCACGAGCGGGTCCTCGCCGCAGAGCCGCTCGGCTACCTGGAGTTCCTGGCCCTGGTCCAGGGGTCGGTCGGGGTCGTGACCGACTCCGGCGGCGTGCAGGAGGAGACCACCGTCATGGGCGTGCCCTGCCTGACGCTGCGGCCCAGCACCGAGCGCCCGGTGACGATCACGCACGGCACCAACCGCCTCGTCACCCGGGCCCAGCTGCCCGCCGTGATGGCCGAGGTGCTGTCGGCCGGCCGCGCCGCGCCGGGCACCACCCCCGTCCCGCCGCTGTGGGACGGCCAGGCCGGTCCTCGCATCGCCGCCGTGCTGGCGCGGCACCTGGGGCTGTGAGCAAGATGTCCGCCGTGCTGGACGGCGCCCACGCCCACGGCTACCTGCTGACCGCGGCCCGCCCGGGCGTCCCCGCGCGCCCGTGGCCCGCGGACGTCACCGGCTGGTCCGCGCACGACGACATCCTGCCCGGGCTCACCCTGCGCTCCCACCCCCGCACCGTGGTGAGGCACGCCGCCGGGGTGAACGGCGTCGTGGTGCTCCTGGGCCACCCCGTCGACGTGGACGCCGGGATCAGCGACGCCGCCCGGGTCGCCACCCGGCTCTGCGCGACCTGGGACCTCCAGGACGACGACGCGCTCGTCCGCGAGGCCGCGGGGCTGGGCGGACGGTGGACCCTCCTGGCCGCCCGTCGCCACGGCGAGCTGCTCGTCGTCCCCGACGCCCACGCCACCCAACCCGTGTTCTACGCCACCGCGGGCGGGCACCTGGCCCTGGCCAGCACGCCCGCCCTCGCGGCCGCCGCCCTCGACCTGCCGGTCGACGAGGACGCGCTGACCCTGCTGGCCGAGCTCCGCGAGCGGCGCCGCGGGGCCGTGACCTACCTGCCCGGCCTGCGGACGCCCTACGAGGGCCTGCTGCCGCTGGTCCCCAACTGCCTCCTGCGCATCGACCCCGCGACGTTGCACGTGGAACACCGGCGGTTCTGGCCGTGGCAGGACCGCGAGGAGCGGACGGACACCGAGGCGGTCTACCAGCGTTTCCGCGAGCGCCTCGCCGCGCACGTCCGGCTCCTCGCCGGGCTCGGCGTCCCCGCCCTCAGCCTCACCGCCGGCGGTGACAGCCGCGTGACGGCGGCGCTGGCTCACGAGCAGGTGCGCGCGGGGGGCGGCCTCGCCTTCACCTACGTCAACCCGCGCGACGCGCGCAACGGCGCCGCGGCCATGGCCGACGTCACCGGCGCGAGCGCGGTGGCCGCGCAGCTCGGCATCCCGCACCGGGTGCTGCGGTGGCGCCAGCCGCCGGAGGGCGGGGCCTTCGACCTGCTGCACCGCCGCACCTACGCCCCGCTCGTGCCCTCCCGCGGGGCCGCGCACGCGATGTGGGCCGACCTGCCGCGCGACCTCGTGCAGCTGCAGTCCAACGGCGCCGAGACGGGGACGGCCTTCCTGCGCCGCCGGACCGACGAGCCCCTCTCCCCGCTGCGGCTCGCGCGGATGATGATGCACGCCGCCGAGGGGCTCGAGGACCTGGCCGGCCGCATGTACACCGGTTACCTCGAGCACGCCGAGATGCAGCCGGCCCGCCTCCACGGCTACGACCACCACGACGTCTTCTACTGGGAGCAGCGGATGGGGCGCTGGGGCTGGCAGAAGTTCCTCGACGGCGACCTCGGGCACCGCGTGCTCGCCCCGTTCAACGACCGCGTGCTGCTCGAGACGATGCTGGCGCTGCCCTACCCGCAGCGGGAGAGCAAGATGCTGCTCGCGCGCGTGCTGGAGGACGTCCCCGCAGCGCGCCTGCCCCGCACCCCGGCGGCCCCGGCCTCGCTCGCCCGCTCCGTGACGGGGCTCCTGCCCGGCCGGGCGACCCGGCGCCTGGACGCCGTCGTCGGGCGACGCGAGCGCGCCGCCGAGACCTCCCGGCTCGCCTTCGCGCAGGGGTATGCCGTGCTGCCCCCGGGTGCGCACGGCACCCGGGTGCCGGCCGGCTGGGGACGGCTCACCCTGCCGCAGGGAGCCTTCGGCCGGACCTCCGGTGCCGGGATGGTGCTGCGCCACCATCCCCGGCTGCCCCACGCCTTCGCCGGCGACGGTTCGGGCTGGGTGCTGGTCCTGGGCGAGCCGGCCTGGCTGCGCCACGAGCTGGACGGGCCGCAGGTCGTCGCCAGGGTGCTGCACGACCTGCTCGTCGGCGGGACCCAGGGCCCCCAGCTGCTGGCGGACGATCGTGGGCGCGGCCTCGACGCGGTCGTGGCGGCGGGCGCGGGGCTGGTGGGTCGCTATGTCGTGGTGGTGGGCGACCGCCGTCGCACCCTGGTCATGACGGACCCGCTGTCCGCGCTGGGGGCCCACCTGCCCGCGGACAGCCCCGGGCTGGTGTCCCACGCCCGGCTGCTCGTGGGCGACACCCTCCCGCTCAGCCCCGACGAGGTGCTCGCCGTGGAGGGGGCGGGACCGACGCTCACCGAGCTCGACCAGCTCGTCGACCTGCCCTCGCTCGCCCTGCCCCGCCACGTGGAGGACCCGACGACCGGTGCGGACCGGCTGGCCCGGCACACCCGGATCCTGAGCCACCGCGGACCGGCCTGGCTGGGGCTCACCGCGTCCCGGGCGGGAGCCGAGCTGCTGCCGCACCTCGTCGCCAGCGCCGGAGGTGCGATCACCTGGTGGGACCGCACGGCCGACGACGCGGCGGCCGCAGACGTCATCGCCGCGTCCGAGCGCGCCCGCGAGGCAGGGGTGCAGCACCGCGTGGTCGGTCTGCGGGAGGACGCGGACGGTGGCCGGGCCGGCGACGCCCGCCGCGCCGCGGCTGCGGCGGCGCTGCGCACCACCTGGGGCGAGGGGACCGAGGACCGGCTGCCCGTCTCCTCCGCGCTCGACGCCGCGCTGCCCGCCGACGCCGTCCTCTGGCTGGGCGACCTACCCGGCACCGGCTCGCGGACGTGGGAGCTGGTCCAGGGGGTGCGCCGGGTCGCGCTGCCCTTCAGCGACCGGCTGCTGCCCCACCTGCCCCGTCGCTGACCCCGAGCTGGCGCAGCCGGGCGACGAACGAGGCGTGGCCGTAGCGCTCGCGGACCAGGTCCTGCACCTGGGCGACGCGCGCGGCATACCTCGCGGGGTCGCGCACGTAGGACTCGATGACCGCGCGAGACTCCTCGGGCAGGGCGTAGTCGAGCACGTCGCCGAAGACCGGCCGGTGCTTGGGGTGCGCGACCACGAGGACGCCGGAGGCCGCCGCCTCGAGCAGCACGCGGCCGAACGCCTCGTGCCGGCCGGGATGGTCCTGGTAGAGGAAGACGTCCAGGCCGGCGAGGAGCTCGCGGGGGTCCACGGAGCCGACGCGCAGCATCTCCCACTCGCGCGGGGGCCGGGTGTCCTCCCGCAGGCCGGCCTCCCGGCACAACCTCTTCCAGGTCGCCCGCGCGCCCATCAGGCGCACCACGTAGCCGGGGCCGATGTCGTAGGCCGCCAGCAGGTCCGCGTGCGTCGGCGGGAACTTCAGCGGGTGGTCGCGTGAGTAGCGCCCGACGACCACCGGGGCACCGCCGGCACCGGGCGGCCGGTCGTCGCGCACGTGCCACTCGTCGACGTCGATGAGCCCCGGGTTGTCCCACGGGGTGAGGGCCAGGCCGGGGTCCTGCTGGAGGAGCACCTGGCGCAGCACCGGTCCCTGCGGCACCCAGACGGGCTCGGTGCCGAACAGCTCGCGGGCCCGCGCGGTGACGTCGGCGACGACGTAGCGCTGGTCGGTGCCGTCCGGCTCCAGCGGCGCCTGGTTGGCCATGACCAGCAGGTGCCGCGGGCGGAGAGCCCGACCGGACGGCACGCTCGGCGGGTGCTGCAGCACGAGCGGGTAGCGCACCATGAGCACGTCCACCTCGACGTCGTCGTCCAGCTGGACCCACTCGACCTCGCCGCGCCGCACCAGGTCGACGACCGGCGCGCACAGCGGCAGGTCCTTGGTCGTCGCGAAGCGCAGCGCCTCCAGGTGCAGGATGCCCACGCGCAGCCCCGCCTCGCGCGCGGCGCGCAGCTCCTCGATCATCGAGCGCTGCGGCCCGCCGTAGCGGCGCCAGTCACCGCCCAGGACGAGGTCGAGGTGGGCGGGCGGCGGCGGCCCGGGGTCGTGCGCCTTGCGCCAGCGGCGCGGCTCGGGGAAGGCGCGCGGGCCCTCCGGGTCCAGGTATGGCGTGGCGCCCGCGGCGATCTCCTCGTGCCAGGGCGTGTAGAGGCCCTTGTACTGGTGGCGGGCGCCGTGCCGCCACATCCTGGAGAACTCGTCGGAGGACAGCGTCTGGCCCGACCGCAGCAGCAGCAGGCACTCGTCGACGGTCACGACCGACCCGGCACCGAAGGCCGCCTCGATCCGTCGGGCGTACTCGGTGTCGGCGCCCTTGCGGGTGGGGTCGAGGAAGCCGACGCGGCCCAGCACCCGGGCGACCCGGAAGAGGAGCGTCGGCGCGGCGACCGCCCGGTGCCGGTAGCCCAGCCGGACCAGACCCAGCCCCTCGTCGACGCGCGCGCCGAGCCCGCGCGCGGCCAGCAGCGTCGGGTCGTCCTCGAGCTGCGCCACGAGCGTGGCGACGGACTGCGGGTGCAGCCAGTCGTCGGAGTCGAGCGTGGTGAAGTAGGTCCCGCGGGCCTGGGCGAGCGCGGTGTTGCGGGCCCGGTAGGTGCCACCGTTGGTGCGCTGGCGGATCACCCGGACGCGGGGGTCGAGCGCCTCGGCGCGCTGCAGCCAGGCCTCGGCCTCCGGGCCCGACGCGTCGTCGACGACGAGGATCTCGAGGTGCTGCCAGGTCTGGGCCAGCAGCGAGCGCACGGCGGTCAGGAGCGGTGGGCCGGGGCGGTAGGCGCTGACGGCGACGGTGACGAGCGGGTCGCCGTCGTGGTCGGCGCGCGGGAGCGGGTCGGTCGTGAGCCGGTCGAAGGCGGTGCCCCCGAGCGTCGGGTCCAGGCGCAGCGGCGCGAGGGCCTCCGAGTGGAGCGCAGCGTCGACGAGGGCCAACCAGGCCGCCCCGCCGTCGGGCCGCGCCAGGTCGGCGCGCACCGCGGCGGCCACGTCGGCGGGGACCGACGGGTGGTCGAGCAGCTCCGCGCAGCCGGCCCCGTCGCCCTCGAGGCAGCGCAGGTGCAGAAGCACCAGGACCGCCTGCGGGTGCAGGTCGTCCAGCCGTCCGGCCCGGGCCAGCGCCTCGAGGATCGCGCGCCCACGCGCGACGTCGGCCGGGTCGGGGGTCTGCAGGGCCAGCACCCGGGCCAGCTGGCCGAGGTGGAAGGCGTCGGCGCCGTCGGGCAGGGCGGCCCGCCCGGGCGCGCCGGCACGGCATACCTCCTGCGCCCAGGCGTCCACCTCCTCGGCCGAGTGACCGGGCCAGGCGGCCTCGACGAGCACCTCCCGGGCGTGCAGCGACCGGGTGCGCAACGCGGTGACCGCCAGCGCGTCGGGGTGGTCGAGCAGGATCTGGTTGCGCGCGGTGTCGCGGGTCACGCCCGCGCGGGTGGCGACGGGCTCAGCCACGGTCCTCGAGCCGGCGCAGCGCCGCGTCCACGCTGTCCTGGAGGCGGTCGAGGCGGCCGGTGTACTGGGCCTGGAGGGCGCGGACGGTGCCGACGACGTCGTCCGTGGTGGGAGCCGCGCGGCCCGCGCCCCGCTGGGCGTCGAGCTCGGTGCGCAGGGTCGCCCGCAGCGCGCGCACCCGGTTGTGAGCGTCGAGCGCGACCAGGAGCACCGCCGTGAGCAGCGCGGTCGTCACCAGCGCGACGAGCCACCACCAGCCGAGCAGCGCGCCGACGACGGCGAGCACGCAGGCGGCGGCGCCGAGGGCGGCTCCGGCGAGGAGGACCTTCTGGGGCGTCACGCGGATCTGCACGGCGTCACGCTACCCCGGCGCCGGGGGTGGTGAGGGAGCGGTAGAGCTCGGTGTAGCGGGCGGCGTTGCGGGCCCAGGTGCGCTCGCGGACCACCCACTCCCGGGCGCGCGCCGCCACGGTGGCCCGGCCGTCGGGGTCCTCGGCGAGCCGCTCGAGCAGGTCGGCGAGCGCCGCCGCGTCGCCAGCCGGGTAGGACCAGCCCCGCTCGCCGTCGCCGATCACCTCCAGCAGCGCGGGCTGGGCGGAGACCACGACCGGTAGCCCCATCGCCATCGCCTCGAACGGCTTGAGCGGGGTGACCAGGCGCGCCGCCCGCTCGTCGCTGCGGGGGACGACGAGGACGTCGAGCAGCGCGTAGGAGGCGGCCACCTCCTCGTGCGGCACCCGCCCGGTGAAGGTGACGACGCCGTCCGCGCCGAGCTCGGTGGTCAGCGCGCGCAGGTCCGCCTCCCCGGTGCCCGTCCCGACGACCAGGCACAGCGTGGGGCGCCCCCGGGCCTGCAGCAGCACCGCCGCGCGCACGAGGTCCTCGACCTGCTCGCGGGCGTGGTCGAGGTTGCTGACGTAGCCGAAGGTGAAGCGGCCCACCGCGTCGTGGCGCCGCGCGAGCGCGTCGTCCCGCGGGACGGGGGCGAGCCGGTCGGGGTCGACCGCGTTGGGCACGACGTGCACGCGTCCGGCCGGGACGCCGCGGCCGACGAGGTCGTCGCGCATCGTGCCGGCCAGGGTCACGGTCGCGTCCGCCCGCGTGGCGAGGTCGGCCTCGCGCGCCATCCGCCGCTCGAACGTCTCCCCGCGCTCCGCCCGCACCTGGTCCTGCGTCCACGTGGACTCGAAGAGCCCCCTGACCTCGTAGACCCACGGCAGCCCGGTCGCGGCCGCGACCGCCGCCCCGACCACGCCGAGGTCGTAGCCGCGGTGCCCGGAGTGGACGTGAAGGACGGCCGGGCGCTCGCGCGCCACGAGGTCGAGCACCGCGGCTGCCGCCGCCTCGAGGTATGCCGTGCCCGTCGCCGCCACCACGGGCGGCGGCAGCAGGTGGCGGACGCCGTCGACGACGACCTCCTCCAGGACACCCGGCACCGGCTCGTCCGCGGGCTCGTCCGCGCGCTCGGGCACCGCGAGCGCCACCACGTCGACGCCTGCCTCGACCAGGGCCCGCAGCGTGTGGTGCCCCCGGACGCTGTAGCCCGCCTGGCGCTGCGGGAGGGTCGTCTTGAGCAGGTGCAGCACCCGGCCGGGCACCGGGTCGACGGGCGTGGACGGCAGCGCGGGCAGCCAGCCGGGGTCCGTCTCGCGGAGGCGGTCGTCGACGCGGTCGGTCGGCAGGCCCCGCGCCTCCAGCACCCGGCGCTCCAGGCTGAGCGACCCGGTGACGCGGGTCAGGTAGGCCATCTCGCGCAAGAGCACCGGGTCGGGGGCGTCGAGCAGCTCACCGACGAGCCGCAGCGCCTCCTCGTCGCGTCGCTCGCGGCCGAGACGCACCAGGGTGGCAGCCTCCTCGCCCAGCACGAGCGCGGCGAGCTCCTCCGGCGACGGCGCGGCGGCCGGGCCGACGACGAGCCCGGGGCGGTCGAGCAGGTGACGCCAGGGGCTGGACCGGTCCTGCGGCCGCGGCAGATGGACGACCCGCACGCGCTCGGGCAGCCCGGGCAGCTGCGCGACGACCGGCCCGAGCCCGTCGAGCACGAGCACCTCCGCGTCGTCCGGCACCGGCGCGCCGGGGGCCAGCACCTCCACCCGCGCGCGCAGGGCGGGGGCCGTGCCGGACGGCAGCCAGCGTGGCGCCGACCCCGCGGCGTCCCCCACCGCGACGACGACCCGGTGCATGGCGCCGGGGCTCGTCGGTGCCCGGACGGTCCTGGGTGCGGGGGCCGACGGCTCCCCCTGCACCCGCCTCGTCGCGACGTCCTCGGCGATCCGCTCTGCGGCCTTGTCCCAGGTCAGCACCGGCACCGTCGCACCGCGCCGCGCCCGCCAGCGGGCCAGCGCCTGGGCGGCGTCGTCGTCGGTCGCCACGAGGCAGGTCGGGCCCGCGCCGTCCGGCGCCGGCTGCGCCAGGGCGTCCTCCAGCCACGTCGACCCCTCGAGCGCGTCGCCCAGCTCGGCCGACGTCCCGCGCAGCACCCGGCGCGCCAGGCTCTGCACCAGGCCTCCCACCACGCTCGACGTCGTCACCGGCGCCGTGAGGCGGTGCCACTGCACCACCTCGTCGGCCGGGGGTCGCAGCGCCGCAGCCCGGACGGGCACGCCATACCGCACCGCGAGACCGAGCAGGGCCGGGACCGCGGGGTCGTCCACGCGGGCCCCGACCGCGACATACCGCTCGCTCGCCATGGGGCGCAGTCTCCCAGACGCGCCCGCGAGCCCAGGGCTAGAGTGGCCGCGATGTCCACCACCGTCCCCGCGCCCGGCGTCGCGCGCGACCTCGTGGTCGCCTACTGCTACCCGCCCTACGTCGACACGTCCGCGATCGTGGCGGCCAAGCGGGTGCGCGAGCACGGACGCCCGGTCGACGTGCTGCAGAACGCCCTCGGGTCGCTGCGTCGGACCGATCCCGGCCTGGAACGGATCGCCGGCGACCTCGTCGTCCGGCGGCACGAGGTGCCCTCGCGCAGCCACTTCGCCTCCTGGGGCGCGATGTCGCGGTTCGTCGAGCTGGGGCTGCAGCAGGCGCTGGCGTGGGACCGCGAGGGAGAGGGCTACGAGCGCGTCTACAGCCGGGCGCAGTTCGTCGCGAGCCACCTGCTGGCGGCCCGCCTGGTCCTGCAGCGGCCCGACCTGCGGTGGACCGCGGAGTTCTCCGACCCGCTCTCGCTGGACGTCACCGGGGCGACGCGGCGCTCGGCCGCCGGTGAGGGCGTGCTGCTGCGCCGCCTCGCCGAGGGCGTGCGGGCTGCGGGGTTCGAGCCGCCGACGAGCAACAACGCCTTCGAGTGGGTGGAGGTGCTTCCCTACGCCCTCGCCCACGAGCTGGTCTTCACCAACGAGCGTCAGCGTGACCTGATGGTCTCCAGGGTCGCGGACGAGCGGCTGCGCGCCCGGATCCTGGAGCGGGCCACCGTCTCCCCGCACCCCACGCTGCCGCGGGAGTTCTACGCCATGGCCAGCCCGGAGCTGGAGCTGGAGCCGGACCGGGTGCACCTGGGCTACTTCGGCAACTTCTACGCCTCGCGCGGCATGGAGACCGTGCTCGACGCGCTGCGCGGCCTGCCCGACGCGCTCCGGGACCGGCTCGTCCTGCACGTCTTCGCGGGGTCGCGCAAGGAGCTCGACGCCCAGGTGCGCGAGCGCGGGCTGGGCCGGTGGGTGCGGACCCGGCCGTTCGTCGGCTACCTCGACTTCCTCGCGCTCTCGACCCGGATGGACGTGCTGCTCGTCAACGACGCCGTCACGCGCGGCACCGACCTGCAGGTCAACCCCTACCTGCCGTCCAAGCTCAGCGACTACCTCGGCAGCGGCCGTCCGGTCTGGGGCATCGTCGAGGAGGGTTCGCCGATGTCGACGCTCGACCTCGCGCACCGTTCCCCGGTCGGCCACGTCACCGCCGCGGTGCAGGTGCTCGCCCGGATCGCGGCGGGGGCGTCGGGGGCGGCGGGACGCTAGCCCAGCACGATCCGCCGGAAGCTCTCCTGCGTGGTGCCGGTCGCGAAACGCTCCTGCACGACCTGGCGGGCCGCCGCCGAGGCCTGCGACCACGCGGGCTCCTCGGCCAGGCCGTGGATCCGGGCCACCGCCGCCTCGACGCTGTCCACCACCCAGTCCTCCGGGAAGAGCGACCGCGCCCCGCCCAGGGAGGCGAAGACCGGCCAGTCGCGCACGACCGGCACGGCCCCGGAGGCGGCGCCCTCGACCAGGCCCAGCCCGAACGACTCGCGTCGGCTGGTGCTGAGGATGAAGCCGGACGCGGCGAGGTGGGGGGCGAGGTCGTCGGTCCAGGCCACGAGGTCCACGGAGTCCCGCACGTCCTCGCGGACCAGGCGGGCCCAGAACTCCCGGGCGTAGGCCAGCGTGCTCTCCACGGGGTGGAGCAGGAAGTCCGCCCCGACGAGGGACAGCCGCCACGCGGGGTCCTGCGCCCGCAGCGCAGCCAGGACCTCCAGCGCGAAGAGCGGGTCCTTCACACGCTGCCCCCAGCCCACCACGAGCAGCCGACGGCGGTGCCCCTCGGTCTTGTGCGTCGGGATGCGCTCCGGCTGCAGCACGTTGGGCACGACGTGCACGCGGGTGGTGGCCAGCCGGTCGCCCAGCAGCCGCTCGACCAGGGTCCGCAGGTGCGGGCTGACGAGGACGAGGTCGCCGACCCGGCTCCAGTCGATGAGGTGGATCCAGGGGGACAGCGCGTCCATGCTGTGGATCCGCACCGTCACCGGCAGCCCCTCCGGGGCGGTCATCACCGTCTCCAGCGCCCCCCGGTCGGCCCAGTCGACGAAGAGGGCGTCCGCCGCCTCGAGCTCCTCCCGGAGCACGAGGTCGGGCGGGACGGGAGCGCCGACCGCCTGCCGGAGCCGCCGGTCGACCAGCGGGCGGCTGGTCCCGAGCCACCGCAGCTCCGGCCGGGCGTTGAGCGGCAGGACGGTGACGTCGGCGACCTCCTCCAGCGCCGCGACGACCGGAGGGGAGAACTGCGGGAAGGTGCCCGGCGCCACCACCACCCGCGGCCGGGCTCCGGTATGCCGTCGCGCGCCCTCGCGGACGCGCTCCAGCCGGGGGGTCTGCGGGGTGGGTGACGCCAGCAGGCTGCCGACCCGGGACCCGCGCCAGGCGGCCAGGAAGGTGTCAGGGTCCTCGACGAGCGGCGAGGTGAGGGCGTCGGCGTGCAGCTCGCGGTGGAAGAGCAGACGCAGGGCCAGCGTGGCCCGGTCGGCAGCCGCCTCGAGGTCGTCCGCCTCCAGGGCACGGTCGGCCGAGGCGACCACCCCGGCGACCGCGGCGCCCAGGTCCGGGTCACCCTCTCCGGAGGCGGCGGTGCCGGCGAGCGCCCGCAGCCCGCGGGAGAGGGCCAGCCGGTCGGGGTCCTCGTCGCCGTCGACCTCCAGCAGGTGTGCGGCGCGCAGCGCGAGCGCGTGCTCGTTGCGGCCGAGGAGGACCTCGACGAGCCGGGCGAGGGCCTCCTGGCGGGCCGGCCGCTCGAGGCCGCCCACCAGCTCGACGCGGTCGAGCAGCGTCCGCCCCTCCTCGCGGCCGAGGGTGTCCGGGTCGTCGAGCCAGGACTCCACGTCCCGCCACGTGCCGGCGAGCTCGGCCCACCGGCTCAGCTCCTCCGCGGTCACCAGGGGCGGTGCCGCCACGGGGGCCCTGCCCTCGGCGGCGACCTTCTCCGCTTCGGGGCCGACGACCACCAGCGCGTCGGCCTGCTCGAGCTCGCGCTGGGCCAGCGGGTCGAGCCGGAGCGCACCCAGGAGGGTGCCCCGGTCGGCGAGCAGCCGGCGGGGCGACCCGGAACGGGCGACCCGCAGCAGCGCCCGTGGGCGGCGGGGCACGGCGGGCCGCACCGGCCGACGTCCCTTGAACTGCCGCAGCCGCGCGCTCGGCTCACCGTCGCGCCACATGAGGACCACCCGGTCGCCACGGAGCGCCATACCGCGCAGCGCCTCGGCGATCTCGTCGAGCTCGACCGCGTCCGCGGCCAGCGCGACGACCCGTCGCGAAGGGGTGTGCTTCGTCGTCACGAGGACGACCCTACGACCTCGTCAGCCGGCGATGAACGCCTCGACCTCGGCGCGGCCCTCCTCGTCGGGCATCTGCACCGGCGGCGACTTCATCAGGTAGGCCGAGGCGCCGATGACCGGGCCGCCCTGGCCGCGGTCCTTGGCGATCTTGGCGGCCCGGAGCGCGTCGATGATGATGCCCGCGGAGTTGGGCGAGTCCCAGACCTCGAGCTTGTACTCGAGGTTGAGCGGCACGTCGCCGAAGGCGCGCCCCTCGAGGCGGACGTAGGCCCACTTGCGGTCGTCGAGCCACTGGACGTAGTCGGAGGGGCCGATGTGCACGTCGCGGTCGGCGAAGTCCTTGCTGACGTTGGAGGTCACGGCCTGCGTCTTGGAGATCTTCTTGGACTCCAGGCGCTCGCGCTCGAGCATGTTCTTGAAGTCCATGTTGCCGCCGACGTTGAGCTGGTAGGTGCGGTCGAGCACGACGCCGCGGTCCTCGAAGAGCTTGGCCATGACGCGGTGGGTGATCGTCGCGCCGACCTGGCTCTTGATGTCGTCGCCGACGATCGGGACGCCGGCGTCCTCGAACTTCTTGGCCCACGCGGGGTCGGAGGCGATGAAGACCGGCAGGGCGTTGACGAAGGCCACGCCCGCGTCGATGGCGCACTGCGCGTAGAACTTGTCCGCCACCTCGCTGCCGACCGGGAGGTAGGACACGAGCACGTCGACCTCGGCGTCCTTGAGCGCCTGCACGACGTCGACCGGCTCGGCGTCGGACTCCTCGATCGTCAGGGAGTAGTACTTGCCGAGACCGTCGAGGGTCGGCCCGCGCTGCACGGTGACGCCGGTCGGGGGGACGTCGGCGATCTTGATCGTGTTGTTCTCGCTGGCCACGATGGCCTCCGAGAGGTCGAAGCCCACCTTCTTCGCGTCGACGTCGAACGCCGCCACGAACTCCACGTCGCGGACGTGGTAGTCACCGAACTGCACGTGCATCAGACCGGGGACGGCCGCGTCCGGGTCGGCGTCCTTGTAGTACTCGACACCCTGGACCAACGAGCTGGCACAGTTGCCCACGCCCACGATCGCCACGCGCACCGCTGCCATTGTGAAACTTCTCCTCAAAGGGGTCGACAGGGCCACGACCTGCTGGCCGCGCACCACCTAGCCTCAACATCTTCGCAGTCGCGCCCATTCCGCTTCCGCTCAGGTTCGGGCGGGCACAATGGGCGGGTGAATCCCTCGACCCCCTCCACCCGCCGCGAGGCGCGCGCCCAGCGGAAGCGGCCCCGGCGGCGGGGCCAGCGGCTGCGCACGGTCCTGCTGTGGGTGCTCGGTCTCGGCCTGCTCGGCGTGGCCGTGGCGGCCGGCGCGTTCGCGTTCGCCTACACGCGGACGCAGATCCCCGAGCCCAACGACTTCGCGGACGCGCAGAGCACGATCCTCTACTACGCCGACGGCGAGACGGAGCTGGCGCGCTTCACCGGCGGCTACGACCGGGAGAACGTCACCCTCGACCAGGTCCCCGACCACGTCCAGAAGGCCGTGCTCGCTGCCGAGGACCGGTCCTTCTACGAGAACGAGGGCGTCTCGATCACCGGCACGTTGCGCGGGCTCTACCGCTCGCTGCGGGGCCAGGGCCTGCAGAGCGGGTCGACCATCACCCAGCAGTACGTCAAGAACTACTACCTCACCGCCGACCAGACGCTGACGCGCAAGGTCAAGGAGATGGTGATCTCGGTCAAGATCGACAACGAGCAGTCCAAGGACCAGATCCTCGAGAACTACCTCAACACCATCTACTTCGGCCGCGGCGCCTACGGCATCGAGACCGCGAGCCAGGCCTACTTCGACAAGGACGTCAGCGAGCTCAGCGTCGAGGAGGGCGCCTTCCTCGCCTCGGTGATGAACGCCCCGTCGCTGTTCGACCCCGACTACGCCGACGGCAACGAGGAGCGGGCCCGGGCGCGGGTCGACTACGTCCTCGACGGCATGGTCGACCAGGGGTGGCTGGACGCCGCGGCCCGCGACGCGGCGACCTTCCCGGAGATCGGCGAGCCCGAGCCCGCCACCGCGGCACGGGGCGTGGACGGGTATGTCGCTCAGCTGGTCCGCGCGGAGCTGCGGGACCGCCTCGAGCTGGACGACGCCGCGATCGACAGCAGCGGGCTGCGCGTCACGACCACCATCGTCAAGAAGCACCAGGACGCCGCCAAGGCCGCGGTCAAGGAGTTCATGCCGACCGGCGAGGGCACCGACGACCTGTCGGCCGGCCTCACCGCGGTCCGGCCCGCCGACGGCGCGATCACCGCGATGTACGGCGGCGCCGACTACCAGAAGACCCAGCTCAACGCCGCGACCGACGCCCGGGTGCAGGCGGGCTCGCTGTTCAAGCCGGTCACGCTCGTCGCCGCGGTCGCCGCCGGGGTCGACACCCTGACGACCTTCCCCGGACCCAGCCCGATGACCTTCGGCGTGGGCGGCGGGACGGTCGACGTGCGCAACTTCCGCGACGTCTCCTTCGGCACCCTGGACCTGCGGGTCGCCCTGGCCGAGTCGGTCAACACGATCTACGTCCAGCTCAACGAGGAGATCGGCCCGGAGAAGACGGTCCAGGCCGCGATCGACCTCGGGCTGCCCGAGGACACCCCGGGCCTGGGCACCGACCTGACCAACGTGCTCGGCACCGCCTCGCCCACCCTGGTGCAGATGACCAACGCCTACGCCACCCTCGCGGCGGAGGGCGAGCGTTCCAGCACCTACCTCGTGGCCGAGGTGGTCGACCGGACGGGCGCCACGACATACGAGGCCGAGCCCGAGACCGAGGAGGGCATCGACCGCGACGTCGCCGTCGACGTCACGGACGCGATGACCTACGTGATGACGCAGGGCTCGGGTCTCGGCGCGGGCGACATCGGCCGGCCGAGCGCCGGCAAGTCGGGCACGAGCGAGAACAACGTCTCGGCCTGGTTCGACGGCTTCGTGCCCCAGCTCGCCGCGGGCGTGGTGATGTACAAGGGCGACGGCACCGTCCCCATGCAGAACGTCGCGGGGCTGGACCAGGTCACCGGCGGCACGTTCCCCGCGCAGATCTGGGGCGAGTTCATGCGGCGCGCGATGGACGGCGAGGAGGTCGTGCCCTTCCCGGAGCGGGTGGGCGTCGGCGAGCTCCTCAACACCACCGAGGCGCCGCAGGTGGAGCCGACGACCGAGGCCCCCTCGCCCACGACCAGCGAGGAGCCGACCGAGACGACGAGCGCGGAGCCGACGACGCCGGAGCCCACCACCCCGGAGCCGACCACGCCGGAGCCGACCACGCCGGAGCCGACGACACCCGAGCCCACCACCCCGGAGCCGACCAGCCCGGAGCCGACGTCGCCCCTGCCGAGCCTGCCCACGCTGCCCGCCCCGCCGGGCAACGGCTAGCACCTTAGATTGGGGCGCATGACGACACCGGCACCCGGGGACTTCCGCCGCGACGTGCCGTACGTCGTGCCGTCCTGGTCCGACCCCGTCGTGCGGCTCGCCACCTCGGTGGTGGGCGGGCCGACCGGGAGGTATGCCGTGGTCGGCGCCCGCGGTCTCGTCGGTGTCGCCGTCACCCTGGTGCTGCTCGGCTCCGCCGTCCTCGCCCTCGGCGTGTGGCAGAAGGGCCACTGCCTGATGAAGGGCTGGAGCACGCCCGACCAGTTCTGGCGGGCGTGCTACTCCGACCTGCCGGTCGTGCACGTGAGCTCGCCGCTGGCGGAGCGGGCGCTGCCCTGGTCGGGAGCGGCGCCCTCCGACCAGCCGCCGTTGTCCGGGCTGGCCATGTGGCTCGTGGCGCAGGTCTCCCCCAGCGCCGGCCAGGGGCTGGGCCCCCAGCAGTGGGTGTTCGCGCTGTGGGCGCTGGCCGCGACGCTGCTCCTGGCGCTGGCCGTGGTCGCCGCGGTGGGACTCCAGCCGCACCGCCCCTGGCAGGCCGCCCACCTGGCGGTCAGCCCGGTCCTGGTGACGCTCGCCCTCGTGTCGACCGACCTGCTCGGGGTGGCCCTGACGCTGGCCGGGCTGTGGGCGTGGCGGCGGGATCGCGCGTGGACCGGCGGCGCGCTGCTCGGCCTGGCCACGCTGGTCCGACCCTTCCCGCTCGTCTTCGTCATCGCGATCGTGCTGGTCGCCTGGCGGCTGCGGCAGCCCCTGCCCGCCGCGAGGGTCGTCGTCGGGGCGCTGCTCGCCGCCCTGGCCGTCGTCGTGCCGCTCGTCCTCGTCGAGCCGCAGGCGCTCACCGGGGCCCAGCGGTGGTGGAGCCAGGGCGCCGGCTACGGAGCGCTGCAGATGGTCCCCGCGCTCAACGGTCTGCACCTGCCAAGCGAGCTGACGGTCGGTCTGGCGGTGGGTGGCTGGGTGGCGGGAGCCGCCCTCGCCGGCTGGGTGGTGTCGCGGCCGTGGCGGCGGGTGCTGGCGGTCCACCAGGTCGCCGCGCTCGTCATGCTCCTCGTCGTGCTGACCGCTCCGTCATTGTCGGTGCAGTCCGGCCTGTGGGTGCTGCCCTTCCTGGCGCTGTCCTCCCGTCCCTGGGGGGAACACCTGGTGTGGGCCGGCGCCGAGACCCTGCACTTCGTCATGACCTGGTTGCACATCGCCTTTGCCAGCGACCCCGGGCGCGGGCTGCCCGCCTCGACCTACTCGCTCGTCGTGCTCCTGCGGGTCGCCGCGTGGGCCTGGGTGCTGTGGCGCGTCGCGCAGGAGCCGCCCGACGGCCCCGTCCGGGCGCGTCGCGGCCGGGTCTGGCGCGCCTAGGGTCCGGTGCGCAGCTGCGTGAGCGCCACGACGGGGAGCAGCTGCTGCTCGACCAGGCCGCGCAGGGAGCGGACATAGGTCGCCGACACGTGGTTGGAGTCGCGCCACACGACGACGCCCCCGACGACGGGGTCGCACTCCTCCGCGGGGCAGATGGCCTTCGTGAGGTCCACCACGGGCAGGTCCGGCCGCAGCTCGGCGAGCAGCGCGTGCCCGGTGCCGCTGCGGGTCAGCCCCTCGGAGCGGTCGAAGACGCACCGGGTCGCGCGGTCCTCGTTGGCCACCAGGCACTCGGGCACGTCGAACGGCGGCCGCGGCACGTCGCGCAGGAGCACCGGCTCGATGCCGGCGGCGCGCAGCTGGTCGACCCGCCGCGCCAGCGCCTCGGCCACCGCCTCGTCCGAGGCGCCGTAGCTCGCGGAGGACATCACCACGACGTCCGGGTCCAGCTCGACGAGCCGGTCGAGCACCTTCTCCTGGTATGCCGTGCACTGCTCGTAGCCCTGCGGCGCCTGGCCGCGCGAGAAGCTCAGCTCGTCGACCGGCGGGCAGGACGACTTGGCGACGGTGACCACCCGCCAGCCGCGCTCGCGACCGATCTCGTCCAGCGCCGTCACCCACATCGCGGCGTGGCTGTCGCCGAACAGCGCGATCGTCACCGGGCCGTCGGGATCCCCGGCCTCGCAGACACCGACCTTGCTCTCGGTCAGCCCGGGGAAGCAGCCCTCGGGGGTGAGCACCGGGCGGTCGGCCGGCACCTGCTCGACCGGGACGGCCAGCTCGCCGAGCGTGTCGGGCATCCGCTCCGGCGCGGCGGCCAGCTGCTCCTCCGTGCCCGACCCGCCGCCCGGCGCGGGGGCGTCGGCGAGGGTGCCGGCACCCACCGGCTGCCGCAGGTCGTCGACCAGCGCCGGGGTGCGCCACGCCACGGCCTCGCCGTCCACGCGCGGCGGCGCCACGGACATGAGCGTCAGCCCGAGCAACGCACCCGCGAGGCTGCAGCTGGCGCCGAGCCGGAGGGCGCGATAGGTCGCCACCCCCGGGCCGACCCGCGCCTGGAGGACGCGACCGCGCACGCGGACGGGCTCCTCGACATACCGGAAGGAGAGCCAGGCCGGCAGCACCGAGACGAGCACCGCCACGAGCCCCCACTGGACCGGCAGGGACACCGGGCCCCCGCTGCCGACGGCGAGGATCGAGGCGGCCGCGGCGACGAACGGCCAGTGCCAGAGGTAGAGGCTGTAGCTGATCCGTCCGACCCACTGCATCCAGCGGGCGCGGAGGATGAACTCTGGCCCCCACAGGCCGGCGCGCGCCCCGGAGATCAGCACGAGCGCGGTGCCGACCGTGGGCCACAGCGCCGCCGTCCCCGGGAAGGGAGTGTGCTGGTCGATCGCGAAGAGCGAGGCCATGATCATCACCAGGCCGAGCCAGCCGAGGACCGCCGACAGCAGCCGCGGGATCGTCGGCCACCCGCGCGCGCCCAGCGCGACGACGGCGCCGATCATCAGCTCGTGGACGCGGGTGGGGGTGACGAAGTAGGCCTGCGCGGCATACGTCTGCGTCCACCAGTGCGACACCGCCAGGGAGGCGGCGAGCAGGGCCAGGGTGAGCGTCCACGAGGTGACCCGGAAGACGCGCGCGCGGCCGCGCGCCAGCACGAGCAGCCCCAGCAGGAGCACGGGCCAGACGACGTAGAACTGCTCCTCGACCGCCAGCGACCAGTAGTGCTGGACCGGGCTCGGCGCGCGCGAGACGTCGAGGTAGTCGGTCGCGCCCGAGGACATCCGCCAGTTGACGACGTAGGAGGCGGCGGTCAGCAGGTCGATGCCGGTGTCCCACCACCGGGTGCGCGGCAGGAAGAGCAGCGTGAGCACCGCGGTGCCCACCAGTGCGGCCAGGGCGGCCGGCAGCAGCCGGCGCGCGCGACGGGCGTAGAAACGGCCGAGGTCGATGCGGCCGCGCTCGCGCGCCTCCTCCAGCAGCAGGGCCGTCATGAGGAAGCCGCTGACCACGAAGAAGACGTCGACCCCGACGAAGCCGCCCGGCACCACGGTCACGCCCGCGTGCCAGAGCAGCACGCCGAGCACCGCGATCGCGCGCATCCCCTCGATGTCCGCGCGGAAGTCGCGGGGCACGGGCGGGACCTTGAGCGAGTGCCGGACCGCGCGCAGGGCCCGCAGCCGGGCGCGCGAGACCGGGGCCTCGGCGCCCTCGTCGACCGTCACCTCAGCCCTCCTGCGGGGCGGAGCTGGGTATGGCGGACCTCCCACCTTTCGTGGGTGAGCTCGAGCAGCGCGGCGAGGCCGAGGAGGCCGGCGGCCAGGGCCCACCACCGCAGGGGCTGGCCCGAGACGGGCGCGCTCGGCACGGTGGCGGGCGTTTGGAGCGAGAGGTCCTGCGGGTGCTCACGGATGACGAGGGCGGAGGCCGTGTCGGCGGCGAGCGCCGCGAGACGCGGGTCGTGGGCGAAGGCCGTGACAGCGAGCTCGCTGCCGTCGACGTTGTCGACGTCGACGCGGATCTCGCCCCGCCGCCGGGGGTCGAGCTCGAGGGCCTCCTCGACGTGGTGGGGCAGGTAGCGGCCGCTCAGCGCCACCGCGCCGCTGCTCGCGGCCCGGGGCGAGGAGGCGGTGAGGGTGGCGGTGGCGGCGTAGGTGTCCGGGCGCAGCAGGGACACGCTGACCACGACGACCAGCCCCAGCAGGACGAGCATCATCCAGGGCAGACCGGTGACCCGGTGGACCCAGGGCCGCTGCGCCGCGGTCGAGTGGCGGGAGCCGCTGCGCCGGGAACCTGGGCGGGGCGCCGCGTCCAGGGCGCGGTGCCTACCCATCCCCCGACTCCGGCTGCTCGCTCCACCACCGCAGCAGCTCCTCCCGCGCGGCCTCCGGGCCGACGGGGCCGGCGTCGAGCCGGAAGGCGAGCAGGTGCTTGTAGCCGCGGCCGAGGACGGGGCCCGGGGCGATGCCGAGGATCTCGGCGATCTGGTTGCCGTCCAGCTCCGGGCGGACCGCTCCCAGCTCCTCCGCGGCCCGGATGCGCTCGATCCGCCGCTCCAGGTCGTCGTAGCTGGCCGCCAGCCGGGCCGCCTTGCGACGGTTGCGGGTGGTGGAGTCCGAGCGGGTGAGCTTGTGCAGCCGCCCGAGGAGGGGGCCGGCGTCGGTGACGTAGCGGCGCACGGCGGAGTCGGTCCACTCCCCCGAGCCGTAGCCGTGGAAGCGCAGGTGCAGCTCGACCAGCCGGCTGACCGCCTTGACCGTGTCCTTGTCGAAGCGCAGCGCACGCAGGCGGGTGCGGGCCATCCGGGCGCCCACCAGCTCGTGGTGGTGGAAGCTGACGCCCCCGCCCGGCTCGAAGCGGCGGGTCGCCGGCTTGCCGATGTCGTGCAGGAGCGCCGCCAGGCGCAGCACCAGGTCCGGGCCGGGCACCTCGTCGGCGCCGGTCGCCTCCGGCGGGTCCTCGAGGGCGATCGCCTGGTCGAGCACGGTGAGGCTGTGCTCGTAGACGTCCTTGTGCCGGTGGTGCTCGTCGACCTCCAGCTGCAGCGCCGGCAGCTCGGGCAGCACCTCCTCGGCGAGGCCGGTCTGGACCATCAGCTCCAGGCCCGAGCGCGGGTCGTCGGCGAGGAGCAGCTTGACCAGCTCGTCCCGCACCCGCTCGGCGGAGACGATCGACAGGCGCGACGCCATACCGGACATGGCGGTGAGGACCTCGGGCGCGGGCACCAGGCGCAGCTGGGCGGCGAACCGGGCCGCCCGCATCATCCGCAGCGGGTCGTCGCTGAAGGAGACCTCCGGGGTGTGGGGCGTGCGCAGCGCGCGCTCCTGCAGGTCCTCCAGCCCCCCGTGCGGGTCGACGAAGGTCAGGTCGGGCAGCCGCAGCGCCATCGCGTTGACGGTGAAGTCGCGGCGGACCAGGTCCTCCTCGAGGTTGTCGCCGAAGGCGACGACCGGCTTGCGCGACTCGGGGTCGTAGGCGTCGGCGCGGTAGGTGGTGACCTCCACGACGACGTCGCCGCGACGCGCGCCGATGGTGCCGAAGGCCCGGCCCACGTCCCAGGTCGTGTCCGCCCAGGCCTCGAGGACGTGCTCGATCTGCTCCGGCGAGGCCGAGGAGGTGAAGTCGAGGTCCGGGGAGGTGCGGCCGAGGAAGGCGTCGCGCACCGGCCCGCCGACGAGCGCGAGCTCGTGCCCGGCGGCGGCGAAGCGCTCGCCGAGGTCGGTCAGCAGGGGCAGGCTCGGGGACAGGTGTCGCAGGGCCTGGAGCAGCAGGGCGCCTTCGGGCGTGGTGGAGGTGGACATTGTTCTCAAGGGTAGGGGACGGGCGGCGTCAGGCCGCCCCGGCCGAGCTCCTGTGCAGGTCACGGAAGTCTGGTTACAGTGGGGCGATGACCACGACCTCCCGGCACCAGGCATCCGTGCGACGCCTGCCGTCGGTGAGCGAGACCTCCGCGGGGGGTGTGGTCATCGACGTCCACGAGGGTCGGGCGCGGATCGCGATCATCGCCCGCCGCAACCGTTCGGGCAAGGTCGAGTGGTGCCTGCCCAAGGGCCATGTCGAGCCCGGGGAGTCCCTCGTCCAGACCGCCGAGCGCGAGGTGGCCGAGGAGACGGGCATCGTGGGGCGGGTGCTCATCACCCTCGGCACGATCGAGTACTGGTTCACCACGCCCTCGCACCGCATCCACAAGATGGTGCACCACTATCTGCTGGAGGCGACGGGTGGTCATCTCACGATCGAGAACGACCCCGACCAGGAAGCCATCGACGCCATCTGGGTGCCCCTGGACGAGGTGCACCGCAAGCTGACCTTCCCCAACGAGCGACGCATCGCCCGCGAGGCGTGGACGCGGCTCACCCGGACCGCCTGACGCGACCGTGCTCCCTCCTGCCCGCCGCACCGCGTGGGCGGCCCGTACCAGGGCCGCGGCCTGCGCCGTCGGCCTGACGGCGGCGCTCGCCGCGCCGGGGCTGCCCGCGACGGGCGCGTCGGTGCCGTCCGGGTATGCCGCGCACGACCCCGTCCCCGGGCTGCGGGTCGTCCTCGACGACGTGGAGCCGACCGTGCCCACGGTCGGCGAGCCGGTCACGCTGCGCGGACGGGTCGTCAACGACTCCGAACGGCAGCAGCGGATCGGCCACGTCTCCGCGGAGGCGACCTGGGGCCCGGTGACCACCCGTGCGGGCCTCGACGACTGGCTCGACGGGGACCCTGGGCTGGCGACCGACTGGCTGCTGGGCAGCGACACCGTCGGGCCGGTGGTGGCGGCCGGCTCGGAGGTGCCGTTCACGATCCGGCTGGACGAGGACGCGTTGGACGCCTTCCCCGTCGACCGTGGGGTGCTCGGCCTGGAGCTGCACGCGCACGACGAGGCCGACGGGGAGCCCGGGCTGGTCTTCGGGACCGCGCCGGCGACGCTGCGGTCGGTGCTCGTCGTCGGCGGGGGCACGACCGTCGGCCAGCCGCTGCGCACGGCGTGGGTGGTGCCGCTCACCCTGCCGCCGGACGGTGACCTGGTGACGCCGGACGACACCCGGTGGGAGACCGCCTGGGCCGCGGCGGCCGGTGAGGGGTCGGTGGTCCGCACCTGGCTGGAGGGGCTGACCGTGCCCGGGGTCACCTGGGCCGTGGACCCCGCCCTCGTCGCGCCCGCCAGGGTGGAGCCGCTCGCGGTCGCCCCGGAGGAGCCGGGCGAGGAGCCCAGCGACGAGACGACGAGCGACGAGCAGACGAGCGCGGAGCCGAGCGAGGACACCGCCACCGCCACCACCGCGCCCGAGGTGACGCCGCCCTCGACCGACGGGGCGACGACGACCGAGGAGCCCGGGGGCGGTGTCCCGACCGACGGGCAACCCTCCGAGGGGGTGCCCACCACCGTCGACGAGCGCGTGGACGCCCTCGTCGACCCCGTCCGCCGACGGCTCGCGGACGTCGACCCGGCGTCGCTGTGGTGGCTGCCGGTGGCTGACCCCGACCTCGAGGCCGTGCTGGCAGGCGCCGAGGACGCCGAGCTGCGTGCCGCGCTGGCCCAGCGCCTGTCCGACCCGGAGGCCGCCCGGGCCCTGCTCGACCGCGGCCGCAGGGATGTCGCGTGGCCCGTCGGCTCCCCGGTCGCGTCGACCGTGGACCGGCTGGCCGGCGCCTGGCGGGCGACCGGTGCCGACCTCGGGGCCGTCGTCCTGCCGCGGGAGGCGGTCGGGATCGACTCGGGCGCCCCGGTGTCCACGGCGGCCCTGACGACCCTGGTCCCCGAGGGCCTGGGCGTGCTGGCCACCGACTCGCGCGCCTCCGCCCTGCTCGCGGCCGCGGCTGACGAGGGTGCCGCCCACGGTGCCGGCGCCTCCGCCCAGCACCTCCTCGCGGACAGCCTCGTCACCTGGCAGCAGGACGAGCGGCAGGACCGCTCGCTGGTCGTCGCCGCACCCCGGGGCACCCGCCCGGACCCGGCCGTGCTGGCCGAGCTCAGCGACGGGATCGACCGGGCGGGCTGGATCGCGCCCGTCCCCGCGTCCGTCCTGCTCGACGAGGCCACCCGGAGCCCGGTGGACCCGGCCGAGCTGACCGGGGGCGAGCCCGAGCCAGGAACCCTGGGCGAGCTCACGGCATACCTCGACGCGGGCGCGAGCCCGCTGGACGAGCAGGCGCTGCGGTCGGTCGCCTCGGTCCGGCGTCACCTGCTCGGGCTGCGGCAGGTGCTCGACGAGACGGGGTCGCGCACCGTCGGCGGCTGGGAGCAGGCGCTGGCAGCGTCGCGCAGCACGCGCTGGCGCGACGTGGCCCCGGAGGTCTGGTCGGAGTCGTGGCGCCCGGTGCGCACGGCGAGCACGCGGTCCCGGCAGGGGCTGCACGTCAACCCGGGCACCATCAACTTCCTCTCCGAGCAGGGCCTGATGCGGGTCACGATCGTCAACAGTCTGCCGGTCGCCGTGGAGAACGTCCGCGTCCAGCTCGTCAGCGGCTCCGGCGTCCTGCAGGTCATCGACCAGCCGGAGCCGATCACCGTCGGCCCGGACAGCCGGGCGACCGTGACCTTCGGCGTCCGGGCCGTCACCCGCGGCGACACCACGGTCAGGGCGCTGCTGTCCGCCCCCAACGGCACCCCGTTCGGTGACGACGCGGCGGTCGAGGTGCACGTCCAGCCGCCGGGCGTCTGGATCTACTGGGTCCTGGGCAGCCTCGGCGGGCTGGTGCTGGCGGTCGGGCTCGTCCGCGCGCTCCGGGCCACGCCGCGGGCCGTGCTGGCGGGCGTCCGGCGCCCCCAGGGTCCCGGGGACGGGAGCACACCGGTATGACGCGCGACGCCTCCTCGACCAGCTCGCTGGCCCGCTCCAGCCTCGTGATGGCCGGCGGCACCCTCACCTCCCGCGTGCTCGGGGTGGTGCGGATGGCCATCCTGGCCTGGGTGCTCGGCACGAGGACACCCGCGGCCAACGTCTGGCAGACGGCCAACACGCTGCCCAACACCATCTACCTGCTGCTCGCCGCCGGTGTCCTCAACGTGCTGCTGCTGCCCCAGCTCACCAGGGCGATGAAGCGGGGCGAGGAGGGCCAGGACTACAGCGACCGGCTCCTCACGCTCTCCGTGGTCATCCTCACGGGCGGGACCGTGCTCTTCGTGCTGGCCGCGCCGCTGGTGACCAAGCTGGTCATGCTCAGCTTCCCGCGCGGCGACCCGATGCTCGACCTGGCGATCATGTTCGCCTACCTGTGCATCCCGCAGATGCTGTTCTACGGCCTCCACACCCTGCTGGGCCAGGTGCTCGCCGCGCACCACCGTTTCGCCGCGTTCGCCTGGTCACCCGCTCTGGCCAACGTCGTGAACATCGCCGGGCTGCTGCTCTTCGCGCGCCTCTACCCCGAGGTCCGCGCCGTCCCGGACGTCAGGCCGGCCCTGCCCGTCGACGAGTGGACCCTCGGGATGGTCCTGCTGCTGGCCGGC
This sequence comes from Ornithinimicrobium tianjinense, assembly GCF_014636495.1. GTDB lineage: Bacteria > Actinomycetota > Actinomycetes > Actinomycetales > Dermatophilaceae > Ornithinicoccus > Ornithinicoccus tianjinensis. Next base: position 141,378 of record NZ_BMEM01000003.1, read on the forward strand.
TCGGCGACGCTGGGCATCGTCCTGCAGGCGCTCGTCCTCATCCCCGCCGTCCGGGCGACCGGCTTCCGCTGGCGTTTCCGGTGGGGGTTCCGCGGGGTGGGTCTGGGCACCGCCTCGGTCATGGCGGGCTGGGCGCTGGCGGATGTCGGCGTGTCCCAGACGGGGGTCATCACCGCCACCAACCTGCTCAACTCGGCGGTGCGCGACATACCGTCCGCGCCGGGCAAGGCGTCCTACGACTACGCCTTCTCGATCTTCATCCTCCCGCACTCCCTCATCGCGCTCTCGCTCCTCACGGCCATCTACCCCGTGCTCTCCAGGGCCGCCGCCGACCACGACCTGCGCGCGCTGGGCGACCACGTCACCCGCGGGCTGCGGCTGCTCGGCACCGCCATGGTCCCGATCGCGCTCGGCATGGTGGTGCTCGCCCCGCTGCTCGCCCGGTTCCTCTACCCCGGCATCACCCCCGACGAGAGCCGCGCCATCGCCGCCATCCTCGTCGCGCTCGTGCTCGGTCTGGTGCCCTACGGCGTCTACCTGCTCTGCGCCCGGGTCTTCTACTCCTTCGAGGACGCCCGCACGCCCTTCCTCTTCCAGGTCGCGATCACCACGACGCTGCTCGTCGTCGCGGCGCTGTCTCTGACCCAGCCGGCCGGCCGCGTCGCCGTCGTGCTGGCGCTCGGCCAGGCCTTCGGACAGTTCGTCGCGGCCTTCCTGGGCCTGCGCGCCGTGCGCCGCAGGCTCCCGGACCTGCGGCTGGCGCCGGTCGGCGGCACCTTCCTGCGGGCCGCCGCTGCGGCCGTCGTGGCCCTGCTGCCGACCTGGCTGCTCGTCCGCGTCCTCGACCGGCCCGGGTGGCTGGCGGGGGCGGTGGTCCTCGCGGTCGCGGGACTGGTCTTCCTCGTCGGGTATGCCGTCCTCGCCCACCTCCTGGGGGTCCGCGAGGTGGCGGCCGTGGCGGCCCCGGTGCTGCGTCGGGTGCCCGGTCTGGCGGGTCTGGTGCCCAGCTCCGACGACGCCGAGGGCACGGCGGTGCAGCCTCGGCCGGAGGCCGACACACTACGCTGGGACAACCCTCCGACCGGGGGCGACCGGAAGGACCCGTACATGGATCGGCTCGAGGTAGGCAGCCAGCTGGGTGGCCGTTATGCCCTCGACGAGCTCCTGGCGCGCCGTGAGGGAGGGACGCTCGACTACTGGGTCGCGCACGACACCACCCTCGGTCGGCTCGTGGCCGTCACGGTCCTGCCCAGCACCGGCGACCACGCCGAGGTGGCCCAGGCCGTGGTCGACGCGGCCCGGCGGGTGGCCTCCGTGGACGACCCGCGCCTCGTGCGGGTCCTGGACGTCGGGTCGGAGGAGGGGCTGAGCTGGATCGTGGAGGAGGGGCTCAGCGAGGCCGAGTCGCTGGCCTCGCTCGTCGCCGAGCAGCCCCTGCCGGCGGAGGAGGTCCGACGGATGGTCGGGGAGGCGGCGGCGGGCCTGGAGTCGGCGCGACGCCGCGGGCTCCACCACCTCTACCTCAACCCGCACTCCGTCCTGCGCACCAGCGACGGCACCGTGAAGCTCTCCGGCGTGGGGGTCGCCGCAGCGCTCGAGGGCACCGACGACATCACGCCGGTCGAGGCCTCGATCATCGACTCCGCCGACCTCATCTCCCTGCTCTACACCGGGCTGACCGGGCTGTGGCCCGGGGAGGACACCGCAGGTCTGCGCCCGGCCCGTCGCCTGGCGGACGGCTCCGTGGCTGCTCCCTCGGAGGTCGTGAGCGGCGTGCCCGGCGACCTGGACGCCCTGTGCCGCCTGGTGCACGGCCCGGACGCCGACCTGTCCCGTGCGCCGCACACCCCGGGCGAGCTGGCCCGCACGCTCTCGCCCTGGGCCTCCGAGATGGTCCGCGGGTCCCGTCCGGGTGCCATCTATACCCCTGGGGAGCCCGGCACGGACGACCCCGCGTCCAGCGCACTGAGCCGTGCTGCTGGGGCGTCCGCCGCCGCGACCGCGGCCCACCCCGCGCACGCGGACGACGACGTCACCTCCCTGGTGCCGAAGCCGTTCTACCGCGCCACCGAGCCGGCGACCGAGCCGGCGCCGTTCTTCCCGGGTGCGGTCGACGACCAGACCGGCCCCACTGCGGTGACAGACTCGACCCGCCCGTCCACCGCTGACCTGCTGGGGGTGCGCAGCACCGGGGAGCGCATCTCGCCACGTCCCGGTGGGACTGCGAGCGGGAGGCCCGGAACGCGTGGTCCGGGGGGCGGTGGTCCCCGGGACGGTGGGCTCGACCAGGGACTGCCCGAGGAGCACGGCACCGGCGCGCAGACGCTCGTCGTGCTCCTGGTCGTGCTCGGGATCCTCGGTCTGGCGGCCGTGCTCGGCTGGAGCGTGCTGCGGGGTCTGGGCGGCGACGACGAGCCCGACGCCGCGTCCCCGCCGGCTGCGACCGCGCCGGCGGCGAGCACGTCGACGACCGACTCCGGTCAGACCACCAACGCTCAGGAGACGACCGAGCCCACCACCCAGGCGCCGGCCGCTCCAGGACCGGTGGACGGACAGCTGCCGGTGCTCGGCATCACCTCCTTCGACCCCCAGGGCGACGGCGACGAGCGCAACGACCTCACGCCGCTCGCGGTGGACGGTGACCCGGCGACCCAGTGGACCTCGCACACCTACCTCTCCCCCGGCTGGGGCGGACTGAAGTCGGGGACGGGTCTGGTCCTCGACCTGGGTGCGGGCGCGACGGTCAGCAGCGTCGACGTCGAGCTGGGCGAGGGTGACATGGGGGCCCGGGTGCTGCTCTCCGACCGGCCGGCGCTCGAGGGGGCCGTCGAGCTCGGGGCCCAGGACGCCGCGAGCGGCACCTGGACGGTCACCCCGGAGGCTCCCCAGACGGGGCGCTACCTCATCGTCTGGTTCGACCGCGCGTTCACCTCGCCCGGCGGCGAGGTCGTGAGCGTGCGCGAGATCACCGTCCGCTAGTCCCGGTGGTCGTGGACAGCTTCGCGGACGTCGACGACGCGACCCTCCTGAGACGCCACACGGAGGGCGATCCTGACGCTTTCGGCGAGATCTTCCGCCGGCACCGCGACCGGATGTGGGCCCTCGCGCTGCGCACGACACGCGACCCCGAGCTGGCCGCGGATGCCGTCCAGGACGCCTTCATCAACGCCTTCCGGCGGGCCGGTTCGTTCCGCGGCGACTCCCAGGTGACCACCTGGCTGCACCGGATCACCGTCAATGCCTGCCTCGACCGCCTGCGACGCGTCCGACCGACGGCCGACATCGCCGACCACGAGATGGCGGATCCGCGCGACCGGCATCGCAGCGTCGAGGTCCGGCTCGACGTGCAGACGGCCCTGGCTCAGCTGCCGGAGGGCCAACGGCTGGCCCTGACCCTGGTCGACATGCATGGCCTCACCGTGGCCGAGGCGGCCCAGGTGCTCGACGTCGCCGAGGGGACGATCAAGTCGCGCTGCTCACGGGGTCGCGAGGCGATGCTCGCCCTTCTCGGCCCGAGCGACGGGGACGGCGCGCGATGAGCCGCGGGACGGGGACGAGGACGAGTGCGAGGACAAGGACCGATGCGAGGACAAGGACCCGGCGCGGTGAGCGGCAGCCGTGCTGTCGGTCACAGAGGGGAACCGCCTCGGCCGTCCGGTCGTCGTACTCCTTGAGCCGACCCAGGATCCTGGACCACAAGATCCAGGACCACACGACCAACGGCCACACGAACAACGGCCACACGAACAACGACCACACGGTCCCCAGCGCGCCCACGGTGAGGAGGTCACCACGTGAAGCCCGATGACGACGGCGACGAGGTCGACCCCACCGGCGTCCGGCAGCTGTTGCGCTCCCTGCCGGACCCGGGCCCGCTGCCCGAGCACCTCGCGCTGCGCATCGAGGCCGCCCTCCGGCAGGAGCAGGCCCGTCGATCCGCCAGCGCCGTCCCCCTGCGTCGGGGTCCCGAGCCGCTGCGTGGTGCGGACACCGGCGTGGTCGACCTTGCGTCGGAGCGCGCCCGGCGCCGCCCCCTGCGGACGGTGAGCCTGGTGGCGGGCGCGGCAGCCGGGCTCCTGGTCGCTGCCGTGGCGGTCGGCAACCTGCTCGACTCCGGCGTGGTCGGGGGGGCGGACTCGGCCGCCTACGCGCCGACCACCGGCGATCGGCAGGAGGGCGGGGCCGCGGACTCCGCCGGCGCGGGCTCGGTCGACGAGGGCTCGGCCGGAGGGCAGATGCTCGACCCGGCCGGCGCCAGCGAGGAGAGCAGCCTGGCCCACGCGTCCCAGGCACCGATCGACCTTCTGCCCCACCTCGGCGCGGTCACGGCTGACGACTTCGACGACCGGATCCTCGCCGGCCTGGCGTCGGACGCCGCGATGGCGGAGTCCGGATCGGGACTCACTGCAGCACAGGCGAACTCGTGCTGGGAGACGGTCGGGTCCCAGGCTGACTGGTGGTCCCGCAGCGCCGCGCCCGCGGCCGAGGACGGTCGCGACGTGGTGGTCCTGCTGGCCCTGGACGCTGACCTGTCGGGACACACCTGGCTGGTCCCCGGCGAGTGTGTCACGGACCGCTCCGCACGACCTCTCGCGGACGCTGCCGTCACGCCCTGATCCGGGGAACAATCGCGCCCCTAGGATCGGTTGTGCACTAGTGATACCCCGCCAGACCGTCCGGGGGCGCCCCGCGTCCCCGTGAGGAAGGACCGTCATGACCATCTCCATCACGCCGGAGCCCAGTGTCCCCGCAGGCGAGGACACGGTGCACGAGGTGATCATCGTCGGCTCCGGTCCTGCCGGTTACACCGCGGCCGTCTACGCTGCGCGGGCCAACCTCGCCCCGCTCGTCTTCGAGGGGTCCGTCACAGCCGGCGGCGCGCTGATGAACACCACCGACGTGGAGAACTTCCCGGGCTTCCCCGAGGGCATCATGGGCCCCGAGCTCATGATGAACATGCGTGAGCAGGCGGAGCGGTTCGGTGCGACCCTCGTGCGCGACGACGTCACCGCCATGGACCTCGCCGGAGAGATCAAGACGGTCACCGACGCGGACGGCACGGTCCACCGGGCCCGGGCGGTCGTCCTGGCCATGGGCTCGGCCTATCGAGAGCTCGGTCTGCCCGAGGAGCGGACCCTGAGCGGGCACGGGGTCTCCTGGTGCGCGACGTGCGACGGCGCGTTCTTCCGTGACCAGGACATCGTGGTCGTCGGCGGGGGCGACTCGGCGATGGAGGAGGCGACCTTCCTGACCCGTTTCGCCAGGACGGTCACCGTGGTCCACCGTCGCGGCGAGCTGCGCGCCAGCAAGATCATGGCCGAGCGTGCCGAGAACGACCCCAAGATCAGCTTCGTCTGGAACTCCGAGGTGGTCGGCCTGACCGGTCACCCGAAGCTCTCCTCCGTCACGCTCCGCGACACGCTCACCGGGGAGGAGCGCGAGCTCGCCACCACCGGTCTCTTCATCGCCATCGGGCACGACCCGCGCAACGAGCTGGTGCGCGGTCAGGTCGACCTTGACCCCGCGGGTTACGTTACCGTCCAGGGTCGGAGCACGGCGACGAACCTCCCGGGCGTCTTCGCCTGCGGCGACCTGGTGGACCACACCTACCGGCAGGCGATCACCGCGGCCGGCAGCGGCTGTGCGGCCGCCCTGGACGCCGAGCGCTACCTGGCAGCGCTGGACGACGCCGCCGACAGCGCCCCGGGCGCGGTCGACGTCGAGTCGGTCCTGTCAGCCCGTTGACCTACCCTCTGTCCCAGAGCCACCCGAAGATCCGGAAGGAACACCCCCATGGCCATCACCACCACCTCTGACGCCACCTTCACCGAGGACGTGCTCCAGCACGACGGACCCGTCCTGGTCGACTTCTGGGCGCCGTGGTGCGGACCCTGCAAGATGATCGCGCCCATTCTCGAGGAGCTCTCCGAGGAGTGGGGCGACAAGCTCAAGGTCGTCAAGCTCAACACCGATGACAACCCCGAGATCACCCGCCACTACGGCATCACCGGGATCCCCACCATGAACGTCTACCAGGGCGGCGAGGTGGTCAAGACCCTGGTCGGCGCGCTCCCGAAGAAGAAGCTGGCCGCCGAGATGGAGCAGTTCACCGCCTGATGACCGCCTGATCACGTCGGCCACCCGGCCGCACCGGTCGTCTGTCCACAGCCGTCCACATGGGTTGTCCACAACCCTGTGGACGGCTGTGGTGTGTCTGGGGACAACGGAGAGGGCTCCTGCCGTCATGCGATGATGGGGTCCTCATGTCTACCTCTTCACAGCGCGCCTTGGGATGGCCTCATCGCTCGAGGGTCCAGACCGCCTCCGAGGAGGACATCCTCGAAGACCACGGCGGTCTCGGGTGGCCCGAGGCCCATCGTTCGACAACGAGCGTTTCCCGTGAAACATCGCCAAGCACCACCCCGCGCCCGCGAACAGGAGCCCCCGAGTTGACCGAGACCGTCGTCGACGTCACGCCGTCGCCCGCCCCGCCGGCCCAACCGACGCACAGCTGGACCGGGACACGGATCCTCACCGTGGCTAACCAGAAGGGTGGGGTCGGCAAGACGACCACCACGGTCAACATCGCTGCCGCGATGGCCCGCGCAGGTCTGCGTGTCCTGGTCCTCGACATGGACCCGCAGGGCAACGCCAGCACGGCACTCAGCGTCCCGCACCAGAGCGGCACCGCAGGTATCTACGACGTGCTCGTCGAAGGCACGCCCATGGCCGAGGTGGTGCGCGAGAGTCCGACCATGGCCGGACTGTGGTGCGTGCCCGCGACGATCGACCTCGCCGGCGCGGAGATCGAGCTCGTTCCGCTCGTCGCGCGCGAGAATCGTCTGCGGCGCGCCCTTCATGCCTTCCTTGAGGAGCAGTCGGCCGACCGCGCCTTTGACCTGGTGCTCATCGACTGCCCGCCCAGCCTCGGACTCCTCACGGTCAACGCGTTCGTCGCCGCGCGGGAGGTCCTTATCCCCATCCAGTGCGAGTACTACGCGCTTGAGGGCCTCAGCCAGCTGCTGAAGAACGTCGAGCTGATCCAGCAGCACCTCAACAGCGAACTACGCGTCACCACCATTCTTCTGACCATGTATGACGCCCGTACCCGTCTCGCGTCCGATGTCGCCGAGCAGGTCCGCGAGCACTTCGGTGAGACCGTGCTCCGGGTCGCCATCCCGCGATCGGTACGGATCAGCGAGGCGCCGAGCCACGGCGAGACCGTCATCACCTACGACCCGGTCAGCACTGGGGCACTCTCCTACACCGAAGCGGCGGCGCAGATGCGCCAGCAGAAGGGATCAGCATGAGCAGCGACCGTCGACGAGGCCTGGGCAAGGGCCTTGGGGCTCTCATTCCCTCCGGGGCACCGGTGGACCGTCCCGCTGATGTCTTCTTCCCGCGGGTGAACGAGGGTTTCACGGGAAACAACGACGGCGGCGCGACGGTCATCGGCTCTGGTTTCACGGGAAACGGTGAGGAGGCCGACACCCCGACCGGCACCGATCACGGCACGGATCGCAGCACGGACCGCGAGACCGGAGGAGAGCGCGGACCAGTCCTGGCTCCCGTCCCGGGCGCCGACTTCGCCGAGATCCCCCTCGACGCGATCAGGCCGAACCCCCGCCAGCCGCGTCAGGTCTTCGACGAGGACGATCTGGCCGAGCTCGTCGCCAGCATCACCGAGCTCGGCGTGCTCCAGCCCGTGGTGGTCCGTCCCGTGCCGGCCGACGACCGCGATGAGGCCGGCGCCGCCTTTGAGCTCGTCATGGGTGAGCGTCGTCTGCGTGCGTCCAAGCAGGCCGGGCAGAAAACGATCCCCGCGATCGTCAGGTCCACCGACGACGAGAACATGCTGCGTGACGCGCTCCTGGAGAACCTCCACCGCGCCCAGCTCAACCCCCTCGAAGAGGCTGCGGCCTACCAGCAGATGCTCGAGGACTTCGGCTGCACGCACGAGCACCTCGCCACCCGCATCGGACGATCTCGCCCGCAGATCTCGAACACGATCCGGCTGCTAAAACTCCCACCGCTCGTGCAGCGCCGCGTGGCGAGCGGGGTGCTCTCCGCCGGTCATGCCCGGGCCCTGCTGGGGCTCGCCGACGGCGCGGCCATGGAGCGCCTGGCCCAGCGCATCGTCGCCGAGGGGCTGTCGGTCCGCAGCGTGGAGGAGATCGTGATGCTGGGCGGGGACGGCGAGCCCACGTCTCGCAAGAGCCGTCAGCGGCAGGAGCCCAGCCCCGAGCTGCAGCGCGTCGCCTCGACGTTGTCCGAGCGCCTCGAGACCCGGGTGCAGGTGATGATGGGTCGCAACAAGGGCCGTCTCACCGTGGACTTCGCCGACCAGGAGGACCTGGAGCGCATCCTGGACGCTCTCAGCCGCTCCTGATCTCTCGGCCCTCCTGGCCTCTTCCCCTCACCCCCGCCGAGCGCCGGTCCCGCCCCACGGGACCGGCGTTCTCACGAGCGGGGGTCGACCCTCTTGCGACCCTGCGCGGAACGGCCGTGCGCACCCTTCTTCCGGCGCCCCCCGTGACCAGCCCCGTGGCCAGTCGTCGCAGGCCGCTCGATGTCGACGACGCGCACCGGCTCGCTCACCACGCCCTCACCGACGACATGCACGTGGGCACGGACGACCCCCAGCGTCGACAGCATCGGTCTGGCGTCCTCGAGCTCGCGTGCGGCGGCCTCACCCTTGAGGGCCAGGAGCCGGCCCTCGGACTGCAGCAGCGGGAACGACCACCGCACCAGCTTGTCCAGCGAGGCGACGGCGCGTGCGGTGACGAAAGGCGCGGTCAGGCTCATCTCCTCCGCCCGACCGCGGTGGACGGTCACCCGATCACCCAGCTCCAGCTCCTCGACCGCGACCTCCAGCCAGGCCGTCCGTCGCAACAGCGGCTCCACGAGGTGGATGCGCAGGTCAGGCCGGGCCACCGCGAGGGCGAGCCCCGGCAGGCCAGCACCCGAGCCGATGTCGACCAGCGTGGCTCCCTCGGGCAGGAGAGGGTGCATCACCGCGCAGTTCACCAGGTGCCGCGACCAGAGCCGCGGCGCCTCGCGCGGACCGACGAGGCCGTGCGAGATGCCGGTGGTGGCGAGCAGATCGGCATACCTGCGGGCCAGCGGAAGCTGGTCACCGAAGACGACGACCGCCTCGGCGGGCGGCTCCGGGGCCGCCGCCACCGGGGCGGGGATGTCGCTCATGCCGGCGCGCGGAAGGCGTCGGTCAGGCCGACGGGAGGATGACGACGTAGCGAGAGGGCTCCACACCCTCGGACTCGGACACGAGCCCGGCAGCCAGCACCTCGTCGTGGATGACCTTGCGCTCGAAGGCCGTCATCGGCTCGAGCTCACGGCGCTCTCCGCTCGCCCGGACCTCCTCGATGACGCTGCGCGCGGTGCGCACCAGCGCCGAGCGACGGTCCGAGCGGTAGCCGGCGACGTCCAGCATGAGCCGGCTGCGCTCCCCGGTCTCCGCCTGGACAGCAAGGCGCGTCAGCTCCTGCAGGGCGTCGAGCACCTGCCCGCCGGGCCCGACCAGTCGGCGCGGGGCAGGCCCGTCCTCGGAGTCCACGATGGCGATGGCCGCCCGGCTGCCCTCGATGTCGACCTCCAGGTCGCCCGACAGGTCGGCGATGTCGAGCAGACCTTCGAGGAAGTCGGCGGCGATCTCGCCCTCGCGCACCAGCTGGTCGGTCTTGGAGCGACCGGAACCGCTGGTCTCCTCGGCCTCCGCAGCGGTCGCCTCGGTCGTGGGCTGCTGGGGCTCGGTGATCTCGGCGGCGGCGGTCTCCGGCGCGCTCTCGGGAATGGTGCTCATGCGTTCTCCTCGGGTCTCAGCGCTTCTTCGCGCGCTTCTTGCTCTTGGGCTGCGTGCGCTGGCCGACCTGACGAGCCGACTCGTCGGTCTGGGCCTGGTTGCGCTCAGCGATGAGGTTGGGGTTCTTGAGCTGGATGCCGACCGCCTCGCGGCCCTTGCGCGCCATCCGCTCGCGGTACTTCTGCTCGGCGAGCGACCCGGGCGACGGCATGTTGCGGATCACGAAGAACTGCTGGCCCATCGTCCAGAAGTTGCTCACGGTCCAGTAGATGAGCAGCGCCACGGGGAAGTTGACGCCCGACACGGCGAAGATGATCGGCAGGATGTAGATCAGCATCTGCTGCTGCCGCGCCATGGGGCTGTTGAGCGCCTCCGGCGACATGTTCTGCCGCATGATCTGGTGGCTGGTGATGAACTGCGTGATCGACATGATGATGATCAGCACCAGCGACAGGATCTTCGCCGATAGGTCCTGGTCGTGCAGGAACGTCGACGTGAGCCCCGCGTTGAGGATCTCCGAGTTCGCCATCTTCGTCGCGAGCTCACGCGTGAAGAGCCCCAGCGGCTCCAGCTTGCCGTCGGCCACCGTCTGCGCGGTGTTGAGCAGGCGGAACAGCGCGAAGAAGAACGGCATCTGGATGAGGATCGGCAGGCAGGCACCGAAGGGGTTCGCGCCGGCCTCGCGGTAGAGCGCGAAGGTCTCCTCCTGGAAGGCCTTCTGCGAGGCCTGGTCCTTCTTCCCCTTGTACTTGGCCTGGATCTTGACCAGCTCAGGCTGCACCATCTGCAGGCGCCGCTGGCTCTTGATCTGCCGGATCATCAGCGGCGTCAGCAGCGCGCGCAGGGTGATGACCAGGCCGACGATGGCCAGCACCCAGGTCCACCCGCTCGTGGTCGGCATACCGAGTCGCGTCAGCAGCCACTCGAAGCCGACGAGGATGGCCGAGTTGAACCAGATGAACGGGAAGAGGATCGCGTCGAAGAATCCCATGAGGTCCTCAGGGTCGGTGGTGAGCGGTGCTCACCGTGGTGGGCGCCGCCACGACCGTGGGTCGTGGGGCGGCGGCGGTATGACGTGGCGGCACGTGATCGACGCCGCCCCGGGCGAGCGGGGTGCACCGAAGCAGCCGCAGCGCGGTCAGCCAGCTCCCGCGGACCGGACCGAACCGCTCGAGGGCGGTCACGGCATACGCGGAGCAGGAGGGGTAGTAGCGGCAGACCGGGCCGAGCATCGGCGACACCGTGCGCTGGTAGAGCTGCACGAGCCAGACCAGCGGGAGAGCCAGCACGCTGCGGTGCTCCCGCAGCGGCACGCCGCCGCGGTGGACGTCGCGCATGTCCCCCGTCATCGGGAGACCCCCGTGAGCGCCCGGTCGAGGGCCCGGTCCAGCGCCGCACCGAGCGAGACCGAGCTCGCTGCTGCCGCGGCGGGCTGGGCACGGACGACGAGGTCGCAGCCGTCGGGCAGCCGCTCCAGGCGGGGCCGGACGAGGTGACGCAGCCGCCGGACGACCCGGTGACGCACCACCGACGAACCGACCGCCTTCGACACCACGAAACCCACGCGCGGAGGGCGCGTGGGCAGGTGGTCCCCGGAAGCGAGGTGCACGACCAGCAGGTCCGTGCCCGCCCGGTGCCGACGCCGACCGTCACCGCCCCGCAGCACGGCGCGGTAGTCGGCCGGGTGCGTCAGGCGGTGGTGGCGGGGCAGCATCGAGACGGAACCGCCGAGGTCGACGGTGGCCGACTCAGGCCGAGAGCTCGGCGCGGCCCTTGCGGCGGCGCGCGGCGAGGATGGCGCGGCCGGCGCGGGTACGCATACGCAGGCGGAAACCGTGCTTCTTGGCGCGGCGACGGTTGTTGGGCTGGAACGTGCGCTTGCTCATGGCTGGTGCTCCGTGAAACGGGGACGTGCGAGACGTCCGGGACAGGTCCTGGGTGCCGAGCCGGCCACCAACGAAAGCCCACCGCGCGTCGTGACGCGCGCACATGGGCAGGCGAAAGCGGCCGGGAATCGGCCGACTCCACGGTACGGGAGGCGTCGGTGCCGGGTCAAACTCGACCCCGCAGTGCGCTGGGGGGCGGGCAACCTGCCATGATGAGACACCAGCGCGCGGCACGGGGGACGACACGCCGGCATGGCCGACCTTGCACACGAAGTTCGGGTTGCGCAACCGTCGGCGGAGTTGTTAGCGTCGCGCTTCTCGCTCCTGTGTCCACCCTGTATCCACAGTCTGTGGACAACTCTGTGGACGGTCGCGCATACGATAGACCGACCGACCAGAAGGATGGACCCCACGATGACCGAGCAGCCGACGGACTCTCACTCCGTGTGGCAACGCGTCATCTCCACCCTCGAAGCGGACATCCTCTCGCCGCGTGACCGCGCCTTCCTCGGGCTCACCCGCTTCGTCGGTCTGCTCGACGGGACCGCGCTGCTCGCCGTTCCCTACGCGCACACCAAGGACACCCTCGAGACGACGCTGCGCCAGCCGATCGTCGAGGCCCTCTCCACCGAGCTCGGCCAGGAGGTCCGGCTCGCGATCACCGTCGACGACGACCTGCGTCACCAGCTGGAGCAGCAGGACGAGGCTGCGGCCACCGCCACGGCGGACACCGGCGAGGCAGCTCCGGCTCAGCCCGTCCCGACGCAGCCCTCGCGCCCCGCGCCGACCAGCCCGTCCGGTCCCGCGCAGACCAGCGTCGAGGACGCCCGGCTCAACCCGAAGTACACCTTCGAGACCTTCGTCTCGGGCAGCTCCAACCGCTTCGCGCACGCCGCCTCGTTGGCGGTCGCCGAGTCGCCGGCCCGTGCCTACAACCCCCTCTTCATCTACGGGGAGTCCGGGCTGGGCAAGACGCACCTGCTGCACGCGATCGGTCACTACGCCCGCAGCCTCTACCCCGGCGTCCGGGTGCGCTACGTGAACTCCGAGGAGTTCACCAACGACTTCATCAACAGCATTCGCGACGAGAAGGCCGGCGCCTTCCAGCAGCGCTACCGCAGCGTCGACTTCCTCCTCGTGGACGACATCCAGTTCCTGCAGGGCAAGGAACAGACGATCGAGGAGTTCTTCCACACCTTCAACACGCTGCACAACAGCGAGAAGCAGGTCGTGATCACCTCCGACCAGCCGCCGAAGAAGCTCTCGGGCTTCGCCGAGCGCCTGCGCAGCCGCTTCGAGTGGGGCCTGCTCACCGACGTGCAGCCGCCCGACCTGGAGACCCGCATCGCGATCCTCCAGCGCAAGGCGGCGCAGGAGCGGATGCAGCTGCCCGACGAGGTGCTGGAGCTCATCGCCTCCAAGATCACCTCGAACATCCGCGAGCTCGAGGGCGCGCTCATCCGCGTCACGGCCTTCGCGTCGCTGTCCAGCCGGCCCGCCGACGCCGACCTGGCCGCGCACGTGCTCAAGGACATCATCCCCAGCAGCGAGGCGGCCGCGATCTCGGTGCAGACGATCATGACCGAGGTCGCCGACTACTTCCAGATCACCGGCGAGGAGCTCTGCGGCACGTCGCGGTCGCGGATGCTCGTCAACGCCCGCCAGGTCGCGATGTACCTGTGCCGCGAGCTGACCGACCTGTCCCTGCCCCAGATCGGCCGCGAGTTCGGCGGCCGGGACCACACCACGGTCATGCACGCCGAGCGCAAGATCCGCCACCAGATCGGTGAGCGTCGCGCCCTCTACGACCAGATCACCGAGCTCACCGGCATCATCCGGAAGGCTTCCGCCCGCTGACTCCGCCAAGGTTCGTCCACACCTGTGGATAACCCTGTGAGTTGTTGCTCAGCGTTCACCGCAGTCACATCCGTGCCGCATTTTCGTCCCCTCGACGCCTCCGGAACCCGTCGTCCGTGCTCGTCCGCGCTGTGGACACGGGTGTGGAAAGGGTGCGGATCACCGCAGGTCAGGCTGGGGACAGCCGGGGCACCACGGGGTATGACGTGTGGACGGCCCGCCTCCGTCCACAGCCCCCGGTGGTGCGTCCACATCCGTCTCCACCCGGTGTACACACCGTGAACTACTCGCCCGTCACAACGGCGGACGTGCGGAAACACAACGGTGAAAGCCGGGTTATCCACAGTGTCCACAGGCCCTATGACGACGACGAACTCCATACCCGGGCAGATCGAGCGCCCACGTCCCTGGGGTCCGCGAGCGAGCTGAGGGACGACAGGCTCCGGGACGACCTGGGTCTCGGGGCGGCGCTATGCTGCACTTCCCGCGCCCTGTCATTTCCTGACGGCGACGCGGCCCTGTCTGTCCGAGTCCGAGTGTCCGGTTGAGCCGAAAGGCCGTGTGTCGTGAAGTTCCGTGTCGAGCGCGACGTCCTCTCCGAGGCCGTGGCCTGGGTCGTCCGTGGTCTGAGCAGCCGTCCCCCCGTGCCGGTGCTCGCCGGCGTCCTCCTCACCGCCGACGAGGCAGGCACCCTGACCCTGTCCGCCTACGACTACGAGGTGTCGGCCACCGTCACCGTCGAGGCCGACGTCACCGAGGGCGGCCAGGTGCTCGTGCTGGGCAAGCTGCTCGCCGACCTGGCCCGCAACCTCCCGTCCAAGCCGGTGGACATCTCCACCGAGGGCGCCAAGGTCCAGCTCACCTGCGGCTCCAGCCGCTTCGCGCTCATCCAGATGCCGGTGAGCGACTACCCCCAGCTGCCCGCCCAGGCCGAGGCCAGCGGCAGCGTCGCGGGCGACGTCTTCACCCAGGCGGTCCACCAGGTCTCCGTCGCGGCCGACCGCGGCGACACCCTGCCGATCCTCACCGGCGTCCGCGTCGAGGTCGACGGCGAGAAGGTCACGATGCTGGCCACCGACCGCTACCGCCTGGCGATGCGCGAGCTGACGTGGAGCCCCAACAGCTCGGACACCACGCACGTCAGCCTGATCCCCGCGCGCACCCTCTCGGAGACCGCCAAGGCGCTGGGCGCGTCGGCCTCGGTCAACGTCAGCTTCGGCGACGCCTCGCGCTCCGACGGGCTCGTCGGCTTCGAGGCGGGCCAGCGCCGCACGACGACGCGGCTGCTCGACGGGGAGTACCCCAAGGTCACCTCGATCTTCCCGACCTCGGTCGACACCGTCGCGGTCGTCGACACCCAGGCGCTCATCGAGGCCGTGCGCCGCGTGGCGCTGGTGGCCGAGCGCAACACCCCGGTGCGCCTGCGCTTCACCGACGGCCAGGTGGCGATCGAGGCGGGCACCGGCGACGACGCACAGGGCAGCGAGGCGGTCGAGGCCAGCCTCCAGGGTCCCGACGTCGAGATCGCCTTCAACCCGCAGTTCCTGCTCGACGGGCTCGGGGTCCTCAACGCCCCGTTCGCCCGTATGGCGTTCACCCAGCCCTCCCGCCCCGCTGTCATCTCGGGCCAGGCTGAGGTCGACGGCGAGTCGGACGAGACCTACCGTTACGTCCTGATGCCGGTCCGCTTCGCGGGCTGACACGGGACGCCATACGGGCGCAGGACACCGCACGACACGCACCGAGGAGACGGGACCACTCATGAAGATCGGCATGATCGGCCTGGGCAAGATGGGCGGCAACATGCGGGAGCGGCTCCGCCGGGCGGGGCACGAGGTCGTCGGCTTCGACCTCGACGAGTCCCTGCGTGACGTCGCCTCCCTCGAGGAGCTGGTCGCCGCGCTGGAGCCGCCGCGCCTGGTCTGGGTGATGGTCCCGCACGGCAAGCCCACGCGCTCCACCGTCGAGCAGCTGGGTGAGCTCCTCTCCGAGGGCGACCTGGTGGTCGAGGGCGGCAACAGCAAGTTCACCGAGGACGTCGAGCTCGACGCGCTGCTGGCGCCCAAGGGCATCGGCTACGTCGACTGCGGCGTCTCCGGCGGCATCTGGGGGCTGGACAACGGCTACGGCCTGATGTGCGGCGGGCGTCCCGAGCACGTCGAGATCGCGATGCCGATCTTCGACGCCCTCCGGCCCGAGGGTCCGCGCGAGGAGGGCTTCGTCCACGCCGGCGACGTCGGCGCCGGCCACTACGCCAAGATGGTCCACAACGGCATCGAGTACGGCCTGATGCACGCCTACGCCGAGGGCTACGAGCTGCTCTCCGCCAAGGACATCGTCAAGGACGTCAAGGGCTGCTTCCAGGCGTGGAGCCGCGGCACCGTCGTCCGCTCCTGGCTGCTCGACCTGCTGGTCAAGGCGCTGGACGAGCGCCCCGGCCTCGAGGACATCAGCGAGTACACCACCGACTCCGGCGAGGGCCGCTGGACCGTCGAGGAGGCCATCAACATGGCCGTCCCGATGCCGGTCATCAGCGCCGCCCTGTTCGCCCGCTTCGCCTCCCGGCAGGAGAACTCCCCCGCCATGCAGGCCGTCGCCGCGCTCCGGGGGCAGTTCGGCGGGCACGCGGTCAAGCTGCTCGACGACGCCGCGAGCAAGGAGGAGGGCCAGGTCGAGGTGCACCACGGCGCCGAGCCCAAGCACGACGGCGGAGAGCGTCCGGGTGCCGGCGAGAGCGACGCGGGTGCCGACGCTGCCGAGGCCGGCCCGAGCTCGGGCGGCGGCTCGACCGGCGGCGCCCAGGGCCCCACCTCGGGCACGGGCGAGACCGGGGACGCCGGCGAGCGGTCCTCGTCCGGCGCCTGACCCAGGGGCGTCCGACCGCGACGTGCACCTGAGCCATCTCTCCCTGACCGACTTCCGCAGCTATCCCGCGGCGGACCTCACCCTCGCCCCCGGGGTGACCGTGCTGCTCGGCCGCAACGGCCAGGGCAAGACCAACGTGGTCGAGGCGGCGGGGTATGTCGCGACGCTGGGCAGTCATCGCGTCGCTCAGGACGCCCCGCTGGTCCGGGCCGGCGCGGACTCGGCGATCGTGCGGGCCACCGTGGTGCGGGACGGTCACGAGTCCTTGGTGGAGATCGAGATCGTGCCCGGCCGGGCCAACAAGGCCAGGCTCAACCGCTCTCCCCTGACGCGGCAGCGGGAGGTGCTCGGCACGCTGCGCACCGTGCTCTTCGCGCCCGAGGACCTCGCTCTGGTCAAGGGCGACCCCGCGGAGCGTCGCCGCTTCCTCGACGACCTCCTCGTCGCGCGGCAGCCGCGCTGGGCCGCGGTCCGGGCCGACCACGACCGGGTGCTCCGGCAGCGCAACGCCCTGCTGCGCTCGGCGGCCCACCTGTGGCGGGACCCGAGCCGCTCCCGCGCCCGCCGGGGCGCAGGCCCCCGGCTCGCCCCCGGGGAGAGCCTGGAGCAGGCGCGGGACGGTGCGCTGGCGACGCTGGCCGTCTTCGACGAGCACCTGGCGCAGATCGCCGGGGCCTTGCTCTACGCGCGCCTGCGCCTGCTGCGCGACCTCCGGCCCTACCTGCAGGACGCCTACCGCGCGATCAGCGACAGCGAGACCCTCGCGGACGCGACATACCGGTCGAGCCTGGCAGAGCCGGTCGCCGCCGCCCTCGCCGACGGCGAGGTCCCGACGCAGGAAGAGCTGGTGGAGGCGGTGCGCACCTCGATCGAGGCGGTCCGGGCGCAGGAGCAGGAGCGCGGCGTCAGCCTCGTGGGCCCGCACCGCGACGACCTGCTCCTCACCCTCGGGGAGCTCCCGGCCAAGGGCTATGCGAGCCACGGCGAGTCGTGGAGCCTCGCGCTCGCGCTGCGGCTGGCCGGCTTCCAGCTGCTCCGGCACGACCTCGGCACCGATCCGGTGCTGGTGCTCGACGACGTCTTCGCCGAGCTGGACTCGGGGCGGCGGGTGCGGCTGGCCGGGCTCGTCGCCGACTGCGAGCAGGTGCTGGTGACGGCGGCGGTGGCCGAGGACGTGCCCGCCGGCCTGCTGGAGGACGGCGGCCAGATCCTGGACGTCACGCTGGGCTCGGTGGTGCCGCGATGACAGAGGAGGAGCCGGACCCGCTCCACGCCGCGCACGACGCGCTGGCCCGGGCCCGGCGGTCGGCCCGGGAGCGCGGGCTGCGCCCGGGCGCCCCTGCCGGCGCGGGGCGCAGGAGGGCGCTCGGGCAGGCCCCCTCGGCGGGGCGCGACAAGGACGACCGGGACCCGCACACCGTGGGCGCGGAGATCGACCGGCTGGTGGCCAGCCGCGGCTGGGACGCGGAGGTGCAGGTCGGTGCCGTGATCGGCCGGTGGGCCGAGATCGTCGGCGAGCAGGTGGCGACCCACGTGGAGGTCGTCGCCTTCGAGGGGACGGTCCTGACGGTGCGGTCGGACTCGACCGCCTGGGCGACGCAGATGCGGTTGCTGACGGCGACCGTGCTGGCGCGGATCGACGGGGAGGTCGGCACCGGCGTCGTCACCGAGATCGTGGTCCGCGGCCCGGGTGGGCCGTCCTGGCGCAAGGGCCCGTTGTCCTCCGGAGGACGAGGTCCGCGCGACACCTACGGCTGATCCGCTGGAAGGCCCACCAGGGCCACCGAGGGACCGGTTGACGTGGAGGGGATGGGTGGCGCCCCTCCCCTGCGGCCAGATCCCCGTCCACGGGCCGGATTCGGCACGTCGATGCGAGCTTCTCCGTGGCCGCCACGTAGTATGGACAAGGTTGCCTCCCGGCCACCTCCGCCTTCCCCGACGCTAGGAGTGACGCGTGCCGACGAGCGGTCCGACCCTCCCCCACGAGCCTGCCATGCCGGAGCTGCCCGGGGCCACCCCGGAGGAAGGGGACCCCGGTTCGCTGGCGACCGCGCCGGCCTACGACGCGTCGGCGATCCAGGTCCTCGAGGGGCTCGAGGCGGTGCGCAAGCGACCCGGTATGTACATCGGGTCCACGGGTGAGCGTGGCCTGCACCACCTGATCTGGGAGATCGTCGACAACTCCGTCGACGAGGCGCTCGCCGGCTACGCCACGCGGATCGACGTCACGATCCTTCCCGACGGCGCCGTGCGCGTGCGCGACGACGGCCGCGGCATCCCCACGGACATCCACCCGGTCGAGAAGAAGCCGGCCGTCGAGCTCGTGCTGACCCAGCTGCACGCGGGCGGAAAGTTCGGCGGTGGCGGCTACAAGGTGTCCGGCGGCCTGCACGGCGTCGGCTCCTCCGTCGTCAACGCGCTGTCCGAGCGCCTGGACGTCGAGGTGCGCCAGCGGGGCAAGGTCTTCACGCAGACCTACCACCTGGGCGTCCCCCAGGCCCCGCTCGCCGAGCGCGACGCCGCCACCGAGGAGGAGCGCCAGACCGGCACGACCATCACGTTCTGGCCGAGCCAGGACATCTTCGAGACCGTCCTCTTCGACTACGACACGGTCCGCGCCCGCTTCCAGCAGACCGCCTTCCTCAACAAGGGCCTGACGATCTCGCTGACCGACGAGCGCCCTCGTGAGGCCGCGCCGGTCGACGCGATCGCCGACTTCGGCGACGAGAACGAGGACGTCGAGGAGCCCCGCACCTCCGACGAGGCGGCGAGCGCCACCGAGAGTGAGGAGCCGGGCGCCGGGGCCGAGCCCGCGGCCGGCAATCCGCGCAGCGTCACCTTCCGCTACGACAACGGCCTGCTCGACTACGTCACGCACCTCAACAAGAGCAAGCGCTCCGAGCCGGTGCACGAGGACGTCATCGCCTTCGAGACGCGCGACGACGACCGGATGCTCTCCCTCGAGGTCGCCATGCAGTGGACGAGCGCCTACACCGAGTCGGTCCACACCTACGCCAACGCGGTCAACACCCACGAGGGCGGCACGCACGAGGAGGGCTTCCGTGCGGCGCTGACCCGCCTCGTCAACGACTTCGCCCGCGAGCAGAAGCTGCTCAAGGAGAAGGACGGCAACCTCACCGGCGACGACATCCGCGAGGGTCTGACCGCGGTCATCTCGGTCAAGCTCGGCGAGCCGCAGTTCGAGGGGCAGACCAAGACCAAGCTGGGCAACTCCGAGGTCAAGGGCTTCGTGCAGTCGGCGATGACCGACCAGTTCGGTCACTGGCTCGAGGCGCACCCGCGCGAGGGCAAGGAGATCGTCGGCAAGGCCGTCCAGGCCGCCCACGCCCGCATCGCCGCCCGCAAGGCCCGCGACGCGACGCGCCGCAAGGGGCTGCTGGAGTCCGGCGGCCTGCCCGGCAAGCTCAAGGACTGCCAGAGCAAGGACCCCGCCAAGTCCGAGGTCTTCATCGTCGAAGGTGACTCGGCCGGCGGCTCGGCCGTCTCCGGCCGCGACCCGCACCACCAGGCGATCCTGCCCATCCGCGGCAAGATCCTCAACGTCGAGAAGGCCCGGATCGACAAGGTCCTCGCCAACCTCGAGGTGCAGGCCCTGATCAGCGCCTTCGGCACCGGGATCGGCGAGGAGTTCGACCTCGCCAAGGCCCGCTACCACAAGATCGTGCTCATGGCCGATGCCGACGTCGACGGTCAGCACATCCGGACGCTGCTGCTCACGCTGCTCTTCCGGTTCATGCGTCCGCTCATCGAGGCCGGCTACGTCTACCTCGCGCAGCCGCCGCTCTACCGGATCAAGTGGACCAACGCCGACCACGAGTTCGCCTTCTCCGACCGGGAGCGTGACGGCCTGGTCCAGCAGGGTATGGCGCGTGGCTGGCGCCTGCCCAAGGACTCCGGCGTGCAGCGCTACAAGGGCCTGGGCGAGATGAACGCCCAGGAGCTGTGGGAGACGACGATGGACCCGGAGACCCGGGTGCTGCTCCAGGTGTCCCTGGACGACGCGGCGGCGGCCGACGAGATCTTCTCCATCCTCATGGGCGAGGACGTCGAGTCCCGGCGCGGCTTCATCCAGCGCAACGCGCGCGACGTCCGCTTCCTCGACATCTGACACCGGCGACGGACGCACCCGGCCGGCACATCGACATACCCCGAAAACGCGAAGACCAAGGTGAACTGTGGCTGACGACGAGACCCCGGACCTGCCCGTGAGCGACCCCACGACGGCGCCGGTGGACAGGTCCCCCGGCGAGAGCGACAAGGTCGAGATCGTCGACCTCAACGCCGAGATGCAGCGCAGCTACATCGAGTACGCCATGAGCGTGATCGTGGCGCGCGCGCTGCCCGACGTGCGGGACGGCCTCAAGCCGGTGCACCGCCGCGTGCTCTACGCGATGTACGACGGCGGCTACCGGCCCGACCGCGGCTTCTCCAAGTGCGCCCGCGTCGTCGGCGACGTGATGGGTAACTACCACCCGCACGGTGACTCGGCGATCTACGACGCGATGGTGCGCCTGGTGCAGCCCTGGTCGATGCGCTACCCGCTCATCCAGGGGCAGGGCAACTTCGGCACCCCGGGCGACGAGGGGGCGGCGGCGCCGCGGTACACCGAGGCGCGGATGGCGACGCTGGCCATGGAGATGGTGCGCGACATCCGCGAGGACACCGTCGACATGGTCGACAACTACGACGGGCGCAACAAGGAGCCCTCGGTCCTGCCGGCCCGCTTCCCCAACCTGCTGGTCAACGGCTCGGCCGGCATCGCGGTCGGGATGGCGACCCAGATCCCGCCGCACAACCTGCGCGAGGTCGCGGCCGGGGCGCAGTTCCTCCTGGAGAACCCCGAGGTCAGCCGCGAGGAGCTGCTCGAGAAGCTCATCGAGCTCATCCCCGGCCCGGACTTCCCGACCGGCGCCCTCGTCATGGGGCGCAAGGGCATCGAGGAGGCCTACCGCACCGGTCGCGGCTCGATCGTCATGCGCGCGGTCGTCGAGGTCGAGGAGATCCAGGGCCGCACCTGCCTCGTGGCCACCGAGCTGCCCTACCAGGTCAACCCCGACAGCCTGGCCCGCAAGATCGCCGAGCTGGTCAAGGACGGCCGCATCACCGGCATCGCCGACCTGCGTGACGAGACCTCCGGTCGCACGGGCCAGCGGCTGGTCATCGTGCTCAAGCGCGACGCGGTCGCCAAGGTCGTGCTCAACAACCTCTACAAGCACACGCAGCTGCAGCAGAACTTCGGCGCCAACATGCTGGCGCTGGTCGACGGCGTGCCGCGCACCCTGCCGGTCTCGGCGTTCATCCGGCACTGGGTGGACCACCAGATCGAGGTCATCGTCCGGCGGACCCGCTACCGCCTGCGGGACGCGGAGGAGCGGATCCACGTCTACCGGGGCTACCTCAAGGCCCTGGACCAGCTCGACGAGGTCATCGCGCTCATCCGCCGCAGCCCCAGCGCCGAGGAGGCCCGCTCGGCCCTGATGGCGCTGCTGGACATCGACGACGTCCAGGCGCGCGCCATCCTCGACCTGCAGCTGCGCCGCCTCGCGGCCCTGGAGCGTCAGGAGATCCAGCAGCGGCACGACGAGCTGCAGGCGATGATCGAGGAGTACCAGGCGATCCTGGCCTCCCCGGAGCGTCAGCGGCAGATCGTCTCCGAGGAGCTCGCCGAGATCGTCGCCAAGTACGGCGACGAACGGCGCACGAAGATCGTGCCCTTCGACGGCGACATGTCGATGGAGGACCTCATCCCGGAGGAGGACGTGGTCGTCACGATCACCCGAGGGGGCTACGTCAAGCGCACCCCGGTGCGGGAGTACCGCGCGCAGAACCGCGGCGGGAAGGGTCGCAAGGGGGCAGCGCTGCGGGCCGACGATGTGGTCGAGCACTTCTTCGTCACCAACACCCATCAGTGGATGCTCTTCTTCACCAACGAGGGACGCGTCTACCGGGCCAAGGCCTACGAGTTCCCCGAGGGTGGTCCGACCGGCAAGGGCCAGCACGTGGCCAACCTGATGGCCTTCCAGCCGGAGGAGCGGATCCGTGAGGTCCTGACGATCGAGAACTACGAGCAGGCGCCATACCTCGTGCTCGCGACCCGCAACGGACTGGTCAAGAAGACCCGCCTGACCGACTACGACACCAAGCTCTCGCGGGGTCTGATCGCGATCAACCTGCGGGAGGGCGACGAGGTCGTCGGCGCGGCCCTCGCCTCGGCCGAGGACGACGTGCTGCTGGTCTCGCGCGACGGTCAGTCGGTGCGCTTCCACGCCACCGACGAGGCGCTGCGGCCCATGGGCCGGGCGACCTCGGGCGTGACCGGCATGAAGTTCCGCGACGACGACCAGCTGCTCGGCATGGCCGTGGTCCGGGCCGGGACGGATCCCTTCGTCTTCGTCGTCTTCGAGACGGGTATGGCGAAGCGGACCCCCGTGGACGCCTACCGCGTGCAGGGTCGGGGCGGTCTGGGCATCAAGGTCGCCAAGGCCACCGAGAAGGCCGGCCGGGTCGTCGGGGCGCTCCTCGTCGACGAGAGCGACGAGGTGCTCGTGGTCATGGAGCGTGGCAACG
This sequence comes from Ornithinimicrobium tianjinense, assembly GCF_014636495.1. GTDB lineage: Bacteria > Actinomycetota > Actinomycetes > Actinomycetales > Dermatophilaceae > Ornithinicoccus > Ornithinicoccus tianjinensis. Next base: position 164,394 of record NZ_BMEM01000003.1, read on the forward strand.
TGGTGCGCTCCCGGGTCGGCGGGGAGAACGGCGTGCGGGTCACCGGCCGCGACACGCAGGGCGTGAAGTTCGCGACGCCGGGCAAGAACGACTCGATCGTGGCCGTGGCGCGCAACCCCGAGGCCACCGACGAGGCCGAGGCTGTCGTAGTACCGTCGGAGGAACCGTCCGGGGACGTCCTGGCCGGTGACGAGCACGAGTCCGCCACGGGAGACGATGAATGAGCACCACGGGTAACCAGTTCGGTGCCTCGACCTCCGGAGACGAGACCCAGGTCCACGCCCGGGTGACTGCCAGCGACGCCGCCTCCGCGGCCGCGAAGATGCGGGACGGCGCCATGGCCCGGACCGCCCAGGGCCGCGACCTCGCGGCCCGGAAGGCGCGGGCGCTGCGCACGGCCACGGCCGGGCTGGCCGCCGGGTCGGCGGCCGGAGCCACCGCGGGACGATCGGGCCAGTCGGGCCAGTCCTTCCGATCCGGCGCACCCGGGGGCACGGCCCGCACCGGTGCTGCGGCGCCGCGTTCGACGCCCCGACGCGGCGGTCCGCGCCGGGTCCGGCTCACCGCCCAGCGGATCGACCCCTGGTCGGTGCTGAAGATCAGCTTCCTCGTCTCGGTCGCGCTCGGGATCGCCGGCGTCGTGATGGTCGCCGTGCTGTGGACCGTGCTGTCGGGGATGAACGTCTTCTCCACCATCAGCGACTTCTTCGTCCAGGTCACGAGCGGCGAGTCCGGAGGACCTTCGTTCGACCTCATGGACTACCTCGGCATCGGGCGGGTCATCTCCCTGGCCGCCGTCGTGGGCGTCCTCAACGTCTTCCTGCTGACGGCCCTCGCGACCCTGACGGCGTTCCTCTACAACATCTGTGCCGCGCTCGTCGGGGGCGCGCAGATCACGCTGTCGGACGAGTAGGCGGCACGGGGAGTCGGTCTCGGCCGCCGCGTCCCGGTGACCCTGACCCACACCCATGACCGGTGACCCCTACGGATCTGCATCCCCACAGGACGCAGATCCGTAGTCAGCGCAATCCTTTCGTCCCCAGCCGGGCGGCGGCTCCACAGGTTGTCCACAGGCACCCACGTGGCGTCGGCACGTCTGTGAGATCCCAGGCAGGCTCTGCGTGTGAAGACAGCGGATCCAGCGAGCGAGCAGCCCACGTCCGAGCCCACGCCCGAGGGCACGCCTGCGTGGCCCCGTTATGGCGTGATGGCGAGCACCTACGCAGTGGAGCAGCGACGCGAAGGCCCGTCCAGACCGGTCGTGGCCGGGGCGGGACGTGTCTTCGCCACCCATGCCGAGGCTGTGATGGCCGTCGGCGCTGCGGAGGACGTCGAGGAGCTGATCCCGCTCGCTCTCCGACGCTGGCGGAGGGAGCACCAGATGTCGCAGCGGGCAGCCGCAGCGCAGCTGGACGTGCCCCCGGGGCAGTTCGCGCGGGCCGAGTCCTCCCCGGCGCAGCTCAAGCTCGGCACCGTCGTCTCCCTGCTGCGCAGCGCTGGTTACGCACTGCGCGTGGTGGACGCTGACGGCATACCTCTGGCGGGGGACGTGAGAGCCGCAGAGGCGCTGCCACGCACCCGGGCCGGCGCGAGGTTTCCCGCGACGGCCGCCGTCGTGCGGTTGGGCGGTGAGCCGCGGTGGATGGCCGAGCGCGGTCAGAGCTTCCAGCTCCGTGGGCCGCAGTGGACGGGAGAGAGGCGGCCGGGGCAGTACCCGTGATGTCGATTTTGGCGGCGCGGCAGGCGTGCAGTATCCTCGATCTTCGCGTGCTCACACACGTGCACGGGCCTATAGCTCAGTCGGTTAGAGCGCTTCCCTGATAAGGAAGAGGTCACAGGTTCAAGTCCTGTTAGGCCCACCCTGAACCTTCCGCGATGACGTCAACCGACCCAGGGAGACAGCATGAAGCGATTCCTCCTCCTCGCCGCGGCGGCCGCCGGCCTGGCGGCGCTGAAGAAGATGCAGGACACTCAGGCCGAGCGCGATCTGTGGGCCGAGGCGACGGACGACGTCACCCCGCCCGGGCAGTGAGCTGCCCCGGCTGAGCGACAACTGAAGACCGCCCGGTCCACGACCGAGCACTCACGGGGGCGTGGCGCAATTGGTAGCGCACCTGCTTTGCAAGCAGGGGGTTAGGGGTTCGAGTCCCCTCGCCTCCACCCAGGTCAGAGGCCCTTCCCGCTTTGCGGGGAGGGCCTCTGTCACGTCGATCCGCCACACTACCCTCATGACCGAACTTCATGCCCCTGCCCGCCCGGACGTCGCTGTCGTCGGGGCGGGCTCCGTGGGAGCGACCATCGCCTACGCCGCTCTCGTGCGCGGGAGCGTGCGTCGCGTCGTCCTGCACGACATCGACAGCGCCAAGCTTGAGGCCGAGGTGCTCGACATCAGCCACGGGCTGTCCTTCACGCCCATGGGATCGGTGGAGGGCAGCGACGACGTCGAGATCTGCCGTGGTGCGCGGGTCGTGGTGGTCACGGCCGGGGCGAAGCAGAAGCCGGGGCAGAGCCGGATGGACCTGGCCGCCAGCACCGTCGGCCTCATGCGCAGCATCATGCCCCGCCTGGTCGAGGTGGCGCCGGACGCCACCTACGTCATGGTGACCAATCCGGTCGACGTCGTCACCACCGCCGCGTTGCGCCTCACCGGTCTGCCACCGCAGCAGCTGTTCGGGTCCGGCACGGTGCTCGACTCCTCCCGGCTGCGGCACGCGGTCGCCAGCCGGATAGGCGTGGCCGTGCAGAACGTCCACGCCTACGTCGTCGGCGAGCACGGCGACACCGAGTTCCCGCTGTGGAGCTCGGCCAGCGTCGGTGGCGTCCCTCTTCGCGAGTGGTCGCGCACGCACGGCGGCGCCCTTGACGGCCAGGCCCTCGCGGAGATCACCGACGACGTGGTCCACGCCGCCTACCGGATCATCGCTGGCAAGGGCGCCACCAACTATGCGGTCGCGCTGGCCTGCTGCCAGATCGTGGAGTCGGTCCTGCGCGACGAGCGCCGCGTGCTCCCGGTCTCGACGCTGCTCGACGGCGACTACGGCCTGCGGGACGTGTGCCTGTCCGTGCCAACGGTCGTGGGGGCCGGAGGTGCTCTGGAACGGCTCGTCGTGCCGATGTCGGCCGACGAGCTCGAGCTCCTCCACCGCAGCGCGCACTCCATCAGGACCGCGGTCCAGCAGGTCGGCGTCTAGCCGACGAACGGCCCGCGAGCTCAGCAGGTCGTCGAGCCGGCCGTCCAGTCCAGCACCGTCGAACCGCCAGCCAGCCGGGACACGGTGATCCCCAGCGCGTCATAGGCCGCGGCCACCGACCGGGGACGGCAGGCCTGCTTGGACAGCAGCACGGGTCCGTCGTGCCTCGCGGCGAGCTGCGTTCCTGCGAGCGCGTCCGCCGGCGCGGTGCCGGAGGCGACGACCGCGCTGTCCGCGCTCTCGAAGGCGTCGCCGGCCACCAGCGCGCTCGTGGCGTAGCGGTCAGCACCGCCCACGCGCTCCACGGCTACGCCAGGCAGGACCGTCTCCAGCTGCTGCGTGACCGCCTCGCTGACCGCGCCCTCCTGACCGAGGACGACCACCCGCGCGGGCGACAGCGTCCGCAGCGCCTCGGCGGTGACCCGGGGCAGCCCGTCGGGCCGGGTGAGCAGCATCGTCCCGTCGGCCTCGGCCGCGGCCGCCGCCCCGCCGAGGGCATCGGTGAGCAGCTGCCCCTCGGCGAGGTACACCGTCCCGCCGCTCTCCTGTCCCTGCGTCGCCAGCGTGGCGGCGGTGCTGTAGCGGTCGGGCCCGCTCACCCGGCGCACGGCATACCCGAGCCCCGTGAGCTGCTCCACGACGGCCTCACCGACGGCGAGCTCACCGCCCACGAGCACCACCTCCTGCACGTCGAGCCGCGCGAGCGCATCGAGCGTCGCCTGCGGCACGACGTCATGCTTGGTCAGCAGGACCGCGTCGTCCGCCGCGGCCGCCACCGGACCGACGCCGAGCGCGTCCGGCAGGCTCTCCCCCGAGGCGAGGTATGCCGTGCCCGTGCCGGAGAGGAAGGCTTCCTGCGCCAGGTGGGCAGCGACGGCATACCGGTGCTCCCCGCCGACCCGCTGCGTCGCGGTGAGTCCCTGCGCCTGGAGGTCGGCCGCGAGCGTGCGGATCTGCGGCAGCAGGTCGTAGAGGTGCATCCCGGGGCACAGCGTGGCCATGACGTCCTGGTGGCCGTGGACGACCGGCATCCTGCGCGTCCAGCCGAGGGTGCGGTTGGCGTACTCCACCTCGCCCTGCGCGTCGGCGCCGTGGACCTCGAGGGTCATCGCCGTGAGCTCGGCGACGGTGCTGAGAGTGGCCTCGGGGACCGCGACGGCGTCGTAGTCACCGATGACGGAGATGCCGTGCCAGTCGCGGTTCATCCCCAGGGCGTGGGCGAGCTGGATGTTCTTCTCGATGCCGCCGGCCCGCCCCTCCCACGCCTGGCCGAACCGGTCGACGAGCAGCCCGTAGCCGATGTCGCCCCAGCCCAGGGTCTGCGCGTGGTAGCCGTAGATCGACCGCAGCACGGCCGGCACCTCGTCGCGGGTGTAGCTGTTGCTCCCGGCCGTGTGGTGGATGGTGACGCCGAGCTTCGGCGTCTCGGCGATGAGGCTCTCGGGGTCGGTGCCGCGGAGGGACTCGTCGGCTCCCCAGTCGTGACGGGTGCCGACGACGAGCGGGCCGTCGGTGGGCAGGCTCACCGCCTGCTCCGCGTCCTGCGGGGTCGGATAGCTGGTCCAGGTCTCCAGCGTGGCCGCAGGTGCGTCGCCCGCCAGCCTCACCTGGACCTCGGCCGCCCCGACGACCAGCGTCCCCTCCGTGGCGACGTCCTCGCCCGTCTCGACCGCTGCCATGGGCTCCCAGTCCGACCACGTGCCGCCGGGCGTGCGGGTGCGGACCGACGGGGTGGCCGCTGCGTCGTCGACGCCGTCGCCGTCGGCCTCCCACCTCACGCCCACCACGGTCACGCCGTCCTCGAGCGTGAGGGAACCCGTCAGGGCGTCGGCGCGGGTGGGCTTCAGGGCGAGCCGGGTGCGGACGTGGTCAGGGGTTCGCTCGAGCAGCTGCACGCGGGCCGAGGGCGGCAGCACGTCGGGCGCCGATGGTGGCGCGTCCGTCGACGACGCCGTGGCAACGGGTGTCGACACGAGCGCGGCGACGACGGCGGCGACCAGGGGGAGGCCGAGGGCTGGGTGGGGCATGCTGCGCTCCGAGACCCGGTCCGGGACGGCATACCGAAGGACCGGTGGGGGACGACGGACCCGAACACTCTAGCCACAACAGTCACATCCGTCACGCGAGTGGCGGTCGGTCAGAGGAACTGCGCCGGGTCGAAGTCCTCGATCGGGATGATCCGCAGGCGCGGCAGCGTGCTGTTGAAGGCGTGCGTGTCGTGCTCGAGGTCGAAGAACTGCAGGCCCCGGTGCTTCAGCGGGGTGAAGCCGGTGTTGCGGAACTCGTCGAACGCGATCAGCCCGACCCGGCGCTCGCCGTCGAGCAGCCCCTCGACCGACTCGAGGAAGTCGCCGTCGTGGCTGACCAGCATGACGTCGTCGTCGCGGTCCGCGATCGCGTCCAGGGTGCGCTGGATCGCGATGTCGACGACCTTCTGGTCCTCGGTGCCCGACAGCGGCACCGGCGTGTAGCCCAGCGCCCGGAGGGCCTGGACGAAGGTCATCGGCAGCCCGTTGGAGGCGTTGAGGAAGAACAGGCCGTTGGCCGGCTGGCCCCAGGTGTCGCGAGCGAAGCTGAGCAGCCGGTCCCACCGCGGGCGCTCCTCCGGCGTGGGGCGTCGCCCGAGGATGGAGGTGCCGAGCGTCGCGTCGATGTTCTCGCCGTCGACGAGCAGGTAGGTGACGGTCATGGCGTGCTCCTCGGTAGATCTATAGGATTATCGGATTACTCGTAGACAAACTTCTGCGGCCCCGGGAACACCCAGGACAGCCCGTCGCGCAGCCGGTCGCGCCAGTTCTCCCACGAGTGCCCGTCGCGGGACTCGACATAGCGCACGGTGGCGCCGGTCGACTCGAAGACCGGCACCATCGACCGGTTGGGCACGATGAGCGGCTCGTAGACCCCGCAGGTGATGAACATCCGGTCCGCGACCTTCCGCGGCCGGGCGCGGTAGGCGTTCATGAACGTCACGACCGGGTCGAACGCCGGCCCGCCGCCGTGGTCGGAGCCGATGTCGGTGAAGACGAACGAGCCCGACTGCAGGAAGAGGTTGCCGAACATCTCGGGGTTGCGGAAGGCCGTCGACAGCGAGGCGACCGCCCCGAAGCTGGCGCCCATGAGGCAGCGCGCGTCCGCCCGTCGGATCACCGGCAGCTGCTCCTCGATCGCGGGGACCAGCTCGTGCGCGATGTGCCGGGCGTGCGGCGCGTGGTTGGGGTACTCCCGCAGCCGGTCGCCGGGGTTGGAGAAGACGACGATGGTCTCGGCCATGTCGATGGAGTGGATGAGGTTGTCCAGGACCGTCTTCATCGCCGCGTAGGTGATGTAGTCGTTGCCGTCGTGCACGATGAGCAGCGGGTAGTGGCTGCTCCGCCGGAAGCGCGCGGGCAGGTAGACCTGGCTGTGCGTCATCCGCCGCAGCGCCTTGGACTGCAGCCGCAGCGGCATCAGGTCGCCGGGCCGGGTGTCCTCCTGTGGCAGCACCCACGGCGGCGTCTCGTAGCCCGCGGCCTGCAGCACGCTGGAGGAGCCGACCGGGGAGTGCGCGACGTGGGTGTTGAGGGGGTCGTTGAAGGTCTCGACGGCGGCGCCGACGCGGACCTCGACCTGGTACTCCACCCGCGAGTGGGCGGGCAGCTCGATCGTGACGTACCACAGCGGCGGCCCGTCGACGACCTCCAGCCGCTTGAGCGGCACGTGCTGTGGCTGGTTGACGATGCGGTGGCGGATCGCCACGGCGTCCACGTCTCCCCGGTAGAGGAAGGTGCACCGGGGACCCTCGACGATCGGGACCGCGCGCCCGGCGAGGAAGGTGCGGACGGTGGCGTCGTCCAGCGGGGTGCGGCCGCGGAGGACGTTGATCGCCAGCTTGCCCTTGTGCCGGGGAGGCATGGGGTATGGCGTGGGCAGGCTCACTCCCCCACCTCCCGTCGGTGGATGGTCGGGGTCCCGTCCGGTCCGACCACCGGGGCCCCGGCGGGCAGGCGGCCGTCGGCGTCGAGCGTCACCTCGGCGCGCTCGTCGAGGAGCAGCGGCTGGGCCGGGGCCACCCGGGCGGCGAGCCGACCCATCCGGACCGTGTCCTTGAGGTCCAGGCGCGCCCGCGGCGAGGGGAGCGCGACGACGTCGCGGGTCAGGCCCAGGCCCTTCATGAGCATCTCGGAGACACCGGCGCGCAGCGCGGAGTCGTCGAAGAAGAGCAGCACGCGCTCGGTCAGCGCCATCGCGCCCGCGCCCCAGGCGATGATCGGCCGGTGCAGCTCGGCGCGCAGCAGCGTCTCGCCGTCCTCCGAGAGCACCGGGCTGGCCAGGGCAGGAGCGAGGTTGAAGAGGTGGAGGGCCCCGAGCAGCACGCCCACGTGCCCACCGGGCATGACCACGGCATCGGTGCCGGCGAGGGCACGGCCCACGGCGAAACGGGCGTTGACGATGTGGTCGCGGTCCTGCGGGCGGTAGGTGGCGTAGAACTCCCGGTGCACGTCGTCGACCCGGGACAGGTGCCGGGCGTCCATCCGCCGCATGATCTCCACGGCGTCACGGATCGCGAGTTCCTGCACCTCGGGGTGCCGGGCCGGCTGGGCGACGAGCCGGCGCAGGCCGTCGGCGGCCTGCTCCAGACCGATGAGGTAGAGCTCCTGCATCTCCCCGAGCACCGCGCGGCGCTCACGGTCGGCCGCCTCGAGCTCGGGGTCGATCTCCCACACCTGCTGCATCAGGCTCCACAGGCCAAGGTTGGTCGTGCGTCCCCCGAGCTCGGCCACGAGGATCTCGTCCTCGGCCTCGCGGTCGCGCCACCCCGCCGTGATCGTGGCGAAGTGGCCGCCCGTGAGCCCGAGCCCGCGGACGACGCTGCGCAGCCGGGGCTTGCGCTGCGGCCCGAGGAGGGTGATGCGGTGGCCGGCCCCGGGATCGGTGGACGGCTCAGCCGGCATGGACCTGGACGGTCCGTCCGACTTCGTCGAGCATCGCGTGCAGCTGGTCGTAGTCCGGGTGCTTCATCCGGACCCAGGCGTTGGCCATGAAGCCGGCCTCGACCGGCTGGGTGGGCGTCCCCTGGGCGGGGATGTGCGCGTCGATGATCCAGCGGCCGTAACGGTTCTCGACGTCCTCCAGCCCGGTGTAGCCGGTGATCTGGCCGTCCCGGTCCGGGCGCAGCGCGATGATGCCGGCGGAGTGGCTGCGCGAGGGGCGCTGGCTCACCCGGCCGTGCACGATGGCCTCGGCCCACGCGGCATACACGTCCATGTCGTTGGCGGCGCAGTAGAGGTCCCAGCACCCCACGCCCGGGGGTCGGCAGCCGATCTCGCTGAACTTCAGGCCCTTGGGTCCGAAGAACCACTCCATGTGCGTGGCGGAGGTCTCGATGCCCAGGGCGCGGTTGACGCGCTCGCCCATCTCGCGGATCTCGTCGTAGAGGCCACCGCCGTCGATGCGGTTGGTGGCGATGAACTGCGGCGAGATCCAGCGGGTGCGCATCGCCTCCAGGACGCCGGGGAAGTAGTGGGAGGCGAAGTCGACCGCGATGTGTCCGTCGATCGAGATCGTGTCGTAGAAGCCCTCGTGCCCCTCGATGAACTCCTCTACGGCGATCGACCGGTAGTCACCCATGCCGTCCAGCGCCGCCTTGAGCTGGGTGTCGTCGTCCACGCGCTGGGTGCCGGCGGCGCCCGCGGCGTCGCGCGGCTTGAGGATGAGCGGGTAGCCGACCTGCCGGGCGAACTCCCACACCTTCTCGGCCGTGTCGGCGCCGGTGGAGGCGGCCGTGGGCACGCCGGCCGCGCGCAGCGCCTCCTTCATCGAGGGCTTGTCGCGGCACAGCCAGGTGGTCCGCACGGAGGTGCCCGGTATGCCGAGCTCCTCCCGGACCTGCGCCGCCACCATCTGGTGGGCCTCGATGGTGGACTCGAGGCGGTCGACCCAGACCATGCGCTGGACGCGACGCACCGCCTCGGTCATCTGGTGCCGGTCGGTGACCGAGCCGACCTGCTCGTAGTGGACCATCCAGCTCTTGAGCTGGTCGTCCAGGTACTCCCAGGGGGTCTCGCCGATGCCGATGACATTGGCTCCGACCGAGGCGAGGGCCCTGGGGAACTCGCGCTGGTTCCGCGGGAAGTGGGGCTCGACGAAGACGATGTTCACGGGTCTGAGCCTGCCACAGATCAGCCGTCGCGTCGGGCCAACGAGTCGAACGCGCGGGCCACCACGTCGGCATACACGTGCATGCCGTCCAGGTCCGGGTGCACCTGGTCGGTCTGGAGCGCCTCCGGCTGCCGGCCGATGGTGGCGTTCCAGTCGCCGACGACCGCGTTTGGGAAGTCGGCGACCACCTTCTCGATGGTGGCGTTGGAGGACTCGGTGAAGGTGGCGCGGACGTAGATGTTCATGACGACGACGTGCCGGTCGGGGCCGAGCGCGGTGAGGGCGGCGCGCAGGGCCTTGCCGTCCACGCCGGCGTTGGTGCCGAAGTGCAGGACCACGTTGTCGCGGATCGACCCGTCGGCGAGCCCGGCCTCGATCACCGGCCCCGCGTCGGGCCACTGGCGGTTGGACCGCGCGAGGAAGGTGATGCCCGGGAAGCGGTAGGCCAGCCCGTCGGCGCTGGTGACCACCAGAGAGTCGCCGATGGCCGTGATCGTGTCGCCGTCGGGCACGAGCAGGCCCTGGCTGTCGGATGCCCACGCCGAGGGGGCGCTCGCGCCGTCGGTCGGCGTCTTCGCGCTCTTCTTCTCCGAGCCCTTTTCCGACGAGCCCTTCTTCTCCGACGAGCCCTTCTGCTCCGCCGTCGGCGCCCCCTCCTCCGCGGTCCCGAGCGTCCCGCCCAGCGCGCTGGCCGTGACGGCAGCGTCCGCGCCGGTCGGGGGCGTGGACTCAGTGGCGTCGGAGGCGTCGGCGCCGAGCCGTGCCTCGCTGGCCTCGATGGCCTGCTGCGTCGCGGACTTCTCGGGGGCGGTGGCGACCGCGACCACCGTCGCGAGGAGCATCAGCGCCAGGGTGGCGCCGACGATGCGGGGCCCGCGCCGGACCGACCACGGGGTGGCCAGCCACCGCACCAGCGCCCCCAGCGAGCGGCGGACGCCGTGGCGACGCACGGGACGCTCGACCAGCCAGAACGACAGCTCCGCGAGGACGAGACTGGTCGTCAGGGCCGCCCCGAGGACGACGGCCGAGCGGACCGTGCCGGGGGCGGAGGGGAACACGTCGGCCAGGATGACGATGGCCGGCCAGTGCCACAGGTAGATGGCGTAGGACCGCTCGCCGAGCCACCGCAACGGCCGCAGCTGCATCAGCCGCCGCCACGGTCCGTCGGCCTCGAGCAGCCCCGCGACCAGTACGACGGTCGCCAGGGAGGCGAGCAGGATCCCCCCGCGGAAGGTCAGCGGGCTCGTCTCGCCCATCCAGCGCATGAGCCCCACGAGGACCGCGAGGGCGCCGAGCACGGCATACCCCCTCCAGCGCCGCCAGGCCCGGGAGCGCAGCCCCGCCCGGTGCCGCGGGTCGGCCCAGGCCAGGGCCAGGGCGGCGCCGGCCATCAGGCCCATGAGGTGCGTGTCGGTGCCGTAGTAGGCACGGGTGGAGTCGCCCGAGGGGTCCGCCAGGACCGCCATCGCCACGGCGCTCGCGACGCCCACCCCCGCGACGCCGATCACGCGCTGCCGGGTGGTGCGGGTCAGCGCGAGCACGATCACCAGGGTGAGTGGCCAGAGCAGGTAGAACTGCTCCTCCACCGCCAGCGACCAGAAGTTGACGAAGAGGATCGGTGAGGTGGAGCGGAAGTAACTCTGGTCGGCCGCGAGCTCGAGCCAGTTGGTGCTGAAGGTGAGTGCCCCCAGCACCTGCCGTCCGATGCCGACGAGCAGGTCGCCGCCGACGATCCGCGCGGCCGAGACGCTGACGACCACGACGAGGAGCAGCGGCGGCAGCAGCCGCCGCGCCCTGCGCCGCCAGAACGACGGCAGGTCGATCCGGCCGCGCTGGGCGAGCTCGCGCAGGAGCAGGGTGGTGATGAGGAAACCGCTGACGACGAAGAAGACGTCGACGCCGAGGAAGCCGCCCGGCAGCGCGGGCGGGACCAGGTGGAACACGAGGACCGCGGCGACCGCGATGGCGCGCAGCCCGTCCAGACCAGGGATGGCCCCCGGTCGGGGGTCGACGCCGGTGGGTCCGCGACCGCCGCGCCGACCGCCCGTGCGTGGTGGCGGTGCGGGTGTCGGGGCCTTCTCCTCGAGCAGGTCCTGCCGGTATGCCGTCGGCAGGCTGGGCGCGTCGAGGTCCCGCTCGTCGGGGGCAGGGTCGCGGAAGGCCCGTGCGGGAACCGACACGACGCACCTCCTCAGGCTTGCTCGTCGGCCAGCCTAGGGGCGCTGACGTGCAGGAACGCCGCGTCGCGTCGGTGTGTCGCCGAAACGGGTGGGACGCGCGAGGCGCCCCGACCGGGTGGGTCGGGGCGCCTCGTGCGGGATCACGCCTTGTCGTCGGGCCGCAGCTCGCCCTCGTCCGCGGGCAGCTGCTCCTCGGCCGGGAGGGGGGTCTCCGACCCCAGCTCGTCGATCTCCTCCGGCTCGAGCATCCGGACCGGCCCGGTGGCCGTGCTCTCGGTGTCGGCTACGGGCTCAGGCGCGGTGTCCACGGCCGCCACGGGGGACTCGGTCGCCACGGGGGGCTCGGTCGCCACGGGGGTCTCGGTCGGCACGGTCGCCTCCGTCGCCTCGTCGCTGCCCACCGGGCCGTGGCTCGCCCACGGGTCGCGGTCGTTCGTGCTGGCCCAGGGGTCGGCGGCCTGCTGGCGCTGCTGCTGCCCGAGATACCAGGCGACACCGGCGCCCGCGGCCGCGAGGAGGCCGAGGGTGATGAGCGCGCCACCCTTGCGACGGCGACCGGCCTTGGGGGCTCCGGTGAGCGCTGCGATGGCGCCCTCGTCCTTGGCCAGCACGCGGTCCTTGCCGGTCTGGACGTCGCCGATCATCGTCTGCAGCTTGGGCAGCAGCTCGTCGTTGATGAGGTCACGCAGGTGGTCGACCTTCGGCGCCATTGCGGCGACACCCTCCTGGGCGCGCGGCACGGCGGCGTCGATCCCGTGGTCTACGCCGGAGACGGCGCGGTTGCGGGTCTCGGCCGCCTTCTCACGGGCTGCGGCGGCGAGGGCGGCCAGCACGGCTGCGCCGACACCCGCCTTCTCGGCCGCCACCTCGCCCATCGGGCCGGACCGCTCCTTGACGGTCCTGGCCGCCTGGGCGGAGCGCTCGCGCAGCACCTCGGCCGCGTGTGCGCCCTGCTCACGGGCGGCCTCGGCCGCCCGGTGCGCGCCGACGCTCGCCGCGGCCCCGGCGGTGCCCGCGAGGGCGGCCACGGCCCCGCCGGCCTCGGCGGAGCGGGCGTCGAGGGCCTTGCGCCCGTGCTGCGCGGCGGCGCGGCCGTGCTCGGTGGCCTTCGCGGCCGCCTTGCCTGCGGCGGCGCGGTCGTGAGCGGCAGCCTTGAGGGCCTTGGCGCGGGTCTTGCGCGCCTGCTTGCGAGCGCTGGTGTCGTCCGCCGGGGCGGTGGCCTCGGCGAGCGTGGCCACCACGGCGGCGCCGAGGTGCCGGGCACCGCTGGCGGCGTTGGAGCCGGCCTCCGCTGCGTCACCGCGGGCCTTCCCAACCTGGGCGCTGGCGCGCTCGGCATCGGTCTTGAAGAACCAGGACACTGACGTCCCTCCTTCTCGTTGGGGTCTGGCTCCATCCTGCCCTGCCCGTGCGGGTTAGGCCAGCGGGCCCGACGGTGCCGCGTGCGAGACTTGCCCCCATGAACGTCACGCTGCACACCAACCACGGCGACATCAACCTCGTGCTGTTCGAGCACGCCGCCCCCAAGACCGTGGCCAACTTCGTGGGCCTCGCGACCGGGGAGAAGGACTACAAGGACGACGCGGGGCGCACCAACCCCGAGCCCTTCTACGACGGCCTCACCTTCCACCGGGTCATCCCCGGCTTCATGATCCAGGGCGGCTGCCCCCTGGGCGAGGGCATCGGCGGCCCGGGCTACATGTTCGACGACGAGATCAGCCCCGACAAGAACTTCACCCAGCCCTACATGCTCGCGATGGCCAACGCCGGCAAGCGCATGGGCAGGGGCACCAACGGCTCGCAGTTCTTCATCACCGTCGACGCGACCACCTGGCTGCAGGGCAAGCACACGATCTTCGGCGAGGTCGCCGACCAGGCGTCGCGGGACGTCGTCGACGCGATCGCCGCTGTCAAGACCGGCCGCAACGACAAGCCGGTCGAGCCGGTCGTCATCGAGCGCGTCTCCGTCGAGCGCTGACGCACCCGACCCACCGCGTGAGCACCACACCTCCCTCGTCCCCGCCCCCGGCCCCGGTCGGCGGCGGGGAGGGGGCCGGGCAGCCGACCTGCCCCCGGCACCCGGACCGCGTCTCCTACATCCGTTGCCAGCGCTGCGACCGACCGGTGTGTCCTGACTGCCAGCGTCCCGCAGCCGTCGGTGTCCAGTGCGTCGACTGCGTCCGCGAGGGGGCCAGGAACGCCCCCACCCCGCGCACCCGTTTCGGCGCCCCGGCGACGACGGGCACCCCGTACGTCACCTACACCCTGGTCGGCCTCTGCGTCGCGGTCTACCTGGGCCAGTGGACGGTGCCCGGGCTGACGGAGCGACTCTCCTTCGTCGGCGTCCTCGCCGGCAGCGAGCCGTGGCGGTTCGTCACCACCGCCTTCGTCCACTCCCCGAGCAGCCTGCTGCACATCCTGTTCAACATGTACATCCTGTGGTCGTTCGGACCCGTCCTCGAGCGCACGCTGGGAGCGGCGAAGTTCCTCGTGACCTATCTGCTGTGCGCGATCGGTGGCTCGCTGGGCGTCCTGCTGCTGGCCGCCCCGCGCCCCGGCTGGTTCACCCACGTGGTGGGCGCCTCGGGCGCGATCTTCGGGCTCCTGCTGCTGTATGTCGTGCTGCTCCTGCGGCGCGGGCACGTCCCGACCAGCCTGCTCGTGATGATCGGCATCAACCTCGCGCTGCCCTTCTTCGTCGGCGGTATCGCCTGGCAGGCGCACGTCGGCGGCGCGGTCACTGGGGCGGTCGTCGGAGGGCTGCTCTGGCTGGCCAGCTCACCAGGGCGCACGGCAGAGGCTGCGCGTCGACGCCGGCTGATCTGGCCGGCGCTGGGTCTGGTCGCCCTCGTGCTCGTCGGGCTCTCGGTGCTGCGGCTGGTCCAGGTCATGGGGCCGGCGGCGTTCGCCTGAGCCGAGTTATCCACAGACCCGAGTTACACGGGTGTGATTATCCCCAGTGTGGGGACAACCTTTGGACAACTACCGCCACTGGGTGGCCATGCCGAAGCCGGCCATGATGAGCCCCATCCCGATGCCGAGGTTCCAGTAGCGGATCGAGGCGATCGGCCACTCGCCGCCGGTGATGTAGAAGGTCGCCACCCACAGCACCCCCACCACCATCAGCGCGCACATCACGGGCACGAACCAGCCGGGGTTGGACTGGATCTTCTGGGTCGGCTGGGACAGCTCGCTGGTGCGACGGGCGCGCTGCCTGGCGCCCTCTCGGCCGCGGGACTCGGGCACGACGGCCTCCTTCGGTGACGGATCGGTGCGGTCAGGATACGCGGATACGCTGGTCCCGATGAGCACCGCACCCAGCCCCGGCCCCTCGACGCCCACCGGGCGTCGCCGACCCTGGGCGGGGACCGCGGGGGTGACGGTCGTCTGCCTGACGGCCGGCCTGCTCTTCGGGACCAGCGCCGCGCTCGCCCGCACGGCCTCCCAGTCCAGCGGGGCGAGCGACCTGCCCAGCCTCATCACCGCGCGCGGCGACCAGGTGCGCCAGCTCAGCGTCACCGCCGACGAGCTGCGCGCCGAGGTGGAGCAGCTGCAGGCGCAAGGGGGCAGCGGCCGTGCGGAGGCGATCGGCGGCAAGGCCGACAGCATGGCGCCGATGGTCGGGCTGGCCCCGGTCAGCGGGACGGGGGTCCAGGTGACCCTCGACGACGCGGGCTACAGCCTGGACACCCTCCCGGAGGGCTACTCCGTCGACGACGTCGTCGTCCACCAGCAGGACGTGCAGGCCGTGGTCAACGCCATGTGGGCCGGCGGCGCCGAGGCCGTCATGGTCATGGACCAGCGCATCGTCTCCACCAGCGCCGTCCAGTGCGTCGGCAACACCCTCTACCTCCAGGGGCGGGTCTACTCCCCGCCGTTCACCGTCACCGCCATCGGTGACCCGGACCGGCTGCACGCCGCGCTCACGGCCGACCCGGTGCTGGTCACCTACCGCCAGTGGGCCGACGCCATCGGCCTGGGCTACGAGGAGCGCGACCTCGGCCAGGTCGAGATGCCCGGCTTCGCCGGCGGGGTACGCCCTCGCTACGCCACGGTGGCCGAGACCACACCGCCGTCCGAGGACCCGACGCCAGGCACCGACCAGGGCTAGACAGCCTGCCCCCTGAGCCGCTCCCTGCCGTCCCGCACCTCCCTCTCGGGCGACTTCACCATGCGTGTGCAGTTCTGTGGTGTCACAAGCATCGTCAGGACGATGAATGTGTCACGACAGAACTGCACACCGATAGTTCTGCCCATCGGGCGTCACAAGATCTTGCTGTATGCCGCAGCCCTCGCCCTTCTCGGCGCTCTCCCGGGGACCGGCCGATCTCCTGGCTCACGCCGAGGGCCCTGCTCGGGGTCAGCCGGCTCTCGATGCCGGACGCGGGGGTGGCCAAGAACGTCACCGGCACCTGGGACAGCCCGTTCGTCCCGTACGACCAGGGCATGGACCCCTTCCGCGGAACGTCAGGGTTGCTCCGGCGGATCCGTCGGCGTCGTCGAGGGCGGGTCGGTCGTCGGCGGGTCCGTCGGCTCCGTGGTCGGCTCGTCCGTGGGCTCCGTGGTCGGATCGTCGCTCGTGGGGGGCGGAGTCGTGGTGGGCGGAGTCGTGGTGGGCGGAGGTGCCGGCTCGAGGGTGACCGTGGACGGCGGCTGCTCGGCCACGACGATCGTGACCTCGGTCCCCTGCCGGACCACCTCTCCCGGCTCGACCGACTGCTCGAGGACGGTCCCGGGCTCGGTCTCCCAGGTCTGCAGCACCTCCACCCTGAAGCCGAGGCTGGCCTCGCTGAGCAGCCGGACGGCCTCGTCGCGCGACTCACCGACGAGGGTCGGCACCTTGACGTCGCCGCTCGAGACCCGCAGGACGATCTCCCGGTCCGGCGCGACCTCCTGCCCCTCCTCGGGATCCGTGCCGATGACCAGGCCCTTCTCCACGTCGGGGTCGTCGACCTCCTCGGCCTCGGCCCGCACGTTGGTGAAGCCCAGCCTCGCGAGCTCGGCCCGGGCGGCGTCCTCGTCCATCCCGGCCAGCCGGGGGACCGTGAGCGCCTCGGGGCCGGCCGAGACGACCAGGCGCACCTGTGACCCCTGGGGGGCCGTGCCACCGGGCGGGTCCTGCTCGATGACGGTGCCCGCCTCCTTCTCGCTGGAGCGCTCGGTGGCCTCGGGCACGACGAAGCCGTCGTCCGTGAGCACCTGCCGGGCCTGCTCCTCGGTCATCCCGACGGTGGACGTGACGGCCACCTGCGGTGTCTCCGGCGCCCCTCCGGGCCCCATGACCTGCCAGAGCACCCAGGCCACGCCGGCAGTGGCCAGCAGGGCGAGCACCCCGAGCAGCAGAGCCGCGCCGCGGTGGCGCCGTTCGCGGACCGGCATCTCGTCGGTGCGCTCCCAGCGGTCGTCCTCGTATGCCGTGCGCGGTGCGCGTTGCTCGCCCGGCAGGAAGGGGTCGGTGCCCTCGTCCGCGGGCGGGCCCGCGGCATACGCCACCCTCGGGACGGCGGCGGTGTCCTCGGACGCACGGGCCGCGCGCGCGGCCGCCGCGGCGCCAGCACCCATCACCGCCGCGTAGCTGGCCCGCGCGGCCGCGGACACCGGCTCGTCGGCGCGGACGGCGTTGAGGTCCGCGCGGAAGGCCTCGGCGCTCTGGTAGCGCGCCTCGGGCTTCTTCTCCAGCGCGTGCAGCGTGACCGCGTCGTAGGCCTCGGAGAGGTGGTGGACAAAGGCGGACGGCGGTCGGGGCGTCTCGCCCAGGTGCTGGTAGACCAGGGAGACAGGGTCGCCCTGGAAGGGCGTGCGGCCGGTCAGCAGCTCGTAGAGCAGGCAGCCGACGGAGTAGAGGTCGGAGCGTCCGTCGACGTCCAGCCCCTGCGCCTGCTCCGGCGAGAGGTAGCGGGCGGTGCCCATGACCGCCGAGGTCTGGGTCATCGTCGCGGCGGTGTCCGCCAGCGCACGGGCGATGCCGAAGTCCATGACCTTGACGCCGCCGGAGGGGGTGACCATGACGTTGGCCGGCTTGATGTCGCGGTGCACGAGACCGCGCTCGTGGGCATACTCCATGGCCTGAAGCACGGCGACGGTGATGCGAGCCGCCTCGTCCGGGGCGAGCACGCCGCCGGGGCTGTCGTTGAGCGCCTCGCGCAGGGTGCGGCCGTCGACATACTCCATGACGATGTAGGGCACGTGCAGCGGGGCGAGCCCAGCCTGGGGGACGCTCTCCTCGCCGGAGTCGAAGACTCCGACGATCGAGGGATGGCTGAGCCCGGCCGCGGCCTGGGCCTCCCGGCGGAACCTGGCCAGGAACGAGGAGTCGCGCGCGAGGTCGGTCCGCAGGATCTTGATCGCGACGTTGCGGCCCAGGCGCAGGTCGTGACCGAGGTGGACGTCGGCCATGCCGCCGCGCCCGATGAGCTCGCCGACCTCGTAACGGCCGCCCAGGACACGCGGCTCCTCGGCGGCGGCGGGGGCCGGGGTCGCGCGGGTGGGGTCGTCCGTCATCGCTGGGCTCCTGCCTCGAACATCGCGCGGGCGATGGGGGCCGCGACCACCCCGCCGGTCTCGCCCGACCAGTCGTCGGTGGCCGACTCGACCACCACCGCGACGGCGATGCGGGGGTCGTCCGCCGGCGCGAACCCGGTGAACCACCCGTGGGCCGCCCCCTGGGTGCCGTACTCGGCGGTGCCTGTCTTGCCCGCGACGCTCATCCCCGGGAGGGCGGCTGCGGTGCCGGACCCGCTCTCCACCACGCTGACCATCATGTCGCGCAGGGCCTCGGCGGTCGCGGGCGAGACCGCGCGCGACAGCTCGCGCGGATCCGTCTCGTCGATGACCTCCAGGTCGCTGTCCCGCACGGTCTGGACGACGTAGGGCGTCATCACCGAACCCCCGTTGGCGATCGCGGCGGAGATCATCGCCACCTGCAGCGGGGTGACCCGGACCTCGTGCTGCCCGATGCCCGTCAGCGCCACCTGGGCGGGGTCGGGGCTCTCCGGGTATGACGAGGGCGTCACCGGCATCGGGACGGCCAGCTCCTGGCCGAAGCCGAACTCCTCCGACTGCTCCCGCAGGGCGTCGGCCCCGAGCTCGCCGGCGAGCCAGGCGAAGGAGGTGTTGCAGGAGATCCGCACCGACTCCGCCAGCGTCGGGCGGTCCTCCGGGTCGCACGCCGCGCCGCCGAAGTTGGGCAGCGACGTGCTCGAGCCGGGGAGGGTGTAGGTGCGGCCACCCTCGAGCTCGGAGTCCGGGTCGTAGTCGCCGCTCTCCAGGGCGGCGGCCGCGACGACGAGCTTGTAGGTGGAGCCGGGAGGGTAGAGGTCGCCGCCGATGGCACGGTTGACGAGCGGTCGGTCAGGGTCCTCGTCGAGCTCCGCGAACGTCCTGTCGACGGCGGCGAGCTGGTGGCTGCTGAGGCCGTTGGGGTCGTAGGAGGGGCTGCTGACCATGGCCAGGATCGCGCCCGTGCGGGGGTCCAGGGCGACGGCGGCGCCGCGCCGGCCGCCCAGGGCCTCCTGGGCCGCGGCCTGCACGGCCGGGTCGATCGTCAGCTCCAGGCTGGCGCCGCTGGGCGGCGTGCCGGTGAACAGGTCGCTCACCCGCTGGTAGAAGAGGCTGTCGTCCGTCCCCGCGAGCACGGCGTTCGCGGCCCGCTCCAGGCCCGGGCCGGCCCCGTAGGTGAAGGAGAAGTAGCCGGTGAGGTGGGCATAACGGCTCGCCTGGTCGTAGCGGCGGATCCAGCCCAGCTCGTCGTCGGTGCGCTCCGAGCGCGCGACGGCGGTGCCGTCGACGAGGATAGCGCCGCGGTCGCGGCTGTAGGTCTCGATGAGCGTGCGTCGGTTGCCGGGGAGGTCACGCAGGTCCTCGGCCTGGACGAACTGGATCCACGTGGTGGAGAGCAGAAGGGCCGTGAACATCAGCATGACGACGACGGCGAGGCGGCGGATGGGGGTGTTCACGGCGTGACCTCCGTGGGGTGCGCCCGGTCCGTGGTCGGGTCCAGGCGGCGCTCGGAGACGGGTCGGCGGGCGTGGTCGCTGATCCGCAGCAGCAGCGCGACGATGACCCAGTTGGCCAGCAGCGAGGAGCCGCCCGCGGAGAGGAACGGGGTGGTCAGGCCGGTGAGCGGGATGACGCGGGTGATCCCGCCGACGATGACGAAGACCTGCAGGGCGACGGTGAACGCCATACCCGCGGCAAGGAGCTTGCCGAAACCCTCGCGGGCGCCGATCGCGGTGCGCAGGCCCCGCTCGACGAGCAGGGCGTAGAGCAGCAGCATGGCGAACAGGCCGATCATCCCCAGCTCCTCGCCGAAGCTGGCGATGACGTAGTCGCTGGCCGGGAAGTAGGTGATGTAGGGGTAGCCCTCGCCCAGACCGGTGCCGAAGATGCCGCCGTGGCCCAGGCCCATCAGGCCCTTGGCCACCTGGTCGGACTGGCCGGGGGCGAACGGGTCGAGCCACAGGGTCACGCGCTGCTGGACGTGGCTGAAGAGCTGCCACGCGAGCACCGCGCCGGCGACGAACAGGCTGAGGCCGATGACGATCCAGCTGGTGCGCTCGGTCGCGACGTAGAGGACGGCGACGAAGAGGCCGAAGAACAGCAGCGAGGAGCCGAGGTCGCGCTGGGAGACGAGGATCAGGACCGACAGGCCCCAGGCCACGAGGATCGGGCCGAGGTCGCGGGCCCTCGGCAGCTGCAGGCCCAGGAACCGCCTGCCCACGAGCGAGAGGGCGTCACGGGTGGTGACGAGGTAGCCGGCGAAGAAGACCGTCAGCGCGATCTTGGCCAGCTCGCCCGGCTGCAGGCTGAACGGGCCGATCCGGATCCACAGGCGCGAGCCGTTGATCTCCTGGCCGACGACGGGGAGCATCGGCAGCAGGAGCAGCACGAAACCGATGGCCATGGCCGTGTAGGTGTAGCGGCGCAGCACCCGGTGGTCGCGGACCACGACGAGGGCGACCGCCGCCATGGCCACCGCAAGCCCGGTCCACAGCAGCTGGCGCGCGGCCACCCCGTCGGTGGGGCCGAGCCCCTGGCTGACGTCGATCCGGTGGATCATCACCAGCCCCAGCCCGTTGAGGAGGGTGGCGATGGGGAGCAGGAGCGGGTCGGCATACCGGGCCCGCCAGCGGAGCACGACGTGCAGGGCGAGCGGCAGGACCCCGAAGAGGCCGACGTGCCACCACACGTCGGTGGGCAGGCGGTCCTCGGTGGCGATGCTCACGTTGACGTAGGCCAGCGCCACGATCGCGACGGCGAAGACCACCAGCACCAGCTCGACGAGCCGGCCGCTGCGGACCTTCAGGCTGGTCACCGTCGAGGGTCTGGCGGTGGGTGCCAGGGTCATGGGCGCTCCTCCCCCAGGGTCACGGCCAGCTCCAGCGGACCGGCCATCGGGTGGCCGGGCGGGAGGGTGGCGGTCACGGGATCGTCGGAGGCGCTCGGGGCGTCGGTGGTGCTCGTCGCGTCGTCGGCCGGACGAGGGGCGCGCGGTGCGTCTGCCTCGGCCCGGCGGGCGGCCAGGTCGCGCAGCTCGGCGACGATGGTCTCTGCCCCCTCGCGGTCGTCGGCGGCCAGGGTGGCGCGGACCCGGCCCTGGTAGTAGTCGGGCAGGTCGTCCACCGCCAGGTCGGTCTGCTCCTCGACCGAGCTGAGCTCGATGGGGCCGAGGTCCTGGGCCAGGCCACGATAGATCGCCACCTGGCCGTCCTGCTCGCCCACGAAATACTGGTCCTGGCTCCATCGCCAGCCCAGCCAGCCGGCGGCGACCACGACCGCGAGGACGGCGGCCGCGACGACCGTGCGCCGCAGCCAGCGGACCAGCGGGTGGGCGCTCGTGGCCTCCTCGGCCAGCACCGGCCCGTCGCTCGCCGCGGACGCTCCGGCGGCGGCCCGGCTGAGCTCGGCGGCCTTCTCGGCGGGGGTGAGGGTGCGGGACGTGGGGGCGCTGCGCCGGACGCTGGCCGCGCCCACGACCTGCGGCTTGAGGGTGCCGGCGCCGGCGTGGACGACGTCGGCGACGATGACCGTCACGTTGTCCCGGGTGGAGGCGCGCAGGGCGAGCTGGATCAGCTCGTCCGCCACCTGGCCGGGGGTGCGGTCGCTCTCGGCCAGGATCTCGCTGACCGTCTCCTCCGCGGCATAGTCGGTGAGGCCGTCGCTGCACAGCAGGAGCCGGTCGCCGAGGCGCAGCTCCCGCATGGACAGGTCCGGACGATCCTCCGGGCGGCCTGTCAGGACGCGGGTGACCAGCGAGCGCTGCGGGTGGTGCAGGGCCTCCTCCGGCCCGATGCGGCCCTCGTCGAGCAGCTTCTGGACGAAGGAGTGGTCCTTGGTGATCTGGGTGAGCCGCCCGGCGCGGAGCAGGTAGGCGCGGGAGTCACCGATGTTGGCGACCGCGAGCTTGCTGGCGGTGCGCAGCATGGCGATGCAGGTGGTCCCCATGCCGCTGGAGTCCGGATAGGCCTCCATGACGTCGGCGAGCCGGTCGTTGGCCTCCTCGACCGCCTGCTCGAGGATGTCGAGGGCGTCGTCGGCGCCGTGCGACTCGCCGTCGAGGTGGACCAGCTCGCCCACGACGAGGGAGCTGGCGACGTCTCCCGCGGCGTGCCCGCCCATCCCGTCGCAGAGCACGAGGAGCTCCGGCCCCGCGTAGGCGGAGTCCTCGTTGCGGGACTTGCTGCCCAGACCCTGGTTGGAGCGGGCGGCGTAGCGGAACGCGATCGACATCGGTCAGCGGCGCAGCTCGAGGACGGTCTGTCCGATGCGGATCTGGGCGCCCGGGTCGAGCCGGACGCCGGTGCCGATCCGCCGACCGTTGACCTCGGTGCCGTTGGTCGAGCCGAGGTCGTCGGCATACCAGGCGTCGACGCCGGGGTAGATGCGCAGGTGCCGGCCGGAGGCGTAGTCGTCGGTCAGCACCAAGGAGCACTCGGGATTGCGGCCCACCAGCAGCCCGGCGTCGTGCAGCGGGACGGAGGTGCCGCGCAGCCGGCCCTCGGTGACGACCAGGTGGGTCGGGGAGTTCTTGCGCTGGCGGCGCTCGGAGCGGGTCTCCCGGGTGGCGCGGGCCGGTCCGGCGTTGTGGCTCACGCGGGTGCCGTAGAGGTCGCCGCGCAGGACGCCCACCACGGAGAAGACGAAGGCCCAGAGCAGGACGATGACCCCGAGACGCACGAGGTTGAGGGTCAGCTCACCCATCAACCCTCCATGCGGAAGGTCAGGTGGGTCCGTCCCAGGGTGATGCGGTCGCCGGAGCGCAGCTCCTCGCTGCCGACCTGCTCGCCGTTGAGGTAGGTGCCGTTGGTCGACCCGAGGTCGCGCAGCACGACCTGCAGGTGCGGTCCGTCGTGGCTGATGCGGATCTCGGCGTGGCGGCGCGAGACGCCCGGGTCGTCCACCGGCAGGTCGGCGGAGGCGTCGCGACCGATGACGGTGACGGCAGCCGCGAGCGGGACGAGCCGGCCGTCGACCTCGAGCGCTGGTCGTGCGGAGCGGCTGCGTGCCGGGCGGACCGGGTCCGGGCTGAACTCCCGGGTCACGGGGCGACGCTCCTGCGGCGCCGGCGCCGGGGGGCCGGGCACTGCCGGGGCCCGTCCCTCGAGGCGCTCGTTGCGGGGGGTGGCCTGGGCGTACTCCTGGGCCTCACCCCGGCCGGACCGCCCGTCCTTGGCTGCCGGCCGGACCCGGAAGATCCCGGTCTCGAGGTCGTCGCCGGAGACGAGGCGCACCTCGAAGGGGCCGGGAGCGACATACCGCTGGGCGTCGGCGTGGTCCTCCGCCGCCGCGATGAGCTCGTCGGTGAGCGCGTGGGAGTAGGAGTCGAGGCGCTCGTAGTCGGTCTCGGCCAGCTCGATCGTGAAGACGTTGGGGACCATCGTGCGGCCGGGCCCGAGCACGGCGGCCCGGTCGTCCATCGACTTGCGCATCGCCGAGGCGATCTCGACGGGCTGGACCTCGGCCTTGAAGACGCGGGCGAAGGGCTGCTTGACGGCCCGCTCAAGCCCTCGCTCGAGCTTGTCGAACACTCCCACGGCCACTCCTCTCGGGGTTCTCTGCAGGTCCTCGCCGGCACAGCGGCAGGGACGGTCCGTTCGATCGTACTTGCCGGGCCTGCGAGGTCCCTGGAGGAACCGGTCGTGGGAGTGGCTCGCCGTGGAGCCGGGGAATCAGGTCCAGCGGGCGTCGATCACGAAGTTGACGCTGATCACCCCGTGGTCCTGACCGCCGTCGACCAGGGCGGTGTCGAGATCCAGGATCTGGGTGTACCGGCTCACGATGTCCTCACCGGTGTTGTCCGGGTAGGAGAAGAGGAGCCCGAGCGGCTGGTCGCGGAAGGACCAGAAGCCGTGGTCCTCGATGACGCGGCCGTGGGTCTCCGGCGTGTACTCACCCGCCAACCGCACCGCGTGCTCGCTGCCGTAGCGCTCCAGCGTCGCCTGGTCCTCGTCGACCAGTGCCTGGTAGAACGCGTCGGCGTACTGGTTGTACAGGTTGTCCTCCACCCTGGTGAGGCTGTCGCCCGGCGTGGGCCCTGTTGTGAAGTCCGCACCCACGACACCGTCGGTGCTGCCGAGCGCGTCGACCTCGACGGTGACCTCGAGGCGGGCGCCGACCGGGTGGCCGTAGCGGACGACGTGCAGGCCCTCTCCGGCCTCGCCCACCCACGCCACGGAGCTGTCGTCGTCGTAGTTCCACCCGTCGTCGGTGGACCACGTGCCGGTCGCCGCCTCGACCTCCGGCACGGCGAGGTCCGCCACACGGCCGGTGTCCTTGGCGTGCCAGGCCGCGACGAAGGCGTCGGCGTAGGCGACCACCTCCGAGGGGTATGACACGACGTCATCCGTGCCGCTGGTGCCGCTGTCCGACGTCTCCTCGGTGGCGGCTGTCTCCTCCTCGGTGGCCTCGGGCGTGGTGGTCGACGTCGCCTCGTCGGTGGCGGCCGCAGGTGCCTCGGTGGTCACCGCGGCCGGGTCGGATGCTGTGGATCCCGCGTCGAGGGTCGACTCGTCGCACCCGGTCAGGGCGAGGGCGAGCGTCATACCAACGACGAATGTCAGGTGCGTGCGGTGCATGGGTGCCTCCCTTTGGGGTGATGGTCATGCCCAGCGTTCGATGATGGGCCGGCCGATGCTCTTGATCGAGCCCTGTGTGGTGCGCTCGAGGACAGCCGGGTCGACGAAGATCACCGGGCGAGGCTCCATGTCACCAGCCTCTCGCCGCAGCGTGGAGTCGAAGGTGATGAAGAGGTCGGCTGGAATGTTCTGGTAGGCAGCCATCGACCCGAAGCCCCGCACCTCGTTGTCGGCGACCGTCATCCACTCGCGGTCGAGCAGGGACCAGTCGCCGTCGTCGCTGAGCATGGCGTCGAGAGCACTCGCGTCACCCTCGACCATGAGGTCGAGTGCCTCCGCGACGGGGCTGGCGAAGCAGTCGTCGCTCAGCGTGACGCTCCCCAGCGACCAGGACACGTCGAGGTTGACGACCGCGTCCGGACCCCCGAGGGCCGACCGGTCGAGAACGATGTAAGCCTCCGTGTAGTCCGGCCTCGTCACGTGGTCACTCGTGACATGGGTGATCATCAGATCGGGATAGCCGATCGGCTCCAGGGAACCGAACGTCTCGTCCTCGCCCATGAGCACGTGCCATCGGATCCAGCCGTCGTTTCCGGCGAGGCAGCGGGCGACCGCCGCGGACTCCCGGCCAGCCATCGCGTCGATCGTGGCGAAGCTACCGGTGGACACGGCGTGGAAGAAGACGTCGACATAGTCAGCGGCGTTGTCGGGGTATGCCGGCTGCGCCGGCTCGGGCGGCTGCGTCGGCTCGGGGGCGGCGGTCGCCGGATCGGTGGGCTCGTCGGTCGGCGTGCTGCTGGAGCTGACGCTGGGAGCCTCCGTCGTCGTCGCCTCCTGGTCCGCCGGCGCAGGGGCCGCGGTGGTCAGGGCAGCGACGTCGGTGGTGCTCCCCTCGGATGTCACGCTGCCGCACCCGGTCACGGTGAGCGCGAACGTCATACCTGTGATGACGGTGGCGGTTGTGCCGCGCATCGTGGTCCCTCCTCCCGCGTTGCTGGGTTGTCACTGTGCACGACGCCGCTCCGTCCGACCTGGTTGGTCACGATCCGGTCACGGCTCCGGATCGGCAGATTTCGGGGTGACCCCGGGCGCGTGCTAATCTTGCTCGGCACTCGCGCGAGTGGCGGAATAGGCAGACGCGCACGGTTCAGGTCCGTGTGCCCGAAAGGGCGTGGGGGTTCAACTCCCCCCTCGCGCACACAGCAGGAAGCCCCGGCCAGAGAGATCTGGCCGGGGCTTCTTTGTGTGCTGAGTCGGTGCCTCTCCGCCCTCTGCAGGGTCTGTCCGCCGCCGTGGCCCTTGCTCAGGCGGCGAGGAAGTCGTCGATCTGGTTGATCGCGGAGGTGGCGCCCTCCTCGACGCCCATGTCGAGCACCTGCTGCAGTGCCTCGGCGGTGTCGTACGTGGTCGTGAACACCGCGCGTGTCCCAGACTCGGTCGGCTCGAAGGCGTAGGTGTTGTAGGACACCGGCATCCCCTCAGCGGGGGCGTAGTCCGCGTCGGCGAAGCGGTCCTCGAAGGCGAAGCTCCTCGGCGCGTCGACGTCGGTGAGCTGCCAGGTGCCGTAGTACTTCTCCCCCTCGGGGCCGGTCATGTAGTACTTCGTGGTGCTGCCGACGGTCAGCTCGTGCGCGTCGAAGGTCGCAGGGTGGCTGGGCGGGCCCCACACCTTCTCCAGCTGGCGCGGGTCGGCATACAGCTCCCAGACCCGATCCACCGGGGCGGCGAAGTCGGCGGTGATGGTGAGCATGCGGTTGTCGAGGTCCTTGGTGATGTCGGTGACGGGCATGTCAGGTCTCCTCCAGGAGTGCGTCGATGCGGTCGATGCGACCGCGCCAGATGTGCTCGAGCTCGGCGAGCATCGAGGTGACGGAGCGCACTGCCTCGACATCGCCACTGGCCAGCTGCTGCCGGCCGTGGCGACGCTTCGTGATCAGACCCGCGCGCTCCAGGACCGCGACATGCTTCTGCACGGCGGCGAAGCTCATGTCGTAGTTCCCTGCCAGGGCCGAGACGGAGTGCTCGCCGGCCAGCACGCGGCGCAGGATGTCGCGCCGGGTGCGGTCCGACAGGGCGTGGAACATGGCGTCAGCCCGGTCCTCGCTCGTCTCGTCCACGGGATCAATATACAACCAATCGGTTGTATGTCGTCAAGGGCCTCCTGCCGCGAGCTTTGGGTGGCCTTGGGATCAGGCCTCGGTGGTGCCCTCGTAGAGACCGACCGTGTTGCCGTCGGGGTCGCGGAAGACGGCCCACCAGCTCGTCTCGCTGATCGGCTCCTTGCCCCTGACCACCTCGCCGCCGAGCTGCGTCACCGTGGCCAGCGTCTCGTCGATCGAGTCGACCTCGACGTAGGAGCGCGG
Organism: Ornithinimicrobium tianjinense; assembly: GCF_014636495.1. GTDB lineage: Bacteria > Actinomycetota > Actinomycetes > Actinomycetales > Dermatophilaceae > Ornithinicoccus > Ornithinicoccus tianjinensis. Next base: position 191,339 of record NZ_BMEM01000003.1, read on the forward strand.
TTGTGAGAAGTCGTCCGAACGCGGGGACAGTCCGCCGCCGCTGATCTTGTTGGGGGCCTGCCACATGGGGTAGCCCTCGTAGCCCGGCACCTCGGCGATCTGCCAGCCGAAGAGGCCGCTGTAGAACTCCGCTCCCGCCTTCAGGTCGCTCACCGGGATGTCGATATGGGTGATGTCGCCGTGCGCCATGTCGCTCTCCTGCCCTCGGTGGTGTGCGCCGGCCCGTCCGTGCCGACGTCGTCAGCATGGCACCCAGCGCCGACAAGGGTGACCGGAAGCGAGTCTGCCCAGGTCAGCAGCCTCTCGCGTGGTCACGGGTTCTGCCGAGGCTCCTCCGCGGCCTGGATGCGCCGGGAGATGGAGAGCATGAACAGCCCGCCCAGCAGGTCGAAGACGCCGATGACGATCACGAGCCAGGTCAGCCAGCCGGTGGAGCCGCCCGAGAGACGCCAGAAGCCGACGCCCGCGAGGAGCGCGCCGAGGATCAGGTAGAGCGTGCCGCGGCGCCGCAGGAACGCCGGGTCCTGCCGCGGGTCGGCCGGCCGCGTGGTGGCCGGGTCGGCCTCGGCGGCCTCTCCCGGCGCCACGGTGTGGCCCCCCTCGGTGGCCGCCCCCGCGCTCCGGAGCTGCCTCGTCGCCTCCCGGCCCGCCTCGTCGGCGAAGGTGCCGTCGAAGTCGGCCCCCGTCTGGGGGTCGTACACGTCATACCCCGTCTCCTCGGCGACCACGCGCACGGCCTGGCGGACCTGCTCGTGGAAGGACTCGAGGTCCGCGTGCTCCCGGTAGGGATAGCTGACCGAGGCCGAGTCGGCGAAGAGCTCGACCTGGAGGCCCGTCGCCGGGTCGTTCAGCTCGCCGTAGACGTCGCCGCCTGTCTCCTCGGCCTCCCAGGTCTCGAGGTCGCCCGGCAGCAGCTCGCGCAGCCGTGCCTCGATCCGGCGGAAGGTTGCCACGCCCTCCTCGAGCGCAGCGCCGTCCGTGAGCGTGGCGTCGTCGACCTCCTCCTCGGCGGCGGCGAGGACGTCGTCCCACGGCTGGTCGGGCGTGCGTGGGTGCAGCAGGAGGTCGTAGCTCATGCCCCCATCCTGCCGTGCGACTCCGGGTGGCCGGGGCAGGGCGGGTTGTCCACAGCCTGAGCGTGTCGGTGGCAGGGTTCGGTCTTAGCGTGTTAGCGTCGAACAACAGTTCGATTCAGATGTGTGGTGGGACGTCCGGGCCGAGGGGAGGGAGGTCGCCATGGCGTGGCTGGGCAGTGAGCGGGTATGCAGCGGTCGTCACCCTGGGTATGGCGTGGCGATCGGCCGGCGCGCCTCGGTCGGTGGAGCTCTGGAGCAGGCCTTCGACGACCAGCTCGCCGCGGAGATGGCCGCGCAGCGGATGCGCGAGGCGGTGCGCCGCGCGATGCAAGGACAGGGCGAGCACGAGAGCCCTCCTCTCGACAAGGCTGCGGCGGACGGGCGGACCGCGACGGATCCGTCGGTGACTCGACTGCGTGCCGTGGGAGCGGCGAGGGCGTGCGAGGACGCGCGGCTGCTCGAGGCTGTGCGGGAGGTGCATGCCGCTGTCCGGCTGCGGGTGCTGGAGCACAAGGATCTCTACGGGGTCACTCTCACCCGCACCCAGGAACGCGCGGTGGCGGCGGAGGTCCGCAGGCTCGCGGTGGCGGAGGTCGAGGTGGCCCTGGGCTTCACGGTCACGGAGGCGCAGCAGGCGGTCGGCGTCGCGACCGATGACCCGGACCTTCTCGTCCTCGTCCTGGGTGCGCTGCGCAGGGGCGAGACGTCGTGGGCCATGGTGAGAGCGTTCTGGAGGCGGTGCGCGGCGCTCACGACCGACCAGCGGATGCTGGTGGCGCTCGCCCTCTTCGGCACGGACCGGGCCCTGGCTGCGCAGGAGCGCCTCGACCCGGACGGTGAGCTCAGGGCAGGTCCCTGGGCGCGGTCGGACTTCGACGCGGCGCTGGCTCGGGAGGCGACCGCGTGCGAGGGCGCCGACGTGGCGGGCGAGCGTGAACGGCGACGCCGGGCGTACGCCCGCCGTCGCGCCTGGGTCCGCGTGCACGATGACGGCACGGCGACCCTTGGGGTGAACGGCCCGGCCATCAGCGTCGTCGCCCTGGGCCAGCGCATCGAGAGGGCGGCGCGGGTGCTGCGGAAGGCCGGGGACGCCAGGACGCTCGACCAGCTGCGCTGCGACCTGACCATCGCGCTGCTGCTCTATGGCACCATCCCGTTCCGTCCCTCGACTGAGCCCTGCGACGGCACGGCCGAGGTGGACGCGCTGGTCGACGACGCCCTCGCCCCCGACGACCTCGAGCGACTGGCCACGATCCTCAACGGCCAACCCACGGTGCACGCCCAGGTCGTCGTCCCGGTCGACGACCTGAGGCGGGGCCAGGCCTACTGTCCCGGGTGCGCCAGCCAGCTGGTGCCTGACTCAGAGTCACCGCCGCACCCCCCACCACCGGCCCCGTCACCACCGTCATCGTCACCACCACGACCGTCACCACCACCACCATCGTCGCCGCCGCCACCACCACCACCATCGTCGCCGCCACCACCGCCACCATCGTCGCCGCCACCACCGCCCACGCCGCCGTCCTGGCCGCCGGGTCGAGACGATGCGCCCGGCCGAGGGCGGGTGGCTGAGGTCCTCGGTCCGCACCCGTTCTTCCTCACGCCCGGGCATGCCCGGGAACTGGTCCTTCGTCCGGGCACCACCCTGTTCCGACTGCTGACCGACCGGCCGGACGGGCGACTGGTGGAGCGGTCCATCGGGGCTTACCGCCCGGACGCCGACATGCGTCGGCAGGTCGTGGCCGCCGACGTCTACAGCCGGGCGCCCGGTCCCCGCACTGGGCCGCATGCTGGGGAGCTCGACCACGTCGTGCCGTACGGCTGGGCCGGCGGACAGACCAGCGAGATCAACCTCGCGCTTCTCGCGCGGCGTCCGCACCAGTTCAAGACTGCCGGCTACTGGCACCTCGGCCTGGATGCGCGTCGCGACCTGACCGTCCGCACGGTGCTGGGCCAGGTGGTGACTGGGCGGGTGCACGACTACCGCCAGTACACCCACGTGCGGGACGGCGACGACCTCGAGGACGCCGTGCGCCGCATCCGCGAGGCGGAGGGGACCGAGGAGCAGCGCGACGTGGCGAACGCGCGCGTGCGCGATCTCCTGGCGCGTGACCCGCATCTTCGGCACGCGACCCCGCGCACCCGCAGCACCTTCATCACCCTGACCCACACCGGCGAGGACGGTGAACGACACCCGGGCGCCGGGCCGAGGCGAGGCCGACCAGACGAGCGAACCCGGGAGAGCGGCCAGGGGCAGGCAGGGGCGTCCTGACGTGCTGCGCCCGGCACCCACAGGTGGCACGATCGCTCCATGCGCAACGTGCTCGGCGGAGAGCTCGAGGAGTGCGGCACCGACCCGGTGACCGGCTTCACCCGGACCGGCCGCTGCGAGGTCACGGTCGAGGACGTCGGCATCCACGGCATCTGCGTCGTCGTGACGGCTGACTTCCTTGAGCATCAGAGCGAGCTGGGCAACGACCTGGTCACGCCTCGACCCGAGTGGAGCTTCCCAGGACTGCGCCCGGGCGACCGTTGGTGCGTCGTGGCCCTGCGCTGGGTGCAGTCCGCGAGCGCCGGCCGTGCCGCTCCGGTCGTGCTGGCCAGCACGCACGAGTCCGTCCTCCAGGTGGCCCCGCTCGAGCTGCTGCAGGCGTATGCCGTCGACGTCCCCGACGATCTGTCGGGGCTCGCCTGAGGTCGAGCTCATGAGTGTCCGGGGCAGGGTCGCCGAGGCCATGACCTCCGTGACCCGGGCAGACTTTCTCCCGGCCGACCTGCGGGAGCACGCCGCCGAGGACGTGCCGCTGCGGATCGGCCACGGTGCCACCAACTCCCAGCCCAGCACGGTGGCAGCGATGCTCGAGCTGCTCGACCCCCGACCAGGAGACCGCGTGCTCGACGTGGGCGCGGGCTCGGGCTGGACGACCGCCCTCCTCGCCCACCTGGTCGGGGCCGGCGGCCAGGTGCTCGGCGTCGAGCTGGTGCCGGAGCTGGCCACCGCTGCCGCCGACCTGCTGGCCCGCCGAGGCGTCGGGACGGCGACCGTGGAGACCGCCCGGGTCGACGTGCTCGGAGCGCCCGGTCGCGGGCCGTTCGACCGGATCCTGGTCTCGGCCATGGCGCGCGCCGTTCCCGACGAGCTCGTCGACCAGCTCGCCGACGGTGGCCGCCTGGTCGTCCCTGTCCAGGGGCGCATGCTGGTCGTGGACCGCAGCGGTCAGCACGTCACCACGACGACGGCCCCGGGCTACTACCGCTTCGTCCCGCTGCGCTGACCCGGGGACCGACATAGGCCGATGACCGACAATGCCGATGACTTCTGTCGGTGCTCGGTGTCACAGTCAGGTATGAGCTCCTCACCCACGACGACCACGTCGAGCCCGCCAGGTCTGGGCAGCACCTTCCTGCACCTGCTCGTCAACACGGCGGTGGCGGGGCTGACGACCAGCTTCCTGTGGTTCGCCCTCACCTTCTGGGCCTACCTCGAGACGCGGTCGGTGCTGGCGACCGGCATCATCGGCGGCGCCTACATGCTCTTCGTCTCGCTGAGCAGCATCATGTTCGGCTCCGTGGTGGACCATCACCGCAAGATCATGGTGATGCGCTTCTCGAGCGTGGTCACGCTCACCCTCTTCGCCGTCGCCGGCCTCTTCTACCTCAGCGTCCCCTCAGAGGCGATGACCGACCTGTCGCGCCCGTGGTTCTGGCTGCTCGCGGTCCTCATCCTCGTGGGGTCGGTGGTGGAGCACATGCGCAACATCGCGCTGTCGACGTGCGTGACCATCCTGATCCCCGACGACCAGCGGGCCCGGGCCAACGGTCTCGTGGGCACCGCCCAGGGCATCAGCTTCATGGCGACGAGCTTCCTGTCCGGTCTCGCGGTTGGCCTGCTCGGGATGGGCTGGACGCTGGCGCTGGCGGTCGTCGCGGTCGCCCTGGGCCTGGCTCACCTCTCCGTGGTGCGGATGCCGGAGGAGCGTGAGCCGGCCGCCAGCCAGGACGAAGGTCGGGGCCGCGTGGACCTGGCGCGGCACGCTCAAGGTCATCCTGGCTCAGGCCGGACTGCTGGCGCTCATCCTCTTCGCAACCTTCAACAACCTCATCGGCGGTGTCTACATGGCGCTGATGGACCCCTACGGCCTGGAGATGTTCCCGGTCGAGGCGTGGGGCGCGGTCCTCGGGGTGACCTCGATCGGCTTCATCGTCGGTGGCGCGGTCGTGGCCAAGGTCGGTCTCGGCAGCCAGCCCCTCCGCACCCTGCTCCTCTGCGCGATCGCCATGGGCGTGCTCGGATCGCTGTTCACCATCCGCGAGTGGTGGTGGGTGTATGCCCTGGGCATCTTCCTCTACATGTGCCTGATCCCCGTGGCCGAGGCCGCCGAGCAGACGATCCTGCAGCGGGTCGTTCCGCTGGAGCGTCAGGGCCGCGTGTTCGGCTTCGCGATGGCGGTCGAGACCGCGGCCGCGCCGCTCACGGCCTTCCTCATCGCGCCGCTGGCCGACCGCTGGATCATCCCCTACGCCGGCTCGGCGGAGGGCCGCCGCGTCCTGGAGCCGCTGCTCGGCGTGGGCACCCCGGAGTCCCGTGGCATCGCCCTGGTCTTCGTCGTCGCCGGGATCGTCATGGTGCTCGCGGCGGTCGTGGCGATGCTGTCGCCGCCCTACCGCGCCCTCTCCCGCACGTATGCCGTGTCCGCTCCCGCCCCCGACGCCGCCGCGGAGGAGGCTGACGGCTCCAGCCCGGGCGAGATCGTGACCACGGCCTCGGGCGCGGCGGCGACGGCGGCCCTGGGCTTCCTCGACGACAGCCTCGACGACAGCCTCGACGACAGCCTCGATGACAGCCTTGACGACGGGCCGGAGCTCACCGGCACCCCGACCCGAGGCGGGTGATCCTCGGCCTGGCCGTGCGGCCCTCAGCCGTGGCTGCGCGGGATCGCAGCGAGCAGGGGCGGTGTCGCCGCGTCGACGTGTGAGGCCCACTCCTCCGTGTGCGTGTTGACGTACTTCTTCACGAACGGGCACACCGCGACGATCCGCAGCCCCTCCTGGGAGGTCTTCTCCAGCGCGTGCCGCACGAGCACCGTGGCCAGACCCTTGCCCCCGAACTCCGGCCCGATCTCGGTGTGGAAGAAGACCCGTCGGCCCTCCACGTCGACGAACATCGCGAAACCGGCGACCTCACCGTCGGCCACGATCTCGAACCGCTCGCCCTCCGGGCCCGTGTGCTTCCTCACGGTCGTCTCCATGACTCCAGCGTGCCACCGGTTGCCGACCGCCCGCACCCGGGGCACCGTGGGTCCATGAGCACCGGACACGAGCCAGAGACCTACAGCGAAGACATCGCCGACCTCGACCTGGATCCTGACCAGGCCGAGCGCGCCGAGGTCGACCTCGACATGCCCGACTCCGTCGACGACGTGCCGTGGAGCCCGCCGGAGCAGCGGCCCATGGGGGCCGAGCTGGCCGATGCGGGCGACGCGACGGGTGGCGAGACGATCGAGCAGCGCATCCTGCAGGAGGAGCCGGAGCAGGGCACCGCCTACGGGGCCCCCGAGACGGGCGCCGACGAGCGAGCCGGGCGGGGTGACGACTGACGCCGATCCCCACGGCCGGGCGGATCGAGCACGCCTCGCCCGGCAGGTGGCGGCTGCCTTCGGCCTGGGACGGCACCCCAGCCTCGCCGACCAGCCCGAGCACGGTCGACAGGGCCGCGTCTGGCGGCTGACCACCACCGCCGGCCGCTTCGCGATCAAGCTCCCGTATGCCGCCCCCGACCCGCGCTCCGTGGCGGCGGACGCGACATACCAGGACAGCCTGCTCACCCGCGGCGTCCGGCTGCCACCGGTCGTCCGGACCCCGGACGGGGAGGTGCTGCAGGAGATCGAGGGCTGGGGGGTGGTGCGGGTCTACGGATGGGCGGACGTCTGCCCGCCCGATCGTGGGCTCGACCCGGGCGCGGTCGGCCGGACCGTCGCGGCCGTGCACGCCGTCGAGGTGCCGACCGAGGGGCCGCAGCACCCCTGGCACACCAGCCCCGTGGGCGCCGACCAGTGGCGCGCGCTCGCCGACCGGTCGCTGGCCGCCGGTGCCCCCTTCGGTGCCCAGCTCGCCGCGCTCGTCCCCGAGTTCGTGGCGCTCGAGGAGCTGATCAGTCCCCCGGGGCCCACGCGGCGGTGCCACTGCGACCTCTGGGCCGACAACGTGCGCGCGCCCGCGCACGACGAGGGTGGCCTCGTCGTCCTGGACTGGGAGAACTCCGGTCCTGCGGACCCCGTCGGGGAGCTCCCCATGGTGATGTTCGAGTTCGGCGCGGGCGACCCGGCGCGGATGAGCGCGCTGTATGCCGCGTATCTCACCGCGGGCGGGACCGAGCGGCTCACGGGGCCCGGCGACTGCTCCATGCTCATCGCCACGATCGGGCACATCGTCGAGCTCGGGGTGCTCCGCTGGCTCAACGAGACGGACGTGCGAGCCCGTGCCTCGCACGCCGCGTGGGTGGCCGAGGGCGTCGACGACCCGCTGACCCGAGCGGTGGTCGACGAGATCGTGGAGGCGGCGGTCACGGTCGGGAGCAGGTGAGGGGCATGGGTACCCTGCACCGGTGCTCAGAGTCGCCACCGTCAACGTCAATGGGATCAGGGCCGCCCACCGGCGTGGGCTGGACGACTGGCTGGCCACCCGCGGCTGCGACGTGGTCGCGCTGCAGGAGGTCCGCGCGCCGGTCGCGGCCCTGCCGCCCGGGGCGTTCGGCGATTACCACGTGGTCTACGAGCCCGGCCAGATCCCGGGGCGCAACGGCGTCGCCGTCCTCACCCGCGAGCGGCCGGTGGCCGTCCGCACCTGGGACGCCGAGGTTCTCCTTCGCGGGCCGGACGAGGACCACCTTCACACCGAGCCGGCCCCCGACGACGTCCCGCTCGCCCGCGGCCTCGGACGGCACGCGCACGAGGGCCGCTACGTCGAGGTCGACCTGGCCGAGGCGCCGATCACCGTCGCCAGCCTCTACCTGCCCAAGGGCGGACTGCCCGCCCGGCTGCAGGTCCCGAGCCGGATGCGTGAGAAGCCCGACGGCGGCGCGCGCTACGAGCGCAAGATGCGCTTCATGGACGCCTTCGCCCGTCAGCTGGCCCGCACCCGCCGCGCCGCCCGGGCCCGGGGTCGCGAGTTCCTGCTCATGGGCGACCTCAACGTCGCGCACACCAAGCTCGACGTCGCCAGCTGGCGCCGCAGCCAGACGTCCGAGGGCTTCCTGCCCGAGGAGCGGGCGTGGATCGAGGCACAGCTCTCACCACGCACGCTCGTGGACGTGGTCCGCCGGCTGCACCCGGACACCGAGGGCCCCTACACGTGGTGGAGCTGGCTGGGCGAGGCCTACGCCAAGGACGCGGGGTGGCGCATCGACTATCACCTGGCCACGCCGCGCCTGGCGCGCACGGCGACCGCGGTGGTCGTCGACCGCGACCACCGCGGGGTCCGCCTCTCCGACCATGCCCCCGTCGTCGTGGACTACCACTGGCCCGCTGTCTGAGCCGAGCTGGTCATGACCCCCGAGATCTGGACCCTGGGGCACTGGACCTGCCCGCCGGAGGTGGTGCTGGAGACCCTCGCGGTCCCCGACATCGAGCTGCTCGTCGACGTCCGGGCGCAGCCAGGGTCGCGCCGCAGCCCGCAGTTCAGCATCGACGCCATGCCGGGCTGGCTGCACGAGGCGGGGATCGACTATCTGCACCTGCCCGAGCTCGGCGGTCGTCGACCCAGGCAGCACGACGTCGACCCTGACGTCAACGCCGCCTGGGCCAACCAGAGCTTCAAGAACTACGCCGACTACACCCTGACGCCCGCCTTCGAGCAGGGGCTGGCCCGGCTGACCGCGATGGCCGAGGAGCGGCGCACGACCGTCATGTGCGGGGAGCCCATGCCGTGGCGTTGCCACCGCCTCCTGGTCGCCAACACGCTGACCGCCCGGGGCTGGACGGTGTGGCACCTCATGACGGGCGCCGCGCCGCGTCGGCACGAGCTCGGTCGCTGGGGGGCCGTCCCGTCCGTGGACGAGGACGGGATCGTGACCTATCCGCCGGACGGCGCGACGAGCCTGACCTGAGGTCCTCGGACGAGAGCGCGGGACGATCGCGCCGGTCGAGAGCGCCGGACGAGAGCGCCGGACGAGGCCCGAGGCTCAGCAGCAGCGGGCGGTGGGGTTCGTGTCCTGGCGGTCCGTCTTGTCGCGCCAGAAGTCCTTCTTGCACTGCACCGGCTGGCCAGGGTGCACCCGCTGCTGGTGCTCGACATACACCTCGTAGGCGTCCGCACCCACCACGCCCCGGAACATGCTGCGCGCCTCCCGCAGACGACGACGCCACCCGACCTCCTCGGAGGAGGTGGGTGGCGTCGGCGTGGTGCGGGTCGTCATACCTCCAGTGTGCCGGATCATCTGGTCCGGGACGAGATATGCCGTGCCCGCTCGGCGCTCAGCGGTGCCGCGCGGCAGCGGGACTCGGGTCGAGCCCGGCCTCCTCCCACTGCTGCAGGACAGCCTTCTCGCGCTCGGAGGGGATGAAACCGGAGGGTGCGAAGATCCGGGACGGGACGTCCTCGGCCTCGCTCGTGGGCAGGCTGCCGGCCTTGATGGCCTTGACCCAGACGGCGATCGCCGCGGCCACCACGATGACCACCAGACCGGCGAAGACGATCGACATGATGCCCTGGATCATCGTGTTGGCGATGACCTGCTGCATGTCGCCGGCGTCCTTGGCCGGGCCGAGCACCTCACCCGCAGCGGCCGCCTCCTTGAAGCGGGTGTGCTGGGCGAAGTAGCCGATCTTCGGGTCGCCGCTGAAGATCTTCTGCCACGACGCCGACAGGGTGACGATGAGGTCCCAGGCGAGCGGCACGCCCGGGATCCAGGCGTACTTCAGCAGCCCCTGCTTGATGAGGATCGTCGTGACGACCGTCAGCGCGATGGCGGCCAGCAGCTGGTTGGCGATGCCGAACAGCGGGAACAGCGTGTAGATGCCGCCCAGCGGGTCCGTGACGCCCATGACCAGGATCGAGCCCCAGCCGGCGACGACGATAATCGTGGCGATCCAGGCGCCGACCGTCCAGGACGGGTCCTTGAACCGGCTCAGGCCCGGGATGTTGCCCAGTGCGTCGGAGAACATGAAGCGCGCCACGCGGGTGCCGGCGTCGACGGTGGTGAGGATGAACAGCGCCTCGAACATGACCGCGAAGTGGTACCAGAACGCCTTGAGCCCGGCGCCGCCGAGCGCGCCCGACATGACCTCCGCCATACCGAAGGCGAGCGTGGGAGCGCCACCGGTGCGGGACACGATCGACTCCTCGCCCACCGCCTGTGCCTCGGCGACCAGGGTCGCGGCGTCGATCGGGGGCAGCGGGGCCCCGCCGGGCGTGGTCAGGCCCAGGCCGTTGACGAACTCGGCGGCACCCTCGGGGGTGCCCTGGGTGAGCGCCTTGGCGGCGTTCATCGAGAAGTAGGTGCCCTGGTCGATGGTGATCGCGGCCACCATGGCCATGATCGCCACGAAGCTCTCGATGAGCATCGAGCCGTAGCCGATGAGGCGCGCCTGCGACTCCTTCTCGATGAGCTTCGGCGTGGTGCCCGAGGAGATCAGCGCGTGGAAGCCGGACAGGGCGCCGCAGGCGATGGTGATGAACAGGAACGGGAACAGCGACCCGGCGAACGCGGGGCCTGCGCCGTCGCTGGCGAAGCGGGTCACGGCCGGCATCTGCACGACCGGCATCGCGACGAGGATGCCGACGGCGAGCAGGACGATCGTGCCGATCTTCATGAAGGTCGACAGGTAGTCGCGCGGGGCGAGGAGCAGCCACACGGGCAGGACCGCGGCGGCGAAGCCGTAGGCGATGATCCACCAGGCCAGGGCCAGCGGGGAGAGGGTGAAGAACTCGGCCCACGAGGAGTTGGCGACCCAGCCGCCGGAGATGATGGCGAGGAGCAGCAGGACGACGCCGATGACCGAGACCTCGGTGACGGCGCCGGGGCGCAGGTAGCGCAGGTAGACGCCCATGAAGATGGCGATCGGGATGGTCATCGCGATGGAGAAGACCGCCCAGGGCGACTCCGCCATCGCGTTGATGACGACGATGCACAGGACGGCGATCAGGATGAGCATGATCGCGAGCACGCCGACGATGGCGGCGATGCCACCCACGCGCCCGAGCTCGTCGCGCGCCATCTGGCCGAGCGAGCGGCCACGGCGGCGGATCGACATGTGCAGGACCATGTAGTCCTGGACCGCCCCCGCGAGGACGACACCCACGATGATCCAGATCGTGCCCGGCAGGTAGCCCATCTGGGCGGCCAGGACCGGACCGACGAGCGGGCCGGCGCCGGCGATCGCGGCGAAGTGGTGCCCGAAGAGCACCCGCCGGTCCGTCGGCATGAAGTCACGGCCGTTCTCGAACTCCTCGGCCGGCGTCATCCGCGTGTCGCGCGGCTTGAGAACCTTCCACTCGATGAAGCGGGCGTAGAAGCGGAAGGCGATGAGGTAGGTGCAGACCGCGGCGAAGACGAACCAGACCGCGTTCACCTCCTCGCCCCGGACGAAGGCGATCATCGCCCAGCCGACGGCGCCGAGCGCCGCGATGATCGCGTACACGATGCGAGCCGTGGGGCTCATGGGGTCGGGGCCGCTGCTGCGGTCGACCGACACCGGTGGGAGGTCGGTGACCTCGGTTCGGGAGGGAGTTGTCGACATGTCGCTCCTGTGACAGGCGATGAAGAGGGGACAGGTGAGTCCGTCGCGGACTCTAGGAGCGGCCTCTCCCCAGGGCAAGAGGCGGGGTATGCCGTGCGCCGAGCGGTCCGGTCCGTGCGCCAGGCGGTCATCCCCCCACCGGACAGGCGTTCCTGCCGGACCGGACAGGCGTTCCTGCCCGACCGGACAGGCCGCCGTGTCAGACCGGACAGGCCGCCGTGTCAGACCGGACAGGCGTTCCTGCCAGACCGGACAGGCCGTAGTGCCCAACCGGACAGGCGTTCCTGCCAGATGGCCGCAACACCGTGCACTGGCCACGGGAGATTGGTTGGCGACCGACGTCTTGACGTGCACGTCAGAGAGAAGTTGATAGTCCGACAGCGAGTTCCCGCTGACGTTGACGTCAACCGGCTCGGTCCCGGCAGGAACGCGTGTCCGGTCCGGCACTACGGCCTGTCCGGTCCGGCAGGAACGGGTGTCCGGTCCGGCACGACGGCCTGTCCGGTGCAGCAGGAACGCCTGTCCGGTCTGGCAGGAACGCCTGTCCGGTCTGGCAGGAACGCCTGTCCGGTCCGGTTGGGGGCGGTGGGGGACGGCTCAGGCGGGGGTGGGGGCGCCCTGTTCGTCGACCTCCACCGCGGCGCCGCGGAACTGGGCGTCGTGGAGGCGGCGGTAGGCGCCGTCGCTCGCGAGGAGGACCTCGTGCGCCGAGCGGCCGGCGCCGCTGCGACCCTGCTGGACGATCCGGCCGTGCTCCATCACGAGGATCACGTCAGCGTCGCGGATCGTGGAGAGCCGGTGCGCGATGACGAAGGATGTGCGGTCGGCCCGCAGCCGCGCCATCGCCTCCTGGACGAGCAGCTCGGTGCGGGTGTCGACCGAGGAGGTCGCCTCGTCGAGGATGAGCAGGGAGGGCTGGGCGACGAAGGCACGGGCGATCGTGATCAGCTGCTTCTCGCCGACCGACACCGTGGAGCCCTCGTCGTCGAGCACGGTGTCGTAGCCGTCGGGCAGGTGCTGGACGAAGCGGTCCACGTAGGCGGCCTCGGCCGCGGCGCGGACCTCCGCGTCCGTCGCGCCGGGCCTCCCGTAGGCGATGTTGTCGCGGATCGAGCCCTCGAAGACCCACGCGTCCTGGAGCACCATCCCGATGTGGGCGCGCAGCTGGCGCCGCGTCATCGTCGTGATGTCACGGCCGTCGAGGGTGATGCGCCCGCCGTCGAGCTCGTAGAAGCGCATGATCAGGTTGACCAGCGTGGTCTTCCCCGCGCCTGTCGGCCCGACGATCGCGACGGTCTGCCCCGGCTCCGCGACCAGCGACAGGTCCTCGATGAGCGGCTCGGCGCCGTAGGAGAAGGAGACGTCCTCGAACTCGATCCGCCCGCGCGGGGCCTCCACCGGTGCGTCGCCGCTCGGGTCGGGCACCTGACGCGGCTCGTCGAGCAGCTCGAAGACCCGCTCGGCCGAGGCGACGCCCGACTGCAGGAGGTTGGCCATCGAGGCCACCTGGGTCACCGGCTGGGTGAACTGGCGGGAGTACTGGATGAAGGCCTGCACGTCGCCGAGGGACAGGGTGCCGTTGGCCACGCGCAGACCGCCGACGACGGCCACGAGGACGTAGCCGAGGTTCCCGACGAAGAACATCGCCGGCATGATGATGCCGCTGATGAACTGGGCCCTCCAGGTCACGTCGAAGAGCTGGTCGTTGGTCCGACGCATCGCCGCGGAGATCTCCTCGCGCCGGCCGAAGACGGTCACCAGCTCGTGCCCGGTGAAGGCCTCCTCGACCTGGCCGTTGAGCGTCCCGGTGTGCGCCCACTGCGCGGTGAAGAGCTTCTGCGAGCGCTTGGCGATGAGCGCGGTGATGACCACCGAGACCGGGATGGTCAGCAGCGCGATGACGGTGAGCACCGGGGAGATCCACAGCATCATCGCGAGGATCGCGACCACCGTGACCAGGGAGCCCAGCAGCTGCCCGAAGGTCTGCTGTAGCGACTGCTGGACGTTGTCGAGGTCGTTGGTGACGCGCGAGAGCACCTCGCCGCGGGGCTGCTTGTCGAAGAACGACAGCGGCAGCTGGTGCAGCTGCTCCTCGGCGTCGGCGCGCAGGTCACGCACCGTCCACATCGAGATCCGGTTGACGACGCGCACCGAGACCCAGGTCAGGAGGGCGGCCACGGCATACAGCGCGACCACCTGGAGGATGACGCCGCCGAGCGCCTCGACGTCCACGCCCTGGCCGGGCACGACGTGCGGCGTGCCCTCCACGAGGTCGGCGTAGGTGTCCTGGCCCTGCGCGCGCAGGTCGGCGACCACCTCGTCCAGCGGCACGCCGGCCGGGAGCCTGCGCCCGATGAACCCGGCGAAGACGTAGTCGGTGGCCCGACCCAGCACGCGCGGACCGAGGGTGCCCAGGACGACCCCGGCGATGCTGAGGAGCACCGCGAGCACGACCCGCGCGCGGTAGGGAGCCAGCCGCCCGAGAAGGCGTCGCGCCGAGACGCCGAAGTTGCCGGCCTTCTCGACCGGCTGGCCGAAGGAGTGACCGCCCGGCCGGGGGCCGCGCGGTGGCTGCGGAGGACGACGGCTGGCGGCCGCGGTGGCCTCGTCGCTGGTGGTGGTCGGCTCGCTCATGCCACGGCCTCCACGTGCTCCTGCGACCGGACGATCTCCGCGTAGGTCGGGCAGTGCTCGAGCAGCTCGTCATGCGTGCCGGACCCCACGACCCGGCCCTCGTCGATCACCACGATCTGGTCGGCGTCGATGATCGTGGACACCCGCTGGGCGACGACGATCACGGTGGCCTCCCTGGTCAACGGCCGTAGCGCGGCGCGCAGCCGGGCGTCGGTGGCCAGGTCGAGCGCGGAGAAGCTGTCGTCGAAGAGGTAGATCTGCGGTCGGGCCACCAGCGCGCGGGCGATGCACAGCCGCTGGCGCTGCCCGCCGGAGACGTTGGTGCCGCCCTGCGCCACGGGGTGGTCCAGCCCCTCGGCGAAGTCCCCCACGAAGTCGTCGGCCTGGGCCACCCGGAGAGCCTCCCAGAGCTCCTCGTCGTTGGCGTCCGGCTTGCCCAGGCGCAGGTTGGTGGCCACCGTCCCGGAGAAGAGGTAGGGGCGCTGCGGCACGAGCCCGACCCTGGACCACAGCTCCGGCGGCGCGAGGTCGCGCACGTCCACCCCGTCGACGAGCACCTGGCCGGCCGTGGCGTCGGCGAGGCGCGGGACCAGCCGCAGCAGCGTGGTCTTGCCCGCACCGGTGCCGCCGATGATCGCGGTCGTGGTCCCAGGGCGGGCGACCAGCGACACGTCGTGCAGCACCGGGCTCTCCGCCCCGGGGTAGGTGTAGCCGACGTCGCGCAGCTCCACGAGGCCGCGGTGCTCGGCGGGGCGCACCGGGTCGGTCGGCGCGACGACACTGGAGCTGGTCACGAGCACCTCGCCGATCCGCTCGGCCGAGACGCTCGCCCGCGGGATCATCGTCGCCACCATCGTGGCCATCATGATCGACATGAGGATCTGCATCAGGTAACTGATGTAGGCCGTGAGCGCCCCGACCTGCATCGCGCCGGAGTCCACCCGCTGGGCGCCGAACCAGATGACGCCGACGGTGGAGAGGTTCATCACCAGCATCACGAACGGGAACATGATCGCCATGAGGTCGCCGACCCGCAGGCCCACGTCGGTCAGCTCGGTGTTGGTGCGCCGGAACCGCTCGGTCTCCTCCGGCTCGCGCGTGAAGGCCCGCACCACGCGGATGCCGCTGATCTGCTCGCGCATGACCCGGTTGACGGCGTCGATGCGGGTCTGCTGCGCCCGGAACAACGGCACCATCCGGCGGATCACCAGACCCATCCCGGTGAGCAGGACCGCGACGGCGACCGCGATGAGCCAGGACAGCCCGACGTCCTGGCGGACCGCCATGTAGACGCCCCCGAACCCGGTGATCGGCGCCGCCACGAGCATCACCATCCCCATGAAGGTCAGGGTCTGCACCTGCTGCACGTCGTTGGTGCTGCGCGTGATGAGCGTCGGCGCGCCGAAGTGCCCCAGCTCCTGCGCAGAGAAGCCGAGCACGCGGTCGAACACCGCCGCCCGCAGGTCCCGGCCGAGCCCCATCGCCACGCGGGCCGCCGCCCGGACCGCGGCGACCTGCGCCACCACCTGCACGGCGCTGACGGCCAGCATGATGGCGCCGACCCGCCAGATGTATGCCGTGTCGCCCCGGGCGATGCCGTGGTCGATGATGTCGGCGTTGAGCCGGGGCAGCCACAGGCTCGCGACCGCAGCGACGAGCTGGAGCACGAGCACCGTGATGACCAGCCCGGCGTAGGGCCGCAGCCGGCTGCGCAGGATTCGGAGGAGCACGTGCTGCATCGTGCCACCGAGGGCTGACAACGGCACCCCGTTTGCCGGCTCAGCCCCGCAGCGTCGCGAGCAGCTCGGCCATCCGGTCGATCTCGGCGGTCTGCTCGACGTGCATCTCGTCCGACATCTCGCGCGCCTGCGCGTCGATGCCCTGCGTCCCGTGCTCGGTGGTCATCACCAGCGCGCCCTCGTGGTGCGCGGTCATGAGCTCCAGGAAGAGCACGTCAGCCGCGCGGCCGCTGGCCGTCCCCAGCGCCTCGAGCTGATCCGCGGTGGCCATGCCGGCCATCTCCTCGGCGTCGTGACCGGCATGCCCGCGCGACCGCGCACCCACCCGGCCACCCAGGCCCTTCACGTCCACGCCGGCTTCCACCGCCTCCTGCGGCACCGGCTCGTCGTGCCGCACCAGCCACCCGACAAGTGCCCCCACCTCCGGTCCCTGCGCCGCGGCGATCCGCTCCGCCAGGCCGCGCACCGCCTGGTCCTCGAGCCCGTCGCGGGCGATCTCGACCATCTCCAGCGCCTGGGCGTGGTGGATGATCATCGCCTGCGCGAACCGCACGTCCGCCTCGTTCGGCTCCTCCACCGGTATGGCGATCGGTCCCGTCAGCGTGGCGTTCGCCTCCCCCGGCCCGCCGGGCTGGATGACGGGCCGGTCCGGGGTGACCGTCACCGCCGTCGGGGTCTGCGACGCGGAGCAGCCGGCCAGCAGGGCGGCGCCGAGCACGAGGGAGACCAGCGACGCCGAGGCGGGGGGTGAGGGCATACGGCATACCTCATCACGCGGACCCGGCCCCGCGACAGAGGTGACGGGTCAAGGACTGGTCAGGGTTCGGTATGGAGTTGGCAAAGTCTCCCCTGCGGGTACCCCCGCGCCCCTACTGTCTGGCTCACCACCCAGGCCCTCGCGGGCCCGACAGGAAGGTCCGGCATGACACTGCACCCGCAACGACGCGGTCGCCGTGCGGCGCTCGCGCTGCTCGGCGCCGCCGCGCTGACCGTGAGCACTGCCACCGGCGTCCTCGCGACGCCCGACACGCAGGACCTGTCGGCGGCCGACGCCGCCGCGGCGCAGCTCGCCACGGGCGAGACGA
Source organism: Ornithinimicrobium tianjinense (assembly GCF_014636495.1). Classification (GTDB taxonomy): domain Bacteria; phylum Actinomycetota; class Actinomycetes; order Actinomycetales; family Dermatophilaceae; genus Ornithinicoccus; species Ornithinicoccus tianjinensis. The sequence goes on from NZ_BMEM01000003.1 coordinate 208,609, forward strand.
GCATGAGCGAGAACATCACCCACCTGGCCAACCTGCCCATCCCGGCCGCGTTCAACAACGCGATCGGGTCGGACCTGGCCTTCCAGGGCGACTACGCCTTCGTCGGCAGCTACGCCGGCTTCTGGGTCGCCGACATCTCCGACCCGGCCAACCCCTCCGTCGTCGCCGAGGTGCTCTGCCCCGGCGGCCAGGGGGACATCACGGTCTCGGGCGACCTGCTCTTCCTCTCGGTGGACGCGGCCCGCACCGACGACACCTGCCAGAGCTCGCCCAGCACCGCGGCGGAGGCGACCGCCTGGGAGGGCATGCGCGTCTTCGACATCAGCGACGTGAGCGACCCGCAGTACGTCGCCGCGGTCCGCACCGACTGCGGCTCGCACACGCACACCCTGGTGCCGGCGAAGAACAAGAAGAGCGTCTACCTCTACGTCAGCAGCTACGGCCCACGCGCGACCCTCCCGAACTGCCAGCCGCCGCACGACTCGATCTCGATCATCGAGGTCCCGGTGGCCGACCCGGCCGCTGCCGCGGTCGTCGCCACGCCCGACCTCTTCGCCGACGACGCCGGTGGCAACCCCGGCGGCAACGGGTCGGCGACCACGGCCGGCTGTCACGACATCACGGCCTACCCGGCGCTCAACATCGCCGCGGGGGCCTGCATGGGCGACGGCATCGTCCTGGACATCCTGGACCCGCTGAAGCCACGGGTGATCGAGCGGGTCCGTGACACGGACAACTTCGCCTTCTGGCACTCGGCCACCTTCAGCCAGCTGGCCGACAAGGTCGTCTTCACCGACGAGCTCGGCGGCGGCGTCGGCGCGACCTGCCTCGAGTCGCTGCCGGCCACGAAGGGCGCCAACGCGATCTACGACCTCAGCCGGCGCGGTGCGCTCACCCACCGGTCGTACTTCAAGATCCCGCGCACCCAGTCGACCACCGAGAACTGCGTGGCCCACAACGGCTCGCTCGTCCCGGTCATGGGCTCGGACATCATGGTCCAGGCGTGGTACCAGGGCGGCGTGTCGGTCTGGGACTTCACCGACTCGACGTACCCGCAGGAGATCGGCTACTTCGAGCGCGGCCCGATCAGCGAGGAGCGCCTCGTCCTCGGCGGGTCCTGGTCGTCGTACTACTACAACGGCCACATCTACTCCTCCGACATCACCCGGGGTCTGGACGTGCTCCGTCTCGACGACCCGCGCACGGACGCGGCCGCGTCGGTCCGCATGGGCACGCTCAACGTCCAGACCCAGCCGCTCTACCAGGGCAACGGCAACTAGGAGGACGGCAATGAGGAGGACGGCCTAGCGCGACCCGAGCACGTAGGGCACCCCGGTGCCCCGCGAGAGCCGCTCCAGCGCCCGCGTCAGCCGGAGGCGGCGCTGGGACGGCCCGGTGAGCAGCACGTCCGCCTCCCGCAGCAGCAGCACGCTGCGGGAGGCGGCGGCCTCCTCGAAGAGCTGCGCCAGCTGCTCCTCCGCCGCCGCCAGGTCCTGCGCCAGCACGGTGGCCAGGTCCACCCGGCGCACGACCGTGAGCCGCTCCCGGGCCAGCCGGGCCGCCTCGGCGACGGCGGCCGGTCGGTCCAGCACGGGCACGTCCGGCGTGGTGCTCGTCTCCAGCACCAGGGTGTGCTCCTCCAGCTGACCAGGATGCTCCGGCGACAGCGCCACCCGGAGGACCACGCGCCCGGCCCGACGGTCCTCGTCGGTGCCGGTGCGCCCGTCGCAGCGCACGGCATACGCCTCCTGCGGGGTGGCGCCCTGCAGCTCGCCCGTCTCCCAGAGCCCGTGCAGCACCTCACGGGCCCGGCTGCGGACCAGGTCCTCCACCCCGGGATCGGGGCGGCGCCCCGCCACGAACGCCATCTCCTGCTCCAGCACCTCCAGCACTCCCCGTGTGTCCATAGGGCCATGCCACCGCCTCTCGGCGGTGGTGAACAGGCTGGTTGCAGATCGTTATCAAATCGTCATCTGGGAATCCGCTGGACGCCTCTAGGGTCAAAAGTGCCTGCGGGCCGCGCGGGCAGTGTTCGCGACGATCAAGGGAGACGTGCTGGTGAGACCGTTGATGGGGAACAGATCAAGGCGAGCCCTCGCGGGCGTCGCCGCGCTGACGATGACGGGGGCGCTGCTGTCCCCCGTCGGCGCCAGCGCTGCGGGTGGGGAGCAGATCGCTCCGGGCTCACCCGCGCCCGAGAGCAAGATCCAGGGCAACCTGCTGACCGACGTCACGATGGCGCCCGGCGCCTACTTCGTGCAGTTCGCCGGCGAGCCCACCAGCCGTGGCGGGTCGCTCACCGCGATCAAGGCCGAGCGCGCGCAGTTCCAGAACGACCTGCAGGACGCCGGGGTGGACGTCGAGGTCCGCCACGAGTTCGGCGCGCTGTGGAACGGCGTCGCCGTCAACGTCTCGGAGAGCCAGCTCCTCAAGGTGGCCGGCTCGGAGGTCGTCGAGGCCGTCTTCCCGATCGGCGTGATCGACGCCCCGGAGGAGCCCGAGGCGCAGACCATCGACCCCGAGCTGTTCACGGCCATCACGATGACCGGCTCCGACGTGGTCCAGAGCGAGCTCGGCTTCGACGGCACCGGCATCCGCGTCGGCGTCATCGACACCGGCATCGACATCGACCACCCGGACCTCGGCGGCTCCGGCACGCCCGGCACGACCGCGTTCCCCTCCGCGCGCGTCACCAAGGGTTACGACTTCGTCGGCGACGACTACAACGCCAACCCCTCGACCGACGCCTACTCCCCGACCCCGGTCCCGGACGCGAACCCCGACGACTGCCAGGGCCACGGCACGCACGTGGCCGGGATCGTCGGCGCCGACGGCGTGGTCACGGGCGTGGCGCCCGGCGTCACCTTCGGCGCCTACCGCGTCTTCGGCTGCGAGGGCTCGACCGACGCCGACGTCATGCTGCGGGCCATGGAGCGCTCGCTGCACGACCGCATGGACGTCGTGAACATGTCCATCGGGTCGGCCTTCTCCGCCTGGGAGGAGTACCCCACCGCGCAGGCCTCCGACGCACTCGCCCGCGAGGGCGTCGTCGTGGTCGCCTCGATCGGCAACAGCGGCGCCGACGGCCTCTACTCGGCCGGCGCACCCGGTGTCGGTGGCGACACGATCGGTGTCGGCTCGGTCGACAACATCGAGTTCATGGCCAACTTCTTCACCGACGAGACCGGCGCCACGGTGCCCTACACCATCGGCACCCCCGCGCCCGAGCCCCCCACCGAGGGCACGGCCGAGCTCGTCGCCGTCGCGCCGCCCACCGACGAGCTGTCCAAGGGCTGCGCGCCCTACAGCGAGGCGGACGCCGCCACGATCGCCGGCCAGTGGGTCCTGGTGCAGCGTGGCGACTGCACCTTCCACCAGAAGGCCGTCAACGCGCAGGCCGCCGGCGCCATCGGCGTCGTGCTCTACAACAACGTCGCGGGCATGGTGAACCCCAGCCTCTCCGGCACCCCCGAGATCACCATCCCGCTCGTGGCGGTCTCCGCCGCCGACGGTCAGCGCCTCGTCACCGACGCGCTCGCCGACGGCAGCACGACCATCACTTGGTCCGCCGAGGAGACCTCGATCCCCAGCCCCACCGGCGGTCTGATCAGCTCGTTCAGCTCCTTCGGCACCACCGCCGACCTGCAGTACAAGCCGGACGTCTCGGCACCCGGCGGGCAGATCTACTCGACCTACCCGCTCGAGATCCAGGCGCACGCCACCCTGTCCGGCACCTCGATGGCCTCCCCGCACGTCGCGGGTGCGGCCGCGCTGATGCTGCAGGCCGACCCGGGCCTGTCCGTGCACGACGTCAAGGTGCGGCTGCAGAACTCCGCCGAGCAGCTCCCGCTGAACCTCGCCCCGGCCGCCGGCCTGGAGGTCGTCCACCGCCAGGGCGCCGGCATGATCAAGGTCGACAAGAGCATCCTCGCCGACGTGGTCATCGAGCCCTCGTTCCTCCAGCTGGGCCAGCAGGTCGCCGGCTCCAGCACGTGAGCAACACCACCGACGTCGCGGAGGTCTACACGCTGGGCCACCAGGCCGCCGTCGCCACGGCGGGCACCGGCAACGACTGGGGCTACTACCTCAGCCCGGCCGAGGTGACCTTCTCGGCCGAGCACGTCACGGTCCCGGCCGGCGGCAGCGCCACCGTCGACGTCACGGTCACCTCGCCCGAGGAGGGCTACCTCTTCGGAGGCTTCGTCACCGCCACGGGCACCGACGGCAGCAGCTACACGCTGCCCTACGGTGGCGCGTCGTTCGACCTGCAGGACGTCGAGGTGCTCACCGACCTCGTGAACGGCGACGGGACCACCGCCGTGGAGCTTCCCGCTCTCGGCGTCCTCGAGTCGTGCGCTCGCTTCCTCGGCGTCGACTGCGTCGACCCCGACGGGACCTTCGACCTCGCCGGTGCGGACCACGTCTACACCATGGACCAGGGCGACGTGCCCCTCGTGCTCATCCACCTCGAGCACCAGGCTCGCGCGCTGGACATGGAGGTCTTCGCGGCCAACGAGGACGGCACCAAGGGTGACTCCCTCGGCCTCGTCCGCGAGATCGACTACCTGGCCCGCCACGCCGGCATCAACGGCATCGAGGCCTACAGCTGGGACGGCATGGTCGTCAACGAGTCCGGGGCCCGCGAGCGGGTCGCCGACGGCGACTACATCCTCGAGGTCGTCCTGACCAAGGCCAGCGCCTGGAACGACGACACCGCCCCGGCGACCGAGACCTGGACCAGCCAGGCCTTCGGCATCGCCTGGTCCGGCACCGGCCTCGTCGACGCCCCCACGGTGTCCCGCGCCCAGGGCATCGACCGCTACTCCACGGCGGCCGAGCTCGCGGTGGAGAACTTCGACACGGGCGTGGAGACCGTGTTCGTCGCCTCCGGCGAGATGTTCCCGGACGCCCTGGCGGGCGGTGCGGTGGCGGGTGCCGAGGGTGCCCCGGTCCTGCTCGTCCGCAGCGGTGCCGTCCCGGCGCCGACCCGCACGGCGCTGGGCATCCTGCAGCCGCAGCAGATCGTCGTCCTCGGCGGCGAGCAGGCGGTCAGCGAGGCGGTTCTCGACCGGCTCGCGGCCTACGCCCCGGTGACCCGCATCGCGGGCGCCAACCGCTACGAGACCTCCGTCGCGCTCTCCAGCGGGTATGCCGCAGGCGTCGACCTGGTCTTCCTGGCCAGCGGCGTGGACTTCCCCGACGCGCTGTCCGCCTCCGCGGCGGCCGGCATGGAGGGCGCCCCCGTCCTGCTGACCAAGCCCGACAGCCTGCCCGGCGCGGTCCGGGCCGAGCTGGACCGGCTCGACCCGGCGGTCGTCGTCGTGGTCGGTGGCAAGGCGGCGGTGAGCGAGGCCGTCAAGGACGCCGTCGAGACCTACACCGACGACGTCGTCCGGATCGCTGGTGCCAACCGCTACGAGACCTCGGCGGCCATCGCCACGGAGTTCTTCCCGACGCCGGCCGACCACGCCATCGTGGCGACCGGGCTGAACTTCGCGGACGCCCTGGCGGCCGGTCCCGTCGCGGCGGGCTATAACAGCCCCGTGCTCCTGACCAAGACCGACGTCGTGCCCAGCGCGATCCTCGGGGCGATCACCGAGCTGCGGGTGCAGGAGATCACCATCGCCGGCGGCCTCGGCGCCGTCGCGATGGAGGTCCAGGAGACCCTGGAGGCGCTCGTCTACCCGTGACCGGGTGAGAGCCACCAGGACAGCGGGAAGCCCCCGCACCGGTCAGCCGGTGCGGGGGCTTCCCCGTGCTCGCCGTCGCTGCTCGTCGCTACTCGTCGTCGATCCGGATCGAGCCCACGTCCGTGCGCACGTCCACCCGGTAGGGCGAGGCGCTGGAGACGGGGACCCGGGTGACCGCCTCGTCGACGTCCGAGCTGGTCGTCACGTCCCAGGTGTGGCCGGGCGGCAGGGTGAGGTCGACCTCGCCCACGTTGTTGCGCACGACGACGCGGTCGGCCGGGGCCGAGAGGCGGGCGGTGATCGACCCGACGTTGGAGGTGAGGTCGAGCGTGCGCGGGGCTCCGGACACGCGGGTGTCCCCGACCGAGTTGCGGACGGTGACGTCCCCGGTCACCCCCTCCAGCTCGACCTCGCCCGCGGACGAGGTCACCGAGACGGCGAGGCCACGCGGCACCACGACGTCCCACTCGCCCGAGCACCGGGTGGCGAGGATCCCGCTGCTGCAGTCCAGCGACACCCTGGCCACGCCGTCCACCGCGGTCATCTCCACCCGAGGCTCGTCGAAGGACCACGTCTTCTCCACCGAGATCACCGGGTCGAGGCCCTCACCCTCGCGGACGACGACCTGGCCGACCGGGGCCACGACCTCGAGCCGGGTGGTGCCGGCCGGAAAGGCCAGCTCCTGCTCGGCCGTGCGCTGCACCATCTCCGGGACGCTGCTGAGGACGCCGGCGCCGACAACGAGGGCGGTGACGCCCAGACCGACCGAGCGCAGCGCGCCGTAGCCGGCTCGTCGGGGTGGGGGCGCTGGGCTGCTCGGGGCCCGGGGGACGGTGTCCTGCGGCACGGTCATCGCTCGGCCCCGCCGTGCTCGAGCCACTGCAGGACGGCCAGCACCCGTCGGTGGTCGTCACCCGTGGGTGGCAGGTCGAGCTTGAGGAAGATCGAGGAGACGTTCTTCTCCACCGCCCCCTCGCCGATGAACAGCTCTCGGCTGATCGCGCTGTTGGAGCGACCCTGGGCCATGAGCCGCAGCACGTCGTGCTCGCGCGGGGTGAGCCGCTCGAGCGGGTCGGCGTTGCGGGCGCGGGACATCAGCTGGGAGACCACCTCGGGGTCCAGCGCCGTGCCCCCGGCGGCGACCGTGCGCAGGGCGTCGATGAAGTCGCCGGTGTCGGCGACCCGGTCCTTGAGCAGGTAGCCGACGCCCCGGGCACGGCCGGCGAGCAGCTCGGTGGCGTAGCGCTCCTCGACGTACTGGCTCAGGACGAGGACGGCGACGTCCGGCAGCTCGGAGCGCACGACGAGCGCCGCCTCGATGCCCTCGGAGGTGAAGGTCGGGGGCATCCGGACGTCGACGACGACGAGGTCCGGCACGTGCCGGCGCACGCTGGCCAGGAAGGTCGCGGCGTCCGGGCAGGCGTCGACGACCTCGAAGCCCGCGGCCTGGAGCAGCCGCACCAGCCCGTCGCGGAGCAGGACGGAGTCCTCGGCCAGGATGACCCGCAGCGGGGTCGTGGGCGTGCTGGTGGTGGTGCCGGTCATGCTGTCCTCCTGCCGCGCAGCGGCAACGCGATGGCGACGGTGGTCCCGCCGCCGCGGGGTGAGTGGACGTGGAGCTCGCCGTCGACCGCGGCGATCCGCTGGCGCAGGCCGGTGAGGCCGCTGCCGCCGCCGACGACCGCGCCGCCGCGGCCGTCGTCGCTCACCGTGATGGCCAGACGCTCCCCCTCCAGGGTCGGCGAGAGGCCCAGGTCGACCCGTGCGGTGGACGCGCCGGCGTGCTTGGCGACGTTGGTCAGCGCCTCGGAGATGCAGAAGTAGGCGATCGCCTCCACGGTCGGGTCGAGCCGCTCCCGGAGCCGGCTGGTGACCTCGACCGGCACCGGGCTGCGCACCGCGAGCGCGGACACCGCGGCGTCGAGCCCGCGGTCGGCCAGGATCGGCGGCACGATCCCGCGCGCCACCTGGCGCATCTCGACGATCGCCTCCTTGCTCGAGGCGTGCGCCTCGTCGAGCAGCGCCCGCGCGCTGTCAGCGTCGCTGTCGAGCAGCGTCCGGGCCAGGCCGAGGTTCATCGCGATGGAGACGAGCCGCTGCTGCGGGCCGTCGTGCAGGTCCCGCTCGATGCGCCGACGCTCGGCCTCGACCGAGTCCACCGCCTCCTCCCGCGTCGTGGTCAGCGTCTGCACCCGGCCGCGCATGGCGCGCAGCTCGGACTGCGGGTCGGCGCCGACGAGCCAGCGGGCCAGCGCGATGTCGACGTTGGCCGTGCCGCGCGCCAGCCACGGGAGGACCAGGAAAGTGACGAGCCCGACCAGCCAGGTGACGGCATACTCCACGGGGCTGCTCACGCTGGCGAACCAGAGGACCTCGACCGTCTCGCTCCCGGCGAACGGCCGCAGCAGCGGCGTGGCGAGGAGGGTCAGCGAGGTGGTCAGCAGGGCCAGGACGACCGCGCTGGCCACGAGGGCCCAGACCCAGTGCAGGGCCGCCCAGCCGAGCGCTCGCAGCCGCACCATGTCCAGGCCGAGCGCGCGGCGCCAGGTCGGGGCGGGACTGACCGGCGACGGCCCGATGTCCGTGCCGGTGAAGGCGGCGAGCACGTGCCGCTCCGCCTGGCCCAGCGCCCAGGCGCCCCACAGTGCCGGGGTCAGCAGCATGATCCCGGTGCCGGCGGCGGTCAGCGAGAAGAAGCCCGCCACCGCCAGCGCGACGAGGACCAGTCCCGCCACCGAGGTGAGGAGGTCGAGGCCACGCAGCGCGACCGCCCACCAGCTCGTCAGCCACGAGCTCAGGGTCCGCCGGCAGAGGGGCCGGCGGGAGCGGCGCGGGGTCGTCGTCGCGCCCGGCAGCGGGGGTGCCTGGCGGGGCCCGAGGTCGCTCGGTCCGTCCACGAGCGCGGCGAGGATCGTCATACCTCCACGGTAGTGATCGGGGGTCCGGCCACGAAGGGTGCGGTCTCCCCGAGTGTGGTGGGGATAACCCCCCGCGGGTCCGCCGGAAGGCATAGCGTGGACGCCATGATCGTCAACGATGACACCTCGGTAGACAACGCCCACGAGCTCGGCCACGGAGGCCGGACCGTCATCTGCCTGCACGGCTGGTTCGGTTCCTCCTCCGGCTGGGGTGACGGGTTCGTGGGCGCGCTCGATCCGGAGCAGTTCCGCTACGAGTTCGTGGACTACCGCGGGTATGGCGACCGCCGCGGGTCGGGTGGTCCGTACACGATCGACCAGATCGCCGCCGACGTGCTGGAGCTGGCGGACGACCTCGGCGTCGAGCGCTTCAGCCTGGTCGGCCACTCGATGGGGGCCTCGGCCGTGCTCCGCGTGCTGGCGCTGGCGCCGGAGCGCGTCGAGGCGGTCGTCGGGATCAACCCGGTGCCGGCCTCCGGCTCCCCCTTCGACGACGACGGGCGCCAGCTGTTCGAGTCGGCCGCGGCCGACGACATGGCGCGCGAGGCCATCATCGACATCACGACCGGCAAGCGGCTGTCGGCGTACTGGATCGACCAGGTCGTCGCCCACAGCCGCTCGCACAGCGACCAGGAGGCGTTCGGGGCCTACTTCGGCGCCTGGGCGGACACCGACCACGCGGCCGAGGTGCCGGTCGGGAAGGTGCCCGCGCTCGCGGTCGTGGGCGAGCATGACGCGGCCATCACGGACGAGGTCGTGCGCGGGACCTGGGGCGCGCTCTTCCCCGAGAGCGAGTACGAGATCCTGGCCAACGCGGGGCACTACCCGATGTTCGAGACGCCCGTGCGCCTGGCCACCCGGATCGAGGAGTTCCTCGCGTCGGTGCCCCGCTGAGGGTCGGCGACGGGCGCAGCGCTGACAACCTCGCGCCGGAGGCGTAGGTTCGGGGTATGGGGTTTCGTCGGGGCTGGTCCGTGGTCGTCGCGCTCGCCGCGCTGCTGGCGGCGGGAGGTGGTGCGTCCGCGCTGCCCGCCCAGGGTCAGGTCCCGGCCACGGACACGAGCACGGCGAGCACGGTCGTCGGGCCGCCGACCTCCCGGCTGGCGGGGCCCGACCGCTACGCATCGGCGGTGGAGATCTCGCAGTGGCGCTACCGCTACCCCTCGGCGGCGGACGTCGTCTACCTCACCCGGGGTGACACCTTCGCCGACGCACTCGCGGCCGGAACGCTCAGCGACGGCCCGGTGCTGCTCACCAAGCCCGCCTGCGGCGCGCTGCCCAGCGTGGTCCGGGCCGAGATCGAGCGCATCGACCCCGACGCGGTCGTCGCGCTCGGCGGCCCGGCGGCCGTCTGCGACGAGGTGCTCGCCGACGCCGCGAACGGTCGGCCCACCGAGCGCATCGGTGGCGCCACCCGGCAGGAGACGGCCGCGCTCATCGCCGCCCGCGCCTTCCCCGAGGGCGCGGGCACGGCATACCTGACGACGGGCGCGGTCGGTCCGGACGCCGTGGTCGGCGGCATGCTTCGCGACGGCCCGATCCTGCTCACGTCGAGCGACGGGCTGACCCTGCCCGAGGTCACGAGGACGGCGGTCGCCGAGCTCGGTGCGACCACCGTGACCGCGCTCGGCGGGTCGGTCGCCGTCCCCGACGCGGTGCTGGCCGAGGCCGCCGACGGTCGGACGACGACCCGGCTGGCGGGAGCCAACCGCTGGGAGACCGCGGTCGCGATCGCCGCGCACGCCTACCCCGACCGCACCAGCCGGGTCTATCTCGCGCGCGGCGACGGGTCGAACTTCGTCGACGCGCTCGCCTCGGGGATGCTCGTCGACGGCCCGGTGCTGCTGACCAGCGGGCCGTGCGACCGGGTGGTCGGGGCGACCGACCGGTTCCTGGAGCGGCGGCACCCCGACCGGGTGGTGGCCCTCGGCGGGGCGGCGGCCCTGTGCGGCTCGACCCTGTCCGGCGCCTCCATCGCCGCCCGGCCGGCCATCGACTGCGCGGTGACCAGGTGCGTGGCCCTGACCTTCGACGACGGGCCCTCCTGGCCCACCCCGACGCTGCTCGACACGCTCGCGAGCCACCGCGTCCCGGCGACCTTCTTCCAGGTCGGCGCGCAGGTCGACGCCTACGCCCAGCACTCCCGCCGGGCCTGGGTCGAGGGGCACGACGTCGCCAACCACACCTGGGACCATCCGCAGCTGCCGACGCTGACCTACGCCCAGCAGCTCCAGCAGGTGACGATGACCGACAACGAGCTCAACCAGCACGGCATACCCGACACGAGGCTGCTGCGCCCGCCCTACGGTCTCTACGACACGGACACCCGCCGGCTCGGCTTCCCGCTCATCATCTGGGACGTCGACCCCCGGGACTGGGACGGCCCGCCCAGCACGGCGACGGTCCGTGCGCGCGTGGTCAACAACGTGCGTGACGGCTCGATCGTGCTGCAGCACGACGTGCACATCAACTCCGTCAACGCCGTCCCGGGGATCATCGCCGACCTCACCGCGATGGGCTACACCTTCGTCACCGTGCGCGAGCTCGTCCCGGACATGCAGGACGGCGACATCGTCCTCCGCCGTGACGACGTCCGCCCGTTCGGCACCTCCGAGGTCCCGACGGTCCTCGACGGGTCCGGGGTGCCCGGCCTGGCCCCCGACCTGAGCACCGACCAGCTCGACGACGAGTAGGCCGCGCCGTGCAGCTCGTCGACGTCATCCGGACGTCCGCGGCCGTCGCCGCGACCCGTGCGCGCACCCGCAAGGTGGAGCTGCTCGCGCAGGCGCTGCGCACTGCCGCCGGGTATGCCGATCCGCGCCTCGTCGAGGTCGTCGCCGACTACCTCGCGGGCACCCTCCCCCAGCGCACCGTCGGGGTGAGCTGGCGGGGGCTGCGGGACCTGCCGGAGGCGTCGGCCGAGCCCTCGCTGGGGGTCCTGGAGGTCGACGACGCGCTGACCGCGCTGCGCGGCCTGTCCGGTCCTGGCTCGGTGGCGGCCCGGCGCGCGGTCGTCGACGGGCTCTTCGCCCTGGCCACGGCCGAGGAGCAGCGCTGGCTGGTGGGGCTGATCACCGGGGAGCTGCGGCAGGGCGCCTCGGACGGCGTGCTGCTGCCGGCGATCGCGGCGGCCGCCGACGTCCCCGAGACCCTCGTGCGGCGGGCGGTGATGCTGGCCGGCTTCCCGGGGCCGGTGGCCGTCGCCGCCCTGCTGGAGGGACCCGGTGCGCTGGAGGAGGTGCGCCTGGAGGTCGGCCGTCCGCTGCGCCCGATGCTGGCGGGCTCCGCGCCTGACGTGGCCGCGGCCGTGAACGGCACCCGGGAGCTGGCGGTCGACACCAAGCTGGACGGCATCCGCCTGCAGGCCCATCTCGACCGCGCCGCCACGCCGCCGGTGCGGCTGTTCACCCGGAGCCTCGACGAGATCACCGACCGGCTGCCCGAGGTCGTCGCCGCGCTGCTCGCCCTCCCGGCCGACACGGCCGTCCTCGACGGCGAGGTCATCGCTCTGCGGCCCGACGGTCGGCCGCACCCCTTTCAGGTCACCGGCGCCCGGACCGCCTCGAGCGCGGACCCGGCGGCGCTGGCGCGCACGACGCCGGTGACGACATACCTCTTCGACCTGCTCCACCTGGACGGGACCGACCTCGTCGACGAGCCGGCCGCCCGCCGCTGGGACGAGCTGGCCCGCCTCGCCCCCGGGCTCACCGTGGACCGGCTCCTGACGGCCGACCCGGGCGCGGCGGAGGACTTCTCGCAGGACGCGCTGCGGCGCGGGCACGAGGGCGTCGTCGTCAAGGACCCGCAGGCGCCCTACGCGGCCGGCCGACGTGGCGCGGGCTGGGTCAAGGTCAAGCCCCGGCGCACGGCCGACCTGGTCGTCACCGGCGTCGAGTGGGGCAGCGGGCGGCGGGAGGGCTGGCTCTCCAACATCCACCTCGCCGCGCGGGACCCCGCGACCGGCGAGCTGGCGATGGTGGGCAAGACGTTCAAGGGGATGACCGACGCGCTGCTGGCCTGGCAGACCGAGCGCTTCCTCGAGCTGGAGACGGGGCGGGACGGCCACGTGGTCCACGTGCGGCCCGAGCAGGTGGTCGAGATCGCCTACGACGGCGTGCAGACCTCGCGGCGCTACCCCGGCGGGATCGCCCTGCGTTTCGCCCGGGTGCTGCGCTACCGCGACGACAAGGGTCCGGACGAGGCGGACACCCTCGACGACCTCCGCGGGTGATCGTCGCGTCGAGCGGGATATCCGCCGCTCTAGCGCGTGAGGTAGACACACCGAGACAGATGTAGCGGCCGCGATCCGCCGGCGAAGCCGGACACCGGACAGGCGTTCCGGGCAGGATGTGCCCATGAACGCCAACCTCGCCGTCAACGTCGACGCCACGGCCACCACGCACCCCGACCGGCCCGCGATCATCCTGGACGACCTCGTCGTGACCTACGGGGACCTCGTCGCCTCGGTGCGCCAGCTCGCCGGCTGGCTGCGCGACCAGGGCGTCGGCCCCGGCGACCGGGTGGCCATCATGCTCCCGAACCTGCCCGCCTTCCCGGTGCTCTACTTCGCCGCGCTGCGTCTCGGCGCCGTCGTCGTCCCGATGAACCCGCTGTTCAGGCGGCGCGAGATCTCCTACTACCTCCAGGACTCCGGCGCGAAGGTGCTCGCCGCGATGCCGGGCGAGGAGGCCGAGGCGGCCGCCGAAAGCACCGGCACCCAGCTCATGACCGTGGGACCCGAGGGTCTGGTGGCCTACCTGCAGGGGTCCGAGCCGGTCGAGGAGATCGCTCAGCGGGCGGGCGACGACACCGCCGTCATCCTCTACACCTCGGGCACCACCGGCCAGCCCAAGGGCGCCGAGCTGTCCCACGACAACCTGCGCAGCAACCTGGTCACCACCACCGAGACGCTCCTGCACCTCGACGAGACCGACGTCGTCATGGGCTGCCTCCCGCTCTTCCACGTCTTCGGGATGACGTGCGGCATGAACACCGCCTTCACCACCGGGGCCGCGCTGACCCTCATCCCGCGTTTCGACCCGGCCAAGGCGCTGGAGGTCATCCAGCGCGACCAGGTCACGGTCTTCGAGGGCGTCCCGACGATGTACAACGCGCTCCTCGCCGCGGCCGCGCAGGCGGAGCAGACGCCCGACCTGTCCAGCCTGCGCCTGGCGGTGTCGGGCGGCGCGAGCCTCCCGCTGGAGGTGATGCGCCGCTTCGAGGAGACCTTCGGCGCCACCATCCTCGAGGGCTACGGCCTGTCCGAGACCTCCCCCGTCGCCTCCTTCAACCACCCCGACCGGGAGCGCAAGGCGGGCTCGATCGGCATACCGGTCCGGGGCGTGGAGATGAAGCTCACCGCCCCCGACGGGAGCGACGTCGACCCGGCCGACGGGGAGACCGTCGGCGAGATCTGCATCCGCGGCGAGAACATCATGAAGGGCTACTGGAACAAGCCGGAGGCCACGGCCGAGGTCATCGACGGGGACGGCTGGTTCCACTCCGGCGACCTGGCGCGGCGCGACGCGGACGGCTTCTACTTCATCGTCGACCGGACCAAGGACATGATCATCCGCGGTGGGCTCAACATCTACCCGCGCGAGATCGAGGAGGTGCTCTACGAGCACCCCGCCGTCGCCGAGGCCGCCGTTATCGGCGTGCCGCACCCGGAGCTCGGCGAGGAGGTCGCGGCGTATGTCGTGCGGCGGCCCGGCACCGCCGTCACCGAGGCGGACCTCGTCGAGCACGTGCGCGGCCTCGTGGCGCCCTACAAGTACCCGCGCACCGTCACCTTCATCGACGAGCTGCCCAAGGGCGCGACCGGCAAGATCCTCAAGCGCGAGCTGCGCGGCAGCTGACGGCGCTCAGCCAGCCTCGCGCTCGAGGAGCTCGGCCTCCTGCTCGTCCGCGAGACGCTCCAGCCGGGCCGCCCTCGTGCGGCACTCACCGGCGCACGATGCTCAGGCGCGGGCCGCACGGGTCCCGATGACAGGGTCCGTCGTGCGACGCAGCGGGCTCAGGTGCTCTCCTGGTATGCCGCTCGCGTCCGGCTGCGGGGTCCAGGCCAGCACGAGCGGGTGGGCGACCACCTCGGCGGCCATCCCCTGCGCCGGGTAGCCGTCGGCGACCATCGCCTCCTCCATCGCGCGGACCAGGTCCGGGGCGTGACGACCGGCGAGGACCCAGCGGTCGAAGCAGGTGAGGTGCTCGTCGGCCCCGCGCCCCTCGCGGAGCAGCTGCTCGTTGACCGCCAGCCGCTCGTGCCCCGCCGGTGTGTCGTCGAGGCCGTTGACCAGCAGCGCGTGACCCAGCGTCTCGCCAGGCCGCAGCAGGCGTCCGGCGGCGATGCCGTGCCGGGTCAGCAGGTTGGCCCGGCGCAGCAACCGGACCCGTCCGGGGTCGATGGTCGACCAGGGCACGGCATACTCGCCGCGACGACCCAGGACCAGACCGTGGCGGCACACCCGGTGCCGCTCTAGCCAGCCCCGGATCCAGAAAGCGCCCAGAGCGAGCTGCGCCAGGAGCCACACGACGACCGCCATCGTCACCTCGAACGTGCCGACGGTGACGCCGGGCAGCAGGAGGAGGGCGAACGCCAGCAGCGGCGTGAGCACGACGAACGCCGTGCCCTTCGCGCCTGGGACGGCGCGGAAGGAGACGATCTCGGGACCGAGGTCGGCGGCGCTCAGCTGGAGGCGTTGCCGGACCTGGTTCAGGGTGATCTCGTCGACCACGCTGAACTCGTCGAAGCGGCTCATCCGTCCCGCCCGCCGGTCTCCCGGCCGCCGGCTGGCCGCAGCAGATCCTCGAGCACCGTGCGCAGCGCGTCCTCGTCGACGCTGCGGTAGGAGATCGTCGCCCCTCCCTCCGACTCCTCGGCGACCACCGTGAAGCCGGGCGCCACGAGGACCCCGGCACCGGTGGTCGTGCCGTCGCCCCCGACCTCGATGCGGGTCAGCTGGGTCACGGCCCTGGCGTCGGCGAGCGGCGCCAGCGCCGTCTCGGAGCGCTCGACCAGGTCCTGGCGGGCCAGGGTGAGGGCGACCTCGCCCACGGCCGGCTCGAGCCCCGCCCGCAGCCGCACCGCCAGGTCGGTGAGCGCCTGGTGCAGCGGCACGAGCGCGAAGTGGTGGAAGCCTGAGGGGTCGATGACCTCCTCGAGCCAGAGCCCCCGGGGCTGGGCGTGCAGGACCACCCAGTCGGTGCCGCCGGAGACGGTCCGCTCGGCGACGAGCACCGCGTCGGCACCACGGCGCATGGTCAGGAGGGCCGCGACGTGCGGCTCCACCCAGGTCTCGTAGGCGTCGTCGACGAGCTCGGCGTCGAAGAGCTGACGCGCCTTCAGCGAGCGCAGCCCCGCGCTGGTGGCGGCCTCCCGCTCCTCGTCCGTGAGCCCCGACAGCCACGGTGCGGGATAGGCAGGGCGCGTCGCCGTGGGATCGTCCAGCCCGTGCAGCTCCTCGTCGGTGAAGCTGCCGAACTCCCACGGCTCGCCGGCCGTCTCGACCGCGTCGTAGAGCTCCACGCGCACGCCGGCCGTCGTGAGGCCGCGCGAGGCCTCGAGCAGATGCTCAGTCCCCACCCGAGAGCCACCCCCACACCTTCTTGGCGCCGTCGACGACGGCCCCGCCGACGTCCCGGGCGGTCTCGGCGATGGCCTCGCGGTTCTCGTAGGCCCACGCGCCCAGCGCGACCACGCTGCCGACGGCGATCACCGCGACCCCGACCGGGGTGGCCGCGATGAGCCCGAAGGCGATGGCGGTCGTCGCCGCACCGGCCGCGACCGAGCCCACGCCCCCGATGATCCGGGAGGCGCGCACGTCCGTCGGCAGGGTGTCGTCGGCCAGGCCGGTGTAGATGTCGTAGCCGCCGAGCAGCACCGACACCGGCCCCATGATCTTGGAGGCGACCGGCCCCACGGCGCGGGAGATCCGGTTGATCCTCGTCATGAGCGGTCCGCGGAGCGGGCGGATCGAGTCGCCCGGCACGTTCGGGAAGCGCTGGTGGACGAGGTCCCAGGCCTTGTCCTTGCCGACCAGGCTCTCGTAGAGCCCGTAGAGGCGCTGGGCCTGCGAGGTCTGGGTGGCCGGCTGGGCGACGAGCCGCTGCAGCGCGGTGATGAGGTTCTGCTCGGCCCGCACCATCCCGCGCAGGTCGCCCGGGGTGCTCTGGGCGAGCTGGTATGCCGCCCGCGCCGCCTGGTACTGCGCCTCGACGTTGCGGTTGAGGCGGGCCACGGTGGCGTAGCTGCCCAGCTGGTAGAGCTGCCAGCCCCGGGTGCCGGCGGCCTTGACCTTGTTGGCCTGGGTGGCGATCTGCTGGGCGTCGTCGGCGTTGACGCCGCGCCAGACCTGGCGGAGGACGGTCGCGTCGACACCGATCGACGTCGGGACGATGGCGGCGCTCGCGGCCACCCATGCCTCGACGGGGGCGAGCGAGGAGGACCCGGGGACCCACAGCTCCGCCTCGCTGTTGAGGTCGCGGACGGCGGCGCGGCGCGAGCGGCGGAACTCCTCGAGAGCGTCCTCGCCCACGCCCCGCTCCCGGCGCAGCTCGCCCTGGAGACGGTCGACCTCGGTCCAGTCCTCCTCCGCGCGGGCGGTGGAGATCTGACGCTGGATCGAGCCCAACCTGCGGTTGACGTCGCGGACCACGGCCTGGGCCCCGTCAAGAGAGTCGGCGTAGGTGCGCATGTGACGGGCGATCGCGGTCGCGCCGAGCGCGCCGCCCTCGAGGGCGGTGCCGGCGTCGCGGGACGCGGCCCGGAAGTCGCCGACGCGTCGCGTGGGCAGTGCGGCCAGCGCGGCGTCGCGGCGCGTGGTCAGGGTGTCCCTGCGGGTGACGACGTTGTCGGCGACCCGCGAGAGCGTGTCGGCACGCGCGGTCAACGAGGCCGGACTGCCAGCCGGGACGGTGAGACTCACCGTCCGGTGCCCGTCGCTGCGCGCAGCTGCTCCGCCGCGGTGCTGGCTCCGCCGGAGAGACCGTCGACCAGTGCTGCGGTGCCGTTGAGCACCCCGCCGATCGCCGAGGCCGCGCGGCTCATCGCCTCGGCGACCTCGCCGTCGCCGGCAAACCCGCCCGCGTCCTTGCCCAGCCCCACGACGCGCAGTGCGTCCGTGCGGATGTCGGCGCCGAGCGCGGTCAGCAGCCGCGCCTGCGTCGACAGAACTGTCGGGTTCCCTCCCGAGTACGTCATCTCTTCTCCGTCCCTCCCAGATCAGACGCCCGCCATCCTAGGGGGTGGTGCGGGCGATCCACCCCTCGGCCGCGCGGCGGCCGCTGACCATCGCGCCCTGGATGGAGCCGGTGTCGGTGTGGTCGCCGGCGACGATGAGCCCCTCGTCGACGACGAGGTCCTCCCGGTCCACCAGCGGGGCCGGCTGGACCGGCAGCGCGTAGGGGATGTCGTCGCGGCGCAGGAGCTGCCAGCCCGAGGCGTCGACGTTCCACAGCTGCCCCACGTGGGCGCGCACCGCCTCGTCCTCCACCGGCGGCTGACCGGGGCGGAGCAGGCTGCTCGCCTGCACGAGGTGGCGACCCTCCGGCGCGTAGCCGGGGGCGGCGTTGCTCACCACGCAGGTGTTGATGACCGGGCCGTGCTCGTGGCGCTGGTCGACGACCAGCATGCGGTGGTCGGCGGGCGCCTCGTCCGTGGCGAACCAGTGCGTGGTGACGCCCTTGCCCGGCACCGACGGCCGGCCGGTGAGACGCTCCGCGGTCTCCGGGTCGGTCGAGACGACGACCAGACCTGCGTCGATGTTCTCCCCACCGGCGGTGCGCACCCGGCCAGGACCGACCTCGACGACCTCGGTGCCCAGCTCGACCGGCTGCGAGAGCCGAGCGGCCAGCTGGGCGGGGAGCTGCTGCATACCCCCGGCAGGAAGGCCGATCCGGCCGGTGGCGAAGGAGCGCATGAGCAGGAGGGTGAACGCGTTGGAGGTCGACAGGTCGTCCTCGAGGAGGACCCCGGCGAGGAAGGTGTCCAGGAGGTGCCGGAGCGGTCCGACGAAGCTGGCGGCGTCCATCGCCTCGCCGCGCGTCACGTCCTCGCCGCTGTTGAGCACCCACTCCTCCCGCAGCGCGGGCGCGAGCCAGCGCGTGAGCGAGGCGACGCTGGCGGGGTGCAGCTTGCCCGAGCGCAGGGTCTGGGGGATGAGCTGGGGCTCGCGGCGCGGGTCGGCGACGACGAAGTGGTCCGGGCCGCGGTCGCTGCGCAGCGCCAGGCCGAGCGTGAAGGGCTGCAGGTCGAGGGCGTCCACGTCTACGAGATCCTTGACCATCGGGTAGGCGGTCTGGAGCACCTGGAAGCCGCGGTCGAGCAGGAAGCCGTCGACGCGGTCGGTGCGCACGCGCCCGCCCACGGCGTCGGAGGCCTCCAGGACGCGGACCGGCACACCGGCCTCCTGCAGGGTCACGGCACAGGTCAGGCCGGCGATGCCGGCACCGACGACGATCACTTCACGGGAGTTCGCCATGGCCCCTACGGTATGACGAGCCCCTCCGGACCGCTCGTTACTTAGGAGTCATCCGGGTGCGCGTCGACTTTCACCCGCAGATGTGCCCGAAGTCACCCCCATGTGGTAAAGGGAGCCTCCGGACGGGCCCTAGCCTTGCAGTGCCGGCGATGTTGCCGACTTCCGCACTCTCCATCCCTGAGGAGCCCCCTGCATGTCCCTGCGCAAGGTCGGTCTGCTGCCGCAGATCGGCATCGCCATCGTCCTCGGCATCCTGCTCGGCCTCTTCGTGCCCGACTGGGTTGTCCGCGTCTTCGTGACCTTCAACGGTCTGTTCGGCAACTTCCTGTCGTTCATCATCCCGCTCATCATCGTCGGGCTCATCACGCCGGCCATCTCCGAGCTGGGCAAGGGCGCCGGCAAGTGGCTGGGCATCACGGCCGCGATCGCCTACGGATCGACGATCTTCGCGGGCTTGATGGCCTTCGGCGTCTCGATGCTGCTCTTCCCGCGGATGCTCGAGCCCGGCTCGTTCAGCGAGGTCGGCAACCCCGAGGACGCGCTGCTGGGCGCGTACTTCACGGTGGACATGCCGCCGGTCTTCGGCGTCATGACCGCCCTGGTCCTCTCGTTCGTCATCGGCATCGGCCTCACGGTGCTGCCGACCGACACGATGCACCGCGGCTTCGTCGAGCTGCGCTCGATCATCGAGAAGGTCATCGCGGTCATCATCATCCCGCTGCTGCCGCTCTACATCCTCGGCATCTTCATGAACATGACCGCCGCCGGGCAGGTCTGGGAGGTCGTCACGACCTTCATCGGCGTCATCGTCCTGGTCTTCGCGCTCACCGTCGTGCTGCTGCTCATCCAGTACTTCGTCGCCGGTGCCGTCGCGCGGAAGAACCCCATCAAGGCGCTGATCACGATGCTGCCGGCCTACGCCACCGCGCTCGGCACCTCCTCCTCCGCCGCGACGATCCCGGTCACCCTGCGCCAGGCGATCGAGGTCGGCGTGCGGCGTCCGGTCGCGTCGTTCGTCATCCCGCTGTGCGCGACCATCCACCTCGCGGGCTCCACGACCAAGATCACCGCGTTCTCCCTCGCGGTGATGTTCCTCTCCGGCCAGGACATCAACGTCCCGGTGTTCATCGGCTTCATCTTCATGCTCGGCATCACGATGGTCGCCGCCCCCGGTGTCCCCGGCGGCGCGATCATGACGGCCGCCGGCCTGCTGACCTCGATGCTCGGCTTCACCGAGCCGCAGGTCGGTCTGATGATCGCCACCTACATCGCGATCGACTCCTTCGGCACCGCCACCAACGTCACCGGTGACGCCGCCATCGCGATGGTCGTCGACAAGCTCGCCGGCGACCAGATCCAGGACCACCACTTCGAGGAGACCCCCTCCGGGGAGCTCGTCGACGTGCCCGAGCCGGCCTGATCCGTCAGCTGCTCCGGTCCCGGACCGCCGGTCACCCACGGGTGACCGGCGGTCCGCCGTTTCCGCAGGGCGGGTGGCACGATGAGCCCATGACCAGCGAGGGCGGGACAGCAGGGGTCCGCGACGTCGACCTCGCCGTGCGCGTCGAGCTGTGCCACGCCGCTCTGCAGCACCTGGCCGACCTGCACGGGGTCGACCTCCTCCACGTCAAGGGAGTCGCCTTCGAGCCACGCTGGCGGTCGAGCACGACCGGCGGCAGCGACGCCGACGTGCTCGTCCGTCCGTCTCAGGTGCGCCGTCTCGTCCGGGCGCTCGAGGAGCGCGGCTGGCAGCGACGCTCCCGCTTCCACACCGGCTCCCCCTTCGGACACGCGCAGACCTACTGGCACGACCACCTCGGGTATGCCGACGTGCACCGCTTCTTCCCCGGCCTGGGTCGGGACGAGGGGACGTTCGACGTCCTCTGGTCAGCCCGAGACGTCCGGCTCCTCGGAGGCGTGCCCTGCCCGGTGCCCGACGAGGCCGGCCAGGCGCTGGTCTTCGCGGTCAACGAGGCCCGCAACGGTCGACCTCCTCGCGCGGCGGCGCTCGGCGGGACCGAGGCCGACGTGGAGACCGGCGTGCTCGACCTCGTTCCGCGCGTCCACGCCGAGGTGGCCTGGGCCGCGGCCCACGGCCGGCTCGACGCCGTCCGCGACCATCGCGAGCACGACCTGTGGCGCGCCGTCACGCAGGACGGCGGCCGCGTCGAGGAGTGGGTGGCCCGGGTCAAGGCCGAGCGCACGCTCACCGGCAAGGCCCTCACCGTGCTGCGCGCGCCGCTCGTCAACACCGAGCACCTCGCCAACACCCGCGGTCACCGGCCCTCGCCCGTGGAGGTCGGCGTCGAGTTCGCGGACCGCGTCCGTCGCGCGGCCCTGGAGGTATGGCGCTCCCGTCGCCCAGGAGCAGGCCGGTGACGGGTCCGTCGGCGCACCCCGGCTGGGAGCTGGCTCCGGGGTGGGGTGCGGTGGACCGTCCTGGCGACGGTGACCACGGGGGCCGCCTCTACGTCGCCCCGCTGCTCAGCGGAGAGATCACCGTCCTGGAGGGCGCCGCCGCCAGCGTCGCGCGGGCGGCGCTCGCCGGGCACGGGCTCGCTCAGATCCCCGCCGCGGTGGCTGCCGAGCTGGGGGTGGAGGTGCCGGACGTGGAGACCGAGGTGGTGGGCGAGCTCCTCCAGGAGCTGGTGGAGCTGGGGGCACTCACGGTCCGCGACCGTTCCTGAGCGGTCAGGGAGCCTCGTGACGGCCGACGTTGAGCCGGCTGCGCAGGTCGACCTCGCCGCTGTCGCTGGTGCGCTGAGCCCTGGCCTTCGCGGCCGCGGACGCGTGGGGCTGTGCCTTGGCCATCCGGCGGTCGCGCGCGCCCGGCCTGCGGGACTTGGAGCGCGGGCCGTCGGGCTTGGTGGAGGCGTGCTCCCCGGAGTAGTAGGAGTAGTAGGCCGCCGGCTTGGCCGGCGCCTTGGTGAGCACGAAGCCCGCCACGTGCGACTCCGTCGTGCTGAGCACCCGCAGGGCCTCCTGGACGTGGCGCTTGCGGGTCTCGCCGCTCGCCACCACCATGAGGAGCCCGCCCGTCAGCTTCTCGATGACCATCGCGTCGGTGACGGGCAGCACGGGCGGGGCGTCGACGAGGATGAAGTCGTATTTCTCCGTCAGCTCCTCGAAGAGGGCATGCATCTTCGTCGACCCCAGCAGCTCGCTCGGGTTGGGCGGCACCTCGCCGGCGGTGAGCACGTGCAGGTTGGTCCCTCCCCACCGCTGGGTGACGTCCTCGACGTCGGCGTCGCCGAGCAGCACGGTGGTGAGACCGACCGCGCCCTCGAGCCCGAGGTTGGTCGCGATCGAGGGGTGACGCAGGTCGGCATCGATGAGCAGCACCTTGGTGCCGGCGTCCGACATGGCCAGGGCCAGGTTGATCGCGGTCGTGGTCTTGCCCTCGCCGGGCAGCGTGGAGCTGATGACGAAGGAGTGCTTGCCGGTCGTGACGTCGACGAACATCATGTTGGTGCGCAGCTGGCGGACCGCCTCGGCCTGCGGGCCGAAGGGGTCCAGCTCGAGGTAGATCGCGTGCGCGTCGTCGTTGCGGCGGACCGGGATGCTGGCCAGCACCGGCCGGTCGCTCAGGGCCTCCAGGTCGCGGGTCTCGCGGACCCGCTGGTCCAGCGCCTGGCGGGCGAGCGCGAAGCCGATGCCCAGCATGAGGCCGGCCAGCGCGGCGAGGGCGAGGTTGCGGGTGACGTCCGGCTCGACGGGCGCGGACGGCACGGCGGCCGGCTCGACGACCTGGGCCGAGACGGCGGTGCCGCTCAGCTGCAGCATCGGGGAGAAGTCGCGGGCCACCGCGGCGAGCTGCTGAGGCACCGCCGTGGCGGCCTGCGCGGCGACCTGGGCGTCGTGCGCCCGGACGGTGACGTCCAGCAGCGGGGTGTCGCCGAAGCGCGTGGCGGAGACGTCGAGCATCGTGCCCGGCTCGAGGCCGAGCTCCTCCCGCACCGGATCGAGGACGATCGGGGAGGTCACGACCCTGATGATCGTCTCCAGCTCGGCGGCCGGCATGTTGTAGACGTTGGCCGACTCGGACTGGTTGTTGGCCAGGAGGTAGACCTGCGAGTGGGACTGGTAGACCGGTCTGATCTGCAGGGTGAGCCAGGCGGTCGCGGCGATGACGACGAGCATCGTGGCGACGACGATGCGCCAACGCTGCATGAGTGAGCTCAGCAGGTCGCGGACTGTCACGGGGCCCTCCTCCCGTGAAGAAACAAGACGGTTGCGCCATAGTCTATGCGCATGCGCGTCCTCCGGCTGTTCCACAGCGGGGTGATGACCGCATGGAGGGCGCGCGAGCGTGGGCTGAGGGGGCTCGGCCACGACGTGACGCTGCTCTCCGCCGCCCGGTGGAACGAGGGGGGTGCGGACGTCACCCTCTCCGTCGACCCCTCGGACGCCCAGGAGCCGCCGGGCTCGGTCCGGCCGGTCCGCACGCTCGGTCGTCACCCGGCTCTCTTCGCCTACGACCCGCGCCCGCTGTGGCGCGCGCTCGGGCAGCGGTGGGACGTGCTCGACCTGCACGAGGAGCCGTTCGCCGTGAGCACCCTGCAGGCCCTGCTGATCCGGGCACTGCGGCGCAACCCGGCGCCCTACGCCCTCTACTCCGCGCAGAACATCGACAAGCGCTACCCGGTGCCCTTCCGCTGGATGGAGCGGTGGGCGCTCCGGCACGCGCGTGCGCTGATCGTCTGCAACCGCGAGGCCGGCGAGATCTGCGTCCGCAAGGGCTTTCCCGGGGTCCCCGACGTCGTCCCGCTCGGTGTCGACGTCCAGCGCTTCGCCCCGGTCGACCGCGAGCCGCCCGCCCCCGGGGCACCCGTGCGCGTCGGCTACGTCGGCCGGCTCGCCCCCCACAAGGGGGTGACGGTCCTGCTCGAGGCGGTCGCGGCATACCCGGACCTGGTCCTGACCATCGTGGGTGCCGGGCCGCAGGAGGCGGAGCTGCGCACGAAGGCCTCCGGGCTGGGCGAGCGGGTGAGCTTCGCGGGGTCGGCGACGCAGGAGCAGCTGCCTGCGCTGCTCGGCGGGCTGGACGTGCTCGCGGTCCCGTCCCTGACGACGCCGGGGTGGGTGGAGCAGTTCGGCCGTGTCGTCGTCGAGGCGATGGCGGCCGGTGTCCCCGTGGTGGCGAGCGACTCCGGCGCGCTCCCCGACGTCGTCGGCGGCGCGGGCGTGCTCGTGCCCGAGGGTGACGCCGTCGCTCTCGGTGCCGCCCTCCTCCGGGTATGCCGTGAGCCGGGTCTGTGGGCGCGTCTGCGTGAGGCGGGGCTCGAGCGCGCCCAGGAGTGCTCCTGGCCCAGCGTCGCCGCCCGCTACGACGCGGCATACCGGCGGATGACGAGGACGGCACGCAGCGAGGTGGCGGACCGCAGCGACCCCGAGGTGGTCGTGGTCGCCTACGGCGCGCCGGAGCTGCTGCGCTCGGCGCTCGCGCCCGTGCGCGACCTGGCGGTGACCGTGGTCGACAACTCCTCGCTGCCGGAGATCCGTGAGCTGTGCGCGGAGCTGGGGGTCCGCTACCTCGACCCGGGGTGGAACGGCGGCTTTGCCGCTGGCGTGAACCACGGGCTGGCGCAGCGGGCGACGCCGGGCACCGACGTGCTGCTGCTCAACCCGGACGCCGTGGTGGACGTGGACGGCATACGCGCCCTGCACCGGGCCCTCCGGGCCGAGCCCGACCTGGCGAGCGTGGCGCCCGCGCAGGTGGACGGGGACGGTGGACGGGCGCGGGTGGCCTGGCCGTTCCCCTCGCCTTGGGGGTCGTGGCTGGAGGCGGTCGGGCTGGGGCGTCTGAACGACCGGCGCCAGGACTACGTGATCGGGTCGGTGCTGCTGCTGCGCGCGGAGGCGCTGGAGCAGGTCGGCGGGCTCGACGAGGACTTCTTCCTGTATGCCGAGGAGACCGACTGGGCCCGGCGCGCGGCGCTGATGGGGTGGCGGCACCGGCTGGTGCCGGAGGTCACCGCGGTGCACGTCGGGGCGGCGACGTCGAGCGACCCGGCGCGGCGGGAGACGCACTTCCACGCAGGGCAGGAGCGCTACCTGCGCAAGCACTTCGGCGCGGCCGGGTGGCAGGTGGCGCGGGCCGGTCAGTGGGCCGGGGCGACGGTGCGGTCGGTGGTGCTGCCCGGCGAGCGCGGCGCCGCGGCGCGGCGGCGGGCCGCGCTGCTGCGCCAGGGCCCGTGGGCGGTCGAGCGGGAGCGCTTCCCTCGACCGGAGCGGGTCGTGCGCGAGAAGGTGGGGCCATGACGCTCACGTGGCGTGACGTGGTCCAGCGCGCCGGGATCGGTGTGCTGGTCGCGGCTGCCGTCGTCCTGGCGCTCGGCGTGGCCTGGCTCGTGCCGAACCAGCCGATGCTGGCGCTCGGGGTCGCGGTGGTGGTGCTGGTCGGGATCGCCGCGCTCGTGGAGCCGGCGACGCTGCCGGTCCTGGCGATGCCGCTGAGCGTGGTGGTCCTGCGGGTCTCGGCCGGAGGGACCGACCTGACGCTCTCCGACGCGGTCCTGGCGCTCGCCTTCTGGCCGGCGGTGCTGATGTCACCGAGGCCGTTCAGCAAGGAGCTGCGCGCGCTGCTGTGGCTCAACGTGGTCTACCAGGCCTTGACGATCTTCACCCTGATCGCCAACCCGTTCCTGGCTAACACGGTCGAGTGGTTCCACGCGTGGCTGCTGGTGTCGGGCGCGCTGATCGTCGGGTGGGCGGTCGGGGCGAGCGGCCACGCGCGGCTGGGGATCACGATGTTTCTCATCGCCTGCCTGCTCCTCGCCCTGCCGACCATCGCCCAGGCCGCGCTGCAGTACGCCGGCGGCAACTTCGGGGCGGTTTATCCCCGGTGGCCGTGGCCGATGCACAAGAACTTCATCGGGACGCTCCTGGTGTCCGCCGCGCTCGTCCTGTATGCCCGGCCGTCCTGGTTGGGATGGACGAAACGCTGGGCGGTGCCGGGTCTGCTCGTCCTCGTGGTCGCCATCGCCGTCTCGCAGTCCAGGCAGGCGCTCGTCGGGCTCGCGGTCGGTCTGCTCGTCATCTCACTACGTCGCCATGACGAGCGGCGTCGCGCGACGATCGCGCTCGCTGCCCTCTTGCCGATCGGCTACATCGTTCTCACCATGGTGCGCGACCAGATCGCCTCGGGCAACGAGCACAACTCCTGGTTCCAGCGACTCGAGTGGTATATCGAGTCGTACCGCATCTGGCTCCAGTCGCCCTGGTTCGGGCATGGACTGCGGTTCTGGACCCAGGAAGGTGCAGTGGCGCAGTTCCAGCCGCCGAACGCGTTCCTCGAGGTGGCCGCCTCGACCGGCGTGGTCGGGGTGCTCGGATTCGTCGTGCTCTGGGTGGGGGCGATCGTCGTGCTCTTCAGGATGGACCCCGCGTTTGGGACTCTTGCCCTGGCGCTCGCCGTGTCCCGCATCACCGTGAGCCAGTTCGACCTGTTCTGGGTCAGCATCTCGGTCTCCGTGCCGTTCCTGCTGATCGGCACCTGCATCGGCGTCAGCAGGGCCCGGCACTCAGCACCGGAGAAGAGCGAGGGCGGACGCCTGGTGACTGTCGCGTGATCATCCTTCAGATCTCTCCCGAGTTCGAGCCTGGGACGGGGGTCGGTGGTGTGGCTGCGGCTCTGGAGGCTCGATGGCTGGACCTCGGTCACGACGTGCGCAGGTTCGGACCGCACGAGGCCGGCTGCGCCTTCCTCGCAGCGCCGGCTCCCGGAGTCCGCGGCCGGGCACGGCACGCCGCGCGGGTGATCTGGTTCTCCACGGTCGGAACGATCCGCGCACGTCGGGCGGTCCGCGCACTTCCCGAAGGCGCGGTGTCGATCTGCCACAACGACGCTCTCGCTGGTGACGTCTACGTGAACCATGGGGTGCTGACGTCCGCGATGAAGGCACGCGGGCACTTCGCGTGGCGCATGATGCGGAACCCGCTGCACCTGATCACCACCGTCCGGGACCTCTACCGTTATCGCGCAGGTGTCCATCAAGTTGTCGTCAACCTCAGCGACTCTGACTGCCGCACCCTCGTCGGCTCCTACGGGCTGCCTCGTGAACGGGCGGTCGTCATCCCGAATGGGGTGCACCTCGCGAGGTTCGTTCCCGCCTCCCCCTCGGAGCGCGACAGCGCTCGGCAGGCGCTCGGCATACCGCGCGACGTCGCCGTCGCGGTCTTCGTCGGGCACGAGTTCGAACGGAAAGGTCTGCCTCTTCTCCTCGCTGCCGCTTCTGACCTCCCCGACCACCACGTCGTGGTCGTGGGCGGCACACCGCAGCAGATCGACTCGGCACGAGCCGACCTTTCGGCGGAGGTCGCTGCACGCGTGCACTGGACCGGACGGATCCCCGACCCGAGACGAGCCTTGGCTGCATCGGACGTGCTCGTGCTGCCCAGCGCCTACGAGGCCAACCCCCTGGTCGTCCTCGAAGCTCTTGCGTCCGGCCTGCAGGTCGTCGCGACACCCGTGGGCTCGGTGCCCGACACTCTGGTGAACGACGACGTGGCTCGGGTCGTGGACCTCAGTGTGGACGGGGTGCGGAATGGCTTGCGCGCGCTCGCCGCCAGCAGGCGCGTCACGCCGAGGATCGAATTGCAGGCCAGGGCTCGGGACCGCGCCGCTCCCACGAGCTGGGACCGGGTGGCCCAGTCCTACCTTGACCTCTTCGAGAACCTGCGCCCTCGACGGACGCCGACAGTATGAGGATCTTGCATGTGGTGCGATCCGACGGATTCTCTGGGGTGGAGCGGCACATCGCCACCCTTGCGCGTGCGCAGGCCGAGGCTGGTCACGACGTTACCGTCGTCGGTGGCAGCCAGGCTCGGATGCGGGTGGCCATGGCGGCCACCGGTGTGCGCACGCTGTCGGGCGACACGCTCCGTCAGGCAGCGGAGAGCGTCTCTCGGGCTGGCCACCCCGACGTGGTCCATGCCCACATGACGGCTGGCGAGCTGACAGCCTCCCTCGCCAGCAGGGCACCCCTCGTCGCCACCCGTCATTTTGCGCGTCGGCGCGGCGCCACGACGATCGGGCGTGCCTCGGCCATGGTGATCCGACGGAGGCTACGGCGCCAGATCGCCATCAGCCGCTTTGTGGCCAGTGCCATCGACGGCTCATCAACAGTCGTCTACCCCGGGGTGGGTACCGATAACGACGCCTCAACACACACACGACCAACCGCGCTCGTCGTCCAGCGACTGCAGCCGGAGAAGAACACCGATGTGGCTGTCCGCGGCTTCGCGGCAGGCGCACCCGCAGAGTGGACGCTCGAGATCGTGGGACGGGGTCCCGAGCTGAACATGCTGCAGGACCTGGTTCGAGACCTCGGCATCGCCGATCGGACGACCTTCCTCGGCTTCCGGGACGACGTGCCCGACCTGATGCGGTCCGCGTCCGTCCTCCTCGCACCGTGCGAGGTCGAAGGCCTGGGGCTCAGTGTCCTCGAGGCCATGTCGCACGGCCTGCCAGTCATCGCCAGCCGCGCAGGGGCCCACCCGGAGACGGTCGGGCTGGCAGCCGACGCCCAGCTCTTCGAGCCGGGCGACGCGCAGGACGCGGCCTCGATGCTGGCGCGCATGTGCGCCGACGCCACCCTTCGGGCGAGGTATGGCGCGCAGCTCGCCCAGGTGCAGCGCACCAACTTCACCCCGCAGGCCCAAGCGGAAGCGACCGAGGCCGTCTACCAACAGGTGCTGGCATGACCGATCTCGTGGTGATCTCACTCGAGGCGTGGGACGAGGTATGGCGTCGTAACCAGCACCTGGTCGCCGGTCTCCTGCGGACCGGCGCGGTGAGCAGGGTGCTGTTCGTGGAGCCACCTGTGGACACCCTTCATGAGCTGCGCAGCGGCCGCCGACCCCAGCTGGGGCGATCGGGGCTGCGGCAGGTGCATCTCGAGGGATCATCCGGGCAGCTCTGGGCTCTGCGCCCCCACAAGCTGCTGCCCCGGAGGCTCGACCCCCGCGGCGACCACCGGCGCGCGCAGCACGTGGCGGCCGTCGCCGGTCGGCTCGGCATGTCGGAACCGGTCCTGTGGGTGAACGACCCTGGGGGCGCGGCCGTCCTCGACGTCACCGGCTGGCCGGCGCTGTACGACATCACGGACGACTGGCTCCTGGCAGACCGCCCCCAGACAGAGCTGGACCGCCTGCGAAGGCAGGAGGCCGAGCTGTTCGCGCGGTGCGGCGAGGTGGTCGTGTGTTCACCGGCCCTGCAGCGGACGAAGTCCGAGCAGCGCGACGTCGTGCTCATCCCCAACGCCGTCGATCTCGAGCCCTACCGGTCGCTCCAGCCCCGGCCTCTCGACCTCCCGGACTCCCCGGTCGCTCTCTATCTGGGGACCGCGCACCGCGACCGGGTCGACGTGGATCTCGTGGTGCGCACTTCCCGCGCGCTCGCGGAGCGCGACGGTGGGAAGGTCGTTCTCGTCGGACCGGCACCCCTGCCTCGGAACGACATCGAGGCCCTCGAGGAGGCCGGTGTCGTCCTCCTCGGCCCGCGCCCGAGCGGGGCGGTCCCGGCATACCTCCAGCACGCGGACGTGCTGCTCGTCCCGCACGTCCTCACCGACTTCACGGCGTCCCTCGACCCGATCAAGGCGTACGAGTACCGCGCGGCGCGGCGCCCCGTCGTCTCGACGCCGGTGCCCGGCTTCGGCGATTCGGTGGACCCCCTGGTGCGTGCTGTCAACGCGGAGGACTTCCCGACGATGGTCGCGGAGGCGATGGGCGAGGTGGCGCCGTGGTCTGGAGACCTGCCGGACGACATACCGTCCTGGAAGCAGCGGGTCGACGAGATGGCCCAGGTCGTGGCTCGGGTGGCGGGGGGTCTCCGATGAGCACTCCGGAGGTCATCACCTTCGTCTCCCACACCAACAAACCGGGCGGTGGCGAGCTGGCGCTGCGGCGCTATCTCGAGGCGACTTCCCTGCCGGTGCGGCTGGTGACGCTGGAGGCCGGGGGTGTGTGGGAGGGCATGGCTGCTGAGGTCGTCCAGGCCCGGGGTCTGCCCGGGCTGCGAGCGTCGCTGGGGGGCGGCGGTCTGGTCGTCGCCAACTCGATGCGCGCCGCGTTCCTCACCGCCCTCGTGCTGCCGCGCCGGGCGAGGCTCGTCTACTGGGTGCGCGACGGGCTCACCGACAGTGCCATGTCGCCGCTCGCCCTGGCCCTGACGAGACAGGTCACGGCGCGCCGGACCAGCCACTACATCGCGAACTCCGCGTGGACCGCCGGGACGGTCCGGGAGGCGCTGTGCGTCGCCGCGGAGCGCGTCGACGTGGTCCACAGCATGTGCGGCGTCACCGAGGAGATGCTGCAGCGCCCCCCGCGGACAGCTCCCCATGACCCGCTCAGGCTGCTCTTCCTGGGGCGGATCTCGCGGTGGAAGGCTCCGGACGTGGCCGTGCGGGCGCTCCCGCTGCTGCGCGACATGGGGGTCGAGGC
This sequence comes from Ornithinimicrobium tianjinense, assembly GCF_014636495.1. Lineage (GTDB taxonomy): Bacteria > Actinomycetota > Actinomycetes > Actinomycetales > Dermatophilaceae > Ornithinicoccus > Ornithinicoccus tianjinensis. The sequence continues at coordinate 239,140 of NZ_BMEM01000003.1, forward strand.
GACCCTGACGATCGCGGGCGGGGTGCATTTCGGGGAGGACGACTACGCCGCCGAGCTGCGGGATCTGGTGGACGGTGAGCCGTCAGCGAGACTGGTGGGCCACGTGGACGACGTGCAGGCCCTCCTCGAGGAGCACGACATCCTGGTGCACTGCTCGACCGTGCCGGAGCCGTTCGGGCAGGTGATCGTGCAGGGACTGGCGACCGGGAAGCCCGTGGTAGCGACGGATGCCGGTGGGCCCCAAGAGATCCTAGACGGCGCACCGGTGCCCCTGCTCTACCCGCCGGGCGACCCCGACGGGCTGGCCTCGGTCATCCAGGACGTTTCTGGACGCTTCTCGCGGACAAGTGCCTTCGTCTTGCAGAGAGCGGCTAGCTACCTCGATACCACCTCCGTGCGAGACGTCGACGAGATAGTCGCAGCGCTCAGGCCACGGGGCTGACCCCCGCAGCGTCGCAGATTCCGGTGCGCAGACCAGCTCGCGTACCCTGCACGCATGGGGCAAGCAGACCTTCCGACCCTCTCGGTGGTTATCGTGACGTACGGCCGCGCGACGTTCCTGGAGCGTTGCCTGCGGAGTCTCCACGGCGAAGGCGCGGACATCAGCCAGTTGGTGGTCGTCGACGCCTCCCCCGAACCGAGCCAGGAGCTCGCCGAGAACGCCTATACCGGTCTTCTGTACCTGCACGCGCCGGAACTAGCCGGTCACATGACACGCGCTCGAAACCGTGCCCTGCTCCACGTGGAAGGAGACGTGATCGCGTACCTGGACGACGATGTCGTGGTGCACCCCGGGTGGGCGCGTGCCGTCCGCCTTGGTTTCCACGAAGAGGCAATCGATGCCCTGGTCGGCCGAACGCTGAACGGTCAGACGGGGGAGGAGGATCCCACGCAGCCGATCGGCACGCTGGAACGTGACGGCCGACTGACGGCGGGTTTCGCGGCCGCTGCTCCCGGGAGGCTGACGGTGGCACATGGGATCGGCGCCAACATGTCGTTCACCCGTGAGGCCCTGCGACGCCTGGGAGGATTTCGCGACGACTATCCAGGGACCGCGCTCCGAGAGGACACCGACATCTTTCTGCGTATTCAGCGGCTCGGGGGGGTCGCCATGTTCGATCCCGCTGCTGTCGTGGATCACCTGCCGGCCCCACACGTCCGCGGCAGACGCTTCGACACCAGGTACAAGCTCTACGGACGACGCAACCACATCGTTCTTCTGGCACGACATGGGGGGCTGGCCTCTGCGCAGCTGCGTCGTTGGATGCAGGGGCAGCTGGCGGACGTGATGAGGGTCCCGGGTGTGCGACGCAAGATCGAGCGGTTCGGCGTTACTACCCTGGGCCTGGTATGGGGCGTGGCCGCAGCATTTCGGCAGGCGGGACTTAGGCCCCTAGCCCCCGAGCGCAGCGGCGTCGACGCGTCGAGCATTCGAGCTTCGTTGCAGGATCCGGTGCACTGACGCCATGTCGACTGCCTACCTCGTCATGAGCCACCACGATCTTCCCCAGGTCGAACGCCTCGTGCACGCGCTCGTTAGCCGCAGTGCCCAGGCCCACGTGTGCGTGGCTCACGACGACAGGCGGTACCCAGCCCCGGACATCCGCCATCCGCGGGTGCAGGTGTGGCGACATGGACTCAAGACCGACTGGGGATCCTGGGAACTGGTGCAGGTCACGCTCGACGGTCTGCGTCGACTTCGCGACTGGGCGCACCCGTCGATGGTGGCACTCGCCTCCGGCCAGGACTACATCTGCGGCGATCTCTCGGCCTGGGAAAGCAGTTTCATCGCTGGAGGCGGAGGTTGGGTGGGCTCCGCGTATCCGCTGCACTATGAACCTCGATGGGGAAAGCGGCGTGGGCAGGGAGATGACAACTGGAACCGGTATCACTTTCGATGGTTCGATATTCCTCGCTTTGTGCCGAACCTAGCGGGAGGGCGAGGAAAGAAGTTCGAGGCCAGGCTGAGGGACGCAGTCATGCTTCGGATGGAGCCCATGATGGGCTACCGAGTGATGCGGCGCGCAGACAGGCGGGTCGTTGGGATCCGTACTCAGGTCCCGACGGCCGGGGGTCGGCCTGTGTACAAGGGGCAACAGATGTTGGCTATGGACGCCCGAATGCTGGACCATCTCCTTGCGACCTGCGCCCAGAACTCACCGTTGGTGAGACACTACCGACACACCGTGATTCCAGATGAATCTCTCATCCAGACCGTTCTGTCGTGGGAGCAGGCACCGCGAGAGGACCTGTCCCTGACCTACATCGGCTGGGACACGACAAGCGACGGGGCTCGCTACCTCGACATCGCCGACCTGCCCGACCTGTTGTCGAGCGACGCGGTGTTGTGCAGGAAGGTCTGCAGTCGTACGGGAGGGGACCTGTGCGATGCCCTTGACGCCCTGTACGGCGCGGCGTCATGACTCTGCAGAGGCGGGTGCGGCACGCGCTCTACTACGGGAACCGTCCTCGCAGACTGGCTCGGCGTTTTCACCGGTACTCTAGCGCGGTTCTTACGCCTGCGAACTATCCCCGCGCGCGCGTGGTCAATGCCTATTGGTTTGATCAGTTCCTCAACTTCGGTGATGCTCTGACGCCGATGCTGCTCGCGCGTGCAGGGTACGTTCCACGCCTGGCGCCGCTCAAAGACGCCCAATTTTTGGGCGTGGGGAGCATTCTTGAGATGGCGCCGACAGGATATTCTGGGTCCGTCTGGGGTTCTGGGCTGCTCTATGGTGAGGCAATAGCACTACCGCATGCGACGTGGCTCGCCGTCCGCGGTGCCCTGACACGCGATCTTGTTGGGGCGCCCTCCGTCACGGCTCTGGGCGACCCGGGACTTCTAGCGTCAACCGTCGTCGTTGCAGGTCGTCCGTCAAGGTCGCTGGGCATCGTTCCGCACCACGCTCATCGTTCGCTCCCAATATGGGGAGAGATTCAGCGCCGCGTGCCCGGCAGTGTCGTCATTGACCCGGCGCAACGTCCCTCACGAGTCTTCCGCCAGATTTCCGCATGCTCCACGGTCCTGACAACCTCCCTTCACGGCCTGATCACCGCTGACTCGTACGGAATTCCAGCCATGTGGCTGACCGTGGACGAGATCCCCCTCCGCGGCGGCAGCTTCAAGTTTGATGACTACGAAAGTTCCCTCAACTTGAGGACTGTGCGCAGAGCCAAGGCCGGCGCGGCTGAGGATGTGCTGGGACAAGTGCGTGCTGGCGCCTCCTCGCCTGCGGCCGAAGTGGTGTCGAGCCTGCAGTCTGGGCTGCTCAAGGCCGTTTCGGCGCTGACTGACTTCAGATCCATGTCGCCGGTGAGGAGCTACTAGCGTGACGGACCCAGAAGGACCCATCGGAGGTCATCTCGACTACTCGGTCGTTGTCCCTAGTCGCGGGCGAAGGAGTCTCCTGCTCGCAGCGCTCGAAAGCGTGTACGCACAGACCCTTCCAGCACGGGAAGTCATTGTCGTGCTCGATGGAGATGTGGACGGTTCAGGAGAAGCGGTGCGGGCTTCATATCCGGGCACGTTGATCATCGCACACGATCGTTCACTGGGGCCGGCACGCGCACGTTCAACCGGCCTTCGCGCGGCTACATCCACGTGGGTGTGCCTGCTGGATGACGACGACATATGGCACCACGACAAGCAACGTCAGTTCGCATCATACATCGAGAAAAATCCAGAGTGTGGCGCGGTGCGGTCCGCCTACTGGCAGTTTTCCCCGAATCAAGATGCGATTCAACTGAACGGCTTCCGGACGGAACTCTTCGAGGCAGGAGACAGGCGCAATCTGGAAAGGCTCGCCGCGACCTCGACCCCGCTGAACGACTTCGGGTACCTGGATATTCAGGGGCGTAGTCTCCAGGAGATGTTGAAGCGTAACTCGGGCGTGACCTCTTCGACCATGGTTCGCCGGGACGTTCTGGATCAGGTCCCGGATGTCCCCGATGCGTTGCGCAGTGCCCAGGACTGGCTACTGTTCGTCTACATAGCGAGCATCGTCGAGTGGCATCTGGTCCCGGGGCGATGGTTTTTCTATCGCGTGCATGGCGAACAGATCACCAGCGACGTCACCATCCCCAAGTGGGAGAGCCGCGTGCTGGCCTGGGGCGAGGCTTGGAGGAACGTCGGCAGGCCGATGGGCTTCCACTTACGCGACTATGAGGCCGAGTATGCGTCGGAGCTTCACCAATGGGTGTGGGCGGCGCTGCGTCGGGGAGACCGCGATCAGGCGAGGCGCATCTACGCAGCAGGCTCATCATTCATGGTGTCGTGGCCGATTCGGTGGTCTGTGTGGCTGCCGCCGGCGCTGAGGTGGCGAGTCCGGCGACCGTTGGCATGGCTCGTGGCGAAGTCACCGCTCGGTCGGGGCGACGCGGGGGCGAATGACGCTGCACGCAATGGTGACTGGTGGCGTCGTCAATGAGCGGAGTGGACCCCGTGCCCCTGGGTCGAGGAGATCTGCAAAGGCGTGCAGTGCGAGGGGCACTCTGGACCGTGGTTCACACTCTCGTCTCGCTACCGCTGGCCTTCGCGGTCAACATCGTCGTCGCACGTGTGCTCGACGTCGAGGGTTATGGGCGCCTGACGTTCTTGACCACCGTCATCGGGATCGTGGGGGTGGTCGCTGGAATGGGCGTGACCACTGCCTTAATCCAGTTCGGTGCCAAGGCGCATGCGGCGGGCCGAACACAGGAAGTTCGTCGCCTGCTGTCTGCGTCGCAAGGCTTCCGAATCGGCGTTTCTGGTCCTGTGACCGCGTTGGTTGTCCTGGCGGTCGTGCACGTGGACTGGTGGCTGTTGGTCCTCGCTCTCTTCTTCGGCGTGGGCGCCCCAGCGCTGCTTGGTGGTGCCGCACCGGCGCTGACGATCGAGAACCGCACGGACCGGTCTGCGCAGATCACCATGATCGGAAACATCCTGGTGCAAGGGGCCATCGTCCTTGCCGTGCTGACTCTCGGGACCGCCGATTCGGTGTGGAGCGCCCGTGTCGTCGCAGGGGGGCTGACCCTGGCGCTCCCACTGCTGAGCATCGCGAGGGAGTACCGGTCAGCTGTCCTGACGCCCGCGCCTCCGTGGAGGCTTCCTCGCGCATTCTGGAAGTTCGCTGTGCCGACGGGAGCCGCGGCAGTTCTGGGAGCCTTGGTGACCAACCGCACTGAGGTCGTGATTCTCGATTGGTTCAGTGACGAGCGGGCGATGGGTCTCTTTGGCCTGGCGTTTGGTCTGGCCGCACACGTCTACGCACCTGCCCAAGCCTTCATCGGCCCCCTTGTCCCAGCGATCTCAGGGTTGTCGGAGGTGGACCCAGCATCAGTAGGGCGTGCCTTTCTGAGGACGACGCGGGCCGGCTGTGTTCTGGCTGGGCTGCTCCTCGCCTCGGCGCTGCCGGCTCTGGCGGCGCTGGTGCCGGTGATCTACGGCGAGGGCTTTGCGGGCGCGTCTGACATGCTGATCGTGATGGGTGTCGGCAGCGCGGTGCTTCTTGTCGGGTCCCCGCACATGGCCTTCTTGATGGCGCGCCTCGGTGGCCGCAGGATCTTGATGGTCAACGTCATCAGCCTCGCGTGCAACCTGGTGGCGGCTTTTGCCCTTATTCCCCTCTTCGGTGCATGGGGAGCGGTGGTTGCGTGTGTCTTGGGAATGTTGGTCAGGGCCGTGCAGATTTCGCTGGGTGAGGCTGCGGCCTGGGGGGTGCGGCTTTCCGAGCTGGGACGCAGCGCGGCTCCGATCGGGTCCGCTTCCCTGATCACGTTCTTGCTGTGGCTCGCCAGCAGGAACGTCGACTTGTCCCCGGTGCCTGTCGCGGTACTGACCGCGGCCGTGGGATTCCTGCTCTTCGTGGGAGCTACGAGGGTCACCGGGACGGGTTTGACATCCGCCGACGTTCGGGCCATCAGCTCGGCACTCCCGTCACCGCTCATGAAGACCGGAGGGATGGTCCTGGGGCTGCTCCGGGGTAGGGGCGCCTAGATCACGGGTGCAGGGCGCGGAGATGCTGCGCCCTCAGCCCTTCCGGCGCAGCCTTGCGTAGAGTTGAGAGTAGTCATTCGTGACTCGCGACCACGTATAGGACTTGACTGTTTCGCGTCCCGCGTCCGACAGTTGCTGAGCCTTCTCTGGAGCATCGAGCAGCTGATCAATCGCGTCAGCGAAAGGGACCGTGTCGTGTGGATCGACGAGGATCCCGTCAACTCCATGGGTGATGAGATCGCCTGGACCGCCGCGATGTGTGGCGAGGACCGGCGTGCCGTTTGCCCACGCCTCCAGGACCACGATCCCGAATGCTTCCTCACGGCTGGGCACCACCACCGCGTCGGCCCCAGCCATGAGGGTCTGTACCTCAGCCGCCGTACGTCGCCCCATGAAGCGGACCTGATGATCGACACCAAGGTCACGAGCGAGGGTTTCGAGCTTTTCCCGCTCTGCTCCATCCCCAACAAGCCAAATTTCTGGAGTGTGGTGAGCTTGGGCGGCGGCTTTGAGGAGTAGATCGAATCCCTTCTGGTGTACGAGACGGCCTGCGCCCATGATGACGTGCGTGCCTCCCGTCCGCACGGGAGTCACCGCCTTCCCGTCGTCTTCCCCGTGCGGATCCACCCCGTTGGGGATGATGTGAACAATCTTTGCGCCAAAGCGCGTTTGAAGATCCTTGGCGACGATGCTCGAACAAGCGGTCAGCGTCGCCCTTCTCGCCGCGCTTCGCAGTGCAGCACGCAGCAACTGAGAGCGGTCGAATACGCCGTGCTCATCCGCGAACGTTTCTCCGTGACTGGTGACGATCATGGGGGTCCGCATCACGAGGCCTAGGGCTTGGCCGTACACCCCATTGGGACCGAAGCACTGGACATGCAGCAGATCGGGACGAAACTGCCGGTATGCCCGCAGCCATGCCAAAATGGCCTGTGGGCTGGCTAATAGGTAGCGGCCGAGGGACCGTGCTGAACGGGCGGGCAACGGGGTGGGCAGGTATCTGACACGACACCCCTCGATGAGTTCGTCCGTGAGTCCATCGCCGCGGTCGACGGTCCACACCTCCACCGGGTGCCCCCTCTCGAGCAACCCTCGCGCCACGTGACGTACGTGCTCCTCGACGCCGCCAAAGTGTGGGTAGTACGAGCTGGAGATCAGGGCGATCCGAGAGGGCGCGGCCATGGACCCAGCTTCCACTCCACCCGTCACGACTACCTAGGCTAGCCTCATCGACCGATGATCGCCCCCCCCTGGAGGATTGACGTGCCTGAGCTGGCCATAGGGACGACGGCCACGACGACACCGATGGGTGCCCAGGCCTACGCAGGGGCGATCACGAGTCGCGCGGAGCAGGCGCTGAGGGAGCTCGGCTTCGAGGACTGGCACGTCCGCTCGGTCGTCTCGAGATCCCTGCGGTCGCAGCTGGCCGGCGACCGAAGGCTGCCTATGGGTCGGCTTACATCCGGCTCACCCCGTGAGCGACGCCTCCTTGGGAGGCTCCTCTGGCCCCGCCAAGCTGTTGTTCACCGCATGGACCTCGTTCTCCCGCCGCCGTCTGGTCCCGACGTCGTGACGCTCCACGACGTGGTCTCGTGGAAGTTCGACGACGAGTCTGCCCCGGTAGCCGCAGCCTCGGCTGAACTGCGGAGCGCGGACGCGGTCATCTGTGTCTCACGGTTCACCGCTGATGAGGCCGAGCGACTTCTCGGTCTGCGTGCCCCGATAGTGATTCCCAACGGCGTAGGCGATGAGTACTTCGCAGCAGCGCCATTAGACGCGGCGACGCTCTCCCATCTCGGGTTGCAGCGACCATTCGTCCTCTACGCCGGCGGATCAGCGGCGCGTAAGAACCTGCCGGCCCTGGCAGAGGCGTGGCGGCTCGTCCTGGACCGGATCCCCACCCATGACCTTGCCCTGGCGGGCCCCCGGAGCCCTGAGCGTGACCGGATCTTCGCGACAGTGCCACGGGTGATCCACCTTGGTCGCCTCCCGGACCGTCTGATGCCCGGGCTCGTCGCGTCAGCCTCAACCGTCGTGGTGCCCTCTCTATATGAGGGGTTCGGGTTACCAGCACTGGAGGCCATGGCGGCCGGCGTCCCGCTGCTGTCCAGCAACCGGAGCTCCCTTCCCGAAGTCGTCGGTGACGGGGGCACTCTTGTCGAGCCGACGGGTTCGGGGCTCGCTGAAGGCTTGGAGCATGTCGTGGCGGGAGGTGGAGACGTTGCTGCGGCTGCCCAAAGAGGCAGGCGACGCGCGGCGGAATTCACCTGGGACAGAAGCGCGCGTCGTCACGCAGAGGTCTGGACGTCGCTGATGTGAGAATCGTGGCTAGATCTTCGTCTGGCGGGGGGCTCTCTCGGCCCAGACAATCCGGCCGCGCGAATCCGTCTGAAAGGGGCGCATTCCGCGACGGCCGGGGTCTACGGACGACTCCGAGGACGGCACTTGACCTGCCAAGGAGAAGCGGGAGCGACCGACCTCGCCAGGGAAGAGGGTGCGCAGGAGACGCATGTAGTGATCCAGCGGCTGAAGCATCGACCCTTCCAAGAATGTCGACACCTGGCCGGCGAAGTCGCCACGCACCATCAGACAGTGGGCGCCCCAGCCCCAAGCCGCGTCTACCACCTGTGGTGCCGGGACCTGCAGCCGTGGTCGAACGGACCTGGCCGCTCGGCGCACCAAGTGGGACGCCACCGTCCGCTCGAGCGCCAGTTTCGCGCGATGGGGCCTAGCGGTCAGCGGCACCCAGCCAAGCTGGACGAGTCGCATGCCCCGCTGGTCGGCGTCCGTCATGGCTCGAGTCAGGGCGCCTGCGAAGCCGTCCCAGAACAGAACGTCATCCTCGAGGATGACGACCCAGTCCGTGCCGACCTCGGCGGCCTCGCGCATGACTGCACGGTGCGACAGGAAGCATCCAACCTCGCCCTTCGTGAGGCCTCTGGCCTCGGGCGGCACCTGATCGATTCTGCGACCGTCGACGGCAGGGAAGACGCTCGAGTGCAGACCAGTCGTCGCCTCGCGAGCGCGGAAGGCGGCCAACCTTTCCGTAGCACCCGAAAGATTGATGACGAGGGAGCGCATGAGCTCCACATTAGTGGCGTCACACGGAGCCGCCCTACACCCGACCACGCCTGCGATAGGTTGTCGTTCGGGCGGACGACGCAGAAGGCAGGCCATGGCAGGGGCAGCATCAACGATCGCGATCGCGCACGACTACCTCACGCAGCAGGGCGGCGCGGAGCGGGTCGTGCTGGCGCTCAGCCGCGCCTTCCCGGAGGCGCCGATCTACACGACGCTGTACGACCCGGCGACGACGTTCCCGGAGTTCGGTGACCGGCAGGTCGTCACGAGCCCGCTCAACCGCCTCGCCTTTCTGCGGCGCGACCACCGAGCGGCGCTCCCACTGCTGGCTCCCGCATCGAACGCCGTGAGGATCGACGCCGACGTCGTCATCGCCTCGAGCAGCGGATGGGCGCACGGCTTTCGCAGCACCGGGCGCACACTCGTCTACTGCCACAACCCGGCGCGCTGGCTCTACCAGACCGACCAGTACCTCGGCGACGCCGGCCGTCTGTCGCCCAAGCGGTTCGCGGTCACGGCGCTCGGGCCCGCGCTGCGTCGCTGGGACCGCAGGGCCGCCCACCGTGCTGACCGGTACCTGGCCAACTCCAACGTGGTGCGCGAGCGGATCGCCGCGGCATACGGAATCGAGGCAGACGTGGTCCCGCCGCCGCCCGGGCTCGGGACCGGCGGCGAGCAGTCGGCTCACCGAGAGCTGACGGACTGGCAGGACCGAAGGTTCTGGCTCGTGGTCTCGCGACTCATGCCGTACAAGAACGTGGATGTCGTCCTGGACGCCTTCCGTGACCGGCCGGACGACCGGCTCGTCATCGTCGGCGCGGGCCCCGAGCGGGAGCGGTTGGTGCAGATGCTGCCGCCGAACGCTCGGATCGTCTCGGGAGTGAGCGACGCCGAGCTGCGGTGGATCTACGCCCACGCGGCCGGTCTGATCGCGCCGAGTCACGAGGACTTCGGCCTCACCCCGCTCGAGGCCAACTCTTGGGGACTCCCCGTCGTGGCCCTCCGGGCGGGCGGCTACCTCGACACGGTCGTGGAGGGCCGCAGCGGCCTCTTCTTCGAGGAGGTGCAGCCGGCAGCGGTCTCCCGTGCGCTCGATGCGGCCTCGGCACATGCGTGGCACCAGGAGGTCCTCAAGGCTCACGCCCAGGAGTTCGGGGAGGGTCGTTTCGCGGCACGGATCCGGCAGGAGGTCGAGCGCCTTCTCGACGGTCCAGCCGCTCCCGGCCCCTGATGACCTCCTCCACCGCCGCCCGCTGACCTGCGAACTGCGGCCCTGGTCAGCGGCACCCGCTTGACGGACGGCATACCCGCCTGAAGGGCCGCGACCCGCTGCGAGCACTCGGCCAGCCCATCATCGCGTGCTGGTCAGCGGCCGCGCCTAGGAGGAAACTCGGTGGCATGTTCATCGAGCACGCCCGGAAGTCCACGGCCGAGGGTGACGTCGCGGCCTACCTCGAGGAGGAGGAGGGCGCCTGGGGGTTCGTGCCCGACTACGCGGGGTGCTTCACCGCCCGCCCTGAGGTGGCCCGTGCCTGGCGCCGTCTCAACCTGACGATCCGCGAGGGCATGGACCGCCGCGACTACGAGCTCGCGTCGATCGCGGTGGCGCGGGCCCGCCGGTCCACCTACTGCACGGTCGCGCACTCGTCCTTCCTGCGGGACGTGTGCGGCGACGAGGAGAGCCTGCGGCTGATCCACGCCAACCCCACCGGGCACTCGCTGGCGCCACGGGACGCCGCGATCTTCCGCTACGCCACGAAGATCGCGGTCGACCCGTCCGCGGTCACTGAGGAGGATGTCGAGGAGCTGCGCGCGCAGGGGCTGAGCGACGGCGACATCGCCGACGTGGCGTATGCCGCCTCCGCCCGCCTCTTCTTCACCGCCGTGCTCGACGCCCTCGGCGCGCAGGCCGACGCGGCGACAGCGGCCAGGTTCGACCCGGCCATGCTGGCGGGGATGGTCGTCGGGCGGGCGCCGCTCAGCAGTCCCTCACCACCTGGGTCTTGACCCACGCCGCCGACTCGTAGACCGACGACAGCGCCCAGCCCCGCCACGACCCGGGCTCGCGACCGACGGCCCACACCAGCACCTCGGCGTCCGCGCAGCGCTCCATCAGCAGCCGGGTGCGCGCGGCGTGCGGCCTGCTCGTCACGACGGCCACCCGCTCCCACTGCTGCTCCTCCGCCTCGCGCCCGAGCAGCCGCGCCTCGCCACGGGTGGAGTAGGGCTCGGGCACCACGCACTCGACGCGGTAGCCCCCAGCCTGCAGCCCGCAGTGCCCGGTCGCGTAGCTCTCATCGGTCTCCGCGTTGACCGACGTCGTCGCCATCAGCAGCGGCGCGACACCCGTGTCCACCAGGGCGAGCGTCTCCTCGATGCGCGTCTCCGCCGGACCGATGAGGTATGCCGCGTCCACCACCTCGGTCTCGTCGAGCTCCGGGTGCGCGACCACATCGACGCAGACCGACACCCACCCGACCAGGGCGGCAAGCGCCATACCCGCCAGCAGGCTCGGCCACGGACCACGCACGGCACCCACCCCCTCTCCGTCCCGAGGGTAGCGGCCCCGGCCGCGGCGGGGTCAGCGCGCCAGCGCGACCTCCTCGCCGAGGCGGGCCAGCTTGTCGGGGTTGCGGACGAGGTAGAGCGCGGTGACCAGACCGTCCTCGATGAGCGCGGTCCCGACGCCGTCGCGCTCGCCGTCGATGACGAACTGCATCGCGGGCTGGCCGTTGAGCCAGACCGGCAGCAGCTCGACCGAGAGCGCGCCCGCGCGGGCCGAGAGGAAGCGCAGCACCTTGTCGCGCCCCAGGATCGGCTTGAGCGCCGCCTGCACCTTGCCACCGCCGTCGGTGAGCAGGACGACGTCGGGGGCGAGCACGTCCATGAGCTGCTGGAGGTCGCCGCTGGCCGTCGCGGTGCGGAACCGCTCGACCACCGCCTGCTGCTGGGCCCGGGTCACGCTAGACCTCGGCCTGCGCTCGTCGACGTGGGCGCGCGCCCGGCTCGCGACCTGGCGCACGGCCTCCGGCGTCCTGCCGACCGCCTCGGCGATCTCGGCGTAGGGCAGGTCGAACACCTCCCGCAGCACGAAGACCGCCCGTTCGGTCTCGCCCAGCGTCTCCAGGACGAGCAGCATCGCGGTCGAGACGCTGTCGGCCAGCGCGACGTCCTCGGCCACGTCGGGCGAGGTGAGCAGCGGCTCGGGCAGCCACGGCCCGACGTAGTCCTCCCGACGGCGCGCCAGGGTCCGCAGCCGGTTGAGCGCGAGCCGGGTGGTGATCCGGACCAGGTAGGCCCGTGGCTCGCGCACCTCGTCCAGGTCCACCGCGGCCCACCGCAGCCACACCTCCTGCACCACGTCCTCGGCGTCGGCGGCCGAGCCGAGCATCTCGTAGGCGACGGTGAAGAGCAGGCTGCGGTGGGTGACGAACTCCTGCGTGTGCGACACGACCTCAGTCTCGCGCAGGGGCGTTCGACGAGGCCTGCGCGAGCGGCAGCTCGCACACGGCGCTGAAGCCCTGGCTGGTCAGGCCCATCGCGGCGTTAAGCCTGGAGCGGTGGTTCTCGACGGCGATCATCGCCGTCAGCTCGACGAGCGCGGCGTGACCGAGCGCCTCGTCCAGCCGGGTGACCATCTCGTCGGTGACGGTCGGCGGGGTCGCGGTGACGGCCTCGGCATACTCCATGACGTCGCGCTCGAGCGGCGTGAACACCGACGACTCCCGCCAGCGCGGGACCTCCCTGACCTTGGCCAGGTCCAGCCCGTCGGTGTGGGCGACGTAGTAGCCGTAGTCGAGGCACCACGAGCAGCCGATCGCGCCGGCGGCGGCCATCTCGGCGTACTTCTTCAGGTGCGGGTCGAGCTCCTTCCACCGCGCGACCTTGAGCTCGTAGCCGAAGATCGCCCAGAGGACGGGGCGGTGGTGGAAGAGGACGGAGAGGTTGTCCGGGATGCGGCCGAACATCCGCTGCGCCATCGTCCTGAGCAGGGCGCCGGTCGGGCCGGTGAGCTCGGCGGCGGGGATCCTGAGCGTGCTGGTCATCGGTGAGCCTCCTGTGTGGGGGTGATGACCATGGGACACCGGCCGGCGGCGAGATGTGACAGGGGCCGCGAGACCGGGTGCGGGTGGGAGAGCCAGCCCGGCGGCGAGATGTGACAGCGCTGGGCGTGCATGACCGTCGTGCTGCGCTCCCGTCCTGGAGCCACTTCAGGCTGCACCACCCGCGCGCCCTCCCTACGGTCGAGACATGCGAGCACTCACCTGGCAAGGCCTGCAGCAGGTCGAGGTCAAGGAGGTCCCGGACCCCGTCATCCAGGACCCGACCGACGCGATCATCCGCGTGACGTCCACCGCGATCTGCGGCTCCGACCTCCACCTCTACAACGTCCTGGCGGCCTACCTCACGCCGGGCGACATCCTCGGCCACGAGTTCATGGGCGTCGTCGAGGAGGTCGGCAGCGCGGTCGAGCACCTGCAGGTCGGCGACCGCGTCGTCGTCCCCTTCAACATCAGCTGCGGGTCGTGCTGGATGTGCAGCCGCGGCCTCTTCGCCCAGTGCGAGACCACTCAGAACCGCGACCAGGGCAAGGGCGCGAGCCTGTTCGGCTACACCAGCCTCTACGGCGCGGTCCCCGGCGGCCAGGCCGAGCTCGTGCGGGTGCCGCACGCGGACTTCGGCCCGGTCAAGGTCGACCCCGGCCTGTCCGACGAGCGGGTGCTCTACCTCTCCGACATCCTCCCCACGGCGTGGCAGGGGATCGAGTATGCCGACGTGCCCCCGGGCGGGACCCTCGCCGTGCTCGGGCTGGGCCCGGTGGGCCAGCTGGCCGTCCGCGCCGCCCGGCACCGCGGCATCGAGCAGGTCATCGGGGTCGACCTCGTGCCCGAGCGCCTGGCGACGGCCCAGCTGCACGGTGCCCAGGTGGTCAACCTCGACGAGGTGGACGACCCCGCGCAGGTGCTGCGCGACATGACCGACGGCCGCGGCCCCGACAGCGTGCTCGACGCCGTCGGCATGGAGGCGCACGGCAGCCCTGTCCTCGGCGCGGCGGTCGCGGCCGCCAAGCGGCTGCCCAAGCCGGTGGCGCAGAAGGCGATCGAGACGGCCGGCGTCGACCGGCTCGCGGCCCTGCGGCTGGCCATCGACGCGGTGCGCCGCGGCGGGACGGTGTCGATCAGCGGCGTCTACGGCGGCATGGCGGACCCGATGCCGATGATGGACCTCTTCGACAAGGGCGTCCAGCTGCGGATGGGCCAGTGCCACGTGCGCCGCTGGACCGACGAGCTCCTCGAGATCGTCAGCGCGGCCGACGACGTGCTCGACCTCGAGGGCCTGGCCACCCACCGCGCCCCGCTGGAGGCTGCCCCCGAGCTCTACCGCACCTTCAACGACAAGGCCGACGGCTGCCTCAAGGTCGTGCTCACGCCGTGAGCCTGGCCGACGTGGTCGGGCACGCCGGCGGCGCGGTGCTCGCCGCGGTCTTCGGGCTCATCGCCCGGCTGCGCGGCACGCGCGCGCTGCACCCCGTGGGGGTATGCGGCGCCGCTCGCCTCGACGTCCGGACGGGTCCGCCGAGCGGTGTGCCCGTGCTTGACGGCCCCGGGCCGCACCGCGGCGTGGCTCGCTGGTCACGGGCCACGGGAAGGCGCGGCGACGGCCTGGACATCGAGGGTCTGGCGCTGCGGATCGACGGCCCGACCGGTGGTGACGTGCTGCTCGCCTCGACCGGGACGGGCGTCGTCGGTCGGCATGTCCTCGTGCTGCGCAGGCGGGACACCCACGGGCCGCTCACCACGCTCCTGCCGCTGAGCACCCGCCGGGGTCGGCTGCTGCTCCGGCTGGACCCGGTCGAGGCGGACCCGGTCGAGGCCGACCCGCGGGGGTGGGCGGCCGGGGCTCACCCGCCCACGTCATACCGGCTCCTCGTGTCGGCGCCCGGCCGCCCGTGGCACGAGCGCGGCACGCTCGAGCTGACCTGGACCGAGGGCGACTGCACGCGCCGGCACGACCCGGTCGGCCGTCCGCCGGCGGGCACCTGGGTGGCCCCGCTGTGGGCCGCGCTGCGCGATCCGTCCTACGCGGCGTCCGAGCAGGTCGCCGCCGACCCGGTCACCCCCGCTGGTTGAACCTGTCTGCCGCGCGGCGCCCCAGGGTGGTGAGCGTCCGCACGGTGGCCGCCGCGCCCGTCGACAGCGCCCGCTTGGCCTCCCGGCCCGGCACCGCGACCGAGGCGGGCGAGTCGGGGGTGCCGGCGAACGGCATACCGGAGGGGGAGGAGGGAAGGAGGCGGTTCATCACGCTCATCAGGTGCACGGTGAGGGTCGGGGAGAGGCCGTGGAAGCGCGTCGCCAGGTGGGTCATCGCCGAGAGCTGCACGACCGGCTTGCCGTCGAGGACGCCGTCGACCATCCGGCGTGCCGCGCGCTCGGCATCCATCGACAGCAGCGGCAGCGACGCCGCCGGCCCGAACCACGCGAACTCCGCCGCGTGGTCGCCGGTGAACGTCGCGCCCTCGTGCGAGCCGGTGCGCATCAGGCCCGGCACCAGGGTCGTGGCGGTGACGCCCGTGCCGGCGAGCTCGGCCGCCAGCCCCTCGGTGAAGCCGACGGCACCGAACTTCGCCGTCGCGTAGGGCAGCAGGTGCGGCGGGCTGACCTTGCCGCCGATCGAGGTCACCACGCCGATGCGACCGTGCCCCCGCTCCCGCATCCCCGGCAGCACCGCCCAGGCCGCGTTGACCGCGCCCATGAGCATGGTGCCGACGGCGGCGTCGAAGTGCTCCAGCGTCATCGTCTCCGCCGGGCCCACCTGGATGATGCCGGCGACGTGGATGAGCACATCGACCGCACCCAGGTCCCGCTCCACGTCGCGGACGAGGTCGAAGACCTGCTCGCGCTCCCGGACGTCGCAGCGGTATGCCGTGGCGCCCGCCTCCCGGGCCGCCTCCTCCGCGGTGGCCAGGTCGCGCCCGCAGAGCGCCACCCGGTAGCCCCGGGAGACCAGGTCCTTCACGATGATCAGGCCCAGGCCGCGGGAACCTCCCACGACGAGGGCGACGGGCTGGGTCGGGGTCTGGTTCATGCTCTGCACGCTAGGAGCCTGCCGGGGCGGGCGCGACCCGAGCCAGCGCATCCGCGGCCCGGACCTCGGCCAGCTGCTCCACGAGCCACGGGCTCAACGCCCACGGCGCCGCCGTCGCGGCGTCGGTCACCTCCTGAGGGCTGAGCCAGCGCAGCTCCATGACCTCGTCCGGGTGCGGGCGCGGGGTCCCGGTGGTGCGGGCGGTGAAGACGGGGCAGACCTCGTTCTCGACCGTCCCGGAGGCGTCCACGGCGCGGTAGCGGAAGTCGGGCAGGAGCGGCTCGACGTCGGTCACCTCGAGGCCGAGCTCGTGCCGGGCGTGCCGGCGCAGCGCGTCCACGAGGTCCTCGCCCGGGCGGGGGTGGCCGCAGAAGGCGTTGGTCCAGACACCGGGCCAGGTGCGCTTGCCGAGGGCGCGGCGGGTGAGCAGCACGCGGCCGTCCCGGTCGTAGAGGTGGCAGGAGAAGGCCAGGTGCAGGGGCGTGTCGGTCCCGTGCACGCTGGCGCGCGGTGCGGTGCCGGTGGGGGTGCCGTGCTCGTCGAGGAGGACGACCTCGTCGGGCGTCGTGTCGGCGGCAGGCGTGCCGGGCGGGGTGCCGGGCGGCGTCATACATGGACCTCTCTGGTGACGGGGCGGGCTCCGGGGGCGGGCTCCGGTGAGGGGCCGGTGGAGGTGTCGCCGCGCAGGCGCTTGAGCACCAGCTCGGCGCTGATCAGGCACATCGGCAGGCCGATCCCGGGGATCGTGCTGGAGCCGGCGTAGAGCAGACCGTCGACGTGCCGGGAGGCGTTGCGGGAGCGGAACATCGCGCTCTGCCTCAGCGTGTGACCCGGGCCGAGCATCCCGCCGCGCCACGCGGAGAGGTCGGCGGCGAAGTCGCCGGGGCCGATGGTGTGGCGGACGACCACGCGGTCGGCCAGGTCCGGCACCCCCGCCCACTCGGCGACCTGCGCCACGGCCGCGTCGGTGACGGCCTCGATCTGCGCGTCGCCGCGGCCGTCCGCGCCGCCTCGCCCGAGCTCGGGGTCGGCGGGCACGGGGACGAGGACGAAGAGGTTCTCGTGTCCGTCGGGCGCGACCGAGGGGTCGGTGGCTGACGGCTTGCAGACGTAGGCCGACGCCGGCGCGGGCACGCGACCGGCGAAGATGGCGTCGAAGTTGGCCCGCCAGTCGTGGGTGAAGAAGAGGGAGTGGTGGGGCAGCTGCGGGAGCTCGCCGCGCACGCCGAGCAGCACGAGCACGGCCCCGGGGCCGGAGGTGCGCCGGTCCCAGTAGGACTGCGGGTAGGTGCGCAGGTGCGTGGGCAGCAGCCGGGTCTCCAGGTGGTGCAGGTCGCCGGCCCCGACGACGAGGTCGGCCGCGTGGACGTGCTCCAGGCCGTCGGCGTCGCGCCAGCGCAGCCCGGTGACGCGGGCGCGGGGCCCGCGGCGCAGGCGGGAGGGGCGCCGGCCTCCGCCGATGGTCCTCGGTGCCACCGAGGCGGTGGTCACCTCGGTGACCGTGGCGCCGGTGCGGATGCGGACGCCCTGCTCGCGTGCCAGGTCGGCGACCGCCTCGATGAGCCGGGTGAAGCCGCCCTGCGGGTAGAGCACCCCGCCGGTGAGGTCCATCGCGCTCATCAGGTGGTAGAGGCTCGGGGCGCGGTCCGGCGAGGAGCCGAGGAAGACCGCGGGGTAGCCGAGCACCTGCTGGAGCCGTCGGTCGGTGAAGCGGGCCGCGACGAAGTCCTCGAGCGAGCGGGTCAGCAGCGGCAGCAGCCGGGGCAGGCGCCGCAGCACGTCCGGCGACGCCAGGGCGAGCGGGGAGGTGAAGCTCGTGTAGAGGAAGTGGCGGACGGCGACGTCATACGCCTCCGAGGCCGACGTGAGGTATGCCGTGAGCCGGCGCCCCGCGCCCGCCTCGACCGCCTCGAACGTCGCGACGTTGGTCGCGGTGTCCGCGGTGATGTCCAGCGGCCCCGGTCGCACCTGGCCGGGTGCTCCCTCGGAGAACACGCGGTAGGCGGGGTCGAGGACCCGCAGGTCCAGCTGCTCCTCGGCCGAGGTGCCGAGCAGCCGGAAGAAGTGGTCGAAGACCTCGGGCATGAGGTACCACGAGGGGCCGGTGTCGAAGCGGAACCCGCCCACCTCGTGCGAACCCGCGCGCCCGCCCACGGTGGGGCGCTGCTCGAACAGCTCCACGTCATACCCGTCCTGGGCTAGCAGCGCGGCGGTCGCCAGGCCGGCGATCCCGCCGCCGATCACGGCGACGCGCCTCATCGGGCCACCACGGCGCTGCGCGCCAGGATCTGGGCCTTGACGTGGTCGGGGACCCGGACGCGCTCGCGGGCGATCTGCTGGGCGGGCGTGGCGCGGAGACGCTCGGAGAGCGCGCAGAAGAGCCCGTGCGCAGCGTGCACGGCCGGTAGGCTGCTGGGGGGCAGCTGGGCGATGGCCTGCGCGGCGACCGCGAGGTCCTCGTCGATCTCGTCGAGCAGCTGGTCGCGCTCGCGGTCGCTGAAGGTCGCGAGGTCGACGCCCGGGAAGTAGACGCGGCCCAGCTCGCTCTGGTCGGCGTGCAGGTCCCGCAGGAAGTTGACCTTCTGGAAGGCGGCCCCGAGCCGGCGTGCCCCGGGTGCCAGGGCGGCGTAGCGCTGCTCGTCCCCACCGACGAAGACGCGCAGGCACATCAGGCCGACGACCTCCGCGGAGCCGTAGACGTAGCCCTCGAGGCTCTCCTGGTCGTGGGTGCTCACCGTGAGGTCGGCGCGCATGGACGCGAAGAAGGGGTCGACGAGGTCGGCGCCGATGCCGTGCTCGGCTGCGGTCAGCGCGAAGGCGTGCACGACCAGGTTGGCGCTGCCGCGGGTCTCGATCGCGGCCAGCGTCTCCTGGTGGAGCCCGTCCAGCATCCGCGCGCGCTGGTCACGGTCCCAGGGCTGGCTCTCGTCGTCCACGAGCTCGTCCGCGACCCGGACGAGCGCGTAGATGCAGCGGACGTGGGTCCGCACCGGCTCCTGCAGCAGGCGCGTCGCCCAGCCGAAGGAGGTGGAGTAGTGGCCGATGACGCACGCGGCGCTCGCGCGGGCGGCGTCGTCGTAGGAGGTCGTGGCGGCGCCGCCGCGCCCGCGCAGGAGCATCATCAGGCGGCCCCCCTCTCCGGGGTCGCGGCCTGCGGTGCGGGGACGGGGGCACCGAGCAGGACCGTGATCATGTCCAGCAGCGTCCGGCGGGCCGGCTCCGGGAGCCGGTCGACCCCGGCCACGGCGGCGCCGCGCAGGTCGTGGACCAGCGCCTCGACCGCGCGCCGGGCGCCGCAGGCGACGAGCAGCTCACGCGCGCGACGGGCGCCGTCCTCGGTGAGGTCGGGGTCGCCGACGAACGGGGCCAGCTGTGCCCACCGCGAGCTCGACCGCGCGATCGTGATCAGCGCCGTGGACTTGCCCTCGCGGAGGTCGCAGAGCGGGTCCTTGCCGGTCTGCTCGGCGGTGCCGAACACGCCGTCGAGGTCATCCTGCAGCTGGAAGGCCACGCCGAGGCAGCGGCCGACCGCGCCCAGCGCGGCCACCACGTCCTCCGGGGCGTCGGCCAGGATCGCCGCGGCCTGGAGCGGCAGCTCGAAGGAGTAGGCCGCCGTCTTCCACTCGGCCACGTCGAGGGCGTCGGCGAGCGTGACCCGGCCGCCGAGGCTGACCCGCACGTCCGCGAGTTCCCCGGCGGCGCTGCGGTGGAGGACCTCCTCGAGCAGGTCGAGCAGCCGGACGGTGACGTCGGGCCGGGCGCCGCACAACGCGATCTCGCGCACGGCGCCGGCCAGGGCGAGGTCGCCGGCCAGGATGCCGGCCGCCTCGCCGTAGCGGCGGGCCCGCTCCGGGGTGGCTCCGTCGGCCAGCCCGCGGGCCGCGAAGGTCCCGCCGACGTTGGGCCGCCCGCGGCGCACCTCGTCGCCGTCGATGACGTCGTCGTGGATGACGAAGGCGGTGTGGAGCAGCTCGACGGCGTCGGCCACCGCGGCTGCCACGTGGGCGTCTTGGCCGCCGAGGGCGGCGTGCAGGTGCACCAGCAGGGCGGGGCGGAAGCGCTTGCCGCCCTGGGTCAGGCCGCGGAGCACGTCCCAGAGCACCGCATCGTGCTCGTCGACGACCTGGTCGTGACCTGCGGCGAAGAACCGCTCGTGGGCCGGTGGGAGGACCGCCGGGGCGGGAGGTGCAGCGATGGTGGTCATGGCGGGCTCGTCTCTGTGCGTCGAGGACCTTCTGCAAGGTCCGGACCTGTCGCGTGGCACCAGCATGCACCATTGGACAAACATTTGACAAACGATAGACGCGAGCAGTTTCGCAAGCGTAAGTCACTCACCGGAGTGACCTGAGCGCGCGACCAAGCGGTATGGCGTGCACGAGCCACTCACCGGGTGACCTGTGCACGCGATCACACGGATGGCGTGCACGAGCCACTCATCGAGGTGTCACCGTCAGGCGCCGAGGAGCCGGGTGGCGACCTCGCGAGCGCCACCGGCGACGGACGGCGGCAGCCTCGTCGCGCCGCTCACCGTCTGGGACGCAGCCCCCCGTCCGCCCACGTAGATCGGCAGGTCGGGGTGGGACGCCTTCAGCCGCCGCACGACGTTGGCCGCGGCCTCTGTGTCGGTGATCATCGGCACCGAGAGGACGACGGCCGCCGGCGCCAGGCGGTCTGCGGCGTGGACCCAGCTGTCCTCCGGGACGTCACTGCCCAGCCAGCGCACGTCAGCCCCCAATCGGCGCAGGCAGGTCGCGAACGCCAGCGAGGCCAGCTCGTGGAGCGAGCCCGGCGGCAGCCCGGCCAGGACGACCGGTCCGCCGAGGGCGATGCCTGCGGCGTCAAACGCGCGGCCCAGCCGGTCGCGGACGGCAGCGCTGACGAGGTGCTCACCGGCGACGTCCACCCGTCCGTCGACCCACGCGTCACCAAGACCCTGGAGGGCCGGAAGCAGCCAGTGCTCAACGACGGACTCGAAGGAGCCCGATGCGAAGGCCTGATCCAGGATGCGGTCGACCTCTGCCCGGTCCAGGTTCTGGGCCGGGCCGACGAGAGTATCGGCTGCGGGGACGGAGGCGCTCGGTGCAGCGTCTGGAACGGGCCTAGGCCCCGTGGCGGAGGAGTTCATGAGGGAGGGATCCGCAGGGACCGAGGGTGCGGCGGGAAGGCGCTCGGCCGCCTGCGTCTCGGCCACCCGCGTCTCCGGCAGCTCCGCGAGGACCTGCTGGGCGGCGAGCGAGGCCGGGCTGCCGGACGCGACAAGGCGGGCCATGCTGCGCAGGCGCTCCAGGTCCGCGTCGTCGTAGAGCCGGTAGCGCGACTCGGTGCGCTTCGGGCTCACCACACCGTAGCGGCGCTCCCACGCGCGCAGAGTGTCAGCCGCGATCCCGGTCAGCGAGCTGACCTGCTTGACGGTGTAGGGCACGGCGCTCACCTCCTTCGGAGAGGTAGCCTACTGCACTTTGGACAAACCCTGGACGCCAGTCGGGTCAAAGGTTGGTGTGGGATGTCACCACACCGCGCGCTCGCCAGCCCCGCAGAGCGACCGGTCTCGTGACGCACACTTCCGGCAAGGATTCGTTGGTCACGTCCAACGAATCCTTGCCGGAAGTGTGTGCTTTGAAACGGCGCGTTCGGTGGGGCCGGGAGTCACCACACGGCGCGTTCGGTGGGGTGGGACGATCGTGTGACAAACTTTTGACAAAGGTTGAATCCAATCGAGGGGTCAGCGCCGTAGTGAGGGGTGAGGGCGGAACGGTCCGCCCCGGAACCGAGGAGAGCCACCATGCGCAAGACCACCACCGCAGTCCTCCTGGCCGGCGCCACCGCGGCGGCCTTCGCCGCTCCTGCCGCGGCCGACGAGCACGAGGCGACCGTCTCCGTCCTGCACGGCGTCCCCGGCCTGACCGTCGACGTCTACGTCAACGGCGAGGAGACGATCCCGGACTTCGCGCCCGGAACGCTGACCGACCCGATGATGCTTCCCGCGGGCAGCTACGACATCGCGATCTACGCCGACGGCGACACCCCCGACTCGGCCGAGCCGGCCCTGTCCGCCGAGGGCCTCGAGGTGCCCGGCGGTGCCAACCTCACCCTCGCCGCGCACCTCGACGAGGGTGGCGCCCCGATGCTGTCCGCCTTCGTCAACGACGTCTCGGCGACGGCCGCGGGCGAGGCGCGCCTCACCGTCCGGCACGCCGCGGCGGCACCCGCCGTGGACGTCCGTGCCGGCGGCAGCCCGGTGATCGAGGGGCTGACGAACCCGGACGAGGAGGTCCTCGACCTCCCGGCCGGCACCGTCTCCGCCGACGTCGTGCTGGCCGGCACGGAGGACGTGGTCCTCGGCCCGGCCGACCTGGACCTCGGTGAGGGTGTCAACACGATCGTCTATGCGTGGGGCTCCGCCGAGGACGGCACGCTCGACCTTGCCGTCCAGACCATCGACGGCCTGCACAGCGCCCCCGAGGGCGTCCCGTCCGGCCAGGGCGGGCTCGCCGCTCCGGGCGCCCTGCTGGTGCTGGCTCTCGCCGGGGTGGCCGGCGCCGTCGTCGCCGGTCGCTACGTCGCCCGCGCCGAGCGCGTCTGACCGTGGGCAGCACCCGCGGCACCGCCCGCCGGCCGAGCCGGGTGAACGTCGTCGCGCTCGCGGTGACGCTCGCCTGCCTGGTGGTCGCCGGCTGGGCGGTGCGCGGGCTCCTGCACGAGCGGGTCCCCGGGTCCGTGGACTTCGGGACCTCCGCGACCGTGGACGACCGCGACGGCGCCACGGCCGAGGACGGGCCGACCACCACCTCCGCGGCCGCCCTTCCCCGGCCCGGCCGCTCCTCCGCCGCCCTCCAGCCGGCGCAGGAGCGGGCCGTCCCGGTCCGGCTCACCGTCCCCTCGGTGGGCCTGGAGGTCGCGATCGACCCGGTCGCGATCACCGAGGACGGGCAGATGGAGATCCCTGAGCGGCCCGACCGCGCAGGGTGGTACCGGTACGGCCCCGCCCCCGGCAGCACCTCTGGATCCGTCGTGGTGGCAGGGCACGTCGACACCACGACAGGCCCGGGCGCCTTCCTGGCGCTGGGCCGGGTGGAGGCGGGCGCCGAGGTCGTGGTCGAGCTCGACGACGGGACGAGCACGGCATACCGGATCGTGGGAGGCGAGAGCGTCGCCAAGACCGACCTCGCCGTCGACGAGATCTTTCGGCGCGACGGCGACCCGGTGCTGCGCCTGGTGACCTGCGCCGGGGACTGGTCGCCGCGCACCGGCCACTACACCGACAACCTCGTGGTGACCGCGGTGCCGCTCGGATGACGCTCGCTCCTTCTACAGTGGTGCCCATGACGGACGGCACCGCGGCCGACGCGGCCATCGCGCAGGCGTGGGACGCCGGCGCCGAGGACGCGCTGGAGCGGGCCTACCGGCGCTGGAGCCCCCTGGTGCACGGGCTGGCGGCCCGCGCGGTGGGACCGACGGAGGCGGAGGACGTCACCCAGCAGGTGTTCCTGTCGGCGTGGCGGCGCCGCGAGACCTACGACCCGGCGCAGGGACCGCTCGGCGCGTGGCTCGTGGGTATCACCCGCCGGGCGGTCGCCGACCTGCTCCGGCAGCGGCACCGCACGGCCGAGGTGCCCAGCACCCTGCACGACGGGACCGCCCCCGAGGGGGTCCTGCACGACGCCGACCGGGACGACCTGCTCGCGCTCTACGAGGAGCTCGAGCGGATCGGCGACCCGCCCCGGCAGATCCTGCTCCTGGCCTACGTCCACGACCGGACGCAGAAGGAGATCGCCGAGCTGCTCGACCTGCCGCTCGGCACCGTCAAGACCCAGACCACCCGGACCCTGGCCCGGCTCCGCACCCGCATGGGAGGTGCCCGATGAACGACGAGCTCGAGGAGGCCCGCCTGCGCGAGGACCGCGTGGGTGTGCTGCTGCGTCGCGCCGGCGTGGTGGAGCAGCCACCACCCCCGCACGTCTGGGAGGCCGTGGTCGAGGGGGTGCGCGCCGAGAGCGAGGTGACCCGGCTGCGGCCGCGCTCGCAGACGTCGGCCCCGCCCTCCGCCGCCCGCCCGTCCCGCTGGCCCCTTCTGCTCGCAGCGGCAGCCGTCGGCGCGCTCGTGACCTGGGCCGGGGTCGAGCTGGCCGACCGGCCTGACTCCGGGCTGGTCCTCGCCAGCGGGTCCCTCGCGCCGCTGGTGCCCTCCGCCCCGGCTGGGTCGGCCGAGGTCGTCGAGGTCGACGGTCAGCAGCGGTTGCGGGTGACCCTGGACGAGGCTCCGGAGCCGGGCGAGGGCTACCTCGAGGTCTGGCTGCTGCGCCCGGACGTCTCCGGGCTCGTCACCCTCGGGGTGCTCGAGGGCACCTCCGGGGACTTCCTGCTGCCGCCGGGTCTCGACCTCGGGGAGTACCCGCTCGTGGACATCTCCGTCGAGCGCGTCGACGGCGACCCCGGCCACGGCGGCGACAGCCTCGTGCGAGGGGAGGTCGGCTGATGTCTTCCGACGTTCGGCGCCCGTCCTCCCTGCGCCGCGACCAGGTGATCGTCACGGTCTCGGCGGTCGTGTGGGTGCTCGGCACCCTCGTCGGCACCGGGCTCGTCGGCGACGCCGGAGGGGTCGAGGAGCAGGGCGAGGGCCTGTTCACCGACAGCACGACGCTCATCGCGCCGCACGGCCCGGCGTTCGCGATCTGGTCCGTCATCTACCTCTTCCTCGCGGCCTACGTCCTGTGGCAGTGGCTGCCGCGGGCCGAGGGCTCGCGCTGGGCGGCACGCAGCCGGCTGCCCGCCGCGGCCTCGCTCGCGCTCAACGGGATCTGGCTGCTCGTCGTCCGGGCCGGCTGGGTGACGGTCTCGGTGCTCGTCATCGCGGGCATCGCGGTGTCGCTCGGACTGGTGCTGGCGCGGACGGCGCAGCTGCCCGACGAGGGCTGGGAGTCGGGGTTGCTCGTGGGGGTGACCTACGGCCTCTACCTCGGCTGGATCTGCGTGGCGACGTGCGCCAACGTCGCGCTGTGGCTGGTCGGGCTGGGCGTGCCGGAGGACGGGCTCGGCCCCACGGTGGTCACGCTGGTCGTCCTGGCGGTCGTCGTGGCGCTGGTCGCCGTGCTCCTCGCCCGGACCCCGCACCGGACGTTCCAGGCCGCTCTCGTCGCCGCGGTGGTCTGGGGGCTGGCGTGGGTCTCGGTCGGCCGGTTCGTCGGCGACCTGCGCAACGACGCTGTCGGGTATGCCGCTGCTCTCGCCGTGGTCCTGGTCGCTGCGTTCGGGGGGCGGGCATTGGCGCGCCCGCGGCATACCGCGGTCGTCCGCCGCGCCTGAGGCCGCAGCGGCGCTCGCGCCTGAAGGTCACCAGCCCCGGGTGCCCGGCGCTCCCTTGAACGGTCCAGTCACGCGCGAGGTGATCCAGCCCCCGTAGAAGCCGCCCTCCTGGGCGCGCACCCGCTCGTCGTCGACGAAGCAGCCGTCGGCCACGCCGGTGGCACCGTCCACGGCGCCGGGCATGAGGGCGACGTGACCCCGGAGCAGCTCGAAGCCGGGGCGCGGCGAGGCGTAGCTCCAGCTGGCCCGGGGCAGGCGGACGCCGGGGACCACCAGGTCCCAGTAGGTCGCGGTGCCCTTGAACTCGCAGACGGTGGGGTGCCCGTCGCGGGCCGCCCGCAGGACGCCTAGGACGAACGCCGCCTGCGGCAGGTAGTAGGTCGGCGGGTGCGACGTCTCGAGCACGCGCAGCGCCCGGGTCGTGCGGGCCACCTCGGTCCCGCCGAGGACGACCCGCACCTCCTCGCCGCCGGTGGCGTCCACCGCCGGTGGACGCGGGTAGTCCCAGACCGACTCGCTCATGGTCGTCCTCCTCGGTGAAGGGTCCTGCGGGGGTGGTGCCACGACCTGCCGGATGGCGGGACCGGCGCTAGCGTGAACGGGACGGACGCGCCCGGACGGGCGCGTCGGCATACCCGGACGAAGGAGATGCGATGACCGAGCACCACGACACGAGCCCCGCCGACCCGGTGCGCGTGAGCGACGACCCGGCGGACGTGCAGAAGGTCCACGAGCTGATCTCCGGCATGGACATCGCGATGGTCACGACCGTGGACTCCAGCTCCCCCGAGGATCGCCTCACCAGCCGACCGCTGTCGACGCAGCTGGCCGAGGAGGACGGTGACGTGCTCTTCCTGGTGCGCTCGAGCAGCCCGGTCGCCGCCGACGTGCGGGCGGACCCGCGGGTCAACGTCGCCTACTCGTCGATGAAGGCCTGGGTGTCGCTGGCGGGCACCGCGACGATCGTCGAGGACCGCGCGCTCGTGAAGCAGCTGTGGTCCAAGGGCGCGGACATGTTCATGGAGGGCGGTCCGGACAACCCGGACAACGTCGTCCTGCGCGTGTCCGGCGACACCGCGCACTACTGGGGCGGCGACTCGCTGGTCGGCACCGCCGTGAGCACGGTCAGGGCGCTCACCGGCCGCAGGGACGACAGCGAGCCCAGCTCGACCGTCGTCGAGCTGCCCTGACCCGCAGACGCGACGCACCGGGCCGCCAGGGACATCTCTGGCGGCCCGGTGCTCGTCAGGGACCCGGCCTGCGGTGCTCAGCCGCACCACGGGTAGACGAAGAGGCTGTGGTCGCCGGCGCGGTGGTCGGCGAGCACGACGCTCAGCGGGATCGGGTTCGGCACGCCGGAGATGTCGGCGCCCGGACGGACGGTGACGCCGACGGCCACCGCGGTCTCGATGGGCAGGCCGCCCGCGGCGACGGTCGGGAACAGCCCGGCCTCCTTGAGCACGGACATGCCGGCGCGCATGCAGTCCGTGTCCGGGTGCGAGGCGGCGCTCGCGGGGGCGGCAGCGGTGGCGGTGAGAGCAACAGCGGCCAGGGCGACAGCGATCTTCTTCATGGGAGTCCTCCTCGACTCAGGGGCCGGACGGTCCGGCAGGTGACCAGTGTCCACCCTATGCATAAGGTTTGTCAAAGGTTTGTCATAGACTCGACCTGCGCGAGGTGAGAGGGAGGGCCCAGGATGGGACGCGTGAACCCGGTGACCGAGCTGCGGGCCTTCCTCACCGCGGCGCTCGTGACCAAGGTGCCGCGGCACCGGCGGGACCTACCCGCCGTGCTGCGCCGACGCCGCATGGTGTCGACGCTCACCCTCCTCGTCGGCGCGTCCCTGCTCTGGTGGTCGCTGAGCCTGCGGCCCGGCGACCCGCTCTTCTACCTCGGGACCACGACCCTCGCGCTGACCTGGCTCGTGGGGGCGTTCCTCTCCGGCCCGCTCTACCTCGGGCGGGCGCACACCCGCGCCGGCACGGCCGACGCCCGACCGGTCGTCCAGTCGCTCGCCCTCGGTGCGCTGCTGCTTGCGATCTTCTGCGCGGGTGCGCTCGTCGTGGCACAGGTGAGGGTCCTGCGCGGCCCGGTCGACGACCTGCTCGACCACGCGCGGTACGGCTCGCTCGTGCTCGTCCTCCTCCTCACCATGGTCAACGGGGTCGCCGAGGAGGTCTTCTTCCGCGGCGCCCTCTACGCCGCGATCCCGGAGCGCTGGACGGTGGCCGCGACCACCGTCCTCTACGCGCTCACCACCGTCGTCACCGGCGTGCCGCTGCTCGTCCTCGCGGCCGCCTGCCTCGGTCTCGTCTGCGGCCTCCAGCGCCGCGTCACCGGTGGCGTGCTCGGACCGGTCGTCACGCACGTGACGTGGTCCACCGGCATGCTGCTCATCCTCCCGCCCCTCCTGACCCTCCTGAGGTGACCCATGAAACCTTCCACCGCACTCGTCACCGGCGCCTCCGGCTATGTCGGCGGCCTCCTCGTCCCGCGCCTGCTCGAGGAGGGGTATGCCGTGCGCGTCCTCACCCGCTCCGGCCCGCCCGACGCCGCGTGGGCCGACCGCGTCGAGGTGCGACGCGGCGACGCGACGGTCGACGATGACCTGCGGCGCGCCCTGCGGGACGTGGACGTGGCCTACTACCTGATCCACTCGATGGACGGCAAGGGCGACTTCGCGCGGCGGGACCGGGAGCTGGCGCAGGGCTTCGCGCGGGCCGCCCGGGAGGAGGGTGTCTCGCGGATCGTCTACCTGTCCGGTCTGCACCCGGACGGGCCGCTCTCGACGCACCTGGCCTCGCGGGTGGAGGTGGGCCAGATCCTGCTCGGCTCCGGCGTCCCGACCGCGGTGCTCCAGGCGGCGACCGTGATCGGTGAGGGGTCGGCGAGCTTCGAGATGCTGCGCTACCTCGCCACCCGGCTGCCCGCGATGATCGCCCCGCGGTGGCTGGACAACCGGATCCAGCCCATCGGCGTCGACGACGTGCTGCACTGGCTGGTGGCGGCGGCCCGGCTGCCGCCGGACGTCAACCGCACCTTCGACATCGGCGGCCCCGACGTGCTGACCTACCGCGAGATGCTCCAGGCCTTCGCCGAGGAGACCGGGCAGCGGCGCCGCCTCATCGTCACCGTGCCGGTGCTGACCCCGTGGCTGGCCAGCCACTGGGTCGGGCTGGTCACCCCGGTCTCCTCCGGCGTGGCGAAGCCCCTCGTCGGCTCGCTCGTCCACGAGGTGGTCTGCCGCGAGCGCGATCTCGAGCAGCTGGTCGGCGCGCCCCAGGGCGGGGTCACGCCCTACCGGCAGGCGGTCCGACGCGCGATGGAGGGGCTGGAGCCGGACCCGCACCACGCCCTCGCGGTGGCCGGCACCGGGCTGGCCGCGGGAGCGGTGGCGGCCGGCGGCTGGCTGCTCGCGCGGCGCCGGCGCTGACAGCCGTCAGGACCCGGCAGCAGGCTCCTGCCACCAGGTCATCGCGCGCAGCACGCCCGCGTCGTCGAAGGGCCGGCCCACCACCTGCACGCCGATCGGCCGCCCGTCGGGCATCGCTGCGGTGGGCACCGTCCCTGCGGGCTGGCCGGTCATGTTCCAGGGCATCGTGAAGTTGATGTGCCACAGCCCGCGACCCCCGTCCGGGTAGGGCATGGGGAGCTCTGCCGGCGGCGCGGCGACCGGGGCGACGGGCGAGAGCAGGAGATCGGGGTCGCCGGCCCCGGCCCACGCCCGCACGGTGAGGGCCTGCACCTGCCCGAACGCGGCATACGCGTCCATGACCTCCAGGCCGCTCAGCCCCTCCGCCCCGCGCACCCAGTCGGCGATGTAGGGCAACACGCGCGCCTGCGCCTCGGTGGTGAGACGCCGGAAGTCGGCGAGCGAGCGGGCACGCCAGAAGCGGTCGACCCCGTCGAGGTGCTCCTGCCCGAGCCACGGCCCCACCTCCACGACGTCCGCGCCGGCGTCGGCGAGCGCGTCCGCGACGCGGCGGGTGGCGGCAACCACCTCGCGCTCCGGCGCGACGCCGTAGCCCGGGTCCGTCCAGACGCCGACGCGAAGGCCTCGCACGTCGCGCGGGGAGAGGCTCCAGTCCAGGTCCTGCGCGGGCAGGCTCGTCCAGTCGACCGGGTCGGGGCCGGAGAGCACCCTCATGAGGAGCGCGCAGTCCTCGACCGAGCGCGCCAGAGGGCCTGCGGCCCGCCCCAGGTATGGCGCGTGCAGGGGGATGCGCCCGGCGCTCGGCTTGAGCGTGGCGAGCCCGAGCCAGGTGCCCGGCAGCCGGATCGATCCGCCGATGTCGGTGCCCACGTGGAGCGGGCCGTAGCCCGCCGCGGCCGCCGCGCCGGCGCCCGAGCTGGAGCCGCCGGTCGACCACGAGGGGTCGAGCGGTGAGCGGGTGAGGCCATGGAGGCTGGAGTGGCCGGAGGAGAGCATGCCCCAGTCCGGCATGGTCGTGGAGCCGACGACCAGCATCCCGGCCTGCGTGACCCGGCGGGCGATCGGCGCATCCTCCGTGGGCACGACGGGGGTCACGCCGGCGTTGCCCGACGGCATCGGGACGCCGGCGCGGGCGATGTTCTCCTTCAGGGTCACCGGCACGCCGTCGAGCGGCGAGAGCGGGCGGCCCTCGGCCCAGCGCTCGGCCGACGCGTGGGCCGCGCGGTGCAGGTCGGCCGGGTCGTCGCGGTGCCACAGGGCATTGAGCTCGGGCTCGAGCGCGTCGATGCGCTGGGCCACGGCCTCGGCCACGTCGACGGCCGAGAAGGTCCCCGCGCCGTAGCCGGCGGACAGCTGGGTCGCGGTGAGGTCGGCCAGGTTCATCCTCGGAGGCTAGCGAACCCTTGTGGGCCCGGTCGGGGTGCGCCACGATGGGGCATGGGCGTGGTGGACTTCGAGCTCGAGCGGGTGGTGCGGGCGCCGGTCGACGAGGTGTTCGGGCGGCTGGCGGACATCGAGGGGCACAACCGGTGGATGCCACGCAAGGGCAGCATCCGGCGGCGCACCGAGCAGACCTCGCCGGGGGACGTGGTCGTCGGGACCACCTACGTCGACCGCACCGTGATGGGGCCGACGCCGGGCGAGGTCCTGGAGCTGGACCCCCCGCGCCGGATCGTCTACCACTGGTGGATACGCGGACGTTCCGGGAAGCTGCTGGCCGAGGGCTGGCCGGGCTACACCCTCGAGGCCGTCGACGAGCGCACCACCCGGGTGCGGCACGACTCGAGGCTCGAGACGCACGGGCCCTACCGCCTCATGACCCCGGTCCTGCGCCGGCTCGCCGTTCGCGAACGCTCCACGACGGTCGACGCGCTGCGACGGTCCTTCGAGGACGAGGACCTGGGCTTCTAGGCTGGCGTCGCCGATCGGGCGTGTGCTATTTTTCTGCAGTCACGAGGGGAGTACTTCCCAAGTAGCTGTCGGTCATTGCGCGGGGTTCGTGCCCCGCCCGGCAGCTCGCCCGCCAGGGTGAAGGAGACCTCGCACCGTCAGTCACGAGGTCCTGATGTCCCTGTCCGCTGCCACCGCAGCCTCATCCTCCGCCACCACCAGCACCATCGCCGACCTGTCCCTGTGGGGGATCAGCATCGGCGCCGTCTTGGCCCTGCTCCTCCTGGACTTCCTCATCACCCGCCGGCCGCACGAGGTGTCGATGCGCGAGGCGGTCGGGTGGTCGGTCTTCTACGTCGCGCTCCCGCTCGCCTTCGGCGTCTGGGTGTGGGCCGAGCACGGCCGCACCATCGGGCTGGAGTACTACACGGGCTACCTGGTCGAGAAGTCGTTGTCGGTCGACAACCTGTTCATCTTCATCCTGATCCTGTCCGCCTTCGCCGTGCCCCGGGTCCTCCAGCAGCGGGTGCTGCTCATCGGCATCGCGGGCGCTCTGGTGATGCGCGGCATCTTCATCGCGCTCGGCGCCGCCCTCATCGCGCAGTTCTCCTGGACCTTCCTGGTGTTCGGCGCCATCCTGCTCGTCACGGCGTGGGGCGTGCTGCGCGATGCCAGGCACGGCGGCCACCAGGTCGACGTCGAGCAGCTGCGCATCGTCCGGGTGGTGCGGCGCCTCTACCCCGTGACCGAGACCTACCACGGCACCCGGCTGTCGGTGCCGCAGGCTGGACGGCGGGCGCTGACGCCGCTGGCGCTGGTCGTCCTGGCGATCCTGGGCACGGACCTGGTGTTCGCGATCGACTCCGTGCCCGCGGTCTACGGGATCACCGGCGACCCCTACCTGGTGTTCGTGACCAACGCCTTCGCCCTGCTCGGCCTGCGCGCGCTCTATTTCGTCCTCGAGGGGATGCTCGGCAGGCTGCGCCACCTCGGCTACGGCCTCGCCGTGATCCTGGCCTTCATCGGCGTCAAGCTGACCCTGCACTGGGCGCACGGCGTCTGGGAGGGCGTCCCGACGGTCCCGACGGTGGCCTCGCTGGTCGTCATCGTGGGGGCGCTCGCCGTGACCACCGCCACCAGCCTGCGGGCCAACCGCAGGGAGCGGGAGCTCGTCGGGACGCCGTCCGCCTGAGCCGCACGCCGCGCGCCGGCCCTGTGCCGCCACTAGGGTTGCGACGGTGATCCGCTTCGACAGCGTGACCAAGCGCTACCCCGACGGGACCGACGCCGTCCGCGACCTGACCTTCGAGGTCCCGCGCGGCGGCATCACGGTGCTCGTCGGCCCCTCCGGCTGCGGCAAGACGACGACGCTCCGCATGGTCAACCGGATGGTCGAGCCCACCTCCGGCACGATCACCATCGACGGCCAGGACATCGCGGCCCGCCCGGCGGCCGAGCTGCGCCGCTCGATCGGCTACGTCATCCAGCACGCGGGCCTCTTCCCCCACCGCACCGTGCTTGCCAACGTGATGACCGTGCCCCGCCTCCTCGGCTGGGACACCGCGCGCGCCCGGACGGCTGCGCTCGAGGCCGTCGAGCGCGTCGGCCTCACGCAGGAGCAGGCGCGGCGCTACCCGAGCCAGCTCTCCGGCGGCCAGCAGCAGCGCGTGGGGGTGGCCCGCGCTCTGGCGAGCGGCCCGGAGCTGGTCCTCATGGACGAGCCGTTCAGCGCGGTCGACCCGCTGGTCCGCGCGGACCTGCAGGAGGAGGTGCGCCGTCTCCAGCGCGACCTCGGCATCACCGTCGTCCTCGTCACCCACGACATCGACGAGGCGCTCACCCTCGGCGACACCGTCGCGGTCATGCGGGACGGCGGCATCGCCCAGCTCGGCACCCCCACCGAGCTGCTGGCCGCCCCGGCCGACGACTTCGTCGAGCGCTTCGTCGGCAGCGTCGTCGCCCGCTACGAGCGCTACCGCGACCTGAGCCAGGCGGCCGAGCAGCACGCCCGAGAGGTGCGGGGCGGGTGATCGGCGGCGTCCCCTGGTCGACGGTCATCGACCTCACCCTGCGCCACCTCTACCTCGCCGGAGTGCCGCTGCTCATCGGTCTGGTCGTCAGCCTGCCGCTCGGCTGGCTCGCCACCCGCGTGCGCTGGCTCGGTCCGCCCCTCGTGGCCGGCACCGGGCTGCTCTACACGATCCCGTCCCTCGCCCTCTTCATCCTGCTGCCCCTCGTCCTGGGCACCAAGGTGCTCTCGGACGTCAACGTGCTCGTGGCCATGACCCTCTACACGGTCGCGCTCCTGACCCGCAGCGTCGCGGACGGCCTCGGCTCGGTCCCCGGTCCGGTCCGCCAGGCCGCCACCGCCATGGGGTATGGCGAGCTCCGTCGGGTGGGCGCGGTCGACCTGCCGCTGGCGGTGCCGGTCATCGCGGCGGGTCTGCGGGTGGCCGCGGTGAGCAACGTCTCGATCGTCTCGATCGCCGCGCTCATCGGGGTGAGCCAGCTCGGCCAGCTGTTCACCGACGGCTTCAACCGCAACGACATGGGCCCGATCCTCGTCGGCATCGGGGCGTGCGTGGTGCTCGCGGTGCTGCTCGACGCGGCGATCGCCGTCGTCGCGCATCTGCTGACGCCCTGGCTGCACCGGAGGGTCCCGGCATGAACGAGACCGTCCGCCTGACCCTCGAGTGGCTCGCCGACCCCGCCAGCTGGACCGGCCCCGGGGGCATCCTCGTCCGCAGCCTCGAGCACCTGCGGCTGTCCTTCGTGTCCCTGCTCGTCGCGGCGCTCGTCGCGGTCCCCGTGGGGCTGTGGGTCGGGCACACCGGCCGGCTGCGCTGGCTGGCGGTCAACCTCGCGGGGGGCGTGCGCGCCATACCGAGCCTGGGCGTGCTCTTCGTCGCGGTGCTCCTCCTCCTGCCCCGACTGCGGGGCGACCTCGCCTTCGAGCTGCCGGCGCTCATCGTGCTGGTCGTCCTGGCGATCCCGCCGATCCTCTCCGGCACCTACGCCGGGGTCGAGGCCACCGACGCCGCGGCCCGCGACGCCGCGCGCGGCATGGGGATGACGGGCGCGCAGGTGCTGCGTCAGGTGGAGATCCCGGGAGCGCTGCCGCTGATCCTGTCGGGTCTGCGCGCGGCGATGCTGCAGATCATCGGCACGGCCACGATCGCGGCCATCGTCGGCCTCGGCGGGCTGGGCCGCTTCCTCATCGACGGCCAGGCGAGCCGGGACTACGCGCAGATGGCCGGCGGCGCGCTGGTCGTGGCCGTGCTGGCGCTGGCGGTCGACCAGCTCCTGGCGCTCGTCGGCCGGTTGGCGGTCTCGCCCGGGCTGCGCCTCGCTGCGCGGGCCCAATGACCGGGCACGCGGCATACCTGGAGCGGGCGGGGTGTTGTCCCTTCGTGCCAGCGCTCGCGACTGTCGGTGGCGCGTGGCACCGTTGGACACCAGAGTCGACCAACCGGAGGAACAGCATGCGTCGCACGTCCGTCCCCGTCCTGAGTCTCGCCCTGGGCGCCGCCCTGACCCTGAGCGCCTGCGGAGGAGGCGGCGACCCGTTGGACGCCGGCAGCCGCTCCGGGTCCCAGGATGCAGGCACCTCCTCCGAGGCGGCAGCCGGCACCGGAGACGGTGAGGTGATCGTCGGGTCGGCCAACTTCCCGGAGAACGTCCTGCTCGCCGAGATCTATGCGGCCGCCCTGGACGACGCGGGGGTCGAGGTCACCAAGCGCCTCAACATCGGCAGCCGGGAGGCCTACATGGCCGGCCTGGAGGACGGCTCGATCAACCTCATCCCGGAGTACACCGGCGGGCTGGCCACCTTCCTCAACCCCGAGATCGACGTGACCTCCTCCGAGGAGGTCCTCGCCGACGCCCAGGCCAACCTGCCCGAGGGGCTGCAGCTGCTCGACATCAGCGCGGCCGAGGACAAGGACAGCCTCGTCGTGACCGGTGAGACCGCCGACGAGCTCGGCCTGACCTCGATCGCCGACCTGAAGGGCAAGGAGGGCGACCTGGTGCTCGGCGGTCCCCCCGAGTTCGAGACCCGGCCCAACGGTGTCGACGGGCTGAAGGAGGTCTACGGCCTGGAGTTCGGCGAGTTCCGCTCGCTGGCGGCCGGCTCCAACCTCACGGTGCAAGCCCTGAAGAACGGCCAGGTGGACGCCGCCAACATCTTCACCACCGACCCGGCGATCCAGGAGAACGGCTTCGTGGTCCTGGAGGACCCCGAGTCCCTCTTCGCAGCCCAGAACGTCGTGCCGCTCATCAGCAGCGACGTGGTCAACCCCGCCGTCGAGGAGGCGCTCAACGCCGTCTCGGCCGCGCTGACGACGGAGAACCTCACCGCGATGATGGTCGAGGTCGTCAGCGAGGGCCAGGACCCGGCGCAGGTGGCGCGGGCGTTCGTCGACGGGATCTGATCTCAGCGCCGGGCGGCGGCGTGCCGGGCCAGGGCCTCACGCCGCTCCTCGGCGTGGTCGACGAGACGCCGTGGGTAGCCGTGCGCGTAGCCGTCCGGGTGGTCCCACGGTCGGTGCGCCGCTGACCCGGCGAGGTGCCGCAGCTCCGGCACCCACCACCGCACGTAGTCGCCGTCGGGGTCGAACCGCTCGCCCTGGGAGACCGGGTTGAGCACCCGGAAGTAAGGCGCCGCGTCGGTGCCGGTGCCGGCGACCCACTGCCAACCGTGGTTGTTCGAGGCGACGTCGCCGTCCACGAGCCGCTCGAGGAACCACCGGGCGCCCACCGGCCACCAGACGTGCAGGTCCTTGGTGAGGAAGCTCGCGGTCACCATCCGCACCCGGTTGTGCATCCAGCCCGTGGCGAGCAGCTGCCGCATGCCGGCGTCGACCATCGGGTAGCCGGTGCGCCCCTGCCGCCAGGCCTCGACCGCGTCCTCGGGCTCCTCGTAGCGCAACGCCGCGAGCTCGGTCCGCAGGTCTCGCCACGCGCTGTCGGGACGGTGGTGCAGCACGTCGGCGTAGAACTCGCGCCACGCCAGCTCGGTGACGTAGCGCTCCGCGCCCTCCCCGGTCTCCCCGGTGAGGTCCGCGAGCAGGGTGCGCGGGTGCAGCGCCCCGATCTTGAGGTATGCCGAGAGCCGGCTGGTCCCCTCGAGCGCCGGTCGGTCCCGGTCGAGGTGGTAGGTCGGCAGGTCCTCCTCGAGGAAGCTCTGCCAGCGGCGCAGGGCCGCCGTCTCGCCCGGCTCGGGCAGCTCGGGCAGGTCGTCGGCGCCCGACGCCTCGTCCAGGAGACGCTCCGCCTCGGGGTCGGAGCGCAGCTCCAGAAGGTCGAGGTGGGAGGGGCGCGGCGCCGGCGCGGGCCAGCCGTGCTCTCGCCAGGCCCGGGAGAAGGGCGTGAACACCTTGTAGGGGTCGCCCGACCCGTTGCGCACCCGTCCCGGACCGACGGCGTAGGGCGTGCCGGTCTCCACCCACCCCGCCCCGCCGTCCGGCAGCGCCGCACGCACGCGCCCGTCCCGGCGCGCGCCATACCCGGTGGTCTCACGGCTGACGTGCACGGAGCTGCCGCCCACCTCCGCGAGCACGGCGGGGACGACCTCCGCAGGGTCGCCGAGGCGCAGGACGAGGCGCCCGTCGAGGTCCCCGTCGAGCGCGCGCAGGCTCGCTGAGAGCCAGGCCCTCCGGACCGGTCCGGCCCCGGCCCAGAGCGCAGGGTCGAGCACGAAGAGCGCGACCGTGCCGGTCGCCCCGGCGGCCTCCTGGGCCGCGAGCAGGGCGGGGTGGTCGCCCACCCGGAGGTCGCGACGCAGCCAGAGCACCGAGGGGGCAGGGGCGGACATGGTGCCCACGCTAGGCGTGAGAGCCCTCCTGCGCAGGTGGCGCGAGCTCGTCCCGCACGGCCGTGAGCACGGCCGCGGACGCCGCCGACCACGCCTGCGGCCGGCACGACGCCGGGTAGGGCACAGGCCTTGAGCCGATGGCGTCCCCCGCGATGAGCTCGGGGAACCGGTGGCCGACCGTGGCCGAGAGGCGCACGAGAGCCGCGCCCACCGTCAGCGCCTCCTCGCGGTGGGCGGTGCGCGCGAGCCCGTGGACGATGATGGCGGTGTCGTGGACCCAGACCGAGCCGGTGTGGTAGCCGGCCGGGTTGTAGGCCGGGTTGTTCGCGGAGAGCGTGGCGATGCCGAACTCGCGCAGCATGTCAGGACGCATCAGCCGCTCCACGACGCGGCCGGTCTCCTCCTCCGAGAGGAGCCCGCTCCCCAGCGCGTGGCCCATGTTGGAGCCCACGCCGTCCACGGGGTGCCCGTCCGCGTCCAGCGCCATCGCCAGGTAGGCGTCCGGGCCCTCGCCCACCCAGAACCGGGCGCGGACCCGCGTGCGGAGCGCGTCGGCCCACGTGCGCCAGTGCTCGCCACCGCTCTCGCCCAGGGCGTCGAGCAGGTCGGCCGCGCCGGACGCGGCCTCGACGGCATACGCCTGCGCCTCCAGCAGCGCGATCGGTGCGGGGGCGATCGAGCCGTCGGCCCGTCGCATGGAGTCGCCCGAGTCCTTCCAGCCCTGGTTGGACAGCCCGGTGCCCGTCATGTCGACGTAGCGCAGGAAGCCGTCATCGGCCTGCCCGCACATCCGCTCCATCCAGCCCAGCGCCGCGTGCATCGCCGGGAGCAGCTCGCGGACCTCGGCCTCCGGGAGCCCCCACCTCCAGCTGTCGTGCAGCAGGACGACCCACAGCGGCGTGGCGTCCACCGTCCCGTAGTAGAGCGGCGGGAGATCCAGCGTCCCGCCGGCGTAGGCCGTGCGGCGCACCTCGTGCAGGATCTTGCCGCGCTCGGCCGCTAGGGCGGGGTCGTCCTCCGAGGCCTGGCGCCGGGCGAGCGCGCGCAGCGTCCCCTGGGCCAGGCGGGTGGTGTAGGGCAGCAGGAACCGGGCCGCCCAGATCGAGTCGCGACCGAACAGGGTCAGGTACCACGGCGAGCCGGCCGCCGCGAAGAGGTCGTCCGGCGCCTCGGGGTCGCGGAGCAGAAGGTGCTGCAGGTCCACGAGGTTGCTGCGCAGCATCCGACGCCAGGTGTCGTCACCGCCGGTCGCGAACTGCTCCAGGTCGAGCAGCGAGGAGCCCGCGTCGGCGTCGAACGCGCTCACGCTCGTTCGCTCAGCGGTGAGGGCGAGAGTGACGGTGGCGCTCGCGCCGGGCTCGACCGTCAACGGCCACGAGAGCACCAGCCCCGGCCCCGCGCCAGCTCTGTCGCGCCCCTCGAGGTCCGGGGCGGGGTCGCACCGCACCGTCGTGCGGTGCCGGGCGTCCGCCCAGCTCAGCGCCCCCGGGTCCGGGTCCAGCAGGGCGGCGCCGCCGTCATCGCGCCCGACCTTGACGGTGGACAGGTCGGCTCCGTCGCCGCCGAGCCGCACCGTGAGCGTCGTGGTCAGCGCCCGCGCGGCCCGGGAGCGGATCGTGAGGGTCTCGGTCAGGCGGTGCCCCACGAGCACCCGCTCCCGGTGGACCTCGACCGTGGGGTCGGGCGTGGGGTCACCGAGGTGCCGGGCCGACCCCCAGAACAGGGACCGGGGGCCGCTCGTGGCGCTGGCCACGGCCACGGCCGGGATGTCGTCGAGCCGCACCTCGAGCAGGGAGAGCACCCGCCGGTCGTCGACGAACCAGCCGGTGCCCGGCGCGCCCATCGAGCCGTCGTGGCTGCTCAACGCGGTCGAGGGTCCGTCCACCGCGATCTCGAGCTCGTGGAGCCACGGTTGCAGGTCCATCAGCGTGCTCCTGTCGTCGACTGGTCTTGACAAGGTCGGAGGGTGGGGCCAATCTACGAGTCGTAGGCGATTTGAACGTTCCAATTTCGGCCCATGGGCCAAGCGAACACCACCTGCCGGTTCTGGTCAACGGAGACGAGGAATGCGAAGCACGAGCGCACGACCCAGGGCGACGATCCGCGACGTCGCCCAGGCTGCCCGAGTCTCGCCGCAGACCGTCTCCAACGTCATCAACGCCCCTGACCGGGTCCGTCCCGACACCCGGACGCGCGTGCTGGCCGAGATCGAGCGGGTGGGCTACCGACCCAGCACGGCGGCCCGTGGGCTGCGGCACCAGCGGGCCGGTGCCGTCGGGATCGAGCTCAACGTGTCCTCCGGGGGCGGGGACGTCGGGGCGCTGCTCGTCGGCCAGCTGACCGTGCGGGCGCCCTCCTACGGCGTCCACCTCGTGCCCTTCGCCGACGACGAGGTCTTCCCCATGGTCGAGGCCTACCGCGACATGGTGCGTCGCCACCTGGTGGACGCCTTCGTCTTCGCCGACACCCACAGCGGTGACCCCCGGCCGGGCTGGCTGCTGGAGCACGAGATCCCGTTCGCGAGCTTCGGCCGCCCCTACAGCCATCCGGAGCTCACCTGCTGGGCCGACGTCGACGGCCACGCGGGCCTGACCCTCGCCGTGGAACACCTCGTGGAGCGCGGCTTCGAGACCGTGGCCTACCTCGGCTGGCCGCTGCACCTGGAGGACCCCGCGGTGGCCGAGGACCGGCATGCGGGGTGGGTGGACGCCACGGCGAGCCTGGGGGTCGGCGGCCCGAGCGGCACGTCCGACCAGGAGCTGGGCGCCGCGGTCCGCGCCGCGGACGCGCTCCTGGACGAGTTGGGTCCGGGGGACGCCGTGGCCTGCGCCTCGGACCTGCTCGCGCTCGGGGTCCTGTATGCCGCCGCGCACCGTGGTCTGGTCGTCGGCACCGACCTGGGGGTGGTCGGTTTCGACGGGTCGCTCCTGGCCCGTCGGCACGGGCTCACGACGGTGGTGCAGCCCTTTCGGGACATCGCGGACAGCCTGCTCGGCATCGTCCGCGACCAGCTGGCCGGACGCCCGTCGCCCCAGGCCGGGCATCTTCTGCGCCCCGCTCTCGCCGCCTCCGCGACCACGGACCGGACCGGCACCAGCACGGCATACCCCCAGATCCCCTCGCTCACCCGTCGGTGACCGCCGACGCCCAAAGAAAGGCACACCATGAAGAACAGCACGAGGATGCTCGCGATCGCCGCAGCCGGAACGCTCGCCCTCACGGCGTGCGGCGGCAGCGGCTTCGAGGAGGAGACCGGCGGCGACGGTGGCGGCGCGAGCCAGCCGCCCGCCTCCGCCGAGGGCCCCGCAGCCCTGCGGATGCTCATCGGCTCCTCGGGTGACGCCGAGACCAACGCGGTGAAGGAGGCTGCCCAGGCGTGGGCGGACGAGACGGGCAACACCGTCGAGGTGACCGTGGCCTCCGACCTCAACCAGGAGCTCGCCCAGGGCTTCGCAGGCGGCAGCCCCGCCGACATCTTCTACCTCGACGCGCAGTCGCTCGCGGACAACGCCAAGGCGGGCAACCTCTACGCCTACGAGGCCGAGAACAACGACGACTTCTACGAGTCCCTCCGCAACTCCTTCACCTACGACGGCAAGCAGTGGTGCGCGCCGAAGGACTTCTCCACCCTGGCGCTCATCATCAACACGGCGATGTGGGAGGAGGCCGGCCTCACCGACGACGACGTGCCCACGACCTACGACGAGCTGGCCGAGGTCGCGGCCACCCTCACCGACGGCGACCGCCCCGGCCTGGTGCTCGGTCCGGGCATCGACCGCGCCGGCGCCTTCGTCGTCGGCAACGGCGGCTGGTGGCTCAACGAGGACGGCACCGAGCCGACCGCCGACACCCCGGAGGTGCTGGCCGGGCTGCAGTACGTCCAGGACCTCATGAAGGAGGGCTCGGCCAAGCTCTCCAGCCAGGTGGACACCGGCTGGGGCGGCGAGGCGTTCGGCACCGAGAAGGGCGCGATGACCGTCGAGGGCAACTGGATCAAGGGTGCGGTCGCCAACGACTACCCGGACCTGGAGTACAAGGCCGTCGAGATGCCGGAAGGCCCGGCCGGTCCGGGCACGCTGCTGTTCACCGTGTGCTGGGGCATCGCCGCCGACTCGCCGAACCAGGCACAGGCGGTCGAGCTGGTCAACCACCTCACGACCCCCGAGCAGCAGATGGCCTTCGCCGAGGCCTTCGGTGTCATGCCGTCCCGCCAGTCCGCCGCGGAGGACTACAAGAACGCCTTCCCCGAGGACGCGGCCTTCATCGCCGGCGGTGAGTACGGGCACGGACCGGTCAACGCACCGGCGATCAAGCCGGTCGTCGACGACCTCAACTCCAAGCTGGAGAACTTCGCCGAGGCCGACCTCAAGGCGGCGCTCGAGTCCTTCGACACCAACGCGATGTCGGTGCTGGGCCAGTGAGATCCGGAGACCCACAGCGCCAGCCGGCTGCGGGCTGGCTGTTCATCGCCCCGATGATCGTCATCCTGGGGCTGTTCCTGGTCGGTCCCATCGTGATGGCGCTGTGGGTCTCCGTCTCCGACTGGACCGGGCGCGGCAGCCCGTTCAGCGGCAACGTCGACTTCGTTGGCCTCAAGCACTACCGGGACATGCTGGCGACGGAGGGCCTGGCGCGGCAGGACTTCATGATCTCGCTGCGAAACACCTTCTACTACGTGCTCGGCGTCGTCCCGGTGCAGACCGTGCTCGCCCTGCTGCTCGCCGTCATCGTCAACCAGAAGTTCCTCAAGGGCCGGACCTTCTTCCGCACCGCCTTCTACTTCCCGTCCGTGGTGAGCTCGGTCGCGATCTCCCTGGTGTTCCTCTTCCTGTTCACCGGCACCGGTGCGGTCAACCGGTTCCTGGGTCTCCTCGGCATCAGCGGCCCGAACTGGTTCGCCGACGCGCGCGGGGTGCTGCACCTGATCGGCGACGGGATCGGCCTGTGGAACATGGGGTCCCCGCCCGCCTTCCTGACCGACACCCGGGTGATGAACCTCTCGCTCTGGGAGTGGTTCTCCGGGCCGTCGGTGGCGATGAGCGCCATCATGCTTCAGGTCGTCTGGACGACGGCCGGGACCTTCATGCTGATGTTCCTCGCGGCGCTCCAGGACCTGCCGGCCGAGGTCGACGAGGCGGCCATGGTGGACGGCGCCAACAAGTGGCAGCGGTTCATGAACGTGACGATCCCGCACCTGCGGCCGACGATCCTGCTCGTGATCACGCTGGGCATCATCGGCACCTGGCAGGTCTTCGACCAGGTCTACGTCATGACCTCCGGCGCGCCGGCGAAGACCACGCTCACGCCCGCCTACCTGAGCTACTCCACGGCCTTCAACCAGCTCAACTTCCCGCGGGGCGCCGCGATGGCCTTCCTGCTGTTCCTGCTCATCTTCGCCCTCACCCAGCTGCAGCGCTGGCTGCTCCGCGACAAGGACGAGGTCGCGAGGCGCCGGGCCGAGCGGCAACAACGACGGCAACGTCGGCAGGGCCGCACCACCACCACCGCCGGCGAGGCCGCGATCGCCCGCACCACGGTCGAGGAGGCCCAGTCATGAGCGACACGACGCCGGTCACGGCCACCACCCGCCCGCCGGCGCAGGCGCGGCATACCGAAGCCTCTGCGAAGGCCGTGGGCGAACGCGACACCCCGGTGAAGAAGATCCTCATCTACGGGGCGTTGATCATCTTCGCGATCATCTACATCTACCCCTTCATCATCCAGCTGGTCACGGCCTTCAAGACCGACGGGGACGCGGTCGGCAACCCGCTCTCGCTCGTCCCCGACCCGTTCAGCACGGCGGCCTGGGAGAGGCTGCGCGAGACCCAGTTCCCGCGCTGGTTCCTCAACTCGGTGGTGGTGACGCTGATCGTCACCGTCTCCCGCGTGCTGTTCTGCTCGATGGCGGGGTATGCCCTGGCTCGCCTGAAGTTCTTCGGCCGCGACGCCGTGTTCACCGCGCTGCTGGCCGTCATGTCGGTGCCGGCGATCGTCCTGCTGATCCCCAAGTTCCTGGTGATCAACTACCTGGGCATCTACAACTCCTACCCGGCGCTCTTCGTGCCGCTCATGGTCGACGCCGCCGGCGTCTTCATCATGAAGCAGTTCTTCGAGCAGATCCCGCCCTCAATCGAGGAGGCCGCGCGCATCGACGGGGCCGGTCCGTTCCGGACGTTCTGGTCGGTCGTGCTGCCGATGGCCAGGCCGGCGCTGATCACCATCACGATCCTGTCCTTCCAGGGGTCGTGGAACGAGCTCGGCCATTTCATCATCGCCACCAACGACCAGGACCTCTACACCCTGACCCGCGGCGTGGCCGGGCTGACGAGCGGCGGCCTGGGTGCGGGGCGGCAGTTCCCGATCACGATGATGGCCGGCCTGCTGATGACCATCCCCACCGCACTGGTGTTCATCATCTTCCAGCGCTACTTCACCCAGGGCGCGAACGTCGGAGCCGAGAAGGGCTGACCGGACCGGATCGGGCCGTCCGCACGCCGGCCAGGCGAACTGTCGGTGAACCTCCGGTGTGCGGACGCCGTCCCGGGCCCCGCGCGTGCGTACTTCGCGGTAGCGTGCGATCTGTCCCCCGTGATCTCGCTGCTCTGGCAGTGACGAGCCGGCAGTTACGAAGGAGTAGTCACCCATGAAGCGCACCCTCGGTCTCGCGCTCGTGGCCGCCACCGCGACCTCGCTGGTCGCAACGGCAGCCGTCGCCGCGCCGAAGACCCTCACGACCCACGACGGCACCACTGCGCAGGGGCAGGGGCTCGCCAAGGGCAAGGGCAAGGCCCAGGGCCCGACCCTGGACCTGCAGATCCTGCACACCAGCGACTTCCACGGTCACCTCGAGCCGTCCAACGGCTTCGGCGGCGCCGCCTACCTGGCCGGTCTCGTGGACCAGCTGCGCACGGCCAACTCCGTGACGCTCGCCTCGGGCGACATCATCGGCGGGTCCACCTTCGAGTCCGGCCTCTTCCAGGACGAGCCCACGATCGAGGTCATGAACGCCCTCGGCCTGGACAGCTCCTCGGTGGGCAACCACGAGTTCGACGAGGGCTTCGCCGAGCTGCAACGCATCATCGAGGGCGGCAACCACCCCGAGCTCGGCCAGTTCGGCGACCAGCCCTACGCCGGGACCGACTTCTCCTACCTCGGCGCCAACGTGGTCTACAAGGACTCCGGTGAGGCCGCGCTGCCGCCCTACGAGGTGCACAACGTCCGCGGCGTCAAGGTCGGCGTCATC
This sequence comes from Ornithinimicrobium tianjinense, assembly GCF_014636495.1. GTDB lineage: Bacteria > Actinomycetota > Actinomycetes > Actinomycetales > Dermatophilaceae > Ornithinicoccus > Ornithinicoccus tianjinensis. The sequence continues at coordinate 282,962 of NZ_BMEM01000003.1, forward strand.
GGCATCGTCACCAGCGACACCCCGATCCTCGTCTCGCCGAGCGGCATCGCCGACCTCCAGTTCCTCGACGAGGCCGAGACGATCAACCGCTACGCCGAGGAGCTGGTCGGCCAGGGCGTCGAGGTCATCACCGTCGCCATGCACGAGGGCGGCTACGACGAGGGTCTCTACCCCAATCCGATCGACCCGACTGACGTCAACGTCGGCTGCGACACCCTCAGCGGCCCGATCCTGGACATCAACGCTGGCGTCAGCGCCGAGGTCGACGTCCTGATGACCGGCCACACGCACAACGCCTACGTGTGCCAGCTGCCCGACCCCGACGGCGTCAACCGTCTGGTGACCTCGGCCGGCGACTGGGGCCGCGTCCTCACCGAGCTCAACCTCACGATCGACCGGCGCACGGGCGACGTGGTGCGCGATGCCTCGAGCGCGACCAACCACGTCGTCATGGCGGACGCGACGGCGGCCGTGAACGCCGAGGTCGCCGGCATCGTCGACTACTGGGTGGCGCAGGCCGACATCGTCGCTGGGCAGGTGGTCGGCTCGGTCACCGCGGACATCACCGGAGACTCCTCCGGCAACCGCGGGATCGAGACCCCGATGGCCGACCTGGTTGCGGACTCCATCCTGTGGGGCACGCAGGATGCCGGCGCGCAGATCTCGTTCATGAACGTCGGCGGCGTCCGCGACTCGTTCTACTACGACGAGATCACCGCGGGCGAGCAGCCCGGTGAGATCACCTACTCCGAGGCGTATGCCGTGGCCCCCTTCGGCAACCTCCTCGTCACGCTGGACCTGACCGGCGCCGACATCGAGGCGATCCTCAACCAGCAGTACAACGAGACCCGCTCGCGCAAGATGCTGGCGCTGGGTGTCTCCGAGGGCTTCACCTACAGCTGGGACGCGACGACCAACTCGGTCGTCCCCGGCTCGATGATGCTCAACGGCGTGGCGATCGACCCGGCCGCGACCTACAAGGTGTCGACGCTGAGCTTCCTGGCCGAGGGCGGTGACGCGTTCACCGCGTTCACCAACGCCACCGCGGTGGTCGGCGGTCCCGAGGACCTCGCGAACCTGGTCAACTACCTGCGCGCCCACTCCCCGGTCTCGCCCCCCGCGGACCGCGTGACCGGTCTCTGACCGACCCGCTGCACGCACGACGGGCCGTCTCCCCCACGGGGAGGCGGCCCGTCCGCGTGCCGGTCCGGACGATGCCTGAGGGACCGGTGTGACAAGTGTGACCTCGCGTCGCCGATCGTTCACCTCGCGTTGCAGATTTGTCCTCGCGAGGTCTGGTCAGGGGGGTGCTCCACGGCATACGGTTGACGAGCGGCTCGCTCAGCGCGGGCCGCGTGACGTTGGGCCGGCAGGACGGATGAGGGAAGCATGCAGAGGGGAAGGCACCGCCGCACCCGCGGGGCGCACCGCGTCGTCACGACACCGCTCGCGATGACCGTGGTGGTCAGCGGCGCGGTCGTGCTCAGCGGGGGCGCCGCGCAGGCGGACGAGCCCGGCACGACCGACGAGGGCCAGGGGCAGCGGTCGACCCAGGTCGCCCCACCGGCCTCCACGGTCCCGCTCACGGGCATCGCCTCCAACGGGGCCGGCACCGGCACGGCCGCCTTCCTCCCCGTCCCCGCCGACCCCGCGGTCGTCCCCGACCCGCCCGTCAACGACCAGCTCCCGCTCGAGGTGGACGAGAAGGCGCCCTTCGCGCAGCAGATCTCCTGCGACCCCGTGGACCGCCCCGGCGTCACGGCGTTCGCCCTGCTGATCTCCGACCACTACGACCGCCCGACCTGGTTCGGCGCCCGCCCCTGCATCGACTACGCCTCCTTCCACCACGACGGGCGCGCCCTCGACTGGCCGCTCGCGGCGTGGGACACCGAGGACCGGATGATCGCCGACTCGGTGCTGGCCTGGCTCACCGCCGACGACGGTGAGATGGCCAAGCGGTTCGGTCTCGAGTACGTCATCTGGAACGGCCTCATCTACTACGTCGACGGGCGCGGCTGGCAGTTCTACACCGGCAATCCGCACACCGACCACATCCACTTCTCGTTCAGCTGGGACGGCGCGCTCATGCGCACCTCGTGGTGGACCGGGGTCGCCGTGACCGAGCCCGACCTCGGCCCGTGCGACGTCACCCCCTTCGCGTATGCCGCGATCCACCAGTTCCCGCGCCTGACCGCCTGCGACGCCAGCGTCCTCGTCGCCAGCCCCGACACCGGTCTCAGCCGGGTCCGGCCGGGTGAGTCCGGGGGCGGCGTCGGGATGCTGCAGACGATGCTCGGCCTGGAGCCGACCGGCGTGCTCGACGACGCCACCCGTCGGGCCCTGATGGCCTGGCAGGAGGAGCACAAGATCCCCGAGACCGGGGTCGCCGACGCGTTGACGTATGCCGCCGCCGAGGGCTGGGAGGTGGGCGAGCTGCCCCCCAGCGCGCTCGCGGTCTTCCCCGAGCCGTGGCAGACCACGGAGTTCACCGCCCTGCGCCGCACCACGCTGACCCAGGGTGACACCGGCGAGGCCGTGGAGCTCATGCAGGTCGCGCTCGGCGCCGAGCCGGACGGCTCCTTTGGCCCCAAGACGGCCAAGGCGCTGCGCGCGTGGGAGAAGACGATCCCCGAGCTGCAGGTGCAGGCCGTGCGCCGCGGCGACGGCCCGGCCGTCGTCACGCCGCTGACCTGGGTGTTCCTCGAGCGGTCGGTCTACCCGACGATCGCCGTGCGCGACGTCGAGCTCTCCATCGGCAGCCTCGACCAGGTCGCCGACGAGGCCGGCGTCCTGCAGCAGCGGGCGATCACCGAGGGTCGGGCCGACAGCCCCTACGCCGGCGGCGCCGTCACGCTGCTCCAGCGTCTGCTGGGCGTCGACGCCGACGGCAGCTTCGGCCCGCGGACCGAGAAGGCCGTCAAAGCGGTCCAGGAGGCGGCCGAGCTGGAGCCGACCGGCACCGTCGACGGTCCGACCTGGGTCGCCGTGGAGCAGGCCGCCCTCAAGGCCGGGCGCCTGGACGGTTCCCCCGGCGCCGTGGCCAAGGCCGCCGCCGAGAAGAAGGCGAAGCAGGAGGCCGCGGAGAAGAAGGCCGAGCGCGAGGCGAAGGAGAAGGCGAAGCGGCAGCGTGAGGCCCAGGAGCGTGCCGAGCGCGCGGCCGTCCGGGCGCGTGACCTGGCGGCGGCAGCGGGCTGACCCCCGGCCGACCGACCACCGAGCGACGCACGCCATACCCTGCCCTTGTCCGCAGCTCTCGCTAGGGTGACCCCCATGGCTCGTCCCCACATCGCGGCGCAGCTCGAGGACACCGTGCGCCGCCGGGTCGGCGCGCGGCTGCGGCGACGGGGCTGGCACGAGCGCCTCCACGGCTACACCGGCTACGGCACGACGGAGCGCGCCCGCGTCTTCGGCCGGGTCACGCTCTCGCGGGTGGAGCCCGAGGAGCGGCGCACCGCCCTGACGCACGCGCACGACTCCCTGCTCGACATCGCCCAGCGCGGCTTCCAGGTCTTCCTCACCGCCCCGGCCGTCGGCGTGCAGGTGCAGGTGCGGGTCGGGCACGCGGTCGCCGAGACGACCACCGACCGCGGCGGCTACCTCGACGTGGAGCTGCACGGTCACGGGCTGACCCCCGGCTGGGGCGAGGCGACGCTGGAGCTGCCCAACGGCGACTCGCTCACCGAGTCGGTGCTCATCGTCGACCCGGACGTGCAGGTCGGGCTGGTCAGCGACATCGACGACACGGTCATGGTCACCCACCTGCCCCGCATCCTCATCGCCGGCTGGAACACCTTCCTGCGCTCCGAGGTCGTGCGCGAGGAGGTGCCCGGCATGGCGGCGATGTACCGCTCGCTGCTCGCCGCCGAGCCGCGCATGCCGGTGTTCTACCTCTCCACGGGCGCCTGGAACGTCGCGCCCTCGCTCACCCGCTTCCTGCGCAGGCACGAGTACCCTCTCGGCCCGATGCTGCTCACCGACTGGGGGCCGACCAACACCGGGTGGTTCCGCTCGGGCCAGGAGCACAAGGAGCGCGAGCTGCGCCGCCTCGTGGACATGTTCCCGAAGGTGCGCTGGGTCCTGGTCGGCGACGACGGCCAGCACGACCCGGTGATCTACGGCGAGTTCGCCGAGGAGCACCCCGAGTCGGTCGAGGCGATCTGCATCCGCGAGCTGACGCCGGCCGAGCAGGTCCTCTCCAGCGGTCTGCCGCTCGCCACCGACGAGCTGCTGGGCAAGCGGGTGCCCGTGCCGATGCTCAAGGCGCCGAACGGTTTCGGGCTGCACCAGCTCCTCGTCGGCTCCCGGGGTGAGGACCATGCCTGAGCTGCCCGAGGTCCAGGCGCTCGTCGACTTCCTGGCCGACCGGATGCTCGGCCGCGTCGTCACCGACGTCGAGCTCGGCTCCATCGCGGTGCTGAAGACCTTCGACCCGCCGCCGGACGCGCTCGTGGGCGGCCCGGTCGACGGGGTGCGCCGGCACGGCAAGTTCGTGGACGTCGACGTCGACGGCACGCACCTGGTCTTCCACCTCGCCCGGGCGGGCTGGCTGCGCTGGTATGACGAGGTGCCGGGCACGCGCGTCCGTCCCGGCAAGTCGCCGATCGCCCTGCGGGTGCGGCTCGACGACGGCTCGGGCTTCGACCTGACCGAGGCGGGCACCAAGAAGGGGCTCGCGGCGTATGTCGTGCGCGACCCCGCGGACGTCAAGGGCATCGCCACCCTGGGGCCGGACCCGATGGCCGAGGACTTCGCGCTCGCGGATCTGGCCGCGATCCTCGAGGGGCGGCGCACCCAGGTCAAGGGCCTGCTGCGCGACCAGTCGGTCCTCGCCGGGGTGGGCAACGCCTACTCCGACGAGGTGCTGCACGCGGCCCGGCTGTCGCCGTTCGCGCTGGCGGGGTCGCTGTCGGAGGAGGAGGTGCAGCGGCTCTACGAGGCCCTGCGGACGACGCTGACCGCGGCCGTCCTGGCCGCCGAGGGCAAGCCGGCCGCCGAGCTCAAGGACGCCAAGCGGGCCGGCATGAACGTCCACGGCCGCACCGGCGAGGCCTGCCCCGTCTGCGGCGACACGGTGCGTGAGGTCTCCTTCGCCGACTCCTCGCTGCAGTACTGCCCGACCTGCCAGACCGGCGGCAAGCTGCTGGCCGACCGCCGGATGAGCCGCCTGCTCAGGTAGGGACCGACCCCCCCCGGCTCAGGACGGGGGAGTGAAGACCCTGGCCTGCCACCCGAAGACCCGGGCCGCGTCGACGATCTCGAGCCGGGCGTCCGTCAGGTGCACCTCGGCGGTGCCGACCCGGCGCCCGAGGCGACGTTCGATCTCCTGGTGCGCGGCGGCATACCCCTCCGGGCTCGGCGTCAGGGCGCCGAGCGCGGGGGCCGCGAGGACGAGCGGCGCCCAGCGCTCGAGGCCGTGGTCGCGCAGCAGCTCGGACGCCCGGTCGGAGTCGTCGAGGAGGACGACGGCCAGGCCCTCGCCGATCAGCTCGCCGACGAGCCGCACGGAGGGCTCGGTCAGCGCGCAGTCGAGACTCAGGACGGCCACGTGGGCGCGACGCAGGAAGGCCGCGACCCGCCAGGCCCGGGGCGGGGTCGGCGGGACCACCTTGGCCAGCAGCACGTCCGCGAGGTCGACGGTGACCGGCCCGCGACGGGTGCGGACGGTGACCGAGGTGGAGTCCGTCGCGGCGAGCTCCCCGAGGGAGTCGGTGGCCTGCTCGCCGCCCGGGAGCAGATGACGCAGCACGACCCGGGTCCCGAGGGGGACCCCGATCAACCGCGATGCACCTCTATCCGTCATTCTTCCGTTATCCCTAGAAAGCGCGAGACATCGTGATCGCCACCTGATGCAACGATCAGAGGACGCGCGGTGCCTGGCCGTCCTCGCTCGTCATCGGCTTGCCGGCGGCCTCCCACGCCTTCATGCCGCCCTCGACGTTCACGACGTCGAAGCCCTGCTGCACCAGCCACTGCACGGCCCGCCCGGAGCGGCCGCCGCTGCGGCAGATGATCGGGAGCGACCGGTCGGTGCTCGGCAGCTCGTCCACGCGCGCCGGGATGTCCCCCAGGGGAAGGTGCAGCGCGCCCTCGGCGTGCCCCGCGGCCCACTCGTCGGGCTCACGGCAGTCGACGACCAGCGCGTCATCGGGCAGGTCGGTCACGGCGATGCTGGGGATCTGGTTCATGCCGTCATCCTGCCAGCCGAACCCGGGCGACGCCTGTGCTGTTTCGGCGTCCACCGGGTCAGCGGGTACTGTGAGGTCCGCCCTGAATCTTTGATCGGTGACTCCGGGCTGTCCCGGAGGGGGAGACACACGCCACGATGAGCTCATCAGCCACGCGCTCCGCCGCGCCCACCCGCCTGCCGTCCCGCGCCCGCGACAAGCGGCCAGCGCTGGCGGTCCTCGCGCTCCTGCTCGTCCTGCTGGGCGCCCTGGGCAGCGCGCTGATCGTCTTCCGCTCCAGCGAGCGGACCGAGGTCCTCATGGCGGCCCGGCCGCTGGAGCAGGGCCAGGTCCTGACCGCCGAGGACTTCCGGGTCGTGGAGATGGCCTGGGACGACGCCGACACCCAGCTCATCGGCGCCACCGCCCTCGACAACTTCGTGGGCGCGTCGGCGCTGACGCACATCCCCGCCAACACCGTCCTGGCGCCGCAGATGTTCACGGCGAGCGCGATGGCACCGGAGGGCGCCACCCAGGTCGGTGTCGTCGTGCCGTCGGCCGGCCGACCCTCCGAGGGCTTCAGGGTCAACGACATCGTGCGGGTCTTCCAGGTGCCCGACCAGGCCGCGATCGGCGGCGGGGGCGCGACCGAGGAGCTGGTCGAGGCGGCCAAGGTCGTCCACGTCGGAGAGGCCAGCACCACCACCGACATGGTCCACGTGACCCTGCTCGTGCCCGACGCCGACGCGGCCGCGGTGATCGCCGCGAGCTCGACCGGCACCGCCGCGCTCTCGGTCCTGCCGGCCGACACCGCGCCGGTGGTCGACTGGCGCACCCAGTGAGGTCGTCGTGGCTCTGATCAGCTTCTTCAGCGCCAAGGGCGCGCCGGGGGTCACGAGCACCGCGATGCTGACCGCCGCCCTCTGGCCGCGCCAGACGCTCCTCGTCGACGCCGACGGCACCGGCGGCGACCTCCAGATGCGGCTGCCCAACGAGGTCGGCACCGCCCTGACCCAGCACCCCGGGCTGCTCACCCTGCTGCCGCTGGCCCGCCACGGGCTCGCCCCGGGCGTGGTCCTCGACCACAGCCAGGTCCTCCACGGCGGACAGCGCCTGCTCGTCGGCCTGGAGACCCCCGAGCAGTCCGACGCCGCGGGGGCCCTGTGGCCGACCCTCGCGCGTGCCTTCCGCGAGCTGCCCGGGTATGACGTGATCGTGGACGCGGGCGCGCTCTCGCTCCGCTCCGGCCAGCTGGGCCTGGTGCAGCGCGGCGACCTCGCGGTCGGTGTGGTGCGGGCCAACCCCGCGAGCGTGATGCACATGCGCCAGCGCATCGCCTCGCTGCACGACACCTTCCGCGCTCTCGGGGCCGACGCCCCGCGACTGGGCGTGGTGTGCGTCGAGGACGTCCAGCGCCAGGGCGAGGCCAGCTCGGCCGTCGCCACGATCCGGGCGGAGGTGCCGGACGTGCTCGACCTGGGTCAGGTGGCCCTCGACGCCCGGTCCGAGCGGATGTTCCACGGCGACCCGGTGTCCCGCCCGGAGCGCACCATGCTCGTCCGCTCCGGCCGCACCCTCGTGGAGCGGCTGCTCGCGGCGGTCGGGCCCGACCTCTCCCCGCCCGCCGGAGCGCCGGTGAGCGACCTGCCCGAGCCCGCGTCGGACCTCGAGACCGTGCCGCCGTCCCGGCGCGCGGCCCGCCCGCCGATCCCCGACGCGCCGAAGAAGAGGAGGTGGCGCCGGTGAGCCTGCCCGCGCCCAGCGTCCTGCCCGCCGGCACCCCCGCCGAGCTGGCCGCCACCAACAACCTCGTCCGCACCCTGCGCGCGCAGGTCGCCGACCGCCTCAACCAGCAGCGCCGTCGCGACGAGGTCGCCGGCCGCACGCCGATGACCAGCGAGGACGAGCGGCACTTCGCCCGCTCGCTCATCGTCCAGGTGCTCGAGGACCACGCGACCCTGCAGATCAGCGAGGGCCTCGTGCCGCCGACCGCCGAGGAGGAGGAGCGGGTGGCCTCGGCCATCCACGCCGCGCTCTTCGGTGTCGGCCGCCTCCAGCCGCTCCTGGAGGACCGCGACGTCGAGAACATCGACATCAACGGCTGCGACCGCGTGTTCGTCGGCTACGCCGACGGCCGTGAGGAGCTGGCCCCGCCGGTCGCGGACAGCGACGAGGAGCTCATCGAGCTCATCCAGATCCTCGCCGCCAACGTCGGTCTGACCTCGCGCCCGTTCGACTCGGCCAACCCGCAGCTGGACCTGCGCCTGCCCGACGGTTCGCGTCTCTCGGCGGTGATGGGCGTGTGCCAGCGACCGAGCCTGTCGATCCGTCGCGCGCGCCTGGGCCAGGTCAGCCTCGAGGACCTGCTCGCGACCAACACCTTCACCGAGGACGTCATGCGCTTCCTCCGGGCGGCGGTCGCGGCGCGCAAGAACATCATGATCGCCGGGGCCACCAACTCCGGCAAGACCACGATGCTGCGCGCGATGGCGGCCGAGATCCCGCCGCACGAGCGGCTCATCACCGTCGAGCGTGCCCTGGAGCTGGGGCTGGACAAGTTCGAGGACCAGCACCCCAACGTCGTGGCCTTCGAGGAGCGCCTGCCCAACTCCGAGGGCGTCGGCCAGGTGACGATGGCCGAGCTGGTCCGCCGCAGCCTGCGCATGAACCCCTCGCGCGTCATCGTCGGCGAGGTGCTCGGCGACGAGATCGTCACCATGCTCAACGCGATGAGCCAGGGCAACGACGGCTCGCTGTCGACGATCCACGCCAACTCCTCGATGGAGGTCTTCAACCGCATCGCGACCTACGCGCTGCAGGCGGAGGAGAACCTCCCGGTCGAGGCGACCCACATGCTCATCGCCGGCGCGATCAACTTCGTCGTCTTCATGCGCAAGAAGAACGACCACGCCACCGGGGGCGGTCTGGCCCGTGGCGTGCAGTCGATCCGCGAGGTCACCGGCATCGACGGCAGGGTCCTCTCCTCGGAGATCTTCGCGGCGGGGCCGGACGGCTTCGCCCGCGCCAAGGCCCCGATCGAGTGCATCGAGGACCTGGTGCCGCACGGCTACACCCCCTCGGCGCTCTCCCGCTGGGACTGAGGGGCAGGTATGGCGCAGCTCACCTCGCTCCTGCTCCCGATGCTCACCGGCGCGCTCGTCGGTCTGGGTCTGTATGTCGCGGTCCTCGCCGTCGTCGGTCTGCCCGAGCGCGACCTCGCCACGCCGAGCCGCTTCCGCAACCTCACGCTGCGCGGCGTCAGCACGCGTGTGGTCGTGGGCGTCGTGGCCGGCCTGCTCACGCTGCTGCTCACCCGCTGGGTGGTCGCCGCGGTCGGCATCGGTCTGCTCGCGGCCCTGTGGGACCAGCTCACCGGCGACGCCCGCGGGGAGACCCAGGGCATCGCCAAGCTGGACGGCCTCGCGACCTGGACGGAGTCGCTGCGCGACACGATCGCCGGTGCTGTGGGTCTCGAGCAGGCCATCCCGGCCACCGCCGTCAACGCCAACCCGGCGATCCGGTCCTCGCTCAACCTGCTGGTCGACCGGCTGCGCATCCGGGAGCCCCTGCCGGAGGCGCTCATCCACTTCGCCGAGGACCTCGACGACCCGTCGGCCGACGTCATCTGCGCCGCGCTCGTGCTCAACGCCCGGCTGCGCGGGCCGGGCCTGCGCGACGTGCTGGGCGCGCTGGCCCAGTCCACGCGCGACGAGCTGGACATGCGGCGCCGGATCTCGGCGAGCCGCCGCTCGATCCGGCGCTCGGTGAAGATCATCGTCATCATCGTGCTGGCCGTCATGGGCGGCCTGGCGATCTTCAACGACGTCTACGTCGAGCCCTACACCTCCTGGACGGGGCAGCTGGTGCTCATCGTCGTCGCCCTGCTCTTCGCCGGTGGTCTGCTGTGGATGCGCCGGCTGGCCGAGCCGCAGAAGCTCAGCCGCTTCCTCGTCGTCGACCGCCGCTCCCGGGAGCGTGACCTCGACGAGGCGCTCGAGGAGACCCGTCGCGAGGTCGAGGGCCGCGCGGCGGCCCGGTCGGGGGGTGCGTGATGAGCGCCATGCTGTGGCCGATGCTCAGCGGCGCGGTCGCCGGGCTGGGCCTCTACCTCTTCGTGCGGGTGCTGATGCGCCCGCGCCCCGGTGTGGCCTCGCTCGTCGCGCGGATCGACGCCGGGTCCCGCTCCATGCAGACCCGCACGGTCTCCGACTACGACAGCTCGTTCTCCGACATGAGCGAGCGCGGCCGCGGTCTGATGGTCGCCCTGGCCGACCGGATGGAGGTGATGGCGGCCCAGCGCGGGTGGGAGCTGCACCGTCAGCGCGCGGACCTGGCGATCCTCAACCGCAGCGTCGGGGCGATGCTGGCGACCAAGATCGTGGGTGGGCTGATCCTGATGCTCACCGCCCCGCTCGTCTGGGGCGCGCTGCGGATCGGCGGGCTGGACATCGATCCCACGGTCCCTCTGGCCGTCGCGCTCCTGCTCGGCCTGCTCGGCTTCTTCCTGCCTGACCTGTCGCTGCGCTCCGAGGCCGAGGTGCGCCGGCGCGAGTTCCGGCGCACCGTCGGCATCTTCCTCGACCTCGTCTCGATGAACCTCGCCGGCGGCCGCGGCCTGCCGGAGGCCCTGCTGGCCGCCTCCTCGGTGAGCGACCACTGGTCCGTGGTGCGGATCCGTCAGACCTTGGCCAACGCCCGGCTCTTCGGCACCACCCCGTGGGAGGCGCTGGGCCGCCTGGGCAAGGAGATCGGCCTCGAGGAGCTCGAGAGCCTGGCCGGGACCCTGATCCTCGCGGCCGACGACGGGGCCAAGATCCGCCAGTCGCTCTCGTCTCGCGCCACCACGATGCGCCGCAAGCAGCTGTCCGAGGCCGAGGGTGACGAGGGGGAGCGCTCGCAGTCGATGCTCGTCGCCCAGATGCTGCTGGTCGTGGCCTTCCTGGTCTACCTGGCCTATCCGGCGCTGATGGCGCTGATGGGCGAGCAGGCGATGGGACCGGGCAGCTGAGCCGCCGCCGGTTAGCCGATCCGGGCCGAGGTGTGGCACCATCGACGCGGAAGTTTGAGGGGCGTCCTGATCGCGGGACGTCGGACAACCACGAGGGGAAGTACCTGATGAAGCCGGTCAAGAACTACGTGCGCCGCGTCCAGGGCGAGCTGCTCGCCAAGAAGGACCGGGGCGCCTCCGCGCTCGAGTGGGCCCTGATCGCGGCGGTCGTCGTGGTCGCGGCTGCGCTCATCGGCGCGGCGGTCTACAACGTCATCTCGACCCGTGCGGCCCAGGTCACCAAGTGCGGCGGGGTCGCGGCTGGCGGCACCTGCTGATGTCGCCCGCCCGCCTCCGGCGGGCCCTGCGCCGTGACTCCGAGCGTGGCACCGCCGCGCTGGAGCTGGCGATCGTCGCTCCGTCCCTGCTCGCGCTGATCTTCTTCAGCCTGCAGGCGGGCTTCTTCTTCTACGGCCGGGCCGCCGCGACGCACGCCGCACGCGAGGGGGTCTCGTTGCTGCGCGTGGCCGAGGACGCCGGGGAGTATGCCGCGATGCGCGCCGACGCCCACGCGCGCACCGAGCGCTTCGCCGCCAACGTCGGCGGCGCGGGCCTCGTCGCGCCCACCGCGACGAGCAGCTACGTCGAGCAGGGCGACGGCAGCGCCCGCGTCAGCGTGACGGTCACCGGCCGCGTCATCACGCTGGTGCCGGGCCTCCACCTGCGCGCCTCGGCCGACGCCTCCGGCACGGTCGAGCGCTTCCTCGAGCCACCGGCGGTGCCGTGACCGCAGCAGCCGTCGCACGGCATACCTCAGCCCCCTCCCGCGCGGAGCGCGGCAGCGTCGCGCTCGAGTTCGCGTTCGCCGCCCCCATCGTCTTCCTGCTGCTCGCCCTGGCGTGGACCTACGGCCGGGTGGCGTGGGCCAACGGCCACCTCGAGGCCGGCGCCCGCGACGCCGCCCGGGTGGCGACCCAGGCCCGCTCCCTCGACGAGGCGCGGCAGGACGCGGTCGCGGTCCTGCGGGAGAACACCGCGCCCGTCCCCGGGTGTGCCGGCTCCTCCGCGCTGCGCATCGACGGCCGGTTCGAGCCGGGCGAGACGATCACGGTGACCGCCACCTGCACCTACCGGATCTCCGACATCGGCCTGCCCGGGGCGCCCGGAGCCGTGTCCCCGACCTCGAGCTTCTCCAGCGTCATCGACCTGCACCGCGGCATCGGCGGGACGCCGTGAGGACGCTGCGCGCCCTGCGCGCCTCGGTGCGCCGGCTCGGCGGTGCGGGCGAGCGCGGCTCGATCCTGCCGATCATCCCGGTGATGGCCCTGGCCCTGCTGATGATCGCCGGGCTGGTCATCGACGCCTCCCGCCAGCTCAACGCCCGCGGCCAGGCGGTCGCCTTCGCCGAGGAGGCGGCCCGGGCGGGGGCTCAGGCGGTCCGCAACGAGCAGCCGCTGCAACTGGACCCCGCCGAGGCGCGCGCCAACGTCGGCGACTACTGCGCGGGCGTGCTGGCGCGCGGTTACGTCACGCAGTGCGGGGTGACCGCGATCGAGCCCGCCGCCGAGGGGCCGGCCCGCCCGCTGGTCGTCGTCGTCCGCGTCCAGACCCGCATCCCCGCCACCCTGCTCGGGATGGTCGGGGTCCGCATGCTCACGGCCGCCGGCGAGGGCCGGGCCGAGCCCGTCGAAGGAGATCTCGTTGCACCAGTCACGCCGACCACGCCCTGACGCCGCGCTGCTGCCGGCCCTGGCCCTCGCCCTGTCCGCCTGCGGCGGCGACGAGGCCGGCGCCGACCCGGCGGCCGCGGTGCCCGTCCAGCTGTCCACCTCGGCCCCGGCCGCCCCGTCGGACACCGACGACGAGGACGAGGCCGAGACGACGGCGGACGACGCTGCCGCGACCACCGGACCGGCCGGGGAGCCCGACACCTGGGCCACCTTCACCGAGGAGCCCGGGCAGCTGCCGCCCGCCGACGGTGCCACGGCCTTCGCCGACGACCCCCGGGTGCTCGCCGTGCGCGAGTTCAACGCGGAGTTCGCGCGGGCCGCGAGCGAGAACGACCCGCAGCGGGCCGCGTGGCTGGCCACGCTCGACCCGGCGGGCTACGAGGACCTGATGGCGATGCTGAGCGAGGAGTTCGGCAAGCAGTACCCCGGCCCCCTGCCGATGACGGTGGTGGACGTCGCCGAGCTCGAGGACGGCACCGGGTCGGTCCAGGGGTGCATCATCTCCGAGGGTTTCGCCACCGGTGGCGAGGGTTACACCGGGAGCACGATCACGTCGGTCGAGTACGCTCTCGTCCCGGACCCCTCCGAGGAGGGTTCCTGGCTCGTGCAGAAGATCTGGGCCGGCGCCTACGACTGCTCCAGTGTTGACGTGGAGGCCACTGCATGGTGACCTTGGCGAGGATCACTGCCCTTGGGAGGGGAACAACCATGACCGTCAGCACCCGCCGTGCGCGACGCCTGGGCGGCATCGCCGCTGCCCTCGGCCTCACCGTCGCGCTGGCCGCACCGGCCAGCGCCGGCCTGGGCGACCCGCCGTCGCGCCCCGGCGAGGGCATCACCTGGGGCGACGGGGGCCAGGTGAAGATCAAGAGCATGCACACCGGCAACGGCACGTGCTCCTTCATCGCCTCACCGAACTCCCTCGGCGGCATCTGCGTCACCGCCAACGGCGTCGACGGTCCCTCGATCACCGAGGTGCTGGCCGGCGACCCGCTGCCCAGCTGCTGGGACGAGAAGCTCACCGACCAGGAGCTGGAGGACACCAACCTCCAGCACGGCGACGGCACCAGCTGGTACTGGCACCGCTGCCTGCGCGGGATCGACCCCGAGACCCTGGAGATCGAGCCGGGCGGCATCAACTTCGGCATCGGCATCTGGCCCTTCGCCGACGACGACCCGGACCTCGTCTTCCTGACGCCCAACCAGCAGGCCTTCGTCGACCGCTTCGTCTCTCGCGGCAACGTGCCCGAGCCGGTGCTGCTCGCCTCCCCGAACCCGGTGCCGCTGGTCAACCAGGACGTCGCGTTCTACAACTACGGCGACGACCAGATCCAGGTCGACATGAGCGTCCCCGGGGTGGCGATGCGGGGCAAGATCACCCAGATGATCGTCTACCCCCAGGGTCGCCCGGGGCCGGCGGTCACCTGCCCGGGCGCCGGCGTCCAGGCGCAGGAGGGCGACACGCCCCGGTCGCTGCGCGAGGCGTGCTGGTACGCCTACAAGGAGTCCAGCCTCGGCCGCGACGGCGACTACTACGACGCCGAGATCCACGTGAAGTGGCAGGTCGACGTCCTCCTCGACGGCCGCTGGCAGCCGTTCCACAGCTTCACCAAGGGCGCCCCGGCCATGATCCCGGTCAACGAGGTCCAGGCCCTGGTCCAGCCCTGACGCACGTCCGAGCATTCGGGGGAAGAGGAAGACGATGAGCACCACCGCACCGCACCGACCGTCCAGCGGCTACCGGCCGCGCACCGCCGCCGACCACCTGCCGCGACCTGAGGGCTCCGGCCGGTCGGTCGGCAAGGGGTTGCTCTCGCTCCTCGGGCTCCTGGTGGTCGTCGTGGGCGTGCCGGCCGCCCTCGTCTACTTCGTCGGCAACCCGCTGCCGACGTCGCGGCCCGACGTCAGCTGGCTCACCGCCCCGGTGACGGCGGAGGCGCTCATCGCGATCGTCGCCGTCCTCGTCTGGCTCGTCTGGGCGCACTTCGTCGTCTGCGTCATCGCCGAGCTCCGCGCCGCGCGCGCAGGGCGTATGCCGTCGCTCGTGCCCGGGGGCGGGGGCTCGCAGCTGCTCGCCCGCCGGCTCGTGGCCGGGGTGCTGCTGCTGGCGGGGTCGGCGACGATGACCGGCCACGCCCCGGGGCAGGCGGTCGCGCCGGTGACGGCGGTCGTGAGCACGGACGCCGGGGCGGCGGCGGCGGCCACCTCCGCCGCGCTCGGCACGGAGCGCGCCGGCGCGTTGGCCGACGGGGTGCAGGACTCCGCGACGGACGGGCCCGCGGCCAGCGCGGGGCAGCAGGCGTCGGTGACCAAGTTCTACGAGGTGCAGCCGCCGTCGGGCCGCCACCACGACACGCTCTGGGACATCGCGGACCGCACACTGGGCGACCCCTTCCGCTACAAGGAGATCTTCGAGCTCAACAAGGACCGGGTGCAGCCGGACGGCCGACGCCTCGTCGACGCGGACCTGATCCAGCCCGGCTGGCAGCTGGTGATGCCGGCGGACGCCACCGGACCGGCCATCGCGACCGTGCGGGCGCACGTGGCCCCGGGTGGCCAGACCGCGGAGGCCGTCGCCTCGTCCGCCCTCGGCGGCGGGGCCGACCTCGGCGTCGCCTCCTCGTCGGACACGGGCGCCACCACGGCCGGCTCGGCGGCCGACGCTGAGCCCGCAGCCACGCCAGCTTCGGTGTCCTCCACCGCGCCCGCCTCCACGCCTTCCTCGTCCGTCGACCTGGGCGACCTCGCTCTCGGTGGCGGTCTCGTCCTGGCCGGTCTGGCGCTGGCGCTGACCGAGCGCCGCGGCCCGTACGGCACACCCGGTGAGGAGGACGAGGCGCTGCGGCTGGCCGGCAACCCCTCGCGCGCGGACCTGCTCGACCGCTCGCTGCGCCTGCTGGCGCAGGGCCGGCGTCAGCAGGGCCGGCCGATGCCGTCGGCGGTGGCGGTCTACGTCAGCGACGAGCAGGTCATCGTCCACCTGGACGCCCCGGAGGACGCTGCCTCCGGGCACGGCGAGCCGCCGGCCCCCTGGAGGGCGACCGACGGCGACCGCGCCTGGTCGGTGTCCGCCTCGGACCTGGCCGGCCTGCAGCCCGAGGGCTCGGCGCCCTGGCCGGGGCTGGTGGCGATCGCGCTGTCGCACGGCTACGACCTGCTCGTCGACCTCGAGCACGCGCCCGGGCTGATCAGCCTCGGTGGTGCGGGCGACGTCGCGCGTGAGGTGGCGCTATCGCTCGTCGTCGACCTGCTGACCCACCCGTGGTCCGACTCCGTCGACGTCAGCCTCGTCGGCTTCGCGGGCGACGAGAGCCTGGCCGAGCTCGCCACCGGGCGGGTCCGCACCGTGGTCTCGATCGAGGACGCCCTCGCGGGGGCGCGTCGCGAGGTCGAGCAGCACGCGGCCCTGGTGCGCAGCCTCGGTGTCGACGGCGTCGTCGCCGGTCGGCTGGCGGGCTCCGGCCCCGACCTGCGTCCGCACGTGATGGTCCTGTCCGGCAGCCCCACCCCGGAGCAGGCCCACGAGCTCACCGAGCTGATGATGTCCAGCCCCAGGACCGGCCTCGCCGCCGTCTGCGTGGGCCAGTCGCTGGCGGCCCGCTGGCGCTTCGGCGTGGACCAGGCCGGCGCGATCGACCTCGGCGTGCTGGGCCTGAGCGGCACCGCGCGACGGCTGCGTCACCAGGACGTGGCCCGGGTCGCGGGCTGGGTCCGCGACGCCGGTGAGGAGGCGGCCCGCACGACGAGCACCGCCAGCGCCCTCGACCCGGCGTCGGCCCTGCGCAGCCTGCCGGCCGAGGGGGCCGACCTCGTCGCCGCAGCCGCCCCGATGCACGAGCAGGCCACCGCCCTGGCGCACGTCGGCCTGCTCGGACCGGTGCTGGTCACCGCGCGCGGCCCGCTCAACCCGGCCCGCGAGGAGCTGCTGACCGAGCTCGTCACCCTCGTCGCTCTGCACCCCGAGGGCGTCCACGACTCCGTGCTGCGCGTGTCCCTGTGGCCGCGCGGCGTGGAGGACGACGTCGTCGCGGCCACCCTGGCGGCAGCGGTGTCCTGGCTCGGGACCGACGCGCACGGCGCCCCCCTGCTGGACAACCGCGACGGCCGCTGGCGCCTGGCGCCGGAGGTGCACGTCGACTGGCACGAGCTCGCCGCGGTCGCCCGCGCCCACGCCGACGACCGGCACCGGGTCAGCGCGATGCTGGCCCGCCAGCGCGGCGAGGTCTTCTCGGCCACCCCGGCCGGCCGCTACACCTGGCTGGCCTTCCACCAGGCCGCTCGCGACGCCCGCGTCCTGGTCACGGCCCTGGCGCGCCGCGCCGCGGCCGCGCACGCCAGCGCCGGCGACGCCGACCTGGCCTCCCGCACGCTGCGCGACGCGCTCGCGCTGGTGCCGCGGTCCCAGGCCCTGTGGCGCGACCTCGTCCGGCTGCATGGCGGCGCCGACCCCGGCGCCGCAGGAGCGCTCGTGACCGAGATGCGCCAGGCCCTGGGGGCCGACGCGCTCGAGCCCGAGACCAGCGCCCTCGTGCAGCACCTCGTGCCCGGCGGCCGGGAGCTGGGGTGATCGGGTGCGGCTGATGATCACGGTGGTCGTCCCCCACGGCCCCGCGGCAGCCGACCACACCCACGACCTGGTCGTCGACACCGAGGACGACTCCACCGTCGGCGACCTCGCCCGGGCGCTCGCCCGGCACCTTCCTGGACCGCACCGCGACGGCGCAGCCGCGCGCGGCGCCGGCCCGGGCGTGCCGCACCTGCGCGTCGTCCGGGGCGAGGAGCAGAACCCGCCCGTCCCGGTCGACCGCGAGCTGCCCGTCCCGCTCCTCTTCCACGGCAGCGCGCCGCTCGACCCCTCCCTGCCCCTGGCCGCCAGCACGGTCCGGCACGGCAGCCTCGTCGGCCTGGGCGAGCCGGTCCCCGAGCTGCTCGCCGAGCCCACCGGCACCGTCGAGGTCCGGCTCGCCTCCGGGCCCGGCGCGGGGCTGGTCACCCGCCTCGCCACCGGCGACCACATCGTCGGCTCCTCCCCGCACGGCTCGGTCCGGCTGCCCGCCATCGGGCTGCCCGAGCACTGCCTCACCCTGCGCGTCCGCCCCGACGGCGGTGTCGAGGTCACGCCCGAGCCGGACGTGCTCGGCATACTCCAGCAGCCGGTATGGCGAGCCCGTCCCCTCCCCGGGCCGATCGTGCTCGACGCCGACGCGGAGATCCGCGAGCGGCGCGAGGGGGAGAGCACCTACACCGAGCTGCCGCCGGGCACGCGCGTCATCAGCCCCGAGGACCCGGTGCCGCTCGTGCACGTCGAGCGCGAGGAGGTCGCGCCCGGGCAGGAGTGGCTCGTCGGGCAGACGCTGGCCGTCGGGCCGTGCCTGCTGGAGCTGGCCCGTCCCAGCGCGCCGGACGCCTCGCTGTCGCCGAGCCCGCAGGGCGCCACGCTCGACTACAACCGGCCGCCGCGCCTGCTCCCGGCTGTCCGTCAGACCGACTTCACGCTGCCGAACGAGCCGCGCCGCCCGCTGGGGCAGCAGCTGCCGTGGGCGTTCATCCTGCTGCCGGCCGTCGCCGGCATCGCGATGTTCCTGCTCACGCAGCGCGCCTACACGCTGATCTTCATCGCGCTCACGCCGTTGATGGCGCTGGCCAACTGGCTCTCGGGGCGGTCGCAGGAGCGCAAGCGCTACCGGGTCGACTTCGCCGAGTACACCACCCGCATGCGCAAGGTGCAGCAGAGCGCGCTGGAGGCGTTGACCGAGGAGCGCGCCTCCCGACGCCGTGACCTGCCGGACCCGGGCGCGGTGCTGATGACCGCGATCGGGCCGCGCGCCCGCCTCTGGGAGCGGCGCCGCACCGACCCCGACTGGCTGTTGGCCCGCTTCGGCACGGCCGACCAGGTCTCGCGGGTCACCGTCAAGGCCCGCGACCGCGAGGAGCACGAGGGCGACATCGTCTGGACCGCGCCCGACGTGCCGGTGACCGTGGGCCTGGCCGAGGCCGGCGTCACCGGCGTCGCGGGACCGCAGCGGCGGGCGGTGGCCCGGTGGGTCCTCGCCCAGCTCGCGGTCCTGCACTCGCCGGTCGACCTCGACGTCACGCTGCTCACCACCCGCGAGGGCGAGGGCGACTGGCACTGGGCGCGCTGGCTGCCGCACCTGCGCTCCGACGAGGGTGACCCCGAGCTCGCGCAGGTCGGCGTCGACGACGAGACGACGGCCAGGCGGATCGCCGAGCTGGTCGCCGAGCTCGAGCGTCGCCTCGCGCAGCGCGGCTCCTCGGGCTTCTCGACGACGGCCCAGACCTTCCCGCCGATGCTGGTCGTCCTCGACGGCTCCCGCCGGCTCCGCCTGCTCCCGGGGATGATCCCGCTCCTGCAGCAGGGGCCGTCGGTGCAGATGGTCTTCCTCTGCCTCGACGAGGACGAGCGGCTGCTGCCGGAGGAGTGCTCGGCGGTGGTCCAGGCAGACGAGCCGCACATGACGGTGCGCATCACCGAGCGCTGGGTCACCGAGGGCATCCGCCCCGACCTGGTGAGCACGGCCTGGGCCGAGCGCGTCGCCCGCGCCCTCGCGCCGGTCCGCGACGTCTCCGCCGAGGACGCGGCGGCCTCGATCCCGACCTCGAGCCGGCTGCTCGAGGTCATCCGTCTCGACCCGCCGACCGCCGAGAAGGTGGAGGAGCTGTGGTCGACGGTCGGGCGGACGACCACGGCCGTCGTCGGCGAGGGGGCCGAGGGCCCGTTCGCGGTCGACATGGTCAGGGACGGCCCGCACGGGCTGGTCGCCGGCACGACGGGCTCCGGCAAGTCGGAGTTCCTGCAGACCCTCATCGCCTCGCTCGCGGTGCGCAACCGGCCCGACGAGATGACCTTCGTGCTCGTCGACTACAAGGGCGGGGCGGCCTTCAAGGACTGCAACCGGCTGCCGCACACGGTCGGCATGGTCACCGACCTCGACGGGCACCTCACCGGCCGGGCGCTGGAGTCGCTCGGGGCCGAGCTGCGCCGCCGCGAGCACCAGCTCGCCGCGGCCGACGCCAAGGACATCGAGGACTACCTCGCCACCAAGGGTCCGGACGACGAGCCGATGCCGCGGCTGCTCATCGTCATCGACGAGTTCGCCGCGCTCGTCGCCGAGCTGCCCGACTTCGTCACCGGTCTGGTCGACATCGCCCGCCGCGGCCGCTCGCTCGGCGTGCACCTCATCCTCGCCACGCAGCGCCCCGCCGGCGTCGTGAGCGCCGAGATCAAGTCCAACACCAACCTGCGCATCGCCCTGCGCGTCACCGACGCCGGCGACTCCCAGGACGTCATCGAGGCGCGCGACGCCGCCGAGATCGCCAAGTCCACCCCCGGCCGCGCCTACGCCCGGCTCGGCCACTCCAGCCTCATCCCGTTCCAGTCCTCCCGCGTGGGCGGCCGGCGCCGTGGCGCCGGCCGCGCCGCCCAGGTCCGTCTTCGCGGTATGCCGTTCCACGAGCTCGGCGTCGCGCCCGCCCGGGCAGCGGTCGCGGAGGAGGACGCCAGCGTGCCCACGGACCTGGCCGAGCTGGTCGCAGCCTGCCGCGAGGCGAGCGAGCGCACCGGCGTGGTCGCGCCCCCCAGCCCGTGGCTGCCCGCGCTGGAGGAGGTGGTGACCCTGGAGCAGGTGCTCGAGGCCAGCCCGCACGCCATACCCGCCCCGGACCGGCTGGTCCTGCCGATCGGTGTGGTCGACCTGCCCGCGGAGCAACGTCGGGACGTCGCGACCTACGACCTCGAGCGCGGCGGCCACCTCGCCGTGGTCGGGGCCTCGCGGTCGGGGCGCTCGACGGTGCTGCGGGCGCTCGCGGGCGCGATCGCGCGCGACGTCTCGCCCGCGGACGTGCACGTCTACGGCATCGACTGCGGCAACAACGCGCTCCTGCCCCTGCAGGCGATGCCGCACGTCGGGGCGGTGGTCACACGCGACCAGACCGACCGGATGGACCGGCTCGTCGCGCGGCTGCGCGGCCTCATCAGCGACCGGCAGCAGCGGCTCGCCGAGGACGGCTACGCCGACGTGACCGAGCAGCGGGCGGCCGCCGCCCCGGAGGACCGGCTGCCCTATCTCCTCGTGCTGCTCGACCGGTGGGAGGGCTTCTTCCAGGCCTACGACGGACTCGACGGCGGGCGGCTGGTCACCGCCGTCCAGCAGGTCCTGCAGGAGGGCGCGGCCGCCGGGGTGCGGGTCGTGATGACGGGCGACCGGTCACTGACGATGGGCCGGATGTCGACCCTGCTCGACGACACCCTGATGCTCCGCACGACCGACCCCGGCGACTTCACCACGATCGGGATGCCCGTCAAGAAGGTCCCCGCCTCGATGCCCGACGGTCGGGGCTTCCGGGCCGAGGGGCTGCGCGAGACCCAGGTCGCGCTGCTCGACGAGGACCCCGCCGGCACCGCGCAGGTGCGGGCGCTGCAGGCACTCGCCCGCGCGAGCGCGGAGAGGTATGCCGCCCTGCCCCGTCCGCTCCGGCCGTTCCACGTGGACCTTCTGCCGGTCCGCGTCGACGCTCAGGAGGCCGCCCGCCTGGCGGCGCAGGACGCCGCGGACGGCGTGGTGGTGCCGTCGACCTCGCTGGCGATCGCGGTCGGGGGCGACACGCTGGGGGTGCGCCACCTCGACGCCGTCGACCACGGGCCGGGGCTGCTGGTCACGGGCGCCCGGCGCACGGGTCGGTCGACGGCCCTGCGGCAGCTGGCCGCGCAGGCGCTGGAGCGGCGGTGGAACGTGGCGGTGGTGACACCGCGCACGAGCCCGCTGCGCGAGCTGGAGGGCCGCGACGGGGTGTTCGGGCCGTGGGACCTGTCCAGCGACCAGTCCGCGGTGCCGGCCGAGCTCACAAGCCTCGTCGCGGACCCCGTGCCGCTGCTGGTCGTCGTCGACGACCTCGAGCTGGTGGGCAGCGACGGCTGGCTGGCCGACGCGCTCGTGCGCACCCTGGAGTCGATGCGCGACACCGACAACCTGCTCGTGGGCGCGGGCAACGGGGCTGACCTGCAGTCGCACTACCGCGGCCCCGCGTCACTGCTGAAGAAGGCGGGCAGCGGCCTGATGCTGGCCCCGCAGTCGAGCGCCGACGCCGACCTCTTCGGGGCCAGGCTCAACCGGTCCGCCTTCGGGCTCTCCATGCCGCCGGGCGGCGGCTACCTCGTGCACTCCGGCCAGGCGACGCGGGTGCAGGTGATCTGGCCGGACTGACGTCGACGCCGCCCGTCGTGGGTCCACTTTCGTTGCGGGAGAAGGCGCCTGGCCTGAAGCGACACCGCACCTGAGATGCGGTGGCTCGGCATACCCGGAACGAGTGGTGGCAGGATCGTGCCAATGTCGCGATCTGGCCCGGAGTGGACGGGGTCTGGGTGGACAGGGTCGCCGGCGGCTGCCTAGGGTGGGTCTCGATCGCACCGCCGAGGGTGTTTGTGGGGGGTGCGGTCACGACAACGACAAACCCTCGGAAAGGACACTCATCATGGCTGTTGGTGGTGAACTCGCGACCCTTCGCGACCTGCACAAGACCCTCGACAACTCCGCCCAGGACATCCAGCGGATCGCCGGCGACATCGACCGGTCCCTCGGTGGCACGGTGTGGACCGGCTCCAACTCGGAGAAGTTCCGGGACGCCTGGGGCACGTTCAAGCCGACCCTGACCCCGAAGCTGGTCGACGCGCTGAACGAGGCCAAGGAAGACATCAAGACCCAGCACAACAACCTGGCTGCTGCGACCGGCGAGTCCGACCGCATCTGACCTGCGTGCGAGGCGGGGCCGGGACAGCTGTCCCGACCCCGCCTTCGTCGTCCACGGCGATCGTCGCTTATCAGGGAATCTTGCTCGTTTCCGAGATGGTCGGAGACAAGTCGATCATGGGCGGCTTGAGCGGTCGACCCGGGCCGGCGCGCGACAGACATGCTCGGCCCCTCTGCGTGTCTCTCGGAGAATGACTAGAGATCGGCATACTGTCCGAGCGTGGACCCGATCCGTAATCCCTACGCCCCCGGCGCCGGGCAGCGCCCGCCCGAGCTCGCCGGCCGCGACGAGCAGCTCGACCGCTTCCAGGTGGTGCTCGAGCGCATCCAGCGCGGGCGCCCCGAGCGCTCGATGATCCTGACCGGCCTGCGGGGGGTCGGCAAGACCGTCCTGCTCAACGCGCTGCGCTCGACCGCGGTGCGTGCGCGGTGGGGGACCGGGAAGTACGAGGCGCGCCCCGAGCAGGGCATGCGCCGACCGATGGCGGCCGCTCTGCACGTCGCCGTGCGCGAGCTCGGTCACCCGCAGGGCGGCGAGGTGGACCACGTCCTGGGCGTGATCAAGGCGTTCGCGCAGAAGGACCAGCCGGGTGCCAAGCTGCGGGACCGCTGGAACCCCGGCATCGACGCGCCCGCCATCACCGGACGCGCCGACTCCGGCGACATCGAGATCGACCTGGTGGAGCTCTTCACCGACGTGGGCGGGCTCGCCGCGGACGTCGGCAAGGGCGTGGCGATCTTCATCGACGAGATGCAGGACCTCCAGGCCGAGGACGTGTCGGCGATCTGCGCGGCCTGCCACGAGCTGAGCCAGTCCGCGCTGCCGGTCATCGTCGTCGGCGCGGGGCTGCCGCACCTGCCGGCCGTGCTCTCGGCGAGCAAGTCCTACTCGGAGCGGCTGTTCCGCTACAACCGGATCGACCGGCTGTCCCGCGAGGAGGCCGCCCGCGCGCTGCAGTCGCCCGCCGAGGACGAGGACGCCGAGTGGGCGCCGGACGCCCTGGAGGCCATGTATGCCGCGACCGGCGGCTACCCCTACTTCATCCAGGCCTACGGCAAGGAGGTCTGGGACCTGGCGCCCGCCTCACCCATCACGGCGGAGGACGTCAGGGTGGCCTCGCCGGAGGCGGAGGAGGAACTGGCCGTCGGCTTCTTCGGCTCGCGCTACGAGCGCGCGACACCCGGGGAGCGGGAGTACCTGCGCGCCATGGCCGAGGTCGCCGCCGCCCAGGTGGCCGGTGGTGGCGAGGTCGACGAGGTCGGCTCGGTCGCCACGGCGGACCTGGCCACGCACCTGGGCCGCAAGCCCCAGTCGCTGTCACCGGCGCGTGACGCACTCCTGAAGAAGGGGCTCATCTACTCCGGCGAGCGCGGCCGGATCGCCTTCACGGTGCCCCACTTCGGGAGGTACCTGCTGGGGCAGGCCTGACAGGGGGGGCGATGGCAGCACATCGTGGGTGAAGCGACGCAAGCCGACCACGACCGACAACCTCATGAGGGAAGTGGTTCCTCGCGCGGGTCACAACCGTCTCCCAGAGCCGCTTCCCTCTCGAAGTACTGTGCCGCTGGCGCGCACCGTCAGCGTGTCCGAGAGCGTCAGAGGAGTTCCACGCGGTCGGCCTGCGGCCCTCGGTCGCTCTGCCGCACCTGGAAGCGCACCCGGTCGCCCTGGCGCAGGTCCTCGACGTTGGCGAGGGCCGAGGCGTGCACGAACAGGTCCGCGCCGCCGGAGTCAGGGGAGATGAAGCCGAACCCGCGCTCCTCGTCGTAGCGCACGACGACGCCCTCGCCACCTCGCGCCGGCGCGTCGCGTCGGTCCTGGTGCCTCGGCCGAGCGCGGGTCGGAGCCGCTGCGGGCGCCCTCCGCGGCTTGGTGCTGCGGGCGAGGCGGACGTCGCGAGCCTGAGGACCCCTCTCGCTCTCGACCACGTCGTACGTGACCCGGTCGCCCTCCTCCAGCTCGAGGAGGCCCTCGGGGAGCGAGCGGGCGTGGACGAAGAGGTCGGCGCCGCCCGAGTCGGGGGTGATGAAACCGAAGCCCTTCTCCACGTCATACCAGGACACCGTGCCGTCCGCCCCGTCGGCCGGGGCGCCCTGCTGACCGGCGGTCGTCGCCAGGGGCAGGAGGTGGTCGGCCTGCGGGCCCTTCTCCCCGGGGACGACGAGGAAGGCCACCCGCTGCCCCTCCGCGACCACGCCGCCCCCCACGATGGCCGAGCTGTGCACGAAGATCTCGGCCTCACCGTCGTCGGGCGTGATGAACCCGTAGCCCTTGGCGGGCTCGTACCAGGAGACGGTGCCGAGCATGCCCAGCGGTGCGTCGGCGGCGCGGTCGCCGGTGACTCGGACGCGGCGTGCCTGCGGGCCGCGGTCTCCCTCGCCGATCTCGAACTCGACGACCTGGCCCTCACGGAGCGACTTCATGGCGTCGCCGCTGACGATCTCGGACGCGTGGACGTAGAGGTCCTCCGCCTCCTCCCCGACGGCGATGAAGCCGTAACCCCGGTCGGCGTCGAACCAGCGGACGGTGCCCTGAGCCACGGCATACTCCTTGTCGAGGGACGGTCAGATCCTCCCAGTGTGCCCGACCGCCGCCGTAGACTCCCGCGGGTGAGCAGCTCTGGTCGGTACCTCACGATGGAGGACGTCATCGGCGACACCCCGCTGGTGCGCCTGCAGCGCCTTCCGGGTCCGGAGAACGCACGCCGCGGCAACGTCCTGCTCGCCAAGCTCGAGGGGAACAACCCGGCCGGCTCGGTGAAGGACCGCCCGGCGATCAGCATGATCCGCGGAGCCGAGGCGCGCGGGGAGATCTCCCCCGGCGACACCCTGCTGGAGGCCACGTCCGGCAACACCGGGATCGGCCTGGCCATGGCGGCGGCGATCAGCGGCTATCCCCTGGTCATCGTGATGCCCGAGGACGCCTCGGTCGAGCGGATCCGGACCATGAAGGCGTATGGCGCCGACGTGGTCCTCACCCCTGCGGCTGGCGGCATGGAGGAGGCCCGCGACGTCGTGACGCGGATGGAGCAGGAGGGCAGGGGCCGGGTCCTGGACCAGTTCGGCAACCCGGACAACCCCCGTGCCCATGAGCACGGCACGGGCCCGGAGCTGTGGCGCCAGACGGACGGCCGGATCACGCACTTCGTGTCCGCGATGGGCACGACGGGCACGATCACCGGGGTATCGCGGTTCCTGAAGTCACGCAGCCCTGGTGTCCAGATCGTCGGTGCGCAGCCTGCGGAGGGTGCGAGGATCCCCGGGATCCGCGCCTGGCCACCGGAGTACGTGCCGACGATCTTCGAGCCCTCCGCCGTTGACCGCACGGTGGAGGTCACCCAGGCCGACGCCGAGGAGACGGCCCGCCGGCTGGCCCGCGAGGAAGGCATCTTCGGCGGGATCTCCTCGGGCGGCGCGTGCTGGACCGCTCTGCGGGTGGCCGAGGAGGTCGAGGGTGCGACGATCGTCTTCGTGGTCTGCGACCGCGGCGACCGCTACCTCTCCAGTGGCGTGTTCCCCGCCTGAAGCCCGTCCGGCAAGCCAGCCGCCCCCCTTCCCGATGAGTTGAGTCAAAGGTGCAGCCCCTCACCGAGCAGCAGATCCGCAGGTCCTTCGTCAACGCCTCCAAGGGCGAGGCCACGCGTGCGTCCATACCCGATCTCGACACGATCGACTGGGATGCACTGGACTACCTGGGCTGGACCGACGCCAAGCGTCCCGGACTGTCGCATGTCGTCCTGCACCTGGACGATGCCGTTCGCGGCATCTTCCTGCGAGCCGCCGGCAGCGGTGGTCAGATGAGCCGTCAGGCGATCTGTGTCTGGTGCGAGGACATCAAGGCCACCGACAACGTGCGCATGGTCATCGCGCCGTTGGCAGGTCAGGCCGGCCGGCGAGGGGGCACCATCGGCACTCTCGCCTGCGCCGACTTCGCCTGCTCGGCCAACGCCCGACGCGCACCCACGAGGTAGGAGATCGGGCACCAGGCGACGTCCGAGGAGAGAGTTCTGGACCGCCCTGCGTGTCGAGGGGTTGCGAGAGCGGATCGCACGGTTCGTCTACCGGGTCATGCGGGGAGCTGAGGAGTAGGCCGCGGGACGCAGTCGGGCACGGACGAGCTGGGGCGCACCCCACCCACTGCCCGGTGACTGACACGCGCGCTACGGATCTGCGTCGTGTGGAGATCGGTGCAGAGCGTCCCGGTGCGGACGCCGAGGCGGCCGGGCGTCAGCTGGCCCCGGTCTCCTCCGTGCCGTCCACGTAGACCCAGCGGCCGGCGCGGCGAGCGAACCGGCTGCGCTCGTGCAGGACGCCGTGCCTGCGGCCGACGTGGTAGCGGGCACGGAACACGACCTCGCCCTCCTGGTCGCCCGGTCCGCCGGCGCGCCTGTCCAGCACCTCAAGCCCGTCCCAGGCGAGTCCTTCGTCCGTGCTGACGTCTGCGGGACGGGTGCGAGGGTGCCAGGTGCGCACCAGGTGGTCATCGTCACGGAGCACGTAGGCCGTGTACCGCGAGCGCATCAGCTCCTCCGCGGTCTCGGCGGCCCTCTCCTGACGGAGCAGCGGCCCGCAGCACACGGCATACCCGTGCCCGCTGCCGCACGGGCACGGTGCATCGACGACCTGTCCCAGGGCTCCGACCATGCACCGATCACACCACGAGACGCGCGCCCGCCCCGCCCGCGGTCAGTCCATGGCCTCGATCCCGAGCTCGGCCAGCTCGGCGGAGCGCTCGCGGAGGTGCCGCACCACCTCGGCGGGCGCCGGCGCGAAGCCGACGACCTCCTCGACGACGCGCAGCGGCTCGGTCGTGCGGTAGGAGCGGGTCGGGTTGCCGGGGAAGCGCTTGTCCGTGACGTTGGGGTCGTCCTCGATCCGGCCCAGCGGCTCCACACGGTAGACGCGCGGCGGCCCGTCGCCGCGCGCGAGCTCCGCGGCCAGCGGCGCGCCGTTCTCCGACGCGGTCAGGTAGATGTGGTTGGCCCTGCGGCGCGAGCCGTAGTTGGAGCTGAAGCCGGGCGTCAGCAGGTCGCCGGGCCGGACGTCCGCCCGCGTGCCGTGGAAGAACGGTCCCGGGTCGTCCACCACCCTCGGCACCGGCGGGGGGTCGCGCAGCAGGCTGTCGAGCCGGGCCATGAGCACCGCGACGCGGTCCGTGCCCCGCGGTGGGCGGGGGTAGCGGCTCAGCACGTCCAGCACCTCCGGCGGCATCCGCCTCGCCGCGCCGTCGACCATGTAGTCGGCGACGACCGCGTCACCACCCGTCGCCAGCTCGGCCGCGCGCGCCGCGTGAGCACCGGCACCGAGGATGTGGCCCACCTGGGTCGGCCTGGCCAGGGGATGGAGGTATGCCGAGGCGCTGGCGTGCGCGGCGGCGCTCGCGGCATACCGGGCCGCCTCGGTCGGGGCCTCGGCCGCTGCGCGGTGCGCCTCGGTGGCTGCCTCGCGCTGCAGCCGGGACCGGGACGCCCCGTCGGCGAAGGTCCGCGCCGCCGCGAGGGCAGCCGCGGGCCGGTCGTCGTCGGGGCAGGCCCGACGGAAGATGCCCTGGACCGGCTCGGCGCAGGCGACGGCATACCGCGCCACCGCGCGCAGCTCCTCGGTGGTGAGCGGGACCTCGGGGGCGGCGTCCATCTCAGGAGTCTGGCGCCTCACGCCTTGCGGCGCACCATCTCCGCGATCCACGTCGGCGCGTAGGGGGACGTGCACCCCGGCGGCGTCGGGTAGTCCTTGAGCACGCCGAGCCGTTCGCCGATCGCGACCGCACGCTCCCGGTGCTGCGGGTGCTCGATGCCGATCTGGGCGAGGCAGGTGTTCATCGCCCACTGCAGCCGGTCGGGGGCGGTGCGCATCTGGCCCTCGATCGTGTCCAGCAGGTCCGGCAGGTCCAGCCCGTCCGGCTTCCGGACGACGCGGTCGCTCGTCAGGGCCCAGCCGGCGCTCGCGACCACGGGGTCCGGGTCGTCGATCCAGGCGGTCCGCAGCGCCTCCGCGTGCCGGCTCTTCTTCACGACGTAGCCGACCAGCCAGTCGTGCACCTTCGGCGTGCGCGCGTCACGGAGCATCGTGTCGAGGTCGTCCTGCGAGTATGCCGAGGGCCGGCTCACCAGGATCGCCAGCAGGCGGGCCGCGGTGTTGCCGGTCGCCCAGAGGTCGCGCGCCAGGTCCGGCTGCGTCCCGAGCCGCTTGGCCACCGCCCGCAGAGCCCCGAGGTTGACCCCGTGGTCGTCGCCGTGCCGCTCGTTGACGGCGCGGACCCTCGGGTCCTCGAGGGCTGCCAGCTCGGCGAGCAGGTCGAGCAGCGTCGACGGAGGGGTCGGGGTGGTCACCGTCCCAATCTAGGGCTGGAGGGTGAGCCGCCCCCACAGGTGGCGATACTTCACGTCGTTGAGCGCCCTCGCCGGGTTGTTCGACCACATCCCGTTGAGCGCGCCGGGTTCGGTGGTGAAGGCCTGCGCGTCGCTCACGTTGAGGTTCATCGCGAAGGTCGCGCCAGCGGCGGGTGCCGCATCGACGTGAAGCGCGCTCCACGGCACCGAGGCCTCGACGGTGTAGGTCTTGCCGGCGAAGTCGGTGACCACGACGGCCGTGCCGCCCCCCAGGCCGGCCGATCCCGTCCCGATGCCGCCGGCCACCGCAGGGTTGATGGCGGTCAGCTGGCTCCCGTCCGCCGTCCACCCGATGATGACGTGCACGTCCGCCGGGTCCAGCGTCTCGGTGCTGACCTCGTCGCGCGCGGGCCCGAACTCGAAGTGCACGCTGTCGCCCCGCCACGCCCCGGTGCCCGAGGCAGCCTGTGACGGGACCGGGTCGTAGACGTGGGCCCACAGGTAGAGGTTGTCGTCGTCCCAGCCCAGTCGCCAGGACGTCTGCAGGTCCCGTGCCTCCACCGGTCCCCCTTCGGGGGCGACGAGGGTGGCTGTGTCGTAGATGCTTCCGACGGGCCACTCGCCGGCGTCACCGTCCAGGACGACGCCCTCGACGCGGTAGGCGTCCATCCAGACCGCGGGCTGGGCGGGAATCATGACCGCAGGCTGTCGCGTGGGGCCCGAGGCGGTCGGCTCGGTGACGGGCGGCTGGGACGTGTC
Source organism: Ornithinimicrobium tianjinense (assembly GCF_014636495.1). GTDB lineage: Bacteria > Actinomycetota > Actinomycetes > Actinomycetales > Dermatophilaceae > Ornithinicoccus > Ornithinicoccus tianjinensis. The sequence continues at coordinate 312,695 of NZ_BMEM01000003.1, forward strand.
CTCCGACGTCTGAGGCGTGGTGCCCTCGTCGGTGGGCGAGGGGGTGGGCTCGGAGGACGCCTCGCCGCCGCTGGAGGTCGGGCCGGCGCCGGGCGGGGTCGTCCGCGTCCCGTCGTCCTCTCCGCTGAGCAGGGCCCAGGACACGGCCCCGACGACCCCTGCGGCGGCGAGTCCGCCGATGGTGAGCAGAGCCCCGCGCCGGCGCGGCGGCGGCTCCTCGTGGTGGAGCTCCAGCGCGCGCGTGTCCAGAAGGCGGGGCGGAGCGTCAGGCTGGGGCTGGGGCTGGGGCTCGGGCTCGGGCTCGGGCGCGGCCTCTGCAGGCACGGACTCCTTGTGCTCTGCCGGCTCGGGCTCGGGCACGACCTCTTCGGGCACGGCCACGGCAGGCACGGGCTCCGCCGGCGTCTCCACCTCGATGTTCTGGAAGACGAGCCCGTCAGGCGACTCCATGAAGACGGTCGGGGTGGCCCACTCCGATCCGTACGTCGCGAACAGGGCCTTGCGGGCATAGGTCACCGCCTGGTCCACGGGGTACTCGTCCGCGATGGCCCCGTAGAACTCCTCGGTGAAGGTCATCGCCGCCTTGTCCGTGATGGGGAACTGCATCGCCACGACGGCACCCGCGCTGCGCTGGATCAGGCCCTGCGCCATCCCGGCGAACGGGTCCTGCGCGTCGCCCGAGGCGGTCCGGCACGCGTTGAGGACGATGAGCCGCAGTGGGTCGTGATCGTTGACGTACGGCCCCAGGACCGCTGCGGTGACCGGCACGCTGCGGCCGTACCTGTCGCAGAAGTAGAGGACGCCGTCCTCCCGCGCCTCGTCGAAGTCCCCGTGCCCGATGAAGTGGAGGACGTGCGCAGTGTGCGTGCGCAGCCAGGTGCCGAGCGAGGCCAGGGTCGGCTCGCCGAGCCGGTGGAGCACGACGGTGCCCGCCTCGACCCTCTCCTTCAGCGCCGCCTGGGCCCGGGCCCACTCCGCCTCGACGTCCAGCTCCTGCAGGTCGGTGGGGGCGGAGATGATCACGAGCACGTGGAGCGCCCCGCCGACCGCGAGGGGACGCAGGGTCTGCGGCACGTCGAGGTAGCGCACGACCGGCGTGCGCTCGGACTGGGCCAGGTAGGTGTTGTTCTCCTTGTTGAACAGGAGCTCCCACGGCAGTCCCGCGATCTGCGGGGCACCGGCGAGGGCGAGCCGCAGCCGCAGCCCCTTGCCCTGCGCACCGACGACGTCCCGGCTCCGGGACCAGGCCTGCGCGACCTCCCCGGTGAAGATCGCGTCGAAGAGGGCGGTGCCGAGCTCTCGGCCGGCCGTGACCCGAGCGTCGCCCGGGCCACGACGCACGGTCGCGCGGCCGGGGTCGAGCTTGAGCAGGAGGTTCTCCAGCTGCGTGTCACCGAACGGCAGGGTGAACCGCTGCTCGGCCGAGGCCCCGGCGGGGGAGGCGACCACCCGGGCGCGGTAGGGCCGCCCGGGGACCGCCTCGATGAGGAGGTCGAAGTTGTCGTACGTCCGCGCGGTCATCTCGTGCTCCTTCCGCCCGGCTGCTGCCGTCCTGACACCGGATCAGAGGACGTGGCAGAACACCTGATACATGGTCTACCCAAAGCCGTGCTTCTGGTGGAAAATGGCCGCACGCAGGTCCGGGGCCCGCGGCCGGGGAGCGCCGGTGGACGAGCAGGCGCTCGCCTTTCCCGTCGGTGGGCCGAGTCGGTCAGCGGCCCAGCGTCGTCGCCATACCGACGACGACGGCCGTGAGCCAGCATGCCTGAGACAGGAGGCTGGACAGGACGACCTTGCGGCGCGCGCCGGGGGCCAGGCTGCGCAGCCCGTCGGACGTGGTGCCCGCGAGGTGGTGACGCAGTTGCGCCGTCGCCACGCCGTTGAGCGCCAGGACGAGGACGCAGACCAGCTTGAGCCAGGGCAGCGGGCGGCCAAGGTCTGGCGCGAGGAGGCCGCCGGTGACGAAGAGGACGGTGAGCCCGGCCCAGATGAGCGGGGAGAGCGCGTGGCTGAGCCGGATCGACTCCTCGATCTGGCGCTGGCGCCGCTCCCACAGCAGCCCGTGCCAGTCGAGCGCCATGACAGAGCCGAAGGAGACCGTCATGGCGAGCAGGTGCAGCGTCACGAGGACGGGGCGGAGCGGCTCGGGGTCCGGCGCGACCCAGGCGAGGAGGAGGCACAGCAGCCAGCCCGCGACGACGAGGGCGTAGCGTCGGGTCATCGACAGGCTCTCGCCCCAACGGCTGATGGCGTCCCGCGGCGCGGATGCCAGGACGTGCAGCCGTTGGAGCGCGGCCGCCTGCTCGTCGCTCGGCTCTGGCTCTGGCTCTGGCTCTGGGTCGGGCTCTGGCTCGGCGTCGGGCGGATGCTCGGTCTCCTCGACGACCACCGGCTGGACGTCCGCGTCGGTCGGTGCGGACGCCTTCGGCTCGGCCGCCGTCATGGTCGGAGGGACCGTGGCTGCTTTGACCCAACGGCGCACCGTGCTCGGGTGCACGCCGACGTCGGCCGCCACGCGGGTGGCTGGCTCGCCCCCTCGCACGCGGATGACGGCCGCATCGCGGCGGTCGGCGGAGGACGTGCTCACGGGCGAGTCCGACCTGGGTCTGGGCGTATGCCCGCCTGGTCACCTCGAGTCATCATGAGGCTCATTCGAGTGGCTGACGCCACATGCGCGAAACCCGGCCCCAGAGTCACCGGTCGCCCGCCTGCGCGCGCCGTCCGCCGGCTGCCCGGCCCTACGGCGAGGAGCTGGGCGCGCCGGGCCAGACCACCGTCGGCTGGTAAGGGTTGCCACCCTGGTCGATCAACTGGGCGCGGAGGTAGTCCTCGACCGAGGGGTAGCCCTCGATCTCGGCCTGCTGCTGCAGCGCTCGCTGCTTGGCGACCTTGGTCTCGGACTCCGCGACCGCCAGGTCGGCGTCTGCGGCCTCGCGCTTGGCGTTGGCCTCGGCGACCGCGGTCTGCTCCCGGGCGATGGCCGCCTTGAGCTCGTCGTTGACCGGGTCCGGCTTGCCGACCGTGACCTGGATGTTGGTGAAGTACTCGCCACCGGTCCGGTCCTGGATGCGCTTGGGCAGCTCGGCGGCCAGGGTCTTCTCGAACTCGGCGCGGATGGTCTCGTCGTTCCAGATCTCCTGCCAGGGGTACTTCTGGGCCAGGCGGACCAGCGTCACCTCGGTGGGCTGGCCGACGGCGTAGTTGAGCAGGCTGGTCCACCCGTCGGACGGCTGGCGTTCGCTGTCCATCCACGCGGAGTACTTCGTGCCCATGTTGCGGTGGAAGTCCATGAGCGCGTCGCAGTCCTGGGTGAGGTCCATCGTCACCACCACGGGGACCGTCAGCTCCGCAGGGGCCGAGGCGTTGGACACCACGACGTAGGGCGTGCGCTCGGCCCCCTCGCCGCCGGTGGCGTCCCAGCTGATCTGGCGGGCGGGGTACCAGAAGACGTCGTTGGTGAACTGGTTCTGCGTCGTCTCCGGCGCGATGCACCCCATCAGGTTGGGGTCGGTCGGGATGAGGATGTAGCCGTTCTGCACCACCCCGACCTCGCCGGACTGCGCCGACTGGAAGGCGGTGGCGGCGGAGCCCAGGCCGACGACGGCCAGGAGGCCGGCGACCATCCCGGCGATGATCAGACCCCACCGCAGCCGACGGCGCTGAGGGGCGGTGCGGCCTTCGGTGGAGGCGGTGGTCTCGGCGGCGGCGTCTCGGCGGAGGATCATGCCTCGTCCTCTCGGGTATGGCGTGGCTCGCCCTCGTCGTCGCGCGGACGGGGGAGCGGCGGCTGCGGGGTGTCGATGCGGGGCAGGTCGTCCGGCGGTGCGGGGCGGACCGGGGGACTGTGGCGGGAGCCTGCCATCCGCCCGGCCGAGAAGACCAGCCACAGAACACCGGCCACGATCAGCATCGTGACCACGGTCAGGACGACCACCCGGAGCATCGACTCACCTTCCCCCTGCGGACCAGGGCCCAGCTGCCCTGCACCCCCACGTGTGCCGCAGTCTAGAGGGTGCGCCGTGCGTGGAAAAAGCGGGAGGCCGGGGGCGGTCTACCCAAAGCTGTGCTTCTGGTGGAAAACTGGGCTTACGCAGGTCCCGACACCAGGCAGGGGTCGCCATGGGTGCAGCAGTCGACGGATGGATGGCGCTGGCCGACGCCGTGGCCGCCTCGCCGGACCGATCGACCGCCGACCGGGTGGCCGCCGTGGCCCCCGGGATGGGTCTGACGGGAGAGGAGCGGGCCGCCCTCGAGCTGGCCGTGGTGGGCCGGCAGGACCCCGGCGGGGCCTGGCTCCGGCACGTCCTGGCCACGGCGCCGTCACGCCCGGAGAGGCCGGACCGCTCCCGGCCCTTCACCGACGCGGAGATGGACGAGGCGATGGCCACCGCCTCCCGGCTCGCCGACGACCCGGGGATGCTCGAGGCGCCCGACGGCTGGGAGCACCTGTCCCGGCTCGAGGCGTTGCCCGCGCCGACCGCGGCCCAGCTCCTGGAGGGGCTCGTGACCCGTGGCGGGCACGACGGGCTCGTGGCGGCCACCCGCGTGGCGGAGCGAGTCCCGACCGGCCGGGTCGGCGTCGACGAGCTCCTGGCGACCGCACCGTCGATGCCCCGCGAGGACCTCCTCGGGCTGGCGGTCCTGCTGGGCCGCGTGCCGCCGGAGCGCTACCTCCCGGCCCTCGCGCGGGCGCTCGCCGACCGCCCGGACCCGATCCTCGCCGAGCTCCTGCAGCTGATGGTCGAGCAGCGGGAGACCTACGCCACGGCCGGTGCGGAGCCTCCTCCTGCCGCGGCGCCGGCGCCGCCTCCTCCTGCCGCGGCCCCGGCCCCACCGTCCGAGCCGGTCTACCGCAGCGGTCCCCGGTCAGCCGGCCCCGAGGCGCCGGCAGCGACGCCGGAGGCGACGCGCACCGCATACCCCCGCCTGGACCTGACCACCGGCACGGCGCGGCCGGACGTGGTCGTCGTCGACACCCCGTTCACCGTCACCGTGGGGCTGGCTCCGCGCAAGAGCGCCGGGCTGGTGTCGACCGGCCGGTTCGACCTCGGCGAGGACCCGATCGACATCGTGCTGACCTACGACCCCGGCTCGCTGCGCCTGGAGGGCGGGGAGCGGCACACGCTCACCGTCACCGCCGACGATCCCTACCCGACCGTCGACGTGACCGTGACCGCGCTCTACCTCGAGGACGCACCAGCGCACCGGCGGATCGGCGTGCACTACCTGCGCGGCTCGCAGGTGGTCGCGGTGGCGTGGCGGCGCTTCGTGGCGGTCGACGAGGCGTCGCTCGTGGCCGCCGTACCGGCGCCGCCGGCCGACGAGGCCGAGCTGCTCGACCTCGGCCCGGTGCTCACCGAGGAGGCGCCCGATCTCGTCCTCGCGGTATGCCGTGCCGACACCGGCTCCGGGGACCGCTGGGTCTGGTCGACGTATGCCGCGGACCCGACGCTGCCCGTCACCGACGCGCCGGACGTGGCGACGCTGGACGGCGAGGTGGCGGAGTTCGCGACGGCGACGCGGCGTGCCGTGCAGTTCTCGACCAACGCCTACTCCGACTTCCTCACGCTCGCCGGCCGCGCCGAGCGCATCGGGGCCTCCGTCCCGGCGGCCGTCCATCAGGCCGTCACCGCCCTGCTGACCCGGTCGGCCGCGGACCCGGCCGCCACGGCACCGACCGTGCTCCTCCTCACCGAGGAGCTGCAGATCCCCTGGGAGCTGGCCGCCCTCGACCCGCCGCCGCGGACGCCGTGGGGCGGGACGTCGCCGTTCCTCGGCGCGCACGTCGCGATCAGCCGCTGGCCGCTGACCGACCGCGTCCCGCGGCCGTCCCCGCGCACCACCGTGGACGTGACGTCGGCCGCCGTGGTCACCGCCGACTACAGCGGGATCGCCGGGTGGGGGCGTCTGGAGGCCGCGCTCGCCGAGGCCGACGAGGTGGGGCAGCTCTTCGCCCCGCCGGCGACCAGGGTCGAGCCCGCGCTCACCGCCGTCATCGACCTCATGCGGGGCACGCCGCAGGCCGACATCGTCCACGTCGCCCTGCACGGGCAGTTCGACAACCAGGGGGAGCAGGAGGGCATCGTGCTCCTCGACCGGGGCGTCGACGGGGTGGCCCGGGCGCAGTTCCTCACGCCCGTGCAGCTGGAGACCGGCACCCTGGCGTCCGGGCCGTTCGTCTTCCTCAACGCCTGCCAGGTCGGCGCCGACGAACGCGTCCTCGGCGGCTACGGCGGGTTCGCCTCCACGCTGCTGCGGATCGGGGCGAGCGGTGTGGTCGCCCCGCTGTGGAACATCGACGACGTCGTCGCCTCCGAGGTCGCCCGGGCCGTGTATGCCGCCGCGCTCGGCCCGCCCTCGGCCGGTGACGGGGACAGCCTGGTCACGGTCGCCGAGGCGGTCCGGGCGCAGCGGGCCCGCTACCAGGAGGACGCCGTCCGCTCGAGCACCCCCGGCGTCATCGCGACGCTGGTCGCCTTCCAGGTCTTCGGCCACCCCCGCCTGCGCCTGCGCAGGGCGGGCTGACACGCCATACCCACCACGCGACGAGGAGTCGACATGCCCGAGCAGCTCCGCCCCGAGGGGATCCAGGTCCACGTCGGCGACGTCGTGATCACCACGCCCGGACTGTCCGGCACCGTGGAGGTGCACCCGCCCGGCAGCCCGGGCATGCGCGCCGCCGAGGACACCACGCCGGTGCTCGCCGAGGCGCTGGTCGACGCCGGGCTCGTCGAGCAGCTGACCGTCGAGATCAGCCAGCAGAGCGAGCTCGACGGGCGGGGCGGCACGCGCGCGGGTGGCGACGGCGACCGGGTCACGGTGGAGGTGCCCGGGCCCGGCGAGGGCAACGGCCAGGTGCTCCTGTATGCCGCGGAGGACGGCTCCCTCACGTGGCACTACCCGGACTCCGTCGCGCCCGAGCAGGTGGCCACCCGGGGCGGGGAGCGCCGGACCTACTCCATCCCGCGGGCTGTCGTGGCGCCGGAGTCCGCCGAGGGGACCTCGCGCGGGCTGCTCGGCGCCCTGGGGTCCAAGCTGCTCAAGGTGCTGGTCTTCCCGCTGGTGGAGCCGGCGCTGGGGAAGGCGGCGAACCACTTCGCGGCCCGGTGGGAGGCGAAGAGGCGGCCGGGGCTGGTGCGGTGGTACACCCCCGAGACGCGGCTCGTCCCGTCCTCCGAGGCGACGCCGCTGACGCGGGAGGAGTGGGGCCGGCTGGGGCAGGGGCCGGTGCTGATGCTCGTGCACGGGACCTTCTCCACGGCCCGGGGCGGCTTCGGGGCGCTGCCGGAGCCCGTGCTCGGCGAGCTGCACCAGCGTTACGGCGGGCGGGTCGTCGCCTGGGAGCACCCGTCGATCTCGCTCACGCCCCGCGCCAACGTGGAGTGGCTGGCCGGCCAGCTGACCAGCGTCGAGGCCCCCGACCTCACCCTGGACGTCGTCACCCACTCACGCGGGGGCCTCGTTGGCCGGGCGCTCGCCGAGCGCGGCGAGGAGCTGGGGATCGACGGCCGGGCGAGCGTGCGGACCCTCGTCATGGTCGCCCCGCCCAACGCCGGCACCGCGCTCGCCGACGTGAAGAACGTCCGGCACCTGCTCGACCGCGTCACCAACCTGGTGCAGTTCATCCCCGCGGCCGCGGGCGGGGACGTCCTCGGGCCGGTGCTGGAGGTCGTCAAGCAGGTCGCGGTCGGCGCCTTCTCCGGGCTCGAGGGCATCATGGCGATGGACCCCGGCGGCACCGACCTCGCGGACTTCAACACCGGAAAGGCGACGGGCACGGCATACCGGGTCATCAGTGCGGAGTATGAGCCGCCGCACGGCAGCTCGCTCGGCCGGATCGCCCGCGACGCCGGGACGGACCTGGTCTTCGGCGCCCTCGCGAACGACCTCGTGGTGCCCACCGGGGGAGCGTGGGACCTGCCGCAGACACCCGGGTTCCCGGTCGAGGAACGCCTCGTGCTGGACAAGGCGCTCGGGGTGGACCACTCGACGTTCTTCGGGCGCGAGGACGTCACCGCGAGGTTGCTGGACTGGCTGCCCGGCTAGTGCCAGTGTTCTCCCTGACCAGACACGACGTCGAGGAGAACCATGTCCACGCATGACCCGAGCGAGGGTGGCGACGGCCGCTCCGTCGCGGACCCGCACACCGCCACCCCCGAGCAGCTGGACACGGGGACCCACGACACCGCGCGGGCCGAGCTGGCCGCGCAGCAGGCCCACCACCGCGCCGGGATGATCCACGAGCCGGGGCCGGCGGGCGGCGGCGCGGCAGTGGCGACCGAGCCGCGCAACGCGATGGACCGGTTCTTCGGGATCAGCTCCTCGGGGTCCAGCGTGCCCATCGAGCTGCGGGCGGGGCTGACCACCTTCCTGACGATGAGCTACATCATCTTCGTCAACCCCAGCGTGCTGGGCGCCGCGATCGACGTCGGCCCGACCACCTTCGTCCAGCTGCTGTCGGTGACCTGCATCGCGGCGATGGCGGGCTCGCTGTTCATGGGTCTCATCGCGCGCTACCCGTTCGCGCAGGCGCCCGGCATGGGCCTGAACGCCTTCTTCGCGTTCACCGTCGTGCTGGGGATGGGCGTGGAGTGGCAGACGGCGCTGGGCGCGGTCTTCATCTCCGGCGTGCTCTTCGTCGTGCTGAGCGTCGTGGGTGCGCGGAAGGCGATCGTCCAGGCCATCCCGATGAGCCTCAAGCTCGCGATCACCGCCGGCATCGGCTGCTTCCTGGCCCTGCTCGGCCTGCGCAGCGCGGGCATCGTGGTCGCCAACGAGGCGACCCTGGTCGGGCTGGGCGACCTGTCCGCACCGACCGCCTGGATCGCCGTCTTCGGCCTCATCGTCACCGCCGTGCTGCTCCAGCTCAAGGTCAAGGGCGCCATCCTGTGGGGCATCCTCGGCTCGTCGCTGCTGGCCATCGTCACCCGCGCCGAGGTGTATGCCGGTGGTGCCGACGGCGCGCTCCAGGCCTTCCCCGGCTTCACGGACGGCATCGTCGGTGCCCCGGTCTGGCCCGGCGACCTGGTCGGTCAGCTCGACATCATGGGGGCGCTCGGGCTGGGGCTGCTCAGCGTCGTGTTCACCTTCTTCTTCGTCGACTTCTTCGACGCGACCGGCACCCTGACCGGCCTGTCCCAGCGCGCCGGCTACCTCGACGACAAGGGCGACATGCCGCGCGCCAAGACGGTCTTCTCGATGGACGGCCTGGCGGCGATGTTCGGTGCGTTCATGGGCACGTCGACCACCACGGCCTACGTCGAGAGCGCGTCCGGCATCGAGGAGGGAGGCCGCACCGGCCTCACCGCCACCGTCGTCGGTCTGTTCTTCGGTCTGTCGCTGTTCATCTGGCCGCTCGCCGGTGCCGTGCCGGGTGCGGCCACCGCCCCGGCACTCATCCTCATCGGGGCGCTCATGATGGACGGCATCCGCCACGTCGACTGGGACCAGGCCTCCGAGGGCGTGCCCGCGTTCCTGACCATCATCACGATGCCGCTGACCTTCTCGATCGCCAACGGCGTCTCGATGGGCATCATCGGCTACTGCGCGATCAAGCTTCTCTCCGGCCGCGCGAAGGACGTCAGCTGGCCCCTCTACATCGTCGCCGCCCTCCTGCTCGCGCGCTACGTCTTCCTCGACGAGTAAAGAGCCACCCCCTCCCACCGGGCGTGTGGAGTGGTTGCTCCTGGCCCGACCGAACGCGCAAGGTGGTTGGCGGGGAGACTTCGGGTATGGCGTTCGCGTTCGGTCTGGGCAGGACGCCGCACAGGCGCATCTCCACGATGAGCCGGATCACTTGACGCGTCTGGCGGTGGAGGCGACCACTGGACGCGCTCGCTGGGTCTTGGGGACGCCGTCGGCAGACGGCACGGCGCAATCTCCGTGACCCGCGACTGCCCCGGTGACCCGAGCCCCGCACCCGCTACGGATCTGCATCCCCACAGGAGGCACATCCGTAGTCAGTGCCGCCAGCCTTATTGCCCCAGTCGCACGGCAAGGGCCAACCACATGGCGCGTTCGGTGGCGCGTCGTCAGGGGCGGCGGGCGCGGAGGTTCAGGAGGTGGCCGACGACGCGTGGGATCCAGCCGGTCTCGCGACGCATCCAGCGGACCGCGACCAGGTTGCCCGGGACGACGACGAAGTCACCGGACGCGAGACCGAGGTCGGTGCCGAAGACGTCCGTGACCACCTGCCAGGACAGGTCGGTCCGGCGCGCGAGGTGCTCGCCGATCCCGATGGAGTACCGCTCCACGATCGCGTCGTGGTCGGTGCCGCCGCTGCTGACCCACCCGGTCAGCGCCCGGTCGAAGCCTGCGCTGATGGACGCCAGGTCGTCGACGTCCACCCCGTCGGCCTCGAGGGCCGCGAGGCCGGCCGCGATCCGGTCGCGCTCCTCCTGCCCGAGGCGGCGTGCCTCCGGCTTGAGCGGCAGGTCGCCCACCGCGGTCCCGCCGGGGTTGGGCAGGGTTCTGACGCGCGGCTCGTCCGCCGCGTGACCACGGTCGCGAAAACGGTCGAGCAGACCCATCCGGCCAGGGTAGCCCCGGGTCGGCGCGGCTCGCCTCCTCAGGACCTACCCTGTCGGCGCCGGCGAGCGGCCGTCCGCCACCGCTGCACCTGGCGGAAGATCCAGGCGGTCGCGACCTCCCGACCGGTCGCGACATACTCCACCGCGGAGTCGTGGAAGAGCGTCGCGCGCACGACGAGGAGGTCCTGCTCCCGACCGAGGAGCAGCAGGCTGTCGCCCTCGCGCAGCGGGAGGTCGAGGTCGGGAGTGAAGATGCGTCGACCGTCTCGGACCAGCACCGCGGCATAGGCCGCCAGCCGGGTGTCGCGGTCGTCCGGGTCGCGCAGGATGTCACCCACGGTCAGCTCCTGCGAGCGCATCCACCGGACCGCCGCCGGGGCCTGGTGGAACTCGAGGTCCACCCGGCTGCTCGAGGGCGTCTCGTCGCCGACCACGGACACGATCTCCTGCATGACCCGCTCGTCCCAGTCGTCGTCCTCGTGCAGCACGTGGTCGATGAAGGACCAGTAGTTGGGCGAGGTGATCCGCGCCACCGCTTCGCGCGCGAGCAGCTCGGTCGGCACGAAGACGGAGTCGGCGTCGAAGGCGCGCAGCGGTGCCTCGTTGACGGCGGAGTTCTGCCGGACCGCGATGAAGAGCTGGTCGTTCTCGATGCGGGCGTGGGCCGCCATGGCCATGTTGGTGATGTCCGACTCGGCGCCGGCGATGAAGCCGACCGCCTCGCTGACGTCCGGCCGCCCGTCGCGCGGGTCGACCAGCACGACGTCCAGGCCGGCGCTCTCCAGGTCACGGGTGACCTCGAGACCGAAGTCGCCGTCGGCGCACACCACCCAGTGGCCCTCGGCGAGGTGCTCCAGCCGGTGCGGCAGCTCGGTCCCCCGAGGGCTCATCAGCCACGACGCCAGCCGGAAGCCGGCGGGGCGACGCAGCGCCATGACGAGGTACGCGCCATACCGGTCGAAGGGGTTGATGATGACGTCCGCGGCGAAGTCGTGCATCTGCTGGGCGTGCTCCCGGTCGCTGGAGCGCGCGATGACCATCAGCTCGGGCCGCAGCAGGTTGACGCTCATCACGATCGACAGGTTGGTCTCGTCGCTGTCGGTGAGCGCGAGCACCGCCTCGCAGTAGTCGTGGCCGAGCCCGGCCATCCCGAGGATCCGCGGGTCGCGTCCGCTCGCGGCGAAGCCGGCGATGTCGCTGGTGTACCCGTCCAGCGCCAGCTGCTCGATCCGGGAGGGGTCGCTGTCGAGCACGACGAACTCGCGCCCCTGGTCCTCCAGCGCACGGCAGACGGCCTCGCCCGCCTGGCCGTAGCCGACCACCAGCACGAACGGCGCCTGGATGTGGCGCACCCGGCGGCTGAACCGCTGCAGCGCGATGGCGTCCCGGAAGGTCTTCTCCTGCGCGATCGCGAGCAGCACGGCGAGGGAGTAGCTCCACGCGACCACGCTGGCGTAGATCGTCAGCGTCACCCAGAGGCGCTGCGCGTAGGAGTAGGCGTGCGGGACCTCGCCGTAGCCGATGGTCAGGCCGGTGTAGCTGATGACGTAGAAGCTGTCGAAGACGCTGAGCGGCTCCGGGTTCTCCTCGGTGCCGGGCATGAGCGAGAGCCCGAAGGTCATCAGCGCGAAGACGCTCACCACGACGACCAGCGGCGTGCGGATGCGGCGCAGCACCAGGAAGACCGCGTCCGTGGTGGGCGGCTCCGCCGGGACGTCCACCCGGACGCGCCGCAGGCTGTCGGGCCGGGTCAGCGCGGGTCGTCCCCGTTGCAGCAGCTGGAGGAGGTTGACCATGAGGTATGCCGTGGACGTGCCGGATAGGCGGTCGCGGTCAGCGGCGCCGGTAGGAGACGGTCTCCACGACGAGCAGGATGACCGAGACGATGTTGGCCAGCAGCGCGCCGGCGGCGATGGAGACCACGCTGGCCATGTGCGTCGGGGTGAGGCCGGCCGGGTCGACGTGCGACGCCCAGATCCAGACCAGCGCGGCGATGATGAGCTGGATGCTGGCCACGAGGCTGGTCGCCAGGTGCACGGCGCCGATCTGCGTGCGGTCCCCGAACTTGAGGATCGTCGCGATGATGTTGACGGCGACGGCGGCGTAGAGCTCGTAGACGTTGTGCAGCTGGACGTCGTCGATCTCGCCGATGACGTAGCCGAAGTTCAGCGTCGCCGCCAGCAGGACGAAGAAGCCGAAGACGACCTTCTCTAGGTTCACACGCACGACCATAACGCCGAGGACGTGTCGGAGGTCCCTTCTAGGATCGTGGTCGTGGACCTGGGTGCGGCCCTGCGACTGGCGCGGGATCTGATGGACGAGCACGGGCTGTCCGGCTGGGACCTGGCGCTGGACCGGGCCAAGGTGCGGGCGGGCGCGTGCCACTTCCGCGAGCGCCGGATCACGCTGAGCCGCCACCTCACCGCCGCGCACGCTCCCGAGCAGGTGCGCGAGACGGTGCTGCACGAGGTCGCGCACGCGCTCGTCGGGCCGCGCCACGGCCATGACGAGGTATGGCGTGCCCGTGCCCGCGCGATCGGCGCGACCGGGGACCGGTGCTACTCCGCGGACCTGCCGTCGGTGCCTGGGCGGTGGCAGGGTCGGTGCGCCGCCGGCCACGAGGTGCAGCGGCACCGGCGCCCGACCACCGTGCTGCTGTGCACCCGGTGCCGCGGGGTGGCGACGCTGGACCGCGTGATCGAGTGGCGCCTGGACGGCATACCGGTGCCCGAGCGGGCGCTCGGACCGAAGGTCCGGACCCTGATGGCGCACCTGCGCGCCCGGACCGAGACGCAATCGTGATGAAGAAAAACCTGCGCGGCGATGTGATCTGGATTACGTTCGTGTCCTGATGTGTGCCGGGTCCCTCGCCCCTCCTCGCCCGAGGACGGTGGCGCCGGCCGAGGAAGGAGCCAGCGGTGGCGAACTCACGGTGGCGGCGTCTCGGAGCGCCGACGATGGCTGTGGCGGCGGCGATCACCCTGACCGGATGCCTGCAGAACCCCGACTCGGGTAGTGGAGGAGGCTTCGCCTCCGACGCCGAGCCCGAGGAGGGCGACGGCGCCGTGACGGTGATGGGAGCCTTCGGTGGCGCGGAGGAGGCAGCCTTCCTCGAGTCGATCAAGGCGTTCGAGGACGAGTCGGGCATCGACGTGCAGTACACCCCCGACCAGGACTTCACGACCAACATCCTGATCAAGGTCAACTCCGGGGACGCGCCGGACATCGGCCTCTTCCCGCAACCGGGTGGCGTGCTGCAGATGGCCGAGGCGGGCGAGGTCGTCCCGATCGACCAGTACCTCGACTACGAGACCCTCGACTCGACCCTCGTCCCGGGCTTCCTCGAGGCCGCCCGCTACGAGGGCCGGGTCTACGCCGCGCCCATGCGCATGGCCGTCAAGTCGATCGTCTGGTACCCGAAGGCGGCCTACGAGGAGGGCGGCTGGAACAAGGAGCCGGCCAACCTCGACGAGCTGAGCGAGCTGGCCGACCAGATCAAGGCCGACACGGGCAAGGCACCGTGGTGCATCGGCTGGGAGTCGGCCCAGGCCACCGGCTGGGTGGGCACCGACTGGATCGAGGAGTACATGCTCCGCCTCCACGGGCCCGACGTCTACGACGACTGGGTGGCCCACCGCATCCCCTTCAACGACGAGCGGGTCGTCCAGGCCTTCGAGGCCTACGGCGAGCTGGCCAACAAGGAGGGCAACGTCCTCGGCGGCGCGACCGGCATCCTGTCCACCCCGTTCGCCGAGGCCATGACGCCCGCCTTCCAGGAGGACCCCGACTGCTACCTCATGCGGCAGGGCAACTTCGCCACCGGCTTCTTCCCCGAGGACGTGCAGAGCAACCTCGACGAGGAGGTCGGGCTGTTCGTCTTCCCGCCGGCGGCCGACGGCTTCAAGGGTCAGCCGATCCTCGGTGGTGGCGACCTCGCGACCGCGTTCAGCTACGACACCGACACGATCGAGTTCATGAAGTTCCTGACCTCGGACAAGTTCGGCGGCGAGTGGGCCGCGGCCGGCGGCTGGCTGAGCCCCCACAAGACCTTCGACGCGAGCCAGTACCCCGACGAGACGACGCGGCAGATCGCCGAGATGGCCACGACCGCCGACGTCTTCCGGTTCGACGCCTCCGACCTCATGCCCAAGGAGGTCGGCTCGGACTCCTTCTGGAAGGGCATGGTGTCCTTCCAGAGCGGTGACCAGACGGCCCAGGAGGCGGCCGACGCCATCGAGAAGTCCTGGCCGCAGACGGACGGTGACACGGCGACGGAGACGGGTTCAGGGCGATGACGTCCTCGCACTCCCAACCGCCGCTGAGCGACGACACCACCGTCATCGAGGCCGATCCCCGGGCCGACGACGCCCCGCCCACGGCGGCGGTGCCCAACGACCAGGGCCTGCAGCCCGTCAAGCTGCTCATCGGTGTCCTCGGCGTGGCGCTGACCATCTGGGCGATGGGCAACCTCTTCCTCGCGTTCGCCTACTACCCGGAGTGGTTCTTCAACTCCAAGATCCTCATGGGGATCCTGGGTCTCGTGGTGGGCGTCGGCGGTGCCGCCGTCCTGTTCTGGTTCATCAACGTCGCGGTCGAGGCCCTGCCCCGGCGGCTGGAGCACGGGCTCATCCCCTACGCCTTCCTGCTGCCCGGGTTCACCCTCATCGCGGTGACCCTGCTCTACCCGACGATCCAGAGCATCAACTACTCCTTCGCCAACGCCGACAGCACCGAGTACATCGCCCTGGACAACTACGTCCAGCTCTTCGGCGAGCGCGCCTTCTGGGACGCCGTCATCAACAACGTGCTGTGGATCGCGATCGTCCCGGCCATCACCGTCGCCCTCGGCGTCGTCGTGGCCGTGCTCGCCGACAAGCTGTCGGCCAGCAGCGAGAAGTGGGCCAAGAGCTTCATCTTTCTGCCGATGGCGATCAGCTTCGTGGCGGCGTCCGCGATCTGGCTGACGACGGTCTACGCCTACCAGGCGCCCGGTCGTCCCCAGACCGGGGCGCTCAACGCCATACTCCAGCAGCTCGGGGGCACCCCGCAGAACTGGCTGGCGATCGACACGGCCCGTCTCAACAGCATCCTGCTGATGGTCATCCTGGTCTGGCTGCAGACCGGCTTCGCGATGGTGCTGCTGAGCTCGGCGATCAAGGGCGTGCCGGAGGACACCATCGAGGCCGCGCGGATCGACGGCGCGACCGAGCTGCAGATCTTCTGGAAGGTGGTCATCCCGCAGATCAAGGGCACGATCATCACGGTCTTCATCACGGTGCTGATCCTGGTCATGAAGGTCTTCGACATCGTCTACGTGCTGACCAACGGCCGCGACAACACCGACGTCATCGCCAACAAGTTCTTCAACGAGATGTTCGCCCGTGGCCAGGCCGGCCGGGCCACCGCGATCGTGACGATCCTGCTCGTCGCCGTGATCCCGATCCTGGTCTACCAGATCAAGCAGTTCCGTGAGCAGGAGGCCATGCGATGAGCGCCACGACGACCCACGACGTCGCCACCACCCCCACCGCCGAGCGGGTGCGCGGCTCGGGCCGCCTCAAGGACGGTCGCCAGCGCAGCCCCTTCTCGATGGTGGTCATGCTCCTGCTGGCGGTGCTGTGGAGCCTGCCGACCCTCGGGCTGCTCATCACCAGCCTGCGCACCCGCGAGGCGGCCGCGACGAGCGGCTGGTGGGCGGCTCCCTGGGAGGGCGGGTGGACCCTGTCCAACTACTCCCGGGTCTTCGAGCAGGCGGACCTGGGCAACGCCTTCCTCAACGGGATCCTCGTCGCCGTGCCGGCGACGGTCATCCCCATCATGTTCGCGGCGTTCGCGGCCTACGCCTTTACGTTCATGGACTTCAAGGGCAAGGACTTCCTGTTCATCATCATCGTCGCGGTGATGGTGATCCCGATCCAGGTGGCCTTCCAGCCGCTCCTGGACCTGCTCGGTCCCCGCGGCCTGGGCATCTCCGGGCAGTACCTCGCGGTCTGGCTGCTGCACACCGGGTTCGGTATGCCGTTGTGCATCTACACGCTGCGCAACTACATGGCCTCGCTGCCCTACAGCGTGGTGGAGTCGGCGCGCATCGACGGGTGCTCCAACTTCCAGATCTTCTGGAAGCTCATCGCCCCCATGGCGATGCCGGCGATGGCGGCGTTCGCGACCCTGCAGTTCCTCTGGGTCTGGAACGACCTGCTCATCGCCAAGCTGTTCCTGTCCAACGACAACACCACGGTCATCGTCAAGCTGCAGCAGCTGCTGGGCACCCAGGGTCAGGGCGCCGAGCTGCTGACCGCCGGGGCGTTCATCTCGATGGTGCTCCCGATGATCGTCTTCTTCGCGCTCCAGAACTTCCTGGTCCGCGGGATGACGTCGGGTGCGGTCAAGGGCTGACACCGGCGTCCGGGCAGGCCTGAGCGGGTGTGGTGGGATGACTCCGTGAGCATCCCGACCTCGCGATCGCTTCCCTGGCCGGCCGCCCTGCCCGCGTCCTCGCGGCAGCGGGTCGAGGCCACCCTCGACCCGCTGCCCGAGCACCGGCGGACCACCTTCGCCCTGCGGGTGGCGCGCTGGTGGGACGACCTGCTCGAGGGCCTGGCGCCCTACCCGCACCCCGCAGAGGTGGGGGCGCGCGTCGTCGAGCTGGCGGCCGCGGCATACCTCGCGCGCGACGAGGACCTGCACCTGCTGGACGAGCGCCGCTCGCTGGAGCCGGACTGGTTCCAGCGCCCCGAGATGGTCGGGTATGCCGCATACGCCGACCGGCTCGCCCCGCCCGGCACCGGCCTGGCCGGCATCGCCCAACGGGCCGAGCACCTGCGCGAGCTGGGGGTGCGCTACCTGCACCTCATGCCGCTCCTGCGGCCGCGCCCGGCTCCCAACGACGGCGGCTACGCCGTGGCCGACTACCGGCAGGTCCGCGAGGACCTCGGCACGATGGAGGAGCTGCGCGAGCTGGCGCGGACGCTGCGCGGGCAGGGGGTCAGCCTGTGCCTCGACCTGGTGCTCAACCACGTCGCCCGGGAGCACCCCTGGGCCGCTGCGGCGCGGGCCGGCGACGAGCGCTACCTCCGCTACTTCCACGTCTATCCCGACCGCACCGTGCCCGACCGCTACGAGCGCACGCTCCTGGAGGTCTTCCCCGACTTCGCGCCCGGCAACTTCACCTGGGACGAGGAGCTGGACGGGTGGGTGTGGACGACCTTCAACAGCTATCAGTGGGACCTCGCGTGGCACAACCCCGACGTCTTCTGCGAGATGGTCGACGTCATCCTCTTCCTGGCCAACCACGGCGTCGAGGTGCTCCGGCTGGACGCGATCGCCTTCCTCTGGAAGCGCATGGGCACCCAGTGCCAGAACGAGCCGGAGGTCCACCAGCTCACCCAGGCGCTGCGCGCCGCCGCCCGGATGGTCGCGCCTGCGCTCATCTTCAAGGCCGAGGCGATCGTCGGGCCGAACGAGGTGGTGCACTACCTCGGCCAGGGGCGCCACCACGGCAAGGTGTCCGACCTCGCCTACCACAACAGCCTCATGGTGCAGATCTGGTCGATGCTCGCCAGCCGGGACTCACGCCTGGCCACGCACGCACTCGGGCGCTTCCCGGCCGTGCCGTCGACGACCGCCTGGATCACCTACCTGCGCTGCCACGACGACATCGGCTGGGCGATCGACGACGCCGACGCGCGCGCGGTGATGATCGAGGGCTGGCGGCACCGTCAGTTCCTCTCCGAGTACTACTCCGGCGAGTTCGCCGGCTCCTCGGCCGAGGGGCTGGTCTTCCAGGCCAACCCGGCCACCGGCGACGCGCGGATCTCCGGGAGCGCGGCGAGCCTGGCCGGGCTCGGTGCGGCGCTGCACCAGCTGGCTGCGGTCGAGCAGGCGGGCGACCGGGAGCAGCGGCGGGTGGCGGCCATGGCGGTCGACCAGGCGGTGGCGCGGGTGCTGCTGGGCTACGCCGTCATCTACGGCTGGGGCGGCATCCCGGTCCTCTGGTCCGGCGACGAGGTCGCCGCCCTCAACGACGAGCGGTGGGCCGAGGTGCCCGAGCACGCCGACGACAACCGGTGGGCCCACCGGCCGCGCCTGGACTGGGCCGCGGTCCTCGAGGCGCGCGAGGACCCCTCCTCCGCGACGGGCCGCGTGTATGCCGGTCTCCGCCAGCTGGCGCGCGTGCGGGCCGAGCTGCCCCACCTGCACGCCAGCGCGGCCGCCGAGACGGTCGCCAGCCCGGACCCCGGGGTCTTCGCGGTCGTCCGCCGCCACCCGGTCGGCCCGATGCTCCAGCTCTACAACGTCACCGAGCAGCCGCGCACGGTCCCCGGGTGGTGGGTGAGCGAGCTCGGGCTGCCTGCGGAGCAGTCGGTCGACGCCCTCAACGGCTACCCGCCCAACCTCACCGACGACGGGTCGGTCTACCTCTCGACCTACCAGCCGGTCTGGCTCGTCCGTCCCTGACGCTCATCACGCGGACTCACGACACCCTCCTCGCCAGCCGCACTGGCGTGCCGGGGCCACTCGGGTGAGTGGGTTGTGCCCGCCGTCTGGGGGTATGGCGTGCGCGTGCCACTCAGGTGAGTGGGTTGTGCCCGCCCTCACCCCTTGACGCGAACGTCCGTGTGGACTCCTGGCCCTCATGGGGCCAGAAGTCCACACGGACGTGGCGGTCAACCTGGGTTCAGCTGCGAGCGGCCGCGCGGCGACGAGCGCCCGCCACGACCACGGCGGCCCCGGCCAGGGCCATGGCCGCGAGGCCGGTGACGACGTACGGGTCCGGGCCCTGGACCGGACGGTCGGTCTGGACGACCGGGCCGATCGGGGTGCCTGCGTCGTCGCCCTCGCCACCCGGCGTCGTGGGCTCCTCGTCGACGGGCTCCTCGTCGACCGGCTCCTCGTCGACCGGCTCCTCGTCGACCGGTGCGTCGTCAGGGACGAGGCCGTCGCAGAGGATAAGGTGCGAGATCTCCTTGCCGGACTCGTGGGCCAGGGACTCGCCCGGCTCCACGAACAGCGCGAGAGCGTTCTCCTCCTCGACCGACGCGGCCGCGCCGGCCTTGAGCACGACGGCCAGCCACGGGTCGTCGGTGGTGAAGACCCACTCCAGGACGCCGTCGCCGTCCATGTCCACGTTCTCGTACGTACCGAACTCGGTGTAGGCGGTGGCCGGCTCGACCTTGAAGCACTCGACCTCGGTCAGCCCGAGCTCGCCGAAGTCGCCCTCCGGGTCCATCAGCAGATCGGCCCAGAACTGCGGGTCGTTGGTGTCGGACGCGATGGTCTGGGCGGCGGCGGTGCCGGCGCCGGCGAGCATCATCAGGCCGGCAGCGAGCGCTGCGGCGCCACGACGGAACGTGGTCATGAATCCCTTTCACGAGGAGCTGGCGCCGCGCGGGAGTCCCCTGGAGGCCGCGCGGGGCAGTGAGATCTCCCGGCGCCGTCGCCGGGAGTCGCGCGTAACGTATCAGCCCTCGGCGATGACGACGTAGTTCGCGGCGGTGTGGCCGTCGGGCTGGAAACCCTGGGTGTCGTCGCAGGTGATGATGGCCAGGCGCGGGTGGTCGGGGTGGTCTCCCCAGACCGTCAGCGAGCGGGCGAGCTGGTCCTTGTCGACCGGGACCGCCTGGGTCACGGTGAAGGACCTCGACGTCCCGTCGTCGTACCCCACCTCGACGACGTCCCCGGGGCCTACGGCCGTGAGGTTGACGAAGGCGTCGGGCTGGCCTTCCCAGGTCACGTGCGCGGCGATGACTGCCGTGCCGACCTGGCCGGGAGAGACCCGGTTGCTGCCCGTGAACCAGATGACCTCGTTGCGGCCCGGGTTGATGGTCCCGTCAGGAGCCAGGCCCTGAGGGACCAGCGGCGCGTCGACCCCGCCCGCGGTGATGCGGATCCACGCTGGGGCGCCCTGCGCCTGGCCTGCGTTGCCTGACGGGGACGGGGACGGGGACGCGGTCGGCGTCGGTGACGGTTCGGCGGAGCGCGAGGCCGTCGTGGCCGATGGCGACGCCGACGCCGACGGGGTGGGCTCGGCCGTCTCGACACTCAGCTCCACGGTGGGGCTGGTCGACGCCGCAGCGTCGTCGTCGGACCCGCCGCCGGACTGGAGGACCAGGGCCAGCACGGCGACGGCTGCCACCAGCAGGCCGCCGATGATCAGGACGAGCGGGGGGACCGCGCCACGTCCGGCGCGGTCCCCCTCGGGACGGTTCAGCGTCATCCCTGGAGCTCAGCCCTCCTGGCCGCGACGACGCAGGCCGTAACCTGCGACGGCCAACCCGGTGGCCGCCAGAGCGGCGAGCGGCAGTGCGGGGTTCACGCCCTTGGCCGGGACGTCGGTCTGCACGATCGGCCCGATCGGGGTCCCGGCGTCGTCGTCCTCGTCGCCGGGCGTGCCGGGCTCCTCGGGGGTGCCGGGCTCCTCGGGCTCCTCGGGGGTGCCGGGCTCCTCGGGCTCCTCAGGAGTGCCGGGCTCCTCCGGCTCCTCCGGCTCCTCCGGGGTGGTGGGCTCCTCGCCGTTGCACGCGATGACGTGGGAGATGTCCTTGCCGCTCACGTGCTCGAGCACGTCGCCAGCGGCGACGTCCCAGTGCAGGTCGTTGGAGGTCTCGGTGGCCTGGTCGGAGCCGGCCTTGAGCACGACGAGGTCGTAGTCGACATCCGCGGTCCAGGTCGCGTCCTCGTAGTCGTCCGCGACCTTGCTGCACTCGACCTCGGTGTAGCCCTGCGACTCCAGGTAGGCCTCCCAGTACTCCGGGTGGTTGGCCTCCGACGGGTTGGCGCTGGCGCTGCCGGCACCCCCGAGCACCACGACACCGGCGGCCAGCGCGGCCGCGCCACGGCTGAGCGTCCTCTTCATCTGTTTCCCCTTCTCGACAACTCGCCAGACGGACCCCTCGTCGGCGCCGACCCACGACTCTCGCGAGCCACAGGCGAATCTATCAGCGGCCGCACGTGACCGCGCGCGGGAGCGAGCCGGGTGGGGACAAGGACCACCCTGCGCCCGGCGACTCGGTGGGTACGCCTCGGTAGGCTGCGGTCATGAACCTCGCTGACCTCGTCGAGGCCCTCGACGCCGAGCTTGTCGACACCGCGGAGCACCCCAGCGGTGTGGTGGTCACCGGGGTGAGCCACCAGGCGGCCTGGATCCGACCGGGGGACGTCTTCGTCGCGATCCGGGGGGCGCGCTTCGACGGGCACGGTTTCATCGACGAGGCGATCGAGCGTGGTGCCGTGGCCGTGGTCGGCGAGGGCCTGCCGGGACGCACCACGTGCAACGTCCCCTACCTCAAGGTGCCCAGCGCCCGCGCCGCCCTGGCCGACGCCGCGACCGCGGTCATGGGCCGTCCCAGCGACCGGATGACCGTGCTCGGCGTCACCGGCACCGACGGCAAGACGACGACCAGCTGCCTGGCCCTGCACCTGCTGCGCAGCGCGGGGAGGAGCACCGGGCTGCTCAGCACCATCGGCTACCAGCTGCCCGACGGCCAGCTGCGCCAGCCGCCCTCGCACTTCACCACCCCTGAGGCGCCGCAGGTGCAGCAGATCCTGCGCGACATGCTCACGCACGGTGCCGAGGCGGCGGTCGTCGAGAGCTCCAGCCACGCCCTCGCGCTCGACCGCGTCCGCGGCGTGAGCTACGACGTCGGGATCTGGACCAACCTCACCGGCGAGCACCTCGACTTCCACGGCACCATGGAGCAGTACTTCGCCGACAAGGCCAAGCTGGTCCAGCGCGCCGGGCACAGCGTCCTCAACGCCGACGACGCGCCGTGGTTCGAGAAGCTGGTCCCGCTGGCGACCGAGGGAGGGCGCGCGTTCACGTCATACTCAGCGGAGGGGCGCGAGGCCGACTGGCGCGCGAGCGAGGTCGAGGAGCTGCCCGAGGGCCTGAGGTTCACCGTGGACAGTCCGCTCGGCCGGGCGCAGGTCCGCCTGCCGATGGTGGGCCGGTTCAACGTCGCCAACGCGCTGGCGGCGATGGCGGGCGTCGCGGCGACGGGCGTGGGTCTGGAGGAGCTGGTGACCGCCCTGGCGACCTTCCCGGGCGTGGCCGGCCGGATGGAGATCCTCGACCGTGAGCCGGGCGACCCCCGGGTCATCGTCGACTTCGCGCACACCGCACCGAGCCTCGACAAGGCCCTCGCCACCGTCCGCGTCACCACCGAGGGGCAGCTGTGGGTCGTCATCGGCTCCGCCGGAGGTCCCCGTGACCCCTCCAAGCGCGCACCCCTGGGTGACGTCGCGACCAGGCTGGCTGACCACGCGGTCTTCACCGAGGAGGACCACCGCACCACGCCCCTCCAGGACATCCTCGACGAGATGGAGCGCGGCGCGCGGCAGTCCGGCCGCGACAACTTCGTCTCCATCGGCGACCGCACCGAGGCCATCCGGTATGCCGTGCGCGAGGCCGGCCCCGACGACACCGTGGTGCTCGCCGGCAAGGGGCCGGAGGAGACGATGGAGCGCGGCAGCGAGCTCGTCCCGTGGGACGAGATCGAGGAGGCCCGCGAGGCGCTGCGGCTGCGGCGGGCCGGCGTCCTGAGGTAGGCGAGGAGGGCGGCATACCCCGGTCTGAGGTAGGGGTGACCGCAGAGATAGGGCACCCGTCCGATGTGGACGCCCACCTCAGACGACGACTCTCGAAGGGTCGGACCCGATCCGCGGGTCCACGTCGAGAGGACAGTCATGAACATCACCGTCGTGCCGACCTTCCTCCGGGCCGAGACCGACTACCGCCGCCAGCAGCTCACCCGCGACTGGCAGCACGGCTCGCGCGAGCACCGGAGCACCACCGCGCGTCGCCGCGCACAGTCGCGCCAGGTCATCGCCCCCATCCGATGACCGGCGGGAGCGTGCCTTCGTCGGACCTCGGGGTCATGATGGGGGACGTGACACCGGAAGAGCGGGCCGCGACGCCCCTGCTGGGGCGCGACGACGAGCTCGCGCAGCTGGTCGACCTGGTCGGCCTCGGGAGCGACCCGAGGTCGACCATGGTCGTGCTCGGGGGAGACGCGGGGGTGGGCAAGACCCGCCTCCTGCGGGAGCTGGGGGCGCGGGCGGAGCAGGCCGGCTGGCGAATGCTGGCGGGCCACTGCCTGGACTTCGGCGACAGCGCGGTGCCGCTCATGCCCTTCCGTGAGGTGCTGGGGCGCCTCGACGAGGATGCGCGCCGCGCGATGGTGCCCGTGGTCGCGAGCCATCCGGCGTTGGCGCGGCTGGCCCCGACGCGGCACCTGCCCGCCCCCGGCGAGGGCGAGGACGGCACGGACGGGGGTATGACGCTGCCGGCACCTCAGCGGGTGCCCGGCGGCGCGCCCTTCGGCAGCGCCGGCGACGCGGGCGACGTCGCCGGGCGGGGCGAGCTCTTCGAGGGGATCTACGCCGCGCTGGAGACCCTCGGTGAGCAGGGCCCGGTGCTCCTGGTCGTCGAGGACGTCCACTGGGCCGACCGGTCCACCCGCGACCTGCTCTCCTTCCTCTTCGCGCGCGGGCTGCGCGCGCCCGTCTCGGTCGTGGTGTCCTACCGGGCCGACGACCTGCACCGGCGGCACCCGCTGCGGACGACCCTGGCCGAATGGGGACGCCTCTCGGCGGTCGCCCGCCTGCACCTCGACCGGCTGGCCGACGCCGACGTGCGCGAGCTCGTGCACGTGGTGCGGCCCGAGCTGACCGACGTGCGCGCGGTGGAGGGCATCGTCCGGCGCGCGGAGGGCAACGCCTTCTTCGCCGAGGAGCTGCTCAACACCGAGTGTCCGGGCGGCGAGGCCCTGCCGTGGAACCTCGCCGACGTCCTCCTCGTCCGCCTGGACCGACTGCCCGAGGCGACGAGGGTGGTCGTGCGCGCTGCCGCGTGCGTGGGGCGGCGGGCCTCGCACGCCCTGCTGGCCGCCGTGGTGGACCTCTCCGACGCCGAGCTCGACGAGGCGCTGCGGGCGGCCGTCGAGGCGCAGGTCCTGGTGACCGGGTCAGACGCGAGCTACACCTTCCGCCACGCGCTGCTGGCGGAGGCGGTCTACGACGACCTCCTCCCGGGGGAGCGGGCCCGGATCCACGCCGCCTGCGCCCTCGCGCTGCGGGAGGGGAGGGCCAGCGGGACGGCGGCCGAGCTGGCCCGGCACGCGCGTGCCGGTCACGACCCGGTCACGGCCGTGCACGCCTCAGTGGAGGCCGGGCAGGACGCGATGGCGGTCGGTGGGCCCGACGAGGCCGCCCAGCACTTCCTCAACGCCCTCGAGCTGCTCGACCTGCCGGGCGTGGCGGCCGAGGCGGGTCTGCGGCGCAGTGCTCTTGTGCTGGACGCCGCGCAGGCGCTGCTCACCTCCGGGCACAGCTCGAAGGCCGTCACGCTGCTGCACCGTGAGGTGGGCGAGGTGCGCGGCGCGGACGGGGGCGCCGGGGACGCAGCCTCCACGCCGGAGGAGGGTGAGCGCGCGGAGCTGCTGACCGCCCTGGGGTATGCCGTGTGCGCGGTGGACGACGCCCGGGTCAGCGCCGGGGACGCGACCGACGAGGCGCTCGCGCTGCTGGGCGAGGAGCGCTCGGCGCGCCGGGCGCGGGCCCTCGCGGTGAGCGCGCTCGTCGCCTACGGGTCCGGTGACGACGACGGCGCCCGGCGGGCGGCGCAGGCGTCCTACGACCTGGCCTCCGAGCTCGGCCTGGAGCGGCTGCGCTCCGATGCCGCGACGACCCTGGGCCGGCTCACCTCGAGCGGCGACCCCGATGCGGCACAGCGGGCGATCAAGGAGGTCGTCGAGCGGTCGCGGGCGACCGGCGACATCGACGGCCTGATCCGCGGCCTGCACCAGCTGGGCGGCATCCTCTTCGAGCTGGGGCGCTACGAGGAGGCGCGGCCGCGCTACCGCGAGGCCGCCGAGCTGGCCCTGCGCCACGGGCGTCAGTGGGGCCCCTACGGGTTCGACGCCCGGGTGCTCGCCGGCCTCGTCTCCTACCACCTGGGGGACTGGGAGGAGGTGGACCGGATCGTCGACGTGGATCAGCAGGCCCCTCCGCCGGTGCCCGGCGCGCTCCTGCGCGCGCTGGCGCTGCATACCCTCGCCGGGCGGGGAGACCCGGCCGCACCTGCGGCGCTCGCCGCCTCGCCGGAGGCCACCGACCGGGACGGCTGGGCCGTCATCCTGCGCGCCGTCGCAGCGGTCGACGTGCTCGGCGACGTCGGTGACCTGGCGGGCGCGGTCGAGACCTACGACCGGGCGAGCGAGGCCGTGCGGCTGCTGTGGGGGGTGCGGTCGTTCGCCGCGCAGGTGCGCCTGGCCGCACTCGTCGTCGGTCACCTCGCCACGCGCGCAGCTCTGGCCGCCGGACCCGAGCGTGAGGAGCTGGTCCGGACCGCGGCGCGGCTGGCGGAGGACGTCGAGCGCACCGTGGGGTCGTCGGCCGCGCGTGGACGGTCGTTGGGTCCTGAGGGGCTCGCGTGGTCGGCCCGGCACCGGGCCGAGCAGCTGCGGCTGCGCTGGCGGGCCGGCCTGGAGGCGCCCGAGCTCGAGGAGCTGGTGGCCGCCTGGGAGGAGGCGGTCGAGCGGTTCGAGCGGCTGGGCCATGCCTTCGAGACGGCCCGGTCCCGGGCCCGGCTGGCCGCCGTGCTGTCCGCCGCCGGCGCCGAGCACGCGACCAGGGTGGCCGCGCTGGTGGCCCAGGCCCGCGCCGTCGCCGAGCGGCTCGGGGCGCTTCCTCTGCTGTCCGAGCTGGCCGCGGTCGACGGTGGACCCGTGCGGTCGGCTGCCGCGACCGGGCCGGCGCCCGCGCAGCTCACGCGTCGGGAGGCCGAGGTGCTGCGGCTGGTCGCCGCCGGACGCAGCAACGGCGAGATCGGCCGGCAGCTGTTCATCGCCACGAAGACCGTGAGCGTCCACGTCTCCAACATCCTGGGCAAGCTGGGCGTGACCAGCCGCACCGAGGCGGCCGCCGTGGCGCGCGAGCGCGGGCTGCTGGGGTGAGAGCGACGTGCGGCCAGGGCCACCGGCCCTGGCCGCACGCCACGGAGTCCGTCAGGCGGACGGCTCCGTCACACGCTCACGGGCGGTCCAGGCTGAAGGTGTAGCTGCCGGAGCCGCTGTAGGACTGCACGACCCACGAGTAGTAGCCCGAGGTGCCGGTGTAGCTGATCTTCTCCTCGGAGGTGGAGCTCAGGCTCGAGGCGACGGTGGTCCACCTGCCGTTGACGTACTTCTCCAGCTTCAGGTCGAAGTCGGCGTTGGAGGGACCCGAGAGGCAGGCGACGTGGGTGCCGCTGCCGCTGTAGTAGTAGCCGCTCGTGCCCGGGTGGTACTCCAGGTCACCGGAGGAGGACAACGAGCGGGTCTCGGTCTCCGGCAGCGCGCAGCTGGGGGCCGGGTCGGGGTCCGGGTCAGGGGTCGACCCCCCGAAGTTGGTGTTCAGGAGCCGGTTGGGCGAGCCGGTCCCGATGCTGGTGAGGCGGCCGGTGGTGGCCTGGCCGAGGACCGCCGCGCTGACCGTGGCCGGCGAGGCGGTGGGGTTGTCCTCGAGGTAGAGCGCGACGGCGCCGGCGACGTGCGGCGAGGCCATCGAGGTGCCGCTGATCGTGTTGGTCGCAGAGGTGCCGGTGTACCAGGCGGAGGTGATGTCCGAGCCGGGGGCGAACAGGTCCACGCAGCTGCCGTAGTTGGAGAACGACGAGCGCGAGTCGGTCCGGGTCGAGGAGCCGACCGTCAGCGCCTCGGCGACGCGGTTCGGCGAGCCGCTGCAGGCGTTGGCGTTGTCGTTGCCGGCGGCCACCGCGTACGTCACGCCCGAGGCGATCGAGTTGCGGACCGCGGTGTCCAGAGCGGTGGAGTCGCTGCCGCCCAGGCTCATGTTCGCCACCGACGGGCCTCCGGCGTTGTTCGTGACCCAGTCGACGCCGGCGATGACGCCGGAGTTGGAGCCCGAACCGTTGCAGTCGAGGACGCGCACGGCGACGAGCGAGACGTCCTGGGCGACGCCATACGTCTCACCGCCGACGCTCCCGGCGACGTGAGTGCCGTGGCCGTTGCAGTCGGTGGAGCCGCGACCGTCGGAGATCGCGCTGTAGCCGTGCCGGGCGCGGCCGGAGAACTCCTGGTGGGTGGTCAGGATCCCGGTGTCGATGACGTATGCCGTGACCCCCTCGCCGCTCGCGGTGTAGGAGTAGCTGTTGCTGAGCGGCAGGGCTGCCTGGTCGATGCGGTCCAGACCCCAGGTCGCGGGGGACTGCTGGCCCGCAGCGGTGAGCGAGATCACCGTGTCCTGCTCGACGTAGGCGACGTCGGGGTTGCGGCGGATGCCGTCCAGCGCCTGGGCCGGCAGCTCCGCGGCGAAGCCGTCCAGGGCGGTGCGGAAGGTGTGCAGCACCTCCCCGCCCTGCAGGTCGGCAGTCCGGGCTGTCGCTGTGACGGTCCGGGCGGAGGTGTCCTTGTCGAAGACCACGATGTAGCGGTCCTTGATCGGCTGGCCCGCCTGGGGAACCGTGAGGGGGGCCATCTCGCCGCTGGCCCGTGATGCGACGGCGGCATCCCTGGTCTCGACCGGACGGTCGGGGGAGGCCTGCGCGGCGGCGCCCAGCGGTGCGACGGCGACGAGCGCGCCGACCCCGAACGCGCAGGCGCGTCTGATGCGTGAAGTGGACATGGTGCTCCTCTCTTCCCGCGTCGTCGGTGACGCGGTGCCGACCACACTGGCCAGCCGGTCACGAGGTCCACAAGGCTTAACTTTTAGACGGGGCCGGCCTGGGGTATGCCGTCGCTCGCGCTTGACCCGACGTCCGCCGGCTCGTTCTGCGGCCACTCCCAGCGGGCTCCCACGACCCCTGGCCGACCGTCGAGCTCGACGACGAGAAAGCTGTGGTCGGCCGGGTCGAGGGAGATCTCCTCAGTGGTCGTCGAGCCGTCCACGGGCGTGACGTAGCGCTCGCAGCGGCTCGGCAGAGCGTCCGGGTGGAAGCGGACCTCGAGCACGTACTGCCGGTTGTTGAAGCGCCGTCGACGCTCGTAGCGCTCCGCCGGCGGGTAGGGCGGGCGAGGGCACAGGTCGTAGGCCACCTCGACCAGCTCCCCCCGGCGCAGCGGCCGCAGCAGCAGCATCTCCGCGGTGATGACGCCGGTCTCCTGGTTGGCGACCACGCGCCCGACCGTGCACCGCACGGCGGGTCGGATCTCCGGCAGAGGGAAGGCCGGGTCGTCGAGGCCGTGCATGACGACGAACCGGTCGACGCCGTCGCGCTCGGCGCGCATCACCTGCTGGATCCGGCAGCCGCGCTCGGTGCCGTCGGGACCGACGTGGACGGTGTCGTGGTGGCTCACGCGCGTGAGGTGGTCGTCGTCGCTCTGGTCGACCAGGTCGAAGGCCGCTGCGATCTGCGGGACCTCGCTCCACAGCGCGCCCCACGTCGGAGGGGCCTGGTTGCGGCCCCGCGGCGCTGGGCGTCCGAGCTGGCCCACCAGCGATCCGGGCTCGACGCGGAGCACCTTCTCGAGCGTCGCCAGGCAGGTCAGTGACGTCTGGCGGCCGGGGCGGCTGCGTCCGGACCGCCAGTAGCTCAACGTGGCGGTGCTGACCGGTGTCCCGGCCTCCTCCAGGCGCGCGGCGATCCGGCCCAGCCCCAGCCCGCGCCGCTCGATGGCTGTGCGCAGGGCGGTGGCGAAGGGCGAATCCTCTGGCTGGTCTGCCTGTGGTGCGGGCATGCTGACGTCCTCCCGAGTGACGGCGCTCCCCGACCTGTCCCTCAGTCCGGGCCGGCCGCGGCACATGTGGCCGGGAGACTACCGGCGGGTAGCCGGCCTCACAAGGGGAAGAGGACACCCCCTGCCGCGAGGGGCTCCGATGAGTCCGCAGAGGGAGCGTGGTCTGCCCTGAGGACAGACTCAGAGGAGGACGACCATGGCCACGACCTACACCATCGACATCTTCTCCAGCCTCGACGGCTTCGGCTCCTACGGGCCCGGCGGGGACTGGGGCGGCTACTGGGGCAAGCAGGGACCAGAGCTGCTCGAGCACCGGGCGCGGCAGCTGGCCGAGCCGCAGCGCATGGTCCTCGGCGCCACGACCTTCCGGGAGTTCGTCCAGATGCTGGGCTCGGCGGACGACGGCTCCGAGGTGCGCGACGCCTGGGTGACGCGGATGGTCCACCTGCCGGCCACCGTCGTCTCCTCCACCCTGGTCGAGCCCCTCGACTGGCCGGACGCCACCGTGGCCACCGGCGACGGAGTGGAGGTCGTGCGCCGGCTCAAGGAGGAGTCCGACGTCCCGCTGCGCTCCCACGGCAGCCTCTCGCTCAACCGGGCCCTTCTCGACGCCGGACTCGTGGACCGGTTGCAGGTGACCACCTTTCCCGTCCTGACCGGGCGGAGCGGCACCGGCCGGATCTTCGAGGGGATCGGTGACTTCGACCTCGAGCTGCTGGACTCCCACGTGCTCGACGGCCGCACGGTGGAGTCGGTCTACCGGCCCACGGTCCACCGCTCAGCGAGCGCGGGCTGACCCACCCCACCGGACGCGCCAGGTGGTTGCTCACCCGTAGGGACCACGGGTCAGGGGTCGCGAGTCAGGGCTGTCGCGGACTGACGGCGCCGCTGACGTCAGGCCTCGCCGAAGGCCGCCAGCACCTGGTCGCGCGAGACGTCGGCGACCGACCCGTCCGCCCACCGGGGCTCTCGGTCCTTGTCGACCACCTGGGCCCGCACACCCTCGGCGAAGTCGGGGTGCCGGGCGAAAGCCGCCCCGAGCAGGGTGTCCTGCTCGAGCACCTCGTGCACGTCCATCGAGGCGGCCCGCCGGACCGCCTCGAGCGTGACGGCCACCGAGTGCGGGGACCGGGCCGCCACGAGCGCGCCGGCCTCACGCGCCTCCGGGCTCTCGTGCCCCAGCAGCCGGTCCAGGATGACCTCGGCGTCGTCGCCCGCGTAGCACTCGTCGATCCAGCTCCGGTTGGCCTCGAGCCACGACCCCTCCACGGGCAGGTCGCCGTCCCCGTCGCGTCCCTCCTCCGCGCGCTCGGCCAGCGCCGTCGCACCCGCCTGCGGGTCCGCCCGCAGCGCCTCCAGCACGACCTCCTTGGTCGAGGAGGGCACCACCACGTCGGCCATCCCGAGCACCACGGCGTCGGCCGCGCCCACCGGCGCGCCGGTCAGCGCCACGTGCGTCCCCAGCTCTCCCGGTGCGTGGGCCAGGAACCACAGCCCGCCCACGTCGGGGAAGAACCCGATGATGACCTCGGGCATGGCCAGCCGGGTGCGCTCCGTCACCAGCCGCACGGATCCGTGCGCCGACACACCGACGCCGCCGCCCATCACGATGCCGTCCATCCACGCGACGTACGGCTTGGGGAAGTCGACGACCTGCCGGTCCACGGCATACTCCACCTCCCAGTAGTGCTCCGCGGCGGCGTGGTCGCCGCCCTGCACGGCGTCGCGCAGCGCCCGCACGTCACCACCGGCGCACAGCCCTCGCTCCCCGGCCCCGTCGAGGAAGACCGCCTCGACCGCCGGGTCGTCGGCCCACGCGGCCAGCTGGGCCCGCAGCGACTCGACGGCGGCGAGGTCGAGCGCGTTGATCGCCCGCGGCCGGTGGAGCCGGACCCGCCCGAGGGGACCGTCCACGGCATACAGGACCTCGTCGCCGTGCCCCGGCGCCGGGGCCCAGCTCAGCTGCTCGTCGCTCTCGCTCATGCTCCGGCACTCTAACGGCGCACGTAGACTCCCCCGCATGGGTAAGGCTTCACGCAAGAAGGGCGCCGACAAGGCCGCCGCCAAGGAGCAGCGCGCTCCCTACGTCGCGCGGCCGTTCGAGGGCCTCGCGAAGGAGACGGACTGGGTTGCGATGCGGGAGATCCTCCCCGCGGCGACCGCGCCGGTGACCGTCGTCGTGCCGGAGGGCACCGAGGTCGACGGCCGTGCGGTGCCTGCCGGCGAGCACGCCGTCACGCTCGTGACGATCCTGCCGGGCGCGATCCCCGCGCTGCACCGCGACAACGGTGAGGTGCTCGTCGCGCTCCAGTCCCGCACCTCCAGCGGTGACGCCTCCCGCGACGTCGCGCAGGCGGTCCTCACGGCGCTGGCCGCGGCGCCGGGCACGTCGGTCAACTCGGTGCGCCCCGCGACCGCCGCGACCCCGCGCCTCCAGGACCTGCTCGCGGACGGCACCGAGCTTGACGTCCAGGTCCACCAGGACTTCGGCTTCTGGCTCTCCGACGACGCGACCGAGGAGCAGCGCGCCGCGCTCGAGCAGATGAACGACACCGCCGTCCCGATGCAGCGGGTCGACGGCGCCCCGTCCGCCTACTGGACGCACATGACCGGCCGCTCCTACGTCCGCTGGATCCTCGGCGAGGACGAGGACACCGCGGTCCGGGCGATGGCGCGCCTCCAGGCGGCCGGCGAGCACACGCTGGGCGAAGGCACCGAGCTGCTCGGCGCCTTCCGCGCAGCCGGCCTGCTCGTGCCGGTCATCGAGGTGGACGCCGCGGCCGAGGCCGCCAGCTTCGCCGACGCGCTGACCGAGCTCCAGGCCCGCTACGAGAAGGCGCTGACCAGCGACGAGCCGCTCACCGCCGACGAGCGGCGGGCCCGCGACGGTCTGGTCTCCCGCCAGGTCACCCTGCGCTGACCTGAGAGGTATGCCGTGAGCGTGCCGGTCGGTCGGTCCGAAGAGGTCGTGGCGATCGTCCCCGCCAAGGACGAGGAAGAGCGCATCGCCGGGACAGTCGCTGCGCTGCAGCGGATCCCGGCGGTCACGCACGTGGTGGTCGTCGACGACGGATCGGCGGACCAGACGGCGGCGGTGGCCGAGTGGGCCGGCGGCGTCGACGTCGTCCGGCACGCCCGCAACCGGGGCAAGGCGGCCGCGATGGAGACGGGCGCGGCCCGGGCGGCCGAGCTCGCGCCGGGCGCCGCCCTGCTCTTCGCCGACGCCGACCTGCAGGACTCCGCGGAGAACCTCGCGCCGCTGGTCGCGCCGGTGCTCGCCGGCGCGGCCGACATGACGATCGCGGTCCTGCCGCCCCAGGACCGTCCCGGCGGCGGCTTCGGGATCGTGGTGCGGACCGCCCGCGAGGGCATCGCGCGCCTGACCGGCTGGGCACCGCAGCAGCCGCTCTCGGGCCAGCGGTGCCTGAGCCGGGCCGCCTTCGACCGGTCGCTCCCGCTCGCCCCCGGCTGGGGCGTCGAGGTGGGGCTGACCCTCGACGTGCTGCGCCGTGGCGGCACCATCCAGGAGGTGCCGTGCGAGCTGCGGCACCGGGTGACCGGCCGCGACCTCGCCTCCCAGCTCCACCGGGCGCGGCAGCTGGCCGACGTCACGCGGGCGCTCGCCGACCGCTCGCCGGTCGGTGACCGCCTCCAGCAGACGCGGGGCCGTGTCCTGCAGGCGCGAGGTCGGGTCCGGCGCAGCCTGGGCCGGGAGTGGAACCAGCTCGGCGACTAGTCCGTCGAGCCCGTCCGCGCCGAGTCGAGCGCCTGCCGCTCCTCGGGCGTCAGCACCACCTCGGAGTCGCCGCCGACGATGCCCTTGGCGTAGGTGCGGCTCTCCCCGCGCGCGTGGATCGAGCTGATGACGAGCCCGTCGCCGTCGTCGTCGACCACCGCCGCGCTGAAGCTCATCCGCCCACCCATGTCGCCGAACGCGTCATACCGGACGACGGCCACGTGCCGCAGCGCCTGGGTGAGGTCCGTGCGCACCCGCTCCAGACCTGCCTCGAGCTCCACGATGCGGTCGAGCGGCGGCTCCGTGGGCACTCCCGCGTCCACCAGCCGGGCCAGCTGCCGGTCGACGACGCGCAGCCGTCGCACCGCGACCGCCGCGACGACCAGCGCGAGCAGGGCCAGGCCCACCGCTCCCCACGCCAGCAGGGTCGGGTCGAGTCGGTCCACCCCCCGAGGGTATGCCGTGCCGCCCCCCACCCGCCCCCACCCCGCCGTGACACGATGCCGGGGACCGCAGTGACACACCAGACGGGAGCGGGTATGCCGAGGCACCAGCCGGGCGCGTGGGCGTTCGTGGTGATGGTGCTGGCCGCGTGGGTCGCGGCCGTGCTGCTCGCGCCCGGCGGCCGGGTCCCCGCCCCGGAGGGCGACAGGCCCGCGCTCGCCCCGGTGGGGGACGCGCCGGTGGTGCTCGTCGGCATACCAGGCCTGACGTGGGACCTCGTGGGGGAGCGGACGCCGACGCTGAGCGCGTTGGCCGAGGACGGCGCGGTCGCCGCGCTCGTGGTGCGGGGCGCGCACGAGGTGACCTGCCCGGCCGACGCGTGGCTGACCCTCGGTGCCGGACAGCGGGCCGGGACGGCCGTGTCAGGGTGCGGTGACGCGGAGGGTGCGGAGGGTGCGGAGGGTGTGGGGGCTGCGGCGGGGACGGGCCCGGTGCTCGACGACGTGGTGGTGGACGGCCGGGTCGCCCCGGACGCCTGGGGCCGTTGGCGCGCCGCTGCCGACCGGCGGGCGCTCGGGCCGCAGCTGGGCTCGCTCGCGCGGCTGGTGGAGGGCGCGGGCGGGTGCGTGGCGGCCTACGGACCGGGTGCGGTCCTGGGAGCGGCCGGCACGGACGGCGCAGCCTCCGTAGCGCGGCCTGACGGCCTCGTGGGTCTGGCGGCGCTGGACGGCCCCTGCGACGTGCACCTGGTGAGCGGGCCGGCTCTGCAGGACGACGCGTCGTCGGACCTGGCCGACGCGGACGCGGCGCTCGGCCGGCTCATGCTCGGACTGCCTGCGGGCAGCCGCCTCGTCGTGGCCGGGCTGGGGCACACGGCGGGTCGCGCGGAGACCACCGTCCTCGTCGAGGCGGTCGTCGGCGCGGACGGTGCGGCCGTGCGCGACGGGGGCGGCGGCCTCCTCGGGTCTGCCTCGACCCGGCAGGTCGGGCTCGTGCAGCTCACCGACCTGACGACTGCTCTGGTCGAGGCGGCCGGCGCGAGTCCCGACGACGCCCTGGCCGGGGGGCCGGTGGTGGAGGTGGCGGACGGAGGCGGCACCGGAGCCACCGCTGGCGCGACCGACGTGGTGACGAGTGCGCGCGACCTCTCGGCGGCCGTGTCCGGTGCCAAGCGGCTGGCGCCCTGGGTGCTCGGCGCCCTCGCGGCGCTGCTGCTCCCGCTCCTGGGAGCGGCGGTGCTGCTGCGGCGGCCCCGTCTGGTCCGGGCGGTGGCGCTCACCGCGATGTCGGTGCCGGTGGCCACCTGGCTGGCCGGCCTGCTGCCCTGGTGGCGCTCCTCCTCGCCCGGTCCGGCGCTCGTGGTGGCCACGCTGGGGGCCGCCCTCGTGGTGGCTGCCTACGCCGGGCTCGGCCCGTGGCGGCGCGACCCCCTGGGGCCGCCGGCCGCGGTGGCGGCGGTGACGATGGCGGTCGTCGGGGCCGACGTGATCGGATCGGCGCGGCTCGGGCTGGTCTCGGTGCTCGGCCTGCAGCCGGTGACCGCCGGCCGGTTCTTCGGGCAGGGCAACGTGGGCTTCGGGCTGGTGCTCGGCGCGCTGCTGGTCGTGTGCGCGGTCCTGCTCTCGCGTCTGCCGCGGCTCCAGGCCATGGCCGGGGTGCTCGTTCTCGGCGTGGCGACCTTGGTGCTCGACGCCGCCCCGCAGTGGGGCGCCGACTTCGGCGGCGTCCCCGGCACGGTGCTGGCGGTGGGGCTGCTCACCCTGGCCGCGCTCCGGGTCCGCTGGCGACCGTCGACGGTGGCGCTCCTGGTCGGGGTCGGCGGGCTCGTGGCCGCCGCCGTGATGGTGGCCGACTGGGCGCGGGGGCCTCGCCGGACGCACCTCGGAGACTTCGTGCAGAGCGTCCTCGACGGGGAAGCCGGCGGGATCGTGGTGCGCAAGCTGTCCCAGGGCGTGGGCATCCTGGTGACCTACCCCCTGTCGTGGCTCGCGGTGCTCGCGCTCGTGGGTATGGCGGCGGTGGTGCTCACCCGACGCCCCGGCTGGACCGGGCCGCTGTGGCGTGAGGCCGGCGTCCGTCCCGCGCTCCTCGCAGGTCTGGTGGCGATGGTGTTGACGTGGGTGCTCAACGACTCAGGGATCGCGGCCGTCGCGCTGACCCTGGCGATGCTCATCGGCCTCGGTGTCTTCGTTCTTGCTGCGGCCCCTGAGGACCGCGGCCGGTCCGGCGCTCCCCGGCCGTCTCAGAGCCGACCGCCGGCGGGGTAGCGGTCCTCGGCCGCTACGGATCTGCATCCCCACAGGACGCAGATACGTAGCGCGCCCCCGTCCCGAGGGTCGGTGTGGGGTGATCTGTCCCGGCGACACGCCCAGCTGGCTCCGGCCCGCGCGTGCACGTGCAGGCTCTGGTCGGTCCTTGTCGGGCATGTCGTCGGGACGGATGGCCAGGTCGCCGTGCTCGGGGCCGTCCTCCTGCTCGGCGGATGGCCCGGGCGCCGTGCTCGGGGCCGTCCTCCTGCCAGGACGGATGGCCCGGGCGCTGTGCTCGGGGCCGTCCTCCTGCTCGGCAGCGGCGAGGGGATCGCCGGCGATCCCTACCGCCAGCCGCCCTGTCAGGACAGCGCGTCGATGCTGTCCCCTGAGGTGCCGGCGACGCGGACGACCAGGGAGCCCGGCTGCACGACGACGCGCATCGCGATCGCCGTGCCGAGGGTGTCGCCGTCGACCTCCAGCTCGACCGGCTTGTCGGAGACGACCCGCACCTCCTGGCCCTGGAGGTGGTCGACCCGCGAGTGCCCGATGCGCCGACGGGTCGCGAGCTGGGCGAAGGTCGCCCCCCACCCGACGACGCCCTCCGGCGAGAGCAGGACGGCGTCGACGCTGCCGTCGTCGGCGAGCGCGTCCGGCAGCAGGTCCATCCCGCCCATCAGCTTGCCGACGTTGCCCACCATGACGCTGCGCACGCGCCGCCGGAACGGGGCGCCCCCGTCGACCTTGACCGCCACCGTGAACTGCGGCCCCTTGAGGTGGCGCAGCCCGGCGACCAGGTAGGCCAGCCAGCCGACGCGGGCCTTGAGCCCCTCGGGGGCCCCCGCCATGACCTCCGCGTCGAAGCCGAGCCCCGCCATGACCAGGAAGGTGTGCTCCTCGCGCACCTCCGAGCTTGAGCGGTCGTCGACGGCGTCGTCCAGGTCGACGTTCTCGGAGGGGTCCTCCTCGTCGGCCAGGCGCGCGGCGAGCTGGGCGCTCGTCGGCCGGACCAGGTCCAGGCGGCAGGTGTCGATCCGCGTGTCCACGCCGGTCAGCGCGATGTCGAGGCAGCGCTCGAGCGAGTCGACAGGCAGGTCGAGGTTGCGGGCGAGCAGGTTGCCCGTGCCGCCGGGGAGCAGCCCCATCGGCACGTCGCCGCCGGCCAGCACGGACCCGACGGTCCGCACGGTCCCGTCGCCACCCAGCGGGCAGACGAGGTCCACGCCCGCCTCGAGGGCCTCGCGCGTCTGCCCCTCGCCGGTGTCCTCGGGCGTCGTCTCGAGCCAGAGCGGCTCGTCCCACCCGTGCCGTCGGCAGGCCTCCGCGACGAGGTGGTGGACCCGGTCCACGCGGTCGAACTTCGTGGGGTTGACGATCACGGCCGCCCGGCGCGGGCCGGAGGCGGTGGGATGGGTCGACATGCCTCCTACCGTATGTCGTGCGGCCGGGTCGGTCCCAACGCGTCGCCGCTCGGGTCCGCGGGTCAGCCCCGGCTCAGGCGCCCGGCGGCACCACCGGTCGGAGCTCGTCCACGCCGCCGAGGAAGGGGCGCAGCGCCTCGGGCACGTAGACCGACCCGTCCTGCTGCTGGTGGTTCTCCAGCAGGGCGATGATCGGCCGGGTGCTGGTCAGCGCGGTGCCGTTGAGCGTGGCCACGATCCGGGTGCCGGACTCCGTGCGCTCACGGGTGTTGAGCCGGCGCGCCTGGAACGTCGTGCAGTTGGAGGTGGACGTCAGCTCGCGGTACTTCCCCTGCGTGGGGATCCACGCCTCGCAGTCGAACTTGCGCGCGGCCGGCCCGCCGAGATCGCCCGCGGCGACGTCGATCACGCGGTAGGGCAGCTCGAGGGCGTCGAGCACCCGCCGCTCGATGCGCAGCAGGTTCTCGTGCTCCTCCGGCGCGTCCTCGGGGCGGCAGTAGACGAACATCTCGGTCTTGGTGAACTGGTGGACCCGGAAGATGCCGCGGGTGTCCTTGCCGTAGGACCCGGCCTCGCGGCGGTAGCAGGTGGAGGTCGCGGCATACCGGAGCGGACCGGCGGACAGGTCGACGATCTCGTCGGCGTGCAGCCCGGCGAGCGCCACCTCGGAGGTGCCGGTGAGGTAGAGGTCGTCGGCCTCGAGGCGGTAGACCTCGTCCGCGTGGGCGTCGAGGAAGCCGGCGCCGGCCATCGTCTCCGGACGCACCAGCGTCGGGGCGACGACGGGCACGAACCCCTCGTCCTGCGCGATCGCCTGCGCCAGGCCCATGAGGGCGAACTCCAGCTGCGCGCCGACGCCGAGCAGGTAGTAGAAGCGCGCGCCGGAGACCTTGGCCCCGCGCACGGTGTCGATCGCGCCCAGCAGCTCACCGAGCTCGAGGTGGTCCTTGGGCTCGAAGCCCTCGGCCGCGAAGTCGCGCGGGACGCCGACCTCCTCGAGCACGACGTAGTCGTCCTCACCCCCGACCGGCACACCCTCGACGACGATGTTGCCGATGCGGCGCATCGCGGCGTCACGCTCCTCGGCCGCGGCGCCGGCCTCGGCCTCGAGCTGCTTGACCCGGGCGGCCAGGTCCTTGACCTGCGCGAGCAGCGCCTGCTTCTCCTCGCCCTGCGCCTGCGCGACGGTCTTGCCGAAGGCCTTCTGCTCGGCCCGGGAGGTCTCGAACTGGGCCAGCGCGGCGCGGTGCCGCTCGTCCGCGGACAGCACCTGGTCGACCAGGCCCGGGTCCTCGCCCCGGGCCTGCTGGCTCGTGCGGACGCGGTCGGGGTCGGCGCGGAGCTCGCGGATGTCGATCATGCGGGTCAGCCTACTTCCGGGGGAGGGTATGCCGTCGCGGCCTCCGCCCGTGGTGGGAGGCCTGCCCCGGCCCTGGCTGCCTACGCTGGAGGGATGAGCGTGATGGACCGGTGGACCGGCGCCGACGAGGGGTGGGAGCGTCCGTCGCCGGGCCCCGCGCAGCGGCGGCGCGACGTCTGGCTCGCCGTGGGCGCGCTCGTCACGGTCAGCGTGGGCGCGGAGCTGATGCGGAGCATGGGTGGCTTCGAGGAGGAGCCGCACGGCGTGCCGTGGCAGTACGTCGCGATGACCAGCCTGGCCCTCCTCGTGCCGTTCCGCCGGACCCACCCGGCTCTCGTCACCGCGCTCGCCGGGATCCACATGCTGGTCGTGGGGCTGGTGCTGCCGATGACGATGAGCACCCTGCCGATGCAGGCCCTCTACTTCTTCCTCATCTTCTCCGGCGTCGCCTGGGCGCGGGACCGGCGGCTGCTGACCGCCGCGCTCGCGCTGGTGCTCGTGCTCATGGCCGCCTGGATGGCATGGACCTTCGCCATCGGCAGCGGGGTGAGCCAGCTGGCGGGGATGTTCGCCGAGGACCTCCCCGAGCAGGTGGGCCTGTTCCCGCTCACGACGGCGGTCGTCGGCTTCATGCTCCTCAACAACGTGCTCTTCTTCGGCGGTGCGATCGTGCTGGGCCAGCTGGCGTGGAACGGTGCCCGCCGGACCGCGCAGGTCGTGGCGCAGGCGGCGACGATCGAGGTGCAGTCCGGGCGGCTGCGCGACCAGGCGGTCGTGGCCGAGCGGCTGCGGATCGCCCGCGAGCTGCACGACGTGGTCGCGCACCACGTCTCGGTCATGGGCGTGCAGGCGGCAGCGGCCCGGCGGGTGATGGACCGCGACCCGGCAGCGGCGGCCCTGGCCCTGTCCGCCGTCGAGCGCTCCTCCCGCGATGCCGTCGGCCAGATGCGCGACCTGCTCGGCACCCTGCGCAGCGACGACGTCGACCCCGGTATGCCGCTCCCGCCCGCCGAGGCGGTCCCCGGCGACCGCAGCCCCCAGCCCACGCTCGCCGAGCTCCCGGCGCTGGCGGAGCGGGCGAGCACCCCGACCTGCACGGCGACGGTCACCGTGGTCGAGTCGTCTGCCGGTGCCGCCGGCCGGGTGCCCCCGCCCGTGCAGCTGTCCGCCTACCGGGTGGTCCAGGAGGCGCTGGCCAACGTGCACCGGCACTCGACGGCGCGCAGCGCGTCAGCGGTCGTGCGCGTCGACGAGGGCGCCGGGGTGCTGGAGGTGGAGGTCGTCGACGACGGCACGCCACGCACGGGGACGTCCGGGACGGGACTGGGGCTGCGCGGCATGCGTGAGCGCGCGCAGCACCTCGGTGGCGGGATCGAGGCCGGCCCGCGCGTCGGCGCCCGGGGCTGGCGGGTGAGGGTGTGGTTCCCGACCCACGGACCGGTGCAGCGCGACCCGGAGCCGGCAGGCAGGATGGGCGCGTGAACGGGGCGAGGGTGAGGGTGCTGCTGGTCGACGACCAGCCGCTGCTGCTGCAGGGGTTCGCGATGATCCTCTCGGTCGAGGACGACCTCGAGGTCGTCGGCCAGGTGGGGGACGGGGCCCAGGCGGTCGAGGCGGTCGCGCGGCTGCGGCCCGACGTCGTCCTGATGGACGTGCAGATGCCGGTGCTCGACGGCGTGGAGGCGACCCGCCGGATCATCGCCGACCACCCGGACGTCCGGGTCGTGGTGCTGACCACCTTCGACCGCGACGACTACCTCTTCGACGCGCTCGAGGCCGGGGCGAGCGGCTTCCTGCTCAAGAACGCCGACCCCGACGACCTCGTCCAGGCCGTGCGCGCCGCGGCCGACGGGCACGCGCTCCTGGCGCCCGAGGTGACGATGCGCGTCATCACCCGGATGACCGGCGCCGGGCCGTCCGAGGGAGAGGGGGAGGAGCGCGGCATACCCCTGCCCATGCTGACGGGGCGCGAGCGCGAGGTGCTGGAGCAGGTGGCGCGGGGCATGTCCAACGGCGAGATCGCCCGGGCCTTCTTCGTGACCGAGGCGACGGTGAAGACGCACGTGTCCAACGTGCTGGCCAAGCTCGGGGTGCGCGACCGGGTGCAGGCGGTCATCGCGGCCTACGAGGCCGGCCTCGTCTCCCCGCGCCCGCTGAGCAGGGACCGCGCCTGAGGTCTCCGGCCTCCGACGAGGGACGGAGGCCGGATCTCCCGCCCGGGCCCGATGCGCGGGCCCGAGCCCGCTGCCTAGCGTGGGACCCATGTTGCAGATCTCTCACCTCACGCGCCGGTTCGGCGACGTGGTGGCCGCCGCCGACGTCTCCTTCGAGGTGCCCGCGGGGCAGATGGTCGGCTTCGTCGGGGGCAACGGCGCGGGCAAGACCACGACGATGCGGATGATCATGGGCGTGCTCGCGCCCACGTCCGGCGAGGTGCTGTGGGACGGCGCGCCGACCACGCGCGAGGTGCGCGCCCGGTTCGGCTACATGCCCGAGGAGCGCGGCCTCTACCCCAAGCAGCCGGTGCTCGGGCAGCTGGTCTACCTCGGCCAGCTGCACGGCATGACCGCCTCGGCCGCCCGGCAGCGCGCGACGGAGCTGCTGGGGCGCTTCGGGCTGGGCGACCGACTGGACGCCAAGGTCGAGACGCTGTCGCTGGGCAACCAGCAACGCGCCCAGATCATCGCCTCCGTGCTCGGCGACCCAGTCGCCCTCGTCCTCGACGAGCCCTTCTCCGGCCTCGACCCGGCGGCGGTCGACCAGATGAGCGAGCTGCTCCGCGAGCACACGGCCCGCGGGGTGCCCGTGCTCTTCAGCTCCCACCAGCTCGAGCTCGTGGACCGCCTGTGCGACTCGATCGTCGTGCTCCACCACGGGCGGGTCGTCGCCAGCGGCAGCTCCGAGCAGCTGCGCGCCACCGCGCCGCTGCGCTACCGGCTCACCACCACCGGCGACACCGGCTGGGTGCGCGGCGCCCCCGGCATCACGGTCGTCGACCTCGACGGGCCGAGCGTGCTGGTCGAGCCCGCGGACGAGGACGCCGCCCAGCGGCTCCTCG
Organism: Ornithinimicrobium tianjinense; assembly: GCF_014636495.1. Lineage (GTDB taxonomy): Bacteria > Actinomycetota > Actinomycetes > Actinomycetales > Dermatophilaceae > Ornithinicoccus > Ornithinicoccus tianjinensis. The sequence continues at coordinate 354,166 of NZ_BMEM01000003.1, forward strand.
CGGACGCCGCGGCGCGCGGCCCGGTCCGGGAGTTCAGCCTGATCCGTCCCAGCCTGTCCGAGATCTACCGGGAGGTGGCGGCATGAACCGCGCCTGGTCCGTCGTCGCGCTCCGCGAGATCATGGTCCGTCTGCGGGACCGCAACTTCCTGATGTCCACCGGCTTCACGCTGGTCTTCCTGCTGGGCGCCATCCTCGCCCAGCAGTTCTTCGGCAACCGCGCGATGTCCTACGACATCGGGGTGGAGGGCCCCGAGGGCGCGCGGATCGTCGCGCAGGCCCAGGAGCTCGCGCGCGCCGAGGACCCGGAGGTCCGGCTGACCAGCACCGAGCTGGGCGACGCGGCGGCGGTGGAGGAGGCGGCTCGGGTCGACGACGTCGACTACGGCCTGCTCGCGACCGCCGACGGGTGGGAGCTCGTCGACGAGGGACCCACCGCCGGCGACCTGCAGATGCTCGTCGGCGAGGTGGTCCGGGAGGACGCGCTCGGCCGCAACGCCGAGGCCGCCGGCACCGACCTGGAGTCGCTCCTGGCGGGCTCGGCCGTCACCGCGCGTGACCTCGCCGAGGGCGACGGCGGCAGCACCTTCCTCGCCTTCGTCCTGGGCCTCGTCTTCGCGATGCTCTTCTACATGTCCTCGTTGCTGTTCGGGATGCAGATCGCCAGCAGCGTGGTCGAGGAGAAGCAGTCGCGGCTCGTCGAGATCCTGGCCGCCGCGATCCCGGTGCGGACGCTGCTCCTCGGCAAGGTCGTGGGCAACACCGTCCTGGCGCTGGGCCAGCTGGTGCTCATCGTCGCCGTCGGGCTCGTGGGGCTGGCGTTCACCGACTACGACGTGGCGCTGCCGGGCCTGGCCGGGGGCATCGCGTGGTACGTCCCGTTCTTCGTCGTCGGCTTCCTCGCGCTCGCCTGCATCTGGGCCGCCGCGGGGTCGCTCGCCTCCCGCACCGAGGACCTGCAGTCCACGACGATGCCGCTGACGATGCTGCTCGTGGTCGTCTTCGTGGTGAGCCTCAACCTCGAGGGGGTATGGCGCGTGGTCGCCTCCTACGTCCCGATCACCTCGACCATCCTCATGCCGATGCGCGTCCTCGAGGGCGAGGCAGCCTGGTGGGAGCCGTGGGTCGCGCTCGTGGTGGTCCTGGCGTTCTCCCTCGTCACCGTCCGCCTGGGGGCGCGCCTCTACCAGCGCTCGCTGCTGCATACCTCCGGGGCGTTGTCCTGGCGCCGGGCGATGACGCTCACCGACTGAGGGGGGCGTGGCGGCGCCCCGGCGTCACAGGCTCAACGGGTCGATGCCGTAACGCCGCAGCTTGCGGTACAGCGTCGAGCGCGCGATCCCGAGATCGCGCGCGGTGCGGCTCACGTTTCCGCTCCGGTCCTGGAGCCCTCGCAGGATCGCATCGCGCTCGATCGTCTCGAGCTGGCGGAGGACGAGCCCGGTGACCAGCGAGTCCGGAGGCAGGTCGGTCACGTCGATGCGGTCGGGGTTGCTCGCGCGACGTGCGGTGGCCCGCATCGTCTCCTCGAGCTGACGGACGTTCTTCGGCCACGTCATCCGGGCCAGGGCGGTCTGGGCAGAGGACGTCAGGACGTGCTCGCCACGAGGGAGGTGCTGCCTGAGGAGGTGGCCGGCCAGCGCGAGCAGGTCACCCTGGCGGTAGCGGAGAGGCGGCAGCTCGCATCTGGTCCGGCACAGGCCCAGCAGCTCGTCCTCGGGTGGCACCGCCTCGGGGTCGGCGGTGATCGCCACCCGCGAACGGTCTCCGGGCGGAGGGGCGAGGAGACGGTCGACGAGCGCGGTGCGCAGCCGGGGGCTCAGCCAGTGCGAGCGCCGGATGACGACGAGGTTGCGGGGGTCGGAGCTCGCCCCGTCGAAGGAGGTGAGCCATGCGTCCTCGTCACGTGAGAGCTCCGGTGGTGAGAAGACGACGGGGTTGATGCCGGCGTGCCGACGGTGCAGAGCCGCCAGCAGGTGGCTCTTGCCAGTGCCAGGTTCTCCGAGGACGGCGAGGAGGTCGCGCCGGAGGTATGCCGCTTCCGCCTCCGCCACCGCCCGCAACCACGCCGCGTCGCCGCCAACCAGGCCGGGGATGGTGGCCGTGGCCGGGACGGGTGAGGTGCGTCCGCGCGAGGCACTGACGACCCGCACCGCCACGACGTGGCCCGAGTCGTTCTGACCGTCCTGGACCATGGAGATCTCCACGAGCTGACCTGACGGCAGGGTCGTCTTCCGTGCTGCCCCGGACCTCAGGTCGCCCTCCCGCACGAAGGCCAGCAGCGCTCCCTGGTCGACGCTGGTCAGGACGGCCCTGAGCCGGTCGTTCATCATCAGGCACTCGGAGTTGAAGGCGAGCACCGGCAGGTGCCGCAGCCGACGGCATACCTCGAGATAGCGTCCGAAGAGGCGGAACTCGCGGTGGGAGGAGATGCGTGCCAGCTCGGCCTGGATCTGCTGCGCGGCAGAGCTGGCCAGGGCCATGGCCATGGGGCCGGAGGTGCTGGCCAGCGTCGTGAGGTTGAAGGTCCCCAGCACGGTGCGGCGAGTCGGGTGCACCACCGGGACCGCTGCGCACTGGAACGGCCGCAGATCCTCGACGAAGTGCTCGCTGCCGTCGATGCACACCGCGCGCTGGCTCGCCAGGGCGGTGCCGATGCCGTTGGTCCCCACCGAGGCCTCCGAGAAGACGTGGCCAGGAGCCAGCTTGACGCGGTTGAGGCGGGTGGCCATGCCTGGATGGGTGAGGCGACGGGTCAGGATCACCCCGTTGTGATCGGTCAGCATGAGCCCCACCGGTTCGTTGGAGAGCTGCTCGTGCAGGGCGTCGATGATGGGCATGGCGGCCGACATGAGGGGCGACTCCAGCTCCGCCCCGTCGACGTACCGAGGGGTCAGGTGCTGCATGTCGATGCGGTGCTCCATCGAACGTTGCCAGGAGGCGACGACAAAGGGTCTGACCGTGCCCGCGGACCCCCGCACGTCGCGAAGGGTGGCGCGTGCCAGCTCCAGGGTTGCGTCGGTCATGAGCGAACCTCCTCGGGCCACCACCGCGGCCCACGTTGGCGGCAACTGTACGGGCGCACCGGTGCCCACGGAAGGGCCTGGACCCGTCTCACTCTGAGACACCTCCGGGACTCGCAATGGGACACCCGCCCTGCGACTGCCCGCGGTGTGCTGGTGCTCCCCGACCGGAGCGTCGACTCCGGGCCCAGGTTTCAGCCGCCGAAAGGACCGCCATGAAGGCAGTACAGCTCGTGGAGTACGACCAGCCTCCACGCCTGACCGAGGTGCCGGATCCGGTCATCCAGGACCCGCACGACGTCATCGTCCGTATCGGAGGGGCCGGTGTCTGCCGGACAGACCTCCACATCATCGAGGGCCAGTGGCAGGCCAAGTCGGGCGTCGCGCTGCCCTACACGATCGGGCACGAGAACGCCGGATGGGTGGAGGCCGTCGGGTCTTCGGTCACCCACGTCGGTGTCGGCGACCCGGTGATCCTCCACCCCTTGGTGACCTGCGGGCTCTGCCGGGCCTGCCGCTTCGGCGACGACGTGCACTGCGAGAACTCGAGATTTCCCGGGATCGACAGCGACGGCGGTTACGCCGAGTACCTCAGGACGTCCGCGAGATCTGTCGTGCGTCTCGACGACGGCCTCGAGCCGGCCGCGGTCGCGGCCCTGGCGGACGCCGGTCTGACCGCTTACCACGCGGTCGCGAAGGCGGCCCGCATGCTGCGGCCGGGTGACACAGCGGTCTCCATCGGTGCTGGCGGACTCGGTCACATCGGCATCCAGGTCTTCAAGGCGTTGAGCTCGGCACGCCTCGTCGTCGTGGATCGCTCACCGGAGGCCCTGGCGCTGGCTGCGGGGATGGGCGCCGACGAGACCCTCCTCGCAGACGGCACCCAGCGCGAGCAGCTCCTCGAGCTCACGGGCGGTCAGGGAGCCCATGCGGTCCTGGACTTCGTCGGCGAGGGCGGGGCCGTCGAGGACGGTATGGCGATGCTCCGTCGCGCGGGGAACTACTTCGTCATCGGGTACGGCGGCGCCATCAACGTTCCGACGATCGACGTCATCTCCACCGAGATCAACTTCGTGGGCAACCTCGTCGGGTCCTACAACGACCTCGTCGAGCTCATGACCCTGGCCGCCGAGGGCAAGGTCACGCTCCATACCCAGCGGTACGCGCTCGACGACTTCGCGCGCGCACTGGACGACCTCGACCACGGACTGGTCCGTGGCCGCGCGATCCTCATCCCTACCCAGTCCCAGGAGTCCTGATGAAGCGCAACCTGACCGCAACCGTCCTGCTTGTCGGCAGCCTGGTGCTGACGACGGCCTGCAGCGGCACCGGGGGGTCGTCCGCGGCCAAGGAGAAGGAAGCCACCTTCCCAGCAGGTGGCGACGTCTCCTACTCGAAGTACGGTGACTACCCGCAGACCACGACCAAGGACGTCGAGGGACCCTGCAGCTGGCATGCGACGAGCGCCAAGGACTACTCCGGCGTGACGCTCAAGGTCATCTCGCACGCCGTCCCCGTCCTCGGCGAACCCACCGTGCTGCACGCGAAGCAGTTCTCCGAGCTCACCGGAGCCAAGGTGGACGTCGTCAACGTCCCCTTCGGCGAGCTCTACCAGAAGCTGATCACGCCGCTCCAGGCCGGACAGCCGGCCTACGACGTGATGTTCTACCCTTCGCTGTGGATCGGTGACATGGCCCCGTACCTCGAGCCTGTGCCGCAGCAGTACCTCGACACGGCGGGTATGAAGGACGTCACGAAGGCCTTCATGGACGTCGCGACCTGGGACGGCAAGGTCGTCCAGTACCCCGTCGACGGAGACCGTCACTACCTGAAGGTGCGGACGGACCTGCTGACCGACCCGAAGAACATGGCCGACTACAAGGCCGAGACCGGGGACGACCTCCGCGTCCCCACGACCTGGTCCGAGTACCAGCAGGTCGCCGAATTCCTCACCGGCCGCAAGGGAGCGCAGGGCGAGGCCGTCTTCGGCTCCGCCGAGGTCACCAAGCGCGACGACCTGACGTTCTCGGCCTTCATCAGCCGTGCCGCGGCCTACGCCAAGCACCCGGATGCCAAGGGCGGCTTCTTCTTCGACGCGGAGACGATGGAACCGCTCATCAACACGCCCGGCTGGGTGAAGGCGCTCGACGACTTCGTCGCCATCGCTCCCAGCCTGCCGCCGGGCGGGACCAACTTCGGTCTGGGCGACGAGATCCTCTCCTTCGGGGGCGGGCAGGCGGCCATGTCCTACAGCTGGGACGACGCGTTCATCCAGGCGCAGCAGCCGGACAGCCCGATCCGCAACGAGGTCGCGGCCGCGCAGCTTCCCGGTACAGACGAGGTGTGGAACCCCGAGACCGGTCAGTGGGACAAGCAGCCGAACCAGGCCGCCTACTTCACCTGGGGCTGGACCTCGGCTGTCGCCGGGTCCTCGAAGAACACCGAGGCAGCCTTCGACTTCCTCTGCTTCTTCAGCAACGAGGCCAACACCGCCCTGGACCTGCAGATCGGACGCTTCGGCATCAATCCCTACCGCAACGCCCACTTCGACGCCGCCTTCTGGGAGGAGCAGGGCTGGAGCGCGGAGGCCGCGACGTCCTACGTCGAGACGCTGGCCGACATGGAGACGAACCCCAACCGGGTCTTCGACCTGCGGGTCCCTGGCGTGAACCAGTACATGTCCTCCCTCGCCACCGGGGTGGCGGCTGCCATGGCCGGCCAGAAGTCCTCGCAGGAGGCGCTTGACGGCGTCGCCCAGGAGTGGAAAGCCATCACCGAGCAGGTCGGCAAGGACGAGGTGCAGGCGGCCTACCGCAACGTCGTGAAGCTGGAGAACGGCGAGGGCTGACGGGTTCCGGGTACGGCGCCGCGGTCCGTCGGCGCCGTACCCGTCCGCGGCCGTCCCCCTCACGATCGGAGTGGCTCAATGACTGCACTACGGCGCTACAAGGTCCTCTTTCTCGCACCTGGTCTGCTCACGCTCTTCCTCATCATCATCTTCCCCCTGCTCTTCACGGTCCGGGTGGCGTTCTCGAGCTGGAACGTCGCCAGCCCGCAGATGGACTGGAACGCAGGCGCCAACTTCGTGCGCATGGTGCACGACGGGCGCTTCTGGTCCTCGGTGCTGCACCTCGTGGTGCTCGCGGGAGGCACGGTGCTGGTGGAGTACGTGATCGGCTTCGCGCTTGCCCTGGCCGTATGGCGTGAGGTGCGGGGACGTCGGCTGCTGCGCGTCCTCTTCCTGGTGCCGATGATGACCACCCCGGTGGTCATGGCGGCGGTCTGGCAGATGATGTTCCACGAGTCGCTCGGCCCGGTGAACGACCTGCTCGGCAGGATCGGGATCGCGCCGGTTCCCTGGCTGACCTCGCCCGGTCCCGCGTACGTCGCGCTGATGACGGTGGAGATCTGGCAGTGGACGCCGTTCATGATGCTCCTCATGCTCGCCGGGCTGCTCAGCCTGCCGCGGGAGCCCTTCATGGCCGCGGCCATCGACGGCGCGGGTCCGCTACGCACCTTCCGGCGAGTGACCTTCCCCCTCCTGGCCCCCGTGTCGGTGACGGCCCTCATCATCCGGCTCATCGAGGCCTCCAAGATGTCCGACACCGTCTACGTCCTCACCTCTGGCGGGCCCGGCTCCGCCACCGAGACCCCCGGTTACTACCTCTACATCCGCGGTCTGAAAGAGCAGCAGACCGGCTATGCCGGCTCGCTCTCCCTGACCTATCTCGTCCTGATGATCGTGGCGCTGACGATCATCTCCGCGCTGCTCGTGCGGGCATTCCGTTCTCAGGAGGAACTGCGATGAGCCGTTGGCCCAGACGTGCCCAGTATCTGTTGTTGATCGTGTGGGCGGTGTTCACCGCCATGCCCTTCCTCTGGGCCATCACCACGAGCTTCAAGGACGTCAACGCTGTCCAGGGTCATGTGACCTACGTGCCGTGGCTGGAGTTCGAGCCGACGCTCGAGGCCTGGCGACAGATCTTCGGCGGCGCCGGCGGCGTGAATCTCGTCGGCCCCTTCGTCAACAGTCTCATCATCACGGTGTGCGCGTCGGCGATCGCCATCGTCCTCGGCGCGCTCGCTGCCTACGGACTGTCCCGGTTCCGTTATCGGATCGGCCCGGCGAAGAACAAGGACATCGTCTTCTTCTTCGTCTCCCAGCGCATCATGCCTCCGGTGGTGCTCGTCATCCCCTTCTTCTTCCTGCTGCAGATGCCCGGTCTGCTCGACACCCGTCTCGGGCTGATCATCGTCACGGTCGCCCTGCTGCTGCCCATCGCGGTCTGGGTGATGGTCGACTTCTTCGACAACATCCCCCGTGAGATCGACGAGATGGCGATGCTCGAGGGCTGCACGCCGATGCAGGCCTTCCTGCGGGCCATCGTCCCGAACAGCGCACCTGGCCTCACCGTGGCGGCGATGTTCTGCGCGGTGTTCGGCTGGAACGACTTCTTCTTCGCCTTCCGGCTGACGTTCACGCAGGTGCAGACGCTGCCGCAGGCCGTGGTCGCGCTCAACTCCTCGATCCCACCCTGGTGGACGTTGTCCGCCGCGGCGCTGTTCGGGATCATCCCGCTGCTGGTGCTTGCCGTGCTCGTCGAGCGCTACCTCTCGAAGGGCAACCTGGCAGGTGCGGTCCGATGAGCGTGGTCGCGCAGTCGCTGACGAGCTGGGTCGACGGTGAGGCACACCTCGACGACGTGACCCTGACGCTCGAGCCGGGCCGGATTCACACGGTCCTGGGACGCACCGGTGCGGGCAAGACCTCGTTGTTGCGCGTGCTCGCGGGCCTGAGCGACGTCGACTCCGGTGACGTCCTGCTCGACGGAAGGTCGCTGCGGGAGGTCCCGCCGTGGCGGCGGGAGACGGCGATGGTCTACCAGCAGTTCATCAACTATCCCCACCTGACCGCGCTGGAGAACGTCATGTTTCCCCTCAGGCGGGCCAAGGTGCCGGCGGCCGAGGCGCAGCGACGGGCCAAGGAAGCGTTGGAGCAGGTGGGCCTGACCCACCTGTCCGACCGGCGACCCGGCGCGCTGTCCGGTGGCCAGCAGCAGCGGGTCGCCATCGCCCGTGCTCTCGCCCGACGCGCCCGCATCCTCCTGCTGGACGAGCCGCTCGTGAACCTCGACTTCAAGCTGCGCGAACAACTTCGTGAGGAGCTGCGCGGGCTGTTCTCCGGGGTCGGCGAGACGGTCGTGGTCTACACCACCACCGAGCCGGCCGAGGCGCTCATGCTGGGCGACGAGGTCATCGTCATGCACGAAGGGCGCGTCGCTCAGGTCGGTTCACCGGCGGTGATCTTCGAGACCCCCGCGACCACGGCGGTGGCCCGCGTGGTCAACGACCCACCGATGAACGTGATCCCGGGCACGCTCCAGGGCGAGCACGTGGCCGTCCGCGGTCTCGACCTCCTGCCCAGGGCGAGCCACCTCGCCGGGTTTGCCGACGGTCCCTACCTCGTGGGGATCCCCGCTCCGAGCCTGACCTTCGGTACCGGTCCCGGGGTGCTGGCGACCATCACCTTCGTCGAGATCTCGGGATCGGAGACCTTCGTCCATGTCGACCTCCAGGGCACCGAGCTCGTCGTCCGGGCCGAGGGCATCCACGACGTCTCCACGGGTGACCGAGTCTCGATGACCGTCGACCCTTCCCGTCTCTTCCTCTTCACCGAGGACGGCACCCTGGCGGCCGCACCGCCGCACGGCAGGAGCTGACCATGGCCACGCTCACCCTCGAGAACGTCGCGCAGACCTACAACCCGGGAGAGGACCCGGACCGCTGGGCCCTCAAGCCTCTGGAGCTGACCCTGGAGTCGGGGCGGACCTACGCCCTCGTCGGCCCGTCGGGCTGCGGCAAGACGACGTTGCTCAACATCCTCTCCGGGTTGGTGACCCCGTCGCACGGGCGGGTCACCTTCGACGGCGTCGACGTCACCAGCACCCCGACCCGTCTGCGCAACATCGCCCAGGTGTTCCAGTTCCCCGTGATCTACCGGTCGATGACCGTCCGCGACAACCTGGCGTTCCCGCTGGAGTGCCGCGGCTGGCCGAGGTCTCGTATCGAGGAGCGGGTGCGTGCGGTGGCCGAGGCGCTCGGCCTGGCAGACGGCCTCGACGTCCCAGCGTCGCGGCTCTCGGCCGACGAGAAGCAGCTGATCTCCCTGGGCCGTGGCCTCGTGCGCGACGATGTCGCGGCCGTCCTCATGGACGAGCCCCTCACCGTCATCGACCCTCAGCTCAAGCTCTCCCTGCGGCGCAAGATCCGCCAGCTCAGCGACGAGTTCGCCCCGACGGTGATCTATGTGACGCACGACCAGTACGAGGCGATGACCTTCGCGCAGGAGCTCCTTGTCATGAGCGAGGGACGACTGATCCAGCGTGGGACACCCGAGCAGCTTTTCGAGTCGCCCAGCTCGACGTTCGTGGGCTGGTTCGTGGGATCACCCTCGATGAACTTCCTCCGCGGCACCCTCGAGCGCGGGGCGGCCCGGGTGGGTGAGCACCTCATCGATCTGGCGTGGTCGCCGCCGGTGCCGCATGGCTCGGAGGTCACCGTCGGGATCCGCCCCGAGTACATCCGCATCGTCGACGGCGGCAGCCATCCCGGAGACGCTTCTGAGACCTCTGTTCACGGGCGGTTGGTGGCCGTCCAGGACCATGGCGAGTCTCGGGTGTGCGAGATCCAGGTGCGGGAGCAGCAGGTGGCGGTCAAGGTCAGGCGTGAGGTGCACGTGCCGAAGGTCGGATCGTTCGTCGACCTTGGGCTGCCTCGATCCAAGTGTCTCCCGTATGTCGAGGGAAGGCTGGCGACCTGCGGTGACTGACGGTCCGATGCAGCGAGGACCGCAAGCCCCTTCCCCGGGGTGAACCCGTCGGTCCGGCGGACTACTGTCGTGGGGGTGACGACCACCGAGCGGGCGACCACCGACCAACGGCACCCGGTCCGCGACGCGGGGCTGCTCGTGGCCCTCGACGTCGACGGGACCGTGGTGCACCACGACGGGCATCTCTCGCCCCGGGTCGTGGACAAGGTCCGCGCGCTCGACGCCCTGCCGCACGTGTCGGTCGTCATCGCGACCGGGCGGTCGGTGGTCGCGACCCTGCCCGTGATGGAGCAGCTGGGCCTGCTGACCCCCGGGCGTCCGGCCGTGTGCTCCAACGGTGCCGTGACCGTGTCGGTGGACCCGGACGCCGACGGCGGCTTCCGGCTCGACGACGTGGTGACCTTCGACCCGGCCCCGGCGATCGCCGTGGTGCACCAGGAGCTGCCGCACGCGCTCGTGGCGGTGGAGGAGATCGGGGTCGGCTTCAAGGTGAGCACGCCCTTCCCGCCCGGTGAGCTGTGGGGCGAGGAGGCCGTGGTCTCCTTCGAGGAGCTGGTGGCCGACCCGGTCACCCGCGTCACCTTCCGCGACCCGCACTCCACGTCGGAGGAGTTCCGCGAGATGGTCGAGCGGATCGGTCTGCACGGCGTCACCTACGCCGTCGGCTACAGCGCCTGGCTCGACCTGGCCCCCGAGGGCGTGTCCAAGGCGTCCGCCCTGGAGCAGGTGCGCCGCCGCCTGTGCGTCGAGCCGCACCGCACCGTGGCTGCGGGCGACCAGCGCAACGACCTCGAGATGCTGCAGTGGGCCTCCCGCAGCTACGCCATGGGCCAGGCCCCGGCCGAGGTCATCGCCGCCGCGGACCGGGTGACCGGCACGGTCGAGGAGGACGGCCTCGTCGACGCGCTGGACGAGGTGCTCGCCGAGCTCGCCTGAGGTCCTCCCGGGACGCTCAGCGGCGTGTCGACCCGACTCGCTCCGGCTCCTCGGCAGGGCGCGCCAGGAAGCGGTCGACCGCCGCCGCGATCAGCACGACCATGAGCAGCGTGCTCGACAGGGTCAGCACCATGCCGACGTAGGGCGCGACCACCTGGGCCCACAGCGGGTCCATCGGCCCGAGGGCCAGCCGCAGCAGCTCGGCGACGACCACGCCGGAGTGGCGGGCCAGGACGAGCACCAGGCACAGCGTCACCATCGGTACGAGACCGGCGCGCAGCAGCGTGAGCAGCCCTCGGCCGAGGTTGGCGAACCGTTCGGTCACGCTGGTCACCGGCGCGGCGACCCAGTCGCGCAGCCAGGGCGGAAGATGCTCGGCGCGCGCCCGGGCGCGGGTGGCCCGCAGGCGAGCCCGCTCCAGCCTCGCGAGCGCGCGCTCGTCCTCGACCGAGGACAGCACCCGACCGGTGACCTCGCTGAACCGCGGCGCCGGGGCCGGGGCACCGATCTCCCGGCCGCGCGTGGGTCACACTTGTCGGGTGCACACCCCCCTGCTCATCACCTCCCCGGCCAACCCGCGCCTCAAGGCGCTCGTCGGCCTGCGCCGGCGCCGCACGCGCGAGCAGGAGGGGCGCACCCTCATCGAGGGGTATGACGAGCTGGGGCTCGCCCTGGACGCCGGCGTGGTCCCGCACGCCCTCTTCTACTGCCCCGACCTCATGGGGGAGGCGGCGCTCGCCGACGACCTCGTGGTGCGGGTCGGGCAGCTGGGTTCCGAGCTGGTCGAGGTCTCGAGGGCGGCGTTCGAGAAGGCGGCCTACCGGGAGGGGCCCGACGGCTTCCTCGCCGTCGTCGACGCCGTCGACCGGCGCTGCGCCGACCTCGAGCTGCCGGTCGACCCGCTCGTTCTGGTCTGCCAGGGCGTGGAGAAGCCGGGCAACCTGGGAGCCATGCTGCGCACGGCCGACGCGGCGGGGGTGGACGCCGTCGTCGCCGCCGACCCGGTGACCGACTGGGGCAACCCCAACACGGTGCGCGCCTCCAAGGGCACGGTCTTCTCGGTGCCGGTCGCCAGCGACATCACGGCGGTCACGCAGGACTGGCTGCGCGCGCACGGCATACCCCTCATTGCGGCGACGCCGGACACCGAGACCGAGCACACCGAGATCGACTACCGCGGCCCGGTCGCGATCGCGGTCGGCACGGAGAAGACCGGGCTGACCGACGAGGTCCTGGACGCCGCCGACGCCCGCGTGCGGATCCCGATGGTCGGGCGCGCCAACTCGCTCAACGTCGCGACCTCCGCCGCGATCATCGTCTACGAGGCGGTGCGGCAGCGCTCGGGCGGGGCGCGCTGACCGCCGAGCAGCGCGGCAGGGGCGGTTTCAGGACGGGGGGACCCGTGTGCCACGATGCCCGTATGCGCATCGACCACGTGAGTTACGCCGCCGGCCCCGAGGGTCTGCTGGCGACCGCCGAGCGGCTGGCGGCTCAGCTCGGCGTCACGCCCCGTGACGGCGGGGTGCACCCGCGCTTCGGCACCCGCAACATCATCCTTCCCCTCGCCGAGGGCCGCTACGTCGAGATCGTGGAGTGCCTCGAGCACCCGTCCTCGGACAAGGCGCCGTTCGGCCAGGCCGTCAAGGCCGCGTCCGAGCGCGGTGGCGGCTGGATGGCCTGGGTCGTCGCCGTCAGTGACCTCGCCCGGGTCGAGGAGCGTCTGGGCCGCCAGGCCGTCGACGGCCACCGCGTCACGCCGGAGGGCACCGACCTGCAGTGGCGCCAGATCGGCATCCGCGACGTCATCGACCACGGCAACCTGCCCTTCTTCATCCGCTGGGACTCCCCGGAGACCCAGCACCCCTCCCACCTCGAGGAGTCGGCCACCCGTCTGGTCGGTCTCACCCTCGGCGGCGACGTGCCCGGCGTGCGTGAGTGGCTGGGGATCAGCGACGCGCCGGAGGGCGAGTTCGAGCCGGGCGTGGAGTTCGGCTTCGTCGAGGAGGACGACGAGCGTCTCTACGAGGTGATCTTCGAGACCCAGCAGGGCCCGGTCACCATCTGACCGCGCACGACGAAGGCCCCCGCCGAGGCGGGGGCCTTCGTGCGTCCCGGGGACGGGCTCGGCTCAGCGCCGCCCGTAGCCCTTGAGCCGCAGGCTGTTGAGCACCACGAGCACGCTGGACATGGCCATCGCGCCGCCGGCGATCATCGGCGTCAGCATGCCGAAGGCTGCCAGCGGGATCGCCAGGGTGTTGTAGCCGAACGCCCAGACGAGGTTCTGCTTGATGACCTGCAGGGTCGTGCGGGACAGGCCGATGGAGTCGGCCACCGTGTCGACGTCGGGGCGCATGAGCACGATGTCGGCGGACTCGGCGGCCACGTCGGTGCCCGTGCCCATCGCCATCCCGAGGTCGGCCTGGGCCAGCGCCGCGGCGTCGTTGACGCCGTCGCCGACCATCGCGACGACCTTGCCCTGCTCCTGCAGCGCCTTGACGTGCGCGAACTTGTCCTGCGGCAGGACTCCCGCGTCGACGTTGGCCGGGTCGATGCCGACCTCCTCGGCGACGCGGCGCGCGGTGTGCTCGTTGTCGCCCGTGAGGAGGTATGGCGTGAGCCCCAGCTCGCGCAGGCGTGCGATCGCGGCCCGGCTGGACGCGCGCGGGGTGTCGGCGACCGTGATCGCCGCGCGGGCCGTGCCGTCCCAGCCGACGAGGACCGTCGTGCCCTTGCCGGCGTCCAGCTCGGCCCGCAGCTCGGCGGGGACCTCGGTGAAGAGGTCCGCCTTGCCGACCGTGACCTCGACGTCCTTGATGGTGGCGCGGGCGCCCTGGCCGGGCAGGTTGGTGAAGCCGGTGATCGGGCTGACGTCGATGCCGCGCTCGCGCGCGCCGTCGACGATCGCGCGGGCCACGGGGTGCTCGCTGCCGGCCTCCACGCTGGCGGCCGCCTTGAGCGCGGCCTCGTCGGCCAGGCCGGTGCTGGTGACGACCTCGGTGAGGACGGGCTCGCCGGTGGTGATCGTGCCGGTCTTGTCCAGGACGACGGTGTCGACCTTGCGGGTGGACTCGAGGATCTGCGGGCCCTTGATGAGGATGCCCAGCTCGGCGCCGCGGCCGGTACCGGTCAGCAGCGCCGTGGGCGTGGCGAGGCCGAGGGCGCAGGGGCAGGCGATGATCAGCACGGCGACCGCGGGGGCCAGGGCCTCGGCCATCGAGTGGCCGGTGACCAGCCACAGGACGAAGGTCAGCAGGGCGATGACCAGCACGGCGGGCACGAAGACCGCCGAGATCCGGTCGGCGAGCCGCTGGACGGGTGCCTTGCCCGTCTGGGCCTGCTCGACGAGCTGGGTGATGCGGGCGAGGGTCGTCTCGGCGCCGACCCGGGTGGCCTCGACCACGAGGCGGCCCTGGCCGTTGACGGTGGCGCCGGTGACGTCGTCACCCGGGGAGACCTCGACCGGCATCGACTCGCCGGTGACCATGCTGGCGTCGATCGTGCTCACGCCGTCCAGGACGCGGCCGTCGGTGGCGACCTTCTCGCCCGGGCGGACGACGAACTGCATACCCGCCTCGAGCTCCTCGATCGGGACGCGGACCTCCGTCCACGCACCGCTGCCAGCCTCGTGGCGCAGGACGGCCACGTCCTTGGCGCCCATCTCCATGAGCGACTGCAGCGCCGAGCGGCCCTGGGCCTTGGCGCGCGCCTCGATGTAGCGGCCGATGAGGAGGAAGGCGGTGACGACCGCGACGACCTCGAAGTACATGTCGTGGGAGAAGCCGGTGAAGAGCGCGACGACCGACCAGCCCATCGCCGCGGTCGTGCCGAGCGAGACGAGGGTGTCCATCGTCGACGCGCCGTGGCGGGCGTTGACGGCCGCGGCGCGGTGGAAGGGCCAGGCGGCCCAGAGGTAGACGGGCAGCGTGAGGAAGAACTGCAGCCACATGCCGCGCATGCCGAGGGCGTCCTCGACCGGCGGCACCATGTGGAGCACGGCCACGATCGCCCCGAGCACGCTGGCCACGATCATCCGCAGGCGCAGCGAGCGCTGGCCGACGACGTCGTGGGTCATGACGGGCGCGCGACCGCCGCGGTCCTGCTCAAGGGGCGTGGCGCCATACCCGGTCTTCTCCACGGTCGCGACGATGTCGGCGACGGTGAGCGCGGACGGGAAGCTGACGGAGGCCTTCTCGGTCGCGAGGTTGACGCTCGCCTCGACCCCGTCGATCTTGTTGAGCTTGCGCTCGATCCTGGCCGAGCAGGAGGCGCACGTCATCCCGGTGATGGCGAGGTCGACGTGCTGCAGGTCGGTGCCCGTGCTGGTGTCGGCGCCGGTGCCGGTGCCGGTGCGGGTGCCGGTGTCGGTCGTGCTCGTGATCGGGGTGGAGGTGGTCATCTCAGGCTTCCTTCTCAACCGGACAGGCGTTCCTGCCGGACCGGACAGGCGTTCCTGCCGGACCGGACAGGCGTTCCTGCCGGACCGGACAGGCGTTGCTGCCGGACCGGACAGGCGTTCCTGCCGCTCATGGCCGGCCGGCCTGTGGACAACTGACACGAACGCCTGTCCGGTCGGTGGTGGGTGTCAGTCAGACGCGGGCGGTGTAGCCGGCCTCGGCGACGGCGGCCTTGGCGGCCTCGAGGTCGAGCGCGCCCTCGGAGTCGACGAGGACCTCGGAGTCGCCGCCCTTGACGAGCTCGGGGACGCGCACGTCGGTGACGCCGGCGACCTCCTTGAGCTCCTCGGTGACGGACGCGACGCAGTGACCGCAGGTCATGCCGTTGACGATGAGGGTGGTGGTCTCCATGGTTTCCTCCAGGGATGGTGGGGGTATGCCGTTGCCGGCGGTTCAGCTGCGCACGAGCCGGGCGATCGCGTCGGCGGCCTCGCGGACCTTGGCGTCCTTGGCCTCCTCCGACTCGGCCGCCGCCTCGACGACGCAGTGGCTGATGTGGTCCTCGAGCAGCCCGAGGCTGACCGCCTGCAGCGCCTTGGTGACCGCGCTCACCTGGGTGAGCACGTCGATGCAGTAGGTGTCCTCCTCGACCATGCGCGCGATGCCGCGCACCTGGCCCTCGATGCGGCTGAGCCGCTTGAGGTAGGCGTCCTTGGAGCCGGTGTAGCCGTTCACAGCCATGTCAACACGATACCCCCAAGGGGTATTCCCTCCGGGGGCTGGGGGTCCTCAGACGCGCGCGTCCACGGTCAGCGCCGGCTGCGCGTCCAGGAGGACCGCGTCGGCGGTGAGCAGCTGGCGGCCCTCGGACCTCGCCTGCGCCAGCAGCATCCGGTCGAACGGGTCGTGGCGAGCCAGCTCCGGGAAGTGCGCCAGCGCGGCAGCGTGCGCTCCGCTGAACGCGAGCTCGTGCAGGCCTGCGCTGGCGGCCGCGGCGAGCGGGTCGCCGGGCAGCGAGAACTTGCCCAGGAGCCAGAGCAGTGCGTTGGTGTCGAGAAGGAGCCCGCTCACGCGTCCGCACCGTAGAAGAGGGCGTCGATCGCGGGGTCGTGCTCGTCCAGTCGGGCGAGATCCACGGGCTCCCCGCGCCAGCCGTCGACGCCGACCTGGATCACCCGACGATCGTAGGTGGGTTGGCTAAGTCTGGCTATGCCAAGCCGCGAGAGGCGGTCTCAGGGCGCGAACTCGCAGAAGCTCTCGTAGTGGTCGTCGGTGTAGTACCAGACCTCGGGATCGGTCTCACCACCGCCGGTGACGATGCGTCGGGCTCCGCGGTCGGGGGAGCCCGGCGTCTCGACGGTGTACTCCCGGTAGTAGCCGCGCGCCTCGTCCGGCAGCAGCCCCTCGCGGTTGCCGAACGTCGACCCGTCCTTGCCGGCGTACTCGAACGGCCCCCCGGCCTCGACGTCGTCCGCGACGTCCTCCAGCTCCGGCGGCAGCACGTCGCTCCCACACGCGTCGATCTGGTCCCAGTCGCGGGTGTCCGTGCCGGTCGGTCCTGCCGCGCCGCTCTCCTGCGGGTATGCCGTGCCGCTCGGCCCGGGCGAGGTCTCGCCGTCGGCGGTGACCGTCTGCAGCACCAGCCACAGCACCACGAGCGCGCACAGGACCAGCAGTCCCAGCTGCACCGGGCGGGAGAGCCTCATGCCTGCTCCTCCTCGGCCGGCGCCGGCGCGGCACCGACGCTGGCCTCGCCGAGCGCGACGACGGTCAGGTCGTCGGCGTCGTCGAGGATCTCGCCGAGGATCCACCAGGCCCGACCGTCCTCGCCGGCGAGCCGTCCGGCGTCCTCCCACACCATCGCGACCTTCTCGCTGCCCCAGATCTGCGGCAGGTCACGCAGCGCGTCGGCCATCGCGTCGAGGTTGGTCGCCGCGTTGCCGGGCAGTCGCAACGCGCGGGCGATCTCCGCCTGGGCCGACCGCAGACCGGCCGGCGCGGGCGTGACCGCGCGCGCGACGGCATACCCGGACGTCTGGAGGTGGCCCAGGACGGACTCGAGCCGGTCCGCGGGGAGCAGGTGCATCAGCGGTCCAGGTGCGCGACCAGCGAGGCGGCGATGCCGGTGTAGCCGGCCGGGGTGAGGGCGACGAGACGCTCCTCCTCCTCGGCGGGCAGGCCCAGCCCGCGGACGAACTCGACGAGCTCGACCTGCCCGATGCGGCGCCCGCGGGTGAGTTCCTTGAGCCGCTCATAGGGGTTGGTCATGCCCTCGACCCCGCGCGCCGCGAGCGCCCGCATCACCGACTGGATCGGCTCGGCGAGCACCTCCCAGTTGGCGTCGAGGTCCTTGGCCATCGCCTCCGGCACGGCGTCGAGGCCGGCGAGCCCGCGGGAGACGTTGTCGAGCGCCAGCAGGCTGTGGCCGAAGGCGGTGCCGATGTTGCGCTGCATCGAGGAGTCGGTGAGGTCGCGCTGCAGGCGGCTGGTGACCAGGGTCGAGGCGAGCACGTCGAGGAGGGCGTTGGAGACCTCGAGGTTGGCCTCGGCGTTCTCGAAGCGGATCGGGTTGACCTTGTGCGGCATCGTGGACGAGCCGACGGTGCCCTGGCCGCGGACCTGGGCGAAGTAGCCCATCGAGATGTAGGTCCACATGTCGGTCGCGAGGTTGTGCAGGATCCGGTTGAAGCGCGCCAGGTCGGCGTAGAGCTCGGCCTGCCAGTCGTGGCTCTCGATCTGGGTGGTGAGCGGGTTCCACGTCAGGCCGAGGTGCTCGACGAAGCTGCGGCTGACCTGCTGCCAGTCGGCGGAGGGGACCGCCTCGACGTGCGCGCCGTAGGTGCCGGTGGCCCCGTTGAGCTTGCCGAGGTATGCCGTGCCAGCCACCCGGTCGAGCTGGCGGGTGAGCCGCCACGCCAGCACCGCGAGCTCCTTGCCCATGGTGGTCGGGGTCGCCGGCTGGCCGTGGGTGTGGGCCAGGAGCGGGACCTCGGCGAGGTCGCGCGCCATACCGGAGAGCTGGTCGACGAGGGCCCGGGCCTTCGGCAGCCAGACTTCGGTCACGGCACCCTGCACCATCAGCGCGTAGGAGGTGTTGTTGATGTCCTCGCTGGTGCAGGCGAAGTGGACGAGCTCGCCGAGGGAGACGGCCCTGTCGGCACCGACGATGTCGACGAGCCGGCGGCGCAGGTAGTACTCGATGGCCTTGACGTCGTGGACGGTCTCGGCCTCGATGTCCCTGAGCTCGGCGATCGCCGCGGCGTCGAAGTCGAGGACGAGCGCGCGCAGGGCGTCCTGCTCGCCGGTCGAGAGCTCGTCGGCGCCCGGGACCACGCCCTGGGTCGTCAGGTGGATCAGCCACTCCACCTCGACGTGCAGGCGGGCGCGGTTGAGCGCGGCCTCGGAGAGGTGGTTGACCAGGGGTGCCACGGCACCTCGGTAACGACCGTCGAGCGCGCCGAGGGCGATCGCGGGGTCGAGGTCGGCCAGGGGCGTGCGGGCGGCAGGCATCGGCATGGCCGTCATTCTCTCAGGCTCAGCGGGCCCCCTGCGCGCCGCCGGGCCGGCTAGCGCCCGTCGCCCTTGACGTCCGGGTCCACCTCGTCGGCGCGCAGGTAGTCGTCGGTGACGCGGTCGCGGTGGTCGCGGGCCTGCTGGGTGGCGTCGTCGGCCTGATGACGGAGCTGCTCGGCGCGCGCCTCGGCCTCCCGCGCGCGCTCCTGCAGCTCGCGGGCGCGGTCCTCCGCGCCGGAGACGTAGGTCTCGCCGGCCGCGGCGCGCTCGCGGATCTGCCCGGCCTCCGCGCGGGCCGCGTCGACCTTCCGGCGGCGGGAGGCGGCGACGACCGCGGCGATGATGGCCAGCAGGACGAGGGCCGCGACGACCCACCAGATCCAGGTGTTGTCTTCCATGGTGACCTCCTCGGTCGGGTCGGTACTGCCCTCAACCTAGGTCCGAGGTCCGACAACCTCCACCGGAACAGCGTCTCGGCTGAGCGCCCGCGGCCGCACCGGGACCTCGTCCCACCCGGCCAGGTCCTCGGGGCGGTGGCTGACCATGACGTGGGTCCGTCGCCGCTCCGGGTCGGCTGCGAGGAGCCCACCCAGCGCCCGTCCGGCGGTGGCGTCGTCCAGGTGCGCGGCCGGCTCGTCGAGGAGCAGGACCGGTCGACCGGACAGGAGCGCCCGGGCCATCGACAGGCGGGCGCGTTCGCCCCCGGACAGACCGGTCAGCCGCGTGTCCAGCCCGTCCGGCAGCGTGCGGAGCCACCAGCCCAGGTCGACCGCCTTGAGCGCCGCGACGATCTGCGCGTCGTTCGCGTCCGGCCGGGCGAGCGTGAGGTTGGCGCGGACGGTCCCTGCGAACGCGTGGGGCTCGTCGTCCACCAGCGCCAGCCCGGCGCGCACCGCGTCGACATCGAGGTCGCGCGCGTCGGTGCCGGACACGGCATACCGGCCGGCGAGGGGGTCGAGGTGCCGCGCGAGCACCGCGAGGGCGGTCGACTTGCCGACCCCGTTGGGCCCGGTCAGGGCGACGCGGCTGCCCGCCGGCAGGTGCAGGTCGAGTCCCGTCAGGGCCGGGGTATGCCGTGCGCTGCCCGGCTCCCACGTCGCCGAGACCGCGTCGAGGTCGAGCGCCGGGGTGCCGGGCTCCGGGTGGCTGCTGCCGGTGGCGGCGACGGCGGGGGTCTGGTCGAGGACCGCCTCCAGGCGGGCGGCGGCCGCGCGGGCGCGGGCCCGGGAGCCGGCGACGTCGGCCAGCCCTACCCACGTGTCCGCGAGGGCCATCGGGACGAGGGCGACGAGCGCGGCGTAGGGGCCGCTCAGCGCGCCGGCCGCGTGGGCCTGCCAGACGGTCACCGCCACGGCCGCAGTGGTGGCGGCGACCACGAGCCAGAGCCCCGCCAGGACCAGCGCGCGGACGGTGATCAGGCGGGACTCGGCGCGCGCCTGCGCACGGTCGGCGTTGTCCACGTCGGCGAGGATGCGCGCGGCGGCGCGCCGTCCCGTCACCGACTGGACGGCCAGCAGCTGGCCGGCCAGGGCGGTCGCGACGCGGCGGACGGTGCCGCGTGCGGTGACGGCGGCGTGCTGGGAGGTGAGCTCCGCGGCATACCCGAGGCTGGTGAGGAGCGCGACGGCGAGGGCGCCGGCGAGCACGGCGGCCCCGGCGAGCGGGAGGTGCCAGGCGGCGAGGGTGGCTCCCACGACGGAGGCGATGAGGGCCGACCACGCGGGAACGGTCACGCGGACCCGCTCGTCGACGACGTCGTCGAGGTCGCGGACGACGGTCGTGAGCACCTCGCCGCGGCTGTGCCGCCCGAGCCGTGCGGGGGTGAGCGGGACCAGCCGGGCGAAGACGTCGGCGCGACGCTCGGCGAGCTCCTCCAGGGCGACGTCGTGGGAGGCCACCCGCTCGGCGTAGCGCAGCACCGGTCGGAACAGCCCGAAGGCCCGCACCCCGACGATCGCGACCATGAGCGTGAGGACCACCGGCATCGTGGACGCCTGCACGATGAGCCAGCCGGAGGTGGCGGTGAGCGCGACGCCGCACGCCACGGAGGTGCCGCCGAGCAGGCAGGCGAGAGCGAGGCGGGCGCGGGGGGAAGTGGTGATCGTGGCAGGGGGTTGCGGAGTGACGGGCTGCGCTCGCGCATCGATGTGCACGGCTGTCGTGTCACATTCGTCGCCAGGACGATCGATGTGACACGCCAGCGCTGCACATCCATCCGCAGGCGCCTGCCCGGTCGAGAGGTGGCCCGTCAGCGCGGCCGGTTCGAGGCGCCACCGGTCGTCGGCGAGGGCGCTGAGGGCGGGGTCGTGTGTCACCGCGATCACCCGGCGCTGGGTCGCGAGCTCCAGGATCACCTCGTGCAGGAGCGGTACCGAGGCGGCCGCGACATTGGCGGTCGGCTCGTCGAGGAGCACCAGCGGTGCGTCGGTGAGGGTCGCCCTGGCCAGCGCGAGGCGGGCTCGTTGGCCGGCCGACAGCCCGAACCCGTCGTCGCCCAGCACCGTGTCGAGGCCCTGTCGGTCCTCGAGCGCCGACCAGAGGCCCACGCGCTGCAGGGCCAGGATCATCGCGGCGTCGTCGGTGCTGCCGTGGGCGCTGCCGTG
This sequence comes from Ornithinimicrobium tianjinense, assembly GCF_014636495.1. Taxonomy (GTDB): domain Bacteria; phylum Actinomycetota; class Actinomycetes; order Actinomycetales; family Dermatophilaceae; genus Ornithinicoccus; species Ornithinicoccus tianjinensis. The sequence goes on from NZ_BMEM01000003.1 coordinate 375,463, forward strand.
GGTGCTGCCGTCGGGGCGGACCGCCGCGCCACCCACGAGCGCCAGGTTGTCGCGCACCGTCCCGGGCAGGATGACGGGCCGCTGGGACGCGAGGTGGGCGGCCGGTGCGCAGACGGTGCCGCTCGTCGGGGTGCGCAGGCCTGCGAGCAGCTCGAGCACGGTCGTCTTGCCCGCGCCCGACGGCCCGGTCAGCGCGGTGAGGCCGGGGGCGGCGTCGGTGCGGAGGGTCACGTCGGCGACCGTGCGCTCGCGGCCGCGATGGGCGTAGGAGACCGACTCGAGGCCGACGGCCCCTGGGCGGAGCGCTCCGGCGCGCGCGGCAAGGATCTGTCCCGACGACGCGCCGACGGTGACCGGCTCAGGCGTGCACGTGCGCTCCTGCGCCGGCGGTATCGGGCGTGTCGTCGGCACGGAGGCCGCCTGTGACGCCGCCGGGCGGGCCAGCGTGCCGTCGGCCACCAGCTCCTCCAGCACCGCTGCGCCGTCGGCCGCGCTGTGGAACTCCGCGCCGACGCGGCGGACCGGCCAGTACGCCTCGGGCGCCAGCAGGATCGCCGTCAGCCCCACGACGAGGTCCATCGCTCCGTACGCCAGCCGCAGCCCCACCGCCACCGCCACCATCGCCACCGAGATCGTGGCCAGCAGCTCCAGCGCCGCGGTCGACAGGAAGGCCGTGCGCAGCGTCGACACGGTCGCCCGCCGGTGCCGCTCGCCCACCTCGCGCACCACCCCGACCTGCGCCGTGGCCCGTCCGTAGGCCACCAGCGTCGGCAGCCCGCGGACGACGTCGAGGAAGTGCCCCGACAGCAGCGCCATCGCCCCCCACCGCCGCTCCGTCTGCGCAGCCGTGTGCTGGCCGATCAGCGCCGCGAAGACCGGCAGCAGCGGCAGGGTCAGCACGACGATCAGCGCGCTCCACGGGTCGACGACCAGCAGCGCGCCGACCGCCAGGACCGGCACCACGGCCGCGGTGACGAGCGCGGGGAGGTAGCGCGCGACGTAGGGCTCGATCGCGGTCATGCCCTCGCCGACCCGCGTCACCGCGACCTCGTCGGCCGGCCGCTCCTCGACGGGTCGGCCGAGCCAACGGCGCAGGACGGCCAGCCGCACGGCGGCCGCGACCCGCAGACCGGCGCGGCGCGCGGCATACTCCGACAGCGCGGCCAGCACCCCCCGCAGGGCGAGCAGCCCGACCAGGCCCGCGAGGACCGGGCCGAGCCGCCCGCCGCCCACCACCTGCCCGACCACCAGCGCCAGGACCAGCGCCTGGGCGATGGCGACGACGCCGGAGGCGACGCCGACGGCGGACAGGACGGCGACGGGCCGTCGCGTCTCGGGCAGGGCGCGCAGGAGCGCGGGGTCGAAGGGCTTCATCGGGTATGCCGTGCGCCGGGTCGCGCGGTCAGCTCGCCGAGACCGGTCGCGGGGTCTCGTCGGTCACCGCCGCGTGGTGCACCTCGGTCGGGATGTGGTGCCCGGAGATCCGACGGCGGAAGGTCCAGTAGGTCCAGGCCTGGTAGAGCAGCACGACGGGGGTGAAGACCACGGCCACGACCGTCATGATGCCGAGGGTCTTCTGCGTGGACGCGGCGTTCTCGACGGTGAGCGACCACGCGGCGTCCAGCGTCGAGGGCATGACGTCCGGGAAGAGCGCGACGAAGAGCGAGGCCGTGGCCAGCGCGATCGTCACGAACGTGCCGGCGAATCCCCAGCCCTCGCGCCCGCCCCGTGCCGCGGCCAGGCCCGCCACGAGGGCCACCGCCGCGAGACCGGCCAGCACCCACGACGCGGCGTTCCCGGTCGACAGGTGCATCACCGTCAACCAGGCCACCGCGAGCACCGCCGCGACCGTCCCGAGGCGCAGCGCCAGCGCCCGGGCGTCGTGCCTGATCTGCCCGTCGGTCTTGAGCGCGACGAACAGGGCGCCGTGGGTCAGGAAGAGGGTGAGCGTGACGAGCCCGCCGAGCAGCGCGACCGGGTTGAGGAGGTTCCAGAAGCCGCCGACGTACTCCATCTCGGCGTCGATCGGCACGCCGCGGACGATGTTGGTGAACGCCACGCCCCAGAGCAGCGCGGGCAGCGCCGAGCCGGCGACGATCATCAGGTCCATCCGCTGCCGCCAGGTGGTCGAGTCGACCTTGCCGCGGTACTCCAGCCCGATGCCGCGCACGATGAGCGCGACGAGGATGAGCAGGAGGGGCAGGTAGAAGCCGGAGAACAGGGTGGCGTACCAGTGCGGGAAGGCCGCGAAGGTCGCGCCGCCCGCGGTGAGCAGCCAGACCTCGTTGCCGTCCCAGAACGGGCCGATCGCGCCGAGCATCTGCCGGCGCCGGGTCTCCCCGGTCACGGCGCCGCCGGCCTCGTCGCGGCCCAGGACCGGCAGCAGCGCGCCGACGCCGTAGTCGAAGCCCTCGAGCACGAAGTAGCCGATCCAGAGCACGGCGATGAGGATGAACCAGATCGTGGTCAGTTCCATGTCAATCTCCTTGTATGCCGTGTGCTCAGTAGGTGAAGACGAAGGCGTCGTCGTCGGTCCGGCGGGCGGGGTCGTAGGACGCGTCCGCCTCGACCGGCTCGGCGCCCGCCCGGCCGTAGCGCAGCGTGAGGCCGACCTCGACCACGGCGAGCGCGCCGTAGAGCAGGGTGAAGACGACCAGGGAGGTCAGGACCTCCGCGGTGGTGGTCCCCGGGGAGACGCCGGTCTGCGTCGTCATCAGGCCCATGACCAGCCACGGCTGGCGGCCCATCTCGGTGAAGATCCAGCCGAAGCTGTTGGCCAGCAACGGCATGAAGAGCACGAGTGCCCCGGCCCACGCCCACAGCCGCCCGCCGACCAACCGGGTCTCGTCGTGCTCGTCGCCCCGGCCCCGCAGGGCCCAGAGCACGGCGAGCGCGATCGCCATACCGGCAAAACCGAGGCCCATCATGAGGCGGAAGCTCCAGTAGGTGACCGGGATGACCGGGCGGTAGTCCTCGGCGGCGGTCAGCTCGGAGCCGGCGTAGGTGAGCTCGTAGCGCTCCTGGATGTGGTCGATGCCCTCGACCGCGCCCTCGAGCGAGCCGGTGGCCAGGTAGGAGAGCAGCTTGGGGACGGTGACGGCCCAGATCTCCTCGCGGCCGTCGAGGGTGCCGACGGTGATGATCGAGAAGGGGGCGCCGACGCCCTCGGGGACGTCCTCGTAGAGACCCTCGGCGGCGGCCATCTTCATCGGCTGGACGTCGGTCATGACCTTGCCCTGGACGTCGCCGGAGATCATGACGACGATGGCGGCGACGATGACGGCCCAGGCGCCGAGCTTGGCGCCCTTGCGGTACATCGGCCGGTCGGCGGCGGGGGTGCGGTCGCGCCACAGGTGCCACAGGCTGAAGGCCAGGACGAAGGCGCCGCCGGTCATCCAGGCCGCCGAGACGACGTGCGGGAAGGTGACCAGCTGGACCGGGTTGGTCAGCACCGCGACGAAGTCGGTGAGCTCGGCGCGGCCGGTCTGCTGGTTGATCGCGTAGCCGACCGGGTTCTGCATGAAGGAGTTGGCGGCCAGGATGAAGAAGGCGGAGAGCACCGTGCCGATGTGCACCAGCCAGATGCAGGCCGCGTGCAGCTTCTCCGGGATCCGGCCCCAGCCGAACAACCACAGGCCGAGGAAGGTCGACTCCAGGAAGAAGGCGAGAAGGGCCTCGATGGCCAGCGGGGCGCCGAAGATGTCTCCGACGAAGCGGGAGTAGTCCGACCAGTTCATCCCGAACTGGAACTCCTGCACGATGCCGGTGACGAGGCCGAGCGCGAAGTTGATGGTGAAGAGCTTGCCGAAGAACGTGGTCAGGCGGAGCCACTGCGGGTCGCGGGTCTGCATCCAGCGGGTCTGCATGATCGCGACGAGCAGGCTGAGCCCGATCGTGATCGGGACGAAGAAGTAGTGGTAGACGGTAGTGATCCCGAACTGCCACCTGGCGAGGTCGACGGCGTCCAACGGTCCCTCCAACGACGTGTCCTAGTACTACGTAACGTCGTCAAGATAGCCGGTCGTTCCTCTAAATCCCTACTCCAGACCGCATCTGTGACCGACCCCACACCCGACCGGACAGGCGTTACGGCCACACCGGACAGGCGTTACTGCCGAACCGGACAGGCGTTACTGCCAGAGGGCGGCAACAACGCCTGTCCGGTCGGGAGTGGCGTGACCGGACAGGCGCTACGGCCGAACCGAACAGGCGCTACTGCCGAACCGGACGGGCGCTACTGCCGAACCGAACGGGCGCTACCGAGTTGAGTCCCGCATAGTGGTGTAGCGCGGTAGCTGAGGTCGTCGTCTCCGGCGTGTTT
>NZ_BMEM01000004.1:0-35909 GCF_014636495.1 Ornithinimicrobium tianjinense
CAAAAACTTGGCATCAATAAACTGACACGCTGTTGAGTTCTCAAGGATCGGACGCACACCGCCGAGCCGCTCACCAAGTGGTGGCTTCCCGTCCGGGGCAACCTCTCTAGCCTATCTCAGCTGCTCCGCACTCTCCAAATCCGTGTTCCGGAGGAGCTGTGGAGGTGAGCCGATCGGCCATTCGTCACCCGCCGCTCTCGCGTCAGGCAACTTCGCTAGCCTATCTCAGTTCCTCCCTGCCGTCCAAATCCGTGGATCTGATCAGTCTCGCGGGGTGAACCTCGGGGGCTGTGCTGCATGCCGCTCTCGCGTCTGCGGCGAGGTAAAACTCTACACCTACCTTCCCGACGAAGACAAATTCGCTGCGCGACCCGGGCATCCGCGCAGGTCAGGGGCCTAAGCGGGCCCGTCCGTCCGCTCATCCGCGCCGTCGTGCGCGGTCCCCGAGCCCGTGCCCTGGTGCAGCGGGTCCAGGATCCGCTCCAGGAACTGGCGGGTGCGCGCGTGGCGGGGCCGGCTGAACATCTCTGCGGGTGCGGCACGTTCGACGACCACTCCGCCGTCCATGAACAGCACCTCGTCGGCGACGGCGCGGGCAAAGCTCAGCTCGTGGGTGACGACCACCATGGTCCATCCCTCGTCGGCCAGCTCCTTGATGACGGTCAGCACCTCCCCCACCAGCTCAGGATCGAGCGCAGAGGTGGGCTCGTCGAAGAGGAGCAGGCTCGGGCGCAGGGCGAGCGCACGGACGATGCCGACGCGCTGCTGCTGCCCACCGGACAGCTGGAACGGGTAGACGTCGCGCTTGTCGAGCAGCCCGACCCGCTCCAGCAGCGTCTCCGCCTGCTCGACCGCGCGCGCCCTCGGGGTCTTCTGGACCTGGACCGGCCCCTCGAGGACGTTCTGGATGACCGTGCGGTGGGGAAAGAGGTTGTGGTGCTGGAAGACCATGGCCGACCGGTCGCGGAGCGCCGAGCGCTGGCGTCGGGACACGGGGCGCGAGAAGTCGAGGCTCGGGCCGCCCGCGAAGGACAAGGTCCCACCGTCCGGTGTCTCCAGCCCGTTGAGCGAGCGGAGCACGGTGGTCTTGCCCGACCCGCTCGGGCCGATGAGGCAGATCACCTGCCCCCGGCGCACCTCGAGGTCGATGGCGCGGAGGACCTCCAGGTCCCCGAAGCTCTTGCGCAGCCCTCGGGCGGACAGCAGCACCTCGCCGGGCGCGGCCTCCTCGGGGACGTCGCTACGCGACTGGTCAGTGCGCGACATACCGGTCCAGCCTCCTCTCGAGACGGTCCTGGCCGAGGGCGAGCACCGTGCAGAACCCCCAGTAGACGACCGCGGCCTCGGTGTAGAGCCACAGGAACTCCTGGCTGAAGGCGGCGATCTTCTGCGCCTCCCGGAACAGCTCGGTCACCAGGATGAGCGAGGCCAGCGACGTGTCCTTCACCAGGGAGATGAAGGTGTTGGACAGCGGAGGCACCGACACGCGCGCCGCCTGCGGCAGGATCACCCGCGCGAGCTGCTCGCGGGGCGACATGCCGATCGTGTAGGCAGCCTCCCATTGTCCGCGCGGGACCGACAGGATGGCGGCCCTGATGATCTCCGCCGCGTAACCGCCGACGTTGAGCGAGAACGCGATGATCGCGCTCGGCCAGGGGTCGATGAGCAGGCCGATCGAGGGCAGGCCGTAGAAGATCACGAAGAGCTGGACGAGCAGCGGCGTGCCCCGGATCACCGAGATGTAGGCCCGCGCGAGCCATGTCAGGAAAGGGTTGCGCGAGAGCCGCAGGAGAGCGACCCCGAGCGCCAGCACCAGGCCCAGGACGAAGGAGATGACGGTCAGCGGGATGGTCCCCACCAGGCCGCCCCGGACGATCGGCCAGAGGGAGTCCTGGAGGAGCTGCCAGAGCTCGGGGTCGATCACCGGCGCGTCACTGGGAGACGTCGGCGCCGAAGTACTTCTCACCCAGCTCGGCCAGCGTGCCGTCCGCGGCCAGCTCCGCCAGCGCCTCGTCGACGGCCGCGACGAGCGCAGCCTTGTCCTGGGTGAAGGTCAACGCGCTGCTGGAGCTGTCCTCGGTCTCGGCCGCCACCTTGATCGGCGCGTCCGGGTTGGTCTTGAGGTAGTCCAGGAAGGTCAGCTCGTCGTTCACGGTCGCGTCCACGCGCCCCTGCTCGACCAGCGTCACGGCCTGCGCCCAGCCCTCGATCGCCTCGACCGTGGCACCGGCACCCTCGGCGACGTCCTTCCAGTTGCTGGTCAGCGACTGGGCGCTGGTCTTGCCCTCCAGGTCGGCGACGGAGGTGATGTCGGTGTTGTCCTCGGCCACGACCACGACCCCGGTCGAGACGGTGTAGGGGGTGCTGAAGAGGTACTTCGCCTCCCGCTCGGGGTTGATGGACACCTGGTTGGCGATGACGTCGAAGCGACCCGCGTCCAGCCCGGCGAACATCGCGTCCCACTGGGTCTCCTGGTACTCGACCTCGAGACCGAGCTTGTCCGCGACCGCCTCCACGACCTCCACGTCGTAGCCGGTCAGGTCACCGCCGGCACCCTCGTGGTAGCTGAAGGGCTTGTAGGTGCCCTCCGTGCCGACCGTGAGGACGCCGTCCTCCAGCAGGCCGTAGTCCGCCCCGGCCGCGGCGGAGCCGCTGGCGGTGTCGTCACCGGACGCGGACCCGGACCCGGAGCCGGAGCCGCACGCGGCGAGGGTGAGGGCGGTGGCCAGGGCCAGGCTCGAGACGGCGAGAGACCGGGTGCGGGTCATGTGGTTCTCCTTCGGAGCGGGGCGACCGCAGGCAGGTGTCGCTGCGGCGCGTGAACATGCAGGGGGTGACAACGCCGTGGGAACGCGAACTGTTCCCTAGTCAACGTTATGGATCCCATCATACGGTGATGCCGATCTTGCCGACGACGTCACCGCGCTCCATCTTCTCCAGCGCCTCTCGAGCGTCGGAGAGCGCGAAGACGCTGTCCACCTGCGGGCGCAGCCCGGTGCGCGCGACGAACGAGCAGAGCTTGCTCAGTTCCTCGTGGGTGCCCATCGTGGAGCCGATCACACGCAGCTGCTTGAAGAAGATCTTGGTCAGCTCCGCCTTGGCAGGCGCGTCCCCGGAGGTCGCGCCGCAGATGACGATCGTGCCTCCCGGACGCAGGGCGTTGACCGAGTGCGACCAGGTGGCCGCGCCCACGCTCTCGAGCACCGCGTCGACCCGTTCGGGCAGCCGGGCACCGGGCTCGAACGCCCGGTCAGCACCCAGCTCCACGGCCCGCTCCCGCTTGAGTCCGTCCCGGCTGGTCACCCACACCCGCAGCCCGGCCGCGGCGCCGAGCTGGACCAGAGCGGTCGCGACTCCCCCGCCGGCGCCCTGCACCAGGACCGTGTCCCCCGGCGTCACCTGCGCGTTGCGGAACAGCATCCGGTATGCCGTGAGCCAGGCCGTCGACAGCGCGGCGGCCTCCACGGCGCTCAGGTGCTCGGGCTTGGGCACCCACGACCCCTCGGGCACCGTCACGTGCTCGGCGAGCGTGCCCTGGTGGAGCTCGGAGAGCAGCGACCGGCGGGGGTCGAGCGTGGTGTCCCCGGCCCAGCCCGGCGTGCCCGGCACCACCGGGTAGACCACCACCTCGCCCAGCTCGGGGTGTCGGGCCACCGCGTCACAGCCGAGGATCATCGGCAGCTGCTCGGCCCGCAGGCCCACGCCCCGCAGCGACCAGAGGTCGTGGTGGTTCAGGCCGGTGGCCACGACCGGCAGCACGGCCCAGCCCGGGGCCGCCTCGGGCTCCGGCCGCTGATCGACCTCGAGCGCGGTGAGCGGGTGGTCGGCGTCGAAGCGGGCGGCGTAGGCGGCGAGCATGGACCGACCCTAGCCCTGCGCCTGCCCTGGCGGCTCCGCCGGGAGGACCCGGAGGGCGCGGGCGCCCGCCGCGCGCTCCGCGAGGGCGGTCTCCGTCTCCGGGTAGACGATCTCCTCCAGGCACAGCCCGTGCGGCGGCATCACCTGCACCCCGGAGTCACGCACCCCCGCGAGCAGCACCGCCTCCGGCCAGTCGACGGCTCGCCTGCCCTCCCCCACCGGCACGACCCCGCCCACGAGCGCCCGCACCATGCTGTGGCAGAAGGCGTCGGCCTGCACGGTCCCGACGACGATGCCCTCGTCGTCCCGTTCCCACCGGTAGGCCAGCAGCGTGCGCACCGTGGTCGCACCCTCGCGCGGCTTGCAGAAGGCCGCGAAGTCGTGCAGCCCGACCAGCCTCGAGGCGGCCGCGTCCATCGCCGCTGCGTCGAGCGGTCTGCGCACCACCACCGTGTCGTGCCGACGCAGCGGGTCGAGGCGCTCGGGGCGGTCGGCGAGCCGGTAGGTGTAGCGACGCCGCAGGGCCGAGAAACGCGCGTCGAAGCCGTCCGGCACCACCCTCGCGCTGCGCACGACGACGTCCGGCGGCAGGACGCCCCGCAGGCGCGTGACGAGCGCATCACCCGGCTCCCGGTCCGAGCGGCCCGGGACGGAACGCCATACCTCCTCGTCGACGTCCAGGTGAGCGACCGAACCGCGCGCGTGGACGCCGGCGTCGGTGCGACCCCCCACGGTCAAGGACGGGGGCGGGGTGCGCAGCACCGTGGCCAGAGCCCGCTCCAGCTCGCCCTGCACGGTCCGCAGACCGGGCTGCCGGGCCCAGCCGGAGAAGTCGGTGCCGTCGTAGGCGAGGTCGATCCTGATGCGCACCGACCCATCTTGCCCGCAACGACGAGGACCGCCCACCCCGGTGGGGTGAGCGGTCCTGGTCAGGTCAGGTGCGGTATGCCGCAGCTGCCTCAGTTGTCCTCGGCGGTGCCCAGGTCGGCACCGGCGTCCACGCCCTGGGCGGCAGCGCCGCCGGCGGGCTCGAAGCCGGCCGCCTCGGCGGCCTCCGCGGACCGGAACCAGACCTCGGCGAGCGTCTGGTCGTACCAGCGGGAGCCGGGGACGTGGTACTTCATCGAGTCAGCGTTGCCCTTGACGTCGAAGCCCTCGGGCGCCGAGCCGTCCTCGGTCGCCGCGTGGCTGTCGGGCCCGAAGTCACGGGCGTCGTCAGCACCGGCGGAGACCGTCGCGGCCTCGGTGGTGTCCTCGGCAGCGGTCTCGTTGACCTCGACCAGCTCGGCGGGAGCCACGGCGGCCTCGGCCTTCGCGGCGTCCTTGGCGGCACGCTTGGTGGCGCCCTCGGCCTGGGTGACGACGGCCTTCTTCGCGACGGCCTCGCGCACCAGCTCGATCACGGCCATGGGGGCGTTGTCACCCTTGCGCGGCGCGATCTTGGTGATGCGGGTGTAGCCGCCCTGGCGCTCGGCCATGTCGGGAGCGATCTCGGTGAACAGGCGGTGCACGACACCCTTGTCCCGGACGATGGCCAGGACCTTGCGGCGGTTGTGCAGGTCACCGCGCTTGGCGAAGGTGACCAGGCGCTCGGCGAGCGGACGCAGGCGCTTGGCCTTGGCCTCGGTGGTGGTGATGCGGTCGTGCTCGAACAGCGCGGTCGCCAGGTTGGACAGGATCAGGCGCTCGTGCGCCGGACCGCCGCCGAGGCGCGGGCCCTTCTTCGGTGCAGGCATGGGTTACTCCTTAGGCGATAAGGCTGGTGGGGATCAGTACTGCTCGTCCTCGACGAAGGCGGCGTCGCCCTCGTCGTCGTAGGTCTCCTCGTCGAAGGAGGCCGAGGCGCCCTCGAACCCGGGCGGGCTGTCCTTGAGGGCCAGACCCATCTCCTCGAGCTTGTCCTTGACCTCGTCGATGGACTTCGCACCGAAGTTGCGGATGTCGAGCAGGTCCGCCTCGCTGCGGCCGACGAGCTCACCCACCGTGTGGATGCCCTCGCGCTTGAGGCAGTTGTAGGACCGGACGGTCAGGTCGAGCTCCTCGATCGGCAGCGCCAGGTCGGACGCGAGCGCGCCGTCGCCGGCCGCCGGGCCGATCTCGATGCCCTCGGCCTCGACGTTGAGCTCACGGGCCAGGCCGAAGAGCTCGACGAGCGTGCGGCCGGCCGAGGCCAGCGCGTCGCGCGGGGCCATGGACGACTTGGTCTCGACGTCGACGACGAGGCGGTCGAAGTCGGTGCGCTGCTCGACACGGGTGGCCTCGACCTTGTAGGTCACGGCCAGGACCGGGGAGTAGATGGAGTCGACCGGGATCCGACCGATCTCCTGGTCACCGGACTTGTTCTGCGCGGCGGAGACGTAGCCACGGCCACGCTCGACCGTCATCTCCATCTCGATCTTGCCGGCGTCGTTGAGGGTCGCCAGGTGCAGGTCCGGGTTGTGGATCTCCACGCCGGCCGGCGGGGCGATGTCGGCGGCGGTGACCGCGCCGGAGCCCTGCTTGCGCAGGTACATCACCACAGGCTCGTCGTGCTCGCTGGAGACGACGAGGCTCTTGAGGTTGAGGATGATCTCGGTGACGTCCTCCTTGACCCCGGGGATCGTGGAGAACTCGTGCAGCACGCCGTCGATGCGGATGCTGGTCAGCGAGGCGCCGGGGATGCTGGACAGCAGGGTCCGGCGCAGGGAGTTGCCGAGGGTGTAGCCGAAGCCGGGCTCCAGCGGCTCGATGACGAACCGGGAGCGGCTGTCGGAGACGACCTGCTCGGACAGGGTGGGACGCTGTGCGATGAGCACGGTGATGCTTCCTTTCCACGGGCGACCGCTATATGACGCCTCGTCGGGACACCCGACCGTCTCTGTCCACGGTGCGGGCCCCGGGGAAACCGGCCAGCGAAGCGAGCCTGGGTTTCCCCGGGACAGACGGGGAGCGCGAGCGCATCGAGCTCCCCGTCTGTCGGGGGTGCGGGGGCAGAGCCCCCACCGATCAGTTCTTCGAGTACAGCTCGACGATCAGCTGCTCGGTGAGGATCGTGTCGATCTGCTCACGCGTCGGCAGCTGGTGGATCAGGATCTTCAGGGAGCCGGGGATGACCTTCATCCAGGCCGGGACCGGGCGGTCGCCGAACGTCTCGCGAGCGAGCTGGATCGGGAAGGTCTCCACCGACTGCGGGCGGACCTCGATGATGTCGTACTGCTCGACCCGGTAGGACGGGACGTCCACGCGCTGGCCGTTGACCAGGAAGTGGCCGTGCGTCACCAGCTGGCGGGCGGCCCGACGGGTGCGGGCCAGACCGGCGCGGTAGATGACGTTGTCCAGGCGGGACTCGAGGATGATGAGCAGGTTCGCGCCGGTCTTGCCGGGGCGGCGCGCCGCCTCGGCGTAGTAGCGACGGAACTGCTTCTCCATGACGCCGTAGGTGAAGCGCGCCTTCTGCTTCTCCTGCAGCTGGGTCAGGTACTCCTTCTCCTGCGAGCGGCGACGGCCGTGCTGCCCCGGGGGGAACGGACGCAGGTCGAAGTTCTTGTCGCCGCCGACGAGGTCGACCTTGAGCCGGCGGGACTTCTTGGTGATGGGTCCGGTGTAACGGGCCATGATTCTCTACCTAGTTCCTTCCGGTGCTCAGTTACGACGCTTCTTGGGCGGGCGGACGCCGTTGTGCGCCTGGGGCGTCACGTCGGAGATCGCACCGACCTCGAGGCCCGCGGCGGTCAGCGAACGGATCGCCGTCTCGCGACCCGAGCCCGGGCCCTTGACGAAGACGTCGACCTTCTTCATGCCGTGGTCCATCGCACGACGGGCAGCGGCCTCGGCGGCCATCTGCGCGGCGTAGGGCGTCGACTTGCGCGAGCCCTTGAACCCGACCTGGCCCGAGGAGGACCAGGCGATGACGGCACCGGTGGGGTCGGTGATCGAGATGATGGTGTTGCTGAACGTGCTCTTGATGTGAGCCTGCCCGAAGGCGACGTTCTTCTTCTCCTTGCGGCGCACCTTGCGGGCGCCAGCCTGACGGCTCTTGGGGGGCATTACTTCTCCTGATGGAAGATCAAGTCTGGGTTCCCTCCCCGGCTCTGGTCCGGGGTCTGGGGCGAAGCCCCAGCGGGGTGGTCGGGGCGGAGCCCCGACTGACTACTTGCCGGCCTTCTTCTTGCCGGCGACCGTGCGCTTGGGACCCTTGCGCGTGCGCGCGTTGGTCTTCGTGCGCTGACCGTGCACCGGGAGGCCGCGGCGGTGCCGCAGGCCCTGGTAGCTGCCGATCTCGACCTTGCGGCGGATGTCGGCGGCCACCTCACGGCGAAGGTCACCCTCGAGGCGGTAGCTGCCCTCGAGGTGGTCGCGCAGGGCGACCAGCTGGTCCTCCGTCAGGTCCTTGACGCGGGTGGACGGGTCGACCCCCGTGGCCTCCAGCGTCTGGACGGCGCGGGTGCGACCCACGCCGAAGATGTAGGTGAGAGCGACCTCGACGCGCTTGTCGCGCGGCAGGTCGACACCGATGAGTCGTGCCATGTGGCAGTGCTCCTGTTGTCGAGCGAGAGTGTGGTGGCAGCACCGGTCCGCATCCTCTGTGGTGGGCTCGTGCCCGCGGTCCCCAGCTCTCGCGGCCGGGGGTGACGTCCCGTGTCGACGGGGGTCGGGTGCTGCTGTTCGTCGTATGAAGTTGTGCTAGCTGTCGCGAAGCTGCGACGCGTGCTCGGTCGGCTCTCTGCTCAGCCCTGGCGCTGCTTGTGGCGCAGGTTCTCGCAGATGACCATGACCCGCCCGTTGCGGCGGATCACCTTGCACTTGTCGCAGATCTTCTTCACGCTCGGCTGAACCTTCATGGCCTGCCTGCTTTCGGGAAGTGATCTGATGTGGGTGCGTGCAGAGTCAGGCCCCTCCCCCGGCGTCGGGGTCGGGGTCCGTCGTCAGCGGTAGCGGAAGACGATGCGTCCGCGAGTCAGGTCGTACGGGCTGAGCTCCACGACCACCCGGTCCTCGGGGAGGATCCGGATGTAGTGCTGACGCATCTTCCCGGAGATGTGAGCCAGCACAACGTGACCGTTGGTCAGCTCGACCCGGAAGTTCGCGTTCGGGAGGGCCTCCACAACCGTGCCCTCGATCTCAATGACGCCGTCCTTCTTCGCCATGTCCTCCACTTTTCGCGTGACTACACTGCTGTCGGCCCACGGGGGCCGACACACCATCGTACGGGAATGGCAACCCCGAAGGCCAATCCGTCCCCGGACGGCCAGCCGTCAGTCAGCGAGGGGCGCGAACGGCACGCCGCGGGCGGCCAGCTGCGCGGCACCGCCGTCGTGGGCGGACAGCACCCACAGGCCGGCGTCGGTCACCGCGACCGTGTGCTCCCAGTGCGCGGCCCGGCTGCCGTCGGTCGTGACGACCGTCCAGTCGTCGGCGAGCGTGCGGGTGGCGATCGTGCCCAGGGTGACCATCGGCTCCACGGCGAACGTCGCCCCCGAGGGGACGGTCGGGCCGGTCGAGGTGACCGCGTAGTTGGGCACCTGCGGGTCCATGTGCATCTCTCGGCCGATGCCGTGGCCCACGAAGTCCTCGAGGATGCCGTACTCCTGCACGCTCCCCTCCCCCCGCCTGCGCTCGAGGGCCGCGTCGATGGACGCCTCGACCGCGTCGCCGACGGCATACAGGCGACCGCCGGCCCGGAGCGCGGCGATGCCGTCCCACAGCGATGTCTCGGTGTCGTCCATGAGGGCCAGGTCGGCCGCCGAGCCCTGGTCACGCCCTCCGACGACCACCGTCAGGGCCGCGTCGCTGTGCCAGCCCTCCACGATCGCTCCGCAGTCGATGGAGACCAGGTCCCCGTCCTGGAGCACCCGGTCCCCCGGCATCCCGTGCACGACCTCGTCGTTCACCGAGATGCACAGGCTGCCGGTGAAGCCGTGGTAGCCCAGGAAGCTGGGCACCGCACCCACCGCGCGGATGTCCGCCTCGGCCGCAGCGTCCAGCTCGCGGGTCGTCAGCCCGGCGACCGCGCGCTCAGCCGACCGGGCCAGGGTGTCGGCCACGACGAGGCCGGCCCTGCGCATCAGGAGCAGCTGGGCCTCGGTCTTGGCCTCGATCCGGTTCTTGCGCCGGAACATCGACATGGGTATGCCGCTCGCGCGCCGGTCAGGCGTCGGTGGCCGAGGCGGCGTCGCGGACCCGGCCGAGCACCTGCTCGATCCGACCCGTGACCTCCTCGACCGAGCCCATACCGTCGACCCGGTGCAGCAGGCCACGCTCGCGGTAGACCGCGGCCAGCGGCGCGGTCTCCTCGGCGTAGAGGCGCATCCGCTCGCGGATGACCTCCTCGGTGTCGTCCGCCCGGCCCTGCTCCACGGCTCGCGCGAGGAGCCGCCCGACGACCTCGTCGGTGTCGACCGTCAGCTCCACGACCGCGTCGAGGGCGTGGCCGGCCTCGGCCAGCATCTCGTCGAGCGCGGCGACCTGGCCCGTGGTGCGGGGGTAGCCGTCGAGGAGGAACCCGTGAGCGGCGTCCTCCTGGGCCAGCCGGTCACGCACGATCGCGTTGGTGATCTCGTCGGGGACGTAGCCCCCGGACGCCGTGATCTCCTTGACCTGCAGGCCGAGGGGCGTCTCGTTCTTGATGTTGGCGCGGAAGATGTCGCCGGTGGAGATGGCGGGGACGCCGTGGGCGGCGGAGACGAGCGCCGCCTGGGTGCCCTTACCGGCACCGGGCGGACCGAGCATGATGAGGCGCATCAGCGGAGGAACCCTTCGTAGTCGTGCTGCTGGAGCTGGGACTCGATCTGCTTGACGGTCTGCAGACCGACCCCGACGATGATGAGGATCGAGGCGCCACCGAGCGGGAAGTCGGCGATGCGCAGGGCGTTGAACGCGATCAGCGGCATGAGCGCCAGCGCGGCCAGGTAGAGCGCGCCGGGGGTCGTGATGCGGTTGATCACGTAGTTGAGGTACTCGGCCGTCGGGCGACCGGCCCGGATCCCCGGGATGAACCCGCCGTAGCGCTTCATGTTGTCCGCCACCTCGGTGGGGTTGAAGGTCACGGACACGTAGAAGAACGTGAAGAAGATGAGCATCGCCATGTAGATCAGCATGTACGCCCAGTGAGTCCCCTGGCCCGAGAAGCCCATCGACAGGTAGCGGTCGACGAAGGTCACCCAGTCCGGGGCCGGCTGGCTCGGGTCCGTGGGCCGGGAGAAGTTCGCGGCCAGCTGGGGCAGCATCAGGATCGAGCTGGCGAAGATGATCGGGATGACGTTGGCCATGTTGAGCTTGAGCGGGATGTAGGTCGAGGTCCCGCCGTACTGACGGCGCCCGATCATCCGCTTGGCGTACTGCACCGGGATACGGCGCTGGCACTGCTCGACGTAGACGACGGCGGCCACGATCGCCAGGCCCAGGATCATCACCATCACGAAGGTGGTGGCGGACTGCTGGTAGATGGCGCCGAAGGCGGCCGGGAAGCTGGCCGCGATCGAGACGAAGATCAGCAGCGACATGCCGTTGCCGATCCCCTTCTCGGTGATGAGCTCGCCCAGCCACATGATCAGGCCGGTGCCGGCGGTCATGGTCAGCACCATGAGCAGGAGCGCGGGCACGCTGTCGTCCGGCATGACCGTCGCGCAGGCGCCGCCGAAGAGCCGGGCGGGGTCCCGCGCGATCGTCACGAGCGTGGAGGCCTGCAGCACCGCGAGGCCGATCGTCAGGTAGCGGGTGTACTGCGTCATCTTCGTCTGACCGGCCTGGCCCTCCTTCTTGAGAGCCTCGAAGCGCGGGATCACCACGGTCAGCAGCTGGACGATGATCGCCGCGGTGATGTAGGGCATGATGCCGAGCGCGAAGACCGACAGCTGCATCATCGCGCCGCCGGAGAAGAGGTTGGCCATCCCCAGGACGCTGCCGGCAGCCGTCGCGGCCTGCTGGCACTGCTGGACGAGGGAGTAGTCGATGCCCGGGCTGGGGACGTGCGTCCCCAGACGGTAGAGCGCCATGATCGCGAGCGTGAAGAGGATCTTCTTGCGAAGGTCCGGCGTCTTGAACGCGCGCACGAAGGCGGAAAGCATTCAGGTCCTCCTGAGGGCCCCTGCCGGGCCGGGCGCGTCAGCGCCGCCGCAAGGGGAGGGATCGGGCATAGTCGTAGCGACGATAACACCCGGGTGGACGGTGGGATGAATGACGCAGGGCCCCGGCTCGTCGATGACGAGCCGGGGCCCAACGGCATACCGGTCGGACCTGGTCGGTCAGGCCTCGGTGACGGACCCGCCCGCAGCCTCGATCTTCTCCTTGGCGGAGGCCGAGAACTTGCTGGCGGTGACGTCGACCTTGACCGAGATCTCACCGTTGCCGAGCACCTTGACCGGCTGGCCCTTGCGGACCGCGCCCTTGGCCACGAGGTCGGCGACCGAGACGGTGCCACCCTGCGGGAACAGGGACGAGAGCTGGTCGAGGTTCACGACCTGGTAGGTGGTCTTGAACGGGTTCTTGAAGCCACGCAGCTTGGGAAGCCGCATGTGCATCGGGGTCTGGCCACCCTCGAAGGTCTCCGGCACCTGGTAGCGGGCCTTGGTGCCCTTGGTGCCGCGACCGGCGCTCTTACCCTTGGAGCCCTCACCGCGACCCACGCGGGTCTTGGCGGTCTTGGCTCCCGGGGCGGGACGCAGGTGGTGGACCTTCAGCGCGGCGGAGCCGTGCTTCTCGATCTTGGCGCTGCTGTCAGCCATGGTCAGTCAACCTCCTCGACGGTCACCAGGTGGGCGACCGTGCGGACCATGCCACGGAACTCCGGGCGGTCCTCCTTGATGACGGTGTCGCCGATCCGCTTCAGGCCCAGGCTGCGCACCGTCTCACGGTGCATGTGCTTGGTCCCGACGGTGGACTTCACCTGGGTCACCTTCAGACGGGCCATCACGCACCTGCCTTCGCCTCGGCACGCGCCTCGGCGCGGGCCCGCAGCATGGCGGCGGGAGCGACGTCCTCGACGGACTTGCCACGGCGGGCGGCGACAGCCTCCGGCTGCTCCAGACCCTTGAGCGCCGCGACGGCCGCGTGCACGATGTTGATCGAGTTGTCCGAGCCGAGCGACTTGCTCAGCACGTCGTGGATGCCGGCGCACTCGAGCACGGCGCGCACCGGGCCACCGGCGATGACACCGGTACCGGCGCTGGCCGGCTTGAGCATGACGACGCCGGCGGCGTCCTCACCCTGGACCGGGTGCGGGATGGTGCCGCCGATGCGGGGGACGCGGAAGAAGTTCTTCTTCGCCTCCTCGACACCCTTGGAGATCGCCGCCGGCACCTCCTTGGCCTTGCCGTAGCCGACGCCCACGGTGCCGTCGCCGTCGCCCACCACGACGAGCGCGGTGAAGCTGAAGCGGCGGCCACCCTTGACGACCTTGGCCACGCGGTTGATCGTCACGACGCGCTCGAGGTACTGCGAGCGCTCCTCGTCACGACCGCCCTGGCGGCGGTTGTCGCGGTCACGGTTGTCGCGGTTGCCCCGACGGTTGTCGCGGGAGTCTCCGGAGCTGTCACCGGAGCCGCGGCGCTGGAAGTCACCAGCCATCAGTGGATCCTCTTTCCGTTCTTCGGGGTCATCACAGGGACAGGCCTGCCTCGCGGGCGCCGTCCGCGATCGCGGCGACGCGACCGGCATACCGGTTGCCACCACGGTCGAACACCGCGGTCTCGACGCCGGCAGCCTTGGCCCGCTCGGCCAGCAGCTCGCCGACGCGGCGGGCCTTGGCGGTCTTGTCACCGTCGAGCGCGCGCAGGTCGGCCTCCATGGTGGAGGCGGAGGCCAGCGTGGTGCTCTGGGTGTCGTCGACCAGCTGGACGAAGACGTGGCGCGAGGAGCGGTTGACGACCAGGCGCGGCCGCTCGGCCGTCCCGGTGACCTTCTTGCGCAGGCGCTCGTGGCGACGGCCGCGGGCGGCCTGCTTGCTCTTGGCGCGCTTGATGATCTGTGCCATGGCTTACTTACCAGCCTTTCCGACCTTGCGGCGGATGTGCTCACCCTCGTAGCGCACACCCTTGCCCTTGTACGGGTCGGGCTTGCGCAGCTTACGGATGTTGGCAGCGACCTCGCCGACCAGCTGCTTGTCGATGCCCGTGACCGAGAACCGGGTGGGGTTCTCGACCTGGAAGGTGATGCCCTCCGGGGCCTTGATGAGGATCGGGTGCGAGTAGCCCAGGGCGAACTCGAGGTCGCTGCCCTTGGCGGTCACGCGGTAACCGGTGCCGTGGATCTCGAGCTTCTTGGTGTAGCCGTTGGTCACACCCTCCACCATGTTGGCGAGAAGGCTGCGGGTCAGGCCGTGGCGGGCGCGGGAGTCGCGCTCGTCGTTGGGCCGGGTCACCTGCAGGGTGCCGTCCTCGGCGCGGTCGACCGCGATGGGCTCGACGACGGCCAGCGCGAGCTGACCCTTCGGGCCCTTGACGGTGACGTTGGAGCCGTCGATGGTGACGTCGACACCAGAGGGCACGGTGACGGGGAGTCGTCCGATACGAGACATGTTTTCTGCTCTCCTTACCTAGTGCCTCAGGTCACCAGACGTAGGCGAGGACTTCCCCACCCACGCCCTTCTCTGCAGCCTGACGGTCGGTGAGCAGGCCGTTGGACGTGGAGATGATCGCCACGCCCAGGCCACCGAGCACCCGGGGCAGGTTGGTCGACTTGGCGTACACGCGCAGGCCGGGCTTGGAGACACGGCGCACACCGGCGATGGAACGCTCCCGGTTGGGGCCGTACTTGAGGTCGATGACGAGCGTCTGGCCCACCTCGGCGTCCTCGGCGGTCCAGGAGCCGATGTAGCCCTCAGCCTTGAGGATGTCGGCGATGTTCGCCTTGAGCTTGGAGTACGGCATGCGGACCTGGTCCTTGTGCGCCGAGTTGGCGTTCCGGATGCGGGTCAGCATGTCCGCGATCGGGTCGGTCATGGTCATGGGGCTTCATGCCCTTTCTCATCGCGGTTTCACGCGAGCTCAGCGGTATGCCGTGAGCCGGCGCGACCTTCGATGTTCCAGGTTGGTTGTTTCTGGTCGGATCTGCTGGGATTACCAGCTGGACTTGGTCACGCCGGGCAGCTCGCCGCGGTGCGCCATCTCGCGCAGGCAGATCCGGCACAGGCCGAACTTGCGGTAGACCGAGTGCGGGCGGCCGCACCGCTGGCAGCGGGTGTAGGCGCGCACGGCGAACTTCGGCTTGCGGTTGGCCTTGTTGACGAGAGCGGTCTTCGCCATGTCAGTTCTCCTTGAACGGGAAGCCCAGGTGCTTCAGCAGCGCCCGGCCCTCGTCGTCGTTGGTGGCGGTGGTGACGACCGTGATGTCCATCCCGCGGACGCGGTCGATCTTGTCCTGGTCGATCTCATGGAACATCGACTGCTCCGTGAGACCGAAGGTGTAGTTGCCACGGCCGTCGAACTGCTTGGGCGACAGACCACGGAAGTCCCTGATGCGCGGCAGCGCGAGGGAGAGCAGGCGGTCGAGGAACTCCCACATGCGGTCCCCGCGCAGCGTCACGTGGGCGCCGATCGGCATGCCCTCGCGCAGCTTGAACTGGGCGATCGACTTGCGGGCCTTGGTGACCTGCGGCTTCTGGCCGGTGATGGTGGCCAGGTCGCGGATCGCGCCCTCGATGAGCTTGCTGTCGCGCGCGGCCTCACCGACACCCATGTTGACGGTGATCTTGACCAGGCCCGGCACCTGCATGGGGTTGGCGTAGCCGAACTCCTGCGTCAGGGCCGGCTTGATCTCGGCGGCGTAGCGCTGCTTGAGGCGGGGAGCCGGGCGGGCAGCCACGGTCTCGGTCTCGTTGATGGTCTCGGTCATGCTCACAGGTCCTTACCCGAGCGCACCGCGACGCGGGTGCGCACCGTCGTGGTCCGCCCCGAGCCGTCACCGCGCTCGACCTCCTCGGTGCGGGTCTTCACGCGGGTCGGCTTCTTGGTCTCGGGGTCGACCACCATCACGTTGGAGACGTGGATGGGAGCCTCCTGGACCTGGATGCCACCGGTGTTGACACCGCGCTGGCCACCGGCCCGGGTGTGCTTGGTGATGCGGTTGACGCCCTCGACCAGGACCCGCTGGGTCTCGGTGTAGACGGCGATGACGCGGCCCTGGAGGCCCTTGTCCTTGCCCGCGATGACCTGCACGAGGTCGTTCTTCTTGATCTTCATCTTCGCCATGGCTCAGATCACCTCCGGCGCCAGCGAGACGATCTTCATGAACTTCTTGTCGCGCAGCTCGCGGCCGACCGGGCCGAAGATGCGGGTGCCACGGGGGTCACCGTCGTTCTTGAGGATCACCGCGGCGTTCTCGTCGAAACGGATGTAGGAACCGTCGGGACGACGGCGCTCCTTGCGCGTCCGCACGACGACAGCCTTGACGACATCGCCCTTCTTGACGTTGCCGCCGGGGATCGCGTCCTTGACGGCGGCCACGATGGTGTCCCCGATGCCCGCGTAGCGGCGGCCGGAACCACCGAGCACGCGGATGCACAGGAGCTCCTTGGCCCCGGTGTTGTCGGCGACACGAAGTCGCGACTCCTGCTGGATCACTGTTCGTTCTCCTCTGCCGGCCGGTTCTCGCCGCACCTGTGAGGTGGCGACGAGCCTTGCCGAACGTTGTGGATGACTAGTTCTGCGGGGCGCAGGCCCCTGGGGGTGCTCGGGGGGCCAGGGCCCCCCGAGCGACGGCCTACTTGGCCTTCTCGAGGATCTCCACGACCCGCCAGCGCTTGGTGGCGCTCAGCGGACGGGTCTCCATGATGAGCACGCGGTCACCGATGCCGGCGACGTTGCCCTCGTCGTGCGCCTTGACCTTGTGGCTCTTGCGCAGGACCTTGCCGTAGAGGGCGTGCTTCACACGGTCCTCGACCAGGACGGTGACCGTCTTGTCCATCTTGTCGCTGACCACGTAGCCCTGACGGGCCTTGCGGTAGTTGCGGTCACCGCCGTGACCCAGCGCGTGCTCGTCCGGGGTGTGCGCGCCCTCGACGGTCGCGGCCTCGGTGTTCGTGGTGTTCTCGCTCATCCTCAGCCCACCTTCTCGGTCGTCGTGGTGGCCTCACGGCCGATGCCGAGCTCACGCTCGCGCATCTCGGTGTAGATGCGCGCGATGTCCTTGCGGACCGCGCGCAGGCGGCCGTGGTTCTCGAGCTGGCCGGTGGCCGACTGGAACCGCAGGTTGAACAGCTCCTTCTTGGCCTCGGCGAGAGCGTCGGCCAGCGGGCCGTCCTCCAGCCCGCGCAGCTGCTCGGGGGTCAGGTTCGTGGAACCGACTGCCATCAGATGTCACCACCCTCACGCGTGACGAAGCGGGTCTTCATAGGGAGCTTGTGCATCGCCAGGCGCATGGCCTCGCGAGCGACGTCCTCCGACACACCGGAGAGCTCGAAGAGCACCCGGCCCGGCTTGACGTTGGCGATCCACCACTCCGGAGAACCCTTACCGGAACCCATGCGGGTCTCGGCCGGCTTCTTCGTCAGCGGGCGGTCCGGGTAGATGTTGATCCACACCTTTCCACCACGCTTGATGTAGCGGGTCATGGCGATACGAGCGGACTCGATCTGGCGGTTGGTGACGTAGGCCGGCTCCAGAGCCTGGATGCCGTAGTCGCCGAACGCGATCGCGGTGCCGCCCTTGCTGCGACCGCTGCGGCCCGGGTGGTGCTGCTTGCGGTGCTTGACGCGACGGGGAATCAACATCAGGACTGCTCTCCCTCGGTGGTGGCGGGGGCGGCCTCGACGGGAGCGGACTCTGCGGACTCCACCGCGGCGGGCGCGTCGTCACGACGCGCGCCACGGCGGTCACCGCGACGGTCACCGCGCGGGCCACGGTCGGAGCGGCCGCCGCGACGGTCGCCGCGCGGGGCCTGCGAGGCCTCCTCGCGAGCGAGCTCCTTCGCGGTCAGGTCGCCCTTGTAGATCCAGACCTTGACGCCGATGCGGCCGAAGGTCGTCTTGGCCTCGTAGAAGCCGTAGTCGATGTTCGCGCGCAGCGTGTGCAGCGGGACGCGACCCTCGCGGTAGAACTCCGAGCGGGACATCTCGGCGCCGCCGAGACGACCGGAGCACTGGATCCGGATGCCCTTGGCACCGGCGCGGAGGGCGGACTGCATACCCTTGCGCATCGCGCGACGGAAGGTGACGCGGGCGGCGAGCTGCTCGGCGATGCCCTGGGCGACCAGCTGAGCGTCGATCTCGGGGTTCTTGACCTCGAGGATGTTCAGCTGGACCTGCTTGCCCGTGAGCTTCTCGAGCTCACCGCGGATGCGGTCGGCCTCGGCGCCGCGGCGGCCGATGACGATGCCCGGACGCGCGGTGTGGATGTCGACGCGGACCCGGTCACGGGTGCGCTCGATCTCCACGCGGGAGATGCCGGCGCGGTCCATGCCCTCGGCCAGGAGGTTGCGGATCGCCACATCCTCCTTGACGTAGTCGCGGTAGCGCTGACCCGGCTTGGTCGAGTCGGCGAACCAACGGCTGCGGTGGTCGGTCGTGATGCCCAGGCGGTAGCCGTTCGGGTTGATCTTCTGCCCCATCAGCGGGTACCTCCCTTGGCGGTAGAACGGGGACGAGGAGCGACCAGCACGGTGATGTGCGAGGTGCGCTTGTTGATGCGGCTGGCGCGGCCCTGGGCGCGCGGCCGGAACCGCTTCATGGTCGGGCCCTCGTCGACGAAGGCGGCGGAGACGTACAGCTCGGCCTCGTCGAAGGCCTGCCCGGTCTTGTCGGCCTCGAAACGAGCGTTGGCCACGGCGCTGTTCAGCACCTTCAGCACGGGCTCGCTGGCCGCCTGGGGCGCGAAGCGCATGAGGGCGACGGCCTCCGGGACGCTCTTGCCCCGGATGATGTCGACCACACGACGCGCCTTCATGGGCGTGACGCGGACGAACCGCGCCTGCGCCTTGGCTTCCATGGTGCTTCCTTCGTTGGTGGTGGTCGTGCTCACCGGCGGCGACCCTTCTTGTCGTCCTTCTCGTGACCCTTGAACGTGCGGGTCGGAGAGAACTCACCGAGCTTGTGGCCGACCATCGACTCGGTCACGAAGACCGGGACGTGCTTGCGACCGTCGTGCACGGCCAGGGTGTGGCCGAGCATCTCGGGGGTGATCATCGACCGGCGGGACCAGGTCTTGATGACGTTCTTCGTGCCGGCCTCGTTCTGCGCGTCCACCTTCTTGGCCAGGTGGTCGTCGACGAACGGGCCCTTCTTCAGGCTGCGAGGCATGTCTCGTTAACTCCCTGCTCAGCGCTTCTTGCCGGTACGGCGACGGCGCACGATGAGCTTGTCGCTCGGCTTGTTGGGCTTACGGGTGCGGCCCTCGGGCTGGCCCCACGGGCTGACCGGGTGACGGCCACCGGAGGTCTTACCCTCACCACCACCGTGCGGGTGGTCGACCGGGTTCATCACGACACCGCGGACGGTCGGGCGCTTGCCCTTCCACCGCATACGACCGGCCTTGCCCCAGTTGATGTTGCTCTGCTCGGCGTTGCCGACCTCGCCGACGGTGGCGCGGCAGCGCGCGTCGACGTTGCGGATCTCGCCGGAGGGCATCCGGAGCTGGGCCATCGAGCCCTCCTTGGCGACCAGCTGGACGCGGGTGCCGGCGGAGCGGGCGATCTTGGCGCCGCCACCGGGGCGCAGCTCGATGCAGTGGACGACCGTACCGACCGGGATGTTGCGCAGCGGCAGGTTGTTGCCCGGCTTGATGTCGGCCGACGGACCGTTCTCGATGACGTCGCCCTGCTTGAGCTTGTTCGGCGCGATGATGTAGCGCTTCTCGCCGTCCGTGTAGTGGAGCAGCGCGATGCGGGCGGTGCGGTTGGGGTCGTACTCGATGTGCGCGACCTTGGCGTTGACGCCGTCCTTGTCGTGGCGACGGAAGTCGATGACGCGGTAGGCGCGCTTGTGACCGCCACCGATGTGGCGGGTCGTGATGCGGCCGGTCGCGTTACGACCACCGGTCTTGGACAGCGGCTTGACCAGCGACTTCTCGGGGGTGCTGCGGGTCACCTCGACGAAGTCGGCCACGCTCGAGCCACGGCGACCAGGCGTCGTCGGCTTGTACTTGCGGATAGCCATTGGTGAATTCCTCTAACTCTCGTCTCGACTCGCGGCAGCTCAGAGCGTGCCGAAGATGTCGATGGTGCCTTCGCGCAGCGTGACGATCGCGCGCTTGGTGTCCTTGCGCTTGCCCAGGCCGAACCGCGTGCGACGGGTCTTGCCCTGGCGGTTGAGCGTGTGCACCGAGCTCACCTTGACGCCGAAGATGCTCTCCACGGCCTTCTTGATCTCGGACTTGTTCGCGCGCGGGTCCACGATGAAGGTGTACTTGCCCTGGTCCAGCAGCGCGTACGACTTCTCGGAGACGACCGGCGCCAGCAGGATGTCGCGCGGGTCCTTGTTCACGACGGGGGTGCTCACTTGGACTCCTCCTCGGTGGTGGCGGTCGCGCCCTTGGCGGCACCCGACACGAAGGCGTCCAGCGCGGCCTGCGTGAAGACCACGTCGTCGGCGCACAGCACGTCGTAGGTGTTGAGCTGGTCGACGAACAGGACGTGCACCTCGGCGAGGTTGCGCACGCTGCGCAGACCCAGGTCGTCGGCGCGGTCCAGGACGACGAGCAGGTTGGGGCGCTCGGTCAGACCGGCCAGCGCACCGGCGGCCGACTTGGTGGACGGGGCGTCGCCCTCCACCAGGGAGGACAGCACGTGGATGCGGCCGTGGCGCGCCCGGTCGGAGAGAGCGCCGCGCAGGGCGGCGGCCTTCATCTTCTTGGGGGTGCGCTGCGAGTAGTCACGCGGCTGCGGACCGTGGACGGTGCCACCGCCGGCGAACTGCGGCGCGCGGGTCGAGCCCTGACGGGCGCGACCGGTGCCCTTCTGGCGGTAGGGCTTGCGGCCACCGCCGCGGACGTCGCCGCGGGTCTTGGTGGCGTGGGTGCCCTGGCGGGCGGCAGCAAGCTGCGCCACGACGACCTGGTGGATCAGCGGCACGTTGGTCTGCACGTCGAACAGCTCGGCGGGCAGCTCCACCGTGCCGGCGTCGCCGCCGGTCGGGTTGGTGATGGTGACGGTCGTCATGAGGTGCTCACGCCCCCTTCGCGGCCGTGCGGACCAGGACGACGCCGCCGCGGGCGCCGGGCACGGCGCCCTTGACCAGCAGCAGGCCCTTGTCCGCGTCCACGGCGTGGATGGTCAGGTTCGAGGTGGTCTGGCGCACGCCACCCATGCGGCCGGCCATGCGCAGGCCCTTGAAGACGCGACCCGGGGTGGCGCAGCCACCGATCGAGCCCGGCTTGCGGTGGTTGCGGTGCGCACCGTGGGAGGCGGAGACACCGGCGAAGCCGTGACGCTTCATGACACCGGCGAAGCCCTTGCCCTTGGTGGTGCCGGTGATGTCGACCTTCTGGCCGGCCTCGAAGGTCTCGACGGTGACCTCCTGGCCGAGCGAGTAGTCGGCGGCGTCGGCGGTGCGGAGCTCGACGAGGTGACGGCGCGGCGTCACGCCGGCCTTCTCGAAGTGGCCCTTGAGCGGCTTGGTGACCTTGCGCGGGTCGATCGCGCCGAAGGCGATCTGCACGGCGTCGTACCCGTCGGTCTCGGCGTTGCGGACCTGGGTCACGACGTTCGGGGCAGCCTGGATCACAGTCACGGGGATCAGGCGGTTGTCAGCGTCCCAGACCTGGGTCATGCCGAGCTTCTCGCCGAGGACACCCTTGACGCTGCGCGTGGTGATGGCAGTCATTGGTGATTGGTCCTTACAGCTTGATCTCGATGTTGACGTCCGCCGGCAGGTCGAGACGCATCAACGAGTCGACCGCCTTGGGGGTCGGGTCGACGATGTCGATGAGGCGCTTGTGCGTGCGCATCTCGAAGTGCTCGCGGCTGTCCTTGTACTTGTGGGGCGACCGGATGACGCAGAAGACGTTCTTCTCCGTCGGCAGCGGCACCGGGCCGACCACGGTCGCACCGGCACGGGTCACCGTGTCAACGATCTTGCGCGCCGAGCTGTCGATGACCTCGTGGTCATAAGACTTCAGCCGGATGCGGATCTTCTGTCCCGCCATCGCTTGTCTGACTCTCTCTCGTCGTACTGCTGAACATTCGAAGGCCGGTCGCTCCCGGGCCCTTCACCGACCCCCGCGCTCGGGCGTGTCGCACGCCCTGCGGGTTGCGCCCGTGTCAGCATTTCTGCATCGGGCTGGTGTCAGGTCCCGGTCGTGACCGGGGCTTGCGCTGCCGTCGCCCGCGCTCTGACCGGACGAGGGACTCGTCGGTCGTCGGCGCGTGCCGGACGGGCGGTGGAGAGCACATGGGTGCACGCCACGCGTCAAGCAACCTGTCTAGTGTGCCATGAACCTGCCGAGCACCCAAATCCGTGCTCGGGCCCCCTCGGTCCGGTGATCGGGACGTCCTTGTCCCACTCACGCGTCCCGGTCCGGCCCTCTGCCCCCGCCTCTCCCCCGACGAGGGCTCAGCCCTCGCCGGCCTCCGCGGGCGCCTCGCCCGCGCCCTCGACCTTGATCGCGGAGATCTCGAACTCGAGGGTGACCTTTTCCGAGACCAGCACGCCACCCTTGTCCAGCGGCATGTTCCAGTGCAGGCCGAACTCGCGGCGGTTGAGCCGCCGGGTGGCCTCGAAACCGGCCCGCAGGTTGCCCATGGGGTCGCGCTGGATGCCGAGCAGCTCGATCGGGATCGCCACCTGCTTGGTGACGTCGCGGATGGACAGGTCCCCCACGACCATGAAGTTGTTCTCCTCGACCTCGTCCACCGTGGTGGAGACGAAGCGGATCTCCGGGTAGGTCTCGACGTCGAAGAAGTCGACGCTGCGCAGGTGCTCGTCGCGCTGCTCGTTGTAGGTGTCGACGCTGGCCGCCTGGATCACGACCTCGACCCTGGAACGCGAGACGTCGTCGGCATCGACGTGGATGGTGCCCGCGACCTCCTTGAAGGTGCCGCGCACCGTGGTCACCATGGCATGCCGGGCCGAGAAGCCCACCCGGGTGTGCGCGGGGTCGAAGTGCCACTCACCACTGGTGGACCGGTCAAAAGAAGTCATAGGCAGACGTTACCTGCCGGAACGGCATACCACCCAGTCGGCACGCGGGCCCGACGGCAGCGGGCCCCGCCACCCGGAAGGGTGACGGGGCCCGCTGCAGACCGTGAGAGGTCAGATCACTTGAGGATCTTGGTGACCCGGCCGGCGCCGACGGTGCGGCCGCCCTCACGGATGTTGAACATGAGGCCGTCCTCCATGGCGATGGGCTGGATCAGCTCGACGCGCATGTCGGTGTTGTCGCCCGGCATGACCATCTCGGTGCCCTCGGGGAGGTGCACGACGCCGGTCACGTCCGTGGTACGGAAGTAGAACTGCGGGCGGTAGTTGTCGTAGAACGGGGTGTGACGGCCACCCTCGTCCTTGGACAGGATGTAGGCCTGAGCCTCGAACTCGGTGTGCGGGGTGATCGAGCCCGGCTTGACGATGACCTGGCCGCGCTCGACGTCCTCACGCTTGGTGCCGCGGAGGAGCAGACCGACGTTCTCACCCGCACGACCCTCGTCGAGGAGCTTGCGGAACATCTCGATGCCGGTGACGGTGGTCTTGGAGGACTGCTCGCGGATACCGACGATCTCGACCTCCTCGTTGACCTTGAGGATGCCGCGCTCGATACGACCGGTGACGACGGTGCCACGACCGGTGATCGTGAAGACGTCCTCGACGGGCATCATGAACGGCTTGTCGAGGTCGCGCTCGGGCTCCGGGATGTACTCGTCCACGGTGTCCATGAGCTCGAGGACGGTCTTGGCCCACTCCGGGTCACCCTCGAGGGCCTTCAGCGCGGAGACGCGCACGACCGGCAGGTCGTCGCCCGGGAACTCGTAGGAGGACAGCAGCTCGCGGACCTCCATCTCGACGAGCTCCATGATCTCCTCGTCGTCGACCATGTCGGCCTTGTTGAGGGCCACGACGATGTAGGGGACGCCGACCTGGCGGGCCAGGAGGACGTGCTCCTTCGTCTGCGGCATGGGGCCGTCGGTCGCGGCGACCACGAGGATGGCCCCGTCCATCTGCGCCGCACCCGTGATCATGTTCTTGACGTAGTCGGCGTGACCCGGGCAGTCGACGTGCGCGTAGTGACGCTTCTCGGTCTGGTACTCGATGTGCGCGATGGAGATGGTGATACCGCGCTGACGCTCCTCGGGCGCCTTGTCGATCGAGTCGAACGGCGATGCCTCGTTGAGGTCCGGGTACTTGTCGTGCAGCACCTTGGAGATGGCAGCCGTCAGCGTGGTCTTGCCGTGGTCGATGTGACCGATGGTGCCGATGTTGACGTGCGGCTTGCTCCGCTCGAACTTGGCCTTAGCCACTGGTGTCCTCCTGTTGGACGTGTGTTGCGATCGTCACCGGCTGGACTGCCGGGGCGACGTCTTCGGGTTTTGATGGATGGTGAAGCTGGAGGTCCATCACTCCGCGGACGGAGTGAGTCAGCTCACTCGCCGCGGACCTTCTTGATGATCTCCTCGGCCACGTTCCGCGGAACCTCGGCGTAGGAGTCGAACTGCATCGTGTAGTTGGCACGACCCTGCGTCTTGGAGCGGAGGTCACCAACGTACCCGAACATCTCCGACAGCGGGACCAGGGCCTTGACGACCTTGGCACCGGAGATGTCCTCCATGGCCTGGATCTGACCACGACGGCTGTTGAGGTCACCGATCACGTCGCCCATGTAGTCCTCGGGCGTACGGACCTCGACCGACATCATCGGCTCGAGCAGGGCCGGGTCGGCCTTGCGGGCGGCCTCCTTGAAGGCCATCGAACCGGCGATCTTGAACGCCATCTCCGAGGAGTCGACGTCGTGGTAGGCACCGTCGATGAGGGTGGCCTTGACGCCGACGACCGGGTAGCCGGCGAGGATGCCCAGCTGCATGGCGTCCTGGATGCCCGCGTCGACCGAGGGGATGTACTCCTTCGGCACGCGGCCACCGGTGACGACGTTGTCGAAGACGTAGAGCTCGCCCTCGGCAGTGTCGATCGGCTCCAGGGAGATCTGGATCTTCGCGAACTGGCCCGACCCACCCGTCTGCTTCTTGTGGGTGTAGTCGAACTTCTCGACCGTGCGTCGCAGCGTCTCGCGGTAGGCGACCTGCGGGGCGCCGACGTTCGCCTCGACCTTGAACTCGCGCTTCATGCGGTCCACGAGGATGTCGAGGTGGAGCTCGCCCATACCGCCGATGACGGTCTGGCCGGTCTCCTCGTCCAGGCGGACGGTGAAGGTCGGGTCCTCCTGCGCCAGCTTCTGGATCGCCGTGCCCAGCTTCTCCTGGTCACCCTTGGTCTTGGGCTCGATCGCCACGTGGATGACCGGCTCCGGGAACGTCATCGACTCCAGGATGATCTGGTCGTTGACGTCGCAGAGGGTGTCACCGGTCGTGGTGTCCTTGAGGCCGATGACCGCGTAGATGTGGCCCGCCGACACCTTCTCGACCGGGTTCTCCTTGTTGGCGTGCATCTGGAACAGCTTGCCCAGACGCTCCTTGCGGCCCTTGGTGGCGTTCATCACGGGCTGGCCCGCGGTGATCTCGCCGGAGTAGACGCGGATGTAGGTCAGGGTGCCGAAGAACGGGTGCGTGGCGATCTTGAACGCCAGCGCCGCGAAGGGCTCGTCCGAGGACGGCTTGCGGGAGATCACGGTCTCCTCGTCGCCCGGCTTGTGCCCCTCGGTGGGGGGGAGGTCCAGCGGGGACGGCAGGTAGGCCACGACCGCGTCGAGCAGGGGCTGGACGCCCTTGTTCTTGAACGCGGTGCCGCAGAAGACCGGGTTGACCTCGCCGGCCAGCGTGAGCGCACGGACGCCGGCGTGGATCTCGTCCTCGGTCAGCTCCTCGCCGCCGAGGTACTTCTCGAGCAGGTCCTCGTCGGCCTCGGCGACCTTCTCGACCAGGGCGTTGCGGTACTCCTCCGCCTTGTCCTTCAGGTCCTCGGGGATCTCGACGATCTCGTAGTCCTCGCCGAGCGCGGTCTCCTTCGGCCACACCAGGGCCTTCATGGTGACCAGGTCGACCATGCCGACGAAGTCGGACTCGGAGCCGATGGGCAGCTGCATGACCAGCGGGGTCGCGCCGAGACGGTCGACCATGGTCTGCACGGAGAAGTAGAAGTCCGCGCCCATCTTGTCCATCTTATTGATGAAGCACATGCGCGGGACGCCGTACTTGTCGGCCTGGCGCCACACGGTCTCGGACTGGGGCTCCACACCCTCCTTGCCGTCGAACACGGCGACCGCGCCGTCGAGCACCCGGAGGTTGCGCTCCACCTCGACGGTGAAGTCCACGTGGCCCGGGGTGTCGATCAGGTTGATCTGGGTGCCCTTCCAGAAGCTGGTGACAGCAGCGGAGGTGATGGTGATACCCCGCTCCTTCTCCTGCTCCATCCAGTCGGTCGTCGACGCACCGTCGTGCGTCTCACCCATCTTGTGCTTGACACCCGTGTAGAACAGGATGCGCTCGGTGGTCGTCGTCTTGCCGGCATCGATGTGCGCCATGATGCCGATGTTGCGGACCTTCCTCAGGTCCGTCAGGACGTCCTGTGCCACGGTCTCTCTCTCTGCTTGGTCGTCTCGTGGTCGGTGGGTATGCGGTGCGGGTGGCGGGGGGTGAGGGGCGCGGCACGCGCCCGGGGGCGCGGCTGCGGCATACCCTCACCCCCCGGGCATCACCAGCGGTAGTGCGCGAACGCCTTGTTGGCGTCAGCCATCTTGTGGGTGTCCTCGCGACGCTTCACCGCGGCGCCCAGGCCGTTGCTCGCGTCCAGGATCTCGTTCATCAGACGCTCGGTCATCGTCTTCTCACGACGCTGACGCGAGTAACCGACCAGCCAGCGCAGGGCGAGGGTGGTCGAGCGGTTCGGCTTGACCTCGACCGGGACCTGGTAGGTCGCACCGCCGACGCGGCGGGACTTGACCTCGAGGGCGGGCTTGACGTTGTCGAGCGCGCGCTTGAGGGTCTGCACCGGGTCGGTGCCGGTCTTGGCGCGGCAGCCCTCGAGGGCGCCGTAGACGATGCGCTCGGCGGTGGACTTCTTGCCGTCCAGCAGGATCTTGTTGACCAGCTGGGTCACCAGCTGCGACCCGTAGACCGGGTCCTGGATCAGCGGGCGCTTGGGAGCGGGGCCCTTACGAGGCATTACTTCTTCTCCTTCTTGGCGCCGTAGCGGGAGCGGGACTGGTTGCGACCCTTGACGCCCTGGGTGTCCAGGGACCCGCGGATGATCTTGTAACGGACACCGGGAAGGTCCTTCACGCGGCCGCCGCGCACGAGCACCATCGAGTGCTCCTGCAGGTTGTGGCCGACGCCCGGGATGTAGGCCGTGACCTCGACGCCGCTGGTGAGGCGCACACGGGCGACCTTGCGGAGGGCGGAGTTCGGCTTCTTGGGGGTGGTGGTGTAGACGCGGGTGCAGACGCCGCGGCGCTGCGGGTTGCCCTTCAGGGCCGGGGAGTTGGTCTTCTTGACCTTGTCCGCGCGGCCCTTGCGGACGAGCTGGTTGATCGTGGGCACTGATGCTCTTCTCAGTCGATGTGGTCGTGCGGTCCCCCGCCCGGGTGCACCGGCCGGCTTCACGCTCCTTGGCTTCTGCGCTCCGCACCCCCGGTCGGGAGCGACGGACACGCTGCTCTCCCCTGCACTTCCCGGCGGCCCGCCCGTGGTGCACTATGTGCAGACACGGGATGGGGCCGGACGGACTGCCCGGCGAGAGGTGGTGTGCGCGACGCCCGGCTGGGCCGGGGCGTCCACGCGCATGCGGGACCTAGCCCACACACGGTTCTCCAGACTACCGGCACGTGCCCAGCCAGCCAAATCAGTGGCTCACCCTCCCCGCGCGCCTCGCACCACCATCCCCAGCCGCTCCCCCTCGGTGTTCCGCCGGGGTGGCAGACACGCCGGGTTCGGTCGTGCAGGTTCGGTTGTGCAGGATCCGTGCCGGAGCGCGCGACACGCCGCAACGATCTGCGCACGGTGCACGACACGCCGGGCGGCGTCGAACCGGGCTGACCGCAGCCCGGACCCCGGGAGACGACGAGGGGCGGGTATGCCGTGAGTCACGGCATACCCGCCCCTGGCGGTGCTCAGGTGGCCGGTCCGGGGACCGGCGTCAGCGTCAGAACCGCTCGTCGCCGATCGGCAGGTCGTCGAGGCGGACCGCCTCGCCCGAGCCCTGGCCGAAGGTGCCGGCGTAGTCGAAGTCGTCGTACACCGGGACGCTGTAGGCCGCGGCCTTGGCCTCCTCGGTCGGCTCGACCGTGAGGTTGCGGTAGCGGGTCAGACCCGTGCCGGCCGGGATCAGCTTGCCCAGGATGACGTTCTCCTTCAGGCCGAGCAGCGGGTCGCTCTTGGCCTCCATGGCGGCCTCGGTGAGGACGCGCGTCGTCTCCTGGAAGGAGGCGGCGGAGAGCCACGAGTCGGTCGCCAGCGAGGCCTTGGTGATGCCCATGAGCTCGGGACGGCCCGAGGCCGGGCGCCCGCCCTCGGAGACGACGCGGCGGTTCTCGGTCTCGAAGCGGCCGCGGTCGACGAGGGTGCCCGGGAGCAGGTCCGCGTCGCCGGCCTCGATGATCGTGATCCGGCGCAGCATCTGCCGCACGATGACCTCGATGTGCTTGTCGTGGATCGACACACCCTGCTGGCGGTAGACGCCCTGGACCTCGTCCACCAGGTGCTGCTGGGTGGCGCGGGGGCCGAGGATGCGCAGGACCTGCTTGGGGTCGATCGCACCGGAGACCAGCTGGGTGCCGACCTCGACGTGCTCGCCGTCCTTGACCAGCAGGCGGGAGCGCTTGCTCACCGGGTAGGCGTGCTCCTCCGAGCCGTCGTCCGGCGTGAGCAGGATGCGACGCGCCTTGTCGGTGTCCTCGATCTCGATGCGGCCGCTGGCCTCGGCGATCGGGGCGACCGCCTTGGGGGTGCGGGCCTCGAAGAGCTCGACGACACGCGGCAGACCCTGGGTGATGTCGTCACCGGCCACACCACCGGTGTGGAAGGTCCGCATCGTCAGCTGGGTGCCGGGCTCACCGATCGACTGGGCCGCGATGATGCCGACGGCCTCGCCGATGTCCACGAGCTTGCCGGTGGCCAGCGAGCGGCCGTAGCACTTGGCGCAGGTGCCGACCAGCGACTCGCAGGTCAGGACCGAGCGGACCTTGACCGACTCGATGCCCGCGGCGACCAGGCGGTCGATGACCACGTCGCCCAGGTCGATGCCGGCCTCGGCCAGCACCTCGCCGTCCGCGGACACGACGTCCTCGGCCAGCGTCCGGGCGTAGACCGCGGTCTCGACGTCGTCGTGCTCACGCAGCGCGCCGGACTCGCCGCGGACGGCGATCGGCATCACGAAGCCACGGTCGGTGCCGCAGTCGTTCTCGCGGATGATGACGTCCTGCGACACGTCCACCAGACGACGGGTCAGGTAGCCCGAGTCGGCGGTGCGCAGCGCGGTGTCGGCCAGACCCTTACGGGCACCGTGCGTCGAGATGAAGAACTCCAGGACCGAGAGGCCCTCGCGGAAGTTCGACTTGATCGGACGCGGGATGATCTCGCCCTTCGGGTTGGCCATCAGGCCACGCATACCGGCGATCTGCCGCAGCTGGAACCAGTTACCACGAGCACCCGAGGTCACCATCCGGTAGATGGTGTTGTCCTTGGGCATCGAGGTCTCCAGCTCCTTGGCCACCTCGTTGGTCGCCTGGGTCCAGATCTCGACAAGCTCCTGACGGCGCTCGTCGTCGGTGATCAGACCACGCTCGTACTGCTGCTGCACCTTGGCGGCCTTGGTCTCGTAGCCGGCCAGGATCTCGGACTTGCGGGCCGGGGTCTGGACGTCGGAGACGGCCACCGTGGTGCCGGAGCGGCTGGCCCAGTGGTAACCGGTGTCCTTGAGCGCGTCGAGGCTCGCGGCCACCTGGACCTTGGTGTAGCGCTCGGCCAGGTCGTTGACGATCCCGGACAGACGCTTCTTCTCCACCACGTCGTTGACGTAGGGGTAGTTCACCGGCAGCGCGTCGTTGAAGATGGCGCGGCCCAGCGTGGTCTCCAGCTCGAAGATGTCGACGACGCCGTCCTCGGAGACGACCGCGTCCTCCGGCAGCTCGTGGCCCAGCGGGGCCGCGGTGCCGGTGATCCGCAGACGGATCGGGGACCCCAGCGCGATCTGGCCGGCGTCGAAGGCCATGCGGGCCTCCGCGACGGTCGAGAAGGCGCGCAGGTGGCGGTTGCCGTCCTCGTCCACCAGGTATGCCGTCTCCGGCTCCTTGGTGGCCTCGCTCGTCAGGTGGAACAGACCGATGATCATGTCCTGGGTGGGCATGGTCACCGGGCGACCGTCCGCCGGCTTGAGGATGTTGTTGCTGGACAGCATGAGGATGCGGGCCTCGGCCTGCGCCTCCGCGGACAGCGGCAGGTGCACGGCCATCTGGTCACCGTCGAAGTCGGCGTTGAAGGCGGTGCAGACCAGCGGGTGGATCTGGATCGCCTTGCCCTCGACCAGCTGGGGCTCGAAGGCCTGGATGCCGAGACGGTGCAGCGTGGGTGCACGGTTGAGCAGCACGGGGTGGTCGGTGATGACCTCCTCGAGGACGTCCCACACGACGCTGCGGCCACGCTCGACCATGCGCTTGGCCGACTTGATGTTCTGGGCGTGGTCGAGGTCGACCAGGCGCTTCATCACGAACGGCTTGAACAGCTCCAGCGCCATCTGCTTGGGCAGGCCGCACTGGTGGAGGCGCAGCTGCGGGCCGACGACGATGACCGAACGGCCGGAGTAGTCGACGCGCTTGCCGAGCAGGTTCTGACGGAACCGACCCTGCTTGCCCTTGAGCATGTCGGACAGCGACTTCAGCGGGCGGTTGCCGGGGCCGGTGACCGCGCGGCCACGACGGCCGTTGTCGAAGAGGCTGTCGACGGCCTCCTGCAGCATCCGCTTCTCGTTGTTGACGATGATCTCGGGAGCGCCGAGGTCCAGCAGCCGCTTGAGCCGGTTGTTGCGGTTGATGACGCGGCGGTAGAGGTCGTTGAGGTCCGAGGTCGCGAACCGGCCACCGTCGAGCTGCACCATCGGGCGCAGGTCCGGCGGGATGACGGGGACGCAGTCCAGGACCATGCCGGCCGGCTCGTTCTTGGTGGTCAGGAAGCTGGTGACGACCTTGAGGCGCTTGATGGCTCGGGTCTTGCGCTGGCCCTTGCCCGTGGCGATGATCTCGCGCAGCGACTCCGCCTCGGCCTCCAGGTCGAAGGTCTGCAGACGCTTCTGCAGGGCCGCCGCACCCATGCCGCCCTCGAAGTACATGCCGAAGCGGTCACGCATCTCGCGGTAGAGGATCTCGTCGCCCTCGAGGTCCTGGACCTTGAGGTTCTTGAACCGGTCCCAGACCTGCTCGAGGCGCTCGACCTGCTGGTCGGCCCGACGACGGATCTGGTTCATCTCGCGCTCGGCACCGTCACGCACCTTGCGCTTGACGTCCGCCTTGGCGCCCTCGGCCTCCAGCTCGGCCAGGTCGGACTCGAGCTTCTTGGCGCGCGCCTCGACGTCCGCGTCACGGCGGTTCTCGAGGGCCTTCTTCTCGGTCTGGATCTGGTTCTCGAGGGAGGGCAGGTCCTGGTGGCGGCCCTCCTCGTCGACGCTGGTGATCATGTAGGCCGCGAAGTAGATGACCTTCTCCAGGTCCTTCGGGGCCAGGTCGAGCAGGTAGCCCAGGCGCGACGGGACGCCCTTGAAGTACCAGATGTGGGTGACCGGGGCGGCGAGCTCGATGTGGCCCATCCGCTCGCGGCGCACGCCGGCGCGGGTCACCTCGACGCCGCAGCGCTCACAGATGATGCCCTTGAAGCGGACGCGCTTGTACTTGCCGCAGTAGCACTCCCAGTCCCGGGTCGGGCCGAAGATCTTCTCGCAGAAGAGGCCGTCCTTCTCGGGCTTGAGGGTGCGGTAGTTGATGGTCTCCGGCTTCTTGACCTCGCCGTGCGACCAGGTCCGGATGTCGTCGGCCGTCGCCAGCCTGATACGAAGCTCGTCAAAGAAGTTGACGTCCAGCACCGTGTGCCTTCTTTCTCAGGTATGCGTAAGACTCAAGTTGTGTTGGCGCCGGGCGTGCCTCGGACGGGCTGCGCCCGGCGCCTTTCGTCAGGTGTGACAGGGCGCTTCGCGCCGTCACACCTCCTCGACCGAGGCGGGCTCGCGACGGCTCAGGTCGATCCCGAGCTCCTCCGCGGCGCGGAACACCTCGGTGTCCGACTCGCGCAGGTCGATCTGCGTGCCGTCGGAGGAGAGGACCTCGACGTTCAGGCAGAGCGACTGCATCTCCTTGATGAGCACCTTGAAGGACTCCGGGATGCCCGGCTCGGGCACGTTGTCGCCCTTGACGATCGACTCGTAGACCTTGACGCGACCGGTCACGTCGTCGGACTTGATGGTCAGCAGCTCCTGGAGGGCGTAGGCGGCGCCGTAGGCCTCCAGGGCCCAGACCTCCATCTCGCCGAAGCGCTGGCCACCGAACTGGGCCTTACCACCGAGCGGCTGCTGGGTGATCATCGAGTACGGACCCGTGCTGCGCGCGTGGATCTTGTCGTCCACCAAGTGGTGCAGCTTGAGGATGTACATGTAGCCGACCGACACCGGGTCCGGGTAGGGCTCGCCGGTGCGACCGTCGAACAGGCGGGCCTTGCCGCCCCGGTCGATGAGCCGCTGACCGTCGCGCGTCTCCAGGGTGGAGTCGAGCAGACCGGCGATCTCCTCCTCGCGGGCACCGTCGAAGACGGGGCTGGCGACGCGGGTGCGCGGACCGGCCTCGCGGGCGTCGCCCGGGATGAGCTCGGCCCACTCCGGCTCGCCCTCGATCTTCCAGCCCTGCGCCGCGGCCCAGCCGAGGTGCAGCTCGAGGATCTGGCCGATGTTCATTCGACCGGGCACGCCGAGGGGGTTGAGCACGACGTCGACCGGCGTGCCGTCCTCGAGGAACGGCATGTCCTCGACCGGGAGGATCTTGGAGATGACGCCCTTGTTGCCGTGGCGGCCGGCGAGCTTGTCACCGTCGGTGATCTTGCGCTTGTTCGCGACGTAGACGCGCACCAGCTGGTTGACACCGGGGGCCAGCTCGTCGCCGTCCTCGCGGTCGAAGACCTTGACACCGATGACGGTGCCGGTCTCGCCGTGCGGCACCTTCATCGAGGTGTCGCGGACCTCGCGGGCCTTCTCGCCGAAAATGGCGCGCAGCAGGCGCTCCTCCGGGGTCAGCTCGGTCTCACCCTTGGGCGTGACCTTGCCGACGAGCAGGTCGCCGTCGCGGACCTCGGCGCCGATGCGGATGATGCCGCGCTCGTCGAGGTCGGCCAGCACGTCCTCGGAGACGTTCGGGATGTCCCGAGTGATCTCCTCCGGACCCAGCTTGGTGTCACGAGCGTCGATCTCGTGCTCCTCGATGTGGATCGAGGACAGGACGTCGTCCTGCACGATCCGCTGGGAGAGGATGATCGCGTCCTCGTAGTTGTAGCCCTCCCACGGCATGAACGCCACGAGCAGGTTGCGGCCCAGCGCCATCTCGCCACCGTCGGTCGCGGGACCGTCGGCGATGAGCTGGTCGGCCTCGACGCGGTCACCGGCGTCCACCCGGACCTGCTGGTTGTAGCAGTTGCCCTGGTTGGAGCGGGTGAACTTGTTGATCTTGTACGAGGTGTAGGTCCCGTCGTCGTTCGCGACGGTCACCAGGTCGGCGGAGACCTCCTGGACCACGCCGGACTTGGCGGCCCGCACCACGTCGCCGGAGTCCATGGCGGCGCGGTACTCCATACCCGTGCCGACCAGCGGAGCCTCGGCGCGCACCAGCGGGACCGCCTGGCGCTGCATGTTGGCGCCCATGAGCGCACGGTTGGCGTCGTCGTGCTCGAGGAAGGGGATCATCGCGGTCGCGGCGGAGACCATCTGGCGCGCCGAGACGTCCATGTAGTCCACCTCGCCGGCCGGGACGTCGACGGCCTCGCCGTCGCGGGCCCGGACGAGCACGCGCTCGTCGAGGAAGGTGCCGTCGTCGGCCAGGCTCGCGTTGGCCTGGGCGATGACGAAACGGTCCTCCTCGTCCGCGGACAGGTAGTCCACCTCGTCGGTGACCTTGCCGTCGACGACGCGACGGTAGGGGGTCTCGACGAAGCCGAAGGGGTTGATCCGGCCGTAGGAGGCGAGCGAGCCGATCAGACCGATGTTCGGGCCTTCAGGCGTCTCGATCGGGCACATGCGGCCGTAGTGCGAGACGTGGACGTCACGCACCTCCATGCCGGCGCGGTCACGGGACAGACCACCCGGGCCCAGCGCGGACAGACGACGCTTGTGCGTCAGCCCGGACAGCGGGTTGTTCTGGTCCATGAACTGCGAGAGCTGGCTGGTGCCGAAGAACTCCTTGATGGAGGCGACGACCGGCCGGATGTTGATCAGGGTCTGCGGCGTGATGGCCTCGACGTCCTGGGTCGTCATGCGCTCGCGCACGACGCGCTCCATCCGGGACAGGCCGGTGCGGACCTGGTTCTGGATGAGCTCGCCGACGCTGCGCAGACGGCGGTTGCCGAAGTGGTCGATGTCGTCGACCTCGACCGGGATCTCGCCGACCGGCATCGGCAGCGAGGTCTCGCCGGCGTGCAGCGCGACGAGGTACTTGATCGTGGCGACGATGTCGTCGATGCCGAGGACGGACTCCTCCAGCGGCGCCTGCAGCCCCAGCTTCTTGTTGATCTTGTAGCGGCCGACCTTGGCGAGGTCGTAGCGCTTGGGGTTGAAGTACAGGTTGTCGAGCAGCGTCTGCGCGGCCTCCTTGGTGGGGGGCTCGCCCGGGCGCAGCTTGCGGTAGATGTCGAGCAGGGCCTCGTCCTGGTTGGCCGTGTGGTCCTTCTCCAGGGTCGCGCGGATCGACTCGTAGTCGCCGAACTCCTCGAGGATCTGGGCCTCGGTCCAGCCGAGCGCCTTCAGCAGCACGGTCACGCTCTGCTTGCGCTTGCGGTCGACGCGGACGCCCACCTGGTCGCGCTTGTCGATCTCGAACTCCAGCCAGGCTCCGCGGCTGGGGATGACCTTGACCGAGAAGATGTCCTTGTCGGAGGTCTTGTCGAGGGCACGCTCGAAGTAGACGCCCGGGCTGCGGACCAGCTGGGAGACGACGACGCGCTCGGTGCCGTTGACGATGAAGGTGCCGCGCGGCGTCATGAGCGGGAAGTCGCCCATGAACACGGTCTGGCTCTTGATCTCACCCGTGGTGTTGTTGATGAACTCCGCGGTGACGAAGAGCGGCGCGGAGTAGGTCATGTCCTTCTCCTGGCACTCCTCGACGGAGTACTTCTGCTCCTCGAACCGGTGGTCGCGGAAGCTCAGCGACATGGAGCCGGAGAAGTCCTCGATCGGGGAGATCTCCTCGAAGATCTCCTCCAGACCGGAGGTGGTGGGGATGTCGTTGCGTCCGTCGGCCTGCGCAGCGGCGACGCGCGACTGCCACGCCTCGTTGCCGAGGAGCCAGTCGAAGCTCTCGGTCTGCAGGGCGAGCAGGTCGGGAACCTCGAGGGGCTCCCTGATCTTTGCAAAGCTCAGACGGCCAGATGCCGTACGAGCTGTGGACACAGTCTTCTTCGCAGTGCGCGAGGCAGCCAAGGATTGGTCCTTCCACGGGCCTGATGGGCGGCTAAGGTCAGGCCACCCCCGGCCGACTCCCGGACACGACGACTCGACGGTGTCAAGCGCATCAGCCAGTCCGGGTGGGCGGTCGGCGACGCGCGATGCCGTGGGTCAGGTGAGATCGGGGGCAGGTAAAGGGCAGCGCAAAGCGACAGCATACACGCGACAGCCGCACAGGTCCAATCGATCTCTCGATCGCGGTCGCTCCGTCGCGACCGGACCTGCGCTCCCTCCCCCCGAGGTTCGGCGT
Organism: Ornithinimicrobium tianjinense; assembly: GCF_014636495.1. GTDB lineage: Bacteria > Actinomycetota > Actinomycetes > Actinomycetales > Dermatophilaceae > Ornithinicoccus > Ornithinicoccus tianjinensis. Next base: position 35,793 of record NZ_BMEM01000004.1, read on the forward strand.
AGCAACTGTGGACCCTCGCCCGCCCGTTCGTCAAGCCGACCCTCCCCCGTGCTGTGGAACGACCGTTGTGGAACGACCGTTGTGGAACGACCACTGTGGAACGACCACGGGCGGGGT
>NZ_BMEM01000004.1:35993-375386 GCF_014636495.1 Ornithinimicrobium tianjinense
GGCTCACTTGAGGGTGACGGTCGCGCCGGCGCCCTCGAGCTGCTCCTTGGCCTTGTTCGCGGCCTCCTTGTCGACCTTCTCCAGGACCGGCTTCGGAGCGCCGTCGACGAGGTCCTTGGCCTCCTTCAGGCCGAGGGAGGTCAGCGCGCGGACCTCCTTGATGACCTGGATCTTCTTGTCACCGGCGGCCTCGAGGATGACGTCGAACTCGTCCTGCTCCTCGGCGGCGGCGCCGGCGTCAGCGCCGCCGGCGGCCGGGGCACCGGCAGCCGCGACGGCGACCGGGGCGGCAGCGGTGACCTCGAAGGTCTCCTCGAAAGCCTTGACGAACTCGGACAGCTCGATCAGGGTCATCTCCTTGAACTGGTCAAGGAGCTCCTCGGTGCTCAGCTTCGCCATGATGGCGTCCTTTCTGTTGGTGCCGTGAGTGGCGTTGTGATGGGGTGCTGGTCGCTGGCCTGGCGGCCGGGGCGATCAGCTCTCGTCGCCACCCTCGGCGACGTCGGTGGTGGCCTCGGCCGGAGCCTCGGCGGGGGTCTCGGCAGCAGCCTCGACGGGAGCGGCGTCGCCCTGCTCCTCCACCTTCGCGCGCAGCGCGTCGACGACCCGGGCGGTCTGCGACAGCGGGGCGGCGAAGAGGTAGACGGCCTTGCTCAGGTTCGCCTTCATGGCGCCGGCGAGCTTGGCCAGCAGGACCTCGCGGGACTCCAGGTCCGCGAGCTTGGTGATCTCCTCCGGCGTCAACGGCTTACCGTCGAGGACACCGGCCTTGATGACCAGGGCCGGGTTGGCCTTGGCAAAGTCACGCAGACCCTTGGCCGCCTCGACCGGGTCACCGGTGACGAAGGCGATGGCCGTGGGGCCCACAAGGTGCTCGTCGAGGCCCTCGATGCCGGCCTCGGCAGCAGCACGCTTGGTCAGCGTGTTCTTCACCACGGAGTAGGTGGCGTGCTCGCGCATGGAGCTGCGCAGCGCGGTGAGCTGGCTCACCGTCAGACCGCGGTACTCCGTGAGCACGGCCGCGCCGGACGCGCGGAACTTCTCCGCGATGTCCGCGATGGCTGCAGCCTTCTGGGGCGTTGCCATGTGGGCCTCCTTCGTCACGTGGTGCCGGCTACCCCCGGGCCCCCTCACGACAAGAGCCCCGGCGCAGAGGCGCACGGGGCTCGAATTCACGGCACGGACAGGGTCCGGCCACGTCGGCACGTACACTCCTGCGCTGGTCGCCCCTCGTTCGGGAACCTTCGGTCGGCATCTCCGGAACTTGCGCTCCGGGCACGCCGACGACCGGCGGTCATTGGGTATACCGCAAGGGTACGGCATACCTCCTCCCCCACCCAAATCTCGTGAGCCACGGCACCCGATTGCTGACGGGAGCCCCTTTCATCAGGTAGGACTGCCCCATGAAGTCTGTCGAGCGCTGGCACTCCGACCGTATGCAGCAGGAGATCACCCTGGTCCGCTGGGGCCACGACGGCGTTCCGGTGCTGGCGCTGCCGACGGCGGGCGGTGACGCGGAGGAGGTCGAGCGCCACAAGCTGGTGGGCGTGCTCGGGGACCTGATCGAGGCCGGCCACATCCGGCTCTACTCGTGCGACAGCGTCGCGGGCCGGGCGATGATGCACGGCGACGGCGACGTGGCCTACCGGTGCTGGCTGCTCAACCAGTTCCAGCAGGCCGTGGCCCACGAGGTCGTGCCGGCGATCCAGAGCGACTCCGGTCACCAGCTCGTGACCGTGGCCGGCTCCTCGATCGGCGCCTTCAACGCCGTCGCCCTGATCAGCCGCTACCCGCACCTGTTCCGGCTGGCGATCGCGATGAGCGGCACGTTCGACATCCAGCGCTTCATCGGCGGCTACACCGACGACCTCTACTACGCCACGCCGCGACGCTTCCTGCCGGGGATGAACGGCTCGAGACTGGAGCTGCTGCGCCAGCGCTTCGTCATGCTGGCCTCGGGCACCGGTGCCTGGGAGGACATCGAGGAGTCCTGGAAGATGGCCGACGTGCTCGGCGCGCGCGGCATCCCCAACCGGGTCGACAACTGGGGGCCGGCCTACGAGCACGAGTGGCCTACCTGGTGGGCGATGCTGCCGCAGTACCTCCGCGAGTTCCTGCAGGTCGGCTGACGTCTGCGTCGGTGCCCGGCTTGGCGTCGACGCTCGGCTCGGCGTCGGGCCCGCGCGGCGGGTAGACCCACGTGACGAGCACGACCGAGAGCGTCATGAGCAGGAACCACGAGCTGATCTTCCCCGCGTGCACCATGTCCCACGCCACCTGCTGGTTCGGGTAGAGCCACCCACCGGCGAAGGTCGCGACGTTCTCGGCCAGCCAGATGACCACGGCGACGAGGACGAACGAGGCGAGCACCGGCATACGGACGACCCTGCGGTGCACCCTGACATGCATCTGGGCTCGGCCCCAGACCACGGCGACCGCGAGGACGAGCGGCCAGCGCAGGTCGGGGAGCCAGTGGTGGGTGAAGAAGTTGACGTAGGCACCGACCGCCACGACCGAGGTCAGCCACAGCGGCGGCCAGCCCGAGAAGCGCAGGTCGAAGAGACGGTGCACGCGGACCATGTAGCTGCCGACCGCGGCATACATGAAGCCGCTCCACAGCGGCACGCCGCCGATCCGCAGGACGCCTCCGTCGGGGTAGGCCCAGGAGCCGACAGCGGTCTTGAAGAGCTCCATGACCGTGCCGACGAGGTGGAAGAGCAGGATCACCCGCAGCTCGCGCGGGGTCTCGAGGCGGGAGACGAGCATGGCGACTTGGATCAGGGCCGCGAGCAGGACGAGCAGGTCGTTGCGGGCGAGGGCCAGACCGTCCGGATAGAGGCGGGTCACGAGCAGGACCAGCAGCATCAGACCGCCGAAGAGCGCCGCCCAGCCCTGCTTGACGACGAAGACGGCGCCCTCGACGGCCCAGCCCTCGCGCCGGCCGAGGCCATGGCGTGCCCCGGAGCGCAACCGGTGCTCGAGGGGCGTCAGCTGGTTGCGCTCCGGGATCACGCTGCGACGCTAGGCAGCGGGGCTGAGCGTGCGCTGGGGGTCTGCCGAGGTGAGGCTGGGAGTGCGGTGGGGGGAGGGAGGTGAGGTGCCTCGATGGCGCTGACGTCATGGCGCACACTTCCGGCAAGCATTCGTTGGTCAGTTCCAACGAATCCTTGGCGGAAGTGTGTGTCATGGCTCGCCGGCCGGCGGCGGGGCTGGCGGGTGGCGGGGCTGCTGGCGTGTGACGGGGCCGGCCGGTGGCGGGGCTGTCCGGTGGCGGGGCTGCTGGCAGGATCGGGACATGGCTGGTCTGACGGACGTCCCCGGGGTGCGGGTCGCGCACGTGACGCTCGGCGACGGCGCACGCACGGGCGTGACGTGCGTCCTCCCCCACTCCCGCGACCTGCTGGCGGACCCGGTGACGGCTGCGGTGCACGTGGTCAACGGCTACGGCAAGCCGGTGGGGCTGGCCCAGGTCGCCGAGCTGGGCGAGATCGAGACGCCGGTCGTGCTGACGAACACCCTCGGGGTGGGCGCCGCGCACGAGGGGATCGTGCGGCACCTGCTCGCCCGGCACCCCGACCTCGGTCGCCCGACGACGGTCAACCCGGTCGTGCTCGAGTGCAACGACGGGCGGCTCAACGACCTGCGGGCGCTCGCGGTCAGGCCTGAGCACGTGCTCGAGGCGGTGCGGCTCGCAGAGGCTCGGCCGGACGGCCACGAGGTCGAGGAGGGCGCGGTCGGTGCGGGCCACGGGATGGTGGCCTTCGGCTGGAAGGGTGGCATCGGCACCGCCTCCGCACCCGTCGACGACAGGGTATGGCGCGCCACCCTCGGCGCCCTCGTCCTGACCAACATGGGGCGACCGGAGGACCTGGTCGTGCGGGGCGTCGCGGTGGACGCACGGCCGCCAGGCGGCGGCGTGGGCGGCGAGCGGGACAGCGGCGAGGGCGGCGGGCGGGACATCCCCGGGGGCGGCGAGCGGGACAGCGGCGAGGGCGGCGGGCAGGACATCGGCGGCGGCAATGGCGATGGCGAAGGTGCGCAGGGGCTCGCTGCCGACCCCGTCGACGGCTCGGTCATCGTGCTGCTGGCCACGGACGCGCCCCTGGACTCACGCCAGCTCGGCCGGCTTGCGCGGCGCGCCCAGAACGGGTTGGCTCGCACGGGGGTCCCGACCGCCCATGGGTCCGGGGAGTTCGTGCTGGCCTGGACCACCGCTCGGCCGGAGCACCGCCGCGACGGCGACTGGCTGCGGCCGTGGTTCGCGGCCGTCGCCGACGTGGTCGAGGAGGCGGTGCTCTCCTCGATGCGCGCGGCGCGGACGACGGTCGGCTGCGACGGGTCGGTGGTGCACCGCTGCCCGGTGCTCTGAGACCCGTCGCTCGTGATGGGCCCCGCCCGCACCCGGCCGGACCACCGGACCTGACCCACGGCATAAGGACCGAAGGAGGGGCTGCGCGGCTCGCGGACCCTGGCTCGGCCGTCAGGCGGCGCGGGCGTCGGCCCGCGCGAACGCTGCCGTGATCAGCTCGTGGACGCGACCGGGGTCGTCGAGGTCGGCCCAGGTGAGCCGCACGACCTCGTAGCCCAGGGCGCGCAGCCGGTCCTCGCGCAGCTTCTCCTGCCGGAGGACCTCCGGGCTGGTGTACTTCATCAGCCCGTCGAACTCCACGATCGTCCTCCTCGACCTGAAGAGGAAGTCCACCCTCCCGAGGGCGGCTCCGGAGAGGTCGCGGATCCACACCTGGCGCTCGAAGCTCAGCAGTCCCAGCGCGAGCATCACCTCGCTGCAGCGCGTCTCGCCGGCGGACTCGTGCTCGCCCGTGGCACGGTCCAGCGTCGCCTGCAGCGCCCGCCGGCCCGGGCGGGCGGTGAAGAGCGTGCGTGCCGCGACGAGATCGTCGTGCGTCGTCTGCTGAAGATGCAGCGCCGAGTCAGTGCTCACCAGCCCCGGAATCGTCCCGAACCGCACGGCCACCTGCAAGCACGCCACGGCGGCACCGACGACGCGGACACCAGCGGGCGTCGTGTGCACCTGGTCCTCGGGCAGGGCCTCGTGGACGACCAGCGCGTTGGCCCGCCGCCCCCTCACCCCGTCGGTGCGGACCATGTGCACGTCGTCGTCGGTGCCGAAGTGGCTGACGCCCAGGACGACCAGAGCGCTGTGGTGGCTGAGTGCATACGGACCCTGGCCGTCCGGGTCCAGGGCGTGCAGCACGGCGCGGGCGCGCAGGTCGTGACGCTCCCACGCGGCCAGGCCCGCCCAGCGCGCACCGTCGACGAACGTTCCGCGGCGGATCTTCGCGAGCCGGCCACCCTCGACCGCCGACCGGATCCCGAAGGTGTCCAGGCCCCCGCACCGCAGCTCTGCCGCCGTGACCACGCCGTCGCTGGCCTTGAGCAGCGCCTCGATGATGTCCATGCCGCCCAGCATGGCCGCCGCGGCCAGCCCACGACCGCGGCTGTCCACAGGCTCCTCACCTCTGAATTCATGGCGCACACTTCCAGCAAGAATTCGTTGGAACTGACCAACGAATCCTTGACGGAAGTGTGCGCTTTGAGGTGGGGGGTATGACGAAGGCGGCCGGTATGACCCCGGCAGCCGGCATGACGAAGGCCCCCGACGTGGACGTCGGGGGCCTTCGCAGCTCAGCAGCTCAGCGGTTCAGCCGCTGTGCTGCTCGGTGTCACTCGGCGGCGTCGGCCACCAGGCTGCTCACGCGCGAGGGGTCGACCGGGATGCCGGGGCCCATCGTGGTGGCGACGGTCGCCTTGGTGATGTAGCGACCCTTGGAGGCGGACGGCTTCAGACGCAGGATCTCGTCCATCGCCGCGCCGTAGTTCTCGACGAGCGCCTTCTCCTCGAAGGAGGTCTTGCCGATGATGAAGTGGAGGTTGCTGTGCTTGTCCACGCGGAACTCGATCTTGCCGCCCTTGATGTCGGAGACGGCCTTGGCGGTGTCCATCGTGACGGTGCCGGTCTTCGGGTTCGGCATGAGGCCGCGGGGACCGAGGACCTTGCCGAGACGACCGACCTTGCCCATCAGGTCCGGGGTGGCGACGACGGCGTCGAAGTCGGTCCAGCCGCCGGCGATCTTCTCGATCATGTCGTCCGAGCCGACGAAGTCCGCGCCGGCCTCACGGGCGGCCTCGGCCTTGTCACCGTTGGCGATGACCAGCACGCGGGCCGTCTTACCGGTGCCGTTCGGCAGGTTGACGGTGCCGCGGACGAGCTGGTCGGCCTTGCGGGGGTCGACACCGAGACGGAGCGCGACCTCGATGGTCGCGTCGTACTTCGTGGTCGAGGTCTCCTTGGCGAGGCGGACAGCCTCGACGGGGGTGTAGAGCTTGCCGTCCTCGATCTTCTCGGCGGCGGCCTGGTATGCCTTGCTGCGCTTCATGGTGCTGCTCCTGTGAATGGTGGTGGAGGTGTGGTACGGGCCGAAGCGGGCCCTGCCACGGAGGTGAGGTATGCCGTCCCGGTGCGGGACGGCATACCCCGGGAAATCACTCGGTGGTGATGCCCATCGAGCGGGCGGTGCCCGCGATGATGCGCTTGGCCATGTCGAGGTCGTTGGCGTTGAGGTCCTGCATCTTCATCTCGGCGATCTCGGTGAGCTGCGCGTCGGTGAGCTTGGCGACCTTGGTCTTGTGCGGCTCGGCGGAACCCTTCGGGACGCCCGCGGCCTTCTTGATCAGCTCGGCGGCCGGCGGCGTCTTGGTGACGAAGGTGAACGAGCGGTCCTCGTAGACCGTGATCTCGACCGGGATGACGTTGCCGCGCTGGGACTCCGTCGCGGCGTTGTACGCCTTGACGAACTCCATGATGTTGACGCCGTGCTGACCGAGGGCGGGACCGACGGGGGGTGCCGGGGTGGCCGCACCGGCCTGGATCTGCAGCTTGATGAAGCCGGAGACCTTCTTCTTGGGGGGCATGGTGCCTCTTTCGTGTTGTGGGCCGACGCCGTGGGCGATGACCCGGTTGCATGACCCGCGCCGGTCGGCGCGGGGGGATCAGATCTTGGCGACCTGGTTGAACGACAGCTCGACCGGGGTCTCGCGGCCGAAGATCGAGACCAGCACCTTGAGCTTGTGGCTCTCGGGGATGACCTCGGAGATCGTGGCGGGCAGGGTCTCGAACGGACCCTCCATGACGGTGACGGACTCGCCGACCTCGAAGTCGACCTCGACGGCGGGAGCGGTGCCACCCGACGCGGCGGCCGCGGCGCCCTTGGCGGCCGGGGCGGCGGCGGGGGCCTCGAAGCGCGGGGCGAGCATGGAGACGACCTCGTCGATCGACAGCGGCACCGGCTGGTGCGCGTTACCGACGAAGCCGGTCACGCCCGGGGTGTGGCGGACGGCGCCCCAGGAGGCGTCGGTGAGGTCCATGCGGACCAGGACGTAGCCGGGCATCCGGACGCGACGGACCAGCTTGGGCTGGCCGTTCTTGATCTCGCGCACCTCCTCCATGGGGACCTCCACCTCGTAGATGTAGTCCTCCATGTTGAGGCTGGTGATGCGGGTCTCGAGGTTGTGCTTGACGCGGTTCTCGTAGCCGGCGTAGGAGTGGATGACGAACCAGTCGCCGAACTTGCCGCGCAGGTTGGCCTTGAACTCCTCGAGCGGGTCGACCTCGGCGTCCTCGTCGGCAGCGTCCTCGACGGTGGCGTCGGCGTCGACGTCCTCGGTGGTCTCGTCGGCCTCGACGTCCTCGACCTCGTCGGCGACCTCAGCGCTGTCGACCTCGTCGGCCGTCTCCTCGCTCGCGGGGTCGACGAAGAGCTCGTCCTCGACGGGGAGGTCGTTCTGCGGGGTCTGCTCGGACATGCCCTACTTCCTCGGTTCTGGCGGCGCGGGGGTGCGCTGCCGGTGAGCTCGGCCGGTCTGGGCTCAGCGCCCGAAGACCAGCCCCATGAGCCACTGGAACAACTGGTCCAGGCCGAAGACGAAGGCCATCACGGCCGCGACGAAGACGAGCACCACGATCGTGTAGGTGATCAGCTCACGCCGCGTCGGCTGGACAACCTTGCGCAGCTCGGCCATGACCTGCGCGAGGAAGGTCGCGGGGCGGGCCGGCTGACCGGCGCCGCCCTGGCTGCGCGCGACACCCTCGATGTCGTGGGCCTGGTTCGCCACAGGTCGCCTTCCGTCGTGCAGATCGATGGTCCCGACCGGGCCGGGTCGGCCGTGGTCGTTCGCGCAGGGCATGAGGGACTCGAACCCCCAACCGCCGGTTTTGGAGACCGGTGCTCTACCAATTGAGCTAATGCCCTTCACCGGGTGCTCTGGCGTCGACCTGCGTTGGGGGCAGGCTGACGCACGGGGCGAACACCCGAACAGGCAGTCTACGTGAGCGGATAGCCAGGTGCAAAGATGGTCCGCGTGACCGAGCAGACCCAGACCCCAGTCTCCCGCATCTCCCGCCGGATCGGCGCCATCGCCGAGTCGGCGACGCTGGCCGTGGACGCCAAGGCCAAGGCCCTCAAGGCCCAGGGTCGACCGGTGATCGGCTTCGGCGCCGGCGAGCCGGACTTCCCCACGCCGGACTACATCGTCGAGGCGGCCGTCGCGGCGGCCGCCGACCCGGTGAACCACCGCTACTCCCCCGCCGGCGGGCTGCCCGACCTCAAGGCCGCCATCGTCGCCAAGACCCGGCGCGACTCCGGGTATGCCGTGGAGCCCGCCAACGTGCTCATCACCAACGGCGGCAAGCAGGCCGTCTACAACACCTTTGCCGCGCTGCTCGACCCGGGCGACGAGGTCATCCTGCCCACCCCCTACTGGACCACCTACCCCGAGGCGATCCGGCTCGCCGGCGGTGAGCCGGTCGAGGTGTTCGCGGGCGCGGACGCGGCATACCTGGTCACCGTGGAGCAGCTCGAGGCGGCCCGCACCGACAAGACCAAGGTGCTGCTCTTCTGCTCCCCCTCCAACCCGACCGGGGCGGTGTACTCCCCCGAGCAGGTCGAGGCGATCGGGCGCTGGGCGCTGGAGCACGGCATCTGGGTGGTGACCGACGAGATCTACGAGCACCTGCTCTACGACGGCGCCCAGGCCCCGTCGATGCCGGTCGTCGTGCCCGAGCTGGCCGACACGTGCGTGGTGCTCAACGGCGTCGCCAAGACCTACGCGATGACCGGCTGGCGCGTCGGCTGGATGATCGGCCCCAAGGACGTCATCAAGGCCGCCACCAACCTGCAGAGCCACGCGACCTCCAACGTCGCCAACGTCTCCCAGCGCGCCGCGATCGCCGCCCTCGAGGGCTCGCTCGACGCGGTCGAGGAGATGAAGGTGGCCTTCGACCGCCGGCGCCGGCTCATGGTCGAGATGCTCAACGCCATCGAGGGCGTCCACTGCCCGGTGCCCCAGGGCGCGTTCTACGCCTACCCGTCGGTCGAGGGGGTCCTCGGCAAGGAGATCAGGGGCAGGCGGCCGCAGACCTCCGCCGAGCTCGCGGCGCTCATCCTCGACGAGGTCGAGGTGGCCGTGGTCCCCGGCGAGGCGTTCGGGCCGAGCGGTTACCTGCGGCTGAGCTACGCGCTGGGCGACGAGGACCTCAAGGAGGGCGTGGGCCGCATCCAGGCCCTGCTGGGCGAGGCCCGCTGAGCCACCCGCCGCGACCTGCCTGGACCACATGACACCGGGCGCACGATCTGCCCCCTGAGACAGATCGTGCGCCCGGTGGTCCGTGGCGGCAGCGGTCAGTCGGTGCCGAACTCCATCGCCGCGCGGTCGAGCGCCTCCTCGTCCTCCTCGGTGGGGCCGACGCCGCCGACGATGGTCTCCGCACCGCCCGCCTCGAGGTGGCCGACGAGCTTGGTGGAGGCCATCCCGAGGGCCGCCATGCCGTCGCCGCCGTTGCCGAGCAGGCCCATCGCGACGTACTGCTCGAGGCGCGAGCGGGAGTCGGCGATGTCGAGGTTGCGCATGGTCAGCTGACCGATCCGGTCGGTCGGGCCGAACGCCGCGTTGGCGACGCGCTCCATCGACAGCTTGTCCGGGTGGTAGGAGAAGTTCTCCCCCGAGGTGTCCACGATCGAGTAGTCCTCGCCGCGGCGCAGCCGGACGGTCACCGAGCCGGAGACGGCCGAGCCGACCCAGCGCTGCAGCGACTCGCGGATCATCAGCGCCTGCGGGTCCAGCCAGCGGCCCTCGTACATGAGCCGGCCGAGGGCCCGCCCCTGCTGGTGGTATGCCGTGATCGTGTCCTCGTTGTGCACGGCGTTGACCAGGCGCTCGTAGACGATGTGGAGCAGCGCCATACCGGGGGCTTCGTAGATCCCGCGGGACTTGGCCTCGATGATGCGGTTCTCGATCTGGTCGGCCATGCCCAGGCCGTGGCGGCCACCGATCTCGTTGGCCTTCATCACCAGCGCGACGGCGTCCCCGCCGAAGTCGTCGCCGTTGATGGCGACGGGCCGACCGGCCTGGAAGGTGACGACGACGTCCTCGGTCTCGATCTGCACGTCCGGGTCCCAGAACCGCACACCCATGATCGGCTCGACGATCTCGATGCCGGTGTCCAGGTGCTCGAGGCGCTTCGCCTCGTGGGTGGCGCCCCAGATGTTGGCGTCGGTGGAGTAGGCCTTCTCCTTGCTGGCGCGGTAGGGCAGGTCGCGCTCGCTGAGCCACTGGCTCATCTCGTCGCGGCCGCCGAGCTCCTCGACGAAGGCCTCGTCGAGCCAGGGCTTGTAGATCCGCAGCTGGGGGTTGGCGAGCAGGCCGTAACGGTAGAAGCGCTCGATGTCGTTGCCCTTGTAGGTGGACCCGTCCCCCCAGATGTGGACGTCGTCCTCCTTCATCGCCTGGATGAGCATGGTGCCGGTGACGGCGCGGCCCAGGGGCGTGGTGTTGAAGTAGGTCCGGCCGCCGGAGCGGATGTGGAAGGCGCCGCAGGCCAGCGCGACCAGGCCCTCCTCGACGAGCGCGGGGCGGCAGTCGACCAGGCGGGCGATCTCAGCACCGTACTGCTGCGCACGGCCCGGGACACCGTCGATGTCGGGCTCGTCGTACTGACCGATGTGGGCCGTGTAGGTGCAGGGCACGGCGCCCTTCTCTCGCATCCACGCGACCGCCACCGAGGTGTCGAGACCGCCGGAGAAGGCGATCCCGACGCGTTCACCGACAGGGATGCTCGTCAAGACCTTGGACATGGGAGCCAGTGTATGCGGCGGTTCGCATATTTATGCAATCTGCTGGTCAGCGCACAGTGGTCGGCTACTGTGGAGGGCCTTGAACCAAAGGCGAGTCGACTCCTCGAACGCTTCCTAGCCGATCTTCTGCGCTCGCTTGGCGCGCTCGCCCTGCTGTTGGTGCTTCCCGTTGCCGCTTGCTCCCCCGCCCAGAACAGTTCGACGGCCCCGATGGACCGGCAGGCAGAGCAGGCCTCGGCCAGGGAATTCTTCGGGCGGGTCGCGGACTGCATGACCGGACACGGCTTTCCGGCGGAGGTGATCGACGACGGGAGCCGGGGGGGGGTAGAGTTCGCGTCTCCTCCCGGCCAGGAAGCCGCTGCGGAGAGCGCCTACGGGTCGTGCGCCGAGGAGAACGGCGGGGAGCCGACGCCTGCACCGCCCAGCGACAACGAGGTCGAGGAGATCTACCAGAACCTGCTCGAAGTGCGGGACTGCCTGGAGGGCGAGGGCTACACCACCCCCGACCCGCCCAGCCTCGCGACCTTCGTCGAGCAGTACCGTAGGGCCGGCCTCGACCAGGAGGTCACGCTGTGGAGCCCATATCCGGTGCCGGGTGGCCTCGTGGACGTCGGGGCGTTGCAGGCGTGTCCCGGCGGGGAGTAGAACCGCCGCGCCACAGCACCTTGCGGCGCGGGTCCGGTCACTGCTCAGCCCATGGCTCCCAGCAGGTCGGAGACGTCCTCGGGCCCGTCGTCCGCGACAGTAGGCCTTCCGGCTATTCGTCGCCGCGCAGCTGGAAGTGCGCCAGCCGCCACCCGGCGAACGCGACGCCCGCCACCAGCACGAAGACCCCGGCGACCACGGCGTAGGTCAGGCCCATGTCGACCGGCATGTCGATGTCGGCGACGGCCTCGGTGACGCGCTGGGTGAACGACTGCACGGACACGTAGCGCAGCCCGGTGAGCAGGGTGCCGAGCCCGCGCTCGATGAGCAGCACGTAGACGAGCCCGGCGATCATCCCGTGCCGGGTCGCCGCCGACATCGCGGTGAAGAGCGCCGTGTAGAGGACGGCCCCGACCGCGCCGGCCACCGCGGATGCCAGCACCCACCGACCGCTCACCCCGCCCGCGAGCGCCGCGGCCGCGAGCCCGCCCGCGCCCAGGACGGCCGACACCCCGGCCGCGGTGAGCCACTTGCTGGCGGCCACGACATACCGGGAGACGGGGGTGGACAGGAGGTAGACGACCGAGCCGTCGTCGATCTCCGGGCCGAGGACGCCGTTGGCCGCGAGCAGCGCGACGAGCGGGACGACGACCGCCAGGCCGACCTCGACCAGGACGCCGCGGGCGCTGATCGCCTCGCCGGTGAGCAGCCGCACCACGACCGCCAGGAGCACCAGGACCAGCGGCAGCGCGGCGAGCACGAGTCCGCGACGCTGGCCGACGAGGGCCTGCAGGGCCAGCCTGCTGATGGTCGGGTTCATGACTGCACCAGGTAGGTGAAGACCGACTCCAGCGACTCGTCGGTCGGGGTGAGCTCGCGCACCGTGATCCCGGCGTCGCGGGCCAGGGTGGGCAGGGCGCGGGCGAAGTCGCCCATGTCGGTCACCTCCACGTGGACCTCGTCGGTGCCGGCCGTGCTCGCGAGCGCGACGCTGCGGACGCTGCGCTGACGCATGAGCGCGGCGGCCAGGGCCCGGTCGTCGCTACTGCGGACGGTGTAGCGGGTGGGGCGGTCGGTCATCAGCCGCCGGATCGCGCCGAAGTCGCCGCTGGCGGCGTGCCGGCCGGAGACGACGACCTCGACGTGGCGGGCGATGTGCTCGACCTCCTCGAGGATGTGGCTGGAGAAGAGCACGGTGCGTCCCTCCTCGCCCATCCGGGTGAGCAGCTCCATGAGGTGCATCCGCTGCCGCGGGTCGACGCCGTTGAAAGGCTCGTCCAGCAGCAGCACGCCCGGCTCGTGGACCAGGGCGCTGGCCAGCTTGGCACGCTGGCGCATCCCCTTGGAATAGGTGCTGATCGGGCGGTCGGCGGCGTCGACGAGGTCGACCTCCTCCAGCGCCCGCTGCGTCGCGCGCCGGGTGTCCGAAAGCTTGTGCAGCTCCGCGCTGGCCTGCACGAACTGGCGGCCGGTGAGGTAGGAGAAGCTCACCTCGCGCTCGGGCACGAGCCCGAGCTCGGAGTATGCCGTGACGTCCCGCCAGACCGGGCGCCCGCCCAGCGTGACCTGGCCCGCCGAGGGCGCGAGGAAGCCGGACATCATCGCGATGAGGGTGGACTTGCCGGCACCGTTGGGGCCGAGCAGGCCGGTGACGCCGGGGCCGATCGTCATCGAGACGTCGTTGACGGCGACGACGTTGCCGTACCAGCGGCTGACGTTGTCGAGGACGAGCTCGGTCATCGCGACCCCCTCGTGCGGTAGCGGCGGACCAGCAGGAGGAGCGCCGCCGCGGCGGCTGCCAGGGCGATCAGCAGCATCAGCGCCGCCGTCGTGGGGTTGTCCGGCGGCGTCTCGAAGGAGCTCGCCGCGTCGCCGAGGCCGTGCTGGACGGCGTCGACGAGGACGAACGGGCTGATCAGGCCCAGCCAGGCGGCCGCGTCCTCGACCCCCTGCTCCCGGCCGATCTCCTGCAGGATCGCGGTGGCGCCGAGCCCGAAGATCAGCACCACGATCGTGCCGCCGATCGCGAGGCCGCGGCGCATCGTCAGGCTCGCCGCGGTGGCGCCGACGGTCGCGAGGAGCACGGCCAGCAGCAGCGCGCCCGCGAGCGCCACGAGGAAACGGGGCAGCTCGTCCCTGACCTCGGCACCGGCCCCCAGTCCCCCGACGAACATCACCACCAGCGGCGTGACGACGAAGGCCAGGATCGCGAGCACCAGCGAGGCCCAGCGCACGAGCGCGAAGGCGGCCGGGCCGAGCGGCCGGGCGAGATAGAGGCTGATGGCGCCCGAGCGCAGGTCCCGGGTGAAGAGCACGGGAGCCTGCGCCGCCACGAACAGCGAGACGAAGGCCGCGGTCACCTGCTGGTAGCCGGCGTAGTTGAGCAGCTCGGAGTCCATCCCGACGAAGCTGATGATGCCGACGAAGACGATCGCCGGGACGAGCGTGACGACCAGCAGCCCGAACGGCAGGACCTTGGACCGCGCGGAGCGCCCGAAGCCGAAGGTGGACAGCGCCCCGTGCCGGAGCAGCCCGGCGACGATCCCCCACCGGCCCTCGCGGGGACCGGTGTAGGGGCGGTAGCCGATGTCGTGGATGACTCCCGTGCGCTCGCTCATGCCGGCACCTCCTCCCGGAAGACGTCCTCGAGCCGGCCCGTCTGCGGCTGGATCCGCACGAGGCCGAGGCCGAGCTCGGCCGCCAGGTCGCGCACGATGTCACGCAGGGCGTCCGGCGGCGCGTCGGCCGGGTCGATCTCGAGGAGCTGCCCGCGTGGCTGCCAGGCGACACCGCGCGCGGCGAGCGCCTGCCCCATACGGGACTGGGCGTCCTCGCCGAGCACCTCGACGAGGACGTGGCCGGTGTCGGCGGTGAACGCCGTGGTCGCCTCCGAGCGCAGCAGGTGGCCGGCATCGAGGACCACGACGTGGTCGCTGATCCGCTCCAGCTCGCCGAGCAGGTGGGAGGTGACCAGCACCGGTATGCCGAAGTCGTGGCCGATCCGCCGCACCAGCGCCAGCATGTCCTCGCGCGCCGCGGGGTCGAGGCCGTTGGTGGGCTCGTCGAGCATGACCAGACGGGGGTCGTGGACCAGGGCCTGCGCGAGCTTGGCGCGCTGCTTCATCCCCGTGGAGTAGCCACCCATGAGCCGGTAGCGCTCCTCGGCGAGGCCGACGTGGCGCAGCACGTCCGCGGCCCGCTCGCGGGCGGCGGCAGGCGGCAGACCGGAGACGCGGCCCATGTGGACGACGAAGTCGATGGCGCGCATGTCGGGCGGCAGGCAGTCGTGCTCGGGCATGTAGCCGACCGCCGTGCGGATCGCCTCGCCCTCTGTGCGGATGTCGTGGCCGAGCACCGTCGCGTCGCCGGAGGTCGGCGACAGCAGGCCGAGGAGGATCTTGATGAGGGTGGACTTGCCCGCGCCGTTGGCGCCGACCACGCCCGTCACCCCCTCCCCCACGTCGATGCTGAGCGAGTCGAGCGCCGCGACCTTGCTGCCCCCGTAGCGCTTGGTCAGCACCCTGGTCTGGATGACGGTCACGGGACGACCTTAGTCAGCGGGTCCGGGGCCGGCTGTGGGGCTGGCCCCCGTGTCCGACGGCGGTCAGCCGTCGGCGGTATACATGGACGACCATGACGACCCCGCCGACCACCCCCGCTCCCGGCCGCTCGGTCGTCGACCTGCCGAAGGCGCACCTGCACCTGCACTTCACCGGGTCGATGCGCGTCTCGACGGTGCGGGAGATGGCCGAGAGCCACGGGATGCGGCTGCCGCGTGCGTTCACGACGCAGTGGCCGCCGCAGCTGTCGGGCACGGACGAGCGCGGCTGGTTCCGGTTCCAGCGTCTGTATGACGCAGCCCGGGCGTGCGTGCGCTCGGAGGCCGACATGCGACGGATCGTCCGCGAGGCCGCCGAGGACGACGCGGCGGAGGGCTCGCGCTGGCTCGAGCTGCAGGTGGACCCGACGTCCTACGCCCCCTTCGTCGGCGGCATCACCCCCGCGATCGAGATCGTGCTCGACGAGGCCCGGGCAGCGAGCGCGGCGACCGGCACGCAGGTCGCGGTCGTGGTCGCCGCCAGCCGGATGCGGCACCCGTTCGAGGCCCGGACGCTGGCCCGCCTGGCAGCACGTCACGCCGGGGAGGGCGCGGGGACCGTGGTCGGCTTCGGGCTGTCCAACGACGAGCGGCGCGGCCTGACGAGCGAGTTCGCGCCCGCGTTCCGCATCGCGGCGCAGGCCGGCCTCGCCAGCGTGCCGCACGCCGGGGAGCTGCTCGGTGCCGACCACGTGCACGTCGCGCTCGACCACCTGCTGCCCGACCGGCTGGGCCACGGGGTGCGCTCGGCCGAGGACCCCGCGGTGCTTCGGCGGGTGGTCGACGAGCAGGTCACGCTGGAGGTGTGCCCCGCGAGCAACGTCGCCCTGGGCGTCTACCCCACGCTGTCCGACGTGCCGCTGCGGCAGCTGCTCGACGCCGGGGCACGGGTCGCCCTCGGCGCCGACGACCCGCTCCTGTTCGGCAGTCGGCTCGCCGACCAGTACACCTCTGCCCGCCTCGACCAGGGCATGGACGACGCTGCGCTGGCGCAGCTGGCGCGTGGGTCTGTCGAGGGCTCGCTCGCCCCGACCGCCGTGAAGCGGGAGCTGCTGGAGCAGGTCGACGCCTGGCTCGAGGGGCCGGGTAGCCTGCCGGTGTGACCGAGGGAGGGGCCGGGCTCCGCCCGGTGCGCGACCGTTGGGGTCGGCTGGGCGCCCCTTCCCCCACCAACCCGCTGAGGATGCCGCCCCGCGGCAGTCCGCCCACGACCTACCCGGTCGCGGAGCCGGCGCGGACCGCGCCGCTGCTGCGTCACCTCTCGGTGCCCGGTATGACGCTCGCGCTCGTCATGCTCTGGGTCGCGCTGACGCCGAGCCTGCTGCCGCGGGCCTGGTGGATGACCGCCGTGAACGTGGGCATGTCCACGGTCTACGGGTATGCCGTGGGCGACCTCCTGGGGCGGGTGGTCGCCTGGCTGGCGAGGCGCACGGACGTGCGGCTGACGCTCAACGCGTGAGATTGCTTCCCCACCGGCAGCAAGCAGTCCGACGCTTCCACTGCGGCAGCAAGCAGTCCGGCGCTTCCACTGGGGAAGCAAGCAGTCCGGCGCTTCCACTCCGGAAGCAAGCAGTCCGGCGCTTCCAGTGGGGAAGCACCGGATCCATTGCTTCCAGGGGGGAAGCGGTCTCACGTCGGTGCACACCCCCAGGGCCGGATGACGGTTTGTCCACAGAGCTGCCGAGGGCGGTGGATCGTGTGGGGGTCCTCGCGCGACCATCCTGGCCATGGCGAGGAGAAGACCGGAAGACGGCCCGCGGAGGGACGTCGGCCTCGCGCTGCGGGCGGACCGCCGGCGGCGGGGGCAGAGCCAGCGCGCTTATGCCGACCAGCGCGAGCTGAGCCCGAAGGTGCTGGCTACTGCGGAGGTCGACGCCGGATCGTTGAGCCTGGCCTCTCTGCTCCACCTCCTGCAGGGCACCGGGTACGCCCTGGCTGTGGTGCCATCGGATCACGCTGCCACTGCTGAGACGCAGTGGGAGCCCACCGATCTCGTGGCCACCACGCGATCGGGGAGCAGGTTCCCACCGCACCGGGAGGTCCGGGAGAGCGACGGGCCGCTCTGGTGGTGGTACCACGAGATGATGGGGCGCCGCGGGTCGGGGAGGAGACCGGGGTGGACCGCTGAGGGGTTCACTCCCCCGCCGGGGACTCGGTACGGGAAGAAGCCACGACCGACGGAGGAGGACGAACCGCCGCGGTGGCCCTACTGAGCGGGGTCGGGACTGAACGGGGTCGGGACTGAGCGGCGTCGGGACTGAGCGGGGTCGTGGGCGCGGGGCGGGGTCAGCCGTTGTCCAGCGGACGAAGGGCGCCGGTGATGACGACCTGGTCCGGGGTCAGCCAGGGCGCGACCGTCTCGCGGACCGCGTCGACCGTCTGCCGGTCGGTGACCACCACGCCGACGTCGAGCAGTCCGGAGACGCCGCTGCCGGCACCGAGCAGACCCAGCTCGGAGAAGCGCTTGGCCAGGGCGTCCTGCGCCGCACGGACGTCCTGCTCCGGAGGCAGGTCGCGCGACTCGACGCACAGTCCGCCCTTCCACACCTCGCGCAGCCGCCCGTGCGTCTCCTCCGCGTCGGTGTCGGACGTGACGACGACGTTGAACATGCTCGACCCGTCCGAGACCCACGACGTGACGTAGCCGTCCAGGTCCTGCAGTGCGCGCCCGAGCTCCTCCTGGTCGGCGGGATCGGCATACCCCTCCTGACCGCCCCGGAAGGGGTCGTCGCACAGCTGCGGGAAAGCAGACTGCTCGGGGGTGGGTCGCGCGAAGCCCTCGGGCGGCTCGGTCGAGACGGGGCGGGTCAGGGTGAAGGTGCCGCCCTCCCCGGCCTCGGCGTCGTAGGTGCCGACCACCCAGACGCCGTCTGCCCAGGTCACGCCCGCAGCACGCTCGGGCTGCAGCTCCTCCCAGGAGAAGGCACCCCTGAGCACCGGTCCACCGCACTGCGGCGGCAGGGACTCCGCGACCCCGCCCACGCAGATCTCCACCGGTGCGTCGGCGCTCGACTGCATGAGCATCCCGTGGCCGACCAGCTCCTCGCCCGGCTCCACGATCTGCACGTCCTCAGCCGTCGACGTGGGAGCACCGGCGTCGGTCGCGGTGCCGCAGGCGGCCAGGAGCAGGGGCACGACGGTGAGGCCGGCCCAGGAGGAGCAGCGCATGGTCCATCCTCTCAGCAGCTATTTCACCTGTGTCGGTGTCGCGCCAGGTGCTTCAGAGCTGGAGGCCCACGAGGACGGGCTCGTTGACCAGGCGCACCCCGAAGGCGGCCTCGACACCGTCGCGCACCTCGCGCGCGACGGCGAGCACATCCTCGGCCCGGGCGGCGCCACGGTTGGTCAGCGCCAGCGTGTGCTTGGTGGAGAGCCCGGCCGGACGACCGTCGAGCGTCGCGTAGCCCTTGGTGAACCCGGCCTTGTCGATGAGCCAGGCGGCCGAGGTCTTCACGCGGTCCTCCGCCCCCGCGGCGAACTCCGGCGGCACCGGACCACCGGGGCCCAGCCGCTGGGCCGCGCGCTCACGGACCGCGCTCATCTCCTCGAGCGTGAGGATCGGGTTGGTGAAGAACGACCCGCAGGACCACGTGTCGTGGTCGACGGGGTCGAGGACCATCCCGCGCTGCCGACGCTGCTCGAGCACCGCCTCCCGCGCGTGGGCCAGCGGCACCCGGGCGCCGAGGTCGACGCCGAGGCCGGTGGCGAGCGCGGCATACCCGACCGGCTGGGAGAGCTCGGTGGGCCGCAGCGAGAAGGTGACCGTCAGCACGACGTAGCGCGGCGTGACCTGCCCGGCGCTGATCATCGAGTCCTTGAGGAGCGAGTGGCGGTAGGAGAACTGCAGGTCCGAGGCGAACATCGTGCGGACACGACCCTCGAGCCGGTCCCAGACGCGGACCTGGGCGATCGTCTGGGCGACCTCCTGGCCGTAGGCACCGACGTTCTGGACCGGTGTCGCGCCGGTCGCGCCCGGGATGCCCGACAGCGCCTCGATCCCGGACCAGCTCTGCTCGACCGCGTGGGCGACGACGTCGTCCCAGACCTCGCCCGCCGCGACCGTGGCGGTCACTCCCCCGCAGGCCGTGTCGTGCGGGACGTGGATGCCGGTGGTGCGGACCAGCACGACCGTCCCGGGGAAACCGTCGTCGGACACGAGCAGGTTGGAGCCGCCCCCGACGACGAGCAACGGCTCGCCGGCCTCGTCGACCTCGCGCACGGCCTCGATCAGCTCGGCCTCGGTCGTCGCGGTGAACACCCGGCGCGCCGGGCCGCCGACGCGCATCGTCGTGAGCTGCGCCAGGGCTGGGTATGACGTGTCGGTCCGGGGGTCCACGGGGGCGGGGCCCCCGGGCGTCGTCATACGCGGACCACCGCCTGGCAGCGGCCGAGGACCTTCTCGCCGGCGCAGGTCGCGGTGATGTCCAGCGTCTCGGTGCCGGCCGCCTCGTCGGCCTTCTTCACCGCGCCCTCGACGAGCACCTCGACCGTCTCGCCCTCGGGGACGACGACCATGCCGGTGAACTTCGTGGCGCAGGACAGGACCCGGCCGGGGTCGCCGCCGACGTAGGCGGTCACGACGTCGAGCGCGGCGCCCATCGTCCACATGCCATGGGCGATCACGTCCTGCAGCCCGACCGAGCGGGCGAACTCGGCGTCCTGGTGGATCGGGTTCTGGTCTCCCGAGGCGTCGGCGTAGGCGACCAGGCGCGCCCGGTCGACGGTGACGGTGCGGCGCAGCGCGGCCGGGTCCGTGGTGAGCGCGGCCATCAGGAGTCTCCCCTCACGACGATGGTGGAGGTCACGGTCGTGACCGGCTGCCCGTCGGCGCCGCTCAGCTCGACCCGGGTGGTGACCATCCCGTGCCCGCCCGCCTCGCGCATGCGGTCGACGTGGAGCACGCCGGTCAGCACGTCGCCGGCCACGATGGGCCGGTGGTGGGTGAACCCCTCCTCGCCGTGGACGACGCGGGAGAAGTCGATGCCGGCCTCCGGGTCCTGGACCAGCTGGGACTCGCACTGCTGCGCCAGGCGGACCGCGAACGTGGGCGGGGCGACGACGTCGGCATACCCCAGAGCCTGGGCGACCTCGGCGTCGCGGTGCGCGTCGGCGGTGGAGCCGATCGCGTCGGCGAACGCGGCGATCTCCGCGCGGGTGACCGGGAAGGGGCCGGCGGGCGGGTACTCCCGGCCGGCGTAGTCGGTGTTCAGCGGCATGCGGGCCAGCCTAACGGGGTGGCGACGCCCGCGGTCCGCCCACGGGCGGGCGCACGGCATACCGCAGGGACGACGAAGGCCGCCACCCTGGACGGGTGACGGCCTCGCGTGTGACTGACGGGTGTCAGCGGGTCTCGCGGTGCGCGGTGTGCTTGCCGCAGCGCGGGCAGAACTTCGCCATCTCGAGCCGGTCGGGGTTGTTCCGACGGTTCTTCTTGGTGATGTAGTTGCGCTCCTTGCACTCCGTGCACGCCAGGGTGATCTTGGGGCGGATGTCCTGGGACTTGCCGGCCATGCTGCAACCTGCTCTCGGGAAAAATCGGTGTGGATCTGCGGGGTGGTAGCGGGAGCGGGGCTCGATCCCGCGACCTCACGATTATGAGTCGTGCGCTCTAACCAGCTGAGCTATCCCGCCTCGGGAGGCGACCCTGACGGGCCGGCCTGCCAGAGCCCCCAAACGGAATCGAACCGTTGACCTTCTCCTTACCATGGAGACGCTCTGCCGACTGAGCTATAGGGGCGGGCCGTGATCCTGGGAGACCGTGGTCCCTCAGGCAGCGAGAAGCAACTTTACATGAGGGTGCCGGACAGTTCCAAAACGACCTGCCCGGCACCCCGCCGCGGCCTGCTCAGCGGCCGCTGACCTGCAGGGACAGGTGCAGTTTCGCGCCGCCCTTGGACGTCACCGCCAGGTCGCCCGCGCCCGCGCCCAGGGCCCCGCGGAGCTCGACGGTGGACGGGAGCAGGATGGGCTTGGCCCACTGCGCCTCGACCGTGTAGCCCCCCGGCAGCCGGGGCTCGACGGCCGCGAGCGCCCGGGCGTGGGTCCACATGCCGTGCGCGATGGCGCGCGGGAAGCCGAACGCCTTGGCGCTGAGGGCCGAGAGGTGGATCGGGTTGACGTCGCCGGAGACCTTGGCGTAGCGCCGGCCCAGGTCCGCGGGGAGGCGCCAGCGCGCCACCTCGGGGCCCGGTATGGCGTGCCCGTCGGCTCGGCCGTGCTCGGTCGCGGGGGTGGCCCCGGTCGCCGGGGTGGCCTCGGTCGCCGGCCGGTCGGCCTTGGCCAGGTAGGTGCTGCGGCCCTCCCAGACGACCTCGGTGCCGACGCGGATCTCCCCCACCATGTCGACCGTCCAGCCCTTGCGGTGCGGAGCCAGGTGGTCGACCCACGAGGTGAGCGTGAGCCGCTCGGCGGCCCGGACCGGGCGGTGCTGGGTCATGACGTTGGCGACGTGGACCATCCCCAGCATCGGGAAGGGAAACTCCCGGTCGGCCATGAGTCGCACGTGCAGCGGGAAGGTCAGCACGTGCAGCCAGCTGGCCGGGACGACGTCGCCCAGCACGCCGCCGGTCACCTCGCGGTAGTCGGCCAGGCGAGCCAGGTCCTGCTCGAGGTCGGCCAGCACGTAGCGGTGCCTCGGCAGCGTGGGCAGCGCCGCGCGGGCGCGGGGCCGCAGCGCCTGCGGCAGCACGGAGACCACGCTCGGGGCGGACTCGAGCAGCCGGACGTCGAGGTCCTGGCCACCGTCGGGAGCGGAGCCGTTGTCGGGAGCTGAGTTGTCGGGGGCGGTCATCGTCAGGCCCCCAGCATGAGCTGGCCGTCGACGCGCACGACCTGGCCGGTCACGGCGCCGCTGGCGGGGTCGGCGAGGTAGCCGATCGCCTCGGCGACGTCGACCGGCCTGCCGGCCTGCTGGAGGCTGTTCATGCGCTCGCCGAGGGTCCGGGTGACCAGTGGGACCTTGCCCCACATCTCGGTCGCGATGACGCCCGGGGCCACCACGTTGACCGTGATGCCCCGCTCGGCGAGGCGCGGGTCGGCGCCCATCGCGCGGGCGACGCCGATCATCCCCGCCTTGGCGGCCGCGTAGTTGGCCTGCCCACGGTTGCCCGCCAGGCCCGTGACCGAGGAGACGCCCACGATCCGACCGTTGTCGTCCAGCCCGCCGGGCAGGTCGGGGTCGAGGAGCTGCTCGTTGATCCGCAGCTGCGAGGCCAGGTTGACCTCCAGGACGCTCGCCCAGCGCTGCTCGTCGGTGTTGACGAGCAGCTTGTCGCGGGTGATGCCGGCGTTGTGCACGATCGTGTGGATCCTGGCCGACGCCCCGAAGCGCTGCGCGACGTGCGCCGCGATGCGCGTCCCTGCGTCGGGTGCGGTGATGTCGAGCTGGAGCGCCTGGCCGCCGATGCGGTTGACGACGGTGGACAAGGCCTCGCCACCGGCCGGGACGTCGATCCCGACCACCAGCGCACCGTCGCGGGCGAAGGTCTCGGCGATCGAGGCGCCGATGCCGCGCCCGGCGCCGGTCACGACGACGATCTGCCCCTCGAACGGCCGCGTCTCGGGCGCAGCGGACGCCGCCGCGTGGCCGACGTGGAGGACGTCGCCCGAGACGTAGGCCGAGCGGCCCTCGAGCAGGAAGGAGAGGGTCGACGCCAGGTCGGCCGCCGTCGTGGGCCGGTCGGTCAGGAGGTCGACACGCACCAGGTTGGCGGTCGCGCCCTTGCGCAGCTCCTTGCCGACGGTGCGCGTGATGCCGTCGAGGGCCTGCTGGGTCGCGACGGCGGTCACCGCGCCGGCGCTCTCGGGCTCGAGACCGACGACGATCACGCGGCCGGAGGACTCGAGCGCCTTCAGCGCCGGGCGCAGCACGCCGCGCATCGTCTCGAGGTCGTCCAGCCCGGTCGCGGCCGTCGCGTCGACGACCACCGCACCGATCTTGCCCGGGTATGGCGTGGGCACCTCGCGGGTGCGCCCGTCCTCGTCGGTCTCGGTCACCCGGGTCCCGGGGGTGTCGACGAGCGCCTCCTGGGGCGTGAGGCCGAGCAGCCCGAGGCTGTCGGCCACCACCCCGCCGTGCCCCTGGGCCCCGCCCACGGCAGCCAGCACGACCGGCCCGGAGGGCAGCTCGCGCCCACGGCGCAGCCTGGTCGGCTGGGGCACGCCGAGCTGGCGGGCCAGCGGGTTGGTGGTGAGGATCTGCATGAGGTCGGCCATGGTCAGCACCCTTCCAGGATCGCGACGACGCCCTGGCCGCCGGCGGCGCAGATCGAGACGAGGCCACGGCTGCCCGGGCCCTTCTCGTGGAGCAGCTTGGACAGCGTCGCCACGATGCGCCCGCCGGTCGCGGCGAACGGGTGCCCCGCCGCCAGCGAGGAGCCGTTGACGTTAAGCCGGGAGCGGTCGATCGAGCCCAGCGGGGCGTCGAGACCGAGGCGGTCGCGGCAGAAGTCCTCGGACTCCCACGCGGCCAGGGTCGCCAGCACCGTCGAGGCGAAGGCCTCGTGGATCTCGTAGTAGTCGAAGTCCTGGAGGGTCAGCCCCTGACGCGCGAGGAGGCGCGGCACGGCATACGCGGGAGCCATGAGGAGGCCCTCCTCGCCGGAGACGTAGTCGACCGCGGCGACCTCGGCGTCGACGAAACGCGCCAGCGCGGGCAGCCGGCGCTCCTCGGCCCACTCGCGGGAGGAAAGCAGCACGAGCGCGGCGCCGTCGGAGAGCGGCGTGGAGTTGCCGGCCGTCATCGTCGCGCCCTCGCCCTTGCCGAAGACCGGCTGCAACGTCGCGAGCTTGTCGACCGAGGTGTCGGCCCGCAGCCCCTGGTCGCGGGAGAGCCGGAGGAAGCCGGTCGCGAGGTCGTCGAAGAAACCCTCGTCCCAGGCGCGGGCCAGGTTGTGGTGGCTCGCGGCGGCCAGCTCGTCCTGGGCCTCGCGGGTGATGCCCCACTCCTTGGCGGTGCGGGCCTGGTGCTCGCCCATCGACAGCCCGGTGCGGGGCTCAGCGTTGCGCGGGGTCTCCGGAGCGAGATCGCCGGGGCGGATGCCCGCGAGCGCCTTGACGCGCTGCATCGGGGTCCTGGCGTGGTTGGCCTTGATGAGGGCCTTGCGCAGGCCCTCCCCCACGGCGATCGGGGCGTCGCTGGCCGAGTCCACGCCGCCGGCCACGCCGGAGTCGATCTGGCCCAGGCGGATCTTGTTGGCCACCTGGATGACCGTCTCGAGACCGGTGCCGCAGGCCTGCTGCAGGTCGTAGGCGGGCGTGCTCGGGGCGAGCGCGGAGCCGAGGACGGACTCGCGGGTGAGGTTGAAGTCGCGGGCGTGCTTGAGGACGGCTCCGGCGGCGACCTCGCCCAGCCGCTCGCCGGCCAGCCCGTAGCGGGCGACCAGCCCGTCGAGCGCGGCGGTGAGCATGGCCTGGTTGGAGGCCGCGGCATACGCCCCGCCGGCCTTGCCGAAGGGGATCCGGTTGCCGCCCACGACGACGGCGTCGCGCAGGGCGGAGGAGGACTGCTCGGACATGGATCGGGCTCCTGGTGGGTGGGAGAGACTCGGTCGAGGTATCTGATACCGACTGTAGCCGATACGTCGAGTACTTGGTACTGTGGCGGGCATGACACCCCGCCCCTCGACCGTCCTGCGCGGCTCCGCCACCCCGGACGGCGTCCGCGACGGCCGCGACGCGCGGTGGGAGGCGCACCGCGCGCGCCGTCGGCGCCAGCTGGTCGAGGCCGCGCTGAAGGCCGTGCGCAGGCACGGCGCAGGCGTCGGGATGGACGAGATCGCGGCGACCGCGGCCACGAGCAAGACCGTGCTGTACCGCCACCTCGGCGACCGGGCCGGCCTCTACCGGGCGGTGGTCGCGGCCGTGGACGAGCGGATCCTCGGGGAGATCTCCGCTGCAGAGTCGACCGTGGGCGAGCACGCGACCGTCGACCGCATCGCGGCGATGGTCCGCGCGTACCTGTCGATGGTCGAGCGCGACCCCGAGATCTACCGCTTCGTCATGACGCGCCCCCTGGAGACCGCCGAGGGGGGCGCGCAGGACCCCGTCCACCAGATCACCGACCGCATCGCCGGCCGCCTCACCGAGGCGCTCCGCGAGCACCTGACCGCCACCGGTCGCGCCGACGCCGAGCGCCTGGCCTCGGTCTGGGGCACCGGCATCGTCGGCCTCGTCCAGTCCGCCGCCGAGCACTGGCTCACCGCTCAGGGCCAGGCCGGCACCTCCGGCCAGGCCCGCCCGCTGTCGACCGACGACGTCACCGACGCCGTCCTCGCTCTCATCAGCCCCGCCCTCACCGCGCCCGACCGGCGCGCGGACGACATACCTCCCAGGAGCGCATCATGACGACCATGTCCTCCGGCACGCCCACGACGCTGCCGACCTGGCACTCGACCCCGCTCGGGGCCGCCCTCGACCGGGCCACCGGCGGCAGCTACCACGAGGTGAAGCGAGAGCTGATCGGGCGGCTGCCGCTCGACGCCCTCGTGCGCGACCACGGGATGACCATGGAGGAGGCGCGGGAGTGGACGCGCCGCAGCGCACGCGTCGTGGTGGACGCGGGGATGTCCGCCACCGGGTTCCCGGTCGCGCAGGGCGGGCTGGACGACCCCGGCCGCTCGTGCGTGGACTTCGAGGTGACCGCGATGGCCGACCTCTCGCTCACGGTCAAGGGCGCGGTCGTGTTCGGGCTCTACGGCGGCGCGGTCAACGCGCTGGGTTCCGAGCGCCACCGCGAGGAGTTCCTCCCGCCGCTGATCACCGGCGCGCACGTGGGGTGCTACGCCATGACGGAGTTCGGCCACGGCTCGGACGTCGCCTCCCTGGAGACGACGATCACGCACGACCCGGAGACGGACGAGCTGGTCGTCCACTCCCCCACGCCGTCGGCGACGAAGACCTACATCGGCGCGGCGGCCGAGGACGCCACGATCGCGGCGGTCTACGGCCAGCTGGTCGTGGGCGGCGAGGGCCACGGCGTGCACGTGGTGCTCGTGCCGCTGCGGGACGGCACCGGGTCGGCGCTGCCGGGCGTCACGATCGGCGACAACGGCCACAAGGGCGGCCTGCTCGGCGTCGACAACGGCACCCTCACCTTCGACCAGGTGCGCGTGCCTCGCCGCATGCTGCTCGACCGCTTCGGCGGCGTCGATGCCGACGGGCGCTACGTCTCCGACATCGACAGCGACAGCAAGCGCTTCTTCACGATGCTGGGGACCCTGGTGAGAGGCCGCATCTGCGTCGCCACCGGCAGCTCGGCGGCCGCGCGCAAGGCGCTGTCGATCGCGGTCCGGTATGCCGACCGTCGCCGCCAGTTCGACCGTCCCGACGGCAGCGGGGAGGTGCTGCTGCTCGACTACCTCGCCCACCAGCGCAAGCTGCTGCCCGCCGTCGCCACCGCCTACGCGCACCGCACGGCGATCAACGAGCTCGTCGACCGGCTGCAGGAGCTGCACCAGCTGCCGGAGAAGGACCAGGTCGCCCAGCGGGAGCTGGAGACCCGGGCTGCGGGCCTCAAGGCGCTGTCGACGCGCTTCGCCAACGACACGATCCAGGTGTGCCGCGAGGCGTGCGGCGGCGCGGGTTACATGACCGAGAACGGCCTGACCGGGCTGCGCGCCGACGCCGACGTCTTCGCGACCTTCGAGGGTGACAACACGGTGCTGCTGCAGCTGGTGGCCAAGGGCCTGCTGACCGGCTACAAGGAGATGTGGGGCGACCTGGACACCCGTGGGATGGTCGCCGCGTCGGCCCGCATGGTCGGCGACCAGGTGATCGAGGCCACGTCGATGCGGCCGCTCGTCGACCGGCTCGTGGCGGCGGCGGCCCGCCGCTCGCCGTCGGAGACCCTGCTCGACCGCGGCTGGCACCTGGCGATGTTCAGCGACCGCGAGCGCCACGTGCTCGAGACGCTCGCGGCGCGGCTGCGCCGGGCCAAGGGCGACGCGGCCTTCGAGACGTTCAACGCGGCCCAGGACCATGTGCTGCTGGCTGCACGCACCCATATGGACCGCGTCGTGCTGGAGGCCTTCGTGTCAGCCGTGGACGCCTGCGACGACCCGGAGACGCGGGACGTGCTGGAACGGCTGTGCACGCTCTACGCACTGAGCTCGATCGAGGCCGAATCCGGGTGGTTCCAGTCCCACAACCGGATGTCGGCGACGCGCGCCAAGGCCGTCACCGCCCAGATCAACAGGCTGTGCGGGGAGCTGCGCCCGGTCGCGCTCGAGCTGGTGGAGGGCCTCGGCGTGCCGGAGGCCTGGTTGGGGTCGGCGATGCTGGTCGAGGACCCCGCCCGCTGGACGCCGGGCGCCACGGGCTGAGCCCGCTCGCGACCGGACAGGCGTTGCTGCCGCACCACCCGCAACCGGACAGGCGTTGCTGCCGCACCACCGCTGGTGGCGTGCAGTCAGACCGGCACTTTTCTCTGCTCGCGCCGGGCAGTCCCCAGACCACGCGCCCGGCGCGGGGGGCGGTGCGGAAAGTGCCGGTCTGACTGCATACCCGAGACGAAGCGGGCAGCGCTCACGCACCCGACACGCGCGCTCCTCAGGTGCGGCGACCGCTGGGCCTCACGAGCGCGACCTCTGCCTCAGGCCCCCATTCGTAGTCGTCGTCGCACCGGTAGCCCCGCAGCCAGGGCTCCCCGTCGACGACCCTGAGATAGAAGCCCTTGGGGTGCTCGATATCGGGACTGACCGGCACCGAGGCGACGTGCACGGCACCGGTCGGTGGTCGGCCGGCGGACAGGACCGAGTCCGGGGCTTCCGGCTGGTCCAGGGTGGCGAGCCTCAGGTATGGCGCGGTGACCAGCGGGGACGGTTCCAGCCCCAGTGCGGAGGCAGCGTCGAGCACCTGACCCAAGGTGCCGCCGTCGACGAGCCCGAGCTCGCTCACCGTCCGCCGGACCACGGTGAGCGTGCTCGCCGAGACGTGGTCGAAGTCCCGGTGCTCGAGCAGCGTCTCGGCGTGCACGTTGAGCTGCACTCCGGCGCGGGTCAGCGCTCGGCGAAGCTCCTCGCGGCAGAGGCCACCCACCTCGATCGTGATCGGGTCCCGCTCAGCCTCTCGCACGCGGACATCATGTCCGATCCGGGGCGCCGCACCTGGGCCGAGACCCCACCCCGGCACTAACGCCTGTCCGGTCGCGGGTGGAGCGGCACTAACGCCTGTCCGGTCGCCAGAGGGAGCGGCACTAACGCCTGTCCGGTCGCGGGGTGGTGCGGCACTAACGCCTGTCCGGTCGCGGGTGGAGCGGCACTAACGCCTGTCCGGTCGCGGGATGGTGCGGCACTAACGCCTGTCCGGTCGCGGGGCGGCGTCTAGGCGGGGCGGCCACCGGCGACACCGGCGACACCGGCGACACCGGCGACGATCTCGGCCAGTTTGTGCGGCTCGCTCCACATCGGCCAGTGGCCGGTCGGCAGGTCGACCATGTCCAGCTGGCGGAACTCCTTGAGGCCGGCGAGGAAGCCCGCGCCCTGATCGGCGTAGGAGCGGTAGTCCTCCGCCGAGAGGGCGGTGGCGACCAGCGTCATGGGCACGTCGAGCCGGCGTCCGTCGGTGAGCCTGGCCGCGTCGCGCATCGTGCCCGTCGGCTGCGGCACCGCGCGCTCCCGGAAGTTCGCCAGCTGCTGCTCGGACAGACCCGCCATCGAACCGTTCTCGAACTCCTCGTCCCACTGCGCCGAGAGCGGGTAGCCCTCCCCCTCGACATCGGGGTTCATGGCGAAGCCGTCGACCACGGGCGCGGTGTCGACCCAGACCACGTGGCCGACCCGGTCGACGTGCCGGTCGAGCGCCACCGTGGCGGGGATCGCCGCGCCGCTGTGCGCGACGAGCACCACCCTCGCACCCTCCGGCGCCGCCTCGATCGCGTCCTCGATGGCCCGCGCGTGGTCCTCGAGCGTCACCGACCCGCGGTCCGTGTCGTCCGGAGCGAGCCCCGGCAGGGTGAGCGCGACGGGGTCCAGCCCGCGGGCACGCAGCAAGGGCAGGACGTCGTCCCACGCCCAGGCGCCCAGCCAGAAGCCGGGGACGAGGATGACTCGGACAGGTGAGGTGGTCGTCATACCCCCGAGTGTGCCGGGCAAGGCGGACAGGGTGTGTCCGCGGTCGGTGGCAGGCTGGGGGTATGACGGACACCACCGCCCGCGTGCTCCAGCTCCTGGGACTGCTGCAGGGTCGGGCGATCTGGACCGGGCCGGAGCTGGCCGAGCGCCTCGGGGTGACCACCCGCAGCGTGCGGCGCGACGTGGAGCGGCTGCGGCAGCTGGGCTACCCGGTGCGCGCGAGCACGGGGGTCGGTGGCGGCTACCAGCTGGGCGCCGGCGGCAAGCTGCCCCCGCTGCTGCTGGACCCCGAGGAGGCGGTCGCCGTCACGGTGAGCCTGCGGCTGGCGGCCGGCGGCTCGGTCACCGGCGTCGAGGACTCCGCGCTGCGCGCCCTGGCCAAGCTGGACCAGGTGCTGCCGGCGACGCTGCGCGGCGAGGTGGAGGCCATCAGCCATGCCGTGGCCGTCGTGGAGGGCGTCAACATGCCCGTCGACGCCCGCCTGCTCAGCACGGTCGCCCGCGCCTGCCGCGACCGGGTGCTGCTCGACTTCGCCTACCTCGCGCGCGACGGCGCGGCCAGCACCCGCCGGGTCGAGCCCTACCGCGTCGTGGCGATGGGCAGGCGGTGGTACCTCCTGGCCTGGGACACCGACCGCGGCGACTGGCGATCCTTCCGCCTCGACCGGGTCGAGGTGCCCAGCGTGCACGCGACGACCTTCCGCTCCACCGCCCGCGAGGCGCCCGACCCGGTCGACTACGTGCGCGACTCCGTCCTGCGCTCCCCCTACCGGTATGTCGCACGCCTGCGCCTTCACGCTCCGCTGGACGACGTCGTGGCCAGGGTGCCGCAGAACGCCGGCCGGCTGACCGACCTCGGCGACGGCACCTGCGAGCTGGAGACGGGCGCCGAGACCCTCGACTACCTCGCCATCGAGACGCTCTGGCTGGGCGTGGCCTTCGAGGTCCTCGAGCCGCCGGAGCTGAGGGAGACGGTGCGCGAGCTGGCCGACCGGCTCACCGCCGCGGTGGGATGACCTCGGGCACGGAACGCACGCGTCCCGCGGTGATCGTCACGCGGAAGTCGGGAACGGTCCTGACTTCTGCGTGACGATCACCGCGGGACGGGATCGTGCTCTGCCGCTGAGGCGCTCAGGCCTGCTTGGCCTCGGTGACGACCTCAGTCAGGGCGTCGGTGATGATCTTCAGCTCCTCGCTGGTGATGGTCAGCGGCGGGGCCAGGCGGATGGTCGAGCCGTGGGTGTCCTTGGCCAGGACGCCCTTCTTGGCCAGCTTCTTGCAGGCCTCCTTGCCGGTCATCAGATCGGTGGAGATGTCGATGCCCGCCCAGAGCCCGCGCACCCGCACCTCGTCGACGCCCTGGCCGATGAGCGCCTCGAGCGCCTCACGGAACTGGCCCTCGAGGTTGGCGGCGTTCTGCTGGTGCTCGCCGGTCTCGAGCAGCTCGCAGACCGCCAGCCCGACGGCTGCCGCGAGCGGGTTGCCGCCGAAGGTCGAGCCGTGGGTGCCCGGGGTGATGACGTTCATGACCTCGGCGTCCGCGGCCACGGCGGAGACGGGGACGATGCCGCCGCCGAGCGCCTTGCCGAGGGTGTAGAGGTCGGCCTCGACGCCCTCGTACTGGCACGCGAGCGTGGTGCCGACCCGGCCCAGGCCGGCCTGGATCTCGTCGGCGATCATCAGGACGTTCTTGGCGGTGCACAGCTCGCGCAGGCCCGGCAGGAAGCCCTCCTTGGGGATCTTCACGCCCTGCTCGCCCTGGATCGGCTCGACGAGCACGGCGACGGTGTGGTCGTCGATCGCGGCCTCGATGGCAGCGAGGTCGCCGTAGGGGACCGACTCGAAGCCCTGGGTGTAGGGGCCGTAGTGGTCGCGCGCCTCCGGGTCGTCGGAGAAGGAGATGATCGTGGTGGTCCGGCCGTGGAAGTTGCCGTCCATGACGATGATCTTGGCCTGCTCGGCCGGGACGCCCTTGACGAGGTAGCCCCACTTGCGGGCGATCTTCAGCGCGGTCTCGACGGCCTCGGCCCCGGTGTTCATCGGCAGGATCATGTCCTTGCCCACCAGCTCGGCGAGCTTGGCGCAGAACGGGCCCAGCTGGTCGTTGTGGAAGGCGCGGCTGGTCAGCGTGGACCGGTCGAGCTGGTCCTTGGCCGCCTGGACGAGGGCGGGGTGACGGTGCCCGAAGTTGAGCGCGGAGTAGCCGGACAGGGCGTCGAGGTAGCGGTTGCCCTCCACATCGGTGACCCAGATGCCCTCGGCGTGCTCGACGACGACCGGCAGCGGGCTGTAGTTGTGCGCAGCGACCTTGTCCTCGAGGTCGATGAAGTCCTGGTTGGTGGACAGCTCAGTCATGCGGGTCATCCTAGGGCTCGGGGGTTGGTGCAGGAACACAGCCTCGCGTCGGCTAGTCATGCAGACTACAGCATAAGTATGCAGTGTCCGCGCGGACGCTCCTCAGCTGACGTCCAGGGCGTCGCCGGCCTGCTCCGGGAGCAGCAACCAGGCGGCCGCGGCGCCGACCCCGAAGGCCGCGCCGAAGACGACGAAGAGCGCCGCGTTGCCCCAGGCGCCGAGGATCACCGGCACGAGCAGCGGGGCCGCGATCGAGGCGATGCGGCCGAAGCCGGCGGCCGCCCCGGCCCCCGAGGCGCGCAGGGTGGTCGGGTAGATCTCGGGCGTGACGGCGTACAGCGCGCCCCAGGCCCCGAGGTTGAAGAAGCTCAGCGCGCAGCCGGCGGCGATGATCTGCCACACCTCCCCCGCCATCCCGAAGAGCACGGCCGCCACGCCGGAGCCCACCAGGAAGGTGGCCAGCGTGGCGCGGCGCCCCCACACCTCGACGAGGACGGCGGCCACGGCATACCCCGGCAGCTGCGCGAGCGTGATGACGAGCGTGTAGCCGAAGGAGCGCACGAGGTCGAAGCCCTGCGCGTGCAGCAGGCTCGGCAGCCAGATGAAGGCGCCGTAGTAGGAGAAGTTGACGAAGAACCAGACCAGCCAGATCCCCAGGGTCCGGACCCGGTATGCCGTGCTCCACAGCTCACCGGGAGTGCGCGCCGGAGCGGGTGGCAGGGGACGGCTCTCGACCGCGTCGACGCCGGCCGACACCTCGAAACGGCGGACCACGGCCTCGGCCTCGTCGACCCGGCCGCGGCGCTCGAGGAAGAGCGGCGACTCGGGCAGGCCGAGGCGGACGACGACGGCATACAGGGCGGGCACGATCCCCAGCGCGAAGGCCCAGCGCCAGCCGTCCGCGGAGGTGGGGACCACGAAGAACCCGATTAGGGCGGCGAGGATCCAGCCGACCGCCCAGAAGGACTCCAGGATCACCACCATCCGCCCGCGGATCCGCGTCGGCGAGAGCTCGCTGACCAGCGTGGAGGCGACGGGCAGCTCGGCCCCGAGGCCCAGACCGACGAGGAAGCGCAGGACCAGCAGCATCGCGAGGCCGGTCGCCAGCGCCGAGGCGCCGGTCGCCAGGCCGTAGATCAGCAGGGTGAGCGCGAAGACCGTGCGGCGCCCGTAGCGGTCGGCGAGCATCCCGCCGACGGTGGCTCCCAGCGCCATCCCGACGAAGCCGATCGACAGCAGCCACGACTGCTCGGTGCGGGTGAGGTCCCACTGCGTGGCGATCGCCAGGCCGACGAAGCTGATGAGCCCGACGTCCATCGCGTCCAGGGCCCACCCGGCGCCGGCGCCGGCGAGGACCCTGGTGTGCGTTCTGGTGTAGGGAAGCCGACCCATCCGCTCGGGACGGGTCGGCTTCTCGGCCGCCACCGGGGGCGTCGTCGTGGACATGACGGCAGGGTATGCCGCGTCAGCGGTAGTTGGTGAACTGGATCGCGAAGTCCAGGTCCTTGCCCTTCAGGAGGCGCTGGACCTCCTGCAGGTCGTCGCGGGACTTGGAGGTCACCCGCAGCTCGTCGCCCTGGATCTGGGCCTTGACGCTCTTGGGCCCCTCCTCGCGGATGATCCTGGAGACCTTCTTGGCGTTCTCGCTGGAGATGCCCTCGCTCAGGGCGGCGTCGAGCTTGAACTCCTTGACGGAGAGCCGGGGCACGCCGTCGTTGCTGTAGTCGAGGTGCTTGAGCGACACACCGCGCTTGACCAGCTTGGTCTGGAGCACGTCGAGGACCGCCAGGCAGCGCTCCTCGCTGTTGGCGGTCATCTTGATGCTCTCCCCGGCCAGCTCGACGGAGGCCCCGACGTTCTTGAAGTCGTAGCGCTGGCTGATCTCCTTGGCGGCCTGGTTGACGGCGTTGGCCACCTCCTGGTGGTCCACCTTGCTGACGATGTCGAAGGACGAGTCGGCCATGACGGCATACCTCCTGTGCCCGCGGGCGCTCGGTTCGGAACTGCTCGATGAGACTGTTATCCTTTCATCCGCGCGCCGCCGTGCGCGCACTGGCAGGTTGTCCGAGTGGCCAATGGAAGCGGACTGTAAATCCGTCGGCGTACGCCTACGCAGGTTCGAATCCTGCACCTGCCACCCACTGACGAAGGCCCCGCGAGCTCCGCGGGGCCTTCGTCGTCCCTGGGCCGCTCCTTCAGGACGGGGGTGTGCAACACCGCCTCCGCCAGGCACATAGTGGGGGTGTCGCCGCCAGCCGGTGCCGACGCCGACACGACCGAGGAGGGCAGCGATGGCGCTACGCCTCGCGGGGAACGACCCGCCGGAGACGTCCGTCCGCGACCAGCGGGACGCCACCTGGTTCGACGGGTTCTTCGCCCAGCACGCGACGTCCGTCCACCGCTACTTCGTGCGGCGGGCCGCCCACGACGACGTCGACGACCTGACCGCCGAGGTCTTCGCGACGGCCTGGCGCCGCAGGGACAAGGTCCCCGAGGGGTTCGAGCTGCCGTGGCTCTACAAGACGGCCTCCTTCGTCCTCGCCAACCACCGTCGCAAGCCGACCCTCACCCTGATCGCGGAGTACGGCCGCGGCGAGGAGGAGGCGAGCACCACCCGCAGCGTCGACCCGGCCGATCTGGTGATGGCCGACGACGAGGTGCGGCGCGCCATGTCCAAGATCAGCGCCCGTGACCGCACGGTGCTGATGCTGCACGCCTGGGAGGGACTGGACGGGGAAGGCCTCGCTCACGCGCTGGGCCTCACGCGAGGCGGGGCAGCGGCCGCGCTCTCACGTGCCAGGGCCCGGCTCCGCGACGCCTGGGACGACGACCACTAGGTCGACGTCATACCCACCACCTGCCACCACCTGCACCACCCACTGCAAGGAGATCATCATGGTCGACCACGACGAGGCGATGGCGCGGCTGCGCGACAGCGACCCCGCGACCGGATCCCACCCCGACCTCAACGCCCTCCGCTCGCTCGTCGCCGGCAAGGCCCCGGCGAGCCAGGGCACCGACCACGTCACCGCGGTCCACGACGACCTGATGCGCGGTCCATCCCTGCGCGCCCCCTGGATCGCGGCCGCCGCGGTCGCCGCCCTGGGCTTCGGCGGCGGTGGCTACGCGCTGGGCGCCGCCGGGGGCGGCGAGACGCCGATCGTCTCCGCCTCCAGCACCGAGGACGACAGCCGCGACGACGGCACCGACAGCGGGACGGCCGGGGAGTCCGCGCCGCTCGGTGACGATGGCGCCGCTGCCACCGCGATGCCCGGCGTGGACGCGATGGGCTCCGACGAGAAGAGCATGGCGGGCGGCAGCGGCGCGATGTTCGACATGGGTCCGGTGCGGCTCCAGGCGGGGCCGGGTCTGTCGGCCGAGCGGGGCACGGCCCCGGTGCGGGCCCTGACCACCGACGAGGACCCGGCGGCGTTCCTCGCCGCCTGGGCCGAGCGGATCGACTTCCAGGGCGTCGCGCCCCAGCCGGAGTCGGAGGGCGCCGGCTGGTACGGCGAGCACGTCCTCATCGAGGTCGACACCATGCGCGTGCTGTCGGTCAGCACCGCGGGCGGAGCGCTGCAGCTCAGCTACGAGGACCAGCTCCGCAGCCCCTACTGCACCGACATGTACGAGGGCATGAGCGCCGAGGACCTCGCGACGATGAAGGAGGAGTTCGCCCGCGCGATGGGCCCGGACATCCCCTTCCCGGACCAGGCGGAGTGCCAGCCTCCCGACGGTGCGCTCCCCACCACGGAGCAGGCGGTCGCTGCGGCGAAGGACTTCTTCGCCAGCACCGGCCTGGACGTCTCGGACTACACGCTGCAGGCGTCGGAGTACCAGGATCCTGGGGTCAACTACGTCATGGTCGAGGGCTGGCCCGAGGGTCAGCGCGGAGGCGAGCTGATGATCAACGCCAGCGTCGGCCCCGACGGGGTCTACAGCGCCTGGGGCGCGGTCGGCGAGATGACGTCGCTCGGTGACTACCCGGTGATCTCCGCCGTCGAGGCGGTGGAGCGCTACGGGCAGCGAGCGTTCGCGGTGGAGTACACCGTGACGCTCGCCGAGGACCTCGCCGCCCAGTCCGGCCCGACCGACTCGCTCACGATGCCGGTCCCCGAGTACGACCCGCCGGAGAGCGGCCCGCTCGCTCCCGGCGACCCGCTGCCGCTCCTGATGGCGGACAAGGTCGTCACCGACGCCGAGCTCACGAGCGGCACGATGTGGACCAGCTCCGGCTCGGTCGAGGTGCCCGCCTGGAAGCTCGTGACCGACGACGGCGCGCACTACAGCGTGCTGGCGCTCACCGACGAGTCGATCAAGTGGGTGGACTGGCGGCAGTAGCCGGCGGCCCGGGTGGCACGATGCGTCCATGACCAGCGCGCCGCCCGACCCCGCCCCGTTGACCCTGCCCCGCACACCAGCCCTGGTGCTGCGGGGCAGGGTCTTCGACGCGTCCCGCCCGGCGGTGATGGCCATCGTCAACCGCACCTCGGACTCCTTCTGGGCAGGCAACCGCCACGCCGCGCTCGAGGATGCGATGACGGCGCTGCACGCCGCGGTCGCCGCCGGCGCCGACATCGTCGACGTGGGCGGGGTGCGGGCGGGCCAGGAGGGCGCCTGGGTGGACGCGGACGAGGAGATCGGCCGCGTGCTGCCCTTCCTCGAGGCGGCGCGCGCGGCATACCCGCAGCTCGTCCTCTCCCTGGACACCTGGCGCAGCGAGGTCGCCGCCGCCGCGGAGGGCGTGGTCGACCTCGTCAACGACACCTGGGCGGGGCACGACCCTGACCTGGTCGGGGTCGCGGCGCGGATCGGCGCCGGAGTGGTGTGCTCGCACACCGGCGGACTGCCGCCGAGGACGGACCCCGTCGCGGTGAGGTATGCCGATGCTCGCGGCTCCGACGAGCTCGCCGTGGTCCGCGACGTGCTGGGGGTGCTGGCCGCGGGCGCCCGGGCGGCCGAGGCCGCCGGCGTGCCGAGGGAGCGGATCCTCGTCGACCCGACGCTCGACTTCGGCAAGACCACCCGGCACTCGCTGGTCACGCTGCGGCACACCGCCGACGTCGCTGCCCTGGGTTACCCGGTGCTGCAGGCGCTCTCGCGCAAGGACTTCGTCGGGGAGACCCTCGACCTGGAGGCCGACGAGCGGCTCGAAGGCACCCTGGCCGCGACCGCCGTGGCGGCCTGGCTCGGCACGACGGTCTTCCGGGCGCACGACGTGCGCGCGACGCGGCGGGTCGTGGACATGGTCGCGAGCATCCGCGGAGAGCGGCCGCCGGTGCGTGCTGTCCGTGGCGAGCCGTGAGTGGCTCGGGCACGGCATACCCGAGGAGCGCGGACCTGACCCACTCACCTGAGTGGCTCGGGCGACCCCCGGAGCTCAGTAGCGCTCGATGCCGGGCTGGCGCCCCTGGGCCATCTTCTCCAGGCGCGCGATGCGCTGGGCCATCGGCGGGTGGGTGGCGAACATCGCGGTGACGTCCTTGGCCCGGAACGGGTTGGCGATCATCATGTGGCTGGCGTTGACGACGCGCGGCTCCGGGGAGAGCGGCGCCCGCGCCGTGCCGGCCTCGAGCTTGCGCAGGGCGCTGGCCAGGGCGAGCGGGTCGCCGGTGAGCGCCGCGCCGTCCTCGTCCGCGTCATACTCACGGGTCCGGCTGATGGCCAGCTGGATGACGGTGGCGGCGAAGGGCGCCAGCAGCGCCATCGCGAGCATCGCCAGCGGGTTGCCGCCGTTCTCGCGGTTGCCGCCGCCGAAGAAGAGCATCATCTGGGCCACCGAGGTGATGACGCCCGCGACGCCGGCCGCCACCGAGCTGGTGAGGATGTCCCGGTTGTAGACGTGCATCAGCTCGTGGCCCAGGACGCCCCGCAGCTCGCGCTCGTCGAGCAGGTGCAGGATCCCCTCGGTGCAGCAGACGGCGGCGTTCTCGGGGTTGCGGCCGGTGGCGAAGGCGTTGGGCGCGGCCGTCGGGCTGACGTAGAGCCGCGGCATCGGCTTCTGCGCGACGGCCGAGAGCTCCTCGACGATGCGGTACATCTGCGGCTGCTGCTCGCGGGTCACCGGGTAGGCCCGCACGGCGCGGATCGCCAGCTTGTCGGAGTTCCAGTAGCTGTAGAAGGTGGTGCCGAGTCCGAGCAGCGCGAACAGCCAGATGTAGCGGCCGCCGCCGATCACGGCCCCGAGGCCGAGGAACAGGGCCCAGATCGCGCCGAACAGCAGCGCGGTCTTCAGGCCGTTGTAGTGCTTGTGCATATCGCTCCAAACGCGCTGGTCGAAGGCCTTGTTCCAGGACGGGAGGGGGTCAGAGCACCCCGACGGGCACGATGCTGCCGACGACGAGGAGGGCCGACAGGGTGGCGACCAGGCCCCACACCGCGACCGGGGTATGCCGTTGCGGCGCCACCTCGGCGCCGCTCCCGGTCGGGCCGAGGAGCACCGCGAGCCAGCGGACGTAGACCGCGATGCCGATCGCGACGTTGACCGCCGCCACGACCGCGAGCCACCAGGTGCCGTCGCCGACGACGGGGCGCAGGGCGACCACCTTGGCGACCAGGCCGACCACCGCGGGCGGCAGACCGGCGAGGGTGAGCAGCGCCAGCCCCAGCGGCAGCGCCAGGAGCGGACGGGACCGGACGAGCCCGCGCTGGGCCTCGAGGGAGGTGTCGCCCCCGCGCGTGGCCCGGGCGACCGCGACCACGACGACGAAGGCCAGGAGTGTGCCGGCGATGTAGACGAGGAGGTAGGAGCCGGCGGCGTGGACGGCCCGCGAGGAGAGCGAGGCCAGCGGGAGCAGCACCCAGCCGGCCTGGGCCACGGTCGACCAGGCGAGCAGACGCACGGCGTCGGTCTGCACGAGCGCGACGATGTTGCCGACCGTCATCGACAGGGCGGCGAGCAGCGCCACCGCGAGCAGCGTGGTGTCGTCGACCGCTCCGAGAGCGCGGACGAGCACGACGAGGGCGCCCAGGGCCGCCACCTTGGAGACGGTCGCGAGGTAGGCGGTGATGGGCAGCGGCGCGGTCACGTAGGTGATCGGCGTCCAGGCGTGGAACGGGACGGCCGAGACCTTGAACGCCAGCCCGGCGAGGACGAAGACGGAGGCCAGCAGCAGGAGCACGGGCTCACGGGCGGTCGGCGCCCCGAGCAGCGCGGTGCCGGTCGCGGCGACCCACAGCGCCGCGCCCATCGCGAGGAGGCCGAAGGAGACGAGGGAGGTGGTGAGGAGCGCGACCGCGCCCTCGACCGAGCGGGCCCGCCGCTCCCCGGCCCAGCGCGGGTCGGTCAGTGCGACGAGCACGACGGTCGGCAGGGTCGCCAGCTCGATCGAGACGAGCAGGGTCCCCAGGTCGCCCGCCGCCGGGACCGACGCGGCACCCGCCGTGGCCCCGAGCAGGAGCGCGACCACCACCGGGGTGCGGTCGCCCTCGGCCGACCACTCGGGCCAGGCCAGGACGAGCACGACCAGAGCGCCCAGCAGGGCCGCCACCTGGAGGGCGGAGACAAGTCGGTCCGCGGCGTAGAGGCACTCCCCGCTGGCCAGGCAGAACGCCTGGACGCTGTCGCCGGCGCCCAGGAGCACGCCGGGGAGCGCGGCGCCGGCCCCGACCAGCAGGCCCACGGCGGCCGTGGCCAGGTGCACGGTCCGCCGACCCAGCACCAGCGCGTCGAGGACGAGGACCAGCACGGCGGCGACGACGGGGGCCAGCACGGGCAGGGTGGAGAGCAGGTGCACCTCGAGGCTCATCGCCCGATCACCGCCACCACCGAGGCCTCCGTGACCGTCAGCAGGAGCACCGGCAGCACCCCGACGGCGACGACGAGCACGCCGAGGATCCGCAGCGCCACGCGCTCGGTGCGCACGGCGTCCGGGATCCGCGGCTCGACGCGGTCACCCGACCAGACCTCGTGCAGCACGCGAACACCGTAGGCGACGGCGAGGGCCCCGCCTACCGCCGCGGCCACGGCATACAGGCGGAACCAGCCGTCGGGACGGTCGGCCGCAGGCGTCCACGCGGCGTAGACGGCGCCGATCTCGCCCCAGAAGCCGGCCAGTCCCGGCAGGCCCATGGAGGCGGCGATGCCCAGCACCAGCCAGGCCCCGAGCCGGGGCGCGCCCTCGCGCAGGGCCGCGCGCGCCACGCTGAGGTGGGCCGAGCCCCAGCGGTGCTTGAGCCCGCCGACCACGACGAAGAGCAGCGCAGAGATGAGCCCGTGGGCGACGTTGCCGAAGAGCGCGGCCTGCAGCCCTGTCTGGGTGCCGGAGGCCAGCCCCAGGACCACGAAGCCGAGGTGCGCGATCGAGGACCACGCGATGAGCCGCTTGAGGTCGGGCTCGACGAGGCAGGCCAGCGCCGCCCAGATGACGCCGGTGACACCGAGCCCCCCGAGCAGCGGCGCCCAGAGCGAGAAGCCCTCGGGCACGACCGGGATCACCAGCCGAACGATGCCGTAGGTCCCGAGCTTGAGGAGGACGGCGGCCAGGAGCACCGAGCCCGCCGTGGGCGCGGTCGCGTGCACCCACGGCAGCCAGGTGTGGAGCGGGAAGACCGGGATCTTGAGGGCGAGGCCGAGGAGCAGCACCGCGGCGAGGACGGCCTGGGCGGCGGGCGGGATGCCCTGGCCGCGCAGCTCGGCCCACCGGGACAGGTCGGTGGTGCCGGTCGCGGTCGCGACGCCGAGCAGCCCGAGGAGCATCAGGGTCGAGCCGATCACCGTCACCATGAGGAAGCGGATCGCCGCCCCGTCACGGTCGCTGCCGGGGTCGCCGTAGCGGGCGACCAGCACCCACATCGGCACGAGCACCAGCTCGAAACCCACGAAGAAGAGGATCGCGTCCCCGGCCAGGAACGCGACGAGGGCGCCGAGCGTGACGAGGAGCAGGCACGCGTGGTAGGTCGCCAGGCCCGGGACGTCGAGGCTGCGCACGTCCGGGATCGGCGACGTCACGGCCACGTCCTCGTCCGAGACCGGGGTATGCCGTGCCGGCGGCGGCACGTGCAGGTGCAGGAGGGTGGCGACGACGCTCACCACGGCGGTGAGCAGCAGGAGCGGGATGCTCAGACCGTCTGCCTGCAGGCGCAACCACACCCCGAGGCCGGGGATCCACGGCAGCTCGAGCACCGGTCGGTGCAGCGCGACACCGGCGACACCGAGCGCCGAGGCCGACGTCGCCGTGACGGCCAGCGCCCTGATCGTCGTGTGGCCGGGGGCGGTGGGCCAGCGGCCCGCGACGAGGAGGGTGACGGCGACGAGGAGCAGGGGCGCGAGGGCGAGCGCGAGCCAGGCGGTCCCGAGGTCGGGGACGAGCGCGGCGGTGGCGCGGGCGAGGTCGGTCAGCCGGTCGGTCATCGCGTGACCACCCCCACGGCGGCCAGGACGAGGACGGCGCCCAGCACGAGGGCCATGGCCGGGGTGGCGCGGCGGGGGGTCAGCCACTGCGCCGTGCGGCCGAGCAGGCGGGTGCCGACGCCACCGGCGCGGACCCAGGCGTCCAGGACCTCTCGGTCGAACCAGGTGAGGGCCTCGGCGAGCGCCACGACCGGGGTCGCGACGACGAGCCGGTAGGCGTAGTCGAAGCCGAGACCCCGCTCGGCGGCGATGCTCAGGGCCGCCGGGACCCGGGCGCCCGCGTCACGGGTGCGGACACCCCGCGCGGCGAGGGCGACGGCGGCAGCAGCCACGACCATGAGCAGCAGGGTGACGACCAGCAGCTGGACGTTGAGGTGGATGTCGTTGCGCCAGACCGGCAGCGCGGCCACCACGCTGCCCAGGAGCGTCATGAGGGTGAGCACCGTGGTGCCCAGCCGCGCCGAGGAGCTGATCGCCGACTCGGCCCGCTCCAGCCCCTCGGCCTCGTGGAGGACCGCGGGCTCGTCGAAGAAGTCGTCGATGCGCTCGATCTCGCCCTGGTGGTAGGTCGCCGCGTGCACCTCCGCCTCCGTGGGTCGGTCGAGCACCAGCCACGCGCGCATGCAGTAGGCCGCGGTGAGCGGTGCGGCCGCACCGACCGAGGACAGCACGATGACCGAGGCGACCCCGCCGGAGGACACGGCTCCTGCCTCGGCCGTCCCGAGGATCAG
This sequence comes from Ornithinimicrobium tianjinense, assembly GCF_014636495.1. GTDB lineage: Bacteria > Actinomycetota > Actinomycetes > Actinomycetales > Dermatophilaceae > Ornithinicoccus > Ornithinicoccus tianjinensis. The sequence goes on from NZ_BMEM01000004.1 coordinate 77,894, forward strand.
CTCCTTGGAGAAGAACCCGACGAAGGGCGGGACCCCGGCCAGGCCCAGCAGCCCCCAGGCCAGCCGCCGACGGAGGACGCGGTAGCGCCGGGCACCGGAGGCGACGAGGGTCATCGCGGTGCCGCCGACCAGCACCCCCAACCAGCCGACGGTGAGGAAGAGCAGGGCCTTGAACCAGGCGTGGGCGATGAGGTGCTGGGCGGCGGCGTCGGGCCCGGACTCCGGGGTGGCCGCGGCCAGCGCGGCGAGCATGAGGGCGACCTGGCTCACGGTGGACCAGGCCAGCAGCCGCTTGATGTCGCCCTGGGCGAAGGCGAGCAGCGCCGCGCCGAGGACGGTCACGCTGGCCAGCACCGCGAGCAGCAGGCGCGCGGGCCCGGTGATCGCGAGCAGCGGGAAGAGGTGGGTCAGCACGACGGTGCCTGCCGCGACCATCGTCGCCGCGTGGATGAGCGCGGACGCCGGGGTCGGGCCCTCCATCGCGTCGGGCAGCCAGTCCTGGAAGGGGAAGGTGGCGGACTTGCCGGCGACGCCGAGCACCAGCAGCACCATGGCGACCACGAGGCCCGGGCCCTGGCCGACGGCCACCCAGTGCTCGACGATCCGGGTCAGGGAGGTGGTGCCCGCGCCGCCCGCGAGCATGACCAGACCGAGCACGAAGCCGATGTCGGCCGTGCGCGTGACGAGCAGCGCCTTCGCTGCCGCGCGCCGGGCGGCGCGCTTGGTGGAGTGGTGGCCGATGAGCAGGTAGGAGCACCAGCCCATCACCTCCCAGCCGACGATGAGCAGGAGCACGTCGTCGGCGTGCACGGTGAGCAGCATGGCGGCGGTGAACAGCGACACGGTCGCCGCGAAGGTCCGGTAGCGCGGGTCGTACCAGAGGTACCAGCGGGCGTAGACCTGCACGACCGTCGCGACCGTGGCGACCGTGGCCGCGATCAGCGCCAGCGGCCAGGTCGCCACCAGGCCCAGCGGCACGTCGAGCTCACCCAGGGGCAGCGCGCCGATCGTCCCGGAGGCCCGACGGCCCCCCGGGGCGGCGGTCACGGCATACAGCTGCCAGACGGTGGCGGCCCAGGTGGCCAGTGCGCCGCCCACCCCGATCCAGGCGGCCAGCCGGTTGGAGCGGCCGGACAGCGTGATGCCGGCGAGCGCCGCGAGGACGGACAGCAGCACGGCCCACTGGGCGGGGGTCCCCCAGAGGTCGGGGACCGGCAGTGTCGGGAGGGGCAGCGACGGCAGCTGGACGTCGGCCCAGGACAGCTCGTCCGGGTCGGGCAGCAAGGCCGACGGTGCGGTCGTCAGCTCGGCGCTCACGCCTCTGCCTCCTGGGTGTCCCGGTCCCGGGGGTCGAGGTCCGCGTGGAGGTCGAGGTGGCCGCGCGCGCGGAAGAGCGCGAGCAGCACGGCGAGGGCGACGACGACCTCGGCAGCGGCGATCGTGATGACGAACAGGGTCAGCACGGGACCCGACGTCGCAGCGGCCTGGTCCGGGGAGGTCGCCGTCTGGCCGACGGTGACGAGAAGGAGGCCGGCGGCGCCGAGGAGCAGCTCGACGCCGACGAGGACGAGCACGGCGTGCCGACGCGCGAGGATGCCGTAGACCCCCAGGCCGGCGAGCACGGCGACGAGCAGGTAGGGCAGGGCGGGGCGGATCATGCCTGCTCCCCCTCCCGCCCGCCGACGGGTGCCCGGGCGACGGCCACGCCGGCGACCAGCGCGAGCAGCAGCAGCACGGACAGCAGCTCGAACGGCCAGACGTAGGTGCCGAAGATGCCGGTGGCCACCGCGGTGCTGTCCGGTCCGGTCACCTCGGCGCGACCGTCGCCGAGGGTGGCCAGCAGGGCCCCGCCCAGGAGGATCGTCGTGCCGGCGCCCACCAGGGCGGACGCCCCGCGCTGCGGCAGCGAGGTGACGACGGGAACGCCGCCGCTGCGGGTGAGCATGAGCGCGAAGAGCACCAGCACGACCACCGCGCCGACGTAGACGAGCAGCTGGACGAGCGCGACCAGCTCGGCGCCGAGCACGAGGTAGCAGCCGGCGAGGCCGCCGAGGGTCACGACGAGCCAGAGCGCGGCGTGCAGGACGCGGACGGACATCACCGCGAGCAGGCCGGAGCCGGCGGTGACCAGGCCGACGGCCAGGAACAGGACGTCGAGACCGCTCACCGATCGTCTCCCGCGGGAGCGTCCGGGGTGTAGCCGTCGTAACCCTCTGGCCAGGTGGACTCGGGCACCCGCTCCATCCACGTGCCGAGGCGCTCCTTGTCGTGGAGCAGGTTGCGGATGTCGCCCTCCGCGTAGGCGAAGTCCGGGGCCCAGAAGAGCGCGTCGAACGGGCAGACCTCGACACAGATCCCGCAGTACATGCACAGCGAGTAGTCGATGTCGAAGCGGTCCAGGACGTTCTTCTGCCGGTCCCGCCCGCCTTCGGTCTGCGCCGGGATCGTCTCCTTGTGCGAGTCGATCGTGATGCACCAGTCCGGGCACTCGCGGGCGCAGAGCATGCAGGAGGTGCAGTTCTCCTCGAGGAGCGCGATGACCCCGCGTGACCGCTCGGGCAGGTCCGGCTGGACGTGGGGGTACTGCACGGTGTGGGCGCCCCGGGCGAGGACCTTCGCGGTCGTCGCCAGACCCTTGATCAGACCCTTCATGACAGCACCACCACCCCGGCGGCCGTGATCGCGAGCTGAAGGAGCCCGATCGGGAGCAGGACGAGCCAGGCCAGCCGCTGCAGCTGGTCCTCGCGCACGCGGGGCCAGGCGACGCGCATCCAGAGGAAGAGCGCGCCGACGGCGGTGGCCTTGACGAGGGTCCACATTGCACCGACGGCGGCGACGTCACCCCACGGGCCGCGCCACCCGCCGAGGAAGAGGACGGTGAACAGCACCGCCATGACCACCATGCCGGCATACTCCGCCAGCAGGAAGAAGGCGAAGCGCAGACCGGTGTACTCGGTGAACGCCCCGAAGACGATCTCCGCGTCCGCGATGGGAGCGTCGAACGGGGTGCGCTGGAGCTCGGCGACGCTGGCGACCAGGAAGACGAACGCGGCCGGCGCCTGCCAGAGCAGCCACCACCACGACCAGGCCTCGACGATGCCCGTCAGCGAGAGAGTGCCGGCGGCCAGCGCGACGCTCGCGGCGCTCAGCACGAGCGGGAGCTCGTAGGAGACGAGCTGAGCGCCGGCGCGCATGCCGCCGAGCAGGGAGTACTTGTTGCCGCTGCCCCAGCCCGCCATGAGGGTGCCGATCACCCCGACGCTGGTGGCGGCCAGCACGAAGAGCAGCGACGCCGGCACCTCGGCCGCGACCCACGCGGCGCTGAAGGGGATCGCCGCGAGCGCGACCAGGTAAGGGATGAGCGCCACGGCCGGGGCGAGGCGGAAGACGTGCCGGTCGGCCGCCGCCGGGGTCACGTCCTCCTTCTGCACGAACTTGATGCCGTCGGCGACCAGCTGCAGGATCCCGTGCGGTCCGGCCTCCATCGGCCCGAGGCGCCCCTGCATGTGGCCCATGAGCTTGTGCTCAAGCTGCCCCAGCGCCAGAGGCAGCGTCAGGAAGGCCGCCAGGACGACGACGGCCTTGAGCGCTACCTCGACGAGGAGGGGGAGGTCGGTGAGCATCATCGCCACACTAACCAACGCGGGGGCGGCCCCGCTGCCCCCATGCCGGGAGACGGGCGATTCTCGCAGGTGACATCACGATGGTTGCGGGTGACGTCGGAATGATGTCATCATGGCGTCATGGACCTGACCCCCTACCTCGACTCGGTCGCAGCCGACCTCGACAAGGCCACCGCGCTGGCCGACGAGCACGTCCGCGACGTGGCCCATCGGCTCGCCGCCGCCCTCGAGCCCGGCCTCCGGCTGGCCCTCGTCCGCGCGGTGTCCGACACCGCCGCGCACATCAGCACCGAGCTGGACGACGTCGTCGTCACGGTGACCCTGGCCGGCGCCGAGCCGCTCATCGGGGTGACGCGCACCGCTCGCGTGGAGCCGGTGCCGCCGACCCCGCCCGCTCCCCCGTCGCCGCCTGGCGGTCCGGAGGAGGACGACGGCGGCCTCGCCCGCATCAGCCTGCGCCTGCCCGAGCAGCTCAAGGCCCGCGCCGAGGAGCACGCGGCCCGGGCCGGCCAGTCGCTCAACACCTTCCTCGTGCAGACGGTCCGCCGCGCCACCAGCGGCGAGGACTCACCGCAGACGCACGCCCCGACCGCCGCCCACGGATCCCGCCGGATCACCGGCTGGGCCTGACACCCACCGACACCCCACCAGGAGCAGAGATGAGCACCAGCATCGTGCCGACCACCCACGAGGTCCTCGGCGTCACCTCCCTCGTCGTCCGCAACCACCAGGGCGACGTCAGCGTCACCCACCGCCCCGGCGACCCCTCGCAGCCCGACGACGGCCGGGCCCACGTCCGGCTGCTCCACGCGGACGACCTGGAGCTGGTCGACGTCACCGTCGTCGTGGACGGCGGCAACCTCCTCGTGGAAGTGCCGCGCCAGGACGTCGGCCCCGACGGGCGGCGCCGCGGTCTCTCGCTCGGCCCCATCACCATCGGCGGGACCGGCACCTCCGTCGGCGTCGAGGTCGAGCTGCCCGCCGGCCTCCCGGTGCAGCTGCACACCAAGTACGGCAACGTCCGGGTCTCCGGCACGACCGGGGACGCCACGCTCAAGACCGGTGCCGGCAACGTGCACCTCGAGCGTGCGCTCACCGTCGCGGTCAGCACCGGCGCGGGCGACGTGAAGATCGGCTCGTGCACCGGCGGCAGCGCCACCACGGGCACCGGCGGCGTGACCGTCCAGAGCAACGAGGGCGCGCTCCACGTCCGCACCGGCGCCGGCGACGTCAAGGTCCTGGCCAGCTCCGGCGGCGAGCTGACCGCCGCGACCGGCGCCGGTGACATCCGGGCGCACCTGCTCTCCGGCAGCGTCCAAGCGCGGAGCGGCGCCGGCGACGTCAGGGTGACCGTCCCCCGCGGCGAGCCGGTCTGGCTCGACCTCAACGCCGGCCTCGGCTCCGTCCGCAAGCAGCTCGACCCCGTCGGTGCCCCGGTCGAGGGTCAGCCTCACCTCAGCGTGCACGCCCGCACGGGCCTGGGCGACATCACGGTCCGCCACCCCGACGACGCCTGACGCGCCGCTCGACGCCCTCGCTGCCGCTCGCGCGACGCGGAGCGCCGAAGAACACACTTCCGGGATGAGTTCGTTGGAAACAACCGACGAACTCATCCCGGAAGTGTGCGTCATGAGCTCTCAAGGGCACCCCGGCCCGGGTCACGCAGCCAGGCCTTCGCCTCAGGACGTGAAGAGGCAGAACGGGTGGCCGTGCGGGTCGAGCATGACCCGCACAGCAGCCTGCGGCTGGGTGCCGTGGCGCCGGGCGCCGAGCTCGACGGCCCACGCCTCGGCCTCGTCCAGGTCGTCCACCCACAGGTCCAGGTGCGCCTGCGGCTGCTGCCGGCCGCCTTCGCTGGGCCAGGTCGGCGGCTCGTAGAGCGGGTCGTGCTCCAGGTTGACCGTCATCCGCAGCCGCCCCTCGACCGGCCGCAGCTGGGCCCACCCGGCGTCGGCGGGCTCGCCGGGCCTCGGTCCCTCCTCGGCCGCCACCCCGACGCCGAGCAGCTCGGCGTAGAACCGGGCGAGGTCGCGCGGGCGGTCCGTGCTGATCGTCACCGAGGTCGCCTCGATCCGTGGTCGTCCCATCCCCCGACGGTATGCCGGGTGTCGCCCCCGCGCGACCCTCACCGCCACCCGTCGAGAGCCGCCGCCCGTCGGTGCAGGTAGCGCTGCTCCGGCAGGCTGCGCGTGAGCCCCGCCGCGGTGCGGTAGGCCTCGAGGGCCTCCCCCTCGCGGCCGGACGTCTCGAGCAGGTGGGCCCGTACCGCGTGTGTGCGGTGGTGGCGCACCATCGCGGGCAGGGCCAGCACCTCGTCCAGGACGCGCAGGCCAGCCTGGGGCCCGTGCGCCATACCGACCGCCACCGCGAGGTTGAGCGTGACGGCGGGCGAGGGGTCGAGCCGCCGCAGCATCCGGTAGAGCGCGCAGATCTGCAGCCAGTCCGTCTCCGCCGCCGCCGGCGCCTCGGCATGCACCGCGGCGATGGCGGCCTGCAGCTGGTAGGGACCCGGTCGGCCCTGCGGCAGCACCCGCTCCAGGATCTTGACGCCCTCGGCGACCTGGTCGCGGTCCCACCGGGACCGGTCCTGGTCCGCCAGCGGCACGAGCTCACCGTCGGCGTCCGTCCGCGCCGCCCGCCGCGCGTCGGTGAGCAGCATGAGCGCCAGCAACCCCTGTGCCTCCAGATGGTCGGGCACCTGGTCCGCGACGTGGCGGGCCAGCCGCACCGCCTCGGTGCTCAGGGCGACGTCCACGAGCTGTGGCCCGCCGCTCGTGGCGTAGCCCTCGTTGAAGACGAGGTAGAGCACCCGGAGCACGGCGGCCACCCGACCCGGCAGGTCCGCCTCCGCGACGTCCCCGAACCGCGCCCCCTCGGCCCGCAGCCGGGCCTTGGCCCTGCTGATCCGCTGCGCCATCGTGGCCTCGGGCACGAGGAAGCCGGACGCGACCTGCCCGGTCGTGAGGCCGGCGACGGCACGCAGGGTAAGGGCGACCTGGGAGGGTGCGGGCAGGCTCGGGTGCGCGCACAGGAGCATCAGACCGAGCGTGTCGTCGCCGCCCGCGAGCGCCGGCAGGCCCGTGCCGTCCGCACCAGCTCTCGCCAGCACCTCCTCCTCCGGCGACGGCGCGACGCGGCGGTCGCTCGGTATGCCGTCCGCCTCGCGCCGCTCCCGCGCGGCCCGGGCGGAGCTGCTCCGCCACGCGTCGACCTGGCGGCGTGAGGCGACGCGGACCAGCCAGGCGCGAGGGTCACGCGGCAGACCCTCGGCGGGCCACTGCGTCAGCGCGGCGAGCAGCGCCTCCTGGGCCGCGTCCTCGCTGCCCTCCAGGTCACCCGAGCGCCGCACGAGGGCGGCGAGGACGTGCGGCGCCTCCGCGCGCCATACCTCCTCGACCGCCGCGTGCCCGCTCACCGCCAGGCTCAGGCGTCCTCGCCGCCCGGCCACATCGCGGGGCGCAGCTCGATCGTCTCGCCGGGGACCCCGAACCTGCCCGCGATCTCGTGCGCGCGCTCCGGCGACTCGACGTCGATGAGGAAGAAGCCGGCGAGCTGCTCCTTGGCCTCGGTGTAGGGCCCGTCGGTGACCACCCGCTCGCCGTCGGACCACCGGTAGAGCCGGCTCCCGGCCGGGTCACCGAGCGCCTCAGCGCTGACCAGCTCACCCCGCTGGTGCATCTCCCGCAGCATCGCGTCGAACTCGACGTTCTCCTGCTCGCGCTGCTCGGCGCTGCGGCCCTGGTTCTCCGGGACGAAGTCGCCGGTCGGGTGGCCCCACGGCCGGGGGCTGGAGTGGATGAGGATGACGTACTTCACGGCTCTGCTCCTTGATCTGGGTCGTCCGCCGGGTGGCGGTTCGTCTGGGACGTCGGAGCGGAAGGGCCGTTCTCGACACCTCGGCGCGGATCAGTCGCCGCGCGGGCCCCACTCGGGGTCGGGAACGCCGGGCGGGAGCAGGCGTCGGCGCGACGGGGACCGCTTGGCGGTCGAGCCCTCGCCCTCGCCCGGCTCCTTGGCCCCCGGCCACGGCTTGGAGGCGCGGGCCGCCAGGTGGAACGACTTGCGCAGCGGGGTGCCCTCGAAGCCGTCCGGCAGCAGCAGCGGCCGCAGGCCCAGCCCGGTGCCGTCGTCGAAGCCCTCGATCTCCAGGCCGAACATCTCGTGCGCCTCCCGCTCGTGCCACCCGGCGCCGGCGAAGACCCCGGTGACCGAGCCGAGCGCGGTGCCGTCCGGGACACGGGTGTGCAGCAGCACCCGCCGAAGTCCTCCCTCGGCGGCGCGGCTGACGTCCATGAGGTGGCAGACCACGTCGAGCCCGGGCCCGGGCAGGTCCTCACCGTCCGGCGCGTCCGTCTCGTCGACGGCGGCCAGCCAGTCGAAGTAGCCAAACCCTTCCGCGCGGGCGCCCCGCACGGCCCCGACCCACTCCCCCGGGGCGACGCGGCGCTCCTCGACGATCGGCTCGCTCATGAGCCTCACCCTACGACCAGCGAGGTTGCGGCCGCCCGACCCGGACACGTAACGTCGCTCCCCGAGGGGACGGGGAAGCCGGCGCTGTCGCGCGATCGTCACGTTCATGCCGTGTGCTGCCCGACGGGGCGCGCCGGTGCGGGTGCCGTCCTGTCAGGACGCCAGGCACGACGACACCGAGGAGCCCACCATGAAGACCTTCACCCGTTCCGCCGCACCGATGGTGCTGGCAGCGGCGCTGGCGCTGACCGGCTGCAGCCAGGGCCAGGACGACACCGCCGGGCAGGACGCCCAGGGCCAGCAGCCGCCGGCCACCCAGGCTGAGCAGGCCCCCGTCGCCCAGTCCCAGCAGCCGGCCGACGCCTCGGCGACGGTCGAGGACGTCACCGCCGACTCGGCCGCCGCCGCCGGCGTCGACCTGACCGCTGTGGATCCGCTCGCGACGGCCACCGTTCCCGCCGTCGTCGAGGGTGACGCCGACGCCACCATGGAGGTGGCCCTCCTCGGGCTGCGTCGGGACGGGAAGGTGCTCGTCGGGACCTACTCCTTCACCGTGACCTCCGACGCCCCCAACCCCGAGCCGAGGTGGATCTACCACTACCTGGGCGACCAGGGCTGGGACCCCTACCTGGTGGACACGGTCAACCTGACCCGTCACGACGTCCTCGGCAACGGTTCGGCCCAGACGGACTACCAGGGCCCGAAGTTCCTTCCCGGCCAGACCCTCTACGCCTACGCCATGTTCGCGGCCCCGGCCGAGGACGTGACCGAGATGTCCGTCAGCCTGGTCGACAGCGCCCCGGCCGTCACCGGGGTGCCGATCCAGTGACCGTCACGACGCTGGTCGCCGTGGCGTTGTGGCTGTCGCAGGGCGGCCTGCCCGCCAGCGACGTCGACGAGGCCCTGGCGACGCTGTCGGACAGCGACCACGCCGCTTCCATCAGTCTCCTCGCCGACGGCATGACCATGCTCGACCCGAGCCTCACCCAGCTCGCGGAGTCGATCAGCCCCCTGGAGGCCGAGACCACCCAGGGCGAGGAGACGGTGATCTCGCTGTCGTCCGACGTCCTGTTCGAGTTCGACAGGTCGGCGATCAGCGAGACGGCCAGGAAGAAGATCGCCGAGCTCGTGGCCGACGTCCCCGAGGGCGCCACCGTGGAGATCGGCGGCCACACCGACTCCGTCTCCGACGAGGCCTACAACCAGGAGCTCTCGGAGAAGCGCGCGCAGGCGGTGGCCGACGTCCTCGCCCAGGCACGTCCCGACCTCCAGCTCGACGTCAAGGGCTACGGCGAGAGCCAGCCGGTCGCCGACAACGAGCGCGGCGGCGAGGACCACCCCGAGGGCCGCGCCCTCAACCGGCGCGTCGAGATCCGTTACGAGGGCTGAGACGCGTCACCCGGGGAGCTGGGCGCCTGCGGAGCAGCGACCAGCCCCCGGGTGACCTCGCCCGCGGAGACGGGGCGATCGGCATACCTCGAGCCGTGGCGGGCCCGCGCCCGACCGGGCGTCTCGGCGGCGATCTGGCCCTGGAGCTGGACGATGCCGGCCAGCAACGCCTCGGGGCGCGGCGGGCAGCCGGGGACGTAGACGTCGACGGGGATGAGCTGGTCGACCCCCTTGGTGACGGAGTAGCTGTCCCAGTAGGGGCCGCCGGAGTTGGAGCACGCACCGAAGGAGATGACGTACTTCGGCTCGGGCATCTGGTCGTAGAGCCGCCGGATCGCCGGCGCCATCTTGTCGGTGACGGTGCCGCTGACCACCATCAGGTCGGCCTGACGCGGCCCGGGCGCGAAGGGGATCACGCCGAGCCGGATGAAGTCGTGCCGGGCGGTGGAGGCGCTGATGAACTCGATCGCGCAGCACGCGAGGCCGAAGTTGAAGACCCACAGGGAGTACTTCCGCCCCCAGTTGAGGATGACCTGGACGGCGCGGGGCGCCTTCTCCACCGGCGCGCCCAGGCGCGGGGTCGGCAGGGCGGTCGGGGTATGCCGCGCGGCCGGCTGGTCGCTCACCTCACCACCACCTCAGCAGGCCGCGGCGCCAGACGTGCAGCAGCGCGACGACGAGGACGCCGATGAAGATCGCCATCTCGACGAGGCTGGCCACCCCGAGGTCGCTGCGGAGCACGAGCGCCCACGGGAAGAGGTAGACGGCGTCGACCGCGAAGATCACGTAGAGCAGCGTGTAGACGAGGTAGCGCACGCTCCCCTGCTCCCAGCCCGACCCGACCGGGTCCACGCCGGACTCGTAGGTGGTGAGCTTGGTGCGGGTGGGGTCCGCGGGCGCGAGCAGCCGTCGGGCGCCCATGGCGGCGGCCACGAGGGCGATGCCGGCCAGGACGACCGCGGCGACGACGAGATACTCACGCATCACCGGTCACCCTAGCCGCTCGGTCCGACGCATCAGGAGAAGTCCGGCCGCAGCGGGTAGTCCGCCTCCCCCGCTCCGCTGGTGCGGGTGGCCAGCACCTGGTGGAGCTGGATGCTGTTGCACTCGAAGTTGTAGACCGAGCCCGCCAGGTAGAGGCCCCACACCCGCGCGGTCGCCAGCCCGGCCTCCGCCACGCAGGCGTCCCAGTTGTCCCGCAGGTTGGCGCACCAGGCCGCGCACGTGCGGACGTAGTGCTGACGCAGGTTCTCCTGGTGCTGCACCTCCAGCCCGACCCGCTCGATCTCGGTGACGATCCGGCCGGACGAGGCGAGCTCGCCGTCGGGGAAGACGTAGCGCGCGACGAAGTCGGTGCGCCGCATCGGCACGTGCGCGGGGTCGGCCCAGGTGATGCAGTGGTTGAGCAGCCGGCCGCCGTCGCGCAACCGGTCGCGGAGGAAGCCGAAGTAGGCGGGGTAGTTCCTCACCCCGATGTGCTCGGTGAGCCCGATGGAGGACACGGCGTCGAAGCCGCGCTCGGTCACGTCGCGGTAGTCGCTGTGCCGGACCTCGACCCCGCTCAGCCCCTCGGCCTCGATCTTCTCCCGCGCCCACGAGGCCTGTGCCTGCGACAACGTCACCCCCAGCACGCTGACCCCGTAGTGCCGGGCGGCGTGACGCACCATCCCGCCCCAGCCGCAGCCGACGTCGAGCAGCCGCATGCCCGGCCGCAGTCCCAGCTTGCGGCAGACCAGGTCGTACTTCTCCGCCTGGGCCTCCTCCAGCGTCGCGTCGTCGCGCGGGTAGACGGCGCAGGTGTAGGTCATCGACGGCCCGAGCAGCATCTCGTAGAAGCGGTTGGAGACGTCGTAGTGATGCCTGATCGCCTCGGCGTCGCGGCGCTTCCCGTGCCGTATGCCGTGCGCCAGCTTGCGCAGCTCGCTCGGGGTCTCCAGCTCGGGCAGCTCGGGCAGCTCGGTGATCTTGACGCCCGCCTCCCGCACCACCCGCACGAGGTCAGGCAGCTCGCGCAGGCTCACCTGCGGGTTGAAGCCCGCGGTCAACCGCAGCTCGGGGTAGGGATAGGCCTCGTCCATCCCGTCCACGGTGAGGTCGCCCTGGAGGTAGGCGCGGGCGAAGCCGAGCTGCCCGGGGTGGCTGGCGATGTAGGCGAGCGCCCGCGGGCTGTGCAGCCGCACCACACGAGCGCCCTCGCCCAGGTCACCGGCGCTGGAACCGTCGTGGGCGACGACGCCGACCCCCGCCGGCTCGCCCAGGACGTGGTGGATGGTCTCGGCCACGTTCCGTGACGTCATCGTGCACGCACCGCCTTGTCGTAGAGGGTCGGGAAGCGTCCGTGCGGGTCGTAGCGGGCCTTGACCTCGTCGAGGTGGTCCCCGCCGTACAGCGCGCGGAAGGTCTGCTCGTCGTAGAAGGCGTCGGAGTAGAGACCCTTGTGGCCACCCAGCTCGGTGACCTTGTCCTCGACGGCGCGGTTGGTGTCGCCGGGGCGGCCGTCGGGCGGGATGTCGACGGCGGACCAGAAGCCGACGTTGACGTAGTCCTCGCCTGCCCGCATCGGGTAGTGCGGCCAGGGCGAGTCCTCGCCGCGGTGGGCGCGCAGGCGGACGGGGCACAGCCAGACCGGCTCGATCGGCACCTCGCGCAGGAACCAGCGCAGGAAGTCCGCGGTCCGGCCGAGGGGGATCTCGACGTCCTGGATCACCCGCTCCTGGGGCGGGCGTCCGCGACGACGCTGCAGCGCGGCATACCAGCCGTGCTCCTGCTCGAACCTCATGATCCGCCAGTAGACGTCGCTGCGCAGGAGCCGACGCGGCCACAGGCGCCGGACCGCCGGGTGCTGCGCGCCGAACGCGCGAGAGCACCAGAACCAGTCGGTGTCCCACCGCCACAGGTAGTCCTCGGCGGTGAGGACGTCGCGGCGACGGTGCTGGATCGAGCGGTAGTAGGGCTCAGGTCCGGTGTAGTCGCTGGGCCGCAAACCCTCGGTCGAGGTCGCCCAACGGCCGAGGGTGAGGTAGGCCTCCTGCGCGGAGAACACCACGCCGTCGAGGAAGTCCACCGGGGTCCCGTCGTGCTGGCGGGTCGACATGATCTGCCCGACGGTCGCGCTGACCTCGTCCAGGTCGCGGAAGCGGTGGTGCTCGACGACGACGTAGGGACTGGTGCGCTCCAGCTCGATGACGAGGCCCAGCGTGTAGCCGAGGGTGCCGTAGGAGTTGGCCAGCGAGCGGTGCAGGTCCGCGTGCTCCCCGTCCGGGGCGGCGGTGACGACCTGCCCGTCACCGGTGAGGACGTCGGCCTCGACCACCGACTCGTGGGGCAGCCCGTTGCGGAAGGAGGTGGACTCGATGCCGAGCCCGACGACGGCGCCGCCGATGGTGATCGTCCGCAGCTGCGGCACCACGAGCGGCATGAACCCGTGCGGCAGGAGCTCGTCGACGAGGCGTTCGTAGGTCGTCAGGCCCCCGACCCGGGCCAGGCCGGCCTCGCGGTCGAGGGCGAAGACGCCCTGGCAGGCGGACAGGTCCAGCCGGGGCGCGGCCTGCTCGGCACGGTTGCGGAAGAGGTTGGAGGTGCGCTTGGCGAGGCGGACCGGCCCGCCCGGCGGCAGTGCGGCATACGACTCCTGAGCGGAGCGCAGCGCGGCCTCGTAGGCGGGCGTGCGGGGCGGGCCCATGGCCTCATCATGGCCCCGGGTGGTCGCCTCCCGCATCCGTCTCGGTCCTCGCGTCGGGCTCGGCGGGCGCCGGCTCGTCCTCCGCGAGCGGGCCCTGCCAGCTCGGAGCCTGGACCCGTATGCCGGGCAGGTCCTCGTGGGCCTCGGGCAGGTCGACGGGCTCCATCGCGGCCGGAGGGCCGTAGATCTCCACGTCCGGGATCCCGAGCGTGGCGGCGGCCCCGGCACCCGCGGCGCCCAGCGCACCGAGGCGGGCGGCCTCCACCGCGTCGACGGCAGGGGCCGGCGGGAGGTCGTCGGGCGCTGCGAGCTCCGGATCGGGCTCGTCTGGGGCCTCGGGCTCCGGTGCGTCTGGGGCGTCGGGCTCCGCTGCGGGCGGCACCTCGACGGTGACGCGGCGGACGGTGGCCAGCCAGGTCAGCGCGGCCCCCAGGGCGAAGGAGACGAGCAGCAGCCAGACATTCACGTCGCTCATCGCCGGCCACCGACCTCACGCGCGTCAGGCAGGTCGGCCAGCGCCTCGTCGACGCTGCGGGCCCTGACCACGGCCGCCGCCACCGCGAGGGCGACGAGGGCGCCGAGGACGAAGGCGGCCAGGCACCACAGCCACTGGGTCACCAGGTCCATCTCACTCTCCCGTCACGAGCGTCAGCCGGTTGTCGACCGTCGCCACCGGCAGCGCGGCACGGGCCGCGTCCTCGATCTCTGCGCGGGCCTCCGCATCGTCGACCTCGCCGGTCAGGGTGAGGACGGTCCCGTCCCAGTCGATCTCGAGGTCGTCGCGCGCGGCTGCTGCGCCGGCCGCCACCGCTGCTGCGAGCGTCTCGGGCGCCGGGGCGACTGCATCGTCGACGACCTCGATGGCGTCGTCGACCTGAAGGTCCGCCGCCGTCGCCGTCACGGCGGCCAGCAGATCCTTGGCGGCAGTCTCGTCGGGCACCTGCGCGGCGACCCTCAGCTGCCCGTCCGAGACCGTGAGGCTGAACGGCGAGGGCAGGCCGTCGACCCGGTCGTGCGAGGGAGGAGGGACGACGACCGGTGGGGCCGAGGTGGTGGGGGCGGGCTGCTCGGTCGCACCGTCCTCCGCCGGCGCGCCTCCGAGCAGGCCGAGCCCGGCGAGCAGCAGCGGGACCACCAGGACGGCGACCCACCACCATCCGGCCGGGCGCTGACGGTAGCGACGGGTGACCGTGGCCCACCCCGTGGCATCGCTCACGAGCTCTCCTTCCAGGCGTCCGGTGCGGCGACCGTCCGCGTCACGGCAGGGCGCCGAGCCGGGCACAACGACGGACGCGCCTCGACCGCCAACCTACCGACCTGGGGCCGAGCACCGCCGCACCCGCATGTGGACGGCCCCATCCCGACGGCACGCCGACCGCCACCGGCTCCAGCGTGCACGTGCCCGCCTGAGGCGCCTCAACGCGGGCGTGTCGCCGGGACGCGAGGGCGTCCGCCCCCCTCACGCCGTTCCCTGCCGGGCCAGCCATCGGTCACCTCGCGGACCGACCGCCGACAGTCGCAGCCAGGAAAATCTTCGGCCAACCGGGCCCACTCCCCGCCGAAGATCCCGCTTCCTGGAGCGGCATATCTCGCAGAGCATTCGTCCACGTTGGCAACGATGGCCGTTTCGGCAGCAGATCGTTCACACACGGATTTGTTCGCCGCAGGGTCTTCGGCGTACTCTCGATGTCGGCCGGCCCTCCTGAAGGACCGGCAAACCCCCACCCGACGGTGAACCGGTCGCGCGCTGCTGCGCCCCGGCCGGTCCGCCTGCCCGTCTGCCCCGACCCGCTCTGCCAGAGGACCCATCCGTGATCACGCTCGACACCGTCGGCAAGACCTTCCCGGCCACGCGCCGGCAGGCTGCCGTCACCGCCCTGGAGGACGTCAGCCTCACCGTGGAGCGCGGCCAGGTCATGGGCGTCGTCGGCCCGTCTGGCTCCGGCAAGTCCACGCTGGCGCGCATCGTCAACCTCCTCGAGCGCCCCACGACGGGCACCGTGACCGTCGACGGCCTCGACCTCACCGCCCTGACCTCGGCACGAGCCCTCAACGACGCCCGCCGCGGGATCGGCATGATCTTCCAGCAGTTCAACCTGCTCGACTCGCGCACCGCGCTGGCCAACGTCGAGCTCCCGCTCGAGCTGGCCGGTGTGGGCCGCGCCGAGCGCCGCGCCCGCGCGGGCGAGCTGCTCGAGCGCGTCGGCCTGGGCGACAAGCTCGGCTCCCACCCCTCCCAGCTCTCCGGCGGGCAGCGTCAGCGCGTGGCCATCGCCCGGGCGCTGGCTCCCCGCCCCAAGGTGCTCCTCTGCGACGAGGCGACGTCGGCCCTCGACCCCGTCTCGACCGCCTCGGTGCTCGCCCTGGTGCGCACCCTGACCGACGAGCTGGACCTCACCACGCTGCTCATCACCCACGAGATGGACGTGGTCAAGCGCGTCTGCGACCACGTCACCCTGCTCGAGCACGGCCGGGTCGTCGACTCCGGCGCCCTCGGCGACGTGGTGGCCCGCCCCGAGTCGCCCCTGGCCACCCGCCTGCTCCCCCACCCGGGCCCCCCGTCCGACGACCGGGCCGTCGAGGTCGTCGTGGGCGGCGACTCCCCCGACACCGTGCTCACCGACCTGATCCGCAGGTATGACGTGCACGTCACCGTCCTCGGCGGCGCCGTCGAGACCCTCGGTGGCCAGCGCTTCGGCCGCCTCCAGCTCCGCGTCGACGGCGCGCCCGACGAGGTCCGCGGAGCCCTCGACCACCTCGCCGCGCACCAGCGCCCGACCACGGAGACCGCCGCATGATCAACTGGGAACGCGTCGGTCCGGCCCTCTGGCAGGCCACCCTGGAGACCGTCTACATGGTGTCGGCCTCGATGGCCCTGGCCCTCGTCCTCGGCATCCCGCTCGGCGTCCTGCTCCTGCTCACCGCGCCCGACGGCCTCACTCCCCGGCGGGTGGTCAGCAGCGTGGTCGGCGCCATCGTCAACATGGGCCGCTCAGTGCCGTTCATCGTGCTGCTCGTCCTCGTCGCGCCGATCACCCGGCTCGTCACCGGGACGACCATCGGCTCGACGGCCACGATCGTGCCGCTGACGATCGCCGCCGTGCCCTTCTTCGCCCGCCTGGTCGAGGCGGCCCTGCGCGAGGTGCACCCCGGCAAGGTGGAGGCCGCCCGCGCGATGGGGGCCAGCACCGGCCAGATCGTCCGCGCCGTCCTGCTGCCCGAGGCCCGTCCGGGCCTGATCGCGGCCGCCACGGTCACGCTCATCGCCCTCATCTCCTACTCCGCGATGGCCGGCGCCATCGGCGGCGGCGGGCTCGGCGACTTCGCCATCCGCTACGGCTACCAGCGCTTCGACACGGCCGTGACCGTGGCCTGCGTCGTCGTCCTGCTGATCATGGTGCAGCTCCTGCAGTCGGCCGGCGACCGCCTGGCCCGCCGCCTCGCCCACCGCTGAGGCGCCCGACGCACCCGGCCGCACCACCCCATACCCCCGCAACACCCACCACCACGAGAGAGAGTCCCTCATGTCCCGCACCGCGCCCCGCCGCCTGGCCCTCACCACCGTCGCCCTCTCCGGCGCGATGATGATGTCGGCCTGCGGCTCCGGCGCGGAGGCCGAGCAGGCCGGCGCCACCAGCGCCGACGGAGCCGCGGTCATCACCGTCGCCGTCACGCCCGTGCCGCACGCGGACATCCTGCAGTTCGTGGACGACGAGCTGGCGGCCGACGCCGGCCTCGACATCGAGATCGTGGAGTTCACCGACTACGTCCAGCCCAACGTGGCCCTGGACGAGGGCTCGGTCGACGCCAACTACTACCAGCACGGTGTCTTCCTGGCCGACCAGGTCACGCAGGCCGGCTACGACATCGTCGGGCTCGGGCCGATCAGCTTCCAGCCGATGGGCCTCTACTCCGAGTCGGTCACCGACCTCGCCGACCTGCCCACCGGCGCGACCGTCGCGATCCCCAACGACCCGGTCAACGGCTCGCGCGGCCTCAAGCTGCTCGCCCAGGAGGGCGTCATCACGCTGGCCGACCCCGACGCCGCGGTGCCCACCCTGCTGGACGTCACCGACAACCCCAAGGACCTGCGGTTCGAGGAGGTCGAGGCCGCCCAGCTGCCCCGCAGCCTCGCCGACGTCGACCTGGCCGCCGTCCCCGGCAACTACGCCCTCGACGCCGGCCTCTCCCCGCGGGACGACGCGCTCGTGGCCGAGGACACCAGCGACACCACCTATGCCAACCAGCTCGTCGTCCGCAGCGGCGACGAGGACGACGAGCGCGTGCAGAAGCTCTACGAGCTGCTGACCTCCGACGCGGTCCGTCAGTACATCCAGGACACCTACGACGGCGCGGTCGTCGCGGCCTCCTGACGGCCCGACGCCCGCCCGCCCCACGCCATACCCCGAACCCGAAGAACAGAACACGAAGGACAGACATGCGCACCCCCGTGACCCTCACCGCCCTGCTCGCCGCCGGCACCCTCGCCCTCACCGCCTGCGGCAGCAACGCCGGCGCCAGCACCGCCCCCGACGCCGCCACCGGCTCGGCCGCCACCTCCGAGCCCCTCAAGGTCGGCGTCTCCCCGGTCCCGCACGCGGAGATCCTGCAGTTCGTCGACGACGAGCTGGCCGCCGACGCCGGCATCGACCTGGAGCTGGTCGAGTTCACCGACTACGTGCAGCCCAACGTCGCCCTCGACGACGGCTCCCTGGACGCGAACTACTTCCAGCACGAGCCCTACCTGGCCGAGCAGGAGTCCGCCGCGGGCTACGACTTCACGGCCGTGACCCCGGTGCACCTGGAGCCGCTGGGCCTCTACTCGGAGAAGGTCGGCTCCGTCGCCGAGCTCCCCGACGGCGCGCAGATCGCCATCCCCAACGACCCGACCAACGCCGCCCGCGCGCTCCAGCTGCTCGAGGGCGAGGGCCTGATCACCCTCGCCGACACGGGCGAGGCCTCGGCCACCGTGCTCGACATCGAGGACAACCCCAAGAACCTGGAGTTCGCCGAGATCGAGGCCGCGCAGCTGCCGCGCAGCCTCGCCGACGTCGACGCCGCGGTCATCAACGGCAACTACGCCATCGAGGCCGACCTGTCGCCGGCCAAGGACGCCATCGCGGTCGAGTCGCCCGAGGGCAACCCCTACGCCAACCTGCTCGTCGTCCGCACCGGTGACGAGACCGACCCCCGCATCGTCAAGCTCGCCGAGCTGCTCTCCTCCGACGAGGTCGCGCAGTTCATCGAGGACACCTACGACGGAGCGGTGATCCCGGCCGCCGGCTGACCCCTTCTCGCGGTATGCCGAGGGCCCGGCGGGTGCACCCGCCGGGCCTGCGGCATACCTCGGCCCCTAGCATCTGCGCATGTCCGCACCCACGCGCTTCCTCGACCTGGCCGATCCCCGCTTCGACGTGACCGGCCCCGCCGTGATCGACGCGCGCGAGGAGGGGTTCTGGGCGCGGACCAGCTACGGGTATGCCGTGCTGCGCCACGCGGAGGTGACCGCGCTCCTCAAGGACCGGCGTTTCCGGCAGGGCAACGCCCGGTGGCCCGCGCAGAACGGGATCCACTCCGGGATGTTCAGCGACTGGTGGCAGCGGGTGCTGCTCTCGCTGGAGGGCGAGGAGCACCTGCGGGTGCGGCGGCTGCTCAACCCGGCGTTCAAGCAGGGGGCGCTCACGCCGATGGTGCCCGGCTTCACCGCGCTCGCCCACGAGCTGGTCGACGGGTTCTGCGAGCGCGGGTCGGTGGAGTTCATCAGCGAGTTCGCCGAGCCGTACGCCTCACGGATCCTGTGCCGGCTGGTTGGGCTGCCGGAGTCGGAGTGGCTCCAGGTGGCCCACTGGGCCGACGACCTCGGCAAGAGCTTCGGCGTGCGCGTCAAGGAGGACCTCCCGCGGATCGAGGCGGCGCTCGACGGGCTCTACGGCTACTGCGACGAGGTCGTGCGCGACCGCACCACCCACCCGCGCGACGACATGGTCTCCGACCTCGTGCGGCACCAGCAGGAGGGCAAGCTCTCGGCGGAGGAGCTGTCTGTCGCGCTCGTCTTCCTCGTCTTCGCCGGGATGGAGACGACGCGCAACCAGCTCGGGCTGGCGCTGCAGACGCTGCTGGCCCACCCCGACCAGTGGCGGCTGCTCGGCGAGCAGCCGGAGCTGGGGCGCAACGCCGTGGAGGAGGTGATGCGCGTCAACCCGACCGTCACCTGGATCACCCGGGAGGCGCTGCAGGACGTGGACCTCGGCGACGGCCTCGTGCTGCGCGAGGGTGACATCGTGCAGGTGCTCTCGCACAGCGCGGGCACCGACCCGCGGGCGCAGCCGGACCCGGCGTTCGACATCCGGGTCGAGCACCCGATGCACATGGGCTTCGGCGGGGGCGTGCACCACTGCCTCGGCCACTGGGTGGCGCGGATGGACATGTCGGTAGCCCTGCCGGTCCTGGCCGCCCGGATGCCGGACGCCCGCCCCGACGGCCCGGGCGAGTGGCTGCCGGTCTCGGGCAACACCGGCGCGATCCGCTACCCGATCGCGTTCACGCCGACTGCTCGCCGCGGCTGAGACCCGCATATCTACACCGACCACCGAGTATTCAACGTACGGTGAGATGTACGCGGTCGCTTTAGCTTGCGCTGCTACCATACCGGCTCTTCCCAGTTGCGGTGGGGGTCATAGGTTGAGCCCTCCGCCGATGAGGAGCATGCGCAGCCTGTAGTTGGACCTGTTCTTGAAGCCTCGAGCCAGGCGACGGTGCAACTCGACCAGTCCGTTGATGGCCTCTGTCCCGCCATTCGTGGCGCCGGTGGTGAAGTAGGCCAGGAACGCCTCTTTCCACTTGCGCAGGGTGCGGCCCAGACGGGCGATCTCGGGGATCGGGCAGGTGGGGAAGGTCGCGACGATCCGCTCGGCGATCGCGCGGCCATCGGCCTTGTCCGCCTGCCGGTAGGCCGCGCGCAGCAGCTGGGCGCACTGCCAGGTCAGGTCGACCTCCTCGTGGGCCTCGTGGGCGGCGAACGCGCGGGCGATGCGGGCGCGTTGCTTGTCGGTGAGGTTCTCGGCACCGGCGCGCAGGATGTTCTGGATGCCGTACAGCGGGTCGCCCTTGCGACCACGGTGGCCGGTGGTGGCCTGCTGCACCCGGCGCCGGACCTCATCGACGCACTTGGTGCCCAGGGCGACGACGTGGAAGACGTCCAGGACGGCGGTGGCCTCGGCCAGCTCGTCATCGATCGCGGCCTTGTACCCGTGGAACGGGTCGAGGGTGGCGACCTGCACGCCGGCGGTGAAGTCCGCACCACGCTGCGTGAGCCAGTCGGCGTAGGCCTTCTTGGACCGGCCCGGTACCAGGTCCAGCAACCGGGCCCTGACCTGCCCGTTCTCATCGCTGGTGAGGTCGACCATGCCGGTCAGCTCCTTCGGGCCGCGGCCGCCGTCCTCCGGTGGCTTGGTGGACACGTGGTGCCACACGTGCTCATCTACGCCAAGGGTGGACACGCCGGCGAAGCGGGACTCGTCAGCCGCTGCGGCGGCCAGGATCGGCTCGATGCCGGACCAGACGGTGTCCCAGCCCAGGCCGAGCTGGCGGGCCAGGCCGAGCACCGTGGCGTGCTCGCGGCGCAGCTGCTCCACCGCCCACGCCCGGGCTCGGGTGGTCCAGGTCGAGCGCGGCGGGGCGAGGTCTTCGTCGGTCTCGGTGAACGAGCGCCGCGGACACGTCGTCTCTCGGCAGGCCCAGGTCCGCTTCACCCACACCAGCCGCACCGGCGCGCCGAACGCCGGGATGTCGACCAACCGGCACTCCCGCCGGCCGCGCGAGGTCGCGCGCACCCCGCAGTCCGGGCAACCCACCGGCCCCGGTGCCGACTCCAGGCGCACCACCAGCCCGTCCGGGCCGCGAGCCACGCCGATCACGTGATAGCCATCCAACCCGACGAGCAGATCACAGCTGGAGCAGTAGACGCTGCCCGCGCCGACGGCACGGCAGCAGGACGTAGGGTGGTCCATCGTCGAGGTCCTCGAGGTCTCGGAATGCTTGGTCGCTTCCGATCTTGAGGACCTCGACCCCTCTCGCCCCGACACCTACGCCGCTCGGCGCGTCACACCCTCACCCCCACCGCAACTGGGAAGAGCCACCATACCGAGGACTGGGACGCCATCCGGTCGCACCTCAGTATGGGAGGGCACAGCATGAAGCTGCAGTTCTTCATTTCCGTGTCGACCAGCGCCTGCATCGCATTCGCAGTCTCCGCATCCCCAGCGACTGCCACCTCGCGACCTGTCCACTCTGCGTCTACGCAGCAACAAGGCATGTCCAGTTCTAGCAGTAGACGACTCAAGCGAGGTCCCGTCGATCGGCGCGTCATCGACCTTCGTGGACAGCGACAGTAAAACCGCGTACATGGGAGGACAATGCCAGGGTTGAGGCCCGCGCGACTCAGTCGCCAGGAGGAGGAACTGCTGGCTTCTGTGCCCATGCTGGGCATGGCGTGGGATGCCCTGCGAGTCCAGCGCACCAGGACTGTCAGGCACTTGATCCCCGATGGCTTCCCCGCCATCGCCAGAGTTTTTCATCCGCCGAGCGAGGAGGGAGCCTTCAAGGATCTGTACTCTGCACACTCCTCGGTCCGTTTTGGGCGGCATTCGCGCTGGGCCGACATCTACCACAAAGTGTCGGAATCACAGCTGCCTAACGAAGGCTCTGCCCCGGTCGCAACGCTCAGCGCCATTGTCGATCATATGCGGACGGAAGAGGAAAGCGGGTTCCTCTATGCGGTATGGGAAGGGTTTGGCTTCTGGGATCACCAAGCAGGTCGAGATGAGGAGCCCCGCCGCACAAGCGCTGGCCCCTTCTACATATTTCAGTCCGAGATTTCATTCGGGCCTTGGCCGGGTCACGACAAGGACATTCATTCGAGACGGCGAATGCCATTGTCCCCATGAGCGGGCGCTGGCTCATAGCGACACCGGTGGATGGTCTTGAAACCTTCGTTGCTGGCGGGAACGATGAGGTAGATGAAGTGCTCGCCGATGAACGCTTGGAGTCCGTAGAGATCACCCTCGACTCTCCTGCTTAGGCGCGGTCTGGTCAGCGGTCCTCCCAGTTCCGGCGGAGCAGCGGCGTGCCGGGCCGCGCTATACCCCGGCGTCGCAGCCCAGCAACCGTAAATCAACTCACCACACGCTCCACTAGGTCGGCGCAACAGGATCGAGCCCGAGCAGCCGTCTCCCGTTGTGCCACAGCACGTCCCGCAGCCACTCGTCCCCTAGCCCCCAGCGGTGCAGCGCCTCGAGCTGGTGGGCGTAGGGGTAGGGGATGTTGGGGAAGTCCGAGCCGAGCACCACGCGCTCCCGCAGCTCGCCGAGCCGGGACACGAACGACGCCGGCACCGGGGCGAGGCGCTCCATGAAGTCGGTGCCGGCCATCGTCGTGTCCAGGTGGACGCGCGGGTAGCGCTCGACGAGGTCCGCGAACGCGTCATACTCCGGCATCCCGAGGTGCGCGACGACGAGGGTGAGGTCGGGGTGGGTGGCGAGCAGCCGGCCCACCGCCTCGGGGCCCGCGTGCCCGATCGGGCGGCCGGCCACCCGGGGGCCGGTGCCCGCGTGGATGACCACCGGCACGCGCGCGGCCGCGAGCAGCTCCCACGAGCCGCCGAGCAGATCGTCGTCGGGGGCCAGGTCGCTGACGGTGACGTGCACCTTGACCAGCCGCAGCCCGTCGGCGACGGCGGCGGCGGTCAGCTCGGTCATCCCCGGCTCGGGGTAGAGGGTGCCGCAGCGCAGCACCTGCGGGTGCTCGCGGGCGAAGTCCGCGCACCACGCGTCGAGCGCCGCCACCATGCCCGGCTTGTGGGCGTAGGTCAGGGCCGGGACGTCGTGGACCCCGAGCGCGGCCAGGGTGTCGAGCCGCTCCTGCGTCGAGGTGCGGTAGCGGATCGGCCACGGCGTGCCGTAGCGCGCCTCCCCGTCGTCGAAGAACTCCCAGATCCGCGCCATCAGGCGGTCGGGGTGGAAGTGCACGTGCACGTCGGCCAGCCCCGGCAGACCCAGTTCCGTCAGGAAGGCCGGCACCTCGGCGTCCGAGCGGGGCGCGCGCACCGTCGGCCCGTTCACGCGACCGCCGCCCGCAGGGCGTCCCCGGCCTGCACGGCATACCCGCCGCCGAAGAGGAGCACGTGGACGAGGAGCGGCACGGTCTGGTAGACCGCCACCCGCCGCTCCCAGCCCTCCGCGAGCGGGAAGGCCTCGACGTAGGCGGCGTAGGCGCGGCCGCCGAAGCCGCCGAACAGCTGCATCATCGCCAGATCCACCTCGCGGTGCCCGTAGTGGGCGCACGGGTCGACCAGCCAGCTGTCCCCGGCCCTGTCCAGAAGCCGGTTGCCGCCCCAGAGATCGCCGTGCACGAGAGTGGGCGGCTCGGGCGGCCCCAGCCGCTCGGGCGTGAGCCGCTCCGCGAGCGCCGCGGTGGCCGGGTCGAGGCGGCCCTGGTCGGCCGCGGCCCGGGCGAGCGGTATGACGCGTCGCGCCACCCAGGACTCGTGCCAGGTCTCGGTCGGGGTCAGGTCGACCCGGCACGCGCCGAGGTATGCCGTGGGCTCGCCGTCCACGGACCCGTAGCGCTCCCCCGTGGTCCGGTGGAGGGCCGCGAGCTCACGCCCTAAGCGCTCCTCTGCCTCGGTCGTGCGCCCCGGGCCCTGCTCCACCCAGGTGGTCGTGAGCCGGTCGTCGGCGACCTCGAGGACCTCGGGCACCCGGGCCCCGGCCGCCGCGAGCGCACGCAGGCCGGCGGCCTCACGGGCGAAGAACAGCGGCGGTGCGTCGGGGAGCCGCTTGGTGAACGCGTCGCGGCCCTCCGGCGTGGTCGTGCGCTCGGTCGTCCCGGTGATGGCCATGCCCGCCATCCTGGCAGCCCGCCCGGACGGCGGGTGAGGGTCGTGGCTGAGACACTCTTGGGCATGCACGTCATGACCGTCTGCCTGGGGAACATCTGCCGCTCGCCCGCCGCCGAGGCCGTGCTCGTGCACCGGCTGGAGGAGGCCGGGCTCGACCACGTCACGGTCAGCGCGGCGGGGACGGCCGACTACCACGTCGGCAGCCGGCCGCACCCGGAGTCGGTCGCCGAGGGCGAGGGGCGCGGCTACGCGTTCACCACGCGCGCCGCGCAGTTCGTCGTCGACCACTTCGACGAGGCCGACCTGGTGCTCGTCATGGACGCGGCCAACGAGGAGGACGTGCTCGCGCTGGCGCGGACCGCCGAGGACCGCGCCAAGGTGGTGCGGCTCGGTGCCTTCGCGAGCGACGCGGCCGACGGCGTGCGCGACGTCCCCGACCCCTGGGGGCAGCCGCGTGAGGCCTACGTGCGGATGTACGACCAGGTGGAGGACGCCGTCGACGGCCTGGTGCGGGCGATCCGGGAGGACAGGGTCGACGAGGTCGTCGCGGCCCAGCACGTCGCGCGCTGACGTGGGGGTCGACGCCCCTGCCGTCCTGGTGCGGTGGGCACCGCGCGACGGCCTGTCGGTCGTCGAGGGCGACGTGACACCGGCTGAGCTGGAGCGTGCGGCGCGGCTGCGCGTGGGCGCCGCCTCCTGGCTGGCCACCCGCTGCTGGGTCCGCGCGCGGCTGGCCGAGGACCTGGGCTGCCTGCCGGTCGAGGTCCCGATCGTCGTCGACGGGCACGGACGGCCCTCCCTGGCCGCAGCGGGGGCCACCACCGACCTGAGCATCGCCCACAGCGACGCCGTCGTCGCCCTGGCGACCGGGCCGGTGCGGCTGGGCGTCGACGTCGAGGACCGTCCGCGGCCCGAGGTCGACCTGCGAGCCGTGGCCGAGGTCGTGGCCTCACCGCATGAGCTCCAGGAGCTGCGGGCCGTGCCGGAGGACGACCTGCCCGGGCTGTTCCAGCGCTGGTGGACGCGCAAGGAGGCGGTGGTCAAGGCGCGGGGCGCCGGCTTCCTCGAGGACCCGACCGGGCTGGACGTCGGGTGGGGGACCTGCGCTCGACCACCGGCTCCCTGGGTGGTCCACGACCTCGGGACCCTGGACCTGCCGGACCGCCCCGCGCTCTGTCTGGTCACCGCGGGGCCCGCGTGGGTGCGGGTGCGGCGCTCCTCGAGCCCTGGGCGATCCTGAACGGGCTCGCCGACGACCTACCATCGACGCTCGTGAGCGAGCAGACCGAGGCGGACGCGGCATACCCCCAGGGCGTCGACCCCGACGACCTGCAGACCACGCTGCGCGTGCTCGCGGCCCTGCACGAGCTCCCCGCGGGGCATCCCGACATCGAGACGGTCAAGCGCGCCACCGGGCAGATGTACAAGAAGATCCGCAAGACCCGCCGGGCCGCCGCGCGCCGGGCCGAGCGTGCGCCGCTCGTCGAGCACGACCGGGCGCTGCTGGAGCAGACGGCCACCGGCCACCCGAGCCGGATCGACGACGAGACCCGCGGCGTCCCGCTCGTCTCCACCGCGCCCGGCGCGTCCGTCGGCGAGCTGAAGATCCCCCGCGGCTGCTACATCTGCCATGCCAGGTACACCCTGGTCGACGCCTTCTACCACTGGCTGTGCCCCGACTGCGCCGCCATGAGCCACGCCAAGCGCGACCAGCGCACCGACCTCCGCGGGCGCCGGGCGCTGCTCACCGGCGGCCGCGCCAAGATCGGCCTGCACATCGCGCTGCGCCTCCTGCGCGACGGGGCCGACCTGACGATCACCACCCGCTTCCCGCGCGACGCCGCCCGCCGGTTCACCGAGCTCGCCGACTCCCCCGAGTGGCTCGACCGGCTCACGATCGTCGGCATCGACCTGCGCGACCCCACCCAGGTCGTGGCCCTCGCGGACGAGGTCGCCGCGGGCGGGCCGCTGGACATCCTCGTCAACAACGCCTGCCAGACGGTCCGCCGGTCGCCGGGGGCTTACGCGCACCTCGTCGAGGGCGAGCAGCACCCTCTCGACGCGGGTATGGCGCCCGACCGGCACGGACGCGCCCTGCCGCTGCCGAGGATGCTCACCTTCGACCGGATCAGCGAGGCCCACCCGGCCGCGCTCGCCGGGACGCTGCGGCGGGGTGAGCTGCCGCACACCGTGGGCGACGCGCCCGGCGCGGTCCACGACCTGGCCTCCCTCTCCCCCGCGCAGCTCACCTCGCTGGCGCTGTCCGCGGGCTCGGCCAGCCTCACGGCATACCGGGAGGGACGCGCGATCGACGCCGGCGGGCTGCTGCCCGACCTGGCGACCACCAACTCCTGGACCCAGCACGTCGACGAGGTCGACCCGCTCGAGCTGCTCGAGGTGCAGCTGTGCAACTCGGTCGCGCCGTTCCTGCTGGTCAGCCGGCTGCGCCCGAGCCTGCGGGCGGCTGTGCAACGCGGCGCTCGGCGGGCGTACGTCGTCAACGTCTCGGCGATGGAGGGCCAGTTCAGCCGCCGCTACAAGGGCGCCGGGCACCCGCACACCAACATGGCCAAGGCAGCCCTCAACATGCTCACCCGCACCAGCGCGGAGGAGATGTTCCGGACCGACCGCATCCTCATGACGGCGGTGGACACCGGCTGGATCACCGACGAGCGGCCGCACCACCAGAAGCTGGAGATCGCGGCCGAGGGCTGGCACGCACCGCTAGACCTGGTGGACGGCGCCGCGCGCGTCTACGACCCGATCGTCCGGGGCGAGCGCGGCGAGGACCTCTACGGCTGCTTCGTCAAGGACTTCGAGCCCAGCCCCTGGTGAGGCCCCATGACGCTGCGTCAACACGCGGGGGTCGGTGCCTCTCCACAACTTACGGAGGCGTAGGCTGGTGGCTGACATGTCTACTACTCCCCTGACCCAGCTGGACCGGGTGGTCATCCGCTTCGCCGGAGACTCCGGTGACGGCATGCAGCTGACCGGCGACCGCTTCACCTCGGACACCGCCTCGCTCGGCAACGACCTCTCCACGCTGCCCAACTTCCCGGCCGAGATCCGGGCACCGCAGGGCACGCTCCCCGGCGTCAGCTCCTTCCAGGTGCACTTCGCCGACCACGACATCGCCACCCCCGGCGACGCCCCGGACGTCCTCGTGGCGATGAACCCCGCCGCGCTCAAGGCCAACCTGGGCGACCTGCCCCGCGGGGCGACGCTGATCGTCAACTCCGACGAGTTCGGCAAGCGCAACCTGGCCAAGGTCGGCTACACCAGCAACCCGCTCGAGGACGGCTCGCTCGTCGAGGCCGGCTATCAGCTTCACGCGCTGCCGCTGACCTCGATGACCGTCGAGGCGCTCGCGCCCTTCGAGAGCCTGACCCGCAAGGAGAAGGAGCGGGCCAAGAACATGCTGGCCCTGGGCCTGCTGTCCTGGCTCTACTCCCGCGACACCGCCGGCACCGAGGCCTTCCTGCGCGCCAAGTTCGGCGCCGCGCCGCAGATCCTCGAGGCCAACCTCACCGCGCTCCGGGCCGGCCACGCCTACGGCGAGACCACCGAGGGCTTCGCGGTGCGCTACCAGGTGGCCCCCGCCCCGATGCCGCCCGGCACCTACCGCACGATCACCGGCAACCAGGCCCTGGCCCTGGGGCTCGTGGCCGCCGCCGAGCGCGCCGGCCTGCACCTGGTGCTCGGGTCCTACCCGATCACCCCGGCCTCCGACATCCTGCACCAGCTCTCCGCGCTCAAGCGCCACGGCGTGACCACCCTGCAGGCCGAGGACGAGATCGCCGCGATCGGGATGGCGCTCGGCGCGAGCTTCGGCGGCGCACTCGGCGTGACCACGACCTCGGGCCCCGGCCTGGCGCTCAAGAGCGAGACCATCGGCCTGGCCGTCTCGACCGAGCTGCCGCTCGTCATCGTGGACATCCAGCGCGGCGGCCCCTCGACGGGTCTGCCGACCAAGACAGAGCAGTCCGACCTGCTGCAGGCGATGTACGGCCGCAACGGCGAGTCCCCCGTGCCGGTCGTCGCCGCGAAGTCCCCGACCGACTGCTTCGACGCAGCCATCGAGGCGGCGCGGATCGCCACGGCCTTCCGGACCCCCGTGATCCTGCTCTCCGACGGCTACCTCGGCAACGGCTCCGAGCCGTGGAGCGTCCCGACGGTCGCCGACCTGCCCGACCTGCGGGTCAGCTTCGCGAGCGAGGCCAACGACCTGGACGGCGAGGGCCGGCCGGTCTTCCACCCGTTCAAGCGCGACCCTGACACCCTGGCGCGCCCGTGGGCGGTCCCGGGCACCCCCGGCCTCGAGCACCGCATCGGCGGCATCGAGAAGGCCGACGTGACCGGCCACATCTCCTACGACCCGGCCAACCACGACCGGATGGTGAGGCTGCGCCAGGCCAAGGTGGACCGCGTCGCCGCGACGATCCCGCCGCTGGAGGTCGACGACCCCTCCGGCGAGGCGCGCGTGCTCGTCCTCGGCTGGGGCTCGACCTACGGCCCGATCGCGGCCGCGACCCGCCTGGTGCGCGCGACCGGCGGGCACGTGGCCCGCGCCCACCTGCGCCACCTCAACCCCTTCCCCGCCGACCTCGGCGAGGTGCTGCGCCGCTACGACCGTGTCGTGCTGCCCGAGATGAACCTCGGCCAGCTCGCGATGCTGCTGCGCGCCCGCTACCTCGTCGACGTCCAGAGCCACACGGCGGTCCGCGGGCTGCCGTTCACGGCGGCCGAGCTGGCCCAGGTGATCCACGAGCACCTGCTGGCCCTGGCCCCCGAGGAGGTCTCCGTATGACGATCCAGCTCGGTCTCCCGACCCGCGGCACGGACGGCGTGCCGACGGTCCCGGACGGCACGTCGCTGACCAAGAAGGACTTCACCTCCGACCAGGAGGTGCGCTGGTGCCCGGGGTGCGGCGACTACGCCGTGCTGGCTGCCGTGCAGGGCTTCCTGCCCGAGCTCGGCCTGCGCCGCGAGAACATCGTCTTCGTCTCCGGCATCGGATGCTCCAGCCGCTTCCCGTACTACCTCGACACCTACGGGATGCACTCGATCCACGGGCGCGCCCCGGCGATCGCGACCGGGCTGGCGACCGCTCGGGAGGACCTCTCGGTCTGGGTGGTCACGGGTGACGGTGACGCGCTGTCGATCGGTGGCAACCACCTCATCCACGCGATGCGGCGCAACGTCAATCTGACGATCCTGCTGTTCAACAACAAGATCTACGGCCTGACCAAGGGGCAGTACTCCCCCACCTCCAACGTGGGCGCGGTCACCAAGTCGACCCCCGCCGGCTCCGTCGACCACCCGTTCAACCCGGTCTCCCTGGCGCTGGGCGCCGAGGCGACGTTCGTCGCGCGCACCATGGACTCCG
Organism: Ornithinimicrobium tianjinense; assembly: GCF_014636495.1. Lineage (GTDB taxonomy): Bacteria > Actinomycetota > Actinomycetes > Actinomycetales > Dermatophilaceae > Ornithinicoccus > Ornithinicoccus tianjinensis. Next base: position 107,341 of record NZ_BMEM01000004.1, read on the forward strand.
ACCGGGCCCACCTGACCGAGGTGCTCCGCGCGGCGGCGGCCCACCGCGGCACCGCCCTGGTCGAGATCTACCAGAACTGCCCGATCTTCAACGACGGCGCCTTCGAGCTGCTCAAGGACCGCGACCAGGCCGAGGCGAGGATCGCGCACCTGCGGGCCGGCGAGCCGGTCCGGGTGGGCTCCGGAGACGCTGCCCAGGTCGTCGTGCGGGACACCACCGGTCGCCTCGCGGTCGTGCCGGTCGGTGAGGTGACCGATGAGCAGCAGGTCATCGTCCACGACCCGAGCGACCCCGACCCGAGCCAGGCCTTCGCCCTGTCGCGGCTGGACGACGCCACCATGCAGCACATGCCGATGGGCATCTTCCGCGAGGTGACGCGCGCGACATACGACGACGCCGTGCGGGCCCAGGTGGACGAGGCCGTCGAGCGTGCGGGCGAGGGCGTCAGCCTCGACGCCCTGCTCCGCGGCAAGGACACCTGGACCGTCGACGGCACCCGGCCGGGCGAGGTCGAGCAGACGCTCGAGGGCGAGGTGACGGAGGGCCCGACCGCCGCCGCCGGCGACGCGCTGGTCCAGGAGGCCGACGAGGTCCGTCCCGAGTGACCGAGGAGGCCCGGCGCCGTCAGGGCACCGCCTACGGCTTCCTCGCCTATCTCCTCTGGGGCGCCTTCCCGCTCTACTTCCACCTGCTCCGGCCGTCCGGACCCTGGGAGATCCTGGCCCACCGGATCGTCTGGACGCTGCTGCTGTGCGGCGCCGTCCTGCTGCTGCGGCGTGACCTCGGCTGGCTGGCGGAGCTGGCCCGGCACCCACGTCGTCTCGGTGGCGTCGCCCTGGCCGGCGCGCTCATCGCGACCAACTGGGCGCTCTACACCTGGGCGGTGCTCTCGGGGCACGTGACCGAGGCCGCGCTGGGCTACTTCCTCAACCCGCTCGTCACGGTCGCGCTCGGCGTGCTCATCCTGCGGGAGCAGCTGCGCCCCCTCCAGTGGGCGGCGGTCGCGACCGGCACGGTCGCGGCCGTCTACCTCACCGTGGACTACGGCACGCCACCGTGGATCTCCTTCGGGCTCGCCGCGTCCTTCGCGACCTACAGCTTGCTGAAGAACCGGCTCGGCGGGTCGCTGTCGGCGCTGCAGTCGCTGACCGGAGAATCGCTGGTGATCCTGCCCGTCGCCGTCGTGATCCTCCTCGCACTGCAGCAGTCGGACGGCACGACCTTCCTCGGGCACGGGACCGGGCACACCCTGCTGCTCCTCTCGACGGGTGTCGCCACCGCGGTGCCCCTGCTGCTGTTCGCGGCCGCCGCCTCGCGGGTCCCGCTGTCCACGGTAGGTCTTCTGCAGTTCCTGACCCCGTTCCTCCAGCTGCTCAGCGGGGTGCTGTTGCTGGGTGAGACGGTCCCGGCCTCGCGGTGGGTCGGCTTCGGCCTGGTGTGGCTGGCCCTCCTCGTGCTCAGCGTGGACATGGTGCGTCAGGTCAGCCACGCGCGCGTCGCCCGCCGCGCCACAGGCACGGGCTGAGAGCCCTGCACGCCGTGCAGATTTGCACGGTGTGCAAGATTTCTCCTAGTCTGGTCCGGTGACGAGCAGCAGCGTGACCGATCGGGTCGCCGACCCCGCCGAGGGCACCTCGCCAGCGCCCGACGCGCACGGACGTCGCGAGCTGAACAAGGCGCGGACCCGCGACGCGATCATCACCGCCCTCCACGACCTCGCCCTCCAGCGTTCGGTCGAGCAGGTCACGGTCGACCAGCTCGCGGAGGCGGCGGGCATCTCCCGCCGGACCTTCTTCAACTACTTCCCCTCGATCCAGGCGGTGATCTCGGAGGTCATCGGCTCGCACACCGAGCACCTCGCCGCCTCGATGGGCCGCCTCACCCCCGGCGTCTCGCCGATCGAGGCCGTCCGCCGGCACATCTCCGAGGTCGGCATCCCCACCGCGCTGCTCGACTGGTTCACCGTGCTCAACTGCCACGCCCCGAGGCAGGAGCGGGGCGCTCCCGCCGGCCTGGAGCGGGCGATCTGGGCGGAGAAGGCGGTCTGGCTGGACGCTCAGCTGCGCGCCCGCCTGCCCGAGGGCACCGACGACCTCTACGTCGCGACCCTCGCCGACACGATCATGAGCTGCTTCTCCGCCGCCGAGAAGGTGTGGCTGGCCGCCAGAGGTCCCTCCGCTCCCCTCGACGACACCTCCGTCGCCGCCTTCCACGCCGAGCTGGACCGCGCCCTCGGGTATGCCGCGCGCGGCTGGCTCACGCCTGTCGAGCCGCACGCGACCGCCTGACCCGGCGCGCGGCATACCCCGTCCAGACCTCACCAGACCAGACCTCCCACCACCCACCTCCCCCGTCCTGACCGAAAGGACCTCCCGTGGCCACTCTTCTCCACCGCCTCGGCCGCTGGTGCGCGCAGCACCGGTGGACCGTCGTCGGCGCCTGGGCCGCGCTGCTGGCGCTCACCGTCGCCGGCATGCTCACCCTGGCGCGTCCCCTCAGCAACGAGTTCTCCATCCCGGGCAGCCGCTTCGAGGCCGTCCTGGAGACCCTGAAGTCCGAGATCCCCGAGGCCGCCGGCACCACCGGCACGGTCGTGATCCGCAGCGACGCTCCCTTCACGGACGCGCAGGAGCGCGCCGTGGCGGACGCCGTCGCCGCGTGGACGGCCCTCGACGGCGTCGAGGCCACCGACCCCTTCGAGGCGCAGGCCACGCTCGACGGGACCGACCAGGAGCTGGCCGACGGCGAGCAGGAGATCGCGGACGGTCGCGACCAGCTCGACGAGGGCGAGGCGGAGCTGGAGCAGGCCCGCGAGCAGCTCGCGGAGGGCAAGGAGCAGCTGGCCGCCGGTGAGCAGGAGCTCGAGGCCTCACAGGCTCAGCTCGAGGACGGGCGCGCGCAGCTCGAGGCGGGACAGGCCGAGCTCACCGCGCAGGCCCAGCAGCTCGACGCCTCGCAGGCCGCGCTCGACGCCCAGCTGCAGCAGCTGGAGGCCGGGATCGCCGCCGGCCAGGTGCCCCCGGCGCAGGCCGAGGCCGCGCGGGCCGAGATCGCTGCGGGCCAGGCGCAGATCGACGGCGGCCGCCAGCAGGTCGCGGCCGCGCAGGCGCAGATCGACACCCAGCGCGCCCAGCTCGAGGCCGGCGAGGCGCAGGCCGCGGCGGGCGCGGAGCAGCTGGAGGCCAGCCGGGCGCAGCTCGAGGACGCCGAGCAGCAGATCGCCGACGGCGAGCAGGAGCTGAAGGACGGGCGGGCCGAGCTCGCCGAGGGCGAGGCCGCCGTGGCCGCCGGACGGCGCATGGCCGAGCTCACCGACGGCTTCCGCCTCGTCAACGAGGCCGGCACGGTGGCCATGACCCAGCTGACGGTCGAGGGGTCGGGGGGCTTCATCGAGCCGGAGACGACGGCCGCGATCCAGCGCGTGGGCCACGAGCTCGACGCGCAGGGCCTGGAGGTGAGCTTCTCCAAGGAGATCACCGACGACCTGTCCACCCTGCTCGGTCCCGGCGAGGTCGTGGGTCTGGTGGTCGCGGGCGTCGTGCTGCTCGTCATGCTGGGCTCGCTCGTCGTGGCCGGCCTGCCTCTGCTCATGGCCCTCGTCGGCGTCGGCGTGGGTCTCACCGGCGCGATGGCCCTGACCCGGTGGGTCGACATGCAGTCGATCACCCCGGTGCTGGCCCTGATGCTCGGGCTGGCGGTCGGCATCGACTACTCGCTCTTCCTCATCAACCGCCACCGACAGCAGGTGCGGCACGGGATGCCGGTCCGCGAGTCCATCGCGCTGGCGGTCGGCACCTCGGGCAACGCCGTCACCTTCGCCGGGCTCACGGTCATCATCGCCCTGGCTGCGCTCACCGTGACCGGGATCCCGTTCCTGTCGGTGATGGGCCTCGTGGCGGCGGCCACGGTGGCGATCGCGGTGCTCGTGGCGATCACGCTGACCCCGGCCGTGCTGTCGCTGCTGGGTCTGCGCGTGCTGCCCCGCAAGGCGCGCCTCGCGCTGGCCTCCGGCGACGACCACGACACGGTCGCCGAGGACGCGCGCCAGGCCGACACCCACCACGGCTGGGCGGCCTTCGTGCAGCGCCGCCCGTGGCTGGCGATCCTCGCCGTGCTCGCGATCGTCGCCGGGCTCGGCTACCCCGCCACCCAGCTGCGCCTCGGCCTGCCCGACGGCGGTTCCGAGCCCGCCGGGTCCTCGGCGTACACGACGTACGACACGGTGCGCGAGGAGTTCGGCGCCGGCGCCAACGGCCCTATCCTGGCCGTCGCCGAGCTCGACACCCCGGTGCCCGAGGGCGAGACGGCGCTGCTCGAGGCCCAGGCCGACATCGCCGAGGAGCTCGCGGCCGTGGAGGGCGTGGTCCGGGTGCTGCCCGCCGGCGTCAGCGACGACCGGGACGTCCTGGCCTTCCAGGTGCAGCCCGAGGGCGGCCCCGCGGAGGAGTCCACGGTGGCGCTCGTCGACCGGCTCACCCCTGCGGTCGAGCGGGTCGGCCAGGACCACGGTGCCGAGATCGGCCTGACCGGGCAGACCGTCGCCAACATCGACGTGTCCGCCAAGCTCGCCGACGCGCTCCCGGTCTACCTCGCGGTCGTCGTCGGCCTGTCCCTGATCCTGCTGCTCCTGGTGTTCCGGTCCGTGGTGGTGCCGCTGCTGGCCACGGCGGGCTTCCTGCTGAGCCTGGCGGCGTCGTTCGGCGCGGTCGTGGCCGTCTACCAGCTGGGCCATCTCTCGGGCATCTTCGACGTCAACGAGCCGGGGCCGGTGCTGTCCTTCCTGCCGATCCTGCTCATCGGGATCCTGTTCGGTCTGGCGATGGACTACCAGGTCTTCCTCGTCTCGGCGATGCGGGAGGAGCACGTCCACGGCACCGACGCCCGGCGAGCCGTCGTCAGCGGCTTCAACCACAGCGCCCGGGTGGTCACGGCCGCCGCGATCATCATGATCTCGGTGTTCGCCGGCTTCGTCTGGGCGCACCTGACGATGGTGCGGCCGATGGGCCTCGGCCTGGCCGTGGGTGTGCTGGTCGACGCCTTCCTGGTCCGGATGACGCTCACCCCGGCCGTGATGTCGCTCCTGGGCGAGCGGGCGTGGTGGATCCCCCGCTGGCTCGACCGCATCCTGCCCGACGTCGACGTCGAGGGCGCCCGGCTGGAGCGCTCGCTCGCCCCGGCCGCGGCGGCTCAGCCCGAGGCGGCCGCGGAGGGGGAGATCGCTCGCACCCGCTGACCGGCGGCCTGCAGCAACGTCCGGGCGCCGGCCCGCGCGACCTGGTCACCCTCGGTGACCTGCAGCGCGAGCCGGCGCCCGTCGCGCTTGTGCACGACGAGCCCGGGCCCGCCGTCGACGATGTAGGCCGTGCGGTCCGGCAGCGGACGCAAGCCGAGCCCGCCCCAGCGCATGGGGTCCAGCACCTGCACCTCGACCCCGGCGACGTCGGCGACGCGCACACGCGTCAGGCGGACCGGCACCAGCTGCGAGCGCACCGTGAGCCCGTCGGCGTCGACGGCGATCCGCACCCGTGCCCAGGCGAGCGCGAGCAGCCCCGCCCCGAGCAGCACCCCGCCGACGAGCACGAGCTGCCACACCCCCGCGTCCATGGCGAGCAGGGCGACCAGCGACACGACGCCCACGGCCAGCAGGCCCCAGCCGATGACGGCCATCGTCCCGGAGGCCACGTCCGTGGACCACGCCTCGACGGGCCGCACCGCCCGTCCGCGCACCGGCTGGACCCGGGCCCGCTCCGGCACCAGCTCGTCGAGCTGCTCACGCGTGAGGAGTCGGCGACCGTGCACGGCATACGTCAGAGCACCGGCCACCAGCCCGAGGACCACGGACAGTGCCACCCAGGCCTCCCCCACCCCGCGCGGTCCGTCGACGCCGGTGCGCCAGACCAGGACCGTGTAGACCGCCACCGCGCCCCACCCGACCGCGCCCGCCAGCGCCAGCGCCCAGCGCGACCACGCCGGGGGCACCGCCCGGGTGAGGATCGCCGCGGCCGCCGCGGCCACCGCGGCGAGCACGGTCACCGTCAGGAGGACGCCCAGCAGCTCCCCGCCCGCGCTCCAGCGGTCCGGCCCGGCGCCCGACCAGTGCGTGGGGACGCGGTCGGGCGGGGGCAGGACCGGTGCGGTGAGCAGCAGGGCGGCCAGGGGCAGGATGGCGAGCAGGCCGGCGAGGCCGCGGCGCGGGTTCATGCGTCACCTTCGGTGGTGGGTCGGGTCCGCCCCAGGGTATGCCGTCCGTCGCCCCCGAATGGTCACCGTCCTGGCACCCGCCGTTCACCGTCTCGTGGTCGATCGCGACACCAGGTGGGCCTAGCGTCGCGAGTGCTGCCGCCACGTCCCGACCGCGGCGCCACCTGGACCGAGAATCGAGGATCACCCCGTGTCTGCACCCACCACCCGCCGTTCGCTCCTTCCGCTGCTCCACGTGTCCGAGCACCTGACGAACCGCAGCCACAAGACCTGCCAGTACCGCTGCGGCAACCAGTGCGCCCAGGAGGTCCCGAACACCTCCGGCAACACCTACTTCGGCGACATGGTCGCCGCCGCCGTCTCGCGCCGCTCGGTGCTGCAGGGCGTCGCCGGTGCGGCCGTCGTCACCAGTGTCGCGTGGGGCACCGCCGAGGACGCCTACGCCGCCCCGGGCCGCGGCAACAAGGGCATGGCGCCCTTCGAGCCCATCGCCCCCACCCCGGCGGACGTGGACGACCTCGTCGTGCCGGAGGGCTACTCCTGGGCCCCCGTCATCTCCTGGGGCGACCCGGTTGAGGCCGGCGCCCCCGACTTCGACGTGAACAACCAGACCGTCGAGTCGCAGAAGATGCAGGCCGGCTACAACGCCGACTACCTCGCGATCCACCGCGGTGGCGCCGGCAACAACGGCGCCAACAAGGGCCTGATCATCTTCAACAACGAGTACACCAACCCCGAGGTCATGTTCCCGGGCTACGACCCGGTGGCCGGCCCGACGGCCGAGCAGGCCGCGATCGAGATGGCCGCGCACGGCATGACGATCGTCGAGGTCGAGCGTCAGGGTCAGTTCTCCCCCTGGGCCTACGACCGGCACGGCGCCCGCAACCGTCGCATCCACGCCTGGACCCAGTTCCACGTCGACGGCCCCGCCGGCGGTGCCGAGTGGATGAAGACCAGCGCCGACCCGACGGGTCACATGGTCCTGGGCACCCTGAACAACTGCGCCGGTGGCGAGACCCCGTGGGGCACCTCGCTGTCCGGCGAGGAGAACTTCAACCAGTACTTCAACGCGACGGGCGCCGACGACGCGCAGGGCAAGCTCAAGCGCTACGGCATCACCTCCGCCGGCCGCGGCTGGGAGCGCGCCGAGGACCGCTTCATGGTCCTGACCGAGCCCAACGAGGTCAACCGCTTCGGCTGGATCGTCGAGGTGGACCCCGAGGACCCCACCTCGATGCCGGTGAAGCACACCGCGCTGGGGCGCTTCAAGCACGAGGGCGCCACGATCCGCCTGGCCGCCGACGGTCGCGCGGTCGCCTACATGGGTGACGACGAGCGCTTCGACTACATCTACAAGTTCGTCTCCCGGGACACCTACGTCGAGGGCGACAAGGCCCACAACATGACGCTGCTGTCCGAGGGAGACCTCTACGTCGCGAAGTTCGAGGGCGACGGCCTCGGCGACGGCGAGTGGGACGGCGTCGGCACCTGGATCGCGCTGGTCAAGGACGGTGCCTCCATGGTCCCCGGCATGTCCGTGGCCGAGGTCCTCACCTGGACCCGGATGGCGGCCGACAAGATGGGCCCCACCAAGATGGACCGCCCCGAGGACGTCCAGCCCAACCCGCACACCGGTGCGGTCTACGTGGCGCTGACCAACAACACCCGCCGCACCCCGGCCCAGATCGACGAGGCGAACCCGCGCGCGAGCAACAAGTTCGGCCATGTCATCGAGTGGGTGGAGGCGGGCAACGACGCCGCGGCGCTCGCCTTCACCTGGCGCATCGTGCTCATCGCCGGTGTCCCCAGCGACCCGAGCACCTACTTCAACGGCTACGACCGGTCGCTGGTGAGCCCGATCAGCTGCCCCGACAACGTCGCCTTCGACGAGGACCCCGACCACCTGTGGATCTCCACCGACGGTGCGCCGGGCACCATCGGCACCTGCGACGGCATGTTCCTGATGCCGACCGCCGGCCCGGACAAGGGCAAGGTCCAGCAGTTCCTCTCGGTGCCGACCGGCGCCGAGTGCTGCGGCCCGGTCGTCGAGTGGGCCGACCGCTCCATCCTGATCTGCGTCCAGCACCCCGGTGAGGACGGCCACAGCGCCTACCCCTACCTCGGCGACTCCGTGCCGCGCCCCGGCGTGGCCCACGTCTACCGGACGGCCCGCTGACCGCAGCGCCTGACGTCTGACCGCTCGCGCCCGGTCCCCCGCTCGGGGGGCCGGGCGCTAGCGTTGGGCCCATCATGGACAGGACCGACAGCCCGCGCCCGGACGGCGACGCGAGGGACAGCCTCGGTATCCTCCGCACCCTGCGCGAGATCTCCGTGACGGACGACGCGCGGGACCTGCTCCGGAGCGCGCTCGCCGCCGCGTGCCAGCTCACCGGCGCCTCCGGCGGCGTGCTCGGGGTGCACGACGAGATGCATCACGGGCAGGTGGCGCTGGTCTACCGCTACGGCACCGTGACCGACCTGCCGGAGGCCGAGCTCGCGACGCTGCTGCGCCCCCAGGGCGCGCCTGCCGGGCTCCAGGCCGACATCCTCGTCGACGGTGACCGCTTCGGCGCGCTGCGGCTGACGGGGTGGGAGACGAGCCCGGGTGCGCGTGAGCGGATCCTCGCGGAGTGCGTCGCCGCCGTGGCCGGACTGCACCTGGACACGCTCCGTCAGCGCCGGATCAGCGACCTGCACCAGCAGGTCACGGCCGCCGTGTGGGAGGTGGACCGGACCCTCGTCGACGAGGTGGACCTGTCCGTGAGCCTGCCGCTGCTCACGGCCCGCGTCCGCGAGCTCGCCGCGGCCGACGTCGTGGCCGTCGTCAGCCCGACCGCGGCTCCCGACGCGGCTTCCGGCGCCAGCCGCGTCCTCGCATCCGCCGGCGAGGACGTCGAGGCAGCCCTGGCCGACCTGCGACCGGACGTGGCGGAGGTCAGCGCCTCGGGGCGGGCCCAGCACTGGACCACCACGCTGCCGGCGCCCGACAACGCGGGCGGGCGGGGCGAGGTGCTCGGCACCAGCCTGGTGCCGATCGACACCCGCACCGGCAGCCCGCTCGTGCTCGTCGCCCACCACTGGCGGGCCCTGCAGGGCGTCAGCCACCAGCGGATGCACGACGTCCTCACCGCCGTGGCCCTGCACGCCTCGATGATCCTCGACCGGGCCCGCGGCGAGGAGGAGCACGACCTGCTGACCGTGCTGGAGGACCGCGACCGGATCGCGCGCGACCTGCACGACCTCGTCATACAACGCCTCTTCGCCATCGGCCTGACCGTCCAGGGCGCCGCGCGCCACGCGGTGCGACCGGAGGTGAGCGAGCGGCTGGAGAACGCCGTGGCCGAGCTGGACCAGACCATCCGCGACATCCGCGCCACCATCTTCGAGCTGCGGCACCGGGCCGGGGTGGGCAGCTTCCGCGCCGACCTGCGCCAGCTGGTGGAGTCCTACACCCCCACCCTGGGGTATGCCGCGACCCTCCAGCTCACCGGGCCGATCGACTCCGTGACCGGTGACGAGGCGCAGACGCAGGTGCTCATGGTCGTGCGGGAGGCGTTGTCCAACGTCGCCCGGCACGCCCACGCGAGCTCGACCACGGTGTCGGTCGAGGCCACCAGCGACCGCCTGACGGTGAGCGTCAGCGACGACGGGGTCGGCATCAGCGCGAACGCCGTCGAGAGCGGCCTGGGCAACGTGCGGGCGCGGGCCCGTGAGCACGGAGGTGCCGTGGAGCTCCTTGCGCTGGAGCCCCGCGGCACCCGTCTGTCCTGGTCGATCCCGGTCTGAGGCTCAGACCACCGCCACCGGGCACTGGGCGTACTCCACGACCGCGAACGCGGACCGCCCCCTCGGCACGACGAGCAGCTCGGCACCGACGGCCTGGTCGAGGAGGGCAGCGACCGGGTGGCGGTCGGTGGCCAGGGCCACCACCTCGAGGCCCGGGTGGGAGGCACACCACGGGCCGAGCCGCCCACGCAGCTCCTGCTCGGCCTGCCTCGCGTGGTCCTCCCACACCTTCGGGATCGGCTGGTCGGCCAGGACCTCCGCCGGGCCCACCGACCAGGACGCCAGGACGACCAGCGGCCGGTCGTCGCGCGCTGCCCGCGCCACCCCGAAGCCCAGAGCCCGATCGCCCTCGTCGGCGGTCAGGTCGACCACCACCGGGGCCCGTGGAGCGACCCGCTCCAGCTCCCAGTCGCTGGGGACGACGATCGTGGGCGGACCGTCCCCGTGGACCAGGGCGCGGGCGGTCGACCCGAGGCTCAGCCGCGTGAACCCGCCTGCCCCCCGCCGGCCGACGACGAGCAGACTCTCCTGGCCAGAGTCGACCTCACCGGTCTCGCGCACCCTCGCGGCCTCCACGAGGGCCTCGCTCGCGGACCTCGTGACCATCTCCACCGCGGGCCGGAGCCCGCTGTCGACGTCGGCGACCGCTGCCACCGCCCGCTCCAGCGTGGCTCGTCCGGCCCGTTCCCCAGCTCCCGTGGCATCGTGCACGAGGACCAGCGGGGCGGAGGACGAACGTGCCTCCGCGGCCGCCCAGGCGACCGCGGAGGCGTTGCGTCCGGATCCGTCCACGCCGACCAGCACCGGCCCGGGGGCCTGCACCGTGGCGCTCATGGCGCGGTCAGCGCAGCCAGGACGGGGCGATGTGCGCCCAGAACTTGCCCAGACCCAGGTAGTCCCACGCCGCCGGGACGGTGGCGATGACGATCATCACGATGGCGCCGGTGAGGTGGTCGTCCAGGAACGGGTTGGTGACGGTGGGCAACGAGGCTCCGTACATGAACAGGTACATGAGAGCTCCGGCCAGGGCGCCGACCCGGGCACCCATGCCGGTGACCAGCGTAAGACCGATGCCGAGCAGGCCGAGCATGAACAGCCAGTCGATGAAGGTGCTGCCGGCCAGGCCGTTGTAGAAGCCCGCCAGGGGGCCCTCGACGCCGGACAGGTAGCCGGTGGTCGGGGAGCCGCCGTTGAGCCAGGCCCTCTCGGAGGGCGTCGCGTAGCCCAGGCCGAACAGCTTGTCGACGAACGCCCAGAGGAAGTAGAGGCCGAACGCGATGCGCATGGCGCCGAGCGCGTAGCCACCCGCGACGGGCAGGACGTGCTTCTCCTCCTCCACGTCGATGTCGTGACGCATGTCGTGGTGCGTGCGGGTGGTCATGTCAGCCAGCTCCTTCGTCCGTGGTTTTCGTGGCTGACTCCAGCGTCGCAAGAACCGACTTTGCGTAGTAGAGGCTCTGGTCCGGACTTCCCCGGGACCTTCGTCCCCCGCCCCGGCCACTCCACGCGCTCGGTGGGGCGGGGGGCTAGGAGTCGAAGAGCTTGGCGCCGAGGACGGCGGCCTGGGTGCGGCGTTCGACGCCGAGCTTGGCCAGCAGCGTGGTGACGTAGTTCTTCACCGTCTTCTCGGCGAGGTACATCGTCTGGGCGATCTGGCGGTTGGTCATGCCCTCGGTGATGAGCTCGAGGATGCGACGCTCCTGGTCGGTCAGCTGCGCGAGCGTGGTCTCGCGGGGGTCACGCTGGGGGGAGCGCAGCCGCTCCATGACCTTGGTGACCAGGGACGGGTCGATGAGCGAACGACCGCCCGCGATGCTGCGGATGCCGTCGACGAGGTCGGTGCCGGCGATCTGCTTGAGCACGTAGCCGTCCGCGCCGGCCATGATCGCCGAGAAGAGCGCCTCGTCGTCGTCGTAGCTGGTGAGGATGAGCGCACGGATCGACGGGTCGGCGGCCCGCACGTCCCGACACACCTCGATCCCGGAGCCGTCCGGCAGCCTGCCGTCGAGGACCGCCACGTCGGGCCGCAGCCGGATGATGTCCGGGACCGCGCGCACGGCGCTGCCGGACTCCCCCACGATCTCGAGGTCGTCCTCGGCCGAGAGCAGGTCGTGCAGCCCGCGGCGCACCAGCTCGTGGTCGTCGAGCAGGTAGACGCGGATCGTGCGGTCGTGCGGCTGGGTCACAGTGGTCGCTCCTCAGCTGGAGCGTAGCGCGACGCCGTCCACGAGCGCGCGGAGCGCATCCACGGCCGGACCAGGACACAGACCGTCCAGGAGCGCGCGCGCCTCGTCCGCCAGGCGGGTCGTGTGATCGCGCGCCTGCTGCATCGCCGGGTGCGCGCGCAGCAGCTCAAGGGCCTCGGCGAGTTCGTCCGGGTGGTCGATCGGCCCGCGGGTCAGCGCCAGCAGCCGCTCGTCCGCGGGGTCCTGGGAGGTCCGCGCGTAGAGCACCGGCAGGGTGGCCTTGCCCTCCCGGAGGTCCGTGCCAGGCGTCTTCCCGGAGGTGTCCGCCGCGGACGCGACGTCGAGCAGGTCGTCGGCCAGCTGGAAGACCACGCCGAGGCGCTCGCCATACTCCGTCAGCGTGCGCACGGTCTCCGCGTCGCAGCCGCCGAACATGGCTCCGTAGCGGGCAGCGGTCGCGATGAGCGCGCCGGTCTTGTCCGCGAGGATGCTCAGGTATGCCGTGACCGCGGCCGGGTCGTCCGCGTCGCCCGCCAGGACGGTCCGGTCCGCTTCCTCCGGCGTCGCTCCCGTCTGCAGGTCGTCGCGGATCTGCCCGGCGCACAGCCGCACGAAGGTCTCGGCCTGGATCTTGACGGCCTCGGCGCCGAGGTCCGCCACGACCGAGGACGCCGTCCCGAACAGCAGGTCACCCACGAGGATCGCGGTGGCGTTGCCGTAGCGCGCATTGGCGCTCTCCACGCCGCGGCGCAGGTCCGCCTCGTCCATGACGTCGTCGTGGTAGAGGCTGGCCAGGTGGGTCAGCTCGACCCCGACCGCAGCCTTGACGACCTGCTCGTTCCACCCCTCGCCGACCTCGCTGGCCAGCAGGGTCAGCAGCGGCCGGAAGCGCTTGCCCCCGGCAGCGACGAGGTGCCCCGACGCGCCGGCGATGAACGGGTCGTCGTGGTCCACGACCGCGGACAGCCGGGTCGCGACCGCCGCCATCCCCTCGCCGACCCGCGCCGTCAGCGCGTCGTCGACACCGGGGAGCTGGGGCACACCCGCCTGCGGACTCGCCACGCTCACCGCAGGAAGACCGAGGTGCTCTGCGCGAGATCGAGCAGCGGAGAGGGCATGATGCCCAGACCCAGGGTGACGGCCACGCCGGCCACGATCGCGAAGATCGTGAGCAGCGAGGGAGCCGCGACCTGGGTGTCGCCGGCCTCGTCACCGAGCCACATCCGGACCACCAGGGCGAAGTAGATGTAGGCCGTGACCGCGCTGGCCAGGACGCCGATGACCGCGAGCCAGGCGTAGCCCTGGCTGATCGCCGCGGCGAAGACCGCGAACTTGCCGGTGAAGCCGGAGGTCAGCGGGATGCCGGCGAAGGCCAGCATGAGGAAGGTGAAGCCCGCGGACAGCCACGGCGCGCGGCGGCCCAGCCCCGACCACTGGCCGATCTGGGTCGCCTCGGTGCCCGAGGAGCGGACCAGCGCCACGATCGCGAAGGCCGGGATCGTCATGAAGCCGTAGGTCGCCAGGTAGAACATCGTCGAGGAGATGCCGGCCTGGTCCATCGAGACCAGACCGGTCAGGATGAATCCGGCGTGGGCGATCGAGGAGTAGGCCAGGATGCGCTTGACGTCGGTCTGCACGACCGAGAGGACAGCGCCCACCACCATGGAGAGGGCCGCGACGGTCGCGACGACCGGCTGCCACTCCAGACGGGCGCCCTCGACGGCGACGTAGAAGAGGCGCAGCATGGCGCCGAACGCGGCGACCTTCGTGCACGCGGCCATGAACCCGGTGACCGGGGTGGGGGCGCCCTGGTAGACGTCCGGGGTCCACGCGTGGAACGGCACCGCACCGACCTTGAAGAGCAGTCCGACCGCCACGAGCAGGATGCCCGGCACGAGCAGGCCGTCCATACCGGCGGTGCTGCTGATCGCCGCCGCGATCTCGTCCAGGCGCATCGAGCCGGCGAAGCCGTAGAGCAGGACGGCGCCGAAGAGGAAGAACGCCGAGCTGAAGGAGCCCAGGAGGAAGTACTTCAGCGAGGCCTCCTGCGAGAGCAGGCGGCGACGGCGGGCCAGTCCGGTGAGGATGTACAGCGGCAGCGACAGCACCTCGAGGGCGATGAACAGCAGGAGCAGGTCGTTGGCGCTGACGAAGAGCATCATGCCGCCGACCGAGAGCAGCGTGAGCGGGAAGACCTCGGTGGTCGTCGCGCCCAGCCGCCCGGCGTAGGCCTCCTCGGCCGAGCCGGGCGCCGAGGCGCCGGACTGGGTGAAGGCGTCCGGCTGCTGACCGCCGAGCCGCTCGGCCATCACCAGCATGCCCAGCAGCGCCAGGACGACGATGAGGCCCTGCAGCAGCTGCGCCGGGCCGTCGAGCGCGACCGTGCCGGCGCCGGTGATGCCCTGGTGGTCCGGGGCGAGGACGACGAGCGCCACGAAGGCCAGCACGAGGGTGGCGACGGCGAGGGGCACCTGCACGGCATACCGCTGGGCGCGACCGGCAAAGCCCTCGACGAGGCAGCCCACGAGACCGCCGACGAAGACGATGAGCATCGGCAGCAGCCCGACGAAGTCGATCTCGGGCGCGGTGAACAGGTCGGCCATCAGCGGCCACTCCCCTCAGCGGTGGTGGTGTCGATCGCCGGGGCGGGGTCGGAGATCCCGACGTGCTGCAGGGTCTGCTGCACGGCCGGCTCGAGCAGGTCGAGCACCGGCTTGGGGAAGAAGCCCAGGACGAGGAAGGCGGCGATGATCGGCGCCACGACGAACTTCTCGCGGCCCGTCATGTCGGGCACGTCGAGCTCGGGACGGGGCCCGGTGGCGATCCGCTTGTACATCACCAGGATGTAGGTGGCCGCCCAGATGACGCCGGTGGCGGCGAGCACCCCGATCCACGGGTGCCGCTCGAACAGCCCGACGATGACCATGAACTCGCTGACGAAGGAGTTCAGGCCCGGCAGCGCCAGACCGGACAGGCCCGAGACCAGGAGCGCACCGGCGATGAGCGGGGTGACCCGCTGCCAGCCGCCGAAGTCGCGGATGTCCCGGGAGCCACGGCGCGCGATGAGCATCCCGGCCACGAGGAACAGGCCCGCGGTGGTGAAGCCGTGGTTGACCATGTAGAGCGTCGCACCGGCCTGGGTGACCGTCGTGAAGGCGAAGATGCCCATGACGATGAACCCGAAGTGGCTCACCGAGGTGTAGGCGATGAGGCGCAGCATGTCGTCCTGGTTGATCGCGAGGAACGCGCCGATGATCATCGAGGCGAGCGCGAGCACGAGGATGAGGGGCGTGGCCCACTGGCTGGCCTCGGGGAAGAAGCTGAGGCAGAAGCGGATCATGCCGTAGGTGCCGACCTTGTCGAGCACACCGACCAGCAGCACGGACGTGGCCGGACGGGCCTGCTCCGCGGCGAGCGGCAGCCAGGTGTGCACGGGCCACATCGGCGCCTTGATCGCGAAGGCGAGGAAGAAGCCGAGGAAGAGCCAGCGCCCGGCCTCCACCGACAGGTCCAGCCCGACGAGGTTGCTGACGAGGAATCCCTCGGTCCCGCGCGGCCCCGCGAGGTAGAGCGCGATGACCGCGACCAGCATGATGAGGCCGCCGGCGAGGGAGTACAGGAGGAAGGTCGTGGCGGCGCGGGCCCTTCGGGCACCGCCGAACATCCCGATGAGGAAGTACACCGGGATGAGCATCGCCTCGAAGAAGACGTAGAACAGGAAGACGTCGATCGCGGCGAAGACGCCGACGATCATCGACGTGAGCGCCAGCATCAGCGCGAAGTAGGTGTGCTGACGCCGGTCCGTCGCGGGGACGTCGTCCCAGGCGGCGACGATGCAGATCGGCACGAGGACCAGGCCGAGCAGGATCATCGACAGCGAGATGCCGTCGACGCCCAGCGCGTAGGAGACGCCGAACTGAGGGATCCAGGGGTAGATCTCGGTGAGCTGGAACTGCTCCCCCGACCCGATGGAGTACTGGGTCGTCGCCCCCACCGCCACCGCGAGGGTGAGCAGGGAGAAACCGAGGGCGACGGGGCGCACGGACGCGCTGCCACGCGGCAGCAGCGCCACCACGAGGGCACCGACGAGCGGCAGGACCAGCAGCGTGGTCAACCAGGGAAAGTTCATCACTGCATCACCCACACAGCTCCGAGGATGGCGACGACACCGAGCAGCATCGTCAGGGCATAGGAGCGGACGAACCCGTTCTGGGCCCTCCGCAGGGCCGAGGCCAGCCCGCTGACGCCGGCGGTGGTGCCGCCGGCCAGCGCGCCGTGCACCACGTCGGCGTCCGCCTCGATCGCGGTGCGTGCCAGCGACGTCACCGGGTGGACGAAGAAGGCGTCGTTGGCCTCGTCCTGGTAGAGGTCCTTACGGGCCGCGCGGGTCAGGGCGTTGCCGCGGGGAGCCTCGACCGGGACCTCGTCCGCGACGTACATCTTCCACGCCAGGCCGACCCCGATGAGCATCAGCACGAAGACCGCGACCTGGATGGCCAGGACCGGGATGACGGGCTCGTGGTGGACGGCGTGCCCGAAGACCGGCTCCATCCACGACTCGAAGATGCCGGTGGGCCAGAGGGCCGCGCCGAGAGCGACCGAGCCGACGGCCAGGATCATCATCGGGACGGTCATCGTCAGCGGCGCCTCGTGGGGGTGCACGTCGTCCTCCCAGCGGGCCTTGCCGTGGAAGGTCATGAAGAACAGTCGCGACATGTAGAAGGCCGTGATACCGGCCGCGATCAGGGCAGCGCCGCCGAACACCCACGGACGCCAGCCCTCACCGACGAAGGCCGCCTCGATGATGAGGTCCTTGGACCACCAGCCGGACAGCAGCGGGAAGCCGATGATCGCGAGCCAGCCGGCGCCGAAGGTCAGCCAGGTGATGGGGATCTTGCGACCGAGCGCGCCGAAGCGGCGCATGTCCACGGTGTCCTTCATCGCGTGCATGACGGATCCGGCACCGAGGAACATGCCGGCCTTGAAGAAGCCGTGCGTGAGCAGGTGGAAGATCGCGAAGGTGTAGCCCACCGGGCCCAGGCCGACGCCGAGCATCATGTAGCCGATCTGCGACATGGTCGAGGCCGCGAGGGCCTTCTTGATGTCGTCCTTGGCGCAGCCGACGATCGCCCCGTAGACCAGCGTGATGGTGCCGACGACGGCCACGGCCAGGCGGGCATCGGGGGTGAGGTCGTAGATGGCCTGGCTGCGGGCGACGAGGTAGACGCCCGCGGTGACCATCGTCGCGGCGTGGATCAGCGCGGAGACCGGCGTCGGGCCGGCCATCGCGTCGCCGAGCCAGCTCTGCAGCGGGAACTGGGCGGACTTGCCGCAGGCACCGAGCAGCAGCGCCAGCCCGATCAGCGTCAGGGTGAGCTCGGCGGCCTGGCCGGCGTTGCCGTGCACCGTGGCGAAGTCGAGCGCGCCGAAGGTGGTGAGCATCAGACCCATGCCGATGATCAGCCCGAAGTCACCGATGCGGTTGACGATGAAGGCCTTGTTGGCGGCCGCGGCGTAGGGCGGGTTCCAGTTCCAGAAGCCGATGAGCAGGTAGGACGCCAGACCGACGCCCTCCCAGCCCACGAAGAGCAGGACGTAGGAGTCCGCCAGCACGAGGATGAGCATCGAGGCGACGAACAGGTTGAGGTAGGCGAAGAAGCGTCGCTTGTCCGGGTCGTGCTCCATGTAGCCCAGGGAGTAGACGTGGATGAGCGAGCCGACGAAGGTGATGAGCATGACGAACGCCATCGACAGGGGGTCGATGAGCAGGCCCGCCGCGATGGACAGGTCGCCCACCCCGATCCAGTCCCACAGCGGGACGCTCAGCGAACGCTCCTCGGCCGGTGCTCCCAGCAGCTGGGCGACGACGGCGACGCCGACCACGAAGCTGCCCCAGGACAGGGCGGTGGCCAGCAGCGGCCCCCAGGAGTCGGTGGCTCGCCCGCCCAGGAGAAGCAGCGCGGCACCGACGAGCGGCAGCGCGATCATCAGCCAGCCGACGGCGGCGATACCGCTCGCCTCGCTGGCATGGACGGCGCTCGCGCCGCCCGCCTCGGCGAGCGCGTAGCTGGAGGACACCAGCCCGTGGCTCAGGTCGTGCACAAACACGCGCGCTCCTTACAGCTTGAGCAGGTTGGCGTCGTCGACCGAGGCCGAACGACGCGCACGGAAGATGGACATGATGATCGCCAGGCCGACCACGACCTCGGCGGCCGCGACCACCATGACGAACAGGGTGTAGACCAGTCCGTCGAGCGAGCCGTGCAGGCGCGCGAAGGTCACCAGCGCCAGGTTGCAGGCGTTGAGCATGAGCTCGATGCCCATGAAGACGATGATCGTGTTGCGGCGGGTCAGCACCGTGAGGGCGCCGATCGTGAAGAGCACGACCGCCAGGTAGACGTAGGCCTCCACGCCCATCAGCGCTCACCCTCCTGGTCGTCGGTGCGGTCGACCTGCGGGGTGTCCGGGTCGAACGAGGTGAAGTCGGCGGTGCGGACCGAGGAGCCCTTCTTCGCCGAGACGTCGGTGGCGCCGGGCGACCCGGGCAGGCGGAACTGCTCGGGCGAGGCGACTTGACCGCGGGCGACGAGCACGCGCGGCACCGACTCCTCGACGGGGGTGCCGTCGGGCGCCAGGGCCGGGGTGTCCGCCGCGTTGTGGCGGGCGTAGACGCCGGGGTTGGGCTTGCCGGCCACCCAGCGGTTGGAGCGCACGCGCTCGTCGGCCATCTCGCGCTGGGTGCGGCGAGGCACCAGCCGCTCGCGGTGGGCCAGCACCATCGCGCCCATGACCGCGATGACGAGCAGCGCACCGAGCACCTCGAAGCTGAGCACCTGACGCTCGAAGATCTCGCGGGCCAGCGAGGTCACCGTGCCCTCGGTCTGCGCCGAGGCCAGACCGGTCGGGGTGGGCCACTCGACGCGCGTCAGACCGAACACGGCGGCGACGGCGAAGAGACCGCCGAGCAGGTAGGCCCAGAAGCGCTGGCCGCGCAGGGTCTCCACCATCGAGTCCGAGGCGTCGACACCGACGAGCATGACGACGAAGAGGAAGAGCATCATCACGGCGCCGGAGTAGACGAACACCTGGATGATCCCGACGAACTCCGCGCCCTGGACGATGTAGACGACACCCAGGGTGACCATCACCATGGCCATGGCCATGGCGGCGTGCACCGCCTTGCGGGCGAAGAGCAGCCCGAGGGCGCCGACCACCGTGGTGGCGGCGGCGAGCCAGAAGAGGACCAGCTCGAGACCGTCGATGACGGTCGGGGCGGCCGGGGTCATCGGGAGACCTCCTCGCGCGCGGCGGCGGCGTCACGCTCGGCGACGTGGTCCTTCTGCACCTGGGTCGGGCCGGTGACCTGACCGCGGTAGTAGTCGCGCTCCTCCATGCCCTCGGCCATCGGGAACGGCGGGGCGAGCATGTCGGGCCGCAGCGGGGCGAGCAGCTGGTGCTTCTCGTAGATGAGCGCCTGGCGGGAGGGGTCCGTGAGCTCGTACTCGTTGGTCATCGTCAGCGCGCGGGTGGGGCACGCCTCGATGCACAGCCCGCAGAAGATGCACCGCAGGTAGTTGATCTGGTAGACGCGGCCGTAACGCTCCCCCGGGGAGAACCGCGCCTCCGGGGTGTTGTCGGCGCCCTCCACGTAGATCGCGTCCGCGGGGCAGGCCCACGCGCACAGCTCGCAGCCCACGCACTTCTCCAGACCGTCAGGGTGACGGTTGAGCTGGTGCCGGCCGTGGAAGCGCTTGGCGGTCGGGAACTTGACCTCGGGGTACTCCTGGGTGGGCACCTTGCGGAACATCGTCGCGAAGGTGACCCCGAAGCCGGCCACCGGGGCGAAGAGCTGGGACAGGAAGCCGGGCTCCGGCTTCTGGGAGCCGCTGTCCGCGGGTCGGGCCGGCGCGGCGGCGCGCTCGCGCACGCTCGGCGCCTGCGCGTCCCCCGTCGGCTCGACGGTCGGGTCGGTCTGGTCAGCCACGGCGCTCCTCCGTGTCGTGGGTGGTGGTGGACGTGCTGACGGCCACGGGTGCTGCGGCCTCGACCGCGCGTCGCGGCTCGACGAGCTTCTGCCCGGGCAGCGGCGGGACCGGGTAGCCACCCGCGAACGGGTCGACCTCCGCGGGGACCGCCATGCGCTCCTCCCGTGCGACCGCACGCCGCTGGGCGTAGCGGTCCCACACGAAGATGCCGGCGATGACGAACAGGCCGATGAGCGCCAGGGTGGCCACGGTCACCCAGCGGCCCTCACCGAAGTAGCCCTCCTGGGCCGCCCGGATGAGCATCACGGCGATCACCCAGACCAACGACAGCGGGATGAGGATCTTCCACCCCAGCTTCATGAACTGGTCGTAGCGGACCCGGGGCAGGGAGCCGCGCAGCCACACGAAAAGGAAGATGAAGCTCCACATCTTCAGGGTGAACCAGAGCAGACCCCACCAGCCCTCGCTGAGCATGTCGTCGTTGATGAGGTTCAGCGGCCAGGGGGCGTGGAAGCCACCGAGGAACAGCGTGGTCGCCAGCGCCGAGACGGTGAACATGTTGATGTACTCACCGAGGAAGAACATGCCGAACTTCATCGAGGAGTACTCGGTGTGGAAGCCACCGCCGAGCTCGCCCTCGCCCTCGGCCAGGTCGAAGGGCAGGCGGTTGGTCTCGCCCACCATCGTGATGACGTAGACGACGAAGCTGAAGAAGAGCGGCACGACATACCAGCCCGGGATGCCCAGGAACCACTCCTGCGACTGCAGCTCCACGATCTGGCTGGTCGACATCGACCCGGAGTAGAGGAAGACGGCGACCAGGGACAGGCCCATCGCGATCTCGTAGGAGATGACCTGCGCGGTGGAGCGCAGACCGCCGAGCAGCGGGTAGGTCGAGCCCGAGGACCAGCCGGCCAGCACGAAGCCGTAGGCCCCCACGCCGGCGACCGCGAGCACGAGCAGCACGGCGACCGGGGTGTCGGTCAGCTGCAGCGGCGTGGTGTGCCCGAACATGCTCACCTCACCGCCGAGCGGGATGATCGCGAAGGACACGAAGGCCAGCGACGCGACGATCAGCGGGGCGGCGATGAACATCAGCTTGTCGGCGTTCTTCGGCGTCACGTCCTCCTTGAGGAAGAGCTTGATGCCGTCGGCCAGGGTCTGCAGGATGCCCAGCGGACCGAAGCGGTTGGGGCCGGGACGCTGCTGCATCCGGCCGATGACGCGGCGCTCGAACCAGATGACGACGACGACCGAGAGCACGACGTAGACGAACAGGAAGGCCGCCTTGACCAGCGACAGCCAGACCGGCGTGTCGCTGAAGTCGGCCACCGGCCCGTCCGTCGCCGGCAGCGCCAGTCCGGCGCTGATCAGGTCGGGGTATGCCGTGAGCAGGCTCATGCCTCACCTCGCAGGTCGGTCTGCGCGTCGGGGGTGCCCGCCGCGGCGATACGGACCACGGCGCCGGCGTCCACCCCGAGGGTGGCCCGGACCGCGGAGCCGGTGGAGTTGGTCGGCACCCACACGACACCGTCGTGCATCGCCGTCACGGTGACCGGCAGCACGATCGAGCCACGGTCGGTCGACACCGACACCAGGTCGTCGTCGGCCAGGCCCAGCGCGGCGGCGGTGCCAGCGGACACGCGGGCCCGCGACTGCGGCGCGGTGCCGGCCAGGAAGGGCTCGCCGTCCTGCAGGGACCCCGCGTCGAGCAGGTGGTGCCAGGTGGCGAGGACAGCCTCACCCTCCCCCGGCGCGGCCGGTCCGACCGGGCTGACGGTGGGTGCCGCGGGGCGGGAGTCGACGGTGCCGAGCGAGGTGAGCTCGGCGCGGACGGCGTCCACCGACCCCGTCCCGAGCGACACGCCCAGGGCGGCGGCGAGGCGGTCCAGCACGACGTGGTCGGAGAGCGAGGAGCTGTCCAGGGCCTGCTCGAAGAGCCGCAGGCGGCCCTCCCAGTCGGCGTAGGCGCCTGCCTTCTCCTGCTGCGGCGCGACCGGCAGGATCACGTCGGCGTAGGCGTGCACCTCGGTCTCGCGCACCTCGAGGCTGACGACGAAGGCCCGCTCGAGGGCCTGACGCGCCAACGCCGGGTCGGGCAGGTCGTCGATCTCGAGACCGCCGACCACCAGGGCGTCGATCTCGCCGCGTGCGGCGGCCTCCAGGATCGCTGTCGTGTCGCGACCGGGGGTCGCGGGCAGCCCCGGGCCGTCCACGCCCCAGGCCGTGGCGACCTGGCCGCGGGCGGCCTCGTCGCTGACGAGGCGACCGCCGGGCAGCAGCGTCGGAAGCGTGCCGACCTCGATGCCGCCCCGCTCGCCGGCGCGGCGCGGGACCCACGCCAGTGCGGCGCCGGTGCGCTCCGCCAGCGCGGCAGCGGCGGACAGCGCGCCCGGCACGGTCGCCAGGCGCTCTCCGACGAGGATGACCGAGCCAGCGGTGAGCGCGTCGGCGGCGAGGGTGTACTCGCTCGTCCGAGCCTCGGCGGTGGTCGCACCCGGCAGGGCCTCGGTGGCGCCGTCGACCGGGCGGCTCGCGCCGCTCTCGCGGTGCTGCGCCAGCGCGACGAGCACCTCGGCCTCGGTGCCCGGGGCCGACGCCAGCAGCGTGCCGCCCATCTTGGTCAGACCGCGCGTCGCGAAGGGGGCGACGGCATACACCTGCGTCTTGTTCGTGCGCATGGCCTTGCGCAGGCGCAGGAAGATCATCGGGCTCTCGTCCTCGGGCTCGAGGCCGACGAGCAGGACCGACGGGGCCTGCTCGAGGGTCTCGTAGCTCACCTCGCGCTGACCGACGACGCTGGAGGCGAGGAAGTCCGTCTCCTCCTGGCTGACCGGCCGCGCACGGTGGTCGACGTCGTTGGTGCCGAGGGCGACGCGGGCCAGCTTGGCGTAGGCGTAGGCGTCCTCGACGCTCACCCGGCCACCGACCAGCACTCCCGCCGCGCGGGCGCCGCGCAGGCCGGCCGCCGCGGCGGCGTAGGCCTGCTGCCAGGAGACGACGGCATACTCGCCGTCGGTGCCGCGGGCCACCGGGTCGCGCAGGCGGTCCGGCAGGGTCGGGTAGGTGAAGGCCCACCGACCCTTGTCGCAGTTCCACTCCTCGTTGACCTGCGGGTCGTTGATCGCCATCCGGCGCAGGACCGATCCGCGGCGGTGGTCGGTGCGCAGGGAGCACCCGGACGCGCAGTGCTCGCAGACGCTGGGCGTGGAGACGAGGTCGAACGGGCGCGAGCGGAAGCGGTAGGCCGCCCCGGTGAGCGCGCCCACCGGGCAGATCTGCACGGTGTTGCCCGAGAAGTAGCTCTCGAAGGGCTTCTCCTCGTAGATGCCGACCTGCTGGAGCGCGCCGCGCTCGATCAGGGCGATGAAGGGGTCGCCGGCGATCTGGTCGGAGAAGCGGGTGCAGCGGGCGCACAGGACGCAGCGCTCGCGGTCGAGCAGGACCTGGCTGGAGATGTTGACGGGCTTGGGGAAGGTCCGCTTGATGTCCTCGAAGCGCGAGGTCGGGCGGCCGTTGGACATGGCCTGGTTCTGCAGCGGGCACTCACCGCCCTTGTCGCAGACCGGGCAGTCGAGCGGGTGGTTGATGAGCAGCAGCTCCATCACGCCGTGCTGGGCCTTGTCGGCGACCGCGCTGGTGTGCTGGGTCTTCACCTCCATGCCCGGCCCGACGACCATCGTGCAGGAGGCCTGCGGCTTGGGCATCGGCTTGAGGTTGCCCTCGCGGTCCGGCATGGCCACGTCCACGAGGCACTGGCGGCAGGCGCCCACGGGCTCCAGGAGCGGGTGGTCGCAGAAGCGCGGGATGTGGATGCCGACCTGCTCGGCGGCACGGATGACGAGGGTGCCCTCGGGGACGGACACCGGCACCTCGTCGATGGTCAGCTCGACCATCTTCACGGTCGGCTTCTCGGTCGTGGCGTCGCCGCCGTCGGAGACGGAGTTGCCGCCTGCTGCGGGGGAGGTCGTGACGGTCATGCGGGCTGGCTCTCCTTCGCGAACAGGGTGGAGCGCTCCGGCGGGAAGAGCTCGTACCAGGGCGTGGTCATCCCCTGCTCGAACTCCTCGCGGAAGTACTGGATGGCCGAGGTCACGGGGCTGGTCGCACCGTCACCCAGCGCGCAGAACGCGCGGCCGAGGATGTTGTCGCAGATGTCGTCCAGCTTCTCGATGTCGCCCTCGTGGCCCTGGCCGTTCTCGAGGCGGTTCATGATCTGCTTGAGCCAGAAGGTGCCCTCGCGGCACGGGGTGCACTTGCCGCACGACTCGTGCTGGTAGAACTCGGTCCAGCGGGCGACGGCGTGCACCACCGAGGTGGTCTCGTCGAAGATCTGCAGGGCTCGCGTGCCGAGCATCGAGCCCTCCTTGGCGACCGACTCGAAGTCGAGCGGGACGTCGAGGTGGGCGTCGGTGAAGATCGGCGTGGAGGAGCCTCCCGGCGTCCAGAACTTCAGCCGGTGACCGTTGCGCATCCCGCCGGCCATGTCGATGAGCTCGCGCAGCGTGATGCCGAGCGGTGCCTCGTACTGGCCGGGGCGGGCGACGTGACCGGAGAGGCTGAAGATGCCGAAGCCCTGGGACCGCTCGGTGCCCATGCCCGAGAACCAGTCGGCGCCGTGCAGCACGATCGGGGGGATCGAGGCGATCGACTCGACGTTGTTGACGACGGTCGGGCGCGCGTAGAGACCGGCGACCGCGGGGAACGGCGGCTTGAGGCGCGGCTGGCCGCGCCGACCCTCGAGCGAGTCGAGCAGCGCCGTCTCCTCACCGCAGATGTAGGCGCCGGCACCGGCATGGACGGTGATGTCCAGGTCGAAGCCGGAACCAAGGATGTTCTTGCCGAGGTAGCCCTTGGCGTAGGCCTCCTCCACCGCGCGCATCAGGCGGCGGTAGACGTGCACGACCTCGCCGCGCAGGTAGACGAACGCGTGGTTGCAGCCGATCGCGAAGGAGGTGATGGCCATGCCCTCGATGAGGAACTGCGGGGCGGCCATGAGCAGCGGGATGTCCTTGCAGGTGCCCGGCTCGGACTCGTCGGCGTTGACGACGAGGTAGCGGGGGCCACCGTCCGGCGGGGGCAGGAAGCCCCACTTCATACCGGTCGGGAAGCCGGCGCCGCCACGGCCGCGCAGGCCGGAGTCCTTGGCCATCGCGACCAGGTCGGCGGGGTCCTTCTGGAGCGCGGCGCGCAGGGCCTGGTAGCCCTCGTTGGCCTCGTAGGTCTCCAGGGTCCAGGACTGCGGGTGGTCCCAGAACTTGGTCAGGACCGGGGTCAGCACGGTGCTCACTGGCCGTCCTCCTTGGACTTGGGCAGCTCGTCGGGCGCGTTGGTGCCCGCGTTGACGGAGGTATGCCGTCCCGGCGCCAGGCCTTCCTCGGCCTGCGCAGCGGGGCTGGCGCTGGTGTCCGCGCGCTCGTCGCCGGGAGCGGTCCAACCCTGCTCGCGGGCCAGGAGCGTGCCGCGCACCGAGGCCTCACCGGCGCCGACACCCTCGTCGGCCAGGCCGTCGGGGAAGCCGGCCAGCACGCGGGAGACGTGCTTGAAGCTGCAGACGCTGCGCGGGCCGCGGGTCGGGGCGACCTCCTCGCCGGCCCGGAGCCGGTCGACGATGTCCTTGGTGGAGTCGGGGGTCTGGTTGTCGAAGAACTCCCAGTTGACCATCACGACGGGTGCGAAGTCGCAGGCCGCGTTGCACTCGACCCGCTCCAGGGTGATCTTGCCGTCGGCGGTGGTCTCGTCGTGCCCGACGCCCAGGTGCTCGCTGACCTCGTCGAAGATCTGGTCGCCACCCATGATGGCGCACAGGGTGTTGGTGCAGACGCCGACGGTGTACTCGCCGTTGGGGTGGCGCTTGTACTGGGTGTAGAAGGTCGCGACGCCGCTGACCTCGGCCGTGGTCAGGTCCAGCTGCTCGGCGCAGAAGTGGACCCCGCGGCCGGTGACGTAGCCGTCGACCGACTGGACGAGGTGCAGCATCGGCAGCAGGGCCGAGCGCTTCTGCGGGTAGCGCGCGATGATCGCGGCCGCGTCGGTGCGCAGCTGCTCCAGGACGTCGTCGGCGTACGGCTCCTCCGACGCCTGGAGGGGCGTCTGGTGGTGGAGCGGTGCCTCGCCGTGGAAAGTGTCGTTGCTCATGTGTCGTCGGGCCGCGGTCAGCGGTCCACGCCTCCCATCACCGGGTCGATCGACGCGACAGCGACGATGACGTCGGCGACCAGGCCGCCCTCCGCCAGGGCCGAGGCCGCCTGCAGGTTGTGGAAGCTGGGGTCCCGGAAGTGCGCGCGGTAGGGGCGGGTGCCGCCGTCGGAGACCAGGTGCACGCCGAGCTCGCCCTTGGGCGACTCGATCGCGGCGTAGGCCTGCCCCGGCGGGACGCGGAAGCCCTCGGTGACCAGCTTGAAGTGGTGGATGAGCGACTCCATCGACTCGCCCATGATCTCGCGGATGTGGTCCAGGGAGTTGCCCTGGCCGTCGGCGCCCACGGACAGCTGCGCCGGCCAGGCGATCTTGCGGTCGGCCACCATGACCGGCTCGCCCTGGCTGGCGCGCAGCCGGGCGATGGCCTGCTCGGCGATCCGCAGCGACTGCCAGATCTCGTCCAGCCGGATGACGACACGGCCGTAGGCGTCGGCGTCCTGGCGGGTGACCACGTCGAAGTCGTAGGTCTCGTAGCCGCAGTACGGGTCGGACTTGCGCAGGTCGTGCGGCAGGCCGGTCGAGCGCAGGATCGGCCCGGTGACCCCCAGCGCCATGCAGCCCGTGAGGGAGAGGTGACCCACGTCGACGGTGCGGCCCTTGAAGACAGGGTTCTCGAGGAGGAGGAGCTCGATCTCCCGGATGCCGCGACGCAGGGCCGGGAGCTCGGACTCGAGCTGGTCGAGGTGCTCGGGCAGGACGTCCTGGGCCACGCCGCCCGGTCGGACGTAGGCGTGGTTCATGCGCAGACCGCTGACGGCCTCGAAGAAGCGCAGGATGCGCTCGCGCTCGCGGAAGCCGACCGTCATGATCGTCGTCGCGCCCAGCTCCATGCCGCCCGTCGCCAGGCAGATCAGGTGGGAGCCGATGCGGTTGAGCTCCATCATCAGCACGCGGATGTCGCTGGCGCGCTGCGGGATCTGGTCGGTGATGCCGAGCAGCTTCTCGACCGCCAGGCAGTAGGCGGCCTCGTTGAAGATCGGCGTCAGGTAGTCCATCCGGGTGCAGAACGTGGTGCCCTGCACGAACGTGCGGTACTCCATGTTCTTCTCGATGCCGGTGTGCAGGAAGCCGATGCCGGCGCGGGCCTCGCGGACGGTCTCGCCGTCCAGCTCGAGCACCAGGCGCAGCACGCCGTGCGTCGAGGGGTGCTGGGGACCCATGTTGACGACGATGCGCTCGGCGCCGAGCGTCGCCACGTCCTTGACGATCTGGTCCCAGTCGCCGCCGCCGGCGGTGTAGACGGCGCCGCTGTCGACGGAGTCGGCGAACTCGTCGCCCCCGGCGTAGAGGTCGCCGGTCCCGACGGAGTCGAGGTACTCCGCGCCGTCGTCGGCGCGGGAGCCCACGAAGGTGGGGTCGTGCTGGCCGGAGTAGGTCACTTGTAGCTCCTCCGCTGGTCGGGTGCCGGGATGGTCGCGCCGTGGTACTCCACCGGGACGCCACCCAGGGGGTAGTCCTTGCGCTGGGGGTGTCCGGCCCAGTCGTCCGGCATGAGGATGCGGGTCAGGCCGGGGTGGCCCTCGAAGACGATCCCGAACATGTCGAAGGTCTCGCGCTCGTGCCAGTCGTTGCCCGGGTAGATGTCCACGATGCTCGGGACCCGGGGGTCCTCGTCGGGGCAGCTGACGTCGAGGCGGACGCGGCGCGTGCCGTGCGTGATCGACACGAAGTGGTAGACCGCGTGCAGCTCGGCACCGGTCTGCTGGGGCCAGTGGACCCCGGACACGCCGGAGATGACCTCGAAGCGCAGCCGGGCGTCGTCACGGAGCGCCGCCACGAGCGCGCGCAGCTGCTCACGGCGCACCACGAGGGTCAGCTCCCCGCGGTCGACGACGACCCGCTCGACGCCGGCGGCGAAGGCCTCGGGGGCCGCCGCCTGGAGGGCGTCGACGACCTCGTCGAAGTAGGAGCCGTAGGGCCGCTCGGACGCGCCCGGGAAGAGGACGGGCACGTCGAGACCGCCGTAGCCGCTGGTGTCACCGCCGAGTGAGCCGCCGAACATGCCCGTGCGGTGCGCCACGACGGTGGGCTCGCCGGCGCCCGCGGGCACGACGGCCGCGCCGGCCTGGGCGGTCGTGGTGTCGACGACCTGCTCCTCGGTCTGCGAGGGCTGGTTGGCCTCGTCGCGCGTCGTGGTCTGCGACGGCGGGGTCTTGTCCGGGGTCTCCGGTCCGGTGGTCGTCACGCGAGCAAACCCTTCTGGTCGTGCAGCGGCACCGCGGCGAGCGCCGCGCGCTCGGCGGCGCGGGCGGCCTCCTCGCGGCTGGAGCCGAACTTGAACTCACGGATCTGGCGCTGCAGCTCCAGGAGCGCGTTGAGCAGCATCTCCGGCCGGGGCGGGCAGCCGGGCAGGTAGATGTCGACGGGCACGATGTGGTCGACGCCCTGGACGATCGCGTAGTTGTTGAACATGCCGCCCGAGCTGGCGCACACACCCATCGAGATGACCCACTTGGGGTTGGGCATCTGGTCGTAGACCTGGCGCACGACCGGGGCCATCTTCTGCGAGACGCGTCCCGCGACGATCATCAGGTCGGCCTGACGGGGGGTCGCCGCGAAGCGCTCCATGCCGAAGCGCGCGATGTCGTAGTCGGGCGTGCCGACCGCCATCATCTCGATCGCGCAGCAGGCCAGACCGAAGGTCGCCGGCCAGACCGACTGCTGACGCAGCTGGCCGACCAGGCCCTCGACGGTGCTGAGCATGATGCCGCCGGGAATCTTGTCCTCAAGACCCATCTGTCTCACCCATTCCTTCCGCCGGGACGGGACAGCTTCCCGCACGCCGGCACGACGTCATACCCCTGCATCAGTCCCACTCCAGGCCGCCGCGGCTCCACTCGTAGACGAACGGCACCGAGACCACGACGAGGAAGAGCAGCATCGCGAGCACCGAGAACAGCCCCACCTGGTCGAAGGCCACCGCGAACGGGTAGAGGAAGAGCACCTCGACGTCGAAGACGATGAAGAGCATCGCGGTCAGGTAGTACTTGATCGGCACGCGGCCGCCCTCGTGCGCCTGCGGCGTGGGCTGGATGCCGCACTCGTAGGCCTCGGCCTTGGCGCGGTTGTACTGGGCCTTGCCCAGGAGGCCACCGCCGAACACCGACCCGAACGCGAAGAGCAGTCCGAAGAAGAGGAAGAAGACGATCGGCAGATACGGGTGGTAGTCCATCATCGGTGCCTGGACTCCTTTCGGGGCGGCCACGGCGGGCACGCCGGGGGCGGGGTCGGACGCAGGGCAATCGTAGGGGGCGTCAGGGCCATCATGCCGCAGGTGTCATCCGGCTCAGCGCATTGATCACCCGGTCGTCCAGCTGACCGTCGCGCTCCTGGGGCAGGTTGGCCATGATCTTGAGCAGCAGGCGCATGAGCGACCGGCGCGGCAGGCCGTACTTGACGGCCAGGCGCATGATCTCCGGCTTGCCGATGAGCGTGGCGAAGTGGCGCCCGAGCGTGTAGTAACCACCCAGCGCCTGCTTCATGACGGTGGTGTAGGACCGCAGCACGGCCTCGGTCTCGCCGGGGGTGGCGCGCGCGAGGGCGGAGGCGATGACCTCGGCGGCGTGCCGGCCGGCCTCCATCGACTCGGCGATGCCCTCGCCGTTGAACGGGTTGACCATGCCGCCCGCGTCGCCGACGAGCAGCAGGCCGCGGTCGTAGAGGGGCTGGCGGTTGAAGCACATCGGCAGCGCCGCGCCGCGGACCGGCGCGAGGCGGGTCTCCTCGGAGAAGCCCCAGCTCTCCGGCATCGTCTCCACCCAGCGGCGCATCACGTCGCGCGAGTCGAAGGTGCCGAAGTCCTTGGCGGTGTCCAGGATGCCGAGGCCCACGTTGGCGGTGCCGTCGCCGAGCGGGAAGATCCAGCCGTAGCCCGGCATGAGGACGTCCGGGCCGCCGGCCTCGTCCTTGGCCCACAGCTCCAGCCAGGACTCGAGGTAGTCGTCGTCGTGACGGGGCGTCGTGTAGTAGGTGCGGACCGCCACCCCCATCGGGCGGTCGTCGCGCTTGGGGCGGTCCATCGACAGCGAGAGCCGGCTGGAGACGCCGTCCGCCGCGACGACCACGGGGGCGCGGAACTCGCGGACCTCACCGGTGGCCCGGCCGTCCTCGCCCATGACCTTGGCGGTCACCCCGCAGATGTGGCCGCGGTGGTCGAGGATCGGCTCCTGGACGTTGGTGCGCTCGTGCAGGCGCGCGCCGCGGGCGACCGCGTGGCGGGCGAGGAGCTCGTCGAGGTCCATCCGGGTGCGGACCAGGCCGTAGGGCGGGAAGGTGGCGTTGCCCGGCCAGTCGAGCTCCAGGCGCATGCCGCCGCCGACGATCCGCAGCCCCTTGGTGCGGTGCCAGCCGTCCTCCTCGCGGGTGGGGACGCCGAGGTTGATCAGCTCCCGGACCGCGCGCGGGGTCAGGCCGTCGCCGCAGATCTTGTCGCGGGGGAAGGCGGACTTCTCGAGGAGCAGCACGTCGACGCCGTGGGCCGCGAGGTAGGCGGCGGTGCTCGACCCTCCGGGGCCGGCGCCGACGACGATGACCTGAGCGGTCTCGACCTGCGGATTCACCTTGGATGCGCCTCGCTTGTGCCGACGTTCACTAACTGCGCCAGTCTAGGACGGGCGTTCCTGGGGCCCAGCACAGGCTCACCTTCCGCGAATTACGGAAGAAGGATCTGTCTCAACTGACCAGGACCTGGCCCCGGGTATGGCGCGACGCGTCACCGTGCCGACCCTGACGCGTCCCGCAGTTCCCGGGGCGGTTATTCCTGACCGGGAACCCGTGGAAGCCCTGCCCGAGGGCGGGAGTGGGGCGGTGACGTCGCTGGGACGGGCCGCAAGCACTCCAGGTCCCTCAACCCACTCACGTGCGTGGGTTGCGCACGGTCAGGCCCTCGCAGCCGCGCACAACCCACTCACGTGAGTGACTCCTGCACTGTCGACCCGGTGAACCCGTGCACAACCCACTCACGTGAGTGACGTGTGCACGGTCAGCACCTGGCCGGTGCGCCTCGGCGGCGTGCGCGTCAACGCGACAGCCCGCGCTCGGCGACGTCGTCAAGGACGAGGGGACGCCCACGCCGGACCTCCAGCTCCGCGCACTGGGCCAGGAAGAGCTCGGCGCAGGCGACCGCGTCGGTGGTGGCGAGGTGAGCGGCATACCGCGGCAGGGCGTGCGACCGGCGGCACGCGTCGAGACGGAGCGTGCCGCGGGGCAGCTCGTGGTGCTGGGCGCGAAGGAGTCGCCGCTGCACCTCGAGCGTGTCGACGACCTGCAGCCGGAGCGGCCCGCCCAGCAGGGACCGGCAGGCGGCCGAGAGGAAGGTCATCTCGACCTGCGAGAAGTGGGCGAGCAGCACGCGTCGGTGCGTCGTGCCGGCGAAGGCGCCGAGGACCTCGGGCAGCACCTCCTCCAGCGGGGGCGCGGCGGCGAGCGCGTCGTCGGTCAGGCCGTGCACCACCGCCGACTGCCCCACGGGCCGGCGCGGACGGACCGGGAGGTGCCGGGCGCCGCCGAGACGGACCTCCCCTCCCCCGACCGGGACCAGGCCGACCGAGAGCAGCTCGTCACGCCGCGGTCGCAGGCCGGTCGTCTCGACGTCGAGCGCGACGAGCTCCACGTCCGCCAGCGGTGTGGAGCGCGGCAGGATTGGCAGCGCCTCGAGCGCCGCCAGGGGCGCGGCCGGGGCAGGCGACCGACGGGCCCAGGCGGACCATCCGCGACGTCCGGCAGGCGGGCCGGTCGCCTCGCGTGCCTCCATCAGCCCACCCGGGGGACGCGCAGCGCCATACCCTGCTGGGCGGTCCGAACGATCGCGAACGCATCGCGCAGGTGACGCCGGTCGAGGCTGCCGAGGCGCTCGGGCGAGAGGTGGTTATCCGGTCGCTCGCCGGCGCGCAGCTGGTCGGCCTGGTGCCGCAGCCGAAGGTAGGACATCAGCTCGAGCGCGTCCGAGAGGTCCCGGGCGGTCTCGGCCGAGATCACCCCGGCTGCGCGCGCGGCAGCCAGCCGGGCGGCGGTGCCCAGCTCGCCCGAGCCGGCCCGCAGCGCGTGCACCCGGGCGATCTGGACGACGGCCGCGATGCCGCGCTTGACGTCGAGGGTGTCCCGGTGGGCACCGGAGTCCTCCAGGACGAAGCCGCGGAAGAAGCCGATCGGCGGGCGCATCCGGGTGGCCTGCGCGGCGAGGTGGGTCAGGAGCAGCTCGGACCGGCTGGCCCGTGGCAGCACCTCGGCGCGCAGCCGCTCCACGAGCGTGGTGTCGCCGTGCAGCGGCCGCATGTCGTAGAAGATCGCCGCCCCGAGGACCGCCTCCGGCTCCGGCGCCCGCGACCAGTCGGCGAAGGTCGTCGCCCAGTCGCGCCGGCGCATCCGCCACCGCGGGTTGGTGGCCATGACGCCGCCGTCGCAGCGGGGCAGGCCGGCGGCCTCCAGACCGGCCGTCACCCGCTCGGCGAGCGCGGCCCACCAGGGGTCGGCCGGGTCGGCGTCGTCCGCGAGGACCAGCGCGTGGTCCTGATCGCCGCTGAGCCCCAGCTCCTCGCGCGCCGCCGACCCCAGGACCGTCCAGCACCACCCGCCCGGCGCGGGGCCGAGCTCCTCCCCCAGGGCCTGCTCCGCCAGCTGCAGCAGCCGGACCGCCACCGCGTCGAGGAGCGCGCTCGTCACCCGCCCGATGTCCGCCGCGGTCGCGTCCTCGGCGACCAGCTGGGTGACGACGGCGGGCACCTCGCGGGCCAGCCGCACCACCCCCGCGACGTCCTGCTGCCGGGCCAGGTCGGTGACGAGGTAGACCGGGCTGGCCTGCTCCAGCCGGACCAGGTCCGTGGTCGTCACGAGCCCCAGCACGGAGCCGTCGACCTCGAGCACCGGCAGGTGGTGCAGGTTGCGACCGGTCATCTCCAGCATCACCTCGAGCGCCAGCGCGTCGGCGCTGACGGTCACGGGCCCTTCGGTCATGATGTCGCGCACCGGACGGGAGGGGTCGAGCCCGGCGGCCACCACGCGCCGTCGCAGGTCGCGGTCGGTCACGATGCCGACCAGCCGGCCCTCCTCCACGACGAGCAGCGCCGAGAAGCCCGCGTCGGTCATCGCCTGGGCCGCCTCGCGCACGGTCGCGCCCGGCCCGGCCGTCACCGGCTGGCGCCGCAGCATGTCCCGGACCGTGGTCCGCAGCACCGCTGACCCGCGCCGCGCCTGGTGCAGCTGGCCGATCGCCGCCTTGATCCGCTCGTGGTGGGTCGCCGCGAAGTGGAGCGCCACCACCGGGTGCGCCGCGCTGAGCTCGTCGAAGGCGGCCTGCGGCAGCGTGATCAGCAGCGTGTCCTCGCGGGCGGTCACGGCATACCGGGTGGGGACGTGCTCGACCACCGCGGACATGCCGAAGCTGCCGCCGGCCCCGACCCGGTCCACCACCTGCCCGTCGTCGGTGATGTCCACCGCGCCGGAACGCACCACGAAGAGCCGGTCGTTCATCGACCCCGCGCGCAGGATCTCGCTCCCGCGCCGGGCGTAGCGCAGCGTGCAGCGTCGCGGCAGGTCGTCGAGCACCTCGCCGGGCAGGCTGTCGAACGGCGCGTGCGCCGCCAGGAAGTCGCGGACCTCAGCGAGCTCGACCTCCACTGCCCCTCCTCGGTATGCCGCGGCGCGCCCGGGCTGCCCGCGGTCGCCTCACTCCTCGTCGGCGGACGGCGCCTTGCGCGCGTGGTGGATCGCGGCGATGCCGCCGGTGAGGTTGCGCCAGCGCACCTGCTGCCAGCCGGCCGCGCGCACCGCACGTCCCAGCTCCTCCTGCGCCGGCCAGGCCTCGATGGACTCGGACAGGTAGACGTAGGCGTCCGGGTTGGAGCTGGTGCGCCGGGCGATCGCGGGCAGCACCTTGAGGACCCCGTGCTGGTAGACCTGCTTGAAGCCCGGCACCACCGGGGTGGAGAACTCGCACACGACGAGGCGGCCGCCCGGCCTGGTCACCCGCAGGAACTCCCGCAGCGCCGCGTCGACGTCCTCGACGTTGCGCAGGCCGTAGCTCATCGTCACCACGTCGAAGGAGTTGTTGGCGAACGGCAGCCGCATCGCGTCGGCGGCGGTGAACGGCAGGTCGGGGCGCCGACGGCGGCCCTCGCGCAGCATGCCGATCGAGAAGTCGGCCGGGACGACGTCGACGCCGCGGTCGGCGTAGGGCTCGCTGGAGGTGCCGGTGCCGGCGGCGATGTCGAGGACCCGCTCGCCGGGACGGGCGTCGACCGCCGCGGTCACCGCGCGCCGCCACAGGTGGTCGATGCCGCCGGTCATCACCATGTTGGTGAGGTCGTAGCGCCTCGCGACGTCGTCGAACATCGCCGCGACCTCGCGGGGCTTCTTCTGCAGGCTGGCACGCGACGGGCTCATGCGTCCATCTTCGCACCACGGCCTAGAGTGGACGGCTATGTCCCCTGCCCCCCGTCTGCGTGCGCGGACGCTCGCCGTCGACGTGACCGGCGACCTGCTCACCAGGATCCCCGACGAGGTCGACCCGCGCGAGGTGGTGGCCTGGCTGCGCGAGGGCGACGGTCTCGTCGGCTGGGGCTGCGCCGCCGAGGTGCGCACCCACGGGGAGGACAGGTTCGCGGCCGCGGAGCGCTGGTGGGACGAGCTGCGCGGCACGGCGCAGGTCGAGGACGAGGTGCGGCTGCCGGGCACCGGGCTGGTCGCGTTCGGCTCCTTCGCCTTCTCCCCCGGCTCGGCCGACCCCAGCGTCCTGACCGTGCCCCGGGTGCTGATCGGGCGTCGCGACGGCCTGGCGTGGGTGACCCAGGTGGTCGTCGAGGGCGAGCCGTGGCCCCCCGGCCACCCGGTCGAGCTGCTGGGGCGCAGCAACCCGCACATCAGCACCCCCGACCCGCTCGTGGAGTCCGAGGGCGCCGTCCCCGCCTCCGGCTGGCCCGCGGTCATCTCCCGCGGCATCGACCGGATCGTCGCCGGCGAGGTCGACAAGGTGGTGCTCGCGCGCGACGTCGTCGTGCGGCACGACCTGGGCCACGTCGTGCGCCTCGCGCCGGTCCTCGAGCGCCTGGAGTGCCGGTATGCCGCGACCTGGACCTTCGCGGTCGCCGGGCTGGTCGGTGCCACCCCGGAGATGCTCGTGCGGCTGCAGGGCGGGCGCGCCCGCTCGCGGGTGCTCGCGGGCACCATGCGGCGCGCGAACGGCATACCGCTGCCGGCGGAGCCGACCACGGGGCCGAGCGACCCGCGCCTGCACCTGGTGAGCAGCGCGAAGGACCTGGACGAGCACGCCTACGCGGTGCGGTCGGTGAGCGAGGCGCTGGCGCCGCACTGCACCGACCTGCACGTCCCCGAGGCGCCGTACGTGCTGGAGCTGCCAGACGTCTACCACCTGGCCAGCGACCTCACGGGCACGATGGTGAGCGGCGCGACCTCGCTGCGCCTCGCCGCCGCCCTGCACCCCACCGCCGCCGTCTGCGGCACGCCCACCGACGTGGCCGCCCGCGTGATCGGCGAGCTCGAGGGCATGGACCGGGGCCGGTATGCCGGTCCCGTGGGCTGGATGGACGGGTCCGGCGACGGGGACTGGGGCATCGCGCTGCGCTGCGGCGAGCTGGCGCCCGACCGGCGGTCGATGCGGCTCTTCGCCGGCGGCGGCATCGTCGCGGCGAGCGACCCCGAGGCCGAGCTGGCCGAGACCGAGGTCAAGCTGACCGCGATGCGGCACGCCCTGGGGCTCGCGACCCGCTGACCTGCGCCCGTCACCGCCGCGCCCACGGCGCTCCCACCAGGACGCCCCACGGAGGGCGGCCCCGGGGGCACACTGGGTCCTGAGGAGGTTGCGCATGGACACCCACCACGCCGCCGGGGTCGACACCGGCCCGATCGTCCACCGGACCACGGTCGACGCGGACCCGATCCACGCCTTCGAGGTGTTCACCGAACGTCTCGGGGACTGGTGGGACCCGCGCCTGACGCCGGACCCCGCCGCGTTCGAGGGCGCGGACGTCGAGGAGGTCGAGGGCGGCGCGGTCGTGCTGCACGTCGACGGCGAGGACTACCCGATCGGCGAGGTGCTGGTGTGGGACAAGGGCGAGCGCTTCGCGATGACGTTCCACCTGGCCCTGCCCCGCGACCACCCGACGGGCCTGACGGTGGACTTCGCCCCCGAGGACGGCGGCACGGCCGTGACGCTCACCCACGACGGGTGGGAGGCCGACAACCTGGCCTACCGGGGCAAGTTCACCGAGTGGCCGCACCTGCTCGCCCGGTTCGCCGCGCTGGCGGAGCAGGACCCGGGGCTCGGCTAACCTGCGCCACGTGGAGCTGATCCTGCGACCCCCGACGGCGGACGACGAGACGGCCGTGCGGGCGCTGCACGAGGAGCTCCTCGCCGAGGACTTCGAGTTCGTCCTCACCGACGGCACGTGGGACGACGTGC
The DNA here is from genome assembly GCF_014636495.1 of Ornithinimicrobium tianjinense. Classification (GTDB taxonomy): domain Bacteria; phylum Actinomycetota; class Actinomycetes; order Actinomycetales; family Dermatophilaceae; genus Ornithinicoccus; species Ornithinicoccus tianjinensis. Next base: position 144,114 of record NZ_BMEM01000004.1, read on the forward strand.
TGGCGCAGGTCGCCCGGGAGGCGTCCGGCGTCGGTCTGGCTCCTGGGCGAGTGCCGGCGGACTTCCTCCTGGCGGAGGTGGACGGTGAGGTCGTCGGCCGAGTCTCGATCCGGCACCAGCTCAACGAATTCCTCGTCGAGGTCGGCGGTCATGTCGGGTATGCCGTGGGCCGCCGGTTCCGACGCCGCGGCTACGCCACGGAGATCCTGCGCCGGTCGGTCGAGCGGCTCGCCGACCTCGGCGTCGACCGGGTGCTCGTGACCTGCGACGACGACAACGTGGCGTCCGCGACGGTGGTCGAGGCCTGCGGCGGGGTGCTGGAGGACGTGCGGCAGACCGGCCCTGACCGGCCGGGCAAGCGGAGGTACTGGATCACCGCGCGCTGAGCGCCGAGCCACGAGTCCGGTCATAGCCGACAGTTCGGCGATGAATTCGTTGGACGTGACCAACGAATCCTTGCCGGAAGTGTGCGCTATGAGGCGGGCAACGGGGGAAGCGGAACCGACGGTGGCCGGGGCTCCGCGGCTCCGGGGGGCGGGCGGCGGCGGTCCCTCAGCGGAGGCGGTCGCGGAGCGGGCGGTGGGCGGTGCGGTCGAGGGGCACCTCCACGACGCGCAGACCCTCGGTCGGCCTCGCGAGCGTGTCGCGCAGCCCCGCCAGGGTGGTGACGCGCGTATGACCGACGTGGTGGGCGGCGCAGAGCGCGCCCAGGTCGGTGCCGTGCGGGGTCCCGAAGACGCGCTCCGTGGCGGCGGCCGAGAGGGGCGTGGCGTTGCGCTGCGGCTCGCCGTACTCCAGCGTCGAGAAGATCCCGCCGCCGTCGTCGTTGACCACGACGATCGTGAGGTCGGGCCGCGGCTCGTCGGGGCCGATGAGCAGGCCGTTGGCGTCGTGCAGGAAGGTGAGGTCGCCCATGAGCGCGACGGCCCGGCCTGCCTCGTGGGCCAGCGCCACCCCGACCGCCGTGGACACGGTGCCGTCGATGCCCGCGAGCCCCCGGTTGGCGACGACGCGGCAGGCCGGCACCGGCACCGCGCCGAGCACGAGGGCCAGGTCGCGCGGCCCGTTGGAGGAGCCCAGGACCAGGACGTCGTCGGCCTGCAGCGACGCGGCCACCGTGATCGCCACCCCGGGGCCCGTCACGGTGGGGGTCGCCTCGCCGGCCTGGCCGTCACCCACGCCGGTCATCCGGCCGTCTCCCAGGCCGACGGCCTCCACGACCGCCGGGGTCATCGCGCGCCCGGCCTCGAGCCAGGCGGATACCCAGCCGTCGGCACCGACCGTCGGCTCGACCGGCTGCTCGAGCGCGCCGAGAGGGCGGACCCGCTCCACGACGTGGCCCGGATCGGTCCAGGCCGGCACCGCCGAGACCTGCTCGACCCGCACACCCGGGAGCCGCGACAGCGCCCCCAGCTCTCGGAAGAGGGTCAGCCGCCCGACCACCACGACCCGCTCCGGCACCAGGTGCTGCAGGCCTTCGGCGCCGCGAGCCACCCGCCCCGCGACGAGCACGCCGTGGGGCACGACGCTCTCCCCCACGGGCAGCGCCCCGAACGGCTCGGCGAGGACCGGCCACCCCGCAGCCGCGGCCCAGGCCGTGGCCCGGTGCGCGAGGTCCGGGGTGGGCAGGTCCCCCAGCAGCACGACCGTCCGCTCCCCCGGCTCGACCGGCTCCGCCGGCGCGGCAGGGACGCGGTCGACGAGGGTCCACGGCCCGCCCCCGGCCCGGCCCTCGGGCACCCCGGAGCCCTCGCTGCCCACCACGTCGGCGAGGTCCGGCACCAGCGGGTCGCGGAAGGAGACGTTGAGGTGGACCGGCCCCGCCCACCCCGGGGGCGCGCCGACCGCGGCGGCGAGCGCGCGGCATACCGTCGAGCGCCACTCGCCCGCGGCGCCGGGCGGGACCGAGGCGGGTGCCGGGAGGTCTGCCTCCCAGCGCAGCGCCCCGGCGAAGATCCCGGGCTGAGCGGTCGTCTGGTTGGCGCCCGTGCCCCGCAGCTCGGCGGGCCGGTCGGCGGAGACCACCACGAGAGGTATGCCGCTGTGGTGCGCCTCGAGCACGGCGGGGTGCAGGTTGGCCACCGCAGTGCCCGAGGTGGTGACGACGGGGACCGGACGACCGGACGCGCGCGCCATACCGAGGGCGAGGAAGGCCGCGGAGCGCTCGTCGACGCGCACGTGCAGCCGGAGCCGTCCGGCGCGGTCCGCAGCCTCGAGCGCATAGGCGAGCGGGGCCGACCGGGACCCGGGCGCGAGGACCGCCTCACGGACCCCGCCGCGGACGAGCTCGTCGACGATGACGCAGGCCAGCGCGGTGGAGGGGTGCACGGGCCGATCCTAGGACGGGGGCGGTTCAGCGGCCGGTGCGCCTAGAGTAGTGGGCACTATGGCTTCCGACTTCGAGATCGAGCTGAAGGACGCGGTCGACCCCCTGGTGCTCGCGATCGACGTCGGGTCGACCGCGACGCGGGGCATGGTGTACGACGCGCACGGCCGGCCCGTGGGGCGCCGCGCCAAGGTCTCCCACAGCTTCACCGTGGCTCCCGACGGCACCTCCCAGATCGACCCCGACCAGGTGGTCGACGAGGTGACGCAGGTGGTCACCACCCTCGCTGAGGCGCTCGGCGAGCGCCGGGCCGCAGGCGTCGCGCTCGACACCTTCGCCTCCAGCCTCGTGGTGGTGGACGCCGACGGGCACGCCCTGACCCCGTGCTTCACCTACGCCGACGGGCGCTGCGCCCAGGAGGTCGGCGAGCTGCGCGAGGAGCTGGACGAGGCCGCGCTGCAGCAGCGGACCGGCACGCGGGTGCACTCGAGCTACTGGCCCGCCCGGCTGCGGTGGCTCGCGCGCACGCGCCCGGAGGTCACCGGGTCGGCGGCGCACTACCTCTCGCTCGGCGACTACGTCCTGCGCGCGCTCACCGGCGTGCTCGCCACCGGCACCTCGACGGCCGCCTGGACCGGTCTGGTCGACCGGCACACCGCGGACTGGTATGCCGAGCTCGTCGAGATCGCGGGCATCCGCCTCGACCAGCTGCCTCCGGTGCACCACCTCGACGAGCCGGTCACGGTCGAGGCACGGCGCGCCGCCAAGATCGCCAAGCGCTGGCCGGCCCTCGAGGACGCCCGGTGGTACGCCCCGATCACCGACGGCCTCGCGGCCAACGTCGGGCTGGGGGCCTTCGACGAGACCGCGATCGGCGCGTCGTGCGCGACCTCCGGCGCGCTGCGCGTGCTGGTGAGCGAGATGCCCGAGCAGCTGCCCGAGGGCCTGTGGTGCTACCGCGTCTCGCACGACCGGGCGCTCGTGGGCGGTGCGCTCAACGACGTGGGCCGGGCGCTGGCCTGGGCGGACGTCACCCTGGCCGTCGACCAGGTCGACCCCGAGGACCTGTCCGCCGCGCTCACCGCCGAGCCGCACGAGACCACGCCGCTGGTGCTGCCCTTCTTCACCGGGGAGCGGAGCACCGGCTGGGCCGCGGACGCGCGGGCCGTCGTGACCGGCATCGGCGCGGGCTCGGCGCCCGTCGAGGTCTACCGCGGCGTCCTGGAGGGCATCGCGCTGTCCTACGCGCGCATCGCATCCCAGCTGCGGGAGGTCGCGCCGCAGCCGGAGAAGCTCTACTGCGGCGGGTCGGTCACCTCCAGCCGGCCCGAGCTGCTGCAGGTGATGGCCGACGCCATGCGCACGTCGGTGACGCCCGTGAAGATGAAGCGCTCGACGCTGCACGGCACCGCGCTGCTGGCCCTGGAGTCGCTGGCCCCCGACGTGCGCCGGGCCAAGCCGGACCGGGGACCGACCCTCACGCCCGACTACGGCCGCCGCCCCTACTACACCGAGCGGTTCCAGCGCTTCGAGCGGGTCTACGACGCGCTGTTCGGGTGAGGTCGCGCCGGTGAGGTCGCTGGCCGACGACCTGCGCGCCCGCAGCGACGACGAGCTGGCCGCCCTCCTGAGGGCGCGCCCCGATCTCGCCCGCCCGGCCCCCTCCGACGTGACCACCCTGGCCGCGCGCGCCACGACCCGGGCGAGCATCCAACGGGCGCTCGACCAGCTCGACCTCGCCCACCTGCAGGCGCTGGAGGCGGTGGTGGTGGCCGCACCCGCCTCGCCTGCCGCGGTCGCCGCGCTGCTCGACTGCCCCGTGCGCCGGGCGCGGACGCTGATGGACCGGCTGCACCAGCTGGCCCTGTGCTGGCCGGCGCCGGAGGGTATGCGGCCCGCCCGGCCCGTGGCCGAGGTGGTCGGCACCCCGGCGGGGCTGGGTCCGGAGGCACCGGGCGTCCCCGAGGGGGCTGCGCTCGCCTCGGCGCTGGAGGGTCTGGGCCCGCGACCTCGGGGCCTGCTCGAGGCCCTCACCTGGGGCCCGCCCGTCGGGGCCCTGAGCCACGGCGGCGCGATGGCCGACGCCGCGGAGACCCTGGTCGCCGCGGGCCTGCTCACCCGCGTGGACGAGGACCACGTCGAGCTGCCCCGCGAGGTCGCGCTGGCGCTGCGCGGCGGTCGGCTGCACCGCCATCCCTCCACCGAGCCGCCCGCGCTCGACCTCGCCCCGCTGGACCCCGAGGTCGTCGACGCAGCGGCCGGCGGGCGCGCTGCCGAGCTCATCGTGCTGGTCACCGAGGTCGTGGACCTGTGGGGCTCGCGCCCGCCACGGGTGCTGCGCTCCGGCGGGCTGGCGGTGCGTGACCTGGGTCGGCTCGCGGCGCACCTGGAGGTGGACACCGAGCAGGCGGCATGGCTGCTGGAGACCGCCCACGCGGCCGGGCTCCTCGCCGTCGACGACGGCGGGTCGAGGTCCGGCGCGGAGCCCACCTGGGCGCCCACCCTCGAGGCCGACGACTGGTCGGACCGCTCCCCCGGCGAACGCTGGGCCCGGCTCGCGCGGGCGTGGTGGGCGATGCCGGCGGCGCCGAGCCTCGTGGGCACCGGCACGACCGGGCGCGTCAACGTGCTCTCGACCCAGACCTCCTACCCCCTCGCACGCCTGCGGCGCCACGACACCCTCACCGCCCTCGCCAGCCTGCCGCCCGGCGCGGCCCCCGACGCCGAGCAGGTCGAGACGCTGCTGCGCTGGCGTCATCCGCTGCGCTCGGCCCGCTTCGGCGCCGAGCACGGCGTGGGTGCCGACACCGCCCTGCGGGAGGCGGAGTGGGCCGGGGTCACCGGTCGCGGCGCCCTCTCCGGCCCCGGCAGGGCGCTCGTGACCGACGACGACCGCCGGGACGTGCCCAACGGCGACCGCCACGACCCGGCCGCGCTGATGGAGCCGCTCGTCCCTCCTGCGGTCGACCACGTCCTGCTCCAGGCCGACCTCACCGCGATCGCCCCGGGACGGCTCGACGGCCCGGTCCGCGCGCTGGTGCACCTCGTCAGCGACGTCGAGTCGCGGGGCGGGGCGACCGTGCACCGGTTCAGCGAGACCAGCGTCCGCCGCGCCCTCGACCTGGGATGGACGGCCGACCGGGTGCTCGCCGAGCTCGCCGCGGTCTCCCGCACCGGCGTGCCCCAGCCGCTCGACTACCTCGTGCGCGACGTCGCGCGCCGCCACGGCCAGGCGCGCGTCGGGTCGTGCGCGGCATACCTGCGCTCCGACGACCCCGCGCTCCTGGACCGGGTGGAGCGCGACCGGGCCCTGGGGATGCTGCAGTGGCGCCGGATCGCCCCGACCGTGCTGGTCTCCCCCGTGCCCGCGCCGACGGTGCTGGACCTGCTGCGCGAGGAGCAGTACGGCCCGGTCGTCGAGGGCGGCGACGGCGGGCTCGCGCTGGCCGCCGCGACCACCCGGCGCACCACCGCGCGCCCCCTCGCCCCCGTGCACGTCAGCACCGTGGACGACGAGGTCGCGCGCCAGGTCGTCGCGCTGATGCGGCGGGGCGAGGGCGCGCGGTCCTCGGGGCTCGACGAGGCCGGCACGCACACCGACCCGGTGGTCGTGACGGCGGTGCTCCGTGAGGCGGTCGCGTCCGGCTCCGCGGTCTGGATCGGGTATGCCGACGACGCCGGCGGGGTGGCCACGCACCTGGTCCGGCCGGAGTCGGTCGAGGGCGGCCGGGTGCGGGCGACGGTGGGCGAGGCGGACGTCGTCCGCAGCTTCCTGCTCCACCGGGTCACCAGGGCTCGCGCGGCGGACTGAGCGCAGCGGGCACCGCCGATCCCGAGGATCGACGACGCCCGCTGGTCAGAGCCGGTCGGCGGCCGGACCGGGATCAGCCGACGAGGGCGCGCTCGCGCTCGGGGGCCACCGCGCTCTGCGCGGAGGCACGGGTGATCAGGCCGTCCACGCTCCAGCGACCGGCGCCGAAGGCGGCGACGGCGACCAGTGCGGCCGCGATGGACAGGACGAGCTCGTAGCCGTTGGCGGTGACGAAGACGCCGTTGGGCAGGTGCACGAGGACGATCGCGCCGACCATGCTGACCAGGTTGATCAGAGCGAAGACAGGCGTGAGCACGCCGAGGATGAGGGCCGAGCCGCCGACGATCTCGGCCAGCATCGTGAACCAGGCGACAGCCCCGGCAGCCGGGACACCCATCTGGGTGAACGCACCAGCGGTGCCGGCGGGGGTGAACTCGAAGGCCTTCTGCAGGCCGTGGGCCAGCAGGACGAAGCCGACCGCGACGCGGGTCACGAGGAGCGCCGCGTCGGTGAGGGCGGGGTTGCTGCGGGCGGGGGCGAGGAGACATCGGGATCCTTCGTCTGTTAACACTACAATAGTTGTAGACGCAACTATGCACGAGGAGCCTGCTCCTGTGCAGGTTGAACCGTCGACCGGCCGACCGACGAGCACCACCACCGCCACCACCGGACACCTATCCCAGGCCCGACTATCGTCGCGAGCATGGCCGACCCCTCCAGCCCGGAGCCCAGGAGCCCCGAACCCACCATCCAGTCCGTCGACCGGGCCGTGACGATCCTCGAGACCCTCGCGGGCCGGGGCACCCTCGGGGTCAGCGAGCTCGCGCGGGAGCTGGGGGTGCACAAGAGCACGGCGAGCCGCCTGCTCGCTGCCATGGAGCGGCGTGAGCTGGTCGAGGAGTCGGGACAACGGGGCCGGTTCCGACTGGGCGTGGGCGTGGTCCGGCTCGCCGGGGCGACGAGCGCCCGGCTCGACCTCGTGCAGCAGGCCCGACCGGTCGCCGAGCGCCTGGCGGCGACCGCCGATGCCACCGCCAACGTGGCCGTTCTGGCCCGGGGCTCGGCGCTCTACGTCGACCAGGTCGGATCCCTGGGCACACTGCCCACCTACACGTGGGTGGGCCAGCACCTGCCGCTGCACGCGGCGGCCAACGGCAAGGTGCTGCTCGCCGCCCAGCCCGAGGAGGAGGTGCCGCGGATCGTCGGGGAGCTCACGGCATACACGGACCGGACCATCACCGACCTGGACGCCCTGCAACGCGAGCTGGCCGCGGTCCGGGAGCGCGGCTCGGCGCGCGCGGTGGACGAGCTCGAGGTCGGGCTGTCCACGGTCGCGGCCCCGGTGCGCGACGTGCACGGACGCGTGTGCGGGGCCCTGAGCCTGTCGGGCCCCAGCTTCCGGATGCGGCCCGCCCGGCTGGACCGTCTCGAGGAGCTCGTGGTCGAGGCTGCGGCCGCGATCTCCCGCCGGATGGGGTGGCCTGCCTAGGGCCACGTTTTGACGCGCTCCACCCGCACGTTCAGACTGGTCGTTGCGCCAGACGCGCCATGTTCCTCAGAACGCAACGCCACGGAGACGATTTCCCATGCTGGACACGACCACGACCACGACCACCGACGGGCCCCCGGGCCGGGTCGAGCCGCCAGACCCACGACCTCCGCTGGACCGGACGGTGTTCCTCGTCGCTGCAGGCCTCGCGCTCGTCTTCCTGGCCTACGGGTCGCTGGGCACCGAGAGCTTCTCCGCCGGGGCCGGAGCCGCGCTCACCTGGATCACGACCAACCTCGGGTGGCTCTTCGTGCTGGCGAGCGCCGGCTTCGTCGTGTTCTCGGCCTTCCTGGCCTTCAGCCGCTACGGCAACATCCGGCTCGGCGACGACGACGCGACGCCGGAGTTCAGCACCTTCTCCTGGGTCTCGATGATGTTCGCGACCGGCATGGGCATCGGCCTGATGTTCTGGGGCGTCGCCGAGCCGCTCACCCACCTCAACACCCCGCCGCTCGGGCGCGCGGAGCCCGGCTCCGGCGCCGCCGCCGCGCTGGCGATGGAGTACACCTTCTTCCACTGGGGGCTGCACCCCTGGGCCATGTATGCCGTGATCGGCCTGGCCATCGCCTACTTCGCCTACCGCAAGGGCACCGGCAACCTCGTCAGCGCCGCGTTCGGGCCGCTGCTCGGCCGGCACGCCGAGGGCACCGCCGGCAGGAGCATCGACGTGCTCGCGCTGCTCGCGACCCTCTTCGGCTCGGCGACCTCGCTCGGTCTCGGGGCGCTGCAGATCACCGGCGGCATCGACCACATCTTCGGCCGGGGCGGCGGTGACAAGACCCTCGCGGTGGCGGTGATCGCCTTCCTGACGCTGTGCTTCGTCATCTCCGCCGTGAGCGGCGTCGAGAAGGGCATCAAGTGGCTCTCCAACGCCAACGCGGTGGCCGCCGCAGCGCTGGCCTTCTTCCTCCTGGTCGTCGGCCCGACCGTGTTCATCCTCATGACCCTCACCGAGTCGTTGGGCGGCTACCTCACCCACCTGCCGATGATGAGCTTCACCCTCGGCGCGTTCGGCGGGAGCGAGTGGCTCGGCGGCTGGACGATCTTCTACTGGGCCTGGTGGATCTCCTGGACCCCCTTCGTCGGGATGTTCATCGCCCGCATCTCCAAGGGCCGCACCATCCGCGAGTTCGTGACCTACGTCATCGCCATCCCGAGCCTGGTGAGCTTCGTGTGGTTCGCGATCCTCGGCGGCTCCGCCTTCGACCTGCAGCTCAACCAGGGCGTCGACATGGCCGCACGCCTGGCCGATGGCACCGAGAGCGCGCTGTTCACGACGCTGGCCGACTACCCGCTGGCATCCGTGACGACCGTGCTCGCGGTGGTGCTGGTCGCCATCTTCTTCATCACCGGCGCCGACTCCGCCTCCATCGTCATGGGCATGCTGTCCCAGCGCGGGGTCGAGGAGCCCAGCCGCTGGCTGATCGTCTTCTGGGGCGTCGCGACCGGCGCGGTGGCGGCCGTCCTGCTGTGGGCCGGCGGCCTGACCGCGCTCCAGACCGGGGTGACGATCGTGGCCACCCCGTTCGTGCTCGTTCTCGTCGGCATGTGCGTGTCGCTGTGGAAGGAGCTGAAGAACGAGCCCTTCCTCTCCACGCTCCCTTCTGCCGTGCGCGACCACATCCTCGAGCACGACGCCGAGAAGAGCGCGGCGATCCTCTCGCTGCAGGCCGGCGTGGTGCCGCAGGACAGCCCCGACCTGCCCTGACCCACGCCATACCCCCCGGCCCGCAGTCCGGGCCGGGGGGTCACGCTCAGAAGACCCTGACCCGCTCCTCCGGCGCCAGCCACAACCCGTCGCCGTCGGTCGTCCCGAACGCCTCGTGGAAGGCGTCGACGTTGCGGACGGTGTTGGCGCGCAGGTCGGCGGGGGCGTGCGGGTCGACGGACAGCAGGCGGCGCGCCTCCTCCTCCCGGGCGACCGTGCGCCATACCGCTCCCCAGCCGAGGAAGAAGCGCTGCTCACCGGTCCACCCGTCCAGCTCGGGGGCGGCGCCGTCGGCGGCGATCGTGTAGGCCAGGTGCGCCAGCTCCAGGCCGCACAGGTCGCCGATGTTCTCCCCCACCGTGAGGCCGCCGTTGACCGTGGCCTCGCCGCCGGGGATGTCGCGCGGGGAGAGCTGCCCGAACTGCTCGACGAGCCGCTGGCTGCGCTCGTCGAAGCGGGCCCGGTCCTCCTCGGTCCACCAGTCGGTCAGCGACCCGTCGCCGGCGTAGCGGCTGCCCTGGTCGTCGAAGCCGTGCCCGATCTCGTGCGCGATCACCGCCCCGATGCCGCCGTAGTTGACCGCGTCGTCGGCCTCGACGTCGAAGAACGGTGGCTGCAGGATCGCGGCCGGGAAGACGATCTCGTTGAGCACCGGGTGGTAGTAAGCATTGACCGTCTGGGGCGTCATAAGCCACTCGTCCCGGTCGATGGGTCGCCCGATCTTGGCGAGCTCGCGGTCGGTCTCGAAGGCCGCGCCCCGTCGCACGTTGCCGACCAGGTCCTCCGGGTCGAGCCGGTATGCCGTGTAGTCGCGGAAGGTCGGCGGGTGGCCGATCTTGGGCCGGAAGGCGGCCAGCTTCTCCAGGGCCCTGGCCCGGGTCTGCTCCCCCATCCACTCCAGCTCGCCGATCCGGCGCCGGAAGGCCTCGGTGACGTTGGCGACCAGCTCGGTCATCCGCTCGTGCGCGGCCGGCGGGTAGTGCGCCGCGACGTAGAGCTCGCCGGCGGCCTCGCCGAGCAGGGCCTCGACCAGGCCGACGCCGCGCTTCCACCGCTCCTTGTTGGCCGGCGTGCCGGACAGCGCGGTCCCGTGGAAGGCGAAGTGCGCCGCGACGAGGTCCTCGGTCAGGTAGGGAGCCAGACCGTCGAGCACGCGGACAGCGAGCCAGGCGCGCCAGTCCTCGACCGGCACCTCGGCCAGCGCGGCACCGATGGCGGTCAGCACGTCGGGCTGCCGAGCGACCACGTGCGCGAGGGCACCGGCAGGGGCACCCAGCCCCTCGGCATACGCCTCCCAGTCCCAGCCCGGGGTCGAGGCCGCCAGCTCCTCGGCGGACAGACGCGTGTAGGAGCGCACCGCGTCGCGCGTCGCGACCCGGTCCCAGTGGGCGTCGGCGATCCGCTCCTCGAGCGCGTAGACACGGTCCGCCGCGTCGGCGCCGAGGTCGAGTCCGGCCGCCTCGAGCGCGGGCGCGCCCAGCTCGAGCAGGCGGGCGAGGTAGGTCCGGTAGGCGTCGCGGACCGCGGCGTGCTCCTCGGCGGTGTAGTAGGCCTCGTCGGGCAGGCCGATCCCGGCCTGGTGCAGGTAGACGATGTAGTCCTCGGGGCTGCCGGCGTCGGCGGTGACCCAGGGGCTGACCAGCCCGTCCAGGCCCTCGCGCTGGTGGCGGCCGCTCAGCCGCACCACGTCCGAGGGCGTCGCGACGGCCGCAACGTCGCGCAGCGGCGCGACCAGCGGCTCGGTGCCCAGGGCGGCCACGCGGTCGGTGTCCATGAAGCTGGCGTAGAGGGCGCCGACCTTGCCCGCCGGCGTCTCGAGCGCGGGCTGCTCGGCGGCGGCCGCCTCGATCAGCTCGCGCACCGCCGCCTCCGCCTGCTCGCGCAGCTGGTCGAAGCTGCCGTAGCGCGACCGGTCCTCCGGGATCTGGGCCGTCGCCAGCCAGGTGCCGTTGACGTGGGCGAAGAGGTCGTCCTGCGGGCGCACGGAGGGGTCGAGATGGGCGCGGTCGATACCGGTCTGCATGCCCGTCAGGGTATGTCGTACCTCACACCTTCTCCACGCCGCCCGCCGCGTCACGCCACAGGCGTACATTGCGAGGAGTGGGCGTCATCGAGATCCATGACCTGGTGAAGCGGTTCGGGTCCACCGTGGCCCTCGACGGGCTCGACCTCACGGTCGAGGCGGGGGAGATCCACGGCTTCCTCGGACCCAACGGCGCAGGCAAGTCCACGACGATCCGCGTCCTGCTGGGCCTGCTGCGCGCCGACGCCGGCACGGCACGCCTGCTCGGGGGCGACCCGTGGTCGGACGCGGCGGAGCTGCACCGACGCCTGGCCTACGTGCCGGGCGACGTCAACCTCTGGCCCGGGCTGACCGGCGGCGAGGTCATCGACCTGCTCGGTCGGCTGCGCGGGGGCCTCGACGAGCGCCGTCGCAAGGACCTGCTGGAACGCTTCGACCTCGACCCCACCCGCAAGGGCTCGACCTACTCCAAGGGCAACCGGCAGAAGGTCGCGCTCGTCGCGGCCCTGGCCTCCGACGTCGAGCTGCTCCTGCTGGACGAGCCGACCGCAGGGCTCGACCCCCTCATGGAGGCGCAGTTCCGGGAGGTCATCCGCCAGGACCAGGTCGACGGCCGGGCGGTGCTGCTGTCCAGCCACATCCTCTCCGAGGTCGAGCACCTCTGCGACCGGGTCTCGATCATCCGCGCCGGCCGGGTGGTCGAGTCCGGCACCCTGGCCGAGCTCCGCCACCTCACCCGCACCCAGGTGCAGGCCGAGGTCTCCTCCCCCGTGCCGGCGGAGCTGGTCGGGCTGCCCGGCGTGCACGACGCCGTCGTCCACGACCACCGTTTCACCGCCCAGGTGGAGGACGCGGCGCTCGGCGACCTGCTGGCCCGACTCGCCCCGCTGGGCGTGCGCGCGCTGACCTCGACGCCACCGACGCTGGAGGAGCTCTTCCTGCGGCACTACGACCAGAGCGGCGCCGGGACGCCGCGGTCATGAACGGCCTCGCGACGCTGGTGCGGCTGGCGCTGCGGCGCAACCGCTGGTTCTACGCCGCCTGGATCCTGGGTATGGCGGCCGTCGTCCCGGCGACAGCTGCGGCCTACGAGACGATCGTCGGGGGCCTCGCGACCACGGGCGCCCTGGACCTGCTGGCGGAGAACCCGACGATGCGCGCGATGCTCGGCCCGCCCTACGACCTCACCTCTCCCGGTCCCTTCACGGTATGGCGCGTGGGCACCTTCATGGCGACCGTCGCCGGGATCATGGCGATCCTGGGCGTGGTCCGGGTGACCCGGGCGGACGAGGAGGAGGGCCGCACCGAGCTGCTGCGCTCCGGCGTCGTCGGCCGGCACGCGCCGCTCACCGCCGCGGTCGTCGTCGGCCTGCTGGCCTGCGCGGTGCTCGGGCTGCTCGTCGGGGTCAGCATGGTCGCGGTCGGTGAGCCGGTCGTGGGCTCGGTCGCCTACGGCCTGGGCAGCGCCCTGGTGCCGGCGGTGCTCGTCGGCGTGGGTGCCGTCGCCGCCCAGGTCACCTCCTCGGCGCGGGCCGCCCGCGGCCTGGGGCTGGCGGTGCTGGGCGCGGCATACCTGCTCCGAGCCGTCGCCGACGCCTCCGAGGAGGGAAGCGTGGTCCGCGGCCTCGCCTGGCTCTCCCCCGTGGAGTGGATGGCGCTCGTGCATCCCTACGACGGCGAGCGCTGGTGGGTGCTGCTGCTGCCGGCCGCGCTGACCGTGCTGCTCGTGGCCGCGGCCTTCGCGCTGGAGGGGCGGCGCGACCACGGCGCCGGCCTCTGGGCGGTCCGGCCCGGCCGGGACCGCGCGACCCCGGCGCTGCTGTCGGTCGGCGGCCTCGTGTGGCGCCTGCAGCGGGGCAGCCTGGTCGGGTGGTTCGTCGGCCTGGCGGTGTTCGCGCTCGGCATGGGCTCGCTGTCCGGCAGCTTCGACACGATGCTCGAGCGGATCCCGCGGCTGGAGATGATGCTGCGCCGGCTGGGCCAGGGTGCGGACACGCTCGTCGACGCCTTCTTCGTGGCGATGCTCGGCATCGTGGCCGTCCTGGCGGGGGTGCTCGCCGTCCAGCTGTGGCAGCGGCTGGCCGTCGAGGAGCATCGGGGTCACGCCGAGCTGATCCTGGCGACCGCGGTCCCGCGGACCCGGCTCGCCACGGCATACCTGCTCCTCGCGGCGGTGGGCAGCACCGTGCTCTTCGCCGCGTTCGGGGCGCTGCTGGGGCTGCCCGAGACGCTGGCCCAGGGCGACCTCGGGCCGATGCTCGGGTCGCTGCGGGGTGCGCTCGTGCTGGTGCCCGGTGCGCTGCTCGTGCTCGGGCTGGCGGTGCTCCTGCACGGCTGGGCACCCCGGCTGAGCTGGATCGTGTGGGTCGTCGTGGGGTGGTCGCTGTTCATGGTGTGGGTCGGGTCGATCCTGGGCCTGCCCGACTGGCTTGTGCGGCTGACCCCGTGGGAGGTGCTGCCCGCCCTGCCGGTGGAGGAGATGGACTGGACCCCGGTCCTCGCCATCACCGGGGCGGCGCTCGCCCTCATGGCTATGGGGCTCTGGGGCTACCGACGCCGGGACCTGCGGCTGCCCTAGGCATCTTCCGGGCCCCGGGACCGCGTGCCCAACCCACTCACCGGAGCGGCCCGCGCACGCCATACCCCGGGACCGCGTGCCCAACCCACTCCCCGGAGTGGCATGTGCACGCCAGACCCCCGGACCGCGTGCACAACCCACTCAGCGGAGTGGCATGTGCACGCCATACCTCGGGACCGCGTGCACAACCCACTCACCGGAGTGGCATGTGCACGCCATGCCCCGGGACCGCGTGCACAACCCACTCACCGGAGTGGCCCGCGCTCGGCGACCCCGACCGCCAGCGGAGGGCCGGTCAGCCGCCCGCGAGCGCCCTGACCACGCGGGACGGCGCCGGGCGCCCGAGCTGCTCGGCCATCCAGGTGCTCGTCTCGACGAGGGCCTGCAGGTCGGCGCCGTGCTCGATCCCGAGCCCGTCGAGGGCCCAGACGAGATCTTCGGTCGCGAGGTTGCCGGTGGCGGACCTGGCGTACGGGCACCCGCCGAGCCCGCCGGTCGAGGCGTCCACGACGCTGACCCCGCGCTGCAGGGCGGTGAGGGTGTTGGTCAGGGCCTGGCCGTAGGTGTCGTGGAAGTGCACGCCCACCTGGTCGGTGCCGATGCCGGCCTCCTCGAGCGCGTCCAGCAGCCGCAGCACGTGGCCTGCGGTGCCCACGCCGATGGTGTCGCCGATCGACAGCTGGTCGCAGCCGAGGTCCATCAGGCGCGAGCACACGTCGACCACCTGCGTCACCGGGACCGGCCCCTCCCACGGGTCGCCGAAGCACATCGACACGTAGGCCCGGACCCACGTGCCGGCGTCCAGGGCCCGCTTGACCACGGGCGCGAACATCTCGACCGACTCCGCGACCGAGCGGTTGAGGTTGGCCTGCGCGAAGCTCTCCGTCGCGCTGCCGAAGATCGCGATGGCGCTGACGCCCTTCTCCAGGGCCCGGTCCAGCCCGCGCTCGTTGGGCACCAGGACCGGCCGTCGCTGCCCGGTCCCCGACTCCCCCAGCAGGTCGAGCAGCTCCTCGGCGTCCCCGAGCTGCGGCACCCACTTCTGCGGGACGAAGCTGGTCAGCTCCACGGTGTCCAGCCCCGCGGCGAGCAGCCGGCGGACGAACTCGGCCTTGGTCGCGACGGGAACGACGGTCTTCTCGTTCTGGAGGCCGTCGCGCGGCCCGACCTCGTAGATCGTCACCCGCTCGGGCATCCCGGGCATCGACACGGTCATGGGTAGGGACGGCGTCGTCATGGCCACATCCTGTCAGGAGCCACCACCGCCGGGCCCCCCGGCACCGTAGCGCTCGAGGCCGGGTCGCGTTGTCACGCCCGCGCGGACCGGCGGTCGGCCATGAGCCGGCTCACCAGGGCCGCGATCGGCGGGGGCACCTCGTCCGGGCGCAACGCCGCAGCCATCGCGCGGGCCAGCCTGATCTTGCGGCCGGACGCCACCCCCGCGAAGCGGTGCAGCCGGTCCTCGACCGGGCGGTCCACCCAGGGGCGCTGCCGGCTGAACGCCCGGAACCGCTCCCCGAGCCCCTCCCGCTCCAGCAGCGCGAGGCACGCCTCGGCGCCGAGGGCCCTGATGAGCTCCTCCTCCAGGTCACGGTCGCACACGAAGAAGCCCCACCGCGCAAGGTCCGCCACGTCGTCGACGTCGCGCCCGGCCTCGCGCAGCGCGCGCACCACCACCCACGCCTCGGCCGCGTCACAGAGCCCGAGCACCTCCGCGGCGGGGCGCTGTCGCCCCGCCGCCGCGAGGTGCCGGGCGACGTTGGTCACGCCGCCCATGTCGACCAGCCGGTATGCCGTGCCCTCCCCCGTCCTGCGAGGCCCCTGCCCCTGGCTCTGCCCGTCGAGCACGGCGTCGAGCGCGGCGACGTCGCTCGGCCCCTCGAGGAGCACGAGCACGGGCACCGCTGGAGCCACGGGCATTCCCCCATCGTGCCCGGGTCAGGCACTCAGCGCCACGACGGTCGCCACCGCCGCGGTCGCCGCCTCGTGCCCCTTGTCCTCCGAGGAGCCGGGCAGCCCTGCCCGGTCGAGGGCCTGCTGGTCGTCGTCGCAGGTCAGCACACCGAAGCCGACGGGCACCCCGGTCTCCACCGCCACCTGCGTCAGCCCCGTGGTGGCGGCCTGGCAGACGTAGTCGAAGTGCGGCGTCCCCCCGCGGACGACGACGCCCAGGGCGACGAGCGCGTCATACCGGCCCGAACGGGCGAGCTGCGCGCAGGCGACGGGCAGCTCGAAGCTGCCCGGGACCCTGACCACGCGCACGTCCTCGGGCGCGACCCCGGCGTCGGCGAGACCACGGTGCGCGCCGTCCAGTAGGCCGTCCATGACCGTGGTGTGCCACGACGCGGCGACGACCGCGACGCGCAGCCCGGTGCCGTCGACGTCCAGGGTGGGTGCTCCGGCCTTGCTCATGCTGTGCTCCTCGTGCTCGCTGCAGTGGTGGTGGTCGGTGTGCTGGTCGGTGTGCTGGTCGGTGTGCTGGTCGCGACGTGGTGGGGCGCGTGCCCGAGCCGGTCGACCTTGGTCCTCAGGTAGGCGTGCGACTCCGGCGGCGGGCAGGTGCGCGAGGTCTCGGCCGTGACCGTGAGGCCGAGGGCACGCAGCGCCTGGGCCTTGTCGGGGTTGTGCGTGATGAGCCGCAGCGGTCGCGTGTCCAGGCCGAGGTCGTGCAGGATCGCCGCGCCGGCCGCGTAGTCGCGGTCGTCGACCGGCAGCCCGAGGGCGAGCTGCGCCTCGACGGTGTCGGCGCCCTCGTCCTGGAGCGCATAGGCGCGCAGCTTGTCGAGCAGGCCCACGCCGCGCCCCTCGTGCCCGCGCAGGTAGACGACCACGCCGCCCTCGCGCGCGACCCGGCCCAGGGCGTCGTCGAGCTGCGGCCCGCAGTCGCAGCGCCGCGAGCCCAGCGCCTCGCCGGTCAGGCACTCCGAGTGCAGCCGCACGAGCGGGCGCGGCCCGGGGTCCGGCCGTCCGACCAGGGCCAGGTGCTCCGCGCCGGTGACGCGGTCGCGGTAGCCGTGGACGACCAGTTCCCCTGCGGCGGTCGGCAGCACGGTGCTCGCCAGGCGCTCCACCCGGTCGTGACGCTGCCGGTGGGCGACCAGCTCGGCGATCGTGAGCACCGGCAGCCCGTGCTCGGCGGCGAGCGCGCGCACGGCGGGACCGCGCAGCAGCTCGCCGGCGTCGTCGACCAGCTCGCCGATGACGCCCACGGGTGCCAGCCCGGCGAGCCGGCAGAGGTCGACGGCGGCCTCGGTGTGGCCGCGCCGCACGAGCACGCCACCCTCCCGCGCCCGCAGCGGCACCAGGTGCCCCGGCCGCCGCAGGTCGCCCGGCCCGCTCGCCGGGTCCGCGAGCGCGCGGGCCGTCGCGCAGCGGTCGGCGGCGCTGATCCCGGTGGTCACGCCCGTCGCGGCGTCCACCGTGACGGTGTATGCCGTGCGCAGCTCGTCCTCGTTCTGCGTGACCATCAGGGGCAGGCCGAGCCGGTCGGCCCAGGCGTCCGGCAGCGGCGCGCACAGGTAGCCCGAGCTGTGCCGGACCGCCCATCCCGTCCACTCCGGCGTCAGGGTCTGGGCGGCGAGGACGACGTCGCCCTCGTTCTCCCGGTCGACGTCGTCGAGCACCAGGACCGGACGGCCCTGCCGAAGGGCGGTCAGCGCCTCCTCGACCGCGCTCATCCGGCGACCCCCTGCACGACGAGGCGCTCGACGTACTTGGCGAGGACGTCGACCTCCACGTTGACCCGCTCGCCCACGGCGCGCGTCCCGAGGGTAGTGAGCGCCAGGGTGGTCGGGATGAGGCTGACCTCGAAGGCGTCGTCGTCGACCGCCGAGACGGTGAGCGAGACCCCGTCCAGCGCGACGGAGCCCTTGCGCACGACATACCGGGACAGCTCCGGGGGCAGGGCGAGCCGGACCACCTCCCACCGGTCCCCGGGCGTGCGGCCCAGGAGCGTGGTGGTGCCGTCCACGTGACCCTGGACGACGTGGCCGCCCAGACGGGCGTCGACGCGCACGGCACGCTCCAGGTTGACCCGGGCCCCGGGGACGAGCCCGCCGAGCGTCGTGCAGGCCAGCGTCTCGGCCATCACGTCGGCGGTGAAGCCGTCGCGGCGGGGCTCGACGACGGTGAGGCAGCAGCCGTCGACCGCGACCGAGTCGCCGTGGCGCAGGTCGGCGGCGACGGTGGGGGCGCGCACCTCCAGGACGCACGACTGCGCGCCGTCGGTCCGCGAGACGAGGGTGCCGAGCTCCTCGACGATGCCGGTGAACATGGTCAGACCTCCAGGTCGGTGGGGCGGGCGGGCAGGGGGCGCAGGCGCAGCTGCAGGTCGGGTCCGAGGCGGTCCAGGCTCACCAGCTCCAGCCGGGCGGCCCCTTCGATGTCGGGTATGCCGAGGTCGGGCACCGCGGGCGCCCCGCCGGCCCCGAGCAGGGCGGGCGCGAGGTGGACGAGCAGCTCGTCGACCAGGCCCGCGCGCCAGAAGGCGCCGGCGAGCGTGGGGCCGCCCTCGAGGAGGACCCGGTGCGCCCCGCGCTCCCGCAGGTCGGCAAGGACGGCGGCCGGGTCGTGCGTGCGCAGGTGGACGACCTGGCCGCCGGGGCCGTGGAGGCGAGCGTCCGCGGGGAGGTCGCGCGCGCCCACGACGACGCGAAGCGGCTGGTCGAGGGCGAGCCGTCCTCGCGGCCCGCGGGCCGTGAGCGCGGGATCGTCGGTCAGCGCGGTGCCGGTGCCGACGACGACGGCGTCCACCCGCGAGCGCAGGGCGTGCGCGGCCGCCCGCGCCTCGGGCGAGGTGATCCAGCGGCTCGACCCGTCCGCCGCGGCGACCCGGCCGTCGAGGGTCGAGGCGATCTTCCACGTCACGTGCGGCCGACCGCGGCGCGACGTGGCGCCCCAGTCCGCGACCAGCTCCTCCGCCTCGTCGTCGGGGAGCCGGGCGACGTCGACCCCCGCCGCGGCAAGGGCCGCCGCCCCGCCGCCCGCGGAGGGGGTGGGGTCGGGCACGGCATACCGGACCGCCGCGACGCCGGCCCGGTGGAGGGCCTCGACGCACGGACCGGTGCGGCCGGTGTGCGCGCACGGCTCGAGGGTGACGACGGCGGTGCACCCCCGGGCCGCGGTCCCGGCCCCGGCGAGCGCCACGACCTCGGCGTGCGGACTGCCGGCCCCGGCGTGGAAGCCCTCGCCGACGGTGCGGCCGCGGTCGTCGAGGAGCACGCAGCCCACGCGGGGGTTGGGGTCGCGCGCCGGGCCGCGGCGGGCGAGCGTCACCGCGCGGCGCAGGGCGTCGGCCAGCGCGGCAGGGGGCGGCCCGGCGCTGCTGGCGCGGCCGCGCAGGAGATCTGTCACCTGGTCCTCCGGTCGTCGGTGGCCCCAGGGGAGCGACGACGGGAGACAGGAGGGGACGGGCAGGCCCGCCGACCCTCGCGCTGCCTCCCATCCGGACTTTCACCGTCGGTCCTGGAGTTTCACCAGGTCAACCGGCCGCTGGCTGCGGCCGGGTCGCGGACTGTCACCGCCGGCTCGGAGTTTCACCGACCCCGGAGCGCGTTGTCGTTCGACCCAGGCTACCGGCTCACGGAATGCGCACCACCTGACCTACCGTTGAGCACCACGATGAACGGCCCTCTGATCGTCCAGTCCGACAAGACCCTGCTCCTCGAGGTCGACCACCCCGACGCCGAGGCGGCGCGGCGCGACATCGCGCCCTTCGCCGAGCTCGAGCGCGCCCCGGAGCACATCCACACCTACCGGGTCACCCCGCTCGGGCTGTGGAACGCCCGCGCCGCCGGGCACGACGCGGAGCGGGTCGTGCACGCCCTCATCACGCACAGCCGCTACCCGGTCCCGCAGGCGCTGCTCGTCGATGTCGCGGAGACGATGGACCGCTACGGCCGGCTGACGCTGCTCAAGGAGCCGGTCGACGGGCAGAACGACCCGGAGACCGGGCTGCCCGTCACTCAGCTGGTCCTGCGCACCACCGACCGCGCCGTGCTGGCGGAGGTGCTGCGGCACAAGAAGATCAAGCCCCTCATCGGGGACCGCGTCGACGACGACACCGTGCTGGTCCACCCCTCCGAGCGCGGCCACCTGAAGCAGGAGCTGCTCAAGGTCGGCTGGCCCGCCGAGGACCTCGCCGGCTACGTCGACGGCGAGAGGCACCCGATCGAGCTGGACACGACCGGCTGGTCGATGCGGCCCTACCAGGAGCAGGCGGTCGACGGGTTCTGGGACGGCGGCTCCGGCGTCGTCGTCCTGCCCTGCGGCGCCGGCAAGACCCTGGTCGGCGCGGGGGCCATGGCGCGCTCGGGCACCACGACGCTGATCCTGGTGACCAACACCGTCAGCGCGCGCCAGTGGCGCGACGAGCTGCTGCGGCGGACGACGCTGACCGAGGACGAGATCGGGGAGTACTCCGGCTCGCGCAAGGAGATCCGCCCGGTGACGATCGCGACATACCAGGTGCTGACGACGCGCCGCAAGGGCGTCTACCCGCACCTGGACCTGCTCGACGCGCGCGACTGGGGGCTCATCCTCTACGACGAGGTCCACCTCCTCCCGGCCCCCATCTTCCGGATGACGGCCGACCTGCAGGCCCGCCGCCGGCTCGGCCTCACCGCCACGCTCGTGCGCGAGGACGGCCGCGAGTCCGACGTCTTCTCTCTCATCGGGCCCAAGCGCTTCGACGCGCCGTGGAAGGACATCGAGGCCCAGGGCTACATCGCCCCGGCCGACTGCGTCGAGGTCCGGGTCAGTCTGTCCGAGTCCATGCGGATGGCGTATGCCGTCGCCGAGCCCGAGGAGCGCTACCGGTTCGCCTCCTGCGCGCCGGCCAAGGACGGCGTCGTCAGGGCGCTGGTCGAGCGGCACCGCGGGGAGCCGACGCTGGTGATCGGGCAGTACCTCGACCAGCTCGACCAGCTCGCCACCACCCTCGACGCCCCGCTCATCACCGGCGAGACGACGGTCACGCAGCGGCAGGAGCTGTTCCGGCAGTTTCGCGAGGGCGAGATCAGCCTGCTCGTCGTGAGCAAGGTCGCCAACTTCTCCATCGACCTGCCCGAGGCGTCCGTGGCGATCCAGGTGTCAGGCACCTTCGGGTCACGCCAGGAGGAGGCCCAGCGGCTCGGCCGGGTGCTGCGCCCCAAGGGCGACGGTCGGACCGCGCACTTCTACACCGTCGTCGCCCGCGACACCGTGGACGCCGAGTTCGCCGCCCACCGGCAGCGCTTCCTGGCCGAGCAGGGCTACGCCTACCGCATCGTGGACGCCGACGACCTCGGCAGCCTCGACGCGACGCCGACCGGACGCTGACCTCCCTGCCACGCATCACTTCGTGCGGGCTGGGCTCAGCCCTCCTGCAGCTCCACGCAGTAGGTCCGTCCGGGCACGGGGAAGGACAGGGCGATCTGCCCCTCCTCGCAGCGGCCGCCGGCCCGGTCGTCCTGGGAGACCACCCGCAGGTAGCCCACACCCCGCTCGTCGCAGGTGGGCCGGGCCCAGTAGCTGTCGACCTCGTCCGGCAGCTCCCCCGACGCGCGGTAGCAGCGGTCGACCTCGAGGTTCGGGGCCAGGCAGGCGAACCGCGCCCGGGCCTGGGGGTCGGGCGCGCGGCCCGGTCGCGGGTAGTTCTTCTCGAACCAGCCGACGTCGGCACCCGGGCACAGGGAGTGCGCCACCTGTGCGGACATGTTGGTGTCGGTGACGGTGTAGGTGAGATGGCCGTCCGCGCCCTCGCAGTCCGCCTCGACCAGCCGCGGCGGGACACCTCGGCCGTTCTCGTCGACTCGCGCGCAGTCGCCCTTGCCGACCCAGCCGATGGCCGTCAGCTGCGGGCCCGCCACGAACCACACGGCGACCGCCAGCACCACGCCTGCGACGCTCAGCAGCGCCCGTCGGCCCAGGCCCGGCCGGCGGCGCGTGCTCACGCCGCGGCCTCGCAGCCGCGGCGCAGCGCGTCCGCCCCCGGACCGTGGAGCTGGTCCAGGAGCGCGGTGCGGCCGGAGAGCAGGAGCAGATGGCCCAGGACCGGGCCGCGGACCTCGCTGCCCCGGCCCACCTGCCAGTCGACGTCGTCGGCCACCAGCCGGTGCCCGTCGAGGGCGATCCGCCTGTAGACGGAGGAGAGCCGGGACGGTCGGACCTGCCAGAGCCGGTCGGCCGCGATGGCGGCCTCCTCGGGGGCGAGCGGAAGCGTCATACCGAGCGGAAGGGCGATGTCCTGACCGTGGAGCACGATGTCGGTGTGCGTGTCGCGCGGGGTCACTCCGGCATTGTGGCGCCTGGAGCCCACCGTCTGCCGGATCCGCGCGGTGACGGATGCGCGCGCTGCGCGAGGCGCTGACGATGCTGCGCGAGATCACCGACCCATGGGCACCGAGCGACTGACGGCACGCCGGCTCCCACGGACCGACCCCGGCCCCAGCCCATGTCCAGCCATCTCCCAGGCAACGGTCGGACGATGGTGGGCATGACGACCACGCACGACGCCCCGGAGGCCACTCTCCTCGTCGTCGAGGACGAGACCAACATCCGCGAGCTGCTGACGACCAGCCTGCGCTTCGCCGGTTTCGAGGTGCATGCGGCCCCCGACGGCCGTACCGCCCTCCAGCTGGCGGGCGAGCACGAGATCGACCTCGCGGTGCTCGACATCATGCTGCCCGACATGGACGGCTTCACCGTCACCCGCACCCTGCGCGAGCGCGGCCAGGACGTCCCCATCCTCTTCCTCACCGCCCGCGACTCCCTCGACGACAAGGTCAAGGGGCTCACCGTCGGCGGCGACGACTACGTCACCAAGCCCTTCAGCCTCGAGGAGGTCGTGGCCCGCATCCGGGCGGTGCTGCGCCGCACCCGCACCATCGAGGAGGACGCGCACGTCCTCCGGGTGGCCGACCTCGAGCTCGACGAGGACAGCCACGAGGTCCGCCGCAACGGGCAGGTCATCGAGGTCTCCCCCACCGAGTTCAAGCTGCTGCGCTACCTCATGCTCAACCCTGGCCGGGTGCTGTCCAAGAGCCAGATCCTCGACCACGTGTGGGACTACGACTTCCGCGGCGAGATGAACATCGTGGAGTCCTACATCTCCTACCTGCGGCGCAAGATCGACGTCGTCGGCGACCCGCTCATCCACACCAAGCGCGGCGTCGGCTACGTCCTGCGCGCTCCCCGGTGACGCGCGCAAGGTGAGGCTGCTCGCCCGGCTGCGCAGCACGTCATACCAGCGCCTGCACAAGCTGTCCCTGACCCGCCGTCTGGTGACGGTGGTGATCCTGCTCGTCCTCGCGGCCTACCTGCTCACCACCTCGGTGACGATCATGATGCTGCGCGGCTTCCTGCTCGACCGCACCGACGCGGACCTGGAGGCCTACATCGAGCCTCTCGCGGTGACCGCGCTGAGCCAGATGATCGAGGAGGCGACGGGGCAGCCGGCGCTGGAGCAGCGCACCTTCGTGCCGCCCAACCCCTACTTCGTCATCTACACCCCGCCGGACAAGACCGCGGCGCCGACACCGTTCGTGCTGCCGAGCCGCTCGGAGATCAGCCGCCCGGAGCTCGAGCGCGTGGACGACGACGACCACCGGCTGGGCTCGCCGTTCACCGTGGAGGCGCGCGGGCACGACGGGACCTGGCGGGTGCTGGCCAAACGCCTCACCGAGGGCGGCACGATCGCCGTCGCGGCGCCGCTGGACGATGTCGACAGCACCGTCGCCACCCTGCTGCGCCTCACCCTGGTGATCGGCCTGACCACGCTGGCGGTGGTGGGCGTGCTCGGCTGGTATGCCGTGCGCCGCGCCTTCCGCCCGCTGACCCGGATCGAGGACACCGCCGCCGCGATCGCCGACGGCGACCTCACCCGCCGCGTCCCTCCCCACGGCGCTGCGGACGAGGTGGGCTCGCTGTCGGACTCGCTCAACCGGATGCTCGCGCAGATCGAGCACAGCTTCGCGGTCCGGGAGGCCTCCGAGCGCAAGATGCGCACCTTCGTCGCCGACGCGTCGCACGAGCTGCGGACGCCGCTGGCCACCGTCAAAGGGTATGCCGAGCTGTACCGCTTCGGCGCCGTGGCCCCGGAGGACGTGCCGGGGGCCATGCGCCGCATCGAGGACGAGGCCACGCGGATGGCCCGGCTGGTCGAGGACCTGCTCACGCTGACACGCCTGGACTCCGAGCCCGCCATGTCGCCGACGCGCGTGGACCTGACGGTGCTGACCAACGACGTCGTCCAGGACGCCCAGGTGCGCGCCCCCGACCGGCGGATCGCCCTGGTGACACTCGAGGGCACGTCCCGCGACGGGCACACCGTCGTCGGTGAGGACGGCGCACTGCGCCAGGTGCTCACCAACCTGGTCGCCAACGCGATCACCCACACGCCGCCCGCGACGCCGATCGAGGTGGCCCTGGGGCGGGTGGGCGAGACGGTCGTGGCGGAGGTCCGTGACCACGGTCCCGGTCTGGAGCCGGGCACGGCCGAACGGGTCTTCGAGCGCTTCTATCGTGCGGACCGCTCACGCAGCCGGGAGTCCGGGGGGACCGGGCTCGGCCTGGCGATCGTCTCCGCCATCGTCGCGCGGCACCGCGGCACCGTCCGCCACCTTCCCACCCCGGGCGGCGGCGCCACCTTCCGGGTCGAGCTCCCGGCCGCTCCCCCGGTGACCGGGGAGATCAGCGTGCGCCGACCCTCGCACAAGGAGGAGACCGGCGCCCACCGCCGTCGCTCCTGACGCCCGCGGAGCGTGCGCAACCCACTCACTGGAGTGGCACGCGCACGCCATACCGGGCGAGCCCGTGCACAACCCACTCACCGGAGTGAGACACGCACGCCATACCGGGGGCGCGCGTGCACAACCCACTCACCGGAGTGGCACGCGCACGCCATACCGGGCGAGGGCGCGCGCAAACCACTCACCGGAGTGGCACGCGCACGCCATACCGGGCGAGCCCGTGCACAACCCACTCACCGGAGCAGGACACGCACGCCAAACCGGAGCCGCTCCAGTTCTCGACCACTGTCGCGGAGCGTCCGGAACCGCACCTCTGTCGGCGGCCGGCACTAGCCTCGGCAGCATCCATTCCCCGGACGAGGAGTCATCATGGCCACGCTGTCGACCTACATGGCCTTCCTCGGCAACGCCGCCGAGGCGTTCACGCACTACCAGGAGGTGTTCGGCGGCGAGCTGCTGCTGATGCGCTACTCCGACGTCCCGCAGATGACCGGCATGCCCTTCGAGCCCGACCCGCAGGCCGTGGCGCACGCGCAGCTCGACGTGGACGGCGGGCGGATCACCGGCGGCGATGCCATGCCCGGCGAGGAGTATGCCGTTCGCGACACGGTGTACTCCCTCCTGTACTCCCGCGACGACGTGGAGCGCGCCCGCGAGCTGATCGACGCGCTCGTGGCCGGTGGCGGCTCGATGAACATGCCCTTCGCGCTGGCCCCGTGGGGGTCGCACTACGGCCAGGTCTTCGACCGGTTCGGCGTCATGTGGTCCTTCGACGTCGCCGCGAGCGCGGGCGAGGACGGCTGACCCCGGCCCGGGCGAGGGCGTCCAGGAAAGTCACAGCCGACCCCCAGCCCGCACCGACCTCCCTGGTGTCTGATGGGGGCCATGACCACCTCGCCGCAGGGACCCGACAGCTCTTCGTACCCGCACCGCCCCGACGCGGTGGACCCCACCGCACCCAACGCGCCCACCGCGCCGTACGCGACGCCGCCGGCGCCGCGGCAGCGGCGGCGCTTCGGCGACGTCGCCGTGGCCAGCGTCCTGGCGGCGGCGCTCGCCTCGGGCGGGACCTACGCGGCCGTCCGCGCCGCCGACGACGGCAGCACCGTGAGCTCGAGCAGCACCTCGGACGAGGCGTCCGGGACCTCCGCCTCCAACCAGGGCACGACCGTGGCCCTCACCGGCGAGAAGGACTGGCGGTCCATCGCCACCGAGGTGACCCCCAGCGTGGTGTCGATCGACACCGCGGGCGCGCAGGGTGAGGGGGCAGGCTCGGGAGTCGTCTGGGACGACCAGGGGCACGTGGTCACCAACGCCCACGTCGTCGAGGGCGCCCAGCAGCTGCGGGTCGTGCTGTCCGACGGGCGTGCCTACCCGGCGACCGTCGTCGGCACCGACGTCTCGAGCGACCTCGCCGTGGTCAAGCTGGACACCGTGCCGGACGGGCTGACGCCCATCAAGGTCGGTGACGACGAGCTGCTGGCGGTGGGTGACCCCGTGATGGCGGTAGGTAACCCGCTCGGCCTGTCGGGCACCGTCACGACCGGCATCGTCAGCGCCCTCGACCGCCCGGTCACCACGCAGGGCAGCGGCAATGCGTCCGGCATGTCGGGGGCGCCCGTCGTCACCAACGCGATCCAGACGTCGGCGGCGATCAACCCGGGAAACTCCGGCGGCGCGCTGCTCAACGGGGCCGGAGAGCTCGTGGGCATCAACTCCTCGATCGCGGCCCTACCGTCCGCCGGCCAGAGCCAGGCGGGCTCCATCGGCATCGGCTTCGCCATCCCGGCGACGAAGGTGCGGCTGATCGCCGACCAGCTGATCTCCACCGGCACCGCCCAGCACGCCTTCCTCGGGGTGACGCTGGGGGACGGTGAGGCCGAGACGGACGGGGCGACGCTGAGCGGTGCCGAGGTGGGCCAGGTGGAGCCGAGCTCCCCGGCGGAGCAGGCAGGGCTGCAGGCCGGAGACCTCATCATCGGGATCGACGGCGAGTCCGTCAGCTCGGCCACCGCGCTCGTCGGCCAGGTGCGCGAGCGCGGCACGGGCGACGAGGTGACGATCGACTACGTGCGCCAGGGCCAGCGCGAGGAGGTCACCGTGACCCTGGCGGCCCGCCCCGACGAGGGCTGACCTCCCCGGATGCCGGGTGCCGTCCGACCTGCAGGGTAAGTTTGGTCGGACGGCACCTCCATGTCCCGGTGGTGCCACCCTCGTTCTAGGAGCTCCCCGTGAAGATCGTGGTCCTCGGCGGCGACGGATTCTGTGGCTGGCCGGCCTCGCTGCACCTCAGCGACCTCGGCCACGACGTGCTCCTCGTCGACAACCTGTCCCGTCGCCGGATCGACGAGGAGCTCGGAGCCTCCTCGCTGACCCCCATCGCGACCCCCCAGGAGCGGGTCGCGGCCTGGCGCGAGGTCGCCGGCCGGGAGATCCGGTTCGTGGAGCTGGACGTGGCGCAGGACTACGACGACCTGCGCGACCTGCTCCTCACCGAGCGGCCGGACGCGGTGGTGCACTTCGCCGAGCAGCGGGCCGCGCCATACTCCATGAAGTCCCCCGCCCACAAACGCTACACGGTCGACAACAACGTCAACGCCACGCACAACCTGCTTGCCGCCGTCGTGGAGACCGGCCTGGACATCCACGTCGTGCACCTGGGGACGATGGGCGTCTACGGCTACGGCACGGCCGGGATGAAGATCCCGGAGGGCTACCTCGACGTGACCGTGACGCCGGAGGACGAGGGGGCCGCGCCGGTCGAGCAGCAGATCCTCTACCCGACCAACCCCGGCTCGGTCTACCACCTCACCAAGGTGCTCGACCAGAACCTCTTCGCCTACTACGCCAAGAACGACCGGCTGCGGATCACCGACCTGCACCAGGGCATCATCTGGGGCACGCACACCGACCAGACCGCCCGCGACGAGCGGCTCATCAATCGCTTCGACTACGACGGCGACTACGGCACGGTGCTCAACCGCTTCCTCATGCAGGCCGCGGTCGGCTACCCGCTGACGGTGCACGGCACCGGCGGGCAGACGCGCGCCTTCATCCACATCCGCGACATGGTCCGCTGCGTGCAGCTGGCCCTGGAGAACCCTCCGGCCGTCGGCGATCGCGTGATGATCATCAACCAGATGACCCAGACGCACCGCGTGCGCGACCTGGCCGAGCTGGTCGCCCGGATCAGCGACGCGACCGTCGAGCTGGTCCCCAACCCGCGCCACGAGGCCGCCGAGAACGAGCTGCACGTGCGCAACGACACCTTCCTCGACCTCGGCCTGGAGCCCACGCTCCTGGAGGAGGGACTGCTGGTCGAGGTCGAGGACGTCGCGCGCCGGTATGCCGACCGCGCCGACCTGGACAAGATCCCGTGCACCTCGGTCTGGACGCAGGAGCAGCGGCCCGGCGTGCCCCCGTCGCGGAGCGCGGCGACCGCGGCCACCGCGGCGACCGCGGTCTGACCCGGACGTCACGGCATACCAGGCAGGGCCATGCGCATCGCGCTCTTCACCGAGGTCTTCCTCCCCAAGGTCGACGGGGTGGTCACCCGGATCACCCGCACGCTGGACCAGCTGACCGAGCTCGGCCACACCGCTCTGGTCTTCGCGCCGGGCGACCCGCCGGGCCACTACGGCCCGCACCGCGTGGTCCGGGTGCGCTCGGTGTCCTTCCGGCCGTGGTACCCGGAGATCAAGGTCGGCCTGCCGACCCCGCGCATCGCCCGCGAGATGCAGGCCTTCCAGCCGGACGTCGTGCACGCGGTCAACCCGGTGTGGCTCGCGGCCTACGGCGTGCTCTCCGCCCGGCGCCGCAACCTGCCGCTGCTCGCCAGCTTCCACACCGACGTGCCCTCCTACACGACGGCCATCGGCAACGGTCTGCAGGTGCTGCGCGCCCCGGTCCAGGGGTGGACGACAGGCATGCACAACCTCGCCGAGGTCAACCTCTGCACCTCCCAGCAGATGGTCGACCGCGCCCGCGAGGTCGGGATCCGCGAGGTGGACCTGTGGCCCAAGGCCGTGGACACGGTGACCTACCACCCCGGCGCCCGGACGGAGGCGATGCGCCACCGCCTCACCGACGGTCACCCCGACGCCCCGCTGATCCTGTATGTCGGCCGGCTGTCGAAGGAGAAGGACCTCGACCAGCTCCTCGAGCCGATCCGTCGTCTCTCGGGGTATGGCGCGCGCCTCGCCTTCGTAGGCTCCGGCCCCGGCCGGGAGGAGCTCGAGCGGAGGTTCGCCGGGACCCCGACGGTGTTCACCGGCTACCTGGCGGGCGCCGATCTGGCGGCCGCCTACGCCTCCGCCGACGTCTTCGCCTTCCCCTCCACGACCGAGACGCTGGGCCTGGTGGCGCTGGAGTCGATGGCCAGCGGCGTCCCGGTGGTCGGGGCCGACGCGGGCGGCATCCCGTTCGCCGTCGACCACGGGCGCACCGGCTTCCTGGTCACACCCGGTGACGCCGAGGGCCTCACGGCGCGGCTGCAGGAGCTGCTGACCGACGCCGAGCTGCGCGCCCGGATGGGCGCCGAAGCCCGCGCCGACGCCGAGCGGCACTCGTGGCGGGCGGCGACCGAGGCGCTCGTGGGCTACTACGAGCTGGCCCTCGAGCGGCACCAGGGCCGCCCCCCGGTGCACCGCGCCCTGCGCGCCCGCCACCCCTGAGGGCGGGGACGGCGGGACGAGCAGTCGGGTAGCCTCGCTCTTCCCCCCCTCACCCGCCGAGGTCACCCGTGCCCGCCACACGTCATACCCAGCCCTCCTCCCCCGAGACCGAGCTCGCCGCCGAACGCGCCCACCTGGACCGCGCCCGCGCCGAGCTCGCGCGCATGCGCGAGCACACCCTGTCCCTGCAGGCCGACGGGGGCGACGCGATCGCCGGGGAGGCCCTGGCGCACACCCTGTGGCTGCGCGCCCGCGCGCTGCAGGACGACCCGCGCACGACCCTCTTCTTCGGCCGCATCGACACCGACGCGCCCGAGACCCTCTACATCGGGCGCCGGCACGTCAGCGACGAGGGCGGTGACCCGGTCGTCGTCGACTGGCGCGCGGGCGTGTCCACCGCGTTCTACCGGGCGAGCCCGACCGAGCCGATGGGGCTGCGCCGACGGCGGCGCTTCGGTGTCGAGGCCGGGCGGATCACGGCGTTCGAGGACGAGGAGCTGCAGGGGGCACCCGCGGACGACCGCCTTGCCGCCACCGGCTCCAGCGCCCTGCTCGCCCGCGAGATCGAGCGCCCCCGCATCGGGCCCATGCGCGACATCGTCGCCACCATCCAGCCGGAGCAGGACGAGATCGTCCGCTCCGACGTGGCGACCACCATCTGCGTCCAGGGGGCGCCGGGCACCGGGAAGACCGCCGTCGGCCTGCACCGCGCGGCCTGGCTGCTCTACGCCTTCCGCGACCGGCTCGCCCGTTCCGGCGTGCTCGTCGTCGGCCCCAACCGCGCCTTCCTCGAGCACGTCGGGGCGGTGCTCCCCTCGCTGGGCGAGGTGACCGTGCGGCACACCACCGTCGAGGAGCTGGCCGCGCACGGCACGGTGCGCGCGCACGACATACCGGAGGTCGCGCGGCTCAAGGGCGAGGCGCGGATGGCCGAAGTGCTGCGCGAGGCGGTGTGGTCGCGGGTCCGGCCCGCGACCGAGGCGCTCGTGGTGCCGCGCGGGGCGCACCGGTGGCGCGTGCCGGCCTACGAGGTGCAGGACATCCTCGACGAGCTGCGCTCGCGCGGGGTCAGGTATGCCGCGGCCCGCGCGATGCTCCCCCAGCGGCTGGCGCACGCCGTCCTCGTGGCGATGGAGCGGGCGGGGGACTCACCGGACGACACGGTGCAGGACAGCGTCGCGCGGTCGGCCGCGGTGAAGGCGTACGTGAAGGCCGTCTGGCCCGAGCTGACGCCACAGGTGGTGCTGCACCACGTGCTGTCGACCGGCGAGGGGCTGGCCGACGACCAGCGGGTCATGGTGTGGGACAAGCCTTCCCGGACGCCGGGCAGGGCCCGGTGGAGCGTGGCCGACCTCGCGCTGCTCGACGAGCTCGCGGATGTGGTGGAACGGACCCCGAGCCTGGGCCACGTCGTCCTGGACGAGGCGCAGGACCTCTCGCCGATGCAGCTGCGGGCCGTCGGGCGCCGGGCCTCGACCGGTTCGCTCACCGTGCTCGGCGACATCGCGCAGGGGACGACGCCGTGGGCGACCGGCTCGTGGGAGGAGTCGTTGCATCACCTGGGCAAGGACCTCGGCGCGGACGGCGTGCACCTGGAAGTGCTCGACCGCGGCTTCCGCGTGCCTGCGGCGGTGATCGAGTATGCCGCTCGCCTCCTCCCCCACATGGCGCCCGGCCTCGGTGCGCCGCGGTCCGTGCGGTCCAACCCGGGTCGGCTCGACGTGGTGGTGGTCGGCGACGCGGTGGCCGGCGCGGTCGAGGCGGCGCGGTCAGCCTCGGAGCACGAGGGATCGGTCGGCGTGATCGTGCCCGACGCGTGGGTCGGTCGGGTAGGCGATGCGCTGGGCGCCGCGGGGCTGGAGCACGAGGTGCTCGACGGCGAGCACGCCGAGGAGCGGATCCTGCCGCTGCACCTCGTGCCGGCGACCGTGGCCAAGGGCCTGGAGTTCGACCAGGTCGTCGTCGTCGAGCCGGCCTCGATCGCCGCGGCCGAGCCGGACGAGCGCACCGGCCTGCGCCGGCTCTACGTCGTGCTCACCCGCGCCGTCACCGGCCTCACGGTCGTCCACGCCGACCCCCTCCCCGCACCCCTCGCCGCTCCGTAGCCCCCCTCCCCCAGCCCCTCGGCGGACAGCAACCGCTCCACCCTCGGTGGGGGGGGTCAGGGTGCGGTGACGGTGCCGCGGTCTCCGTCGACCGTCACGACCTGGCCGGTGCGCAGGGTGGAGGTGGCGGTCCCGGTGCCGAGGACGACGGGCAGGCCGTACTCGCGCGCCACGATCGCCGCGTGCGACGCGGGTCCACCGTGGTCGACGACGACGGCCGCTGCACGCGAGAACAGCGGCGTCCAGGGCGGGCTCGTCGCCGCGCACACGAGCACCTCCCCGGGCAGGAAGGAGCCGAACTCCTCCGGCCCGGCCAGCACCCGCACGGTCCCCGTCGCGCTCCCGCCGCCCCCCGCGATGCCACTCACGAGCGCGTCCGTCCGCGCGCCCTGTCCCGGGTAGAGGCTCGCCCGCGCGATCAGCGGCGACCCCGCGAGCGCCGCATAGCCGTTGCGGCGGCGCTCCACGAGTGCGCGCAGCTCCGGGTATGCCGTCGCTCCAGCACTCTGTGCCGCGGCCGGGTCGGGCAGCTGGGTGAGCTCGTCCCGCAGGAGGTACCAGACGTCCTCCGGCCGTTCGAGGTGACCGTGCTCGGCGAGCCGACGCCCCATCTCCACGAACGTCTGGCGCAGCCCCGGCATCGACCGGCTGATCTCCAGGTGCGTGTCCTCGCGCATCGCCGCGCCCTCCGCCGCGGCCCGGGCGAGCCTGCGCAGCGCCCGGGGGACCGCCGGTGGTCGATGGACCGTGGTCGGCGGTGCGTCGGCGGCGAGCGCCTTGACGATGCCCAGCACCGGCGCGGGGTCCTCCCCCCACGAGGGCTCGTGCAGGAGCAGGATCGTCGACCCCTCGCGGTGCCCCCACCGCTGCAGGACCGCGTCGAGCTGCTCGCGCACAGGCACGGCGGCCGGGCCCTGCCGGACCGCTGAGGCCAGCTCCTCCCCCGAGCGTCCGGCGAACAGGGCCCGCAGACGAGGCTCCGCGCGGACCCGGTCGGCCAGGTCGGCGAGCGCCGCGTTGAGCCTCGTCGTCTCCGAGCCCACGCCGCCCACGAGGTCGACGACCCTGAGCCCCCGACCGACGACCTTCACCGAGAGCGCGAGGAGGACCAGGGCGCGGAACGCCGCCGGAAGGTAGCGCGCCCGCAGGGCTCCCAGCTCGTCGAGCAGGTCGGCGGCCTCGGCCTGGGCGTCGCGGAGGTCGTCCCACGACCGCTCCTCCAGCCCGGGTCCGCGCAGCGCGTCCGCCCGGCTGCGCAGCGCGTCCAGGCGCGGATCGTCCCGCCAGCCGCGCGCGGGGTGCCGCACCGACCGCCACGCCGAGCGCACCGCCCGCAGCGGACTGGCCAGGCTCGGCCGCGGCACCGGCGGCACGAACGACTGCAGCACCCCGTCCTCGCGCGGCAGCACGTCCGCCCCGTCGAACCGCATCCCGCCCATCTCGCCGAACATCCGCCCCAGGTGCCGCCGCAGCACCTCGTCGACCCACGCCGTCAGCTCCAGCGGCAGCGGCCGCCGCGGCAGCAGCTCGAGCAGCACCGGACCCGTCGCCCGCTGCAGGCGGTTGAGCCGCACCGGCGGCGGGGGCAGCGCCGTCATCGGCCGCGCCTGCGTCAGCACCACCCGTCCGTCCTCGACGACGAACTCGACGTCCTGCGGCATACCGAAGTGGGCGGCGACGCCCCGCCCGACGCGCGCCAGCTCCGCGAGCACCTCGTCGGGCAGCTCCTCGCCCGGTCGCTCGCCCGCCCGGCGCTCCACCATTTCCCCGGCCGCATCGATGACAGCGTGGTCCGGCGTCACGTGCCCGCCCACCACGGCCTCGCCCAGGCCGGGGAAGCTGTCGACGACGACCCTGTCGCGCCGCCCCGTCACGGGGTCGGCCGTGAAGAGCACCCCGGCGTGGTCGGGCCGCGCCATCTCCTGCACCACGACCGCCATCGACACGCTCTCCTCCGGTATGCCGAGCCGGCGCCGGTAGGCGACCGCCCGCTCGGTGCGCAGCGAGCGCCAGCAGTCGGCCACCGCCGCGACCACCGCCTCGGCGCCGACCACGTCGAGGTAGGTGTCCTGCTGACCCGCGAACGCCGCGCCCGGAAGGTCCTCGGCCGTCGCGCTCGAGCGCACCGCCACCGGCGGCTCCCCCAGCGCCGCGTAGCCGGCACGGACCTGCTCGGCCACGGCGGCGGGGACATGCTCCCACCCGGAGCTCGCCGCCAGGCGGTAGGCCTCGGTCGTGACCACGAAGCCGGGCGGCACGGCATACCCGGCCCGCACCAGCTCACCGAGGTTGGCGCCCTTGCCCCCGGCCACGGCGAGTTCGGCACGGGTCAGGTCGGCGAGGGGGACGCACAGCTCCACACCCCGACGCTACCCGCGAGGACGCCCCGGTGGCGGGCCGGTGGGGCGGCGGCATACGGTGTGAGCAGCACCGATGTCTCGCCGAACAGGAGTGACCATGCACCCGACCCACGTCCCGATCCGCGTCGCGACCGGCGCCTTCATCCTCAACTCGGGCCTGAGCAAGCTCAAGGCCGACGAGGCCGCGCAGGAGAAGATGCACGGCTGGACGTCAAGCGTCTACCCGATGTTCAAGGACATGAAGCCCGGCGACTTCGCCAAGCTGCTCGCCTACGGCGAGATCGGTCTCGGGGCGATGCTGCTGCTGCCGACCGTCCCCTCCGCCGTCGCCGGCGGCGCCCTGGCCGCCTTCGGCGCCGGCCTGACGGGGCTCTACCTCAAGACCCCCGGCATGACCCAGGACGACGGCATCCGGCCGACCGAGCAGGGCGTCGGGCTCGCCAAGGACGTCTGGCTCGTCGGCGCCGGCGCCACCCTGGCCATGCAGTCCTTCCTCTCCGGCACCAAGCACGCCGCCCAGGCCGTGGCCGACGGCGTCACCGGGGCCGCGGGCGCGGTCGCGGGCGGCGTGACCGGCGCGGCCAGCTCGGTCGGGCACGGGATCTCCAGCGCGGTCGGCGGCGCGGTGCACTCCGGCTCCGGCAGCGCGCACAAGGGCGTCAAGGGCCTCATGGCGAGCGCGCACGACGCCCGCGAGGAGCTCGCCGACGCGCTGGCCGACCTCGCGGACGCGATGCTCAAGCGCTGAGGTCCGCTAGCTCCACCGCACCGCCACGACCGGCACCGGGTCCTCGAAGCCCTTGAGCGCCAGCGCGCGAGGCTCGGACAGGGACCCGGTGTCCGTCGTGCCGTCCAGCGTCTCGGCGCTCACCAGGATCTCCCCGGCGCCGGCCGCCGCGCCGATCCGCGCCGCCATGTGCACCCCCTGGCCCGCGTAGTCGGACGCGTCACCGTCGGGGTGGAACGCCCCACCGGTGTGCACGCCGATCCGCACGTCGGGCGCCACCACCTCCTCGGCGAGAGCCCGCTGGATCGCGACCGCAGCCTGGACCGCGGCGCGCGGCCGCTCGAACGCGGCGAAGAACCCGTCGCCCGTCTGCTTGATCACCTCGCCGCCGGCCTCCGTGATCCGCTCGCGCAGCAGCTGGTCGTGCCGGGCCAGCAGCCGCCGCCACTTCTCGTCGCCCAGCGTGCGGGCGAGCTCGGTCGAGCCGACGATGTCGGTGAAGACGAAGGTGCGCCGGGTCTCCAGCCGGCCGAGCAGCTCCTTGGCCCGCTCCTCCTCCAGCCGCGCCCCGAGGCGGGCGAAGGTGCTCTGCGCCGCCTCGAGCTCTCCGGTGGCACCGTCCTCGTCGCCCTCGTGCCGGTAGGCCAGGCCGAGCAGCATCCGCGCCTGCGCGACCTCGTAGGGCGCACCGATCTGCTGCCAGGCCGAGCGCGCCAGCCGCAGGCTCCGTGCCGCGGCCGCCCAGTCGCCCTCGGCCAGCTGGATGCGCCCCGTGGCCAGGTGCAGCTGCGCCTGGAAGGCGGGGGCGGGCACGTCCCCGATCCGGTATGCCGTGATCGTCGCCTCGAGCTCGGCGGCGGCCGCGCGGGCGGTCGCCAGGTCGCCGGCGGCCAGGGCCACCTCCACCTGCGCCGGCAGCAGCGCCATCCGTCCCAGCGGCGCCCCGCCCTCGGCGAGGCTGCGGCGCAGCGCCGCGGCGGCCGTGTCGACCTTGCCCTCCGCCAGCCGGAGCAGGGCCAGCCCCGGCTGGGGGTCCATGCCGACGGCGGCGACGTCGCGGTAGCCCTCCAGGGCGGCCCCGAACTCCCCCCGCCGGCGCCGGATCTCGGCGATCTCGTAGCGACCCTCGGCGGTGATCCAGGCGTTGTAGTCGGCGAGCTCCTCGCAGGCGGCCTGGCACTGACGCTCCGCGTCGGTCCACAGGCCTCGCAGCCGCAGCAGCTGGGCCCGGTGGATCCGGCAGGCCCCGGGGAAGCCGGTCAGGTCGTGCTGGTCGCACCAGGCGCTGGCGGCCTCGGTCCACTCCGCGGCCCGACGCACGTCGCCGACGTCGTGGCAGGTGGAGATCGTCACGCAGTAGATCAGGCCCGACTCGAAGGCCGGCAGCTCGCCGCTCACCGCCGAGGCGGTCACCTCGTCCAGCATCGCCAGCCCTTCGTCGACCTGGCCGGACCGGACCTTCATCGTCCCCTGGGCGATCCGGGCCAGCGCGACGACGTCCTTGAGCCGGAGCTCGCCACCCAGCCCCTCGGCGCGCTGGAGGTCGACGAGGCCCTCCGCGACGTTGCCGGACTCCATGAGGTTGAACCCGCGGACGACGAGCAGGTAGGCGTAGCTCGGGGACTCCTCCCGGCCCTCCAGCACCCGCTCGGCCTTGGCCATCCAGCCCTGGTAGGGAGCCATCTGACCCCGCGCGGAGAAGTCCCAGGCGTGGGAGACCGCGACCTTCCCGGCGGCCTCCGGCAGCCCTTCCTCGACGAGCCGGGCGAAGGCGGTCTCCCGCAGCTGGAAGGAGCGCTCCGGGCGGCTCGTCCACCAGGCGGACTGCCCGAAGGCCACGAGGTCGGCCCCCGTCATGGCCGAGGGGTCGGCGCGTCCGGTGGAAGAGCTCGTCGTCCTCGGTCCAGGGCCGCAGCACGTAGCAGTGGAGGTCGCCGACGGCGGTGCCCCGCAGGATGGACCCGGCCACCCCTTCGTCGGCCCAGGCACCCCAGTCGATGAGCAGCGCGCGCCGGGCCTCGGGGTGCCGGCTCCGCGCCGAGGCGAGCACCTCCGCCCGCGCGGCGGGCGGCATACCGTCCCCGACCAGGACCAGGGCGACCCGCTCCCCGCGCTCGTGCGCCCCCTCAAGCACGCGCAGCGCGTCGGGGGCGCCGACCTCGCCGCGCACGCGGTAGGACGAGGCGAAGCTGCGCGACAGCTCCGACTCGGTGCTCCCCAGCCGGGCGGCGTCGTGCTCTACGACCAGGAGCAGGGGTCTGGCTCCCCACTCGTCACGGGCAATGATCCAGCGTAGATCCGCGTGGCGCCCACCACCAGACCCCGCGGACGCGCAGCCTGGCGCCCGGATGCCACAGTGGGTCCGTGGAACCCGTCGTGAACGCGCTGGCCGAGCCGCTCCTCGACCGCTGGCTGGCCGATGCCGAGCTGCTCGCCCCGCGTGCCGGCCGCGACCTGTGGCTGCGGGAGGGCTCGCTGCTGCTGCGGGGCTGGGGCGAGCCGCACCGGCGCTACCACACGGCGGAGCACCTCGCCGAGGTGCTCGCGGCGCTCGACGAGCTGGCCGGCGCCGGGCACCTGGACGTGCGGGAGGCGCTGCTGGCTCGGGCCGTCGGGTGGTACCACGACCTGCACTACGACCCCAGTGCCGCACCGGGCAGCAACGAGCACCGCAGCGCGACCATGGCGCGTGACCACCTCCACGCGCTCGGGGTCGACGACACGCTCGTCGGCACGGTCGAGGACGGGGTGCTGATGACGGCGACGCACGAGGTCCGGCCGGGCGGGGTCGAGGGCGGGGTCGGGGCGCGGGTCCTGGACGCCGTGCACGACGCCGACCTGTGGATCCTCTCCGCACCGTCCCCGAGGTATGCCGCGTACCGCGCCCAGGTGCGCGAGGAGTACGCCCACGTGCCGGACCACCTCTTCCGCGCCGGCCGGGCCGCCGTGATGGGGGGCTTCGCCGGGCGGGAGCGGATCTACCGGACCGACCACGCGCACGCTGCCTGGACCGCGCAGGCCCGCGTCAACCTCGCCGACGAGCTCGCCGACCTCGCCTGACCCCGCTCACCCCCCACCGAACGCGCCATCTCGTTGCGTCGGCCCGCTCAGAGGCGCTCCCACCACCAGTCGACGATCGGCCACCACGGCTGCGCTCCGG
Source organism: Ornithinimicrobium tianjinense (assembly GCF_014636495.1). Classification (GTDB taxonomy): domain Bacteria; phylum Actinomycetota; class Actinomycetes; order Actinomycetales; family Dermatophilaceae; genus Ornithinicoccus; species Ornithinicoccus tianjinensis. The sequence goes on from NZ_BMEM01000004.1 coordinate 181,861, forward strand.
AGAGTCGCTCGGCGTCGCCGCGCGCGAACCAGGCGGCCTCGAGCACGTCGTCCAGCGCGGGCCGCAGCGGGACCGCCACCTCGACGGCGGCGGCGAAGACCTGCAGGTGGTTCGCCCCCGGTCCGAACGGCCACGCGTCCACGCCCTCATCGACGGTCACGCGCTCGTAGCCGACCGGCCGGAGGTCGTCGGGCCGCAGCCGCAGCCCGGTCTCCTCCGAGAGCTCGCGGACCGCACCCTCCCGCGCGCTCTCCCCCGGGTCTCGCTTGCCACCGGGCGGCGCCCATCCGGGTCGCGAGGCGTTGCGGACCATCGCCATCAGGTCACCCGCCCGCACGAGCACGACCGTGGCACCGGCGTCGACGCGCTCGTGGGGTGAAGCCACGACGTCGAGCACGTGGGGCGCGGCGGTCGCCGCGCTGAGCCCGTTCTCGACCCGGGCGAGCGGTCGCTCGCCCTTGCGCTTGCGGAAGCGCAGGCCGCTGTCGCGCAGGATCCGGGCCAGCTGCGTCGCCCCGACTGGGGTCGCGCCCAGGGCGACCAGATCGGCATACCGCTCCTCGGGCACGTCGTAGTGGTCCCCCTCGAAGCCGCGCTCGGGAAGGCCCGCGCGGCGCGCGAAGAGGTGCAGCTCGGCGAGGGAGGTGTCGGAGACGAGATGCGACCACAGGCGCCCGTGCGCCGGCCACAGGGGCGGGTCGATGAGGACGCTCACGCGGCGGCCCGGGGGGCGTACATGATCAGGGCGACGCCGGCCAGGCACACCAGGGCGCCGATCACGTCATACCGGTCGGGGCGGAAGCCGTCCACGACCACGCCCCAGAGCAGGGACCCGACGATGAACACCCCGCCGTAGGCCGCCAGCACCCGCCCGAAGTGCGCGTCCGGCTGGAACGCGGCCACGACGCCGTAGAGCCCGAGGCTGAGCACGCCGAGCCCGACGAACAGCCAGCCCCGCGACTCCCTGATGCCCTGCCAGACCAGCCACGCGCCACCGATCTCGAGGAGCGCGGCAAGGGCGAAGAGGAGGGTCGAGCGGCCGGTCATGAGGTCAGACCCTAGCCCTGTGGACAACTTCTGCGGGGTATGGCGACGCTCGCCTAGCGTCGCAGACAGCGGTGGCGGGAGGCGCCGCCGATCACCAGGGAGGGACAGGCATGAGCAACACCTTCGCCGTCGACACCGCGCGGATCGCCGCCGCGTCGGCCGACATCGAGCGGATCGCCAGCACGATCGAGTCAGAGGTCCGGGCGATGATGGCCAAGCTCACCGCGCTGGGCGACTGCTGGCAAGGAGCGGCCGCCGGCGGCTTCCAGGCGGTGACCCAGGAGTGGAGCGTCACGCAGGAGCAGGTCCGGTCCTCGCTGCAGCACATCTCCACGACGCTGCGGGTCACGGGCCACGACTACGAGCAGGTCGAGCTCACCAACCGGATGCGCTTCGTGCCCCAGTGACCGGTGCCGCGTCGGCCCCGACCCCTGCACCGCCGGCGCGGCACCGCCTGTCCTCCCCCAGGGACAGGCCGACGGGGCGGCCCCTCCGTGAGGAGGGACCGCCCCGTCCGTGGTTGACCGCCCGCGAGGAACGCGGGCGCGTCTGTCTCCGATCCGGGTGGATCAGAAGTCCATGCCACCCATGCCGCCGTCGGCGCCGCCCGGCATCGCGGGGGCCTTCTCCGGCTTGTCGGCGATGACCGCCTCGGTGGTGAGGAACAGGGCCGCGATGGAGGCGGCGTTCTGCAGGGCAGAACGGGTCACCTTCACCGGGTCGGCGACACCGAAGGCGAGCATGTCGCCGTACTCGCCGCTGGCCGCGTTGAGGCCGTGGCCCGGGGTGAGGTTGCGGACCTTCTCCGCCACGACGCCGCCCTCGAGACCGGCGTTGATCGCGATCTGCTTGAGCGGGGCCTCGACGGCGACCTTGACGATGTTGGCACCGGTGGCCTCGTCGCCCTCGAGCGACAGGCCCTCGAACGCCTTGGACGCCTGGATCAGGGCCACGCCACCGCCGGCGACGATGCCCTCCTCGACCGCAGCCTTGGCGTTGCGGACGGCGTCCTCGATGCGGTGCTTGCGCTCCTTGAGCTCGACCTCGGTCGCGGCGCCGGCCTTGATGACGGCCACGCCCCCGGCCAGCTTGGCCAGACGCTCCTGCAGCTTCTCACGGTCGTAGTCGGAGTCGCTGTTCTCGATCTCGGCGCGGATCTGGGCCACGCGACCGGCGATCTGGTCGGCGTCGCCGCCGCCCTCGACGATGGTGGTCTCGTCCTTGGTGACGACGACCTTGCGGGCGGTGCCCAGCAGGTCGAGCTCGGCGGTCTCGAGCTTGAGGCCGACCTCCTCGGAGATGACCTGGCCACCGGTGAGGATGGCGATGTCGGCCAGCATGGCCTTGCGGCGGTCGCCGAAGCCCGGGGCCTTGACGGCGACGGACTTGAAGTTGCCGCGGATCTTGTTGACGACGAGGGTCGCGAGGGCCTCACCCTCGACGTCCTCGGCGACGATCGCCAGCGGCTTGCCGGACTGCATGACCTTCTCCAGCAGCGGGAGCAGGTCCTTGACCGAGGAGATCTTGGAGTTGACGACGAGGACGTAGGCGTCCTCCAGGACGGCCTCCATGCGCTCGGTGTCGGTGACGAAGTAGGGGCTGATGTAGCCCTTGTCGAAGCGCATGCCCTCGGTGAGCTCGAGCTCCAGGCCGAAGGTGTTGGACTCCTCGACGGTGATGACACCCTCGTTGCCGACCTTGTCCATGGCCTCGGCGATCATCTCGCCGATCTCGGTGTCGGCCGCGGAGATGGACGCGGACTGCGCGATCTGCTCCTTGGTCTCGACCTCCTTGGCCATGCTCAGCAGCTCGTCGTTGACCGCCTTGACGGCGACCTCGATGCCGCGCTTGAGGGCCATCGGGTTGGCACCGGCGGCGACGTTGCGCAGGCCCTCACGGACCATGGCCTGGGCGAGGACGGTCGCGGTGGTGGTGCCGTCACCCGCGACGTCGTCGGTCTTCTTGGCGACCTCCTTGACCAGCTCGGCGCCGATCTTCTCGTAGGGGTCCTCCAGCTCGATCTCCTTGGCGATCGAGACACCGTCGTTGGTGATCGTGGGGGCGCCCCACTTCTTCTCCAGCACGACGTTGCGGCCCTTGGGGCCGAGGGTCACCTTCACGGCGTCGGCAAGGGTGTTCATACCCCGCTCGAGGCCGCGACGGGCCTCCTCGTCGAACGCAATGGTCTTGGCCATCGTGGTCTTTCCTCCACACGCTGATGGGCGGATGACCGGCGGAGTCGCCCGCGACGGACGAGCCAGGCCCGCGAGGCTCACGTCGCCACCGCTGCCCGACCCTCGACACTGCCGATCGGATCTGTCACTCTCAGGCCGAGAGTGCTAACGCCCATGTTGGCACTCGACCCCTTCGAGTGCAAATGCCACCCTCCGCACGCCACCGAGCGCGCGGAACGATAACGGCATACCCACCGACCGCGCCGGCAGCAACCACGTGACGCGCTCGGTCGCAGGGAGGTGTGGTCAGGTCAGGGGGTGCGGAGCTCGAGGGCGCGGACGGCGGCGTCGCGGAGGGTCTGGTCCTCCAGACCCAGGCCGCGGCAGCCGCTGACGAGGCCGTCCACCCCCAGCGCTCCGGCGTCGAGCAGCTCACGGAGCCGAGCGGCCAGGCGCTCGAGGAGGGACGCCTGGTCCTCGACGAACGCGCGGTCCACCACCAGCCCGTGGCCCGGCACCCATGTCCCGCTGTCTGCTCCGAGGTCGGAGTCGAGGAAGGCCCGCACGGTCGCGCCCCACTCGAGCGGGTAGGCGTCCTCCATGTGAGGGTCGGCGCCCTCCTCGACCAGGTCTCCCATGAAGACCACGCCGGCGTCGGGCACGCCGACCACGAGGTCGTGGTCGGTGTGCCCGCGCCCGCGGTGCATCAGCGTCGCCACCCGGCCGCCCAGGTCGAGCTCGGTGTCCTCCTCGACGAGGTAGAACGGCATGACGATCTCGGTCATCTCGATGGCGCGCGCGATGTGCTCGCGGTCGGTCCGGCGCATGTGGGCGACGATCGCCTCCCGCTGGATCTCCGCCGTGCGCACCAGGTCGTCGACGGCACCAGAGTGGGCGTAGATCTGCGAGTCGCGGAACGCGCTGTTGCCGAAGCAGTGGTCGTAGTGGGCGTGGGTGTTGACCACGACGACCTCGAGGTCGGTGACCTCGCGGACCGCGGCGAGCAGCTCCATACCGTGCTCGTGGTAGCTGCGGGTGTCGATGACGAGGGCCCGCTCGGAGCCCACGACCAGGCCGCAGTTGAGGTTGAGCTCCTCGTGGCGACGCACGTGGACGCCGGGCGCGACCTGCTCCCACGTCACCTCAGCCATGGGCCGCAGTCTACGAGAGGCCGGTGATCGTCCCGTCGTCCGCGATGTCCATGCCGTTGGCCGCCGGGACCTTCGGCAGGCCGGGCATCCGCATGATGTCCCCGGTCAGCGCGACGACGAACCCGGCCCCCGCGTTGACGACGAGGTCGCGGACCGTGATCCGGAAGCCGCGCGGGGCGCCGAGCCGGGTCGGGTCGTCGCTGAAGGAGTACTGCGTCTTGGCCATGCAGACGGGGAGCTCGCCGTAGCCGTCGGCCTTGATCTGGCCCATCTGGGTGGCCGCGGAGGGTGCCAGGTCGACACCGTCGGCGCGGTAGATCTCGCGCGCGATGGTCTCGATCTTGCTGTGCAGCTCGTCGCTCGGGTCGTAGAGGGGACGGTAGCTGCTCTCCTGCTCGCACAGCTCGACGACGGCGCGCGCCATCTCCTCACCGCCCTCGCCACCCTTGGCGAAGACCTCGGAGAGCACGACCCTGACCCCGAGCGCCTCGCAGCGCTGGCGCACGAGGTCGAGCTCGGCGTCGGTGTCGCTCGGGAAGCGGTTGATGGCCACCAGGGCCGGCACGCCGAACTTCGCGAGGTTCTCGAGGTGCTGCTCGAGGTTGACGATGCCGTTGCCCAGGGCGAACAGGTCCTCGTTGGTGAGCTCCTTCTTGTCCTTGCCGCCGTTGAGCTTGAGGGCACGGACGGTGGCGACGACCACGGCCGCGCTCGGCTTGAGGTCGCCGGCCGGGCAGACGATGTCGAAGAACTTCTCCGCGCCCAGGTCCGCGCCGAAGCCCGCCTCGGTGACGACGTAGTCGGCCAGCTTGAGCGCGGTCTTCGTGGCGACGATGGAGTTGTTGCCGTGGGCGATGTTGGCGAAAGGCCCGCCGTGGATGATCGCCGGGGTGTTCTCCAGGGTCTGGACCAGGTTGGGCTTGATGGCGTCCTTCATCAGCAGCGCCATGGCCCCCGGAGCCTCCAGGTCGGCGGCCGTCACGGGCTTCTTGTCGTAGGTGTAGGCCACGACCATCCGACCGAAGCGCTCCTTGAGGTCCTCGAGGCTGGTGGCCAGGCACAGTGCCGCCATGATCTCGGAGGCGACGGTGATCTCGAAGCCGGACTCGCGGACGACGCCGTCGCCGACCTTGCCCATGCCGATGACGACGTTGCGCAGCGCGCGGTCGTTCATGTCCAGGACGCGCGGCCAGACGACGCGCTTGGGGTTGATGTTGAGCGGGTTGCCCTGGTGCAGGGAGTTGTCCAGCAGCGCCGCCAGCAGGTTGTGGGCGGAGGTGATCGCGTGGAAGTCACCCGTGAAGTGCAGGTTGATGTCCTCCATCGGCACCACCTGGGCGTAGCCGCCGCCGGCCGCGCCGCCCTTCATCCCGAAGACCGGGCCCAGGGAGGGCTCACGCAGGGTGGTGATGGTCTTGGCGCCGATGCGGTTGAGGGCCATCGACAGACCGACGTTGGTCGTCGTCTTGCCCTCGCCGGCCGCGGTGGGGTTGATCGCCGTGCAGAGGATCAGCTTGCCGTCCGGACGGTCCGCGAGCCGGTCCAGGACCGACAGGGAGATCTTGGCCTTGTCGTGACCGTAGGGGGCGTACTCGTCGACGGACAGGCCCAGCTGCTCGGCGATCTCACCGATGGGCTTGAGCTCGGCCGCCTGGGCGATCTCGACGTCGGACTTCACTGGGGGACCTCCTGCGGACAGGGCGGTCATCTCGTCGACCCGCCACCGCAGAAAACGGTAGCGCGACGGCGAGAACGCCGTTTCGGAGGGGTCCCTCAGAGCTCGATGCCGAGGCGCCGGGCGGAGCGCGTCCGCTGCCGGCGGGCGCGCTGGCGACGCAGGCGCTTGATGAGCATCGGGTCGTGCGCCAGCGCGTCGTCGTTGTCGATCAGCTGGTTGAGGATCTGGTAGTAGCGCGTGGGGCTCAGGTCGAACAGGTCCTTGACCGCCTGCTCCTTCGACCCGGCGTACTTCCACCACTGGTGCTCGAAGTCGAGGATCTCGCGGTCACGGTCGGTCAGCGAGGTCGGTTGCCCGGGCTGGATCCGCGTGGCTGCACCCAATGTCCCGTCTCCCTCTCGACTGCTCGCTCACGTGTGTGGGCCCAAGACTACGCCATCAGACTTACACAGGTGTCATTCCTGGCCCGGTGTGGCGGACGGCATACTCTCGTGCCGTGCCGTCCCCCACCCCGCTGAGCGAGCTCGTGCACCCGTCCTGGGCGCGGGCGCTCGAGCCGGCGCAGGGCACAGTGGCGCAGCTCGGCGCCTTCCTGCGCGAGGAGGTCGCCGCAGGTCGCGGTTACCTGCCGGCCGGCGAGCACGTGCTGCGCGTCTTCGAGCGGCCGCTGGAGGAGGTGCGGGTGCTCATCGTCGGCCAGGACCCCTACCCCACCGTCGGGCACGCCGTCGGCCTGAGCTTCTCGGTGGCCCCGGACGTCCGCCCCGTCCCCCGCAGCCTCCAGAACATCTACACCGAGCTGTCCACCGACCTCGGCCTGCCCACCCCGTCGTCCGGCGACCTCACCCCGTGGGCCGAGCGGGGCGTGATGCTCCTCAACCGGGTCCTCACCGTCCGCCCGGGCACCCCGGCGAGCCACCGGGGCAAGGGCTGGGAGGAGGTCACCGAGCTGGCCATCGACACCCTCGTGCGGCGCGGCGGCCCCCTCGTGGCGATCCTGTGGGGCCGCGACGCGCGCGGGCTCGCAGCACGGCTCGGCGACGTGCCGCGCATCGAGAGCGCGCACCCCTCGCCGCTTTCGGCCCGCAGCGGCTTCTTCGGCAGCCGGCCGTTCAGCCGCACCAACGAGCTGCTGGTCCGCCAGGGCGCGGACCCCGTCGACTGGAGGCTCCCGTGACGCTCCCCCCGACCGGCTCCGGCGCCGGCGCGATCAGGCCGCTCCCGCGGCCCTGGACGAGGTATGTCGCGATCGGCGACTCATTCTCCGAAGGGATGAGCGACCCCGACCCGCGCACGCCGGACGCCTACGTCGGGTGGGCCGACCGGCTCGCCACCCTGCTCGCCCCGCACGTCGAGGAGTTCGGCTACGCCAACCTGGCCGTGCGCGGCCGCAAGCTCGACGACATCGCCGGGCCGCAGCTCGACGCCGCTCTCGCGCTCGGGCCCGACCTGGTCAGCATCGTGGGCGGGGGCAACGACATCCTGCGCCCGCGCGCCGACATCGACGCCCTGGCCGCCCAGCTCGAGGCCGCGGTCGTCCGGATCCGCGCGACCGGGGCCGACGTGCTCATGGCGACCCCCACCGACCCGGCCGGGGCGCCCGTCGTGGGGCTGACCCGCGGCCGTGCGGCCACCTACATCGCCCACATCTGGACGATCGCGGGCCGTCACGGCTGCTACGTCCTCAACCAGTGGGCCCTGGACGTCCTCAAGGACTGGCGGATGTGGGCCGAGGACCGCATCCACATGACGCCCGAGGGGCACCGGCGCGTGGCGCTGGCGGCCTACGCCGCGCTCGGCCACGACCCGCAGGACGCCGACTGGCACGTGCCGCTGCCCCCGCAGGCGCCGGCGGGGACCCTCGAGACGGTCCGCGGCAACGCCCAGTGGGCCCGCGAGTACCTCTCCCCCTGGGTCCAGCGCCGCCTCACCGGGCGCTCCTCCGGCGACCACGTCACCCCCAAGCGGCCCGACCTGGCACCCGCGGACGAGCCGAGCCTGCACGCCATACCCGAGAAGGAGCCCGACGATGGCTGACCTTGACCTCACGACGCACCGCGGCCTGTGGCTGTGCGTGCTCGGCGCGGACGCGCTGGAGCTGCTGCCGACGGACGGCATCGGCTGGCTGGGCGTGGACCTCCAGCACGGGGTGTATGACGTGGCGCACCTCCCCGGTCTCCTGCGGGTCGCGCAGGTTCCGGTGCTGGCCCGGGCCGCCTCCCAGGACCCCGGCCACCTGGCGCGCGTGCTCGACACCGGCGTGGCCGGCGTCATCGTGCCCGGCGTGGAGTCGCCGGCCGACGTGGAGTCGCTGGTCGCCGCGGTGCGCTTCCCGCCCGAGGGCCGGCGCAGCACCGGCCTGACGCGCGCCGTCCTCGTGGGCGGACCCGAGCGCCCCCTCCTGCTGCCGATGGTGGAGACGCGCGGGGCGCTGGAGACGGTCGAGGAGATCGCGGCGGTGCCCGGCGTGGACGGTCTGTTCGTCGGGCCGTACGACCTCTCGCTCTCGCTGGGCCGCCCGGGAGTCACCGACGCCGACGTCGTCGCCGGGATCGCGCGGGTCCGGGAGGTGACCCGCGAGCGCGGTCTGCTCGCGGGTGCCTTCAGCGCCCACCGCGAGCTCGATCCCCAGCTCCCGGCCGACCTCGACCTCGTCGCCGTCGACACCGACATCACCGCGTTGCGGCAGGGCGTCGCCGGCCTGCTCGGCGGCTGACGCGCCCGACCTCGTCGACCTCGCCACTGAGGCGACAGGTGTTCCGCGGAACACCCACAACCCCCGAAAGTGCCGCACGTGCGGCTGTTACGCTCTGCTCATGGCGCAGATGCGAGTCAGTGAGGCTGCCAGCCTGCTGGGCGTCTCCCCCGACACGATCCGACGGGCCGTGGACACCGGCCGGCTGACCGGGGGCAAGGACGATGCCGGCCGCACGGTCGTCGAGTCCGTCGACGTGGCCCGGATGGCCCAGGAGCACGGGCAGCCGTCGGAGTCCACTGCCACCCACTCCTCGCCGCGCAACCAGATGCGGGGCATCGTCACCCGCGTCCTCAGCGACACGGTGATGTCGCAGGTGGAGGTGCAGGCCGGGCCCTTCCGGCTGGTGTCGCTCATCTCCACCGAGGCCGTCGAGGAGCTCGGCCTCGAGCCGGGCTCGGTCGTCGTCGCCTCCGTCAAGTCCACCAACGTCACCGTCGGCCTCGGGTGATGGCGCCCGCCACCGCCCTCACCGGTCGCGGCCTGACGTTCCTGCTCGCCGCCACCACGAGCCTGGCGCTGACCTCGTGCGAGGCGACCGCCGAGAGCTCCGGGGCACTCTCAGGCGACCGCACCGTGACCGTGCTCGCCGCCGCCTCGCTCACCGACGTCCTGGCGGAGATCGCCGCCGACTTCGAGGCGGACCACCCCGGCGTCACGGTCGAGACCTCCTTCGCCGCGAGCTCCACGATCGTCCAGCAGGTCAACGAGGGCGCGCCCGCCGACGTGGTGGCCCTCGCCGGTCAGCAGGCCCTGGAGCCGCTCGAGCAGGCCCGGCGGGTCTCCGAGCCGGTCGTCCTGACCACCAACACCCTCGAGCTGGCGGTGCCCCCGGACAACCCGGCGGCCGTCGACGGGGTCGAGGACCTGACGGCCGCGGGCCTGCGCCTCGTGGTGTGCCAGCCCGAGGTCCCCTGCGGCACGGCGGCCGCGACGCTCTTCGACCGGCTCGGCATCGACCCGCAGGTCGCCTCCTACGAGCCGGACGTGCGCGCGACCCTGAGCAAGGTGGCGCTGGGCGAGGCCGACGTCGGCGTCGTCTACCGCACGGACGTCGCCGCGGCCGACGGGGCCGTCCTCGGCGTCGAGATCCCCGCGCAGGACAACGTGGTCAGCTCCTACCCCGTGCTCGCCGTGTCCGGCTCGCCGCTTGCCCTGGAGCTCATCGAGGAGATGCTGTCGGCCCGCGGCCAGCAGCACCTCGCGGACGCGGGCTTCGGCGCGCCATGACAGCGCGCGGGGCCGGCGCCCGGCTGCCGCTCGTCGCCCCCGCCGCGGTGGGCGTGGCGTTCATCGTCCTCCCGCTGCTCTCGCTCCTCGTGCGTGCGGACTGGGCGGACCTCGCCACCCACCTGGCCGCACCCGTGGTCGGGCAGTCGCTGCGCCTCTCCGCGCTCACGACGAGCATCACGATGGTCGCGGTCTGGATCCTGGGCACCCCGCTCGCCTGGTTGCTCGCCCGTTCCGAGCACCCGCTCACCGCCTGGGGCCGCGCCCTCGTCACGGTCCCGCTCGTCCTGCCGCCCGTGGTCGGGGGCGTCGCCCTCCTCATGACGTGGGGGCGACGCGGCGTGCTCGGCGGATGGCTGGAGTCGACCCTCGGCGTCACGCTGCCCTTCACGACCGCCGCCGTCGTGATGGCGGAGATCTTCGTGGCGCTGCCGTTCTACGTGATCTCTGTCGAGGGCTCGATGCGCGGCCTCGACCGCCGCTTCGACGAGATCGCCGCCACGCTCGGCGCCGGCCCTGTCCGCACCTTCCGCGCCGTCGTCGTCCCGATGGTGCTGCCCGGCATCGCCGCCGGCTCGGCGCTGGCGTGGGCGCGGGCGCTCGGCGAGTTCGGCGCGACGATCACCTTCGCGGGCAGTTTCCCGGGGCGCACCCAGACCGCACCGCTCGGCGTCTACGCCGCGCTCGAGCGCGACCCCCAGGCCGCCATCGCGCTCTCGCTCGTCATGCTCCTCGTCAGCGTCGTGGTCCTCGGCGCGCTCCGCTCCCGGTGGCTGCGGTGACCCGCCTCGACGCGCGCCTGGGCGTCGCGGTCGGCGGCTTCGACGTCGAGGCCGACCTCTCGTGCGACGGAGGCGTGACCGCGCTGCTCGGCCCCAACGGCTCGGGCAAGACGACCCTGCTCAAGGCCCTCGCCGGGCTCCTGCCCCTCAGCGGCGGGCAGGTCCGCGTGGGCGGGCGCACCTGGGCCGACGCGGCACGGCATACCCACGTCGCGCCGGAGGCGCGCAGCGTCGGGATGGTCCTCGCGGACCCGCTCCTCTTCCCGCACCTCACCCTGCTCGACAACGTCGCCTTCGGGCCCCGTTCCCGAGGTATGCCGCGCGCCGGCGCCCGCGCCCGCGCCGCCGAGGAGCTGGGCCGGGTGGGTCTGGCCGACCTCGGCAGCCGCAGGCCGGGGCAGGTGTCGCAGGGCCAGGCGCAGCGCGCCGCGCTCGCGCGGGCCCTGGCCACCGACCCGGTCGTGCTGCTCCTCGACGAGCCGCTCTCGGCGCTCGACCCGCAGACGCGGTCCGCGACGCGCGCCGACCTGTCGCACCGACTGCGCGACTTCCCCGGGACGACGATCCTCGTCACCCACGACCCGCTCGACGCGCTGACGCTGGGCGACCGGCTGGTCTTCCTCGAGGACGGGAGGGTCGTCCAGGCCGGCACGCCGACCGAGGTCATCGCGCGGCCGCGCTCCCCCTACGTCGCCTCCGTCGTCGGGCTCAACCTCCTGCGCGGGCGGCTCGCCGCCGACAGCTCACCGACCCTCGAGCTGGCGGACGGGGCGCGCCTCGTCGTGGCCGGCGTGCCGGAGGACGCCCGACCTGGCGACCGGCTGCTCGCCACCGTCAACCCGGCCGCCGTCACCCTCTACTCCGAGCGGCCGGCGGCGTCGGCGCGCAACCTGTGGGAGCTGGAGGTCGCCGCGGTCACGGTGACCGGGCAGCGCGCCCGGGTGCGCCTGCGCGGCATACCCGGGACCGACCTGGTCGCCGAGGTGACGCTGCCGGCCGTGGCGCAGCTGGGGGTCGTGGCCGGCCGCCGCCTGTGGGCGGGCGTCAAGGCGACGGAGGTGGAGGTCTACCCCGAGGCGTGACCAGGTGCCCGGCCGGTCCCGCGCCCCGATTCACGGCTGACGCCACGTCCGGCGCTAGGGTGCGCGCCATGGTGCAACGCGTGCTCCCCAGCGACGAGGCGCAGGACCTGCTCGCACTCGTCCGCGAGATCGCCGACGAGCAGCTCCTCCCCCAGGTCGACGAGGCCGAGGCTGCGAAGCGGTTCCCGCGAGAGGTCTTCACCATGCTCGGGCGGACCGGGCTGCTGTCGCTGGCCTACCCCGAGGAGCACGGCGGCGGCGGGCAGCCCTACGAGGTCTACCTGCAGGTCGTCGAGGAGATCGCCCGCGCCTGGATGTCGGTCGCGGTCGGCGTCTCCGTGCACTCCCTCACCGCCTTCCCGCTCGCGACCTTCGGGAGCGCCGAGCAGCAGGAGCGCTGGCTGCCGGGGATGCTGGGCGGCGAGCAGCTGGGCGCCTACTGCCTCTCCGAGCCCCAGGCCGGCTCGGACGTCGCCGCGATCCGCACCCGCGCCGTCAGGGACGGCGACGACTACGTCATCACCGGCGGCAAGGCGTGGATCAGCCACGCGGGACACGCCGACTACTACACGACCTTCGTGCGCACCTCCGACGACGGCGGGCGTGGGCTGTCGTGCTTCCACATCCCGGCCGGCACCGAGGGCCTGACCTTCGCCGAGCCCGAGCGCAAGATGGGCCTGCACTGCGACACGGTCGGCGAGGTGCTCCTCGACGGCGTTCGCCTCCCCGCCGAGCACCGGATCGGCGAGGAGGGCAGGGGTATGCAGATCGCGCTCGCCGCACTCGACTCCGGTCGCCTCGGGATCGCGGCTGCCGCGACCGGCCTGGCGCAGCGAGCCCTGGAGGTGGCCAGCGCCTACGCGACCGAGCGCGAGCAGTTCGGCCGCCCGATCGCCGACAACCAGGGTCTGGCCTTCCTCATCGCCGAGATGGCCGCCGCCGTCGGGTCGGCCCGCGCGACCTACCTGCACGCCGCCCGCCTCAAGGACGCCGGCCAGCCGCACACCCTCGAGGCCTCGATCGCCAAGCTCGTCGCGACCGACGCCGCGATGAAGGTGACCACCGACGCCGTGCAGGTGCTGGGCGGCTACGGCTACACCACCGACTTCCCGGCCGAGCGCTTCATGCGCGAGGCCAAGGTGACCCAGATCTTCGAGGGCACCAACCAGATCCAGCGCCTCGTCATCTCGCGCCAGGTGCTGGCCGAGCACGCCCGGCGCTGACCCTCGACCGCATACCGGAGGAAGCATGAAGATCACCGAGTCCACCGTCGCCCTCGTCACCGGCGGCGCCTCCGGCCTGGGCGAGCAGACCGCCCGACACCTGCTGGCCGACGGCGCCCAGGTCGTGCTCGTGGACCTGCCTGGCGGGCGCGGCGAGCAGCTGGCCGCCGAGCTCGGCGAGCGCGCCCACTTCGCCGGCGCCGACGTGCGCGACGAGGGCGAGGTCGCCGCGGCCGTCGCGACCGCCGCCGGTCTGGGCGAGCTGCGCGTCGTCGTCGCCTGCGCCGGGGTCGCCACGCCTGGTCGCGTCCTCTCCAAGCGGGGCGTGCTGCCGCTGGAGACCTACCGCACGGTCGTCGAGATCAACCTGATCGGGACGTTCAACGTGCTCCGCCTGGCGGCCGAGCAGATGGCCGGCAACGAGCCGGTCCCCGACGAGCGCGGCCTGGGTGACCGCGGCGTCATCGTCACCACGGCCTCGGTGGCGGCGTTCGACGGTCAGATCGGCCAGGCGGCGTACGCCTCGTCCAAGGCCGGCGTCGCCGGGCTCACCCTGACCTGCGCGCGCGACCTCGCCGACAAGGCCATCCGCGTCATGTGCATCGCGCCCGGCGTCTTCGAGACCCCGATGATGGCCGGCATGCCCGAGGGCGTGAAGGAGTCGCTCGAGGCCCTCGTGCCGCACCCCGCGCGTCTGGGCAAGCCCGAGGAGTATGCCGCGCTCGTCGCCCACATCGTCGAGAACCCGCTCCTCAACGGCGAGGTCATCCGCCTCGACGGCGCCCTGCGCATGCCCCCGCGCTGAGCCCGGCGCCCGGGCTCAGGTGCCCGTGTGCCAGCGGCGCAGCCGGTCCAGCTCGGCGGGCGGGACCCCGAGCAGGGTGACCTCCTCGCCGTCGCGCAGTACGGCCACGACCCTCCAGGGTATGCCGCCAGCCGGCTCCCCTCGCACGTCGAGGACGTCCGCCCGGCTGAGCCGGCGTGGCCTACGCCCCTCGATGACGGTGAGCGCGTCAGGGTCGAGACGCGTGCCGCTGCGCTCGAAGCGGCCCGCCCACATCAGGAAGACGCCGAGTCCGAGCGCGGCGAGCGTCAGCACCACCGCCGCGGGGTGCGTCGGGCGCGCCAGCACGAGCGCGGCCAGGGCGCTCACGCCGATGAGGCACCCCAGGGCGGCACGCAGCAGCGGCACCCACCGTGGCTGCATGAGCCACTCCCCCCGGTCCTCCTCGGCGGTCGTCACGGCGTCAGGCTAGCGCCGGGCCTCAGCCAGCGCACCGAGATGAGCACCGCGGCGACCCCGGCGAGCAGTGGCAGCACCATGCCGGCGCGCAGTCCCGCGGAGTCCGCGACCACGCCATACACGGGGGACGTCAGCAGGAAGCCGGCGCGCATCAGCCAGGTGACCAGCCCGACGCCCGCGCCGTAGGGCAGCCCGCGCAGGTCGTGGGCGGCGGCGAAGGCGGCCGGCACGAGCGTGGAGCAGCCCAGCCCGAGCAGGACGAAGCCGACCATGCCGGCCGGGACGCCCGGCGCGAGCATGGTCACCAGGGCGCCTGCCGTGATGAGGACGCCCCCGGCGGCGGCGGTCCGGCCGCGGCCCAGACGGTCGGTGACCGCGTCCCCCAGCAGGCGCCCGACGAACTGTGCGGCGTAGGCCGCGACGTAGGCGAGGCCCGCCACGCCGGCGGCCGCGCCGAGGGCGTCCCGGGTGTAGAGGGCCGCCCAGGAGTTGCCGATCTCCTCCACGAGGGTGCCGCTGACGGCCAGCGCCGCGAACGGCGCGACCAGCAGCAGAGCCCCGCGGCGACCGGTGGTGCGCTCCTGCCCCGCGCTGTGGTGGTCGTCCTCCCCCGGCAGCCGGGCGAGCCACCCGGCCAGCACGGCGACGCAGGACCAGACCACGGCGCTGGCGACGAGGACCGGCCCGACCGGGAGGCCGAGTCCTGCGGTCCAGGCCCCCACGAGACCGCCGACCACGGCCCCCAGGCTCCAGACCGCGTGGAGGGAGTTGATGATCGAGCGGCCCAGGGCGCGCTCGATCCGCAGGCCGTGGACGTTCTGGCCGGCGTCGAGGACGGGGTCGATGGTCCCGGCGAGGAACAACGCCGCGAACAGCAGCCAGAACCAGGGGCTCGAGGCCGCGGCCGCGACGAGCACCGAGACCACGACGGTGCCGACGGTGGCCACCCGCATCGCGCCGAACCGGCGCAGCACCCACCCGGAACACGCCGCCGTGAGGACGGAGCCGACCGCGAACGCGACGACCATGAGGCCGAAGCCGGAGTTCGACAGGTCGAAGCGGTCCTTGAGCTGGGGGTAGTGGGGCAGCAGCGTGGCGACCACGGCGGCGTTGGTGAAGAACTGCAGCGAGACGCCGACGCGGGCGCGGGCTGGACGGGATCGGGTGGTGGACACCCGACCCAGGGTAGGTGGGCGGCGCGCCCTGGCCTCAGTCGCCGCGCAGGCCGAGGCCGCGGCCGTGGGCCTGGAGCGTCAGGGTCCTGGCGGTGATGTCGACCTCCAGCTCGTTGGAGCTGAGCACCTCCATCACCATCCGCTCGACGAGCCCACGCTCGTCGTCGCAGGCCTTCAGCGTCATGACCGCGTCACCCACGCTCACGCTGGTGCCGTCCTCGCCCAGGGTGTAGGGCGCGCTGCCGGTGTTGCAGCCGGCCTGCACCTCCAGGGTGCCGTCCGGGCCGAAGGTGAGAGAGGCCTCCACGCCCGCGGGCACGCTCGAGACCGCGTCACCGGAGATGAAGCTGTCCAGCCGCCACACCGTGCCCTGCAGCGGCAGGTCCGGGTCGGCCACCTCCCGGTCCTGCAGGGTGAGGACCGTCGAGCCGGTCGTGAGGGTGAGCGTGTCCTCCTCCAGCGAGAGGGCCGGCTCGGCACCCAGCAGCCCGGCGAGCCAGGTGTCCTGCTCCGCGAGCCCGTCCGGGCAGCCCATCTCGGTCATCGCGAGGTCGCCCACGAGGAGTGTCCCGTCGATGATCCGGAAGGTCCCGCCCATGGTGTTGCACCCGGCGCTCGCCGAGATCTCCTCGTCGGTGAACGAGAGCCGCACCCGGGTGCCCTCCACCAGGTCGCGAGGGGCGCCGTCCTCCGTCACGCCGCTGCTCAGGAAGGTGCGCCCGGCCACATCCGGCCTTCCGGCCGGACCGACGAGCTCCCCGCACGCCGTGAGCAGGAGCAGGGGGACGGCGAGCGCGACGGCATACCGGAGAGACCTCATGCCGCTCGGACGAGCAGGCAGCGCGTGGAGTTCCCGGCCCCGGGTCGGCGTCCTCGCAGGAGTCGAGCCTCCGGGCGCTGGCCACCGACCGGTCAGGATGGGAGCTGGCGAAGGGACTCGAACCCTCAACCACCTGTTTACAAGACAGGTGCGCTACCAGTTGCGCCACGCCAGCGGACCGTCCGGCGCGCCGGACGCCCGACGAGTGTATGCCGTGCCGGCCCGCCGCCCGAAGCGCCGACCCCGGCTCAGCCGATGACGTTGGCGTTGAGCCACGTCTGCAGGGCGACCACGGTCCGGTAGTTCATGTAGGTCGAGCCGTCGCGCGTCATACCGATGCGGGTCTGCAGGGCGGCCTGCGAGCGCGGGCCCCACAGCCCGTCCGGCGTGGTGCCCACCTCGGACTGCAGCGCCTTGATGGTCGCGGTGTCCCACCGACCGGTCTCGGCGATGCCGACCCATCGCTGGATCGCCTTGACGGTCAGGGGGCCGCGCTGCCCGTCGACCACCAGCGGCGCCATGTCGGAGGCGCCACCCCCGCCCGCCGGCGCCAGGATGGTCCCGCTGATGTAGCCGCCCCCGTCCGCCAGCCTGACCCAGCCGTCGCTGAGCGTGCCCGTCACCGTGGTGCCGTGCGCGGCTCCGCCGACGATCCGGTATGACGTGCCCGGCCCGGAGCGGATGTTGGCGCCCGCCGTGGCGGTCACCACCCAGGAGGTGCTGCTGCTCGGAGGCGCGGGGGCCGGGGCTGGCGCGGTCGTGGTGAGCGTCGTCGCGCTCACCCAGCCGCGGCCGTCGGCGAGCCTGACCCAGCCGTCGCTCATCGTGCCGGTGACCTGGGTGCCGTTGGCGGCGCTGCCGACGATGGAGTAGGTCAGGCCCGGGCCGCTGCGGATGTTGGCACCGGGCGTGGCTTTGACCCACCACGTGCCCGGGGCTGGCGCGGGGTCGTCCTGGCCGGGGTAGGGCGCGAGGCCATTCTCCATGGTCAGTCCCGCGCGCACCGAGCACACCGGCCAGGCGCCGGGACCCTGCACCTTGAGCACCTTCTGGCCGATGGTGATCTGCTGCAGCTTCGTGGCCTGGTGGGCGTAGGGGGCGAAGTCCTCGCCGCCGAAGCTCTGCCAGGTCGGGTGCCAGAACTGCAGCCCGCCGTAGAACCCGTTGCCGGTGTTGATCGACCAGTCGCCACCGGACTCGCACTCGGCGACGCGGTCCCAGACGTTGTCGGTCTCGGCCGCGGCCGCGGTGGGGGCGGTGACGCCGACCGCCGTCACGGAGGCGGCCCCGGCGAGGGCGAGGTGGCCGGCGCGACGCAGGCCGGAGGGTCGGGCGGTGGAGCGGTGCCGCGGGTTCGTGGCCATGTCGACGAGGTCCTTCCGGGGACGACAAGGGTGGCGCACCCGTCGCCTCCTGTGACCGGCGGGACGCATGTGGTCAGAGTGACGAGCCTGACCACGGTAGCGACACAGTGGCGTGCAGCACAACCGGCACTTCTGTGCCAGAGGGCGAGCCGGCCCAGCAACCACGCGGCCGGGAAGGGGAGCTCAGGGAAAGTGCCGGTCTGAATGTCCGGGCCGTCAGCCCCTCGGACGCCCTACGGACGCCCCTCAGACGCCCCTCAGACGCGCCTCATACGCGCCTCAGAAGAAGCCCGGCAGCAGGCCGCGCGGGTCGAAGTCGGGCCCCAGGGGCCACCACGACACGCTGCGCCCGTCGAGCACCCCCCACACCAGCAGCGCCACGCCGCCGACGAGGCAGAGCGTCACCAGGATCAGCGTCGGAGGGCCGTTCGGCACGGTGGCGCGCAGGACCGTCCGCGACCCGCGGCGGAGCGAGGTCGACGCGAGCCCCCACCAGCCGACGAACGCGCCGACGAGCGAGGCGGCGCCGACCACCAGCGGCAGGCCCGGCGCGAGGCCGCGCACCACCCCCGACGTCGACAGCAGCCCCGCCGAGACGACCGCGATGACCGCGGCGAGCCCGGCCGCCAGCAGCACCGACAGCACGGTCTCGAGGGCCGCCCACAGCAGGTGCCAGGGCGAGGCCAGCACGAGCACCGGCACGTCGCTGCGCCGCGGCCCCGCCTGGTGCCGTCGCAGCACGAGGGTCGTCAGGCTCTTGTCCACGGTGCGCGCGAGGACGCCCCACACGGCATACAGGGCCCACGCGAGCAGCGGCGCGGTCGCCGCCAGCCCCACGAACCCGACCAGCAGCGCGGCCAGCGTCCCGCGCCGCGAGCTGCGTCCGAGGCGCGGGTCCGGTCCGCCCTGCTCGCCCGGCAGCGGGGCCTGCGGCACGAGCGGGTATGCCGCTCCGTCACCCCGGTCCGTCTCCGGCCACGCCTGCCCGGCCGGCTCGGGCCACGCCTGCCCGGCCGTCTCGGGCCGCACCGGCGCCACGCGGGTCCGCTCGGGCGCCGCGTGCACCCGGGTCGCGTCGACCGGCTCCGCCTGGGTCATCCACACCGGCAGCGCACCCGTGACGTCCTCGTGGCGGGCGTAGCGCTCCAGCCCGTCCAGCACCTGCGCCTCGCTCGGGCGACGCGCGGGGTCGGGGTCGAGCGCCGCCTGCAGCAGCGGCGCGAGCTCGGGGTCGACGCCCTCCAGCTGCACGCGACCCCGCAGCACGCGGTCGAGCACGACGGTGAGCTGGCCGCGGCCGAAGGGCGGCCGGCCGGACGCGGCATACGCGAGGGTGGCGGCCCACCCCCACCAGTCGGTGGCCTCGCTCACCGAGCCTCCCTCGACGATCTCGGGCGAGAGGTAGCCGGGCGTGCCCATGACCAGCCCCGTCGCGGTGAGGCGCACGTCGTCGGCGACCTGGGCGATGCCGAAGTCGATGACGACCGGCTCGAGCAGGCCGTCAGGACCGGGGACGAGCAGCACGTTGCCGGGCTTGAGGTCGCGGTGGACGATGCCGGCCGCGTGGATCGCGTGCAGCGCCTCACCCAGCCCCCGGCCGAGGCGCAGCAGCTCCTCGCCCTGCAGCGGTCCGCGCTCGGCGACGACCTGGTCGAGCGGTGGCCCCGGGACGTACTCCGTGACGATGTAGGGAGCCGGCCCGTCGACGTCCGCGTCGATGACCGAGGCGATCCGGGGGTGGTGGACGCGCGCCAGCGTGTGCACCTCGCGCCGCAGGCGGGCGCGGGCGTGCTCGTCGTGGGCGATGTGCTCGCGCAGCACCTTGACGGCGACCTCCCGACCGCCGCGACCCTCGTCGGTCGCCCGCCAGACCACGCCCATCCCGCCCTCGCCCAGCCGCTCGGCGAGCGTGTATGGCCCCAGCTGGCGGGGCACGACCACGGGCACCGGGCGGGTCACCTCGGTGGCGGGCGTGCGGGGTCGCTCGGTGGTCACAGGGTCCACGGTATGCCGTCTCCTCGGCTCGGGCGTCCAGGTCGCCCGGGCAGGTGGGCGTAGGGGGCGGGCCCTAGGGTGGTGGCAGAGCCCGTGAGACCAACGACCGAGAGGCCACCATGGTTTCATCCACCAGCAGCACCTTCGACTTCGTCGTCGCGGCCAACCGGCTCCCGGTGGACCGCTCCGTCAGCCTCGACGGGACCGTCACCTGGACCACCAGCCCCGGGGGCCTCGTGACGGCGATGGAGTCCGTCATGCGGGACCGCGAGGCCGCCTGGGTCGGTTGGGCGGGCTTCCCCGGCGACGCGCCCGCGCCCTTCGACGACGGCCGGCTGCGGCTGCACCCCGTGGGCCTGAGCGCCGAGGACCTCACCGACTACTACGAGGGCTTCAGCAACGACACCCTGTGGCCGCTCTACCACGACGTCATCGTCCCGCCGACCTACCACCGCTCCTGGTGGAACGCCTACCGCCGGGTCAACGAGCGGTTCGCCGAGGCCGTCTGCGAGGTCGCCGCGGAGGGCGCGACGGTCTGGATCCACGACTACCAGCTGCAGCTGGTGCCAGCGATGGTCCGCGACCGCCGGCCGGACGTGCGGATCGGGTGGTTCAACCACATCCCGTTCCCGCCGGTCGAGCTCTTCGCCCAGCTGCCGTGGCGGGCCCAGGTGCTGCGCGGTCTGCTCGGCGCCGACTTCCTCGGCTTCCAGCGTCCCGACGACGCCCGCAACTTCCTGCGCTCCTGCCGTGCCGTCCTCGACGCCACCGTCAAGGGCGACACGGTGCGGTGGCAGGGCTCCGACGACGGTCGGCTCGGCGGGTCGCCCCGGGTCGCCCGCGCCGCCGCCGTGCCGATCTCCATCGACGCCCAGGGCCTGCGCGAGCTCGCCGACTCCCCCGCAGTGCGTGCCCGGGCCGCCGAGATCCGGGAGTCGCTGGGCAACCCGCAGGTCGTCCTCCTGGGCGTCGACCGGCTCGACTACACCAAGGGCCTGCGCCACCGGCTCCGCGCGATCGGAGAGCTGCTCGCCGACGGCGAGATCGCCCCTCCGGAGGTGACCTTCGTCCAGGTGGCGACCCCGAGCCGGGAGCGCGTGGAGGCCTACCGCACGCTGCGCCAGCAGATCGAGGGCACCGTCGGCCGGATCAACGGCGACTTCTCCCACCTCGGCGACACCGCCGTCCACTACCTGCACCAGTCCTACGGGCGGGAGGAGATGGCCGCGCTCTTCCAGGTGGCGGACGTCATGCTCGTCACGCCGCTGCGCGACGGGATGAACCTCGTCGCCAAGGAGTACGTCACCGCCCGCCACGACGGCGGTGGCGCCCTCGTCCTCTCGGAGTTCACCGGCGCCGCCGAGGAGCTGCACTCGGCCTACCTGTGCAACCCGCACGACATCGCCGGTCTCAAGGAGACGATCCTGCGCGCCATCCGCGACGACCACGAGGAGAAGCGCCGGCGGATGCGGATGATGCGCCGCCAGGTGCGCACCCGCGACGTCCAGGCCTGGGCCGACGACTTCCTGCGTGCCCTGGAGATGGCGCCGGCACGGCCGCCGCGGGCACGCCGGAGCATCTCGCGACTGATCTGACCCTTCCCCGACGACCTCTGCCAAGGAGAGCCCGTGACCCTGGACCCCGCCCTCGTCGACGCGCTCGGTGCCTTTGCCGCGCACCCCCGGGTGCTGGTGGCCACCGACTTCGACGGCGCCCTCGCCCCGCTCGTCCTCGACCCGATGGACTCCCGTCCCGTCGAGGGAGGTATGGAGTCGCTCGCCGCGCTCGCCGACCTCCCGGGCACGACGGTCGCCCTGGTCAGCGGGCGCGCGCTCGGCCCGCTGCGCCAGCTCTCCGGCGCGCAGGACCCGCTGCTGCTGATCGGCAGCCACGGCGCCGAGGACTCGCGCCGCCCGGACGGGCTGGCCCTCAGCGAGGAGCAGCGCACCCTGCTCACGCAGCTCGAGGACGCCCTCCGGGCGGTCGTCGAGCAGCACCCCGGCGCCCGGATCGAGGACAAGCCCGCCGGGCGGGTGCTGCACACGCGCGGCCTGCCGCCCGAGGTGAGCGGCGCCGCCCTGGCCGCGGCCACCGCCGTGGGCGAGCGGCATACCTCCCTGGTGGTGACCCCGGGCAAGGAGGTCGTCGAGCTCGCGGTCGCGCACGTCGGCAAGGGGGTGGCGCTGGTCGCGCTCGCCGAGGAGCTGGGCGTCGACGCCGTCCTCTACGCCGGCGACGACGTGACGGACGAGCACGCCTTCGTCGCGCTGGCGCAGGACACCGACCTCGCGCGGGCGGAGCGCCGGCTGACGATCCGGGTGGGCGACGGCGAGAGCGCGGCCCAGCACCGGGTGAACGACGAACGGGCGCTCGTGCGGGCCTTCGAGGTGCTGCTCAGCGCGCGAGCGGGGCGGTCGAACGACGGAGGATGAGCTCGGGCTCGAAAAGATACTCGCGGTGCTCGACCTTCTCCCCCGCGATCTCCTCGAGCACGGCGGTCACGGCCGCCTCGGCCATCGCGTTGACGTCCATGCGGACCGTCGTCAGCGGCGGGTCGATGAACGACATGAAGGGCACGTCGTCGCCGCCGATCACCGACAGGTCGCCCGGCACCGTCAGGCCCAGCTGCGTGGCGGCACGCAGGACACCGAGCGCCATGACGTCGGAGCCGGCGATGACCGCCGTGGCGCCCGCCTCGACGAGCGTGCGGGCGGCGGCGGCGCCGCCCTCGATCGTGAAGAGCGTGGTGCTGACGAGCTCATCGAGGTCGACACCGGGGACGTCCGCCATCGCCGCGCGGTAGCCGGCCACGCGCCGCTGCACAGGGACGTAGCGCGACGGCCCGGTGGCGAAGCCGATCCGCGTGTGGCCGAGGTCCCGCAGGTGCCGGACCGCCAGGTGCATCGCGGCGACGTCGTCGTGCGAGATGAAGGTGGCGTCGATGCCGTCGCGGTAGCCGTTGACCAGCGCGATCGGCAGACCACGGTCGCGCAGCTGGGTGTAGCGGTCCACGCTCGCGCGGGTGTCTGCGTGGAAGCCGCTGACGAAGACGATGCCGGAGACGCCGCGGGCGAGCAGCATCTGGACGTACTCGTCCTCATGGACCCCCCCTGGCGTCTGCGTGCACAGCACCGGGGTGAACCCGCCGGCTGCCAGCTGGGTCTCGATGACCTGCGCGAACATCGGGAAGACGGGGTTGGTGAGCTCCGGCACGACCAGCCCGATCAGGCCCGCGCTGTTGCGCTTGAGCTTGCTGGGCCGCTCGTAGCCGAGCACGTCGAGGGCCGTGAGCACGGCCTGCCGCGTGCTCGCCGCCACCCCGGGCTTGTCGTTGAGGACACGGCTGACCGTCGCCTCGCTGACGCCGGCGTGGGCCGCCAGGTCGGCCAGCCGGCCGCGAGGACCGGCCTCACCATTTCCGTCACCTCGCGCGAAGCTCGCCTCCGCGCTACCAATAAGTTTAGCCACCACGAACACTCACTTCCCGCATGAGCGCAGCCGGCAATTCGGGAACCCAAGACCAGAGGTTGACACTTGCCGCCTCGGCAATCAGCGTGATGCATTCATCCTCGAGAGCAGGCGCCCTGCCAAACAACAACCGACCTCCTTGGATGCCCGGAAGCAGCCCAGCATCCACGCTGAGCGGCTCATGCCCACGTCGGGATAAGTGAACCAGCACACACTCATCCTGATGCTCACGGACAAAAACTACAAAATCATCATCGGCGGCGACCCATCTAAGACCTCCTCTCGTCAAGGCGGTACTGGACCGACGTACGTTGATCAGTGCCGCGTAGACCCTCCACAACTCACTGGACTTGTCGACCCCTGACCATGGCATCGGCTTTCGCCCGTCCTCCCCCCACTCGCCTTCCATTCCAACCTCGTCGCCATAGGTCATCATTGGCACACCGGGCATCGCGAAAAGAAACCCCGCAGCCACTTCGACCAACCGAACGTTCCCCACCAAGGTCGCAATCCGGGTGGTGTCGTGCGATCCTAAGAGGTTCCAACTCGATCGTGTTACCTCCCAAGGCACTTGTGAAATGAACTCCTCCATCGTATCCACCACCGCCCTCCCACCCCTCTTCGGGACCAAAAGAGGCGACCCAAGGAAATTGGGAGCCTTGCGCGTGTCACGCAGCCAGGTCCATACCGGACGCGTGAACGCCGAGTAGTTCATGGCACCGTGCCAACCCGTCCCATCGACATCCCTTGCCAAGTCATGGCAGTGTTCAGCAATGACAACAGCATCGGGATTGGCTCGGACTGCAGCCTGCCGAGTTAGAAGCTGGACCTCCTCATAGTGGTCATCTGCACCGTGCCTGCCGGACATATTCGCCACATCAATCCGCCATCCGTCCAACGAGAACGGGGGCCTCAGCCAACGCTCAACAA
Organism: Ornithinimicrobium tianjinense; assembly: GCF_014636495.1. GTDB lineage: Bacteria > Actinomycetota > Actinomycetes > Actinomycetales > Dermatophilaceae > Ornithinicoccus > Ornithinicoccus tianjinensis. The sequence goes on from NZ_BMEM01000004.1 coordinate 205,978, forward strand.
CGCTCTCAGGACCATCGAACAACTTTGCGCGAAGCGAATCACTTGCGTAGTTCAATTTTGGTAGACTCGGAACACCTAGCCAGCTCGCGTATCCAGACGCACCGTGATTAGAACCGAAATAGTAGTGGTCACGCGCTTCTGCATCATCACCCGAAGAAGCAGATACAAACCACTCATGCGTGACACCGGTGTGGTTCGTGGTGAAGTCACCAATCACCCGGAAGCCCCGTGCGTGTGCCTTTTCGGAAAGCCTCTGCAGCGCCGAACTGCCTCCCAGCAGCTCGTCGACCTCCGCGAATGTCCTCGCATCGTACCTGTGATTTGACTCACCCGGGAAAAATGGCGTGAGATACACAACGTTGACACCGAGCTCTTCAAGGTAATCCAATCTCTCTGCCACACCGTCAAGGTCTCCGCCGAATACTTGTGCACCGACCCCGGGCATCTCACCTTCCACGGGTTCGTTCCATTGCGCAGGCATGGCCCACCTGGGCCACGATCTATGGTCGGCAGCAGACGACCGAGCGAAACGATCAGGAAAGATCTGGTATACAACAGCGTCCCCGAGCCACTTGGGCGCCGCACACGCAACCAGCCTGAAGTCGTCCGCGTCAGGAACGTCCCGCCAGTGCACACCAGTCCCGTTGTACCAAACGTACTCACCGTCCTTGATCTCCACAATAAATCGGTAATTAACTACAACATTTCGTTGCTCGATCTGCACGCTCCACCAACTCTCGTGCCCGTTGCGAACCAACTCTCGAGCCCTTTCAAAGCGAGGCTCGTGATCCTTAAGGTAGCGCACATAGACACTGTGGACCTCACCGAGCCCAGCAGAGTGCGGTAAGCGCAGACGAAGAGTCACCGAGTCCCCGGGCGAAGGCCTCGACGGCGTGACGTACAGTTCCGAGCCGTCATGATGCGGACGACAAATCCTGGTCAGAGAAGAACTAGTCACTTGACCGACCCCTGTGTTAGACCACCGATCAGTTGTCGCTGGAGGGCAAGGTAAAGCAGAACCACTGGCACAGACGCGATAAGCGCACCCGCAACAAACTGCCCAAATAGTCGGTCTTGATCCGCATTCCGCGTCTGCCACAGGCCGACAGCAAGCGTCTGGCTATCGACATTGGTGAGAAAAATGCTGGCAAGCAAGAACTCGCCCCAAAGTCCAACAAAGGCCAGCATGCCGACCGTCGCCAAGATGGGAGCGACGAGTCGAAGGGTCAGAGTGAAGAAGATCCGGGCATGCGAGGCACCGTCGACCTTTGCTGCCTCGTCGAGTTCCTTAGGAACAGTATCAAAGTAGCCCTTCAGGAGCCAAATGTTTGCACCCATGGCCCCCCCGAGGTAGACGAGAATTAGGCCTCCCAGCGTATTCAGGCCTACCCCAGGAAACAGCTCGCCCACCTTCGCAAATGTAAGATAGATTGCCGCGAAGCCAAGGATGGCGGGGAACATTTGTATGAGGAGTATTGCAAGGAGACCCACCCGGCGACCTTGCCACCGCAGTCGAGAAAATGCATAAGCCGCCGCAGCACCTAGGAGAACAGTGAAGATGGAGCCCAATCCGCAAATCAGAATCGAGTTTCGCATCCAAGTCCAAAACGGCCGGATAGGGTCGTTGAAAAGCTTCTCAAAGTTCCTCACCCCTGGTGCCGATGGCAGCAGACCCGACGTGGAAAGGGTCCCAGCGTTATTGAATGCCGACGAAACAATAAAGACTATTGGAAACAGTGCGAAGGCTAGAGCTAGCAAGGCCAATAGATGACGCCACCAGACACCGGTGTTGTACTGTGACCGCAGAAGCCCTCCTTTGGACTGATGGCCTGACCCAATCTTGGTCTCCGCTTGGAGCATGGCGCTGGGCTGAAAGTCAGTCATATCAGTTCACATCCTCAAGGGCACTCGTCTGCCTAAAGCCCAAATAGCTAATCACTGCAACGATGATGAAGATAAACACCGAGATGGCGCCCGCGAATCCAAAGTTTGGCGTCGTACCCCCAATGGCGAGCCGGTAGGCCATCGTGATGAGGAGGTCCGTTGATCCGATCATACTCTGCCCTCCTTCGAAGGGCCCACCACCAGTAAGCAAGAAGATCAGCCCAAAGTTGTTGAAATTGAACGCAAAACTCGCAATGAGAAGCGGTCCGACGGCAACGAGAAGCAACGGCATGATGATGGAGCGGACCGTCCTGAACGCACTCGCGCCGTCGATCGCGGCCGCCTCCCTCACGTCACTTGGTATCGCCTGGAGCGCCCCGGTGCACACGATGAACATGTATGGGAATCCGAGCCACAAGTTTGTGATCAGGATTGCAATTTTGGCGAGTGTGCCATCCCCAAGCCAGTTGATGTTGAGGTGGAACAGCTCATTGATTAACCCAAAGTCACGGTTGTACATCGAGCCCCAAACTAGAGCCGTGATGTATCCAGGCAACGCGTACGGCAGAATGAGCAGTGAACGGTAGACCGCCTTCCCCTTCAACCTGGGGTCATTCAACAGTAGCGCTAGGAACATTCCCAGCAGGAAGGTGGTAATCACAGACAGGAACGCGAAGACAAAGTTCCAGACGATGACGTTCACAAAGCCCGTTCGCAGCTGGGGATCAGTTAGCGCGCGGGTGTAGTTATCGAACCCAACGTTCTCCACCCAACCCTGCGGCAATCCGGACCCGACGCCGTCCCGTGGCACGAATCGAGCATCTTTGACGACGAAGACTTGCCCTGTAACCTTGTCCTGGATGGTATCTGACGACGCGTCGTAGACGCGGGTTGCCTCGCCAATGAAGGCTTCCGAGAGTCCGATCATCTTGATGCCTCCAGACTCGGTAGGCACGGCGAACTCCGACAGCTCAACGCTACGGGCGTTCACCTGGCTACCGGTCAGGACAGTATACCCGTCCGCCTCCGTAATGCGCCCACGCTCACTGGTCTGCACGGATTCCGGATCCACGGGTTCTAATCCGTCAAGCGAGCCAGCATTGATGCTCCCGTCAGGGCTTGTCAACAAAAAGACAATTTCTCCAGTTGCCGGATCCTGCCCCTCGGGGATGGCGACGGCCAGTCCATACCTCTGAGAACCCTCCACCTGACGCACGGAGCTGGCCTCGATGGCCTGTATGGCTTCTTCCTTGCTCACCAGATGCCCGTACCCGTAGTTGGTAAAGGACATGCCGACCGTGTAGACGATAGGCCAGATCTGAAGAGCGAGAGTCAGGAGTATCCCGGGATAGAGGTACTTGAAGGGCACGCATCTACGCGTCGCGTAGACGATCAAGACGCCCATGGCAACGAACGCAGTGATGACAACGAAGAGCCAGTGGCCCGCTTCGGCCAGCACTGTGGCGGCGTAGAAGAGAATCGTGATAGATAGGAGAATCAGACCCCATTTGAGACTCTTCGCCCACCAGGGCTCTCCTCTCTCAAATTTGAGTTGCTGCTCAGTCTCCGGCGATTCCGTCACCATATGTTTCACCTCAGGACAACACAACGTTTACGCCCGCATCCTCGCGAGCCGGGATGAGTGGGGTGGCCCGTCGGCCGCCAAGCCTGGGGTGGCGGCCGACGGTGGCTTTGTCAGCCGATATTCGCCACAATCTCCTTCTGGGCGTCCTTCAGTCGGGACTCTACATCGTCCCCGCCGATGATGTCCGCCGTGGCCTGGCCAAGAGGCTGCCAGACGGACGCCATCTGAGGAATGTTGGGCATCGGCGGAGCACCCTTGCCCGCTTCCGAGAATCCTGCAAGGTCCTCATCCTTCGCGGAGACCTCTTCCAAGGCTTCGAGCAGAGCTGGCGCCCGCTCGCCTGCGTTCTCATACATCGCCATTTGAAGATCAGCGGAGGGCACATACTGATTGACGAATTCCTGCGCCATCGCCGGGTTCTTGGCATCAGACGAGACGTAGAACATCTGGACGCCAAGGAACGGGAGCGGCTTGCCGCCATCTTGGAATTCCGGGATCGGCGAGATTGCGTAGTTGATACCGGCCTCGGCGGCACCCGTGGTGCTCCACGGTCCAGTGATCATGTACGGCAGACGCCCCTCGGCGAACATTGCGGCCATCGCGGTCCCGTCCATGTTCACATTGAGGGCCTTCTCTTCGGCCAGCCAGGCCATCTTCTCCGCGCCCTTGATGGTTTCGGGGCTATCAATGATTACCTTGCTGGCGTCCCAGCCCCCGTCGGCATTCTGACCGAAGATTCCGCCCCCGTAAGCGTCCAGCCACGGGAAAGCGTGGTAGGCGTCACCCACGAGGCCCACCGGTGCACCCATGGGTGCATCGGCGTCGCCCGCTTCCACAAGCTCTGCTCCGTGCGCCACAAGTTCCTCCATGGTCGCAGGAACATTGGGGGCAAGGTCCGTGTTGCGCATGAGCGCCAGGTTCTCTGTCGCATACGGCACTCCGTAGATCTGGCCGTCAAACTTTGTTGCCTCGATGGATTCGGGAACGAACTGTGCCTGAACATCATCGGCCAACGGCACTGGCGCAACGCTTCCGTTCTGCACGAACTCGCCTAGCCAGTCATGCGCACCAACGATGATGTCTGGCCCCTGGCCGACCGTGTGAGCCTGACTGAACTGGGCGCGGACGTCCGTGGACACCTGTACCTGTGTCGTGATGCCGTACTCGTCCCCGAACTGCTTCGCGAACTCCTTGAGGGCCTCTGCCCGATCATTGTCCGCCCAGATCACAAGCTCGGCGTTAGCGTCACGGACGGGCGCTTCAGTGGACTCAGCGTCGTCCGCGGGAGCAGCCTCTACGTCGGTCTCTGCCGCACTGTCTTCGGCGGTATTTTCAGCAGCGTCACCGGCTGATGCAGTGTCGCCCGTGGATGAGGGTGTCTCGGTCGTGTTGCTGCCTCCGCCGCAGGCAGACAACAGCAAAGCCGCAGCCGCAGAAACGGCAACGGCACGAGTGGTGCGCTTCATGGTTCTCCTTCGAACTGTGTGGCCGTGCCCTCGCCGTCGTCTGTCGGGAGGGCACTTATGGACGTCTTGTCCCATGCACGACGTAGCCCAAGCATGGGGCCGTGAAGAATCGCGCAAAATCTTGCAGAGTGTGCCAGTTGCCCGTCTGCGACAACCAAGCCCGCACACTACGGCTGCCAGGTATACACCGGCGAGTCGGTTGCGCCAGTGTTTGGAACCAGATATGTTCGGTTGTTACCCCCCTCCCATGTCACGGTCCCGTCAGAGGACTTCTTGATCAGCTTAAACTCGACTTGCTCGCCCCCAGGCATACTAACTGGGAGGAACCACTCTGGGTATTCTGGGTTGAAGAATGGGCCGACTGCTTCAGCAGGATCCCAAGCACCCAGTTCTGCGACGTTACCAACAAGGTATATTTGCTCGCCTGGAACCGTCGTGACATTCGCATGAACGATAACCTGTGTCTGCGATCCTGTTTTTACCTTGTACGCAAAAGAGTTGGACTGGCCCATGTCATTTTGGACAACAACGGGCTGTTCGCCGGAACCCACTGCAGGCACTGTGAAGATTATCTGATCGTCGCTCCAACACTCGATGGCAGCCGCAACACCACCTACGGTAACAGTACCTGGCATTCCGAATGCGCTTCCGTCTATGGAAACGCTATACCCAGGCGCACCCTGCGTAGGCCCCACCGCGCCGACCTTGGGGTTTCCGCCAACAGGCTCCACATAGGACCAAACACCAATCTCACTCGGTCCGAGCTCGTACGTCGCGACCGAACCATCAGCATTGGCCACCAGGGGCCCACCGCTGTGCGTTCCCGTTAGGACGTCTTGATGGGTACCGGCTGGGAGATCTGTGGTCAAGCCAGTCAGATTATAGGTCGCCCCACTCCGGTTAAGCGCAACTACGACAACACTTCCATAGAACTTTCGCTGCACCACGAGGACGTCCTGGTTCACCCACCGAGTTGTGGTTCCGCCATAACGGAGGGCCGGATTCTCGGCCCGAAGATCCGCCAGTTTCCGGATCATTTGATAGGCAGGAGTTGTTGTGTCGAAGCTGCCCATCCACTTACGACCAGCGTCGCCATTTGACCCAGTCATGTACTGCTCGGTGCCGTAATAGATCACTGGCGTCCCTCGACTTGTCAACAGAAACGCTAACGCACTGTGGAGAACTCCTTGGTTGCCCTGAATGCTAGCGAGACGCGACTTATCGTGACTGTCCAACCATGTGACCGCATCATTTTCGTACTTGTAGTCGGCCGCAGTGTATTCGAGCATGTGGGACAGGTCGTTCATATCCTTCGAGAATGATCCAAAGACATCCCGAGAGATGTTTGCAAACTCGAAGTCCAGGATGTTGATCCCCGTTGCTTCAGGCGAGGTTCGGTAGTCATCGTACTTCGGATCTGGCGAGCCGATGAAATACTCCCCGAAATGAAAAGCGCCGCCTTGTCGGTTGATTTCGTCTGCAAAGACAGTCCTGAAAGCTTCGGTCTGATGTAGAGTCGCATCGTTGCGGATTCCGTCCACGCCGTGAGCAAGCCAAGTACTCATGGCGTCTGTCAAGTAGCGCTGGACCGCGTCATTCTCGGTCGACAGGTCCGCCAATTTTGTTAGGTCTCGATATTGGAAGTCGTAGTCGCTAGTTTGATCGTTCCCACGCTCGCCTAGATGGTGGAAATAGCCCTGCGTATCCGAGGAATAGCGCCCGACGAGTAGCCCGTCGCGGTAGAATCCGGCGTTTTCCACGCTATCGACATGATTCGTGTGATTCGGGGCGAAATCGATGATAACTTTGATGCCGTGCGCATGGGCCGCCTCGACTAATGCATCAAAGTCCGCCCAAGACCCCCAATGCTCGTCCGGGACGAAGTAGTCCTTGGCCCAGAATCCGTGGTAACCGTTGTAGTAATTCCCGTTCTCAAGGTAGGCATCATCGAGGTTGTTGTACGGAGGGGAAATCCATACTGCCCCGATGCCCATGCCTGCGAGGTACGGCATTTTTTGCGCGAGCCCCTGCCAATCTCCGCCGAAGTATCTATTGATGTCTGTTCGTGCTGGGTCGTATGCGTTTGGCTTGCCATATGGGTTATTATTGGCGGGGTTACCATCGGCGAAGCGATCGGTGAGAACTTGGTAGATGACATCGCCCTCATAGTTGTTCCTGTTCCCCACACTGAGCGCGGAGCAATCTCCCGCAGCATCTGCTGTCATGCTCGGTCGAACCATTCCTGCCGCCACCGTCAGTGGGCCAGCACTGATCATGGCGAGGACTAGCGTCTTGGCGATTCGCTTCATTGGGACTCTCCTTCGCTCCTCAGGCCACTGGGCGGCCCCGCCAAGCCACTATGGCAGAACTTGCAACCGGCGCGCAAGAGCTTGCTGCAGACGACTGTCGCGGCCTACCTGCTACGGTGATCCACGTCACCGGCAGCGTTGCCCTGGCCCGCTCAGATGCGGTCCATTGCCGCCGACGGCGACTGGCTCCGCGGCGCCGTCGCGGGGTTCCTTTACGACGGATCGTCCGGCACGTACCTGCCGGTGAAGGAGAACCACCATGGCAACCGTGACCTATGACAAGGCCACCCGCATCTACCCCGGCGCCGACACACCCTCGGTCGACCAGCTCGACATCGAGGTCGCCGACGGCGAGTTCCTCGTGCTCGTCGGGCCGTCGGGCTCCGGCAAGTCGACCGCGCTGCGCATGCTGGCCGGCCTGGAGGAGGTGAACGGCGGGCGCATCCTCATCGGCGACCGCGACGTCACCCACATGCCGCCCAAGGACCGCGACGTGGCGATGGTCTTCCAGAACTACGCGCTCTACCCGCACATGTCGGTGGCCGACAACATGGGCTTCGCGCTCAAGATCGCCGGCAAGCCCAAGGCCGAGATCCGCCAGCGCGTCGAGGAGGCCGCCAAGATCCTCGACCTGGAGCCCTACCTGGAGCGCAAGCCCAAGGCGCTCTCCGGTGGTCAGCGTCAGCGCGTCGCCATGGGTCGCGCGATCGTGCGTCAGCCGCAGGTCTTCCTGATGGACGAGCCGCTGTCCAACCTCGACGCCAAGCTGCGCGTGCAGACCCGCACCCAGATCGCCTCGTTGCAGCGCCGTCTCGGCGTCACCACCGTCTACGTCACCCACGACCAGGTCGAGGCGATGACGATGGGCGACCGCGTCGCGGTGCTCAACTTCGGCGTGCTGCAGCAGGTCGACACCCCGCGGCGGATGTACGACCACCCCGACAACGTCTTCGTCGCCGGCTTCATCGGCTCCCCCGCCATGAACCTCATGTCGGTGCCGGTCGCCGACGGCGGCCTCAAGCTCGGCGACTACGTGCAGCCCGTCGAGCGCGACGTGCTGGGCAAGGCCACGGGCAGCGAGGTCGTCCTGGGCGTGCGCCCCGAGGACCTGGAGATCTCCGACTCCGGCCGCGGCCTGGCGATCGAGGTCGACGTGGTCGAGGAGCTCGGCGCGGACGCCTACATCTACGGCTCCATGCCCGGCCAGGACGCCGGCGACAAGCCGTTCATCGCCCGCGTGGACGGCCGGACCCCGCCGGCCAAGGGCGAGGTCGTGCACTTCCAGCCCAAGGGCGAGCACCTGCACATCTTCAACGCCGAGAGCGGCGAGCGCATCAGCGACTGACGCGCTCGACGACGCCGCAGCGCGGCGCTGACGGAGGGGCCGGTGGCGACACCGGCCCTTCTGGCTGCCCGGTTCGGGAGCGGGTGGCCCTAGGCTGTTCGGATGGCGATCGACATCACGGCGATCTCGCCGAACCCGGCGCTGCTCGACCTCCCGTGGAGCGTCCCGCTCGAGGACTGGCCCGAGGAACACCTCGCCGCGCTCCCCCGCGGCATCTCGCGGCACGTGGTCCGATTCGTGCGGCTGGGCCAGGAGGTCATCGCGGTCAAGGAGATCAGCGAGCCACTGGCGCGCCGGGAGTTCCAGACGCTGCGCAACCTGCGCCGGCTCGGACAGCCTGCTGTCGAGCCTCTGGCCGTGGTCTCGGGGCGGGTGGCCGGGGACGGCACCGCCCTCGATGCCTGCCTCATCACCCGGCACCTTCGCTTCTCCCTCCCGTACCGCGCCGTCTTCTCCCAGCGTCTGCGCGACGACACCGCCCGCCGCACCCTTGACGCGCTCGCGGTCCTGCTCGTCCGGCTCCACCTGGCCGGGGTCTTCTGGGGTGACGTGTCGCTGTCCAACACGCTGTTCCGCCGGGACGCCGGCGACTTCGCCGCCTATCTCGTCGACGCCGAGACCGCCGAGATCCATCCGGAGCTCTCCCGTGGCCAGCGCGAGCACGACCTCTTCGTCGCCCACGGCAACATCGCAGGCGAGCTGATGGACCTCGAGGCCGGCGGGCACCTCGACGAGGGCGAGGACCCGATCGAGATCGCCAACCGGATCATGCACCGCTACGACCTCCTCTGGAACGAGCTGACGAGCGAGGAACGCTTCGAACGCGGTGACCGGTGGAAGGTCGACGAGCGGATCCGGCGGCTCAACAACCTCGGGTTCGACGTCGACGAGCTGGAGATGAGCACCGACCTCGACGGGACCACGATCCGCATCCAGCCCAAGGTGGTCGACGCCGGCCACCACTCCCGTCGGCTCATGCGCCTCACCGGTCTGGACGTGGAGGAGAACCAGGCTCGGCGGCTGCTCAACGACCTCGACTCCTACCGCGCGGCCACCCACCGACAGGGCGACGACGAGGAGCTCGTGGCGCACGCCTGGCTCAACCAGATCTACGAGCCGATCACCCGCACCGTCCCACCGCAGCTGCGCGACAAGCTCGAACCCGCCGAGATCTTCCACGAGCTGCTCGAGCACCGGTGGTACCTGTCCGAGCGGGCCGGGCACGACATACCGATCGAGGACACCGTGAGGGACTACGTCGCGACGGTCCTACCCGGCCGGCCGGACGAGGTGACCGTGCTCGGCGTCGACACCGAGGAGATCCCCATCACCGCGATCCTGGACTCGTAGCGCCCAAGGGTTGCGAGCCCGGCTCGTGCGCGGGCCCAGTGCCCGCCGGCAGCCATGGGAGCAGGGCGCGCAGGCTCGGCGGCCCCTTGTGGGAAGTCAGCCAAGGGCGGGAGCATGAGGTGACGCGAGGCCCGCGCCGTCCACCCGACGAGGAGCGCCATGAAGACCCCCTACCCCGGTGACCAGGTGCTCGACATCGACCAGGCGCTGGCCGCGGCTACCCGCTACGAGAAGAAGCTGCCCGAGGCGAGCGCCGATCCTGCACCGCCCGCGGACCCCCAGTCCCGGAGGCGCAAGAAGTACGTCCTGGAGTCCCTGAGCGCCGAACGGGCACGCGCGATCGTGGCTGAGGCGGAGGCCCACCCCTCGGGGCCCGAGCCGGTCGCGGCCGCGCCGGCCCCTGGACCCGCACCGACCGCCGAGCCGACGACCGTCCCACCGTCCGAGGGCCCCTCGCCCGTCATCGTCGTGCCACCGGCGACGGTCCTCGCCGAGACCCCGACGACGGCCCAGGACACGCTGTCGACCTTGGCGCAGGAGCGCATCATCGGCTCCTCCGACCTGCAGGACATCAACTACCTCGAGCTGGCCGTCGCGGTCGCGCGCGCCGTCTGCCGGATCCGCATCGGGGCGGGCGCCGGCACCGGCTTCCTGGTCGGTCCGGGGCTGGTGATGACCAACAACCACGTGATCCGCTCCGCGGACGCCGCCCTCACCGCCGAGGCGCAGTTCGACTACCAGGAGAACGCCTCCGGCGAGCTGCTCCCGGTCCAGTCCTTCCGCTTCGACCCGGCCCGGTTCTTCGTCACGGACCCGGTCCTCGACTTCACCGTCGTGGCCGTCCAGCCCACCTCCGGCAGGGGCGTGCCGGTCTCGGGCTACCCCTGGGTGCAGCTCATCGCGACGCTCGGCAAGGCCGAGGCGGGCGAGCCGGTCAACATCGTCCAGCACCCCCGGGGCGGCCTGAAGCAGGTGGCGCTGCGCAGCAACGACGTCATCCTCATCCCCAGCGGGAAGTCCGACTTCCTCTACTACACGACGGACACCGAGCCCGGCTCCTCGGGCTCCCCCTGCTTCAACGACCAGTGGGAGCTCATCGCGCTGCACCACTCCGGCGTGCCCCGCACCGACGGCGACCGGATCCTGCGTCGCGACGGCACGCCCTGGGACCAGGCGGTCGACGACCCCGGCCTCATCGACTGGATCGCCAACGAGGGCGCGCGCGTCTCGGCGATAGTCGCCTCGCTGAGGGCGATGGACCTCGCCCAGCTGCCCGCGGACCTGCGCGAGGAGATGCTCACCGCGACCCCGCCCAACCCGGTCGAGCTCGCCCGCCGCGGCGCGCCGGGGCCGGAGCGTATGCCGTCGCCCTCGACCGTGGTCGCGGCCGGGGCTGGCGCCGGGGCGGGGGTGGCCGTGCCCGGGCCGGGCGGGTCGGTCTCGTTCACCGTCCCCCTGACCGTCACCGTGTCCCTGGGGACGGCCGCGGCACCGGGCGGCGCGCTCCCGCTCGGTGCCGCGGGAGCGTCGACGGACCTCCCGCCGGACTCCACCCTGCAGGAGGTCGCTGTGGACGCCGACTGGGGCGGCCGCCGCGGCTACGACCCGGGCTTCCTCGGCATACGGGTCCCCCTCCCCCGGCTCTCGCGGGCGATGAAGGCCCGCAGCGTGGTGGTGCCGGAGCGGTTCCGGGTCGGCCGCGACCGCCACGTGCTCGCCTACCACCACTTCTCGCTCGCCATGAACTCCGAGCGCCGGTTCGCGTGGTACAGCGCCGCCAACGTCGACGGCCAGGCCCGCCCGGACCTGCCCAGGCGCCGCGACCGCTGGTTCGTGGACCCGCGCATCGACGACCCCCGCGCTCCCGTCCACCAGCTGGGCGAGGACCTGTACGCGGCGAAGAACACCGACCGCGGGCACCTGACACGCTACGCCGACGTCGCCTGGGGCACGGTGGAGGAGGCGATGGCCGCGGCCGCCGACTCCTTCCACTTCACCAACGCCTGCCTGCAGCTGGACGGCTTCAACCAGCGCACCGCCCGTTGGCAGGGCATCGAGCAGTTCCTGCTGGAGCGCAAGGCCACCGCGGAGCAGCGGCGCATCAGCGTCGCCACCGGCCCGGTGTTCCGCGCGAGCGACCCGGCATACCGCAACGACCACATGGACGCGCCGGCGCGGATCCCCCTCGCCTTCTGGAAGGTGTGCGCCCTGGTGCGCCCGGACGGGACGCTGTCGGCCACGGCGTTCGTGCTGGACCAGCAGGACATCACCGGCCTGCCCGGCTTCGAGGCCACCCTCGACGTCGCGACGGTCCAGACCACCGTGGCCGCGGTCGAGGAACTCACGGGGCTCACCTTCCCGGTCCTGCGCGACCACGACCACCTGGCCGCCGGCGGGGACCCGGGCACCCTCGAGGTCTCGGGACGCAGGGTGATCCCGATCCGGGCCTACGACGACATCATGATCTGACACCAGCGACGTGGGGCCGGACACTCACTCGACGTTCGGGACCCCTTCCGCGGGGCCAGCGGCGGCCGCGGCGCGGCGCGTCCTCGAGCGCTCTTGCCCGGGGAGGGCCCCGTCAGTCGCGCTTGCGGCCGACGGAGATCTCGTAGAGAGCGACCGCGGTCGCGATGCCGGCGTTGAGGGACTCGGTCACCCCGGAGATCGGGATCGAGACGATCTGGTCGCAGGTCTCGCGGACGAGCCGGGACAGGCCCTTGCCCTCGGACCCGACGACGACCACGAGCGGTCGGTCGGAGAGTGCGAGGCCGGGCAGCTCGACGTCGCCGTCACCGTCGAGGCCGATGACGAAGAAGCCGGCCTTGCGGTAGGCCTCGAGCGCCCGGGTCAGATTGGTCGCTTGCGCCACGGGGATGCGGGCGGCCGCGCCGGCGGCCGTCTTCCACGCCGACGCGGTCATCCCGACCGAGCGCCGCGACGGCACGACCACGCCGTGGCCGCCGAAGGCGCCGACCGAGCGGATGATCGCGCCGAGGTTGCGCGGGTCGGTCACCCCGTCGAGGGCGACGATGAGCGGGAGCCCGGGCAGCTCGACGTCGAGCAGGTCGTCGGGGTGGGCGTACTCGTAGGCGGGCACCTGCAGCGCCAGCCCCTGGTGCACGGCGCCGTCGGTGATCCGGTCCAGCTCGGTGCGCGGGGTCTCCAGCACGGCGACGCCCTGCTCGGTCGCCAGCGTGATCGACTCCTTGACCCGGTCGTCGGACTCCATCCGCGAGGCCACGTAGAGCGTGCTCGCCGGGATGTGGGTGCGCAGCGCCTCGAGGACGCTGTTGCGCCCCGCCACGACCTCCGAGGAGCCCTTCGTGCTGCCGCGGCGGGCCGGTGCCCGGCGCGCCGCCGCCCCGGCGGCCTTGGCGTCGCGCGCCGCCCGACGCGCGGCCGGGTGACCGACCCGGTCCTCGGCTCGCGGGGTCGGTCCCTTGCCCTTCAGCTGCTTGCGGCGCTGGCCGCCCGAGCCGACGACCGCGCCCTTCTTGTTGCTCGTCCGTGCGCCGCGTCGACGCTGGTTGCCGGTAGCCATGTCTGTCTCCTCTGCCCTCAGCGCAGCGACCAGCGCGCGCCGGAAGGGGTGTCCTCGATCACGACGCCGAGCGCCGTGAGCCGGTCGCGGATGGCGTCGGCCTCCGCGAAGTTCTTCTCCGCGCGGGCGGTCCCCCGTGCCTGCAGCCGCTCCTCGACGAGCGCCGCGAGCACCTGCGTGGCTGCGTCCGAGCCAGCGGGCTCGGCCCCCCAGACCTCGTCCAGGGGGTTGACCCCGAGGACGTCGAGCATGGCGAGCAGCTGCAGCAGCGAGCGCCGGGTGGCCTCCTGGTCCACGGAGTCGGGGTGCGCGTCGATCGCGCGGTTGCCCTCGCGGACCGCGCCGAAGACGACCGCGAGCGCGCCCGGCACGTTGACGTCGTCGTCGAGCGCCTCGCGGAAGGCGGGCGGGAAGGCCTCCACCGCCGGGAGCGCGCGCGCCTGCGCGACCAGCTGGTCAGAGGGCTCGCCGACGACCTCGCGAGCGCGCGCGACATACCCCTCGATCCGTTCGACCGCGGCGAGCGCCTCCTCGAACGACCCCTCTGCGTACTCGATGGTGGAGCGGTAGTGGGCGGCGCCGAGGTAGTAGCGCAGCACCAGCGGGCGGACGGTGCGAGCCAGCTCGAGCACCGCCAGCGCGTTGCCGAGCGACTTGCCCATCTTGGCGCCCTTGACCGTCACCCAGGCGTTGTGCAGCCAGAAGTTGGCAAAACCGAGCCCAGCCGCGCGCGACTGCGCCTGCTCGTTCTCGTGGTGCGGGAAGCGCAGGTCGACGCCGCCGCCGTGGATGTCGAAGGCGTCACCGAGGTACTTGCGCGCCATCGCCGAGCACTCCAGGTGCCAGCCCGGACGGCCGCGACCGTAGGGCGTCGGCCAGGACGCCGTCTCCGGCTCAGCCGACTTGGACCCCTTCCACAGCGCGAAGTCGCGGGGGTCGCGCTTGCCGCGGGGGTCGGCGTCGGTCGCCGGCTCCATGTCCTCGATCGACTGCCGGGTCAGCTCGCCATAGGCGGGCCAGGAGCGCACGTCGAAGTAGACGTCGCCCGAGCCGTCCTCGGCGGCGTAGGCGTGGCCGCGCTCGATGAGCAGCTGGATCAGCTCCAGCTGCTCGGTGATGTGCCCGGTCGCGCGGGGCTCGTAGGTCGGCGGCAGCACGCCGAGCAGCTCCAGCGCCTCGGTCGTCTCCCGCTCGTGCAGGTAGGACCACGCCCACCACGGCTGCCCCGCCTCGGCCGACTTGGCCAGGATCTTGTCGTCGATGTCGGTGACGTTGCGGACGAGCGTGACGTCATACCCGTGCCCGCGCTCGAGCCAGCGCCGCAGGATGTCGAAGGCGACCGCGAAGCGGACGTGCCCGATGTGCGGGCTGCCCTGCGTGGTGAGACCGCAGATGTAGATGCCGACCTTGCCGGGCTCGAGCGGCGCGAAGAGGCGCAGCTCGCGGGAGGCGGTGTCGTACAGGTGCAGGGTCACCCGCACAGGTTACCGGGGGTATGCCGCGCCGCCCGCCTCGTGCGTCGCTAGCGTGACGACCATGCCTGTCGTCCACGAGAGCGACCACGCCCGCCTCACCGTCCTCACGCCATACCTCGTCCGGGTCGAGTGGTCACCCTCCGGCCGCTTCGAGGACCGCCCGACCCAGGTGGTGCTCGAGCGCGACCTCGGTCCGGTGGACGCGCGGGTGACCCCCGTCGAGGACGGCGTGGAGATCGTGACGGAGGGATTCGAGCTGGCCTACACCGGTGGGCCCTTCACCGAGTCCAGCCTGTCCCTGCAGGTCAGGGGCGGTGTCACGGCCTACCACTCGGTGTGGAGGTATGGCGTGCCGCAGCGCCCCGCGTGGGCGCTGGACGGCACCGCGCGCACCCTCGACGAGGTCGACGGCCGCACCGAGCTGGAGCCCGGGATCGTCTCGCGGGACGGCTACGCCGTCCTCGACGACTCGACCGGCCTGGTCCGCACCGGCCCGCTGGTGACCGACGTGGCGGCGCGCGAGCCGGGGACCGTCGACCTCTACGTCTTCGCCCACGGGCTGGACTTCCGCGGGGCGCTGCGCGACTACTACGCGCTGACAGGGCCGACGCCGCTGCTGCCGCGCTACGTCCTGGGCAACTGGTGGAGCCGCTATCACCCCTACTCCGCGGACGAGTACCTCGCCCTCCTCGACCGCTTCGCCGCCGAGCGCATGCCCTTCTCCGTGGCGGTGCTCGACATGGACTGGCACGTCACCGACCCCGATCCCCGCTTCGGCAGCGGGTGGACGGGCTACACCTGGGACCGCGGGCTCTTCCCCGACCCGGCCGGCTTCCTGCGCGAGCTGCACGAGCGCGGGTTGCGGGTCACGCTCAACGACCACCCGGCCGACGGCGTGCGGGCCCACGAGGAGGCCTACCCCGCGATGGCGCGCGCGCTCGGCGTCGACCCGCAGAGCGAGGTGCCGCTGAGCTTCGACGTGACCGACGCCGCCTGGCTGCGCGCGTTCTTCGACCACGTCGCGCACCCGATGGAGCGGGACGGGGTCGACTTCTGGTGGATCGACTGGCAGTCCGGGCCGTGGTCGCGGCTGCCCGGCCTGGACCCGCTGCGGGCGCTCAACGAGGTGCACTTCGACGAGCTGGCCTCGACCGGGCGGCGGCCGGTGGTCTTCAGCCGCTACGCCGGGCCGGGCTCGCACCGCACGCCGATCGGCTTCTCCGGCGACACCGTGATCTCCTGGGCCTCCCTGCGCTTCCAGCCCGAGTTCACCGCCAGCGCCAGCAACATCGGCTACGGCTGGTGGAGCCACGACATCGGCGGTCACTGGGGCGGGGTCAAGGACGTCGAGCTGGCGGTCCGCTGGGTCCAGCTCGGGGTGTGGTCGCCGGTCAACCGGCTGCACGCGACCTCCAGCCCCTTCCAGGGCAAGGAGCCGTGGCGCTTCGGCCCGGAGGCGGCTGCCCTGATGGGCGAGGCGCTCCGCCTGCGGCACCGGCTGCTGCCCTACCTGGCGACGATGGCGGAGCGCGCCAGCGCCGAGGGCGTCCCGCTGGTCGAGCCGGTCTACCACCGGCACCCCGAGCGCGACGAGGCCTACGCCCACCGCGCGAGCTACTTCTTCGGCGCGGACCTGCTCTGCGCGCCGGTCGTCGAGCCGCGCGACGCCCGCACCGGCCTGGCCCGGGTCGACCTCTGGCTGCCGCCGGGCACCTGGTGGGACCTGGAGACCGGGCGGCGCTACAGCGGCGGCGAGCACGGGCGCACGCTGGCCGCCTACCGCGACCTGACCCACACCGTCGCGCTGGCCGGGGCCGGCACCGTGCTGCCCCTGGTGGCCGAGGACGAGGTCGGCAACGGTGTCGCCCTCCCCCACCACCTGGACGTGCAGGTCTTCCCCGGCGCCGACGGGCAGCACGTCCTGGTCGAGGACGACGACGGGCCGTCGGCCACGCGGCGTCTCGCGCGCACGCCCCTGCGCTGGGACGACGCCGCGCGCACGCTGACGATCGGCCCGGCGCAGGGCGACCTGGACGTCGTCCCGGCCCGCCGGACCTGGACCGTGCGCGGCGTCGGCCTCGTGGGCGACCCGGTCGTCCGCACCGACGTGCCGACCGACCGGGCGCTCACCGTGCACCTGGGCGGGGACCTGCTCCTGCTTCGCCCGCTGGACGAGTGCTTCGCCATCCTCGACGCCGCCCAGGTCGAGCACCTCACCAAGGACCGGGTATGGCGTCTGCTCACCGCCCCGGACAGCTCACCGACCGCGGTGCTCGGGCAGCTGGCGGCGCTCGACCTCGACCCGTCCCTGCACGGCGCGCTGGTGGAGGTGCTCACCGCGGGCGGGTGAGCCGCCCACGCCTGTCGCCTCAGGCCGCCGAGAGGCCGACCGAGGTCGCCGCCCCCACGTGACCATGGATGTGCACGGCTGTTGTGTCACAGGCAATGCCAGGGCATTCGTTGTGTCACGACAGCCGTGCACATCGATCATCTGGTGCACCCCGATCAACTGGGCGCCCGCTGCTCACCACGTGTGGTCCTCATGGCGTTCCCCTGACTGTCCGGGGCGTCCCTGCGGGATCCCTTCACCCGGGATGTCGTCAGGGACGCCGAGAAGGTTCAGCCGGTGCCTGGTGCGGCCCGCCACCGAACTCCTCGCGCTGTCGTCAGCGACCCCCCCTCGTAGTCCCTTCCTCGGCGCTCCGGGCCTCGCTCGTCCCTCGCTCGGGTCCTCGCGCTGTCGTCAGCGACCCCTGTCCACCCACTCCTGCCGCTGCGGCTTCTCCGCCCCGATCGTCGTGTCGCCGCCGTGGCCGGTGTGGACGACGGTCTCGTCCGGCAGGGTCAGCAGCTTGTCGGTGATGGAGGCGATGATCGTCGGGAAGTCGCTGAACGAGCGGCCCGTCGCGCCCGGCCCGCCCTCGAACAGCGTGTCCCCGGTGAGGACGACACCGAGGTCGGGCACCCAGAAGCAGCAGGCGCCCGGTGCGTGGCCGGGGGTGTGCAGCACGTGGATCGTCACGCCCGCCACCTCGAACGTCTGGCCGTCCCGGAGGTCCTCGTCCCACCGGCGCTCGGGGTGCGAGCGTTCCCAGAGCGGGGCGTCGGCCGGGTGCAGGTGGATGGAGGCACCCACCTTCTCCTGGAGGTCGAGCACCGCGTCGACGTGGTCGCTGTGCGCGTGCGTGAGCAGGATGGCGCGCACGGCGCGGTCACCGACGAGCTCGACGATCGCGTCGGCGTCGTGCGGGGCGTCGAAGACGACGCACTCGGTGTCGTCACCGAGCACCCAGACGTTGTTGTCGACCTCCCACACACCGCCGTCCAGCTCGAAGGTGCCGGTCGTGACGGTCCGGTCCAGGCGCGCGGTCATGCCTGCGCCTCCGTCGCCGTCGGCGTGCCGGTGCCCTCGTCGAGCACGACGACGCTGCGCAGCACCTCGCCGGCGTGCATCTTGTCGAAGGCCGCCTCGACGTCCCCCAGGCCGATCGTCTCGGTGACGAAGGCGTCGAGGTCGAAGCGCCCCTGGCGGTAGAGGTCGATGAGGACCGGGAAGTCGCGCGAGGGGAGGCAGTCGCCATACCAGGAGGACTTGAGGGCGCCACCGCGCCCGAAGACGTCGAGCAGCGGGAGGGTGATCTCCATGTCGGGCGTCGGCACCCCCACGAGGACGACGGTCCCGGCAAGGTCGCGCGCGTAGAACGCCTGGGTGTAGGTCTCGGGGCGCCCGACCGCGTCGACGACCACGTCGGCGCCGTGGCCGCCGGTCAGGCCACGGACGGCCTCGACGGGGTCCGTCTCGCGGCTGTTGACGGTGTGCGTGGCCCCGAACCTCCTGGCGGCCTCGAGCTTGCGGTCGTCGATGTCGACGGCCACGACCGTGGTCGCACCGGCCAGGACCGCCCCCGCGATCGCCGCGTTGCCGACGCCTCCGCACCCGATGACCGCGACCGAGTCGCCGCGCGAGACGCCGCCGGTGTTGACCGCCGCGCCGAAGCCCGCCATCACGCCGCACCCGAGCAGGCCGGCCGCCACCGCCGACGCCTCGCGGTCGACCTTGGTGCACTGGCCCGCGTGGACCAGCGTCTTCTCGGCGAACGCGCCGATGCCCAGGGCCGGGCTCAGCTCGGCTCCGGCCATCGGGTCGCCCTCGGCGAGGGTCATCCGCTGCGTGGCGTTGTGCGTGCTGAAGCAGTACCACGGCTCCCCCTTGGCGCAGGCCCGGCACTGGCCGCACACCGCGCGCCAGTTGAGGATGACGAAGTCGCCGGGCGCCACGTCGGTCACGCCCTCGCCGACCGCCTCGACGGTGCCGGCGGCCTCGTGCCCGAGCAGGAAGGGGAACTCGTCGTTGATGCCGCCCTCGCGGTAGTGCAGGTCGGTGTGGCAGACGCCGCACGCCTCCACGCGCACCACCGCCTCCCCCGGGCCCGGGTCGGGCACGACGATGTCGACGACCTCGACGTCGGCCCCCTTGCTGCGGGCGATGACACCCTTGACGGTCTGCGGCATACCTGACGCTCCTTGATCCCTGGGTCGGCTCCGGCGCCCACGGTATGCCGTGCCGCGTCGCCGCGGTCCCGGGGGTGCGTCGTGCCCTCGAGGACGGCGGTCGGAGCGGTTTCCCGGCCTGACCTACGCGAGCGTAGGTTTGTGGCGTGCCACCCGTGAACGACCTCCCCGCGCCGACCCCCTGACCGTCGCTCCGGCCTCCTCGACCACGGCCCTGCTCGAGGAGGCCGCCCGCCGGTGGCCCGACCGGGTGGCGATCGACTTCCTGGGCGCGACGACGAGCTATGCCGAGCTGGCCGCTCAGGTGGCGGCGGCGGCCGCGGTGCTGCGCGACCTCGGGGTGCGCCGGGGCGACCGGGTCGCGCTGGTCCTGCCGAACTGCCCGCAGCACGTCGTCGCCTTCTACGCCGCCCACGCGCTGGGGGCCGCGGTCGCCGAGCACAACCCGCTCGCCGCGCCCGAGGAGGTGCGGCACCAGCTGCGGATGCACGGCGCGGACGTCGTCCTGGCGTGGGAGAAGTCCCTCCCCGTCGTGGCGGACCAGGGGCGCACGGTGCTGGCCGTGGACCTGACCGCCGCCATGCCGCTGCGCAGCCGGCTGCTCCTCAGGCTCCCGGCCAAGGCCGCCCGCGCCCAGCGCGACCGGCTCCGCGCGCCCGTGCCGGAGGGGGTGGGGTCGTGGGACCGGGCGGTGAGTCGCGCGCGTCGCGCCGGCCGGTCCGCACCGGCCGCCGGGCCGGGTCCGGGGCCGGACGACGTCGCGGTCCTGCTGCCCACGGGCGGCACGACCGGCACGCCCAAGCTGGTCCCGCTGACGCAGGCCAACCTCATGGCCAACGTGGCCCAGGGCCGTCAGTGGATCCCCGGCCTCCGCGAGGGCGAGGAGACCTTCGGCGCTGTGCTGCCCTTCTTCCACGCGTTCGGTATGACGCTCAGCCTCACCTTCGCCGTGTCGATGGGCGCCACCCAGGTGGTGCTGCCGAGCTTCGACGTGGACCTCGTCCTGGCGGCCCAGCGGCGGCGTCCGCTCACCTTCCTGGCCGGGGTGCCGCCGATGTTCGACCGCCTCGAGGCGGCGGCGGGGTCGAACGACCCGCACCTGCTGCGCTCGGTGCGCTACGCCATCTCCGGCGCGATGGCCCTCGACCCCGAGGTGGCCTCCCGGTGGGAGGCGGCGACCGGTGGCCTCATCATCGAGGGCTACGGCATGACCGAGGCCTCCCCCGTGCTCCTCGGCAACCCGTTCGGCCCCGACCGGCGACCCGGCACCCTCGGCCTGCCCTTCCCGGGCACGCAGGTGCGCATCGTGGACCCGGAGGCGCTCGACCCCGACCCCGGCGCCCCGGACGTGCCGGACGTGCCGGACGGGGAGACCGGCGAGCTGCTGGCGCGAGGTCCGCAGGTTTTCGCGGGCTATCTCGATGCCCCCGAGGAGTCGGCTTCGGTGCTCCTGCCCGGCGGCTGGCTGCGCACGGGCGACCTCGTGCGGCGCGACCCGGCGGACGGTTTCGTCACGCTCGCCGACCGTCGCAAGGAGCTCATCGTCTCCGGGGGCTTCAACGTCTACCCGTCCCAGATCGAGGAGGCGGTGCGCGGCATACCGGGCGTCGCGGACGTGGCGGTCGTCGGTATGCCGGACCCCTCCCATGGGTGAGCACGTCGTCGCGGCGCTCGTCCTCGAGCCCGGGGCGAGCGTCGACCTGGCGGCGGTCCGCGAGTGGCTGCACGGCCGGGTGTCACGCTACGCGCTGCCGCGGGCGGTCCACGTCCTGGAGGAGCTGCCGCGCAGCCAGCTCGGCAAGGTGCTGCGCCGCCGCGTCCGCGAGCTGCTGCCGCCGCGCCACGACGGCTGACGCTCCGGCCGGGTCGGTCGACCAGGCCGGGTGTCGGTCAGCCGGCCCCGGACGCGGGCACCACCAGCGCGGTGGCGATCCCGACCAGACCCTCGCCGCGGCCGACGAACCCCAGGGCGTCGGTCGTGGCCGCGCTGACGGAGACAGGCGCGCCGCCGAGCGCGCTCGACATCGCAGCCTCCATCTCCGCCCGACGGCGGCCGACCTTGGGCCTGGGCGCGACCACCTGGACCGCGACGTTGCCCACGACCCAGCCGCCCGTGGTCAGCAGCTCGCTCACGTGGGCCAGCATCCGGGCACCCGAGCCGCCCGCCATCTCCGGCCGGTCGGTCCCGAAGACCGACCCCAGGTCACCCAGCCCCGCGGCGGACAGCAACGCGTTGCAGGCCGCGTGGGCCGCGACGTCGCCGTCGCTGTGCCCGGCCACGCCCCGCTCCCCGGGCCACTCCAGGCACCCCAGCCACAGCGGCCGCGGGTCGTCGTCCGGCGCCCAGGCGTGGATGTCCGTTCCGATCCCGGTCCGGGGCAGGGGGTATGCCGTGTGCGTGCTCATGTCCCGTCCTCCACCTGGGCGATGATCCGCTCGACAGCCTCCTCGGCGGACAGCACGGCGGTGTCGAGGCACACGTCGGCCTCCACCCAGCTCTCGAGCTCACGGTCGCGGACCTCCTCCCAGCTGGGGAGCCGGTGCCCCTCGAGATCGGGGGCACGACCCTCGACCCGCCGACGGTGCAGCCCGGGGTCGCTGCACTCGACGAGCACCCGGACCAGCCGTGCACCGGTCGCCGCCGCGACCTCGTCCCACGCCTCGCGGGCCAGGCTGATGCCGTTCACCATGTCGGCCACCACCGGGGTCCCGACGGCCAGCTGGTCGGTGGCCACGGCATACGTCGCGCCGTAGCCCTGGGCGACGAGCTCGTCCTCCGGCAGCCCGCCGCGCAGCAGCCCCTGCTCCACCGTGTCCACGCGCAGGTGGGCGGCGCCGATGCGTCGGCACAGCGCCCGGGCGATCGTCGTCTTGCCCACACCGGGGAGGCCGCTGAGGACGACGAGCAGGGGACGGCCGGGCAACCCTTCGGTGCGCCGGGTGCCCTCAGGAGCAACCACGTCACGCGCTCGGCGGGGGTCTGGGGATGAGTCGGGGTCGGGGTTGTCGTTGTCGTCGTCCAGCCAGGCGGCGGCGACCTCGAGGTCGTGGGGGGTGGTGATCTTCAGGGCGCGGGGAGAGCCGGCCACCACGGTCACGCGGCCGCCGTGGGCCTCGACCATCCCGCAGTCGTCGGTCGCCAGCGGCGCCGCAGACCCTGCACCGAACTCCCGGTGCGCGCGCTCCAGGGTCTCGCGCAGGAAGCCCTGCGGGGTCTGGACGGCGCGCAGCGTGGACCGGTCCACCGTGGCGGCCACGGTCTCCACGCCCGTCGGCCCGACCGTCACCTGCTTGACCGTGTCGGTCACCGGCAGGGCGGGGGTCACCGCGGCGTGCCCGGAGTGCACCGCGTGGATCACCCGGTCGAAGACCTCGACCGGCGTCAGCGCCCGCGCGGCGTCGTGCACGAGGACGACCCCCACCTCCGTCGGGAGCGCGGCCAGCCCGAGCGCGACCGAGTCGGCCCGCTCGGCACCGCCGGGCACGACGGTGACGGAGACGCCCGGCGGGACGGGGACGGACGCGACCGCGGCGGACAGCTGCGCCATACCGTCAGGGTCGGCCGGCGCGACGACCACCACCGACGTCAACGCCCTGCAGCGCAACGCGGCGCGCAGGGCGTGGACGATGACGGGTGCGGAGCGTGGGCCGTGGCCCAGCGGCACGAGGGCCTTGGGCATGCCGGCGCCCAGGCGGGTGCCCTGACCGGCGGCGACGAGGACGAGCCCGACGGGCCAGCCCTCACCGGCGTTGGGCACCGGTGCGTCGCTCAGGACGCGAGGACCTCGTCGAGGGTGGCCTCGGCGGTGTCCTCGTTGGTCTTCTCGGCGAGCGCCAGCTCGGAGACCAGGATCTGGCGGGCCTTGCTCAGCAGGCGCTTCTCGCCCGTGGACAGACCGCGGTCCTTGTCACGACGCCACAGGTCACGGACGACCTCGGCCACCTTGATCACATCGCCGGAGGCGAGCTTCTCGAGGTTGGCCTTGTAGCGGCGCGACCAGTTGGTGGGCTCCTCGGTGTGCTCGGCGCGCAGCACGGAGAAGACCTTGTCCAGGCCCTCCTTGCCGACGACGTCGCGGACACCCACGAGGTCGCAGTTCTCCGCCGGGACCTCGATGGTGAGGTCTCCCTGGGCTACCTTGAGCTTGAGATAGAGCTTCTCCTCGCCCTTGATGGTGCGGGTCTTCATCTCTTCGATGAGAGCGGCTCCGTGGTGCGGGTACACGACCGTCTCGCCGACCTTGAACGTCATCTTCAGCTGGCCCCTTTCGCGGAAGTCCAGAATACCATGCGTGGCGAACGTCACGAATCTGATGCGTGGTATTTGCGCTGGTCAGGGGTAAGGGCGTCGCGTCACCACCGACCTCCCCCGCACCTCCCGCTACGCTGGCCCCGTGAAGACCGCTGCCTCGTCCCGCACCCGCCGCGCCACCCTTGTCGGCGCGCTCGCCGCCGGATCCCTGGCGCTCAGCGCCTGCGCCGTGACCAACCCGCAGACCACCCTGCTGCGCTACACCCCCGGTGACGGCATCGACATGGACGGCACCAGCCTCGACGCGCGTGACGTGCTGGTGGTCAGCCACGGCGCCGGCGCTCCCGGCGTGGTCTCCGGCACCCTGGTCAACAGCGGTGCCGAGCCGCTGACGGTGACCGTCACGGTCGCCGGCACGCCGGCCGGCGAGGTCACCGTGGAGCCGGGCAGCAGCGTCCGCCTGGACGGCGTCGCCGCCGACGGCACGGAGGGCGAGCGCACGAAGGTCGAGGCGGTCGAGAACGCCGCGGGCCAGAGCGTGGAGGTCCGCCTCCAGGGTGGCGGGGAGACGCTGGCCGCCAACGTCCCGGTCCTGCTGCCCCAGGGCCCCTACGAGGACTTCGCCGACGACGCCGGCGGCACCGTCGAGCCCCACCAGACCGAGGAGGGCGAGGGCGACCACTGACCCCGCCCCTCAGCATCACGAGGCGCCGCCGTCCGGGAAGGACGGCGGCGCCTCGCGCTGTCAGCAGGGCGTGATGCTCAGAGCTCGGAGCGCGGGACCTCGTGCGGGGCCACCGCCTCGTGCTCGCGCCAGCTGCGGTCGTCCGGGTCGATGTCGTCGTTCCACCCGCCGGTGACGAGGTAGACCACGCGCGTGGCGACCGAGACCGCGTGGTCGGCATAGCGCTCGAAGTAGCGGGACAGCAGCGTGGCGTCGATGACGAGCTGCGTGTTGCCGTGGAACCTCTCGTCCAGCAGGATGCCGAAGACGGCCCGGTGCAGGCGGTCGATCGTGTCGTCCTGCGCCTTCAGCTCTGCCGCCCCCTGGGTGTCCAGGGTCGCGATGATCTCGCCCGAGCGCAGGACCATCTGCTCGGCGACCTGAGCCATCTCGGCGAAGGTCGGGTGCAGCTCCGCGGGGAGCACGTGGTCGGGGTAGCGCATCCGGGTGAGCTTGGCGACGTGCCGCGCGAGGTCGCCCGCCCGCTCGAGGTCGGAGGTCATCCGCAGGGTGGTGACCAGCTGGCGCAGGTCGGTGGCGACCGGCTGCTGGCGCGCGAGCGCGTCGATCGTGTCGTTGTCAATCTGGCGGCGCAGGGCGTCGATCTTCTCGTCGTCGCTGATCACCTGCTCCGCGAGGGAGAGATCGGCCTCCAGCAGTGCGGTGGACGCCCGCCCCAGCGCCTCGGAGGCCAGTCGGCTCAGCTCGACCAGGCCGTCGGAGATCTGCTCGAGCTGGTCGTGGAAGACGCTGCGCATCTCATCCCTTTCGTGTCGTCGTGCCGTCAGCACCCGCGGCCCCGGTGGCCGCCTCCCGCCGACGGTGGCCGATCGTCCCACGGTGTGATGAACAACGTATGTCATCGGGGTGACGGCCGCCTGACGGGGGCCCGCTCCACCGGCGGGTCCGGGCCTGGACGGCTCGTGGGCGAGCCGGTGCCGCATACTGTGGGCTTTGTGAGCCCCCTGCCCGCCTTCACCCTCGGCGTCCTCGCCGGGATCGCGGCGGCTCTGACGGTCGTCTGGCTGGCGACCCTTCCCGCACGCCGCCGGGCCGAGGCCGCCGCGCAGGCCGCCGCGCTGGAGGCCGCCACGCTCCCCCGGGGAGTGGCCGACGTGCTGGCCGTGCTCCGCTCCGGCGCGATCGTGGTCGACCGCGGCAACCGCGTGCGCAGCGCCACCTCGCCCGCCCTGGCCTTCGGCCTCGTCCGCGGGCACAACCTGCTGGACCGCGACCTCCTGGAGCTGGTGGCCGCCGTCCACCGCGACCGTCAGATCCGCGAGCGCGACATCCACGTCGCCCGCGGGCCCCTGACCAGCAGCCGTCTCGAGCTGTCGACGCGCGTGGCCCCCATCAACGACGACCTGGTGCTGATCCTCGTCGAGGACCGCACCCAGGCCCGCCGCGTGGAGGAGGTGCGCCGCGACTTCGTCGTCAACGTCAGCCACGAGCTGAAGACCCCCGTCGGCGGGCTGGCGCTGCTCGCCGAGGCGGTCGAGGACGCCGCCGACGACCCGGAGGCCGTGGCCCGCTTCGCCGGCCGGATGAAGACCGAGACCAACCGCCTCGCGCACCTGGTGACCGAGATCGTCGACCTGTCCCGGCTGCAGACCAGCGACATGCTCGCGGACATGGTCATCGTCGACGTCGTCGCCTGCGCCAACGAGGCCATCGACCAGACCGCCTCCCTGGCCGGAAACCACGAGATCGTGGCCGCCACCCAGGGGCCGCTGCCTCAGCTGCGCATCTACGGCGCCCACGACCTCGTCGTCACCGCCATCCGCAACCTGCTCACCAACGCCATCACCTACTCCCCCGACGGCACGCGCGTCAGCGTCGTGACCCGCCGCGTCGGCGACGTCGTCGAGGTCGCGGTCTCCGACCAGGGCAGCGGGATCTCGGCGGCCGACCAGGAACGCATCTTCGAGCGCTTCTACCGCGTGGACTCCGCCCGCTCCCGGCTCACTGGCGGCACCGGGCTGGGGCTGTCCATCGTCAAGCACATCTGCGCCAACCACGGCGGCGAGATCACGCTGTGGAGCCGGGAGGGGCAGGGCTCCACCTTCACCCTGCGGCTGCCTGCCGCCCTCGACGACCTCCGCCCGACCGGCTCCCCCGCCCCGCACGCGGCCGACGGGCCGCTCCGGGTCGCCGATCCGGCGCACGGGGACGACATACCCTCGACGCACCCACGAAAGGTGAGCCGCTGACATGACCCGCATTCTCGTGGTGGAGGACGAGGAGTCCTTCTCCGACCCGCTCTCCTACCTCCTGGACAAGGAGGGGTATGACGTGGCCGTCGCCGCGACCGGGCCGGCCGCCCTCGAGGAGTTCGACCGCTCCGGCGCCGACCTCGTGCTGCTCGACCTCATGCTCCCGGGCCTCTCGGGCGTCGACGTGTGCCGGGCCCTGCGGCAGCGCTCGTCCGTGCCGGTCATCATGCTCACCGCCAAGGACTCCGAGGTGGACAAGGTCGTGGGCCTGGAGCTGGGGGCCGACGACTACGTCACCAAGCCCTACTCCGGCCGCGAGCTGCTCGCGCGCATCAAGGCCGTGCTGCGCCGGCTCTCCGAGCCCGAGGAGCTCGTGCCCTCCACGGTGGAGGCCGGTCCGGTGCGGATGGACGTGGAGCGCCACACCGTGCAGGTGGACGGCCGGTCCGTGCAGCTGCCGCTCAAGGAGTTCGAGCTGCTGGAGATGCTGCTGCGCAACGCCGGGCGGGTGCTGACCCGTGGCCAGCTCATCGACCGGGTGTGGGGCAGCGACTACGTCGGGGACACCAAGACCCTGGACGTGCACGTCAAGCGGCTGCGCGCCAAGATCGAGCCCAACCCCTCCTCCCCGACGCACATCATCACGGTGCGGGGGCTGGGCTACAAGTTCGAGTCGCTCTGATCGTCCGTGCCGGACGGCACGGCGCCCCCTCGGGCGCCGTGCCGCCCGGGGTCAGTGCTTGCCCTGGTTGGCGACCGCCTGGATCGCCGCCGCGGCCGCCTCGGGGTCGAGGTAGCGCCCGCCCGCGGTGACCGGGCGCAGGTCGCCGTCCAGCTCGTAGAGCAGCGGGATGCCCGTAGGGATGTTGAGGCCGACGATGTCCTCGTCCGAGATGCCGTCGAGGTGCTTGACCAGCGCGCGCAGGCTGTTGCCGTGGGCGGCGACGAGCACCGTCCTGCGCTCGCGCAGGTCGGGGACGATCGCGGACTCCCAGTAGGGCAGCATCCGGGCGATGACGTCCTTGAGGCACTCGGTCAGCGGCATGTCGCCGTCGGCCTCGGCATAGCGCGGGTCGCCGGCCTGGGAGTACTCGTCGTCGGGGTCGATGGGCGGCGGCGGGGTGTCGAAGCTGCGGCGCCACAGCATGAACTGCTCCTCGCCGTACTTGTCCCGGGTGGCGGCCTTGTCCAGCCCCTGCAGCGCGCCGTAGTGCCGCTCGTTGAGGCGCCAGGTGCGGTGCACCGGGATCCAGTGCCGGTCGGCGACGTCGAGCGCGACGTTGGCCGTGGTGATGGCGCGGCGCAGGAGCGAGGTGTGGACGACGTCGGGCAGCAGCCCCTCGGCCAGCAGCTGCTCGCCGGCGCGCCGGGCCTCCTGCTGCCCCTTCTCGGTCAGGTGGACGTCCACCCAGCCGGTGAAGAGGTTCTTGGCGTTCCACTCGCTCTCGCCGTGACGGAGCAGGACCAGGGTGTACTCGGCGCTCATGACGCCCACCCTAGTGGTCCAACGCGCTCACCCCGCGCCGTCCTCCGCCTCCAGCTCGGACCGGAACGCCTCGAGGTTGGTGGTGGGCTCGCCCCTGGACACGCGCCAGGCCCACTCCCGCCGGATCGAGGTCCAGAAGCCGATCCGCAGCAGGTCGTCGAAGGGCTCGTCGCAGGCCGCGAGGACGCCGCCCAGGAGCTCGTCGACGGTCTGCTCGTCGAGCCCCCCGAGCGGCACGCGGGCGGTGACGTAGACGTCGCCCGCCGCGTCCACGGCATACCCGAGACCGGGCAGGCGGAGCGCGCGGCGCAGCAGGAAGCGGTAGAAGTCCTCGTGCCGCTCGTCGGGGTTGCGGATGACGAACGCGCGCAGCTCCAGGGCTCGGGCGCCGACGTGCAGCGAGACGACGGTGCGCAGCTTGTGCTCGCCGGGCAGCGTGACGACGGTCTCCCCCTCGCGCGCTCCCGGCTCCCACGCGACGCCGAGCCCGTCGAGGATCGCGGACAGGCGGGCCAGGTCGGTCATGAGGTCTCCTCGAGGGTGGTGGAGTAGGTGGCAAGAAGGCCGTCGACCGTGCGCTCCCAGGAGAGCGCGGCCGCGTGCGTGACCGCGCGCTCGGCCCACGCCGCGCGCCGGGCCGGGTCGGAGAGCCGCCCGAGGGTGGCGGCGAGCGCGTCGGCCCAGTCGCGGGGGTCGTGGCCGTCGACGAGGACGCCCACGTCACCGACGGCGACCGGCAGGCCGCCGACCCTCGCCGCGACCACCGGCGTGCCGCAGGCCAGGGCCTCGACCGCCACCAGCCCGAACGACTCGTTGTGCGACGGCACCGCGACCAGGTCGGCGGCCCGGTAGTGCTCCGCGAGCTCCTCGCGCGACACCGGTGGGCCGAGGCGCACCACGTCCTCGAGGCTCTCCTCCTGGACGACCCTGCGCAGCGCGTCCGGGGCGGCCAGGCCGGAGCCGGAGAGTCCCCCGAGGACGAGCACGACCAGACGTCCGCGCAGCGAGGGGTCGCGGCGCACCAGCTCCCCCGCGGCACGGACCAGGACGTCCGGGGCCTTGAGGGGCTGGATCCGCCCGACGAAGAGCAGGACGAGCGCGTCCTCCGGCAGGCCGAGACCGGCGCGGGCCGCGGCCTGCGACCCCGGGCGGAAGGTCTCCAGCGCCGCCCCCGGGAGTACCACGTGGACCCGCCCCGGGTCGGCGCCGTACAGGTCGAGCAGCGCCCGCGCCTCCAGCTCGGTGTTGGCGACGAGGGCGTCCGCCTCGTCCACCACCCGCTGCTCGCCCCGGACGCGCACCTCCGGCTCCGGCCGCTCGGCCTCCGCGAGGGCCAGGTTCTTCACGCGGGCGAGGGTGTGGGCGGTGTGCACCAGCGGCAGGCCGACGCGTGCCGACGCGACCCGACCAGCGACGCCGGCGAGCCAGTAGTGGGAGTGGACGACGTCATACCCGCCCGTGGCGAGCGCCCCGCCGAGCGCGTCCGCGAAGGCCTCCAGATGGGCGGGAAGGGCGTTCTTGTCGACGGGGGCCCGGGGTCCGGCGGTCAGGTGGTGCACCGTGGCACCCGGCGCGAGGGGCACCGCGCCGGTGGCCGTCCCGGCGTCGCGGGTGAAGACGTCCACCCTGACGCCACGTCGCGCGAGCCGGGCAGCCGTCTCCGCGACGTAGACGTTGAGCCCGCCCGCGTCCCCCGTCCCCGGACGCTCGAGCGGGCTGGTGTGCAGGGCGACCATCGCGAGCCGCCGGACCACCGCGCTGGCGGAGGTGGTCGGGGCAGGCACCCGCCCAGTCTGGCACCGCGCGGTTCGGCGCGCCGCCTAGGCTTGCCGGGTGACCCCGCGCCCTGCCCGTCCTCGCCCGGTGGGGACGATCACGCGCGGGACCACCAACCCCAACCGGCTGCGCCGCGTGGACCGGTGGATGGCCTGGGCGCTGCGGGACGTCCTGCGGGGTCCGGCGGCGGCGCCGGTGGTCGTGGACCTGGGGTATGGCGCGTCGCCGGTGACCGTCCTCGAGCTCGCCGACCGGCTGGCGCGCGTGCGCCCCGACGTGCGGCTCGTCGGCGTCGAGATCGATCCGGAGCGGGTGGCTCGCGGGGTGGCGGTGGCGGTGCCGCCGCGGGTGGACTTCGTGCTGGGCGGCTTCGAGGTCCCGGTGCCCGGCGGCGGCGAGCCGGTGGTCGTGCGCGCCTTCAACGTCCTCCGGCAGTATGCCGAGCACGAGTCTCCCGGTGCCTGGGCCCAGGTGGTGGGCCGGCTCGCGCCTGGCGGCGCCCTTGTCGAGGGCACCTGCGACGAGATCGGCCGCCTGGCGACGTGGGTGGACGTGCGGCGAGGCCCCGAGGGGACGCCCGACCCGCGGTCGCTGACGCTCGCCTGGCGGCTGGCCGGGCTGGAACGCCCGTCGGTGGTCGCCGAGCGGCTGCCCAAGGTGCTCATCCACCGCAACGTGCCGGGCGAGCCGGTGCACGGCTTCCTCCGGTCGCTGGACGCGGCGTGGGCGCGACGGTCGCCGCTCGCGTCCTACGGCGCCCGTCAGCGCTTCGTCGCGACGGTCGCCGACCTGCGCGAGGAGGGCTGGCCGGTGCTGCACGGGCCGGCCCGGTGGCGGCTCGGCGAGCTGACGGTCGCCTGGTCGGCCGTCGCGCCCCGCTGAGGGCGAGGGGCACGTCATACCGACCAGGGGCGAGCCCGACCCACTCACCGGAGTGAGTTGCGCACGCCATACCGGCCAGGGGCGAGCCCGGCCCACTCACCGGAGTGACTTGCGCACGCCATACCGACCAGGGGCGAGCACAACCCACTCACCGGAGTGAGTTGCGCACGCCATACCGGCCAGGGGCGAGCACGACGCACTCACCGGAGTGACTTGCGCACGCCATACCGGCCAGGCGCGAGCGCGCACGCCTACGCGGGCCGGCGGCTCCTTCGGCGAGCGGTGGAGACCCCCCAGCCGTGCTGCCGCTGCTCAGGAGCCGGGCTCGCAGCGGGTGTAGTCGTCCTCGAGCCGGGTGATGTCCGCCTCGTCGAAGTCGCCGAAGGCCAGCTCGAGCACCCGGGCGCGGACCGCGCCGGAGTTGCCCAGGCGGTGCACCGCACCGGAGGGCACCCACACCATCTCTCCCGGACCCGCGGACCAGGAGCGGTCGTCCACCATGACGTCGACCGCCCCGTCCAGGACGTGCCACATCTCCGCACGATGGCCGTGGGTCTGCAGCGAGAGCCGGTGACCCGGCTCCACCGTGATGGTCTTGACGGTCACGACCTCGTTGCTGGAGAACTGCTGGAACCGCCCCCAGGGTCGCTCGACGACGAAGACGTCCTGGGTCCGGTCGTGGCGGAGGACGTCGTGGTCCGGCGTGGTGAGGTCGGGCTGGTCGGTCGGCACCGGTTGTGCAACTCCTTCGTCAGGGGCGCCCTGCACGCCCCGGCTCGTGTCCCTCACTGCCCCGCGAGGAACGCACCGACGAGTTCACGGGTCTCGAGGCGGTGCTCCCACATGATGCCACCGGACCCCGCCACGTGCAGCACCGCGTCGGGCAGCAGATCCGCGAGCTCCTCGGCGACCTCCGCGGGATGGGTGTCGTCGCCCTCCTGACCCAGCACGAGCACCGGGCAGGTGACCTCGGACAGCCGTGCACGGTCCGGCACCGGCGCCTGCGACGGCAGCAGGCGCAGGGCCGCCTCGACGCCCGAGGACAGCAGCTGCTCAGCCTGCCCCTCCGCCCAGACGCGCACCGCCGGGTCCGCCCGCACGGCCGCGGGCTGGTCGGCGACCAGGTGCTCCACGACCGCGTCGCGGTCGCCGCTGGAGACCCGCTCGGAGAGCGACTCCAGGGCGGCCATGGCCGTGTCGGACCGAGGCCGGTCGATCGTGGCCGGCAGGACCAGCACGACCCGCTCGAAGCGGTGCGGCTCCTGGGTCAGGCCGCGCAGGATCGCGCCCGCCCCCATGCTCACCCCCAGCGCGCGGTCCGCGCGCACGTCCGGGCGGTCCGCGACGGACCAGACCTCGGCGGCGAGATCGGCATACCCGAACGGCCCGGAGGGCACGGCCGAGCGGCCGTGACCGCGCAGGTGCATGAAGGTGCGCGTCCCGGGGACGGCCGTCGCGTAGGGGCGGGTGGTGCTGATCGAGCCGGCGAGGCCGTGCACGAAGAGCGTGCTGGGCCGCCCGTGACCGGTGCGCAGGATCTCCAGCGGCCCGGCGGGGCCGTCGACGAGCTCGGTGCGGGGTGCCCCGAAGCGGCTCACCACGGGCCGTAGGGACCCATGTGGGTGCCCTGGCCACCACGCTGCACGGCGCTCACCGCGGGCTTGACGTCGGCGTGGTAGACCCCCGCCGCGACGATCGCCGCCAGGCTGAAGAGGTTGAAGGGGTTGAGCAGGAAGATGAAGCCGACGACGGTCGCCCCGCCCGTGAGCGCCAGCCAGAACGTCTTGGTGCGCTTGCCGGCGGCGGGGAAGGCGTCCTCGCGGGTGCGCACGCAGTGGATCAGGGCCCACACCATCATCACGAACACGGCCACACCGACGGCCGAGGAGAGCAGGCTCTGGGCGTTGTAGAGCGCGGGCATGCTCCTAGGGTATGCCGTCCGGCTGGGACTGCCCTGCGCGTCGGGCGCGGCTCAGACGTCGACGACGACCGTGAACGGCCCGTCGTTGACGAGCTCTACCTCCATCGCCGCACCGAAGACGCCGGTCGCGACCTCGACCCCACGACCGCGCAGCGCGGCGACGACCCCGTCGACCAGGGGCTCGGCCACGGGGCCGGGGGCCGCGTCGCTCCACGACGGGCGGCGGCCCTTGCGGGTCTGGCCGTAGAGGGTGAACTGGCTGACGACCAGCACGGGGGCGCCCACGTCGGAGACGGAGAGCTCGTCCCGCAGGATCCGCAGCTCGGCGATCTTGCGCGCCATCGCCTCCACCTGGGCGGGGCCGTCGGCGTGCGTCGCCGCCACCAGGGCGAGAAGGCCGGGGCGCTCGACCGCCCCGACGACCTCGCCCGCGACGGTCACGCTGGCGCGCGTGACGCGCTGCAGCACCGCCCTCACCGGGCGGTGGCCTCCGGCAGGACCGCCCGCACGCCACCGACCGGCTCGCCGTGCCCGCGGACCACCGCGTCGGCGTCGAGCGCGTCCAGCACGCCCACCACGTCCGGGCCGAGCCCCTCCACGCCCATCCGGCGCAGGGCGGCGGTCATGACCACCACCCGCGCGCGGTCGTAGCCGTCGGTGATCTTGACGGTGAGTCCCGAGCCGTCGGCGAGGCCGACGGCATACACCGACTCCGCCCCGTCCTTGGCGATGAGGCCGGGAACACCCTCGATGAGGCGGGTGACGTCGCGGCCGGTGCCGCCCAGCCAGCCCGGGTGGGCGCGGACCGCGTCGGCGACGCGCCGCTCGATGGTGCCCTCCGCGGCGGAGGCGAGGCGACCGAACGCGCGGGCCAGCCCCACGGAGGTGACGGCCAGGGCCGGGGCGCCGCAGCCGTCCACCGTCACGGCGGCGACCTGCTCCCCGGTGAGCTCCTCGACGACCTCGACGATCAGCCGCTGCAGCGGGTGCCCCGGGTCGCGGTAGGTCGCGGTGTCCCACCCGGCGGCCACGCAGGCGGCCAGCATGGCGGCGTGCTTGCCCGAGCAGTTCTGCGCGACCGACGAGGGGGGCAGGTCCGCCGCGAGCCAGCGCTGGCGCTCGGTCTCCGACAGCGGGCGGTCGGGGGTGTTCTGCAGGGCGGTCTCGTCCAGCCCCACCGAGGCCAGGATGCGCCGGGCGCCGTCCTGGTGGAAGGGCTCGCCGGAGTGGCTCGCGGCCGCCAGCGCGACCAGCTCCTCGTCGGTCAGCTCCAGCCCGGCGCGCAGCATGGCGACCGTCTGCAGGGGCTTGAGCGAGGAGCGCGGCAGGATCGGGGCGTCCACCGGGCCGACCTCGACGACCAGCTGCCCGTCGGGCCCGGTGCCGGCGACGACGCCGTGGTGGACGGACTCGACGAAGCCGTTGCGCACGACCTCTGCGACGACCGGGGCGCCGGCCAGCGGGCTCGTGCTCATCGGGTGCGACGCTCCTTGACGCCGAGCAGCTCGCGCGCCTCGTCGGTCGACAGCGGCGGCCGCTGCAGGGTCGTGGCCAGGCCCGCGGCCCGCTCGACCAGCTCGGCGTTGTGCTGCACCTGCTGGCCACGGGCATACATGACGTTGTCCTCCATGCCGACCCGCAGGTGTCCGCCCAGGGCGAGCGCCGCCGCAGCGATCGGCAGGTGGGCCCGGCCGATGCCGGTGGCGGACCAGCTGGTGACCTCGGCGGGGAGCATCTGCACGCCTGCGACGAGCGCCTCGACCGTGCCGGGCATGCCGCCGGGGACGTTGGTGACGAAGTCGACGTGGACCTTGCCGCCGAAGGGCAGGCCGTGCGTGTCGATCAGCCGCCGCAGCGCCGCGACGTGGCCCAGGTCGAACAGCTCGAACTCCGGCACGACCTCGCGCTCCTGCGCCTGCACGTAGAGGTCGCTCATGAAGCCGTAGGGGTTGAGGAAGACGTCGTCGCCGAAGTTGACGGTGCCGCAGGTCAGGCTGCACGAGTCCGGCTCGGCGTCCAGCACCGTCAGGCGCTTCTCGAGCGGGTCGTGCACCGAGCCGCCGGTCGAGAGCTGGACGACGAGGTCGGTGGCCTCGCGCAGCGCCTGAACGGTGTCCCGCAGGCGCACCGGGTCGAGGGTCGGGACGTGCCCCGCGTCGCTGTCGCGGACGTGGACGTGGATCAGGCCCGCGCCGGCGGCCTCGCAGCGCTGCGCGGTCTCGACCAGCTCCTCCAGCGTCGTCGGCAGCTGCGGCACGTCGGCCTTGGCGGTCTCGGCGCCGGTGGGCGCCACGGTGATGAGCGTTCCGGACATGGGGGGATCCTCTCAGGGGCAGGGGTATGCCGTGCGCGCGCGGGTCGCCCGGGTGGCCCCCGGGCGGCGGACGGGCCTGGTCAGACGCGCTTGAGCTCGGCCGAGACGTGCGACTGCAGCGCGTGGCCCGTCGCGGCCATGTCCATGACCCACATCAGGTTGCCGTTGACGTAGCCGTAGAGGCGGTGCGCCGCGGCATACTCCTTGGCGTGCGGGCTGCGCATCACGCCGTCGGTGCGCAGCTCGACCTTGGCCGGTGACATCTCGCCGGCATACATCTCCACGATCCCCGTCGGGTGGCAGAGCAGGAGCTCAACCTCCTTGCCGTCCGGCTGGGGGCGCCAGAAGCCGGTCTCGATCGCGCTGGGGCGCTCCTGGTTGCCGTCCGCGTCGAGGAGCCAGGTGCGCGAGGTCCACATGAGGAACGGCCGGCCGTCATGGGTGACGGTGACCTCCTGGCCGAAGTGGCGCGACTCGATGGAGGGGTAGCCGACGACGCCGGCCCCGGCCCACGAGCCGATCATCCAGGCCAGCGGGGCGCAGTCGGGGTGCATGGTGGGGTCGAGCTCGATAGGCACGGCCCCATGCTAGGCGAGCCGGGGGTCAGCCGCAGACGCCGCTGAAACCGCTGGTCGGCGACACCGAGTCGACGTAGCTGTCCATGGAGTCGCTGCGCAGGGAGTCCGAGAGACGCCCCATCTGGCTCTCGGACATCAGCACGATCGAGCCGGCGACCGGGTGCATGTCGATCCCGCACCACGGGCCCTGCCAGAAGTGGACGTCGTCGCCGCGCACCTCACGCATGGAGAAGCCCAGGTCGCGCATGTCGCTGACCTTGAGGTCCTCGTCGACGGTCAGGTTGGTGGTCGCCGCGTCGATGAAGCTCGCGAGCCGGGCGGGGTTGGTCAGCGTCTCGCGCGAGAGCGCCTTGAGCATAACGGCCTTGACGAACTGCATCTGGCGCTCGCCGCGGCTGATGTCGCCCTGCGACAGCGACTTGCGCTCGCGAACGAAGCGCAGCCCCTGCTCGCCGTCCATGTGCTGGACGCCGGCGCTGAAACCGCCGCCCGCCTCGGTGACGTTGACGTCCACGCCACCCATCGCGTCGGTCATCGCCTTGAAGCTCTCGAAGTTGACCATGACGACGTGGTCCAGCGGGACGTCGATCAGCGGCTGGAGCGTCTGGACCAGCAGCGGCGCCCCGCCGTAGGCGTAGGCGGCGTTGATCTTGGAGCTGCCGCCGGTGCCCGCGATCGGCACGAACAGGTCGCGGGGGAAGTGGACGAGGTCGACGCGGTCGCGCTCGTCGTTGATGTGCATGAGCACGATGACGTCGGAGCGGCCCCGCTCGACGCTGAGGTCGCGGCTGTCGGTGCCGATGATGAGGAAGTTGAGGGCGTCCCCTGCCTCGGGCGAGCGGGCCGGGGTCTCGGTCGACACCTCGGCGCCGTCGACGTCGATCGCCTCGCCGTCCTCGCCGACGATCGGCGGCAGCTCACCTTCCTCGTCAGGGGGCTGGATGCCGCCGGTGAGGTCCGGGGAGATCGTGATGACGGAGTCCTCGCCGCGCAGGTCCTCGTGGCTGATGTTCCTGGACACCGTGCGCTGCAGGTAGAAGGCGTAGCCCGCGACCACGACCACGGCGAGCAGGGCGAGCGCGCCGATGGACAGGGCGATGGCCCTCAGCGGGCGGTGGCGGCGGGCCTGGCGCCTGCGGCCGCGGCGGCTTTCGTCGGGGTCGCCCCAGTCGTCGTAGTCCGCCGTCGGACGGTGCTCCACACCCATGGCCGGGGATTCTACGGGGCCGGGCTGGCAGCTGAGGCCGGTTCTCGGTGACGTAGCCTGCCAGGCATGAGCGTCCTGCTGTCCCGCCCCGGCGCCGTCGAGGGCACCGGGCCCGACGCCGGGGTCGCGGCGCACTACGGAGCTCCCCACAAGGAGCAGGTGCTGCTCGCCGAGGGCCTGGCCGTCGTCGACCTCTCGCACCGAGGCGTGGTCACCGTGACCGGCCCCGACCGGCTCTCGTGGCTGCACTCGCTGACGACCCAGATGCTGCTCGGCCTGCCCCCGCGCACCTCCACCGAGACCCTCATCCTCTCGCCGAAGGGTCACATCGAGCACGCGCTCCACGTCGTGGACGACGGGGAGACCACCTGGCTGACGACCGAGCCCGGCGCCGCCCCCGCGGTGACGGCGTGGCTCGACTCGATGCGGTTCATGCTGCGGGTCGAGGTGTCCGACGTGAGCGCCCGGTATGCCGTGCTCGGCGAGCCGGTCGGCGCGGAGTCGGTCGAGGGCGAGCCTCTGGCGTGGGTCGACCCGTGGCCGACCCTGGTGGGCGAGACCTTCGCCTACGGGCCGGACGCGGCCGACCACCCGGCGCTGGGCCGTTCCTGGCGTGAGCTGATCGTGCCGGTGGAGGAGCTGGAGACGGCCGTGGGCGACCGCCCGCTTGCCGGGACGTGGGCCGCGGAGGCCCTGCGGGTGGCTGCCTGGCGCCCGCGGGCCGGGGTGGACACCGACCACCGCACCATCCCGCACGAGCTGGACTGGCTGCGCACGGCCGTGCACCTGCGCAAGGGCTGCTACCGGGGGCAGGAGACCGTCGCCCGGGTCAAGAACCTCGGCCGCCCCCCACGGCGCGTGGTCTTCCTCCACCTCGACGGCTCCGGCCACGTGCTGCCCGAGCCCGGCACCGAGCTCGTGCCGGTGGAGGGCGGGCGAGCGGTGGGCCACCTCACCAGCGTGGCGCGCCACCACGAGGACGGCCCGATCGCACTCGCGCTGGTGAAGCGCAACACCGACCCCGACGCGGTGCTGCTGGCCGGCACGACCAGCGCCGCACAGACGCTGATCGTCGCCCCCTGACCAAGCGGTCACCCCATACCCGAGCGACCGCGCCAGGTGGTGTCCTCCGCGCTGACCGGGACGCGCCCGGTGGGTCAGAGGGGGAGGGCGTCGGGCAGGAAGACGAGGGCGGTGAGGTAGGGGACGACGCCCACGACGAGCACCGACGTCAGCGCGGCGACCAGCCGTGGTCGCGGTCGGGACATCGCCGGCAGAGGCGCCACGATCCCTCGCATCGCGTGGCTGAGGGCGGCCCCGGCCACCCCGAGCAGCAGCCAGGTGGTCCACGGGACGTCCATCACCAGGGCGGTCGCGACCGCCGCCGCACCGCCGGCCAGCAGGGCCAGGGGCGTCAGCCAGGTCGCCATCGCCGCCCACCGGCCCGCCATGTCGGTCAGCGCCGACGCGGACGCCGCCGCGAGGGACCCCACCACCAGCGCCACGCCCTCGTCGGTGCGCGAGAGCGGCACCATCAGGATGCCGCAGGCCACGATCCCGAGCGCCAGCACGACCGCGCTGACGGACGTCACCACCCGCGGCCGACCGTCGCGACGCAGGAGCTGGTGGGTGAAGGCCGCGAGCATGGCCAGCGACAGCGCAGCCGGCACCCACGACAGCCACGGCCCCTCCGCCGGCAGCCCGACCGCGGCCACCAGCGCCAGCCCGCCGACCGTGATCGTGCCCACCGTCCCGCGCGGCGTCGGAAGCGCGAGTGCCCCGGCCCAGCCCCACGCGACCACCACGACCGCCGCGGCGAGCGCGAGGGAGAGCAGACCTGCGGAGGTGAGCGACGCCATACCGAGGAGGAGGGAGACCGCCACGACGGCCACCGCCACGGGCACCTGGGCCCCGCGGCGTGCGGCCTCCTGCACTGGTGTCGACGGCATCACGGCCCATCATGTCAGCCTCTGGTCCCTATCCTGTGGTGGTGGCCGACCTGGTGCTGCTCACCCCACGGACCCCCGTCTCCGACGCGGTGCCCCTGGTGCTGCCCGGGCTGGCCCTGCTTCCCCACGTCCTCGAGTCCCACGCCCTGGACGTCGGCGTGCTGCTCAGACGCCCCGCCGAGCCAGACCTCGTCCTCGTGGACCTCGTCAGCGACCTCATGGCGGGCCACGGCGCGCTGCGCTCCCTGGAGCAGCTGGAGCTCGGCTGCCCGGTGCTCGCGGTCCTGGGCGAGTCCGCCCTCGGGATCGTCGAGGCGAGCTGGCCCGCGGACGACGTCGTCGCGACGGACGCCGGACCCGCCGAGGTGGGCGCCCGCGTGCGCCTGCTCCTGCAGCGCGGGCCGCGCCGCCCGGCACCGCCAGCCGTCGCCCTGCCCACCTCCGACCCCGGCACGGACGCCGCCACCCTGCAGGTCGCGGACGTGGTCGTGGACGAGGCGAGCTGGACCGTCCGGGCGGGCGGGCAGCCGCTTGACCTGACCTTCAAGGAGTTCGAGCTGCTGCGCTACCTCGTCCAGCACCCCGGCCGCGTGGTGACCCGTGACCTGCTGCTGCAGGAGGTCTGGGGCATGGACTACTACGGCGGGACGCGCACGGTGGACGTCCACGTCCGGCGGCTGCGTGCCAAACTCGGGCCGGAGCGCGAGTCGCTCATCGGCACGATCCGCGGCGTCGGCTACCGCTTCAGCGGGCCTCGCGGCGAGCGCTGAGGCAGCGTGCGAGACTGACCCCCATGCCTGGCCACACCGTCGTCGAGGAGCTGAACTCCCTGCCCCCGCAGCGTGCCGGGGACGTGCTCGCCCTCGCCGTGCGGGCCGCCCAGCACGACGGGGTCAAACCCCTGTCCGAGCAGACCGTCCTCGAGGCCAGACGCACCGCGCAGGAGGACAGCACCAGCACCTCCGTCCACCTGCTGCTGCTCGACGTCGACCCCACCGGGGACCCCCTCGCCGCCACCGTGCTCGGCTACGGCCACGTCGACCTGGGCGACCCCGACATCCCGTCGGTCGAGATCGTCATCGACCCCGCCCGGCGCCGTCGCGGCCTCGGCGGACAGCTCCTCGACCACGTGCTCGAGCGCTGGCCCCGCGCCCGCCTCTGGTCGCACGGGGACCTCCAGGACGCCCGTCGCCTCTACAGCTCCCGCCAGCTGGTGGTCGTCCGTGAGCTGTGGCAGATGAGCCGCCCGCTCGTGGGCGAGTGGTCAGAGCTGCCCAAGGGCGACCACGTGGAGCTGCCGCAGGGCATCGTGGTCCGGCCCTTCATCGTCGGCCAGGACGAGCAGGCCTGGCTGGCGGTCAACGCCCGCGCCTTCGCCCACCACGCGGAGCAGGGCCGGATGACTCTCACCGACCTGCACGAGCGGGAGGCCGAGCCCTGGTTCGACCCGCACGGCTTCCTCCTGCTCGAGGACGTCGACGAGGTGGACGCGGACGGTCGTCGGCGGATCGCCGGCTTCCACTGGACCAAGGTCGACCCCAGCGAGGGCCCGGCCACCGGCGAGGTCTACGTCGTGGGCGTGGACCCCGACTACCAGGGCCGCGGGCTCGGGGTGGCGGCGACCCTCGTCGGCCTGCGCCACCTGCGCAACGTCGGCGTCCACACCGCGACGCTCTACGTCGACGGCGACAACGCCCCCGCGATCGCGACCTACCACCGGCTCGGCTTCGAGCGTTCCGCCATCGACGTCATGTATGCCGCGGGGACCGAAGGGTCGTGAACCGGGTCTCGGTGCGCGCCGCCGGCACGCTGCCCTACCGCCTCGTGGACGGGCGCCCGCAGGTCGCGCTGGTCCACCGCCCCAAGTACGACGACTGGTCCTGGCCCAAGGGCAAGCTGGACGCGGGCGAGGACTGGGCGGCCGCTGCGGCCCGGGAGACCTGCGAGGAGACGGGGCTGCAGGTCCGGCTCGGTATGCCGTTGCCCGAGGCCCGGTACCCCGTCAGCCGGTCCGGTCTGAAGCGGGTGCGCTATTGGGCGGCCGAGGTCGTCGGGGGCGAGGGCGCGCTCGAGCACGAGGTGGACGAGATCTGCTGGCTGGACCCGACGGAGGCCTGGGCCCGGCTCACCTACGCCCGCGACCGGGAGCAGTGCGACGCCCTCGTCGCGCTGCACGAGCAGGGCACGCTGGCCACCTGGCCGTTGCTGCTGGTGCGGCACGCGGTCGCCGTGGCCCGCCAGGAATGGGTAGGTCCGGACCCCGAGCGCCCGCTCACCGAGGAGGGTCAGACCCGGTCGCGGGCGCTGGCGGGCCTCCTCCGGGCCTACGCCCCGCACCGCGTCCTCTCCAGCCCGTCGGTCCGGTGCGTCGACACCCTCCAGCCCTTCGTCGCCGCGACCGGGACACTCATGGTCACCAAGAAGGGTCTCAGCGAGGAGGGCTTCGAGCGCTCGCCGGGCAAGGTGGTCAAGCACCTGGGTCGGCTGCTCACGACTGCCGACCCGGCCGCCCTGTGCACCCACCGGCCGCTCTTCGGCACCGTGCTCGCAGAGCTCCGCAGCCGCGCGGCACCGTCTCTCGGCACGGGCGACCGGCGGCTGCTCAGCCGCCTGGGCACGGTCTCGCCCGACAAGGGCGAGGTGCTGGTGTGCCTCATGCAGGGCGCCGGCGCGCAGGCGCGCGTGGTGGCGGTCGAGCGTCACCGCCCCTGAGGTCGCGGTCGACTCCCCTGACCCACGCCGGACAAGCTCACCGCCGGACAGCTCGCCCACGCTGACTGATCCCCGGCCTCTCCCGGCAGCCAGACCACCGTCGGAGCGCAGCCCCGCCAGCTTCCGCCGCGCGCCTGACGTGGACGTCAGTGTGGAGTTGTGGCCCTATAGCGGCCAGAAGTCCACACGGACGTGGACGTCAGGCGACTGACGTGGACGTCCGTGGCGAGTTGTGGCCCCCAGGGGGGCCACAGGTCGCCACTGACGTGGACGTCAAGCAGGGGAGATCGAGCGGCTGGCCCACGAGCGGCTGGCTCCGAGGAAGAAGGTGCGTGCCGGACCGGGAGCGCCTCTCGGCGCGAGGCCGCTCGTAGCGGCGAGTGTTGGAGCCCGGGGCTGCCGCGGCCCGGCACGCACTGGGGTCCAACGGGCCGCTCAGGACGGATGTTCCCGGTGTGACGTGAGTCTCACCCGCTCAGTGCAGGTCGCCGATCCGCCACAGCCGCGCGCAGGCCACGAGGTCGTCGGCCGTGTCCCGCAGTCGCGCCCCGCGCATCACCTGCGCCGACGGCACCGCCTCGACCCCCGGCTCGGACATCCCGACCGCCATCACCTGGCAGAACGCCGCCGCCCGCTCGAGCGCGACCGCGAGGTCGCCGCGGAAGACGCCGGTGAGGATCTCCTCCGTCAGCACCCGCATCGTCTCCGGCCGGGGCGGCTCGGCCACGCCCGCGATCGCCCGGTAGACCTCCGCGTGCCCGGCCCCTGCGGCGAACAGCCGCGCCGTCTCGTCGGGCTGGCGCTGCACCCACTCGTGCAGCAGGTAGAGGCGCCACAGCGCGCCCGGCAGCGTGCGGGCGGGGCGGTCGGCCCACATCTCCGCCACCGTCGAGAGCCCCAGCTCGTTGACCAGCGCCACGAGCCGCGCGGTGAGCGCCGGGTCGTCGGTGTCCCGGCCGCGCCCCACCACCAGCTCGGCGGTGCGGTGCGCGGCCTCGGCCGCCTCGAGCGGGTCGACGCCCCCGGCGACCTCCTCCAGCACCTCGCCCGGCCGCAGCGTCGGTCGGTGGAAGGGCCGGCGCCCTGACTGCTCATTCATGCGCACCCTCCCAGGACGACGACGGAGTCCGGACCTACGACGATACGTCCGCCGTCGAGCTGCACCGCGCCGAACCGCGCGAGCACCTCGGCCCCCTCCGGCAGCTCCCCCTCCACCCGGCCTCCACCTCTGCTCCCGCCCCCGAGCACCGCCACGACCCGCACGTCGCCGCGCCGGACGGTGACCGCGGCACCCGGCCCGCGGCATACCTCGACCTCGCCCAGCCCGACGGACCGCAGGGCCGGCACGGTCCGGCGCAGGTGGATGAGCTGCCGGTAGAAGGCGAGCAGCTCGCGGTGCCCCTCGCGCGCGACCTCCTCCCACCGCAGCGTCGAGGCGGTGACGGTGCCCTCGTCCTGCGGGTCGGGGACGGCCGCGCCCCAGCCGTGCTCGGCGAACTCCGCCTGCCGGCCCTGGCGCACCGCCTCCGCGAGCCACTCCTCCTGGTGGTCGGTGAAGTACTGCCACGGCGTCGAGGCGCCCCACTCCTCCCCCATGAAGAGCATGGGTGTGTAGGGCGAGGTGAGCAGGAGCGCCGCGCCCGCGGCCGCCCGCCCCAGGGGTATGCCGTGCCCGAGCCGGTCGCCCGTCGCCCGGTTGCCGACCTGGTCGTGCGTCTGGAGCGAGGCGACGAACCGCCGGCCGGGGGTGGTCGACGGGTCCACCGCGCGCCCGTGCACCCGGCCGCGGAAGGTGGAGTAGGTGCCGTCGTGGAAGAACGGCGTGGTGCCGAGCACCTTGGGCAGCGCCTGCGGGTCGGCGAAGTCGGCGTAGTAGCCCTGCGCCTCTCCGGTCAGCGCGACGTGGAGCGCGTGGTGCACGTCGTCGGCCCACTGCCCGTGCAGGCCCAGCCCACCCGCACCGCCGGGTGCGCGGGGCGTCACCGTCGCGGGGTCGTTGCGGTCGCTCTCGGCGACCAGCGTCCGGGGTATGCCGGTCCGCTCGCCGATCTCGTCCGCGAGGGCGGCCATCTCCTCGAGCAGGTGGGTGGCGCGCTCGTCGTGCAGCGCGTGGACGGCGTCCAGCCGCAGCCCGTCGAGGTGGTAGTCCTCGAGCCACAGGCGGACGTTGTCGAGCAGGTAGGCCCGCACCTCGTCGCTGCCCGGCCCGTCGAGGTTGACGGCGGCGCCCCACGGCGTGTGGTGGCGGTCGGTGAAGTAGGGCGCCACCTGGCCCAGGTAGTTGCCGCTGGGGCCGAGGTGGTTGTGGACGACGTCGAGCCAGACGGCCAGGCCGTGGGCATGGGCCGCGTCGACGAGCCGCGCCAGCCCGGCCGGGCCGCCGTAGGGGGCGTGCACGGCATACGGGGCGACACCGTCGTAGCCCCACCCGTG
Organism: Ornithinimicrobium tianjinense; assembly: GCF_014636495.1. Lineage (GTDB taxonomy): Bacteria > Actinomycetota > Actinomycetes > Actinomycetales > Dermatophilaceae > Ornithinicoccus > Ornithinicoccus tianjinensis. The sequence continues at coordinate 249,895 of NZ_BMEM01000004.1, forward strand.
GCGGCCGGGGAACGCGGCGACCGGCATCAGCTCGACGACGGTGACGCCGAGGTCGACGAGGTGGTCGAGGTGCGCGACGACCCCGTCGAAGGTGCGCTCGGGCGTGAAGGTGCCGACGTGCAGCTCGTAGACCACGGCGTCCTCGAGCGGCACGCCCCGCCACCCGGCGTCGGTCCAGGGGAACGCGGCCGGGTCGACGAGCGCGCTCGGCGCGTGGACACCGTCGGGCTGCCAGCGCGAGCGGGGGTCGGGGACCGGGCTGCCGCCGTCGAGGGAGTAGGCGTAGCGGCCGTCGCCGGGGTCGGTCGTGACCTCCCACCAGCCGTCGTCGCCGCGCACCATGGGGACGGTGGTCGCGCCGTCGGCGCCGAGGCGCAGCTCTACCGTGCGCGCGTCGGGCGCCCACAGCCGGAAGGTGAGGGGGCCGGGCGAGGTGCGGGTGCCCTCGGTCACCGCGGTCCCTCCTCCAGGTCGCGGGCCCGGACGAGCAGGGCGACCGGCGCGCGGGCGAAGACGTCGACCGCGAGCGCACCCTCCTCCCCCACGTGGTGGTCGGCGCCGGTGAGAGCGTCGCGCCAGTGGTCGGCGGGCAGCCGGACGCGGGTGTCGCCGAGGCCGCCGGCGGCGCCCAGGGCACGCGGCGCCCGGATGGTCAGCGTCGCCGCCGTGCCGCCGCGCAGGAAGCCCAGCACGTGCTCGCCCCCCTCGAGCGGCTCGTAGCCCGCGCCACGCCCGTAGGCCTGCGGCAGCCAGGTGCGCAGCCGGAGCACGCGGGAGATCACCCAGAGGACCTCGTCCGACAGGTCCTGCGGCCAGCCCTCCGCGTCCAGCCGGCGCAGCCGCGTGACCCGCTCCTCGTAGTCGACCGGGCGACGGTTGTCGGGGTCGACCAGCGAGAGGTCGACGAGGCCGGAGGCCTGGTAGGTGTCGGGCACGCCCGGGAGGGTCAGCTGGACGAGCTTCTGGGTCAGGGTGAGCGTGCGCACGGTCGGGGCGTTGTCGCGCAGCGCCGCCGCGATGGCCTCGCTGACCCCGCCCTCGGTGAGCATCTCGTCGGCGAGCGCGAGCACCCGGCGCTCGTAGTCCTCGTCCGGCTCGACCCACGTGGTGTGCAGCTTGGCCTCGCGGACCGCCTTGGTCAGGTAGGCGTGCAGCCGGTCCGGCGAGACGCGACCGGCGCCGACGAGCGTCTGCCAGAGGAGGTGGGCCGTCGGCGCGTCGACGCCGTGGCGCTGGGCGGCAGCGGCCGTGGCGGCGGAGATGTCGCGCCAGGCGTCGGCGTCGCCGGCGACAGCCAGGATCCGGGCCCGGACGTCCTCGCTGCGCTTGGTGTCGTGGGTCGAGAGGGTGGTCATGCCCTGCGGCCAGTGCCGCGCCTGGTGCGCCGCCCAGGTATGCAGTGCCTGCACGGCCTGGTCGGGGCGCTCGCCGACGGCGGGGTCGGCCCCCACCTCGTTGAGCGCGACCAGCCGGTGCCAGCGGTAGAAGGCGGTGTCCTCGATGCCCTTGGCCATCACCGGGCCGGTGGTCTGCTGGAAGCGGATCGCCAGGTCGGACGCCGCGCCGGGGTCGCCGCCCGCGCCGTCCGGGTGGCTGAGCACCTCGCCCAGCTCGGCCAGCTCCGTGTCGAGGTCCGGTCGGCGCACGCGGGCGCGCCGGACCGCCTCGGTGAGAGGGCGCAGCAGCTCGGGGTCGGCCTCGGTCTGGTGCCCGGGGCGGACGTAGGCGCGGTAGACGTGGACGTCGACGAGCAGCTCGACGAGGGCGGCCCGCAGCCGGTGCTCGTCCGCGTGCGGAAGGACCTCGCGGGCGCGGCGGACCAGCCGGGCGACCTCGGGCTGCAGGAGCTCCTCCACGGCCAGCCGCTTGCAGCGCTCGACCTCGACCGCCAGGTCCGGCTCGCCGCCGGTGGCGAACCAGCTGGTGCTGACCGCCTCGGCGGTGGTCGGGTCGACGAGCGCGCCGAGCACGGCGGCGTTCGCGTCATACCCGGTGGTGCCCTCGCACTCCCAGGTGGCGGGCAGGCGCTCGGGGCCCTCGAGGATCTTCTCGACCCAGACCGGCGCGTCGGGGCGGACCCGGTCGCGCAGCATCGCGAGGTAGCCCTCGGGGTCGGCGAGCCCGTCGGGGTGGTCGACGCGGAAGCCGTCGACGACCCCGTGGTGGTGCAGGTCGAGCAGCTCGGCGTGGGTGGCCTCGAAGACGTCGGTCTCCTCGACCCGCACCCCGATCAGCCCGTCGACCTCGAAGAAGCGGCGGTAGTTGAGGACCTCGGCGCCGTCCTGCCAGTGACCGAGCAGCCAGTGCTGGGCCTTGAGGAGCGCGTGGAGGCCGTCGGGGCGCTCGGCGAGCTGCTCGGTGCCGCTCGCGACCGGCAGGACGTGCTCGTAGTAGCGGACGACCAGCTGACCGGCGGCGACGCCCTCGTCCTCGCGGCCGGTGCCGACGGTGATCTCGCCGGCCGCCACGGCCTCGTCGAGCGGCCGGCCCAGCACGGGCAGCCCGAAGCGGCCGTCCAGGTGGTCCCAGTCGACGTCGAACCAGTGGGCACGCGGGGAGCGTCGGCCCTCGCGCAGCACCTGCCAGAGCGGCTCGTTGCGCCACAGCGGCGCGACGAGCGCCATGTGGTTGGGGACGATGTCGACGACGACCCCCATCCCTCGCTCGTGCGCGGCCGCCGCCAGGCGCTCCAGCCCCTCGCGACCGCCGATCTCGGGGTTGACGCGGGTGTGGTCGAGGACGTCGTAGCCGTGCTCGCTGCCCGGGACGGCCGTGAGCACCGGGGAGAGGTAGATGTGGCTCGCCCCGAGGGCTTCGACGTAGGGCAGGACCGCCACGGCGTCGTCGCAGGTGAAGCCTGCGTGCAGCTGCATGCGGTAGGTGGCGGTCAGGGGTCGGGTGTCGGTCTGTTCCGTCGGGCTCATGTCCGCACCAGTGTCGCAGGAGGACGGTCTTTTCTCCGTCCGTCGTGACGTCTCCCGCCGAGATGTCCGGCCCGGCGCATCCCGGCACAGCGCGACCGGACAGGCGGTGATGCCGCGGCACCACCGCCTGTCCGGTCGGGAAGGGGGCCCGGCTCAGCCCGCGTGCTGCGGCACCAGGGAGAAGCCGATGCCGTCGGCCGTCTGCCCCGCGTCGAGCGTCTGGTCCTCGAGGACCTCTGCGCAGTCCTCGGCGACGTAGACGTTGGCGTCGCTGCCGGCGACGACCTGGTCGGTGGGCTGCGGCTGGCTGACGACGGCGACCTCGAGCTTGCCCGGGTCGTCGGCCAGCGACAGGCGCAGACCGGCGGACTCGGGCAGGGTCTGGTCGGCAGTGAGGCCCTTGACGGCCGCCTGGGCGTTGTCGGTCACGGTGAGCATGCAGTACTCCTTGTCTTCGGTGCGGTCGGTCGACCTCGGGCCGACCTCGACGCCTACGACCACCTCGCGGGGCAAGTGCGCACGCGCCTCGGACTCCTCCACCCTGCGACAGGCCCGCGCCCGATGCAAGCCCGGACGTCAGGCCCGGCCCGCGGCATACCAGCCGAGGAGGACCAGCGCGGCGGCGAGGCCGAGGAGGACGGCGCGGCGCACCTGGTGCCGGGCCCGCCGCCGGGCCACCTCGCCCCGGGTGGACGAGGCGACCGCGCGGAGGTCGATCCCGCTGGGCGCCCGGAGGACCCTCCGCAGCAGGTCCTCCAGGGCGCGGAGGAGCGCCGCGTCCACGTCAGTCCGTCGCGTTCTCGGGGTCGAGGTAGGCGAGGTTGGCGGCCGACTTCTCGGCGATCTCCGTGGCGGCCGCCCGCGCCTCCTCGGCGGTCTCGGCCAGCACGGTCACCCCGACGATGTAGTCGCCCTGCCGGACGGCGGCGCCGGCGAACGTCCACCCCTGCCCGAACCGTTCCTCGACGAGCAGGTGGTCATCGTCGGTGCGCCCGGGCCACTCCACGACGGTGCCGGAGAGCGCACCTCCGCGCAGCGCCGCGATCGGGGCGGCGCTGTCGTCCCACGCGGTGAGGGTGATCTCGACCGTGTCCTGATAGACCTCGTTGCCGCTGGCGAAGAAGTAGTAGCTGGCCGCGCTGTGCGGCTCAGGTCGCCCGTCCTCACCCGTCGTGAAGTGCATGAGGGGCACGGTCCGGGGGTAGAGGGCGAAGCTCTGCGGCGCGCCGAGGGCGTCGAGGAAGGCGACCCCGGTCGGCCGGACGTCCGGCATCTCCCAGCGGTTGGGCCAGTCCGGGTTCACCGGTTCCAGGACAGCATCGGGCAGCTCCTCCGGGTCCTGGTGGGGCGGCCCGTCCACGCGTGCGGGGGCGGTCGTCGTGGTCACGTCGTCGGTGGTGGGTGCTGCCCCGGTCGTCGCGGAGACGTCGTCCGTCGGCTGCGCGGCATACTCCGTCGAGGCGTCCGGCTGGCCCAGGGTGCTGCTCAGCAGCCAGCCCGCTCCCGCCAGGGTGGGGGCGAGGACCGCGGCGGTGACGGCCCGAGCCACCGTCTGGCGGCGCCGCAGCCGGGCGGCGCGCACCTTGGTGCCGGCGATCAGGGCGTCGTAGTCGAAGTCGGTGCTCGACCCGTCCAGCGCCGCGCGCAGGTCGTCGTCGATCGTGGGTCCGCGGGACCCCTCGTGCTCGTCGTGCCAGCTCATCGCTGAGCCTCCTCTCCCAGGTGGGTGGGGACCAGGGACCGCAGCGAGCGCAGGGCCGCGTGGGCGGCGCTGCGCACCGCCTGCTCGGAGCAGCCCAGCGCGTGGGCGATCTCCCGGTCCGCCAGGTCCTCGTAGTAGCGCAGCGCGACCACGGCGCGCTGCCGGTCCGGCAGCGCGCGCACCATGGCGAGCACGGTGGCCCGGTCGACGCTGTCCTGGTCCGCGGCAGGGGACGGCGGTGCCGACCAGTCCGCGGTGACGGTCTCGTGCGAGACCAGCTCGGTGGAGGAGCGGCGCCGCTTGCGCGACGCCAGGGTGTTGATCATCGTGCGGCGGACGTAGGCGTCGATGTTCTCCGCCTCGCGCACCCGCGACCACTTGGTGACCACGAGCGCGAGCGTGTCCTGCACCAGGTCCTCGGCATCCGCCTTGTGCCCCGTCAACGCAAAGGCGAGGCCCACCAGGCGCGGCATCGCCGCCTCGACGTAGGCCTCCGCCTCCGCCTGGCGCCCGGACCCGCCGAAGAGCCTCACCGGCTCATCCTCCATCTCATGACCGCTAGACGCGCGAGCACCCCGCCGACGTTGCTCGGCGCCCCCGGTAGAGTGTGCAGGTGTCGCCCCTGAACCCGAACGCCGAAGCATCGCCCGCGCAGCACCCCCTGCGGGCCGCCGCTGACCGAAGGATCCTCGTCCTGGACGGGGCCTACGGCTCGATGCTTCAGCAGGTCGAGCTCACGGAGGACGACTTCCACGGGCAGGGGCCGGCCTGGGAGGCCCACCACGACACCTCCCTCAAGGGCAACTTCGACCTGCTGGGCCTGACCCGCCCCGAGGTCATCGCCGACGTCCACCGCGCCTACCTCGAGGCCGGCGCGGACATCCTCACGACCAACAGCTTCAGCGGCACCACGATCGCCCAGGCCGACTACGGCACCGAGGCGCTCGTCCACGACCTCAACGTCGCGGCCGCGCGGGTCGCCCGGCAGGTCGCGGACGAGGTCGGCGCGCGGACCGGCCGCCCGCGCTGGGTCGCCGGCTCGATGGGCCCCACCAACCGCACCGCGAGCCTGTCCCCCGACGTCGAGCGCCCCGAGCTGCGCACCGTCACCTACGAGCAGCTGCGGGAGGCGTATGCCGTGCAGGCGGCGGCCCTCCTGGAGGGCGGGGCCGACCTGCTGCTCGTCGAGACGGTCTTCGACACCCTCAACGCCAAGGCCGCGCTGCACGCCATCGCCGACGTGCAGCAGGCCCGCGCGGCCGCCGCCGACGGTCCCCTCGCGCCGGTGCCGGTCATGCTCTCGGGGACGATCACCGACGCCTCCGGCCGCACCCTCTCGGGCCAGACGCCGGAGGCGTTCGCGGTGTCGACCGAGCACGTCGACCTCTTCTCCATCGGCATCAACTGCGCGCTCGGCGCGGAGGCCATGCGCCCGCACGTGCACGCCCTCTCCGACGCCAGCGACGCCCTGGTCTCGGTCTACCCCAACGCCGGTCTGCCCAACGCCTTCGGCGGCTACGACGACACCCCCGAGGAGATGGCCGAGGTCATCGCCTCGATGGCTGCCGAGGGCCTGGTCAACATCGTGGGCGGGTGCTGCGGCACCACCCCCGACCACATCCGCGCCTTCGCCCAGGCCGTGGACGGTCTGGCACCGCGCACGCCCCGCGCGCTCACGCCATACCTGCGGACCAGCGGGCTGGAGGCGTTCACGCTCAGCCCGGACGTCAACTTCGTCAACGTGGGCGAGCGGACCAACATCACCGGCTCGCCCAAGTTCGCCAAGGCGGTCCGCGAGGACGACTGGGACGCCGCCGTCGCGATCGCGCGGCAGCAGGTCGAGGCGGGCGCCCAGCTCGTGGACGTCAACGTCGACGAGGGCATGCTCGACGGGCCGGCGACGATGACGCACTTCCTCAACCTGCTCGCCGGCGAGCCCGACGTGGCCCGCGTGCCGGTGATGATCGACTCCTCACGCTGGGAGGTGCTCGAGGCCGGGCTGCGCTGCATCCAGGGCAAGGGCGTGGTCAACAGCCTGTCGCTCAAGGACGGCGAGGCGGAGTTCCTGCGCCGGGCCGCCGTCGTGCGGCGCTACGGCGCGGCCGTCGTGGTGATGGCCTTCGACGAGACCGGTCAGGCCGACAGCTACGAGCGGCGGATCGAGGTGTGCGAGAGGGCCTTTCGGCTCCTGACGACCCCGTCGGAGACGCTGCCGCACCCGTTCCCGGCCCACGACATCATCTTCGACCCGAACATCCTGACCGTCGCCACCGGCATGTCCGAGCACGACCGCTACGCCCTGGACTTCATCGAGGCGACCCGCTGGATCAAGGAGCACCTGCCGGGGGCCCTCGTCTCCGGCGGCGTCTCCAACGTGTCCTTCAGCTTCCGCGGCAACAACGTCGTGCGCGAGGCGATGCACACCGTCTTCCTCTACCACGCGATCCGTGCGGGCCTGGACATGGGCATCGTCAACGCCGGCATGCTCGGGATCTACGAGGACATCGAGCCCGCCCTCCGCGAGGCGGTCGAGGACGTCGTCCTGGCCCGGCGCGACGACGCGACCGAGCGCCTCATCGAGCTGGCGGAGGAGATCAAGGCCGAGCAGTCCGACGACTCGGCGGGAGCCGGCGCCGAGCGGGCCGCCAAGGCGCTGGCCTGGCGCGACGCCCCGGTGACCGAGCGGCTCAAGCACGCGCTCGTGCACGGGCTCGACGCCTTCGTCGTCGAGGACGCCGAGGAGGCCTACCAGGAGCTCGGCTCCCCGCTGCAGGTCATCGAGGGTCCCCTCATGGCCGGGATGGACGTCGTCGGCGACCTCTTCGGCGCCGGGAAGATGTTCCTGCCCCAGGTCGTGAAGTCGGCCCGGGTGATGAAGAAGGCCGTCGCCCACCTCACCCCCTACCTCGAGGCGGAGAAGGAGGCGCTGGAGGCGGGGTCGGGCTCGCACAAGGGCCGGATCGTGATGGCCACGGTCAAGGGCGACGTCCACGACATCGGCAAGAACATCGTCGGGGTCGTGCTGGGCTGCAACGGCTACGAGGTGACCGACCTGGGCGTGATGGTCCCCGCCGACACGATCCTCGCCCGCGCCGACGAGCTGGGCGCGGACATCATCGGCGTCTCGGGGCTGATCACGCCCAGCCTGGACGAGATGGTCTCCCTCGCTGCCGAGATGCAGCGGCGCGGCCTGACGACGCCGCTGCTCATCGGCGGGGCGACCACCTCCGCCGCGCACACCGCGGTCAAGATCGACCCGGCCTACGAGGGCACGGTCGTTCACGTCGTCGACGCCTCACGCGCGGTGGGCGTGGTCGCCGACGCGCTGGGCGCCGAGGACAAGCTCCGCGAGCGCCTGGCCGGCACCTACGCCGAGCTGCGCGAGCGGCACGGCGCCAAGGAGGTCAGGCTGGTCGGCCTCGAGGACGCCCGCGCCTCGACCCGGGCCGTCGACGCACCGGTGCCGGTCACGCCGGCGCTGCTGGGCACCCAGGTGCTGGAGCCGCCGCTGGCCGACCTGGTCGAGATCGTCGACTGGACCCCGTTCTTCACCGCCTGGGAGCTGCGTGGCAGCTACCCCCGCATCCTCGACGACCCCAAGGTCGGCGAGCAGGCGCGCGCCACCTGGGAGGACGGGCAGCGCTGGCTGCGCCGGATCCTCGACGAGGGCCTGCTCACGGCGCGCGGCGTCGTCGGCTTCTGGCCTGCCCACCGCGAGGGCGACGACATCGTCCTGGACGTCGAGGGCGAGCCGGTCACGCTGCATACCCTCCGGCAGCAGCGGGAACGCTCCCAGGGCGGGTATGCCGCGCTCGCGGACTTCGTGGCCCCCGCCGACGACCACGTCGGCGCCTTCGCGGTGTCGGTGCACGGCGCGGAGGAGCTGGCTGCCCGGCTGCGCGACGAGGAGCACGACGACTACGGCGCGATCATGGTGCAGGTGCTGGCCGACCGGCTGGCCGAGGCATTCGCGGAGTGGGTGCACCGGGAGGCGCGCACCCGGCTGTGGGGCTACGCCCCCGACGAGGACCTCCCTGTCGAGGACCTCATCAAGGAGCGCTACGACGGCATCCGGCCCGCGCCGGGCTACCCCGCCCAGCCGGACCACACCGAGAAGTTCACCCTCTGGCGCCTCCTCGACGCCGACCGCGCGGCGGGGATCACGCTGACCGAGCACGGCGCTATGCGCCCCAACAGCGCCGTGTCCGGGCTGATCATCGGCCACCCGGAGTCGACCTACTTCGCCGTGGGCAGGATCGACCAGGACCAGGTCGTGGAGTATGCCGCGCGCAAGGGCTGGTCGGTCGAGGAGGCCGAGCGCTGGCTGGGGCCGTTGCTGCGCTGACCCCGGTCACCGCGGTCACACCGGCTCGGCGACGAGAACGAGGAGGGTGCGGCTGGCCATCCCCACGGTCCGGCACAGGTTGACGCGGAACTCCTCGCGCAGCTCGGGCACCTCCTTCAGCGTCCGCAGCACCTCCGCGTTGACCCAGGCCGCGTCTCGGGCGCGGGTGATGCTCCACGACCCCACGAGGGTCAGGAGCGGGCTCAGCTCGGCCTCGACCTCCGGCAGGCTGCGCACGAACGAGCGCCTCACCTCCTCGTGCACCTGCGCCAGGAGGGCGTTGACCCGGTCGTAGTCCTCGCGGACGCGCCGGCTGCGCGGGTCACGACCCAGCTGCTCGCACGCGGTCACCACGGCCACCGGGAGATCGTGGTTGATGTGGGCGTTCATCCCGGCCACCGCGAACTGCACGGGCGCCAGCGGCACGGAGCGGCGCTCGAAGAGCGGCTCCCAGCACTGGGGCAGCGACCGGCCCTGCCGGTCCGACGCGACCGCGTCCAGGTAGAGCTGCGCGAAGACGACGTCGAGGCGTTCCATCAGCTCCGGGTCCGCGAAGTAGCCGGCGGACAACCGGCTCCCGACAAGCTCCGTGACCTGCAGGTACATGCGGTTGAACTGGCGGACGCCGTCACCGGGCTCCAGCTCCTCCTGGAGCTGCCGGAGCGCGTCCACCACCGACGCGACGTCCGGCAGCTGGTGCGGGGGCACGGGCACGACGGCGCCGCGCCGTGGGCCCAGCCGCAGGGTGGAGCGGACGACGTCGAGCAGGTTGCGCAGTCCCATGCCCGATTCGACCACCACCGCGCCGCCTTGTCCATGAGTGGCGAAGAACACAGGCCGGCGACGGCAGGCACCACCGACGAGTTTCTACTATTTGTCGTAGTGGTTCGCACGTCGGGCGCGGCCCTGAGCCCCCGAGGTTGCCCATGTCCGAGTCGACGACCATCCTCAGCCCCGTCCAGATGGCCCGGGCGGCCGAGGACGCGGCCTACGCCAAGGCCACCGGCGGTCCGCTCAGGTCTTTCCTGCTCGGACTGACCGCGGGCGGCTACATCGCCCTCGGCTTCGTCTTCTTCACCACGAGCCAGGTCGGCGCCGCCGAGCTGCCCTACGGGCTGGCCAAGGTGATCGGCGGCCTCGTCTTCTCCACGGGGCTGGCGCTGGTCGTGCTGACCGGGGCCGAGCTCTTCACCAGCTCCACGCTCACCCTGACCGCGCGCGCGAGCGGCCGCATCACCTGGGGGCAGCTGCTCGTCAACTGGGTGGTCGTGTATGCCGCGAACTTTTCTCGGGGCCCTGACGATCGTGGTGCTGGTCTACCTGGGCGGGACGTGGGAGAGCGCGCAGGGCACCTGGGGCGCGGTGGTGCTCAACACCGCCCTGCACAAGGTGCACCACGGGTTCCTGCAGGCGTTCGTGCTGGGCATCCTGTGCAACCTCATGGTCTGCCTGGCCGTGTGGGCGGCCTACTCCGGGCGGACGACCACCGACAAGGTGTTGGCCGTGACCATGCCGATCGCGCTGTTCGTCGCCAGCGGCTTCGAGCACTCGGTGGCCAACATGTTCATGATCCCGCTGGCCATCCTCATCAAGAACACCGCGGGTGAGGAGTACTGGAGCACCTCCGGCCTCGACCCGGCCGCGTACAGCGATCTGACCTGGAGCTCCTTCTACCTCGACAACCTGCCGCCCGTGACCCTCGGCAACATCGTCGGCGGCGTGATGATCGGCGTGCTCTACTGGACGATCTTCCACTTCCTGCCCAGCCGCAAGGCGGCCACGGCAGCATCGACCGCGTGACCCGAACCATCCGCCGCGCTTCCCCTTGAATGCCACACGATCCTCGGGCTTCTCACTGATTTCGTGACCTGCGCCGAAGATTGGCACACTTGACCAGGTGAGCCACCAGCCCAGCATCTCCGTCGAGCTCGTCCCCCGCAGCGCCGAGTCGCTGGCCAGCGAGCTCGACGAGGTCGCCAGCCGGCTCCCCTCGGTCAGCCACATCAACGTCCCCGACCTGCTGAAGTTCGAGCTGCGCAGCTGGCAGGCCGCGGGAGTGGTCCGCGAGGCGAAGGTCAGGCGGGACGGCACGGCATACCCAACCATCCCCCACATCCGTGCCGCCGACGTGGACCCGGACGCTCCGCTGCCGATGGCCGAGGCCCTCGAGGCGGCAGGTGTCGAGGAGGTGCTCATCGTCTCGGGCGACATCGCCGACTACTTCACCCATCACACCTACCCGGTGGACGCGGTGGACGTCATCCGTCGGTTCAAGGCCGAACTGCCGCACCTGAAGGTCTACTGCGCGCTCGACCCCTACCGGGACGGCATCGCCAAGGAGATGCGCTACCTGGAGCGCAAGCTGTCGGCCGGCGCGGACGGTGTCTTCACCCAGCCCTTCTTCGACATCCACTTCCTGCGGACCTGGGCGAGCATCCTGCCCGAGGACGTACCGGTCTGGTGGGGCGCGACGACCGTGACGTCCAAGGCCTCGCTGGGCTACTGGAGGCGGCGCAACCTCGTGGCCTTCCCCCGCGACTTCGAGCTGACCCTGGAGTGGCAGCGCTCGTTCGCCCGCCAGGCCATCGACGCCGCCGGCGAGCACGGCCACCACGTCTACCTCATGCCCGTGCGGACCTCCGTCATGGACTACCTGGACGGCATCGTCTGAAGGGCGGCCGCGGCGCTCCGGATCCGCCGCCGAACCCCTCCCCTTGCGAGGACGTGAGCATGCTTCCCCACCGGAAGCAAAGAACCGCCTGCTTCCCATCCGGAAGCAAAGAACCACTTGCTCCCCCTCCGGAAGCAGATGACACATTGCTCCCCCTCCGGAAGCAGATGACACATTGCTCCCCCTGCGGAAGCAGGCGACAGATTGCTTCCAGTGGGGAAGCAATGTCACGTGGGTGCAGGGTGGCCCTGAGCCTCAGCCCCCGAGGCGGCGCATGGCTGTGGCGAGCAGGACGGGCTCGCCGACGAGGTCGGAGGCGTCGAGGTCGCACTCGGCCTCGATGACCCAGTCGTTGTGCCCGTCCGGGTCGGAGACGGTCTGGACCACCCGCCACACGCGCCCCGGGCGGCCGTCGGTGATCGCAGAGCGCTCCCCCGGGAGCGGCTCCACGAGCAGCCGCCGGGGGCCCCGCGCGTCGGCGTCGAGCGCGACGCTGCCGTGGTCGTCGTAGTAGGCCTCCAGCGCGTCGTCCCAGTCGTCCCGGGTCATGAGCGGATCGACCGCCGGCTCGGGCAGGGTCGCGACCTGGGCCTCGAGCTCGCCCAGGGCCTCCCAGGCGTCGTCGGCGACGAGCTCGACCCGACGCCAGGCGGCGTTGCGCACCATGACCCGGAAGGCGCGCTCGTTGCTGGTGATCGGACGGGTTGGCACCGCGGCCAGCCCTTCGGCCTCGCGCGCGGCGGCAGCGGCGACGAGGTCGGGGTCGGTCAGCGCCTCCCACTCCTCCAGCAGCGAGGAGTCGGTCTGCCGGATCGTCTCGCCCAGCCAGTGGACGACGTCCTCGAGCCCCTCGGTGGTCGCGCTGGTCGGCAGGGTGTGCCGCATCGTCCGGTAGCAGTCGGTGAGGTAGCGCAGCAGGACCCCCTCGGACCGGGCGAGCTGGTAGTAGCCGACGAGCTCGGTGAAGCTCATCGCCCGCTCCCACATGTCACGGACGACCGACTTCGGGGAGAGCGCGTCCTCGCGGACCCACGGGTGGGTCTGGCGGTAGATCGCGAGCGTCCCCTCGAGCAGCTCGGCGTGCGGTCGGGGCCAGGTGACGTCCTCGAGCTGGGCCATCCGCTCGTCGTAGTCGAGGCCGTCGGCCTTCATCTGCGCGACCGCCTCGCCCTTAGCCCGGTAGCGCTGGGCGAGCAGCACCGGCATCGGGTCGTCCAGCACCGCCTCGACCACGGAGACGACGTCGAGCGGGTAGGCCGGGTCCTCCCGGTCGAACAGGTCCACCGCCGCCAGGGCGAAGGGGGCGAGAGGCTGGTTGAGGGCGAAGTTCTCCGCCACCCCGGGCGCGAGGTCGATGGTGCGCCCCCGCTCACGGGCCTGCTCCGGGTCGAGCCGCACGAGGATCCCGCTGTCGAGCATCGACCGCCCCAGGGCGATCGCCTTGCGCTGCAGCCGGACCTGGGCGCGCGGCTCCTCGTGGTTGTCCCGCAGCAGGCGGGCCAGGTTGGCGACCGGGTCGCCGGCGCGGGCCACGGTGTTGAGGATGATCGAGTGATCCACCCGCATCCGCGAGACGAGCGGCTCGGGCGGGGCCGCGACCAGCCGCTGGTAGGTCTCCTCGGTCCACGAGACGAAACCCTCCGGCGGCTTCTTCTTCTGGATCTTCCGCAGCTTCTTGGGGTCGTCGCCGGCCTTGGCCACCGCCCTGGCGTTCTCGATCGCGTGCTCCGGGGCCTGGACCACGACATACCCCTCGGTGTCGTAGCCCGCACGGCCGGCGCGGCCGGCGATCTGGTGGAACTCGCGGGCGCGCAGGATCCGCTGCTTGGAGCCGTCGAACTTGGCCAGGCCCGTGAACAGCACGGTGCGGATCGGGACGTTGATGCCGACGCCCAGCGTGTCCGTGCCGCAGATGACCTTGAGCAGGCCGTCCTGGGCGAGCTGCTCGACGAGCCTGCGGTAGCGGGGCAGCATGCCGGCGTGGTGGACGCCGACGCCGTGGCGCACCAGCTTGGACAGCGTCCGGCCGAAGCCGGCGGTGAAGCGGAACGCGCCGATCTTCTCGCGCACCGCCTCCTTCTCCTCCGCGCTGAGCAGCGGCGTGGACAGCAGCGCCTGGGCCCGTTCCAACGCCTCCTTCTGGGTGAAGTGCACGACATACACCGGGGAACGGCGCGCGAGGAGGAGGTCCGCCACGGTGTCCGGGACGTGCGTCATCGCCAGCTCGTCGGCGTAGTGCAACGGGACCGGGCGCTCGGCCCCGGTCACGAAGGCCGTCTCCCGGCGCGTGCGCGTCGAGAGGTCCTCCGCGATCCCGGTGACGTCCCCGAGGGTGGCGGACATGAGGAGGAACTGAGCCTGCGGCAGGGTGAGCAGCGGCACCTGCCACGCCCAGCCCCGGTCGGGCTCGGCGTAGTAGTGGAACTCGTCCATGACCACCATGCCGATGTCGGCGCCCGCGCCCTCGCGCAGGGCGATGTTGGCAAGGATCTCGGCGGTGCAGACGACGATGGGGGCATCGGCGTTGACCGCGGCGTCGCCGGTGAGCATGCCGACGTTCTCGGCGCCGAAGGTGCGGCAGAGGTCGAAGAACTTCTCGCTCACCAGAGCCTTCACCGGCGCGGTGTAGAACGAGACCCGGTCCCCCGCGAGCGCCGCGAAGAGTGCCGCCGTGGCGACCTGCGACTTGCCGCTGCCGGTCGGCGTGGCGAGGACGACGTTGCTCCCCTCGAGCAGGTGGAGGAAGGCCTCCTCCTGGTGCGGGTAGAGGGGCCTGCCCTGGCCCTCGGCCCAGGTCGCGAAGACCTCGTAGAGGGCGTCGGGGTCGTCGGCGGCCGCCCCCGCAGGGGCGAGGTCGGTCAGTGTCGCGTCAGCCATCGAGAGCCATTGTCCTGCATGCTGGAGGACGCACTTTGCAAGAATTCAACTACGCGTTGTAGTATTGATTCATCAACCACCTTGAGAAAGGCAGCAGGGACATGCGCACCAGCCGCACCATGGGGACCATCCTCACCATCCTCGGCATCATCTTCGTGATCGCCGGTGGCGCCACCTACGTGATGGTCAGCCAGGAGCTGAGCCGGGCCAACGTCACCGTGGCCGACGACGCCGCCTTCCTGGCCGGCGACGAGGTCGACGGCCCCTTCTCCGCCTACGCGCAGGCGCAGATCATCGACAAGCACGCCCTCGACGCGACCGGTGGCAAGACCTACGCCGAGCTCGACCGGGAGGACCCGCTGCGCCAGACCGCGATGTCCGCCTCCTTCCTCCGCGCCTCGCTGTTCACCTCCGTGGTGGCCTTCGGCGTCGCTGCGATGGCCATGGGGGTCGGCGCCGGGATGATCCTCGGCGGGATCGGCCTGCGGGCCCGCGCCGACGACCCGGCCGCGGTCCCGGTGACCGTCTGACGACGCACCACGCACCACAGCGCCCCCGCCGCCGGACTCCGGCCGCGGGGGCGCTGTCATGCGCTGGGTCTGCTGGTCAGGCTCCGGCCGCCGGCCCGTCGGTCTGGCCGTCGCCGTCGCCCTCGCCGTCCCCCAGCTCCCACCCGACGGCCTCGAGCCGGGCGGAGACGCGCGCGACGTCCTTCTTGCTCGGTTCCTGCAGCGCGTGGGCGCGGATCAGCTCGCGGATCTCCTCGCGCGAGATCGGCTCGGGACGGTCGGCCCCGAGCTCGGCCACGATCGCCTCGATGTCCTCCTCCGTCAGCTTGCGGCGCAGCACGCCGAGCAGGGCCACGTAGTCGCCGGCCGGCACGCCCTCCGGATAGCCGGCCCGCAACCAGCCGACCACCCGCTGCAGGATCCCCTGGGTGTGGTCCATCAGTCCTCCTTCACGAACACCGGGACACCGCCCCGGAAGACCAGCTCCAGCCCGAAGCCGGAGGCGACGATGATCGCCAGCCCGAGCAGCACGCCGAGGACGACGACCCCGAAGCACAGCCAGGCCAGCAGTCGCCCCACGGGACGGGGTTCGGCGCGCGACTTCTCGGCGGCCCCGCCCTCCGCCCAGGCCAGGGCGCGGATGCCCAGGGCGAAGACCAGCGGCAGGCCGGCCCCGACCAGCAGCCCGACGAGGAGCAGCTGACCGGCCCCCTGCAGCCACAGCACGATGAGGTTGCCCATCAGCGCTCCTCATCCCGGGCCGGTCGACGCGCGTCGTCAGGCCACTCGTCGTTGACGTTGGTGTGGTCCACGGGTGCCCGCAGCGAGTGCCGCCACATCAGCCCCGCCGCGGTCAGGAGCACGATCACCATGAGCGCCGCCGCCGCCACGCCCCCGCCGAGCAGGTGGCCGGCGAACCAGGTGAGCGCCCCGACGGCCCCGGCCATCGGGAGCGTGATGAGCCAGGCGGTGACCATGCGCGCGGCCACGCTCCAGCGCACCTCCGCCCCCGGCCTCCCGACGCCGGACCCGAGGATCGACCCGGTGGCGACGTGCGTGGTCGAGATCGCGAAGCCGAGGTGGCTGGCCACCAGGATGACGGTGGCCGACGCCGACTCGGCCGCCATGCCCTGGGGGGCGGAGATCTTGACCAGGCCCTGCCCCAGCGTGCGGATGATCCGCCAGCCGCCCAGGTAGGTGCCCAGCGCGATCGCCAGGGCGCACGACACCTTGACCCAGAAGGGCACGTTGCCCGTGTCGCTCCAGTGCCCGGTGGCGATCAGCGCCAGGGTGATGATGCCCATGGTCTTCTGCGCGTCGTTGGTGCCGTGGGCGAGCGAGACGAGGGAGGCCGAACCGATCTGTCCCCACCGGAAGCCCGCCTCGCGGTACTTCTTGGTGACCCCCTCGGTGACCCTGAACACCAGCCAGGTCCCCACGGCGGCGACCACGAGCGCGATCGCCGGAGACATCAGCGCCGGGAGGATGACCTTGCCGACGACGCCGTCGAGCTTGCTGCCGTCACCGATCCACTTCACCCCGCCCCAGCCCAGGGCGGCGACGGTCGCGCCGATCATCCCGCCGAACAGCGCGTGCGAGGACGACGAGGGCAGCCCGAACAGCCAGGTCAGCACGTTCCACACGATGGCGCCGACCAGCCCGGCCAGCAGGACCAGCAGCAACGACATCCCGCCGTCGCCGAGGAGCTCGGCCTTCGGGCTGCCGTCCGGGTTCTGGATCTTGATGACCGCGTTGGTCACCGTGAGCGCAACCTCGATCGAGAGGAAGGCGCCCACGAGGTTGAGCACGGCCGACAGCGCCACCGCGGTCTTGGGCTTCAGCGCCTTGGTGGCGATGGACGTGGCCATCGCGTTGGCCGTGTCGTGGAAGCCGTTGGTGAAGTCGAAGGCCAGGGCCGTGACGACCACCAGCAGCAGGACCAGGAGTTCAGCACTCACGACGCACTATTGTGCACGCTCAGTTCACCGCGCGTTCACCCCGACGTCAGACGGGCGGGCGCGGCATACTGAACCGGTGCTGTCGACCGACCTGGCCAGGCGCCTGCTCGACGCGGGGCTCATCTGGTCGCCGATGCCCGGCGACCGGTTCGTGGTCGACCGCCCGGGCGTCGACGCCGACGTCTTCTACCTGGCCGACATGACGGTCGAGGTCCACGACTTCGTCGGCGGGTCGGTCATCGGCTTCAACGGCGTCACCGAGTGGGCGCTGGACTCGGTCGCCCTCGAGGAGACGCTGTGGCTGCCCCGCGAGGACCAGCTCCGCTCCGTGCTGGGCCACGACTTCGTCGGCCTCGGTCTGCAGGACTCGGAGTATGCCGTGGTCGCGCTCCTCGGCGGCGCCCCGCAGACCTTCACCCACCCGGACGCCGACACGGCCTACGGGCTGGCGCTGCTCGCGGTGCTGAGGCACCGCCGGTGAAGGACAGGGTCAGCGCACCGTGATCTGCGGGGCGTAGAGCTTCATGGCCTCCAGCGCCCGCCCGTGCGCCTCGTCGCTGCTGCCGGCGCACGCCGCCGCGACCACCTCGACCGTGCAGCCCGCGTCGGCGGCCGCGAGCGCCGTCGACAGCACGCAGCAGTCGGTGGCCACGCCGGTGAGGACCAGGTGCGCGTCATACCCGACGATGCCGCGCAGCTGCTCGCCCCACTTGCCGAAGGTCGGCTCGGAGACGGTGTGCGGCAGCTGGAGCTCCTCGATCTCGTCGACGAGGTCGAAGAGCGGGTCGTGCGGCTCCTTGTCCGCCCAGCTGTACTGCAGGAAGTAAGGCACCCAGGACCCGTGCTTGACGTGCGGGGGGATCCAGCGGGTCTGGACGATCCGCTCGTCCTCACGGTGCTCCTCCACGAGCTCGCGCAGCGGAGCGACGATCTCGGGGAAGCGCGGCGCGCACCAGGGCGAGGACGGGTCGGCGAAGACGCGCTGGGCGTCGACGATGACCAACCACGGCGCGGACGTCATACCCCCTCCTCCTGCCTCCGCACGACCGGGCGCCCGAGCAGCAGCCAGCCGAGGAAACCGATCGCGAGGGACACGAGCACGCCGAGGTTGGCCCAGGCCCAGGTGCCCTCCTTGCCGCCGATCGGGCCGAGCAGGTAGCCCTGCCAGTTGTTCCACGGCGCGGCGTCGGCGAAGAGGTTGATGACCAGGCCCCACCCGATCACGGAGGCGACGGCCATGAGGGCGATCGAGGTCCAGTTCCAGCTGCCGTAGCGACCGGCCGGGTCGAAGAGCGCCCGCTCGTCGTAGTCACGGCGGCGCAGCACCACGTCGGCCATGAGGATGCCGGCCCACGCCGCGATCGGGACGCCGAGGGTGATGAGGAAGCTCTGGAACGGCGCCAGGAAGCTCTGCGCGAAGAAGACCACCCAGATCGTGCCGAGCGTGAGGATGGTGCCGTCGATGAACGCCGCGGTCGGGCGCGGGACCTTCAGCCCGAGGGACAGCAGCGTCAGGCCCGAGGAGTAGATGCCCAGGACGGCGCCGCTCACCAGCGCCAGGACGGCGGCGAGCAGGAACGGCACGAGGAACCAGATCGGCAGGATGGTGGCGAGGGTGCCGATCGGGTCGTTGACGATGCCCTCCTCCAGGGCGGGGTCGGAGCCGATGAGCAGCAGGCCGTAGATGATGAGCAGGACCGGCGCGAGCGCGCCGCCGAAGGTGTTCCAGAAGACGATGGCGCTGCCCGAGGCGTCGCGGCGCTGGTAGCGCGACCAGTCGGCGGCGATGTTGATCCAGCCCAGCCCGAAGCCCGTCATCAGCATGACCAGGGCGCCGATCACACCCTCGAGCGAGGCGCCCTCGCGGCCGGTGACGGCGCCCAGGTCGATGCGGTCCAGGGTCATGACGATGTAGGCGACGGTCGCCGCGCCGGTCACCCAGGTCAGGACCGACTGCAGGCGCATGATCGTGTGGTAGCCCGCGACCGAGGCCAGCACGATCAGCGCGGCGACGACGGCGGTGGCGATGATCTTGGTCGCGGTGCCGCTGGCCCAGCCGAGCTGGTCGAAGACGGTGGCGGTGGCGAGCACGGCCATGATCGCCAGGAAGGTCTCCCAGCCCATCGAGATCAGCCAGGAGAAGACGCCGGGGACCTTCTGCCCGTTGACGCCGAAGGCCGCCCGGGACAGCACCATCGTCGGCGCCGAGCCACGCTTGCCGGCGATCGCGATGACCCCGCAGAAGAAGAAGGACAGCCCCACGCCGACCACCGTGACGAGCAGCGCCTGGAGGAAGCTGACCCCGAAGCCGTAGACGAAGCTGCTGTAGCTGATGCCGAAGACAGACACGTTGGCTGCGAACCACGGCCAGAACAGGTCGGCAGGTCTGGCGGTGCGCTGGGCCTCGTCGATCACCTCGATGCCGGTGGTCTCCACCAGCGTCCGCTCGGACTGGCTCAGCCGCGACGTCGCGGTGCTCTCGCTCATAGGTGGAACTCTTCCACACGCAGCGTTCACCCGACATTCACCGCGTCCGGGTGCGCTGCTCGCCATACCTGCCTAAGTTCTTGCGGTATGACGTCACGCACCTCCCGCGCAGCTGCCGCCCTGTCCCTCGTCGCGCTCGGGCTGGGCGCCCTCGGCACCGGCCTGCCGGCCCAGGCGGCCCCGGCCGATCCGGCGCGGCCCGACCACGACCTGCGGGTCGCCACCTTCAACGCCTCGCTGAACCGTTTCAACGCCGGTGACCTGGCCCGCGACCTCAGCACGGGTGACAACGTCCAGGCGCAGAACGTCGCCGAGTCGATCCAGCGCGCCCGTCCCGACGTCGTGCTGATCAACGAGTTCGACTACGCCGAGGGCAACGAGCTGCTCTTCCGCGACAGCTACCTGGCGGTCGGCCAGCGCGGCGCCGAGGGCATCGACTACCCCTACGTCTACTTCGCCCCGGTGAACACGGGCGTGCCGAGCGGCTTCGACCTCAACAACGACGGTCGGGTCGGCGGGCCGGACGACGGCTGGGGCTTCGGCTTCTTCCCGGGGCAGTACGGCATGGTCGTCTACTCCCGCTACCCCATCGACGCCGACGCGGTCCGCACCTTCCAGCACTTCCGCTGGGCCGACATGCCGGGCAACGCGATCCCCGAGGGGTGGTACTCCGAGGACGAGCTGGCGCAGTTCCCGCTGTCGAGCAAGTCGCACTGGGACGTGCCGGTCGATGTGGGCGGCAAGGTCGTCCACGTGCTCGCCGCGCACCCCACCCCGCCCACCTTCGACGGGGCGGAGGACCGCAACGGTCGGCGCAACCACGACGAGATCCGCTTCTGGGCGGACTACGTCGGCTCGCCGAAGGACGGCGCCTACATCTACGACGACCAGGGCGGCACGGGTGGCCTCAAGCCGGGCGAGCGCTTCGTCGTCGTCGGCGACTACAACGCCGACCCCGTCGACGGTGACTCGCTCGACGGCGCGATCCACCAGCTGCTCGACCACCCGCGGGTCAACACCTCGGTGACCCCGGCGAGCGCGGGCGCGGTGGAGCAGGCGGCCCTGCAGGGTGGCGCCAACCTGGCCCACGAGGGTGACCCGGCGTTCGACACCGCCGACTTCGCCGACGGCGCCCCGGGCAACCTGCGCGTCGACTACGTCCTGCCGAGCACCTCGCTGCGGATCCGGGACGCAGGCGTCTTCTGGCCGACCTCGGACGACCCGCTGTTCCGCCTGGTGGGCACCTACCCCTTCCCGACGAGCGACCACCGGCTTGTCTGGGCGGACCTCACCCTGCCGCACCACGGCTGATCGTCACCGCGGCTGCTCGTCACCGCGGCTGCTCGTCAAGGTCGGGCTACCTGCCCGGAGCGTGCCCTCCGGGCAGGTAGCCTTGCGGGGTCCCGGCCTGGTCCGAGGACGGGCCTCTAGCTCAATGGGCAGAGCTGCGGACTTTTAATCCGTAGGTTGTGGGTTCGAGTCCCACGGGGCCCACCGTGTTTCACGCTCGTGAGAGGCTGCGCAGCCTCGCGCACGGGGCCCACCACTTCACGAGGGAAGCGGCTCTGAGAGACGGTCATGACCGGCGCGAGGAACCGCTTCCCTCTTGAGGTGCTCGCTCAGCGGCCTCCCGTCGCCTCCTGCGTGAGCGAGCCCGCCGCCGACACCCCTCAAGGCCTGCTACCTGTGCAGCTCGGCTGACCGGCCCACGATCTCCAGCCCGCGGGGCCAGGCCCAGGCCGAGCGCAGGATGAAGGCGAGGACGATGAGCTCCAGCGCCACACCGAGCAGGTAGTAGAGGAACCACGGCTCCCCTGCCTCCCCTGCGGCGTTGAACGCCGCGAAAGGCACCTGGAGCGAGGCCACGACGAGATTCAGGATGCGGTTGACCTTCGCGGGCAGCGCCGTCGACAGCAGGATCATCAGGATCGGGACGGCCAGCAGGGCCAGGGCGGTCATCGCCCACGTCGGGGTGATGTCGAACTCCCAGACGATGCCGGCCAGGATGTCGTCGATGACGCCGGGCTTGTAGAAGCCCAGGATGTCGACGTAGACGTAGAGGAACATGAAGCTCGTCCAGGCCGCGGCGAGCTGGGCCTGCACCGGCATGCGCAGGTCCTCGAGCGTGGTGGTGGGTGGGGTTGTCATCGGTGGCTCCGTCGTCGTGGTGCGGATGGGTGGCTCCACCCTCGTCGAGCACCGGCGGTCGGCACATCGGCCCGCAGGTCGGAGTCGACCCGGCCGAAGAGCCGGTCCCGTCTCGTGCTTTCGGCTGATCCGCACCGGGCCGCGCCTCTCTACGCTGAGGCGGTGACCACTCCGCTGCGGGCCGTGCTGGACGAACCCCGGCCGTCGGCGCCACCCGTCCGGGTATGGCGTGACTGGGCCCTGGTGACGGTCGTGGCGGTCTGCGTGGTGCTGGAGAGCGTCGCGCGCCCCGACATGCCGTTCCCCGCCTTCTCCGTGGTGCTGACGGTGGGTCTGGCGCTGCTCCTGCCCTGGCGTCGAACCCACCCGCTGGCGGTGGTAGCGGCGGTCTTCGGCGTGCTGGCGGTCGTGGACGTCGCCCTGATCGCGGCCGGCGCTCCGGCGCTCGACATCGCCTCGATGCTCTGGTTCATGGTGCTCCCCTACTCCCTGTACCGATGGGGCTCCGGGCGGGAGGCGCTGGTGGGTACGGCGGTCATCCTCGTCCCGGCCGCCCTGTCGCTCTACGTCGGCTGGGGCGGGCTGACCGAGGCGGTGGGCGGGATCGCCGTCCTGATCGCCGCCTGTGCCCTGGGCCTGGCCGTCCGTTCCCGGCACGGCGCCCAGGAGCGAAGGCTGGACACCGTGAAGGCGGAGGAACGGGTCCGCCTGGCGCGCGAGCTCCACGACACGGTCGCCCACCACGTCTCCGGCATCGTCATCCAGGCGCAGGCCGGACGTGCCGTCGCCACGACCTCGCCCGAGCGTGCCACCGAGGTGCTGGCGGTCATCGAGGAGGCCGCCTCCCGCACGCTCACGGAGCTGCGCAGCATGGTCGGCGTCCTGCGAGCGGCGGACGACGCCTGCCTCTCCCCGCAGGCCGGCGTGGCCGACCTCCCGCAGCTGGCGGGCCGGTCCTCAGGCGGGCCAGAGGTCGACGTCGGGCTGTCGGGCCAGCTGGACGGCCTCACCCCTGCGGTCGACGCGGCGCTCTACCGCCTGGCTCAGGAGTCCGTCACGAACGCCCGGCGGCACGCCCGCCACGCGACCCGTGTCACCGTGCGCGTCGTCGGTGAGGCGGAACGGGTCCGGCTGACCGTGGTCGACGACGGTGTCCCCGGCCCCGCCGCCGGCCACGCGGAAGGCTTCGGTCTGGTCGGTATGCGGGAGCGCGCCACGCTCCTCGGCGGCACGTTCCGGGCCGGACCGGGCCCGGACGGTGGCTGGCTCGTCGAGGCCGTGCTGCCCCAGGACGGAGGCACGCGATGAGCATCCGCGTGCTGGTCGCCGACGACCAGGACATCGTCCGCACCGGTCTGACGATGCTGCTGGACGCGCAGCCCGACATCGAGGTCGTCGGCGCCGCCAGGGACGGGCGGCAGGCCGTCGCCCTCGCCCGTGAGCTACGCCCCGACGTCTGCCTCTTCGACATCCGGATGCCGCTGATGGACGGCATCGAGGCCGCCCGCGTCCTGGCCGGGCCGGACGTCGCCGACCCGCTGCCGGTGGTCGTCATCACCACCTTCGACCTCGACGAGTACGTCCACGGGGCCCTGAAGGCGGGCGCCCGGGGGTTCCTGCTCAAGGACGCCGGCCCCGCCCTGCTCACGCAGGCGATCCACGCAGCGGCCGAGGGTGATGCCCTCATCGCCCCCAGCGTGACGGTCCGCCTCCTCTCCGCCTTCGCCCGCTCACACGGCGGAGCACCGGCACAGCCGGTCGAGCCGCTCACCTCCCGTGAGGAGCAGGTGCTCCTCACCGTCGCGCGAGGCCGGACCAACGGCGAGATCGCGGCCGAGCTGCACATCAGCGCGAGCACGGTCAAGACGCACCTGGGCAGCCTGATGCGCAAGCTCGGCGCGCGCAACCGGGTCGAGCTCGCCATGTGGGCCCACGAGACCGGCAGGACCTGACCGCGGGCCGAGCCGACCACGGGGGCGGCGACGGCACGCCATACCCTGGCCAGTGCCGACCCCGAGGAGGAGCTGTGTCCATGATCATCACCGACGTCCGGCCGTTCGGCGCCGACCCCGTCGACGTGCACGTGTCCGAGGGCGTGATCACCCGGATCGCGCCCGCCGGGGGCGCGACGGCCGACCCTGGCGCCGGGGAGCAGCTGGCCGGGGAGGGCCGGCTGGCCTTCCCCACCTTCGCCGACGTCCACTGTCACCTGGACTCGACGCTGCTCGGCCTGCCGTTCCGCCCGCACACCGGCGGACCGGGCGTGTGGACCATGATGATGAACGACCGCCAGCACTGGCGCGAGCCCGAGTGGCCGATCGCGCAGCGCACGACGCACACGCTGGGGATGATGGTCGCCCGCGGCACGACGGTCGTGCGCAGCTACGCCCAGATCGACGCCGACTGCCGGCTCGAGCGCTTCGAGGCCGTGCTGTCGGCGAAGGAGGCCTTCGCCGGCCGGGCCGAGGTGGAGATCATCGCCTTCCCGCAGGCCGGCCTGTTCCGTGAGCCGGGCGTGGTCCCGCTGCTGGACGAGGCGCTGAGCACCGGCGCCGCCACCGTCGGCGGCATCGACCCGTGCTCGCTGGACGGCGACCCGGCCCGCCACCTGGACACCGTCTTCGAGCTGGCCGAGAAGCACGGCGCCACGGTCGACATCCACCTCCACGAGCCGGCCGCCATGGGCGCCTTCAGCGCGCGGCTCATCCTCGACCGCACCCGCGCACTGTCGATGCAGGGCAGGGTCACCATCTCCCACGGCTTCTTCCTCGCCCAGCTGGAGGAGCCGGCGCGCCGGGAGATGATCGCCGAGCTGGCCGAGCTCGACGTGTCGATGGCCACCGTCGCGCCCGCGACCTCGCCGCTGCCGTTGCGCGAGCTGCTCGAGGCGGGCGTGCGCGTGGGCCTGGGCGAGGACGGGCAGCGCGACTACTGGTCCCCCAACGGCAACGCGGACATGCTCTTCCGCACCTGGCAGCTGGCGTTCACCCAGGGCTTCCGCGCCGACGCGCAGGTCGAGACCGCGCTGGCCGTGGCGACCGCGGGCGGGCGCTCGGTCCTCGACCCGGCCCTCGACCGGGTCCGCGAGGGCGAGGCGCCGCAGCTGCGGGTGGGCGACCGCGCCGACCTGGTGCTGCTGCCCGGGGAGACGCCCACGGCGCTGGTCCTCGACCGCACGTTCGGCGACTGCCTGCCCGGCCGCACCGTGCTGCACGCCGGCCGGGTCGTGGCCCAGGACGGGGAGCTGACGCGCTAGCCGTCCTCCCCGGAGCCGGCCTCAGTCGGCGACGCGCTCGAGCACGCGGTCCAGGACCCGGCCGAGGACCACCTTCTCGTCCTCGGTGGCCCCGTCCAGGAACAGCGCCCGCACCGCGCGGACGTGGTCGGGGGCCGCCTGCTCGAGCGCCGCCATACCGGCCTCGGTCAGCGCGACGAACGAGCCGCGACCGTCCTCCTTGCAGTCCTGCTTGTCAACCAGGCCGCGGGCTGACATCCGCCGCAGGTGGTGGGACAGGCGCGAGCGCTCCCAGTGCATCTGCTCCGCCAGGGCGGAGATGCGCAGCCGGTGCTCGGGCGACTCGGACAGCCGCACCAGGGTCTCGAAGTCCTGCATCGACAGGTCGCTCGTCTGACCGAGGGCTCGCCCCAGGGCCGCCGGGAGCTCGGTCTCCACGCGCAGCCAGCGCCGCCAGAGATGCATCTCCTGCTCGTCCAGCCACGGGATGTCGGAGTCGGTCATGGGCCCAGTCTATCACTTACTTGACACGTCATTCAGATCGGCGTACGTTAGATGACGGTTCAACAACCACATGTCTCAACCAGATGTCTCAACCAGACTCACGTCACCAGCAAAGGACCCCCGCATGTCGCTCAACGAGCTCAACGGCACCTACACCATCGACCCGGCCCACTCGCGCATCGGCTTCTCGGCCCGTCACGCGATGGTCACCCGCGTCCGTGGCTCCTTCGACGAGGTCTCCGGCACCGCCACCACCGGCCCGAACCTCCAGGACGCCGCGATCGACGTGACCCTCCAGGTCGCCAGCGTGACCACCCGCCAGGCCGACCGCGACGCGCACCTGCGCTCCGGCGACTTCTTCGACGCGGAGACCTACCCGACCATCACCTTCCGCTCGACCGACGTCAAGGCTGTGGACGCCGACACCCTCCGCGTCACCGGCGACCTGACCATCAAGGACGTCACCAAGCCGGTGACCGTCGACTTCGAGTACGCCGGCGCCGCCCAGGACCCGTTCGGCAACACCCGCATCGGCTTCGAGGGCTCCACCACGGTCAACCGCAAGGACTTCGGCCTGACCTGGAACGCCGCGCTGGAGACCGGTGGCGTGCTCGTCTCCGAGAAGATCAACCTGGAGTTCGAGGTCTCGGCGATCAAGTCCGCCTGAGCTCCCACCGACCGCCCGGGAGGACCGTCCCCCCTGCTCCCGGGCCCGCGACGCCCCGCGCTCCTCGTGAGCGCGGGGCGTCGCCCTGTGTCCGGCGGCGGGACTGTGGCGCCGCCCCCTCCTGCCGGACAGACTGGAGGTATGCCGTGGAGCTCGGGGCTCGAGGACCGTCTCGCGCGGGTGGTCTCGCCCCTGGTCACCCGCAGCGTCCCCGTGCGCGGTGTCGAGCGGGGGCCTCTCGGCGGCGTGGCCCGCGTCCGCTGGGCCGACGGGACGGTGCTGCTCGCGCGCTCGTCGGACCGGGCCGCCCTCACCAGCGTGATGCGGGCCCTGGTCGCCGGCAGCACGTCGTCGCGACCCAGGTGCGGACCTCACCCGGGGGCGCGCTCGTGACCCTCGCGGGCGAAGGGCGCCGCGCCCCGGTCGAGATCCTCGTCATCGGCCTCGACCAGCCTGACTAGCGACCCCCCGACGGGCCCGCTCCCGGCTCGACGCCCGCCTCGACCCCCGTCGCCACCCCCGTCGCAACCCCTGTCGCGACGTCGATGGCGCGCAGGATCGAGCGCGCCTTGGTGAGCGTCTCGGCATACTCCTCCGCGGGGTCCGAGAGCGCGGTGACGGCACCGCCCACCCCGAAGGTCACGTCCCCGCCAGGCCGGCGCCCCCGGTCCGCCTGCCAGGTCGCGGTGCGGATGACGATCGAGGTGTCCATGGACCCGTCGACGCCGATCCAGCCGATCGCCCCCGAGTAGATGCCGCGCGGAGCGCCCTCGAGACGGTCGAGGATCTCCATGGTCCGGACCTTCGGCGCCCCGGTCATCGAGCCGCCCGGGAAGCACGCCCGCAGCACGTCGGTGGGCCCCATCCCGTCGGCGAGGCGGCCGCGGACGGTCGAGACGAGCTGGTGGACGGTGGCGTAGGTCTCCACCGCGAAGATCTCCGGCACGTGCACGCTCCCGGCCCGGCAGATCCGGTGCAGGTCGTTGCGGAGCAGGTCGACGATCATCAGGTTCTCGGCCCGGTCCTTCTGCGCCGCAACGAGATCCGCGGCGAGCGCGGCGTCCTCCGCCGGGGTGGCGCCCCGTGGTCGGGTCCCCTTGATCGGTCGCGCCTCGACCACGCCGGCGCCGTCGACCGACACGAACCGCTCCGGCGAGCAGCCCAGCACGCTGACCTCAGGCGTGCGGATCCAGCACCCGTGCGGTACCGGGCTGACCTCGCGCATCGCGCGGTAGAGCGCCGCCTCGTCCAGGGCCGCGCCCTGCGTCGCCCACGTGGTCGTCAGGCAGATCTCGTAGGACTCGCCGCGAGCGATCTCGTCCTGGGCCGCCCGGACCTTCTCCAGGTATGCCGTCTCCGTGTCCCTCGGCACGGCGACCGGTGGCGGCACCGCAGCGGGCCGGGAGGGAGGGGCCACGAGGGGCGGGGTGGGCGAGGCTGCCGACCGCACGGCGCGTCCCGCCTGCGTGACCCACTCTCGCTGCGCGGCGACGACGTCGTCGTCCTCGAGCCACACCGCCCACACGTCGCCGGTCCGGTGGTCGACGACCACCCCGCGGTCGACGAGCAGCAGCCAGGCGTCCGGCCAGGGCGAGCGGTGGGCCGCGGACCCGCCGGTCTCGGCCTTGAGCTCGTAGCCGAACCAGCCGACGACGCCGGGACGCCAGGTGAACGGCACCTCGCCGACCTCCTCGCCGTCCGCGCCGACCGGCCCCGCGACGACGCTCCAGCCGTCGAGCACTTCGTCCAGCCGGTCGAGCAGGGGCGCGGCTCCGCCGACCCGGTGGACGATCTCCCGGGACAGGGGGCCGGCCCCGTCCACGAGGAGCGACCAGCCGGACCCGTCCGAGGCGTCCAGCCAGACCGACGAGGGCGACCCGCCGACGAGCCGCTCGTGCAGCGCCCAGGCGTCGACGTGGCGGTCGACCTCCCCCGGCGCGTGGAGACGGCACACCCGCAGCGAGAGCGGTCGGCCGGCGGGCGAGTGGGCGTGGGGCGCGAGGGCGTCCCCGACCGCCACGGGGCCGGAGTCCTCAGGGCGGGCCTCGACGTCGACGCCGGCGAGCCGGAAGAAGTTGGCCACGATCCGTTCGCCGTGCTCCGAGAGCACCGACTCGGGGTGGAACTGCACGCCCCAGCGCGGGGCGTCGGGGTCCGCGAGGCCCATCACGCTGCCGTCGTCGGTCGCGCGCGCGGTGACGCGCAGCCCCGAGACGAAGGGCGCGGCGGCCTCCAGGGAGTGGTAGCGCACGACCTGCAGCGGGCTCGGCACCCCCTCGAAGACGCCGGTCCCGTCGTGCTCGACCGGGCTGACGATCCCGTGCCGCGGCACCGTCATCTGCACGACCTGCTCCCCCGCGACGTGCGCCTGACCCTGGTGGCCGAGGCAGACGCCGAGCACCGGCACCTGCGTCTGGCGCAGCGCCAGGTCCGAGAGGCCCATGTCGGAGGCGACCTGGGGGCGGCCCGGGCCGGGCCCCACGACGATCGCGGCGAAGGCGGTGAGGTCCTCGGCCGTGGCCGGGTGGTCGTGCCGCCACACGACCGGCGCGCGGCCCAGGACGCGGTGCAGCAGGTCGGCGACGTTGTAGGTGAAGCTGTCGACGTTGTCGATGAGCAGGACGGGCCGCGGGGTCGCGGCGGGCAGGACCACCAGCGCCGGGCCCGTCAGGCGCGGGGCTTGAGCCGCAGGCCCGGCATCGCGGGCGCCGGGAGCGACTCCCCGCCGGGGTGGTCGACGGCGCCGAAGCGCCCCTCGGGGTCGTGCCCGAGCTCCGCCTGCCACTGCTCACGGGCCGAGGCGATGTCCTCGTGGGAGCGGCCGACGAAGTTCCACCACATCACGATCTGCTCGCCGAAGGGCGGGCCGCCCAGCAGGATCACGTCCGCCCCGGCCTCCCCCGCGGTGAGCAGCATCGACGCGGGGCCGGGCGCCTCGTGGAGCAGGTGGCTGCGGGCCAGGGTGCACCCGCCGTTGACGCTGAGCGCGCCCCGGTCGAGGAGCACGCCGTGCTCGAAGCCGCGGTCCAGCCCGATCTCCAGGCTGGCACCGGGCTCGAGCCTGATCTCGGCGCCCAGCAGGGGCGTGTGGGTGACGACCGGGGAGCTGACCTCGGTGCCGTCGTCGAGGCGGAGCGACCCGAGGAAGACGCTGACCCGGGCACCGTCGCGCTCGACCGGCTCCGGCACGAAGTGCTCGAAGCGAGGCGCCACGTCCACCGCGTCGGCGGGCAGCGCCGTCCACAGCTGGACCCCGTGGAGGACGGTCGTCCGGGCTGTCGAGACCTCGCTGTGGCACACGCCGTGCCCGGCCGTCATGAGGTTGAGCTCACCGGGCACGACCATCGCGTGCGCTCCCGTGCTGTCCCGGTGCTCGATCTCGCCGCTGAACAGCCAGCTCACGGTCTGCAGGGCGGTGTGCGGGTGCGGCGGCACGACCATCCCGCCCGTCTGGGCGACGTCGTCGGGACCGTAGTGGTCGAGGAAGCACCACGCGCCGATCATCGAGCGACCACGCGCCGGCAGCGTGCGACGCACCGTCATCGCGCGCGGGCCACCGAGCGGCACCTCCCGGGGCTCGATGACCGAGCTGCCGGGGTGCGTGGCGTCCTGGCCGCAGACGCGCTCGTCAGGCGTGATGTCGAGGTCGCTCATGTCCCTAGTCTGACCCCCTTCGGTATGCCGTGCCGCGCAACCCGCGCGCATCGCCCCGCTGCTGCTCCCGCTTGCCGCTGCCCGCTTGCCGCTGCCCACTGTTCGCTGCCCACTGTTCGCTGGTCCTGGTCGTTGGTCGGCCTGCGGTGACCAACGTCTCCTTGTCGTACAGGAACGTCGCCGCGCGCCCGGGCGCTACCCCATACATGAGCGCGCAGCCCGCCACGTCAGCCGCCCGCACCAGCCAGCCCACGCCGTCGTCGGCGCCCCACCGCGTCGTCGTCATCGGCTCCGGCTTCGGCGGACTCTTCTCGACGAAGGCGCTGGACGCGCCCGGGGTCGAGGTCACCATGCTGGCCCGCACCAGCCACCACCTGTTCCAGCCGCTGCTCTACCAGGTCGCGACCGGGATCCTCTCCGAGGGCGTCATCGCTCCCACGACCCGCGACGTCCTCGCCGAGCAGCGCAACGCCAGCGTGCTGCTCGGGGAGGTCACGACGGTCGACCTGGAGGCCCGCACCGTGACCGCCAGCGCCATCGGTCAGCAGACGACCTACTCCTACGACAGCCTCATCGTCGCCGCGGGCGCCGACCAGTCGTGGTTCGGCAACGACCACTTCGCCGAGTTCGCCCCCGGCATGAAGACCATCGACGACGCGCTGGAGCTGCGCGGCCGCATCTACGGCGCCTTCGAGATGGCCGAGGTCGCGGCCGCCTCGGGACGCCACGACCTCGTCGAGCGGCTGCTCACCTTCGTGGTCGTCGGCGCCGGGCCCACCGGTGTGGAGATGGCCGGGCAGCTGGCCGAGCTCAGCAAGCGGACGCTCGCCAAGGAGTTCCGTCACATCGACCCCTCGTCGGCGCGCATCATCCTGCTCGACGCGGCCGACGAGGTCCTCGCGAGCTTCGGCTCGACCCTGGCCGGACGGACCGCCCGGGATCTCACCCGCCTCGGGATCGAGGTGCGCCTGGGCACCAAGGTCGTCGACGTCGACGCTGAGGGCCTGACCGTCGAGTCCCGGGACGGCAGCCAGGAGCGGATCGAGGCCACGACCAAGGTCTGGGCCGCCGGCGTGCAGGCGAACCCGCTGACCCGACAGCTTGCCGAGCAGTCCGGTGCCGAGCTCGACCGCGCCGGCCGGATCAAGGTCAATCCCGACCTCACCCTCCCCGGCCACCCCGAGGTCTTCGCCATCGGCGACCTCGCGGCCGTCGAAGGTGTCCCCGGAGTCGCCCAGGGCGCCATCCAGGGCGGCAAGCACGCGGCGGGCCAGATCCTGCGCCGGCTGCGCGGCGAGGAGACCGGTCAGCCGTTCAGCTACTTCGACAAGGGCTCGATGGCCACGATCTCCCGCTTCCGCGCCGTGATGAAGCGCGGACGACTCGAGCTCACCGGCTACCCCGCCTGGGTCGCGTGGCTGGCGGTACACCTCTTCTACATCATCGGCTTCAAGAGCCAGGTGCAGACGCTGATGCACTGGGCGGTGAGCTTCGTGGGCCGCGACCGGTCCGAGCGCACCGTCACCGAGCAGCAGGTGCTCGCCCGCCTCGCCCTGGAGTACCTCGGCGAGGACTTCCTCCGCACCTCGCTCCGCAAGCCGCCCGGTGCGGCACCGTCAGCTCCGGCGACCGACTCCTAGGCTGCGAGCTCCTAGGCTGCGAGGTCCTACGCTGCGAGGTCCTCCTCACGTCCGTCCCCGCCCACCTGGCCCTCGCCCTGGTCGTCCCACGGCCGGGGTGGCTCCCACGGAGCGGCGGGCCGGGATGCTCGCGTCCGCCACAGCTCGATCAGCTGTGAGGTCGCGAGGCTGAGGTCGAGCGGCTCCCCCGCCCAACCCCCGGTCACGGTCCGTGCCGTGATGGTGCGGTCCGCGAGGATCTGGTCCGCCTGACCGAACAGGGCCGGCGCCTCCTCCAGCACCGCGCCGGTCCGTCCCTCGACGAACCTGAACCGCTGACCTCCCAGCGCCAGGATCCTCAGCCGCCCCAGGTGCACGGAACGGTGGCACGCGCTGCAGAGCAGCACGGCGTTGTCGAGATCAGTCCCGCCGCCCTCCGACCAGAACATCACGTGGTGGGCGTGCAAGAACCTCGTCCGCTGGCACCCCGGCGTCTGGCAGCACCGGTCCCGCAGGTGCAGGGCCCGTAGCTGCGCACCCGAGAACAGCCGACGCCCGCGCCCGTAGCTGAGCACCGCCCCGGAGGCCCCGCGCTCGACGCACCGCGACCTCGCCCCGCACATCACCTCTCGACCGGTGCCCTCGTCCAGGACCGGGCCGTCGTCCGCGCTGACCATCTCCTGCCCCGCCACCCTCTGGTGCAGGTAGATCACCTCTGCCGCCGGGGCGTGCTCCGGCGCCGCCTGCACCGTGAGGCCGATCTGCGCCAGCGCCAGCAGGGCCGGACCGGCCTGGAGCGGGGCCGGAGCGGTGCGGTCGACGGCCTCGGACCGACGGTCGTCGTCCTTGCCGCGCCGGTCGTCGTCCTCACCGCGCCGGTCGTCGTCCTCGGGCTCGTGCTCCAGGGTCCTGACGCGCTCCACCTCCGCGCGGGTGAGCGCAGCCAGGAGCACCCGACCGTCCGCAGGCCCGAACCTGCCCCACACCACGAGCTGGTCGTTCTCCTCGTCCCAGCGCCACTGCAGGCTCTGCGGCGGCGGCTCTGCGGGGTCCGGCTCGGGTGCTGCCCCACCAGGGTCCGGGCCACCACAACCACCAGGGTCCGGGTCTCCACCAGGGTCCGGGCCGCCACCACCGTCACCGGTGGCGCCGGGTCGCGGCTTCGCGCGCTTCACCTTCCGCAGCCCCGTCACCAACCGCTCGACGTGCGCGGCCGGAGCGTTCTTCGCCAGGGCGACCAGGTCTGCCTCGGTCTCCGGGGTCGCCACCCGGGTGATCGCCCGCACCTTGGAGAACGACAGCTCACCTGCCCCGAACGCGGCGGCCGTCTGCGGCAGCTCGCGCAGCGCCCTGGCCATCCGGACATGCTCCCTGGCCGCGCGAAGACTCATCCCCGCCCGCCAGGAGAGCCAGTGCGCGACCGAGCGGATCCCCGGCCCGCCCCACCCGCCCACCGCCTCGAACTCCCCCAGCAGCCTCAGGAATCGCGCTGTGGCTGCGGCGATCTGACCAGCGAGCCGCGCGATCTCGTCCCCCATCGCCTCCATCTCCTGCGGCGAGGGCCTGACCCGCCCCTCGCCACCGCCGACCTCGTTGCCACCGCCGCCCGGCGCGTCTGCCGACTCGCTCTCCACAGCCTCGTGCACGACCCCTCCCTCCGGCGCCGGGCCCCTCCCGAGCACCTGCCCTGCACGCTAGGAGCGACCACCGACAGACCTGCCCACCATCACCCCCACGGACCGGGCCGCAGGCCTCTGACCAGCGATGCAGTGGTGTTCCGCGGAACACCTGAGGGGATTCGGTCCCCCTCAGGGCCGCCGCATCCGCAGGTGCGGTATGCCGTCCTCCAGGTAGTCCTCCCCGTCCCGGACGAAGCCGAACCGGCCGTACCAGCCCTCCAGGTAGGTCTGCGCACCGATGACGACCGGACGATCCCCGAACCGGCGCAGGGCTTCCTCGACGAGCAGGGCGGCATACCCGTGCCCGCGGTGGTCGGCGCGCGTCGCGACGCGGCCGAGGTGCGCCACGCCGCCCTCCTCGTAGGTCCGGAGGGTGGCGACCGGGGTGCCGTCGACCTCCACCCAGAGATGCTCGGTGCCCGGCTCCGCGTCGACGCCGTCGAGCTCGGGGTAGGCGCAGGCCTGCTCCACCACGAAGACGTCGACGCGCAGGCGCAGCAGGCGGTAGAGCGTGAGGGGGTCCATCTCGACGAGTCGGGCGGAGCGGACGGGCGGCATACCCTGAAGCCTATGAGCGAGCCGGTCGCCCTCGAGCCCGTCGACGCGCTGCGGCGCATCGCCTTCCTGCTGGAGCGGGCCCGCGAGAGCACCCGAAGGGTGGAGGCCTACCGCAACGCCGCGCGGGTCATCCTGCCGCTGGGCGAGGAGGAGGTGCGCCGGAGGGTAGCTGCCGGCACCCTGCAGGAGCTCGCCGGCATCGGCCCCTCGACGGCCGCCGTCATCGAGGACGCCGCCGCAGGCCGCGTCCCCGCCAAGCTGGCCGAGCTCGAGGCCACCGCATCCGGCCCGCTGGTCGAGGGCGGCGAGCATGTGCGTGCCGCCCTGCGCGGCGACCTGCACACCCACTCCGACTGGTCCGACGGCGGCTCGCCCATCGAGGAGATGGTGGCCTCGGCGATGGAGCTGGGACACGACTACATGGCCCTCACCGACCACTCGCGCAACCTCCGCGTCGCCAACGGTCTCTCGGCGGAGCGTCTGCGGCGCCAGCTGACCGTCGTCGACGCGGTCAACCGCGCCACCGCGCCCGGCTTCACCCTGCTGCGGGCCATCGAGGTCGACATCCTCGACGACGGGACCCTGGACCAGGAGCCGGAGCTGCTGGCCGCGCTCGACGTCCGGGTCGCCTCGGTGCACTCCAAGCTGCAGATGGAGCCCAAGGCGATGACCCGCCGGATGCTCGCGGCCGTGCGCGACCCCCTGACCACCGTGCTGGGTCACTGCACCGGTCGCCGGGTGATGCCGCGCGCCGGCGACCGCGGCGCCCGGTCCGGCGGGCGGGTGCGACCCCAGAGCCGGTTCGACGCCCGCGCGGTCTTCGAGGCCTGCGCGGAGTCGCGCACCGCCGTGGAGATCAACTCCCGGCCTGAACGGCAGGACCCGCCGGGCGAGCTGCTCACGCTGGCCGTCGACCTCGGGTGCCACTTCGCGCTGTCGACGGACGCGCACGCGCCGGGCCAGCTGGACTTCCTGGACTACGGCTGCGAGCGCGCCCAGAGGTATGGCGTGCCGATGGACCGGATCATCAACACCTGGCCCCTGGAGCAGCTGCTGGACTGGGCCGCGCCGGGTCCGTGACCCCCGTTTTGGTGATGTCGCCGAAGTTCACGTATGCTCTCTCACTGTCCTCAGCGGATCCCAAAAGCCGCCAGGCGCAAGGGTTCCGACCAGGTCGGTCCCCATCGTCTAGTGGCCTAGGACCCCGCCCTTTCACGGCGGTAACACGGGTTCGAATCCCGTTGGGGATGCACAGGTCTCGTCCTGAACGAGGCCCCGTAGCGCAGTTGGTTAGCGCGCCGCCCTGTCACGGCGGAGGTCGCGGGTTCGAGTCCCGTCGGGGTCGCAGATAGAGGTACAGCCCCTGACGCTGCAGATCAGCAGCGTCAGGGGTTTCTCGCTGGGTCCATGACGCCCGTCCCCTCATGAGCGCTCCGCCACGGTGACCTCAGCCCCGCAGCTCGGGGAAGTCGCTGTCGCGGTACTCCTGCTCCAGGCCCACGACGCCGGTCGTCCCCGGCAGGGAGGCCTCGGTCGCCAGCTCCTCCTCGCGCGCCCGCAGCTCGACCCGCCGGATCTTGCCGGAGATCGTCTTGGGCAGCTCGTAGAACTCGATGCGCCGCACGCGCTGCCAGGGCGCCAGGTGCTCGCGCGCGTGCCTGAGGATCGAGAAGGCCGTCTCCCGGGTGGGCTCGTGCCCCGGCGCGAGCGCGACATACGCCTTGGGGACCGCCAGCCGGACCTCGTCCGGCGCGGGGACGACCGCAGCCTCGGCCACGGCGGGGTGCTCGATGAGGACCGACTCCAGCTCGAAGGGGCTGATCTTGTAGTCGCTGGCCTTGAAGACGTCGTCGGTGCGCCCGACGTAGGTGATCATTCCCTTCGCGTCCCGCTCCGCGACATCGCCGGTGTGGTAGAAACCGCCGGCCATCGCCTCGGCGTTGCGCTCGTCGTCACCCTGGTAGCCGGTCATCAGCGCCACCGGTGCCGCGGAGAGGTCCAGGCACAGCTCCCCCTCTCCCGGCCCCTCGACCACCGTGCCGTCCTCGATGCTGACGAGCACCGAGGGCATCCCGGGCAGCGGCCTGCCCATCGAGCCTGGCTTGACGGGCTCGCCGGGCATGTTGCCGACCTGGGCGGTGGTCTCCGTCTGGCCGTAGCCGTCGCGCAGGGTCAGGCCCCACTGCCGCTGCACCTGAGCGATGACCTCGGGGTTGAGCGGCTCGCCGGCGCCGATGACCTCGCGCAGCGCACCCGGCCCGCCCGAGAGGTCGGCGTTGATGAGCATCCGCCACACCGTCGGCGGCGCGCAGAAGGTGGTCACCCGGTGCTCGCGCAGCACTTTCAGCAGGGCCGCCGCGTCGAAGCGCGCGTAGTTGTAGACCATGACCGTCGCCTCGGCGATCCACGGGGCGAAGAAGCAGGACCACGCGTGCTTGGCCCAGCCCGGGCTGGAGATGTTGAGGTGCACGTCCCCAGGTCGCACGCCGAGCCACGCCATCGTCGACAGGTGCCCGACCGGGTACGACGCCTGCGTGTGCTCGACCAGCTTGGGGCGGCTCGTGGTGCCGGAGGTGAAGTAGAGGAGCAGCCGGTCGTCCGAGCCGGTCCTCGGGTGCTCCGCCGGCCCGGCCGGGCTCCGGTATGCCGCGCGCAGGTCGGTCCAGCCGTCCGCCTCTCCCACGCTCACCCTGAGGTAGTCGCCCGGCACCTTCTCGAACTTGCCCGTGTCCGCGGCGTTGGCGACGACCGCCCGCGCACCTCCGCGCGCGATCCGGTCGCGCAGGTCGGCAGGACCGACGGCCGTGGTGGTGGGCATGAGGACGGCGCCCAGCTTCATGACGCCGAGCATCGTGTCCCACAGCTCCACCTGGTTGCCGAGCATGACGATGACGGCGTCGCCGCGGCGCACCCCCTGTCCGGCGAGGAACGCCGCCACCTGGTCCGAGCGGTCCGCGATCTCGTCGAAGGTCAGCTCCTGGTGGCTGCCGTCCTCCTCGGCCACGATCAGCGCCGGCCGGTCGTTGCCGCGCGCGACGGCGTCGAACCAGTCGACGGCCCAGTTCCAGCGCGGCCCGACGTCCGGGTAGCGGAACTCGGCCCGGGCCCGGTCGGGGTCGTCGCGGAGTGCGAGCAGCTGGTCGCGGGCGGCGCGGTAGGCGGCGGTGGCGTCGATGCTCATGGCCCATGCCTACACCGGGTCGCGCTCCCCGCGGTAGGGCGTCAGCATGTGAGCATGGCCACCTACGAGCTGAACGAGGCGGGCGGGCCGCTGCCGGGAGCTGATCGACGCCCGCCAGTACGTTCTGGACAGCGTGGCACCTCGAGCTCGCCGCGCACGACCTCCTGCAGCGCCTGGACGCGGCCTCCGGCGTGTCCGACGCCTGAGGTTTGGGAGCCGCTCACGGCATCGGGTACAGTACTTCTGTTCCGGCCGCACCATGTCGACCGGGACTCTTCTTTACGGCCAGGTAGCTCAGTTGGTACGAGCGTCCGACTGAAAATCGGAAGGTCGGCGGTTCGACCCCGCCCCTGGCCACGGCGACAAGCCCCGGGGCCGCCCCTGATGCCCCCGGGGCTTTCGCGTGTCCGGGGCTTTCGCGTGTCCAGGGCTTTCGTGTGTCCGGGAGCGGATGGCTATCGTCGGGGGATGGCGTATCCCTCCCCCCGGCGGCTCAAGGCCCCGGTGAGTCCCGACGACCTCTTCGAGATCGACCACCTCCTCGACGACGAGGAGCGCGCGATCCGGCAGACCGTCCGCGACGTGGTCGCCGAGCACGTCCGCCCGCACGTCGCCGGCTGGTACGAGACCGGCGAGCTGCCGCTCCGGGAGCTGGCCCTCGAGCTGGGCCGCCTGGGCGTCCTGGGGATGCACCTGGAGGGCTACGGCTGCGCGGGGACGAGCGCCACGGCATACGGCCTGGCGTGCCTGGAGCTGGAGGCCGGCGACTCCGGCATCCGCTCACTCGTCAGCGTGCAGGGCAGCCTGGCGATGTACGCCATCTGGGCGTACGGCAGCGAGGAGCACAAGCAGGAGTGGCTGCCGCGGATGGCGGCCGGCGAGGCGGTCGGCTGCTTCGGTCTGACCGAGCCGGACTTCGGGTCCAACCCTGCCGGCATGCGCACGGTCGCCCGGCGTGACGGCGACGACTGGGTGCTCGACGGCACGAAGATGTGGATCACCAACGGCTCGGTCGCCGAGGTCGCCGTCGTCTGGGCGCAGACCGACGAGGGCGTGCGCGGCTTCGTGGTGCCCACCGCGACGCCCGGCTTCACCGCCAACGTCATCAAGCACAAGATGTCGCTGCGCGCCTCGGTCACCAGCGAGCTCGTCCTCCAGGGCGTCCGGCTGCCCGCCTCCGCCCAGCTGCCTGGTGCCGTGGGCCTCTCCGGCCCGCTCGGCTGCCTCAACGAGGCGCGCTTCGGCATCGTCTTCGGCGCGGTCGGCGCCGCGCGTGACTGCCTGCTGACGGCCATCGACTACGCGAGCACCCGCGTCCAGTTCGACCGGCCTATCGCCGGCTTCCAGCTGACCCAGGCCAAGCTCGCGGACATGACGCTGGAGTACGGCAAGGCGCTGCTGCTCGCCCTCCACCTCGGTCGCACCAAGGACCGCGCCGGGCTGGCGCCGGCCCAGATCAGCCTGGGCAAGCTCAACAACGTCCGCGAGGCCCTGGAGATCGCGCGCACGACCCGGACGATCCTCGGCGCCAACGGCATCACGCTGGAGTACCCCGTCATGCGGCACGCCAACAACCTCGAGAGCGTCCTGACCTACGAGGGCACGAGCGAGATGCACGCCCTGACCATCGGCCAGACGCTCACCGGACAGCAGGCCTTCCGGTGAGCGCGCTCACCATCGGCTACAAGGCCTCCGCCGAGCAGTTCGCCCCCCGCGAGCTCGTGGAGCTCGCCGTCGCGGCGGAGCAGGCCGGTATGCAGTCGGCGTTCGTCTCCGACCACTTCCAGCCCTGGCGGCACGAGGGCGGGCACGCGCCGTTCGCGCTGGCCTGGCTCGCCGCGGTCGGGGAGCGCACCGAGTCGATCGTGCTCGGCACGTCGGTGCTCACCCCGACGTTCCGCTACAACCCGGCCGTGCTCGCGCAGGCGTTCGCGACCCTCGGCTGCCTCTACCCCGGGCGCATCGTGCTCGGGGTCGGTTCCGGCGAGGCGCTCAACGAGCGCGCGACCGGTGGTGTGCCGGGCGAGTGGCCCGACTTCAAGGAGCGTTTCGCGCGTCTGCGCGAGTCTGTGCGCCTGATGCGGGAGCTGTGGGGCGGCGACCGCACCACCTTCGAGGGCGACTTCTACCGCACCGAGGACGCCACCGTCTACGACGTGCCGGAGGGCGGCGTCCCCGTCTACGTCGCCGCAGGTGGCCCCACGATGGCGAAGTACGCCGGCCGCATGGGCGACGGCTTCATCTGCACGAGCGGCAAGGGCATGGAGCTCTACACCGAGGAGCTGCTCCCGGCCGTGGAGGAGGGCCGCGCGCTGTCCAGGAACCCCGACCGCCCGCTCGCGCGGATGATCGAGATCAAGGTCTCCTACGACCGCGACCGCGAGGCCGCGCTGGAGAACACCCGGTTCTGGGCGCCGCTGTCCCTCACCGCGGAGCAGAAGCACAGCATCCACGACCCGGTCGAGATGGAGCGGTTCGCCGACGCCCTGCCGATCGAGCAGGTGGCGCGGCGGTGGATCGTGGGCAGCGACCCGGGCGAGATCGTCGAGCAGGTGCGCCCCTACGTGCAGGCCGGGTTCGACCACCTCGTCCTGCACGCCCCCGGGCACGACCAGCGCCGGTTCCTGGAGCAGTATGCCGAGGACCTCGCCGGTCCTCTGGCCGAGCTCGGGGCGGACCTTCCCGGTTGACCTGGCAGGATGTTACCCATGAGTAACACCTCGACCGCGGTCGGTCGCGCCCAGCGCGTCGGGCGCCTCAAGGCGCTCGCCAGCACGCCGACAGCCCTGCGTCACGGGATGAACCTGTGGCCGCCGTTCCTCTTCACCGGCATCCGGGTCGAGCACATCGGCGCCGACTGGCGCTCCGCACGCGTCCGGCTGGCGCCCAGCCCGCTCACGAGCAACTACGTCGGCACGCTCTTCGGTGGCTCGCTCTTCTCGATGACGGACCCGTTCTGGATGTTCCTCATCCTGCGCCACCTCGGACCGGGGTATGTCGTGTGGGACAAGGCGGCGGAGATCGAGTTCGTCTCCCCGGGGCGAACGTCGGTGACCGCGACCTTCGAGCTCACCGACGAGGTCCTCGACGAGCTGCGCGAGGCCGCGGTGGGCGGGGCGAAGGTGCTGCGCTGGTTCAGCACCGACGTGGTCGCCGACGACGGCACGGTCGTGGCGCGCGTCCGCAAGCAGATCTACGTGCGGGAGGCGCGGCCTTGACGCGAGCAGCCCACGGGTCAGCGCGGTAGCTCGACCGTCCGACGCACGGCGTCGGCGACCACCTCGCCGAGAGACCCCGTGCTCTCGAGCACGGCACGCTGACGGCCGGCCTCTCCGCCGACCCCGAGCAGCCCCTCGACCCACGCCTCCACTTCCGGCCGGTCCCCGCTCTCGACCAGGGCCGGCCGCACGTGCCGCAGGAGCTCGCCGACCGCCCTCGCGGCCGGCACCGGACGACCGCTGCGGGGGTCCACGAGCGGGCCGGAGAGACCGCGCCACGACGCCAGCCAGGTCTGCCGCTGCAGCTCGCTGGTGGACACCGGCGGGTGAGCCTGTCCGCGGCCACGGCCGGCCCGCCACCGCCTGGCCTCGGTCTCCACGAGGGCACGGACGAGCAGCGCCAGACCGACCGTGTCCCGCACGTCGGGACTCACGTCGGCGATCCGGATCTCGACCGTCGGCACGTGGGCGGACAGGCGGGCGTCGAGATAGAGCATGCCCTCGTCGAAAATCAGCCCCTGGTCGATCAGCGCGTCGACGTACTGGTGGTAGGCGGTGCTCGAACCGGACCACGGCGGGGGGCCCGACACCGGCCACCGGGCCGTCAGCTGCCAGCGGTAGCTCGCGAACCCGGTGTCCGCCCCGGCGTGGAAGGGCGAGCCGGCCGTGAGCGCCATGAGGGTGGGTAGCCAGTTGCGGACTCCGTCCAGCACCCCGACCCCCTCGTGCTCGTCCGCGACGCCCACGTGCACGTGGCAGCCGCAGGTGAGGTGACCCCGCGCAAGGGCGCCGTAGGTGTCCCAGATCCGGCGGTAGCGCTCTACCTCGCGGACGTGCCCGCCGCTGGCCAGGGACAAGGTCGCCAGCCCGGCCGGCGCCGCCCCGACGGTGGCAGCGCGCGCGGCGGCGTGCCGGCGCAGCGCGCACAGCTCGTCGAGCAGGCCGTCCGCAGACGTGTGGGG
Organism: Ornithinimicrobium tianjinense; assembly: GCF_014636495.1. Taxonomy (GTDB): domain Bacteria; phylum Actinomycetota; class Actinomycetes; order Actinomycetales; family Dermatophilaceae; genus Ornithinicoccus; species Ornithinicoccus tianjinensis. Next base: position 290,793 of record NZ_BMEM01000004.1, read on the forward strand.
GCGGGTCTGGACCTCCACCATCTCCTCGAGGAACTCCCCGTCAAGCAGGGGGTCGTCGGCGCCGAGGAGCGAGCTCGCCACCGGCAACGCCTCGCCGGTGCCCGGCTCGACCAGGAGCAGCTCCTCCTCCACACCGACGGTGCGCATGGGGCTCATCCTCCTCCCGCCACCGCCGTACAGCCACCCCAGTGGGCGGCTGCCTCAGCCGTGCACGGCGTGGCTGAGCAGGCCGTGCAGGGCCACCAGCCCGTCCCGGGAGAGCACCGACTCCGCGTGCCCCTGGATGGTGGCCAGGCCGGGTCCGCGCAGCCCGACGACCGCGTCGTGCGGAGCGTGCACCGCAACCTCGAGGGGACGTCCCGCGACCGACACCTGCGTGCCCGGCGCCGGCGGGCGGGCGACGAAGGTGTTGTAGAAGCCGATCCGGCGCACGGTCCCCCACAGGTCGACCGGGATCTGCACGCCCTGGTTGGGGCGGTCCAGCTTGGCGATCTCCAGGCCGGCCATCGCGGCCAGCACCTGGTGGGAGAGGCAGACGGCCAGCAGCGGCAGACCGGCGTCCAGACGGGCCGCCAGCAGGTCGCGCAGCCGCGCGATGCGCGGGTCCGACAGGTCGGTCGGGTCACCGGGACCCGGGCCGCACAGCACGAGGTCCCAGGCCGGGTCGACGACGTCGGCGGGGCTCACCCCTTCCCAGCGCCGCACCTCGGCCGCCATCCCGACGTGCCGCACCATGTGGGCCAGCATCTGGGTCCAGGTGTCCTCGGCGTCCACGACGAGCACCCGCCGGCCCGCGAGCAGCGGGTCGGGGCGGCTCTCCTGCGGCGCGAGCCAGAACGGCGAGAGCGTCTCGTTGCGGGCCGCCAGGTCCTCCGCGACCCCCGGGAGCAGGGCGAGCTGCACGTCATACCCCAGCTCGCGGCGGGGCCGCAGGCCCAGCGCGGCCAGGACGCCGCGCGCCTTCGCCGAGGTCTCGGCCCCCTCGGAGCGCGGGTCGCTGTGCCGCACGAGCGTGGCGCCGGCGCTCACGGTGATCGTGCCGGCGTCGTCGACGTGGGCGGTGCGGATGAGGATCGGCGCGTCCAGCCGCTCGCCGCCCTCCTCGTCGAGGTCCAGCAGCGCGAGCACCCCGGAGTAGTAGCCGCGGCCGTCGGGCTCATGGCGCTGGATGACCGTGCAGGCGTTCTCCATCGGGGACCCAGTGACGGTGGGCGCGAACATCGTGGCCCGCAGCACGTCGCGGACGTCGGACTCGCTGGAGCCGTCGAGGAGGTACTCCGTGTGGGTGAGGTGCGCCATCTGCTTGAGCGAGGGACCGGTGATGCGTCCGCCGTCGGAGCAGATCTGGGCCATCATCTTCATCTCCTCGTCGACCACCATGAAGAGCTCCTCGGTCTCCTTGGTGTCCCGGATGAAGCTGGCGAAGGACTCCCGCAGCACGGCACCCTCCGGGCCGGGGTCCTGCGGGTGGCGGAAGGTCCCCGAGATGGGGTTCATCCACACGCGGCCGTCCCGGACGCTGACGTGCCGCTCCGGGGTGGCGCCGACGAGCGTGTGCCCGGGGGTGTGCACGGCGAAGGTCCAGTAGGCGCCCCGCTCGTCGGTCAGCAGGGTGCGCAGCCAGGTGAGCGCGGCGGTCGCCGGGTCCGCGTCCGTGCGCGCCACGACGTCGCGGCGGATGACGAAGTTGGCCCCCTCGCCGTTGCCGATCTCCTCCTCGATCACGCGCGCGACCGTCGCCTCGTAGTCCTCGTCGCTGACGCTGAAGCGCTCGTCCGTGACCGCGACGGTCGCCGTCGGCAGGGCCGCCACCAGGTCCGCCACCGGGATCGTCCGGTATGCCGTGGCGTCCGTCGGGCGCAGCACGCGCAGCGGGGTGCCGTCGTCGTGGGCGTCGAAGCCGCGCTCGGTGATCTGGCGGTAGGGCACCAGCGCGAGGACCGGCGCGCCGGTCAGGGGCCGGGGCAGGTCGCGCAGCAGCTCGAGGTCCACGACCTCGCCGACGATGACCTCGGCCTCGGCGCGTCCCTCGCGCAGCAGCACCGCCCACGACTGGCCGGAGGGGTCGGCGAGGATCTGGTCGAGGAGGCGCTGGGGCATGAGCGACAGTCTCCCATCCCTCACGCCCCGACCCAGCTCCCCCCGCGCATGACCCGTCGCACCACCAGCGCGTCGTCCAGCCCCACGAGGTCGGCCCGGCAGCCGCGGGCGAGCCGGCCGACGTCGTCCCGGCCGATCGCCGCCGCAGGCGCCGCCGTGGCGGCGTGCACGGCGTCCCGGAGCGGCACCCCGGCGGCGACCGCCGTCCGCACGGCCCGGTCCAGGCTGAGCGTGCTGCCGGCGATGGAGCCCGGCGCGCCGTCGGGCCCGGCAGCGGCCAGCCGCGCGACGCCGTCGACGACCTCCACGTCGAGGGTCCCGAGGCGGTAGCTGCCGTCACCCACGAGGGCCGCCGCCATGGCGTCCGAGACGAGCACCCAGCGCTCGCCCGCCTGGCGGGCGACCGAGCGGACGACGGCCTCGTGGAGGTGGGTGCCGTCGACGATCGACTCGACCGCCACCCGGGGGTCCTCGAGCAGCGCGGTCGTCGGGCCTGGCTCGCGGTGGTGGAGCGGACGGCAGCCGTTGTAGAGGTGGGTCGCCACCGTGGCCCCGGCGGCCACCGCCGCCCGCGTCCGGTCGTAGGTCGCGTCGGTGTGGCCGACGGCCACGTGGACGCCGCGGGCGACGAGCGCCCGCACCGCGTCCAGGGCACCGGCGCGCTCCGGCGCCAGCGTCACCATGACCAGCGCCTCGCCCGCGGCGTCGGCCAGCGCCGCGACGTCGGCCGGGTCGGGGTCGGCGAGCAGCTGCGGCGGGTGGGCCCCGCACCACCGCTCGGAGAGCCACGGCCCCTCGAGGTGGAGGCCCGCCAGCCCGGCCTCGACGAGCGGCCTCAGCACCCGCACCTGCTCGAGGAGCCGCTCCACCGTGTCGGTGACCAGGCTGGCGACGACCGTGGTGGTGCCCTGCCGCAGGTGCGCGTCGCGCGCGGTCAGGGCCGCCTCCGCACCGTCGGCGAACGCCGCACCGCCCCCGCCGTGGTTGTGGATGTCCACGAAGCCGGGGACGAGCACGGCATACCGGCCCCCGTCCGCGGCACCGAGCGGCGCGCGCCCCTGCCCCACCTGCACGATGCGGTCGCCCTCGACGAGCACCCACCCGTCGGCGAGCTCGCGGTCCGGCGTGAGGACGCGGTCCGCGCGGACGAGGCTGACGCTCACCTAGAGCTCCTGCCAGGTCGGCTTCGCGGCATACGTCTCACGGTAGTAGTCCTTGAGCTGCAGGCGCGACGCAGCGCCCGGGTCGAGCAGGACGGTGACGTGCGGGTGCAGCTGGAGGGCCGTCGCGGGCCACAGGGCGCTCACCGCGCCCTCGACGAGATGGTGGACCGCCTCCGCCTTGCCGACCCCCAGCGCGAGCAGCACGAGATGGCGCGCCTGCAGGATCGTGGCGATGCCCTGCGGTGCCGACGCAGACGGCGTGGGGACCGGCCGCCAGCGCCGCGACCGCGTGCTCGTGGGTGTGGATCCGGCCCTCGGCGACGACGACGTGCCCGGGCAGCTCGCGGACCACCTCGCGGAGCAGCCGCAGGTCGGGGCCCTCGGTGCGCGGCCGGGCGCCGGTGTAGCCCGCGAGCGTGGTGCCGACGACGTCGGCCCCGGCCTCGGCGGCCGCGACGGCGGAGGCGAGGTCGTCGCAGTCGGCCATCACCAGCACGCCGTGCTCGTCGTGCGGCAGGCGGACCAGGTCGGCCACGCTGCTGCCGTCGGGGCGCGGCCGGAGGGTGGCGTCGACGGCGACGACGTGCGCGCCCGCCTCGGCGACCGCCCGGGGGTGGCGCAGGGTCGGGGTGATGTAGACCCCCTCGTCGCCGTCCTTCCACAGCCCGATCACGGGCACGTCGACGGCGGCGACCGTGGCCCGCACGTCGTCCAGGCCCTGCACGCGCACCGCGGCCGCGCCGCCCTCCACGACCGCCGCGGCGACATCGGCTCACCCGGGTAGGCCTGGCAGGACACGACCAGCCGCCCCGCGGTGCGGGCGCTGAGCTCGTCGAGGGTGAGGATCATCGGTGACCTCCGCTGGTATGCCGTGCGCCGGCCCAGTGAGTGCTGGAGGGCGTTCGTCATTGATCGCGAGCCTCTCGAGGGTCGGACATCGGACATCTGATGTCGGGTGTGTGTCACACTAGAAACTGCGAGGTTGATCGTCAAGGAGGAAGGTCGCGAACGTGGCAGAAGCGGACAAGGGAGCCGCCGTGCTCTCTCAGGACAGCCGTCGACGGCAGACGTCGTGGTCGACCGCCGAGGCGATCAAGGGCTACATACGGGACCACGGGCTCACGAGCGGTGAGCCGCTGCCCACCGAGACCGAGCTGTGCGAGGTCCTCGGCGTCTCCCGGTCCTCGGTCCGCGAGGCCATCCGCACCCTCGCCTCGCTCGACATCGTGCAGGTGCGCCACGGCTACGGCACCTACGTCGGCGGCCTCTCCCTCGCCCCGCTCGTGTCCGGCCTGGTCTTCCGCGGCTCGCTCAACCAGGACGGCACCTTCGGCACTCTCCGCGAGGTGCTGCAGGTGCGGATCGCCCTCGACCTCGGGGTGGCCGACGAGCTGGCCGCCCACTACCGCGGCACCACCAACTCCGCGCTCCGCGCGCTGGTCACGCAGATGCGCGCCCACAGCCGCGCCGGCGAGAGCTTCGCCGCGCAGGACGGTGAGTTCCACCGCCAGCTGCTGGCCCCGCTCGACAACACCCTGGTGCGCCAGCTCGTCGCCGCCTTCTGGGAGGTGCACACCAACGTCGTGCCGATGCTCGGCATACCCCGGGCCGCGGACATCGACTCCACCGTCGAGGCGCACGACGAGATGCTCGACGCGCTCGAGGCGGGTGACGCCGAGGCCTACCAGCAGGCCGTGCTGCGCCACTACGCCCCGCTGCGCAACGCCATCGACCAGGCCCTGGCGAACGGATGAGCCGGCGGGTGCTCCTGACCGGAGCGGCCGGCGACGTCGGCCGGACGCTCGCCGAGGGGCTGGCGGCGCACGTCGACCTGGTCCTGACCGATGCCGACCCCGAGTCGGGCCTCGACGTCCTCGACGTGCGGGACCTGGACGCCTGCACGCAGGCCTTCGACGGCGTGGACACCGTGGTCCACCTGGCGGGCGCCGCCTCGCCGCAGTCCGACTGGGACAGCGTGCTGGACCTCAACATCGTCGGCACCCGCACCGTGCTCGAGGCGGCCGTCCGGGCCGGGGTGCGCCGCGTCGTGCTCGCCTCGTCCAACCACGTGACAGGGATGTACGACAAGGAGGGCAGCTGGCCGGTCTACGCCTCCATGCCACCGCGCCCGGACTCGCTGTACGGCGTCTCCAAGGCCGTGGCCGAGACGCTGGGCAGGTACTACCACGACGCGCACGGCCTGGAGGTGGTCGCCCTGCGGATCGGCTGGTCGACGGGCGACTACGGAGCGGCGCAGGAGGAGCTGCTCCGGGCGATGTGGCTGAGCGAGCGCGACACCGTGGAGGTCTTCCGCTGCGCGATCGAGGCGCCCGTCAGCTTCGGCATCTACTACGCCACCTCCGACAACCCCAACCGACGCTGGGACCTGACGGGAGCCACCGTCGACCTGGGCTACCGGCCGCAGGACTCGTGGCAGGCGGCCGCGGGCGAGGAGGAGGACGTGGTGCCCGGCGGCGAGCCCACCTCGCCCCGCTGGCCCGACGTCTAGCAACGCTGCGCAAGGCGCCCGCGACTGAGCGTCCCGTGAGAAAGCCTCCCGTGAGAAGGCGTCCCGTGAAAGAACGTCCCGTGGATGTCGGGACCGTTCCCGACTCCTGCGTGACGATCCTCGCGGGACGATCTGTGCGGAGGATCTGCGCCGGGGCCATCGCTGCCGGACGCCATCGTGAGGTCATGTCCATGGCGAACGCCTGACCGGACCCCAGCTGCGCCCAGCACCGCACCGCACGCGCCACCGGCCGACACCACCGCCACACCCACGATGGCGAGGAGGAGGACGTGGCGCCCGAGGGCGAGCACACCTCCCCCCGCTGGCCCGACGTCTAGCAGCGCTGGGATAGGCGCCCGCGACAGAGCGTCCCGTGAAAGAGCGTCCCGTGGATGTCGGGACCGTTCCCGACTCCTGCGTGACGATCTTTGCGGGACGCCCTCCCCGAACGCGCTGGCGCACAACGCTTGCCGGAGCGCCCGACGACGTGCACGTCCTGTTCACCCGCCCGTCGCGGAGCGGGCGTGGGATAGGGGGACCGCGATGACGCAGCACTCGGAGGGAGCCGGCACATGGACCACCAGCAGGTCGAGCAGATCGTCGACGAGCTGACGCACCGTTACGTCGCGACGTTCACCAGCCAGGAGGTGCGCGAGGTCGTCGAGACCGCCGTGCGTGACCTCGAGCAGACCGCCGCCGCCGGGCCGTACCTGCCCGTGTTCATCCGGAGGTTCGCGCTGGAGCAGGTGGAGCACCGGGCCACCACGCGCGGTGCGGATCCCTACGGCGCGCACGACGTGCTGTTCGTCTGCCCCGCCAACGCCGGACCGTCACAGATCGCGGCCGGCCTGGCCAACGAGCTGGGCGGCGGCCGGGTGCGCGCGTGGTCGGCCGGCGTCCGCCCTGCGGAGCAGATCCTGCCGGCCGTCAACCAGGTGATGAGCGAGCGCGGCGTGGCGCTCCTCAAGGCCTTCCCCAAGCCGGTCACCCCCGCGGCGGCGACCAGCGTGGAGCGCATCGTGACCATCAACGTGGACGGCACCGCGTGCGCGCTGCCGAGCACGCGGGTCCCGGTGACCCGGTGGGAGGTCGACCTCGGCACCGGCCGCGACCTCGACGACGTCCGCCGGGCCCGCGACCAGATCGAGGGGCTGGTGGGCGGGCTGCTCGACGAGCTCCTGGTCTAACCCTCGCACCGCTGCACAGACGCCGACGCCGGCCCCGGAAGGATCCAGGGCCGGCGACGGCATACCTCTGAACGGGTGACCGAGGGTCAGTGCGTGACGGCACCCTGCGACGCCGAGCCCACGAGGCGGACGTACTTGTTGAGCACGCCGCGGCGGGCCCGCTCGGGCGGCTGGGGCGCGGCCCACACGGCCCGACGGGCGGCGAGCGTCTCCTCGTCGACCTCCAGGTCGAGGCGGCCGTTGGCCACGTCGAGCACGATCGGGTCGCCGTCCTGGACGAGCGCGACCGGACCTCCCTCGGTGGCCTCGGGCGCGATGTGGCCCACGCACAGGCCCGTCGTGCCGCCCGAGAAGCGGCCGTCGGTGACGAGCAGCACGTCCTTGCCCAGGCCGGCACCCTTGATCGCGCCGGTGATCGCAAGCATCTCGCGCATCCCCGGCCCGCCCTTGGGGCCCTCGTAGCGGATGACCACGACGTCACCGGCCGTGATCGTGCCGTCCTCGAGCGCGTCCATGGCCGCCCGCTCCCCGTCGAAGACGCGGGCGGTGCCGCGGAAGACGTCGGAGTCGAAGCCGGCCGACTTCACGACCGCACCGCCCGGCGCCAGCGTCCCCTCGAGGATCGTCAGGCCGCCGGTGGCGTGGATCGGGTTGTCGAGCTCGCGGAGCACGGTGCCGTCCAGCGGCGGGACGTTGAGCTCCTCGAGGTTCTGCGCCAGGGTCCTGCCGGTGACGGTCATGACGTCCCCGTGCAGCAGACCGGCGTCGAGCAGCGCCTTCATCACCACGGGGATGCCACCGACGCGGTCGATGTCGACCATCACGTGGCGACCGAACGGCTTGACGTCAGCCAGGTGCGGGACCTTCGCGCCGATCCGACGGAAGTCGTCGAGCGACAGGTCGACCTCGGCCTCGCGGGCGATGGCGAGCAGGTGCAGCACCGCGTTGGTCGAGCCGCCGAAGGCCATCGTCACCGCGATGGCGTTCTCGAACGCCTCCTTGGTGAGGATCTGCCGTGCGGTCAGGCCGGTGCGCAGCATGTTGACCACGGCCTCGCCGCTGCGGCGCGCGAAACCGTCCCGGCGCCGGTCCGTGGCGGGGGGCGCCGCGGAGCCGGGCAGCGACATACCGAGGGCCTCGGCCGCGGCGGCCATCGTGTTGGCGGTGTAGAAACCCCCGCACGCGCCCTCGCCCGGGCAGATGGCCCGCTCGATGGTGTCGACGTCCTCGCGCGACATGAGCCCGGCGGCGCAGGCGCCGACGGCCTCGAAGGCGTCGATGATCGTCACCTCGCGCTCGGACCCGTCGGAGAGCTTGGCGCGCCCGGGCAGGATCGAGCCGGCGTAGACGAACACCGAGGCCAGGTCGAGGCGCGCGGCCGCCATGAGCATCGCCGGGAGCGACTTGTCGCAGCCAGCGAGCAGCACGGAGCCGTCCAGCCGCTCGGCCGACATCACCGTCTCGACGGAGTCGGCGATGACCTCGCGGGAGACGAGGGAGTAGTGCATCCCCTCGTGACCCATCGAGATGCCGTCGGAGACGGAGATCGTCCCGAACTCCAGCGGGTAGCCGCCGGCGGCGTGCACCCCGTCCTTGACGGCCTTGGCCAGCCGCTCGAGGGACAGGTTGCAGGGCGTGATCTCGTTCCAGCTGCTGGCGACGCCGACCTGCGGCTTGTCCCAGTCCTCGTCACCCATGCCCACGGCGCGGAGCATGCCGCGCGCGGCGGTCTTCTCCAGGCCGTCGGTGACGTCGCGGGACCGCGGCTTGTGGTCGACGGTCTCAGCCACGGGCGGCCGACCCCTCGACGTAGTCGGTGTCCTGGGCGTTGTGGGACTTGACCCAGGACATCATCCCGCGCAGCTCCTTGCCGGTGGCCTCGATCGGGTGCGCGGCACCCTTCTCGCGCAGGCCGCGGAACTCCGGGGCGCCGGCGTCCTGGTCGGTGATGAACCGGTCGGCGAACGTGCCGTTGCGCACGTCCTCCAGCACGGCCTTCATGTTCTCCTTGACCCGCTCGTCGATGACCCGCGGCCCGGAGACGTAGTCGCCGTACTCGGCGGTGTCCGAGACCGACCAGCGCTGCTTGGCGATCCCGCCCTCGTACATCAGGTCCACGATCAGCTTCAGCTCGTGCAGGCACTCGAAGTAGGCCACCTCCGGCTGGTAGCCCGCCTCGGTCAGCGTCTCGAAGCCGTACTGGACCAGCTGCGACATCCCTCCGCACAGGACCGCCTGCTCACCGAACAGGTCGGTCTCGGTCTCCTCGGTGAACGTCGTCTCGATGCCGCCGGCGCGCAGCCCGCCGATCGCCGAGGCGTAGGACAGCGCCAGCGCCTTGGCGTTGCCGGTCGCGTCCTGCTCGACCGCGACCAGCACCGGCACCCCGCGCCCGTCGACATACTCGCGGCGCACCAGGTGCCCCGGGCCCTTCGGCGCGACCATCGCCACGTCCACGTCCGCCGGGGGCTTGATGTAGCCGAACCGGATGTTGAAACCGTGGCTGAAGAACAGCGCCTTGCCCGCGGTCAGGTTCGGCTCGATCGCCTCGGCGTAGACGTGGCGCTGCACGTGGTCGGGCACCAGCACCATGATCACGTCGGCCTCGGCGCACGCCTCGGCCGGCGTCATCACCCGCAGCCCCTCGGCCTGCGCCTTGGCCCGGGACGCGCTGCCCTCGGCGAGCCCGACCCGCACGTCCACACCCGAGTCGCGCAGCGACAGCGCGTGGGCGTGACCCTGGCTGCCGTAGCCGAGCACGGCCACCTTGCGCTGCTGGATCAGGGACAGGTCGGCGTCGTCGTCGTAGTACATCGTGGCCATGTGGGGTGACTCCTGGGTCTTCTCGGGTGGGTGGTGACGTTGCGTCAAGTATGCGGTGGAGGTGCGGGCGCCGGGACGGCGCCCCCGGGGTCAGAAGGCGGCGGCGGCCATCGCGCCCACCGGGCGCGGGCCGTTGTCGTTGATCGCCCACAGCTGGGTGCGGATCGCGTCGGCGTCCGGCAGCTCCTCGATGTGGATGACCTCGACGAGCTTGTCGAGCTGGTTGGTGACCTTGTGCAGCTGCTCGGCGCTGACGTTGACGACGATCGTCATGCGCGAGACCTTGCTGTCCTCGGTCGGACCGACGACCAGGTGGTCGATGTTGAAGTTGCGCCGCGCGAACAGGACCGAGACGCGCGCCAGCACGCCCGGGTTGTTCTCGACGAGGACGGACAGCGCGTGCCGCGTGGCGGGAGCGTTCATGGTGGTGCCTCTCTGTGCGTGGTGGGTGGCGTCGGGCGCCGGGGTGGTGGGGGTGGAGGCGAGGTATGCCGTGGGCGGGGTGGGCAGGGGTGGCGGCGGCGGGGGGTAGGCGGAGAGGAGCGTCATTCGTCGTCCCCGAAGTCGGGCCGCACGTCCCGGGCGTGCTGGATGTCGTCGTTGCTGGTGCCGGCCGCGACCATCGGCCAGACCATCGCGTCCTTGCTGACCCGGAAGTCGACGACGACCGGGCGGTCGTCGACGGCCATCGCGGCCTCGATCGTGCGGTCGACGTCCTCCGGGCGGTCGCAGCGCAGCCCCTCGCAGCCGTAGGCCTGGGCCAGCAGCGCGAAGTCCGGGATCTGGGTGGACGGGAGCTGGGAGGCGCTGAACCGCTCGGAGTAGAAGAGCGCCTGCCACTGCTTGACCATCCCCAGCGCGGCGTTGTTGATGATGGCGACCTTGATCGGGATGCCCTCGACCGCGCAGGTGGCGAGCTCCTGGTTGGTCATCTGGAAGCAGCCGTCGCCGTCCACGGCCCAGACGGTGGACCCGGGCATGGCGACCTTGGCACCCATGGCGGCGGGCACGGCATACCCCATCGTGCCCAGCCCGCCGGAGTTCAACCACCGGCGCGGGTGCTCGTAGCTGATGAACTGGCTGGCCCACATCTGGTGCTGCCCGACGCCGGACGCGACGATGGCGTCCGGGCCGGCGAGCGCCCCGAGGCGCTCGATGACGTACTGCGGAGCCATCGCGCCGTCGGAGGGGACGTCGTAGCCCAGCGGGTAGCGGCGCTTCCAGCCCTGGGTGCGGCGGATCCACGCGGCGTGGTCGGGGGCGGCACCGGCCGCGGTGCGACGGCTCCACTCCAGCACGAGCTGGGTGATCGTGTCCCGGACGTCGCCGAGCAGACCGACCGCCGTGGGGAAGTTCTTGCCGATCTCGGCCGGGTCGATGTCGGCGTGGACGATCGTGGCCTGCGGCGCGAAGGTGTCCTTGCGACCGGTGACGCGGTCGTCGAAGCGCGCGCCGAGGCTGACGATGAGGTCGGACTTCTGGAGGGTCGCCACGCCCGAGACCGAGCCGTGCATGCCCGGCATACCCATGTGCTGGGGGTGGCTGTCCGGGAAGACGCCGCGCGCCATCAGCGTGGTGACGACGGGGATGCCGGTGACCTCGGCCAGCTGCCGCAGCTCGGCGTGGGCGTCGGCCCGGACGCAGCCTCCGCCGACGTAGAGGACGGGGCGGCGGGCGGTGAGCATCAGCTCGACCGCGTCGCGGACCGCCTCGGGGGCGGCGCTGCTGGGCGGGCGGAAGCCCGGCATCGGCAGCTGCAGCAGCGACTCGTCGGCGGCCGCGGTGAGCGCGTCCTTGGTGACGTCCACCAGGACCGGCCCCGGGCGGCCGGTGGAGGCCAGGTGGAAGGCGGAGGCGATGGTCGCGGCGATCTCGTCCGGGCGGGTGACGAGGAAGGAGTGCTTGGTCACCGGCATCGAGATGGCGCGGATGTCGGCCTCCTGAAAGGCGTCCGAACCCATCGCCGTGCTGGCGACGTTGCCCGTGATGGCCACGATCGGCACCGAGTCCATGTTGGCGTCGGCCAGCGGGGTGACGAGGTTGGTGGCCCCCGGGCCGGAGGTCGCCAGGCAGACCCCGACCTTGCCGGACGCGGCCGCGTAGCCCTGGGCCGCGTGACCCGCACCCTGCTCGTGCCGGACGAGGATGTGGCGGATCTGCTCGGAGTGGTAGAGCGCGTCGTAGAGCGGCAGCACCGCCCCGCCCGGGAGCCCGAAGATGTGCTCGACGCCGAGCCGCTCGAGGGTGCCCACCAGCGCCTGGGCGCCGGTGCGGGTCACCGGGGCGGAGGCACCGGCGGGCTGCCGGGCGGGTGCGTCGAGGCTGTCGCTGCTGAGGTGGGTGGCGGTCATCTGCTCGTCCTCTGGGGGTGCGTTCGGGGGTGTCGTGGTCGGTGCTGGTCGTCTCTTGGCAACAAAAAACCCCTCGGCCCGGAGGGCAAACGAGGGGAGGACGCGTCTCGGCTGAGGTCTCAGGCCGGGGCGCGCCCCTGGGTAATAAGTACGACGGCAATCAGGTGCATGGGGCAACCCTGACCCACGGCATGCCCCGGCGTCAAGACCCTGAGCGGAAATGACATAGGTATGTGAGAGACGGCACACTTATGCCTCTTTCGATATAGCGTTGACGTATCGCAACACGTCGTGTCATTCTGATGACAGACGTGCGGGGCCGGAAGACCAGGGAGCGCTGCACGGCATACCCACACCAGGACAGACCACACCAGGAGGCACACTTGAACCAGCGTGGACGGGGCTTCGACCCCGAGCAGTTCTTCGGCCCGGACGGGCCCTTCGGACCCCGCGGCCCCCTCGGGCCGGGCGGCATCTTCGGTCCTCAGGGGCCGTTCGGCACCGGTGGTTGGCCGGGCGTCGGCGGCGGCCAGGGGTTCGCCGGCGGCGGCTGGGCCGGCGAGCGACGTGGCCCGCGCCCGGGCGGTCGACGGGCGCGCCGCGGCGATGTCCGCAGCGCGATCCTCGAGCTGCTGCGCGAGCGGGGCGCGATGAACGGCTACCAGCTCATGCAGGGCATCGCCGAGGCCACCGACGGCGCGTGGACGCCCAGCTCGGGCGCGATCTACCCGGCGCTGTCCCAGCTCGAGGACGAGGGACTGGTCGAGCAGACCGAGGTCGAGGGGCGCAAGGCCTACCGGCTCACCGACGCCGGCCGCACGGCGGCGGAGAACGGTCCGTCGCTGCTCTGGGGCCGCGAGGGCGGTGCCGAGCCCGAGGACCCCTGGTCCGGCAGCAGCCGGGGCGAGCACGCGCACGGCGAGCGCCGGGGCGGTCCGCACGGTCGGCACGGTGGTCCGGGACGGGGCTTCCGCGAGGAGTTCCGTCACGGAGGGTCGCGCCGCACGATCGGTGCCCTGTGGAAGGCGCTCGGCGGGCTCGCCGTCGCGACGCAGGCGGTCGGTCAGTCCGGGGACGAGGACCTGACGACCGAGGCGGCCGAGCTGCTCGACCGCACGCGCCGTGACCTCTACCGGATGCTCGCCGAGGCCGAGGTCGACCGCGACGACCCCGACGACGACGAGATCACCGACGCCGAGATCACCGACGGCGAGATCGTCGAGGAGTAGCCACTCATCCCCCCTCACCCTTCCACCGAACGCGCGGAGTGGTTGCGCGCTCGGTGGGTTGGGGGTGCGGTGGATGGGGGGTGCGGCGGGGCGGACCGGCGCCCGGGACGGCATACTGGCCCCTATGGCCGATCACTATGACGTTGTTGTCCTGGGCGCCGGTCCCGGCGGGTATGTCGCGGCGATCCGCGCGGCCCAGCTGGGCAAGAAGGTGGCCGTCGTCGAGAAGAAGTACTGGGGCGGTGTCTGCCTCAACGTCGGGTGCATCCCCAGCAAGGCGCTCCTGAAGAACGCCGAGCTCGCGCACACCCTGACCCACGACAAGAAGAAGTACGGCATCGAGGGCGATGCCACCATGTCCTACGGGCCCACCCACGCGCGCAGCCGCCAGGTCTCGGCGGGCATCGTCAAGGGTGTCCACTTCCTGATGAAGAAGAACAAGATCACCGAGATCGACGGCTGGGGCACGCTCACCGGCCCGACCTCGATGGACGTGGCGCTCAACGACGGTCAGACCCAGCAGCTGACCTTCGACAACCTCATCATCGCGACCGGCTCGGTCACCCGCATGCTGCCCGGCGTCGAGGTCAGCAAGAACGTCGTCACCTACGAGGAGCAGATCCTCGACGAGCAGCTCCCCGGCTCGATCATCATCGCCGGCTCCGGCGCCATCGGCGTCGAGTTCGCCTACGTCATGACCAACTTCGGCGTCGACGTGACGATCGTGGAGTTCATGGACCGGATGGTCCCGGCCGAGGACGCCGACGTGTCCAAGGAGCTGGCCAAGCACTACAAGAAGCTCGGCGTGAAGGTCCTCACCGGCACCAAGGTCGAGTCCGTCGAGGACACCGGCTCGGGCGTGCGGGTGACCGTCTCCCCCGCCGCCGGCGGCGACCAGCAGGTCCTCGAGGCCGACCGCCTCCTGTCCGCGATCGGCTTCGCCCCGCGCACCGAGGGCTTCGGCCTGGAGACCACCGGCGTCACGCTCACCGACCGCGGCGCGATCGAGGTCGACGACTACATGCGCACCAACGTCGACGGCATCTACGCCATCGGCGACGTCACCGCGAAGATGATGCTGGCCCACGTCGCCGAGGCCATGGGCATCGTGGCCGCCGAGACGCTGGCCAGCGCCGAGACCATGCCGATCGACTACCGCTTCATCCCGCGCGCCACCTACTGCCACCCGCAGATCGGCTCGATGGGCCTGTCCGAGCAGCAGGCCAAGGACGCCGGGTATGACGTGAAGGTCGCCTCCTTCCCGTTCACCGCCAACGGCAAGGCGATGGGCCTGGGCGACGCGGTCGGCTTCGTCAAGATCGTGGCCGACGCCGAGCACAACGAGATCCTCGGCGCCCACATGATCGGCCCCGACGTGACCGAGCTGCTCCCGGCGATCAACGTCGCGCAGACCTGGGACCTCACCGCCGACGAGGTCTCGCGCGTCGTCTTCGCCCACCCGACGCTGGGCGAGGCCGTCAAGGAGGCCTTCCACGGCATCGCGGGGCACATGATCAACCTCTGACGCACAGCGCCCAGCGCGCGACGGGCCCCCGACCTCGACCGAGGTCGGGGGCCCGTCCGTCTGCGGGGGCGCTGCGGCATACCGGTCCGGGGGCCCGCTGTCAATGGGCAGAAGTACGGGGGTCCGCCCGGCCCCGGACGGGTCTAGCGTCGAGTCGTTGCCACCCCGTGGGACGCGGGCCGACCGGGGACGTGTCGGACGACCAGGCTCGCGAGGGGTGGACTGTCCGCCCGGCCGCGTCTCGACGCGGTCGGGCGTCTCGGGAGCACCACCTCATCGCGCCGCCGGCCTGCCCGGCCGTCGGCCTCCTCACGAAGGAGCACCATGTCCCTCTCGCTGCGCGCGGTCGCCGTCTCGGCGGTCGCCTCGCTCACCCTCGGCACCGGGGCGGCGTACGCCGCGGTCGACCCGGTCAGCTATGACGACGCGCTCGACCCGGGCGCGTCGGTGACGATCACCAAGACCGTCTCCACCCCGGAGATCCCGCCGATGCCCGACATCGTCCTGATGGCCGACGCCACCGGGTCGATGGGCGGCGCCATCGCCAACGTCAAGGCCAACATGAGCGCCATCATCACCGCGGTGGAGGCCGTGCAGCCGGACGCGCAGTGGGCGGTCGCCAGCTACCGCGATGTCGGCGACGCCGGCACCTTCGCGCTCCACAGCGACCTCACCGCCGACACGCCCGCGACGATCGCCGCGGTCAACAGCCTCGCCGCCGGCGGCGGCGGCGACGAGCCGGAGGCACAGCTCAACGCGCTGTGGCAGATCGGTGACGGCGGCGACGCGGTGACCTACCGCGACGGCTCCACGCGGATCGTCGTCTGGTTCGGCGACGCGCCGGGCCACGACCCCAGCCTGGGCCACACCGAGGCGGACGCCACCGCCTCGCTCGTCGGCGCCGAGGCCCGGGTGCTCGCCGTCAGCGTCGGCGCCAACCGGCTCGACCTCACCGGTCAGGCCACCCGGATCACCGACGCCACCGGCGGCGCGCTCTACAGCGGCGTCTCCGCGACCGAGCTCGCCGACACCATCCTGGAGGGCCTGACCGCGCTGCCCGTCGAGGTCGGCGCGACCGCGACGTGCGACGACGGCCTCACCGCGACCCTCTCGCCGGCCAGCCAGACGGTGACCAGCGGGACGGACGCGGTCTTCGAGGAGACCCTGACCCTCGCGGCCGACGCCCCGCAGGGCACCGACCTCGGGTGCGAGGTTGCCTTCACGCTGAACGGCGAGCCGGGCGGCGACGGGTTCGTCCAGACCGTCTCGATCCACGTCAACGACGTCACGCCGCCGGTCGTCTCCTGCGAGCAGGGCGTGAACCCGGCCGGCCAGATGCCGATGGGCGGCAACCCGGACGGCTTCTTCGAGCTCGTCGCGACGGACAACGTCGACGGTGTCCTCTCGGTGATGATCGCCGACAGCGGGTCGCCCTTCTCGGCCGGTCCGTTCGCGCCCGGCACGATGTTCAAGGTCACCCAGGCCCCGGGCGCCGCGCCCAAGATCGAGCCCTTCACGGGTGAGGTCGACTGGAAGGTCCGCATCAAGGGCGACCTCGTCGTCACCGCGACCGACGCGGCGGGCAACACCGGCACCGCCATCTGCGACGTCCCGCCGGCCGAGTGATCACCGGCTGACCGTCACACCCGACGGCCCCACCTCCGGACGTCCCGGGGGCGGGGCCGTCACCGTGCCAGGCCCTCCTCCCCTCGGGTATGCCGTTTCTCAAGCACTCGGTCTCGGGTCGTCGCGGGCATCGACACGCCTCCCTTCGCGCTCCTACGATGAGCAGAGACGATCCGTTCGCTTCGAGGGGTCACCATGACTGAGTCCCTGCCCGAGGAGACCAGCCCCGTCGACGCCTCGCACTGGGACCCACCCATGCCCGACGCTCCCGGCTTCGTTCACACGGTCGTCGAGACCCCCGGCCTGCGCACCCACGTCGCCAGCATCGGCGGGGGGACACCGGTCCTGGCGCTCCACGGCTTCCCCGAGCACTGGTGGCAGTGGCGGGGCGTGGCGAGGACGATTGCGGCGCAGGGCTACCAGGTCATCTGCCCCGACCTGCGGGGAGCCGGCTGGACGGTCGCTGACGACCCGCGGTTCGACCGGGAGATCTGGCTGCGCGACCAGCTCGCGCTCCTCGACGCGCTCGGCATCGAGCGCGCCCATGTGGTCTCTCACGACTACGGCAGCGTCGCCGCGATGCAGCTCACCTACGCGCACCCGGAGCGGGTGCGCACCCACGTGCAGCTCGCCGTGCCCCCGTTCTTCATGACGCCGCAGCTCGGCCTGGCCCCGGGATTCAGGCACATGCCGAAGTTCGTCTGGCACCGACCAGGAACCTCGATGGCCTACCTCTTCTCCGACGCCTATCTCGCCCACCCGCTGAGCGAGGCGGAGATCGCTGCCTATCTCGCGCCGATGAGCCGACCGGAGATCGACGGAGCGCTGCGCCCGACCATGAGAAGACTCATCCTGCCCGAGGCGGCCGGCATGGCCACCGGGGCCTACCGACGCCAGCGCCTCACCGTGCCCACCCTCGCGGTCTTCGGGCGTGAGGACTACCCGTGGTCCGAGAAGCTCCTCCGACGGGCCTGCCGCAACGCCGAACGCCATGCAGATCACTTCGAGCTGGCCTTCGTCGACGATGCGAAGCACTACATCACCGACGACCAGCCCGACGCGGTCGCCCGGCTCGCGCTCGACTGGTTCGACCGCGCCGGCTGACCCACGGGCTCCGAGCGGAGCAGCGCGTCGCCGGGGGTTGTCCCCCGTCCCGATCCGGAGGCCCGCAGGCTCCCCCGACCGCCCGGTTCAGCGAGAGAGTAGAGACATGAACGATAAGCCTCAGCCCACCAACCTTCCCGGCCCCGCCGCCGACGACGTCTGGGGCGTCAACCGTCCGCCCGTCCTCGGCCCGAGCCCCGTCGGCCCCGATGCGCCCGGCCCGACCGGCCCGGTCTACCCGGCGCCCGACGACGACACGTCGACGCAGCAGCCGTACGGCCAGGCGCAGCCCCGCACGGGCTCCGACCTGGACCGCGGGTTCGCCGCCCTGCAGAAGGCCCCGCTGCGCCGCGACTCCGCCCACGGGGTGCTCGGCGGCGTGTGCGCCGGCATCGCGAACAAGCTCGGGGTCTCGCCCACCGCCGTCCGCCTGGCTGCGGTCGCGCTGGCGATGTTCTTCGGCTCCGGCGTGGCCGCCTACCTCATCGCCTGGGCCGCCCTGCCGGACCAGGACGGCTCCACCCACGCGGAGCAGGCCGTGCGCGACGGCCGCCCCCGCTCCATCATGGTCGCCGGTCTCGGCCTCGTCGCCACCCTCGGCGTCGTCGGCTGGGTCCTCGACAGCTGGTGGCCCCTGATCGCCGTGGCCGTCGTGGCCTTCGTGGTGGCGAAGAAGAAGGGACACTTCTCGTCCCACACCCACGGCTGACGGGCGCGACACGCGCGCTCCGGACGCCGGTGCGACCCCCTGCGGGGCGGGTCCGCACCGGCGTCCGTGTCGTGGCGGCCACCGGCGGAACGGGTCGGCGCGCGGGTGCGTCATACCCGGGACAGAGCAGTCCACCACTCCTCCCAGGAGGCACCGATGCCTCGGCAGACCAGGACCCGCCTGACCCTCGTGCCGCTCGCCGCGACGCTGGCCCTCACCGCCTGCACTGTCCAGCCCGACCCGCCGGGGAGCACCGCGACCCCCGGACGCTGGGACGAGACCGCAGGGAAGGCCGCCGTGACCGCGCTCTCGGCCGGCTACCTGGCGGCGTTCGACGACTGCGACGACCTGCTGACCTACTACCAGGCCAACGCGCTGGAGCTGGTGACCCCCTACGGCCTGGGCGGGTTCGGGGGTGGGATGGTGGCATCGGACAGCGCCGCAGGAGCCGAGAGCGGCATGGACAGCGCAGCGGCAGGGGCCTCGTCGGACGCGGCGGCCCCGCACTCCACGACCAACGTCCAGGAGGAGGGCGTCGACGAGCCGGACATCGTCAAGACCGACGGCCGGATCATCGTCACCGCGGTCAACGGCCGCGTGCGCATCGTCGACGTGGCGAGCGAGAAGGTCGTCTCCGAGGTGCGTATGCCGGGCCGGCGCGACCAGGCCCACGCCTCCGAGCTGCTCCTGAGCGGCGACACCCTCGTGGTGCTGGGCCAGGAGTGGTCCTACGCCCAGCCCGTGGACGGGCGGTTCCTGCCCTTTGGGTCGGCGCGCACGGTCGTCATGACCGTCGACGTGTCCGACCCGTCCGCGCCGCGCACGCTCGGGTCGATGCGGATCGAGGGGTCCTACCGCTCGGTGCGGCTCGTCGGCGACACCGTGCGGCTGGTCATGGTGACCGAGCCCCCGGGCGTGGAGCAGACCCAGCCCACGAAGGGCACGCTCGCGGCGGAGGCCGAGGCGGAGCGCGAGAACCGCGAGCTCGTCATGGCCACCACGATCGACGACTGGGTGCCGCACGTGCAGATGCTCGACACCGAGGGCAGGGCCACGTCGACCACCCAGCTGCTGGGCTGCGACCAGATCTCGCGGCCACGCGACCCGGCCGGCCTGTCGACGATGTCCGTGCTCAGCTTCGGGCTCGGCGACGGGGCGCCGACGCCCACCTCGGGCGCGGGCCTGGTCGCCTCCGGCGACACCGTGTATGCCTCGACCGACCGTCTCGTCGTCGCGACCAGCGGCTGGGACCTGTGGCGGTGGATGGGGCCGGCGGTCGACGCGATCTGGCCGACCGAGCCGGTCAACCGGACCGACCTGCACACCTTCGACATCTCCGACCCGGACCAGACCAGGTATGTCGCGTCCGGCTCGGTCGAGGGGCGGCTGCTCAACCAGTGGGCGCTGGACGAGCAGGACGGCGTCCTGCGCGTCGCCACCACCACCGACCCTCCGGGGGCCTCGGTCCAGTCGCAGTCCTCGTTGGTCGTGCTGCGTGAGGACGGCGACGAGCTCGCGGAGACGGGCCGGGTCGACGGGCTGGGCCTGACCGAGCAGATCCGGGCGGTGCGCTACCTGAGCGCGGACCTCGCGGCCGTCGTGACCTTCCGCCAGACCGACCCGCTCTACCTCGTCGACACCAGCGACCCCACCGCACCCCGGGTGGCCGGCGAGCTGAAGATCCCCGGCTACTCGGCCTACCTGCACCCGGTCGGCGACGGCTGGCTGCTGGGCGTGGGGCAGGACGCCGACCCGAAGACCGGGCAGACGAAGGGTCTGCAGGCCTCGCTCTTCGACGTGCGCGACCTGTCCGCCCCGCGGCAGGTCACGGTGCTCACGTGGGAGAACGCCTACTCGATGGTGGAGAACGACCACCGGGCCTTCACCCTCTGGCCGGCCACCGACCAGGTCCTGCTCCCATGACGCAGTGGTCGGAGAAGGAGGACGGGACCGGCGGGTTCGGCGGGGTCGTGAGCCTGAGCGTGGGAGCGGACCGGCTCACGGAGACGGGGCGGGTCGCGACCGGGCCCGGCAAGAGCGCGTGGGGCGAGGGGCCGATGCGCACGCTGGTGATCGGCGACGATCTCTGGGCGCTCGACTACCAGGGCCTGTCGCGGTTCGACCTCGCGACGCTGGAGGGCGGCTGGGCCGTGGATCTGCCCTAGTTATGCCGGATGATCCACGTCGAGAGAGACGTTGTGCCGCAGGATCTGCTGAACTGGCCAAAGTCGAAGCCTTCTGACCGAATTGACTTCGCCCGACGACCCCTGCTACAACGTTGCCATGCCCACCGCACGCCGCCGAATGTGCCGCTGCTGAGCCCACGCCTCGCAGCAGCTCTCGCGACGTGCGACGCCCCGGTGACCGGGACGCCATACCTGCGCTGACGAGGCCGGCTCAGCAGAGTGACCCCCACCCTGCAGACCCCGAAACCTCAAGGACCAGCGCACATGAGCACCTACACCGACTTCGCCACCCGCCAGATCCACGCCGGCCAGACCCCGGACCCGTCGACCGGCTCGCGGGCCCTGCCGATCCACCAGACCACCTCGTTCGTCTTCGCCGACGCCGAGCAGGCCGCCAACCGGTTCGCGCTGGCTGAGCTGGGCCCCATCTACACCCGCATCAACAACCCGACCCAGGAGGTCGTCGAGAACCGCCTCGCCGACCTCGAGGGCGGCGTCGGCGCGCTGCTGCTCTCCTCGGGGATGAGCGCGATCACGCTGGCGGTCCTCAACGTCGCCGAGGCGGGCGACCACGTCGTGGCCAGCCCGAGCCTCTACGGCGGCACCCAGAACCTCTTCGCCCACACCCTGCCCAAGCTCGGTGTCCAGGTCTCCTTCGTGGAGGACCCGACCGACCCCGAGTCCTGGCGCGCCGCCGCGCAGGACAACACCAAGGCGTTCTTCGGCGAGACGATCGCCAACCCCAGCGGTGAGGTCCTCGACGTCGAGAAGGTCGCGGGAGTGGCCCACGAGGTCGGCGTCCCGCTCATCGTGGACAACACGATCGCCACCCCGTTCCTCAGCAACCCGATCCGGCACGGCGCGGACGTCGTGGTGCACTCGGCGACGAAGTACCTCGGCGGCCACGGCACCGCGATCGGCGGCGTCATCATCGACAGCGGCAACTTCGACTACGGCGCCCCCGAGCTCGAGGGCCGCTTCCCCGGCTTCACCCAGCCCGACCCCTCCTACAACGGCCTGGTGTATGCCGAGGCGCTCGGCAAGGACGGCATCTTCGGCGTCAACCTCTCCTACATCCTCAAGGCGCGGGTCCAGCTGCTGCGCGACCTGGGCCCGGCCATCTCCCCGTTCAACGCCTTCCTGCTGGCCCAGGGCATCGAGACCCTGTCGCTGCGGGTCGAGCGTCACGTGAGCAACGCCGCCCAGGTCGTCGAGTTCCTCTCCTCCCACCCCCAGGTCGAGAAGGTCATCTACGCCGGCCTGCCCGAGCACCCCTCGCACGACCTCGCGCAGAAGTACCTGCCCGGCGGTCCCGGCGCGGTCCTGGCCTTCGAGATCGCCGGCGGCGTCGAGGCCGGCAAGGCCTTCGTCTCCGCGCTCGAGCTGCACAGCCACGTGGCCAACATCGGCGACGTCCGTTCCCTCGTCATCCACCCCGCGTCCACGACTCACAGCCAGCTGACCGAGGAGGCCCAGCGCGCCGCTGGCGTCACCCCGGGCCTGGTCCGGCTCGCGGTCGGGATCGAGGGCATCTCCGACATCCTGGCGGACCTCGAGACCGGCTTCCGCGCGGCCGCCCAGGTCACCGGCGCGGGCACCGACGAGACGTCGGCGGCCTGAGCCGTGAGCGCTGCGTCGCGCCGCCGCACCCAGCAGGTCGGCGACCTCACGCTCGAGAGCGGTGCCGTCCTCGAGGGCGTACGGGTCTCCTACCAGACCTGGGGCACGCTCAACGAGGCCCGCGACAACGCGGTGCTCGTGCTGCACGCGCTCACCGGCGACAGCCACGTCGTCGGCGAGCGCGGCCCCGACCAGCCGACCGCGGGCTGGTGGCCGGGGCTCATCGGCCCGGGCGCGCCGATCGACACCGACGAGTACTTCGTGGTCGCCCCGAACGTCCTCGGCGGCTGCCGCGGCACCACCGGGCCGAGCTCCCCCGCCCCCGACGGCCGCCCCTACGGCTCCTCCTTCCCGACCATCACCGTCCGCGACCAGGTCCACGCCGAGGCGCTGCTGGCCGATGCGCTCGGCATCCACGCCTTCCACCTCGTCGTGGGCGGCTCGGTCGGCGGTATGCGGTCGCTCGAGTGGGCGGTGACCTACCCCGGGCGGGTCAGGCGGTGCGTGGTCCTCGCCGCCGGCGCGGCGGCCACCGCCGACCAGATCGCCTGGTCGGTGCCGCAGCTGCACGCCGTCCGGCTGGACCCGGCCTTCCACGGCGGCGACTACTACCCCGGCCCCGGGCCGCGTCAGGGCCTCGCGATCGCCCGGCAGATCGCCCACGCGACCTACCGCAGCGCCGAGGAGCTCACGCTGCGCTTCGGTCGCGACGGGCAGGAGGGCGAGGACCCGCTGCGCGGCGGACGGTATGCCGTGCAGTCCTACCTGGAGCACCACGGCGCCAAGCTCGTGCGCCGCTTCGACGCCAACTCCTACCTCGCGCTCACCGAGGCGATGAACTCCCACGACGTCGGCCGCGGCCGCGGCGGGGTGGCGGCCGCCCTGCGGAGGATCACCGCCGAGCTGACCGTCGGGGTCGTCTCCAGCGACCGGCTCTTCACCCCGGCCGACGGCGAGGTCGTCGCCGGGTCGCCGGCGTGCCGCGAGCTCGCGGTCATCGACTCCCCCTACGGCCACGACGCCTTCCTCATCGAGACCGAGCAGGTCTTCGGCATCATCGAGCGGGCTCTGGCGAGCGCACCGGTCCCGGCGGCGTCGCGCCCGGCCCGCCCGACCGGCCCCGCCCGCCCGGCCGCGGCCCCCGCGCGGGAGCCGCTCCTGGTGCGACCGACCGCGGCGGCCTACTGACGCGCAGGGCTCTGCGGGTGCGCGGGCCAGCCCCACCTAGACTCCGCGCATGCAGCAGACCGAGCACCAGGGCATACCCCTCCTGTGGCGGGACGGCCCCGCCCCGCTCACGGGCGCTCTGGTCTTCCGGGTCGGGGCGCGCGACGAGGACTTCCGGACCGCGCAGGTGACGCACGCGGTCGAGCTCTTCGACGTCCCGGACGACGAGTTCCACTGATGGGCGGCCGTCCCGGCCGGGACCACGCCGGCGCCGACCGCCTGGTCGTGGCGCTGGCGCTGTCGGCCGGGCCGCTCGTCTCGCTGGGCCTCGCCCGCTTCGCCTACGCGCTGCTCCTGCCCGAGATGGCGTCCGACCTCGGCTGGTCGTGGTCGCAGGCCGGGGCGCTCAACACCGCCAACGCGGCCGGCTACCTGCTGGGGGCGCTCGCCGCCGCCCCGCTGGCCCGCCGCCTCGGGACCGGACGGGCGTTCCTGCTCGGCGCGCTGGTCACGACGCTCGCGCTCCTGCTGACCTCCCTCACCGGCGGGTATGCCGTCCTCCTCCTCGCCCGCACCGCGGCCGGGGTCGGCGGGGCCTGGGCCTTCGTCCTCGGGGCCGCGCTCGTCGCCGCCGCAGGCGCCGGCGGGGAGCCCGGACGCGCGGCCCTGATGCTCGGGCTCTACTACGGCGGGGCCGGCGGCGGGATGACGCTCGCCGGCCTGCTCGTCCCCTGGGTGCTGGACCGGACCTCCGGCTCCTGGCAGCTCGGGTGGGTGGTGCTCACCGTGCTCGGCGCGGTGGCGACCGTGGTCGCGGGCCTGGCGCTGCGGCATACCGTCGAGCCGGACCCGCCGGCGGCCGCGGAGCACCAGGGCTGGGACCGCCGCCGCATCGGCTGGCTGTCGGCGGGCTACACCTTCTTCGGGCTGGGCTACATCGCCTACCTGACCTTCGTCATCGCCTTCCTCCAGGAGCAGGGCATCGGGCTGCGCACGGTCGCCGTCTTCTGGGTGGTGGTCGGCGCGGCGGCCTCCGCGGGCTGGTTCGTCTGGGGCCGGCTGATCGGGCGGCTCGGCGGCACGCCGGCGATGAGCGTGCTGATGGTGGTGCTGGCCGTCGGCACCGCCCTGCCGGTGCTCGTGACCGAGCCGTGGGCGTTCTTCGTCTCCGGCCTGGTCGTGGGCGGCACCTTCCTCTCGGTGGTCACCGCGATGACCGTGGGTGTGCGGGAGGCCCTGCCGGCCGCCCTGTGGACCTCCGGGCTGGCGTTCGCGACCGTCGCCTTCGGGGTGGGCCAGACGGTCGGACCGTGGCTGACCGGCTGGTTCTCCGACGTCGTCGGCTCGCTGGGGGCCGGGCTGGTGCTCTCCGCGGCACTGCTCGTCGCCGGTGCGGTCCTGGCCCTGCCGGGCGTGCGGCAGGCCCCGTCCCCCGGCGGGGGTCCGGACACGTAGGATCGGGAGGACCGAGGGGAAGGAGGGCGTGGATGCCCGAATGGTTGAGCGACAGCCCGCAGTGGCTGTGGTGGGTGGGGGCCGCACTGGTCTTCGGCATCGTCGAGATGACCACCCTGGACCTGATCTTCCTCATGCTCGCGCTCGGGGCGCTCGTCGCGGCCGTGGCCGCCGGCGTGGGGATCCCCGTCGTCGCGCAGGTGCTGGTCTTCGCCGTCGCCGCGGGCCTGTTCGTCGTCGCGCTCCGCCCGGCGGCGCTGCGGCACCTGCGGGTCGAGGGCAAGGGCGGGGTCATCGGGATCCAGGGCAACATCGGCCAGACCGCCACCGTCCTGGAGGAGGTGACGGACCGCTCCGGGCTGGTCAAGCTGCGGGGCGAGCCCTGGACCGCCCGCGCCGAGCTGGCCGGCCAGCGCTTCGCGGTCGGCGACCTGGTCACCGTGGTCAAGATCGACGGCGCCACGGCGGTGGTCACGGCCCGCACCCCCGAGGACAAGCCCTTCGACACCGAGGCCCCGACCGAGGGCTGAGGCACGCAACCCCGCGGGCCCGACGCACGTCATACCCGCACCGTCCTGACTGACGACAACACCAAGACGACAACACCAAGGAGAGATCGTCATGCCAGATCCCGTGAGCATCATCGTCTGGGCGGTCGTCGCCCTCCTCGTGCTCTTCGCGATCACCGCCATCGCGCGGGCGATCCGCATCGTGCCCCAGGCCACCGCCGTCATCGTGGAGCGCCTGGGCAAGTACGACCGGACGCTCGACGCCGGCCTGCACTTCCTCGTGCCGTTCATCGACCGGCCGCGGGCCATCGTCGACCTGCGCGAGCAGGTCGTGAGCTTCCCGCCGCAGCCGGTCATCACCAGCGACAACCTCGTGGTCTCGATCGACACGGTCATCTACTTCCAGCCGACCGACCCCAAGGCCGCGACCTACGAGATCGCCAACTACATCCAGGGCATCGAGCAGCTCACCGTCACCACGCTGCGCAACGTCATCGGCTCCCTCGACCTCGAGCAGACGCTGACCAGCCGCGACATGATCAACGGCCAGCTGCGCGGCGTCCTCGACGAGGCGACCGGCCGCTGGGGCATCCGCGTCAACCGCGTCGAGCTCAAGGCCATCGACCCGCCCGCCTCCGTGCAGGACTCGATGGAGAAGCAGATGCGTGCCGAGCGCGACCGTCGCGCCGCGATCCTCAACGCCGAGGGCGTCAAGCAGTCGCAGATCCTCACCGCCGAGGGTGAGAAGCAGGCCCAGATCCTGCGCGCCGAGGGCACCGCGCAGGCGGCGATCCTGGAGTCCCAGGGTGAGGCGCGCGCGATCCTGCAGGTCTTCGACGCCATCCACAAGGGCAACCCGGACAGCAAGCTGCTGGCCTACCAGTACCTCCAGATGCTGCCCGAGATCGCCAAGGGCGAGGCCAACAAGATGTGGGTCGTCCCGACCGAGCTCACCGCGGCGCTGTCCGGCATCGGCAACGCGCTGGGCGGCGGCAGCGGCTCCGGCGGCGCCAACGTCCTGGACGCCCCCTCCGTGGGCCTGCGCCCGGACGCCGGGGACACCGGGCTGGACGACCTGGACGCGCCGACGCTGGAGGACCCGCGCGAGGCCCTGCGCCGCGCGCGTGAGGAGGTCGAGGGCGCGACCCGGGACGCCGAGGGGTCGACCCGCGGTCGTTCGCAGAGCCAGGGTCAGGTCTCCGGTGCCGCCCCGGGCCTCGACCCGCTCCAGCACGGCGAGCCGGACTTCGGCGCCACCCCGCAGCAGGGCAACCCCGAGTCGCTGCCCGTCGAGCGGCCCGAGGCGGGCCACCGGGGCTGACCCGGACAGCACCACGAGGGCCGTCACCGCGCACGCGGTGACGGCCCTCGGCATAGTGGGGGACATGCGCATCACCGACACGAGC
The DNA here is from genome assembly GCF_014636495.1 of Ornithinimicrobium tianjinense. Lineage (GTDB taxonomy): Bacteria > Actinomycetota > Actinomycetes > Actinomycetales > Dermatophilaceae > Ornithinicoccus > Ornithinicoccus tianjinensis. Next base: position 317,462 of record NZ_BMEM01000004.1, read on the forward strand.
GACCTGTGGTGGAAGAGCGCGGTCATCTACTGCCTGGACGTCGAGACCTTCCTCGACGCCGACGGCGACGGCATCGGCGACCTCGAGGGCCTGGCCCAGCGGATCGACTACCTGGCCGACCTCGGCATCACCTGCCTGTGGCTCATGCCCTTCTACCCCAGCCCCGACCGGGACGACGGCTACGACATCAAGGACTACCTCTCCGTCGACGAACGCCTCGGCGACCTCGGGCGGATGGTGGAGATCCTGCGCCTCGCGCACGACCGCGGCCTGCGGGTCATCGCCGACCTCGTCGTCAACCACACCAGCGACCAGCACCCGTGGTTCAGGAGGTCGCGGGCCGAGAAGGACCCGGCGAAGAACCCCTACCGCGACTACTACGTATGGCGCGCCGACGAGCCCGGCGACACCTCCGCCCAGGTCGTCTTCCCGGACCAGGAGGACTCGATCTGGACCAAGGACGACAAGACCGGCGAGTGGTACCTGCACCACTTCTACCGCCACCAGCCCGACCTCAACCTCGACCACCCCGAGGTGGTCGCCGAGCTGCTCCGCGCCGTCGGGTTCTGGCTCGAGCTCGGCTTCGACGGCTTCCGGGTCGACGGTGTGCCGTTCTTCGCCCAGGGACCGGGCAAGGAGGGCGGGGACGACCTGGTCGACCCGCACGCCTTCATGAAGCAGCTGCGCGACTTCGTCCAGCTGCGCCGCGGCGACGCGGTGACGCTCGGGGAGGTCAACCTGGCCCACGAGGACCAGCTGGCCTTCTTCGGCGGCGACGCTGCCGACGAGTTCCACATGCAGTTCGACTTCATCGGCATGCAGGCGACCTACCTGTCGATGGCGCGGCAGGACGCCCGGCCCCTGGCCACGGCCCTGCAGGAGCGGCCGGAGCTGCACCGCACCAACCAGTGGGCGACCTTCCTGCGCAACCACGACGAGCTCACCCTCGACAAGCTCTCGGACGCCGAGCGCCAGGAGGTCTTCGACGCCTTCGGGCCGGAGGAGCGGATGCAGGTCTACGGCCGCGGCCTCAAGCGTCGCCTGCCCACGATGATGGGGGGTGAGCCGCGACGCCTCCGGATGGCCTACTCGCTGTTGTTCTCCCTGCCCGGCACCCCGACGCTCTACTACGGCGAGGAGATCGGGATGGGCGAGGACCTGGCCGCCGAGGGCCGGATGGCGGTGCGCACCCCGATGCAGTGGAGCGCCACGAAGAACGGCGGCTTCTCCTCGGCCCGGCCCTCGAGGCTGGTGCAGCCGGTCGTCGGCGACGGCTACGGTCCCGAGCACGTCAACGTCATGGACCAGTTGCACGACCCCGACTCGCTGCTCTCCTGGATCCGCACCCTCATCCGGATCAGGCACGCCTGCCCGGAGCTCGGCTGGGGCGAGCTGGAGATCCTCGAGCACGACGCCGGCCCCGCGGTGCTGGCGCACCGGCTGTCGCTGGAGAGCACCGCGGTCGTCGCCGTGCACAACCTCGGCGCCGACCCGGTCACCGTCACGGTGCCGACCCACGGCTTCGGGGGCGATCCGCGCGTCGTCGACCTGGTCACGCACGACGTCCTCGCCGCTCCGGGCACCGAGGTCCCCTGCGCGCTCGAGGGGTATGGCGTGCGCTGGCTGCGCGTGCGCCCCACCGGCGACCTGGCGGTGCCGTGATGCGCATCGGCTTCCACGCCTCCCACGAGCAGATCTCGCCACGGCAGCTGCTGGCGGACGTGCAGCACGCCGAGCGGGCGGGCTTCGCCATGGCGATGTGCTCGGACCACCTGGCGCCGTGGTCGACGCGTCAGGGGCACTCCGGCTACGCCTGGGCGTGGCTCGGCGCCGCCCTCGCGACGACGGGCCTGAGCTTCGGGACCGTCTCGGCGCCCGGCCAGCGCTACCACCCGGCGGTGCACGCGCAGCGGATCGCGACGCTCGGGCAGATGTTCCCCGGCCGCTTCTGGGTGGCGCTCGGCAGCGGCGAGAACGCCAACGAGCACGTCACCGGCCAGCCCTGGCCGGCCAAGGAGGTCCGCACCCGACGGCTGGAGGAGTCCGTCGACGTGATCCGCCGGCTGCTCGCCGGCGAGGAGGTCACCCACGACGGGCTGGTCACCGTCGACCGGGCCAGGGTGTGGGAGCGTGCCGACCCCGCGCCGCTGCTCGTCGGTCCGGCGGTCTCCGTCGCCTCCGCCGCGCGGGTCGCCCGGTGGGCCGACGGGCTGGTCACCGTCAGCCAGCCGGTCGACACGCTCAGGCGCGTGCTCACGGCATACCGGGACGCCGGCGGAGCCGGCACCGCCGCGCTCCAGGTGCACCTGTCCTGGGCGCCCACGCAGGAGGAGGCGCAGCGGGTCGCGCACGAGCAGTGGCGGACCAACGTCTTCGGCGAGCCGGTCAACTGGGACACCGCCACGGTCGACGCGTTCGACGTCATGGGCGAGCAGGTCGGGCCGGAGGCGGTGGCCCGGTCGGTGCGGGTCTCCGCCGACCTCGGCCAGCACCGCGCGTGGCTGCAGGAGTATGCCGAGCTCGGCTTCGACGACGTCTACCTGCACTTCGTGGGGCAGGAGCAGGAGCGCTTCCTCGACACCTTCGGCGAGCACGTCCTCCCTGATTTTCAGCCGTAGTTGGCGGCGACCCACTCCCGCCAGCTGTCCTCGAACTCCGCGTAGGTCATCCCGGTCTCCTCCTCGAACACGGCGTCGAGGTCGTCGTGGTCGTACCAGCTGTCGGCCGAGGAGAGCCCGACGCCGACGTCCCGCGCGGTCTCGAAGCCCCAGCCGCGGTCGAGGTAGGTGAAGACCATCGCCGAGACGGCATACGCGACCTCTCCGGTCTCGTCGCCCTCGTAGTAGTACTCGTCCCAGGTCGACGGCAGCTCCTCGGGCACGCCGGTCCGGGCCACCACCTCGGCGTACCAGGAGTCGACCTCGTAGTCGCGGCGGTCGCCGTACCACTGGGCCAGCCCCTCCCACAGCCAGACGGGCGGCGAGACGGTCGGGTCGCCGTCGAGCAGGGCGTGCACGCCCTCGTGACGCATGACCGACCAGCCGCCGGGCGGGATGAAACCGTGCTGCGCCAGGTCGTCCACGAGCACGTCGAGGTCGATGACGATCCGGTCGAGGTGGTCGGCGGCGAGGGTGACGTTGACCTGCTCGGGTTCGATCTGGTCCGGGTCGACGCCCGAGAGGTAGGTGGCCAGGCCCAGCGTCGTGCCCGTGCGCTTGTCGTCCATGATCGCCTCGATCTGCTCCGACGTCGCCAGCTGGACCACCAGCCGCTCCCGGTCGTCCGCGGCGAAGTCGCCGAAGGCGTTGGCCGCAGCGGTCTCCAGTCCCGGCAGCACCGCCGCCACGTCGGCCCCGCGCCCCTTCGGCGCCAGCACGAGCAGCCGCTGCGTCTCGGTGACGTCCACGGCCGCGAGGTCCCAGAGCTGCGGGTGGCCGTCGTTGCCGCCGGTCTCGGACGTTCCGGTGATGACGGGGTCCTCCCCAGGGCGCTGCTCGACGGTGAGCCGGTAGCCCTGCACGGCCGGGACCGGGTCGGCGCCCTCGACCTGGTGGGCGAAGATCACGTCACCGCGGCCGCCCTCCGGGCTGTCCGCCACGGCGACGACGTCGGGCAGGAAGAGCCGGACCGACATCGGCACCTCCCGGACGCTGCGGAACCAGAGCCGCCACTGCTCCAGCTCGCCCTCGGGAAGCTCGAAGAGCGCGGCCCACTCGTCCTCGGTGCCGTCCTCGAGCACGGTGCTCATGCGGCTGGTCAGCGCCACGAGGTCGGCGTCGGTGAGCGGGTAGAGGCCGCTGCGCTCCGAGACCTCGCGCGGGGGCGGGTCGGTCGGTGCGTCGCTCGGGGAGGCGGTCGTGGCGGCCGGCCCCTCGGGTCCGGAGGCCGCCACAGGTGTGCTGGCGGTGGTGACGACCACGCTGTCCGTCCTGGCCGGCTCCCGCCCCGTGACGTCGCCACCGCCGCAGCCCGTCAGCACGAGGACGGTCAGGCAGGCTGCCCCGACCGTCCCGCGTGAGATCGCGCGTGCTCGCACGTGACCTGGCTCCCTCCTGCTCACTGGACGGAAGCCTAACCTCGCCCCGGTCGCTCGAGACCGAGCTGCTGCCGGACCTGCCGGACGATCTGCTCGGGCGTCGCCGCCACGTCGACCACCACTCCCGGCTCGTCGTCCTCCAGCGGCTCGAGGGTCGCCAGCTGGGACTCGAGCATGGAGGCCGGCATGAAGTGCCGGGTGCGGTGTTCCATCCGCTCGGCCAGCAGGTCCGGATCGCCGGTGAGGTGGATGAAGCGGGTCCCCGGTCCACCCTTGCGCAGCACGTCGCGGTAGGACCGACGCAGGGCGGAGCAGGTGAGGATGGTGCTCACACCCTCACGGTCCCGTTCCGCGGTCCACGCGACCAGCGCCTCGAGCCAGGGCCACCTGTCCTCGTCGGTCAGCGGCTGGCCCGACGACATCTTGTCGATGTTGGACCGGGGGTGCAGGTCGTCGCCCTCGCAGAAGTCCCAGCCCAACTGCTCGACGAGCAGCTCCGCGACGGTGCTCTTGCCCGTCCCGGAGACGCCCATGACGACGAGGTGCACGGGGTCGTCATACGCCTCCGCGGTCACGGGACGACCAGCCACAGCAGGCCGGCGATGAGGAAGATCGTCAGGCCGAGCGTGGTCTCCATGACCGTCCAGGTGCGCAGGGTGGTCTTGACGTCCATGCCGAAGAAGCGGCTCACCAGCCAGAAGCCGGAGTCGTTGACGTGCGAGAGCACCGTGGCGCCCGCGGCGATGGCCAGCACCAGGCAGACCACCTTGAGGTCGGACAGGTCGGCCGCCACGACGGCGGACGACAGCAGCCCGGCGGTCGTGGTCAGCGCGACGGTGGCCGAGCCCTGGGCGACGCGCAGCAGGGTGGAGATGACGAACGCGGAGACGATGAGCGGCAGCCCCAGGTCGGCGAGGCTGTCCGAGAGGGCGGCACCGATGCCGGAGTAGCGCAGCACGCCGCCGAACATCCCGCCGGCGCCGGTGATCAGGATGATCGCGCAGATGGGCCCGAGGGCGTCGTTGAGGATGGTCTCCACGGTGGCGGGCGAGCCCGCGCGCATCCCGAGCGTGTAGGTCGCGACCAGCAGGGTGATGAGCAGCGCCACCGGCGTCTGTCCGACGAAGACGAGCGCGTCCAGGGCGAGGCTCTCCTCCGGCAGCCCGCCGGCCTTGCGCATCGTGTCGATGGTGGTGTTGAGCGCGATGAGCACCAGGGGCAGCAGGAGGACCATGAGGACCAGACCGAACGAGGGCGGGGAGACCGTCTCCTCGCCGCGCCGGATCCGGTCGGCCCGGGCGTCGTCCTCCGGGTCGTCGAGGTCGGACGGCTCGCCGGACACGCCTCCGCGCAGGATGCTGTCGTTGATCGGGACCATCACCTTGCCGGCGTAGACCTGGGTGTAGAGGTAGACGCCCACGTACCAGGCCAGCACCGCGACCGGGATGCCCACGAGCATCGTGAGACCGACCGAGGTCTGCAGCTCGACGGCGGCGGTGACCGGGCCCGGGTGCGGCGGCACGATCGCGTGCATCGCTGCGAACGCACCGGCGGCGGGGATGGCGTAGAGCAGCACCGAGCCGCCGAAGCGTCGCGCCACGGAGAAGATGATCGGCAGGAAGACGACCAGACCGGCGTCGAAGAAGATCGGCAGGCCGAAGAGCAGCGCCGCCACGCCGAGCGCGAAGCCCGCCCGCGCCTCACCGAAGCGGTTGATCAGCGTGTCGGCCAGCACCTGCGCCCCGCCGGTCACCTCGAGCAGGCGCCCGACCATCGCCCCCAGGCCGACGAGCAGGGCCACCGACCCCAGCGTCGTGCCGAAGAAGCTCGTCGCGACCTTGGCCAGGTCCGCGAACGGGATGCCGGCCGCGACGCCGGTGAGGAGGCTGACGAGCACGAGCGCCACGAACGCGTGCATCCGCAGCTTGATGATGAGCAGCAGCAGCACCGCGACGGCCACCGCCGCGATCGTGAGCAGCACTCCGGCAGAGTGCACCGGTTCCATGGGGTCCATCGGTCCTCCTGGTGGCGGGGCGCACCGCACCGTGCGCCGGGACCCACAACCTAGCCGGGGACGCGCGTGAGCGCAGGTCCTCGAGGGAGAGGTCGTCGAGGGAGAGGTAGCCTGACCTGTCAGGCTCCCGGCGCGAGCTCCGTGACGACGGCGTCCACGAGCTCGTCCTGCGCGTCCACGACATACCGCGGAAGGGGTGCGCCCTGGACCGCCGCCTCGTCGAAGAGGACGGACAGCTCGGTGCAGCCGAGCAGCACGGCGTCCGACCCGCCGCGGAGCTCCTCGACCAGGGCCGCGAACTCCTCCCGCGGGACGGGCACGCCGGCCTTGACCCCGTCGTAGATCACGCTCATCACCCGCCGCTGGTCCTCCGGCTCAGGCAGCCGGACCACGGCGCCGCGCCGCTCCAGGGCTTCCTGGTAGAGCCGGCTGGACAACGTGCCGTCGGTCGCCAGGAGGGTCACCGCGGGGGCCTCGGTGCCGCCGCTGACCTCCCGGGCCCGCGCCACCGCTGCCGCCGCGCCGACCTCGACGATACTCAGCAGCCGCACCGGCAGCTCCTCGGCGAGGAAGGCGTGCGCGGTGTTGCAGACGATGACGGCCAGGTCCGCGCCCAGGCGGCCGAGCAGCTCCAGGTCCCCCATCAGGTATGGCGTGGGGTCGGGCAGGGTGGCGTCGTGCAGCCGGGCGGTGCGGTCGGGGGTGGTCGCGTGGCTGAGGACCACGGTGTCGATGTGGTCCTGGTCGGAGCGGGCGGGCGTGCGCCGGGTCAGGGCGTCCAGGAAGGTGACCGACGCCGCGGGACCCATCCCGCCCAGCACGCCGAGCACGGGGCGCCGCCAGGTGTCGGGGAGCAGCCGGCCGACCTCCCGGCCGGGAGGCTCGACGGTCACGAGGTCACCGGCCGGCGGTAGTGGGAGGCGAAGTTCTTCACGAAGAGCACGTCGCTCTTGACCTGCGCCAGCAGCCGCTCGGAGCTGCGGTCGGGCGCGTAGACGAACGGCCGCATGACCCTCCCCTGCTGCCGGACCCGCGTCAGTCGGTGCCGGACGGCACGGTCGGTGACATAGCGGCGCACCAGCGGCACCGGCGCGATCGCGTAGAGCCAGTCGTCGGTCTCCGGCCCGGTCGTGACGTCCTCGTAGGGGTCCCGGCCCTCGACGTACTCACGCACGTAGGGCGTGACGATCGGGTGGCCGGCCGCGTGGAGGTAGCCGTGCGAGCGACCGAGGCGCGGGTTGAGCTCGAAGAAGTACTCCCGCCCGTCGCGCGGGTCGACCTTGACGTCGAAGTTGGCGTAGCCGGTCCAGCCGACCGCCTCGAGCAGCTTCGTCGCGTCGGCCAGCATGGAGTCGCTGGTGCCGTGCATGACGGCCAGCGGGTTGCCGATCCACGACGGGTCGTGGTCCTCCAGGAGGACGTGCCCGACCCGGCCCCAGCGCACCCTGCCGGCGCGGTCGGAGTAGGTCGTGAGCAGCCGCATCTGCTCGTCCCCGCCCGGGATGCGTTCCTGCACGACGAGCGCCCCGGCATACCCCGCCTCCGACATCGTCCGGCGCAGGTCCAGGAGCTCGGCCACGTCCGCGGCATACCCGACCTTCTTCTTGCCCGGGTAGATGAGGTGGTGGAAGGCGGGCGGGTCGGCGGCCTTGACGACCAGCGGCCAGCGCAGGCTGCCGAGCAGGTCCCCCACCTGCGTCTCGGCGACGTCGTGGTCGACGACGACCGTCTGCGGGTGCGCGACGCCGACCTCGGCGCACAGCTGGGCGAACTGCTCCTTGTCGTTCATCCGCTCGATGAGCGGCAGCTCGGGGTAGGGCACGACGACGCGCTCGTCGAACGCGCCGCGGATCTCGCCGAGCCGCTCGATCCACCAGTCCATCGTGCCGAGCACGAGGATCCGGGCCCCCGGGTGCGCGTCGGCCACGCGGTGCACGGCGGCGACCGCCTCGTCGGGCTCGCTCAGGCCGGGCACGACCACGTTGTCGATGATCGCCGAGCCCCGGACCGCCGACGGCACGGCGCGCGAGAGCACCGTGGTCCGCACGCCCAGCTCGGCGTGGAAGGCGCGCGCGAGCGTGTACGTCGGCAGGTCGCCGCCGAGCACCACGGGCACGAAGGGCGTGGTGGAGGAGTGCGGCGCGACCGGCATCGACATGAGGCGCAAAATATCAGCCGGTCCCGGGTGGGCCCTGGGTGTCGCCGTCGCGCCACCCTTCCGTGGCGGTTCCGGGTATGACGCTCGCCCGCCCCGCGGTCAGCTCGCCCAGGAGGGCGTCGAGGTCGACCTCGTCGGCGACGGGCACCTGGACGCGGAGGGTGACGTGCTCGGCATACCGGGCGTCGGTGATCGTCACGTCGCGCGCGCGGAGGTCGTGCTCGAGGCGGCCTGCGAGGGCGTGGTCCACCCGGACGTCGGTCTCGAGGACGCGCAGCCGCGTGAGAGTGGGCGCGACCTCGATGGCGGCGCGCACGGCGTCGGAGTAGGCGCGGACCAGCCCGCCCGTGCCCAGGAGCGTGCCGCCGAACCAGCGGGTGACCACGGCGACGACGTCCGTGAGGCCGGAGTGGGTGAGGACCTCCAGCATCGGGGTGCCTGCGGTGCCCGCCGGCTCTCCGTCGTCGTTACTGCGGACGGTCGCCGCGTCGGCACCCAGGACGAACGCGCTGCAGTGGTGGCGGGCGTCCCAGTGGGTGGCGCGGGCCTCCTCCACCACGGCACGGGCGGCCGCCTCGTCCTCGACGCGACGCAGCCAGCACTCGAAGACCGACCGCTTCTCCTCGATCGAGGCGACGACGGGAGCGGCGACCGTGCGACAGCTGGTCGGGCCCGGGATCATCCCCCGAGTATCCCTGTCCCGATGTACTGCCCACCTGCGCGATGTCCTGCCACCTAGACTCGACGGCGTGACCAGGCTGCTGCGCACGATCGTCCTGATGCTGTCCGTCCTGCTGGTGGGGGCGGGGGCCGTCGGACCGGCGGCGGCGCACGACGACCTCGTCGGCTCGGAGCCGACCGACGGCGCGACCGTGGAGCAGGCCCCGGAGTCGCTGGTGCTCACCTTCAGCGGGGCGGTCTCGGAGCTCGGCACGCAGGTCGTCGTCACCGGCCCCGACGGCTCCCCCGTCTCCGAGGGCGAACCAGCCGTCGACGGGGACCGCGTCGAGCAGGAGCTCGCGGACGATCTTGCGGCCGGTGGCTACACCGTGCTCTGGCGGGTGACCAGCGAGGACGGCCACCCGATCTCCGGGGAGCTGGGGTTCACCGTGACCGAGGCGTCGAGCACCGAGAGCGCGAGCACCGAGAGCGCTGGCACCGGGACCACGAGCACCGAGAGCGCTGGCACCGGGACCACGAGCTCCGCCCCGACCGTCGATCCCACCCCGGTGGCCGATGAGACCTCTGGCTCCGGCGACGGGATGCCGACCTGGGCGTGGATCGCGATCGGCGTGGCAGCGCTGGCGCTGGCCGGGGCGCTGGCCACGACCTACGCGCGCGGGCGCGGCTGAGCCCACACCCGGACCCGCTGAGCCCAGACCCGGACCAGCCCAGCGCAGACCCGCACGGATCGCTGTCTGCGGGGTGTGGGCGTGGTGGTGCGCCCGGCCGGTGTGGCCGGGGTGGGGCGGGGTCATCTGAGGTGGACGGTGGCGTGGGCGCCGTTGACGGTGACGGTGAGGTCCTTGTCGTGGACCTGTTGGTGGTGGCGGGTGCAGAGCAGGGCGAGGTTGGTGAGGTCGGTGGGGCCGCCGCGGGACCACCAGGTCGCGTGGTGGGCCTCGCACCAGGTGCCGGGGACGGTGCAGCCGGGGAAGACGCAGTGCTCGTCGCGGACGATGAGGGCCTTGTACTGGCCGGGGGTGGCCAGGCGTTGGGTGGAGCCCAGGGCCAGGGGTTCGCCGTGCGGGCCGAGGACCACGGGGGTCAGGTCGCCGGTGCAGGCGGACGGGCCGGCCGCGCGGGCGGGGAACACCTGCCCGGTCTGGGTGGTCGCGGCCCCGGTCGGGTGTCCGGTGGTCGGGTCGGCGCGCACGGTGATGATGACGCTGGCGCGGGCGGTCGAGGGCGGGGCGCCGGGGTGGCCCAGGCCGCGGCCCAGGACGGTCAGCAGCGCGTCGTAGCGGCGCTGCCCGGCCGAGCGCAGGTCCGGGGTCCCCTCGGGCCCGGGGACCGGTCGGGCCAGGGGCCCGGCCAGGATGCCGTCGAGCAGGGCCGCGTCGTCCTCGGGGGCGTCGATGGTGTAGCGGGTCATGCCCCCGCCCAGCCCCTGCCGGGTCACCAGCCGCAGCTGCCGCTCCAGACCCGCCCGTGACCGGCCGGCCCCACCACCACCAGCACCGGCTCCCGCTCCCGCTCCCGCGCAGCCTCCGCTGCCAGCCCCGGCATCCCCGCCGTCCCCGTCCCCGCCGCCGTCCCCGCGGCCACCGTCCCCGCGGCCACCGTCCCCGCGGCCGTCGGCCGGCTCGGGGTCGGGCTGGGGGTCGGGGTCGGGGTCGGGGGGTGTGTCGAGGAGGTCGATGAGCAGCTTCTTGCAGACCCGGGACAGGTCGCGGTCGCTGAGGGCGGGGTTGCACGCGGCGTCGGTCACGATCGCGGCGTACGCCTCCTGCTGGTCGGGCTCCAGGGTGGGCGCGATCCGGGTCAGGGTCCGGGCCACGGTCGCGGCACGGGAGATCCCGGTGCGTCCGGCCCGCACGGCCTGCCCCAGCGGGGCGCCCCAGTGGGTGGTCGCGGCCTCGGCGACCGCGCGCAGCGCGGCGGCCTCACCGGTGGGCAGCCACGGGCAGTGGGAGCGGACCCAGTCCACCAGCCCGGTCCCGGTCGCGGTGTGCAGCCCCCGCGTGCGGGCCTCGGCGACCAGGGCGAAGGTCAACCCGTCCAGGACCGTGCGCAACGCCCCCGCCACCCCCAGGGCGTCCACGACCCCGGCGTCGAAGACGTGCACCAGACCCGCAGGGTCCACCACCCCAGCCCCGGCACCACCGAGGCCGGCACCACCGAGGCCGGCGGCGCGGTCCAGGCCGCGCACCGCGGCCTGCAGGCCCCGGTCCAGCTCCTCCCCGGCCCACCCGGCCGGCTCCTGCCGCTCCTGCCGCTCCAGGGCCAGGGTCTCCTCGGCCTCGGCCAGCAGCTGCCAGTACTCCGCGTCCCCCTCCTGCGGGTCCTCACCGAACAGCGCCTCCTGCTCGGCGAACACCCCCAGCGCGAACGCGACCTGCTCATCACTGACCGGCCCGCCCACGAACTCCTCCCACGCCTCCACCGCACGCGCCCCGCCACTCATCCGCCAACCCTCGCTCGCTCGCCCCTCATCACCATGACCCCACACAACCAGGCACCACCGACATACCCCGCCCACTCGGCCAGGTGCGGGAGGAGGGCATGCCGGCGCCGGCGCTCACCGGCCCCGGCCGTTCTGACGGATGCGGGATGTGAGGCCGATCTCATGTAGCCTTATGGGCACGAATGCACACATCCCCCGGTGCGGCTCCGCGACCTGGTTCTCCCAGCCAGCGATGCCGTCCGGCAGAGTCAAACAAGGGGGTCGACGCCATGGGGCGCGGCCGAGCCAAGGCAAAGCAGATCAAGGTCGCTCGCAAGCTGAAGTACAACAGCGGGCCGAGCACGGACCTCTCCGCACTCGAGCGAGAGCTCCACGGAGCCAGCGGTGACTACGAGCAGTATGTCCCCGCCGAGGAGGAGGACGACGATGACGACGACCCCTACGCCGCCTACGCGGCGGATGACGACGACGACGAGGACGACTACGGCTCCTGGGCCTCGGGCAACCCTCGCTGACCACTGACCACCGTGGCGACCCGGCATCGCAGCGAGGCCACCTGGACGCACGAGGACGCGCTCGTCAAGGGCAACCCCCGACGTGACCGAGCCTGGGTCCTCATCGTCCTGGTGGCGCTCGGTGCCGTGGTGATCACGCTGTCCTGGTCCAGGTTGATGGGCATCGCCGACGTCACCTACGAGTACCGCATCTGCCAGGAGCCGTTGACCAAGGAGTCCTCCTGGGAACAGGTGCAGGCGGCCGCGTGCGACATCGCTCCCGTCGGCGACGCCCGGCTCACGCTGTGGGCCGAGGGCGACCAGCAGGAGCCCGACGTCACGGCGGCCTCGTCATGGACCTTCGAGGACGTCCCGGTCAACACGTCCGCGACGGCCGTCGAGCTCGACGTCACCGACCCGGCGACCTCCGTGGTCCTCGCCGAGCCGACCAACCAGCAGATCCGGCGGGCGCTCACCGGTGACGCGGCCGGCAAGATCTGGTCCGCCAACGTGGGAGCGCGCGGACCGGTGACCTACTGGGTCCTGGTCACGCCGGCACGCTGAGCCCGGCGCCAGCCGCGGCTGCTCAGGCGGGGTAGTCCCCCAGCATCTGCACGGCACCGCCGTCGACGCCCTTGGCACCCTGGACGACCGGCTCGTCGTGCTGCTCGGCCGTCGCCGGGTCGCCGACCGCGCCGACCACCCACGCCTCCAGACCGTGACCGGCCAGGATCTCCTGGGCGCGGGCCACCCCGTCAGGGGCCACCACCGCGACGAAGCCCACCCCCATGTTGAGCGTCTGCTCCAGGTCGGCCCGCGGCACGCGCCCCAGCTCCTGCACGAGCGAGAAGATTGCCGGCGGCGTCCACACGCGCTCCACGGTCGCCAGCGAGCCGGCGGGCAGCACGCGCGCGAGGTTGGCCGCGAGACCGCCGCCGGTGACGTGCGAGAGGGCGTGCAGCCCGACATCCGCCCGGGCCAGCTCCAGCAGCGGTCGGCTGTAGATCCGGGTCGGCTCCAGGCACTCCTCCCCCAGCGTGCGGCCCAGCTCGTCGACGTGCCGGTCCCAGTCCCAGCCGGCGGCCGCCATGACCCGCCGCACGAGGGAGTAGCCGTTGGAGTGCAGGCCCGACGACGGCAGCGCCATCACCACGTCCCCACGCTCCACGCGGTGCGGGCCGAGGATGAGGTCGTGCTCGACGACGCCGGTGGCGGCGCCGGCGACGTCATACTCGTCCTCGCCGAGCAGACCCGGGTGCTCGGCGGTCTCCCCGCCCACGAGCGCCACGCCCGCGAGCTCGCACCCCCGCGCGATGCCGGAGACGATCGCGGCGATGCGCTCCGGCACGACCCTCCCGCAGGCGATGTAGTCGGTCATGAACAGCGGCTCGGCGCCGCTCACGACGATGTCGTCGACCACCATGCCGACGAGGTCCTGACCGATCGTGTCGTGCTTGTCCATCGCCTGCGCGATCGCGACCTTGGTGCCGACGCCGTCCGTGGAGGTCGCGAGCACCGGGCGACGCATGCCCTGCAGCGCCGAGGCGTCGAACATCCCCGCGAAACCGCCCAGGCCGCCGAGCACCTCGGGACGCTGCGCGCGCCGCACGGAGTCCTTCATCAGCTCGACCGCACGGTCGCCCGCGTGGACGTCGACGCCGGCGCTGGCGTAGGTGATCGGCTGGTCGCTCATGCAGGAGTCCCCTCGGTCAGGGTGTCGTCAGGTGTTCTCAGGGTATGCCGTGCCCGCGCCGCTGATCGGGCGCGAGCCGGCGGTCAGGGTCGCAGGACCGACGCCTCGGCACCGCCGCTGGCCGTCACGGCGACGCCCTCGACGTCGAGCGTCCCCACGGAGGTGACGTCGGCCGCCCCCTCCTGGACGGGGAACTGCAGCTCCAGCACGTCCTTGCCGAGCTTGTCGGCGCTCGGCAGCTCGATCGGGTAGTCGCCGCTGAAGCAGGCCGTGCACAGCGCGGTCCGGGGCTGGGCCGTCGCCTCGATCATGCCGTCCTCGCTGATGTAGCCCAGCGAGTCGGCCCCGATCGAGTGCGCGATGGACTCCACGTCGAGCCCGGTGGCGATGAGCTCGGCGCGCGTCGCGAAGTCGATGCCGTAGAAGCAGGGCCAGCGCACCGGCGGGGAGGAGATCCGCACGTGCACCTCGGAGGCGCCGGCCTCGCGCAGCATCCGCACGAGCGCCCGCTGGGTGTTGCCGCGCACGATGGAGTCGTCGACGACGACCAGGCGCTTGCCGCGGATGACGTCGCGCAGCGGGTTGAGCTTGAGCCGGATGCCGAGCTGGCGGATGGTCTGGCTCGGCGCGATGAAGGTGCGGCCGACGTAGGCGTTCTTGACCAGGCCGTGGCCGAACGGGATCCCGGAGGCCTCGGCATACCCGATCGCGGCCGGCGTGCCGGACTCGGGCGTCGGCATGACCAGGTCGGCCTCGACCGGGTGCTCGGCGGCCAGCCGACGACCCATCTCCACCCGCGCGTCGTAGACCTCGCGGCCGGCGATCGTGGTGTCGGGGCGCGCGAGGTAGACCCACTCGAAGACGCACCGCTTGGGCGCGGGCTCGGCGAAGCGCTGCGAGCGCAGGCCGTTCTCGTCGATGGCGATGAGCTCGCCGGGCTCGACCTCGCGGACCACGGAGGCGCCGACGATGTCGAGGGCCGCGGTCTCGGAGGCCACCACCCAGCCGCGCTCGAGGCGACCCAGGACCAGGGGACGGACCCCCTGCGGGTCGCGTGCGGCATACAGGGTGGACTCGTCGCAGAAGACCAGGCTGAAGGCGCCCCGCAGCTGCGGGAGCACGCGCATCGCCGCGTCCTCGACCGACTCCTCGTCGTCGACGGTCAGCAGGCCGGTGATGATCGCGGTGTCGGTGGTGTTGCCGCGGGCGACCTCGCCGCGCGAGCTGGACAGGTCGCCGCCGTGCGCCTCGGCGAGCAGGTCGCGCAGCTCGGCGGTGTTGATGAGGTTGCCGTTGTGCGTGAGCGCGACCGTGCGGTCGGCGGTGCCGCCGAGCGTGGGCTGGGCGTTCTCCCAGGAGTTGCGTCCGGTCGTGGAGTAGCGGCAGTGGCCGACGGCCAGGTGTCCTTGGAGCGAGGCGAGCGCCGCCTCGTCGAAGACCTGGCTGACCAGGCCGACGTCCTTGTAGACCAGCAGCCGACGACCGTCGCTGGTCGCGATGCCGGCCGCCTCCTGGCCGCGGTGCTGGAGGGCGTAGAGACCGAAGTAGGTGAGCTTGGCGACCTCCTCGCCGGGGGCCCACACCCCGAACACGCCGCAGGCGTCCTGGGGCAGACGCTCGTCGGGCAGGAGGTCGTGCGTGAGTCGTCCGTCGGGTCGTGCCACCGACTGATCATCCCACAGCGCGAGGACAGGGTATGCCGTCCCGCCGGGAATATTGACATGTCACCAAAGTATTGTCCTGGGTATGCGTATCGACGTCTGGTCCGACATCGCCTGCCCGTGGTGCTACATCGGCAAGCGCCGCCTCGAGACGGCCCTGGAGGGTTTCGAGCACTCCGACGACGTGGAGGTGGTGTGGCACAGCTTCGAGCTCGACCCCTCCGCGCCGGTCCCGCCGGTGGAGAAGGCCTCCGCGATGCTGGAGCGCAAGTACGGCGGCGGGCCCGAGCAGATCGCCGCCATGCAGGACCGGGTCAGCCAGCTGGCCGCGGCCGAGGGGCTGGCCTACCGGCTCGACGAGACGCTGCACCTGAACACCCGGGACGGCCACCGGCTGATCCACCTCGCGCTGGAGACCGGCGGTCCGGAGCTGCAGGGCCAGCTCAAGGAGGCTTTCCTCGACGCCTACTTCGTGCAGGCGCTCGACGTCACCGACCACGCGGTCCTGCGCCGCGTCGCCGTGGAGCAGGGGCTGGAGGAGGCCGCGGTCGACCGCGTCCTGGGCAGCTCGGAGTATGACGAGGACGTCACCGCGGACGTCCGCCAGGCCCGGGCCTACGGCGCCAACGGGGTGCCGTTCTTCGTCATCGACGAGCGCTACGGCATCTCCGGGGCCCAGCCGGCGGAGGTCTTCGCCGGGGCCATCGCGCAGGCCTGGGACGAGAGCCACCCCGTCCTGCAGACCCTGGGCGCCGTCGGCGGGACGGACGCCGAGGTGTGCGGGCCGGACGGCTGCGAGATCCCCGCCCGCTGAGGGTCGCGCAGGAACGGTCGGTCGCTCAGACCCGCCGGCTCGCCCGGTCCGCCACGAGGTAGACCACCGCGGCGAGCAGTCCCACGAAGATCGCGCCGATGGCAGCCAGGAGCACGACCTCCTGCACCAGCGAGCTGTTGGCCGCGTCCGGGCCGAAGTAGCCGATCACGCCACCCAGCACCGCGCCGAGCAGCGCCCCGCTCACGAGGAAGCGGACGAGGTCGGGCCGGTGCCGCACCGGCAGGAGCTGCAGGTCGGGGTTCTGCTCGGGGTCGAGGTCGCTAGGCACCCTTCCAGTATCGCCCAGGCTCGCGCGCCCCTCGCCCTCTGGCGGACCCACGCCCGCCGACCGCTCATGTTCGACCGCTGGTTCTCCCGCCATGGGAGACGTTCGGGCGGTCGAAGTTGGGCGGTCGAATTCGGTCGGTCAGGACGCGCCGCAGGCCACCGGCAGCCAACTGCGCCCAGAACAGCGCCGAAGTCCACCGCCAGCCAGCTGCGCCAGACGAGCCGGCTCCCGGATCAGCCGGCTGCGCGGCGGGCCCGTGCCTCGTTGAGCGCCCTCTCGACCTGGGCCATGAAGCGGTCCGGGCAGGTGCGCAGCCCCAGGACCGGGATCTGCAGGCTGACCGTCCCCGGCTGGGCCAGCCCGACGTCGTTCTGCCGGAGCGCGTCGTCGATCACCGCAGTGCCCGAGTAGTGCTGGAACCCGTGGATCTCGCCGCGCACACCGAGCTCCTCCCACTCGACATCGAGATAGACCGTGCCGCGCTCCCCCAGTCGGACAGCCTGACGCGTCGGCTCGGGCAGAGACCGGCGGCGGCACACCACGGCGAAGTCGAGCTCGCCGAGCGACTCTGCACCCGCACAGACGTCGCGGACCACGTCATGCAGCACCTGGCGTCGAGCGGAGTAGCCGACGCTGTCCCAGTGCTCGAGAAGTCTCTCCTTCGACACGAGGCGCTGCTGCACCGTCATCGCGAGCAGGGTCGCAGCCTGCCGGTCCGACCGCGCCCACTGCGCCGCGCGGATGGCCGCGACGTGCGGCTTGGTCCGGCGCAGCCCCGTGTCGATGCACTCCCCACGCTGGCGGAGGAAGTGGTGCCGCACCCCCGAACGGTCACGGACGTGGGCGTCGTTCGGGACGGTCACGTGCACCAGCGGCTCGTTCCAGCCGGAGAGGCCGGCGGCCTGGAGTGCAGTGACGCCGTCCAGGACAGATCGCCGCCCTGACTCCCACAGCGCCGCCCACCAGGGGGCCCGGCTGCCGGGCTCGCTCGTGACGCCGATCGTGTGTCGCCCCCACGCGATCCACGCGCCGTGCCTGAGCTCGACGTCGATCTGGCCACGGGTCAGCCCCTCCCCGAGGAGCATGGCTCGCGTGACCACGCCGTCGTGCGGCTCCGCCAGCTGCTGCGCCAGCCTGTGCCGCCGCGCCCGTTCGAGCCGTGCCGCCTCCGCCCGCTCGGCCCTGCTGCCCCACGCAGCCTCTACAACCTTCTGACCGTCACCGCTGTCGCCCATGCTGCCCTCCCGCCCCGATGATGCCCCTCGCGGGCTCACGAGAGTGGGCTCTGTCCACAGGACAGGCGCCGGCCCCCGGATCTCCGCGCAGGCACGCCTGCTGACCGTCAGAAGTCGACCGCTGGTTCTCGCGCCATGGGCAGCGTTCGAGCGGTCGCAATCCAGCGGTCACAGGCCAGCGGTCACAGGCCAGCGGTCACAGGCCACCAGCCCAGCAGCCGCGCGAGCAGGTCTACTGCAGCGGCAGGTAAGGCGCGAGGTCGGCCCGGATGCCGGAGCTGCGCACGGCGCCGGAGGCCTCGGCCTCCGCCCAGGTGAGACGGCCGGCCGCGAGCGCGAGCCAGGTGGCGGCGTCGGTCTCGACGACGTTGGTCGGGGTGCCGCGGGTGTGGCGCGGACCCTCGATGCACTGCACCGCGCCGTAAGGCGGCACCCTCACCTCGACGGAGCGCCCGGGCGCCCGGGCCGCCAGCTCCTCGAGCGAGTAGCGGACCGCTGTCGCGACCACGGAGCGTCCCACGGCGGCCTCCCCGCTCCCGGCCTCGCCCGCGGCCGTACCGACGGCCCAGGCACCCAGCGCCTCCGCCCCCGCAGCGGGGTCGACGCGGCGGCGCGGCGGCATACCAGGGAAGAAGGGGTCAGACGAGCGCGTCGCGCTCGATCGGGCAGGACATGCAGCGCGGACCGCCACGGCCTCGGCCGAGCTCGGAGCCGGAGATCTCGAGCACCTCGACCCCCTGCGCGCGCAGGTAGTCGTTGGTGACGGTGTTGCGCTCGTAGCCGACGACCACGCCCGGCTCGAGAGCCAGCACGTTGCAGCCGTCGTCCCACTGCTCGCGCGCGGCCGCGCGGGGGTCCTGGTCGGCGGCGAGGACGCGCAGCTTCGGCACGCCCATGGCGTGGCCGATGACCTTCATCATGTCCTCCGGGGCGTGCCGCTCGACGACCACGTCGAGCTCGCCGTTGACGTGGTCACCGGCCGTCAGCGTCCACGAGGGGAGGTCGGGCAGGCCGGTGTAGCGGGTGAACGTCTCGGGGTCGATCATGGTCATGACCGTGTCGAGGTGCATCATCGCGCGGGCGTTGGGCATGTCGAGGGCGATGATCGTGCTGACGGCCTCGTTCTTGAGCATCGTCCGCGCCAGCCGCTCGACACCCATGGCCGTCGTCCGCTCCGAGAGCCCGACGAGCACGACGCCGTTGCCGAGCACGAGGATGTCGCCACCCTCGGCCGTCGCGGGGCCGTCGTCGACGCCCTCGGTCCACCACTGCATCCCGGCGTCGGCGAACATCGGGTGGTAGCGGTAGATCGCCGCGTAGTGCACGGTCTCGCGGCGGCGCGCCTTCTTGTGCATCGCGTTGACCGCGACGCCGCTGTAGGCCCACGCGGAGGTGTCCCGGGTGAACAGGTGGTTGGGCAGCGGGGCGAGCACGGCGTCGTGCAGGTCCAGCTGCTCGATGGTGAGGGACTGCGGGTGCGGTATGCGGTCCAGCACCTCGGCCTTGGTGATGCCGCCGATCAGGTGGCGGGCGAGGTCCTCGTCGCTCATGCCCTCGAACATCGAGCGCAGCTCCTCGGCGCCGAACGGGCCGACGTGCCGCTCGTCCAGGGAGTTGTCGAGCACCCGGCGGCGCGCCTCCGGGACCGCGAGGGTCTCGCGGAGCAGCTGGTCGAAGTGATGGACGACGACGCCGCGCTCCTCCATGACCTGCACGAAGTGGTCGTGCTCCTGCTGCGCCTTGTCGACCCAGAGGATCTCGTCGAAGAGGTACTGGTCCTTGTTCTCCGGGGTGAGCCGGTGCATCTCCAGCCCCGGCCGGTGGACGATCACCTGACGCAGGCGACCCACCTCGGAGCCGACGTGGAACGGCATACCTGGTCCTTTCGAGAGCAACGTTCACGTCCGGGCGCAGCACGCCGGAGCGGAGACCATCGTGCCACGTCCCGGTCCGTGCGGTGCGGGCACGGAAGAACCCCTCGCGCACCTGGAAGAGCTCGGCTGCCCTTGCTGCATTCCTGCCCTGGGGGAGTTCACCGAGGTACCACCGCACGAGGGGTCCGGCGTCCAGTCTAGGCGACCCCGGCGCCGCCACCAAGCCGACGTCAAGCCGACACCGAGCCGCGACGCCCCGTCCCGCCCGTTACCGGCGATTTCGGAGCGGACGGGCCGCTGGGTTATCCTCTCCGACGGAGGATTCGCATAGTGGCCTAGTGCGCACGATTGGAAATCGTGTTGGGATAAAACCCTCGGGGGTTCAAATCCCCCATCCTCCGCCACCGGGACCCCCGACCGCACGGTCGGGGGTTCCGCCGTCTTCCGGCAGGTGCCGGCCTCAGCGGCGGCGGCGGGAGGTGCCGAGGATCGATCGGGTGATCTCGCGCCCGATGACGGTGCCCGCCGAGCGGAGCATGGACCGGAAGGCGCTCGAGCCGACGACCTGCTCGACCACACCCTTGTCCTCGCGGGCCCGACCGCGGCCCCGTCCGCGGCTCTCCGCCTCGTCCATCTCCGCCTCGACCTTGGCCTTCTCCTCCGCCTCGAGCGCCTCGGCGTCCGTCGCGGCCTTGAGCCGGGCGGCGAGCATCTCGTAGGCGGACTCGCGGTCGACGGCGGCGCCGTACCTGCCGGCCAGCGGCGAGGCGCTGACGAGCCCGTCGAGGACCGACTGGTCCGAGGGGCCGATCTGACCCTGCGGGGCCCGCAGCATCGTCCACGCGACCGGCGTGGGAGCGCCCTTCTCCGAGAGCACGGTGACGATGGCCTCACCGGTGCCGAGCGAGGTCAGCACCTCCCCGAGGTCGTAGGCGCTGGTGGGGTAGGTCGAGACCGTCGCCTTGAGCGCCTTGGCGTCGTTGGGCGTGTGCGCCCGCAGCGCGTGCTGGACCCGGTTGCCCAGCTGAGCCAGGACGGAGTCCGGGACGTCGGTGGGTGTCTGGGTCACGAAGAACACGCCGACCCCCTTGGAGCGGATGAGCCGCACGGCCTGCTCGACGGCGTCGAGGAAGGCGTCCGACGCGTCCTCGAAGAGCAGGTGGGCCTCGTCGAAGAAGAAGACGAGCGTGGGCTTGTCGGGGTTGCCGACCTCCGGCAGGTCCTGGAAGAGGTCGGCGAGCAGCCACATCAGGAAGGTGGAGAAGACCACGGGCTTGTCCTGCACGCCCGGCAGCTCGAGGCAGCTGATGATCCCCTTGCCGTCGGCGATGGTCCGCATGAGGTCGTTGGTGTCGAACTCGGGCTCGCCGAAGAACACGTCGCCGCCGGCGGCCGAGAGCGCGACGATCTCGCGCAGGATGACGCCCGCGGTCGAGGAGGCGAGGCCACCGATGTTCTTCAGGTCGTCCTTGCCCTCGTCGGAGATGAGGTGCTGGATCACCGCCTGGAGGTCCTTGAGGTCCAGCAGCGCGAGGCCCTGCTGGTCGGCCCAGTGGAAGACCAGGCCGAGGCTGGACTCCTGGGTCTTGTTGAGCCGCAGCACCTTCGACAGCAGCGTGGGACCGAAGGAGGTGACCGTGGCCCGCACTGCGGTGCCGGTGCCCTGTCCCCCGAGGCTCAGCAGCTCGACCGGGTATGCCGTGCCCGTCCACTCCTGCCCGAGCGTGCTCATCCGGGTGTCGATCTTGTCGCCGCCGGCGCTGGCGGTGGCCAGGCCGGTGAGGTCGCCCTTGATGTCGGCGAGGAAGACCGGGACCCCGGCGTCGGAGAGCTGCTCGGCGAGCACCTGCAGGGTCACTGTCTTGCCGGTGCCGGTCGCGCCGGCGACCAGGCCGTGCCGGTTCATCGACGCCAGCGGCAGTCGGACGACCGCCTCCGGGACGACCTCGGCACCGTCGTCGGTGCGGGCCGCGCCCAGCACGATGCTGGGCTCGGTGAAGGCGTAGCCCTCGCGGACGAGGTCGATCTGGGAGGTTCCGGTCTGCTCGCTCACGCAGATGACAATAGACTGCGGCGCATGATCTTCAAGGGCGTGGGAGATGCCAAGCCCTACCCGGAGCACGGTCTCGAGGACTGGTCGCACCTGCCGCCCCGGATGATCCGCCTCGACGAGCTGGTGACCACCCGGGCCGAGCTGGACCTGCACGTCCTGCTCTCCCCCGACTCCACCTTCTACGGCGACATCTTCTGCCACGTCGTGCGCTGGCAGGGCAGCCTCTACCTCGAGGACGGCCTGCACCGGGCCCTCCGGGCCGCGCTGCAGGGTCGTCCTGTCGTCCACGGGCGTGTCCTCGACCTCGACTCCCCCGCGGGTCGTTAGCCTGTCGGGGCCGGAAGGAGAGACACCCTCGTGGGATATGTGCGTACTGCGGGCATGTCGACCGCTGCCCGTCGGGCTCGTCGACGGGCCGCCCTCGTCATCGCTGGCCTGCTCGTCGGCCTGCTGGCGGTCTTCGTCCTGGCGCTCGCCTCGGTCCAGGGGTGGATCAGCCTGCCCGGGTCCGAGACCGCGGACACGGAGACGGCGAGCGTGACCGTCGACCCGCCGACGCTCGAGGCCGGCGACGTCCTCGTCAACGTCTTCAACGCCACCGACACCGCCGGCATGGCCAGCCGTGCGGGCGAGGCTCTCGAGGCGCGGGGCTTCATGGTCGAGGGGGTGGGCAACGACCCCGACGGGGCCGACATCCCGGGCGTGGCGGTCATCCGCTACGGCCCGCCCGGCGCCGAGGCGGCCAAGGTGCTGCAGGCCGCCCTGCCGGAGGGCGTCGAGCTGGCCGAGGTGACCAGCGACTCGGAGACCGTCGACCTGGTGCTCGGCGACCAGTGGCAGGACCTGCCGGCCGCCGAGGACGGTGAGGGCTGAGCATGGACGCCCCGCAGCACGTGGTGGAGCTGAGCCGACGCGTCGCCGCTCCCCCCGCGGCGGTGTGGGAGGTCATCACCGACCTCGACCACGCGCAGGAACGCCTCTCCCAGGTCACCGCGCTGCACGTGATCACGGCCGGCCCCTACGCCCTCGGGACGAGGTGGCGCGAGACCCGGCGCATGATGGGCGCCTCCGACACGCAGGAGCTCGTGGTCGTCGCCAACGACCCGCTCCGCAGCACCACCCTCGAGGCCGTCGAAGGCGGCACGCGCTACACCACGACGGTCCGGCTGGAGTCGCTCGACGAGTCCGCCGCGACGCTCGTGACGCTCCGCTTCTCGGCCGACATCGCGGACCCGGGCCGGCTCCAGCGCCTCGCGCTCAAGGTCGTCGGCCCGCTCGGCCTCAAGCTCACCGAGAAATCGCTGCGTACCGAGCTGGACGACATCGCCGCCGCGGCCGAGGCCCTCCAGGCCGGCTGAGCGACCATCGGGGTCAGGCGCCGTCGCCCCCCGGACCGGGCGTCGACAGCCTGCGGTTCTCCCGGTCGAGCCGCGCGTTCTCCTCGCGCAGCTCCAGGATCATCGAGATCCCGGTGAGGTTGACGCCACCCTCGAGGAGCTCGGCGATCTCACGCAGGCGTTCCAGGTCGTTGACGCTGTAGCGGCGCGTGCCGCCCGGGGTGCGGTCGGGCTCGAGCAGACCGTAGGACTCGTAGAGCCGCAGGGACGGCACGGCCATGCCGACCAGCTCGGCCGCCACGGAGATGCCGTAGACACCTCGCGCGTCGTCGTGCACCTCCCGTTCGTCGGTCACGCTCGCCCCTCTCCAGGTCGTAGCAGATCTTTGCGTTCAGGGCTTGCATTCTACGTCATTCGGTGCTATGAAATCTGTATCGGACGCCTGAGATTTCAGGGTCCATGACAACAGTCCGACGATTCGACGAGAGGAGTCCAACCATGGTCCCGATGCTCATGCGGAGCGACCCGTTCCGGGAGCTCGACCGGCTGTCCCAGCAGATGCTCAACGGCGTGAACGGCACCCTGGCCAGGCCCTCGGCGATGCCGATGGACGCCTGGCGGGAGGGCGACACGTTCCTCATCGAGTTCGACCTGCCCGGGGTGCGGGCGGACGCGATCGACCTGGACGTGGAGCGCAACGTCGTCACGGTCCGTGCCGAGCGGCCGGTGGGCGACCAGGACCGGGAGATGCTGGCCTCCGAGCGCACCCGTGGTGTGTTCAGCCGGCAGCTGGTCCTGGGCGACAACCTGGACATGGGCAAGATCGAGGCCAGCTACGACGCGGGCGTGCTCACCCTGCGCATCCCGGTCGCCGAGCAGGCCAAGCCCCGCCGGATCAGCATCTCCTCAGCCGGTGAGGAGACGCGGCAGCAGATCTCCGGCGGGTCCCGCGAGCGGCAGGCCATCAACGCCTGACCCGGAGACGCGGTGGTCACGATGTCGCACCTCCAGGCAGCAACCTCCGACCAGGTCACGGTCCCGGCGGACGAGACGCTCACCGAGCAGTTCTGGGAGATCGTCTGCGCCGACGACGGCTGGCTGCGCGCGGAGTTTGACGAGATCGTGACCGCCGGGTTCTCCGACCAGGGAGCGGCACCACGCCGGTCGGTGCCGCGGCCCGCGGCTCCCCCTCCGGGAATCCTCGCCCCGGCAGGCCCGCCGAGGCGGCCCCCCGCGACCGCCCCGGTCGTCCGGGCGCGCGCCCGGCAGCGGTCTCCCCCGCCAGCCGGGAGCACATCGTCGCAGCTCCGCCGGTAGACGTGGCCCCTGGGCGCGCAGAGGTGCCCAGGGGCCACCATGCCTGCCCCGCGCGAGAATGACCCGGTGGAGACGGGAGAACCGGCGGACGGCATACCGGGGAGCCTGACGCTGACCAGCACCCGCGGCCGCGTCACGCTTGCCGCGGTGACGCTGGGCTCGGGGATCGCCATCCTGGACGGCTCGATCGTCAACGTCGCGCTCAAGGTGATCGGCTCCGACCTCGGCGCCTCGATGGCGCAGCTGCAGTGGGTGGTCAACGGCTACCTGCTCGCCCTGGCCTCGCTCGTGCTCGTCGGGGGCGCGCTGGGCGACCGGTGGGGCCGCAAGCGCGTCTACCTCGTCGGCGTCGCCTGGTTCCTGCTCGGGTCCCTGGCGTGCGCGCTCGCGCAGACCGCCGGCCAGCTGGTCGCGATGCGCTTCGTGCAGGGCGTCGGGGCAGCGCTGCTGACGCCGGGGGCGATGGCGATCATCCAGTCCTCCTTCCGGCCCGAGGACCGCGGCCGGGCGATCGGCACCTGGGCCGGCCTCTCGGGGATCGCCGCCGCCGCCGGGCCGTTCGTGGGCGGATGGATCCTCGACCACACCACCTGGCGCTGGCTCTTCGCGATCAACGTCCCGCTGTGCCTGCTCGTCCTGGGCCTGGCCGTCGGGGCCGTGCCGGAGTCGCGCTCGCCCCGCGCGGGGCGCTTCGACCTGGCCGGCGCGGTGCTCGCGGTCACCGGGCTCGGGGCGCTCACCTGGGCCCTCACCGACGCGACGACCGGGGGACCCGTGGTCGTCGCCGGCGGCGCAGGAGGGCTGGCGGCGCTCGTCGCGTTCGTGCTGGTGGAGCACCGCCGCAGGGATCCCCTCCTGCCGCTGGGGCTCTTCCGCTCCCGCGTGTTCTCCGCCGCCAACGCCATGACGCTCCTCGTCTACGGCGCGCTCGGCGTGGTCTTCCTCGTCCTCGTGCTGCAGCTGCAGGTCTCCGCCGGCTGGTCCGCGCTCGCGGCCGGGCTCACCTCGCTGCCCCTCACTGTCGCGCTGATGGTCCTCTCCCCGTGGGCGGGGGACCTCGCCACACGCACGGGCCCGCGCCTGCCGATGACCGTCGGTCCCCTCGTGTGCGCGGCCGGGCTGCTCCTGCTGCTCGGCGTGGGCGCGGGCACGCGCTGGTATGCCGTGCTCCCCGGCCTGGTGGTCTTCGCGCTCGGCATGGCCCTGCTCGTGTCTCCCTTGACCACCGCGGTCCTGGCCGCGGCGCCCGACGAGAGCGCCGGCGTCGCCAGCGGGGTCAACAACGCCGTGGCCCGGGCGGGGTCGCTGCTGGCGGTGGCCGCGCTGCCTGCGGTGGCCGGCCTCTCCGGCGACGCGTACCTGGACCCTGAGGCGATGACGCAGGGCTACCGCGTCTCGATCCTGGCGTGCGCGGTGCTGATGGCGGCCGGCGGCATCACCAGCTGGCTCGGGCTGGGCCGCCGCCGCTGACGACGGCCCGGCCCGGGCCAGGTCACGGCTCGAACGGGCTGTACGTGGTCAGGAGCCGCAGGTCTCCGGCCACCGGCCCGGACACCGCGACGGGCCCTCCGCTCACCGACACCAGGGCGGCCTTCTCGGTGACGATCCGCTGCGCCGTCACGCCCGGCACGGCGTCTCCCTTGACGAGGACGAGCGGCGAGGCGAGCGCTGCGGCGAGGGGACCGGTCGCCAGGGCGTCGGGCCAGTTCAGGCCGCTCGCGACGAACGCGTAGGGGCCGGGCTGGGCGTCCCCGCGCGCCACCTTGGCGGCGACGTCATACCGGTTGACGCCGCTGATCCGGCCTGTGGCGAACCCGTTGTTCTGGAGCTGCCACTCGACGGCGGTGCTGATGGCGCTCGTCCCGCCCAGCACTACGACGTCGGTGACACCGAGGTCCTTCATCGCCCGCAGCACGGCGGAGGGGACGGCGTCCTTCTTGGTGAGGAACATCGGCACGTCGAGCCGGCCGGCCTCCGCGCCACCGGTCAGCCCGTCGGGCCAGTTCTCGCCGGTCGCGAGGTAGACCTGCCGGGCCGTGCCCGGATCCCACTGGTAGGAGGCGTTGGCCGAGACCTCGTAGCGGTTGGCGCCGTCGACCCGGTGGACGTCACCACCGACCACGTAGTTGTGCAGTGCGTTGAACACCTCGGGGCCGACGGCCGCCTCGCCACCCATGACGACGATGTCCGTCGGCTGCAGCTCGCGCAGCATGGCGCGGGTGGTCGCGGGCAGGGAGCCCTGGCGCGCGAGGAGGATCGGGGCCCCGAAGTGGGCCGCGAGCGCCGAGCCGGGGATGGCGTCGGCGAAGGACTGGCCGGACGCGATCACCACGGTCTGCGAGCCGTCGACCCACGCGGTCGCAAGGTTGGCCGCGACCTCGTAGCGGTCGGCGCCGGTCGTGCGGACGACGTAGGGGTGGGATCCGTAGGCGACGACGTGGGCCCCCGGCCCGACGGTGCCCAGGCTGCGCCCGCTGAAGGCGATCGCGGCGTGGGCCGTCGCCATCAGGTCGGGAGTCGCGCTGCCGGCCACGTCAGGCAGGCTGCCGTCGGGCAGCTGCTGCGCCTCGAGCCAGGACAGGGCGGCGCTCACGTCCTCGCCGACGACGGCGAGCGCCTGGACGACGCGCGCGTTGACGACGATCGCCTGGGTGCTGTCGAACGGCCCGTCCACCTCGCCGTAGCCCCAGAGGAAGTCACGGGCACCCAGCCCGTGGCGGCGCGTGCCGGCCACGGCGTCCAGGGCGTCCAGGGCGGTCAGCGCGTCGAGCGCGGAGGCGTTGGGATAGGCGTAGAGGAGGCCGTCCCACTCCAGGAGACCGCCGGTCACCGGATCGGCCTGGGGCGCGAGGGTGTCCAGCGCCACCTGCGGCACCACGACCCCGGCGCGCGTCAGCGCCAGGGCGCACTCGGCCGCATTGGTGACCTGGCTCAGGTAACCGCCGTTCTGGTCGCACCGGCCGTTGTCGGCCAGGTCAGCGCGGACCAGCTCGACGAGGTCCACCCCGCCGAACGCCCACGGGTCTCCGCCGGTCGCCGTGACCAGCAGGGAGACGGAGGCCGCCTGCACCGGCGTGATGCCCTCGGCACCCACCTGCGCCTCGATGGCGTCGAGCAGCTGGGCGACCTTGGCGTCGTGCCCACCGACGGCCACGAGCGCGAGGGCGACCTGCGCCGTCATGTCGGGGCTGCCGTGGAGCACCCCGTCCACGTTGGTGTCCAGGTATGCCGCGGCCGCCGCCGCGGCCTCGGGCCGCGTGTCCGCCGCGGCCTGCTGAGCCACCTCGTTCGTGGCCACGAGGTCGCCCGTGCGGTCGAGGGAGGGCCCCTGCTCGTGCGCTGACACCGGGGCCAGCGCCTCCTCACGGTCGAGCGGAGGGCCAGGCTGGTCGGCACCGGCCGCGACGGCCGGCAGGCCCGCGAGACACAGGGCGAGCGCGGCGGGCAGGATCGTCGGGTTGCACTTCATCGGACAGGAGCCCCTCTGCGTGGCGCAGCCTCCTGCCGCGCGATCAGTTCGAGCCTATGACCCTCCGGCGACAGGCCGCCTCCCTCTGGAGGGGGAACGGCATACAGTCGAGGAATGAGCAGCGTCCAGCCACCGCCGCTCCCGGGCCAGGGCACTGGTCGGGAGCCTGACAACCCCTACACCCCCGCTCCGCAGGCCGCGTGGGGGGCGCCCGCCGCGTACACGACCCACCCCAAGGGCGCGACGGTGCTCGTGCTCGGGATCCTCGGGGTGACGGTCCTGCCCTTCCTGGGGCCCTTCGCGTGGGCGATGAGCCGCCGTGCGCTGCGGGAGGCCGACGCCTCGCCGGTGCCGGTGGCCAACCGGTCCTCGCTGCAGGCGGGGCTGATCCTCGGCATCATCGGCACGGCGTTCCTCGTGCTCGGCGCCCTCTGGTTCGGGGCCATGGTCATGCTCCTGGTGACCATGGGCGCCGGGATGATGGGCTGAGCGCCACCTCCGTCAGAGCCAGGCAAAAGCACTGAGCCGCGACTCGTGTCGACGAGTCGCGGCTCAGGACTGGCATGGCGGTGGCGGTGGGATTTGAACCCACGGAGGACTTGCGCCCTCACACGCTTTCGAGGCGTGCTCCTTAGGCCGCTCGGACACGCCACCGTCGGACAGGTTACCTGACGGTGAACGGCCCGCCGAAATCGTGGCCGGGCGGAGGAACCCCCATCGCCCGGGCGCGGTCAAAGGCCCATGAGGCCCTTCCTCCGGTATGCCGTGCTCGTGCCCCTTGCCCTCGTCGTCGGGTGCTCGGCCAGCAGCCCGGGGACGCAACCGCTCCCTGCCGAGGGCGCCGTCGCCACCTGGGAGCTGCTGGAGCCGGACACGGTCAACCCCACGAGCCAGCACCTCCTGATCGGCGTCACCAGGCTCGGCTGCGCCGGTGGCGTGACTGGCGAGGTGCTGAAGCCGCGGGTGGCCTACGAGGACGACCGCGTCATCATCCGGACGGACGTCGCGCGGCTGCCCCCCGGCGCTTCCACCTGTCAGGGCAACGACACGGTCCCGGTCGAGGTCGACCTGGACGAGTCCCTCGGCGCTCGCGACCTCGTCGACGCAGCCTGCCTCGAGGGCGAGGCCGTCGGCACCGCCGTCTGCCCGGCTGGACCCCGCTGGTCCTCGCCAGCGCGGGGCGCCACCGACGAGGTCCCGGACTGGGCCGCTCCCGCTGACCACTCGTTCACCGTCCACAGCTGGTGCGGCGAGCGCAGTCTCATCGGCGGCTACGGCGTGACGGTCCGGGGCGGCGCGGTGGCCGAGGTCACGGCGCACGACGACGGCCGGACCGGCATCGCCCCCGACCAGGTGCCGACGATCTCCCAGATGCTCGAGGAGGCCCGAGCCGCCGCAGCCGCGGACGGCGGGCGGGTCGAGGTCGCGGTCGACGGTGCGGGTGTGCCCCGCTGGGTCTTCGCCGATCCGGTCGAGCACGGCGTCGACGACGAGAGCTGCTACGTCATCTCCGGCTACCGCGAAGGCTGAGCGTGGTGACTTATGGCCCCTCTGGGGGCCACGACTCGCCACTGACGTGCGCGTCAAGGCGCCGGGGCCGGAAGAAGTCGAGCAGCAGCCGACCGCACTCCTCCTCGCGCACGCCGCCGACGACCTCGGGGCGGTGCAGCGCCCGGCGGTCGCGCGGCAGGTCCCACACCGAGCCGCAGGCACCGGCCTTCTCGTCCCAGGCGCCGAAGACGATGCGGTCCACCCGCGCCAGCACCGAGGCTCCCGCGCACATCGCGCACGGCTCGAGCGTCACGACGAGGGTGCACCCTTCGAGACGCCACTCCCCCAGCGTCTCCCCCGCCTCGCGCAGGGCCACGACCTCCGCGTGACCCGTCGGGTCGGCGCGCTCCTCGCGGACGTTGCGCCCGCGACCCACGACGTCGCCACCCGGCCCGATGACCACGGCCCCGATCGGCACGTCGCCCGACCCGGCCGCACGACCGGCCTCGGCGAGCGCGAGACCCATCCACGCGGCATACCCCTCCTGCCCCCAGGTGATCCGCGGAACACCTGCGGACCGGCTGTCGTCGACGTCGCTCACGACCTAGAGTCTGACCCATGCGCGTCCACGTTGCCGACCACCCGCTGATCGCCCACAAGCTGACCTACCTGCGGGACAAGCGCACCGACACCCCCACCTTCCGCCGGCTCGCGGACGAGCTGGTGACGCTGCTCGCCTACGAGGCCACGCGCGAGGTGCGGGTCTCGCCGTTCGAGATCGAGACCCCGGTGGCGACGACGACCGGCATCCACCTCGCCTCCCCCAAGCCGCTGGTCGTGCCGATCCTGCGCGCGGGGCTGGGGATGCTCGACGGCATGATGCGCATGCTGCCGACCGCCGAGGTCGGCTTCCTCGGGCTGGTCCGCAACGAGGAGACGCTGGAGGCGCACACCTACGCCAACCGCCTGCCGGAGGACCTCGACAAGCGGCAGTGCTACGTCCTGGACCCGATGCTCGCGACCGGTGGCACGCTCATCGCCGCGATCCAGTACCTCGTGGAGCGCGGCGCCGACGACATCACCGCGATCACCCTCCTCTCGGCGCCGGAGGGCATCGAGCGGGTGCAGGCCGAGCTCGCCCACATCGACCTGCCGGTCACGCTGGTGACCGGAGCGATCGACGAGCGGCTCAACGAGCACGGCTACATCGTGCCGGGTCTCGGCGACGCCGGCGACCGCCTCTACGGCGTCGTCTGAGATGGTGCGGGGTATGCCGACCCGCACCTCCTCGCAGCCCTCACGCCGGTCCCAGGTCGAGCCCTTCCACGTCATGGAGGTGCTCAAGGCCGCGGCCGGGCGCCAGCGCACCCACGGTGACGTCATCATGCTGTGCGCCGGGCAGCCGTCCACGCCGGCGCCGGCCGCCGCGCGCTCGCGGGCGGTCGAGGTGATCGACGCCGAGGTGCTCGGCTACACCGAGTCGACCGGGATCCTGCCGCTGCGCGAGGCGATCGCGCGCTACCACCACCGGGTCTCGGGCGTCGACGTGCACCCGGACGAGGTCGTCGTCTTCCCCGGGTCCTCGGGCGCCTTCACCGCGCTCTTCCTGGCCGCCTTCGACGTCGGCGACGTGGTGGCGATGACGCGACCCGGCTACCCGGCCTACCGCAACACCCTCCAGGCGCTCGGGTGCGAGGTCGTCGAGCTCGACTGCGGTCCGGACACCCGCTACCAGCCGACCGTCGCACACCTGGAGGCGCTGGCTGCGTCGTCGGGGCCTCCCGCCGGTCTCATCGTCGCCTCGCCCGCCAACCCGACGGGCACGGTCATCGACAGCCACGTGCTGGCCGAGCTCGCCGAGTGGTGCGAGGCGCACGGGACGCTGCTGGTCAGCGACGAGATCTACCACGGGCTCTCCTACGAGCGGCCGACCGCGTGCGCCTGGGAGACCTCGCGCGAGGCGGTCGTCGTCGGCTCGGTCAGCAAGTACTTCTCGATGACCGGCTGGCGCCTCGGCTGGCTCCTCGCCCCGGAGGCGCTGCGCAGACCGCTGGAGGTCGTGACCGGCAACCTCAACATCTGCGCGCCGGCGATCTCCCAGCACGCCGCCCTCGGCGCGTTCACCGAGCAGGCGCGCGTAGAGCTCGACGGGCACCGCTCCCGGTATGCCGCCACGCGCGAGCTCCTGATCCGTCGCCTCCCCGAGCTGGGGCTGCACGACTACGCCCCGCCGGACGGCGCCTTCTACGCCTGGCTCGACATCGCTCACCTCACCGACGACTCGGTGACGTGGTGCCGCGAGCTGCTCGACGACTGCGGTGTGGCGCTGACGCCCGGGGTGGACTTCGACACGGCCGAGGGCCACCGCAAGGTGCGGTTGTCCTTCGCCGGCTCGACCCAGGAGGTCGCCGAGGCGCTGGACCGGATGGCGGCCTCACCCCTGCTGCGGCCGCGCGGCTGACCCCGACGCGCGGACCGGCGCGCTGCACGGCATACCCCGTCCCTTCTGCCACACTGGCACCAGACTGTGCCCACCGATCCCGGAGGACTCCGATGCCACCCACGGTCAAGAAGGTCCTGCACTGGTTGGTGTGGGGATTCCTGATCTACGCGATCATCACCAACCCCGACCGCGCCGCCGACATCGTCCGCGCGATCTGGGACATCATCAGCCAGGGCGTGCTCAACATCGGTCGGTTCTTCAGCAGCATCGTCAACGGCTAGGGCGGACCAGGCGCCACCATGGCCTCCGACACCAGCCCCTCGCTGCGGATCAGCCGCCGGGTCCTGGATCGCTACCTGCTGCAGGGCGAGGTGCCCGTCGTCGCGACCCGGCAGCACTGGGCCGTGCTCGCGGAGCCCTTCGCCACCACGCTCGGCGCCCTGCTCCTCGTGGGCTGGCTCGTGGCCAACCTCGACGCGCGGACCGCGGTGCTCGGCGGCCCGCTGTGGCTGGCGTGGCTGGTCGTCGTCGGGCGCGCGGTCTGGAAGCTGCTGGCCTGGCACAACGACTGGTTCGTCGCGACCGACCGGCGCCTCCTCCTGGTCTACGGGCTGATCTCGCAGCGGGTGGCGATGATGCCGCTCAACAAGGTCACGGACATGAACTACCAGCGCTCGATCCTCGGGCGGCTCCTCGGCTACGGCCGGTTCGTGCTGGAGTCGGCCGGCCAGGACCAGGCGATGCGCGAGATCGACTTCCTGCCCGACCCGGACGAGAAGTACCGCCGCATCTGCGCCATCCTCTTCCGCGACCAGCCACGGACCGGTGGCGAGCAGGGGGCCCGGGCCGCCGCGGGCCGGGCCTTCGCCGAGCACGCCGAGACCGACCCCTTCGAGACGGCCGACGTCGACGACGAGAGGCCCGGCTTCGGCGACCGCTTCGACCCCGACGTCGCACGGGTCCGCCCCCTGGGGGGCCAGCGTCGGCGGTGGGAGCCGGTCGAACGGCACGAGCTGCCCTCGGACTGGGACTGGGTCGACGACGAGGCACGCCGCGCCCGCGCCGCCACCCGCGGGAGGACCGAGCGGCGGGTCGCGGTCGACCCGGACCCCACGCCATACCGCTGAGAGCGCCTGGCGCTCCACGGGGACAGCGCAGGATTGTCGGTCGATACTCACAGGATGACCACGGTGCGGATCGCTGCCGAACGTCTCGCGGACACCACGCTGCCCACGGCGCACGGGACCTTCCGGCTCACGGCATACCGGGACAGCGACGGGCACGAGCACGTCGCGCTGAGCCTCGGGCTGGCGGACGGGGCGGGCGACGGGCCGGGCGCTGCTCCGGCGGCCCCGCTGGTCAGGCTGCACTCGGAGTGCCTCACCGGGGACGCGCTCGGCTCGCGCCGCTGCGACTGCGGGGAGCAGCTGCACCAGGCGCTGGCGGCGGTCGCGGCGGCCGGGCGCGGCGCCGTGCTCTACCTGCGCGGCCATGAGGGGCGCGGGATCGGGCTGGTCGAGAAGATGAGGGCCTACGCCCTGCAGGACGGCGGCCTGGACACCGTGGACGCCAACCTCGCGCTCGGCCATCCTGCCGACGCGCGGACCTATGCCGCCGCTGCGGCGATCCTCGACGACCTCGGCGTCGGGGCCGTGCGTCTGCTCAGCTCCAACCCGGCCAAGGAGGCGGCGCTGCGCGAGCTGGGGATCGAGGTCGTGGCCCGCGAACGCCTGACGGTGGCCGCCCGCCCGGAGAACGTCCGCTATCTGACCACCAAGCGGGAGCGGATGGGCCACGACGGCCCGCCGGTCGACGACTGGGAGGCTCTCCTGTCCGGCGTGGTCCCGGCGGCGGGGGATCTCGCGGATCGGTATGGCGCGCTCGTGGCCCATGCGGGTCCGCTCGTCCTCGCGCAGCTGGGTCAGAGCCTGGACGGCTTCATCGCGAGCCGCACCGGGGACGCGCGGTTCGTCACCGGCGAGGAGGACCGGGAGCACCTCCACCGCCTGCGGGCGCTCGTGGACGCCGTCGTGGTCGGTGGCGCCACCGCCGCCCGGGACGACTGCCGCCTGACCGTGCGCGACGTGCCCGGGCCGCACCCCACGCGGGTGGTGCTGGACCCCGGGGGGCGACTGCCTCGGGAGACCGCCCTGCTCACCGACGGGGTCGCTCCGACCATCTGGGTGGTGGGGCCGCAGGTGACGTGCGGCGAGGACGAGCCGGGCGCCGGGCTGGCGCCGCACGTCGAGCTGGTGCGGTGGCCCGGCTCCTGGGCGATGGACCCCGCCGCGGTGCTCGACCTGCTGGCGGACCGCGGTCTGGAGCGTGTGCTCGTGGAGGGTGGTGGCCGGCTGGTCTCCGCCTTCGTGGCCGCGGGGGTCGTCGACCGGCTCTTCCTGACGACCGCACCGGTGCTCGTGGGGGACGGCGTGCCGGGCCTGCGCGTCGAGGGCCGCGACAGCATGGCCGAGGCCCTGCGCCCGACGGCCCGCCGCTGGCTCGCCGGCGAGGACGTCGTCACCGAGCTCGTCCTGCGCCCCTGACTCCCTCGCCCATCCCCACCCCCCTCCCCACCGAGCGCGCCGAGTGGTTGGCTCGTGAGGCTGCACACCACGTCAGGCGCTCGGTGGGATGTGGGGGAGGACGAGCAGGTCGACGTGGCCGACGCCGACGCGCAGCTGGCCCGCGTCGGCCTGCGCTCCGCGTCGGGCGTGCCAGGCGGTGACCTCGTCGGGAGGCAGGGAGCCCTCCTCCAGCACCGCGTCCACCCGCTCGTCGAGCCAGCGACGGAGCAGCTGCGGACGCTCCGGGCCGAGGCGCCACGGGGTCCGGGCGACGGTCACGCCGAGTCCGCGGGCCACGAGCAACCGGGCCATCTCCCGCGCGGCGTCAGGCCCCGGCCGCCCGCCGCGCCGCTGGTGCGCGTCGAACGCCCGACGCACACCGTGGTCGAGCACCTCGCCCGGATCGAACCGCACGCTTCCGTCCACCGTCAGGGTCAGCAGCGCCCGCCCGCCGGAGTCCACCACAGCGTCGGCGAACCGCTCCAGCTCCGGCCCCGACAGGACGTCCAGGAGCGCAGCGCACGTCAGCAGCCTGAGGTCGCCCCGCGGCGGCAGGTCGCGCAACACCTCCGGCAGGTCCACCACCCCGGCCGCGACCCGCACCGCGTCGCCGTGCCCGGCCTCGCGCAGGTGGTCGGCGTCATGGTCGACCACCACCCACTCCTGCGCCCACGGCAGCCGGGGCCGCAGGTAGCCGGCGTTCGCCCCGGTCCCGGCCCCCACGTCCACGATCTCCACCACCTCCGCCCCGCTCTCGACCAGGTGCTCCCCCAGCCGGGCGAGCAGGTGGGACCCACCACGGTCGCGCGCCTCCTCGTCCTCCGCCCGGCGCAGCGCCAGCCACCCGCAGTCCGCCCTCACGGGCGTCTGCTCGCTCATCGCCGCACCCCCGCCAGCTGCTCCAGCGCCTCGGTGACGGTCCCCGCCGTCACGTCCCACCCCGGCAGCTCCCCACGCCGGGCGAGCGCGGCGGCCCGCCAACCACGCCGCACCTCGCCGTCGGTCAGCCACCGCCTCAGCACCCGCACCATCTCCTCCGGGCCTCCCACGTCGACGGCTGCCCCGGGCGGGCCCCCGGCCCGGTCCGGTGCGCCCAGCGCCTCCTCGGCCCCGGTCCCCCGGCCCACCACCGTCGGTATGCCGCGCGCGTGCGCCTCGGTCACGACCAGGCCGTAGGTCTCGCTGCGGGACGGGTGGACCAGCAGGTCGGTCGCCGCCCAGACCCGGTCGCGCACCTCCCCGACGACCGCTCCCGGCCAGCTGACCCGCTCCTCGAGGCCCAGCGCGGCGGCCCGCGCGCGCAGCCGCCGCAGGTGCGCAGCGTCCGGCTGCGGCCCGGCCAGCACGGCCCGCCACGGCAGGTCCCGCATCCCGGCGAGCGCCTCGAGGAGCAGCCCGTGGTTCTTCAGCGGCGTCACCGCGGCGAGGGTCAGGAGCTGAGGTATGCCCTGCGAGCCGGCCGAGACGGGCGCCGGGTCGACGCCGGGAGGCGCCACGAGCACCCGACCTCCGGCGATCCGGTAGCGCTCCCCCACCTCGGCGGCCGCCCGCCCGCTCGGGACCACGACGAGCCCGACGGCGCCCAGCGCCCTTGCCTCCGCCTCGTCGAGCAGCGCCGCCCTCTCCCCCGTCTCCCCCGCGCCGACCGAGAGCCTCGAGTGGAGCAGCACCGCCGTGGGCCGCACCCAGGCGCAGGCCTGCAGCTCATCCGGGGCGGCACACCCGACGAGCCCGTCCACCAGCACGACCTCCTGCCTGCCACCCACCACCAGCACCTCGCCCAGCGCCCGCAGCGCGTCCCCGTCGGGCCACGGCCACCCACCGGCCGCGCGGACCGTCCGCACCCGCACGCCGTGGCCGGCGAGCGCGGAGGCGAGGGCGGCGTCATACCGGTCCCCGCCGCTGGGCGCCGTCGGGGGGCGGTCGGGCACGACGAGGAGGACCCTCACCAGCGCAGCCGCAGGCGGTAGGACGCCCAGGCGTCGGGGTGCTCGCGCAGGACCACGGTGACGGCGGACAGCCCCGCCGCCCCGAGACGGTCGGCCAGCCGCTCGGCCACCCACCGCGCCAGCACCTCGGTCGTCGTCAGCCGACCCACGAACTCCTCCAGCTCGTCCAGGTTGCGGTAGGCCAACGGCTCGAGCGCCTCGGCGAGCGCGGCCGTCGCCTCGCCGATGTCCACCACGATCCCGTGCTCGTCGAGGTCGGGACGCTCCAGCGAGGCCTCGACGACGTAGGTGGCGCCGTGCAGCCGCTGCGCCGGGCCGAACGCCGGGTCCGGTAGCGAGTGCGCCACCATGACGTGGTCGCGGACGGTGAGGGTGAACATGGTCCTCCTGGTGGCTGCGGGACGGGTCAGGGGCTGGCGTAGGAGACGAGGTGGCACGGGCCAGGCTCCCCGGCGGCCAGGCGGTCCAGGAGGCCGGGCAGGTCCTCGAAGGGCGTCGGCCCGGCGAGCAGGGCGTCCAGCGCGGGGTATGCCGCGGCCCGCACCGCGAGCGCCATCCGGTCGACGGGGGTGCGGCGCACGGAGCGCGCCGGGCTGACCCGGCTCACCTGGCTGGCGCGCAGCCGGAGGCGTCGCGCGTGGACGACGCCGCCCAGGTCGAGGGAGACGGCGGTGTCGCCGTACCAGGACAGCTCGACCACCTCGCCCTCGTCGCCGAGCAGCTCGAGGGCCCGTTGCAGCCCCGCGCCGGTCGCCGAGGCGTGGAGCACGACGTCGCAACCGCCGGCCGCCTTCGCCGGCGCCACGCCCCGCGCGCCGAGCCCGGCCGCGAGCGCCCGCCGCCCCGGGTCGGGGTCGACGAGCTCCAGGCGCTCCAGCGGCATCCGGCCCAGCAGCGCGGTCACGCACAGCCCGACCATCCCGCCGCCGACCACCGCCACCCGGTCGCCGTAGAGCGGCCCCGCGTCCCACAGCGCGTTGACCGCCGTCTCGAGGGTGCCGAGGAGCACCGCGCGCCGGTCGGGCACGTCGTCGGGCAGCGCCGTGAGGGCGGTGACGGGCACGACATACCGGTCCTGGTGGGGGTGCAGGCAGAAGACGCGCCGGCCCACCCACCCCGGCTCCCCCGCCTCGACGACGCCGACGGACAGGTAGCCGTACTTCACCGGCCCGGGCAGGTCACCGACCTGGAAGGGCGCCCGCATCCGCTCGGCGACCTCGGGCGGGACGCCCCCGCGGTGGACCAGCAGCTCGGTGCCGCGGCTCACGGCGGACAGGGTGGCGCGCACCAGCGCCTCGCCCCGGCCGGGCTCGGGCAGCTCCTCGACGCGCAGAACGCCGCGGCCGGGGGCCTCGGTCCAGTAGGCGCGGGCCTCCATCGCTGCATTCTTGCGCCGCGCGCCGACATCCGCAGGCGGAGCCCGTCCGTACACCTAGGGTGACCACGATGAGGCCCGCCCCGCCCCTGGCCGGTCCGCCGGCGCGCGTGACCCCCGCCGACGTCGTCACGCTGGCGCGGGGCGCGGTGGTGCTCGTCCTCGCCGCCCTCGTGGCCGCCGCGCTGGCCGCGGGCGCGCCGACCCGCGCCTGGTGGGTGGTCGTGCTCGGCGTGGTCGTCTGGTCCGCGGACGCCCTGGACGGGTACGTCGCACGCCGCACCGGGTCCGTCACCGAGCACGGGGCGCGGCTCGACTCCGGCGTCGACGGCGCGCTGGTCCTCGTGGTCGCGGTGGCGCTCGCCCCCGTGGCCCCCTGGGCGCTGGTCGGCGGGCTGCTCTACCCCGTCTTCCTGCTCGTCCAGGTCTGGCGGCGGCGCTGGCGGCGGACCCTGCCCTTCCGCGCCGCGCGCCGGCTCGCGGGAGGCACCCTGACCGGCACCCTGGTCATCGCGGCCGCACCCTTCTGGCCGGAGCCGGCGGTGCAGGTCGCGGTGGCCGCGGCGGTCGCGTGGGTGGTCTGGTCCTTCGCCGTGGACGTGCGGTGGCTGGAGCAGGCCGGCTGAGTCCTTAGACTTTGCTGCCATGGCAGTCCGTCCCATCACCGTCATCGGCCACAAGGCCCTCCACTCCCCGACCAAGAAGGTCAAGGAGGTCACCGACGAGATCCGCACCCTCGTCGCGGACATGTACGACACGATGGAGGCGGCCGACGGCGTCGGTCTCGCGGCCAACCAGGTCGGCTCGCGGCTGCGCATCTTCGTCTACGACTGCCCGGTGCCCGACGGCCCCAACGCGCGGGGCGAGGTGATCAACCCCGTCCTCGAGCGCCTCGGCACCCCGGCCCCCGTTGACGAGGAGGAGGACGGCGAGGGCTGCCTCTCCGTCCCCGGCGAGTGGTTCCCCCTGGCCCGTCACCCGCGCGCCCGCGTCACCGGCACCGACCTCGAGGGCAACGAGGTCGTCATCGAGGGCGAGGGCCTGCTCGCCCGCTGCCTGCAGCACGAGACGGACCACCTCGACGGTTACCTGTATGTCGACCGCCTCACCGCGCGCTTCAAGAGCGAGGCCCGCGAGGCGGTCAAGGACCGCGGCTGGGCCGCCGACGGCGTCCTCAGGTGGGACCCGTCGAGCACCACCGCCGACAAGGTCTGAGCCGCCCTGGGCCCCGGGCGTCCCTCACGCGGGGGCCAGGACCGGGTCCGGGTGGTCGTGCCCGTGGGTGGTGCCGGCCTGCGCGCCGGCCGCGCACGACAGCAGCTCGGCGATCCGTCCCCGGCAGCCACCGCACCCGGTGCCGGCGCGGGTCGCGCGGCCGACGTCCTCGACGGTCACCGCACCGGCGGCAGCAGCCTCGGTCACGGTCCCCGCGGGGACCCCGTTGCACCAGCACACGGTGGCCGCCGGGTCGTCCGGCCCGGAGCTGACCGTCGCCTCGTGCGCGGAGT
This sequence comes from Ornithinimicrobium tianjinense, assembly GCF_014636495.1. Lineage (GTDB taxonomy): Bacteria > Actinomycetota > Actinomycetes > Actinomycetales > Dermatophilaceae > Ornithinicoccus > Ornithinicoccus tianjinensis. The sequence continues at coordinate 356,363 of NZ_BMEM01000004.1, forward strand.
CGAGACGCAGCACGACGCCCGGGTCCTCGGGCAGCTCGGCACCCCGCTCGAGGAGGAGCGTCAGCTCGGCACCGGCCCGGGGAGCCCCCACGGCGACGAAACCGTCGAGCACGCCGTCCCGGGCGACCGTCCTGACGTAGCGACCGCGGGCCGGGTCCAGCCACTGGGACACCTCGCGGGCACCGTCGACCGCCTCGTCCCACGGGTCGACGTCGACGGTGCCGCCGGCGACGACGTCGACTCCGCTGGCCTTGACCATGACGACGTGCGGGCGGCGGGGGGCGGGCCCGCGGTCGACCGGCGACCGCCCCTCGGCCTCGGCGACGAGCCGGGACGCGAGCGCCTCGGCCTGCCGCCACCCGGGTGCGAGCAGCCCGGAGGGGGCACCCCCGACCCGCCCGTCGGGACCCCGGTCACCCGGGGCCGCGACCTGGGCGCAGTCACCGACGGCGAACACGTCAGGGTCGCCCCAGCAGCGCAGGTCCGGCTCGACCAGGATGCCGAACTCCGTGTCCAGCCCTGCCGCCTCAGCCAGCTCGGTGCGCGGCCGCACCCCGCAGGAGAGGAGGAGCAGGTCTCCGCCGACGAACGTGCCGTCGGCGCACACCAGCCCCCGGAACTGCGCCCCCGAGCCGGTCTGCCGCAGGCTCACCGACTCGGCCACGGCGTGCGCGTGCACCTCGACCCCGGCCCGTCGGGCAGCACGGGCGAGCATGCGCCCGCCGTCCCGGTCCAGGGTGCCCGCCATCGGGGTCTCCCCGGTGTGGACGACGCTCACCTCCGCGCCCACGTCGCGCACGGCGAGCGCGATCTCCATCCCGAGGACGCCGGCGCCCAGGACCACGACCCGACCGCGGGTCCCCACGACCTCGCGCACCGTCTCGGCGTCGCGCAGGTCGCGCAGCGTCACCACGCCACGCGGGCGCACGGCCCGACCCCGGTCGAGGTCGCCCGTCGCGTCGGGCGGGGCCGAGGGGACGCGGCCGACCCCCTCGAGACCGCCCAGCCGGGGCACGTTGGCGCGTGAGCCGGTGGCGAGCACCAGCCGGTCGTACGGGACGTGGTCCCCCGCTCCCGTGCGCACCCTCTGCCGGTAGCGGTCCACCGCGACCGCCGCCTCGGCCGTGCGGATCGTCACCCCCGCCGCGCGGGCGGCGGCCGTGTCGGTGATCTCCAGCCGCTGCCGGCCGGTGCGGCCGACGGCATACTCCCCCACCAGCACGCGGTTGTAGGCGTCCTCCGCCTCGGCCCCGAGGACGGTCAGGGTCATCGACCCGGCCGCGACGGCCGGCAGGAGACCCTCGACGAACCGGGCACCCACGGGGCCGTAGCCGACGAGGACGACGCGCGAGGGGCGGGCGGCGGCGGGCGCCGGGGGCCGGACGGGCTGGTTCACGGGAGGTCCTCCTGGTCGGCCTCGTCGTCGGGAGGCCCGACGACGACGAGGGTGCGCTTGAACTCGGGCATCCGCGAGACGGGGTCCACCGCCGCCTCGGTGAGCAGGTTGGTGCACTCGGCCCCGGCGTAGTGGAAGGGCAGGAACACGGTGTCGAGGCGCATCCCGGGGCTGAGCCGGAGCCGGGCCCGCACGCTGCCGCGGGGGCTGCGCACCGACACCTCATCCCCCTCGACCAGCCGCAGCCGGGACGCGGTCGCCGGGTGCAGCTCGGCCGTGAGCCGCGGCTGCGCGGCGAGCAGCTCGGGCACCCGACGGGTCTGCGCCCCGGACTGGTAGTGCTCGAGCAGCCGTCCGGTGATCATCGTCAGCTGGCCCCCGCGCTGCCCCAGGGGCTCGCGCACGACGGGCGTGACCGGCACCAGCCTGGCCCGCCCGCCCGGCCGCGGGAAGCGGTCCGCGAAGAGCCGGGGGGTCCCGACGACGTCACCCTCCACCGTCACCCGGCTCCCAGGCTCGGGTATGACGTGGGCCGGGCAGGGCCAGTAGGCCGCCACCCCGGTGTCGAGCAGGCGGTGCGAGAGCCCGGAGTAGTCCGCGGGGCCGCCGGCGCTGGCGCGCGCGAGCTCGTCGAAGACCTGGGCGGGCTCCGTGGGCCACGCCCCCGGGGCGTCGAGGAGGCGGGCCAGCTCGGCGAGCACCCACAGGTCGCTGCGCGCCTCACCGGGTGGCGGCACGGCGGCCCGGCGGCGCAGCACCCGCCCCTCCAGCGAGGTCGTCGTCCCCTCCTCCTCGGCCCACTGGGTCACCGGGAGGACGACGTCGGCCAGCTCGGCGGTCTCGGAGAGGACGAAGTCGCAGACGACGAGCAGGTCGAGCCCGCCCAGACCCGCGCGGACCGCGCCCGCGTCGGGAGCGCTGACGACGACGTTGGAGCCGTGGACGAGCAGGGCCCGCACGCCGCCGGGTCTGCCCATCGAGGCCAGCAGCTCGACGGCGGGCAGTCCCGGGCCGGGCATCTCGTCGGCGGCGACGCCCCACACGCCGGCCACGTGCTTGCGGGCGGCCGGGTCGGAGATCGAGCGGTAGCCGGGCAGCTGGTCGCACTTCTGGCCGTGCTCGCGACCCCCCTGCCCGTTGCCCTGCCCGGTGAGGGTGCCGTAGCCGGAGCCGGGCCGGCCGACCAGCCCGAGGACGAGCGCCAGGTTGATCGCCGCGGTGGCGGTGTCCGCGCCGTCGACGTGCTGCTCGACGCCGCGCCCGGTGATGACGTAGACGCCGTTCCCGGCCGCCAGCCGTCGGGCGACGTCGCGGATCCGGCCGACCGGCACCCCCGTGACCTGCTGGACGCGCTCGGGCCACCACGCGTTGACGCTGAGCCGCAGCTCGCGCAGCCCCTCGGTCCGCTCCCCCAGGTAGGCCTCGTCGGCCAGCCCCTCGGCCAGCACCACGTGCGTGAGCCCGAGGAGCAGGACGAGGTCGGTGCCCGGCGCGGGGGCCAGGTGCGTGCCCCCGCCCTCGGCGGTGAGCTCGGCCGTCTGCGACCGGCGGGGGTCGACCACGACGAGACCACCGCGCTCGCGTGCCCCCTGCAGGTGCGAGAGCAGCGGCGGCATCGTGGCGGCGGGGTTGGAACCGAGGAGCAGGATCGTCGAGGCGGCGTCGAGGTCGGTGACCGGGAAGGGGAGACCCCGGTCCACACCCAGCGCCCGGTTGGCCGCCGCCGCTGCCGACGACATGCAGAAGCGGCCGTTGTAGTCGATGCGGGAGGTGCCGAGGGCGACCCGGGCGAACTTGCCCAGGTGGTAGGCCTTCTCGTTGGTCAGTCCGCCGCCGCCGAAGACACCGACCGCGTCCGCGCCGTGGCGCCGGCGCACGTCCCGCAGGCCGTCGGCGACCACCGCCAGCGCGCGCTCCCACGTGGCCGCGACCAGGTCGCCGTCGGCGTCACGGACGAGCGGGCGGGTGACCCGGTCGCCGACGGTGAGCACCTCGGCGGCGGTCCACCCCTTGCGGCACAGCCCGCCCCGGTTGGTGGGGAACTCGCGCGGGGCCACCTCGACCGTGCGCCCCGCAGGGGTGAGACGCATGCCGCACTGCAGGGCGCAGTAGGGGCAGTGGGTGTCGGTCGCGGAGGTGATGGTCGCGGAGGTGATGGTCATGTCTCTCCTCAGATCCGGACACCGGTGCGCCGGCTCATCCGCAGGTAGACCCCGCCGGTCACGGCGAGGATCACGGCATACGCCGCGACGAACCAGAGCAGTCCCACCTCGTAGGTGCCGTAGACGGTCTGCGAGCGACCGAGCGCCTGGGGGATGAGGAAGCCGCCGTAGGCGCCGACCGCCGAGATGAGGCCGAGCGCCGCCGAGGCGGCCCGCTGGGCCCCGACGTCACCGGGTCGGTGGTGGGCCTCACGCTCGCCCGCCCGCAGGGCGAAGATCGTCGGGACCATCCGGTAGGTCGAGCCGTTGCCGATCCCCGCCGCCGCGAAGATCACGAGGAAGAGACCGAGGAAGACGGGGAAGGTGGCCAGCTCGATCGTGCGGCTCACGGCGAGCGCGCCGAGCGCGAGGACGGAGAGCGAGCCCATGGTCACCACCGTGCCCCCGAACCGGTCCGCCAGACGGCCGCCGAAGGGACGCGAGAGCGAGCCGACGAGAGCGCCCAGGAAGGCCAGCGACAGGCTCGCCGACCCGACCTGGAACGCCGAGAACTGGGGGAACTGGTCGGCGACGAGCTTGGGGAACACCCCGGCGAAGCCGATGAAGGACCCGAACGTGGCCACGTACAGCAGCGACATCACCCACAGGTGCGGCTCGCGCAGGACCGCGAGCATGGCCCAGACGTCGGCGCGCGCCGTGGTGAGGTTGTCCATGCGGACGGCGGCGCCGACCATCGCCACGAGGATCAGCGGCACCCAGACCCAGCCGGCCAGCGGCAGGGCCAGGGCCGTGCCCGCGCCGACGGTGATGACGATCGGCACGACCAGCTGGGCGACGGCCGCCCCGAGGTTGCCGCCGGCCGCGTTGAGGCCCAGGGCCCAGCCCTTGTCGCGCTGGGGGTAGAAGAAGGTGATGTTGGCCATCGAGCTGGCGAAGTTGCCGCCGCCGACGCCCGCGAGGGCCGCGACGACCAGCAGCACGCCGAAGGAGGTGTCCGGCCGCTGGACGACGAGCGCCAGGCCGGTCGTCGGCACGAGCAGGAGCCCGGTCGAGACGATGGTCCAGTTGCGCCCGCCGAAGCGGGACACCGCGAAGGTGTAGGGGATGCGCAACGTCGCGCCGACGAGCGCCGGCATCGAGATCAGCCAGAACAGCTGACCGGTGGTGAGGTCGAAGCCGGCCGCGGGCAGCGACACCACGACGATCGACCACAGCTGCCAGACGCAGAACCCGAGGAACTCGGCGAAGATCGACCACCGCAGGTTGCGGTCGGCGACCTGCTTGCCGCCACCGGTCCACTGCGCCGGGTCCTCGGGGTCCCAGCCGTCGACCCAGCGGCGCGGCCGGGAGGTGAGCCCGGGGGCGGCCGCTGGCGGGCCCGGGGGGACGAGCGTGCGGGCGGACGGTCCGCCCGGCGGGGAGACGAGGGTCGTCATGGTCTCACCCGGCAGCGGCGGCGTCGGCGGCGAGGGCCAGCGGCGCCACGGCGACGACGCCGTCCTGCTGGCGGACCTGCCAGACCGGCAGGTGCAGGGCGGGGGTGGTGTAGCACTCGCCGGTCACCAGGTCGTAGACGTCCTTGTGCAGCGGCGAGGCGACGGTGGGTCGGCCCGCCCGGGAGCCGACGATCCCGCGGGACATCACCGCGGCCCCCGTGGCGGGGTCGATGTTGGACACGGCCCGGACCTGGAGGTCGCCGTCCTCGGGGACGAGGAAGATCGCGACCTGGGCGTCGCCGACCAGCGCCGCCTCGCCCCAGCACGGGGCGAGGTCGGCGGCGCGGCACACGGTGGTCCAGACGTGGTGGGAGGTCGTCGTGGTGGACGGCACGATGGGTCCTTTCCGTCGGTGTGACGTCGCCCGGTGGAGGCGGGTGACGTCCGGTGAGGCCGACGCTAGGCGGGTCGTGTTTCGGTCGGTCGCCCGTCGTGGTTCCGGCTCGTTACGGCTCGCCCACGCCTCCGGGGACCCACCGTGAGCGCTGCGTCATGCGGCGTTACGAGGGGGAAACACGGTGGACACGCAACCCCGTTAGCGTCCGGACGGTCAGCGCACCCTCCCCCGAGGAGCAGTCCATGACCCCCGACCAGAACTCTCGTCCCGGCCCCGGCCAGGACGACCCCCGGCGCGTCGTCGTCGTGGGCGGCGGCCCCGCGGCCCACCGGCTCACCGAGGCGCTCGTCTCCCGGCTCCCGGCGGTCGGGAGCCCGTTGGTCGTCAGCGTCCTCGCCGAGGAGCCGCACCGGCCCTACGACCGCGTGGCCCTGTCCCGGCGGCTGGCCGGTCCGGTCGACCTCACCCTGGCGCCCGACGTCTGGGACCACGCCGCCGTCACGCTGCGGACCGGGACGGCCGTGGCCGGGATCGACACCGCCGCAGGCACGGTCGTCCTCGCCTCCGGGGAGGAGGTGGGGTACGACGAGCTGGTCCTCGCCACGGGGTCCTTCCCCTTCGTGCCTCCCGTGACGAACGCCTCGGCCGCGCGCGTCTACCGCACGCTCGAGGACGTGGACACCCTGGCCGCGGAGATCGCCGAGGTCGCGGCACGCGAGGGCCGGCCCGCCCGGGTGCTCGTCGTCGGGGGCGGGCTGCTCGGCCTCGAGGCCGCCGGGGGTGCGGCTCAGCTCGGTGCCGAGGCCGCGGTCGTCGACCTCGGCCGGTGGCTCATGAGCACGCAGCTCGACGAGGGTGCCGGCCAGGCGCTGGGCCGTCTCGTGCGCGACGCCGGGATCTCGCTGCACCTCGGCTCGCCGCCCGAGGAGGTCCTCACCGAGGGCGGTGTCGTGCGCGGCGCCCGCCTGGGCGACGGCACGGTCGTCGCCGCCGACGTCGTCGTGCTCTCCGTCGGCATCCGGCCCCGGGACGAGCTGGCCCGCGCCGCCGGCCTGTCGCTCGGCGAGCGCGGGGGCGTGCTCGTCGACGGCACGTGCGCGACGAGCGTCACGCACGTCTGGGCGGTCGGGGAGGTGGCCGCCGTCGACGGCCGCTGCATCGGACTGGTGGCACCCGCCAACGCGATGGCCGAGGTCGTCGCGGACCGGATCTGGGGAGGGAGCGCGGTCTTCCCCGGCGTCGACGACGCGACGCGGCTCAAGCTCGCCGGGATCGACGTGGCGAGCTTCGGCGACGCCTTCGCCCGCACGGAGGGGTCCCTGGAGGTCGTCTACGCCGACCCCGCCCGCGGCCTGTACCAGAAGGTCGTCGTCAGCCCCGACGCACGCACCCTCCTCGGCGGCATGTTCGTCGGCGACGCCTCCCCCTACTCGGCCCTGCGCCCGCTGGTCGGGCGGCCCCTCGACGCCGAGCCCGCGGCCTACCTGTCCGCCGGCGGTCAGGCGCCCCCGGACGCCGAGCTCCCGGACGACGCGATCGTCTGTTCGTGCAACAACGTGACCGCCGGGTGCATCACGAGCTGGATCCGGGGCGAGCAGGGCCCGGCGTGCACCGACCTGGGCAGCCTCAAGGCGTGCTCGCGCGCCGGGACGCAGTGCGGCTCGTGCACACCTCTGGTCAAGCGGATCCTCGAGGCCGAGCTGACCCGCACCGGGGTGGCCATCTCCCGGGCGTTGTGCGAGCACGTGGAGCTCAGCCGCGCCGAGCTGTTCGAGGCGGTGCGGGTCCTGGGGCTGCGCACGGCCGAGGAGGTCATGCGCCGCTTCGTGACCGGGCTGGGCTGCGACATCTGCAAGCCGGTCGTCGCCTCGGTGCTTGCCACCCAGACCGGGGACTACATCCTCGACGACGGCGCCGGCCCCCTGCAGGACACCAACGACCGGGCCCTGGCCAACCTGCAGAAGGACGGGACCTACTCGGTCGTCCCGCGGGTCCCCGGCGGCGAGATCACCCCGGACAAGCTCATGGTCATCGCCGAGGTGGCGCGGGACTTCGGGCTCTACACCAAGATCACCGGAGGTCAGCGCATCGACCTGCTCGGAGCGCGGCTGGAGCAGCTGCCCCAGATCTGGCGGCGGCTCGTCGACGCCGGCATGGAGTCGGGGCAGGCCTACGGCAAGAGCCTGCGCACGGTGAAGTCCTGCGTCGGGTCGTCGTGGTGCCGCTACGGGGTCCAGGACTCCGTCGCGATGGCGATCCTGCTCGAGGAGCGCTACCGGGGGCTGCGCTCGCCCCACAAGATCAAGCTGGGGGTCTCCGGCTGTGCCCGCGAGTGCGCGGAGGCCCGGTCCAAGGACGTCGGCGTCATCGCCACCGAGCAGGGCTGGAACCTCTACGTGGGGGGCAACGGCGGCTTCCAGCCCGCCCACGCCGAGCTGCTCGCCACCGACCTCGACGACGAGACGCTCGTCCGCTACGTCGACCGCTACCTGATGTACTACGCGCGCACCGCGGACCGTCTCCAGCGCACGTCCCGGTGGCAGCAGGAGCTGCCCGGCGGCCTCGACCACGTCCGCGAGGTGGTCTGCGAGGACTCCCTGGGGCTGGCCGCCGAGCTGGAGGAGGCGATGGAGCAGCACGTCGCCGGCTACGAGGACGAGTGGGCCGCGACTCTGCGCGACCCGGTGCGCCTGGCCCGCTTCCGCTCGTTCGTCAACGCCCCCGACCAGCCCGACCCGGAGGTGGTCCTGGTCCCCGAGCGCGGTCAGCGCCGGCCCGCGACACCGCAGGAGCGGGCGACGCTTATCGCCGGCACGGCGATCCCCGTCCGCCCCGCGGACGACCTGCCGGGGGGCCGCTGATGCGCGTCGACCTCGACCTCGCCGGCCGGACCGTGCTCGTCGTCGGCGGACCGGCCGCGACGCGACGGGTGCGCGCGGGCGTCGAGGCCGCCGGCGGCACCGCCCTCGTCCTCCCGGCCAGCGAGGCGGTCACGCTCCTGCGTCCCTCTGCCGAGCCCCCTGCCGGTCCCGCCGCCGACCTCGTCGTCTGGGTCGAGGGACCCGAGCGTGACCGCGAGCTGGTCCGGTCGTCCGCCCGGTCGGCGCGGGTCCCGGTGACGACCGCACCGCCGGCTGGCGACCGGGGACGCGTCACGCTGGTCGGGGGCGGGCCGGGGCACGCGGACCTGCTCACCGTCGCGGGACGGGACGCGCTGGCCGCCGCCGACGTCGTCCTCTACGACCGGCTCGGCCCGCACGACCGGCTCGCCGAGCTGGCCCCCGGTGCCGAGCTCGTCGACGTCGGCAAGACGCCGGGGCACCACGCCGTGCCGCAGCGCGAGATCGAGCGGCTCCTGGTCGGGCACGCCCTCGCCGGCGCCCACGTCGTGCGGCTCAAGGGCGGCGACCCGTTCGTGTTCGGCCGGGGGTCGGAGGAGGTGGCCGCCTGCCGGGCCGCCGGGGTGGACGTGCACGTCATACCCGGGGTCACCAGTGCCGTGGCGGTCCCCGGCGCCGCCGGGATCCCGGTCACGCACCGGGGGCTGAGCCGGTCGTTCACCGTCGTGTCCGGTCACGTCCCCTTCGACGAGGAGGAGTATGCGCACCTGCGCGGCGTCGGCGGCACGCTCGTCGTCCTCATGGGCGTGAACACCCTCACCCAGGTCGCGGCGGGCCTCGTGCGCGCCGGCATGGACGCGGCGATGCCCCTGGCGGTGGTGGAGCGCGGCTTCCTGCCCGGGCAGCGCACGAGGATCACGACCGTGGGCGCCGTCTGCTCGCGGGGCGGGCCCCCGGGCGTCTCCTCACCGGCCGTGGTCGTCGTCGGCGAGGTCGTGCGGCTCGCCGGGCCCGACGGTGTCGCCGAGCTCGCGGTCGCCGTGGGGGCCTGCGTATGACGCGCCCGTCCACCCCGTCGCTGGCCGGCTTCCGGGTGGGCCTGACGAACGACCGGCGCTCGCAGGAGTACATCGACGCCTTCGAGCGCCGCGGTGCCGAGGTCCTGCACGCCCCCACCATCCGGACCGGCACCGGGGACGACCCCGCCGTGGTCGCGGAGACGCGGGCCGTGCTCGCGGCCCGACCCGACATCCTGCTGGCCAGCACCGGCTACGGCATGAGGCGCTGGCTCGAGCTCTCCGACGAGGAGGGGCTGCTGGAGCCGTTGCTCTCCACGCTGGCGGCGACCCGCATCCTCGTCCGCGGACCCAAGGCACGCGGTGCGGTCCGCGCCGTCGGCCTCGAGGACCAGGGCACGGGTGAGCACGAGACGATGACCTCCCTCGTCGACCGGGTGCTGCAGCACGACGTGCGCGACGCGGTCGTCGTCGTCCAGCACGCCGGCTACCTCGACGAGGAGGCCACCGGTCGCCTCCGCCGGGCGGGCGCGACCGTGCTGGCGGTCTCGCCCTACCGCTGGCGGCACCACGAGGACGTGGCGGCCGTGCTGCGGCTCGTCGAGGCGGTCTGTGCGCGCACGGTGGACGCGTTGACGTTCACCAGCGCGCCGGCGGTCGAGGCCTTCTTCGCCGTCGCCGCGCGCCACGGGCTGGTCGAGACCCTGCACGAGGCGCTGCGCGGCGACGTCGTCACCGCCTGCGTCGGTCCGGTGACCGCCGCCCCGCTGCAGGAGGCCGGCGTCGACCCGCTCGTCCCCGAGCGCTACCGGACCGGCGCGCTCATCAAATTGCTGTGCGAGCACCTGGTCGAGGCGCGCGTCGTGCACGCCCGCACCGCCGAGGGTGCGGTGGAGCTGCGGGGGCGCCACGTCAGCGTGGACGGGACCGGGGCCACCCTGACGCCCAACCAGGTGGCGCTCTTCCGGGTGCTGCTCGAGGCACAGGGACGCACGCTGAGCCAGGTCGAGCTCGGCCAGGCCCTGCCCAGCCCGCTCGACGCGCACGCGGTCGAGATGGCCGTCAGCCGGGTCCGGCGCGCGCTGCCAGCCCCCGGCCTCATCCGGACCGTTCGCAAGCGGGGCTACCGGGTGCCGGTCCTGTGAGGTGGGTGGGCGCCCACCTCACGCCGCACCACCGCGGGCTCGCGTCAGTCCATGTCCTCCAGCTCGCGGCCGCTCGTCTCCGGCACCCACCTGAGCACGAAGAACAGGGACAGCAGCGCGCACACGGTGTAGAAGCCGTAGGCGAAGCCCAGGCCGACCTCGGCCATCACGGGGAAGGACGTCGAGATCGCGAAGTTGGCCAGCCACTGCGCCGCCGCGGCGATCCCCAGCGCTGTCGCCCGGATCGCGTTGTTGAACATCTCGCCGAGCAGCACCCAGACCCCCGGGCCCCACGACATACCGAAGAAGACGACGAAGAGGTTGGCCGCGACCAGGGCGACCGGCCCCTGGGTGGCCGAGAGGACCGGCTCGACCGAGCCCGACTCACCGACCACCCGGTCGGCGGTGGCGAAGATCCACGCCATCGTGCCGAGCGAGAGGAACATCCCGGCCGAGCCGATGATCAGCAGCCGGCGGCGCCCGATCTTGTCGATGAGGGCGATCGCCACGATCGTCACCACGATGTTGGTCACCGAGGTGATCACCGTCTGGGTCAGCGCGTCCTCCTCGGTGAAGCCGACCGCCTGCCACAGGGTGGAGGAGTAGTAGAAGATCACGTTGATGCCGACGAACTGCTGGAAGACGGACAGGCCGATGCCGATCCAGACGATCGGCAGGACCTTCCCCGCGCTGTCACGCAGGTCGTTGAGCGAGGCGCGGGCCTCGCGGCGGACGGTGCGCTGGATCTCGGCCACGCGCTCGGGGATGCCCGAGAGCATCACCCGTCCCAGCACCTGGTGCGCCTCGTCGACCCTGCCCAGGGTGACCAGGTAGCGGGGCGACTCGGGGATGGTGAGCGCCAGGACACCGTAGGCGACGGCCGGGATGACCTCGGCCCAGAACATCCACCGCCAGGCGGTGCTGCCCCACAGCGCGTCCCCTGACCCGCCCGCGACGGTGGCCAGGAAGTAGTCGGACAGGAGGGCCACGAAGATGCCCGTCACGATCGCCATCTGCTGCAGCGAGCCGAGCCGGCCGCGGATCGAGGCCGGCGAGATCTCGGCGATGTAGGCCGGCGCGATCACCGATGCCGCCCCGACCCCGACGCCGCCGACGACCCGCCACAGGATCATGTCCCAGGCGCCGAAGGCCAGGCCTGAGCCGACGGCCGAGACCGTGAACAGCACCGACGCCAGCACCATCACCCTGATCCGGCCCATCCGCTCGGCCAGACGACCGGCGAGTTAGGCGCCGGCCACGCACCCGAGCAGCGCCGAGCTGACGACGAAGCCGGTCATCCCCGGCCCCATCTCGAAGTCCTCGCGCATCGCGTTGACGGCCCCGTTGATCACCGCCGTGTCGAAGCCGAAGAGGAACCCGCCCAGGGCCGCCACCGAGGCCAGGAGGATCGCCTGACCGAGGAGGTAGTCGCGGCCCCCCTCTCGGGCCGTGCTCGTGCCGCTGCTGACCATGGGCTCGCCTCTCCGTCGGGACGGGCCACGTCCACGTGGCCGCGTGGGAGCCAGTGTGCCCGACCGGAGGGTGTTTGGCACCCGCCGCGCCCGATAACCTGTGCGACGTACACGAGGCCCGATCACGAGGATGTGAAGACCATGCAGCTGGCGAGCAGGCTGGACGACCTGGGCACGGAGACCGCGTTCGCGGTCGCCGCGGCCGCCGCGGACTGGAAGGCGCAGGGCCACGAGGTCTACCCCTTCCACCTCGGCGACCTGGACTTCCCCCTCGCCCCTCACATCGTGGAGGCGATGAACAAGGCCATCGCCGACGGGAAGACGACCTACTGCCCCGGCCCCGGCATCCCCGAGCTGCGCGCGGCGCTGGCCGACGACATCGGCTCCCGACGCGGCACCTCCTTCGCGCCCGAGAACGTCACCGTGATGACCGGCGGCAAGCCGGTGATCACCAAGTTCGTCCAGGCCGTGATGAACCCCGGCGACGAGGTGCTCTACCCCAACCCCGGCTTCCCGATCTACGAGTCGCAGATCGAGTACCACGGCGGCGTGGCCAAGGCCTACCGCTACCTGCCGACCGACACGGGCTTCGCGATCGACCTCGACCAGGTCCGCAGCCTCATCACCGACAAGACCGTCGCGATCATCTACAACGACCTGCAGAACCCGATCTCCGCCGAGTCGACCCAGGCCGAGCGCGAGGCGATCGCCCAGCTGGCGATCGAGCACGACCTGTGGGTGCTCTCGGACGAGGCCTACTTCGAGATGCGCTACGAGGGTGAGTCGTCCTCCATCGCCACCCTGCCGGGCATGGCCGAGCGCACGGTCATCCTCTACACCTTCTCCAAGAAGTTCGCGATGACCGGCTCGCGCCTCGGCGCCGCGGTCGCGCCCGTGGAGCTGAGCAGGGTCTTCTCGACGATGAACACCAACGACGAGTCGTGCACCACGCACTACGTGCAGTGGGCCGGCATCGCCGCCCTCCAGGGCACCCAGCAGCCGGTGCAGGACATGCTCCAGGTCCTCAAGGGCCGCCGCGACGCGGCGTGCGAGATCGTCAACAGCACCCCCGGCATGTCGGTCCGCGTCCCGAAGTCCACGTTCTACCTCTTCCCGGACGTGACCGAGGCCGTCGAGCTCGTCGGGGCCAAGGACCTCGCCGACTTCGCCGAGCAGGCGCTGCACAACACCGGCGTGAGCTTCTGCACGCGCAACCACTTCGGCCGCCCGCAGGAGGGCGAGGACCGCACGTACATCCGGTTCGCCTACTCGGGCCTGTCCGAGGACCGCATCCGCGAGGGCCTGACCGGGCTCAAGCAGTGGATCGAGTCCGCCCGATGAGCCGCGTCGTCGTCACCGGCAAGATCCCCAAGCCCGGTCTGGACATCCTGCGCCGCGACGGCCACGAGGTCGTCGCCTGGGACAGCGAGGACCAGCAGAGCCGGGAGCAGCTGCTCGAGCAGGTCCGCGGCGCCGACGCCCTCGTCACGCTGCTGACCGAGAAGGTCGACGCCGAGCTGCTCGACGCGGCGGGCGAGCAGCTCAAGGTCGTCGCCAACGTGGCGGTCGGCTACAACAACATCGACGTCGACGCCTGCAGCGCGCGGGGCGTCGTCGCCACGAACACCCCGGGCGTCCTCACCGACGCGACGGCCGACATCGCGATGGCCCTCATCCTCATGTCGACCCGCCGGCTGGGCGAGGGCGAGCGGATCATCCGCTCGCAGACCCCGTGGCAGTGGGGGATGTTCTACCTGCTCGGCTCCGGCCTCCAGCACAAGACGCTCGGCGTCGTGGGCCTGGGCGGCATCGGGGCGGCGACCGCCCGCCGCGCCAAGGCGTTCGGCATGAACATCATCTACAGCTCGCGCTCCCAGGCACCGCGCGAGCTCGAGTCCGAGCTCGGTGCGCACCGTGTCGATATGGACACGCTGCTGGCCGAGAGCGACGTGCTCTCGCTGCACTGCCCGTACTCCCCCAGCACCCACCACCTGCTCTCCACCGAGCAGTTCGCGGCGATGAAGAACACGGCGCATGTCGTCAACACCGCCCGCGGGCCGGTCATCGACGAGGCCGCGCTGGTCGAGGCCCTCAAGAGCGGTGAGATCGCCGGTGCCGGCCTCGACGTCTTCGAGGACGAGCCGGCCGTGCACCCCGGCCTGCTGGAGTGCGAGAACGCCGTGCTCCTGCCCCACCTGGGCTCAGCCACCGTGGAGACCCGCACCGCGATGGCGACCCTCGCGGCGGACAACGTCGTCGCGGTCCTGGCCGGCGGGGAGCCGCCGACGCCGATCCGCTGAGCGAACGGCATACCGGGCAAGCAGAAGGCCCCCACCGCGCGCGGTGGGGGCCTTCCTCTTCTGTCTCAACACAGAGCGCGCCCGAAGGGATTCGAACCCCTAACCTTCTGATCCGTAGTCAGATGCTCTATCCGTTGAGCTACGGGCGCAACGAGGATCAACTTTAGCGGACGGTGGGCCGAACGACGAAATCCGGGGTGCGCGGCAGCGCGAGTGTGACCTACGACGCAGCCCGGGAAGGCTCTCGCGGTCGGCGCGTCCCGCCGCGCGGGTTAACGTGGACGCGAGAGGCAGAGTGGCCTCGTCGAACGACTGGCGCCCAGGCCAGGAAAGGACAAGCGATGCTGCAGATCCAGACCACCGGTGGCACCCGCCACGAGGAGCTCGACGCATGGGTGAGGGAGGTGGCGGCCCACACCCAGCCCGACGCGGTCGTGTGGATCACGGGGTCCGAGGGGGAGATCGAGCAGATCAACGCCCAGCTCGTGGAGGCGGGGACGTTCGTCAAGCTGGCTGAGGACAAGAAGCCCAACAGCTACCACGCGCTCTCCGACCCCCAGGACGTCGCACGCGTCGAGGACCGCACCTACATCTGCTCGGTGGAGGAGAAGGACGCCGGTCCCACCAACAACTGGATGGATCCGACGGCGATGAAGCGCACCCTGTGGCCGCTCTTCGAGGGCTCCATGCGGGGCCGGACGATGTACGTCATCCCGTTCGTCATGGGCCACCTGGACGCCGACGACCCGAAGTTCGGCGTCGAGATCACCGACTCCGCCTACGTCGTCGCCTCCATGCGCGTGATGGCCCGCGTCGGCAGCGACGTGCTCGCCAGGATCGAGGAGACGGGCGCGGCCTACGTCAAGGGCCTGCACTCCGTGGGCGCTCCGCTGGAGCCCGGCCAGGAGGATGTCGCCTGGCCGTGCAACGAGACGAAGTACATCGTCCACTTCCCCGAGGAGCTGGCGATCTGGTCCTACGGCTCCGGCTACGGCGGCAACGCGCTCCTGGGCAAGAAGTGCTACGCGCTGCGCATCGCCTCGGTCATGGCCCGCAACGAGGGCTGGCTCGCCGAGCACATGCTCATCCTCAAGCTGACCAGCCCGGAGGGAGAGGTGCACTACATCGCCGGCGCCTTCCCGTCGGCCTGCGGCAAGACCAACATGGCGATGATCCAGCCCACGCTGCCGGGCTGGAAGGCCGAGCTGGTCGGCGACGACATCTCCTGGATGCGCTTCGGCGAGGACGGTCGCCTGTATGCCGTCAACCCCGAGTTCGGTCTGTTCGGTGTCGCACCGGGCACGGGCCGCTCCACCAACCCGGTCGCCATGGACACGATCGAGCGGGGCCACTCGGTCTTCACCAACGTCGCCCGCACGGCGGACGGCGACGTCTGGTGGGAGGGCATGACGAGCGAGCCGCCGGCCGGGCTCACCGACTGGCACGGCCAGCCGTGGACGCCGGAGGCGGACCACCCGGCCGCCCACCCGAACAGCCGCTTCTGCACCCCGATCACGCAGGTGCCGACCCTCGCGCCCGAGTACGACGACCCGCGGGGCGTCCCGATCTCGGCGATCATGTTCGGCGGCCGCCGCAAGACCACGGTGCCCCTGGTCACCGAGTCGCGCGACTGGCAGCACGGCACCTTTATCGCGGCCACGCTCTCCTCGGAGACCACGGCCGCCGCCACCGGCGCCGTCGGCGTCGTGCGCCGCGACCCCATGGCCATGCTGCCGTTCATGGGCTACAACGCCAGCGACTACTTCGCGCACTGGCTCTCCCTCGGCCGCCGCGCCGACGCCGAAAAGCTGCCCAAGATCTTCCTGGTCAACTGGTTCCGGAAGTCTGACGGCGGCTCCGGTGACTTCCTGTGGCCCGGCTTCGGCGAGAACTCCCGCGTCCTGAAGTGGATGGTGGACCGCATCGAGGGCCGCGTGGACGCCCAGGAGAGCCCGATCGGCTACCTCCCGCGCCCCGAGGACGTCGACACCGAGGGTCTGGGCGTCACCCCCGAGGGTATGGCGTCCGCTCTCGCCTTCTCCCAGGAGGAGTGGGAGGCCGAGGTGCCGCTCATCCAGGAGTGGCTGGACACCTTCGGCGACGAGCTGCCGGCCGCCCTGCGCGAGGAGCTGGCCGCCCTCGAGCAGCGTCTCGAGGAGGCCCGGTCATGAGCATCACGCCCGGCGAGACGCCCGAGCCGCGCCAGGAGCCGCCACTGCTGAACGAGGAGCCCCCGCCCCCGGGCGAGGAGGACCTCGCCGCGGTCGTCGAGGGGATCGACGACCGGATCCGCAGCGCCGG
The DNA here is from genome assembly GCF_014636495.1 of Ornithinimicrobium tianjinense. Classification (GTDB taxonomy): domain Bacteria; phylum Actinomycetota; class Actinomycetes; order Actinomycetales; family Dermatophilaceae; genus Ornithinicoccus; species Ornithinicoccus tianjinensis. Next base: position 372,828 of record NZ_BMEM01000004.1, read on the forward strand.
GCCGGAGGAGGTCGAGCGGGCCGACGAGGAGATGGACGCCGAGGAGGGTGAGCCCAACGAGGGCACCGACGCCGAGGGCATCTCCACCGACGGCACCGAGCCGGAGGAGATGGACCCCGTCGACGGCGACGCCGACGCCGAGGAGCGCTGAGCGCGCACGGCATACCGGAAGACGAAAGAACCCCCGGCCCGCGAGGGCCGGGGGTTCTTCGCAGATCTGGCGGAGGCGGAGGGATTTGAACCCTCGATGGGGCTCTAAACCCCAAACCCGCTTAGCAGGCGGGCGCCATAGACCAGACTAGGCGACGCCTCCAGATCGCAGATCAGCGTACCTGCACGGCCACTCACCACCAAAACCGAGCCTCCCAGCGCACCCACAGCGACCGTTGGTAGGACAATGGGTCACCACTTCACCCACGGAAGGTCCAGGTCCGGCCTGATGAACGACGCACGTCCGCCCCGTCCGGGCGCCCACGCCTCCGGTCGGCGGCACCTGGAATGGGTCGACGAGGGCTCGGTGCGGCGCCCCGGGATCGGCCGGGCGTTCGGCCTGACCACCCTGTCCGCCCTGCTCCCGGGCGCCGGTCTGCTGCGCACCCGGGCGTGGGTGCTCGGCGTCTTCCTCGTCACCCTCGCGCTCGCGGCGCTGGCGATGGTGGCCGTGCTCGTGTGGCGCGACGGGTTGGTCAGCACCGCCCTGACCGCCGCCGCGGACCCGCGCCGGCTCCGGATCCTGCTGGGCACGCTCATCGGCGGGACGGTGCTGTGGATCGGGGCCGTGGCCCTGACGGCGCTGCTGAGCCGGCCCCGGCGCACCACCCCGGCCCAGTCGGGTGCGCTCGCCCTCTTCACCGGTCTGCTGTGCCTCGCGGTGGCCGCGCCCGCCGCGCTGGGCACCCGCTACGTCTCCAGCCACCTGGAGGCGGTGGACAAGGTCTTCGGGCCCACGCCCACCGCCGGCGGTCCGGAGCCCACCTCCCAGCTCGGGCCCGCCGACGACCCGTGGGCCGCGCTCCCCCGGGTCAACGTGCTGATGCTCGGCTCGGACGCGGCTGCCGCGCGCGAGGGCACCCGCACGGACACGATGATCATCGCCAGCATCGACACCCGCACGGGCGAGTCGGTCCTCTTCTCCATCCCGCGCAACCTGCAGCGTGTCCCGATCCCGCGCGACAACCCGCTGTACAACATCTACCCGGGCCGCTACGACTGCGGCGACCAGTGCCTGATGAACGCCATCTGGACCGAGGCGGAGAACGCCGCCGAGGAGCACCCGGAGTGGTATGCCGACGACCCCACCCCCGGCCTCACGGCGACCCGGGAGGTGCTCGAGGGTGTCCTCGGGCTGGAGATCCAGCACACGGTGATCGTCAACCTCGAGGGGTTCGCCGACCTGGTCGACGCGATGGGCGGGGTCACGGTGACGGTCAAGGAACTGATCCCGATCAACGGGCGCACCTACACCGACGCCAACGGCCACCTGCAGCTGGACCCCAACTCGCCCGACCTGGAGTGGATCCAGCCCGGGACCCAGAGGATGACGGGCTACCAGGCGCTGGGCTACTCCCGCTCCCGCGTGACCACCGACGACTTCAGCCGGATGCGCCGCCAGCGCTGCATCGTCGCCGCCGTCATCGACCAGGCCGAGCCGATGACGCTGCTGCAGCGCTACCCGCAGATCATCGGTGCTGTCGGCGACAACGTCGTGACCGACATCCCCCAGCAGGACCTCGGCGCCTGGGCCGAGCTGGTCCTGCTGGTGCAGAAGGCCTCGATCAAGAGCCTGCCGTTCACGGCCCAGAACACCGACGTCGCGGACCCCGACTACGCCCAGATCCGGTATGACGTGTGGGAGGCCACGCACCCCTCCCCCGAGGCGCCCACGCCGTCGGGCTCGCAGGACGACGCGACGGACACCGAGCCCGCCCAGACGGAGGCACCGTCCGTGACGGAGGAGCCGACGGGCGGCACCGACGACGGTGCAGCCACGACCACCCCGACCGACGAGCTCACCGACATCGGCGCCGTGTGCGGCTGACCGGACAGGAAGAGGCCCCCGTCACCAGCTGGTGACGGGGGCCTCTCCGGAGTCAGTCCGGGCTGACGTCAGAGCGGACGGACGGCGTCAGCCTGCGGGCCCTTGGGGCTCTGGGTGACCTCGAACTCGACCCGCTGGGCCTCCTCGAGCGTCTTGTAGCCGTTGGACTGGATGGCCGAGTAGTGGACGAACACGTCGGGGCCACCGCCATCCTGAGCGATGAAGCCGAAGCCCTTCTCAGAGTTGAACCACTTCACGGTTCCCTGTGCCATGGTGCGATCTTCTTTCTGCAGTACTGCCAGGTGCGTGCCCCCGCACGCCGCGAGGGCGGTAGATCGGTGAACCCCCCAGCGACCCGGCCACCATGGTTCTTCAGCCGGGCGCCTGCGATCTTGTTGCCAAGGAAATGCAACGTCAACCGCGTCAAACCCTAGCAGGCAGGGGGTCTGCGCGTGCGGGCCTGTCGACGGCGCTCGAAAACTGAGCAGTTTCGGCGGTCGAAGAATGAGCAGGTTCAGTCT
>NZ_BMEM01000005.1 GCF_014636495.1 Ornithinimicrobium tianjinense
GCCGGTGGAAGGGGCGGGGTGGAGCGGCCGCCGTCGAGGGTGGGCTTGCGGAGGGGCGGGCGGGGCAGTCCGTGGCACGCGAACCGGACGCGCGACGCAGACAAGATCTTGCACCTGATGCACCCTCGTCGACGCTGCATGAGGTGCACAATCCTGTCTGGCTAGGAGGGGATGGCCGAGGTCAGGTGGGCCCGAGCGACACGTGGCCGAGGTCAGGGGGCCGGGGGCGACACGTGGCGGAGGCCAAGGGGCCCGAGGCCACGCGTGGCGGAGGTCAGGGCGCCGGGGGCGACACGTGGCCGAGGTCAGGTGGGCTGAACAGGGCTGACGACGGGCCGACGAGGGCCGGCGCCGCCGGCCTCAGAGGATGAACCGGAAGAGCGGGCTGTCCGGCGCGATCGGCTCGACCTCCATGGAGCTGCCGGCCATCCGCTCCAGCAGCGGCGCGAGGTCGGCCCGTGACCCGAGCTCGATGCCGACGAGCGCAGGCCCGGTCTCGCGGTTGTTGCGCTTGACGTACTCGAACAGCGCGATGTCGTCGTCCGGGCCCAGCACCTCGTCGAGGAAGCGCCGCAGCATGCCCGGCTCCTGCGGGAAGTCGACGAGGAAGTAGTGCTTGAGCCCCTCGTGGATGAGGGACCGCTCGACGACCTCGGCATACCGGAGCAGGTCGTTGTTGCCGCCGGAGACGACGACGACCACGTCGCCGCCGTCCGGCAGGTCGAGCTGGTCGAGCGCCGCGGCGGCGAGGGCTCCGGCAGGCTCGGCGATGATCCCGTCCGACTGGTAGAGCGCGATCATCTCGGTGCACACGCGTCCCTCCGGGACGGCGACGAGCCCGGGGGTATGCCGTGCGACCACCTGGTAGGTCCAGTCGCCCGCGCGCGCGACGGCCGCGCCGTCGACGAACCGGTCGATGTGCTCCAGGGTGACCGGGCCGCCGGCGCGCGTGGCCTCGATGAGGCACGCAGCGCCCCCCGGCTCGACACCGACGACGCGGGTGTCAGGGTGCCGCTCCGCGAGCCAGGTCAGGCAGCCCGCCAGCAGACCGCCGCCGCCGACCGGAAGGACGAGGACGTCCGGCGCGTGACCGAGGTCCTCGACGACCTCGCGGGCGACCGTGCCCTGGCCGGCGATGGTGTGCGGGTGGTCGAAGGCCGGCACCAGCGTGGCCCCGGTCCTCTCCACGTCGGCCTTGGCCGCAGCGGCGGCCTCGTCGTAGGTCTGGCCGCCCACGATCGCCTCGACCCAGTCGCCGCCGAACGCCGCCACCCGCTCGCGCTTCTGGCGCGGGGTGTTGGCGGGCAGGTAGATCCGGGCGTTGACGCCCAGGGTCGAGCAGGCATGCGCCACGCCCTGGGCGTGGTTGCCGGCGCTGGCGCAGACGACACCGGCCCAGATCTGCTCGCTGTCCAGCTGGGCGATGAGGTTGGCGGCCCCACGGACCTTGTAGGAGCGGACCGGCTGCAGGTCCTCCCGCTTGAGCCAGACCCGGGCACCGGTCGCCTCCGACAGCCGGCTGCAGAGCTGCAGCGGCGTGCGAGCAGCCCGACCGGAGATGCGCTCTGCTGCGGCGTCGACGTCCTCGGCGCTCGGCAGCGTCAGCTCGCTCACGACGCCTCGCGGGCCAGCCGGCGCAGCGCCAGCTCGGCCAGGGCAGCGGCCTGGTCAGCCAGGACGGCGTCGTCGAAGAGGACGCCCGGGGAGTGGTTCATCGCCGCCGTGGCGTGGTCGACGCCGGCGGGGCTGGCGTGCAGGAAGAGGAAGGTGCCCGGCACCTCCTCGAGGACGAAGCTGAAGTCCTCAGACCCCATGAGCGGGTCCGGGGACTCGATGACGCGCTCGGCACCGAAGAGGTCCCGCAGCTGCTCACCCACCCACGCGGACTCCGCGTCGTCGTTGATCGTCACGGGGTACTGCGCCGCGAACTCCACCTCCGCCGTGCACCCGTGCGCCGCGGCGATGCCCTGGGCGAGGCGGGTCGTCTGCTCGCGCATGGCGTCCACGCTCGCGTGGGAGAGCGTGCGCACCGTGGCGCCCAGGGAGGCGCTCTCCGGTATGACGTTGACCGCCTCTCCCGCGGACAGCTGGGTCACGGTCAGCACGACCGGGTCGAAGACGCTGAAGCGACGGGTGACCATCGTCTGCAGCTCGCCCGCGACGGCGATCAGCGCTGCGACGGGGTCGACGGCGGTGTGCGGCTGCGAGCCGTGGCCGCCCTTGCCGGTGACGGTGATGCGCAGGGTGTTGGAGCCCGCGAGCGCGGGGCCGGAGCGGTGCTCGAAGACGCCGACCGGCCCGGGGAAGACGTGGATCGCGTAGGCCGCGACCGGCTTCTCGCCGCTGGCCGTCAGGAGACCCTCCTCGAGCATGACCTTCGCCCCGGCGTAGCCCTCCTCGCCCGGCTGGAACATGAAGAGGACGTTGCCGGCGAGCTCCTCACGACGGGCGCTGAGCAGCCGCGCCGCCCCCACGAGCCCGGCCGTGTGCAGGTCGTGCCCGCACGCGTGCATGGTGCCGGTGGTGGCGGCGTAGTCCAGGCCGGTCTGCTCGGTGACGGGCAGGCCGTCCATGTCCCCGCGCAGCAGCACGGTCGGACCGGGACGCCCGCCGCGCAGCACGGCGACGACCGACGTGGTCCGGGTGCCGGTGGTGATCTCCAGCGGCAGCCCCTCGAGCTCGCGCAGCACGATGGCCTGGGTCTGCGGCAGGTCGAGCCCGACCTCGGGCACCTGGTGCAGCTCACGACGGAGCGCGGACAGGGACGGCTGGAGGGACTGCGCGTCGGTGAGGAGCGTCATACCGCTCGATCCTAGGGAACGACCACCCCACAGCGCGGAGGCCACCTCAGCCGAAGAGGATCGCGGCCTCTTCCCACTGGTCCCGGGGGACCGTCTTGAGCGCGCTCGTCGCGTCCCGGAGGTTGACGTTGACGATGTCGATGCCCTGGAGGGCGACCATCGTGCCCCACAGCTTGGCGCTCACCGCGTCGACCGCGGCGGTGCCGAAGCGGGTCGCGAGCACGCGGTCGTAGGAGCTCGGCACGCCGCCGCGCTGGAGGTGGCCCAGCGTGGTGTTGCGCGTCTCGATGCCGGTCTGCTCCTCGATGAGGCGGGTCACCTGCTCGCCGATGCCGCCCAGGCGCGGGCGGCCGAGGGCGTCCGCCTGACGCGTGTCGGCCTGCTGCTCCTCGCCCGGGAAGCTGAAGCCCTCGGCGACCACGACGACCGGCGCGCGACCGCGGTCCATCGCGTGCTGCACCCAGCCGCAGACCTGCTCCCGGGTCACCGGGACCTCCGGGATCAGGATGACGTGGGCGCCGCTGGCCATCCCCGCGTGGAGCGCGATCCAGCCCACCTGACGGCCCATGACCTCCACGACCATGCAGCGGCTGTGCGCCTCGCCGGTGGTCCGGAGGCGGTCTATCGACTCGGTCGCGACCGAGACCGCCGTGTCGAAGCCGAAGGTGCGGTCGGTGGCGGACAGGTCGTTGTCGATGGTCTTCGGCACGCCGACGACGTGGATGCCGTCGTCGTGGAACATCCGGGCCACCGTCAGCGTCCCCTCGCCGCCGATCGCGACGAGCGCGTCGATCTGGTGCTTGTCCATGACCTCCTGGACCCGCTCCGTGCCGCCGTGGTCGAACGGGCTCACCCGGGAGGTGCCCAGGATGGTGCCGCCGACCTTGGACAGTCCGCGGACCCGCTGGCGCGGCAGCGGCACGATGTCGTCCTGCACCAGGCCTCGGAAGCCGCCCTTGATCCCCACGAACTCGTGCTCGTAGATGCGGTCGCCCTTGAGCACCACGCCGCGGATGACGGCGTTGAGGCCGGGGCAGTCGCCACCGGCGGTGAGCAGGCCGATCTTCATGTGTTCCTCCGGGTCGGGGCTCGGGCGTGCGGGTGCGGGCGCAGGCCCGTGACGCAGGACGCCGGGCGCCTCGAGGAGGCGTCCGGCGTCGTCGCGGTTCTCAGGGTATGCCGTGCGCGCGCCCGGGTGTCAACGTGAGGCCGGTCCGGACTCCTGAGTAGGGGTGCCGCTGTGGCAGGCTTGGCCCACGTTGTCCCGTCGGTGGGCGTGCGCTGTCGGGCCGCCTCCCGCCCCGTCCATCTCGTGATCCAGGAGCCATCAGTGTCGACCTCCACCGCCGTCGCCCGCCCGGGCGTGCTCGCCGACCGTCTCGTCCCCACCAGCTCGGTGCTCACCGACGCCGCGCTCGTCGTCGGCGGCGCCGCCATCGTGGGTGCCCTGGCCCAGGTGACCATCCCGATGTGGCCGGTGCCGATCACCGGTCAGACGCTGGCCGTGATGCTGGTCGGCGGTGCGCTGGGGATGCGTCGGGGGGCGCTGTCGCTGCTCGTCTACATGCTCGTCGGCCTCGCCGGTGTGCCGTGGTTCGCCGAGGCCAACGGCGGGACGGCGATGGTGATGGCCCCGTCGTTCGGCTACATCGTCGGCTTCGTGCCCGCGGCCGCGCTCGCCGGCTGGGCGGCCGAGCGCGCGTGGGACCGCAACGTCGCCAAGGCGATGCTGGGCTTCCTCGCGGCGACCGCGCTGCCGTTCGTCGTCGGCGTGCCGTTCATGGGCTACGTGCTGGGCGAGTCCGACCCGGCCCTGCTCATGGAGTGGGGCGTCACCCCGTTCATCGTCCCCGGCATCATCAAGGCCGGCATCGCCGCCCTGCTCTTCCCGGCCGTCTGGAAGCTGGTCGGTCGCCGGGGCTGAGCCTCCTCGCTTGGGCTGAGCCTCCTCACGGGGGGCTGGAGCCTCCTCGCGGGGGGCTGAGCCTCCTCGCGCCAGAAGACCGTGGCGACCTGTGGCCCTCCCGGGGGCCATAAGTCGCCACGGTCTTCTTCGTGACGGGACGGGTGGCCACGGCACGTCGGGTCCGGTCCGGTCCGGTCCGCAAGCGTCAGGAGTCCTCGGCCTCCTCCAGGGCCGCGCGGGCCAGGTCACGCTGGTCCCGCGCGCTCCGGAGGTCCTCCTCGGCGGACTCGAGAGCCGCGGCCGCCTTCGTGCGCGAAGCGTCGGCGGTGTCCTGATGGGCGCGGGCCTGGGCGAGCAGCCGCTCGGCCTGGGCCACCTGCTCGCGCGCGACCTCAGCGTCGTCGGCGGCCTTCTGGTCGGCGTCGGCAGCCGCCTTGCGGGCAGCGCGGGCCGCGGCGACGGCCTTCTCGGCCTCGTCCAGCTCCATCTCCAGCTCGGCCACGCGATCGGCGGTGGCCTTCCCGTCCTGATGCTCGACCGGCTCGGCGGGTTCCGCTGCCTCGGGCCCCGCGGGCTCCACCCGCTCCTGTGCCTCGGGCTCCGGGGGCTCCACCTGCTCCTGTGCCTCGGCGGGCTCGACCGGCTCTTCCGGCTCTTCCGGCTCTTCCTGCTCGACCGGCTCCTCCGGCTCCTCGCGCGCGGCCCGACCACCCTCGATCCGGGTGAACACCACGCCGGTGCTGGTGCGGGCGACCGCGTCGGCGACGTCGACCTCGCCGAACCCGCTGTAGCTCAGGCCCCGGGTCAGCGACCCGCTCGTGACCACCTCGGTCGCGGCGGCGTCCGCGAGCGCGGCGACGGCGGTGTCGCGCACCTCCGCCTCGACGGCGGCGGTCAGGCTGCCCCCGGGGGAGTGCGCCCTCGCTGCGGCGACCCACGCCGCGAGCAGGTCGTCGCGCTCGCCCCTCAGGCCGGCCAGCGCCGCCATGTCCATCGCCGACTGCGCGTGCCGCATCCGCGCGCCGACGTCGAGCAGCTCCTCCACCACCGGGTCGTCCGCGCGCACGAGGGCGTTGACGGCCGCGGCGGCGACGCTCGGCTTGCTCAGCGCCGCGACCTGCGTGGCCACCTCGCGCAGCCCCTCGGCCCGCAGCCGGGCGACCTGCTCCTTGCGCGTCGCGACGAAGGCCTCCGGCGCCACGGCGTAGACCGCGTCGACCGCACGCGCCAGCGCCTCCGCGGCGACGGGGTCGGGAGCGCTGTCGGCCATGGTGCCGACCCTAGAGGAGTGCCGGCCACCTAGGCTGTGCCCGTGGCCGCGTCCGACATCGTCCCCCTGCACGTCCTGGGGACCGATGTGGACCTCCACGTCGGCGGCCACCGCACGCCTCATCTGGTCCAAGTCCTCCGTGACCGCTGGCACCTGTGCCTGCGCGCCGACGGGACGCCGACCTCTGCCGAGCCTCCGCAGGTCGTGGGCGCCACCCTCCTCGAGCCGGACGCCGCGCCCGGCGCGAGCGCCACCTCGGACCCGGCCGCCGCGCCCGGCTGGGCCCGCGGGGACTCGGTCAGCGACTCCGACGAGCCCCGGCTCCTCCAGCGCCTGACGCAGTCCGTGACGTATGCCGCGATCGGCGCCCGCTCCGGCGAGCTGCTCATGCTCCACGCAGCCGGCCTCGCCGACCCGGTGACGGGCGCGACCGCGGCGTTCGTGGCCCCCGGCAACACCGGCAAGACGACCCTGTGCCGCACCCTGGGGCCGGCACGCTCCTATGTCTCCGACGAGACCGTAGGGGTGCGCCGGGACGGGACGGTCACGCCATACCCCAAGCCGTTGTCGACCCGCCGGCCCGACTGGGCGGGCGTCAAGGACGAGCAGGCGCCGGGGAGTCTGGGGCTGCGCGCGCCGGAGGTGACCCCCTGGCTGGCCGGGGTGGTCCTGCTGCGGCGCGTCGAGGGGCACAGGGGGGCCCCGGAGGTCGAGGAGCTCGACGTGCTCGACGCCATCATGGCCATCACCCCGGAGTCCTCGGCGTTCATGCGGACGGAGCGGCCGCTGCACTGGCTCGCGGACGTCCTCGACCGCACGGGCGGCGCACGCCGGGTCACCTACGGCGAGGTGGGCGAGCTCGAGCCGCTCGTCGGCGAGATCTGCGGGCGGAGGTCGCCGTGGTGACCTGGCGCGCGGTCCCCGCGCACGACGAGCTGCACCGCGACGGGGAGTCGCTGGTGCTGGTCGACGGCCGGGTCCAGCGCGTCTCCGCGCTGGGGACGGCCGTGCGGGAGCTCGCTGCGCAGCCGGTCGGGGAGGACGTGCTCGCGCGGATGCTGGAGGAGCGGTTCGGGGCGCCGCCGACGGGCGACCTCCTCACCCTGACGCGGGCCGCGCTCGCCGACCTCGTCCGCGCCGGGCTGCTCGAGCGCCTCGAGGACTGAGCTCCACCCCGGTCGTGGCTGGCACACTGGTCGGCCGTGACACCTGCTGCCTACCTCGCCCTCGTCCTGACCGTGGGGGCGGTCTGTCAGCTGGTGGCCTACCGTCTGCGCATCCCCTCGATCCTGCTCCTGCTCGTCGCCGGCTTCGGCCTTGGCCAGCTCCTCTCGCCGGAGAAGCTGCTCGGTCGCGACGTGCTCTTCGCCGGGGTCAGCCTGGCCGTGGCGGTGATCCTCTTCGAGGGCTCGCTGTCGCTGCGGTTCCGTGACCTGCGGGGGCTGTCCCGCTCGGTATGGCGTCTGTGCACCGTCACCGTCGCGCTCGCCTGGGTGCTCATCACCTCGGCGGCGATGGTGGCCGGCCTGCCGTGGGAGCTCGCGCTGCTGGTCGGGGCGCTGCTCGTCGTGACCGGCCCCACCGTGATCGCGCCGATCGTGCGCCAGCTGCGGCCGACCCGGCGGGTCTCCTCGATGCTGCGCTGGGAGGGGATCGTCGTCGACCCCATCGGCGCGGTGCTGGCCCTGCTCGTCTTCCAGGCCATCATCGTCGGCGGCTCGGAGGGGGCGCTCGCCACGGCGGGGCTCACGCTCGTGCGGACGGTGGTGGTCGCGACGGTGCTGAGCGTCGCGGTCGGGGCGCTGCTGGAGGTCGCGCTGCGTCGCTACGTCATACCCGACTTCCTGGAGGGGGTGTGCTTCCTCGCCGCCGCGGTCGGTGCGTTCGTCCTCTCGGGTGCCCTGCAGCCGGACAGCGGGCTGCTCACCGTGACGATGCTGGGGATCTACCTGGCCAACCGTCCGGGCCTGCGGCTGGAGCACGTCCGGGAGTTCAAGGAGAACCTGCAGATCCTCATCGTCGGGACCCTCTTCGTGCTGCTCGCCGGACGGGTCACGCCGGCACAGGTGGTCGAGGTGGCCCCGACCGCGGTGGTCTTCGTCACCCTGCTGGTCCTCGTGGTGCGGCCGGCCTCGGTGTGGCTGGGGCTGCTCGGGACCGAGGCGTCCCGCGCGGAGCGGACCCTGATGGCGTTCATGGCGCCGCGCGGCATCGTGGCCGCGTCGGTGACGAGCGTCTTCGCCCTGGAGATCGAGCACGCCGCCGAGCGGGCGTCCGAGCGGGCGCTGCGCGGCGGCGAGACCCCGGTGGAGACGCTGGCGCTGGAGGCCGACGCCGAGCGGCTCCGGTCCCTCGTCGTGGAGTCGGCCGACCTCGTGCCGCTGGTCTTCGTCACCATCGTGGTGACCGTCGCCGTCTACGGCCTGGGCGTCGGTCGGCTCGCGGAGCGGCTGGGCCTGGCCACGACGACCCCCAACGGCGTGCTCTTCGCGGGCGCCTCCACCTGGGCCCGGCAGGCCGCCGAGGTGCTGGGTCGCCTCGGGGTGCCCACCCTGCTGGTGAGCCTGGCCCCCTCGGAGGTCATGCAGGCGCGGCTCGCCGGCCTGCGCGTGGAGCGCACCCACATCCTGTCGGAGTATGCCGTGGAGGACATGGAGCTCGCCGGCATCGGCTCGTTGGTCGCCGCCACCTACGACGACGACAGCAACTCCACGGCGGTCAAGGAGTTCGGGCGGACGCTGGGCTCGCGGCAGACCTACCAGCTGAGCCGGCAGGGGGTGGGCAGCAAGGACACGCAGCGCACGGCCTCCCGCCTCACCGGGCAGATCGCCTTCGACCCGCCGCTGACCGCACCCGAGCTGGAGCGGCGCGTGCGCGAGGGGATGCAGGTGCGGCATACCCGGCTCACCGACAAGCACTCGCTGGCGCAGTTCGAGGAGCGCGAGCCGGACGCCGTGCACCTCTTCACCGTCACCGGCCGCACGGCCCGGGTGGTGACGGTCGCGGACCCGGCCCCGCAGACGGGCGTGACCCTGGTGGCGCTGGTCCGTCCTCGCGTCTGAGTCGGGTCCGAGGCGGGGTGTGAGTCGGGTCTGAGGCGGCGTCTGGTGCGGGGGACACGCGCGACACGCCGGGGTGCTGGCGTCGGCGCGACAGCCGCACTATGGTACGGGAGCGTCAGAAGTTGCACCTGTGTCATTTGTGACTGGTGTGACTCCTGATACGTGAACGGGCGGGGCAGGTCGCCACGTCGTCGCCGTCGAGAGGAACCGCTATGCGCACCACCATGACCGCCCGCGGCCTTGCCGCAGGGACCGGTGCCGCCGTCCTGGTCCTGGCCGGTGCCGTGGCCGCCCAGGCCATCCCCGGACAGCCCACCGGCGAGTTCTGGGAGGAGTACTACACCGGCCTCGGCATGGAGGGGGTCGCGTGCACCGCCGTGCCCGCGCCGTCCAACGCCGACCTGTCCATCACCGTGACCGACGCCTGGGACGCCGAGCTGTCCGAGGGCAACGAGTGGATCGGGATCGTCCTCAAGGTCGCCGACGACTACGAGCCCCAGGCCTGGACCGGCTACGGGGTCTACACCTACGGCGGCGAGGTCCCGGGCGAATCCCCGGGCAACGTCACCCACATCATCATGTGCCAGGGCCCCGGCGAGGACGCCGAGGAGACCACCGACCCGGAGCAGACGACCGACCCGGAGGAGACCACGGATCCCGGCGAGACGACCGAGCCGGGGGAGACGACCGAGCCCGGCGAGACCACCTCGCCCACCGGTCCGCCCGTCGAGACCGACGGTCCGTCCTCGCGGTCGGCCAACGTGGGTCTCGTGGGCGGCGCCGCGCTCGCGCTCGCCGGTGCGGGTGCGGCCGGGTGGGCGATGCGTCGTCGGCCCGACGCCCGCTGAGCCTCGACACCCTGTCGTCCGCGAGAGAAGCCCGACCCGACCGGGCCACCGGACCTGACCCACGGCATACCTGAATGAAACGCAACCTCAGCCTCGTCGTCCCCACCGGCCTGCTCGTCGCCGCGCTCGGAGTGAGCACGCTGACCGTGCAGGCGGTGGGGGCGCTGGCCGACAGCCGGGGGCGGTCGGTGTCCGCCGACGGGGCCGACGCCCCGGCCTGGCTGACCGTCCAGGCGGCCGGCATCGAGAAGGAACCGGTCGCGCCGGAGGGGCTCACCGCCCAGGGGACCGTGGACCCCGACCAGGGGGAGACGATCTGGTACGACGGCAGCGGCCGCGTCGTGCCGGGCCAGCGCGGGACCGCGGTCATCGCGGCGCACATGATCTACTACGAGGAGCCGGACGTCTTCTACGACCTCGGCGAGGTCACGGAGGGCGACGTCGTCACCATCGGCTACCGCAACGGCACCACGCGCGACTTCGTCATCACCGACACCCAGCAGATCAGCAAGAAGGGTCTGCAGACCGCGCCGCAGGTCTGGGGCGACCAGGACGAGGTGGCCCGCATCGCCCTCATCACCTGCGACGACTCCCTGGGCGAGCGCTCCGACGGTCACCGCAAGGCCAACTTCGTCGCGATCGCCGAGGCCGTCGACGGCTGACCCGACGTCAACCAGGTGGGTGGGGGTGGGTAGCCTGCTCGGGTCCGGCACCCCGACCCCGAGGAACCCATGAGCGTCGTCGACGAACACACCCCCGCCACCGGCCCCACCGCCGCCGAGGACGCGAGCGCCCTGCGCGCCGTGACCATCTTCCCGGTCCTCGTGCTGCTGGCGGGCCTCGCCGGATGGCTCTTCGCCGGCCCCATCTCCACGCAGGTCGGGCTGATCACGCCCCTGCTCGGCGTCATCATGTTCGGGATGGGCCTGACGCTCACCCTGCCGGACTTCCGGCTCGTCGTCGCGCGGCCGCTGCCGGTGCTGCTCGGCGTCGTGGCGCAGTACGGCATCATGCCGCTCCTCGGTCTGGCCGTCGCCACCCTCCTGCGGCTGCCCCCCGAGCTCGCCGTCGGCGTGATCCTCGTCGGCTGCGTCCCCGGTGGCACCGCCTCCAACGTGGTGTCCTACCTGGCCCGCGCCGACGTCGCGCTGTCGGTGGCCATGACCTCCGTGTCGACGCTGCTGGCGCCGATCATGACGCCGCTGCTCACCCTGTGGCTGGTCGGCGAGCGGCTGCCCGTCGACGGCGTCGGTATGGCGCTGGCGATCGTCCAGATCGTGCTGGTGCCGGTGCTGCTCGGGCTCGTGGTCCGCGCCTTCCTGCCCTCGCTCGTGCGTCGGTTCCTGCCGGCGCTGCCGTGGTTCTCGGTGGCCGTGATCTGCATCGTCGTCGCGATCGTCGTGTCGCTGTCCGCGGACAAGATCGTCGAGGCCGGTCTGGTCGTCCTGCTGGCGGTGATCCTGCACAACGGTCTGGGCCTCGCGCTGGGTTACGCCTTCGGCCGGGTCACCGGACAGGGCGAACGGTCGGCCCGCACCATGGCGATCGAGGTCGGTATGCAGAACTCCGGCCTCGCCGCGGGTCTTGCCGCCCAGTTCTTCACCCCGGTCGCGGGCCTGCCCGGCGCGGTCTTCTCCGTGTGGCACAACCTGTCCGGCGCAGTGCTGGCCGGCTACTTCCGCCGCCGGGACGCGCGCGGTCAGGGCTGAGCGACCGGGTCCACCCCGAGGGCCTGTTGCCCGCCCGGCCGGTCGCGTAGGTGCCCGGCATCACTGTGGCAGGGAAGGGCCGCCCTGCCCAGGGGCCGTAGCCTGGTTCGGTGCCCAGTCGTCAGCTCGCCGCCATCGCCCTCGTGCTCGGCGGGGTCGGCATCGGGATCACCGAGTTCGTCACCATGGGCCTGCTGCCCCAGATCGCCGAGGGGCTGGGGGTGGACCTGCCGGCCGCGGGGCACGCCATCTCCGCCTACGCCCTCGGTGTCGTCGTCGGCTCTCCCCTCATCGCCCTGGGCGCCGCCCGTATGCCGATGCGCGCCGTCCTCGTCGCGCTCATGGGGGTCTTCGCGGTGGGGAACGCGCTCGCTGCCGCGGCCCCGACCTACGAGACGCTCGTCGGGGCCCGCTTCCTCGCGGGGCTGCCGCACGGCGGCTTCTTCGGTCTCGCCTCGCTGGTCGCCGTCGCGATGGCGCCCCGCGGTCAAGGGGGCCGGGCAGTCGGGACGGTGATGCTCGGCATTCCGATCGCGATGGTCGTCGGGGTGCCGCTCGGGACGTGGGCGGGGCAGGTGCTCGGCTGGCGGGCCGCCTACTGGGCGGTGGCCGTGATCGGGTTGGTCACAGCCCTGCTGGTGCGGGCGTGGGTGCCCCACTTCCCGGCCGAGAAGGACCGCTCCTTCCGGACCGAGCTCCGCGCATTCGGCAACCTGCAGTTCTGGCTGGCGATGCTCGTCGGGGCGGTCGGCTTCGGCGGGATGTTCGCGATGTACTCCTACATCGCGCCCACCATCGAGCAGGTGACCGGCCTGGACCGCGGGTGGGTGCCGCTCTTCCTGCTGGTGTACGGCGTCTTCTCGCTGATCGGGACCTCGATGGGCGGCCGGCTCGGGGACTGGTCGGTCCTGCGATCGCTGGCCCTCATGGGGATCGTCTCGGCGGTGTCGCTGCTGGCGTTCTGGCAGACGAGCCGCTGGGCCGTGCCTGCCCTGGTGACCCTCGCGTTCGTGGCGCTGTCGGGGTCGTCATGGGTGGTCGTGCTCCAGCTGCGGCTGATGCTGGTCGCCGGCGAGGCCAAGACGCTCGGCGCCGCCATGAACCACTCCGCCCTCAACGTCGCGAACGCTCTCGGTGCCTGGCTCGGCGGCCTCGTGATCGCCGGCGGCTACGGCCTGCGTGCCCCGTCCCTCGTCGGGGCCGGCCTGTCCGCGGGCGGGCTGGCGCTGCTCGCGCTCTCCGTCCTGCTGCACCGCCGACCGGACAGGCGTTAGTGCCCGACCGGACAGGCGTTGCTGCCCGACCGGACAGGCGTTCTTGCCGGACCGGACAGTCGTTCCTGCCGGACCGGACAGGCGTTCCTGCCCGACCGGACAGGCGTTAGTGCCGGACCGGACAGGCGTTAGTGCCGGACCGGACAGGCGTTCCTGCCCGAAGTGACTGGCACTAACGCCTGGCCGGTCGGGTGAGAGCAGATGCCCTGACCGTGGTGGCGCTAGCGCCTGTCCGGACGGGGTGGGGACAGGACAGGCGGAGCGGGTCTGGCGCTAGCGCCTGTCCGGTGTGCAGTAGCGCCTGTCCGGTGTGGCAGGAGCGCCTGTCCGGTCGTGTGGGGGCAGGACACGCGGGGCGGGGCTGGCACTAACGCCTGTCCGGTGTGCAGTAGCGCCTGTCCGGTGGCAGTAACGCCTGTCCGGTGTGGCAGTAACGCCTGTCCGGTGGTCAGATGGCTTCGATCTCGGGGTAGCGCGGCTGCCACATGCGCTCGAAGACCTGGCCGACCGGGTCGGTGAGCGGCCGCTGGGCCACCCCCTCCTCGGTCGCCCGCGTGGCCACGGCGATCGCGACTGTGGCGGAGACCAGGCGCAGGTCGCCCATGCCCGGCAGGAGCGGGGCGCCGGGGCGCCAGGTGTTGACCATGCCGGCCAGCGCCTGGGCCGCCGCGGCGATCATCCCGTCGGTCACCCGGCTCGCGCGGCACGCGGCCACACCCAGCCCGAGCCCGGGGAAGATGAGCGCGTTGTTGGACTGGGCGATGACGTGCCGCACCCCGTCGTGGTCGACCGGGTCGAACGGGCTTCCCGTCGCCACCAACGCCTTGCCGTCGGTCCACTCCAGCAGGTCGGCGGGCGTCGCCTCCGCGCGGCTCGTCGGGTTGGACAGGGGGAAGATGATCGGCCGCGCCGTGTGGCGGGCCATCTCCTCGACGATCTCCCGGGTGAAGGCGCCGCCCTTGGTCGAGGTGCCGATGAGGATCGTGGGCCGCACGTTGCGGATGACGTCCATCAGTCCGATGTGGTCCGGCCGCTCGAGCTCCCACCCGGCCACGTCCGTGCGGCTGCGCGCCCACGGCTTCTGGAACTCGTGCAGCCGGTGGTCGTCCTCGAGGTAGAGGCCCTGGATCCCGATCGGCCAGAACCGTGAGTAGGCCTCCTCCTCGGTCTCCGAGTGCCCGGTCCGCAACATCTGGTCCCGCACCAGGCTGGCGATCCCCATGCCCGCGCTGCCCGCGCCGAAGACCACGATCCGGTGGTCGTCGAGGTCGACACCGGTCACCTCCACGGCGGCCAGGAGCGCGGCGAGGACCACGGCTGCGGTCCCCTGGATGTCGTCGTTGAAGGTGCAGACCTCGTCCTTGTAGCGATCCAGGATCCGGTAGGCGTTGGCCGTGCCGACGTCCTCCCAGTGGATCAGGGCCTGGGGGAACAGCTCGGTCACCGTCGAGACGAACTGGGCGATGAAATCGTCATACCGCTCGCCGCGCACCCGGCTGTGCGGCTCGCCCAGGTAGAGGTCGCTCGAGAGCAGCCCGAGGTTGTCGGTACCTACGTCCAGCACCACCGGGATGACCCGCCGCGGGTGGATGCCGGCGGCGGCGGTGTAGACCGACAGCTTGCCGATGGCGATCTGGATCCCGCCGATGCCCTGGTCGCCGATGCCGAGGATGCCCTCCGAGTCGGTCACGCAGATGAGGTCGACGTCGTCGGCGCCCAGGCCGTAGTTGCGCAGCGACTGCTCCATCTTGTCGGGGCGGTCGATGGACAGGAAGACGCCCCGGGGCCGGTTGTAGGTGCTGCTGAACCGCTCGATCGCCTCACCGATCGTCGGGGTGTAGATGACCGGGAGCATCTCCTGGAGGTGGTCGGAGAGCAGGCGGTAGAAGAGGACCTCGTTGCGGTCGCGCAGGGCGTTGAGCGTGAGGAACTTGCCGAGCATCGACTTGTTGGAGCGGTACTGCTCGTAGACGCGGCGGGTCTGGTTCTCAAGGGTGGTGTAGCCCGTCGGCATGAGGCCGTCGATCTCCAGCGCCTCGCGCTCCGCCGCGGTGAACGCGGTGCCCCGGTTGGTCATCGGGTTGGACAGCACCGCCCGTCCCCGGGTGCGGATGCGCAGCTTGCCGGCGCCGATCGTCGTGTCCTGGTCGTACTCGCGGCCCATGAGGCCTCACTCTAGGCCGGGGTGCTGACACGATGGGCAGCATGTCGACGATCTACCTCGGTGGGTACACCAGCGGCCAGCCCCCGCACCGGTCCGGTCTCGCGCGGGTGACCTGGACGCCGGACGGCTTCGGTGACGTCGAGCAGGTCGACGGCCCCGCCGACCCCTCCTGGCTGGTCCGTGCCGGCACGGAGGTGTATGCCGTCTCCGAGGGTCCCGCCCCGAGCGTCGCCCGGGTGCGTCCCGGCTCGGGCGTGGTCGCCGAGGCGGCCCTCGAGGGCGGGGGCCCGTGCCACCTCGCGCTGTCGCCGGACGGCCGGCGTCTGGTGGCCAGCAGCTACGTCGGGGGCAGCATCACGCTGCTCGGGATCGACGGCGACGCCGAGGCCCACGACCCCGGTCTGCGGGTGCTCGACCGGCTGGTCTTCGGCGGGTCCGGGCCGCACGAGCGGCAGGACGCCCCGCACGCGCACCAGGCCGTGTTCCTGGACGAGGAGCGGCTGCTCGTCTGCGACCTGGGGACCGACCAGGTCCACGAGGTGAGCGTCGGGGAGGGGGCGCTGCGGCATACCGGGGACATCACCCTGCCCCCGGGCACGGGCCCCCGCCACCTGGCCCTCGCGCCCGGCCGGGAGGACCTCCTGTGGGTCGTCGGCGAGCTCGACCAGAGCGTCCACACCGTGGTGCGCGAACCTGCGGGATGGGCCGTGCGGCAGACGGTCTCGACCGTCCCCGGCGGACCGGGCCCCGGCGAGACGACCACCGCGGGGATCGTCGTGTCGCCCGACGGCTCCCACGTCTACGTCAGCACCCGCGGGACGGACACCGTCTCGGCGTTCGCGGCCGGCGACGACGGGCGGCTCACGCTGCGGCAGCAGGTGGTGACCGGGCACTGGCCACGATTCATCGGCTGGCTGCCCGGTGAGGAGGGCCGCCACCTCGTGGTCGCCGCCGAGCGCGAGGGCTCCGTCGACGTCTGGTCGGTCGACGAGGGCACCCTCGAGGAGATCGGCCACAGCCTCGCCTGGTCCGCTCCCACCTGGGCCGGGTGACCACCCCACACCCCCAGCCACCATTCCCACCGAGCGCGTCAGGTGGTTGCTCAGGCAAGCCTTCCCACCCTGGCGGACGGGCCACCGATCGGCCAGGATGGGCTTCATGAGCCAGGTAGACGAGACCCACGTCGAGCCCGACACCAGCGCCGCCCGGCTCAACTGGCTGCGCGCCGGTGTCCTCGGGGCCAACGACGGCATCATCTCCACGGCCGGTGTCGTGATCGGTGTCGTGGCCGCCACCCCTGACCGCACCGCGGTCGCCGTCGCCGGCCTTGCGACGCTGGCAGCGGGCGCGATGTCGATGGCCGTCGGTGAGTACGTCTCGGTGAGCACCCAGCGGGACAGCGAGATGGCGCTCCTGGAGAAGGAGCGCCGCGAGCTCGCCGAGACGCCCGAGGAGGAGCTCGAGGAGCTCGCCGGCATCTACCGCGACAAGGGGATCAGCGACGACCTCGCCCACGAGGTGGCGCGGCAGCTCACCGAGCACGACGCCCTCGCCGCGCACGCGGAGGCCGAGCTCGGGATCAACCCCGACGAGCTCACCAACCCCTGGCACGCGGCCTGGGCGTCGATGGTCGCCTTCACCCTGGGTGCGCTGCTCCCGCTCGCCGCGATCCTGCTCGCCCCCACCGGCTGGGAGGTCGTCGTCACGGTCGGGGCCGTGCTCGTCGCCCTGTTCACGACCGGCGCCGTGAGCGCGACCCTGGGCGCCAGCGCGCGCACCCCGGCCGTGCTGCGCAACGTGCTGGGTGGCCTGCTGGCGATGGGCCTGACCTACGCGATCGGCTCGCTCCTCGGGGTCACCGTCGTCTGACGGGGACGGTCACGGCATACCGGGCAGGAGGCGGTGATCCACCGCCAGCGGCTCGGCCAGGTCGATCGTGAGGAACTCGTTGACGTCCTGGACGCCCGGCCCCCGGCCACCGGCGGCCGGGTAGTTGTTGTCGTTGAGCACCGCGATCGTGTCGGCGTCGAGGATCTCCACGTCCTCGATCGTGAAGTAGGGGAAGGTGAACGGGTCGGTGCCGGTGCCCAGGAGCTCGGGGTTCGGCACGTCCATCAGGTCCACGAGCAGCTGCTTGTCGACATAGCCGTCGCGGTCGCGGTCGCGCAGGTCCACGAGGTAGACCCGCTTGAAGGACGCCTCCGCGCCCTGCTTGCTGTCGCGCTCGATGATGAGCAACTGGTGCGCGTTGATCGCGATGGCGTCGCCCAGCGCGTGCGCCGCCGACTCCATGCGGTAGCGGACGAACTCACCGGTGAACGCGGCGCCCGTGGCCGGGTGCAGCCGGACGTCGTAGATGCGCAGGTCCGCGGCGAGCCCGGCAGCCTTGTCCTCCGCCGTCGCGCCCTCCAGCATCGGGTAGAGGTGCTGACCGTTCGGGGCGATGGCCATCCCCTCGAAACCCTTGGAGCCCAGCAGGTTCGGCTCGCCGACGAGCTGGGCGTTCTGCGGTGCCTGCACGCCGGGGGTCGGGATCGGCGCCTCCAGCAGCCGGCCCTGCGCGTCGGTGTGCAGCAGGTAGGGGCCGAACTCGTCGCCGAACCAGAACGTGCCGTCCGTGGCGATCTGCATCGACTCGATGTCGAAGTCCCAGCCGGTGAGCACCCGGTCCGCGCGCCACAGGCTCCAGCCGACGTGCGCGTCAGGGTCGCTGAGCACGAAGCCGCCGTCGAGGAGCTCGACCTCGCCGCTGACCAGGTCCGGACGGATGTGGTGGACGCGCAGCTGGAAGTCCTGGGAGTTGGTCCTGGCGCCGAAGCCGTTGTCGCTCATCACCAGGTAGCTGCCGTCCCCGACGGCGTGCACGGCCGAGAAGCCCTGGACGGGCTGCCCCGGGAAGGGCGCCGCGGGGTTGCCGGTGAACGCTCCGGACTCCTCCGAGCCCGGCACGAAGGTCTCCGCCGGCAGCACCGCCCACCCGGAGAGGTGGTATGCCGAGCGCGTGCTGTCCGCGTCCGCGCCGGTCGGCGTGGGGCGGGCGGCGAAGGCAGGGGACGTCGCGAGGGCGAGGACGCAGGCGGCGGAGGTGACGGTCAGGGAGCGGCGGGCGATCTGCATACCGCAGATCAGACCGGCTCGCGGTGGCGTCCGGGTGGCGCCCCGGTGTCGCCCGCGTGACGGGTCGGCGACGACCTGCCGAGGCGAGGGCGACCGCATACCCTGGCCCCATGGCTGACGCACCCACCACCCTGGTGATCCTCGGCGCCTCCGGCGACCTGACCCGTCGACTCCTCCTCCCCGGCCTGGGCACTCTGCTGTCCGCCGAGCCCACGCGGCGCGTGCGCGTCGTCGGGGCCGACCGCGTCGACCTCAGTCAGGAGGACTGGCAGACCAAGGTCCGCGACGCCTTCGCCGAGGCCGGGCTGGACACCGCGGTCGCCGAGCCGATCGCCGCGGACTCGCGCTACCTCAAGACCGACGTGCTCGACGAGGCGCAGGTGCGCTCGTTGCTGGCGGAGGCCGGCGAGCCCCTGGTCCTCTACTTCGCGCTCCCGCCCGCGGTGACCGTCCAGGCCTGCGCGCTGCTCGAGAAGATCGGGGTGCCGCGGGGGACGCGCCTGGCGCTGGAGAAGCCGTTCGGCAACGACCTCGAGTCCGCGCGCGAGCTCAACCGCCAGCTGCTCCGGGTGGTGCCGGAGAACGACATCTTCCGCATCGACCACTTCCTCGGCGTCAACACCATCCTCAACCTCATCGGGATCCGCTTCGCCAACCGGCTGCTGCAGCCCATCTGGACCAGCGAGCACATCGAGAAGGTCGAGATCGTGTATGACGAGTCGCTCGCCCTGGAGGGGCGTGCCGGCTACTACGACAAGGCCGGCGCGCTGCTCGACATGACGCAGTCGCACCTGCTGGAGATCCTGGCCTTCTTCGCCATGGAGCCGCCGGCGACGATGCACGCCGACGAGGTCCGCGGCCTCAAGGCGCAGGTGCTGCGCGCGACGCACGCCTGGGGCCACGACCCGGCGCGGGCCTCGCGCCGGGCGCGCTACACCGCAGGGTCGATCGAGGGGCGCTCGATCCCTGACTACGTGGCGGAGGAAGGGGTCGAGGCCGCACGGCATACCGAGACCCTGTCCGAGCTCGTCGTGCAGATCGACAACCTGCGCTGGAGCGGGGTGCCGTTCATCCTGCGCTCGGGCAAGGCCATCGGGGACCAGCGCAAGGAGGTCGTCGTGACCTTCAGGCCGCCCGCGCACGTGCCGACCGGTCTGGAGGACAACACCGAGCCCGACCGCCTCGTCCTGCAGCTCAAGCCCGGCGCAGTCGACGTCGAGCTGTCGATGAACGCCGAGGGCAACCCCTTCGAGCTGGAGCAGAAGGAGCTGCACGCCGAGCTGGGCAAGCCGCGGATGCTGCCCTACGGCGAGATCCTCGGCGCGATCCTGGACGCGGATCCCCTCCTGACGATCCGCGGCGACGAGGCGGAGGAGCTGTGGCGCATCGTCGAGCCCGTCCTCGCCGCCTGGCGCGCCAACAAGGTGCCGCTGCAGGACTACGCGGCCGGGTCCGACGGGCCGGCCGGCTGGGGGACCGTGCCCCGGCGCTGAGCCCGGCGCTCCCCCCGGCGGTGCACCCACGACGACCCGCGCTCGACCAGCTCGTAGAGCACGGGCACGAGGACGAGCGTCAGCAGCGTCGAGCTGAGCAGCCCGCCGATCACGACGATGGCGAGCGGCTGGGAGATGAAGGCACCGCCACCGGTGACAGCCAGCGCCATCGGCGTGAGCGCCAGGACCGTCGCCAGGGCGGTCATGACGATCGGCCGGAGCCGGTGCCGGGCTCCCTCGATGAGCGCGGTACGGCGGTCGAGGCCGCGGGACCGGTACTGGTTGACGAGGTCGATCAGCACGATCGCGTTGGTGACCACGATGCCGACGAGCATGAGCAGACCGACCATCGAGGCCACGTCCAGCGGGGTGTCGGTGAGGAGCAGCAGGGCGATCGAGCCGGTGGCCGCGAAGGGCACCGACACCAGCAGGATCAGCGGCTGCACGAGCGAGTTGAAGGTCGCCACCATGACGAGGTAGACGATCGCCACCGCTGCGGCGAGCGCGAGGGACATGGCGCGGAAGGCCGACTGCTGGTCGGCGCTGACCCCGGCGAGCTCGACCGAGACACCGTCGGGCACCTCCAGCGTGTCGAGCCGCGTCTGGAGGTCGCGGGTCACCGCGCCCAGGTCGTCGCTGGCCGGTCGGCCGGTGACGGTGGCGGCCCGGAGCCCGTCGATGCGGGTGATGCTCACCGCCTCCTCGACGGTCGACAGGCGCGCGACGTCGCCGAGCCGGAGCGGCTCACCCGCGGCGCCCGGCCCCACCTCGAGCGTCTCGAGCTCCTCGACGTCGGATGCCTCGGCCTGCCGGACGACGACGTCGACCGGTGTGCCGTCGAGCTCGATCCGGCCGACCGTGGCGCCGGACGTCGCCGCCTGGACGACCTGGCCGAGCTGCGCCTCGGTCAGCCCGGCGTCGGCCGCGGCCGCCCGGTCGACCTCGACGTGCAGCGCGGGCACGGTGTCGGTGAGGTTGTTGGTGACGTCGTCGGCGCCGGAGTCGCGCATGAGCGCGGTGACCTCGTCGGCGGTGGCGCGCAGGTCGTCGGCGTCCTGGGCCTGGACCCGCACCTCCAGGGAGGTCGGCCCCATCGACTGGCCGGCCTGCGCGACGAAGCTCGCCTCGCCGGGGAGGTCGTCCTCGAACGCCCCGGTCATCTCGGCGCCGAAGGCCCGGCCCTCCACACGCTCGTCGAGGGTGATCGCGAAGGTCGCGGTGTTGGCCCCGCTGCCGAGGAAGACCGCCTCGATGCCGCCGGGGGAGCCCACGGTCACCTGGTAGGACTCGACGTCAGGATGCTCCCCGAGCCAGGTCTCGACGTCGGCCGCCCGGGAGTCCGTCTCGTCCAGCGTGGTGCCGGTCGGCATCCGCAGGGTGGCCTGCAGGGTGTTCTCGCCGGAGCCGCCGATGAAGTCCGTCTTGAGCTGGGTCGCCGCCCAGCCGGTGCCGCCGAGGACCGCGGCGGCCAGGAGCAGGGTGACCCACGGGTGGGCCACGGCGCCGCGGAGCACGGGCAGGTAGGCCCGCTGCAGCCGGTCGGGCCGGTCCGCAGCCTCGGTCTGCTCGCGCGCGGACGCCTCCTCGTGCCGTCCGTGGGCGGCACCGCCGAGGAACCAGTAGCCCAGGACCGGGACGATCGTCAGCGCCACGAGCAGCGAGGCCAGCATGGCCAGGGAGACCGTCACGGCGAACGGCCGGAACAGCTCACCCACCTGACCGCCGACGAAGCCGAGCGGCAGGAACACCGCCACCGTCGCGACGGTCGCCGAGGTGATCGCGCTCGCCACCTCGCGGGTCGCCTCCACGACGGCGGTGCGCCGCTCGTCGCCCCGGGCGATGTGGCGCTTGATGTTCTCGATGACCACGATCGAGTCGTCCACCACGCGGCCGACCGCGATCGTCAGGGCGCCCAGGGTGAGGATGTTGAGGCTGTAGTCCAGCGCCTTGAGGCCGATGAGCGCGATGAGCAGGGACAGCGGGATCGACAGCGCCGTCACCAGCGTCAGCCGGACCGACAGCAGGAAGACGAGCACCACGAGGATCGCGAAGCCCAGCCCCAGCAGCCCCTCGGTGGCCAGGTCCTCGATGGACTTCTCGATGAACGGCGCCCCGTCGTAGATCGTCACCAGCTCGCCGCCCGCGAGCGACGTGCTCACCTCGGGCGCGAGGTCCGCCAGCGCGTGACTGATCTCGACGGCGTTGCCGTCGGGGGTCTTCGTGATGGCCAGGCCGACGCTCGGCTCCCCGTCGGTCCTCGTGTATGCCGTGGCCTCCCGGTCCTCCAGCGTCACCGCCGCGACGTCCCCGAGGGTGGGGGTCTCCACCCCGACCGGCTGCCGCTGCTGAGCCGCTGCCTGCTGCTGGGCGAGGATCTGAGGGGTCAGGAGCGGCAGGTCGGCCACCTCCTGCGCCGAGGCCAGCCGGGCCCCGACCTGCACCGGCAGCTCGGTCTCGCCGTCGAGCACCCGCCCGCCGGGCAGGACGACGCCGTTGGCCTGGAGCACCTGCGCGACCGTGGCCGGGGAGATCCCCTGGGCGGCTGCCTCGTCCTCGTCGAGGTCGACGGTGACGATGCGGTCGGCGACCCCGGAGAGCGTGACGGCGCGCACGCCCTCGAGATCCTCGATCTCGGGGATGACGAAGCGCTCGAGCCGGTCGACCAGCTCGTGCGCCTCGACCCCCGCACCCCCGACGGCCGCCAGCTGGATGATCGGGAAGTCGTCCAGGTTGCCCGCGAAGATCTGGGGCGTGGCGGTGTCGGGGAGGTCGGGCAGCGCCAGGACGGAGCGCTGCAGGTCCGTCTGCGCGGAGCCCAGGTCGGTCCCGTAGTCGAGCTCGACGATGACCGAGGAGAAGCCTTCCGCGGTGGTGGACTGCACCTCCACGACGTCCGGGAGACCCTGCGCCGCCACCTCGACGGGCTTGGTCACCTGCTCCTCGACCACGCTCGCGCTCGATCCCTGCACCGGCGTCGCCACGACGAGCACGGGGAACTGGAGGGAGGGGAAGAGCTCGCGGGGCAGCGCCCCGGCTGACCACAGGCCGGCCACGACCGCGAAGAGGGTCGCCAGGGCGACCAGTGCCCGGTTGCGGACGCTGAAGAGGGTCAGGCGGGACACGGTCGTCCTTCGGTCGGTGGTCCAGGCGGGCAAGCGCCCCCGCGTGCCCGGTCCCCTCAAGTATCACCGATGCCCCCGGTGGGCACGGCGCGAGCAGAGGCTTCCACCACGCGGTGACCACAGGCCAGGCGCTCGACACGACCTCTCGTCGTAGGCGTAGGTTGACCCCATGAACCGCAATGCTGCGGCGCCGTTCGCCGCTCCTGGTGCCCCGTCCGAGATCCGCAACGTGGTCCTGGTGGGACCGCAGGGCACGGGCAAGAGCGCGCTCCTGGAGCAGCTGGCCAGCGGCCAGCTCGGTCACGTCAAGGAGGCCGAGGACGCCTCCACCGCGCTCGGCGTGGTCAGCACCGTGCACGAGGCCAGCGGCACGGTGGTGACGCTCGTGGACACCCCTGGCCGCCCCGAGTTCGTGGGCGAGGTGCGCGCCGGGCTGCGGGCGGCCGACGCCGTCCTCTTCGTCATCGCGGCCGGCAGCGGCATCGACGAGGCCACCCGGATGCTCTGGCGGGAGTGCGCGGCGGTCGGCATACCCCGGGCCGTGGCGGTCACCCAGCTCGAGCTCGCCCGCGCCGACTGGGACCAGGTCGTCAGCGACTGCCGACGCATCCTCGGCGAGGCGGTGCCGATGGGTCTGCCCGTGATCGAGGGCGCCCCGGCCGCCATGACCGGTGTCCTGGACCTGCTCGAGGAGGTGGCGCACGACGCGACGGGAGAGGCGCGCGCGCTGACCGAGGAGGAGGCGGCCCGGGTGGAGGAGGCCCGCGGCGCCTTCGTCGAGGCCGTGATCGAGCAGTCCGAGGACGAGGGGCTGCTCGATCGCTATCTGGAGGGTGAGCAGATCAGCGCCGACGTCCTGCGCGAGGACCTGGCCAAGGCCGTGGCGACCGCGCGGTTCTTCCCGATCGTGCCGGTGAACCCGCCGACCGGCGTCGGGGTGCCCGCGCTCCTGGACCTCATGGTCAACGCGTTCCCCTCACCGGACCGGGCCTGGCTGCCCGCGGTGATGACGCCGGAGGGCGGCGACGTCGGACCGCTCGCGGCCGACCCCGACGGGCCCCTCGTCGCCCAGGTGATCCGCACCACGACCGACCCCTACGTCGGCCGGCTCTCGCTCGTGCGCGTCTTCTCCGGCACCCTCCGCGCCGACGCCCACCTCCACGTCAGCGGCCACCTGGAGTGGGTCGTGGGCCACGAGGTCGAGGGGCACCCGGGCCACGACGAGGACGACGAGCGCCCGGGCCAACTGAGCTCCCCGGTGCTCGGCGGGTCTGCGCCCCGCGACGCCGCGATCGCCGGCGAGCTGGTGCAGGTCACCAAGCTGACGACGGCCGGCACCTCGGACACCCTCTCCTCCGTCGAGCGCCCGGCCCTCGTCGAGCCCTGGCTGCTGCCCGAGCCGCTCCTGCCGGTCGCGATCGCCGCCGCCAACACCAAGGACGAGGACAAGCTCGCGGCCGCCCTGCAGCGGCTCATCTCCGAGGACCTGACCCTGCGGCTCGAGCGCAACGCCGAGACGCACCAGCTCGTCCTCTGGACCCTCGGGCAGGCGCAGGTGGACGACATCCTCGACCGCCTCCGTGACCGGCACCGCGTCGAGATCACCACCGAGCCGGTCCGCACCTCGATGCGCGAGACCTTCGTGCGGCCGGTCTCGATCCAGGGACGTCTGGTCAAGCAGTCCGGCGGGCACGGTCAGTATGCCGTCGTCCAGCTCGAGATCGAGCCCCTCGAGCGCGGGGCCGGCTTCGAGTTCGTGGACAAGGTCGTCGGCGGCGCCGTGCCCCGCAACTTCATCCCGTCCGTCGAGAAGGGGTTGCGCCACCAGCTCACCGAGGGCGTCCTCGCGGGCTACCCCTGCGTCGACGTGCGGGTCACCCTGACCGACGGCAAGGCCCACTCCGTCGACTCCTCGGACATGGCCTTCCAGTCCGCCGCGGCCCAGGCGCTGCGCGAGGCGGCCAACGAGTCCACGGTCTCCCTGCTGGAGCCGGTGGACCTCGTGGAGGTCGTCGTGGGCGACGACTTCGTCGGCGCGGTCATGGCCGACCTGCGCGGGCGGCGCGCCCAGGTGCAGGGCACCGAGCCGGCCGAGCTCGAGGGCCACACGCTGGTGCGGGCGGAGGTGCCGCAGCACGAGCTGTCGCGCTACCCGATCGACCTGCGCTCGGTCTCGCACGGCTCGGGCAGCTTCACCCGGTCCTTCGTCCGCTACGACTACCTGCCCGCCAGCCTGGCCCGCGAGCTCACCGGCTGAGGGTCAGATCCCGCCGCGCGGGCGCTCCGGCGGGATGTTGCCGCGCCGCACGAGCGACTCCGCCTGGTCGTGCACGTGCTGCTGGTCGGCGAGCCGTTGCCCCTGGCCGAGACGCATCACGTGCAGCGTGCCGACGGCGAGGATGAGGACGCCGAGCAGGGCCAGGAGGCCGTTCTGGGTGAGGGCGCCCAGCGCGAGCGCCAGCAGGGCCGACAGGGCGTACGCGAGCGCCAGTCGTGACTTCGTCGACATGAGGACCTCCTCTCCGAGGTCCTTCCCAGCCTACGCCCACGCCTCCCGGGCCGGGCGCGTCGCCGGCACGGAGCCGTCAGCCCAGGCCGAGACGGGCGAGGAGCGGCCCGACCTCCGGGTCGCGGCCCCGGAACCGGCGGTAGGTCTCCAGCGCGTCGATCGACCCGCCCCGCCCGAGCAGCTCGCGGCGGAAGCGCTCGCCGGCGGCGCGCGTCATACCTCCGGGGTTGTCGGGGTCGCCCTGCTCGCGGAACCACGCCACGGTGTCGGCGTCCATCACCTCCGACCACAGGTAGGAGTAGTAGCCCGCGGCGTAGCCACCTCCGAAGATGTGGTGGAAGTAGGCCGACCGGTAGCGCGGCGGGACGAGGCGGTGCGCGGCGCCGGCCCGCTCCAGCGCGGCGGCCTCGAACGCCTCCACGCCGGAGCCGTCCTCGGGCAGCTCGGCGAGCGGCGTCTGGTGCCAGGCCTGGTCGAGCAGCATCGCCGCCAGCAGCTCCAGGGTGTCGCGGCCGCTCTCCTGCCGGCTCGCCACGAGGGCCTCCACCCACCCGGCCGGGGCCGGCTCGCCCGTCTCGTGGTGGCGCAGGTACGCCGTGAGCAGGCTCGGCTCCCACGCCCAGATCTCGTTGACCTGGCTGGGGAACTCGACGAAGTCGCGGGGGACCGAGGTGCCCGAGCGCGACGGGTAGCGGACGTCGGAGAGGAGGCCGTGCAGGTCGTGACCGAACTCGTGGAAGAGCGTGATGACGTTGTCCCAGGTCATCAGGCTGGGGGACCCGGGCGCGGGCGGCGGCACGTTGCAGGTGTTGGTCACCAGCGGCGCCTCGCCGAGCAGGTGCGACTGGTGCACGATCGAGGTCATCCACGCGCCGCCCTTCTTGGTCGGGCGGGTGTAGGGGTCGATGGCCACCGCCCCGAGCACGCTGCCGTCCTCCTCGCGGACCTCGAAGACCCTCGCCTCCTCGGTGTAGCCGACCAGCTCCGGGCGCTCGTGGAAGGTCAGCCCGTAGAGCGCGGTGGCGGCGGCGAAGACGCC
The DNA here is from genome assembly GCF_014636495.1 of Ornithinimicrobium tianjinense. Classification (GTDB taxonomy): domain Bacteria; phylum Actinomycetota; class Actinomycetes; order Actinomycetales; family Dermatophilaceae; genus Ornithinicoccus; species Ornithinicoccus tianjinensis. The sequence goes on from NZ_BMEM01000005.1 coordinate 26,315, forward strand.
CTCGTGCAGGACCCGCTCGAACTCCAGGTAGGGCTTGAGCTGGTCGGTGTCGAACGACTCCGCGCCGCCGGAGGAGGCGGCCCGGGTGGAGAGGTACTGCCAGTCCCACGGCTCGAGGGTCGCGCCGGGCTCGATCTGCTCCAGGAGGGCCGCCAGCTGCTCGGCCTCCCGGTCGGTGATCTCGACGACGCCGGGGGTGAGCCGGGCCAGGATGTCGTTGACCGCGTCGGTCGAGCCCGCGCAGGCCACCTCGTGGACGTAGGCGGCGTGGTGGGGGTAGCCAAGCAGCTCGGCCCGCTCGGCGCGCAGCCGGGCGATGCGCACGAGCAGGTCGCGGGTGTCGTGCGACGTGTCGCTGCCGTTGTCGCCGTCGCTGCCCTCGCGGCCGACGCCGAGACCCCGGTCGACGGAGGCGCGGTAGAGGCGCTCGCGCAGCCCGCGGTGGGCCAGCGAGTCGAGCAGCGGCTGACCGGAGGTGTTGACGACCGGGATGAGCCAGCCGTCCAGCCCCCGCGCGGCCGCGGCCTCGCGCAGCGTCGCGCGCTCGTCGTCGGCGAGCCCATCGAGCTCGGCCTCGTCCGTGACGTGGACGGCGGCGGCGTTGCGGCCGGCCGTGAGCGCGGTGTCGAACGCGGTCGACAGCGTGGCGAGCTCGGCGTTGAGGCTCCGCAGCCGCTCCTTGCCGTCCTCGGCCAGGTCGATGCCGCTGCGGCGGAAGTCCTGCAGACGGCGGGTCAGGAGGTGCTCGTCCTGCTCGTCCAGGGTCACCTCGCCGGCGTCGGCCCGCGCGCGCAGGGCGACGAGCCGCCGGAAGAGCGCCTCGTCGAGCATGACCGCGTCGCTGTGCGCCGCCAGGAGCGGCGACAGCTCGGCCATGAGCGCGTCACGCGCAGGCGTCGTGTCCGCCGCCCGCGCGACCCAGAACGCCGCCATGGTGCGGGTCAGCGTGCGGCCGGTGCGCTCCCAGGCGTGCAGGACGTTCTCGACCGTGGCGGGGGCGGTGTCGGCCGCCACGGCGGCCAGCTCCCGCAGCTGCTCGTCCATGCCGAGGAGGGCGGCCTCGCGGACGTGCTCGTCGGTGAGGTTCGCGTAGTCGGGCAGGGCGAAGGGCAGCTCCGAAGGAGCCAGGAGCGGGTTGGTCATGCACCCATCCCAGCACAGCGCGAGGAGTGGGCCCGGCCGTGGGGCGTCCTCACCACCAGTCCGGCACGGCGTCCGCGAGCGTCAGGGCGGGCACCAGCTCACCCTGGCAGACCCGGCGCCAGCAGTCGCCCCGAGGCCCGCAGCTCGGCCCAGGTCGTGTAGCGGTAGCGGTAGACCAGCGCGCGCACCGCGACGGGGCGGCGGCCCTCGAAGGGGTCGTGGGCCAGCAGCCGCAGCGTCCGGGGGTCGGCCTCCAGCAGCCGCCTGAGCAGCCGCGGCAGCCACGGGCGGGCGTAGCCCGGCGACAGGCTGACGAACCACATCAGCCAGTCGAGCCGCAGGTGGTAGGGCGCGACCTGCCGGGGCCAGCGCGAAGGGAAGCCGGGCTTGCCCCGGAAGCCGTACTCACGCCATACCCCGTCCTGACCCCGGCCCTCGAGCACCACCTCGTGCCGGACCTTGCTCACGGAGCCGAAGGCGCCGTAGGTGTTGACCAGCCGCAGCGGGTCGAAGGAGGCGTTCATCGCCTGGTGGGGGGAGAGCATGTTGAGCACGGGGCGCCGGCTCAGCACGAGGACCAGCCCGGTCAGGAGCAGGACCGCGACGACCCAGGGGTATGGCGTGGCGTCGCCCTGCGCGGGCACGAGCCAGTCCTCGACGGGGCGGGGCAGCGCCCGGACCCAGGCGCCGTCCGGGATCGCGGAGGTGGCCAGCAGCACGGCCAGCCAGTTGAGCCAGGCGAAGTTGCCCGAGGCCACGAGCCACAGCTGGGTGACGAGCATGACCGCGGCGCAGCTCCCGGAGACCGGCTGGGGGAGGAACAGCCCGAAGGGCAGGACCAGCTGGGTCACGTGGTTGGCGGCGACCTCGACCCGGTGCAGCGGCCGCGGCAGGTGGTGGAAGAACCAGGAGAGCGGCCCCGGCATCGGCTGGGTCTCGTGGTGGAAGTCCAGGCAGGTGAGGTCGCGCCAGCACGGGTCGCCGCGCAGCTTGATCAGGCCGGCCCCGACCTCCAGGCGGAAGAGCACCCACAGGAGAAGCAGCATCCCGGGCAGGGGTGGGACGACGTCGGCGTTGCCGAGGAAGACCGCGAGGAAGCCGACCTCGCACAGAAGCGTCTCCCAGCCGAAGGAGTACCAGACCTGCCCGACGTCGACGACCGAGAGGTAGAGCGCCCAGAGGACCAGCCACACGGCGGCCGACAGCAGGAGCGGGAGGCGGCTGGTCACCCCGACCAGGGACAGCGCGGCCAGCCCGGCACCCGTCCAGCAGACGGCGGTGAAGAATCGGTCGGACCAGTGCAGGTGGAACAGGCTCGGCGCCCGGCGGAAGCCGATGCGGCGCAGGAAGGTGGGTGCGGGGGTCAGGCCGCGGGTGCCGATGAGTGCCGGTCCCTGCCGGGCGGCGGCGACGAACGCGCCAGGCGGTATCTGCGCGGCGCGCCGATCCTCCAGAGTGCATGACGACCGCCACGCTCACCCGCCCGGGCCCGCCCGCCGACGCGCACCGGGCGCTGGGCGCCTACCAGACCCTGTGCTCGGCGCTGCCGGGCACCGAGGTCTGTGTGGAGCTGCCGTCGGGTGGGGCCGACGCCGGGCTGCTGCGGCTCCTGCGCGCGGCCCGGGTCCGCGTGGACGTGCCCGACGTCGTGACCGCCCGGGTCTGCGTCGACGGCGGCGTCCGGACGGGCGACCTGGTGCTGGCCGACGCCCGCGCAGGACGGGACGAGCTCGCCGGGCTGGCCGCCCTCGGGGTGCGCCGCACGGTGGTGCGCGACGTCGGCGGGGTGATCCGGCTCGCCGCCGCGTGCGCGGGCGATGACGCGGCGGTGCTCGCCGAGGTGTCGGGTCGCTGCGGTGACGGGGCCGACGACGCCGTCGACGCGCTCCTCCTCGCCGACCAGCTCGGTATGACGACGCTCGGCGTCCGCGTGCCGCTCACCTGGGCCGACCCGGGGGTCTGGGTCCAGGAGCTGACGACCGCCCGGGCGGTGCTGAGCGAGCTGCTCACCTTCCGCGTCGCGCCGCACGTGGTGGACCTCGGCAGCGGCTTCCCGGTGCTCTCCGAGGAGGAGCCGGACGTCTGGCGCCAGGGCCGCCTGCTGCGTCGCGCGGTGACGACGGTCTTCGGTCCCCGGCCGCCGCGGACCGCGGTGTCCTCCACGCTGCCCCCGGCGATCCTGGGGTCGGTCACCTGGTTCGGCTCCGCGGTCGGGTGAGGCCGTAGGGTCGCCGTCATGACGGACACCGACGTGACGAAGCCCGGCACCACCGTGGCCACCCCGGACCGGCCCGAGCCCCAGGACGTCCTGGTCGAGACCTCGCACACCGTGCGCACCGACGACGGCGAGCTGGCCTACACGGTGCGCACCGGCCGCGTCGTGCTCCGTGAGGAGGAGTACAAGGACGACGTCTTCCAGGGCTGGAGGCCGCGCGCCGAGCTGGCGGTCACGGCCTACACGCTGGACGTGGAGGGTCCCGACGGGCGCACCGGCGCCGACCCGACTCGGCCGATCACCTTCGTCTTCAACGGCGGCCCGGGCTCCAGCTCGCTGTGGCTGCACCTGGGCGTGCTCGGCCCGCGTGTCGTCGACGCGGGGGAGCCCGGGGCGCCGACGCCCCCGCCCTACGCCCTTGAGGACAACCCGCAGACGGTGCTGCGCGCGACCGACCTCGTCTTCGTCGACCCGATGTCGACCGGGCTCTCGCGGGCGGTCGAGGGCGGCAAGGCCAAGGACTACCACGGCTGGAAGAAGGACGTGGAGCAGGTCAGCGAGCTGATCCGCCTCTGGTGCACCCGCGAGGACCGGTGGATGAGCCCGAAGTTCCTCTGCGGCGAGTCCTACGGGACGACGCGGGCCGTGTCGGTCGCCGAGCACCTCTTCGAGCGCTTCGGCATGCAGCTCAACGGCCTGGTCCTCATCTCGAGCGTGCTGGACTTCGGCACCCAGGACTTCCGCTTCCTGCGCCACGACGAGGCCTGCCAGTCCTACCTGCCGACCTACGCCGCGATCGCGCACTACCACGGCAAGCACGAGGGTCGGACGCTGCAGGAGGTGCTGACCGAGGCCGAGGAGTTCGCCGCCGGCACCTACCGGTGGGCGCTCGGGCGCGGGCACCGGCTCACCGACGAGGAGCGGTATGACGTGCGCGCCCGCCTGGCCTCGCTCACGGGCCTGTCCGAGGACTACCTCGAGCGCTGCGACCTGCGGCCCGAGCACTGGCGCTTCTGCACCGAGCTGCTGCGCGACCGGGGGCTGACCGTCGGGCGCATCGACGGCCGGATCACCGGGGTGCTGCACTCGGGCATCGCCGAGGGGATGGACGCCGACCCCTCGATCGACATGATCATGGGCCCCTACTCCGCCGCGATCCACCACTACCTGCGCGGCGAGCTGCGCTCCGAGCTCGACCTGCCCTACGCGGTCTTCTCGGACGCCATCGAGCACTGGTCCTACAAGGAGTTCGAGGGCCGGCCGGTCAACGTGACCGACAAGCTGGAGCGGGTCATGCGCGCCAACCCGCACCTGCGGGTGCGGATCGAGTACGGCTACTACGACCTCGCCACGCCGTACGGCGCCGCCGAGGACATGGTGGCCCACCTGAAGCTGCCGGAGCAGGCGCTCGACCGGATCGAGCACGCGTGGTTCGAGACCGGTCACATGCCGTATGTCGGTGCCGCGACCCGCGCCGAGGAGGCCGAGGGCATCACCGACTTCGTGCGGCGCGCCAGCGCGCTCTGACACCCGAGGCCTGCGCACGGGCCACTCACGTGAGTGGGTGGGGCACGGCATACCCGGCAAGCGCGTGCGCAACTCACTCACGTGAGTGGGTTGGGCACGGCATACCCGGCAAGCGCGTGCGTAACTCACTCACGTGAGCGGGTTCTGCACGGCATACCCGGCAGACGCGTGCGCAACTCACTCACGTGAGTGGGTTAGGCACGGCATACCCGGCAAGCGCGTGCGTAACTCACTCACGTGAGTGGCCCGTGCTCGGGGAGCCGCGGTGCGGCGGAGGAGAAGCTCAGGCGACGACGCCGAAGCCGCCGGTCCAGGAGATCTTCTCGGAGGCCGCGAGGGTCAGCTGCAGGAAGCCCAGGGCCTCCATCTCGCGGGCGCGCTTGAGGGCACCGGCGTCGACGGCGTTGAGGCCACCGGCGCGGACGATGCCGGCCAGCTGCTCCTTGGCGGCGGTGTCGTCACCGGCGATGAGCACGGTCGTGGTCAGCGGGCCGACGGTGCCGGCCGCGAGGGTGCCCGCGAAGGTGGTGTTGAAGGCCTTGAGCACGCGGGCGGTCGGCAGCTGGGCGGCGATCTCCTGCGCGGCGGAGGAGTCGGCGGGCACGACGAGCGAGTCGAAGGTCTCGAAGTTCAGCGGGTTGGTGATGTCCACCACGATCTTGCCGTCGAGCTGGCCCGGGCGCTGCGCGATGACCTCGTCGACCGCGGGGAAGGGGACGGCCAGGACGACGATCTCGCCCGCGACCGGGGTGGCGAAGTCCTCGGTGCCGAGGAGCTGGGCGGTGCCGCCGGCCTTGCTGACGATGCCGGAGATCGCCTGGGCCATGTTGCCGGTGCCGATGATCGTGACGGTGCTCATGAGGTGGGTCCTTTCGGGGCGGGTGTACCCGGTCCAACACCACCTGGCAAATACTTGTTCCTACAACTATGCCTGCTAGGGTGTGATCATGGTCACGACGTGGCTCGACGACGAGCAGCTCAACGTGTGGGTCCGGCTCAAGGCCGTCATGGAGCTCCTGCCCAGCGCCCTCGACTCGGAGCTGCGCCGCGCGGCCGAGCTCACCTACTTCGAGTACTACGTCCTCGCGATGCTCTCCGAGGCGGACGGGCGGGTGCTGCGCATGAGCGCCCTCGCCGCCCGCACCAACGCCACCCTGCCGCGGCTCTCGCACGTCGTCCGCAAGATGGCCGAGCGCGGTCTGGTGCGGCGCACGCCCGACCCGCAGGACGGCCGCTCGGTCCTCGTGCACCTGACGGAGGAGGGGTATGCCGTGCTCGTCGCCGCGGCCCCGGGGCACGTCGACGCGGTGCGGCGCTACGTCTTCGACCGGCTGGACGACGAGCAGGTCTCCCAGCTCGGGGCGATCGCCGACGCGATGCTCGACCGGCTCGACCCCGAGGGGGTCCTCACCCACGAGTACCGTCGGCCGGCCGACCCGGGTCGCCCGGCCGGCTGAGCGCCGCGTCTCAGGGGGCCGGGACCGGCTCGACCTCGATCGGGCTCTCGTCGTCGCGCTCGTCGATCTTGACCGCGACGACGCCGGCGAGGATGAGCAGACCGCCGAGCAGCTGCACGGGGGCGGGCAGCTCGCCGAGGAGCAGCCAGGCCCACAGCACCGCGAACATCACCTCGGCCAGGCCGACGAACGAGCTCACCTTGGCGCCGAGCGCCCGCGCGGCCACGATCCCCGTGACATAGGCCAGCGCGGCGGCCCCGACCCCCAGCCACAGCAGCGGCACCCAGAAGGGTGCCTCGACGCCGGCCAGCGACACCGCGCTCGTCGACCAGGCCATCGGGACCAGGCCGACCGCCCCGGCGAGGGCGAGGGCCGCGGCGCCGATCGCCATACCGAAGCAGGAGAAGGCGATCGGCGGCAGGCCGGAGGCGTCGTCCGAGCCGATGACGAAGAAGACGGCCAGGCCGACCGCGGCCGCAAGACCCCAGAGCACGCCGACGGTGCTGAGCTGCACGTCGCCCATCACGTCGAGGACGAGGAGCAGGCCGACCATCGCCAGGCCGATCCCCGCGACGGTGAGGCGCCGCGGACGCTGCCCGTGCGCCAGCCAGAGCCACCCGACGACGAGGATCGGGCCGAGGTACTCCAGCATGAGAGCCACGCCGACCGAGAGCCGCTCGACGGCGAGGAAGTAGAAGAGCTGGCACCCGGCGACCGCGACCAGGCCGAAGCCGCCGACGTGGGCGAGCGCGACGGGGGTGCGCAGGAGGTGCCAGCGGCCGGCCATCGACCGGAGGGCGAAGGGCGCCAGGACGAGGGCGCCGAGGGAGATGCGCATCGCCACCGCGGCGCCGGGGTCCCAGCCGGTGACGATCAGGCTCTTGGCGACCGCGCCCGAGGTGCCGAAGAGCGCGGCGGAGACGACGGCGACGAGCAGGCCGATGATCAGGGCGCGTCGCACGGTGTCCTCCTGGGTGGTCGTGCTGGTGGGCTCGTGGAGCGTGTGGTGCGACTGGATCGTCGTCATCCGCGATCTCCCCCTCTCTCGTGTCATCATGGATGTCAGGACTTGACACCCATGACGATACGTCCAGTCCCGGTCAGGAGTCAAGATGCAGTTCACCCATGACACGGAGATCGCCCTCCAGAGCGCGGCGGGTCTGGTCAACACGGCCGTCCGCCGCCCCGGCGACGCGGACGAGCTCTCGACCGTCGCGGACCTCGACGACTACGTGCGGGTATGGCGCTGGTCGGGTCGGCGCGACCGTGACCGGGCCGAGGTGGACCTGGTGCGCGCCCTGCGCCCCCGGCTCGCGCAGTTCTGGGAGCTCGACGAGGTGCCGTTCGCGGACCTGTGCAACGCGCTGCTCGAGGAGGCCCGCGCCCTGCCGCGCCTGGTCAACCACGACGACTACGGCTGGCACCTGCACGCCACCTCCGACGACGCCCCGCTGGCGCAGCGGATGGCGGTGGAGGCCGCGATGGCCATGGGTGACGTGCTGCGCGCCGGTGAGCTGCGGCGGCTGCGCACCTGCGAGGCCGACGACTGCGAGCGCGTCCACGTCGACCTCTCCCGCAACCGGTCGCGGCGCTTCTGCAGCACCACCTGCGGCAACAGGATGGCCGCGGCGGCCTACCGGGAGAGGCAGGCCACCGCGGCCACGGACTGACGGGCACGCGCGCGGCATACCCGGGGAAGGGGTCAGACCTGGGCGGCGCGCTCCTCCGCGTGGGTGCGACCGAGCTCGGCCTCCATCTGGGAGAACTCCTGCTCGATCTCCGGCTTGTGCTCCGGAGCCAGCTTGGACACGACGACCGCCACGATCAGGGTGACGAGGAAGCCGGGGACGATCTCGTACATCGTGCTGGAGAGCGACTCGATGTTGCCCCAGACGAAGACGGTGACCGCGCCCAGGACCATGCCGGCCAGCGCGCCCTTGGCGGTCAGGTCACGCCAGTAGAGGCTGAGCAGGACCAGCGGGCCGAAGGCGCCGCCGAAGCCGGCCCACGCGAAGGCCACCAGCTCCAGGACCGAGGAGTCGGGGTTGAGCGCCAGCAGGAAGGCGATGATCGCGACGACGAGCACGCCGAGACGGCCGAGCATGACCTCCTGCTTGGGGGTCGAGCGCCGGCCCGCGAGGTTGTAGAGGTCCTCGACCAGGGCCGAGGAGCACACGACGAGCTGGGAGGACATCGTCGACATGATCGCGGCGAGCACCGCGGCCAGCACCAGGCCCGCGACGAGCGGGTGGAAGAAGATCTGGCTCAGCAGGAGGAAGACCGTCTCGGGGTCCTCGAGCTGCTTCTCGGGGTTGTCGGCGAAGTAGCCGATGCCGACGAGCGCGGTGGCGATGGCGCCGAGGCAGGTCAGGACCATCCAGCCGATGCCGATGCGACGACCGGCCTTCGCGTCCGCGGGGGAGCGCAGCGCCATGAACCGGGTGATGATGTGCGGCTGGCCGAAGTAGCCCAGGCCCCACGCGGCGGTGGAGATGACGCCGACGACCCACATGAGGGCCGAGCCCTCGCCGATGCCGGCGAAGAGGTTGAGCGCGTCGGGGTTGACCTCGCGCATGCCGGCGAAGGCGTTGTCGAGGCCGCCGACGGCGAAGACGGCGACGATCGGCACGGTGACGAGGGCGGCGAACATGAGCAGGCCCTGGGCCACGTCGGTCAGGGTCGCGCCGAGGAAGCCGCCGAACATCGTGTAGACGAGGGTGACGCCGGCCACCAGCATCAGGCCGGTCGTGTAGTTCCACCCGAACGAGGAGTCGAAGAACTTGCCCGCGGCGACCATGCCGGAGGAGACGTAGAAGGTGAAGAACACGAGGATGATCACGCTCGCGGCGATGCGCAGCAGGTGCGAGCTGTCCTTGAGGCGCTTCTCGAAGAAGCTGGGGATGGTGATGGCGTTCTGCGACACCTCGGTGTAGGCGCGCAGGCGCGGGGCGACGAACTTCCAGTTGAGCCAGGCGCCGATCGTCAGGCCGATCGCGATCCAGGCCTCGAACAGGCCGCTGGCGTAGATCGCCCCGGGCAGACCCATGAGCAGCCAGCCCGACATGTCCGCCGCACCGGCGGAGAGGGCGGCGACGGCGGGGTGCAGGCCGCGGCCGGCGAGCATGTAGTCGTCCAGGTCGGACGTGCGGCGGTAGGCGACGTAGCCGATGCCGAGCATGGCCAGCATGTAGATCGCGATCGCGATCAGCTGGTAGGTGGAGTCACTCATGGTCCTGCCTTTGTTCTGGGCAGCGCGTCGCTGCTTCCTTTCCGAGCGGCCGCGCCGTGCGCAGCGCACCGAGTATGGCAGCGTTGAGGCATGGAGCACCTTCCCCACGCGGCACGCGCCGCGACCCAGGTCGTGGCGCTCGGCCGCCCGGAGCGCGCTCCGGGTGCCGCCGTCAACGTGCCGGTGACCTTCACCTCGACGTTCGTGGCGGGGGGACCGACGATCTACGCCCGCACCTCCAACCCGACGTGGGAGGCGCTGGAGGAGGTGCTGGGGGCGCTCGAGGAGGGCCCGGGTATGGCGCTCGCGTTCGCCTCGGGCATGGGCGCGCTCGCAGCGGTCGTGGGGCTGGTCCCCGCCGGCGGCACGGTGGTCGCCCCGCGGCACGTCTACAACGGGGTGACCGGTCTGCTCGACGAGCTGGCCGCCACCGGTGCGCTGCGGGTGCGGCGGGTCGACCCCGAGGACGTGGAGTCCGTCGTCGCCGCCTGCGAGGGAGCCTCGCTGCTCCTGCTCGAGTCGCCGAGCAACCCGATGATGGAGCTGACCGACGTGCCGGCGGTGATGCGCGGGCTGCGCACCCGCTACGGCGCCGAGCGGCCGGTCGTCGCCTTCGACAACACCTTCGCCACGCCGTTGGGGCAGCAGCCGCTGCGGTGGGGCGTCGACCTGGTCGTGCACTCGGCGACCAAGTACCTCGCCGGCCACTCCGACGTGCTGCTCGGCGCGGTGGTGGCCCATCCGGAGCGTGCTGACCTGCGGGAGCGGGTGCACACCTACCGGACGCTGCACGGGGCGATCCCGGGTCCGATGGAGGCGTGGCTGGTGCTGCGCGGGATCCGCACCCTGCACGTGCGGCTGGAGCGCGCCAGCGCCTCGGCGGAGGTGCTCGTCGCGCGGCTGGAGGAGCACCCTGCCGTGCAGCATGTCCGCTACCCCGGGTTCGGCGCGATGGTCTCGATCGAGGTGGACGGGGGAGCTGACGCGGCGGACGCGGTGTGCGACGCCACGCGGCTGTGGATGCACTCGACCAGCCTGGGCGGGGTCGAGTCGCAGCTGGAGCGACGGCGCCGGCACGTCCTCGAGGTCGACACCGTGCCCGAGAACCTCATCCGGCTGTCCGTCGGCGTGGAGGACGTTGAGGACCTCTGGGCCGATCTCGACCAGGCGCTCCGCCACGGCGTCCGCCGCTCGCTCGACGGCCGATAGATTGCCTGCCATGAGCCTCTTCGCCGTGCACTACAGCTACACCGACGACACGGCCGCGCGGGACGAGCACCGCGCGGCGCACCGGGAGTTCCTGTCCGGCCTGGCCGCCGACGGTGTCGTGATGATCTCCGGCCCCTACGCCGCCGTGGACGAGGCGCCCGACGCGGCGCTGCTCATCCTGCGGGGGGAGTCGGCGGCCGAGCTCGTCGAGCTGCTGCGGGAGGACCCCTTCCAGCAGCAGGGCCTGGTCGAGCAGGTGGCCGTGCGCGAGTGGACGCCGGTGCTGGGCGCGTGGTTCGACGGAGCGCTGGCCGACGAGCTCTGACGCCGAGCTCTGACTGGCGGCCTCAGCCGTCGGCCGTGACGAACGTGCCGGCCGACCCGTCGACGAGGGCCAGCGCCTCCTCGAGGTTGCCGATGGCGGCGGCCACGCCCTTCCCGCCCAGCTCGACGAAGCGGCATACCGCCTCCACCTTGGGCCCCATCGACCCGTCCGGCAGGTCGAGCGCGCGCAGCGCGGCGGGCGTGGTGCGCCGCACCGGTCGGGCGTCCGTCGTCCCGAAGCCCTCCATCACCGCCGGCACGTCCGTGAGCACGAGGAGCCGGTCTGCCTTGAGCCGGTGCGCCAGCAGCGCGGCGGACAGGTCCTTGTCGATCACCGCCTCGACGCCCCGCAGGTCGCCGGAGGACGTCCGCACGACGGGCACCCCTCCGCCGCCGGCGCAGACGACGATCACCGACTCGTCCAGGAGGTGGTCGATGAGCCTGGTCTCGATGATCTCCCGCGGCCGCGGCGAGGCCACGACCCGACGCCAGTGCTGGCCGTCCTGCCTGACCTGCCACCCGTGCCGGTCCGCGAGCGCGCGGGCGGCGGCCTCGTCATACACCTCCCCGACGAACTTCGTGGGGTTGTCGAAGGCGGGGTCGTCGGCGTCCACGAGCGTCTGGTTGAGGACGGCGGCGAACTGCCGGTAGGGGCGCTCGTTGCCGATCGCCTGCAGGATCCAGTAGCCGATGAGCCCCTGGGTCATCGCGCCGAGCGCGTCGAAGGGGTAGGGCTGGCTCAGCCGGGCGTCGTCGGCGCTCTCCATCGCCAGGATGCCGACCTGCGGGCCGTTGCCGTGGGTGATGACCACCGCGTGGTCGTCGGTGAGCGGCGCCAGGGCGTGCATGGCCCGGCGGATGTTGTCGACCTGGGCGGCGGCGTCCGGCACCTGCCCGCGCTGCAGCAGCGCGTTGCCCCCGAGCGCGACGACGACCCTCATGAGCGGTGAGTATGCCGCAGGTCGTGGCAGGCTAGGAGGCATGGCCTCGCTCGGGTCCTTCCCCTTCGCGCTCACGCTGGTCCTGCTCTGGGCCGGGGCGATGACGCGCGGGCAGGCGACCTACTGGCTGGCCCGCACCGTGACCGAGCAGACGCTGCGCCGCACCCGCCCGACGCGGGGCTGGCGCGCGAGGGTCCACCGGTGGCTCTCGAGCGAGGCGATGGACCATGGGCGAGGGGCGATCGAGCGCTGCGGGGTGGCCGCCGTGCCGCTGTGCTACCTGACCGTCGGTCTGCAGAGCGTCGTCATCGCCTCCGCCGGGGTGCTGCGCATGCGCTGGCTGCGGTTCACGCTCGCGCAGGTGCCCGGTGCGCTGGCCTGGGCGGTCATCTACGCCACGATCGGCTTCGCGGTCTGGGCGGCGCTCCTGGAGGCAGCGGTCGCCGGCGGCCCTGGGCTCGTGGTCGCCGTGGCGGTCGCGCTCGCCCTGGTCGTCGCGCTCGCCCACCGCTGGTATGCCGTGCGCCGTCGCCGCGCCGCGGACCCGGCCTCCGACGAGGTGGGGGTCACGACTGCTGACCGGTCAGCGCCAGCTCCTTCTGCTGCGCGATCACGCTGACGGCCTGTGCGTCGGACGTGCTGCAGGATCCGCGTCATGGCGCGCGACACGCAGCACCAGAAGTGCACGGTGCGCGACACGCCGGGGGAGTGGGTGGGACGGCGAGCGGCAGATGACGACGCGGCTTCAGGGTGACTGCGCGAAGCCCTCGCGGCTCTCTCGGTCACCGCGGAGCCGGCCTCCGACGAGGTGGGGTCACGACTGCTGACCGGTCAGCGCGAGCTCCTTCTGCTGCTCGATCACGCTGATCACGTGCGCGGCGTCGGAGGCGCCCTGCACGACCGCGGTGTTGATGAGGAAGGTCGGCGTCGAGCTGATCCCGAGCCCCTTGGCCTCCGCGGTGTCCGCCGTGACGAGAGCGTCCAACCGGTCGTCGTCCAGCGCGGCCTCGAACGCCGCGAGGTCCGGCACGCCGACCTCCTCGGCGATGGCGAGGAGGTCCTCGCGGGCGAGCTCGGCGTGACCCGCGGAGCTGCGGGCGAACAGCGCCGTCTGGTAGTCGGCGCCCTTGTCCTGCTGCGCTGCGGCCCGTGCCGCGACGGCCGCCTGCTGGGACTGCTCCTCGAAGATCACGAGGTCGCGGTACTCGATCCGCAGGGTGCCGTCGTCGACCAGCTCCTGCAGCGCAGGGCGCACCTCGGCGTGGAACTTCGCGCAGTAGGGGCAGCGGTAGTCGGCGTACTCGATCATCACCACCGGCGCGTCGACCTCGCCGACGGCCAGCAGGTCCTCGGGGTCGGGCCGCTGCAGGTCGAGCATCATCTGCGCCACCTCGGGCTCGGGCGCGGTCGGGTGGGACGCGGTCGGCTGGGGCGCGGTCGAGGCGGTGCCGGGCGGGGCCGCCGTCTGCTCAGCGCGGTCGCCCATGGCCAGCCAGGCGATGAACCCGATCACCAGGGCCACGACGATCGCCGCCGCCGCCCAGGCGATGGACACCGCGCGGCTGTCGCTCGGAGGGGCTGGTGGGGGCGGGGACGACGGCGTCACGGTCACGCACCCACCCTGCCACGGCCCTCCCGTGGCAGGCTGGGCGGGTGCGCGCCTTCCTCGCCGTCGTGCCGCCCGCGGAGGTGGTGGAGTCCGTCGAGGCCTTCCTCGAGCCGCGCCGGGACGCGCTGTCCGGCTCGGGGCAGTGGCGCTGGACCCGTTCCGAGCACGTGCATCTCACCCTGGCCTTCCTGCCCGAGCTGGAGGAGTGGCGCGAGGAGCAGCTCGTCGAGGACGGGGAGAGGTGGGCGGAGCGGCATACCCCGGTCCGCCTGGCGCTCGCCGGCGCCGGGGCCTTCCCCGACCCGGGCTCCGCGCGGGTGCTCTGGGCCGCGGTCGAGGAGCACGCGCCGGGGACGCTGGCCGGCTGGGCCAAGGACCTGCGGGCCCTGGCCAGCCACGCCGGGGCCTCGGTCACCGGGACGAGGTTCAGCCCGCACGTCACCCTCGCCCGCTCCGTCGGTCGACCGCGGTCGGCCGGCCACCTTCTCCAGGCCCTCGACACGCTGCGCACGCCCGCCTGGACGGCCGACGAGGTCGTGCTGGTCGCCTCATTCCTGGGGCAGGGGCCCGGGGGGACGCCGAGGTACGAGGTGCGCCACACCTGGCGGCTGTGACCGCCGCGCCGTCAGGGCACGGTGGTGACCGACGAGTCGTCGCCGGTCGTCCCGCCCAGCGGCGGGCCGCTGGAGAGCGGACCGACGGTCAGGCCGAGCTCAGGTCCGCAGGTGCGGCCCTCGGGCACGTCCGGCTGGAGGGTCCGGCCGTTGAGGACGCTGACATCGTCGTACTGCGGGCGCCCGGACACCAGGTTACGGTAGCTGAACCGCGTGAGGCTGAGCAGCGAGCAGTCCTGGCCGACGGTGAGGATGTCGAAGGCGTAGGGGTTGCCCTCGAGCTCACCGCGCGTCTCCGGGTCCTCGGCGGCGGCCTCACGCGCCTCCTCGGTCAGCGGCGGCAGCTGGAACTGGTTGACGAGGCCGCCCCCGGTGAACGAGCCCACCTGCACGTGCTCTCGTTCAAGGGCCGGGACGTGCATGTGCCCGTTGACGGTGATGGCGCCGGTGGTGACCCGGTGCGCGGCGTAGGGCTGGTGGGTGACGACAAGGTCGGTCGGCTCCAGACCGTCCTGGGCAGCCCCGAAGCGCTCGGCCGCCGAGACCTGCTCCCCGCCGTAGTCCTCGCTGCGCTGGTTGTACCAGCGGACGTCGTTGAAACCGCTGAGCGAGACGCCGTTGACCTCGACGCGGTTGAACTGTCCCGCAGTCGGCTCGAGCAGCACCACGTTGGGCACCCGCGCCATCCGCCGCAGCAGACCCTCGTCCGTCGCGGAGAACGCGTCGTGGTTGCCGCGAACGAAGATGTAGGGCACGCCCAGGCTCTCGATCCCGTCGTACATCCCGGTCAGCTCGCCCTCGCGCGCCTGCCCGAAGTTGATGAGGTCGCCGGCGTCGATGACCGCGTCGATGTCCTCCGAGGCGATGACCTGACGCATGAGCGGGTACTGGTTCATCCCGTGGATGTCGCTGACCAGCAGGAAGCGCGCGGCCTCGGGCTGCTGCGCCACCGCGGAGGTGAACTCCTCACGCACCGCGTCGGAGAGCGCGAGCAGGTTGGTGACGTAGATCGCGCCCTGGTCGGCCTTGCGGTCGAGGTCGTCCAGGATGCTCGCGTTGGTCTGGACCAGCGACAGGAGCGAGGTCGCGCGGTACTCCGCGACGCGGTCGGTGCGGTAGGTCAGGGAGGCCGCCCCGCCCGACCCGGCCAGCGCCAGCCCCGTCGCCAGCCCCGACGCCACGACGACCTGACGGGCGTGGTGGGGGCGGGAGACGGCATACGCGAGGAGGGCGAGCAGGGAGGTGCCGAGGGCACCGGCGGCGAACTTCCACGCCACCTCGCGCACCGCGCCGTCCATGGCCGCCCGCAGCTCGGCCCGGTCGGGCTGGAGGTCGGCGCTGCGCAGGCGCCCCGAGCGGAGCAGGTCGGTCACCTCGTCGCGCACCTGCACCTGTGCGGTCAGCCCGGGCGCGGGCAGGGGGCCGTCGAAGGTGATGATCACGTCGCCGACGACCGTGGGCAGCTCGACCGTCGAGTCCAGCCTCGGCGTGACCGCGACGTCGGCCGAGAAGTAGCGCGTCTGCGCGTGCACCGGCCACAGCTGGGTCGCGGAGACGCCCCCGAGGAAGGCGACGAGGGCGAGCAGCCCCACGACGAGACCCCGCCGCAGGCCGAGGGCGACGGTCGTCGGGATGCGCTCACGGATGCCCATCACGGCCCACCCTAACGAGCCCCGTGACTACTCCGGGTGGGACCGTCCCGGAGCCGGTAGGGTGGCGCAGGGTGTCGGGGGAGGACTGGCGCCGTCTTCACCACCGGGAGGAAGCACATGGCACGGCTTGACGAGGTACGCCAGCGGATCGAGGTCACCGAGAGGGAGCTGGAGGCCCTGCGGGAGATCAACCACGGGGCCGCGGTCAGCGACAGCGAGGCAGGTCGACGGGTGCGCGAGAGCGGCCTGGTCGTCGAGCACGACGGCACGGAGGCGGTCCACCCGCTCGTGCTCGACCTCGTGCAGGCGGTGCACGAGCCGCTGCTGCAGGTGCTGGTCGAGGTCGCCGGGCCGCAGGGTCCGACCGTGGCGACGGTCGCCGTGCACGGCGAGACGATGTGGTACACCGACCCGTGGCCCGGGGAGACCCGCGACGCCACGGTCTACCACCGGGACGAGCTGACCCAGCTGGTGTTCCTCATGGCCCGCCTCACCGGTCTGCGGCGGCACGAGGTCCCCGCGGCCGCCAGGCCGTTCAGCGTCCCGCTCGGGGCGGTCGACGCGGTGCTCGGCGCCATGGCGGTCGACGCCGAGGCGTGGGACTCGGTGCGCACGGTCGTGACCGCGAAGTTCGACACCTACTTCGACGGCCTGCCCGACGAGGACGCCCACCTGGTCATGGCCACGCTGGCGCACCTGCGCAGCAGCCACCGGGTCACCGTGGTCTGGGGGCCGGAGGTCTCGGACTGCGCCGGGGTCGCGGTGTGGGACTGCGGCGACGGTGGCTACTGGGTCCGCGAGAGCCCGGCCGAGCCGCTGCGGCGCGAGGACGTCACCCCGGAGACGGTCGCCACCTTCCGTCCCGTCCGGGCCGCGGAGGTCTGGACGCTGTATGCCGGTCTGCTCCCCGGCTCCTCGCAGCTGCGTGAGGCGGTCACGAGGGCGGCCGGCTGATGGGGGTCAAGGTCGACCCGGACGTGCTGGCCGCCACCGTGGTCGCCCTCGACACCGCGGCGCGTGAGCTGCCCGGGCTGCTGAGCCGGGCCCGTGACCTGGACGCGGCCGGCGACGTCGCCCGCCTCGCCCCGGTGGAGGGCTGGGCCACCGACACCTCTCGCGAGATCACCAAGCGGATCGGCATCGTCGACAAGATCAACGGCGCCACCGTGACGATCGGCGGCGTGACGATGTCCCGCGAGCTGGCGACCGAGATCGCCGGCGGGCAGACGCCGATCGACGACGCGATGATCGCCGTGGCGCTCGCCGACCCCGACGACCGCAGGTGGCAGAACACCGACCCCGCCAACCTCAAGGAGCTCTTCGAGCAGCTCCAGGCCGACGCGATCCGGCGCCTCGCGGGGATGGCCAACCAGGAGCAGGCGGAGGCGCTCGTCGAGGCCTTCGGGCTGGTCAACGACGTCGCGCAGGTGGGTTACGTCAGCGTGTCCTCGATGGCCGCGATCTTCCAGGTGGGCGGGCCGGCGCTGGCCAACCTGCTCGCGCGGTCGCGGATCGTCACCCCGGCCCTCGACGCGCTCGCCACGGTCAACGAGGGCTCGCGGGCCGCCTGGGCCAACCGCATCAGCTCGGCGCTGAACACGCTCGACGACTACTACCTGCGGGGGCGCACGCAGTTCAAGTACCCCGGCGCCTTCGTGCCCAACACCGCCGGGCGGGTCCTGACGACGATCACCCCGATCACCGAGAACTTCGACGACTGGGTCGCTCGCATGGCCAGCCGGACCCAGCCGTACCAGGTCCAGGGGGTGCAGCGGTCCACCCTGCTGGCCCGCTTCCTGCAGTCCCAGACCGGGACCCGGGCGACGACGTGGGTGAGCGGCATCCTCAGCACCACCAGCGGGGGGCAGCTCGCCACGCGGCTGTCCGCGATCACCAACGGCGTCCTGGGCCGGGCCTGGACCAACCCGACGACCGGGGCGACCTATGTCCGCGGCGCGGGCAACATGCTCTCGATGGCCAACCAGAGCGGGGTGCGCACCATGCTCTCCTCCGCCGGCGCGCTGCGCGTCGCGGGCGCGGCAGGCAGCGCGTTCGCCACTGTGGACGGGGTCGTCGGCCTGGTGAACAACTTCGACGAGCACCAGCAGATGTGGAACGAGGGAGGGGTCGAGGGCCGGGCGCACGTCGTCGGGGAGTATGCCGAGACGGCCTTCAACGCCTCCATGACGGCCGCCATGGTCGCGCCGAACCCGGTGACGCTGGGCCTGGTGGCCGTGACGGGCGTGGTCTGGGCCGGTGCCGAGGTCGTCGAGCACTGGGACGACATCACCGCCGCGGCCGACCAGGCCGCGGACTGGGCCGGCGACCGGCTCGAGGACGTCGCCGAGTCCGACCTCAACCCGATGAACTGGTTCTAGGACAGGAGCAGCCATGACCTCTGAACAGCTCTTTGCCCGTGCCCGCCAGCTCGAGACGCTCGCGGACGACGTCGAGACGGTCCTCGACGGCGTGAGCGCTACGGCGGCCAGTCCGCTCTGGGACTGCCCCCACGCCGACGACGTCCGCGGGCAGGTCTGGACCTACCGCAACGCCGCCCAGGCCGCGGCACGCGACCTGCGGCACCGGGCCGGCCGGGTCCGGGCCGACGCCTGGGCCGCCCAGGCCCGTGAGCGCGAGCTGGCCACGACCGGTGCGCCGCAGTGAGCCCGGGCGCCTCGCCGGGCGCTGACGTGTGGGACACGCTCCTGGCGGCCGGCTCGGCCACCACGACCTTCCTGGACCGGCGCACCTGGGACCGGCGCTCGACGGAGGAACCGGGGTCGCTGCCCCGGGGCTCGTACGACCTCGCCCAGGGACGCCTGGAGCTCGCGTGGGCCACCGGCCGCCAGCTCGTCGCGACCTGGCGCGGCGCGCCGGTCGCGAGCGGGCAGGCGCAGTTCCACGAGGCGCTGCCCTGGCCCTGGACCACGATGCCGCTGACGCTGGGCGGCGTGGAGGTCACCTGCGGGCGGGTGGCCGTCGAACCTACGCCGCGCAGCCCGCTGGTGGCGCACACCCAGCTCGTGGCGGCTCGTGAGGACGGCGGTGGCTCGTGGGTCTACCGGGTGGTGGGTCCGACGGTCCCCCGGCCGGTCAAGGAGCGCTCGGTCGGCACGCACCGCGCGCTCCTGGAGCGCGCCGACGGCACCGTCGTGGTCACGCACGACCTGCCGCCCCTGCTCGAGCAGGTGATGGCGGAGGGGTCGCGGACCACCGGCGTGAGCTGGGTGGAGGGCACTCGCCTGGCCGAGCTCGTGCTGGCGCTCATGTGGACGGCCGACGAGCTCTTCCGTGGGGTGGCGCCCCCGGCCTACCGGACGGCTAATCTCGACTTCTGGTGAGCGCGGCGCGCAGGGCCTCGGCCAGCTCCTCCGGCCGGTGGGTCGGGAAGCGGACCTGACCCCGGCCGTGCACGAAGGCGGCGACCGCCTTCATGCCCAGCGGCACGGCATACCCTCCGCCAGCCAGGTTGCCCCGCGGGGCGGGGTCCGGCTCGCCGGGGGCCCGGACGCTCGCCGGGTCGATCGAGGAGAGCGGGATCCTGTCGCGGCCGACGACCAGGTGGGTGTCGGTGATCCGCAGACCGGAGTAGTGGTTGGTCGACCACATCGCGATGGCGGCCGGGACGGCGACCACCCCGACGATCGCCAGCGCCAGGCCGTCGAGGGTGCCCAGGCGCAGCCGGACGAGGTAGAGACCGAGCAGGATCAGGGCGGCGAGGACGAGCCAGGCGACGGGACCGACGGGCTTCTCTCGATACGTAGGCGACACGGTGCCTCATCGTGCCATGCGGTGGCCGGGCCGGTGCCAGGTCGATGTGGTTGGGTGGACGGATGGACACGGGCACGCTGCGCCGCAAGCTGGGGACGGCTGCGCTGCTGGCCTTCCGGGGGATCCCGACGCCGCTGAAGCGCCACGTGGTGCGGCTGGCCTCGCCCAGCTACACCGCCGGCGCCGTGTGCGTCCTGGAGCATGCCGGCGAGATCCTCGTGCTGTGGCAGCCGCACCGGGCGGGCTGGAGCCTGCCCGGCGGGTTCATGGGCAAGGGCGAGACGCCCGAGGACGCCGTGCGCAGGGAGGTGGCCGAGGAGATCGGGATCGAGGTCGACCCCGGCGACGTCGTGGCCGTGCAGGTCGACGTGGAGCGGCAGGGCATCGACGTGATCTTCCGGGTGCCGCTCGAGGCCAGGCCCGTGCTGGGGCTCGCGACCGAGGCCAGGAAAGCGATGTGGGTGGCGCCTGCCGAGCTCGATGAGGCCGACCGCAGCACCGTCGGCATCCTCGCGGCGATCCAGGCCGCGGACCAGCCGCGCCGACCGGGGCGGCTGCTGCGGGACGCCGGCCGGTAGGCGCAACGGCCGGACCGGACAGGCGCAACGGCCGCACCGGACAGGCGCAACGGCCGGACCGGACAGGCGCAACGGCCGGACCGGACAGGCGCAACGGCCGCACCGGACAGGCGCAACGGCCGCACCGGACAGGCGCAACGGCCGGACCGGACAGGCGCAACGGCCACGGTCAGGCGGGGCCCACGTCGAGGAGGATCTTGCCGACGTGTCCGGAGGCCTCCATCTCCCGATGGGCGTCGGCGGCCCGGTCGAGCGGGTAGCGGGACTGGATGACGGTGCGCACCCGTCCGTCCTCGAGCCACGGCCACACCCGCTCGCGGACCTCGGCCACGATCCCGGCCTTGCCGTCCGCCGGTCGGGAGCGCAGCGACGTGGCGATGACCCGCGCGCGTTTGCTCAGCAGCGTCCCGAGGTCCAGCTCGGCCCGCCGTCCGCCGAGGAGCCCGATGACGACGAGCCGGCCGTCCGGGGCCAGCGCGTCGACGTTGCGGGTTAGGTACTTCGCACCGACCACGTCGAGGATCACGTCGGCTCCCCGGCCATCGGTCGCCGCCCGCACCTCCTCGACGAAGTCCTGCTCGCGGTAGTTCACGAGCACGTCCGCGCCGAGCTCACGGCACGCGTCGAGCTTGTCCTCGCTGCCCGCGGTCACGACGACCCGCGCCCCCAGCGCCGAGGCGACCTGGATCGCCATGGTGCCGATGCCGCTCGAACCGCCGTGCAGCAGCACGGTCTCGCCGTCGCGCAGGCCGGCCTCGCTCACCAGGTTGCTCCAGACCGTGCACGCCACCTCCGGCAGTGCCGCGGCATCGGCCAGGGGTATGCCGTGCGGCACCGGCAGGAGCTGCCCCGCGGGGACGGCGACGTGCTCGGCATACCCGCCGCCGGTGAGGAGCGCGCAGACCTCGTCGCCGACGGACCAGCCGTTCACCCCGGGGCCGAGCGCGGCCACCCGGCCGCTCACCTCGAGCCCCGGCAGCGGGCTGGCGCCGGGCGGCGGCGGGTAGAAGCCTTTCCGCTGCTGCACGTCGGCGCGGTTGACGCCGGCCGCGACGACGTCGACGATGACCTCACCCTCGCCGGGGGTGGGGGCGGGGACGTCCACGGGCACGAGGACCTCGGCCTCGCCCGGCTCTCGGATCTCGATGGCGCGCATGAGCACAACGCTAGGCGAGGCTCAGCAGCCCGCGCACCAGGGCGGCGCAGGCGCCGGCGGTGGCCAGCACCAGCGCCGTGCGTGCCGCGGCGCGGGCCGAGAGTCGCCTCGCCACCGGCCTGCCCAGGAGGACGCCGAGCACCGCGGCTGCCGCCAGGGCTGGCCAGATCACCACAGGCAGCACCCCCGGCGCGGGTGCGGCGCCGAGCAGTCCCTTGGTGAGCAGCGAGGTCAGGTTGGCGGTGAGGAAGACCGGTTGCAGGGTGGCGCGGAAGGCGCGGTGCTCCCACCGGGTGGCCAGCGAGTAGGCCGTCATCGCCGGTGCGGCGACGCCTGAGGTGGTGTTCATGAAGCCGGCGGCCAGGCCGGCGACCACGGAGGTGCCGGGCAGCGTGATCTCGGTGCGCCTGGCCAGCACGCCGCCGGCGACGAGGGCGAGGAGCACCGAACCTCCCACCAGCACGTCGAGCCAGGCGGCCGGCGTCGAGCGGACGGCGAGGGCGCCCAGCACCGAGCCCACGACGATGAGCGGCGCGAGCGCGGCATACCGGCGCCAGTCGACGTGGTGCCGCAGGTCGCGGAGCACGAGCAGGGCGACGGCCACGGCAGCCATGTTGCTGGTCGTCACCCCGGCGACCGGGCCCAGCAGCAGGGTCAGCAGCGGGGCCGCGACCATGCCGAGCCCCATCCCCGCCGTCCTCTGCAGGAGCGCGCCCAGGCACACGGTGCCGCACATCAGGAGCAGCACCTCGAGCGGCACCTACTCCTCCTCGGCGAAGACCACCTCGCGCTTGCGGCGGATCGTCGGCAGGACCGCGATCACCAGGGCCACGAGGGCCAGCCCCAGGAGCGTCGCGGAGATCGGGCGGGTGAGGAAGGTCATCGGGTCGCCACGGCTGATGATCAGCGCGCGACGGAGGTACTCCTCCAGGAACGGGCCGAGGACGAAGCCGAGCAGCAGCGGGACCGGCTCGCAGCCAGCGCGGATGAGCAGGTAGCCGATGAGGCCGAAGACCACGATCCCCAGGACCTCGTAGATGTTGCCGCGGATCGAGTAGCAGCCGATGCAGGCGAAGACGACGATGGCCGGGAAGAGCACCCAGTAGGGCACCTGCAGCATCTTGACCCACATCCCGATCAGGGGGAGGTTGAGCAGCACCAGCAGGAAGTTGCCGATCCACATCGAGGCGATGAGCCCCCAGACCAGCTCCGGCTCGTCCTGGATGACCGAAGGACCGAGGGCGATGCCCTGCAGGATGAGGGCGCCCGCGATCATGGCCATGACGCCGTTCGCCGGCAGGCCCAGGGTCAGGAGGGGTATGAAGCTCGTCTGCGCCGCGGCGTTGTTGGCGGCCTCGGGTCCGGCGACGCCGGCGATCGCACCGTGGCCGAACTCCTTGGGGTTCCTGGAGACCTTCTTCTCCAGGGCGTAGGAGCCGAACGACGCGAGCACGTGACCGCCGCCGGGCAGCACGCCGAGGATCGATCCCAGCACGGTGCCGCGGGTGGCGGGCGCCACGGACCGGCGCAGGTCCTCGCGCCCCGGCCACAGGCCCTTGATGGCGCCGACGATCCGGCCGCTGTGCTGGGGGTCGTGCAGGTTGCGCAGGATCTCGGCGACGCCGAACAGGCCGACGGCCACCGAGACGAAGTTGAACCCGGCGTCAAGGTCGGGGATGCCGAAGGTGAAGCGAGCCGTGTTGGTGAAGCCGTCGCGGCCGACGGTGCTGAGCAGGATGCCCAGGACGATCATCGCCAGCGCCTTGAGCGGTGAGCCGCTGGCCAGGGCGATCGAGACGATGAGGCCGAGCACCACGACGGAGAACAGCTCGGCCTGCCCGAACTTCAGCGCCACCGCCGTGAGCGGCGGGGCGGCGACGGCGATCGCCACCGTGGCCACGGTGCCGGCGGCGAAGGAGGAGAGGGCGGCGATGGCCAGGGCGGTCCCGGCCTTGCCCTGGCGAGCAAGCTGGTGTCCGTCCAGGGCGGTGACCGCCGAGGACGACTCTCCCGGAAGGTTGATCAGGATCGCGGTGGTGGAACCGCCATACTGCGCGCCGTAGTAGATGCCGGCGAGCATGATGATGGCGGTGACCGGCTCGTCGAAGCCGAAGGTGATCGGCAGCAGCATCGCCACCGTGGCCGTCGGGCCGATGCCCGGGAGCACGCCGACCGCTGTGCCCAGCGCGACGCCGAGCAGGCAGAAGAGGAGGTTCTTGAGCTGGAACGCGGTCGTCAGGCCCAGGATGAGGTTGTCGAAGAGGTCCACGTCAGCCCCCCAACCACTCGCCCAGCAACGGCAGTCGTTGCTGGAGTCCCAGGACGAAGATCAACCACGATGCGACGGTCAGCCCGGCGGCCGGCGCGAGAGCCTGCACCGCCGTCGTCCCGGGGCGGGCGTAGGAGGCGAGCAGAGAGGTGCCGAAGACGGAGAGGAACAGCCCGAGGCCCTCGAAGGTCAGCGCGAAGAAGAGCACCGCGGCCAGCACGAGGACCGTAGGCCGCCACTGCAGCCGCCCGAACTCACGGGGTGCGCCCTGCGGGTCGCTGACGCCGGCGAGATCCGCCGTGCGGTCGGGACCGACGAACGCCTTGACGATCACGCCGACGCCGAGGGCGCACAGCACGAGCCCGACGCTCAGCGGGACGTAGCCCGGGCCCATCTTCAGCAGGGTGCCCATCTCGTACTGCAGCGAGCCGAGGGCGAAGGCGAGCCCGAGGAGCACGAAGATGATGCCCGCGGCGAGGTCCGCGGAGGACCAGGTGCGCTGCCGTGCCCCCTCCGACGGGTCGACGTTCGTCGGCCCGTCGGAGGAGGACGCGGCGGGGGTGCCGGCGCTGATGTCAGCCACCGGCCGGCAGGATCCCCGCCCAGAGCTCGGTCTGCTCCTTGAGCTTGGCCGAGTGCGCCTCCGGGGTGGCCTGGTCCTCGGCCACCGGTGCGGTGCCGAGCTTGGCCATCTCGTCGATGACCGTCTGGTCCTTGAGCGCGGCCTGGAGCGCCTCGGTCAGCTTCGCGACGACGTCGTCAGGAGTCTCCGCCGGCACGTAGAGGCCGTGCCACACGCTGACCTCCAGGTCCAGTCCCGACTCCTGCGCCGTCGGGAGGTCCGAGAGCGACTCGACACGCTCTGGCGTGGTCACCGCGTAGGCCTTGACGCTGCCGTCCTTGATCTGGCTGGAGGTGTTGGTCGTCTGGTCGCACATGAGGTCGACCTGTCCGCCCACCAGCTCGGTCATGGCCGGGCCTGTCCCGTCGTAGGGCACCTCGTTGAACGTCACGCCCAGCGCGTCCTGCAGCAGCAGGCCGCAGAGGTTGGAGGCCGAGCCGACACCGGCGTGGGCGAGGTTGACCGAGTCGGCATTCTCCTTGAGATAGGTGATGAGGTCCTTGGCGTCGGTCGCCTCGAAGTCCTTGCGGGCGATGATCGTCATCGGCACCTCGGTCACCAGCCCGACGGTCTTGAAGTCGGTCTGCGGGTCGTAGGCGAGGTCCTCGTAGAGCGTCGGCGCGGTGGACATGCCGATGTGGTGCATGAGGACGGTGTAGCCGTCGGGGTCGGCCTGAGCGGCCTCGGCGCCACCGACGGTGCCGCCGGCGCCCTCGACGTTCTCGACGAGGACCTGCACCTCCAGCGCCTCGCCCATAGGCTCGGCGATGAGGCGGGTCACGGTGTCCGTGGGGCCGCCGGCGGAGAAGGGCACGATCATCGAGATGTCGTCCTCGGGGAAGGAAGCGGCGTCGCCGCCCTCGCCCCCGCCGTCGCCGCAGGCGGTGAGGGTCAGGAGCGCGGCTGCCGCGACAGCCCCGGCTCGAAGCGTGCGGGTGGGCCAGCTGCGAGGTGACATAAGGAGGCTCCGATCGTCGTCGACCTGGGGGAGCGAGGGTCGGCTCCCGTGGGAAGAAAGTACCCCCGTGCGGGCCGGTGCGCCAGAGATCGTCGCCGGTGGCGCGTGGATCGGTGCTGGTCAGCGACTCGGGGCCGGTCCGGCAGGAGCGCCTGTCCGGTGGGGCAGGAACGCCTGTCCGGTGGGGCAGGAACGCCTGTCCGGTGGGGCAGGAACGCCTGTCCGGTCTGGCAGGAACGCCTGTCCGGTCGGTCAGCGGGTCGTGGAGGTGCTGCGTCCGCCCAGCCGGCGCGAGATCTCCTCGGTGGTGCGCCGGACCTGGCGGACGATCTCCTCCCGGGCCTCCGGCGTCATCCGCCCGACCTCCGCGGTGACGGCGACGCCCGCCACCGGGTGACCGCCGTGGTCGAGCACGGGGGCGGCCACCGAGTTCAGGCCGGGCGTGACGTAGCCGGACTCCGCGGCATACCCCTGCGCCCGTGCCTGCGCCAGCAGGGGGTGCAGGGTGGTGAGCGAGGTCGGCCCCGCGCCGTGCCGCTGCACGAAGGCGTCGGGGGAGGGGAAGAGCGCGCGGACCTGCGCCGCGGGGAGCGCGGAGAGGATCGCCAGACCGGTCGCCGTCAACGACGCCGGCAGCCGCACGCCGACGTCGCTGACGAGCGAGGGCCGTCCGGCGACCCGCTCCTCGACGAGGTAGACGATGTCCCGGCCGTGGAGCACCGCCAGGTGGGCGTTCTCCTGGACGCTGTCGGCGAGGCGCCGCAGCACCGGCGCGGCCAGCCGCTGCAGCGGGCCGTGCCTCGAGTAGGCCGAGCCCAGCTCGAAGGCCGCCACGCCGAGGCCGTAGCGACGCTCCTCGGGCAGGTGCACGACGAAACCGCGCTCCACGAGCACGGTGAGGAGGTGGTAGGTCGTGGACCTTGGCAGCCCCAGCTCGCGCGCGATCGCGGCGGCCGGCTGGGGGGTCGCGTGGCGGGCGAGGAAGGTGAGCACGTCGAGCGCGTGGGCGGCGGCGCGTGCGTTGGCCATCCCTCAAGTATGGCGCAGGACGCGGGCGCGGTCTTGCATCTGAGACGGGACCCCCCTCCACGACGCACCACGAGGGCGCAGTATGCCCCGACAGTAGTGTCATGAGCCGCCTCCCCGAGCACGACACCCCCACCGAGGTCACCGTCGACGTCGGCCCCCTGAGCTTCGCCGACGTCGTGGCCGTCGCCCGCCACGGTGCCCCCGTCCGCCTCTCCGACGCCGCCGTCGAGGGCATCGCGGCGACCCGCCGGATCATCGAGGACCTCGCGAGCGACACCCAGCCGCACTACGGCATCTCCACGGGCTTCGGCGCCCTGGCCAACACCAGCATCCCGCCGGAGAAGCGCGCCCAGCTGCAGCGCAGCCTCGTCCGCAGCCACGCCGCGGGCTCCGGCCCCGAGGTCGAGCGCGAGGTGATCCGTGCGCTCATGCTGCTGCGCCTGTCGACCCTGGCCACCGGCCGCACCGGCGTCAAGGTCGAGACGGCGCAGGCGTATGCCGCGCTCCTCAACGCGGGCATCACCCCGGTCGTCAAGGAGTACGGCTCGCTCGGCTGCTCCGGTGACCTGGCCCCGCTGGCCCACTGCGCCCTCGCCGTCATGGGCGAGGGCATGGTCCGGGTCGGCGACGGCACCGACGGGACCGCCGGCGAGCTCGTGCCCGCCGCCCAGGCGCTCGCCGCGGCCGGGATCGCCCCGGTCCAGCTGGCCGAGAAGGAGGGCCTGGCCCTCATCAACGGCACCGACGGCATGCTCGGCATGCTGGTCCTGGCCCTGCACGACCTGCGGACCCTGCTGACCACCGCCGACATCGCCGCGGCGATGAGCGTCGAGGGACAGCTCGGCACCGACGACGTCTTCGCCGCCGACCTGCACGCCCTGCGCCCGCACCCGGGCCAGGCGCGCGCCGCCGAGAACATGCGCACGCTCATGGCGGGCAGCGCCATCCGCGAGAGCCACCGCACCGAGGCCTGCACCCGGGTGCAGGACGCCTACTCGCTGCGCTGCTCCCCGCAGGTCCACGGCTCGGTCCGCGACACCTGCGACCACGCCGAGGTCGTGGCCCAGCGCGAGCTGGCCGCCGCCGTCGACAACCCGGTGGTCACCCTGGACGGCCGCGTCGAGTCCAACGGCAACTTCCACGGCGCCCCCGTCGCCCACGTCCTGGACTTCCTGGCCGTGGTCACCGCCGACCTCGCGAGCATCTCCGAGCGGCGCACCGACCGGTTCCTGGACGTGGCCCGCAACCACGGCCTCCCGCCGTTCCTCGCGGACGACCCCGGCACCGACAGCGGCCACATGATCGCGCAGTACACCCAGGCCGCGATCGTCTCCGAGCTCAAGAGCCTCGCCGCCCCGGCGAGCGTGGACTCGATCCCGAGCTCGGCGATGCAGGAGGACCACGTCTCGATGGGCTGGAACGCCGCGCGCAAGCTGCGCAGGAGCGTCGACGGCCTCGGCCGGGTCCTCGCGATCGAGATCCTCACCGCGGCGCGCGCCCTCGACCTGCGCGCCCCGCTCGCCCCCGCCCCCGCGACGGCCGCCGTCGTCGCGCTGCTGCGGGAGTCCGGCGTCGAGGGCCCCGGCCCCGACCGCTACCTCTCCCCGGAGATCGAGAGCACCGTCGACCTCGTCCTCGACGGGCGCGTCCGCGCCGCCGCCGAGCGCGAGACCGGCCTGCTCAGCTGACCACCCGGCCCGCGCCACCCGGCGCTGGCCCCCTGCCCCAGCCCACGCCATACCCAGTCGAAGGAGACCACGATGGAAGGCGCACGACCCGTCCGCTCACCCCGCGGAACCACCCTGACCGCCCGGTCCTGGGCGACCGAGGCCCCCCTGCGGATGCTCATGAACAACCTCGACCCCGAGGTCGCCGAGCGTCCCGACGACCTCGTCGTCTACGGCGGCACCGGCCGCGCCGCGCGCGACTGGAAGAGCTTCGACGCGATGGTGCGCACCCTCACCACGCTCAAGCAGGACGAGACCATGCTCGTCCAGTCCGGGCGTCCGGTCGGCGTCATGCAGACGCACGAGTGGGCGCCGCGGGTGCTCATCGCCAACTCCAACCTCGTGCCCGACTGGGCCACCTGGCCGGAGTTCCGTCGCCTCGAGCAGCTCGGGCTGACGATGTACGGCCAGATGACCGCGGGTTCCTGGATCTACATCGGCAGCCAGGGCATCCTCCAGGGCACCTACGAGTGCTTCGCCGCGATCGGCGAGCGCAAGTTCGGCGGCACGCTCGCCGGCACCCTGACCCTCACCGGCGGCTGCGGCGGCATGGGCGGCGCCCAGCCCCTGGCCGTCACGCTCAACGGCGGCGTCTGCCTCATCGTCGACGTCGACCGCTCGCGCCTGCAGCGCAGGGTCGACCACGGCTACCTGGACGTGATCGCCGACTCCCTCGACGCCGGTGTCGAGCAGGCGCTGAAGGCGAAGGCCGAGCGGCGCGCGCTGTCGGTCGGCATCGAGGGCAACGCTGCGGAGATCTTCCCCGAGCTGCTGCGCCACGGCGTCGACATCGACATCGTCACCGACCAGACGTCGGCCCACGACCCGCTGTCCTACCTACCGGTCGGGGTGTCGGTGGACGAGTGGTTCGAGTATGCCGAGAAGAAGCCCGAGGAGTTCACCGACCGCGCCCAGGAGTCCATGGCCCGCCATGTGGAGGCCATGGTCGGCTTCCAGGACAAGGGCGTCGAGGTCTTCGACTACGGCAACAGCATCCGCGACGAGGCGCGCAAGGGCGGCTACGACCGCGCCTTCGACGTCGAGGGCTTCGTGCCGAAGTACATCCGCCCGCTGTTCTGCGAGGGCAAGGGTCCGTTCCGCTGGGCGGCGCTCTCGGGCGACCCCAAGGACATCTACGCCACCGACCAGGCCGTCATGGATCTCTTCCCCGACAACGACCGCCTGCAGAAGTGGCTGCGCGGCGCGCGGGACAAGGTCCACTTCGAGGGTCTGCCCGCCCGCATCTGCTGGCTCGGCTACGGGGAGCGCGACAAGGCCGGCGTGAGGTTCAACGACATGGTCGCCTCCGGCGAGCTGTCCGCGCCGATCGTCATCGGTCGCGACCACCTCGACTGCGGCTCCGTGGCCAGCCCCTACCGCGAGACCGAGGGGATGCTCGACGGGTCCGACGCGATCGCCGACTGGCCGCTGCTCAACGCCCTCGTCAACACGGCGTCGGGTGCCTCGTGGGTGTCGTTGCACCACGGCGGCGGTGTCGGGATCGGCCGGTCCCTGCACGCCGGCCAGGTCTCCCTCGCCGACGGCACGGACCTGGCCCGGATGAAGCTCGAGCGCGTGCTGACCAACGACCCGGGGATGGGCGTCATCCGCCACGTCGACGCCGGCTACCCAGAGGCCGAGCACGTCGCCCAGGAGCGCGGTGTGCGGGTGCCGATGCGAGAGGGGCAGGCGTCGTGAGCCGCAAGCACGCCGAGCACGAGGACGCCGGGCAGGAGCACCTCGCCGAGGTGATCGGCGACGAGCCCAGCACCGTCGGGAACCCGGGCATGTGGAAGTTCTTCGTCCTGTCCGCCATCGGGATCTTCATGTTCTTCGTGCCGATCACGATCGGCGAGAAGAACACCATCCCGCTCGACCACATGGTGAGCTGGCTGCGGGCCGAGATCCCGGCCGTGCTGCCCTACTACGCCCTCGCGCTCATCGCGGCGGGCGCGGCATACCCCTGGGTGTCCGGGACGTGGAAGCGCAACGTGACCACGACGGTCTTCTCGGTCCTGCGGGTCGTGGGCCTGGTCGTCGGGATCATGCTGGTCTTCAAGCTGGGCCCCGCCTGGCTGTTCGAGGACGACATGGGGCCGTTCCTGTTCAACGCCCTCGTGGTCCCCGTCGGCCTGCTCGTCCCGATCGGTGCGGTCTTCCTGGCGCTGCTGGTCGGCTACGGCCTGATGGAGTGGGTGGGCGTGATCGTGCGGCCGTTCATGGTGCCGGTCTTCAAGACGCCCGGCCGCTCCGCCGTGGACGCGGTGGCCAGCTTCGTCGGCTCCTACTCGCTGGCGCTGCTCATCACCAACCGCGTCTACCTCGAGGGCAAGTACAACCGGCGTGAGGCGCTGATCATCGCGACCGGCTTCTCGACGGTCTCGGCGACGTTCATGATCGTCGTGGCCAAGGCGCTGGACCTGATGGAGCACTGGACGCTCTACTTCTGGTCCACGCTCGTCATCACCTTCCTGGTGACGGCGGTGAGCGTGCGCGTCTGGCCGCTGAGCCGCGAGCCCGAGGAGTATGCCGAGGGCGCCACCCCTCAGCCCGAGGTCGACCACGAGGGCAGCCGGTGGGCGGCGGCCTGGCAGGCGGCCAAGGGCACGGTCGCGGCCGACCCCGGCGTGGGGCGCACCATCCTGGCCAACTTCAGGGACGGTCTGCTGATGGCGATGGCGATCCTGCCGTCGATCCTGTCGGTGGGTCTGATCGGTTTGGTCCTGGCCAAGTACACGCCCGTCTTTGACTGGCTGGGCTACCTCTTCTACCCGATCACCTGGGCGATGCAGATCCCTGAGCCGCTGCTCGTGGCCAAGGCCGCCGCGCTCGGCATCTCGGAGATGTTCCTGCCGGCCGCGCTGGTGACGGAGTCGGCGATGTCGGTGAAGTTCGTCGTCGCGGTGGTCTGCGTCTCGCAGGTGATCTTCTTCTCCGCGATGGTGCCGAGCCTGCTGGGCACCCAGATCCCGATCTCGATCCCGCGACTGCTGGTCATCTGGTTCGTCCGGGTGGCGATCAGCCTGATCCTGACCATCCCGCTGGCGCTCTGGCTCTTCTAGCGCCTGTGGACGGCTCCTGAGGGCGCTACCCCTCCTCGTGCAGGCTGGACGGCCTTGCACGGGGAGGGGCAGCATGGGAGTCGTGAGCAGCATGACCGAGGTCGGGGTCTACACGGTCGAGGACCTATACGCCTACCGCGAGGAGCGGGACGACATGACGATCCAGCTCATCGAGGGTGAGCTGATCGTGTCGCCGAGCCCGGGCGTGGCGCACCAGGTCGTGAGCAGCGAGCTCCACGTCCTCCTGGCTCGCGCCGTCCCTCGCCACCTGCGTGTCCTCGCCGCCCCCCTCGACCTGCTGGCGGGGGAACGCACCGTCGTGCAGCCCGACCTGGTGATCGTGCCCCGCTCTCTCGTCGAGGGCCCGGCGGTGGACGAGCCGCCGGTGCTCGCGGTCGAGATCCTGTCGCCGTCGAGCCGTCGCACCGACCTGGTCCGCAAGCCGGAGGTGCTGGCTCGCTTCGGCGTCGAGCACTACTGGGTGGTCGACCCCGTCAACCCCGCGATCCGGGTCTTCCGCCTCGTGGACGGCACGTACGTGTCAGGGCTGGTCGTGTCGGGCAAGGAGCTCTTCGAGACCGAGGTGCCCTTCCCGGTCAGCTTCCGCCCGGCCGACCTGGCGCGCTGACCCGCCGGAAACGTCCGCGACCGGCCAGCTATAACCGGCCGGTCATGCACGTTTCCGGCCGGTCAGCGCGTCGACGACCTGCCGCGCCACCTGCCGACCCACCTGCCGACGGCGAGGAGCACTCCGGACAGGGCCAGCAGGCCGAGGCCCGCGACCAGCCAGGGGACGGGGTCGAGCAGCTCGGAGCCGCCTCCGCCCGTGTCGGTCTCGTAGGTCACCCATCCCGGACCGCGCCGGTGGAGCCAGGCGACCCAGAGCAGCGGGAGCGCGGCGCCTGCGAGCACCAGCGGCCAGCCGGCCCCGCGGGTCACGATGCCGGCCGCCGCGAGGATGACGACGGCGCCGAGCAGGACGAACATGCCGATGCTCGGCAGGGACGCGACCCCGAATCCGAGGGCTGCCCCGCCGACGAGCCACAGCCAGAAGCCGGCGGCGCCGGTGCGCGGGATGCTCATGACCCGGCTCCTGCCAGCCGGCCGACCTTCTCCAGGTCGGTCAGGACGTCCTCCGTGCCTGCCCCGTCGCCGCGCAGGTCGCGCAGCAGCTCCAGGCCCAGGAAGCCCGCCACGACCGCGTGGGCGACCACCGCGGGGCGGACCGTGCTGCGCAGCGGACGGGGTATGAAGCGCTCGGCCACCTGCGCGACGAGCTCCTCCCACCGCCCGATGCGCTCGGCGACGCCCGCCGTGAGGTCGGGGCGGGCGGACGCCCCGGCCACCAGCTCGACGAGCACCCGCAGGTCGCCGGAGCGCACGTCCTCGGCGGCGATCCTGCGCCCGAGGCGGGCGAGCTGCCCGGGCGTGCGGGCCGCCAGGAGAGGCTCGCGGTAGGCCGCCATCCTCCGGTCGCTGACCTCGTCGAGCACCGCGAGGAGCAGCTCGGCCACCCCGTCGAAGTGGTAGAAGAGGCTGGCCTGCGAGCAGCCGGCCCGCGAGGCGACGGAGCGGGCGCTCGTCCGGGCGAATCCGTCCTCGACCAGCGTCTCGCGCGCGGCCGTGACGAGTGCGTCCCGCGTCGCCGCGCCCGCACGGTTCCCCACCTTCGCTTCTGCCGTGGCCATCGATGGTCACCTCCTGAACGGAGAATCTGAGCAGTTGCTCAAATCGTACGCCGGCCCGGGGGTGGGAGGCAACGGGTCGCGGGGAGGTGCGTCGGGGGAGGCGCGTCGGGGGGAGGTGCCGGGGAGGTGGGTCGGGGGGAGGTGCGTCGGGGGACGAGCGGCGAACGTGGCGGTGACGGCATACCCTCCCTCGTGTGCCGCCCGTCCTCCTGCTCGTGCTCGCGACCCTGTTCTGGGCGGGCAACTTCACGGTCGGCGAGGTGGCGGTGCGCTCGGTCGACCCGCTGTCGCTGACCTGGCTGCGGTGGACCCTGGCGGCGGTGCCGCTCCTGCTCGTCGCGCACGTCGTGGAGCGCCCCGATTGGCGCGCGGTGGCGCGGCGCTGGCCCGCGCTGCTCGCCCTGGGGGTGCTGGGGATGAGCGGCTACCCGATGCTGCTCTACGCCTCGCTGGAGCGCACCTCGGCGGTCAGCGCCTCGGTCATCAACGCCATCAACCCTGCCGTCATGGTGGTCCTGGCTGTGCTGGTCGGTATGGCGCGGGCCGGGTGGCGGACGTGGGCCGGGGTCGGCGTCGGTCTGCTGGGCGTGCTGCTCGTGCTCTCCCGCGGCGACCTGGGGGTGCTGCTCGCGCTGCGCCTCAACAGCGGCGACCTGATCATGCTCGTCGCGGTCGTGGTCTGGTCGGCCTACACCCTCGCCAGCCAGCGCCTGGGCCTGCCCGCCCTCAGCGCCACCGCCCTGCAGGTCCTGCTCGCGGCCCTCGTGCTCACGCCGTTCGCCCTCGCGGCCGGCGTGCTGCTGCCGCAGGACGGGCCGACGTGGGGGGCCGTGGCCTACATCGTGGTCTTCCCGTCGATCGGGGCCTACCTGTGCTGGAACCATGCCGTCCCCCGGGTGTCCCCCGGCGCGGCCGGCACCTCGATGAACCTCATCACCGTGTTCGTCATGCTCCTCGCCGCGTTCCTGGGTCGTCCCCCGACACCGGTGCAGGTCCTCGGTGCCGTGCTCGTCGTCGGGGGCGTGCTGCTCGCCACCCCACGCGGCGGCGGACGTGCACGGCATACCCCTCGGGGTGTGGCAGCGTGAGAGGCGTGCCGGCCTCCCTCCGCCTCTACCAGCGCCTGGTGCGGGCCGACCGGTCCGACCAGGAGCCCGACGAGCAGCGGCTGGTCGGTCGCAACGGGCTGCGCTACCTCCTCGCCCACGTCCTGCAGGCGACCGGCGACCAGGTGGTGAACACCAAGACGGTGCTGCCCTGGGCGCTGTCCGCGATCGGGGCCCCGGCGGCGACGCTCGCGCTGCTGGTGCCGGTGCGCGAGTCCGGGTCGATGCTGCCGCAGGCGGCGTTCTCACCGGTGCTGCAGGGCTCGCGGTTCCGGAGCCGCTACTGGTTGTGGGGGTCGGTCGGGCAGGCGGTGGCGACGGCAGGTATGGCGTTCGCCGTCGCCACCCTCTCGGGCTGGGTGGCGGGCGTGGCCACGGTGCTGCTCCTGGCGGTCTTCGCCCTGGCGCGGTCGCTGAACTCGCTCGCCGGCAAGGACGTGCTCGGCCGCATCACCCCCAAGGGCGAGCGCGGCCAGATCAGCGGGATCTCCACGATGCTGTCGGGGCTCGTCGCGGTCACGCTGGGTCTGGCGCTGCGCGTGCTCGGCGGCGACGTGTCCGTCGCCGTCATCGCCTGGCTGCTGGGCGCCGCGGCGCTGGCCTGGGTCGCGGCGGTCGCGGTCTTCGCCGGGATCCGCGAGCCGGAGGCCGAGGTCGTGCCCCCTGAGGAGGGGCCGGGGTGGGTCCGGGAGTCGTGGGAGCTGCTCCGGTATGACGCGCCCTTCCGGCGGTTCGTCATGGCGCGCGGGCTGCTCCTGGTGTCGGCGCTGTCGCCGCCCTTCGTCGTCGCGCTGGCCGCGCAGGAGGGCGAGAGCAGCCTGCGCGGCCTGGGGCCCTTCGTGATCGCGCAGGGGCTGGCCGCGCTGATCGGGGGCCGGTGGTTCGGGCGGAGGGCCGACGCGTCCTCCCAGCGGCTGCTGACGCGGGCGGGCGCCGCCGCGAGCGCTGTCGTGCTGCTCTTCCTCGGGCTGCACCTGCTGCCCACGACCCAGGGCGCCTGGTGGCTCTACCCGGTGACCTTCCTGCTGCTGTCCCTGGCGCACACCGCGGTGCGGGTCGGGCGCAAGACCTACGTCGTGGACATGGCCGAGGACGACCAGCGCACCCGCTACGTCGCCGTGTCCAACACCGCGATGGGTGTCCTGCTGCTCGTCGTCGGCGCGGTCTCGGCCGGGCTGGCGGTCCTCGGCCCGGTGGCGGCGCTGGTGTTCCTGGCCGTGCTCGGGCTGGCCGGCGTGCTCGTCTCGAGGTCGCTGCCCGAGGTGAGCAAGGGCACGGCCTGACTGGCTCGCGCGAGGCTAGCCGGTCGGCTCGGTCACGTCGGCGACCTGCGCGCCCCAGTGCGCCAGCGCGGCCTCGGCGTTGACCGTGACGGCGACGCCGTGGGCGCCGGCGCCCATCGAGACGACCCGGTCGGGGTCGCCGGTGAGTGACGCGTCGGCGACCACGGGCCAGGCGGTGGTGGACCCGAAGGGCGTGATCGTCCCGCGCTCGTAGCCCGTCGCGTCCTTCGCCACCGCCGCGTCCGGCATCGACAGCCGGCTCACGCCGAGCAGCGCGCGCAGCTTGGGCCAGGCGATCTCGCGGTCGCCGGGCACGAGGACGAAGAGGTAGTCGCCCTCGCCCCGGCGGACGACGAGCGTCTTGACGATGTCGCGGGGCTCGACGCCGCGCGCCGCCGCCGCCTCCGCCAGGCTGCCGACCCGACCGTGCCGGGTCACCGTGTGCTCCAGGCCCGCGCTCGCGACGGCCGCCAGTGCTCGCTCCTCGCTCATGACACCGAGCGTAGATCGGACGGACCGGTCCCGTCCGGCCATTACATAACCTCACCTTTGAGGATGCATAATGTAGGGGTGTCCTCTTCTCGATTCCCCGCCGTGGTCGACGACGTCACCGTCCGGCTGATCGCCGGCGTGGTCCTGGCCGTCGTCCTCGTCACTGCCGTGACCCAGCAGTGGTGGCTGTTCGCCGTGCTCGCCCTCGACTTCGCCCTGCGCGCGACGGTGGGCCCGGCCGCCAGTCCGGTCGCCCAGCTCGTGCGGCGCGTGATCCGTCCGCGCGTCAGGGCCCTGCCGCACCCGACGCCGGGGGCGCCCAAGCGGTTCGCCGCGGCGATCGGCGCCACGATGACCGGTGCGGCGACCCTGCTGTGGGTGTTCCACGCGGCGACCGGCAGCGGCGCCGCGATCGCGGCCGTCTACGTCATCGCCGGGGTGATGGTGCTCTTCCCGGCCCTCGAGTCGCTGCTCGGCCTCTGCGTCGGGTGCGTGATCTTCTCCTGGCTGATGCGCCTCGGCGTCGTGCCCGAGTCCGTCTGCGTCGAGTGCGCCGACATCACCTCCCGCCTGCGCACCGCCTCCTCCTGACGATTGCTGCTGACGTCGCCGCGCTGAGGTGTCCTGCTGAGGCCCCCTGCCGGCGCGAGATGTCTCGGATCTCGGACGCGGCGCTCGCGGCTCCCTCCCGCGGGCACCCCGTCCACGCCTAGAGTCAGGGGGCATGAGCGCCGCCTCCTTCGACAGCATGTGGGCCGACCTCGACCCGGTGGGACGGGCCGGCAGCGGGGGTTACCGACGCTTCGCGTGGACGGCCGAGGACCACACGCTGCGCGAGTGGTTCGCCGGGGAGTGCGCCCGACGCGGGCTGGACCTCACCGAGGACCGGGTCGGCAACCAGTGGGGCTGGTGGTGGGACGGCCCGGGCACCGTCGACGAGGCGGTCGCCGCCGGCCGCAAGGCCGTCGTCATCGGCTCGCACCTCGACTCCGTCCCCGACGGCGGTGCCTTCGACGGCCCGCTCGGCGTGGTCAGCTCGCTCGCCGCCGTCGACCGGCTGCGCGCGGCCGGGGTGCGCCCCGCGGCGCCCGTCGCGGTCACCAACTTCGTGGACGAGGAGGGGGCCCGCTTCGGCATCGCCTGCGCCGGCTCCCGCGTCCTCACCGGCCAGCTCGACCGCGACAGGGCGCTCGGGCTCACCGACGCCGACGGTGTGAGCATGGCCGAGGCCCTGCGCGCCGCCGGCCGCGACCCCGACGCCTACGGCCCGGACGCGGAGGCCCTGGCGCGCGTCGGCTCCTTCGTCGAGCTCCACGTCGAGCAGGGCCGGGCGCTCGTCGACCTCGGCGCCCCGGTCGCCGTCGCCAGCGACATCTGGCCGCACGGGCGCTGGCGCTTCGACTTCCCGGGCGAGGCCAACCACGCCGGCACCACCCG
This sequence comes from Ornithinimicrobium tianjinense, assembly GCF_014636495.1. GTDB lineage: Bacteria > Actinomycetota > Actinomycetes > Actinomycetales > Dermatophilaceae > Ornithinicoccus > Ornithinicoccus tianjinensis. The sequence continues at coordinate 63,413 of NZ_BMEM01000005.1, forward strand.
CCTGGTCGACCGCCGCGACGCGATGCTCGGGTATGCCGATCTCGTGCTGGGGGCGCGCCACGTCGCCACCCAGCGGGGCTGCGTGGCCACCGTCGGCAAGGTGCGCGTCACCCCCGGCGGCGTGAACGCCATACCCTCCCACGTCACCGGCTGGCTCGACGCGCGTGGTGCCGACGAGGACCAGGTGATCGCGATGGTCGACGAGCTCACCGCGCGCGGGCAGGAGATGGGGGCGACCGTGACCCGCGAGAGCTGGACGCCGACCACCCGCTTCGACGCCGGGCTGAGCGAGCGGCTGCGGCGCGTGCTCGACAGCGCCGCGGGGGTCTCCGCGCCCGTCCTCGGCACCGGCGCCGGGCACGACGCGGGCATCCTGGCCACCGCGGGCGTCCCGAGCGCGATGCTCTTCGTGCGCAACCCCACCGGCGTGTCCCACAGCCCCGAGGAGCACGCCGAGGCCGACGACTGCCATGCGGGGGTCGAGGCGCTGGCCGCGTGCGTGCGCGACCTGACGGCGGCCCCGGCATGAGCGTCGGCGCCGCGACCAGGCCCGCGAGCAGCGGCAGCGTCACCACCACGCGCGTGCTCCTCACGGGGATGTCCGGCGTCGGCAAGTCCGCGCTACTCGCCGCCCTGCGCGAGCGCGGCTGGCGGACCGTGGACGCCGACGAGGACGGCCTGGTCACCGAGTACCCCGACCGCACCGACCTCCACCTCGCCGAGCTCGAGGCGATCCTGCGCCAGCCCCGCCACGACCGCCCCCTGATCGTCGCGGCGACCGGCGAGGGCCAGGGGCAGCTCTACCCCTTCGTCGACCACGTCGTCCTGCTCACCGCCCCCTGGCCGGTGCTCGAGGAGCGGCTGGCGACCCGCAGCGGCAACGCCTTCGGCAAGGAGCCGGGCGAGCGCGAGCGCGTCCGCGCCGACGTCGAGACCTACGAGCCCCTCCTGCGGCGGGGCGCCGACCTGGTGGTCGACACCTCGCAGGTCGCGCTCGAGGACCTCGCCGAGCAGATCGACGCGCTGGCCACCCAGGAGGACGCACGATGAGCAGCACCACCTTCCACGCGGCATACGCCCACCTGCCCACCGGGGTCGAGCGCGACGTCCGGCTGACCGTGGACCGCGGCCGCTTCACCGCGGTCGAGACGGGTGCCGCCGCGCAGCCGGGCGACCGCGAGCTGCCCGGCGTCGTCCTGCCCGGGCTCGCCAACGCGCACAGCCACGTCTTCCACCGGGCGCTGCGGGGACGCACCCACGTCGGCGGCGGCACCTTCTGGACGTGGCGCGAGGGCATGTATGCCGTCGCCGCTCAGCTGGATCCGACGAGCTACCTCGCGCTGGCGCGGGCGGCCTACGCCGAGATGGCCCTGGCCGCGATCACCGCGGTGGGGGAGTTCCACTACCTGCACCACGGCCCGGGGGGCGCGCGCTACCTGGACCCCAACGAGATGGGCCACGCGCTCGTCGAGGCCGCCGCGGACGCGGGGATCCGGCTGACCCTGCTGGACACCTGCTACCTCGCGGGCGGGCTCGGGCCGGACGGCCACGTGCCGCTCGAAGGGCCCCAGCTGCGCTTCGGCGACGGTGACGCCCAGACGTGGGCGCTGCGGGTCGACGACCTGCGCGACCACACCGACGGCGGCCCGGCGCACGTCCGCGTGGGCGCCGCGATCCACTCGGTGCGGGCGGTGCCGCGGGAGGCGCTGGGCGTGGTCGCGTCGTGGGCCCGGCAGGGCGGCCGACCGCTGCACATCCACCTCTCCGAGCAGCCGGCCGAGAACGAGGCCTGCCTCGCCGCCCACGGCCTGACCCCGACCGGCCTGCTCGCGGCCGAGGGCGTGCTCGGCCCGGACCTGTCGGCCGTGCACGCCACGCACCTCACCGACGAGGACGTCGCCCTGCTCGGCCAGCACAGCTGCTGGGCGTGCTTCTGCCCGACCACCGAGCGCGACCTCGCCGACGGCATCGGCCCCGCCGTCTCCCTGCGGGACGCGGGCGCCCGCCTCTCGCTCGGGTCCGACCAGCACGCGGTCGTCGACCTGATCGAGGAGGCGCGGGCGCTGGAGATGCACGAGCGCCTCGACACCCTGCAGCGCGGCCGGTTCGCGCCGGAGGACCTCCTGGCGGCGGCCACCGCCCACGAGAGCATCGGCTGGCCGGACGCCGGACGTCTCGAGCTCGGTGCCCGCGCCGACCTGGTCGCGGTCCGCCTGGACAGCGTCCGGACCGCCGGGTCAGACCCAGCGCAGGTCCTGCTCTCCGCCACCGCGTCCGACGTCGACACGGTCGTCGTCGACGGGGCCGTCGTCGTCGAGGGCGGTCAGCACCGCCTCGGCGACGTCGGCCGCCTCCTGCACGACGCCATCACCCCGCTCTGGAAGGACGCCTGAACACCGTGAGCATGCTCATCACCGGGATCCACGAGCTCGTCACCTGCGACGAGACCCTCGACGGGGCCGTCGAGGAGGAGCTGCACGCCCGCCTCGGCCTCCTGCGGGACGCGGCCGTCGTCATCGCCGGCGGCGGCGAGGACAGCGCACCTGTCGTCGAGTGGGTCGGTCCCGCGTCGCAGGCGCCGGCCGCCGACTGGGCCATCGACCTCGAGGGCCGGGCGGTGATCCCGGGCTTCGTCGACAGCCACAGCCACCTCGTCTTCGCCGGCGACCGCTCGGCGGAGTTCGCCGCCCGGATGTCGGGCACGCCCTACGACGGCGGCGGCATCGCCACGACCGTGGCCGCCACCCGCGGCGCCGACGACGCCGAACTGCGCACGTTGATCCAGCACCGTGTCCAGGAGATGCGCGCCCAGGGCACCACGACGGTGGAGATCAAGAGCGGCTACGGGCTCTCCGTCGCCGACGAGGTCCGGGCGCTGCGGCTGGCCAGGGAGGTCACCGAGGAGACGACCTACCTCGGCGCGCACGTGGTGCCGCCGGACCACCGGGACGGCGGGGAGGCGGGGCGCGCGGCATACCTGGACCTGGTCTGCGGCGAGATGCTCGAGGCGTGCGCGCCCCACGCGCGCTGGATCGACGTCTTCTGCGAGCCGGCGAGCCCCTACGCGTTCACCGGGGAGGAGTCGCGGCGGATCCTCGAGGCGGGTCGCGCCGCGGGGCTCGAGCTGCGCGTCCACGGCAACCAGCTCAGCGAGGGCCCCGGCGTGCAGCTGGCCGTGGAGCTGGGCGCCGCGAGCGTCGACCACTGCACCTTCCTCACCGACGCCGACGTCGACGCGCTCGCCGGCAGCGACACCGTCGCGACCCTGCTCCCGGGCGTGGAGTTCTCCACCCGCCAGCCCTACCCGGACGCGCGCCGCCTCCTGGGGGCCGGCGTCGACGTGGCGATCGCGACCGACTGCAACCCGGGCACCTGCTACTCCTCCTCGATGCCGCTCATGGTCGCGCTGGCCGTCCGCGAGATGGGTATGACGCCCGCCGAGGCCCTGCGAGGGGCGACCGTCGTCGCGGCGAAGGCGTTGCGCCGCAACGACATCGGCACCATCGCGGTGGGTCGGCGGGCGGACCTCGCCGTGGTCGACGCGCCGAGCTGGCTGCACATCCCCTACCGCGTCGGCGTCCCGCTGGTGCGCGCCCTGGAGGTCTAGGCTTCGGGCGTGGACATCCCGGAGATCAACTACCTCGCCGTCGTGCTGGCCGTCGTCGCCTCGATGCTGGTCGGCTTCGTCTTCTACCACCCGAAGGTGCTCGGCACCCGGTGGATGCGGGCGATCGGCCACGACGAGCGGTCGGTCTCCGAGGGCGGCGGCAGCTGGGTCTACGGCGTCGTCCTCGTCTCCAGCTTCGTCACCGCGTGGGTGCTCGCGGGCGCGACGTGGCTCTCCCACGAGTTCTACGGCGGGTCTTTCCTGGTCAACGGCCTGGTCACAGGGCTGATCCTCTGGGTCGGCTTCACCGCCGCGCGGGTGGTCGTGCACGACGGTTTCGACCCGCGCGGCTTCCGGGTCACGCCATACACGCTGCTCAACGGGCTGCTCACCGTGCTGGCGATGGCGCTGGTCATCGGGCTGATGCCGCCGGGCTGAGGCGCCTGTCGGCGCACTCTGGCAGGGTCGAGGTATGACGCAGCAGTCGAGTCCTCGCCCCGTCCGCAACCGTCCGCTCACCCTCACCTTCCTCGGTGCCTCCGGGACCGTCACCGGGTCCAAGTACCTCCTCACCGTGGGTGAGCGGCGCGTCCTCGTGGACGCCGGCGTCTTCCAGGGGGAGAAGCACTGGCGACTGAAGAACTGGGAGGAGTTCCCGGTCGACCCGGCGACGCTGAGCGACGTCGTCCTCACCCACGCCCACACCGACCACATCGGCTACCTGCCGGCGCTCGTCGACCAGGGCTTCGCCGGGCAGGTCTGGCTGACCGAGGGCAGCGCGGTGATCGGCGAGATCGTGCTGCGCGACGCGGGCAAGCTGCAGGAGGAGGCGGCCGAGGAGGCCCGGCGGCACGGCTGGTCCAAGCACGAGGAGCCGCAGCCGCTCTTCGACCTGCAGGACGTCGAGCGGACCCTGCCGCTGTTCCGGACGGTGGCCTTCGACGAGGACGTCGACCTCGGGGACGGGCTCGTCGCGCGGTGGACGCGGGCCGGTCACATCCTCGGCTCGGCGAGCGTGCGCCTGGAGGTCGACGGCCACGACGTGCTGTTCTCCGGCGACCTCGGCCGCCACGACCACCCGCTGCTCAAGCCGCGCGGCACACCGGCGGGCGCGCGCTACGTCGTGTGCGAGTCGACCTACGGCGACCGCGAGCACCCCGAGCCGGTGGTTGAGCACCAGGCGATGGCCGACGCCGTCCGCCGCACCGTGGACCGCGGCGGCCTGGTCGTCATCCCGGCCTTCGCCGTCGACCGGACCCAGGCGGTGCTCAAGGTGCTGGTCACGCTCATGCGGGAGGGGCGCATCCCCGAGGTCGACGTCGCGGTCGACTCGCCGATGGCGCTCAAGGTGCTCGACGCCTACCGAAACAGCTCGCTCGGCGAACTGCGGGACGACGTCGACGTCGACGACTTCACCGCGCTGCCGCGGCTGATCGAGGCCGCCACCTCGCAGCAGTCCCGGGCGCTGAACCGGCGTAACGACCCGATGATCATCGTCGCGTCCTCCGGGATGGCCGAGGGCGGGCGCGTCCTGCACCACCTCGCCCGCCTCCTCCCCGACGAGCGCAACACCGTCATCCTCACCGGCTACCAGGCCGCCGGCACCCGGGGGCGGGCGCTGGAGGAGGGGGCCGGCTCGGTCAAGATCAACGGGCACTACGTCAAGGTCCGGGCCGAGATCGTCCGCGACCACGAGTTCTCGGTGCACGGCGACGCGAGCGACCTGGTGGACTGGCTCACCGCGCTCGACCCGGTGCCCGACACGGTCTTCGTCACGCACGGCGAGCAGGACGTCGCCGAGCACTTCGCCGCACGCGTCGAGGACACGCTCGGCTGCCCCGCGGTGGTCCCGAGGTATGGCGAGGTCGTGTCCCTGGTGCCCGGTGCGCCCGACCCGGCCGACCTCGACCTCCCCGTGCCGGCGCAGCCTGGCCCGGGCGAGGAGCCGAAGGACTGAGCCGACTGGCCGCTGGCACGAGCGCCTGTCCGGTAGGGGTGTGGGGTGGCACGAGCGCCTGTCCGGTAGGGGTGTGGGGTGGCACGAGCGCCTGTCCGGTCGGGGGTGGGGTGGCACGAGCGCCTGTCCGTTCGGGCACGTCATACCGCGGTCGCACTGCGATGGGGCGAGGTCGAGCCTGCGGGAGGAGGTGCGGGCTGGCCGTGGCACCTACGCTTCCTGATCATGCCCCGACCGACCGACGACGTCCCTGACCTCTGGCGCCACCCCTGGGCGCCGGACCTCGCGGTGGTCGGCGCGCTGCTCCTGTGGGCCCTGGTCAGCGGGGTGGTGGGCGGGTTCCTCAGCGTCTCCCTGGGGATGGTCATGGTCCTGCCGCTGCTGTGGCGCCGCCGGGCCCCGCTGGTCGCGGCGCTCGGCGTGGCGCTCGTCTGCCTGGTGCAGGTGGCGGTCATGGACCAGCCGCACCCGGCCGACGTGGCGGTGCCGATCGCGGTCTACAGCGCCGCCGCGTTCGGGACGCGCACCGAGTCGCGACTGGTGCTGCTCCTGGGCCTGCTCGGTGCGGGGATCGCCGCCCTGGACTGGCGCAACGTCTACGTCCACCCGCTCGATCAGCTCCCGCAGATCGCCTTCCAGGCCTTCTTCATGGCGATGTTCCTGGGGGTCGCGTGGGTGCTCGGCGACGTCGTCCGGCGCCGCAAGGCCGTCCTCGCGCGCCTCGCCGAGCAGAACGCCGCGCTCGCGCGCGACCACGCGCAGCGCACCAGGCTGGCCTCGCAGGAGGAGCGGGCCGCGATCGCCCGCGAGATGCACGACGTCGTGGCGCACAGTCTCGCGGTCGTGGTGGTCCAGGCCGACGGTGCCCTGTATGCCGCGCGCCGCGCCCTCGACGCCCCGCCCGGGATCGCGGCCGACCGGGCGGCCCTGGAGCGCGCCGCCCAGACGCTGGAGACCCTGGCCGAGACGGCCCGCAGCTCGCTGGCCGACACCCGCCGGCTGGTGGGGGTGCTGCGCGAGGAGGGCTCCGGGGCGGAGTTCTCGCCGCTGCAGGAGCTGGCCTACCTGGACGAGCTGGCTCAGGGGGTGCGCGACTCCGGCGTCGCGGTCGACGTCGTCGTCCGGGGCCAGGTCGACGACCTGCCGCGCGAGGTCGACCTGGCGGCCTACCGGGTCGTGCAGGAGTCGCTGACCAACGTGCTCAAGCACGCCGGCCCGCACGCCACCGTCGACGTCGACGTGCTGCGGACCCCCGCCGTGCTCCTGGTCCGGGTCACCGACGACGGCGCTGGCCAGGCGAGCGACGGGGACGGCGAGGGCAACGGCATACTCGGCATGTCCGAACGGGTCGAGGTGCTCGGCGGGACCGTCCACGCCGGGCCGCGCACCCGCGGCGGCTGGGAGGTCGTCGCGAGCCTGCCGGTCGAGCCGGCCCCGAGCGCAGGAGGAGCAGCGTGACCACCACTCCCGACGACCGCCCGGTGCGGCTGTTCCTCGTCGACGACCAGGAGCTCGTGCGCGCCGGCTTCCGGATGGTGCTCGACGCGCAGACCGACATGACGGTGGTCGGCGAGGCCGGCGACGGGCTGGCCGCGCTCGACGCGATCGAGGCGACCCGGCCGGACGTCGTGCTCATGGACATCCGGATGCCGCGGCTCGACGGTGTCGAGACGACGCGGCGGCTGCAGGAGCGCGGCGACGCGGCGCGGGTGCTGGTGCTGACGACCTTCGACCTGGACGAGTACGCCTTCGCCGCGCTCAAGGCCGGGGCCAGCGGCTTCCTGCTCAAGGACGCCGGGCCGGCCGAGCTGCTGGCGGCCATCCGCGCGGTCCACGCGGGCGACGCCGCGATGGCGCCCTCCACGACAAGGCGGATGCTCGAGCGTTTCGTGCCGGACCTGCCGGACGCGGCGGCCGAGACGGCCGCGGCCGCCCAGCGCCGCGCCGCACTGGCTCGCCTGGCCCCGCTGACCCAGCGCGAGCGCGAGGTCCTCGAGGCGGTCGGGCGCGGGCTGACCAACCATGAGATCGCCGCGGAGCTCTTCCTCGCCGAGGCGACCGTGAAGACCCACATCGGCAGGGTGCTCAGCAAGCTCGGCCTGCGCGACCGGGTGCACATGGTGATCACCGCGTACGAGACGGGGCTGGTCGGCCGGCCCGAGTGACGCGCCATGCTTGTGCACGGCTGTTGTGACGCATCGAATGCCAGGGCATTGCTTGTGTCGCAACAGCCACGCACATCCATTCCGTCAGCCACCCCGTCGAGGAGCCCCCTGTGGACTGGACCATCCTCATCGCCTCCGGCGTGCTCGAGGCTCAGTGGGCGAGCGTGGACTGGACCATCCTCATCGCCTCCGGCGTGCTCGAGGCGGTGTGGGCGAGTGCGCCCGTGGACTGGACCATCCTCATCGCCTCCGGCGTGCTCGAGGCGGTGTGGGCGAGCGCGCTCGGCGCGTCGCGCGGCCTGCGCCGCCCGCTGCCGACGCTCGTCTTCCTCGTCGCGACCGTGCTCTCCGTGTGGGGGCTCGCCGTCGCCATGCAGACCATCCCGACCGGCACCGCGTATGCCGTCTGGACCGCCACCGGAGCCTCGCTCACCGTGCTGTGGGCGATGGCGCGCGGGACCGAGCCGACGACCCTGACCCGCGTGCTGCTGCTGCTCGGCATCGTCGCCAGCGTCGTCGGACTCAAGGTGGTGTCCTGACATGGCGTGGACGATCCTGCTGGTCAGCGCCGTTCTCGAGGCGGTGTGGGCGACGGCCCTCGGCGCCTCGGACGGGCTGAGCCGACCGGTGCCGACGGTCGTCTTCGTCGTCTTCTCGGTCCTCAGCCTGGTCGGCCTCGGCCAGGCGATGCGCACCATCCCCACCGGGACCGCGTATGCCGTGTGGACCGGTCTCGGCGCCGTCCTCACCGTGGCCTGGGCGGCCGTGACGGGCGCGGAGCCGCTCACGCCGCTCAAGGTGCTCTTCCTCGTCGGCATCGTCGGGTGCGCCGCCGGCCTGAAGCTCACCACGCCCGCGGGGGCGGAGGCGGCGGAGGCGGTGGACCCCGTCCCGTGAGGATCGTCACGTAGGAGTCGGGTACGTCCCCGACTTTCACGTGACGACGTCCGCGGGACGTTGGCGGCCGGGCGCGGCGGCCAGATGCGGCAGCCGGATGCGGCGGCCAGATGCGATGGACAGATGCGGCAGCCGGATGCGGCGGCCAGATGCGGTGGCCAGATGCGGCGGCCAGGCGGGGCGGCGGGTGCGTCATACCCGGGTCTGACCCGGCACCCCTCAGCTCGGGCCCCCGGGTGGACCCGGCCCGCGGTCGGCCGCTCCTAGCGTCTGCGGCATGACGACGACAGGGACGCCATCAAGCACCACCACCACACCAACCGCCACCACCCCAGCCACGACTCCAGCCACAACCACGACCCCAGCCACCAACACGACCCCAGCCCCAGCCACGACCCGCGCCCGCCGCCCGGCGGCGCTGGCGGCGAGCACCCTCGGGCTGACCAAGACCTACGGCCGCGGCGAGACCGCGGTGCGCGCGCTCGACGGGGTGTCCGTAGGGATCGAGGAGCGGCGGTTCACAGCGATCATGGGTCCCAGCGGCTCGGGCAAGTCCACCCTCATGCACCTGCTCGCCGGCCTCGACACCCCGACGTCAGGGCGCGTGTTCCTCGGCGACACCGAGCTGACCTCGCTGTCCGACCGGCAGCTGACGACGCTGCGCCGACAGCAGGTGGGCTTCGTCTTCCAGGCTTTCAACCTGCTCCCCACGCTGACCGCGCGACAGAACGTCCGCCTCCCCCTCGACCTCGCGGGCAGCCGCGTCGACGAGGCGTGGGAGCGCACGGTCGTCGAGGGGCTCGGGCTCGCCGACCGCCTCGGCCACCGGCCCGGTGAGCTCTCCGGCGGCCAGCAGCAGCGGGTCGCCCTCGCGCGGGCGCTGGTGACGCGGCCGGCCGTGATCTTCGCCGACGAGCCCACCGGTGCGCTCGACTCGGTGACCGGCGCCGAGGTGCTCGCCCTGCTGCGCCGCTCCGTCGACGAGTGGGGGCAGACGGTCGTGATGGTGACCCACGACGCGGGCGCGGCCGCGGTGGCCGACCGGGTCCTGCTGCTGGCGGACGGTCAGGTCGCCGGCGACCTCGTCGACCCCGACCTCGACCGCGTCGTCGGCGCCGTGCGCGGGCTGGGGCGCGCCTGATGGCCGGGCGCAGCAGGACCGGCTGGATGACGACGGGCCTGGCCTCGCGGGGCCGCCGTCTGCTGTCCGCAGCGGTGGCGATCGTCATCGGCACCGCCTTCCTCACCGCGAGCCTGGTGGTCCTGGGGACCGCCAAGGCGGGTACCGAGGAGGCTGTGGCAGCAGGTTTCCGGGACGCCGACCTCGTCGTCTCGCGCACCGAGGCCGCCACGCTCGACGCGGCCGGCTACGACAAGGTCGCGGCCCTCGACGGCGTCGGCCGGGTGCGGGGCGAGACGACGGTCGGCGTGCACCGCGGTCAGCAGGACTTCCTGCCCGCCGCACCGGTGCCCGTGGCCGGCGTCAGCCTCCTGGCCGGGGACCTGCCGGCCGCCACGGGCGAGGTACTCATCAACCAGCAGCTCGCCGACGACGGCTTCGGCCCGGGTGACGCCCTGGAGGTCACGCCCTTCCCCGGACCGGAGGGCGAACGCCCGCCCGTGACGCTCACGGTCAGCGGCGTCGCCGACCTGGGCCCGACCAACCCGGTGCTCGACTTCGGCCCCGGCCTCGCCACCACGGACGCCACGCTCCGCTCCCTCGACCCGATGCTGACCTACGACGCCGTCGTCCTCCATCTCCAGCCAGGCGCCACGGAGGCGCAGGTGCGCGCGGCCCTGGCCGACGCCATACCCGGGGCCGAGGTGCAGACCGGCCCGGAGGCCGCCGAGGCGCGCGTCGCGACGATGACCGGCGAGACCGAGGTCTTCGCCGCGGTGCTGCTCGGCTTCGGCGCGGTCGCGCTGCTCACCGCGGCCATCGTCATCGCCAACACCTTCACGATCACGCTGGCGCAGCGCACCGGTGAGCTGGCGCTGCTGCGCTGCATCGGTGCGACCCGCGCCCAGGTGCGGCGGTGGGTCGTGCTGGAGGCCGTGGTGCTCGGGGCCGTCGCCTCGGCGGCCGGCGTGGGCCTCGGGGTCGCGGCGGGGGCCGGGCTGGTGGCGCTCGGGCGACGCCTGGACCTCGGCGTCCCGCTCGACCTAGGGCTGCAGCTCGACCCCGTCAGCCTGCTGCTGCCGGTCCTCGTGGGCACCGTCGTCACGGTGCTGGCCAGCCTGTGGCCGGCGGTCCGCGCCACCCGCGTCTCGCCCCTCGCCGCGCTCCGTCCCGTCGGCCCGGCCGCCGACCGGTTCCGGATGGGCTGGGTGCGCCTCGCCCTCTCGCTCGCGCTCGTCGGCAGCGGCGTCGCCGCGATGCTGTATGCCGCGTCCGCCCGGGACGTGCTCGCCGGCGTGGCCGGGGGTGTGGTCTCGTTCGTGGGGGTGCTGGTCGGCGGCACCCTGCTGGTGCCCGCCGCGGTGCGGGCGCTCGGCGTCGGGGCCCGCGCGGCCGGTGTGCCGGGCCGGCTCGCGGTCGACAACGCGGTGCGCCACCCGGGCCGGGCCGCCGCGACGAGCGCCGCGCTCCTCGTCGGCGTGACCCTGATCACGATGACCTCGGTCGGCGCCGCCACGGGCGAGCGGACGGCGCTGGGCGAGATCGACAAGGAGTATGCCGTCGACCTCCTCCTCACCTCCGGCAGCGTGGTCCCCGACGAGACCGGTCGGGCCGGGTCGGGCGAGAGCGAGGGCGAGGGCGACGGGGTGCCTGTGGGCGGGCCGGCGTCGCCGGACAGCATGGTGCCGGTGCCCCTGAGCCCGCTCGTGGCGGATCAGCTCGCGGATGTCCGTGGGGTCGCGGAGGTGGTCACCGGTGAGGTGGCTCCCGTCGTGCTGGGCGAGTCGTGGGCCGTCACGACCGCGCTGGCCGTCGACCCGCAGGACCTGTCGGCCGTGGTGCGCAGCGCAGAGCTGGTGGCCTCGCTCGAGCCGGGGACGGTCGGGCTGTCCGACCTGGACCTGGCCGTCAACGGTCTGGAGCCGGGCGACACCCTGACCGTCCACGGCACCCGGGCCGACCTCGACCTCACGGTCGTGGAGCTCGGCCTCGGTCAGGCGGTGGCGCTGCACCCGGACACCCTCAACGAGCTGGCGGGCGACGACGTAAGCCCCGGCGGCGTGCTGGCGCGGCTGGCGGCCGACGCGGACCTGGCGCACGTGATGGGCGAGGTGGACCGGATCGCGGCGGCGGACGCGCTGCTCGTCGAGGGCGGCGCGATCTCCCGGGCCACCGTGGTCAGGGTGCTCGACGTGCTGGTCATCGTGGCCACGGCGCTGCTCGGTGTGGCGGTCCTCATCGCGGTCGTCGGCATCGCCAACACCCTGTCGTTGTCGGTGGTCGAGCGGCACCGCGAGCACGCGCTCCTCCGCGGGCTGGGCCTCACGAGGGGACAGATGCGGGGGATGCTCCTCACCGAGGGTGTGCTCCTGGCCGTGGTCAGCGCGGGGCTCGGGCTGACGCTCGGGATGGGCTACGCCTTCCTCGGCATCCAGACCCTCCTGCCGGTGGACACCGAGGCCCGGCTCGCCGTGCCCTGGGCCCGCGTCGGGGTGATCGTCGGGGTCGCGCTGCTCGCCGGCGTCCTGGCCAGCGTGCTGCCCGCCCGCCGCGCCACCCGCGTCAGCCCTGCGGAGGGTCTCGCAGCAGGGCGGTGAGCGAGGCGACGTCCTCGGCGCACGCCGGGCAGGCTCGGAGGTGGGCCTCGAGGTCCGGCTGCGCCGGGCCGCCGGCCAGCCGGCTCTCCACGTAGACATCGAGCCGCTCGAAGCACTCCTCGCAGGAGAGGTAGGGGCCGTCCTCGAGCAGCAGACGCTCCAGGGCGGTCGAGAACTCTGGCGTGGTCATGGCTGCTCCGGTGCGGGGTCGGTGGTGTGCTGTCCGGCGGCGGCGCCGGTCGCCCTCGGCTCGTCGAGGTAGCCCATGGCGGTCAGCTCGGCGCGCAGCCGGGTCCGGGCGACGTGGACGGTCTTGTACAGCGCGCCGCGCGTGGTGCCCAGGCGGGCGGCGAGGACGTCGATGGGCACCTCGTCGACGAGGAGCGCCACCGCGATCTGCCGTTGGTATGCCGTGAGGCACTCGTGCATCGCCCGCGCCATGGCGGACGCCAGGTCGAGCGCCTCGGCCTCCTGCTCGGGCCCGCCGGGGCGGCGGTCCGGCAGCTGCAGGTCGCTGGGGTCGAGGTCCCTCAGGCGCACCTCCTGCCGTCTCCAGGCCTGCTGCCGCACGTCCGACGCCGCTTGGAGGAGCGCGAACTTGTAGGCCCACGTGGTGAACCGGCTGTGCCCCTCGAAGGTGTGCAGCTTGCCCAGCAGCGTGGTCATCGCGACGTCCGCCGCGCCGTTGGCGATCTCGTCGACCCGCTCGGGGGAGCAGCCGTCGACGAGCGAGCGCATCCGCCACACCTGGTGGGCCGCCGCGCGGACGAGCAGCCCGTGGAGCTGCCGCATCGCCACGGTCTGCTCGTGGCCGGGGGTGCCGAGCGCGAGGACCCAGTCGGTGGGCTCGGCCCCGCGGTCGGTGGCCGGCGCGTGCGCGGAGGGGTGGGTCACGGCATACCCCCGGACGTCCCTGTCCCGGGGAGGTCGACGGGCGTGAGGATCTGGGCGGCCAGCTCGGGCGGGCAGCCGGCGTCGACGAGGGCGAGGAGGCGGTGCAGGTCGGTGCGGTCGTGGGCGAGGGTGTCCGCGAGGGCCGGGCCGAAACTGTGCTCCAGCAGCCGGCAGCGACGCCAGGCGACCACGTCGACCGGGGGCCCGGGCGCCTGGCAGGGAGGCCCGAGGCGGGAGTGCTGGGTCGTCGTCATGCCCTCTTGGTGCGCGTGCGAGGCCGCCGCCTTACCGCGGGTCAGATCCGGGGCCGTCGGGACCACCAACACGGTGTCAGTGTCCACCCACCTCCCCACCCAGGAGAAGCCATGAGTCACACGACCACCCACCCCCGCGTCCACGCCTCCCTCAGCGACGCCGCCGGCTCGTCGCACGCGGCTCACCAGGCGTTCCTGGTGCTCCGCACCGCGTTCACCGTGGCGCCGATCGTCTTCGGCCTGGACAAGTTCACCAACCTCCTCGTCGACTGGACCACCTACCTGGCCCCGCCGATCGCGGGGCTCAGCCCGTTCTCGCCACAGGGCACGATGTATGTCGTCGGCGTGATCGAGATCGTCGCCGGCGTGCTCGTGGCCCTGCACCCGCGCCTCGGCGGCGCCGTCGTCGCCCTGTGGCTGGCGGGCATCATCCTCAACCTGCTGCTGATCCCGGGCTTCTACGACGTGGCGCTGCGCGACGTCGGCCTGCTGCTCGCGGCCGTCGCGCTGCAGCGGCTCAGCACGGCCTACGACCGACGGCCGCTGTCCTGGCCGGTGCGGCACGCGGGAGCCTGACACCTGCGGCCCTCGCCGCTCAGACGGTCCACCGGTCAGGTGGTCGCAGCCAGCCGCTGCCGCAGCCCGCTCGCACGCACCACGCGGCGGGCCACGGCGGCGCGGACGACCTCCTCCGGCCCCACGACCCGGACCCGCTCCTGGGCCCGGGTCACCGCGGTGTAGAACAGCTCCCGCGTGAGCAGCGGGCTGTCCGCCGGGGGCAGGAGCACCGTCACCTCCTCGGCCTGGCTGCCCTGCGCCTTGTGGATCGTCATCGCGTGCATCGTCTCCACGTCGCCGAGCCGGCTCGGCGCGAACCGCTGCACTCCGGAGGGGCCCTCGACGACGGCCATGCGCACCGGGGTGCCCTCGGGCGTCCTGCTGGCGACGACCACGCCGGTGTCGCCGTTGAGCACGCCGTTGGCGTAGTCGTTGGCCGTGACGAGCAGCGGTCGGCCGACGTACATCGGGTCGTAGAAGGTCAGCCCGGTCTCCTCGCCCAGCCACGTCTCGGTGAGGTGGTTCCAGGTGCGCACGCCGAACGGTCCCTCACGGTGGGCGCAGAGCAGCCGGTGCCGGCCGAGGGCGGCCATCGCTGCCTCGGCATCGCGGTCGCGCGCCGCCCTGAGCACGGCCTGGGCGTGCCGGGTCACGAGCGGCCGCAGCGTGGCCGTCGGGTCCGGCTCGGTGACCCACTCCACCTCGCGGCTGCCGGCGGAGAGCGCGGCGACGACCGCGTCGGCGTCGCCGTCGCGCAGCGCCTCGGCCAGCGCGCCGATGGTCTCGCCGTAGCGGTGCACGGTGCGCAGCCGGGCCAGGGTCACCAGCCCCGTGGCGCTGCCGTCGTCGCCTCCCGCTCCGGCCACCAGGTCGGCGAGCACGGCGCCCGCGTCGACCGAGACGAGCTGGTCGGCGTCCCCGACGAGGATGAGCCGGGCCGACGGACGCAGCGCCTCGAGCAGCCGCGCCATGTGGGTGAGGGAGACCATCGAGGCCTCGTCGACGAGCACGACGTCGTGGGACAGCCGGTTGGTCCGGTGGTGCCGGAAGCGACTGCGGCTGTCCGGCCGCCAGCCCAGCAGCCGGTGCAGCGTCATCGCCTCGACCGCGCCCAGCGGCTCGAGCACGGCCCGGGTGGCCGGGTCCGGCGTGCGCTCCAGGATGCCGGTGAGGGCTGCGGCGACGGCCGCCTTGACCCGCGCCGCAGCCTTGCCCGTCGGGGCCGCGAGGCCGACCCGCAGCGGCCGCTCGCCCGCGGCGGCCGCCTGCTCGGCGAGCAGGGCCAGCACCCCCGCGACCGTGGTCGTCTTGCCGGTGCCCGGGCCACCGGTGAGCACGCCGGTCCTGGCGAGGGCGAGGGAGCGCGCGGCGGCGCGCTGCTCGGCATACCCCTCCCCGGGGAAGATCCGCCCGAGCCCGCCGTCGAGCACCGCCTCGTCCACCTCGGGCGCGCCGAGCTCGGCCCGGGCCCGCAGGTCGTCCACCACCTGGACCTCCTGGTGGTGGTAGCGCTGGAGGTAGACGAGACCGTGCTCGACCACCAGCGCACCCTGGCTCACGAGGGCGCTCGCCGCGACCCGCTCGGTCCAGCCCTCGCGCTCGGGCCACGGGAGCGACGCCGGTGCGCTGCCCTCGTCCGGCAGCAGGGCGGCGAGGTCGACGGCGACCGAGCCGGACCGCACCGCACGTGCGGCCAGCGCCGCGGCGAGCACGGCGTCCTCGTCCTTCTCGCGGGTGACCCGCTGCAGGGTGCGGGCGATGTGCGCGTCGGCCGCGGTGAGCACGCCGGCACGGTTGAAGGCGCCGAGCATCCCCTCGGCGCCGAGCGCGAGCCGACGGTCGTGCTGGCCGACAGGCTCGAAGGTCTCGATGAGCGTCATGCCTCCTCCTGGCCCTGGTCGAGGAGGTCGGACACGGCGACCACCAGCGCGACGGGGGGCCGCCACGAGAACACCCCGCACGGGTGCCCGTCGACGACCGGCGTGTCCGGCCCGCACATGCCGCGCACGTAGAGGTAGAGCACCCCGCCGAGGTGCGCCTCCGGGTCGTAGCCGGGCAGCCGCCAGCGCAGGAAGCGGTGCGCGACCACGGCATACAGCAGCGCCTGGAGGGGGTATGAGGAGTGGCCCATCGCCTCGTCGAGCATCTCCGGCCGGTAGTCGGCGGCGGTGAGCGGCTCCTCGGCGCGGCCCAGCCAGTTGGTCTTGTAGTCCACGACGAGGTAGCGGCCGCCGGTGCGGAGCACGACGTCGACCGACCCGGTGAGGTAGCCGCGCAGCTGCTGCCCGGCCAGCTCGGGGCTGTGCTCGAGCACCTCCGCCCAGCCGCGCACGGGGTCGCCCGGACGCAGGTGCGCACGCAGGAGCGGGACGAGGTCGCCGAGCCGTGCGGCGGCCTCCGGGGCGGTGCGGCGCAGGTCGCCGCCGCCCAGCGGCAGCTCGAAGTCGAGCTCGCACAGCCGGTCGGCCCGACCGATCTGGCGCAGTGTCACGCCGCCGGCCAGGGGCCCGAGCGGCGTGTCGTTGACCGCCACGAGAGCGTCGGCCAGCACGTCGGGGTCGACGTCGACGACCCACTGCTGCCGGGCGTCCGCGATCCGCTCGAGCAGCTCGGCGCGCAGGTCGGGCGCCTGCGGGTCGGCGTGCTCCAGCACCTCGTGCACGAGCGAGCCGAAGGTCGCCCCGACCGGCAGGTCGGCCATCGGCGAGGGCACGTCCGCGCCGGGCAGGGGCGCCTCGAGACCGGGCAGGGCGGGGGTGGGATCGACCACCGGGTCGGGGCGGTCGGGCTCGTCCTCGCGGGTCGTCACCTCCGGCTCGCTCCCGACGGCGCCGACGAGCTCGTGACCCTGGGCGTCGCGGGGCGTCGACAGGCTGGTGTATGACGTGCGCCGCCACTCGTGGTCGACGCGCCTCGTCCACGGGGCCAGCCGCAGCACCGGCCGCTCGGCCACCGGCACGGGCGGCACCTCGGCGGCGTGGTGCGCCGGCTCGAGGGTGAACGCGCCCGCGTCGGCCCAGCGCTGCAGCACCTCCGTGGCCTGGTCGTCGCGGGTCGGGACCTTGACGCTGTCCGGCACGGGGCCCTGGCCGGGGGCGCGGCCGAAGAGGACACGGTGCAGCGCCGAGCTGGTGGCGTTGTTGACCGGGGCCCACCAGGTCACGACCTGCGACTGGGCACGGGTCAGCGCGACGTAGAGCAGCCGCAGCGACTCCCCGGCGTCCTCGTCCTTGTGCGCGCGCACCGAGTCGTCCCAGCCCGGGTTGCCGCGCTGGCCGCCGACGTCCAGGCAGCGGGTGCGCTCGGGCGCCGGCTCGTGGAAGAGCGGGATCTCCGGGCTGTCGCTGATCCAGCGGTCGGCGAGCGTGGGCAGGTAGACGACGGGGAACTGCAGCCCCTTGCTGGCGTGGACGGTCAGCAGCTGGACGGCGGCGGCGTCGCTGTCCAGCCGCCTCGTGCGGGCGCCGGCGGACTGGGGTGCGTCCTCGGCCATCGCCGCCCGCAGCCACTCCAGCAGCGCGACCAGCCCGAGCTGCTCGCGGCGCGACACGTCGTGCAGCAGCTGCGCGACGTGCCGCAGGTCGGTCAGCACCCGCTCGCCGCTGACCCGACCCAGCACGCGGGCGGGCAGGCCGGCGACGGAGAGCACCTCGAGCACGGCGGCGACACCCTGGCGCCCGTAGACCGCAGCCAGGTCGCGGCAGCGCCCGGCGAGCTCGTCGTCCAGCTCGGCACCGCCGGCGTCGAGGGCGCGCACGTCATACCCGAGCAGGTCGGTGAGCGCCGCGGCGCGGGTGAGCAGGGAGCGGTGCGGGGCCACCATCGCCTCCAGCAGGGCCAGCCAGTCCTGCGCGGCGGCGCTCTGCAGGACCGAGGCGCCGCCGGTGCTCACCGCGGGGATCCCGAGCTCGTGGAGCGCGCGCTGGGCCTCGGCGAGGTCCTTGCCCTTGTGCGCCACGACGGCGACGTCGCGCGCCTGCACCGGCCGCCCGTCGAACGTGGCCCCCGAGGTCAGCAGCCCCGCCACGTCCAGGGCGAGGTCGCGGGCGATGAACGGGCGCACCACGGGCATCCGCCGGTCGTTGCCGAGGTGCTCCTTGAGCAGCACCTGCCGCAGCCGCACCGGGATGGGCCTGCGCCCGTCGGGGCGGGGGGTATGCCGTGGGTCCTGCAGGCGGGCGCCCTCCCGGTGCGCGCGGACCCGGTGGACCGAGATCTGCTCGTCGCCGAGCTGGGCACCGCCGAGCATGACGCCGAGCGCGTCGACGACGCCCTCGTCGGAGCGGAAGTTGCGGGGCAGGGTGCAGGTGGTGGCCGCGGTGCGGGCGGCGGTGAGGTAGGTGACGACGTCGCCGCCGCGGAAGGCGT
Organism: Ornithinimicrobium tianjinense; assembly: GCF_014636495.1. GTDB lineage: Bacteria > Actinomycetota > Actinomycetes > Actinomycetales > Dermatophilaceae > Ornithinicoccus > Ornithinicoccus tianjinensis. The sequence continues at coordinate 81,830 of NZ_BMEM01000005.1, forward strand.
AGATGGCCTGCTTGGGGTCGCCGATGAGGACCATCGCCAGCGCATGGCCGGTGAAGGCGCGGTCGAGCACCTTCCACTGGACGGGGTCGGTGTCCTGGAACTCGTCGACGAGGACGACCTTCCACCGCTGCCGCATCCGCTGGCGGGCGGGGGAGTCCTCGGGCTCCAGCGCGTCGGCGAGCTGGGTGAGCAGGTCGTTGTAGTGCATGACCTGCAGCCGGCGCTTGCGCACCCCGAGCTCGTGGCGGACCGCGCGCGCGAAGCGCACCCGGCGGTCGGCAGGGCTCCCGCGCTCCGCGGAGGTCGGGCGCAGCTCGGCGTGGACGTCGTCGACGGCGGTGCGCGCGATGCGCAGCGCCTCCGACCGCGTGAAGACGGGGACCTGCTCGTCGGTGAGGAACCCGCGCAGGTAGATGTCGTCGACGACCTCCACCAGCAGGTCGTCCAGGTCCTCCACCAGCTGGGCGCCGGGGTCGGCGGTGCCGGCCACCCCCAGGCTGCGCAGCACCTGCTGGCAGAACTGGTGGGTCGTCGCGATCGTGGCGGCGTCGAAGGAGGTGAGCGCGGCACGGATGCGGGCGCGGCGACGGTCGAGCTCCTCGTCGTCGGCGTCCAGCAGCAGCGCCAGGAGCTCGTCGCGATCCTCGGAGGGCGGAGGCGAGACGAGCGCGTGCTCGGCCAGGACGAGCTGCTCGCGCACCCTGGCGCGCAGCTCCTGGCTGGCGGCGCGGCCGAACGTCACGACGAGCATCTCCGGCAGGGTGACCACGCCCTCGGCGACGTAGCGGGTCACGAGCGCGGCGATCGTCCAGGTCTTGCCGGTGCCGGCGCTGGCCTCCAGCAGCACGGTGCCGCGCGGCAGCGGGTCGGCGATCGAGAAGTGCGTGGCCGAGGTGGCGCCGGCCCCGGTGCGGTCGAGGGGGAACTCGATGATCGTCATACCCGGGTCATCCTCTCCGCACCGGACCGCAGCACCGGCTCCCAGACCCGCAGGGCGAGCTGGCCGAGCCGGCTCTCGACGCCCGCCTTCCACCGCTCGTCGTCGCGGGGCGCGCCCACGACCTCGGCCAGCGGCGCGGACCGACCGTGGACGTAGCGAGTGCTGGGGTCGTCCTGCTCCTTGGGGAAGGCGTTCTCGAAGGTGTCGCTGGTCTGCCACTCGCGGTTGGCGTCCATCGTGGCCGCCGAGACGTCGCCCGGGCCGCCGAGGTAGCTCTGCGCCCACCGCAGCGAGGTCTGCAGCGGCAGGGGCAGCGGCTCGCAGAGGCCCCGGTCGCGCAGGTCGACGAGCTGGTCCAGCAGCTCCAGCGCACGCTGGGGGTCGTGCGGCCCGTGGCTGAGGTGGACGTAGCCCTTGCTGCGGCCCCAGCGGTAGCGCCCCACGACGTGGGAGGTCGCCTCGGGGCCGAGGGTCGCGGCCAGGGCCAGCGAGGTGATCCACGACCGCAGCCGGGGCTTGGCCTTGACGGTGGAGTAGGTGACGGTGAGCGCCCGGTCGCCGACCACGCCCGCGACGGTGCCGGTCAGCCGCCGGCCGGAGGGCAGCGCCACGTCGACGTCGACCACGTCGGTGCGCAGGGCGGTGCCCAGGCCGCCGTGGCCGGCCACCTCCCAGGCGGCCCGGCACAGGGCCTGGCAGTCACGCGCCACCTGGTCGAGGGTGCGTCGGCCCAGCTCGCCGGGGGGCAGCTCGCCCCGCCAGCGCTCGGCGTCGAAGGTGGCCACCGGGTCGCGGCCCGCCAGCACCGCGGTGAGCACGCGGTCGCCGACCCCCCACGACTGCAGCCCGTCCAGCTCGATGGGGATGCCCTCGCCCCGCACCTCGGGCACGGTGGGCAGCAGCAGACCGAGCCGGGTGCGCAGGAAGGCCCGCGCGGGGTTGTCGAAGAAGTGCAGCAGGTCGGCCAGGTCGACGTCCCCCGGTGTGAGCGGGGGGAGCAGCTGGCCGGCCACGACCGGGACGTCCTCGCGCTCGTCGAGGGCCTCGAGACCGCCGGCCAGCGCGGTCGGGTCGTGGCTGAAGGGCTCGTCGCCGGGCAGCAGCGGGAGGGCTCCCTCCGGCGCGGCGCCGAGATTGCGGGCGTCGAAGGCCTGCAGCGGGTGGTGGGTGAGCAGCCGGTCGACGCCGTCGCCGCTCGCGGTGGCCCGCAGGGCGTCGACGAGCTCCCCGAGCGGGACGGCCGGCGGCCGCTCCTGACCTGAGTGCTCGTCGAAGCCGGTGTAGGTCACGACCAGCGTCTCGCCGGCCGACATCAGCGCGTCGAGCAGCAGCTGACGGTCCTCGCTGCGCAGGTCGCGCTCCCCGGTGACCGGGCGGCGGGCGAGGACGTCGTCGCCGTCGGGCGACGTGGAGCGCGGGAAGACGCCGTCGTCGAGACCGACGAGGCAGACGACGCGGTGCGGCACGGACCGCATCGGGACCATCGTGCAGACGGTGAGGGTGCCGGTGCGGAAGTTGGACCGTGTCGCGCGCCCCGCCTCGTGCTCGGCGAGCAGCGCCCGGACGTCCGACAGCGTCAGCGCGGTGCCGTCACCGCCCCGGCGCCGGGCCGCGAGGCGGACGCGCTCGAGCTCGGACTCGAGCTGGGTGACCTGCCAGGCGTCGCGGTAGGGCACGTCCGCCAGCCCGCCGATCCCCTCGCCCAGCGCCTCGACCCACTCGTCCACCTCGGTGGCCGAGCGCAGCCGGCGCAGCGTCGCGCCCAGCCGGTCGACGAGCTCGGCGGCCCGCCCGGCCAGGTCGAGGTCGCCGCTGTCCAGGTCGTCCAGAGCGAGGGTGGTGCCGAGGTGGTCGGTGTCCTGGCCGTCGACGGCCGCCCCGACGAGGATGCGGTCGAGCCCGGCGCGCCAGGTGTTCTGCGTGAGGTGGGGCAGCTGGTAGCCGGCGCGGTGCTCCTCGTCGAGCCCCCAGCGCACCGCCACCGCGCGGACCCAGTCGCCGAGGCGCTCCAGCGCGTCGTCGTCGAGCCCGAAGCGCTGCCGCACGGGAGCCCGCCGCGCGAGGTCGAGCACCTCGCTCGCGGTGAGCCGGCCGCCGGCGAGCTCGACCAGGCGGGCGGCGAGGCCGAGGAGCGGGTTGGTGTGCAGCGGGGCCCGGTCCGCGAGCCGGACCCGCAGGCCGTGCGCGGGGTGGCCAGCGGCGCCGTCGTGCTGCCGCAGCACCTCACCGAGCCCGAAGCCGGCGTGCACCAGCGGGGAGTAGGCGTCGATGTCGGGGCACATCACGAGGATGTCGCGCGGCTCGAGCGTCGGATCGTGCTCGAGCAGCTGTGCGACGACGTCGCGCAGGACCTCGATCTGGCGGGCCTGGCCGTGGCAGGCGTGCACCTGGACGCTGCGGTCGTCCGCGCCGACCAGGCGGTTTGCCCGCTCGTCGGACGAGGGGACGTGGTCGTTCACCAGGTCGGACTGGAGGAGGCCGAGGAGGGTGGGCGTCGTCGCCGCAGCGGGCCTGCCCCCGGGCACCAGGTCGTCCTCGGCGTGGGCCAGCGCGAGCGTGCGCTGCAGCTCGCGGGCGTCGCGGCCGAGGCTGGCCAGGAGCGGGTGGTGGACCAGCGCTGCCGAGCTGTCCTCCGAGCGCGGCACGGGCCCGACGGCGGCGGCGCCGGCGAGCGCCTCCCACGCACCCGGCGACGCCTGCGGCAGCCACAGGTGCACCTCGAGGTGCTCGCCGAGGGCGTCGATGACCTCCACCTCGCTGCGGGCGATGCGGGTGTGGCCGAAGAGGGAGAGCCGGCCCGGCAGCACCAGGTCCTCGCCGACGAGCCTGCCGGCGGCCGACCGCTCCCGCAGCGCCGCCACGACCCGCGCGTGCCGGACGTCCGGGGGCTCCGCCCCGTCGAGCTCGGCGAGCACGCGCCGCCAGAGCTCGGGCTGCCAGGCGAGGTCAGGGTCGACCGCCCCGCCCAGCCCGTCGCCCGACCCGCCGGCGCGCCAGTCCGCCAGCATCGCCGGACGCTGGGCGGCATACTCCGCGAACAACCTGGCCAGGCGAGCGGCCACGGCATACCTGCGACCGCGGCGCAGCTCGCCCTCGGTGCCCGGCGCCCCGTGCCCGAGGTGGGTGGCGAGCGTGGCCGCCCAGGGCTCACCGAGGCTGGCGTCGACGGCGCGCAGCACCGGCCAGGTGAGCTGGTCTGGGTGCCAGGGGTCGTCGCGGTCGACGCCGAGCAGCAGGGCGACGAGCGAGTGGGGGTTGAGGAACCTGACGCCCGCGCAGACGCCGTCGTGACCCGCGCCTGCGCCCAGCCGGTGCGAGAGCCGCTGCGCGAGCCAGCGCTCCACCCCCTTGGCGGGCACCGCGACGACCTCCTCGGCGAAGGGGTCCTCCAGCGGCGTCGCGAGGAGCTCGGCCAGCCCGCGGGCCAGCACGTCGGTGCTCTGCGCGCGGTGCACGATCACGGTCACGCTGCGACCCTATCCGCGCGCTCCGACAGACCTCCGTGAACGGCCGCCCTCCGGTATCTCCGAGCCCCGTGCCCGCCTCTATCACCCATCGGCCCCGGCCGGGGGCCGCCCACTCGGAGGACACCATGAGCAAGCACACGAGCACCCCCACCCCTGGCTGGACCGCCGACCAGGTGAGCGGCACCTGCGCGATCGCCCCCAGCCCGGAGCTGCGCGAGCGCTGGGCCAAGGCGGTCGCCAGCTCCACCAGGCGTCGGGGCGCTGATGCCCCGCCGCTGCAGCTCGAGGGCGAGCCCAACCGGCTCGGCTTCAACGACGGCGTGATCATCCCCCCGGAGCAGTTCCCGGCGGGCACACCGGAGACCACCATCCGCTCCGCCGCCGCCGACCGTGCCCCGCTGCGCGGCACCGTCCGCGTGGCCGTGGTCCTCGTCGACTTCAGCGACCGGCCGATGAGCGCCGACGTCGCGCACTTCGAGGAGCTCTTCTTCTCCACGGGCACGATGCCGCACGGCAGCGTGCGGGAGTACTTCACCGAGGTCACCAACGGCCTCATCGAGCTCGACGGGGAGGTCGTCGGCCCCTACCGTCTGCCCGAGACCCTGGCCTGGTACGCCAACAACGGCGCGGGCGTGGGCCGCAACGGCACGGAGTTCCGCTCCCCGCAGATGGCGCTGGACGCGGCCGAGGCCGCGACCGCCGACGTCAACTTCGCCCCCTACGACAACGACGGCAACGGCTTCGTCGACGCCTTCATCGTCGTCCATGCCGGCTCCGGCGCGGAGGTCACCGGCAGCATGGGCGACATCTGGTCGCACAAGTCGGTGCTGGCCAGCGCCTACGCCACCGACGGCACCCAGATCTACGGCTACCTGACCATCCCCGAGGACGCCCGCATCGGGGTCTCGGCGCACGAGCTCGGCCACCTGCTCTTCGGCTTCCCGGACCTCTACGACACCGACGGCAGCTCCGAGGGCGTGGGCAACTGGTGCCTGATGGGCGGGGGCAGCTGGAACGGCGGCGGCGACATCCCCGCCCACCCGAGCGCCTGGTGCAAGGCCAACCAGGGCTGGGCCACCGTCACGAACGTCACGACGAACGGGCCGGTCACCGTCAACGCCGTCGGCACCAGCCACCAGGTCTTCCGGCTGTGGAAGGACGGCGCGGCCGGCCAGGAGTACTTCCTGCTCGAGAACCGCCAGCTCGCCGGCTACGACCAGCAGCTCCCGGGCGCGGGCCTCCTGCTCTGGCACGTCGACGAGGCGAAGTCCACCAACCGCGACGAGAACCACTACAAGGTCGGGCTCCTCCAGGCCGACGGCGCGCGCCACCTGGAGACGGCCGTCAACCGTGGGGACGCGGGCGACCCCTTCCCGGGCAGCGCGGGCAAGACCTCGGTCACCAAGGAAACCTCGCCCGGCACCCGGTCCTACGCCGGCGCCGACACGCTGGTCTCGGTCAAGTCGATCCCGGCGTCCTCGGGCTCGATGACCGTCGACGTCACCGTGACCTCCAAGGGTCTGCTCAAGGAGCTGCCCAAGGAGATCAAGGAGGTGAAGGAGGGGCGCAAGGAGATCAAGGACGTCAAGGACTCCCGCAAGGAGCTCAAGGAGATCCGCAAGGAGCTGGTCAAGGAGCTGCGCAAGGAGACCCTGAAGGAGGGCCGCAAGGACATCAAGGAGTTCAAGGAGATCCGCGAGGACTGGCCGCGCTGGCCCAAGCGCCCCGGCGAGCTGGCCCAGGCCGAGGGCCTCGACCCGCTCGAGGCCCGCGTGGCCGTCCTCGAGGAGGTCGTCGCTGCCCTCGCCGGGATGATCGACGGCCAGGGGTATGCCGACCCCGGCACCGAGGCGCCGTTCGAGCCCTACATCGACCAGTCGTTGCGCCCCGACCTCATCGGCTCCGGCTGGCCCTCGGCCGCCGACCCGAGCCTGGAGCAGCGGATGTCGGCCGGTGACGCGCAGGCCAAGCGCGACTACGACGGTCCGCAGGCCTGAGATGACCGGCCCGCTCGTGCTGGTCGTCGCCGACCGCACGGACCTCGGTGGCCGGGCCGTCGCCCTCGACGGCCCGGCCGCCCGGCTGGCCGGCGCGCGCCCGCTCGTCGTGACGCCGCTCGACCTGGCCCGGGCCCGCTGGGTGCACCGGGTGGATGCGCGAGGGCGGGCGACCACCTGCCTCGGTCTGGACGGGCGGGAGCCGTTGCGGGACGGGGACCTCGCCGCGGTCTGGTGGCGCGCTCTGACCCCGCTCGAGCCGGCCGGCTCGGCCGCCGCCGACCCCCGCGACCACCTGTATGCCGTGAGCGAGCTCACCGCGCTCGTCACGAGCTGGCTGCTCTCGTTGGGCCCCAGGGTGGTGAACCGGCCCTCCGGCGCGGACCCGTCGGGGCCCGCCTGGCCGCTCCACCAGTGGGCCGCGGTGGCGCGTCGGCACGGGGTGGGGCGGACGCTGCCGGGGGAGCGGCGGCGGCTCGTCGTGCTCGGCGAGAGCGTGATCGGGGCGGTCGACGGCGAGGAGCGCGAGGCGGCGCTCGGGGTCGCGGCCGAGGCTGGCTGCCGTTCACTCGGGCTGACGCTCGACGGGCGCGGACGGGTCGTGGGCAGCTCGACGGCCCCGCGTCTCGCAGGGCGCGAGGAGCTGCGGGCAGCGGCCCGCCTTCTCGCGGAGGTGGCGGCGTGATCCTCTTCTACGGCTACGGCGACGACAGCGCCCTCACCCTGGCGGTGGGTGCCGCGCAGAGGCGAGGGGCGGCATACCTGCTCCTGGACCAGAAGGACCTGCGCGGGTGGTCGGTCGAGGTCGGCGGTGACGGGCGGCTGGGGCAGGTGCGCACGCCCTGGGCACGGGTCGCCGCGAGCGACCTGCGGGCCTGCTACGCGCGGCCGCTGGCGCCGGTGGCCGTCGACGACCCCGACCTCGCGCGGCGGGGCCAGGAGGTGTCCGAGCACGTCACCGCGTGGCTCGACGCCACCGACGCCGTCGTCGTCAACCGGCCGCGCGACATGCACTCCAACTCCAGCAAGCCCTACCAGGCGCAGCTCATCGGCGAGGCGGGGCTGGCCGTGCCGACGTCGCTGGTGACCAACGACCCGCAGGAGGTCCGGGACTTCGTGGCCGAGGTGGGCGAGGCGGTCTTCAAGTCCACGAGCGGGGTGCGCTCGATCGTGCGCCGGGTGGATGAGGCGCGGCTGGCCGCGCTGGAGCGGGTGCGGGCGCTGCCCACGCAGTTCCAGGCGCTCGTGCCCGGCACGGACGTGCGTGTGCACGTGGTCGGCCAGGCGGTGCTGGCCACCGAGATCAGGTCCGAGGCGACCGACTACCGCTATGCCGGCCGCGACGGCCTCGACGCCGAGCTGACCGCGTGCTCGCTGCCGGACGAGGTCGCCGAGCGCTGCGTGCGGCTGGCCGCCCGGCTGGGGCTGGCGTTCGTCGGGATCGACCTGCGGCGCACCCCGGAGGGGGAGTTCGTGTGCTTCGAGGCCAACCCCATGCCTGGCTACAGTTACTACGAGGCCAACACCGGGCAGCCGATCAGCGAGGCGCTGGTCGACCACCTCGTCCGGTCGACGGGAGGAGTGAGCTGATGGTCGCGCCGATCGAGAACCGCAGTGTGCTCAGCGGGGTGGTGCGGGCCCGGCGCCCCTCGACCGAGGTCGAGCGCTGGGAGCTCCTGGAGGTCGAGGTCGAGGGCGCCGAGGGTATGCCGCCCGCCGACCGGGAGGAGGGGCTGCCGAACCTCCTCTCCGACACCGTGGGCCAGCGGCTCGAGGTGGCCGTCGACCGCGACCTCCTTCCCGAGGGTGATCTCACCGGCTGGGTGTTCACCGGGCCGGTCCGGGTCGTCGGTCCCGGACGCGTCGCCGCGCTCCCAGCCGCCGCAGGGCACGGCGGCCCCGACCTGACCCCGCCGGTGGAGCTCGGCGGTCCGCACTGAGCGCAGGTCTCCGCGGCCCGGTCAGCGCACGGCGGTCGGTGTCCCGCCCGTCAGCCGGACCAGCTCCTCGAAGGTCAGCGCCATCACGGTGTCGGGCGTGCCGCCGGCGGCCCACACCTCCTCGAAGGCCGCGAGGTCGGTGTCGACGAGAGCGCGCAGCCGGCTCGGGTGACCGGCGGGGGCGACCCCGCCGATCGCCATACCCGTCGCGGACCGGACGAAGTCGGGCCCGGCCCGCTCCACCCTCGTGGCGCCCAGCGTGCGCGCGAGAAGGTCGGTGTCGACCCGGGCCGCGCCGCTGGCCATGACGAGGAGCGGCTCGCCGTCGCAGTCGAAGACGAGGCTGTTGGCGATCGCCGCGACCTCGCAGCCGATCTGCTCCGCCGCGAGGGCGGCCGTGCGGGCGTGCTCGTCGAGCCAGACCATGCGCGGCGTAATCCCCGCCGCCTCGACGGCGTCCTGGACGCGCCGGTTGGTGGGATGCATGCGAGCAGTCTGCCGCACCCCGAGGACGCTCTCGGCAAAATCCCAGGAATGGTCACTACGTTGCGTAGTGCTCGCGCGGGCACGGTGCCCGCGCCCGTGCCGTCCGAGGAGACCGCCATGCGCAACCGCCCGACCCTCCTGCTCGTGACCGCAGCCCTCGCGGCCGGGCTGACCGCCTGCTCGACCGAGGCCCCGGCCGACCAGCCGTCCCCCTCGACGTCCGCGCCGGCATCGGCGGGGTCGGCGCAGGCGTCCGGCGAGCTGCCGGGGACGGTCACCGCCGCCCTGTCCGCCCAGGGCGTCACGGCCACGGACGTGCGCACCGCGATCACCGAGCTCGACCGCCTCGACCAGGCCCGGCCGCTCGACGTGCAGGCCTCCGTCCGTCCCGACCAGGTGATCTTCACCGCCGACGGCCAGGAGGTCGCGGTGCCGGTGCCCGGCGACGAGGTGTACGTGTCGATCGCGCCCTACGTCGAGAAGACCCACGAGTGCTTCTACCACGCGCTGGGCGGCTGCCAGGGTGAGATGACCGGTGAGGACGTGCACGTCACGATCACCGCCGAGGACGGCACGGTGCTCGTCGACGAGGACGCCACGACCTACGCCAACGGGTTCGTGGGCTACTGGCTGCCCAAGGACACCACCGGCACGATCGCGATCACCAAGGACGGGATGACCGGAGAGGTCCCCCTGGACACCGGAGCCGAAGGCCCTACCTGCGTGGCCACCCTGCAGCTAACCTGACAGAGGGCGCAACGTCAGGCTGTCTCTGTCGCGTCCTGCAGGGGAGTGGTCGCCACGTGGCGGCCGCCGAGGGTGCGACGAGGGAGCCGGGGATGGGTTCACGAGCGGGTATGCCGCGTGTCAGGGTGGTCGGGATGCTCGCCGCCGCGCTGCTGGCGGTGGGTCCGGTGCCCGCCCTCGGGCAGCCGGTGCAGGGTGAGGATGCGCCGCCCGCCCGCACGGTGGAGGAAGCCGTTGCCGAGGACCTCGGCCTGACGATGGACGAGTTCGTCAGGGCCGGCGCGACCGCGGAGCAGGCCGCCGGCCGCCTCGGGCTGGAGTCTGGGCGCGGCGGCGACCTGGATGGTGCGCCGGGGGTCGGCCGCCTCACCCGGCAGGGCGTGGTGGCCCTGGAGACCGGGGAGGCGGGCACGCCATACTCCGCGTTCGAGGACCTGGACGAGCTGCGCGAGCGCTACCTCGCCGAGATGGGCCCGGACGGGCTGACCGGGCTGGCCTACACTCTGGAGGGCTACGAGGTCCTCGTGGACGACCCCGACGCGGTGCGCGAGCGCGGGCGCGCGTCCACCACGGGAGAGGTGGTGTCGCCGAGCGCCTGGGCGACGGCATACCCGGGCGTCTCGGTGGTCGGGACGACCGAGCCGGCCGCGGCCGGGACGGTGCGGGGTGGCGCGTCGATCTCCTTCGGCGGGGCGAGCTGCACGCACGGCTTCAACGGCTGGTACAAGGGCGACCAGGTCGGGCTCGCCGCGGGCCACTGCCCCTACGCGGGCGGCACCGCCGTCTCCTACGGCGGCTACCGGCTGGGCACGGTCACCTGGTGGCAGTTCGGTGCGCCGGGCAGTGCGTGGGAGTCCTACGGGACGGACCTGACGACCTACAGCCTGACGGCGGGCCACAGCCATCCGGCCTCCGTGACCACCGGCTCGAGCACGGTCACGATCACCGGTCGCACCCCGGCCGTGCTCGGCCTGCCCGTGTGCAAGATGGGGCGCCGGACGGGTTGGACGTGCTCGGTCGTCAACAAGGTCGGCTGGCAGTGGATCGGCGACGGCTCGGGCGACATCACCAGGCCCAAGCGCTGGGTGTGGTCGCTCTTCGCAGACCTCCAGGTGATCCCCGGGGACTCGGGTGGGCCGTGGATCGCCGGTCACAAGGCCGTGGGCGTGACCTCCTCCTACGACTGGTACGACGACGGCCGCCCCTACTCCACGGCGGCGCTGCTCACCTCCCTGGACGACTACCGACCGGGCGCACAGGTGAAGGTGTGGCTCGGGCGGCCGCGGATCTCCTCCGTGGAGATGACCGGTGACACCAGCGGTCGCGCCCGGTGGGCGGACGACGAGACCGTCTCCGGCAGGCTCAGCCAGCCCTCGGGCGACAGCATCTCGCCGGGGACCGTGGTCGACGTCTGGGTCGACGGCACTCGTGTCGCGTCGCCGGGCGTGTCCGGGGACGGGTCGTTCAGCTTCGTGTATCCCGGCTCGGACAGCAGGTCGCACACGGTGAAGCTGCGGGCGCGCCAGGGCGACTCGCGTGGCACGACCCTCACCGTCGCCGACGAGCCGGCGGGGGAGGTCCCCTCCGTGGTGCGGCACGCGGGAGAGAACCGCTACGGCACTGCGGCGGCGATCGCGCTGGCCCGCTTTCCCGCCGGGGTCGACACCGTCTACCTCGCCTCCGGCCGCGGCTTCGCCGACGCGCTGTCCGGCGGCGGTCGGGCAGGGACCGACGGGTCACCGATCCTGCTGACCGACCCGGTCACGCTGCCGGCCGCGACCCGCGACGCGCTGACGCGGCTTGCCCCCCGCCGGGTGGTCGTCCTGGGCGGCACGCTGGCCGTCTCGGAGTCGGTCGCCGGCGAGCTGCGCGGGATCGCGCCCACCGTGGAGCGGGTCGGGGGCGCGAACCGGTATGCCGTCTCCGCCGCCATCGCCTCGACCTACCCCGCGGGTCAGTCGAAGGTCTTCGTCGTGAGCGGCGAGGCCTTCCCCGACGCGCTGGGCGCCGCCGCGGTGGCGGGGCGCCGTGGGGTGCCGCTCCTCATCACCAAGACGGCTCGGCTGTCGGACGTCGTCGCGGCCGAGATCGACCGGCTCGACCCGGCCGAGATCGTCATCGTGGGCGGTCCGGCGGCGGTCAGCACGGCGGTGGAGTCCTCCCTCGCGGCCTACGCGCCGCAGGTCACCCGGGTCGGGGGCGCGGACCGGTATGCCGTCTCGGCGGCCCTCGCGGACCGGTTCACCTCACCAGCACCGGAGGCCTGGGTGGCGCGGGGGACCGACTACCCCGACGCCCTCTCCGCGGCGCCCGCGGCGGCCCTGCACGGCGGTCCCGTCCTCCTCACCAAGTCCAGCACGCTGCCGTCGGCGACCGTCACGGCGCTCGAGCGGGACGTCCGGGCGCCCGTGATCCGGATCGCGGGCGGGACCGCCTCGGTCAGCTCCGCGGTGCGCTCCGAGCTGCGGTGGCTGACGTACCAGTGACAGAGGTCGTGTCTATGCTCCAGGCCATGAGGGGATCAGACAGGACCTGGTGGCGTCGCCCGCAGCGTGAGGGACACCGGGCGGCCCGGGCTGCGGTGGTGGCTATGGCCGTCCTGCTCGGCATGCTCAGCAGCGGGCCCGCTGCCGTGGCGAGCATCGGGACGGAGGGTGACGCCGGGGCGCGGTCGCTCTACGAGGGCAGCTGGAGCACCCCCGTGCTCGGCCCCGACGACCAGACGCGCTTCGGGCCGCTGGTTCCCGCCGACCAGACCCTCGTCTACTACGCCGACGGGTGCCACACCGGGCGGCAGGGGACGACGGTACCCCCGGGCTGCGTCTACGGGGATCCCGACAGCCCCCGACGCGTGGTCATGGTGGGGGACTCGAAGGTGGGTCGTTACTTCCCGGCACTCGAGGAGATCGCGCGACGTGAGGGATGGGCTCTTCGTACGATGACCAAGAGCGCCTGCGCCTTCGTCGACGAGCCGGACCCCACGTACCCAGCCTGCGACACCTTCAACGAGGCCGTGCGCAGCGAGCTTGCCGCGAGCCCGCCGGACGTCGTGCTCACCAGCGGCATGCGTGAGTCCGTGGCCGACGGATACGTCCGCACCTGGGAGTGGCTCGGTGCTGTCGGGGTCGACCACGTGGTCGCTCTCTGGGACTCGCCGTTGCCGCAGGCGGAGGTTGCGCCGGAGCCCTGCATCGACGATGCGCTCGCCAGCGGCCTGGACCTCACCACCTGCGCGGCTGAGCTGCCCGAGACATCGGGTGGCAACCCCTCGTTGCGCGCGGCTGCTGAACAGGTGTCCGTCGCCGACTACGTCAGCCTGCGTGACTGGATCTGCCCCGACTCGATGCTCAGCCCCCGCTGCGCGACGGTGCTGGGGGGTGTGGAGCTCTACGGTCTGGGCTCCCATCTGCAGCCGGCCTTCACCTCCACCCTGACCGACCCGATCCACCAGCGCCTGCACGAGCGGGGCGTGGCGGCATACCGGCCCTCGGTCGACCGGATCGGCGGGGCCAACCGCTACGAGACCGCGGCGCTGATCACCCGCGACGTGCCCGCGGGGGGACGGGTGTTCGTCGCCAGCGGGCAGAACTTCCCGGACGCGCTGGCCGCTGCGGCGCTGGCGGGTGACGGCGGGGCCGTGCTGCTCACCACCGCGGCCACCCTGCCTTCGGCGACCCGCTCGGCCCTGCAGCGGATGGCACCGGCGGAGATCGTGGTCGCCGGCGGGGACCTGGCGGTCTCCGACCACGTCGTGGAGGATCTGCGGAGCTACGCTCCGAGCGTGCGGCGGGTCGCAGGGCCGAACCGCTACGCGACCGCGGCGCTGCTGTCAGAGCTGCCGCCGGTGCGGCCGGGCGGGACGGTCTACGTCACGACGGGCACGGCGTTTCCCGACGCGCTGGCTGCGGCAGCTCAGGCGGGGGCCAGCTCGAGCCCGATCCTGCTGGTGCAGCCCGACGGCATCCCGTCCGACACGGCGTCCGCGCTGCGCGAGCTCGCGCCGCAGCGGATCATCGCCGTCGGCGGCAGCACCGCGATCTCGGAGAAGGTGCTCAGGGCGCTGCAGCCCTACGCGACCAAGGGGGCCGACCGCGTCGGCGGCACCAACCGCTACGAGACGGCCGCCCTCCTCGCGCGCGGCACCGCGCCGGGCTCGACGCTGCACGTGACCTCCGGGGTGGAGTTCGCCGACGCGCTCGCGGCCGCTCCGGTCGCCGCGGCCCGTGGCGGTGCGGTGCTGCTGGTCCCGCCGGACCGCGTGCCCTCGGCCACCGCCGACGCGGTCCTCGACCTGTCTCCGCAGCAGCTGGTGCTCGCCGGTGGTGCCGTCGCGGTCGCCGAGGACGTCAAGCGAGCCCTCATCCGCCTCGTCCCCTGAGCGCACCCACAACCGACCGAGCGCGTGAAGTGGTTGGCCCTGACCCGACCGAGCGCGTGAAGTGGTTACTCAGAGCTCGGCCAGGAGCACCGAGGGCTGCTCGACGCAGTCGGCCACGAACCGAAGGAACCCGCCCGCCGTGCCGCCGTCGCACACACGGTGGTCGAAGGTGAACCCGAGCTGAGTCACCTTCCGCACCGCGAGCTGCCCCTCGTGCACCCACGGCTTGTCGACGATGCGCCCCACCCCGAGCATCCCGGCCTCCGGGTGGTTGATGATCGGGGTCGAGCCGTCCACGCCATAAACGCCGTAGTTGTTCAGCGTGAACGTCCCGCCCGTCAGCTGCGCCGGGGTCAACGAGCCCTCGCGCGCCTTCCCGGTGAGCTCACGCAGCGCGGCGGCCAGCTCGGCCGTAGTCATCTCCGAAGCCTCGTGCACGACCGGCACCACAAGACCGCGCGGGCTCTGCGCAGCGAAACCCAGGTGCACGGCGCCGTGGCGCACGATCTCGCCCGCGGCGAGGTCGACCGACGCGTTCAGCGCGGGGTACGCATGCAGGCCCGCCACCACGATCCGCGCCATGAGCGGCAGCACACCGATCCCGAGCTCGGGCCGCGCGGCCCTCAGCGCCTCCTTGACCTCCATCAGCCCCGTGGCGTCGACGTCGACCCAGGTCGTCGCGTCCGGGATCTCGCGCCGGGAGGTGGTCAGCCGGTCGACCATGATCCGCGTGACGCCCTGGATCGGCACCCGCGTCTCCGTCACCTCACCGGACGCGCCGAGTGTTTGCGTCTGGTCACCACCGGACGCGCCGAGTGGTTGCGTGGCCCTTGCCGCGACGAGGTCCGCCTTGCGGATCACGCCCGTGGGTCCGGGGGAGACAGACTCCAGGTCGATGTCCCACTCACGCGCGAGCGCGCGCACGAGCGGCGAGATGACGCGGATGGCCCGTCCGGAGGAACCACTTGACGCGTTCGGTGGGGTCTGGGAGGAACCACTTGACGCGTTCGGTGGGGTCTGGGAGGAACCACTCGGCGCGTCCGGTGGGGAGGGTGGTGGGGTGGGGGAGGCGCGCCGGCGGCCGGCGCGGCGCCGCGCGGGGGCCTCGCCCGCGCCATACCCGATCAGGGGGCGCTCGGCGGAGCCGGCGCGCTCCTCGGTGCGGTACTGCTCGCCGGCGGCGTCGCGCCCGGGCTCGCCGGCACCGTCGCCCGCCGAGATCGTGATGAGCGGGGAGCCGACCGTCAGCACGGTGCCAGGCTGGGCGTGGAGCTCGGCGACCGCACCGGCGAAGGGGCACGGGACGTCGACCGCGGCCTTGGCGGTCTCGACCGTCACCACCTCCTGGTCGACACCGACCTCGTCACCCACGGCGACGTGCCACGCGACGATCTCGGCCTCGGTCAGCCCCTCGCCGAGATCGGGCAGGCGGAAGACGTGCGCGGTCGCGCTCACCGGTGCGCCTCCTGGCCGAGCGGCCCGTCGAGGAAGGTGAGGTCCGGCTCGTCGTCCCACTGCAGCCTGGCGATGGTGTCCAGGATCCGGTCGACACCCGGGAGATAGGAGTGCTCGAGGATCGGCGGGGGATAGGGGATGTCCAGCCCGCTGACCCGCAGCACCGGGGCCGCGAGCGAGTGGAAGCACCGCTCCGACACGCGCGCGGCGATCTCGGCGCCCATCCCGGCGAAGCCCTGCGCCTCGGCGAGCACCACCGCCCGCCCGGTCTTGTGCACCGACGCCGCGACCGTCTCGTCGTCGAAGGGCACCAGCGAGCGCAGGTCGACGACCTCGACGCGCCAGTCCTCCTCGGCGGCAGCGACCTCCGCGGCCTTCAGCGCGTTGGGCACCTGGGGCCCGTACGTGATGAGCGTGACGTCGCTGCCCTCGCGTCGCACCGCGGCCCGACCGATCGGCTCCGTGCGCACCGGCAGCTCCAGCTCCGCCTTGGACCAGTAGAGCGACTTGGGCTCCATGAAGATCACCGGGTCGTCGGAGGCGATGGCCTCGCGCAGCAGGCTGTAGGCGTCGGCCGGCGTCGAGGGCGTCACCACGTGCAGCCCGGGCGTGTGGACGTAGTAGCCCTCCGAGCTGTCGCAGTGGTGCTCGACCCCGCCGATACCGCCCGCGTAGGGATAGCGGATGACCATCGGCATCGTGACCGCGCCGCGGGTGCGGTTGCGCATCTTCGCGACGTGGCTGACGACCTGCTCGAACGCCGGGTACCCGAAGGCGTCGAACTGCATCTCGATCACCGGGCGGAAGCCCTGCGTGCACAGCCCGACCGCGAAGCCGGCGATCCCCGCCTCGGCCAGCGGCGTGTCGAAGCAGCGCTGCTCGCCGAACTCCCTGGTCAGTCCGTCGGTGATCCGGAAGACGCCACCGAGCTGGCCGACGTCCTCCCCGAACACGAGGACGTTCTCGTCCTCGCGCAACGCGTCGCGGAGTGCCGCGTTGAGGGCCTGCGCGTATGTCGTGGGCGTGGCCCTGTCCTGGGTCTGGGTGGTCATCGCAGGGCCTCCTCGGCACGCACCATCGCGGCCTGCTCCAGCAGCTGGGGGGTGGGTTCGGCATACACGTGCTCGAAGAGGGACAGGGGGTCGACGACGGGTTCGGCGTTCATCCGGGTGCGCAGGTCCGCGGCCAGGGCCTCGGCCTCGGCCTTGACCTCCTCGATGCGGGCCTCGTCGAGGGCCCCGCGGCCGACGAGGTAGGCCTGCAGGCGCACGATCGGGTCCTGGCCCGCCCACTCCTCGACCTCGTCCGGGGTGCGGTAGCGGGTGGCGTCGTCGGCGTTGGTGTGCGCCTCCATGCGGTAGGTGTGGGCCTCGACGAGCATCGGACCCCTGCCCTCCCGCGCGTGGCGGTATGCCGCGCGCAGCACCGCGAGCACCGCAGCGGGGTCGTTGCCGTCGACCTGCTCGCTGGGCACGCCGTACCCGATGCCCTTGTAGGCCAGGCTCGGGGCGTGCGTCTGCTTCGCGAGGGGGACAGAGATCGCGTACTTGTTGTTCTGCACGAGGTAGACGACCGGCGCGCCGAAGACCGCGGCGAAGTTGAGGCCCTCGTGGAAGTCGCCCTCCGATGTCGCACCGTCGCCGACGAGGCAGAGCGCGATGCCGCCCCTGCCCCGGCGCCGCAGCCCGTCGGCGGCTCCCGCCGCGTGGACGGCCTGGGTGGCGAGCGGGGTGCACTGTGCGGCCGTGAGCGTCACCGAGGGGTCGTAGCCGCAGTGCCAGTCGCCGCGCAGCAGCGTCAGCACCTCGACGGGGTCGATGCCGCGCGTGACGAGCGCCATCGAGTCGCGGTAGGTCGGGAACACCCAGTCGCCCTCCTCCAGCGCGAGCATGGACGCGACCTGGCAGGCGTCCTGCCCACGGCTGCTGGGGTAGACGGCCAGCCGTCCCTGCTTGGTCAGCGCGGTCGCCTGCGCGTCGAAGCGCCGCCCGATCACCATGCCGCGCCAGACCGCGAGCAGGTCGTCGTCAGACGGTATGGCGTAGCCGCGCGCCTCGAGCTGCGCCCCGGTCTGCGGGTCGTGCGGCGTCGCGGTGCCGTCGGGGTCCAGGAACCGGACCGGCTGCTCGCAGGGGAGCAGCGTGCTGGTGTCGCTCATCATCGAGTCCTTCACGGGCGTGCACAGACGTTCGTTCCGCCTATCGTCGCGCAGGCTGGACGTCAGAGCGCTGTGCCCGCGCAAGGTCAAGACATCTGGCACGATGAGGGCATGTCAGAGCCCAGTTCGTCCAGTGTGACCCGTCGCACACCGGCGGTGCCGAGACAGGTGGCTCAGCTCGACGACACCGACCGGGCCGTGATCGACGCGCTGCGGGCGGACGGCCGCCTCTCGGTGCGGGCGCTCGCCGACCAGGTCCACATCTCCCGTGCCAACGCCTACGCACGGCTCGAGCGGCTGCAGAAGGACGGCGTGATCACCGGTTTCACCGTCACCGTGGACCCGGACCGGATGGGTCTGGGGACGGCGGCGTTCGTCTCGGTCAGCATCGAGCAGGACTCCTGGAGGAGGGTGACGCGTGCGCTCTCGGAGCTGCCCGGCGTCGAGCGGATCGCGCTGGTCGGGGCGGAGTTCGACATCCTCGTGCAGGTCCGCGCCCACGACAACCACGAGCTGCGCGACGTGGTGCTCGGTCAGATCCAGTCCGTCCCCGGCGTCCGCGGCACCCGGACGTGGCTCATCTTCGACGAGGTGGCGGTGGGGCGGGGGGCCTGACGCAGCACCCGACCCGATGAGCGGTGCGGGCCCACCGGTTCCGGTGGCAGGCACGCCCTGCCGCCCCTACGGTCGAGGGATCGGGCCGGCGCCCGGCCGGCCGGGAGAGGACTGGGCCATGGCGGTCTGCGAGGTCTGCGGGAACGACTACGACAAGAGCTTCGAGGTGATCGCCGCCGGCGAGACCCACACCTTCGACAGCTTCGAGTGCGCCGTCCACCGGATGGCGCCGATCTGCGAGCACTGCGGGTGCAAGGTCATCGGCCACGGCGTCGAGGTCGACGGCCGGTTCTACTGCTGCGCCCACTGCGCGAAGCACGCCGAGGGCGGCGACGTGCCGGTGGACGACCGCGTCGGCTGACCCTCACCGCACCCGGGGCAGCACCTGGTCCTGGCGCAGCGCGCCCCGGAAGAGATCGCCCCGGTCCTGGAGCCTGTCCAGCGCCGTCCGGATCGTCCAGCGGTCCGGCCGCAGCTCCGGGTCGTCGAGCTCGTCCCAGGTGATCGGCACCGACACCGGCGCCCCGGCGGACGGCCGCGTCGACCAGGGCGCCACGAGCGTCTTGTTCACCGCGTTCTGCGTGTAGTCGAGACGGGCCCTGCCGCCGCGCGCCTTCACCTCCCACTTCCAGCTGACGAGGTCGGGCGCGACCGCGCCGATGGACCTGGACACCTTCTCGGCCCAGGCCCTGGTGTCGTCGAAGGTCGGGCCGCGGCGGATCGGCACCCACACCTGGATCCCGCGCCGGCCGGTCACCTTCGGGTAGGACCGCAGCTCCAACGCCTCGAAGGCGGTCCGGTGCAGCCGGGCGAGCTCGAGCGTCTGCTCCCAGGTGGTGGCCTCGCCAGGGTCGATGTCGAACATGACGTAGGTCGGGCGGTCCGGAGCATCCGTCCGCGACGTCCACGGGTGCCACTCCAGCGCGCCGAAGTTGGCTGCCCAGACCAGCGCGGCCGGCTCGTCGACCACGAGGTAGGTCTGCGTCTCGCCCGGGTCCGCCTCCGGGTTGTCCCACCGCGGCACCCACTCCGGCGCGTGGTCGGGCAGCTCCTTGTGCCAGAAGCCCTTGCTGTCCGCGCCGTTGGGATAACGGTGCAGGTTGAGCGCCCGTCCCGCGAGGTACGGGAGCGAGACCGGAGCGACCTGCGCGACATACCTCAGCAGGTCGCGCTTGGTGACGACGTCCTCGCCCTCGCGCGCCGGGAAGAGCACCTTGTCGAGGTTGGTGAGCTTGACCTTCCGTCCGAACACCTCCCAGGTGCCCTCCTCGCCCAGGGCGTCCAGCGCCGCGAGCTCCTCCTCGGCGAGCGGCTCCGGCACCGCCACCCGCAGCAGCTCGGCCGCCTGGGCCGCCGGGCGGTCCGAGTGCCACAGCAGGTCCGGGTCGGCCTTGACCTCCTCGTTGGTGCGTCCGCTGAGCACCGAGCGCGGGTAGTCCTCGGCGTCCCAGCCCGGCACCACGTGCTCGTCGTGCTTGTGGAAGAGCAGCCACTGCTCCTTCTCGCCCTGCTGGCGGGCGGTGCGCACCAGCATGAACTCGCCCCGCACCTTCTCCCCGTGCAGGCGGAGGTGCACCGTCCCCGCCCTGATCGCCGCCGCGACGTCCTCGTCGTGCGAGTCCCACGTGCCGGTGTCCCAGACGATGACGTCGCCGCCGCCGTACTCGCCGGAGGGGATCACGCCCTCGAAGTGGAGGTACTCCATCGGGTGGTCCTCGACATGGATCGCGAGCCGCTTGATGTCGGGGTCGAGCGTCGGTCCCTTGGGCACCGCCCAGCTGGCGAGCACGCCGTCGACCTCGAGCCGGAAGTCGTAGTGCCGCGCGGTCGCCCGGTGGCGCTGCACGACGAAGACGCGCTCGCCGTCCTGGCGCGCCGCCTCGAGCAGCTCGCTGCCGCTCGGCTCCGGGGTGCGCGAGAAGTCGCGCATCCGCCGGTAGCGCTCCAGCGGAGCCTCGCGCTCGCTCTTCTCGGAGGTATGCCGCCCGCGCGCCATCCCCTCACCGTGCCACGTGGTGGGGCTGGACGCTCGTCGGTCGGGCCCGCCGTCACAGCAGGGTCCTGACCACCTCGTCCATGCCGATCATGATGGCCGCCAGCACCGGGAAGGTCAGGGCGGTCAGCCAGGCCGCGGCGTCCGGCCTGCCGGCGCCGTGGCGGCGCGGGTCGCGCACGGGGTCGGCGACGGCGAGGTCGCGCCAGGGGAGAGCGACGGAGAGGGCCAGCAGGACCAGCCCGACCACCAGAGGCATGGCCCACCCGGGGTCGGCGACCGGGTGGCGCAGGAGCGCCTGAGGCACGACCAGGGCGATGAGGACGCCGAAGACCGCGAGGAACGAGCGCGCGGGCTGCGCCACCAGCCAGCGCAGCACCGGCGTGGGCCGGGCCAGGATCAGGACGGCGAGAGCGGCGACGACCAGGCCCGCGACGATGTCGCCGGTCGTGACGAGGAAGCCCTCTCCCTGCCTCCACCCGGCCACAGCGCGTGGCAGCGTCATGAGGGCGAGCACACCAGAGGCGATGCCGACGGCCGTGCGGGCGGAGAGGCGTGAGTCGATGGGCCGGCCGATCAGCGCGCGGGAGTAGTCCGCCGGGTCTCCGAAGGCCTCCTCGGCGCTCTCACCGGACTCGGCGCAGTGGGCGTCGACGACCGCCAGAGCGTCCCCGATCTGCTCTCCGGTCCGGTCGGCGAGCCGCTGCTCGACGACGAAGGTGTCGGCCCACGCGCGGTCGACGTGCGGCGCGAGGTGGGACGGGTTGGACGGGTGCTGCGGGTGCTGCCTGGTGCTCATGGGGTCCCCTCGGGTGTGAGTGCGCCGTCGGTCAGGGCGCGGGTGATGGTGGTGAAGGCAGCCCAGCTGGCCGCCTGACGCTGCGACTCGGCCAGTCCGGCCTCCGTCAGCCGGTAGAACTTGCGGCCCGGCCCGCCCTCGCCGGGTCGCCACTCGACCTCGACCTGCCCGGCCTCCTCGAGCCGCCCGAGCAGCGGGTAGAGCGTGCTGCCCTTGATCGGCCCGAGTCCCGCCTCGGCGAGCCGGCCGGCCAGCGCGTAGCCGTAGGTCGGCCCGTCGAGGAGCACGCGCAGCACGCAGACGCCGAGCACGCCGCGCAGCCACTCGCTGGGCCATCCGGTCGTGGTCATGACTAGATCGTTTCACAGACTAGTAAAAGTCGGCAACTAGTTGACGACGCCTCACCCTAAAGGGGGATAGCGTGAGACGCCGGTCACACGTAAGGTCGGTGTCGGCGCGCCCATCAGCGACAGCTGTCCCCATCCGGTGCGCGCACCAACGGGAGGGATACACCGATGTATCGACGGATACTGGCGGGCGCCTCGTTGCTCGCCCTGGTCGCGGCCCCGATGGTCGCGACAGCTGCCCCCGCCCCGACCGGGTCGACGGCTGACTACGCGATCGTCACGTTCAAGGACGCGCCGCTGGCGACCTACCAGGGCGGCACGAACGGCATACCGGCGACCAAGCCCCAGAACGGCCGCCTCGACGCCAGCAGCCCGGCGTACCGGGCCTACGAGCGGTTCCTGGCCAACGAGCACGCGAGCTACAAGAGCCACCTTGCGCAGAAGTTCCCCGCAGTAGAGGTGCTCGACGACTACGACACCGTGCTCAACGGCGTCGCGGTTAAGCTCAACGGGGCCAGTCTCACGGCGCTCGCCAAGCACCCGAAGGTGGCCTCCGCCGAGGCGAGCTGGACGTACCAGCCCACGATGAACGCGAGCAACGAGATCATCGGGTCGCCCGCGCTGTGGCAGCAGCTGGGTGGGCAGGAGGGTGCCGGTGCCGGCATCGACGTCGGGATCATCGACTCGGGCATCCAGGACGAGCACCCCTTCTTCGACTGCAAGGGCGACATCCAGCACAAGACCTACGCCTCGGGCGTCGCCGGCTCTGGTGAGGACATCGTCAACAGCCATGGCACCCACGTCGCCGGCACCGTCGCCGGCTGCGTCACCGAGCTGCCAGGTGAGGGTATGGAGAGCCCGATCGAGGGCACCATCAGCGGCGTCGCTCCGGGCGCGGCGCTGTACGACTACAACGTCTTCCCCGGCTACGGCGGCGGGTATGTCGCGTTCGGCGGCAGCGCCTTCAGCCACGACATCGCGGCGGCGGTCGAGGACGCGGTGGACGACGGCATGGACGTCATCAACCTCAGCCTCGGCGGCTCCGTCCAGGGCCAGCACGACTACCTCGCGGAGGCCATCAACGGCGCCGTCGCGGCAGGCGTGGTCGCGGCCGTGTCGGCGGGCAACGAGGGACCGGGCGCGTACACGATCGGCTCTCCCGGCAACGCCGTCGGCGCGCTGACGGTCGGTGCGACGACGAACTCGCACAAGATCGTGACGCTGGTGCAGACCCCGTTCGGCGACTTCGAGGCCGCCGTCGGCGAGTTCGACCCGTTCGCGGAGCACCCGGTGACCGACGCGCCGTTCGTGCAGTGGAACGCCGCGGACCCCACCGCCTGCACCGGCAGCGCGCCGGCCGCAAGCGTGGACGACTCCGTCGTGCTCATCAAGCGTGGTGGCTGCACCTTCGCCGAGAAGGTGGCCACCGCCGCTGCGGCGGGCGCGGAGGGCGTCGTCGTCTACAACAACGCCGACGGTGACCCGATCTCGATGGGTGGCACGGGCAACATCCCTGCCGTCATGGTGAGCAAGGCTGACGGCGAGACGATCGCCGCCAACCTTCCCAGCACCGTGACGATCAACGGCAACGCTCCCGTCGAGCTGTTCACCGAGCCGGACATCCTGGCCGACTTCAGCAGCCGCGGGCCCGGTCCGTTCCTGACCAACATCAAGCCCGACGTGGTCGCTCCCGGCGTGAACATCTACTCTTCCGTCTTCGACGAGACGACGGGTGACCTCGGCTGGGCGATGTTCCAGGGCACCTCGATGGCCGCGCCGCACGTGGCGGGCTCCGCCGCGCTGCTGCTGGCCCTCGACCCGACCCTGTCGCCCGCCGACGTCAAGTCCAAGCTCGGCAACAACGCCGAGCGCACCGTGTGGGCGGACGCCAGGATGAGCAAGCCGGCTGGCGTGCTGGAGCGCGGAGGCGGTCGCATCGACCTCGAGCGTGCGGCTGCGGCCACCACGACGTTCGACCCGATGTCGCTGAGCTTCGGCGTCCACAAGGGCAACAAGCCGGTGAGCCGCACCATCACGGTCACCGTGACCAACCACGCGGACGCACACAAGATGCTCACCCTCTCCGAGGGTGACCCGGCGCTGACCCTGTCGACGGACGAGCTCCACCTCCCACCGGGCGAGAGCGGCACCTTCTCGGTGACCCTCAATGCCCGGGGTGTCGCGAGCGGCGGAGGCGACATCACGGTCACCGACGGCACCACCACGCAGCTGCTGCCGTTCTACTACTCGACGGGCAACTGACGACGAGCGCACCACGCCGAGGGGCGGCCCCGCACCAGCGGGGTCGCCCCTCCGTCGTGTCCCGTGGATGCCAGGGACCGAGGGCTGGTGCCCGGCGTCCGCGGCCCGCCTCCGCGGCCTGCCAACTCCCTCCGACCGAACGCGCCGTCTGGTTGCTGTGGACACCAGCGGGCGCGCGGAGTGGTTGCCAGCGGCTGCACCACGTCAACGTCTGAGGGGACCTGTGGTCGCTATAGCGGCACGGGGTCACCGCGGATGTGCGTTCCGGCAAACGGACGCAACCACTCCCGCGTTCGGTGCGGTCCGGACGCAACCACTGCGCGCGTTCGGTGGTGTCCAGACGCAACCACTCCACGCGTTCGGTGGGGTGCGGACGCAACCACTCCACGCGTTCGGTGGTGTCCAGGCGCCACCACTCCACGCGTTCGGTGGGGCAGCGTCACGGCGCCGGGGTCAGTCCACCCAGACCTGGTCGGGGGCGGGGTGGGACAGGAAGTGGGTCATCGCCTGGGTGTAGGCGTAGGCACCGGCCTGGCCGAAGACCACGACGTCGCCGGGCCGCAGGTCGGTCGGCAGGTCGCTGGTGCCGACGCGGTCGAGCGAGGTGCAGAGCGGTCCGGCCAGCGTGGTCGGCACGAGCTCGCCGCCCTCGGCGCGCGGCACGTCGTCGCCACCTTCGAGGGGCGGCCGGCCACCGGCACTCACGCCGGAGCCGCCGAGCACGCCGACCCCGGGCCGCAGCGCCAGCGTCGGGAAGGACTGACCCGTCATCAGCGGCCGGAGCAGGTGGTTGATGCCGCCCTCGAGCATGACGAACCGCTCCCCGCGCGAGACCTTGGTGCGCACCACCCGCGCGCAGTAGACCCCGGTCGGCGCCGACAGCCACCGTCCCGGCTCGAGCAGCAGCTCGCCGGCGAACCACGGGTTCTCGTCCAGCACCCGGCCCAGCCCGGCGCCGAGGGACCGGACGTCGAGGGAGGGCTGGGACATCGCATACCGGACCCCGAGCCCACCGCCGAGGTCGACGAGGTCGAGGTCGCGGCCGAGGAGCTCCTGGACCTTCCGGGCGATGGCCATCGAGGTGCGGTGGTTGGCCAGCAGGCGGCCCGCGTCGAGCTCGTTGCTCGCGGCGAAGACCTGGACGCCGCTGATCCGCACCCGCTCGTAGGCCGCCGCCTGGGCCAGGAAGTCCTCCAGCTCCTCCTCGTCCACGCCGAAGGCGCTCGGCCCGCCGCCACCGATGATGGACGCGGCCTCCGACACCCCCGAGGCCGGGTTGACGCGGACGCTCACCCGCAGCGGCTCGGTGCCGGTGTGCAGCACGTGCAGGCGCGCAACGTCCTCGATGCCGTCCACCTGCACGCGGGCGCCGGCGAACAGCGCGGCCTGCAGGTCGCGCTCGGACTTCGCGGGGCCGGCGAAGACCATCCCGGAGCCGGTGCCGCCAGCCGCGAGCACGGCCGACACCTCACCGGCGCTGGCGCAGTCGAACCAGGCCCCCTCCGCCGCGAAGGTCTCCAGCAGCGGCAGCCCAGGGTTGGACTTCACCGCGTAGGCGAGACGGACGCGCCCCGGCAGCGCGGCGCGCAGCCGGCGGTAGCGCTCGCGCGCGGTCGACAGGTCGTAGGCGAAGAAGGGCGAGCGCCGCGCGCTCGTCAGCTCCTCCAGCCGCTCCTCGCCGAAGGCGAAGAGATCGGTCGTGGCAGCGGTCAAGATCATGCCTTCCACCAGGGCGCCAGGCGCCGCAGTCCTTCCTCGAGCTCGTCGAGCGGCCCTCCCAGGCTCACCCGCAGGTATCCGGCGCCGCGCGTCCCGAACGCGGTCCCCGGCACCGTCGTGACGAGGCTCTCGTCGCGCACGCGCAGCGCGAAGGCCTCGGTGTCCTCGGGTGCGACGTCCCCCGGCAGCGGCTGCCACAGGTAGAAGCCGGCCCGGTCCTTCGCGACGCCGGCCCCCACGAGCGACGGGGCCACGCGCTCCAGCGACTCCCAGCGGCGCCGCACGTGCCCGCGCGCCTGCGCCAGCACCTTCTCGCCGGCTGCCAGCAGGGCGACGGCTGCCGCCTGCGACGGCTGGGCCGGCGCGGTCGTCATGGCGTTGTGCACGATCCGCGCGCGGAGCAGCACGTCGGGCTGACCGACGGCCCACCCCACGCGGAGCCCGGGCGCGCCGAACGCCTTGCTCATCGAGCCGAGCACCACGCCCGCGGCGAGGCCGGCGGCCTGGTGCAGCCCGGCCGGTCGCTCGTCCAGCCACAGCTCGCGGTAGACCTCGTCGCTCACCAGCAGCGCGCCCGCCCGGGCGCAGGCCTCGGCGACCTGGGCGAGGGCGGCGGCGCTCGCTATCCCTCCGGTCGGGTTCGCGGGGTGGTTGACCACCACGACGGAGGTATGCCGTGCCCGCGCGAGCGCGTGCACGAGGGCGTCCGGGTCGAGGTCGCCGCCCGGCCCGAGCGGGTAGGGCACCGGCTCGGCGGCGCGCTGGTGGGCCAGGGCGGCGTAGGAGACGAAGCCGGGGTCAGGTACGAGGACCGAGGTGCCGGGCGCGGCATACACCTGGAAGAGCGCGAAGAGCGCCGCCTGGCTCCCCGAGGTGAGCATCACCTGGGGGGCAGCCGTCTCGACCCCGCTGGTGGCGGAGTGGAACGCGGCGACCGCGTCGACCAGCTCGGGGCGGCCGGCGTTGGGGCCGTAGGGCAGGCGCGCGTCGACCTCGCCGAGCGCGACGAGCGCGTCGCGGGCCGCCGCCGGCAGCGGCCAGCCGGGCTCGCCCAGCCCCAGGCTGATCGTGCCGGGCGGGGCGCCGAGGGCCATCCGGCGGATGGGGGACACCGGCAGGTCGGTGTCCCGGGGGTCTACCGGGCTCACCGCAGGGCGCCCTCGAGCACGGTCGCGGCGTCGGTGGAGGAGTCGCGGTACTTGACGATGACGGGGGCGTAGAGGCTGAGGCCGAGGACGTCGGCGTAGTCACCGCGCGCGGGCCGCGAGCCGGGAACGACGACCGCGCCCCCAGGGATCTCGCCGCGCCACTCGGTCTGGCGGACCAGGTCGTAGACCGTCGTGCCCGCCGTGAGGATGACACCCGGCGCGAGCACGGCGCGCTCGCGGACGACGACGCCCTCGTAGAGCCCGCACTGCGCGCCGATGAAGGCGCCGTCCTCGACGACGACCGGTCGGGCGCCGACGGGCTCCAGCACGCCGCCGAGCTGGACGGCGGTGGACAGGTGGACGTCGTTGCCGACCTGCGCGCAGGAGCCGACGAGCACGTGGCTGTCGACCATCGTGCCGGCGCCCACGTGGGCGCCGATGTTGACGTAGCTCGGCGGCATGACGACGACGCCCTGCGCGAGGTGCGCGCCGCGCCGGACGGACGACCCGCCCGGCACCATGCGCACACCGTCGCCCAGCCCGAGCCGGCGAGCGGGCACGAGCGACTTGTCGACCGCGCCGCCGGGCCAGTCCATCTCGACGGTCTCGCTGTGCCGGAAGGCCGCGAGGATGCCCCGCTTGACCCAGGCGTGCGAGCGCCACTCGCCCTCGCCCGTCCGCGACGCGGCGCGCACGGTCCCCCGCTCCAGGGCGTCGAGCAGCGCCGCGACGCGCTCGAGCGTCTCGGCGGCGTCGGCCCCGTCGAGGTCGTGGGTGAAGAACTCCTCGAGCGTGCGGCGAGCGCCGGTGGTAGCCATGACGCTCACGATGCCACCCCGACGAGGCGCTCGGTGAGGCGAACGGTGCGACGGTGCGCCTGCAGCCCGGCGAGGGCGCGCTGGACGGCGGTCCAGGTGCCCGGCTCGGCGGGGGAGAGGGGCAGGCGGACAATGCCGGTGGACAGCCCGAGGCAGGCCATGGCGGCCTTGACCGGCACCGGGTTGGTCTCGACGAACATCGCCTCCACGAGCGGCGCGAGCAGCGCGGCCGTGGTGCGGGCGGTGCCTAGGTCGCCGTCCATCGCGCTGTGCACGAGCTCAGCGGTCTCGACCGGCGCGACGTTGGCGACGACCGAGACGAGGCCGCGGCAGCCGACCGCGACGGCGGGGACGAGGATGTCGTCGTCGCCGGCGAGGACCACGCGACCCTCCGGCGCCTCCTGGCACAGACGGGTGATCTGGCGGATGTCGCCCGAGCTCTCCTTGAGGGCGACGACCTGCTCGACGCCCCAGATCGCCCGCATCGCCTCGGGGGTGAGGTTGAGGCCGGTGCGGCCGGGCACGTTGTAGGCGATGATCGGCATCCCGGGGGCGGCCTCCGCGACCGCTCGGTAGTGCGCGACCAGCCCGCTGACCTGCGGCTTGTTGTAGAACGGGGTCACGACGAGCAGCCCGTCCGCGCCCGTCGCGGCGGCCTGGGAGGCCAGCTCGCAGGTGCGCTCGGTGTCGTTGTGCCCCACGCCGACGACGACCGGGACGTCGCGCCCGAGCCGCTCGCCGGCCTCGCGGGCCAGCTCGACGGCCTGCCGCACGAGGGCGAGGCGCTCCACGTCGGAGACCGTGGCGGCCTCGCCGGTCGACCCGAGGACGACCAGCCAGTCGACGCCCCGACCGTCGGCGAGGACGTGCTCGACGAGCCGGCCGAAGGCGGCGTGGTCGACCAGCGGCTTTCGCCCGCCACCCACGGCGTCGGTGCCGGAGGTGAACGGCGTCGCGAGGGCGACGCCGAGCCCGGTGAACGGGGTGGCGGTGAGGCTGCTGGTCATGGTGGCCAGTCCTTTCTCGGATGGGTATGCCGCGTCGCGGGTCAGGCGGCGCTCCCCGCCGCGGGCGCGGCGGGGGTGGTCTGAGGGGTGGTGGGGCCGAGCAGCGAGCGCAGCTGCTCCTCGGCCAGGTCGTCGAGGGTGTGGACGCCGGCCGGGCGGCCGACCAGCCACTGGGCCGCGGCCAGGGCCCCGGTCGCGAAGAGCGAGCGGTCGTGCGCCGCGTGCCGCAGCGTGATCGTCTCCAGCGGCGAGGCCACGACGACCTCGTGCTCGCCGACCACGCCGCCCACCCGCAGGCTGGTGGTCTGGACGGCGTCCGTGCCCACGCCGGCGCCCTCTGCCAGCGCCTCGCGCAGCGTGATCGCGGTGCCGCTCGGGGCGTCCACCTTGTGGCGGTGGTGGGTGTCGGTGACGGCGAGGTCGACGTCGAGGGGAGCGGACGCGGCATACCCTCCGAGGACGCGGGCCAGCCGGCGGACCAGGGCGACGCCGAGGGAGAAGTTGGGGGCCACCAGCACCGGCACGGACACGTCGCCGCGCAGGAGGTCGGCGTCCCAGCCGGTCGTGCCGATGACGAGCGGGGTGCGGGTGCGCTCGGCCCAGCCGAGGTGGTCGGTCACGGCCGCCGCGGTGCTCACGTCGATCGCGACGTCGACGGCGGCCTCGGCGGACTCCGGCACGGCGCCGCGGCCGACCGCCCAGGCGACGCTGACGGCGTCCTGGGAGGCGGCGGCGTCCCGGATCGCCGAGCCGAGGCGTCCGGTGCCGAGGAGTCCGATGGTGGTGGGCACCTGACGAGTATGACGCCTCTCGAGCCCGGCAAAAAGTCGCGTTTGCGCAGGTCAGAGCACATTTTCGGTGGGTTCGGGGGCCCTGCGGAGATCGTCCGGCGGGTGGCCGCCGGCGCGGGACGATCGCGGTGTGGCGGCCGGAAAGTCGGAACGGGCAGGTGGGCGAGCGCGGGCCACCGAGCAAGCAGGCCGGGGGCAGGGCGGAGGCGCTCAGGAGCGCGACCGCTCAGGGGCGCACGAGCCCCGACCGGTAGGCCAGCGCGACGAGCTGGGCGCGCTCGCGGGACCCGGTCTTCATGAGCATCCGGGAGATGTGGGTCTTGACGGTCGACTCGGAGACGAAGAGCCGGGCGGCGAGCTCGGCGTTGGACGGGGCGTCGGCGAGCAGGCGCAGCACCTCGATCTCGCGGCGCGAGAGCATCTCGAGGCTGGGTCGGCCGGTGGGGTCGAGGGGAGCGGTCTCGCGCAGGGTGGTGATGACCTTGCCCGCGACGCTCGGGTCGATCCAGGAGCCGCCGCCGGCCACCAGCCGGACGACCTCTGCGAGGTGGGCGGGGGCCGACTGCTTGAGCATGAACCCGGAGGCTCCCGCCCGCAACGCGCCGTAGAGCGCCGCGTCGTGGTCGAACGTCGTCAGCACCAGCACGGCGGTCATCGCGTCGGCGTCGTCGCGGTCGGCCGTGATCCGGCGGGTCGCCTCGGCGCCGTCGGCCCCGGGCATCCGGTAGTCCATGACGACCACGTCGGGCTGTTCCCGGGCCGTCATCGCGATGGCCTGCACGCCGTCCTCCGCCAGGCCCACGATCTCGAGGTCCGGCTCCGCGCTCAGCAGCATGGCGAGCCCCTCGCGGATCTCCTTCTGGTCGTCGGCGATGACGACGCGGATGGTCACGCCACGCCGTCCTGCGGGGAGTCGACGGCGTGCAGGTGGGCGGGTCTCGCGGCGGAGCCCTCACCCGTGGTCGTGCTCTCGCCCGGGGCCTCCTCGGCCGGGCTCTCGTCGACGGCCGGGCCCGCGTCCGGATCGCCCGTCAGCGGCAGCACCGCCGTGGTGACGAACTCCTCGCCCACCCATCCCGACCGGAAGACCCCGCCGACCAGCTCCACGCGCTCGTGCAGACCGACCAGCCCGGCCCCGCCACCGGCAGCGCCGGGGCGCAGGCCGTCGTGGCCGGCGCGGCTGCGGACGTTCAGCTGCAGCGCCGCCGGGGTCCAGCCGATGTAGACGTCGACGACCGCACCGCGACCCGCGTGCTTCATCGCGTTGGCCAGCGACTCCTGCACGACGCGGTAGCCGGCCAGGCGCACCGAGGGGTCGAGCTCGACGGGCTCCCCGGAGGTGTGCACCTGCACGATGAGGCCGCTCTGCCGGGTCACCTCGGCCAGCTCCTCGACGTCGCCGAGTCCCGGCAGAGGATCGGTGGCACCCGCCATGGCCGCGAGCGGGGAGTCGTCCTCGCGCAGGGCACCGAGGAGCCGCTGCAGCTCGCGCATGGACTGGGCACCGACGTCCTCGATACGGCCCAGCGCGCCCTCGACCGTGCCGAGGCGCGGCTCGTCGGGCTGGCCCTGGGCGATGACGCGCGTGACGGCCCGGGCTCCCGCGGCCTGCATCATCATCGCACTCACCGAGTGGGCGAGGATGTCGTGCAGCTCGCGGGCGATGCGCTGGCGCTCCATGGTCGCGGCCTGCTCGCCGAGGGCGGCCAGCTCGTCACGCAGCTGCGCCTCGCGGTCGACCGCGCGGTGCTCGCGTCGTCCGAAGAGCCAGGTCGCCACGCAGGTCGCCCACATCGAGGCCTCGACGACGACGAGGGCCAGCGTGGTCGGCAGGTCGTACCAGAACGGCCCCATCGACAGCACGCCGATGCCCAGGGCCAGCGCGACCAGCGACGAGCGCAGCCGGGCCACGCGCGCGACGGCAAACAGGGTCAGGAGGGTGCCCGCGATGGGCTGGGCCGACGGGCTGGAGAACGTCATCACCACTGAGGCGGTCACCATCGCCACGTGACTCGCGAGCGGCCAGCGGCGGCGCTGGAGGAGGATGAGCAGCCACGCGACGCCCATGACGAGGACGACCGTGCTCGTCGTGGTGTCCAGCCAGCCCCAGAGGGTGAAGTGATGGCCGTCGTGGCGGTCCTCCAGCGAGGGGATGGCCCACCACAGGTCAAGGACGGTCGCCACCACCGCAGGCGCCACGAAGAGCACGTCCGCCGCACGTGGGCGGCGCAGGTGCGTCCTGGACGGTCGGTCCTGCCCGGGCATCCGGCTCTCCTCTCCTGCACGTCGAGCACCATGCTGCACCAGGCAGCCAGGGAGTGTTGCGCTCGTCCCTGCCGCCCCCTGCCGCGACAGGGACGAGCGCGAGCAGCACGAGACGTGGACGGACTCCCTGTTGACCGCGCGCCTCGGCGCCCACCGGAGCGCCTGCTGCCCTCACATTCTTCCGTGGGCATGGTGGCGAGCCGTCATCCTGCGGAGTGATTTTCCGGGGGTATGCCGTCGCTCGCGCCGGTGTGGGACGCTGGGCGGACCCTCGGTCCGGTCGGTCGGGGGAGCGCCGCGAGGAGAGGACCGACATGGAGCGGGTGCAGGTCGAGCTGGACACCTACGGGGTGGGACGCGGGACCGTGATCCGCTACGGGCACTGGGGACGGCCGGTGCTGGTGTTCCCCTCCGAGGCCGGCCGGGCCTGGGACTACGAGAACAACGGGATGGTCGACGCGCTCGCCCACCTCATCGAGGGTGGCCGGGCCAAGCTCTACTGCGTCGACTCCTTCGACCACCTGACCTGGTCCGACAACACGCTGCCCACCGAGGACCGCGCCCGCCGCCACGGCTCCTACGAGTCGTGGATCCTCGAGCAGGTGGTGGGGCTCATCGACGGCGACTCGCCGGGGCACCGAGGCATCGTGGCGACCGGCTGCTCGATGGGCGCCTACCACGCCGTCCACCTGGGCCTGAAGCGTCCGGACGTGGTCCGGGTCGCCATCGGCCTCTCCGGCAACTACGACCCCTCGTCCTGGCACGGCTGGGGGGAGCTGGGCGAGGCCACCTACTTCGCCAACCCCACGGCATACCTGCCCAACATGGAGGGTGAGCACCTCCAGTGGGTGCGCGACAGCGCGAACATCGTGCTGGTCGCCGGCCAGGGCCCGTTCGAGGAGCACCCGACCCGGTCGCTCTCCGGGGCCTACCAGCTCGCGGGCCTGCTCGCGGACAAGCAGATCCCGCACGAGCTCGACGTGTGGGGGCACGACAGCGCCCACGACTGGCCGTGGTGGCGCAAGCAGATCGCCTACCACCTGCCGCGCTTCTGCTGAGGTCGCGCCCTCAGCTCTCGAGCGGCGGCACGTAGAACCCGGTCGTCGCCGCGACCATCGCCGCGACGGCCTCCGTGTCGCCGCCGGCCGCCCGGTGCGCGCGACCCCAGGCCTGCGCCGACTCGGTGTTGAACGCCCGGATCGCCGGGTCGGTCCCCAGCTGCTCGGGCGTCAGTCCCAGGTCGTGCCCCGCGAGGTGGAGGCCGAGACCGAGCAGCGCGCCGTCCCAGCCGACGCCGACGGCACCCGGGCCGAACTGGTCCCACATCTCCGGCGGCACCTGCGCCCGGTGCTCGAGCTCCAGCCGGGTCCCGCCGTCGGCCTCGGCAAGCCGGACCTCGACCAGCGAGGCGTCCTGCTCGCTCGGCGGGCCCATCTCCCAGGTGACCAGGAGGCGACGCGGGGGCTCGCACGCCCGCACGACCCCGCCCGCGTTGCCCTCGACCTGGAACCGCCCGCCCGGCCGCAGCTCGCCGCTCACCGGCAGGAACCACCGCGGCAGCCGCTCGGGATCGGTGAGCGCGTCCCACACGTCCTCCACGTCGGCGTCGTAGGTCCGCGCCAGCACGACCACCTTCGCCGGCCCGGCCGCCACCTCGCCGTCCGCCACGGTCCGGTCCGTGCGCCGCAGCTCCTCGAGCAGGTCCTTCATGCCATCCTCCTGGGTTCTTCGTGGGTATGCCGTGCGCGCTCCCCGCGCGCGGTCGCCCGCCTCCGGTCGCGGCGGCCGCGGGCCAGCTCGGTGCCCAGCGCGTCGAGGCGCTGGGACCAGATGTCGCGGAGGCTCGCGAGCCACTGCTCGGCATCCGTGAGCGGAGCGGTGCGGAGGGTGTAGACCCGGCGGGCCCCCTCCGGACGGACGTCGACCAGCCCGGCCTCGCGGAGCACCCGCAGGTGCTGGGAGACGGCCGGCTGGCTGATCGCGAACTCCTCGCGGGCCAGCGACACGAGCGTGCCCGCCGTCAGGTCGCCGGAGGCCGCCAGGTGCTCGAGGAGCCGCCGGCGCACCGGCTCGGCCACGCACTCGAACACGTCCATGCGCCCAGTGTGGCCAGGCGGATCGCATAAGTCAAGACTTATAAAGCCGCACCTGTGCGAGCAAGCGCTTACGGCGGGGCACGCGCACGGCATACCCGGAACGACTCGGTCCCCCCCGCCGGTCCGGGTGGGCCCCTGCACGCACCCGGACCGGCGTGTCCCCCTCCGGTCCGGATGAGCCCCTGCACCCACCCGGACCGGTCCTGCGTCCCGATGATCCAGAGACGCGGGGGCGCCGCCAGATACGTCCGGTCGAGAATTCTTTTTCGGGCTCGCCCTGCCGCGCGGGGGCGGACCCGCTAACGTTCGGGAGCATGAGCGGCGACGTGCGCAACCACCTCATCGGACTGCTTCTGGGCGCCGAGGAGGACTGGCCCCGGGCCTTCGAGGCGATCCTCAAGCAGGTGGGGCCGCTGAAGGTGGGCGGCACCACGCACACCCTGGAGAGCGAGCGCGTCCGCATCCATCCGTTCGACCTCACCGACGACGTGCGGCACGGCCTCGTCATCGACCGGCTCGCGTACTGGTACTACCACCCGCGCGAGTGGCTGAAGAAGGCCGCGCTGATGAACGACACCTACCTGCTCAACAGCCCGTTCACCTTCCAGGCGATGGAGAAGCACAGCGCCTACTGCGCGATGCTGCGCCTGGGCATGAAGATCCCCAAGACCGTCCTGGTGCCCTACAAGAACCCGGTCGACAACGTCCGGTGGGCCTACACCTCGGCGAAGTACAACGACCCCTTCGACCTGGAGGCGCTGGCCGAGGAGGTCGGCTACCCGCTCTACATGAAGCCGTTCGACGGCGGTGGCTGGCGCGGGGTGTCGCGGGTCGACGACGTCGAGGGACTGCACCGGTCCTACGACGACTCCGGCAACATGCTCATGCACCTGCAGGCGACGGTCGACTACGACCACTTCGCGCGGGCGCTGTCGATCGGGCCCGAGACGATGGTCATGGACTTCCGCCCCGAGGAGCCGATGCACTCCCGGTATGCCGTGACGCACCACTTCCTGTCCTCGCAGGCCGGGTGGGAGGCCGAGACGGTCAGCAAGGTGGTCAACGCCTTCTTCGGCTGGGAGTTCAACAGCTGCGAGATGCTGGTCAAGGGTGACGACGTGCACCCGATCGACTACGCCAACGCCTGCCCGGACGTGGCCGTGACCTCGCTGCACTACTACTTCCCGTGGGCGATGACGGCGCTCGTCCGCTGGTCGGCGTACTGCCTGGCGACCGGGCGGCAGAGCTTCATCGGCGTCCGCTCGCCGCGTGCCTACTTCGACATCGCCGACGACGAGGCGCTCGACTACGGCGAGAAGATGAAGGCCTACCGTGCCCTGGCCGACGCGGAGTTCGACAGCGACAACTACTGGCAGTGGTGCTCCGAGCACCTGTCGCACCTGCCCGAGCGCGTGCTCGAGTGGGTCGACTCCAAGGCGTTCGACCAGCTGCTGGTCGACACCGTGCGCTCCACCTACCCCGAGCACGAGCACGAGCGCTTCCTCGCCCACTTCCGTGGGCTGACGGGGCTGTGGGTCAAGGACCAGAAGAACCTCGCCGGCAACGGGTGAGGGGCCCAGGGCTTCTCGGGCCGCGGCCCGCGGTGGCCTCTGCGCGGTTGACGTCCACGTCAGTGGTGGCTGACTGCTGCTATGGCGACACCTGCCCACCACGGCGCCGCCGGGCGCTGGCTTGACGTCCGCGTCAGTGGTGGCTGACTGCTGCTCTGGCGACACCTGCCCACCACGGTGTCACCCACCCGCACTCAGGCGCTGAGCTGACGCAGCCGCGTATCCCGACCTACAGCGCAGTCGGGGCCGCACGCCGACGGCCGGCCGGTCCACCCCCTGGCGATCTGCACGAGGGCCACGTCGACGGCCAGCTCGCACGGCCGCTCGACGACCTCGATCCACCCGGCGCGCAGGCTCACCTCCCCACGGCCAGCAAACTCCCGGTCCCGGCCGCGGTCGCGCACCTGACGCTCGCGGTGCCACAGGTCACCGTCGATCTCCAGGCCGATCCCCCGCTCGCGATCCCGGAAGTCCAGCGTCCGCGACCGCCCGTCGGCCTGCGCCTGGAGCCCGTCCATGGGGGCCTGCCGTTCCATCGTCGGCAAGCCGTGGGGACGCTCGACGCGCTCGACATACCGGACCTCGGCCACGCTGCCCAGGCCCTCGGCAGCTGCGATCAAGATCTCGCTGAGCGCCCCGGCGCGAGGATGCCGGGGGTGGTGGGCGAGCTCGGCACGGAGCTCGGCGACCGTGACCTTCCTGCGGCTCACTGCCCTGGTGATCAGAGCGACATCGTCGTCGGGAGTCCTCCCGGGCATGGCCAGCACATCGAGCACCGTCTGCGCCGCCGACGTCACCGGTATGCCGTAACGCCGGACCCGTGTCAGTCGTCGGCGACGACGCACACGGACTCCGGGCAGGGTGGTGCGCCGGTGAGTGTTCGCCGGCTCGGCCAGGGTGAGGATCTGTGGTTCACGGTCGGCCAGGTTCCAGAGGCTGAGGGCACACTCCAGGCTGGCGACAGCCCCGTCACCGCGGGCGAGCGTGGCGGCCATCAGCCGTTGGCGCCACGTCGGCGTGCTGGTGTGAGTCAGGTAGACACCTGGGTGCAACCGTTGCCACCGCCCGGTCCGCAGGAGGTGTCGCACGGCGGCTGGGGAGTGGTCGGCGAGTGCGTGCTGCCTGGTGATGACGTCCCTCACGGAGATACCGTGACCCAGGCCGGTGGAGCTGAGCAGAACTTATCCACAGCCCAGCGGGACCCGTGCCGTCGCGGCCCGGTCAGCAGCGCGCTGCCCGAGTGGCACCGTGGTAGCCAGGTGTCGCCATAGCCACACTCACGCACCACTGACGTGCGCGTCAAGCGGGCCGGACTTGGGCACCGGGAACGAGGATGGCGTCGTGCGCGGTGCCTACGAGCCGCGTCACGCCTCGCCGGCTGACGCGACGAGCTGCTCCGACGTCACGCCTCGCCCGCCGCGGCGACCAGCTGCTCCCACGTCACGCTGCGGGGGGTGCCGGCGCGGTCGGGCGTGGCTAATGCAGCGATGGCGCGGCTGAGGGCCTCGCGGCCGAGCTCCTCGCCGAACCGGTCCACCACCAGCACCGCCCGCGGCCGCGCGAGCCCGCCCAGGTCCTCGCGGACCGCGGCCATCAGCTCCACCGCGACGGCGTCGAGGTCGGGGTCGCTGCCTGCGCCGTCGGAGAGCACCACGGCCGCCACGATCGCCCGGCCCAGCGCCACGTCCTTGCGCACGGTCACCCGCGCGGCGGCCACGAACGGGTGGTCGGTCAGCACCTCGCGCACCTCGCCCAGCGACACCAGCTGCCCCGACACCGACACGACGTCGTCGGCCCGGCCGAGGAAGCTGATCGACCCGTCCGCATCGCGCACCGCCAGGTCGCCCGTGCTGTAGACGCCCGGGTGCCGCTCCCAGTGGCCCCAGTGGTCACGGTCCGTGGAGCCCTCCACGCCCACGAGCACCCCGGCCCAGGGCCTGCGCAGCACCACCTCGCCGGGTTCGCCATCGGGCACGAGGCGCCCGGCGGGGTCGACCAGGTCGATCCCGCAGCCCGGCATCGGCGGCCGCTCGCCCGGGCCGGTGACGCGCACGATGCCGCCCAGCTCCAGCTGGCCCCACGCGTCGAGCACCTCCAGGTCGCCCCCGCCGAACGCCTCGACCAGCCACGTCGCCAGCTCGGCCTCGACCGGCTCGCCCGCCGTGGCGATCCGCCGCAGCGTCGGCGCCGACCCCAGCGCGCGCATGTCCCGCGCCCACCCACGGATGGTCCGCATGACGGACGGGCTCGTGACGAGCGTCTCCACGCCATACCGGCGGACGATCTCCCACGCGCGCCCGTGGTGGGGCACGTCGAGGGTCCCCTCGTACATCACCGACGCGTCGCCCCAGGCCAGCGGCCCGTAGACCCCGTGGAACTGCGTCACCGCCCACGCGATGTCGCCGGCGCACCAGAACGGCCCGCCCGTGCGCAGGTGCCCGTGCACCGCGATCGCGCTGGCCAGCACCGCCGCCGTCCCGTGGACGACCGAGACCTGCTGCCCGGCGCGCGCCGCGATCGGCACCGACGCGACCGGGTGCTCGGCGTCCAGGGCGACCGGCTCGTCCTCGGAGGTATGCCGTGCCCGTCCGCTCTCCCCGCGGCGGGGGCGCGGCACCGTCGCGACGACGTCGTGGTACCAGCGGTCGCCCTCGTACCAGGCGACGTCCATCCCGGTCCGGCGCACGACGATGGTGTGCTGGACGCTGCCGACAGCCGCCAGGGCGTCGTCGACGCGCGCCTTGAGCGGCAGCACGGTCCCGTGGCGCCATGCGCCGTCCTGGGTGAAGAGGACCTTGAGGTCGAGCAGGGCGAGCCGGTCGGCGAGCGGGCCGGCCGGCAGCGACGACGGGAGCACGCTGTGGACCGCGCCGATCCGGGCGCAGGCGAGCATCGCGACGACGGTCTCCGGCAGCCAGCCGAGGTGCAGCCCGACACGGTCGCCCGGACCCACGCCCATCCCGCGCAGCGCCCGCGCGAGACCGACGACCTGCTCGTGCAGCTCGCGGTAGGTCAGGTCGCGCCGGTCGCCCGGCTCGCCCTCCCAGTGCACGGCCACCGCGTCGCCGCGCTCCTCGAGGTGCCGGTCCAGGCAGGTGACGGACAGGTTGAGCCGTGCGCCGGTCAGCCACCGTCCGTCGTCGCCCCACAGCGCGGTCGGCGGCTCGAGCAGGTGCATCCGCGCGGCGACGTCCGCCCACGCCTCGCTCGGCGGCAGCGGCGTGACCGGCTCGCCGACGATCCGCGGGGGACGTGCGTCAGCCATGGCCGAGAGTCCTTCCGGCGGCTCGCGCCGCCCGTTCGAGGTATGCCGCGACCTCCGCCGCGCGCGCCTCGCCCTCGGGGGTGGCCGGGTCGGTGCCGGGCAGCTCGGCCGCCAGCGCACCGACGGCAGCCCCGGCCGCGTCGAGGACGGGGACGGCGACCTCGGCCGGAAGGGTGAGGTCGGCGGGCCGGTGGGCGAGCCAGTCGGCGGTGGCCCAGGCGCGGCGTGAGGCGTCGTCGGCGTCACCGCCACGTGCGCACGCCAGGCCCCAGGCCTCCTCGTCGCCGCGGGCGGCCAGGAGCCGGCCGCCGGCGGTCGTCAGGGCCGGCAGGACCCGGTGGCTCTCGCGGAAGGGGCTGGAGGCGACCGAGTCCACGCGATCGACATACACGACCTCGCCGCGGACGAGGACCTCGACGTGCACGGTCGCGCCGACCTGGTCGCGCACCTGGGAGAGGTAGGGGGAGAGGGCGCCGAGGAGGGGCAGCCGCGCGAGGTAGTGGTGCGACAGGCGGCTCAGCTCGGGGCCGAGGCCGTAGCGCGAGGTGGCCGGGTCCTGGACCGCGAGGTCGGCCAGCACGAGGGAGCGCAGCAGGCGGTGGACGGTGGGGATCGACATCGAGGAACGCTCGGCGAGGTCGGTCAGCTGGTGGTAGGCCGGGCCCTCCGCGAGCAGCTCGAGAAGCTGCACCGCGTTGCGGACGGTCCCCAGGCCACCACGGCCGGGGTCGTTGGTCGCCACGACCACCTCTCTCTCGCTGTCCAGCGTTCTTCCCGCGTGGACCCAGTGTGCACCATTCGCGAAAAGTTCTCTGTCAGAGGTCTTGTCTTTCAGATAGTGAAACCCTAGTGTCAACCTGACAGCCCGGATCACCGCAGACCCGGAAGGACCCTTGTGCTCACCCGCGCCTACCAGCACTCCCTCAACGGCAGCCACCTGCCCGACGGCGAGCCCCTGCTCGAGGTCGACCACGTCTCGCTGCGCTTCGGCGGCGTCAAGGCGCTGACCGACATCAGCTTCACGGTCACCCAGGGGCACGTGCACGCGATCATCGGCCCCAACGGCGCCGGCAAGTCCTCGATGCTCAACTGCATCAGCGGGATCTACCACCCGCAGGAGGGCTCGATCCGCCTGCAGACCGCGGCCGCCGACGGCACCCGCACGGTCTCCACCCTCACCAAGCTGCCGCCCCACCGCATCGCCCGCCTCCGGGTGGCGCGCAGCTTCCAGAACATCGAGCTCTTCTCCCACCTCACCGTGCTGGAGAACCTCATGCTCGGCCGCCACATCCACATGAAGCACAACGTCGCGGCCTCGATGCTGTGGTTCGGCCCGGCGCGCCGCCAGGAGATCGCCCACCGTCACCTCGTGGAGGAGGTCATCGACCTGCTCCAGCTGCAGGCCTTCCGCAACAAGCCGGTCGGCTCCCTCGCCTACGGCATCCAGAAGCGCGTCGAGCTCGGGCGCGCGCTGTGCATCCAGCCCGCCCTCCTCCTGCTCGACGAGCCGATGGCCGGCATGAACGCCGA
This sequence comes from Ornithinimicrobium tianjinense, assembly GCF_014636495.1. GTDB lineage: Bacteria > Actinomycetota > Actinomycetes > Actinomycetales > Dermatophilaceae > Ornithinicoccus > Ornithinicoccus tianjinensis. The sequence continues at coordinate 121,624 of NZ_BMEM01000005.1, forward strand.
GGAGAAGGAGGACATGGCCCGCTACATCCTCGACGTCCACGAGCTCGCCGGCGTCACCGTGGTCCTCATCGAGCACGACATGAACGTCGTCATGGACATCTCCGACCGCGTCAGCGTGCTCGACTTCGGCCGCCTCATCGCGGACGGCACCCCCGACGAGGTCAAGGCCGACCCGGCCGTCGTCGAGGCCTACCTGGGCAGCGACACCGAGGATGCTGCCGTCAAGGAGGCCCTCGCCACCCTCCAGGAGGACGCATGAGCAACCGGACCTCTGCCGCGATCGGGGGGGACACGGGGGGCGGAGCCCCCCGTGCGACCACCTTCCCGCGCCTCCTCGACACTCTCGCCGCCGAGCGCCCCGACGGGGTCGCGATGCAGGAGAAGCTCTACGGCATCTGGCAGCCCCTCACCTTCTCCGACTACCGCCGCCGCGTCGAGGACTTCGCCCACGGCCTGGCCGGTTATGGCGTGCAGCGCGGCGAGATCGTCGCCGTCCTCGGCGACAACCGCCCCGAGTGGCTCATCGCCGAGCTGGCCGCGCAGGCCATCGGCGCCGCCGTCGTCGGCATCTACCCGACCTCGATCGGCGAGGAGCTGGAGCACATCCTGCGGATGTCGGCCGCGCGCGTCGTCGTCGCCGAGGACCAGGAGCAGGTCGACAAGCTGCTGCGCCTGCGCGACACCACGCCCGACCTGCCCGTCGAGCGCGTCGTCTTCTACGACCCGCACGGCCTGGAGTCCTACGACGACCCGTGGCTGGTCGACTTCACCGAGGTCGAGCGCGCCGGGCGGCAGCGGGCCGACGCCGACCCCGGTTGGTATGCCGCGCAGGTCGCCCTGGGTGCGCCCGACGACGTCGCCGTCATCTGCACGACGTCCGGCACCACCTCCCGGCCCAAGCTGGGCGAGCTGTCGCACGCCAACCTGCTCGCGATGGCCGACCACCTCACCGAGTTCGACCCGGCCGACCACACCTACCGCTACGTCTCCTTCCTGCCCTTCGCGTGGATCGGCGAGCAGATGCTGGCGGTGGCGATCGGCCTGTCCCGCGGCCTGACGCTGTCCTTCCCCGAGGACGCCTCGACCCAGCGCTCGGACCTGCGCGAGATCGGTCCGGACGTGATGTTCTCCCCGCCCCGGATCTGGGAGTCGATGCTCTCGGAGGTCCAGGTCCGCATCGACGAGGCCGGCTGGCTCAAGCGCACGGTCTTCGGCTGGGGCTACGACATCGGTGACCGTGCCGCGCAGGCCCGCACCCAGGGCCGCAAGGGCGGCAACGCCGTGCTCACGTGGCTCGCCGACCAGGTGAGCACCCGCCCGGTCCGCGACCAGCTCGGCCTGGCCCGAATCCGCCGGGCCTACACCGGCGGCGCCCCGCTCGGCCCGGACGTCTTCCGCTTCTTCCACGCCATCGGCGTCAACCTCAAGCAGCTCTACGGGCAGACCGAGATCTGCGGCATCGCCGTGGTCCACCGCGACGACGCGATCTCCTTCAACACCGTCGGCACCCCGATCCCGGGCACCGACCTGAGGATCAGCGACGACGGCGAGATCCTGCTGCGCTCGGCCTCGGTCTTCCGCGGCTACCACAAGCAGCCGGAGGAGACGGCCAAGGTCGTCGACGCCGAGGGCTGGCTGCACACCGGCGACGCCGGCTACCTCGACGAGCGCGGCCAGCTCGTGGTCATCGACCGCCAGAAGGACGTGCTCACCGCCCCCGACGGCAGCCGCTACTCCAGCCAGTTCATCGAGAACAAGCTCAAGTTCAGCCCCTACGTCGAGGAGGCCGTCGTCTTCGGCCCGCAGCAGGCCGGCGAGCCGATGACCGCGATGATCACCATCGACCCCGGCACGGTCGGGTCGTGGGCCGAGCACGAGCGGCTCAGCTACACGACATACACCGACCTCGCCGCGAAGGAGGAGGTCTACGACCTCCTGGCCGAGGAGGTCACCCGGGCCAACGAGGACCTCCCGGAGTCGATCCGGGTCGGGCGCTTCCTGCTGCTCCACAAGCAGCTCGACCCCGACGACGACGAGATCACCCGCACCCGCAAGGTGCGCCGCAACGTCATCGACGAGCGGTATGCCGACCTCATCGCCGCCCTCCGCCGGGGTGACGACCAGGTCGGGATCACCAGCCGGATCACCTACCAGGACGGCACGTCGGTCGTCCGCGAGCTGGCGCTGCGCATCTTCGACCTGTCGACCTACACGATCCCCCCCGGCCGCGGCCGCCGTCCCGTCTGGAGCGGCCGGCGCTGACGCGCCGGCAAGGAGCCCACGATGTCAACCTTCCTCAACCTGCTGGTCTACGGCCTGGCCGACGGCGCCATCCTCGCGCTCGCCGCCCTCGGCTTCGTCCTCATCTACAAGGCGACCTCGGTCATCAACTTCGCCCAGGGCGAGTTCCTGCTCGTCGGCGCCTACATGTTCTACACGGCGTTCGTCGTGCTCGGCCTGCCGCTCGTCGCGGCGGTGCTCGTCGGCGTCGTCGTCGCCACGCTCATCGGTGTGCTCGTCGAGCGTTTCATCCTGCGGCCGATGATCGGCGAGGACCCGATCAGCATCATCATGGTGACGATCGGCCTGTCGATGCTGCTCAAGGCCCTGGTGCAGATGTTCTACGGCACCAGCCCCAAGAGCCAGCCGGCCATCCTGCCGCGCAGCTCGGTGGAGTTCCTCGGCGCGACCGTGCCGCTCAACCGGCTGCTCGTCATCCTCATCGCCGCGGTGGTGCTGACCGCCTTCACGATCTTCTTCCGCCGCTCCCGGCACGGCATCGCGATGCGCGCCGTCGCCGACGACCAGCAGGCGGCGATGACGATGGGCATCTCGGTGCGCCGCATCTTTGCCCTGGCGTGGGTGCTGGCCGCGGTGAGCGCGCTGATCGCCGGCGTGCTCCTCGCCGACATCAGCGCGGTCGACCAGAACCTCGCCGGCTTCGGCCTCATGGTCTTCCCGGTCGTCATCCTCGGCGGCCTCGACTCGGTCCCCGGCACGATCGTCGGCGGCCTGATCATCGGCCTGCTCACCCAGTTCGTCTCCGGCTACCAGGACCCGGGGCTGGCCACCGTGGTCCCGTACGTCGTGCTGGTGCTCATCCTCCTGGTGCGCCCCTACGGGCTCTTCGGCGAGACGCGGATCGAGAGGGTCTGACCGATGTCCAACGTGACCGCCACCGGCATCTACCACCGGACCTACGCCTCCGAGCTGCGCCTGCGCAGCACCCGCGCGGAGTACGTCCGCCTCGGCCTGATGGTCGTGCTGCTGCTCGTCCTGCCGTTCGTGCTCGACAACTACTGGCTCTCGATCGTCAACACGATCCTCATCGCGGTGATCGGCGCCGTCGGCCTGAACATCCTCGTGGGCTACACCGGCCAGATCTCCCTGGGCCAGGGCGGCTTCATGGCCGTCGGTGCCTACAGCTCGGCGATCCTCGCCGAACGGATGGGCATGCCCGTTCCGGTCGCCATCGTCCTCGCCGTGCTCCTCACCGCCGCGATCGGCACCTTCTTCGGGCTGCCGGGCCTGCGGCTCAAGGGCCTCTACCTGGCGATCGCGACGCTGGCCTCCCAGCAGATCATCGAGTTCGTCATCCGCCGCTGGGGCTGGCTCACCGAGGACCGGGGCTACATCACCCTGGACCGGCTCTCGATCTTCGGCTGGACGCTGCCGCGCGAGTCCTTTGAGCAGAGCTGGTACTGGATCCTCATGCTCCTCGCGCTGCTCGCCGTGCTGGCCGCCCGCAACCTCTTCCGCACCGGACTGGGGCGCAGCTTCATGGCCGTGCGCGACCAGGACATCGCGGCCGAGGCGATCGGCGTCAACCTCACCACCGCCAAGCTCACCGCCTTCGCCGTCTCCAGCGGCTTCGTCGGCCTCGCCGGGGCGCTCACCGCGCACTACACCGAGACGGTCACCTGGGAGGCGTTCACGCTCAACGTCTCGATCACCTACCTGGCGATGATCATCGTCGGCGGCCTCGGCAGCATCGCCGGGGCGGTCTACGGGGCGATCTTCATGTCGCTGCTGCCGGTGCTCATCCGCACCGTCGCCGACGTCGTCGGCCCGGCCGCGCCGTGGCTGTCCAACCAGCTGCCGGCGATCCAGAACGCCGTCTTCGGCCTGGTGATCATCCTCTTCCTCATCATCGAGCCCCGCGGCCTCAACAGGCTGTGGGAGCGGATGAAGGAGTACGTCCGCTACTGGCCGTTCCGCTACTGACCCGGCGCACCCCGACCCGACCCTGACAGACCACTCACGCACACGCCATACCCACCCTCTGAAGGAGAAATCATGAACGCACGACGCGGTGCACTCATCGCCTCTCTCGCCGCGCTGGCGCTCGGCCTGTCCGCCTGCGGCGGCGGCGACGGTGGCGACAACGGCAGCGCCGGCAGCGGCGACGGCGGCGAGCCGATCAAGGTCGGCATCATCGCCGACCTGACCGGCGCGACCGGCGACGTCGGCAAGCCCTACAACGAGGGCATGCTCGCCTACATCGACTACCGCAACGCCAACGGCGGGGTCGACGGCCGGCAGATCCAGGCGACGTCCAACGACTACGCCTACGAGGTGCCCAAGGCCGAGCAGCTCTACAAGCAGTACGTCAACGACGGCGTCGTCGCCGTCCAGGGCTGGGGCACCGGCGACACCGAGGCGCTGCACACCAAGGTGGCGCAGGACGAGCTGCCGTTCATGTCCGGCTCGTTCGCCGAGAGCCTGACCGACCCGGCCGAGGCGCCCTACAACTTCGTCAGCGCCCCGACCTACTCCGACCAGATGCGCATCGCGCTCAACTGGATCAACGAGGACTCCGGCGGCGACGCCGAGGTCGCGGTCTTCCACCACGACAGCCCGTTCGGCCTGGCCCCGGTCGCCGACGGCGAGGCGTGGGTGTCGGAGAAGGGCTACGGGCTGGGTTACCAGGCCTACGCCATGCCGGCCGGCCAGCAGAACTACGTCGGCCTGCTCTCCCAGGCGCAGAGCCAGGGCGCGAAGTACATCGTCATCCAGAACGTCGCCTCCCCGGCCGCGCAGGTCGCCAAGGACATCAAGGCGCAGGGCCTGGACATGAAGATCGTCTGCCTCAACTGGTGCGCCAACGAGCTGTTCATCACCACCGCAGGCGCTGACGTGGCCGAGGGTCACATGGGCGTCCAGCCGTTCGCCCCGATCGCGGCGGAGAAGCCGGGTCACGAGGAGATGGTGAGCTACCTCGAGGACAAGGGCCAGGACCCGGCCACCAAGGGCACCTCGTGGGTCCAGGGCTGGATGGTCATGCACGTGATGGCCGAGGGCATGGCCAAGGCCGCCGAGGACGGCGAGGTCGACGGGCCGTCGATCAAGGAGGCGCTGGAGACCATGGGCGGCATCGACACCGGCGGCGTCATCGGTGACGGCACCGTCGAGTTCTCCGCCGAGTCCCACCGCGGCTCCACCAGCGCCGGCGTCTACACGATGGAGGGCGGCAAGATGGTCGAGGTCGAGGCGGGCGCCACGCCATGAGCACGGCCACCGGCACCCCGTCCCCCGGCACGAGCGGCGCGCTCGTGCCGGGGGGCGGCCCCGGGGCGGCGCTGCTGTCCCTCAACAACGTCGAGGTCATCTACGACGACGTGATCCTCGTCCTCCGCGGGCTCTCGCTCACGGTCGCCGAGGGGCAGATCGTCGCGCTCCTGGGCTCCAACGGCGCGGGCAAGTCGACCACCCTCAAGGCCGTCTCGGGGCTGCTGCCGAGCGAGCACGGCGAGGTCACCGACGGGACGATCTCCTTCCGCGGCGAGGACATCACGAGGGTCGACGCCGCCCAGCGGGTGACCCGGGGGATGAGCCTGTGCATGGAGGGCCGGCACGTCTTCGAGCACCTCAGCGTGGCCGAGAACCTCGTCGCCGGCGCCTACACGCGCAGCGGCAAGGAGTCGGCCGAGGACCTGGACAAGGTCTACGAGTTCTTCCCCAAGCTCGCCGACATGCGGGCGCGGATCGCGGGCTACCTCTCCGGCGGCGAGCAGCAGATGCTCGCGATCGGCCGGGCGCTGATGGCCCGCCCCACCCTGCTCATGCTCGACGAGCCGTCGCTGGGGCTGGCGCCGCTGCTGGTGCAGGAGATCTTCGGCTACATCAAGCGGCTCAACACCGAGACCGGCCTGACCGTGCTGGTCATCGAGCAGAACGCCCGCCGCGCCCTCGAGGTCGCCGACCACGGCTACATCATGGAGCAGGGGCGCATCGTGCTCGAGGGCCCCGCCGCCGAGCTGCGCGAGAACCCCGACGTGAAGGAGTTCTACCTCGGCCTCGGCGAGGAGGGCGGCCGCAAGAGCTACCGGGACGTCAAGCACTACAAGCGCCGCAAGCGCTGGCTGTGAAGGGACCCACCATGTCGATCGATGCTGCCCTGAAGCGGCGTGAGGACGCGCTCGCGCCCCGGCTCGCGGAGGTGCTGGAGCGGGCCGCCGGGCGCGTGCCCGGCTTCGCCTCCCGCCTCGCCGAGGCCGGCCTCACCGCGTCGGAGGTATGCCGTGCCGGCGGGCTTGCCGCGCTGCCGGTCCTCGCGAAGGACGACCTCGTCGAGCGGCAGCGGCAGGACCCGCCGCACGGCGGCCTGCTCGCGCCGGACGCGCTGGTCGCACGGTGGTTCCAGTCGCCGGGGCCGCTCTACGAGCCCCAGCTCGAGGGCGCCGACTGGCGGTGGGGCCAGGCGCTCGCCGACCTGGGCGTGGGCGCGTCCGACGTGGTGCTCAACTGCTTCGGCTACCACCTGTCGCCGGCTGGCGCGATGCTCGAGCAGGGCGCCCGGTCCGTGGGTGCCGCGGTCGTCGCCGGGGGCATCGGCAACCAGGACCTCCAGGCGCGCGCGATGGCGGACCTGGGCGTCACGGCATACACGGGCCTGCCGAGCTATCTCAAGGCGCTGGTCGAGGCCTACGACGCGGCGGGTCTGGAACCGGAGCGCTGGCGGCTGGAGCGGGCGCTGGTGACGGCCGAGCCGCTGCCGGACTCGCTGCGCGCGCTGCTCACCCAGCGGGTGCCGCACGTGCGGATGGCGTACGGGACGGGCGAGACCGGTCTGCTGGCGTGGGAGCCGGCGGGGGAGGACCCCGGCAACGGCCTGGTGCTGGCGGACGGCGTGGACGTGCAGGTGTGCGAGATCGGGACCGGGGTGCCGGTGACCGACGGCACCGAGGGCGAGATCGTGGTGACGCTGCTGCGTTCGGACTACCCGCTCGTGCGCTTCGGGACGGGTGACCTGTCGGGCTGGATGCTCGGGCCGGACGGCTCGCTGCGGCTGCGCGGCGTGCTCGGGCGCGTGGGTGCGGCGGTGAAGGTCAAGGGGATGTTCCTGCACCCGCGCCAGGTCAGCGCGGTGATGGACGGCGTGCCCGGGGTCGCGGACTACCGGTTCCTCATCGACCGCGTGGACCACAAGGACGAGCTGTCGTGCCTGGTGGTGCCGGACGGGACGGTGCCCGGGGAGACCCTGGCGGGAGCTGTGGCCGAGAAGGTGCGTGCCGGGCTGCGGTTCCGGACGGACGTGCAGGTGGTGGAGGCCCTGGGCGAGGCCGACGGCGTGCTGCTGGACCGGCGCGACTGGAGCTGAGCGTCGAGCGTGCCACTCCAGCAGGTCGATACCGAGGGTTGCGGCGCCCTACGTATCTGCACCGCCACGTGAAGCACGGTCACCGAGGTCCTGCTCGGTCGTAGCTGCCGCGTCGTCCCGAGGACGGTCGGCGTCGGCGATGACCTCCTCCGGGCGTGGCGGGACGGTCTGGTCCTCCTCGAGGACCTCGAGCTCATGGTCGGGGTGCACACCCATGTCTGCCTCCTGCGCCGAGTTTATCCCTCGGACGCTCGCCGCACCCCGGCCACGCCCAGCGCGGTCCTGATCATCGGCCACTGCAGCGGCAGCCGGACCACCGTGGCGGCGAAGCTTGCGACATGTGCAGGCCGCCGGGTGCGTAGGGCCCGCTGACCGTAGGAGACGCACATCTGCACGTTGGCCGGGAACACGCCGACCAGGAGCAGCGCGCTCGGCCGGCCCGCGAGGGCGCGCGTTCGAGGGACGAGGAGGCCTGCGCCGCAGGCGATCTCGGCCACACCGGAGCCCAGGACGAGCTCCCGCTTGGCGGGCAGGCGGCGCGGCACGATCGGCTCGAAGAGGTCCGGGCGCACCAGGTGCAAAACCCCTGCGACGACGAAGGCGGACGCGAGCGCCGTCACGCCGGCCGGAGGGCGAGGTGAGGAGGCGGGCATACCCGCATCGAAGCACGATCGGGGGCGCCCGATCGATGAGCGACGTCAGACCTCATCTGGCGAAGGTGAAGCGGCGCCAGACGATCGCCGCGGCGGGGTCGCCGCTCCGGGACGCCTCGGTGCGCACGACGGCCCACCCCTCCCGCTCGTAGAACCTGGCGGCCTTGGTGTTCCCGGCGAAGTGCTCGACCAGGACGTGGTCGGTCACCTTGCGAAGGGGCGCTACGGCGTGCTGCAGCAGGTCCGCTCCTATCGCCCGGCCGCGGAGCTCCGGCGCGAGGTACAGCTTCCAGACGACGTGGTCCTCGCCCAGGACACCGGTCTCCGCCACTCCCACGATCGCTTGGCCCTCGACCGCGACATGGACGCGGTGGGCCTCGACGGCCGGCTGCATCCGTGCCGGAGTCCACCACTGCAGCTGCGCCAGCGCAGCGTCCTCGCCCAGGATCGGAGCGTAGTGAGCGGGGACGACGTCGACGGCGAAGCGCTCGATGGCCGCGAGGTCGTCAGCGCGAGCGAGGCGGATGGCCACAGGCATACCCCCAAGGTATGGCGTCACCCGTCGGCAGCGGAGGGGGGGCTCTCTAGGAGCCGACGAAGCCCCCGCTGTGGATCGGACGCACCTCGAGGCCGCCGCCCTGCCGGACCACGGAGTTGGTGGCCGCCGTGGCGAGGGCGGTGTCCAGGTCCGGCGCCTCGAGGACGTAGAACCCGACGAGAGCGTCCGGGGTGTCGTAGAAGGGTCCCTCGGAGACGCCGTCGGCGCGGACCGACCTGGCCATGCTGCGAGGAGTGAACGCCCAGGCCGCTGTCATCACGGCGTCCGTGATCAGGGCTTCCGCGTGCTCGTCGCACTCAGCGATCGCCTCCGAGGTGTCCGCGGTCTCTCCGGGCGTGTGTGCGGACTCGGCACTGTAGATCAGGACGGCGTACTGGGGCACCAGGGCTCCTCCGGGTGTTGGTGGCGAGCCACCATCATCGTGGACGTGGCGGCTGCGCGCTGTGGCCCATGGCGGTGTGTTGCCGCTACGCGTTGTACATGACCATCACCGCATGCGGCAGGATGACCGCGTGACTGAGGCGAGGCCGATGCCGTCCGGTGCTGAGGGTCAGCGGCGCTCCCTGGAACATCGTGCTCTGGCCATCGGTCTGGGAGGGCTCGCCGCGTTTCAGGTTGCGCTGGCCGCCGGGACGCCTTGGGGTCGCGCCAGTTACGGGGGCGCTCACCCCGGCGTGCTGCCCGCCCGGCTCAGGCTCGCGAGCGCAGGGGCCGCGGTTATCTACGCCGGGCTCAGTGCGGCGGTCTTGAGCCGTCGCCTTCCGGTCCCCATGCGCCGCCACGTGCTGACCGGCGTCACCACGCTGATGGGCGTCGGCGTCGTCATGAACGGCATCTCGCCGTCCTGGCCGGAGCGGGCCATCTGGACACCCACTTCTGCGGTGCTGACGGCGCTGGCCTGGCGAGCTCGCAAGGTCCCGTGAAGACGGTCGCCGACCGTGCGGCAGCAGCGCGCTCGGGGTACCTGCCAGGCGGTTGGTGGCACGCGCTAGGGACGTGGGGAGGGCCTCCGAGCGGGCTGTGACTGTTCAAGAGTCACGGCCCAGAGCTCGGAGGTCCTCATGCCCCACCCTCACACCCGTCTGGCCATGGGTGGCCGTCTGTGCCTGCGACTGGCCGGGACGCAGGGCGATGTTCGGGGCCCGGTCACGCTGGGGTCTTGGCGTCGTCCTCTTCCGGCGCATCGATCGGTGCGACGGCAGGGCTGCTGTTGCGGACATGGTCGTTCACGACGTAGGCCAGGGCGAGGACCCACACGGCGAGGACGGTGATGTAGACGAGGATGCGCGTGGTGTCAGGGGCGTCGATGAGGTCGCTGCGCAGCAGGGTGCGGGAGTTGGTGAGCAGAATGATGCCGCCGACGCTGACCCCGAGGATTCGGGTGGGCACGACGCGGACGAGGTATGCGGCCAATGGCGCGGCCACGACCCCGCCGGCGAGCAGGGCCAGGACCCACGTGAGGTTGACGCCCTGGCTGCTCAGCGCCAGGAGGAACCCAAGGCTGGCCGAGAGCGCGACGAGGAACTCGGAGGCGTCGATGGAGCCAACGACCTTGCGCGGCTCCATACGGCCGCTGGCCAGCAGCGCCGGGGTGCCGACAGGTCCCCACCCGCCGCCGCCGGTGGCGTCGAGGAACCCGGCGAACAGGCCCAGGGGAGAGAGGAAACGGCGCCGCAGCGGTTGCCCGAGCCGGTCGGCGCGCGGGGCGGAGGTCGCGAACCGGACCAGGATGTAGACGCCGAGAGCGAGCAGGATGCCGCTGGTCAGAGGTCGGGCGACCTCGGTGTCGAGGCTGCTGAGGACGGTGGCGCCGGCGAAGGCGCCGACTGCGCCCGGCACGCCGATGCGCAGGACGACCTTCCAGTCCACGTTGCCGAAACGCCAGTGGGAGAGGCCAGAGGCGAGGGTCGTGCCGATCTCGGCCAGATGCACCGTGGCGGACGCGGCGGCCGGGTTGGTGCCCAGCGCGAGCAGCAGGGTGGTTGTCGTGACCCCGTAGGCCATGCCGAGGCCGCCGTCGACGAGCTGGGCGGCGAGGCCGACGAGGGCGAGGAGGATCAGTTGGGTCATGGGTGCCTTCTTGGTTCGTGGGGGTGGTTTTCCACCCGGGCTGGGTATATCCTGCCTATCGCATAGGGATTAGTCAACCTATGGAAACGTATAACTGAGGATTGGGCGTGTCGTGCATCACAACGAACCTGATGGGCACCGCCCACCCCTGGGTGTAGGCGCTGCTGGCGAAGCTGCACCACGAGGCGCCGACGTGGTGCCGTTCAGGGAGGCCGTGCGCGCCTGGTTCCTGATCTCGCTGCAGACCTTCGGCGGGCCGGCGGGGCAGATCGCGGTGATGCAGCGCGAGCTGGTGGAGCAGCGCCGGTGGATCGGGCAGCAGCGCTTCCTGCACGCCCTGTCCTACTGCACGCTGCTCCCTGGTCCGGAGGCCCAGCAGCTCGCCATCTACGTAGGGTGGCTTCTCAACGGGGTGCGGGGCGGACTCGCGGCTGGCACGCTCTTCGTGCTGCCCGGCGTCATCGCCCTTCTTGGCCTGAGCTTCCTCTACGTCGGGCTCGGCGAGACCACCGTGGTCTCGGCCGTCTTCACCGGTCTGGGTGCCGCGGTCCTGGCCGTGGTGGCGCAGGCCGTGCACCGGGTCGGGGCCAAGGCCCTTCACAGTCCGGCGCTCGTCGCGCTCGCCGTCGCCGCCTTCCTCGCCCTGACGGTCCTGCGCGTGCCGTTTCCTGCCGTGGTCGCCGCCGCAGCGCTGATCGGCTGGGTTCTGGGTCGGTGGTCACCCCGTGCGGTCCACGCCCCACCCCGCGCGAGCGACCCGGTCCGCGGCCCGGCGCCGCTGGTGTCCGACGACGCGATGCACCAGGCGACGCCGTCGTGGACCCACGCATTCTGGGTGCTGGTGCTCGGTGCGGTGGCCTGGGGGGTGCCGGTCGGTGCTGTCATCCTGCTCACCGGTGGCCGGAGCGTCTTCACCGAGCAGGCCCTGTTCTTCTCCGGCGCGGCCCTGGTGACCTTCGGCGGTGCCTACGCCGTCCTGGCCTACGTGGCGCAACAGGCGGTCGAGGTGCACGCCTGGCTCACGCCCGGGGAGATGGTCCGTGGGCTCGCTCTGGCCGAGTCCACCCCGGGTCCGCTCATCATGGTCGTGCAGTTTGTCGCCTTCGTCGGTGCCTACCGGGACCCCGGGACGCTGGACCCGTGGGTCGCGGCGGTGCTCGCATCGCTCCTGACGACCTGGGTGACGTTCGTGCCCTGCTTCGTCTTCATCTTCCTCGGCGCGCCCCATGTGGAGGGCCTGCGGAGCAACCGGGCCCTGACGGCAGCACTAACCGGCATCACTGCCGCTGTCGTGGGCGTCATCGCCCACCTCGCCCTGTTCCTCGCCCTGCACACCATCTTCGCCGCCACCGTGGACGTCCGGTCCGGCCCCGTCTCCCTCGAGATCCCGGTGTGGGAGTCGGTGCGTTGGATACCCCTGACCATCACGCTGCTGGCTGGGTTCCTCCTGCTGCGCCTCCGGTGGTCCGTCCTGCGCACGCTCGCCCTGTGCGCCACCCTCGGGCTCATCTCCGGACTCACAGGTATGCCGATGCGCTGAGGAGAAGCGTCACTGCCGCACCTTGTCCCTCGTGCACGCACGCCCCGTGTATCCAACCAGACCTGTCCGCCTCCTCCCTCTCGTCAGGCATCACGCCAGCACACACTCGGAGGGACAGGATGGACAAGCACGAGATCGACGCACGCGTCGAGGTCCGGGAGATCGGGAGGGGCCGCGCGGCGCGCACCGAGCTCCTCGTCGACGGGGAGCCGGTGAGGCATGGCCGCCTGCCGGGCGGGAAGTACTTCCTCTACGACAACGCCTACGTCTGGTCCGACGACCTGCGCGGCCTCGGTCGCCAGCTCGTGGTGGACCGTGCCGCACGACGGGTCCCGACGCCGGGCCCCGCCGACCGCACCACCCCGTCCGCCACGTCGACGGCCCCGCAGGACGGTGAGTGACATGGTCTGGGTCCGCAAGAACTTCACCGCCCTGTCGACGCAGGAGCGCGACCGCCTCGTCAACGCCCTCAAGGTGCTCAAGAGCCGGGGCGTCGTCGAGAGCTTCGCCCACCTCCACGAGCACCACTTCAACATGAACATCCACCACAGCTCGCACTTCCTGCCGTGGCACCGCGAGATGCTCCTGCGCTTCGAGCGCGAGCTCCGCTCGGTCGACGCCCGGGTGTCGCTGCCCTACTGGGACTCCTCGGTCGAGCAGAGCACCAGCTCCTCGCTGTGGAGCAACGCCTTCCTCGGGCAGTTCAACAGCCTGTGGAACCTGCAGCGTGCCCTCGGCTCGGACGTCCTGCCCTCGCCGACCACGGTCCAGCGCAACCAGACGCGCACGACATACGGCGGCTTCTGGTTCGAGCTGGAGGATCTCATCCACAACCCGCCGCACCGGTGGGTGGGGGGCCAGATGCGGACCGCGGCCTCGCCGCGCGACCCGGTCTTCTACCTGCACCACGCGTGGATCGACCTGCTCTGGGCGCGGTGGCAGGCGGCCAATCCGGCCGCCCCGTTCGTCTCGAGCATGACCGGTGCCGGTCTCAACGACCCGCTCATGGAGTGGCCGAGCCGCACCCCGGCGCACGTGCTGAACCACCACCGGCTCGGGTACGCCTACGACACCGAGCCGCTCGTCACCGGCGCCGCCGCGAGCAGCCCGGACCTGCGGGCCGGCGAGGTGCTCATGGCGGGGCAGTCGATCAGCTCCCCGAACGGTCGCTACACCTTCGTCTACCAGGGTGACGGCAACCTCGTCCTCTACGGGCCGGCGGGGGCCATGTGGGCCTCGCGGACCGACGGGCAGGCGGTCGGCTCGACGATCATGCAGGGCGACGGCAACCTCGTGATCTACGGCCCGGGCGGTCTCGTGGTCTGGGCCAGCGGCACCGACGGTCACCTCGGCGCTCACCTCGTCGTCCAGGACGACGGCAACGTCGTCATCTACCGCCCCGACGGCCGGCCGGTCTGGTCGACCGACACGTGGGTGGTGACCGGGCCCGACGCGAGCAGCCCCGACATGGTCGCCGGCGAGACCCTCGCCGCCGGCCGGCAGATCACCTCGCCGAACGGTCGCTACCGGTTCGTCTACCAGACCGACGGCAACCTCGTCCTCTACGGCCCCGCCGGCGCGACCTGGTCGTCGCGGACCAACGGCCGACCAGTGGGGACGACGATCATGCAGGGCGACGGCAACCTCGTCATCTACGCGCCGAAGGACCGGCCGGTCTGGGCCAGCGGCACGAGCGGCAGCCCGGGCGCGCGGCTGGTCGTGCAGGACGACGGCAACGTCGTGATCTACCGCGCCAACGGGACCGCCGCCTGGTCGACCGACACCTGGGTGATCACCGGGCCGGACGCGAGCAGCCCGGACATGCTGGCGGGGGAGACCCTCGTCCCCGGTGGCTCGATCAGCTCGCCGAACGGGCGTTACCGGTTCGTCTACCAGGCCGACGGCAACCTCGTCCTCTACGGGCCGACGGGCGCGCGGTGGGCCAGCAACACCAACGGGCGCCCGGTCGGGTCCACTGTCATGCAGGGCGACGGCAACCTCGTCATCTACGCACCCAAGGACCGGCCGGTCTGGGCCACCGCCACCGACCGCAACCCCGGCGCGCGGCTGGTCGTGCAGGACGACGGAAACGTGGTCATCTACCGCACCAACGGGACGCCCGCCTGGGCCACCAACACCTCGGTATGACGTATGCCGTCGGGAGGCTTGGACCTCCTCGGCCACGGGCGACCGCAGAGGCTGCTCGTGCGGGTGCCTGAGCTGAGGTGCTACGGATCTGCATCACGTGGTGATGCAGATCCGTAGCGTCCGAGGAGGCGCCCTGGTCGGGTATGCCGTGGGTCAGGTATGCAGCGGGTCAGGTATGCCGTGGGTCAGGTATGCAGTGGGTCAGGCCGCGACCTTCTCCCGCTCGGGCGCGGTGCGGTCCTGCTCGGACTCATGGCGGCGCGTCCGCGCGGGCGGGTCCTCGCGACGCCGCAGCAGGCGCATCGCGTTGACGATGACGAGCAGCACCGAGGCCTCGTGCACCAGCATCCCGATCGCCATGGTGACGCCACCGAGGACCACGCCGAGCATCAGCGTGGCCACCGTGACCAGCGCGATGGCGATGTTCTGCCGCATGGTGCTGACGGTCCGCCTGGCCAGCGAGAAGGCCTGGGGCAGCTTGAGCAGATCGTCCTTCATCAGGGCGATGTCCGCGGTCTCGATCGCCACGCCGGTGCCGGCGGCGCCCATGGCCACGCCGATGTCGGCGGTCGCCAGCGCGGGGGCGTCGTTGACGCCGTCGCCGACCATCGCGACCGTGTAGCCCTGCTTCTGCAGGTCGGCCACGGCCTCGAGCTTGTCCTCCGGCAGGAGCCCGGCGCGGACCTCGTCGATGCCGACCTGGGCGCCGACGGACCGGGCGACCGGCTCGACGTCACCGGTGAGCATGACGACCTTCCTGACGCCGGCGGCGTGCAGACGGCGCACCATCTCGGAAGCGTCGGCGCGGACGGTGTCGGCCACCGCCACGATCCCCACGGGGCGACCGTCGACCGCGACGATCATCGGCGTGCGACCGTCGGCGGCGAGCGCGGCCACGCGTGCCCCGGTCCGCTCGACCTCCGCCAGGCCACCCTCGGCCAGACCACCCTCGGCGGTCAGCAGCGCCAGGTTGCCGACGGCGACGCGACGGCCGTCGACGACGGCCACGACCCCCTGGCCCGGGACCGGGTGAGTCTCCTCGGGGAGGCCGGGCGACGGCATACCCCGCTCGGCGGCAGCGTCGAGGACCGGACGCGCGAGCGGGTGCTCGGAGCCGGCCTCGGCGCGCGCGGCCAGCCGCAGGACGTCGTCCTCGGACAGCTCCGGGACCAGCGGGACCACGTCGGTCAGACGCGGACGGCCCTGGGTGAGGGTCCCGGTCTTGTCGAGCGCGACGGCGTCGATCCTGGCGGAGGTCTCGAGGAACTCGCCACCCTTGATGAGGATGCCGTCCTTCGCGCCGCGGCCGATGCCGGCCACGATCGAGACGGGGATGGAGATGACGAGCGCACCGGGGCAGGCGATGACCAGCAGGGTCAGGGCCAGCACGAGGTCGCGGGTGACCAGGCCCAGGACGACCGCGAGCACGATGATCGCGGGGGTGTACCAGGCGGAGAAGCGGTCCATGAAGGCCTGCGTCTTCGCCCTGGCGTCCTGCGCCTCCTCCACGCGATGGATGATGCGCGCCAGGGTGGTGTCGGCGCCCACGCCGGTGGCCCTGACCTGCAGGAAGCCGCCGGTGCTGACGGTGCCGGCGAAGACGTCGTCGCCGGCCACCTTCTCGACCGGGATCGACTCGCCGGTGATGGAGGCCTCGTCCAGCGCGCCGGTGCCGCCGATGACGACGCCGTCGACGGGCACCTTCGCGCCGTTCTTGACCAGGACTGTCTCGCCGGTGACGACCTCCTGGGCCGGGACCTCGACCTGCCCGCCGGCGCGGAGCACGACCGCGGTGTCGGGTGCGACGGCGATCAGCTCGGCGAGCGCGGAGCGGGTCCTGTTGAGGGTCGCCGTCTCCAGCGCGTGCCCGACGGCGAACAGGAAGGTCACCGCGGCGGCCTCCCAGTAGTTCTGGATCAGCACGGCGCCGATGACGGCGACCGAGACCAGCAGGTCGATGCCGACCACCCTGGCGGTCAGCGCGCGCCAGGCCTTGCTGACGACGGGCGCGCCGGCGACGACCGCGGCGGCGATCATCAGCACGTCGCCCCACAGCGGGTAGCCCAGGGCGTGCTCGGAGGCGAACGAGGCCAGGATCAGCAGACCCGAGGCGCCCGGCACGGTCCAGCGACCCGAGAGCCATGTCCGGACGAGGTTCATTTTTGTCCTTCCGTATGTCGTGCGTCGGGCATCAGGGCTGGCAGGTCAGAACGCGGCGGGCCTGGCGGTGTAGCCGGCCTTGGCCACCGCGGCGACCAGGTCGTCGGTGCTCGCCACGGCGGGGTCGTGGACGACCTCGACGCGGGAGGAGGCGAAGTGGACCTTGACCGACTCGACGCCCTTGACGCGGCCGACCTGCTTCTCGATCTTGGCCACGCAGGAGGGGCAGGAGAAGCCCTCGGCCCGCAGGATCGTCGTGGTGGTGCTGGTGGTGGTGCTCATGGCATGTCCTCTCACGCTGGCTCGGTGCCCTCGGGGGCCTGATACCTCGAAGCTACGGACTTCCCCGCGAGACTTCCTTGACGCAGGTCAAGTCGCATCCGCCCTGGTAGACATGGAGCCCATGCCCCCTCCCGAGTCCCAGGTCCCGCCCACCGCCGCGCAGTACGACAGCTTCGCCGCGGCATACGCGGCCTCGAACGAGAGCAGCCTCTTCAACGCCTGGTACGAGCGCCCGGAGATGCTGCGCCTCGCCGGCGACGTCACGGGGCTGGGGGTGCTCGACGCGGGGTGCGGGTCGGGCGCGCTCGCGGAGGCGCTGCGTGACCGGGGCGCGTCCGTGTCCGCCTTCGACCTGAGCCCGGCGATGGTCGACATCGCGCGGGAGCGGCTGGGGGAGGCCGTGGACCTGCGGGTCGCGGACCTGGCCGCGCCGCTGCCGTATGCCGATGCGCAGTTCGATCTGGTCGTCGTCTCGCTGGCGCTGCACTACGTGGAGGACTGGGCCGCCACGCTCGCTGAGCTGCGGCGGGTGCTGCGACCCGGCGGGCGGCTGGTCGTCTCGGTCATCCACCCGACCGTCTACGTCGTCTCGCACCAGGGGGCCGACTACTTCGCGCTCACGCAGTACTCCGAGGACTACGACTACGACGGAGAGACGGTGTGGATGACCTACTGGCACCGGCCCCTGCAGGACGTGATCAACGCCTTCGTCGAGGCGGGACTGACGATCCGGCGCGTGACCGAGCCGCCGCCGGCCGCCGACACGCCGACCGAGCTGCTGCCCAACCCGGACGGCCGGTCGTTCATCTGCTTCCTGTTCGTGGAGGTCGAGAGGCCGGCCTGAGGCGGGGCCGGTCGGGTGTGGGTCCCTTCCTCCCTTCCGCCCCGGCGTAGCCTCGGGCTGTGGCCACCTTCTACACCGCGGGCGAGCGCGCCGTCCTCGAGGGATTCGTCGACGTGCAGCGTGAGCAGATCGCGGCGCTCCTGGACGACCTCACCGAGGAGGAGGCGCGGCTCCGGCTGGTGCCCTCGCTCACGACGCCGCTCGCGCTCGTGACCCACGCGATCTTCGTCGAGAAGGTCTGGTTCCACCACCGGCTGGCCGGCCGGACGCGTGCGGAAGTCGGCATCCCGGAGACCGTCGACGAGAGCTTCGTGCCGCGTGAGGGCGAGACGATCGCCTCCGCCCTCGGGGCCTACCGCGCCGCGTGCGAGGAGTCGCGGGCCATCGCCGCCGGGCACGACCTCGACCACGAGCTGCAGTGGCGCGAGAAGTCGATCAGCCTGCGCTACCTCTACGGGCACATGACCGCCGAGCTGGCCCGGCACGCCGGCCACGGCGACATCCTGGTCGAGCAGATCCGCGCGTGCCGCTGACCGTCGGCCTGTCCGTCGGTGCGGGCCGACCCGCTCCTCAGGCCTCGCGCCCCGGCTCCGTCGTCCGGGCTGACGGCTCGTCGATGTGGTCGACGACCTCGACCGTGGGGTAGACCGGCTGCCACATCAGCTCGTGGATGTCCTGGAGCGGGTGCTCGAGCTCACGGGTGGCCACGCCCTCCTCGACCGCCGCCTCGGCCACCCGGATCGCCACCGCGGCGGACACCGCGCGCAGCTGGCGCATGGACGGCAGGACCGGAGCGCCCAGCCGGCCGGCGGACGTCCGCTCGGCCACCGCCTGGGCCGCCGCGGCGATCATCCGGTCGGTGACCCGCGTGGCCCGCACCGCCACGGCGCCCAGGCCGATGCCGGGGAAGACCAGCGCGTTGTTGGCCTGCGCGATCTCGAACGTCGTCCCGCCCTGCTCGACCGGCGCGAACGGCGAGCCCGTGGCGATCAGCGCCCGACCGTCCGTCCAGCGCAGCAGGTCGGCGGGCACGGCCTCGGAGCGGCTGGTCGGGTTCGACAGCGGCATGATCACCGGCCGGTCGCAGCCGGCGGCCATGTCGCGCACGATCGCCTCGGTGAACGACCCGGGCTGCGCCGACGTCCCGACGAGCACGGTCGGCCTGACCTGCCGCACCACCTCCGCGAGGTCGTAGCGCCCCGCCCCGTCCCAGCCGGAGACCTCCTCGACGGGCCGGGCATACCTCTCCTGGAAGGCGCGCATGGGTGCTCCCGTATGCAGCAGCCCGCGGCTCCCGAGCCCCCAGAACCTGCTCTCGGCCTCCTTCTCGGACAGCCCCTCCTGCACCATGATGTCGCGCATGAGGTCGGCGACGCCGACGCCCGCGGTGCCGGCGCCGTGCACGACGATCCGCTGGTCGGCGAGTCGCTCGCCCTTGGCGCGGACGGCCGCGAGCGCCGCCGCCGCGACCACCGCGGCCGTGCCCTGGATGTCGTCGTTGAAGGAGCACTGCTCGTCCCGGTATGCCGCCAGGATGCGGTGCGCGTTGTCCGCGCCGAAGTCCTCCCAGTGCAGCAGGGCGTGCGGGAAGTGCCGGCGGACGGCGTCGGCGAACTGGGCGACGAACGCGTCATACCTCTCACCGCGCACGCGGGCGTGCCGCGCGCCGAGGTAGCCGGGGTCGTTGAGCAGGTCGAGGTTGTCGGTGCCCACGTCGAGCACGACGGGTATGCCGCGCAACGGGTGGATCCCCGCGGCCGTCGTGTAGACCGCGAGCTTGCCGACCGCGATGCGGATGCCGCCGACGCCCTGGTCGCCGATGCCGAGGATCCCCTCGGAGTCGGTGACGACCACGAGATCGACGTCCTCGGGCCCCTGCCCGTGCGCCGCGAGGGCCTCGTCCATGCCGGCGGCGTCGTCGATGGACAGGTAGATGCCGCGGGGGCGGTCGAAGGTGGAGCTGAACTTCTGGATCGCCTCGCCGACGGTGGGCGTGTAGATGATCGGCAGCATCTCCTCGAGGTGGTCGGCCACGAGGCGGTAGTAGAGGATCTCGTTGAGGTCCTGGAGCTGGTTGAGGAAGACGTACCGGCTCAGGTCGTCGGGCTGGCCGCGGAACTGCTGGTAGACGCGGCGCACCTGCTCGGTGAGCGTGTTGACCGCGGGCGGGAGCAGCCCGCGCAGACCGAGGGCGGCGCGTTCGTCGAGCGTGTAGCCGGGGCCGAAGTTGAGCATCGGGCGGGCGAGGACCTGGCGGCCCCGGACGGCGATCTGGACGGTCTCGACCCCGTCGACGGTGCGGAACTGGAACTGGCGCGGCATAACCAGACGCTAGTGGGTCTCGGCGCTGGTGGACAGGGGCCGGCCTCGGGCGGGTGCGCGTGCCGTCGGCACTCGCGACCGCTTTTCCTGCTGTGAGTCAGATGCATCCGACGCACAGAAGGAAAAGCGGTCGCAAGACGAGAGCCTCAGTCGGCCGGCAGGAACTCCCGCTGCGGGATCTGCTCGTAGTCCTCAGGGTCGATCGCGTCGATGCTGCCGTCGGCCACGGCGTCGATCAGGCCCTTGAGCCCGGTCTCGACCTGCTTGGTCAGCATCCCGTTGCGCTTGGATCCGTCGTACTGCGTCTGGCTCGACGTCTCGAAGAGCACCGTCGCGCTGCCGCGCAGGGCGAACGACCCCAGCGCGGTGCCGGGCAGGTTGGTGTCCTGCGGGTAGAGGGTGAGGTGCCCGAAGGCGGAGTCACCCTGGTCCTGGAGCGCGTCATACACGGCGACGTTGGCGCGGCGCGAGGCGTCGTAGTCGAACTTGGGCCAGTCGCCGAGCTCGGTCGGGTCGGCGATGAACCGCCCGGAGATGGACAGCGTCGACAGGTTGTCGGTGCCCACCTGCTTGTAGCAGGACCACTGGTTGTGCAGGTCGACGAAGTAGTCGACGGTCCCGAACTCCTGCTCGAGCCCGCGGTAGACGTCCCGCGAGGTCTGCGCCTCCGGCGTGATGTACCACCCGGTGTCGGCACTGCTGCCCGGGAAGTCCTCCGGCGCGGGGACGTAGTCCAGGTCCGGGTGGAAGTCGCGGTTGACGTCGAAGCCCGGCACCGACGCGCGGTAGTTCCACGCCGGCTGCACGCCCGCGAGCTGCGGGAACGCCGCGACGACGTCGTCCCAGCTCATCGCGTTCTGCCGGGTGTCGTGCTCGCCGCCGTCCACGTTCAGGCGAGGTATGCCGACCACCGTCACCTCCTCGCGCAGCTGCTGCGCCTCGGCGGACGGGCCGCCGAGCATGTGCAGCAGGTTGAGCAGGGCCTCGGTGCCGTGGTTCTCGTTGCCGTGGATCTGGGACTGCACGTAGATGACCGTGTCGCCCTCGCCCACGCGGGCCGAGTAGATCTCGCGGCCCTCGTTGCTGTGGCCGGCGACCTCGACGTCGACGAGCCCGCCCGAGGTGCGCTCCAGCTGCTGCACGGCCGCGGTCAGCTGGTCGTGGTCGACGAACGCGTCGTTATTGTTGCCCGGCTGGACGCCGCAGTGGGAGTTCTCCGGGATGGCCTGCGCGGCGCCGGGCACGAGCGCTGCGGCCGACGCGACGAGCGCGGCGGCGGTGACGGATGATGCGAAAGATCGGTGCGACATGGCTTCTCCTCCGAGTGGTGGTCCGTCCTCACCACCCTCGGCCCTCGGGCGCCGGACGCCAAGCGTTTTTGCCAAACCTTTGCCAGATCAGAACCAGCGCCTGACCATCGGGGTGACCGGACGTCGAGGCAGCCCCCTCCGTCCCGTGTGGAATACTCCTGCAGTCCTCTACCGACCCGCCGACGGGCTGGGCCGGCAATCCTCCAAAGGGGTAAATGCGCATGCGCAACACCGTCGCCGTCATCGGCCTTGGGTACATCGGACTCCCGACTGCGGCGATCCTCGCCAGCCACGGGCAGAAGGTCATCGGGGTGGACGTCAACCCGGTGCACGTGGACGCTGTGAACGCCGGCCAGGTCCCGTTCGTCGAGCCGGAGCTGGAGACGCACGTCGCCGGCGCGGTGAGCCTGGGGATGCTGTCCGCGCAGGCCGAGACCCCCAAGGTCGGGACCTACATCATCGCGGTGCCCACGCCCTTCACCGAGGGCCACCAGGCCGACCTCAGCTACATCGACGCGGCGACCGACGCGATCATCCCGCACCTCGAGGGCGGCGAGCTGGTCATCCTCGAGTCGACCTCCCCGCCCGGGGCCACCGAGCACCTGGCGGCTCGTATCATCGCGGCCCGGCCGGAGCTGACGGTCGACCAGGAGAGCGAGACCAACGTCGACGTCGCGCACTGCCCCGAGCGCGTGCTGCCCGGCCAGGTCATGGTCGAGCTGGTGACCAACGACCGCATCGTCGGCGGCCTCACCCGCCGGGCCGCCGAGCGCGCCAAGGCGCTCTACCAGACCTTCTGCACCGCCGACATCTTCCTCACCGACGCGACGACCGCGGAGATGGCCAAGCTCACGGAGAACTCCTTCCGGGACGTCAACATCGCCTTCGCCAACGAGCTGTCCGTCATCGCCGAGCGCCTGGGCATCGACGTCTTCGAGCTCATCGAGCTCGCCAACAAGCACCCCCGCGTCAACATCCTGCAGCCCGGCCCCGGCGTCGGCGGCCACTGCATCGCCGTCGACCCGTGGTTCATCGTCAGCGCCGCCCCGGAGGAGGCGCGCCTCATCCGCACGGCCCGCAACGTCAACGACGACAAGCCCGGCTACGTCATCTCCAAGGTCAAGGAGGCGCTCGGTGACGCCGAGGCCCCGGTCGTCGCGGCCCTGGGCCTGGCCTTCAAGCCGGACATCGACGACATGCGCGAGTCCCCGGCGCTGAACATCACCGCCCAGCTCGCCGACGAGCTCCCGGACGCCTCGATCCTCGCGGTGGAGCCGAACGTCGAGGCGCTCCCGGGCAAGCTCGCCAACCGACGCAACATCGCGCTGACCCCGCTCGAGGAGGCGATCGAGCGCGCCGACGTCGTCGCGCTGCTCGTCGACCACCGCGAGTTCAAGGCGCTCGACCGCTCCCTGCTCGACGGCAAGGCCGTGGTCGACACCCGCGGCACCTGGCGCTGACGCCGACGGGGCCCGTCAGCCCCCGAAGTCGGGCAGGCGCGACCCGCGGCCGAGCATCTGCTCGATCGCGGCGACGCTGCGGGCGGCGGCCTGACCGTCGCCGTAGGGGTTGACGGCGTTCGCCATCGCGGCGTGCGCGGCGGTGTCGTCGAAGAGCGTCGAGACCTCGGTGACGATGCGCTCCTCGTCGGTGCCGATGAGCCGGACTGTCCCGGCCTCGACGGCCTCCGGGCGCTCGGTGTTCTCGCGCATGACCAGCACCGGCTTGCCCAGCGAGGGCGCCTCCTCCTGCACGCCGCCGGAGTCGGTGAGGACCACGTGGGCGCGGTCCATGACGCGCGTGAACTCGCCATACGCGAGGGGCTCGGTCACGAGCACGTTGGTCAGACCCTCGAGGTGCGGCAGGACGCTCTGGCGCACCAGCGGGTTGGCGTGCGCCGGCAGCAGGATGTCCGCGTCGGGGTAGCGCTCGGCCAGCCGGCGCAGCGCCCGCCCGACGCCCTCCATCGCCTCGCCCCAGTTCTCGCGGCGGTGCGTGGTGACGAGCAGCAGCCGCCGGTCGCCCTCGACGAGACGCGCCAGGCGCTCGTCGGTGAAGGGCACCTGCTGCTCGACCGTGTGGAAGAGGGCGTCGATGACCGTGTTGCCGGTGACGGCCACCGTGCTGGGGTCGACGCCCTCACGCAGCAGGTTGGCCCGCGACGTCGGCGTCGGCGCCAGGTGCAGCGCGGTGACCTGCGTGGTGATCCGTCGGTTGGCCTCCTCCGGGAAGGGGGAGTGGATGTCGCCGCTGCGCAGCCCCGCCTCCAGGTGCACGACCGGGATCTGGCGGTAGAAGGCCGCGAGGGACGCCGCCGCCACCGTCGTCGTGTCGCCCTGCACGAGGACCGCGTCCGGCGCCACCTCCTGCAGGACCGGGTCGATCCGGTGCAGCACCTTGGCGGCGAGCTGGTTCAGCCCCTGACCGTGCTCGAAGACGTCGAGGTCCTGGTCCGGGACGATCCCGAAGATCTCGTTGACCTGGTCGAGCATCGAGCGGTGCTGGCCGGTCACGACGGTGACGGACACCAGCGTCCCGCTGCTCTCGATCGCCTTGATGACCGGGGCGACCTTGATGGCCTCCGGCCGGGTGCCGTAGACCGTCATCACCCGTGGCTTGCTCGTCATGCCCGCACCGTACCGGCCCGGGGCAGGGACTCCCGCATGCGGGCCGTGCGCGTCACACCCTCAGCGGGCAGGGCTCACCAGCCGGAGAACGCCGCCACGTCCTCGTCCGCCACCCGCCCGGTGGCGGCCGCATCGATCGCGTCGGCGAGCAGGTCGACCGCACGGTCGATCTCCTCGGAGGTGATGGTCAGGGGCGGGGTGAGCTCGATGACGTTGCCGCGCACCGGGTAGGCGACGATGCCCAGACCCCACCCGGCGAAGACCGCCTTGGAGGTGAGGGTCTCATCCGGCGCGCCGGTCGCGGGCACGACCAGCTCGACGCCGACGCTCAGGCCGCGGCCGCGGACGTCACCGACGGTGGCGGCGCCGGGGCGGGCGGACGCGGCATACCTCTGCAGTCCCGCGACCAGCTGCGCGCCTCGCGCGACCGCGTTGGCGGCGAGTATGCCGTCACGCAGCTGTCCGAGGACCGCCCGCCCCGCGGCGCACGAGACGGGGTTGCCGATCGTCGTCATCAGCGCGGACGCGGCGGGTGAGTCGAGGGCTGCCGCTGGCCCGACGACGGCCGAGAGCGGCAGGCCGGAGCCGAGCGACTTGCCCAGGGTGACCAGGTCCGGGACGACCCCCTCGGCCTGGTGCGCGAGGAACTCGCCGGTGCGGCACAGGCCGACCTTCACCTCGTCGACCACGAGGAGCGAGCCGTGCGCCTGGGTCAGCTCGCGCAGGCCGCGCAGGAAGCCGTCCGGCGGCACGATCACGCCGCCGTCGGACTGGATCGGCTCGACGAGGACGGCGGCCACGTCGCCGCCGGCGAGCTCCTGCTCGACCCGGGTCAGCGTCGCGGCGAGCAGGGTCTCGGCGTCGCCCGTCCAGGGGCGGAACGGGTCGGGGTAGGGGACGAGGCGCAGGTGCGGGTCCGCCGTCGCGCCGGCCGCGACGTGCAGCCCGGAGACGGCCATCGAGCCGCCGAGGCCGCCGTGGTAGCCGTTCTCGAAGGCGACGACCGTCGAGCGGCCGGTCATCTGGCGCACCCCGCGCAGCGCGACGTCGTTGGCGTCGGTGCCGGCATGGCCGAGGTAGACGCGGCGGTCCGTGCCCGTCGTCCCGACGAGCTCGAGGAGCTCGCGGGCCAGGAGCACGGCCTCCGGGTGGGTCCCGGAGAGCACCGAGCCGCCCGCCTGCGACGACACCGACCGGGTCACCGCCTCGACGACCGCCGAGTGGCCGTGGCCGAGCCCCGTGGCGGTCCAGCTGGCGCTGAGGTCGAGCACCTCCCGGCCCTCGGGCGTGACGAGGGTGCAGCCGTGGCCCGTGGCGACGACCTGCGGGAAGAACCGGAGCCGCTCCACGCCGGCGATCGACCGGGCGTCGGCGGCATACCAGTCGGCGTCGGTGGTCGGGACGGTCGCGGGCTCGCTCATCCGGACCACTCCTCCACGGCCCCGATGCTCGGGTGCGCCTCGTGCGCCAGCTCGGACGGGACGGGCAGCAGGCCCTCCGCGACGAGCTCGGCCGCGGCCAGGTAGCCGCACACCAGCGCCCCGGCGACGTGGCCCACCGCCTCGTCCGTCGGCAGGAACTCCGGGTGGTGCAGGGGCGGGGGCGCGTCGTGCCCGTCGACCGTCACCCCGACGAACGCCATCACCGACGGCACCACCTCGCCGAAGAAGGAGAAGTCGTCGGCGCCGAGCGAGCGCATCGGCTCGGCGGCGACCAGGCCCGAGCGCCCGAGCCAGGCGTCCATCCGCTCCACCACGGCGGGGTCGTTCACCAGCACCGGCTCCCCGGAGGTCACCGTCACCTGCGCCTCCAGCCCGAACGCCTCGGCCTGGCGCGCGGCGAACACCCGCACGGCCTCCTGGATCTGCACCCGGTCGTCCGGGTCCGTCGTGCGCAGCGTCGCGAGCAGCCGCGCCTCGGCCGGCAGCACGTTGGCGCTCGGCTGCCCCGCCTGCAGGTGGCCCACCGAGAGCACGCTGGGCCGCATCGGCGACACGGTGCGGCGCATCAGCTCGGGCAGCCCGAGCACGACGTGCGAGATGGCGGCGACCGGGTCGGCGGCGTGGTGCGGGTAGGCACCGTGCCCGCCCCGCCCGCGCAGCACCACCTCGATCTCGTCGGCCGCCGCGTTGACCACGCCGGCCCCGGTCGCCACGTGGCCCGGCGCGACGCCCGGGTGCACGTGCGCACCGACGGCGGCGGCGACGGCATACCTCTGGAGGGCGCCGGAGGCGACCGCGTCCTGGGCACCGGAGGGATAGGTCTCCTCGCGCGGCTGCAGCAGCGGCACCAGCCCCACCGGCAGGTCGAGCCGGGCGGCGGCGCGGACCACCGCGACCAGCGCGGCCAGGTGCACGTCGTGCCCGCAGGCGTGCATGTGCCCGGTGCGGGAGGCGTATGCCGCACCCGTCGCCTCGTGCAGGGGCAGCGCGTCCAGCTCCCCGCGCAGCAGCACCGACGGGCCCTGCACCGGCCCGAGCCGGCCGACGCGACCGGTGCCGGCGACCCGCTCGAGCGCCACGCCCATCGCCTCCTCGACCAGGCGGGCGGTCGGCTCCTCCTGCCCCGAGAGGCACGGGTCGGCGTGGATCGAGCGTCGGAGCTCCAGCGCGCCGGGCAGCTCCTCGCGGAGGGCGGCGAACCAGCGCTCGCGGAGGTCGGCCAGGCCGGTCGTGACCGCCGGTGCCGTCATGCCCCGGCCCGCCCGAAGGTCGTCGTGGCGACCTCGTCGAGGCGGTAGACGCGGCGGGCGTTCTCCGATCCGACCAGCTGCGCGACCCGCAGCTGCTCGTCCTCCGGCCAGCCCTCGCCCCACGTCGCGAGCGCGCGGGCCAGGCCGGTGCGGAACAGTCCGGCGCCGAGGTGGAAGAGCTCGGCGGCGCCGAACGCGTCGGAGGAGAAGAGCGCCTTGTGGAAGGGCGTCAGCTCCAGCGACTCAGCGATGACCTGCGCGGACTGGGCGCCGGTGTAGGTCACGGCGAGGCCGACGTCGCAGTAGACGTGCTCGAAGACGTGCGCGAGGTAGCCGGCCTCCCGGTGGAAGGGGTAGCAGTGCAGCAGCATGAAGCTCGCGCCGCTGCCGCGCGCGAGGCGCAGCAGGTCGGTGAGCAGCAGGGGGTTGCAGCGGTGCAGGTCGACGTCGGGGTCGCCGTAGCCGACGTGCAGCTGGATCGGCACGGCCCGGTCGACCGCCTCCCACCAGCCGAAGCGGATGAGCACAGGGTCGGTCAGCCGCAGCGGCTGCCCCTCGGGCGCCGCCGCGAGCCAGGCCGCGACGGCGCGGGTCACCTCGTCGTCCGTGGGTCGGCTCGGGTCGATGTCGAAGCCGCCCCGGTATGCCGCGATCGACTTCACCCCGACCGCGCCGGTCAGGCGGGGGTCGAGGAGGTCGTCCAGGCGGGCCCGGAAGGCGGTGGGGAAGTCGCACGGCGCCCCGGCGACCGCGAGCTCCTCCGCGACGATCTCGGCGGTGCGCTCGAGGCGCACGACCTCGGCATACCCTGCAGCGCCGGAGGCGCCCATGCCGGCGGGGTCGAGGATCTCGTCGGAGCGGTGCCCGGTCTCGACGACGTAGTCGCCGATGCCGGTGGCGCGCAGCAGGCGCTGGTTGACCTCGGCGGGGCCGAGCTCGGCGCGGCGCGCGAGGTAGTCCTCGGGGGTCGCGAAGGCGGGCAGATCCAGCACCGGCGCGCAGTGCCGACGGATCGCGAAGCCGAGCTGGGTGTCGAAGAAGGTCGTGCCCGTCGGGGCGGGCGCGTCGGACTCGGTGATGAGGTCCTCGAACGTCGGCCGGTCCAGGGTGACGTCCGCGACGCCGTGGCAGTGGTGGTCGACGAGCGGGACCGCCCGGAGCCAGTCGGGGACGGTCGTGGTCAGGTCGGGCACCTCAGTACACCTCGCGGTACCACGCGCACTGGGCGGCGTCGTCGAGCGCTCCGACCTCGGCGATCTCGACCCGCTTGAGGCGCAGGTAGGTCGTGACCAGCTCGGGGGCGAACCAGCCGCGCACGACCTCGTCCGTCTCGAGGGCCTCCAGCGCCTCGTCCAGCGAGGTCGGCAGGCTCGGCACGTCCGGGTGCTGCTCGGGGTCGATCTCGCCGACCTTGAGCTCGGCCTGCGGCGTCTCGCCCCGCAGACCCTGGAGCCCGGCGCGCAGGAGCAGGCCGAGCAGCAGGTAGGGGTTGGCGCCGATGTCGCCGCCGCGGAACTCCAGGTGCAGCTGCGGCTCGGGGTCGCGGCCGTCGATCTCGACCGTGGGGCACAGGCGCACGAGGGCCTCGCGGTTCTCCAGGCCGAGGAAGACGCCCGCGGAGGACCAGTGGTGCGGGCGCAGGCGCTGGTAGGAGACGGTGAGCGGGGCGAAGAACGCCGCCAGCGCGCGGGCGTGGTGGACGATGCCGCTGGCGAACCGGTTGCCGGTCTCGGAGAGCCGGCCCGGGCGCTCGGGGTCCCAGAAGACGTTGCCGCCGTCGGCCGCGTCGAGCCCGAAGTGCACGTGGACGCCGTTGCCGGTCGCGTCGGGGCGGACCATCGGGGAGAAGGTCGTCCGGTGGCCGGCGGCGCGGAAGACGTCGCGCACGAGGTCGCGGGTCAGGACGGCGCGGTCGGCCGCGGCCACCGGGTCGGCGGGGCGGACGGTGATCTCGAACTGGTGGTCGCCGTACTCCGGCAGCCAGTTCTCCGGCTCCAGGCCACTCGCCTTCATCGCGGTGATGAGCTGGGAGCCCATCGGCTCTGCCGCGCGGAAGTTGCGCCAGGAGAAGGGGTGGTGCGTGTCCTCGGCGTCGAGGTCGGTGAACTCGTGCTCGAACCCGGCCCGGACCGTGATGCCGAACTCCGCCTCGAGGTCGCGCACCGCGTCCTTGAGGAAGGTCCGCGGGCAGCACGCCCACGGCCGGCCGTCGGTGTGGACGATGTCCGCCATCACCACCGTGGTGTCGGGCCGGCCGGGGACGCCGGTGAGCAGGGTGCTGGCGGCCGGGTCGGGCCGCAGGCGGAGGTCACCGGTCGACCCGAACGGGATCTCGTCGACGATGTGCCCGCTGGCCCCGATGCCGAGGTTGGCAGGGACCCAGCCCACCGTGCCGTCGGGCCGGAGGTCCTCGGTGGCGAGGGAGCGACCCTTGGTGATCCCGGTGAGGTCGGTGGTCGCGACGAAGGTGAGCGGGGTCAGGTATGCCGTGTCCGCGCCGCTCATCCCAGGTCCTCGACCGTGAGGCGGGCGCCGATGCGCTGGGCCAGCGACGGCGCGGCGAGGATCACCACCAGGCCGAGCAGGCACCACGCGCCCGCGATCCAGGGGAAGTAGCTGTAGGGCGGCTCCTGGCCGGCGACCTGCACGACATACACGTAGACGAGGAAGGCGAGGCCGAGCGTCGGGACGACCGTCTCCCAGCGGCGGATCGGCGAGCCCGGGCGGAAGGTGTGCCGGATGACGCCGACCGAGGCCATGCCGTAGGCGACGACCATGCAGAGGGTGGCGATGGTGGCGTACCAGTAGTAGACCTCGATGGGGCCGCCGCCGATCGCCGCGAGGAGCAGCACGAGCAGGACCGTGAGGGCGATGACCGTCACCGTCGCGACCGAGGGGGCGCCGGTGCGCGGGTTGGTGCGGGCGAGCGCGGCCGGGCCGAAGCCGTCGCGGGCCAGGGCGAAGACCAGGCGCGCCGCGGCGGCCGAGCAGCTCATGAGCGAGGCGAAGGCGACGCAGAAGGCGATGACCGAGATGAGCACCGCGAACCACGGGCCGATGTAGGTCGAGCTGATCTCGGTGAGCGTCGAGCTCGCGCCGGCGAACGCCGCGACGCCGTCGGCGTCGGTGCCGTAGCCGATCGTCTGCGCGAACATCACGAGGGTGTAGATGACGCCGGCGAGGACGACGGCATAGGTCAGGGCGCGGGGGATGGTGCGCTTGGGGTCGTGCGTCTCCTCGCCGAGGGAGGTGCCGGACTCGAAGCCCGCCCAGGAGAGGAAGCCGAAGACGGAGGCCGTCATGATCGCGGTCAGGTTGGCGTCGCCCGGCAGGAGGGTGGACAGGTCGAGGCCGGTGCTGACCGGGGCGCTGCCGGTGGCGACGCGGGCGATGACGATGACCGACAGGAGGAGCATCGCGACGATGCCGACCATGCCGATGGCCAGCAGCGTCCGGGTGGTCGTCGTGGACTCGCGCAGGTTGAGGGCCAGGGCGGCGGCGGCCGACACCAGGCCGACGAAGATCCAGCCCCCGCCCGGGAGGGCCAGGCCGAGCTCGCCCAGCATCGCGTCGAAGAAGACCGCGCAGGCGCCGACGATGCAGGCAGAGAAGAAGAGGTAGGTCCCCAGCAGCGCGAAGCCGCCGAAGAAGCCGGCGCGGGGGCCGAGGGTGGCGCCGGCGAGGGCGTAGACGCTGCCCGCGTGGGTGAAGTAGCGGGTCAGGCGGATGAAGGCGTAGGCCACCAGCAGCGTGCCCACGAAGGAGACGACGAAGGTGAACGGCACCGCCTTGCCTACCAGCCCGGCGACGCCGATGCCGTTGAGCGACATCGCCATGACGGGGCCCATGAAGCCGACCGACAGGGCGGTGACCTCCCAGACGCGGAGGTTGCGGTGCAGGCCCGATCCGTGGGCGGCGTCGGCGCTCGAGGGGGCGCCGGTGGAGGTCTGGCTCATGGACGGCAATGAAACAGGCATTACGCCAGGCGCGTCAAGAGGTTGGGAAGAACTTTTTGTTTCAGGCGGGTATGCCGCGTCGTCTCAGTCTGGGGGTGCCAGGGCGGACGGCGTGTGCGGGTCGAGCTCCTCCCGGACCTGCTCGAGGCGCTCGACGCGGGCGCGGCCGGTCTCGCCCAGCTGCTCGGTGATCCCGGCCACGAGCGCCTCGACCAGCGCGAACGCCGGGACGAGGGAGTCGAAGGGGGAGGGCGACTCCACGTGGGTCGGCAGGACCGCGGTCGCCACCTCGGACACGGGGGAGAGCCACGGGTCGGTGAGCAGGAGGACCTGGGCACCGGCGCGGGCGGCCTGGGTAGCGAGCCGCACGGTCGCGGGGTCGTAGCGGCGGTAGTCGAAGACGACGAGCAGGTCGTCCCGGCCGGCGCCACCCACGAGGGCGACCCGGGAGAACTCGTCGCCGGGCACCGAGTGCACCCCCGGCCGGAGCAGCTGCAGGTGGCTGACGAGGTAGTCCGCGAGGACGTGGCTGAAGCGGCCGCCGACGACGTGGACCCGGTGCTGCGGGTCGCACAGCAGGTCGACCGCCCGCTCGAACTCGCTCTGCGGCACCTCGTCGAAGGAGGTCTGAAGCGAGGAGGCGAAGGCGCGGACGACATACGGGAGGAGGTCCTCCCCCGCGGCGACGTGGCCCTTGGAGGGGTACTGCTGCAGGGGCGAGCCCAGCTGCGCGTGCACCTCCCGCATCAGGGAGCGCTGGAAGGCGGGGTAGCCGGAGAAGCCGAGGCGCGAGACGAAGCGCACGACCGTCGGAGCGCTGACGCCGGCGCGCTGCGCGAGCGCCGCGACCGTCTCAAGGCCGGCGACGGGGTAGGCGGAGAGGAGGGCCCGCGCGGCCTTGCGCTCGGCGGCGGGAAGGTCGCCCATGGTCTCCCGGATGAGGGTGGCGACCGTGGGCTCGCTCACGGCTGCGGGAGGGCCGCGGCGAACGCGGCGGCCCACTGCTCGGCCGTCGGCCCCGCGTCGGTGAGGTCACGCATGTCGACCGCGGCGACGCGGTCGGCGTTGTCCTCGGTCCAGGCGGCCATCTCGTCGAGGACGGCGGCGTCGTAGAGGCCGGCCGGGCCGACGACGACGAGGACGGGGGTGTCGGGGTAGGTGGCGTCGATCTGCGCCAGCAGCGCGTCCAGGCCGGCGGCCACGTCCTCGCCGGGGCTGCCCTGGCCCAGGCTCACCAGCACCGCGTCGGCCCCTGTGGAAGCCTCGGCGAACGCGGCGACGTGGTCGGCCGCGTCGGCGATCGTGGTGCCGTAGCGGCCCCCGCTCCACACGGTCAGGCCGGGGCCGTCGCCGGAGGTGAGCTCGAGCGGCTCGTTGAACGAGACGTCCTGCTCCTCGCCCCAGTGGTGGATCGCGACCGGGCGGCCGCCCTCGGTGCCGGTGAGCAGCGCCCACTGCTGGACCCACTGCTCGGGCAGGTGGCTGAACCCGTCGCTGACGACGAGCAGGTCGCTGTCGGGACCCGACCACGCGTCGACCCAGTCGGCGAGGTCACCGTCGGCCGAGCCGGTGCGCACATCGGAGTCCGTACCCGTGCCGTCGGCGTCGCTGGTGGCGGTGCTGTCGGCACCGTCACCTGTGGCGGTGGCGAGGTCGTCGTCGCTCGTCGGGGACGTCGCCGCAGCGGGCGGGGGGCCCAGGGCTTCCCCGCCGGGCAGGTTGACGGTGCGGTAGGCCAGCACGGAGAGCCCGACCGCGATCAGGGCGAGGATCGCGATCAGGAGGTTCTGGACCCGTGCGGTGACGGTCACTCCTGCAGGCTCAGGTCTCGTTGGCGACCTGGGCGGAGCTCTTGCCCTGCGCCTTGCCCAGCACCCGCGTCGCCTGCCGGTTGACGAGCATGCGGGAGAGCGCGATGAGGGCGCCCGAGAGGACGGCGAAGGCGATGGCCTCCTTGAGGTCCACCTCCGGGTCGTCCGGGTTGTTGGGGACGTTCCGGCCGGTCACGATCTTCCACGTGCCGTCGGTGGTCTTCTTGGCGATGATCGAGGCGACCACGGCTGCGCCGGTGGTCACGAGCTTCGCGACGATGTTGGCCATGCGCCCGATCTTCCCACAGCGCGCCCGGACAGGACGGTCCTGCCGCCCTCGCCTACCAGCTCAGCGGCACAAACGCTGGCGAAGTGCCCAAACGACCGTCGGTGTGGTTCTCGTAGCACGTGGGTCGGGGTAGCCCTGGGTAGAGCACCTGCAGCGCGGTCGCCTCGGCGGCTACGGCTGCGATGGCCTCCCGGTAACTGACCCCTCCAAGGGCGATGGCGCGTAGGAAGGCGCCCGTGACGTACGAGTACCGACGTCCCACCGGATCGCTCGCCGGCGCCCTCTGCGAGTCCGGAGCGGCACCCAGGTGCAGGCGTCGTACCTCGGTCGTGCCCGCTGTGTCTCGGACCCTGGGGAGCACGGGTGCGGGCGTGCGCGGGCGGTCGATCCAGGAGAGTGCACTGGCGCTGAAGCAGGCGTCCGCGAAAGTCACCCATCTGGTGCCGGGCGACTCGGCGTGCACGAGCGGCCAGAAGGCTTCGCCGAACCAGTCGTCCGGCAGCCGACGATCCGAGAGGATCAGGTGGGTGTCCCACGGCTCGTCAGGCGTGGGGGACAGATCCTCCACCCGGTCCCCGTGCCCGCTGAAGTAGATCAGAGCCAAGTCCCCCGCGCGTGTCTGCTGTCTGAGTTCCGTCACGGCGTCCTGGAACTGCTGCACGGAGCAACCGGTCGCGCGCACGTTCACGCTGAAGCCGTGCTGGACCAGGTGGTTCCGAACGGCCACAGCATCTTGCGTCGTCGACGGGAGGTCAGGAAAGTGGGGCTCGCGGGTCGTCGGCACCCCGACGACGACGGCTCGGCTGCATGCGCTCGTCATCAGGGGGCAGTCGTCACTGCGGAATCGTCGCCGGATCCACCGGAGCCGTCGCTCGCCGCGGTGGATCCGGCGATCCAGGCCGGGGCGAGCAGGAGAACCAGGCCGATGATGGCCACGAGCGTGGCGCCCTTGAGCTTGCCCAGCGCCTCGATCACCGCGGGTAGATCACCTTTGCTGACCGGCGCCGCCTTGGAGGCCTTGAACCCGGCCCTCCACTCCATGGCGAGCATCCACAGGCCGAGGCTCAGGACCATCCATCCAGCGGCGAGGAGGGGCCAGGCCAGCTGACCCGGCAGCGTCTCGAGCGTGGTGCCTACTGCCGTGCTCTCGCGTAACCGCTGCACGATGTGCCCCGACCATCCGAGCGCGAAGGAGACGACGGCGATGACGACTGCGAGACCCAGCCCGAAGTCGCCATGAAAATCAAGCTTGGCGCTGCCGTCCGACTCTTCGAGATCAGGCGGGACGAGGAAGAACGTCGACTCGTCGACAGACCCGTCCGTTCGCTTGAGGCGTGCCTGGACCTGCTGTCCTGCGTACTGACCCCTGTCCGACAGGGCCTCATCGGTCTCGTTGATGGCGGTGCGGGAAACTGCGGTGTCAGTCGCCCTGAAGGACCAGGACCAGGTCTCGCCCTGCGCCGCTGGCGGCACTGCCGTGGCCTGGACGACCGAGCCGTTGTCGTGAATCGTGATGGACCCCATGTCTGAGTGTGGCGTCACCACGGTGCTAATGTCGAGAGTCGTCCACCATCCGACAGGGGAGCGCGCGAGCGCTGAGAGTGCGGCCCGGCCGCAGACCCTTGAACCTGCCCCGGCTAGCACCGGCGAAGGAAGTCGACAGGAGAAGCTGTCATGCGGCATACCCGCGTCCTGGCCCTCACGGCCACCCTCACGCTCACCCTCAGCTCGTGCTCGCTCCTCGGCGGGGACGACGCTGACGAGACGTCAACGTCCGCCGACACCGGCGCCACCGCCGACGACGCGGCCACGACCAGCGCCGGCGCGACCGTCGCGCCGCCGGCCGACCTCGGCGCCGTCACCCTCATCACCCACGACTCCTTCACGCTGCCCGAGGAGCTGGTCAGCGCGTTCGAGGAGGAGAGCGGCCTTGAGCTGGAGGTGCAGACCGCCGGCGACGCCGGCGAGCTGACCAACCAGCTGGTGCTCACACAGGGCAGCCCGGTCGCCGACGTCGTCTTCGGCATCGACAACACCTTCGGCTCGCGGGCGGTCAGCGAGGGCGTGCTCGCGGCATACACCCCCGCCGACCTGCCGGCCTCCGCCGAGGAGCACCTCCTCGAGGGCGGGGAGACCATGCTCACGCCGGTCGACTTCGGCGACGTGTGCGTCAACGTCGACGACGTCTGGTTCGCCAACAACGGGATCGCCGCGCCGCAGACCCTGCAGGACCTGACCAAGCCGGAGTACAAGGACCTCTTCGTCACCCCCGGCGCGACCACCTCGAGCCCGGGCCTGGCCTTCCTGCTGGCGACCGTCGGCGAGTTCGGCCCGACCGAGTGGCAGGGGTACTGGGAGGACCTGATGGCCAACGGCGCCAAGGTCACCAGCGGCTGGACGGACGCCTACACCGTCGACTTCACCGCCGGCGGCGGCGACGGCGACCGGCCGATCGTGCTGTCCTACGCCTCCAGCCCGCCCTTCACGATCCCGGAGGGCGGCGTGCAGCCCACCACCCGCGCGCTGCTCGACACCTGCTTCCGCCAGGTCGAGTACGCCGGCGTGCTCGAGGGCGCCGCGAACCCCGAGGGTGCGCAGGCCGTCGTCGACTGGCTGGTGAGCCCCGAGGTGCAGGCCGCCATCCCGGACAACATGTACATGTACCCCGTCGACTCCGAGGTGGCCCTGCCCGAGCTGTGGGCGCAGTGGGCGCCGCTGGCCGAGGAGCCGATCGTGGTCCACCCCGGCCAGATCGAGGCCGAGCGCGAGAACTGGCTGCGCGAGTGGGCGGACGTCGCGACCGGGTGACCGTCACCCGGCGCACGCGCGCGCCCGGCGCGCGAGCGGCATACCTCAACGGGCCCGCCCTCGCGCTGGGGCTCGCGGCGCTGCTGCCCGTCGCGTTCCTGGCGGTGTTCTTCCTGCTGCCGGTGGGCGGCATGCTGGCGCGCGGCTTCCTGCCCGAGGGGCGCCTGGACCTGTCCGGCGTGCCGGAGGTGCTCGGGCGGGCGCGGACGCTGCGGGTGCTGTGGTTCACCCTGTGGAGCTCGCTGGCCGGGACCGTGCTGACCGTCGGGCTGGGGCTGCCGGTGGCGTTCGCGCTCTACCGGCTGCGCTTCCCCGGGCGGGCGCTCGTGCGCGCCGTCGTCGTGATGCCGTTCGTGCTGCCGACGGTCGTCGTCGGGGTGATGTTCCGCTCGCTGCTCGCCAGCCGGGGGCCGCTCGGCGGGCTCGGCTGGGACGGGACGTGGGTGCCGATCCTGCTGGCCTTCGTCTTCTTCAACCTCGCCGTGGTCGTCCGGACCGTCGGCGGGATGTGGGAGGGCCTGGACCGCCGCGCCGAGGAGTCCGCCGCCGCGCTCGGCGCCACCCCCTTCCAGGTATGGCGCACCGTCACCCTCCCCGCGCTCGCGCCGGCGGTCGTGTCGGCGGCGACGCTGGTGTTCCTCTTCTGCTCCACGGCGTTCGGGGTGGTGCTGACGCTGGGCGGGCTGCGCTACGGCACCGTCGAGACCGAGATCTACCTGCTGACGACGCAGTTCCTCGACCTGCGCGGGGCGGCCGTGCTGTCGGTGCTGCAGCTGGTCGCGGTCGTGCTGATGCTGGCGGTCGCCGCGCGGACCCGGGCGGCGACGGAGACGACGCGCAGGCGCGTCGGGGCGAAGGCGGCGGCACGGACGCCCCGGCGCCACGACATACCGGCCCTGGGGGTCACCGCGCTCGCGGTGGCGTTCGTGCTGCTCCCGGTCGGGACGCTGATGGTGCGGTCCTTCCGCAGGAGCGGGCGGTGGACCCTGGAGAACTACCGCGCGCTGGGCGACCCCGCGTCGACGCCGGCCCTGCGGGTGAGCGTGACCGAGGCCGTCGCCAACTCGCTGCGCACCGCCGTCGACGCGACCGTGCTGGCCGTCGTCCTCGGGCTGGTCGTCGCGGTCGTCGTGTCGCGCCGGCCGCGGGCGGCGGGGTGGCGGCGGGTGGTGGCGGCGCTGGACGGGGCATTCATGCTGCCGCTGGGGATCTCGGCGGTGACGGTGGGCTTCGGCTTCCTCATCACCCTCGACCGGCCGCCGCTGGACCTGCGGACCTCGCCCGCGCTGGTGCCGGTCGCGCAGGCGATGGTGGCGCTGCCGCTGGTCGTGCGCACCCTGACGCCGGTCCTGCGGTCGGTCGACCCGCGCCAGCGCGAGGCCGCGGCGGCGCTCGGGGCGGCGCCGTGGCGGGCGGCGTGGACGGCGGAGGGGCCGGTCCTGGCGCGGCCGCTGCTGGCAGCGACGGGGTTCGCGTTCGCGGTGTCGCTGGGGGAGTTCGGGGCGACCTCGTTCCTGGCGCGGCCGGACCGGCCCACGGTGCCGGTGGTGATCTACCAGCTGATCTCGCGGCCCGGCGTCGAGCACCTCGGTATGGCGCTCGCGGCCAGCGTGGTTCTCGCGGTGCTGACGACGGTCGTCATGGGCGTCGTGGAGCGGCTGCGGGTCGGGTCGCTGGGGACGTTCTGATGCCCCGACCGGACAGGCGTTGGTGCCGCCGCGCCCCCGCAACCCGACCGGACAGGCGTTGGTGCCGCCGGGCCGCCTCAACCCGACCGGAGCGGCACTACCGCCTGTCCGGTCGAACCATGCTCCGGATGGGAGAGTGTGCGCGTGCTGCAGTGCGATGACGTGACGGTGCGCTTCGGGGCGACGGTGGCCGTCGACGACGTGTCGCTGACCGTGGACGAGGGGTCGGTGCTCGCCGTCCTCGGGCCGTCGGGGTGCGGGAAGTCGACGCTCCTGCGCGCCGTCGCCGGGCTCGAGCCGCTGGCCGGCGGGCGGATCGCCTGGGACGGGCGCGACCTGGCCGGGGTACCGACGCACGAGCGCGGCTTCGCGCTGATGTTCCAGGACGGACAGCTCTTCGCGCACGCGTCGGTCGCGGACAACATCGGCTACTCCCTGCGCCTGCGCAGGGTGCCCGCGGCGCAGCGGCGCCGACGCGTGGACGAGCTGCTCGAGCTCGTCGGCCTGCCCGGGTATGCCGCGCGCCGTCCCGCCACCCTCTCCGGCGGCGAGCAGCAGCGGGTCGCGCTGGCCCGGGCGCTCGCGGCGGAGCCGGCGCTGCTGCTGCTCGACGAGCCGCTCTCCGCGCTGGACCGGTCCCTGCGCGAACGCCTCGCCGGCGACCTCCGCGAGATCCTCGTCGCCACGCGGACCACCGCGGTGCTCGTCACGCACGACCACGACGAGGCCTTCACGATCGCGGACCGGATGGCGGTCATGCTCGCCGGGCGCGTGGTCCAGGAGGGCAGCACCGCCGAGGTATGGCGCGCCCCCACCACCCGCGAGGTCGCCGAGTTCATCGGCTACGAGACCTTCCTGACCGGTGACGCGGCCGACCTCGTGCGCGCCGCCACCACCACCACCCCACCCGCCACCACCCCACCCCCGACCGGACAGGCGCTAGTGCCACCCGCGACCGACACACCCCCGACCGGACAGGCGTTAGTGCCACCCCCGAGCGCCCCACCCCCGACCGGACAGCCGCTAGTGCCGGACCGGACAGGCGTTCTGGCCGTGCGGCGCTCCGGCTTCCGGCTCGACCCGCACGGCCCGCTGCGCGGCGTCGTACGGCGCGCGGTGGCGGTCTCCGACGCGGTGCACCTCACCGTCGACGTGGAGGGCGTCGGCGAGGTCGCGGCGCTCGGCGACGACCCCAGCGCCCAGCTCGAGGGACGCGAGGTGCGGCTGCAGATCGAGCCGCGCGGCACGGCATACCTGATCTGAGAAGAAGGGGAGGGGCGCGGCATACCCGGACCGAGGGGGAGCGCCGCAACCCTTCCGCAGCGGGGGGCCGCGGTGGGACCATCGGAGGAGCGTCAACCGGCAGGAAGGGGTCCACGCCATGTCGCAAGAGATCGTCATCGCGCTGCTCAGCCCGCTCATCACGGCCGCGGTCGCCGGGCTGGGGCTGCTGCTCAAGGAGTGGCGCGACAACCGCCGCTGGGAGCACCGGCGCGCCGCGGTCCTGGACCAGGGGACGAGGCAGGTGGCGTTCATCGCGGGGTGGCTGACGGCCTACGGCAACCTCGGTGAGGAGCAGCGCGGCCCGGAGCACGGTGCGCACCTGGAGCGGGCGCGCAGCGACCTCGACGCGGTCTACGCCTCGGTCAACGCGCAGGTGGCGGAGGTCGAGGCGCACCGGCCGGCCCGCACGACCTGGGCCACGCTGGCCTCGTCGCTGCTCCTGCTCGGGGTACGACGGCCGTGGGCGAAGGTGGTCCGGGTGCTCTACCTCGGTGTGGTGCTCCTGGCGCTGAGCCTGGGGCTGATGATGGGGACGATCTCGATGGACGGGTCGGGGATCAGTGTCCTCGCGCAGCTGGGGATCTCGGCGGCGTTTACCGCGTTCTTGCTGGTGCCGGGCGGGCTGCTCTACGTCCTGGCGCGCTTCCTCGACCGGCCGCCGCGGTCGGCGGTGGTCCACGACCTCGGCGCGCCGGGGTGGCCGGTCGTGCCGGGGGGAGGCGTCTGACGGGCTGGCGGGGCCCGTGCGGGTGAGGGGGTCGGTGGAGGGGGCTGTCGTGGAGGGGGTATGGCGTGGGGGGCGGGTCTGTCGGTGCTGGGTGGGAGGGTGTCGGCATGGAGGAGATGCCGACCGGGGCGGGGCTCGATGAGGGCCCGTGGTCGGACCCTGCCTTCCTGGCCTCGATCGAGGCGGACATGCCGGACCCGGACGCCCCGGAGGGTTGGTGGTCGGAGGAGGACCCGACGTCCGAGGAGCTCTGGCAGGACTTCTTCCACGCGTTGCGCGAGGACGCGCAGGCGGAGTGGGCCGCGCGGAGCGCGGGCGTGCGGGTCGAGGAGGGGCTGCGCACTGCCAACCAGGGGGCGGCAGGGGCGTCCGTGGGCGACGCCGCGCTCGCGGAGGTGTCGTCGGCCGCGCTGCAGTCCGCGGTGGGGGAGTGCGAGCGCGTCTCGCTGCAGATGGAGGCGCTGGTGTTCGGGCTCGCCGACGAGGCGTGCGAGCGGCAGCTGCACCGCGGGAGCGGTCACGGGCTGGTCGACTGGCTGGCGCTGCAGATGACGTGGGCGGACAGGGTGTTCCTGGGCAAGGTCGCCGTCGTCGCGCGGGCCTGCCGGCACGAGGCCAACCGGGAGATCCGGACGGCGATCGTCGAGGGGCGGTTCCCGGTGCGGCGCGGGGCGATCATCGTGCGGGCGCTGGAGAAGATCCGGAAGTCGCAGGATGCGGAGGACTACGCCGGCTACCTCCGGATCCTGCTCAGGGCGGCCGGCAAGACGGAGCTCACCGATGCCCTGCTGCAGGCCGCGTGCGACCACCTGCTCGAGGTCGTGCTGGACGACGAGAAGGGCAAGGCGGGGGAGCGTGCCGCCCACGAGATGCGGTCGGTGACCTCGCGACCGCTCGGGAAGGGGCTGACCAGGTTCACGATCGACGCGCCGGAGCGGCAGGCCCAGGTCCTCGAGGGACTGATGGCCTCCCGGCTCGCGGCGCCGCAGCCGGGGCCGGACGGCGAGCCGGACGAGCGGCTCCCGGAGGCGCGGCGCTTCGACGCGCTGATGGCGGTGATCGGGCGCGGGCTGGCCTGCCCCGAGGGGACACCGCAGATGGCGCGGGCGACGTTATTCATCACGATGGGGCTGGACCAGCTGCGCGGTGAGCGACCGGGCAAGGGACAGACGCTGGCCGGCGGGCGGCTGTCGGCCGGGCAGGTGCGTCAGGCGGCCTGCGAGGCCGAGATCATCCCGGCCGTCCTCGGCAGCCAGGGCGAGCTGCTGGACATGGGCAAGGCCGTACGGCTGGCGACAGGGGCGCAGATCAAGGCGCTCTACCTGCGGGACAAGGGCTGCACGTTCCCGGGGTGCACCGTGCCCGCGCAGTGGACGATCGCGCACCATGCCCCGTGGTGGTCACGGGGCGGCCGGACCGACCTGGACTCGCTGGCTCTGCTCTGCGAGGGGCACCACAGCCGGGTCCACCGTGACGACCTCACGTGCACGATCGACGGGTCCGGGGTGACCTGGCACCTATGACGACCCCGCCCCGCACCCGGCCTGGGGAGGCCGGGTGCACAGGCATGTCCGGGACGTCTGAGTGGTCGGACGACACCGCCTCGCC
Source organism: Ornithinimicrobium tianjinense (assembly GCF_014636495.1). Taxonomy (GTDB): domain Bacteria; phylum Actinomycetota; class Actinomycetes; order Actinomycetales; family Dermatophilaceae; genus Ornithinicoccus; species Ornithinicoccus tianjinensis. The sequence goes on from NZ_BMEM01000005.1 coordinate 162,602, forward strand.
AGGTGGCGCTGACCACCCGGCGACGTTCGCTCAGCGAGGTCCGACCAGCGACGTTCGCTCAGCGAGGGCCGACCAGCGACGTTTGATCAGCGAGGTCCGCTCAGCGGGTGTCGCTGCCGCTACCACCGGGAAGTGGTGCCTGCGGGTTGGCGCAGTAGGAGAACGAGCCGGCCTTGCCCGAGTGATAGCTCGCGAGGGAGCCGTCGACCTCGAGGACCAGCTGCTGGCCAGGCACGAGCGCCTGGGTGTACATCATGCCGGGCTGCGGGCAGCCGATGCTGCCGTCGCGCCAGGTCACCTCGGCGTAGCCGGCGACCGACACCTCGGAGGCGTCGACGCCCAGACGCTCGGCCTCGGCGGCGATCGCCTCCTTGACCTCGGGGCGCTCGAGGACGTCGTCAGGGACCGGCCCCGTGGGCAGGCCCTCGGCGCCGGTGGGCTGCGGGCTGATCTGGCCGTCGCTGGGCTTCACGGTGTCCTCCGAGGTCGGGGTGGTCGGCTCGGTCGATTCGGTCGATCCGGACGCCGTGCTGGCGTCCGACGGGCTGGGGGGCATCACGGTCGGTGCGCCGGGTGACTCGGCCTCGCCGCAGCCGGCGAGCCCTGCGGTGCCGAGCACGAGGGCGAGGGCGACGGCGGGCAGAGGGGCCGGCCTCCGGAACGGGTTCGTCATCGAGATCCTTCCATCGGAACCACGACTATATGCAGGAGGCGGGGCGCCGGTCCCCTGAACCAGCGCCCCGCCCCATGCAACCCCCGGCCCCGCTTGCGCGGCCCCTCCGGCGGTGTCGGGTGTCCCGTCCCGACATACCTATAGACGTCGCGAGCGAGCCGATCGTTGCCCGGAGAAAATGTGATCTGGGACACATTATGAAGAGAGCCCCTCCCGGACGTCCGGGAGGGGCTCTCTGAGAGAGGTTCAGCAACGCTCAGCGAGGCGTTGCCGTTGTGTCACCTCAGGGGGCGATCGAGACGAGCGTGCTGCCCGCGACGGTGGTGCCGTCGAGGTAGCTGACCCGTCCCAGGTAGCGCTTGCTCGCGTCCAGGCCGGACCACGCAGCGGTCAGCGTCGTGGCGGTGCCCTGGGTGACCGCGACCGGCGACGGCGTCACGGTGAGGTTGCCCGCAGCGCCGTCAGCCACCTGCCACGTGTGCAGCGGGAAGGTCACCGAGGGCTCGTTGGTGAAGAGGTCGGTCACCACGGCGTAGGTACCCGCGGCCGGGTTGGTCAGCGTGATGACCTCCTCGGAGGAGCCTCCCGCGCTCTGCGCGACCGCGGCCCACCCCTGGGCGCCCTTGTAGTAGAGCGTCAGGTCGATGTCCGCGGCGTCCACCTCGGAGTCGTACGACGCGACGCGCAGCACCTTCGTGCCCGCTGCGACGTCGAAGTACGTCTCGGCGTCCGTGTCAGGAGTCGCCGTGACGCTCACGGGCGTAGACGCCACAAGCCCGTCGACGTCCGTGTTCAGCGTGCCGGTGAAGCCCGGGGTGAGGGTGATGGCAGCGGAGCCGGTGGCGCCGGAGCCGTCGACCTCCTTGGCCACGGCGAGCGCGACCGGGCGGAGGGCGATGGGGCTGCGGACGTCGGTGTAGCCCTTGGCTGTCCAGGTCAGCGCGCCGAAGGCGTAGGCGTTCATCGGCGCCGTCGTCCGGGTGATCTCGAGCTTGAACTTCGCGCTCTTGCCGGCCGGGATCGTCAGGCGCTTGGGCACGACATTGACCGAGAAGCCGGCGGGAGCCTCGACCTTGGCGGTGTACTGCAGCTTCTTGCCGGTCACGTTGGTCACCGTGCGGGTGACCTCCTGGTAGCCGGCCAGGTCACCGACCGCGATGCTCGGGTAGTTGAGGTCGCTCGGGTCGACCGGGGTCTCCGGGCACGGGGAGGCCAGCTGGCCGATCCCGCACGCGTAGGCCAGCCACTCGTTCCAGCCGGCGTCGTAGACCAGGCCGGGGTTGTAGGACTTGCCCGGGACGACCTCGCCGGCGCCGAAGTTCAGCGGCGTGGCGTTGCCCTTCGACCACTGGATCGGCGCGCCGGAGGTGTCCGTCTGACGCGCGGTCGTCATCATGGCCGACTTGATCGCGGCCGGGCTCCAGGTCGGGTACTTCTGCTTGAGCAGCGCGCCCAGGCCCGCGATGTGCGGGGCCGACATCGAGGTGCCGGAGATCGAGTTGAACGTCGGCTCACCCGTCTCGAGGTCCTCGTGGTATGCCGCGGCCACGTCCACTCCGGGGGCGGTGATGTCCGGCTTGAGCAGGTCACCGCCGCCGGCCAGCGCCGGGCCGTAGGAGGAGAAGCCGGCCATGACCGGAGCGACGACGGGCTCGGTGGAGGCCGCCGAGATGGTGGCCGTGGGCTCGGCCGCGGTCGCGGCGTAGGCCTTGACCGGGGCGCCGTTGGTGGCGTTGAGGTGGATGCTCGGCAGCGTGTGGAAGTCGGCGTTGAGCGACTGCGCGTCCGAGGTGTTGGTCTGGATCATGCCGACACCGCCGGCCAGCTTGACGGCCGCGCTCTTGTCGACGCGGGCGACGGTGCCGCGGTCGCACACGACGATCTTGCCGGCGACCTTGGCCGGGTCCAGCGTCGGGGTCGAGCCGTTGCTCGCGTTGTTGTCCGCGTCCAGCCAGCACTGGGTGGCAGCGGTCGCCGAGACGCCCGGGAGCGCCACGGCGCTCGCGAGGACCAGCGGGGCCGGGCCGACGGCGTCGCCGATGCCCACACCCTCGTAGCTGCTGCCGTCACCCAGGGTGACCGTCTTCTCGGCCCCACGGCTGTGCGAGCTCGCCGCGACCGTCATGGTCCACGGGGAGTTGTGCGCCACCGAGGAGACACCGACGGTGTCGCCGCTGTTGCCCGCGGAGGTCGAGATGAAGACGCCGGCGTCGGCCGCGAAGAGGAAGGCGACCTCGTCCGGACCCATCACCGAGGTGCGCGAGCCGGAGATGGAGTAGTTGATGACGTCGACGCCGTCGGCGACCGCGTCGTTGATCGCGGCGACCAGACCGGAGGTCGTGCCGGAGCCGTTGCCGTCGGCCTGCTTCCACAGACCCTTGTAGACCGCGATCTGGGCGGCGGGCGCCATACCCGAGCCCTCGCCGAGGTCGTAGCCCTCGATCGTCATCGGCACGCCGTGGTTGCCCGCCGAGGTGCCGGCGGTGTGCGAGCCGTGGCCGTTCGCGTCGCGCGGGCTCTCGAAGTCGTAGGCGACCGTGTTGCCGTAGTCCGCGCCGTAGTAGCGGGCGCCGACGATCTTGTCGGAGCACTGGAACTCCGGGTCGTTCTCGTTCTCGCACACGAAGTCGCCGTCGGGCGCCGCCGCGCCGATCGAGGCGAAGCTGGGGTTGTCGGGGTCGATGCCGGTGTCGAGGACGCCGACGACGATGCCCTTGCCCGCGTTGGCCTCGCCCTGGAACTGCGTGGCCCAGACGCCGGCGTCGCCGCTCATGCCCAGGTAGTCCGGGGTGGTGACGGTGTCGGCATACCGGACCTCGTCCTCCCACACGTTGACGACGCCGGAGGTCTTGGCCAGCTGCGCGGCCTCGGAGGCGGTCAGCGCGGCGGTGAAGCCGTTGAGCGCGACGGTGTAGTCGTGGCCCTTGCGGTCGGCGGACAGGCCCGCGTCGCGCAGCGCCTTGGCGTGCTGCTTGCGCAGGTGCGCGTCGTACTTCTTGGCGTTCGCGGAGTCGGCCTTGACCTTCTGGCCCGGGGCCGGCTTGGTCGCCGCGATGCCGGCGGTGCCGCCCTCGTAGGAGGCGATCGGGTCCGCCTCGAGCTGGACGATGTAGGTCTTGCGGGTCTGGTCGACCTGCAGCTGGGGCGCCGCGGTCGCCGTGACGGCGAGCGGTGAGACGACGGTGGCGACGGCGGCGAGCGCAGCGATGCGCGCACCCCGACTTGGGGTGGGTCGGACCACGGGATCCTCTTTCGAACGGGGGACGAGACCGGTCACGGGGCTGCACACGACTGTGTGGCGGTCCCGAGCCTCGGTGATCCTCACCCGTCGGCGCCCGGAAGTAAACGGTCTTTGCCAGATCGTTACCAACGGGTCACATCGCCCGCCCTCAGCTCAGCGGCGGCGGATCGTCAGCGACTGCTCGACGGTGCCGACGGGCCCGAGCTCGTCGTGCGCCACGGAGGAGGTCTGCCCCATGCCGGTCGGGCCCCAGTGGACCTCGGTCTCCAGGCCCAGCCACCCGTCGACGGGGGTCCGGTGCAGGTGGAGGGTGAGGTCGACGTTGGGGAACAGCCACTCCTGCGGGGACTCGCGTATGGCGATGCCGTTCGCCGTGTCGAGGCGGCCCGCCCAGCGGGCCAGCGGCGTGGACTCCTCGCCGGCGACCAGCGGGTGGCGGGTGCCGATCCACGCCGCCCGCCGGCCCGGGCGACCACCGGTCAGCTCGCGGAACTCCAGCGAGCGGATGAACCCCCCGCCCCACTGCTCCATGCCGGTCCACGGACCGGCCTCGTCGGGACCAGACATCGGCTCGCGCTCGATGGTGGCCACCGCGCTGGTGTCAGACACCGCCAGCCGCCACGCGGTGGCCCGCACGACGTCGCGGCCTCCGGCGCTCGCGGTGGCCTCGACGAGCTCGATCGTGCGGCCGGGGCGCAGCGTCCGCGTCCGGACGGTCGTCTCCTCGAGGTGGATCATCCCCAGGATGTCGAAGCTGATCCGCGACCACTGCAGGTCCGGCCGGGGGTCGTGCCGCTCCAGCGCGTGGACGAGCAGCCCGCCCATCGGCGCCATGTGCTGCTCGTTCTCCTGCCAGGCGCCCTGCGTGTGCATCGTGGGCCGGTAGCGACCGTCGCCCAGGGCGACGTAGTAGTGGTCCTCGCTGCTCATGGCGCGCAGTGTAGTGACGGCGGACGTCTCACCCTTGCGGGTGTGCCGGGGACCCCGGGCGGCGGCGCATGCTCACTGGATCGGTGGGAGAGCCCCGCCCTCGCTGGAAGGTGACCCATGACCGACGACACCCTGCCCCGGGCCGCCCACGCCGAAAGCGAGAACGTCGACGTGGCCCGGGTCGAGGAGCTCTTCGAGGATGGCATGGTGGGGGACGTCCTCGCCTGGGAGGTCGGCCTCTCGCTGTGGCACGACCGCAGTCTCGACGACGACGAGCGCACGCGTTTCCTCGCAGCGGGCGGCCCGCCGCCGCTCGCGCTCGAGCAGCAGCTGTCCCGGCTGTCCACCCACGTGCGGCCGCCCGGTCACCTCGAGCGGCTGCGCGCCGTGGTGGAGAACTACTGGCGGGCCATGGACGGGGACCGGGAGGCCCTGCGGTGGATCGAGGCCGCCCTGGGGCACCCCTCCGGCTCGCTGACCAGGTGCGCCCTCCTCGGCGCCGACGGACTGCCCGTGCCCCCGGCCGACCTGGCGGCGGGGCTCGAGCCCGGCCGCCTGCCCGACGGCTGGCTCACCGATCCCCGCGGGGTCGACCTCGCCCACGTCTGCCAGATCCCGCACGAGCAGCAGCCGGTGTGGGTGCAGCTGCACGTCGCGATGGGACGACCGCTCCGCCCCTGAGCAGGCCGTGTCTAATGGGGCCCATGGCTCCAACCGCCGCCGTAGACCACCCCACCGCACCCGACCTCGCCGGCTGGAGCCGCGTGGCCCGGCAGGCGGTGGGCACGGCATACCCCTGGATGCCGGGGCACACGGTCACGGGGCCCGACGACGGGGTCCTGGTCCCCGAGCGGCTGCACCCGGCCTTCCACGGCTCCCTCGACTGGCACTCGTGCGTGCACATGCTGTGGTCCCTGCTCCGCCTCGTCGACGGGTATGCCGAGGCGCTGGGGGACCCCGAACGTGCTGCCGCGGTCGCACTGCTGGGGGAGCGGCTGACCGAGGAGCACGTCGCGGTCGAGGTCGACTACCTGCGCGCCCGGCTCTCCTTCGAGCGCCCCTACGGCTGGGCCTGGGCCGCCCAGCTCGCCGCCGCCGCGCGCGAGGCCGCCCACCCGGACGCGGCCTCGTGGGCGGTCTCGATCCGGCCCCTCGCCGACGTGCTCGCGGACCACGTCCTCGCCTGGCTGCCGCGGCAGACCTACCCGGTCCGGCACGGCAAGCACCAGAACGACGCCTTCGCGCTCACCCTGCTGATCGACGCCTACGACCGTCTCGGTCGCCCGGACGTCGTCGACGCCTGTCGACGGCGCGCCGTGGACTGGTTCGGCGCCGACTCCGAGGCCCCGACCGCGTGGGAGCCCGGCGGCACCGACTTCCTCTCGCCGGCGCTCACTGAGGCCCTCCTGATGGGGCGGGTGCTCGACCCTGACCGGTATGCCGCGTGGCTGGCCGGCTTCCTTCCCGGCCTCGGGCGGGGCGGGCACGCCCACCTGCTCGCCGTCCCCGACGTCGTCGACCCGACCGACGGCCAGTACGCCCACCTCCTCGGCCTCGCGCTCAGCCGAGCGTGGGCGCTGCGCGAGCTGGCGGCATACCCCGGCCTGGACGACGTGGCCGACACCCTGCGGGCGGGCGCCGACGCGCAGGAGGCCGCGGTCGTCGAGCAGATCACCGACGGCGACTTCATGGCGACGCACTGGCTGGTGTCGTTCGCGCTGCTCGCCCGGGGCGAGCTGCGCCGGGGCTAGAACCGGATCCCGGCCGCGCGGAGGGCCAGGGCCACCGTCGCGTCCGGGACGGCGAGGAAGCCGCCGACGACGCGCACCCAGTCGGGGCCGGTGCTGGCCAGGTGCCGCCGGACCGGTGCGGGAAGGCCGCCGTCGTCCCGCAGCAGCAGGAAGGTGGCCCCTGTGCGCATGGCGGCCAGCGAGCCGACGGTCTCGTCCGAGGTCCCGCGGGCCGCGAGGAGCACACCCGAGCCCTGTGGCGGGACGAAGGAGGCTGCCGCGACGGAGGTGGAGAAGCTGGTCGGTCCGGCGATCCTGAACCGCGCCAGCCGGGCGCGCAGGTCGGCAGCCGTCCCCTCACCGCCCTCCTTGTCCTTGGGTGCCGTGTCCACGGACGGTGCCTTGTCCTTGGCCCCTTTGTCCTTGGACGCCTTGTTCTTGGCCGCCGTGTCCTTCGCGGCCGCCTGACGGCGCAGGGCCGCGGCCAGCGTCTGACGCATGACGCGGTCCGGGGCGTCGTCGACCGGCAGGCCGTGGTCGCGCTTGAAGTCCCTGATCGCCTTGCGCGTGTGCGTCTGGCGCAGACCGTCGAGCGTCCCGCTGTAGTAGCGGCGCCCGTTCTTGCGCCGCAGCTGCCGCAGCCTCTTCTGCACGTCGGTGATCTGCGCGACGGTGAAGCCGCCGTTGGGGCCCTGGAGCGGTCCCAGCATGTGCCCGCCGTCGACGTTGTAGTCGAAGTGCAGATGGTCGAAGTGGTTCTCCACGCCCCAGATCACCCGGAAGCCGGCCTTCTTCAGCACCACGGCGAGATCGTCGAGGTGGGCCTTCTCGAACTCCGACACGGCGACCCCGACCGCGGGATCCTTGCCGACGTCGACCGCCCCGCCCGCCCGCGGGGTGCCGAACCCGCCCCCGGCGTCGACGTAGTGCGTGGAGTCGCTGCGGTGCGCGTGGCCGTTCGGCGGCGGGTGGCAGAGCCCCGCCCGGACCGTCGAGGGACCGTCGTAGACGTCGTAGCCGAGCCGGCGCAGCATGACCTCGCGGTCGGCGACGTCGGCGGGTGTCCTGAGGTTGACCATGACCTCCCCTTCCCGAGGAGCAGAGGTCTTCTTATGATGCGCTCGCTCGGCCGTGGGGGGAAGACCTCTTGCCGTCCTCAGACGGTCGGGTCGGGAGGTGGCTCCGGGATACGCAGACCGGGCGGGGCGTGGCCGTGCTGCTGCTCGTACCAGCGGGCGTACGCCAGCACCGCCGTGGGCAGCGTCGGGAAGACGAGGTCCGGCCCGATCCGCTCGATCAGCCCGGCGCGCTCCAACGGCTGGCGCAGGTCCTCCTTCACCCGGGCCAGCGCGAGCTGCACGCCCTGGTCGGCCAGCGCCGTGCGCAACGACTCCAGGGCGTCCACCGCGGTGAGGTCGACCTCGGTGTTGGCCTCGGCGTTGAGCAGGAACCAGTGGACGGGACCCTGCGACTGGGCGTCGGCGAGCGCCGCAAGGGCCCGGGTCCGGAAGTCCGCCGCGTTGGCGAAGAACAGCGGGGCGTCGTAGCGGTAGACGACCAGGCCCGGCACCTGCACCGCCTGCGGGTGGTCGTCGACGTCGTGCATCCCGGCGTAGCCGGGCACGTAGCCCAGCACCGCGTCGTGCGCGTGCACGATCCGCCGCAGCAGGTCCAGCACCGACAGCGCGACCGCCGCACCGATCCCCGGCAGCACCCCCAGCACCAGCACCGCCACCGTGGTCGCCACCGCCAGCACCAGCTCGCTGTCGCGGAAGCCGGCCAGGCGGCGCAGCTCGGCGACGTCGACGAGCCGTGCCGCGGCGAAGACCACCACGCCGCCCAGCGCCGCGGTGGGGAAGGAGCCGATGAGCGGCCCCAGCCAGAGCAGGGTCGCGACCACGAGCAGCGCCGACACCAGCGAGTGCACCTGCGTCCGGCCCCCGCTCGCGTCCGCGATCGCGGTCCGGCTGCCGCTCGAGCTGGCCGGGAAGCCCTGGAACAGCCCGGCGGCGACGTTGGCGGCGCCCAGCGCCAGCAGCTCCTGGTTGGCCTCGATCCCGTCCCCGCGCCGGTCGGCGAAGGCGCGCGCGGTGAGCACGTTGTCGGAGTAGGCGACCACCGCCACCCCCAGCGCAGCCGGCAGCAGCCGCCACAGCTGGACGGAGTCCAGCGACGGCAGCTGCGGTGTCGGCAGGCCGCGCGGCACCTCCCCGACGAGCGCCAGCCCCGCGCCCGCCCGGCCGAGCAGGTGCACGGCGAGGGCGGCCCCCAGCATGACGATGAGCGGCCCCGGCCACCGTGGGCCCGCACGGTGCAGGGCGACGAGCGCGAGGAGCGTCGTGGCCGCCAGCCCGAGCGTCGGCAGGTGGACCTCGGGAAGGTGCGTGACGGCATACCCGACCTCGGAGATCACCGAGCCGGAGGGCACGTCGAGCCCGGTGATCGTGTCCAGCTGGCTGACGACCATGAGCACGGCGATCCCCGCCATGTAGCCGGTGAGCACCGGCTTGGAGAGCAGCTCGGCCAGCAGACCCAGGCGCAGCAGGTAGCCGACCCCGCAGATGACGCCGACCGCGACCGCCAGCAGCGCCGCGACCTCGCCGTGGTCCACGGCCCCCGCGCCGGCCGCGACCAGGGCCGCGACACCGGCCGCCGTCATCAGCGCGGTCGTCGACTCGGGCCCCACCGACAGCTGCCGCGAGGAGCCGAGCACGGCGTAGACGACGAGCGCCGGGACCACCGTCCACAGGCCGGTGACGGCGGGCAGGCCGGCGACGCGCGCATAGGCCATCACCTGCGGGACGAGGTATGCCGCGACCGTCACCCCGGCGAGGAGGTCGCCGCGCAGCCAGCCGGCCTGGTAGCCCCGCAGGGTCGCCACGCCCGGCAGCAACCGCTCCCAGCGGGCCTCCGCGCGCTCCGGACCGGGCCGGTGCGACGTCATGGTTCATCTTCGGGCCTGCGCGACCGACCGCGCAGCACCTAGGGTGGACCTCGGTGTGCCGGGAAGTCTGGTCGGCTCCTTGTCCAGCAACCCCTCAGGAGCCGACCATGAGCACCTCGTCCACACCACCGCCCACCTCCCCGCAGTCCACCCCGCCCACCCCGCCCACCCCGTCGAGGACCGCCCTGGGTCGGCCCGCGTGGTCAGAGGTCGTCCGCGTCGGCGACCTGCTCCGCAAGGAGACCGTCGGCGGCATCCTCCTCGTCCTCGCCGCCGTCCTGGCGATCGCCTGGGCCAACTCGCCGTGGGCAGGGTCCTACGTGGCGCTGCGGGAGACCGAGGTGGGCTACGAGCCGTGGCACCTGCGGCTGAGCCTGGGCGCGTGGGCCGCCGACGGGCTGCTGGCGGTCTTCTTCTTCATGGTCGGCCTGGAGCTCAAGCGCGAGGTGATGATCGGCTCGCTGCGCCGTCTCGACCGGGCCGTGGTGCCGGTCGCCGCCGCCGCGGGTGGCGTGCTCGTGCCCGCCCTGATCTACGCCGCCGTCAACGCCCGCAGCCCGGAGCTGCTCGTCGGCTGGGCGATCCCGACGGCGACCGACATCGCCTTCGCGGTCGCGGTGCTGGCGATCATCGGGTCCGCCCTGCCGCCGGCGCTGCGCATCTTCCTGCTGACCCTGGCCGTCGTCGACGACCTCATCGCGATCCTCATCATCGCGCTCGTCTACTCCTCGCACCTGGAGCCGGTGATGCTGCTCTGGGGGCTGCTGCCGCTCGCGGTGTTCGCCCTGCTGGCCCGACGGCAGCGGCTGCTGTTCCGCTACCGCGCGCTGCCGGCCTGGCTGCTGCTCCTGCCGGTCGGCGCCGTCTTCTGGGCACTCGTCCACGCCTCCGGCATCCACGCCACCATCGCCGGCGTCGTGCTGGGCCTGGTCGTCCCCGCCCGGGTGCGTGCCGACCGGGGCGAGCCCGACGGCCCCGACGCCCACGGCCTGGCCGAGCTGCTCGAGCACCGCATCCGGCCGCTGTCCGCCGCCGTCGCGGTCCCCGTCTTCGCCTTCTTCTCCGCCGGGGTCGACGTCGGGGGTCTCGACGGCCTCCTCACGGCCCTCGGGTCGACGGTGACCATCGGGATCGTCCTGGGGCTCGTGGTCGGCAAGATCGTCGGCATCACCGGCACCACCTGGTTGGTCACCTCCCTCACCCGCTCCAGCCTCGACCCGTCGCTGCGCTGGGTCGACCTCGTCGGCGTCTCGGCGCTCGCCGGCATCGGCTTCACCGTGTCGCTGCTGGTCGCCGAGCTGAGCTTCGGGGTCGGCACCGAGCCCGGCGACCACGCGAAGGTGGGCATCTTCGTCGCCTCGCTCCTCGCCGCGGCCCTGGGCTCGGCGGTCCTCGCCTCCCGCAACGCCACCTACCGCCGGCTCGCGGCCGCCGACGCCGTCGACGCGGACCAGGACGGGGTGCCGGACGTCTACGAGACGGACGAGCACACCCAGCACGGCTAACCTGACCACCCCAGCACCACGAGGAGGTCACCCGTGCGCCCGCACCACGTCGTCCCGCCGTCGTCGCTGGCGCGCCGTGACCTGTTCACCGAGAGCGCCCTCGTCCTCGGGGTCAGCCTGGGCGCGTCGGCGGTCTGGGCGGTGCTGTCGATCGTGCGCAAGCTCACCGCCGAGGAGTCGCTGGCCGCCCAGACGACGCAGATGAACACCAGCGTGACCCCCGACCGGCCCTGGCTCGACCTCGCCTACCAGCTCGCGCACATCGGGCTCGCCCTCGTGCCGGTGCTCCTCGCGCTCCACCTGCTGGCCCGCGACCTGACCGGCGCTCCCTCCGCCCGTCGCCTGCTCGGCCTGGACCTGCGCCACCCGACCCAGGACCTGCTGCACGGGACCGCCCTGGCCGCTGCGATCGGCATACCGGGCCTGCTCCTCTATCTCGGCGCCCGCGCCCTCGACCTCAACACCACCGTCGCGCCCGCGAACCTCGAGGCCGTCTGGTGGGCAGGGCCGGTGCTCGTCCTGGCGGCGGTGCAGAACGCGGTGCTGGAGGAGGTCGTGATGGTCGGCTACCTCGTCACCCGGTGGACCCAGGCGGGCTGGTCGACCGCGTCGATCGTCGTGACGTCGGCGCTGATCCGCGGGACCTACCACGTCTACCAGGGCTTCGGCGCGTTCGTCGGCAACCTCGCGATGGGCCTGCTGCTCGGGTTCGTGTATGCCCGCACGCGCCGGGTGATGCCGCTCGTCGTCGCCCACGCGCTGCTCGACGTGGTCGCCTTCCTCGGGTATGCCGCGCTCGCCGGCCGCGTCGACTGGCTCTGACTCATAGGTGACGCACAGGCGGGGCTGGGGAGCGGCATACCTGACCGGCGCAGAGTGGGTCTCAGGTCGCCGCACCAGCGGCGGCACGGACCGAAGGGAAGGCCACTGTGAAGACCTCCACCGCAACCATCATGGGCGTCTCGGCGCTCACCGCGGCGGTCGTCGGCTTCGGCGCCACGGCGCCCAGCCTGGCGACCAACCTCGGGCTCGTCGGCGCGAGCACCACCGACGACTCGAGCAGCACCGACGACTCGAGCACCTCCGGCGAGGACAGCACGACGGACGGCAGCTGGGGCCCCGGCATGCACGGCCGCATGGGCGCCATGCACGAGCGCATGGGTGACAGGGGCGGGCACATGCCAGGCCACATGGGCGGCCCGGGCCAGATGATGGAGACCGCCGCGGAGACGCTCGGCCTCAGCGAGGACGAGCTGCTCACCCAGCTCCAGGACGGCTCGACGCTCGGCGAGATCGCCGACGCGCAGGGCGTCGACCGGCAGACGCTGGTCGACGCGCTGATGGCCGACCACGAGGAGCGGATCACGCAGATGCTGGACGAGCAGATGCCGATGATGCACGACCCCTCCGACGACAGCTCGGACGACAGCTCGGACGACGGCTCGGACGACGGCTCGGACGACAGCTCCGACGCCTGACCGTCCCCTACCGGGTCGTCGGCAGCTGCCGGCGACCCGGTGGGCTGCCGTGCGCCCCGGCGTCACCTGGCTACTGTGGTCCCATGACCACCACAGTCACGCACCGCCCGGCCGAGTCCCGGTTCGTCATCACCGAGGGTGACAGCGACACGGTGATCGGCGAGCTGACCTACGAGACGCACGGCAGCACGGCTGACCTGCAGCACACGGAGGTCGACCCGGACCGGCGTCACCACGGCCTGGGCGCCCGTCTGGCCGAGGAGGCCCTGCGCACCTTCCGCGCCGACAAGATGCGCGTGCGCCCCAGCTGCCCCTTCGTCGCCCAGTACATCCAGGACCACCCGGAGTACGCCAACCTCCTCGAGCCGTCCCTCGTCGCCGAGGACGTCGAGGAGGAGACCGCGGACTCCCACCGGTGAGCGAGGTCCAGCAGGTCCCGATCCGCGACGAGTCGATCCGTCTCGGGCAGCTGCTCAAGCTCGCCAACCTCGTCCAGGACGGCGCGATGGCGCGCATGGTCGTGGAGAACGGCGAGGTCACGGTCGACGGCCAGACCGTCATGCGCCGGGGCACCCAGATCCGCCCGGGCCAGGTCGTGGGCTACGCCGGCCAGGAGATCACGCCCGTCCAGGGCTGACCTGGCCCACGTGCCATGATCGAGGGATGCAGACGCCCCCTGTCGCCCTGACCATCGCCGGCTCCGAGGCCACCGGAGGAGCCGGTGCCCAGGTGGACCTCAAGACCTTCCAGGAGCACGGGGTCTTCGGCTGCGTGGCGCTGACCTGCATCGTCAGCTTCGACCCCCAGGCCGACTGGGGCCACCGCTTCGTCCCGGTCGACGCCGGCGTCATCGCCGACCAGCTCGAGGTGATCACGACCGCCTACGGTCCCGAGCAGCTCGAGGTCGTCAAGATCGGCATGCTCGGCACTCCGGTGACCATCGAGACGGTGGCCGGCGCGCTGCGCGAGCGGGCCTTCGGGCAGGTCGTGCTCGACCCGGTGCTCATCTGCAAGGGCCAGGAGCCCGGCGCCGCGCTGGACACCGACAACGCCCTCAAGGAGCACGTGCTCCCGCTGGCGACGTTCGTCACGCCCAACCACTTCGAGTCGATGTCGCTGGCCGGGATGGAGTCGATCGAGACCGTCGAGGACCTCACCGAGGCGGCGCGACGGATCCACGAGCGCTCCGGTGCCGCGGTCCTGGCCAAGGGCGGCGTGCACCTGCCCGGCGACGACGCGGTCGACGTGTATGTCGACGCTTACCGCACCGAGATCCTCTCCTCGCCCAAGCTCGGCGGCGGGGTGCAGGTCGCCGGCGCAGGCTGCACGCTCGCCGCGGCGGTCGCCGCCCGCCTCGCGCTCGGCGACGAGCCCTTCGAGGCCGCGAGGGCGGCCAAGGAGTTCGTCACCCGCGGCATCGAGGCGCGCCTGAGCAGCGCCGCCCCCTTCGACGTCGTCTGGCAGGGCGCCTGAGCCCGGCGGTCGCCTAGGCTGCCACCATGTCTCTGAGTCCCCGCGGCGCCAGCGTCATCGGCGTCGGGCACCCCGTCAAGGGGTGGCTCATCATGCTCGTCGGGGGCGTGCTGGCGTGGGTGTCGGGGCAGTCGTGGTCGGTCAACACCGGCTCGGGCGTGGCGTTCCAGCTGATGATGGCGTTCTCGACCCTCGTCATCATGGCCGTCCCCGCGCAGCTCATCGGCGGCCGGACCGCCCGTGCCTGGGCGCTGGCCCTGGCCGGGATGATGGGGCTCTCCGTCCCGTGGTTCTTCACGCTCGCGGTCGAGCGCCGGGGACAGGACCTCTTCCCCGACACCCTGCTCGTGCTGCTCGCGTCCTACACGGTGACGTATGTCGTCGCCCGCCTCACCCGCGCCGCGACGGCGCGCTGGGCCGAGGGCTGACCCCGCCGGCTCAGCGGGACGAGCGCCACTCCTGCGTGACCTCGAGGAGACGGTCGGTGGCCTCGGGCTCGGCCACGGTCACCCGGACGCCGTCGCCGGCGAAGGGACGCACCGTCAGCCCGCGCGCCTGGCAGGCCTGGCCGAAGGGCACGGCCTCGTCGCCGAGCGGCAGCCACACGAAGTTGCCCTGGGCGTCCGGCACCTCCCAGCCCTGCTCGCGCAGGCCCGCGACCAGCCGCTCCCGCTCGGCGACCAGCTCCTTGACGCGCACCTCCAGCTCGTCGTAGGCGTCGAGGCTGGCGATCGCGGCGCGCTGGGCCAGGTCGGTGACGCCGAACGGCGTGGCCGCCTTGCGCAGGGCGGTGGCGACCTCCTCGTGGGCCACGGCATACCCGACCCGCAGCCCGGCCAGGCCGTAGGCCTTGGAGAAGGTGCGCAGGACCGCCACGTTGGGGTGCTGGCGGTAGATCGCCAGCGCGTCCGGCACGGTCTCCTCGGTGGTGAACTCCAGGTACGCCTCGTCGACGACGACCAGCACGTCCTGCGGGACCTTGGCGAGGAAGGCGCGCAGCTCGTCCTCGCGCACGGCGGGGCCGGTCGGGTTGTTGGGCGTGCAGACGAGCACGAGGCGCGTGCGGTCGGTGATCGCCGCGGCCATCGCGTCGAGGTCGTGCCGCGCGTCCGCGTCCAGCGGCACCTGCACCGACGTGGCCCCGGCCAGCGCGACGACGATCGGGTAGGCCTCGAACGAGCGCCAGGCGTAGACGACCTCGTCCCCCGGGTCGCAGGTGATGGCGATGAGCTGGGCCAGCACGGCGACCGAGCCGGTGCCGGTGGCGAGGTGCGTGGCCGGCACGCCGAGCCGCTCGGACAGCGCCGCGGTGAGCTCGGTCACCCCCATGTCCGGGTAGCGGTTCATCGACGCGGCGGCCTCGGTGACGGCGTCCAGCACGGAGGGCAGCGGCGGGTAGGGGTTCTCGTTGGAGGAGATCTTGTAGGCCGTCACGCCCTCCAGGGGCGCCGCGGGCTTCCCGGGGACGTACGCGGGCACGCCACCGAGGGTGGACCGCAGGCGGACGGGCGACGTGGGCTGCTGGCTCATGGGCGTCAGCCTAGTGAGCGCCCCGTGGTGCCTCGGACGCCCGTGCCACGATGGGCGCATGAAGATGATCCTGACCATCCTCGCCAACGCCCTCGCCCTGTGGGTCGCCGCGGCCCTGCTCGACGGCATCTCCTTCGGCGGCGACGGGACCGACCTGGTCCTCACCGTGCTGGGCGTCGCGATCGTGTTCGGCGTCCTCAACGCGATCGTCAAGCCGGTCCTGAAGCTGCTGTCCTTCCCGCTGGTGATCCTCACGCTGGGCCTGTTCCTGGTGGTCGTCAACGCGATCATGCTGTCGCTGACCTCCTGGCTGGCGGGCGTGGTCGGGCTCGACTTCACGGTCGAGGACTTCTTCTGGGACGCCGTCCTCGGCGCGCTGATCATCTCCGCCGTCGGCGTCGTCACCGACCTCGTGCTGCCTGACGGTCGGGACCGCGCATGAGCACCCCGCTCCCGCACGAGATCGCCGCCCCAGACGGTCCGCTGCCCGCGCTGCTGTGGCTGCCCGAGGGCGCTGGCGAGGGGGCGCCGGCCCCCGGGCTGGTCGTCTTCCAGGAGATCTTCGGCGTCGGCCCCTACCTGCAGGACTGGTGCGCCCGGCTCGCCTCCCTCGGGTATGCCGTGCTCGCCCCGCACGTCTACGCGCGGCAGGTCGACGACGGTGCGCAGGTGCCCGTGGTGACCCGGCCCGCGGCCGAGGGGGGCCTCGAGGAGGGGCTGGCCCTCGTGCAGCAGGTCGACTGGGACCTCGCGGTGCGCGACGGGCTCGCGGCCCGCGACGCCCTCGCGGCCGTGCCGGGC
Source organism: Ornithinimicrobium tianjinense (assembly GCF_014636495.1). GTDB lineage: Bacteria > Actinomycetota > Actinomycetes > Actinomycetales > Dermatophilaceae > Ornithinicoccus > Ornithinicoccus tianjinensis. The sequence continues at coordinate 178,907 of NZ_BMEM01000005.1, forward strand.
GTCGACCCCGCGCGCGTCGGCCTCCTCGGCTTCTGCTTCGGCGGCGGCCTGGCCTTCCACGTCGCGGCCGCCGCGGCGCAGGCCGGCAGGCCCGTCGCTGCGCTGGTCAGCTTCTACGGCTCGGCGCTGCCGAACCTCCTCGGCCTGGCCGAGCACGTGGACGTCCCGAGCCTGCACGTCTTCGGCGACGCCGACGCCTACATCCCGATGGACACGGTCGAGGAGATCCGCGAGGCGGTCACGGCCGGCGGCGCCCGCCCGCACGTCCGGTTCGAGCTGCACGAGGGCGCCGGGCACGCCTTCGACAACCCCGACCCGATGTTCCACCACGCCCCCGCCAGCGCCGCGGCACGCGCCCAGGCGGAGCAGTTCCTGACCGAGGTCCTGCCCGTCCGGTGACGGCTCGGACCACCGCCCGAGGTTGCCCCGAGGTCAGGACGGAGCGTGGGGTAACGTCGGGGCCGACCGCAGCCCCCCGGTGTGCTGCGGGCTCGCGACGATGAAGGAGTACTGACGTGAGCGACGACGACGTCGTGACGGTCGAGCGGGCCGCCGACACCCTGGCGGCCGGCTCCCACGAGCCGCCGCAGCGCGACATCACCGACGGCGGTCCGGACATGGTCCAGTTCCTCGCCGCCGACGGGACGCGGGTCCCGGTGACGGACGTGAACAGCCCCTACGCGGCATACCTCGAGGACCTCGACGCCGACGCGCTGCGCGGGATGCTGCGCGACCTCATCCTCGTGCGCCGCGTCGACGCGGAGGGCTTCGCCCTCCAGCGCCAGGGCGAGCTGGGCCTGTGGCCGAGCCTGCTCGGGCAGGAGGCGGCCCAGGTGGGTCCCGGGCGCGCGATGCGCCACCAGGACTACGCCTTCCCGGGCTACCGCGAGCACGGCGTCGCCTGGTGCAAGGGCGTGCCGCCGGAGAACCTCCTCGGCATGTTCCGAGGTGTCAACCACGGCGGGTGGGACTCCAACGAGAACAACTTCCACCTCTACACGATCGTCATCGGCAACCAGATGCTGCACGCGGTCGGCTACGCGCTCGGCGTCCAGAAGGACGGCGACGTCGCGACCGGCGACCCGGCCCGCGACACCGCGGTCATGGCGTTCACCGGCGACGGCGGCACCGCGCAGGGTGACTTCAACGAGGCGCTCGTCTTCGCCGCGGTCGCCAACGCGCCCGTCGTCTTCTACGTCCAGAACAACCACTGGGCGATCTCCGAGCCCAACGACCGGCAGTTCCGCGTGCCGCCCTACCGCCGCGCCGACGGCTTCGGCTTCCCGGGCGTGCGCGTGGACGGCAACGACGTCCTCGCGACGTATGCCGTGAGCCGTGCCGCCCTGGAGCGCGCGCGCTCCGGGCAGGGGCCGACGCTCATCGAGGCGTTCACCTACCGGATGGGCGCGCACACCACCTCCGACGACCCGACGAAGTACCGCATCTCCGCCGAGGTCGACCTCTGGAAGGCCAAGGACCCGATCGACCGGATGAAGGCCTACCTGCTGGCCGAGGGGATGGTCGACGAGGCGTGGCTGACCGAGCTCGACGCCGAGGCGGACGAGCTGGCCCGGCGGATCCGGCACGCGTGCCAGACCATGCCCAACCCTCCCCACGAGGAGATGTTCCACCACGTGTATGCCGACGCGCACCCGGTCGTGGAGCGCGAGGCGGCCGAGTTCGCCGACTACCACGCCGGCTTCGAGGACTGAGGCGAGACTGAGATGAGCACCACCACCCCCACCTCGACGGCGCAGCGGACCACGATCGCCAAGGCGCTCAACGCCGGCATGCGGGCCGCGATGGAGCGCGACCCCAAGGTCCTGCTCATGGGCGAGGACATCGGCAAGCTCGGCGGCGTCTTCCGCATCACCGAGGGCCTCCAGAAGGACTTCGGCGAGGACCGCGTCGTCGACACCCCGCTGGCCGAGTCCGGGATCATGGGCAGCGCGATCGGCCTGGCCCTGCGCGGCTACCGGCCCGTGGTCGAGATCCAGTTCGACGGCTTCGTCTACCCGGCCTTCGACCAGATCGTCAGCCAGGTCGCCAAGATGCACTACCGCTCGCTCGGCAAGCTCAAGCTGCCGATGGTCATCCGCATCCCCTACGGCGGCGGCATCGGCGCGGTCGAGCACCACAGCGAGTCCAACGAGTCCTACTTCATCCACACCGCCGGCCTGCGCGTCGTCACCTGCTCGACGACCGAGGACGCCTACTGGATGATGCAGCAGGCCATCGCCTCCGACGACCCGGTGGTCTTCTACGAGCCCAAGCGCCGCTACCACGAGCGTGGCGTGCTCGACCTGGGCGGCGGCCTGCCGGACCTGGCGGACGCTCCCTACGACCTCGACCAGGCCGTCGTGCGCGCCGAGGGCACCGACGTCACCGTGCTCACCTACGGCCCGATGGTCAAGGTGGCGCTCGCGGCCGCGCAGGCCGCCGAGCTGGAGGACGGCCCCTCGATCGAGGTCGTCGACCTGCGCTCGCTGTCGCCGCTGGACACCGAGGTGATCGAGGCGTCGGTCACCAAGACCGGCCGCTGCATCACGCTCTCGGAGGCGCAGACCAACACCTCGATCCACGCCGAGCTGGCCGCCCACGTGCAGCAGCACTGCTTCTACCAGCTCGAGGCCCCCGTCCTGCGGGTGGGCGGCTACAACATCCCCTACCCGCCCAGCCGGCACGAGGAGGTCTTCCTCCCCGACCTCGACCGCGTCCTGCACGCCGTCGAGACCGTCCTGGCCTACTGACCGCTTCCGAGCCCGACCCGAAAGAGGCGTCCCGTGCCCGAGTTCAAGCTGCCCGACCCCGGCGAGGGTCTCGTCGAGGCCACGATCATCCAGTGGAAGGTCGCCGTCGGCGACACGGTGCGGACCAACGACATCGTCGTCGAGGTCGAGACCGCCAAGTCGCTCGTCGAGCTGCCCATCCCCTGGGACGGCACGGTGACCGCGATCCTGGCCGAGGAGGGTCAGGAGGTCGAGGTCGGGACGCCGATCATCGTCATCGACAACGGTGACGGCGGCGGCGCCGCTGCGGCGCAGGCCGAGGCCGAGGCGGCCGCGGCCGACCTCGTGCCCAGCGCCCCGGCCGGGCCCGCGGGCGAGGCCCCCAAGCGGGAGGCCGTGCTGGTCGGCTACGGCGCGATCGAGACCGCCACCACCCGGCGTCGCCGTCGTGGCGGGGCGGCCGAGACCGCGCAGGCCGCGGACGACGCCGCCGCCGCCCGGCCCCGCCGCGCCAAGGCCAGCCCGCCGGTCCGCAAGTACGCCAAGGACCGCGGCGTCGACCTCACCCAGGTCGCACCCGCTCGTGAGGACGGCGTCGTGACCCGTTCCGACGTCGACGCCTACCTCGCCGGCGGCGCCGCCAGCGCGTCGGCGCAGCACGCGGCCGCCGAGCTCGCTGCCCCGGCCGGCCAGGGCGCCGCGACCGGCCAGGCCGCGCCGACCGGCGCCGGCGCACCTGCTGGAGCGACGGCATACCAGAGGCCGGTCCTGGACCGCACGGGCGAGCGGGAGGAGCGCACCGACGTCAAGGGCGTGCGCAAGATGACGGCGCAGGCGATGGTGAGCTCGGCGTTCACGGCGCCGCACGTCACGGAGTTCATCACCGTCGACGCGACCGCGACGATGGAGCTCGTGGAGCGCCTCAAGCGGGACCGCTCCTACGGCATGACCGACCTCAAGGTCAGCCCGCTGCTCATCCTGGCCAAGGCCCTCACGATCGCCGTCCGCCGCAACCCGGGCATGAACGCGGTCTGGGACGAGGCGGCGCAGCAGATCGTGCAGCGCAACTACGTCAACCTCGGCATCGCCGCCGCCACCCCGCGCGGGCTCGTCGTCCCGAACATCAAGGACGCCGACCTCATGGACCTGCGCCAGCTCGCCGAGGCGATGCAGGACCTCGTCGCCACCGCCAAGGCCGGCCGCACTCAGCCCGCGGACATGTCCGGCGGCACCATCACGATCACCAACGTGGGCGTCTTCGGCGTCGACACCGGCACCCCGATCATCAACCCCGGCGAGTCGGCGATCGTCGCCTTCGGCGCGGTCCGGCGGATGCCGTGGGTCGTCGGCTCCGGTGCGGACGAGCGCATCGAGCCGCGCTGGGTCACGCAGCTGGCCGTGTCCTTCGACCACCGCCTCATCGACGGCGAGCTGGGCTCGATGTTCCTCGCCGACCTCGCCGGCCTCATCGAGGACCCGGCCCGGGCGCTGGTCTGGGGCTGAGACGCGGCGCGGGTGGCCCGGGCCTTGTGCCCGGGCCGCTGGAGGGGTGCTGCGCTCTCGCCCGAGCGTTCAAACCGGCACTGTGGGAGCCGGCCCCGTCTGCGCCGCGTGGTTGTGGGGCCGTGTGGGGAGCGACACGGAAAGTGCCGGTCTGAACGTCCGCGCCGTGGTCGCCGGGACGTCGCCGGGACGGCGCAGTGCGTCAGACGGGGGTGACCTCGAGCAGCTCGCCCTGCTCGACGTGCCACTGCACGGGGTAGCCCAGCGCGACCATCGGGCCGCCTCCGGGCTGCTCGAACCAGGCGGCCGTCAGACCCTCCGTCGACAGCGAGAGCGCTGACCGCACCTCGTAGACGTGACGGGGCGCCCCGAGCGCCGTGGGAGGCAGGGAGCGGTGCTCGAACGGGGTCCCGTAGGCGTAGGCGTGGTGAGCACTGGGCGTGCCGACCACCTCGATGACGTCTCCGGCGGCCAGCGCGGCGGGACCGGCCGCACCCTGCCGCTCGAGGCAGCGCGCGGCGATCGCGCGCGCGGTGCGTCGCCCCCGCTCCGCGAGATCTGTCCGGTCCACCCCGCGCGGGGACGTCGTGGGCGACAGCAGCCCGAGGACGAGCGCGATGACCTCGTGCCCCTCCGTGAGGTGGCGGTAGGGGCGGTAGGCACCACGGGACACCCCGCCCACCGACCAGCCCTCCAGCGGGAGCACCACCCAGGGGCCCTCCGGCGGCAGGGGAGCGGTGCGGTCGGGAGGCGGGCAGACGACGGCCGCGGAGGCCGGGTGCCCGGCCTGACGGAGGGCGTCGGACAGCAGGCCCTGCAGCTCAGCGGGCGTCATACCTCGCCCCGCGCTTCGCGGGCGCGACGGGACCGCTCCAGGACGGCCTGCAGCCTGGCCTCTCGGGTGGCGTCGAGCTCGGCGGCCTCGGCCTCGGTCAGGCGGACCCGCCGGCGCGCGAGCGAGAGCGACTCGGCGGCCAGCTGCTGGACAGCCTCGCGCTCGGTGGCGAACCAGCGAGGGTTGTAGACCGTGTCCCGGTCGTAGCTCGCGACCGTCCAGCCGCCGTCCGACGCCCGCGACAGCAGCCTCTCGCCGGTCCCGCGCCGTTGGTTGCGGTCGTCGGCGTAGCCGACGTCCTCCGGGCTGCGCCCGAGCGCGACGAGGAACGCGCGCAGCTCGGCCATGGTGGTCACGGACAGGGGGTCGGGTTCGTTGCTCACGGGCTCTCGATCTCCACCAGGTAGCCGTTATCGATGTACCACTGGATGTCCCGTGGTTCGGGGAAGTGGTACTGCAGGCCGCCGCCCGGCTGCTCGAACCAGGGGGCGATCTCGCCCTCGGTGACCCCGTCGAGCGGCCTCACCACGCGGTAGCGCCCGTAGCTGTAGTTGATGCTCGAGGGCGGCAGAGCACGCTGGTCGAAGGGGACGCCCTCGGGCGCGGCGAAGTAGCCGCCCTGAGGGCTGCCGAAGCGGTCGATGACGTCGCCCGGCTCCAGGGTGCTGGGCATGCGCGGCCCGGCGAAGCCGTCGTCGGGCGGGTAGCGCCAGCCGCCGCCCTGGGCGTTGACGTAGGTGTCGTAGAACTCCTGCTCCGACAGCGAGCCGTAGGGGTTGAAGCCGTCGGGGTAGAGGTGCCCGTCGGGACCGGTGCGGTCGACCGGCTTGGGCTGCATCCACGCGGGGAGCTCGTCGATGTCGACGTGCGGGCCGCGCGGGGGTCGGGAGCTGCCCGGCCCGGACCCGGGGCCGAGTCCCCGGAAGAAGTCGTCGAGCTGACGGCGCAGACGTGGCAGCAGGCCCTGGAGCGCCTTCTTGGCGACGCGCAGGATGGCGCCGCCAGGGATCACCGAGGTCACCGCCGTGAGCAGCGCCTCGCCCGCCAGCTGCTGGACGAGCTGCTGACCGTCGATCTTCCCCTCGCCCCAGTCGGCGATCGTGTCGACCATCTCGCCGGCACCCACCAGCGCGGCGCCGCCGCTCATGATGGCCAGCGCGACCCCGGCCCCGGGGACCCCGGCCAGCGCCCCGACCCCGGTGAGGCTGGCGATCACCGCCAGGATGAGCAGGACGGCCCCGACGACGACCAGGATCCAGCCCACCACCTTGAGCACGATCGCCACGATGCGCAGGATGATGACGTTGTTCTTGATCCACTCGCGCACCTCGGCGAGATTCTCGTCGATCCAGGCGCCCAGCTGGCCGGACGTCTCGTCCCACCACGAGGCCATCGCCTCCCAGGCCTTGGAGACCTCCTCGGCGAGGGTGTCCCAGGCGTCGCTGATCTGCCCGGCCAGCCACTCCGCGCCGTCGCGGATGCCGCCGAGGATGTCGCCACCGAGCCGGCGCAGCCCGCCGACCGACAGCAGCGGGGGCTCGTCGGGCTCAGGCTCCGCCGGTTGCTCCGGGACGAACTGCGTGGGTGCCGCCGGAGGCACGGAGCCCCCGGTGAGCGCGCTGATCGACGTCTCCTCCGGCCGGGCCGGCTGCTCGTCGACGCGGAGCTCACGACGGGCGAGAGAGTCGCGGAGGGCCCCCGACGAGGGCAGGCTCGCGATCCGCTCGGCCTCGCGCTCGCGGCCGCGCAGCGCGGGCAGGACGTCGGCGGCCAGGTCGGCCTTGGCACCCAGGGCGGCGTCCAGGTGGTGGGTCGGCACGCCCAGCCGCACCAGGTCGGAGCGCAGGGCGCGGACGTGCTCGTCGACGCTGGACACCACCCGCCGCAGGTCGGCGTTCACGCCGTGCAGCGCCCTGTGGTCGATGTGCACCGTGCTCATCGCAGTCCGTACCTCGCGCGCAGGGCGTCGGCCCGCTCCGGGCTGACCATGCTCGGCTGGGCGTCCCGCGCCGCCTCGATGTCCTCGAGGGCCCTGTCGAGCTGGGAGTAGAGGGTGGAGGACACCGGCTGGAGGTGGTTGTCACGGAACCTGCGCGCCGCCGGGCTGCGCCACGCCTGCCCGTCGCCGACGGCCTCCAGCGGCCCCCGCATCGACGGCACCGACCCCCTCGCCCGGCGAGCCTGGCGCAGCAGGTCCTCCAGCTCGGCGCGCAGCGGGTTGGCCACGCTCGCGTCCTCCACCATCGGCCCTGCCCTCCCACGTCCCGCAACGTCCGTCGTCCCGCGGGACACTCTCGCACGCGGGGCAGAGTGGGGCAAACGCGGTTCAGGAAGGCCCCTGCCATGGGTCAGACTGTCGCCCATGGACGCGCAGGAGGGTCGGACCGCATGGACGGAGCTGGGGGCTCCCGGGGCGAGCACGGGGGTGGGGAGACCACCTTTCCGCTATCGCATCGAGGTGCCTCCGGGCTGGAAGGTGCTCCGGGCCGACCAGCTCGCGCAGGACGTCGAGGCGATGTGCGTGGCCACGCCCGGCTGGTCCAACCTGCCGCCGGCGCAGCAGGTCGCGCTGCGCCAGGCCCTCACCGACGTGGGGACCCAGGCTCGCGTCGGCGGTGCCGTGCTCGTCGCGGCCGATGCGGGGTACGACAAGGACACCGGCGAGATGCTCATGGGCGCTCTCACCCTGGCCTGGGTGCGCACGTGGCCGCTCGAGGCCGACACCGAGCTCGCCGAGCTGATGGCGCAGAGCTCGGGTCAGACGCGGCAGTTCGCCGGCGCCCACTCCGTCGGGGTGCTGCAGTCCGGTGTCGCGGACACCGGGACCGAGGTGGTGCCCGGGGCGGGCTCCACGGCCCGCACGACGCAGGCCTTCGTGCCCACGCCCGGGACGAGCTGGATGGCCGTCGTCACGGGCACCACCCCGCAGCAACGGATGGCCGCCCTGATGGAGCGCGCCACCGAGCGGATGGCGGCCTCGCTCCTCCTGGACGATGCGGGCGAGAGCGCGACGGTCGTCCCGGCCGGCGACGGCATACCGTGACCCTCATGGCCTCCCGCCCCCGCCTCAAGGACCGCCTCTTCACCGTCCTCTGCACCGCCGCCGCCGCGGCGGTGCTCCTCCTGGGCGCCTCCCGCGGCAACGTGCGGGTGGGGGCCGCGGGAGCCGCGTTCTTCCTCGGGTATGCCGCGCTCCACTCGGTCACGCGCCGGCTCACCCCCGCGGCGCGGCTGCTCACCGGGGACGAGGCGGACCAGCGGGAGCGGATGGCGCAGTTCCGGGCGACGCGGACCGCCGGGCAGGTGGCGCTCGGGATCGCCGCGCTGGCGCTGCTGCTCGACCTCGCGGTCGGCTGGGAGCCGGGGGTCTGGGTCGCGGGGGCGTGCGTGGCCGTGGTGGCGGCGTTCGGGGTGGCGCTGCGGGTGTTCAGCCGACCGGTGGCACCAGCCTGAGCAGGTCCTCCGCCCGCTCGCGCGCCGCCGCGGCGCCGGCGTCGATCGCCAGACCGGCCTTGTGGAAGTCGCCGATCTCCACGCCGTCGATCGCCGGGTCGAGCAGCACGTCGGGCTGGTAGAACGACAGCCGGGCGGACGTCAGCTGCGCCTGCATCACGTCGATCGACCGCATGATCTCGCGGAAGGCGGCCCGGTGGCGCCGCGGGGCCTCGCCCGTGGCCTCGACGGCGACGAGCGGCGTCGCGTTGACCGCCAGCACCCGCCGGGCGCCGAGGAAGAGCGCCCCGTCGACCGGGATCTGGTTGAGGATGCCGCCGTCGACGAGCTGGGCCTCGGGCAGCTCGACCGGCTCGACGAAGCCGGGGTAGGCCGTGGTCGCGCGGATCGCGGGGATGAGGTCGCCCTCGCTGAGGTAGTGGATCTGCCCCCGGCGCAGGTCGCTCGCGGTGAGGACCAGGGGCAGCTCCAGGTCCTCGAACCTCGCGGGCAGCCGCTCCTCCAGCCAGGTCTCGAACGCGCGGGTGCTCATCAGCCGGCCGGTGATGCGCCAGTCGATGAGCCGGGCCCAGCGCATGTCGCGCGCGAGGGCGTCCATCTCGGCCGCTGTGTAGCCGGCCGCCACGAACGCCCCGACCAGGCCGCCCATGCTCGTGCCCGACACGACGTCGGGGTGGATGCCGAGCTCCTCGAGCACCCCGAGGACCCCGATGTGGCACAGCCCCCGGGCCCCGCCGCCCCCGAGCGCCAGCCCGAGATGAGGCTCGGGCGCACCCTGCCTGACGTGCGGCATACGGACCTCAGGGGGTGACCGTGAGCGCGTCGAGCACGCGCCGCGCCAGGTCCTCGTCCCCGACCACCTGGTATGCCGTGTCCTCCGTCGAGCGGCGACCCGCGGCGCGGCGGGTGAGCTCGTGGGTGGACAGGGAGATGGTGGTGGCGCTCTCCTGCTCGTCCCGCTCGTGGACGATCGGGTGGGCGTCCTCGGACTCGGTGTGGCCGGTGAAGAGCACGTGGCCGACGAGCTCGCCGTCCGCGTCGGTGCCCACGCGGACGCCGGCCCGGCCCAGGACCGGCCCGGTGCTCTCGAGGATGACGACCGTGCCCGGCTCGGGGCGCACCCGCCGGACCACCACGCGGGGCAGCGAGTCGAGGACGAAGGTGACGAACTGGCTCGCGCCGGGGGAGTCCAGGGAGCCGGGCCGGTTGACCACCTCGCGCAGGTCCTGCTCGTGGTTCCACACGTCCGCCAGTCGGAGGGCCACCAGCGGGCCGAACTGCAGCTCCTCGCCCATGACGCTACGCACCGGGGTCTCGAGGGTGAGGTCGGGGTCGTACATCTGGGCCGACCGGAGCTCCACGAGCCCGCGCAGCTCGGCGACGAGGTCGGCCGGGTCACGGTCGCGCAGCGCGCGGATGCCCTCCTCGTTCCAGGCGCCGAAGTCGTTGACGACGTGCTCGGGAGTGTCCCCGGGCTGCGCCGAGGCGCCTGCGGGGTGGTCGGAGCCGGAGAGGTAGTCCTCGTGGTGGACCACGTGGGCGAGGTGGTCCCGGGCGGTCCAGCCCGGGCACGCGGTCGGGCTGTCCCAGTCGGTCTCGCTCAGCCCGTCGCAGACGGCGGCGAAGGAGGTCAGGGTCTGTCGGTAGGCCTCGATCAGGCCGGGCACGTCGGACGGGGGCGATGGATGGACCGGCATACCCTCAGGCTAGCGGCGACGCCGCCCACCCCGGAGGGTGAACGGCGTCGGTCGCTCGGCGCGGACCGTGGTCGCGCCGCGGTGCGGGCCGGTGGCCCGCAGGCTCAGCCGGAGCAGGAGGCGAGGAACTCCTCCTGGGCCGCGGCGGAGTCGGTCACGTCGATCTCCGGCAGCGTGATCTCGGCGTCGGTCGGGGACTTCTCCGGGTCGTCCAGGACGGCGTCGGAGGCCTCGACGAACGGGGCGTTGATGCGCTCGACGAGCGCCCCCTGGTCGCCCTCGGCGCCCAGATCCTCGATGCGCTGCTTGAGCAGGTTGACCTCGCCGAAGGAGGCGGGGTCGAGGGTCTCGCCGGACTCCAGGAGGGCCCGGTCCTTCTCGGCGCGCTCGGCCAGGCTCACTGGGACGTTCTGGAAGAACGCGGCGCAGACCTCGTCGGTCATCGCCGCGTCCGTGGCCCCGCTGGTGGCGGCGGCGTCGTCCGCCGCGGTGGTGGTGCTCGCCTCGTCGACGCCCGCCGAGCCGGCGGTCGTGCTGTCGGCGCCGCAGCCGGCCAGGAACAGGGTCAGGCCCAGGGTGGCGGCGGTCAGAACGGTGCTACGCATGCAGATCAGTCCTCTTCTTCACTCACATCGGTGTCGTCACGGGTCGCAGCGCAGGCCCGACCGCCGATGTGGATCCAGCTGACCCCGGCACGCCGGCCACCCTGTCTGCTGCGACCTTCGATTGTGCCACGGGCGGCCGGCTGCCCGTCCACCGGCCGGACCTAGCATGGAGGGCATGCCCACCGCCAGCGCCCGCCCGCCCGCCACCGCAGCCCCCGGCCGGGTGCTCGGCGGCCGCGGCGTGCCGGTCGTGGCCCTGCTGGTCGCTCTCCTCGTGGCCGTGCCGGCCGCCGGCCTCTCCGGTGCCGCGGCGCCCGTGATCCTCGGCGACGCCGGACCGCTGGTCCGGTGGGGTATGCCGCTCGTCGGCGTCGTGCACTCGCTCGCCGCCGCGCTCACGGTCGGGCTCCTGGTCGTCGGTGCCTTCCTCGTGCGGGAGGGCCGCACCACCGACCGGCGGGGCACCGCGGCACGGGCCGCGGAGGCCTCCGCCCTGGTCTGGCTCGTCGCGACGGCGGTGACGCTCTACCTCACCTACGGCGAGCTCGCCGGGCTCGCGCCCGGCACCCCGGGCTACCTGGGCCAGGTCGTCGCGAACGCCTGGCCGCTGGAGCCGATGCGGCTGCTCACGACCGAGCTGGGGCTGGTCTCGGCGCTGGTCGTGCTGCTGCTGTGGGCGCGGACCCGGGGCGCGCTGGCGTGGTCGGCCGCGCTCGCCGTCGCCTCGCTCGTGCCGGCCGCCTTCGCCGGTCACTCCACGTCCGCCACCGGTCACGAGACCGCCGTCACCGGGCTGGGGCTGCACGTGCTCGGGCTCAGCGTCTGGGTGGGCGGGCTGATGGCGCTGGCGCTGCTGCTGCCGGTGCTCGGCCCGGCGCTGCCGGACACCGTCCGGCGTTTCTCGACCCTGGCGGCGTGGGCCTTCCCGACGGTGGCCCTGTCGGGGATCCTCTTCGCGACAGGGTCGGTGGGGGGACCGGCCGGGCTCGCCACGGCATACGGGACCATCCTGATGATCAAGACCGGGCTGCTCGTCCTGCTCGGCGTGGGTGGTTGGCTGCAGCGGCGCACCGTGGTCTCCCGCGGGGTCGACAGCGCCGCGCGGTTCGCCCGGCTGGCCGTCGGTGAGCTGGTGCTGATGGGCGCGGCCGTGGGGCTCGGGGTGGTCCTCGGGCGGACCCCGCCGCCGGTCTCGGAGCCGGCCGTCCGCGACGTCGTCGTCGACCTGACGGGCTACCCGCTGCCGGAGCCGTGGTCGTGGGGCGCGATGGTCACCGAGTGGCGGGTCGACTGGCTGTTCTCCCTGGCGGCGCTGGTCGCGGTGGGTCTGTACCTCTGGGGGACGCTGCGCCTGCGGGCCCGGGGTGACCGCTGGCCGCTGTGGCGGCTGCTGCTGTGGGCCCTCGGCTGGGGGCTGTTCGTCTACGTGACCAACGGGGGGCCGGGCGTCTACGGCCGGGTGATGTTCTCGGTCCACATGGTCGAGCACATGGCGCTGATGATGTTCGTCCCGATCCTGCTGGTGCCGGCGCAGGCCATCACGCTGGCCGTGCGGGCGTTGCCGGCACGCCGCGACCGCACGCTGGGGCCGCGCGAGGTGCTGCTGGCGGTGGTCCACTCCGCGTGGGCCCGGGTCGTCGTCAACCCGGCCGTGGCGGGCCTGATGTTCTTCGGCAGCCTCGTCGTCTTCTACTGGAGCGGGCTCCTGGAGTGGGCGCTCACCACGCACGCCGGGCACGTGTTCATGGTGGTCCACTTCAGCCTCACCGGATACGCGTTCGTGTGGTCGCTGGTCGGCCAGGACCCCGGCCCGCCGAAGTGGGCGGCGCCCTTCCGCGTGATGGTGCTCCTCGCGACGCTCGCGGCGCACGCGTTCTTCGGCCTGTCGATCATGCAGGGCAGCTGGCTGCTCGCGCCCGGCTTCTTCAAAGCGCTGCAGGTGCCGTGGGTGCCCGACCTGCTCGCCGACCAGCAGCTCGGCGGGATGATCGCCTGGGGGATCGGCGAGGCGCCCACCGTCATCCTCATGCTCATGGTCGCGGTCGACTGGATGCGCCGCGACGACCGTGAGGCCAGACGCTCCGACCGGCAGGCCGAGCGCGACAACGACGCCGAGCTGGCGGCCTACAACGCCCGGCTCGCGGCCATCGGACAGCGCGGCCGCGCTGCCGACCACGACCGACAGGTGCACCACGATCGACAGGTGCACCACGACGCCCAGGAGGGGACACGCCCATGAAGATCGCCGTGATCCAGGTCGCCTACGGCGAGGGCGCCGACGAGTCCGTCGAGGAGCGGGCCGCCCGGGTCGCCGGGCTGGTGCGCACGCACGGCGCCGGCCACGACCTCGTCGTCCTGCCCGAGCTGTGGAGCGCGGGCGGGTTCGCCGCGCGGGAGTGGGAGGCGCGCAGCCAGTCCCTCTCGGGGGCCGCGCTCCCGCCGGCCCTCGCGCCGCTCGCGGAGGCGGCACGCCATACCGGGGCCGTCCTGCACGCAGGATCGGTGGTGGAGCGCACCGACGAGCCCGGCCCGCAGGGGCGCCACCTGTGGAACACCTCCGTCCTCCTCGGCCCCGACGGCGAGGTCCTGGAGACCTACCGCAAGGTGCACCGGTTCGGCTTCGGCGCCGGTGAGCCGCGGCTGATGGAGGCGGGGGAGGAGCTCGTGGTCACCGACCTGCCGGCCCCCGCGGACGGGCTCGTGACCGGGCTGAGCACCTGCTACGACCTGCGCTTCCCCGAGCTCTACCGGCGTCTCGTCGACCTCGGCGCCGAGCTCTTCCTCGTGCCGGCGGCGTGGCCCGAGCCGCGGATCGAGGCGTGGCGCCTGCTGCTGCGCGCCCGGGCGATCGAGGACCAGTGCTTCGTCGTCGCCTGCAACACCGCGGGCGAGCACGCGGGCCAGCGGATGGGCGGCCGCTCGGCGGTCATCTCGCCGACCGGGGAGGTGCTGGCCGAGGCCGGGACGGGCGAGGAGGTGCTGTCGGTCGACATCGACCCCGCGCTCGTCCGGACGGTGCGTGCCGGCTTCCCCGTGCTGGACGACCGACGGCTCTAGCGACGGAGGGCGCGACCGGCCTCAGCGGTCCCAGCGGTCCCAGCGCGTCAGAGGGCGGCGTCCGACCTGCGGCGTTAGTGTGAGGGCAGCCGCCCCTTCATCGAAAGGACGTACACACATGGGACTCGGTCTCGGCATTCTGCTCCTCGTGCTCGGCGCGATCATGGCGTTCGCCGTCAACTACAGCTTCGGCGCCATCGAGGTCTCGACGATCGGCTACATCCTCATGGCCGCGGGTGTGCTCACCCTGCTCCTCGGCCTGGTGATGAACGCCCAGCGCACCAACACCACCCACCGCGAGGTCGTCGACCGCCACACGGACGCCGACGTCCGTCGTCGCGACGACAGCCTCTGACCGCCTCGCGCCCGGGACGGGCCTGGACGTCGCGCTCGTCGAGCGTGCGTCCAGGCCCGTCGCCTATCCTCTGCTGCGTCCCCTACCTGTGACCTGGGTCGTCCCGTCCCTGTCCCCGCGTCCACCTGCCCGCGCCGTTGCCGAGGCGCCCCAGCCCAGAGGCCTGCCATGACCGAAGCCGAGCTCGTCGCCGGGACGGCTCCGCGCCGCTCCGCCGCTGACCGGTTCGCCCAGCTGCGCGACCGGGTGCACGCGGCGCTCCCCGGCCGGCTGCGGTCGCTGGTGCCGTCCACCGCGATCGGCTTCGCGGTCCTGAGCTCGTTCACGTATGCCGTGGACCTCACCATCCTCTTCGTCCTGGACAGCGTGCTCGGCGTCTTCTACCCGGTGGCGGTGACGACCGGCTACGTGGTGGCGTTCGGCCTGGCGTTCGTGCTCAACCGCTGGCTCAACTTCCGGGTCCACGGCCACGCCGGTCGCCAGACCGGGCGCTACGTGCTCACCGTGCTCAGCAACTACCTCATCTTCATCCTGGGGCTCGCTTGGCTCCTGGAGTCGCAGGGCGTCCCCGGCCTCGCCGCCCGGCTCATCGCCGGCGCCTGCGAGGCCGTCTACATGTACCTCATGATGCGCAGCTTCGTCTTCCGGCCCGGCCGTCACGACGTCGGCTAGCGCCCGGGCCACCTGGTCCCGGGCGCAACCCACTCACCGGAGTGGTCCGTGCACGCATTTGGGAGCAGACCCGGGCGCAACCCACTCACCGGAGTGGTCCGTGCACGCACCTGGGGGCAGGGCCGGGCCTAACCCACTCACCGGAGTGGGTCGCGCCCGGGTGCCGCGCCGATGCCTGCCGCCCGTGAGCCTCAGAACGCCTCGACGGGAAGGTCCATCAGCGAGGTGTCGGGGGCGGTGATGATCCGGCGGTCGGACCCCAGTCGCGGCAGCACCTCCGCGGCGAAGAACCGGGCCGCCGCGACCTTGCCCTGCAGGTATGCCGTGTCGTCCGGTCGCTCGCCGGCGTCCAGCAGCCGCTGGGCCACCTCCGCCTGGCGCAGGAGCAGCCAGCCGATGAGCAGGTCACCGCTGGCCAGCAGCAGGCGGGTGGTGCCCAGCCCCACGGCATACACCTCGGTCGGCTCGGCCTGCGAGGCGATCGCCTTGCCGGTCATGAACTCCACCATCTGCTGCACCTCGCCGAGCGCGCGGGCGACGGCCGCGCGGACCTCGCCCAGCCCGTCCTCCGCCTGGGCCGACACGGTCCGCAGGACCTGGCCCGCGACATACCCGAGGGCAGTGCCCTTGTCCCGCAAGATCTTCCGGAAGAAGAAGTCCATGCCCTGGATCGCCGTGGTGCCCTCGTAGAGCGAGTCGATCTTGGAGTCGCGGACGTACTGCTCGACCGGGTAGTCCTGCAGGAAGCCGGACCCGCCGAACGTCTGCAGCGACTCGGTGCCCAGCAGCGTGAACGCGCGCTCCGAGCCGCAGCCCTTGACGAGCGGCAGCAGCAGGTCGTTGACCCGGGCGGCGAGAGCGGCGGGGGAGTCGGCGTCGACCGCCTCCCGTCCGGACAGGTCCTGCGCGGCGTGCACCTCGTCCTGGAAGGAGGCCGTGTAGAGCATGAGCGCCCGCAGCCCCTCGGCGTAGGACTTCTGGAGCATGAGGGAGCGGCGCACGTCGGGGTGGTGGGTGATCGTCACGCGCGGGGCCGACTTGTCGCTCATCTGCGTCAGGTCGGCGCCCTGCACGCGCTCCTTGGCGTAGTCGAGCGCGTTGAGGTAGCCGGTCGAGAGCGTCGCGATCGCCTTCGTGCCGACGAGCATGCGGGCGTACTCGATGATCCGGAACATCTGGGCGATGCCGTCGTGGACCTCGCCCAGGAGGTAGCCGCGGGCCGGGCGCGACTCGTCCTCGCCGAAGCGCAGCTCGCAGGTGGTGGAGACCTTGAGCCCCATCTTGTGCTCGATGTTGGCGACCTGGACGCCGTTGCGCTCGCCGAGCTCGCCCGTCTCGAGGTCGACGTCGTAGTCGGTGAGGACGAACAACGACAGGCCCTTGGTGCCGACCCCGGCGCCCTCGGGGCGGGCGAGCACGAAGTGGACGACGTTGTCGTAGAACGGGGCCGTGCCGCTGGTGATGAAGCGCTTGACGCCGGTGATGTGCCAGGTGCCGTCGCCGGCCTTGACCGCCTTGGTGCGGCCGGCCCCGACGTCGCTGCCGGCGTCGGGCTCGGTGAGGACCATGGTGGCGCCCCAACGGTGGTCGACCATGTGCTGGGCGAGCCGCTGCTGGTCGGGGGTGCCGAGGCGCTGGAGCACGTTGGCGAAGGTGAACGTGGAGGCGTACATCCGCAGGGCCGGGTTGGCGCCGAGGACGTACTCGGTCATGCCCCAGGTCAGGCTGGGCGGGGCCGCGGTGCCGCCCAGGGCCGGGTCCATCTCCAGGCGCCACCACTCGCCCTCGATCCAGGCCTGGTATGACGCGACGAAGCTCTCGGGCATCGTCACCTGGCCGGTGGTCGGGTCGAGCACGGGCGGGTGGCGGTCCGCGTCGGCGAAGGAGGCCGCGATGGGGCCCTCGCAGAGCTCGGCCACCTGGCGCAGCACGTCGCGCGCGGTCTCCTCGTCGACGTCCTCGAAGGGGGCCGTGCCCAGCACCTTGCCCCGCTCCAGCACGTCGAACAGCATGAACTCGGTGTCTCGAACGTTGCTCTTGTAGTGCCCCGACGACATCGTCGACCAACCTCCCAGGTATCCGGTACTCGAAGTATCTACTTCCTGGTAACAAGTGTGCACCAGCGGGTGCGCGGGGGCAAGGGCCGTTCCTGCCCCCCACCGAGCGCGTGGCGTGGTGGCTCAGAGCTGCGGCATCACCTCGGCCGCGATCAGCTCGGCGTGCTCGACGTCGGAGATGTCGAGCAGCTGCAGGTAGTAGCGCTCGGCGCCCGTCTGCTCGCGCCACGTGCCGAGGCGGTCGACGACCTCGGCCGGCGAGCCCGCCAGGCCGTTGGTCCGCAGCTCCTCGACCTCGCGCCCGATGGCGTCGGCCCGGCGGCGCAGCTCGGCCTCGTCCCGACCCACGCAGGCGACGAGCGCGACCGAGCGCAGCACCGTCGCGGGGTCGCGTCCGATGGCGCGGCAGGCCTCGTCGACGCGGGCGAACTGCGCGACCGTGTCAGCCACCGTCGGGAACGCCATGTTGAACTCGTCCGCGAAGCGCGCGGCCAGCGCCGGCGTCCGCCTCTTCCCGCCGCCACCCATGACGATCGGCGGCCGAGGCCGCTGCACGGGCTTCGGCAGCGCCGGCGAGTCGGTGATCCTCAGAGTCCTGCCCTCGAAGCTGAAGCGCTCCCCGGGCGCCGCGCTCCACATACCGGAGATCACCGTGAGCGCGTCCTCGAGGAGGTCGAAGCGCTCGGGCGCGGAGGGGAAGGGTATGCCGTGCGCGCTGTGCTCGGCCTCGAACCAGCCCGCGCCCAGCCCGAGGTCGACGCGGCCGCCGCTCATCTCGTCGACCTGGGCGACCTGCACGGCGAGGAGGGCCGGGTGGCGGAAGGTGACCGAGGTGACGAGGGTGCCGAGCCGGATCCGGGAGGTCTCGCGGGCGAGCGCGGCGAGGGTGAGCCAGGCGTCGGTCGGCCCGGGCAGGCCCTCGCGGCCCATGGCCAGGAAGTGGTCGGAGCGGAAGAACGCGGAGTAACCGCACGCCTCCGCCGTCTGCGCGAGGCGCAGCTGGTCGGCATACGTGGCCCCCTGCTGGGGCTCGACGAAGACACGGAGATCCATGCCGCCAGTCTGCCCGCTCGCCCACCGGGCGCGTTCGGTGGGCGGTAGGGGGGTGGGGTAGCGGTGCGTCGGTGGGATGGACCATGATTCACGCCATGACCTCGTCGACGAAGAGCCGAGTGCGAGTCCGGGCTGCAGCGATGCTGGCGGCCACCGCGATGCTGGCGGGCTGCAACGCCGGGGCCGGGACCGGCACGAACACCGAGGGAGGGACCGACCCTGACGCGGGGTCCGCCACCAGCGGGGGCGCCACCGGTGCCTCCGACGAGACCGTGCGCATCGGCCTGGTCGCCGAGCCGGCGAGCCTCGACTTCACCACCACCGACGGCGCGGCCATCCCGCAGCTGCTGCTCGACAACGTCTACGAGACCCTCGTGACCGTCGACATGGCGTCCGGCGACATCGTGGGCGCGCTCGCGGAGGAGTGGGAGGTCAGCGACGACCGCCTCACCTACACCTTCCACCTCAAGGACGGGGTGACGTTCTCCGACGGTGCCGAGTTCACCGCCGAGGACGCGAAGTTCAGCCTCGAGCGCGTGAAGTCCGACGCGTGGACGACCAGCCTCAAGGCCCAGCTCGACGTCATCGACACGGTCGAGGCGCCCGACGCCTCGACGGTGGTGGTCACGCTCGCCCAGCCCAGCAACCGCTTCCTCTACGCGCTCACCACCCGCGTCGGGGCGATGTTCGACACCGAGGGCACGGACAATCTCGCCGAGGACGCCATCGGCACCGGTCCCTATCTCTTCAAGGACTGGCAGCGCGGCTCGATGATCACCCTCGAGCGCAACCCGGACTACCACGGCGAGGCCCCCCACTTCGCCGGCGTGGAGATGCACTACTTCAAGGACGCCAACGCGCTCAACAACGCGATGCTCACCGACGCGATCGACGTGGTCTCCACCGTCCAGGCGCCGGAGTCGCTCGTGGAGTTCGAGGGCGGCGACTACCAGATCGTCGAGGGCACGACCAACGGCGAGGTCGTCCTGTCGATGAACCAGTCCGAGGGCGCGCCGCTGTCCGACCTGAAGCTGCGCCAGGCCGTCCGTCACGCGATCGACCACCAGACCCTCATGGACACCTGCTGGGCCGGCCGCGGCACGCTCATCGGCACGATGGCGCCGCCCACCGACCCCTGGTACGAGGACCGCACCGGCGACTACCCCTTCGACCTCGACAAGGCCAAGGCGCTGGTGGCCGAGGCCGGCGGCGAGGGCACCGCGCTGCGGCTGCGGATCCCGACCCTCCCGTATGCCGTGTCCTGCGGCACGGTCGTCGAGTCGATGCTCGAGGAGGCCGGCTTCGACGTCACGGTCGACGAGCTGGAGTTCCCCTCGGCCTGGCTGGAGACGGTCTTCACCAACAAGGACTTCGACATGTCGATCGTGGCCCACGTCGAGCCGCGCGACATGGCCAACGTCTTCGGCAACCCGGAGTACTACACGACCTACGGCACCCCGGAGATCCAGGAGCTCTTCGAGGCCGCGGACACCGGCACCGAGGAGGAGCAGGTCGCGAAGATGAAGGAGGCCGGGGCGCTGATCAGCGAGGACGCCGCCGCCGACTTCCTCTTCCTGCTGCCCAACCTCATGGTCGCCGACCCCGACATCACCGGGCTGCCCGAGAACGCCATCAAGGAGTCGTTCGACCTCGCGGAGCTGGGGCGCGGCTGAGCCGATGATCCTGCGGCTCCTCCAGCGGCTGCTCGTGCTCGTCCTGAGCCTGGCCGTCGCCTCCGTCGTGGTCTTCGGGTTCATGCGGGTGCTGCCCGGGGACCCGGCCCGGGTCGCGCTCGGTGTCAACGCCTCGGCGGCGGCCGTGGAGCAGCTGCGGACCCAGTTCGGCCTGGACCGCCCCGTGCTCGTGCAGTACCTCGACTGGGTGGGCGGGCTGCTCCGCCTCGACCCCGGCATCGAGTTCGTGTCCAAGGCCGCGATCGGGCCGCAGATCGCCGACCGCCTGCAGGTGACGGTCTGGCTGGTGGTGGTCTCCATGGTGCTCGCCCTGGCGATCGCCCTGCCCGTCGGGCTGTGGATGGCGGTGCGGCACCGGCACTGGGACGGGGTGGCGCTGTCCGCGCTGTCGCAGGTCGGCGTCGCGATCCCGGCCTTCCTCGCCGGCATCGTGCTCATCTCGGTCTTCGCGGTGCGGCTGCGCTGGGTGCCGGCGGGCGGCTGGGTCGTGCCCGCCCAGGACCCCGTCGGCTTCGTGCAACGCCTGGCGCTGCCCGCGCTGTCGCTGGCGCTCGTCCAGGCGGCCGTGCTGGCGCGCTACATCCGCTCCGCCGTGCTCGACGTGCTCCGCGAGGACTTCCTGCGCACGGCGCGGGCCAAGGGCCTGCGCCCGGTGCAGGCCCTCGTCCGGCACGGGCTGCGCAACGCCGCCGTCCCGGTCGTCACGGTCCTCGGCCTCCAGCTGGCCACCCTGCTCATCGGGGCGGTCGTCATCGAGCGGGTCTTCGTCATCCCGGGGCTGGGCTCCCTGCTCCTGGACTCGGTGGCCAAGCGCGAGCTGCTCACCGTCCAGGCCGTCGTCATGGTGCTCGTGGTCGCCGTGCTCGTCATCAACTTCGTGGTCGACCTGCTCTATCTGCTGATCGACCCACGCCTGCGGGCAGGCGCACGATGAGCGACATCCAGGGCCTGCCCGCCGTCGCGGCGACCCGCCCCGCGGAGGCCCCCGGGCGGCGTCGTCCGCTCAACCCCTCCCTGCTCATCGGCGGCACGATCGTTGCGGCCATCGTCCTGCTCGCGCTCGTGTCCTACGTCTGGACGCCCTGGCCACCGATGCGGGTGCTGCCCACGGAGCCCTACCAGACCCCCAACGCCGAGCACTGGCTCGGCACCGACAAGCTGCGCCGCGACGTCTTCACCCAGATCCTCGTGGGCGCGCGCACGACCCTCTTCGTCGGCCTCGTCGCCGTCGGCGTGGCCGCGGTCGTCGGGGTCCCCCTCGGCATCCTGGCCGCGATGACCCCGGGCTGGCTCGGTCAGCTCGTGATGCGCACCAACGACGTCCTGCTCGCCTTCCCCGCCCTGCTGCTGGCGATCATGTTCGCCGCGCTCTACGGCGGCTCGACCCGGGTCGCCATGATCGCGATCGGGATCGCGACGATCCCGGCCTTCGCCCGGATCACCCGCTCGGGCGCCCTGAGCGTGATGGCCTCGGAGTATGTCGTGGCCGCTCGCGCCGCGGGGCGCTCGCCCCTGGGGATCGCGTGGCGGCACGTGCTGCCCAACGTCGCCGGGCTCGTCATCGTCCAGGCCTCGGTGTCGTTCGCGATCGCGATCCTGGCCGAGGCGGCCCTGGCCTACCTCGGCCTGGGCACCCCGACCGGCCAGGCCTCCTGGGGCCGGATGCTGTTCGAGGCCCAGACCACCCTCCGGGCGGCGCCGCACCTGGCGCTGATCCCCGGCGGCGCCATCGCCCTGTCCGTGCTCGGCTTCAACCTCTTCGGTGACGGCCTGCGCGACTGGCTCGACCCCAAGCTGGAAGGACGCTAGTCATGCTGTTCGCCTTCTCCGTCGCCCCGACCTCCGCCGACGGGTCGGGCTCGGTCAGCGCCGCCGTCGCCGACGCCGTCCGCGTCGTCCGCGAGTCCGGCCTGCCCTACGAGCTGACCTCGATGTTCACCACGATCGAGGGGGACTGGGACGAGGTCATGCCGGTCATCAAGGCCGCCTGCGACGCCGTCGCGGCCCACGGCCCGCGCGTCTCGCTCGTCCTCAAGGCGGACCTGCGCCCCGGCTTCACCGACCAGCTGACCGCGAAGGTCGACCGCGTCAACGCCCACCTGGCGGACGGCTGACGGTGGCAGCCGCGCCCGCCGCCGCCCCGGCCGTCGACCGCACCGTGCTGCGCGTCGACGGCCTGAGCGTCGGCACGCGTCATACCGGCCTGCTGCACGACGTCAGCTTCCAGATCTGCCGGGGCGAGCGGGTCGGGCTCATCGGGGAGTCGGGGTCGGGCAAGTCGCTCACCGCCCTCGCGGTCATGGGCCTGCTGCCCGAGGGGCTGGCCGCGACCGGCGACGTCCGCCTCTCGGCCCGCACCCCGGCGACCCGCAACCTCCTCGACCTGCCCGAGCGCGACCTGGCCCGCCTGCGCGGCGACGGCCTCTCGATGGTCTTCCAGGAGCCGATGACCGCGCTCAACCCGACGATGCGCGTGGGCGACCAGGTCGCCGAGGTCATGCTGATCCACCGCACGCAGCCGTCCCGGGGCGCCGTCCGCCGGCGCGTCGTCGAGCTGCTCGAGCAGGTCGACCTGCCCGACCCGGCCCACCTGGCCCGGTCCTATCCCCACGAGCTGTCCGGCGGCCAGCGTCAGCGCGTCGTCCTCGCCATCGCGCTGGCCAACGACCCCGCGCTGCTGATCTGCGACGAGCCGACCACGGCGCTCGACGTCACGGTCCAGGCCACCGTGCTCGACCTCGTGGTCCGCGGCGTCGAGGAGCGTGACGCGGCGATGCTCTTCATCACCCACGACCTCGGCGTCGTCGCGACCGTGTGTGAGCGCGTCCTCGTCATGTACGGCGGCCGCATCGTCGAGGCCGGCCCGGTCCAGGACGTGTTCGGCGACCCGCGGCACCGCTACACCCAGGGCCTCGTCGCCGCCAGCGACCTCACCGGCGCCGAGGGGCGCCGCGAGCGGGCCGCGCTGCCGACGATCCCGGGCTCGGTCCCGCCGGCGGGCCGGTTCCCTGACGGCTGCGTCTTCCGCACCCGCTGCACCCACGCCGACGAGGTATGCCGCACCCAGCCACCCTGGGTGCCGCGCGGGGAGCACCCGGCGGGCGAGACGGCATACGGGCACGCCTGCGTCCACCCGGCGGGAGGTTACGGCGATGAGTGAGACGCCGTCGGTCGAGCTGCGCAACGTGACCCGTGACTTCCGCCGCCGGCGCACCTCGCTGACGAGCCCGGCGCCGGTGGTGCGCGCGGTCGACGACGTGAGCCTCACGGTGGCGCGCGGCGAGCGGATCGGGATCGTGGGGGAGTCCGGCTCCGGCAAGTCGACGCTGCTGCGCCTGATCTGCGGGCTGGACCGGCCCACGTCCGGGGAGGTGTATGTCGAGGGTCGCCCCGTCCACGACCAGCCCCCCTGGCGGCTGGGCTGGCTGCGCGCGACGCTGCAGCTGGTCTTCCAGGACCCGATGAGCAGCCTCGACCCGCGGATGCGCGTGCGCGACATCGTCGCCGAGCCGCTGGTCGCGCAGGGCCGGCGGTCCGGCAACCGCGAGCGGGTCGTGGAGCTGCTCGAGCGGGTCGGGCTCTCGGCCGAGGCGGCCGACCGCTACCCCCACCAGTTCTCCGGCGGTCAGCGGCAGCGCATCTCCGTGGCCCGCGCCCTCGCGCCGGACCCGGACATCCTGGTCGCCGACGAGCCGGTCTCCGCGCTCGACGTGTCGGTGCGCGCCCAGGTGCTCAACCTCATCGACGAGGTGGTCGAGGGGTTCGACCTGACGCTGGTGTTCGTCAGCCACGACCTGTCGGTGGTGCGCCACGTGTGCGACCGGGTGGCCGTGATGCGGCGCGGGCAGCTCGTCGAGGTGGCACCGACGGAGCAGCTGTTCGCCGCCCCGGAGCACCCCTACACCCGGTCGCTGCTGGCCGCCGTGCCCGACCTGCAGCAGGCGCTGGCCGGCCGGACGGCCGAGGACCTTGCCGCCGGCGTGGCGCGGCGCGAGCGCTGACGGCGCCGTTCGGGAGGGCCTGACGGCAAACCCCCCGCGTGTCGGTGCGGAGAGTTAGTGTGGCCACGCGCTCCTTCTCGATGACGAAAGGCGAGGGCGATGCGGATCGGTGTCCCGCGCGAGTCCCGTGACGGGCAGGCCATCGTGGCCGCGACGCCCTCGACGACCTCCGTGCTGGTCGGGCTGGGTCACGAGCTCCTCGTCGAGAGCGGCGCCGGGGCGCGGGCGGCCTACCCCGACAGCGCCTACGCCGGGGCGGGCGCGCAGATCGTCGACCGGGCGGCCGTCTGGGCCGCCGACCTGGTGCTCAAGGTCGACCCGCCCACCCAGGAGGAGGTCGCCCTGCTCCGCCCCGACGGTGCGCTGGCCGGTCTGCTCGCGCCCGCTCGCTCGCCCGAGCTCCTCCAGCTCCTGACCGACCGGGGTGTCACGGCGTTCGCGATGGACGCCGTCCCGCGGATGTCGCGCTCGCAGTCCCTCGACGTGCTCAGCTCGATGGCCAACCTGAGCGGCTACCGCGCGGTCGTCGAGGCGGCGCACGAGCTCGGCGGCATGTTCGGCGGACAGGTCACCGCGGCGGGCACCACCCCGCCGGCGCGGGTCTTCGTCGCCGGCGCGGGCGTCGCGGGTCTGGCCGCCATCGGTGCCGCCCGGGCGCTCGGCGCCGAGGTGCGCGCCACCGACGTCCGCCCGGAGGTGGCCGAGCAGGTCGAGTCGCTGGGGGCGACGTTCGTGCCGCTCGGGGCCACGACGACCAGCGCTGACGGCTATGCCCGCGCGCTCACCGAGGACCAGGAGGCCCTCGCCGCCGCCGTCTACGACCGGGAGGCCCGCGCCGCCGACGTGGTCATCACCACGGCGCTCCTGCCGGGCCGCCCGGCCCCGCGTCTCATCGGTTCGGAGACCGTCGCCGCCATGCGGCCAGGCTCGGTGGTGGTCGACCTCGCGGCCGCCACCGGCGGCAACGTCGCCGGGACGGTCCGCGACCAGCGCGTCGTCACCGAGGGCGGCGTGCACCTGCTCGGCTGGACCGACCTCGCCGGCCGGCTGCCCGGTCAGGCCTCCCAGCTCTACGGCACCAACATGGTCAGCCTGGTCCGCCTCGTCGCCGGTCCGGGCGGCGAGCTGGCCCCCGACCTCGAGGACGAGGTGGTGCGCGGCATGACCGTCGCGCGCGCCGGGGAGCTGCTGTGGCCGCCCCCTCCGTCGTCGGTCCAGGCGAGGGGGCCCGCGCCGAGCGCCGCACCTGCCGCACCTCCGGCACCTCCCGCCCCGGCACCCGCCCCGGCCCCGGACCGCGCCACCCGCCGGGCGGTGCTCCTCGCGACCGGCGCCCTGGTCGCGCTCGCGGCCGCCCTCGCGCCGCACGAGGTCCGCGCCCACCTCACCGTCTTCGCCCTCGCCGTCGTCGCGGGCTACTACGTCATCTCCCACGTCACCCACGCCCTGCACACCCCGCTCATGTCCGTCACCAACGCGATCAGCGGCATCATCTGCGTCGGCGCCCTGCTGCAGGTGGGCAGCGCCGACCCCTGGGTCACTGCGCTCTCGATGGTCGGCATCACGGTCGCCTCGGTCAACATCGTCGGCGGCTTCACGGTCACCCACCGGATGCTCGGCATGTTCCGGAGGGCCGAGCCGTGAGCCTCACCCTCGACGCCGCCGCGGAGACGGCATACCTCCTGGCCGCGCTCCTCTTCCTGGGCGCGCTCGCGGGCCTGTCCCGGCACGAGTCGGCCCGCCGCGGCAACCTGCTCGGCATCGTCGGTATGGCGCTCGCCCTCACCGCGACCGTCGCGCTCGCCGTCCGCGACGCCGAGCGCGGCACGGTGGTGACCCTGCTGCTCATCGCGGTCGCGGTGGGCGTGGGAGCGGTGATCGGCGTCTGGCGGGCGCGCGCCGTGGAGATGACCGGGATGCCCGAGCTCATCGCGATGCTGCACAGCTTCGTCGGGCTGGCGGCGGTCCTGGTCGGCGTCAACACCTACCTCACGCACGGCCACGGCAGCGGCGGTGCGGCGGTGAGCCAGCGCGTCGAGATCGCCGTCGGCGTCTTCATCGGTGCGGTGACGCTCACCGGGTCGGTCGTCGCCTGGGGCAAGCTGAGCGGGCGGATGAGCGGGGCCCCGCTGATGCTGCCGCGCCGCCACCTGCTCAACCTCGTCGTGGTGCTCGCGAGCGTGGCGCTCGCCGGGTGGTTCGTCGTCGCCCCCTCCCTGTGGTCGCTGCTCGTCCTCACCGGTATGGCGCTCCTGCTCGGCGCGCACCTGGTCGCCTCGATCGGCGGCGGCGACATGCCGGTCGTGGTGTCGATGCTCAACTCCTACAGCGGCTGGGCGGCCGCCGCGGCCGGCTTCATGCTGGGCAACGACCTGCTGATCATCACCGGCGCGCTCGTGGGCAGCTCGGGCGCGATCCTGTCCTACCTGATGTGCAAGGCCATGAACCGCTCGTTCCTGTCGGTCATCGCGGGCGGCTTCGGCCAGGGCACCCCGGCCGCAGGCCTCGCGGGCGCGGGTGGCAGCGGCCCGGTCGCCGCGACGCAGCCGGTCCGCGAGATCACGCCCGAGGCCGCCGCCGACCTGCTCCGCACGGCGCGCACGGTCGTGGTGACGCCCGGCTACGGGATGGCGGTCGCCCGGGCGCAGTATGCCGTGGCGAGGCTCGCCGAGCGCCTCGGCGAGCTGGGCGTCCGGGTCCGGTTCGGCATCCACCCCGTGGCGGGTCGGCTCCCCGGGCACATGAACGTCCTGCTGGCCGAGGCGCGCGTGCCCTACGACATCGTGCTGGGCCTGGAGGAGATCAACCCCGACCTGGCCGACACGGACGTGGTGCTGGTCATCGGCGCCAACGACACCGTCAACCCGGCCGCGGTGGAGGAGCCGGTCAGCCCGATCGCCGGGATGCCCGTCCTCGAGGTCTGGCACGCGCGGCAGGTGATCGTCTTCAAGCGGTCGATGGCCACCGGCTACTCCGGCGTCGACAACCCGCTGTTCGGGCGCGACAACACCCGGATGCTCTTCGGTGACGCCACCGACCGCGTCGAGGACATCCTCGTCGCGCTCGCCGGCGCCACCACCTCACCCACTACCACCACCACCTCACCCACCACACCCGAGGAGTCCAGCCACCGATGAGCGTCCCTGCCCTGCCCGCCGGCCCCCGCAACTCCCTGCTCGACGTCGCCGGCCTCACCGTGGGCCACCACCAGCGGACCGGCGAGGGCTGGCTCACCGGCAGCACCGTGGTCCTCGCCGACGGCGAGGGCGCGGTCGCCGGCACCGACGTGCGCGGCGGGGGCCCCGGGACCCGCGAGACCGACCTGCTCGACCCCTGCAACCTCGTCGACCGCGTCCACGCGGTCTCCCTCTCCGGGGGCTCGGCGTTCGGGCTCGCGGCCGCCGACGGCGTCATGCGCTGGCTCCTCGAGCAGGGACGCGGGCTCGGGATGTGGGCGCCGGGGCAGGTCGTGCCCATCGTGCCGGGCGCGGTGATCTTCGACCTCGGCCGCGGTGGCGAGTGGGGCGCGACCCCGGACGCCTCCTTCGGCCGGGCGGCGTGCGAGGCGGCCGGCGACGGCCACGACATACCCCTGCTCGGTCCGGTGGGTGCCGGCACGGGGGGCCAGGTCGCCGGGGGCCTGCGCGGCGGCCTCGGCACCGCCAGCGCCGTCCTGCCCGGTGGCGCGACCGTCGCCGCGCTCGTCGTGCTCAACGCGGTCGGCTCCACCGTCGACCCGCGCACGGGCGAGCTCTACGGCGCCCGTTCCCTCGTCGAGGGCGACCTCGACCTCCCCGGTATCCCGCACGGCGCCGCCCTGCGCGCGCCCGACCCGGCAGAGCTCGACGAGGCGACCCGGCGCGCGGCGGCGTCCCCGGACGCCCACGGGACGCCGCGGAGCCTGGCGACCACGATCGGCGTCGTGGCGACCGACCTGACGCTCACCGAGGCCCAGGCGCGCCGGCTGGCGATGAGCGGTCACGACGGCATGGCCCGGGCGATCCAGCCGGCGCACACGATGTACGACGGCGACACCCTCTTCGGGCTCGCGACCTGCCGGCGCGAGCCCGCCGACCCCCTGACCGTCCACCACGCGCTGCAGGCCGCGGCCGAGGTGGTCACCCGGGCGATCGTGCGCGCCACCCTGGCCGCGGAGCCGGTCACGACGCCGGCCGGCACGTGGCGCTCCTACCGCGAGGCCTTCCCGAGCGCGGTGCACGACCCCTCCCGGTGAGTCGCCGGCCCGTGCGGCCTCGGGGCCGCCGGCCGGTCGCCCGACCGGGTGCGCCACACTGCCGGGTATGACGTCACTCGACTACGCGACCATGTTCCGGCTCGACGGCAGGCACGCCGTCGTCGTGGGGTGCGGCGGGATCGGCGGCGAGATCGCGGCCGGGCTCGCGGCCCAGGGCGCCCGGGTGAGCTGCCTCGACAAGGACCCGGCGACCGCGGAGGCCGTGCGGGACGGGCTGGCCGACCATCAGACCCGCGCGCACGCGGCATACCCCGTCGACGTGCTCGACCCCGCCTCGGTGGGGCGCGTGGCCGAGGACCTGGGCGACGTGGACGTGCTGGTGCTCACCGCGGCCACCAACGTGCGCAAGCGTGTGCTGGACTACTCCGCCGAGGAGTTCGACCGGGTGGTGGGGCTCAACCTGCGGGCCACCTTCGACGTGGTGCGCGCGTTCGCGCCCCGGATGGTGGAGCGGGGGAGCGGCTCGATCGTGGCGCTCACCTCGATCCGTGCCGTGGTCGTCGAGCCCGGGCAGGGTGTCTACGCCGCCACCAAGGCGGGCGTGACGCAGCTGGTCAAGACGCTGTCCGCGGAGCTCGGCCCCTCGGGCGTGCGGATCAACGCGGTCGCCCCGGGCGTGGTGGAGACCCCGCTGACCGAGCAGATCCGCGCCGACGAGGCGTGGGGGCGTGCTTATGCCGAGAAGTCCGCGCTGGGCCGCTGGGCCCGCCCGGAGGAGATGGTCGGCGCGGTCTGCTGGCTCGCCTCGGACGCCGCCAGCTTCGTCACCGGCAGCCAGGTGATGGTCGACGGTGGTTGGACCGCCATCGACGGACGCTTCACGCCGCCGTTCGGCTGAGGGGCCCTTGCCGGCCGGGGTCGCCCCGGCCGACCCCTCACTCCTGCTCGTGCAGGATCTGCTCACCCTTCTCACGGAGCTCGACCTTGCGGATCTTGCCCGTGACGGTCATCGGGAACTCGTCGATGACCTGCACGTAGCGCGGGACCTTGTAGTGGGCCAGGCGGCCCTGGGCGTAGGCGCGGACCGCCTCGGCGGTCAGCGGGGCGGCGCCCTCCTTGAGGCGCAGCCAGGCCATGAGCTCCTCGCCGTACTTGGCGTCGGGCACCCCGACCACCTGGGCATCGACGACGTCCGGGTGGCCCATGAGGAACTCCTCGACCTCGCGGGGGTAGATGTTCTCGCCGCCGCGGATGACGAGGTCCTTGATCCGGCCGGTGATCTCGACGTAGCCGTCCTCGTCCATGACGCCGATGTCGCCCGTGGCCATCCACCCGTCGTTGATGACCTCGGCGGTCTTGTCCGGCTGTTCCCAGTAGCCGATCATCACCGAGTAGCCCCTGGTGCAGAACTCGCCGGGCGTGCCGCGGGGCACCACCTCCCGGGTCACCGGGTCGACGATGCGGATCTCCAGGTGCGGTCCGACCCGGCCGACGGTGCCGACCTTCTTCTCGAACGGGTCGGTCGGCGAGGTCTGCGTCGACACCGGTGAGGTCTCGGTCATCCCGTAGCAGATCGTCAGGTCGGTCACGCCTGCGTCGATCAGGGCCCGCATCACCGAGGCCGGGCACAGCGACCCGGCCATGATCCCGGTGCGCACCGTCGCCAGGTCGGCGGTGGAGAACTCCCCGCCCCGCCCGATCAGCTCGAGCTCGGCGATGAACATCGTCGGCACGCCGTAGAGCGACGTGCAGCCCTCGTCGCGCACCGCCCGCAGGGTGGCGGCGGGGTCGAACCCGGGACCCGGGATGACCATGCACGCGCCGTGGGTCACCGCCGCGAGGTTGCCCATGACCATCCCGAAGCAGTGGTAGAAGGGCACCGGGATGCAGATCCGGTCCTGCTCGGTGTAGCTGCAGCCCTCGCCAACGAAGAAGCCGTTGTTGAGGATGTTGCGGTGCGACAGCGTCGCGCCCTTGGGGAAGCCGGTCGTGCCCGAGGTGTACTGGATGTTGATCGGGTCGTCCGGCCGCAGGCCCGCCTGGATCTCCAGGAGCCGGGTGCGGGTGACGAGCGAGGCGTTGTTGAGCAGCTCGGTCCAGCTGGCCCGGCCGATGACGACGACCTGCGCGAGCGACGGGCACGCCGGGCGCACGGACTCCGCCATCGCCGGGTAGTCGCTGCCCTTGAAGGACTCGGCGCACACGAGCATCCGCACGCCGGACTGGTTGAGGACGAACTCCAGCTCGTGCGTGCGGTAGGCCGGGTTGATGTTCACGAGGATCACGCCCAGCTTGGCGGTGGCGAGCTGCAGCAGCGTCCACTCGGCGCAGTTGGGTGCCCAGATCCCGACGCGGTCGCCGGTGCGCACGCCGGTCGCCACCAGCCCGCGCGCGACGCGTTCGACGTCGACGAGCAGCTCGGCGTAGGACCAGCGGCGGCCGCTGGGGACGTCCACCAGGGCCTCGCGGTCGTGGTGGGTCCGCACGGTCCGGTCGAGCAGGTCCCCGATGGTCTCCTCGATGAGGGGTATGTCGACCGGTCCGCTCGCGTAGGACGGCTCGGGCAGGTGCGTGTCGGTCGCGGCCATGGGCCCATCTTGCCCCCCTGGCCCCGACGCAGGTGACGGACAGGCATACTCGGGTCGCATGGAGACGACGACGCCCCGTCCGCTGCCCGCCGACCCCGTGCGCGAGGCACGGATCCGCGAGCTCTCACGCGCGCACGTGCTGACCTCCTGGGTGGCCCAGAAGGCCGTCGACCCGCTGCCGCTCGCGGGCGGCGAGGGCTCGTGGTTCTGGGACTACCAGGGCCGGCGCTTCCTCGACTTCACCAGCCAGCTGGTCAACGTCAACATCGGCTACCAGCACCCCCGGCTCACCGAGGCGATCCAGGAGGCGGCCGCGCGCATCACGACGGTCGCGCCCAGCTTCTACGAGGAGTCGCGCGCCGAGGCCGCGGCGGCCATCGCCGAGCTGGCCCCGGCGGGGATGAGCAAGGTCTTCTTCACCAACGGCGGGGCCGAGGGCAACGAGAACGCCATCCGGATGGCCCGCGTGCACACCGGCCGCCACAAGGTCCTCGCGGCCTACCGCAGCTACCACGGCGCGACGGCGGGCGCGATCGCGCTCACCGGCGAGGCCCGCCGGTGGGGGAGCGAGCCCTCGATCCCCGGCGTGGTGCACTTCTGGGGCCCGCACCTCTACCGCTCCGAGTTCCACGCCACGACCGAGCAGGAGGAGAGCGAGCGCGCGCTGGCGCACCTGCGGCATACCGTCGAGGCCGAGGGTCCGCACCTGGTCGCCGCGATCATCCTGGAGACCGTCGTCGGCTCCAACGGGGTCATCCCGCCGCCCGCCGGCTACCTCGAGGGCGTCCGGGCGCTGTGCGACGAGCACGGCATCATGCTGATCCTCGACGAGGTGATGTGCGGCTTCGGCCGGGCCGGCACCTGGTTCGCCCTCGACCACTGGGGCGTGCGTCCCGACCTCATCGTCTTCGCCAAGGGCGTCAACTCCGGCTACGTCCCGCTCGGCGGCGTCGTCCTCTCCGACGAGATCGCCGCCACCTTCGACGAGCGGCCCTACCCGGGCGGCCTGACCTACTCCGGCCACGCCCTGGCGACGGCCTCGGCCGCGGCCGCCATCCGCATCATGCGCGAGGAGCGGATCGTGGAGAACTCCGCCGAGGTGGGCGAGCGCACCCTGGGCCCGGGCCTGCGCGACCTGCTGGGGCGCCACGAGATCGTGGGCGACGTGCGCGGCCTGGCCACCTTCTGGGCGGTCGAGCTGGTGGCCGACCGGCAGACCCGCGAGCCCCTGGCCGCCGACAAGGTCAAGGCGGTCCAGCAGGCCTGCGTGAGCCGGGGTCTGTGGCCGCTCGTCATGGGCAACCGCGTGCACATGGTGCCGCCGTGCGTCATCACCCACGAGGAGGCCAAGGAAGGCGTCGCCATGCTCGACGAGGCCCTGGCGGAGGTGAGCGCGTGACGACGCCCGGCGTCGAGGACCCCGGCTCTGCGCTCGTGGAGGCCCACGTCAGCGTCCCGGACACCGAGTCGGCCCAGCGGATCGCCGACGACCTCGTCGCCCGGCAGCTGGCGGCGTGCGTGCAGATCCTGGGGCCGATGACGTCGGTCTACGCGTGGAAGGGTGAGGTGCACCGCGCGCCCGAGTGGCTGCTGCTCGTCAAGACCACCGCCGAGGCCTTCCCGCAGGTGGCCGAGGCGGTGCGGCGTCAGCACCGCTACGACGTCCCCGAGATCGTCGCGGTCCCGATGACGCATGCGCTGGCGGAGTACGGCCGGTGGGTCCGGACCCACTCCGACGGCCTCAGCGACGCCGAGCTCGCGGAGCCCTGACAGACCGAGCAGGCGATCGTGACAGTTGTCCACAGGCGCGCCTGTGGACAACCGTCACGATCGCCTGCTCGGTCGGGTCAGAGCAGATCGGCGCCGCCTCATGCTCGAGCACCTGGGCCGCGGCGAGGACGCCCCCAGACACGGACGAAGCCCCGGGCAGGTGCCCGGGGCTTCGTGTCGGAGCGGGTGACGAGAATCGAACTCGCGTATTCAGCTTGGGAAGCTGATGTTCTACCATTGAACTACACCCGCGAGAACTACTCCCGCGAGGCCCACGATCGGGGCCGGGCGTTCATACTAGCTGCCCCTCCGCGCCGCCTCCAAGCCGACCCCCCGTTAAGGTGTCAGCGTGCTGCTCTCCGACCGCGACATCCGGGCCCAGATCGATGGCGGACGCGTGCGTCTCGACCCCTGGGACGCCTCGATGGTGCAGCCCTCCAGCGTGGACGTCCGGCTCGACCGCTACTTCCGCCTCTTCGACAACCACAAGTACCCCGTGATCGACCCCGCCGAGGAGCAGCCCGAGCTGACGCGGCTGGTCGAGGTCGAGCCTGGGGAGAGCTTCATCCTGCACCCCGGCGAGTTCGTCCTCGGCTCGACCTTCGAGGAGGTCTCGCTGCCGGACGACATCGCCGCGCGGGTCGAGGGCAAGAGCTCGCTGGGTCGCCTGGGTCTGCTGACGCACGCGACGGCCGGGTTCGTCGACCCCGGGTTCACCGGTCACGTGACCCTCGAGCTGTCCAACGTCGCGACGCTGCCGATCGTGCTCCACCCGGGGATGAAGATCGGCCAGCTGTGCTTCTTCCAGCTCAGCAGCCCCGCCGAGCACCCCTACGGCACCGACGTGCGCGGCAGCCACTACCAGGGGCAGCGCGGCCCGACCGCGAGCCGTTCCTGGGCCAACTTCCACCGCAGCACCCTCGAGCGCTAGCACGATCCGTCTCTTCGGGGAGGCCAGGCCGCAGCCCCGCCGCCCGGCGGGTCGGCGGGACCGGTGCTGCTCTCCCCGCCCGGCTACCGGGCTCAGGCCGTCAAGGACTCGCTGGGCTTCTGAGCGGCCTCCTCGACGAGCCGGGCGACCTCTCCGTCGGGGTCCAGGGTCTCCGCCTCTGCCCGGAAGGCGCGGGCCCGCTCGCGGTAGGAGGGGTCCTGGCGCACGCGGTCGATGCCGGCGCGCACCGCGTCGACGCCGGGCCTCTCGGTGCGCAGGTCGAGGCCGACGCCGTGGTGGACGACGTGGGCGATGGTGTCGTTCTTGCCCTCGCTGAGGCCGGCGCAGACGAGCGGGACGCCGTGCGTGAGCGCCAGGATCGCCGCAGGTCGTGGCCACGACGAGGGCCTTCTCCGCGCGACCCCGGGCCGCCTCGATCGTCGGGATGATCAGCTTGTCCAGGTCGAGGTCGACGGTCCCCTGCGTGACGAGGGCGGTGCAGGGGTATGCCGCAGCTCGCCGGACGATCTCGTCCTCGGTCGTGTGGTCGGTGGCGTCGGGGTCGCTCCAGGGCAGGAGGGGGCCGACGTAGTGGACGCGGGGGTTCTTGCGGGCCCGCGGGAAGTCGAAGGACTCCAGACCCTGCTGGACGGCGGCGTCGACGACGGCGTAAGAGTCCTCGACCATGTCGCGGTGCTCGGTGATGCCGTGGTCGGCCATGATCCGCTCGTAGGTCTTCCGGCCCGGGGCCATGACCATGACCTCGCTCATCCGGCGGATGACGGCGTCACGGACGCGGCCCCGGAGCGAGGGGTCCGGGCGCAGCCCGAACCACAGCCGGGGCACGAGCGGGTCCGGCTCCATGTTGGCGATGGCGTAGAGGGCGACGACCGGCACGCCGACCTTCTCCTTGAGCAGGCGCGCGACCATCATGCTGGCGTCGAGGAGGACGACGTCGTAGGGCCACTCCTCGTGGATCTCCCGCAGGTCGGCGAACAGGTCCGGGACGGTGTCGGCGAAGAGGACCTTGCCGTCGTGGCGGGTCTGCATCGGGCCCTTGAGCCTGGCGCGCTGGGGGTAGAGGTCGTTGAGGTTGGTGGCGGTGTGCTCGACGGCCCGGCGGTAGGGGAGGAGCTGGATCCCGAGACGCTCGACGACGGGGCGGAGGGACTCGCCGGTGTACCACCGGACGTCGTGGCCCCGCTCGTGCAGCCGGCGTGCCGGGCCGGTGAGCAGGAGGGAGTGACCGGGGATGGCATGGGCGGCGCTGATGGCCGACATCGCCGAGAAAGCCGGGGTCTCGGTGCAGATGGTCTACTTCGCCTTCGGCACCAAGTCGCAGCTCTTCCTCGCGGTGATGGAGGCGGCGGTGCAGGGCGAGGACGGCCTGACGCCCCCCGAGATGCCCGAGTGGGCGCGCGCGCAGGAGGAGCCGACGGCGCGGCTCGTCATCGAGAGCTTCGTGCGCGGGCTGGCGGAGATCTTCCGCCGGGCGGCGCCGCTGACCGTCGTCGCCCGGGTGGCGGCCGGCCTGGAGGCGGACGTCGCCGCCGCCGGCCTGGAGCAGGACCGGCTGCGGGACGAGGGCTACGGCGGGATCGTGCGGGCCGCCGCCGCGAAGGGCTCCTACCGGGAGGGGGTCGACGAGGACGCCGCCACGGACGTGCTGGTCTCGCTCTACTCCACGGCGTTCTACGTCGAGCTCACCGAGCACCGGGGGTGGTCGCACGAGCGGGCCATCGACTGGCTCGCCACGACGGTGCCGGGGCTGCTCTTCGAGCCCTGACCGCCAGGGGCGGGCCAGGCAGGGGGTCAGGCCTGGCGAGCGTCCTCGCCGCGGCGCACGGCGGCCAGCAGCATCTGGGCGACGTCCACGACCTCGATGTCCTCGCGGGTGCCCTCGGACTGCTTCTGGGTCAGGCCGTCGGAGAGCATCACGCGGCAGAACGGGCAGCCGATCGCGATCCGGTCGGCGCCGGTGGCGATGGCCTCCTCGGTCCGGTTGAGGTTGATGCGGGTCCCGAGCTTCTCCTCCATCCACATGCGGGCGCCGCCGGCGCCGCAGCAGAAGGACTTCTCGCCGTGGCGCGGCATCTCCGTGAGCTCCACGCCCGGCAGGGCACCGAGCAGCTCGCGCGGCGGGGCGTAGACCTGGTTGTGCCGACCCAGGTAGCACGGGTCGTGGTAGGTCACCGTCGCCGCCGTCGACGCCACGCCGGAGGTGTCGGCCTGGTCCGGGCGGGCCACGGGGGTGAGTCGCTTCTCACGGACGAGCTTGTTGAGCAGCTGCGTGTGGTGCACGACCTCGAACTGCCCGCCGACCTGCGGATACTCGTTCTTGATCGTGTTGAAGCAGTGCGCGCAGGTCACGACGATCTTGGTCGCGTTGACCTCCTTGAGCACCTCGACGTTCTGCATCGCGAGCATCTGGAAGAGGAACTCGTTGCCGGCGCGCCGCGCCGGGTCGCCGGTGCAGGTCTCGCCGTCGCCGAGCACGGCGAAGGAGACGCCGGCCGTGTGCAGCAGCTCGGCCACGGCCCGGGTGGTCTTCTTGGCGCGGTCCTCGAAGGCACCGGCGCAGCCGACCCAGAACAGGTAGTCGACCTCCGCAAGGTCCTCGACGTCGCCGCCGGCCATGGGGACCTCGAAGGGCAGGTCCTTGGCCCAGTCCATCCGCAGGCGGGCGTTCATGCCCCATGGGTTGCCCTTGTT
Organism: Ornithinimicrobium tianjinense; assembly: GCF_014636495.1. GTDB lineage: Bacteria > Actinomycetota > Actinomycetes > Actinomycetales > Dermatophilaceae > Ornithinicoccus > Ornithinicoccus tianjinensis. The sequence continues at coordinate 214,814 of NZ_BMEM01000005.1, forward strand.
CTCGAGGTTCTTGAACAGGCCGCCCAGCTCGCTCGGGAAGGCCGACTCGATCAGCGTCTGGTAGCGCCGCATGTCGACGATCGCGTCCACGTGCTCGATGTCGACCGGGCACTGCTCGACGCACGCGCCGCACGTCGTGCACGACCACAGCACGTCGGGGTCGATGACGGCGCCGCCGTCGGGCACCGTCGGGTCCCCCTCGGTCGCGCCGACGAGCTCGCGCTGCGCCTCGCGCACCGCGCCGGCAGGTATGCCGTGCAGCTTCGCCGGCAGCGCTCCACCGGCGTGCCCGGTGAGGGCCCCGGCCGCGGCCTCGCGGTGCTCCTCGTCGGCGAGCAGCCACGGCGCCTTGGCGTGGTGGTGGTTGCGCAGGTTGAGCACGACCATCTTGGGGGAGAGGGGCTTCTCGGTGTTCCAGGCCGGGCACTGCTCCTGGCAGCGGCCGCACTCGGTGCAGGTGGAGAAGTCGAGCAGGCCCTTCCAGGTGAAGTCCTCGACCTTGCCGACGCCCAGGGCGGCGTCCTCGTCGAGCTCCTCGATCTGCTCGAAGTCCAGCGGCTCGCCCTTGACCGTGATCGGCTGCAGCTCCGCGAGCGAGGTGCGTCCGTCGGCGTGCCGCTTGAACCAGATGTTGAAGAAGGCCAGGAAGCGGTGCCAGGCCACGCCCATGGTCGGGGTGACCGCCACCGTGATCATCCAGCCCATCGAGATGAGGATCTTGACGAGGGCGACCACGACGATCGCGTTCTCCAGCGCGCCCACGGAGAGCCCGTCGAAGAAGCGGCCCACCCAGCTCGTCGTCGGGAAGTGGACCAGGTCGGCCCAGTCGGCACCGGTGGCGCGGCCGAGCGCGCTCTCCAGGCCGCGGAGCAGCACGATGCAGATGCCCACGCCGAGGATGACGAACTCCACGACATACGCCTGCCAGAAGGTGGAGCCCCAGAAGCGGCTGCGCCGGCCCAGCGTGCGTGGGTGCGTCCGCTGCCGGACCGCGATCAGGACGATGATCCCCAGCACCGTGAACCAGCCGAAGAGCTCGGCCAGCCAGATGTAGGGCGGCCAGTGGCCGATGAGCGGGAGCGCGAAGTGCGGGTCGAAGAGCTGGCCGTAGGCCGTCGCCAGGGTGGTGGTCAGCAGGATGAAGCCGAGCATCACGCCCCAGTGCGCGACGGCGACCACCGGCTTGCGGGCCATCCGGGTGTGCCCGAGAAATTCCCGGACCAGCGTCACCGTGCGCGTGCCCGGTGCGTCGGAGCGCGTGGCGGGCTGCCCGAGGCGGAAGATCGTGACGAACGAGGCGATCGTGCGCACGAACAGGGCGACGGCCGTCAGGGTGACGAACGCGGCGACGACGATGGCGATGACCTGGAGCACTCCGACATCCATGGTCGGAGGGTAGTGCGTCGGTCCGACGAAATGGTCATCGGTCGCTGGAATAACCGAACGTTGGTTAAGGTATAACCAACGTACCACTTCTCGTGTCCCTCTCAGGAAAGGCGCCCTCCCGTGCCCGTGTACGACGACATCACCCAGATCATCGGCCGGACCCCGCTGGTCCGGCTCAACCGCCTGACCGACGGCGTGCAGGAGGGGGCGCAGGTGCTGGTCAAGCTGGAGTCCCAGAACCCGGCCGCGTCCGTCAAGGACCGCATCGGCGCCTCGATCATCGACGCGGCCGTCGAGTCGGGCGAGCTGCAGCCCGGCGGCACGATCGTCGAGGGCACGTCCGGCAACACCGGCATCGCGCTGGCCATGGTCGGTGCCGCCCGCGGCTACCACGTCGTGCTGGCCATGCCGGAGACCATGAGCCTGGAGCGCCGCGCGCTGCTGCGTGCCTACGGTGCCGAGCTGGTCCTCACCCCGGGATCCGAGGGCATGAAGGGCGCCGTCGCCAAGGCTGAGGAGATCGCGGCCGAGCGTGGCGCCGTGCGGGCTCGGCAGTTCGCGAACCCGGCCAACGTCAAGGTGCACTACGAGACGACCGGCCCGGAGATCTGGGCCGACACCGACGGCCAGGTCGACGTCTTCGTCGCCGGCGTCGGCACCGGCGGCACCATCACCGGTGCGGGACGCTACCTGCGTGAGCAGAAGCCCGACGTCCGCCTCGTGGTGGTCGAGCCCAAGGACAGCCCGATCCTCAACGGCGGCCAGCCCGGCCCGCACAAGATCCAGGGCCTCGGCGCGAACTTCGTCCCCGAGATCCTCGACACCGAGCTCTACGACGAGGTGCTCGACGCGACCCTTGAGGACGCCGTGCGCGTCTCGCGTGCGCTCGCGACCGAGGAGGGCATCCTGGCCGGCATCTCCTCCGGCGCCAACGTCTGGGCTGCCCTGGAGATCGCCAAGCGGCCGGAGAGCGCGGGCAAGACCATCGTCGTGGTCATCCCGTCCTTCGGCGAGCGCTACCTGTCCACGGTCCTCTTCGAGGACCTGAGGGACTGAGTGCCGTGTCCCTCCTGAGCGCACCGCGGCGGGCGGCCCGGGTCGTCGGTCGCGCTGCCGAGGGCATCCGTGAGGACCTCGACGCCGCGATCGCCCGCGACCCGGCCACCGACAGCCGCCTGGAGATGGCCCTGGCCTCCCCGGGTCTGCACGCGATCTGGACCCACCGCCTCACGCACGCCCTGTGGGTGAACGGTCACCAGCTGTCGGCGAGGCTCATCTCCCAGGCGGCCCGCGCGGTGACCGGCGTCGAGATCCACCCGGGCGCCACGATCGGCCGGCGCTTCTTCATCGACCACGGCATGGGTGTGGTCATCGGCGAGACCGCCGAGGTGGGGGACGACGTGATGCTCTACCACGGGGTCACGCTAGGCGGCCGCTCCCTGGAGCCGGTGAAACGTCACCCGACCCTGGGCGACGGCGTCACCGTGGGTGCGGGTGCCAAGGTGCTCGGCAACATCACCCTCGGCCACGGCGCGCAGGTCGGCGCTAACGCCGTCGTGACCAAGGACGTGCCGTCGATGTGCGTCGCCACGGGCATCCCCGCCAAGGTGCGCACCCCCGAGGCCGGGGTCGACCCGCAGCACGCCCTCTACGACGAGCCTGCCCTCTGGATCTGACCGGACAGGCGTTCCTGCCACCCTCCGGGCGGCATCAACGCCTGTCCGGTCGGTCAGGGGGCGGCAGGAAAGCCTGTCCGGTCGGGGATGCACGAAGCGGCCCGCCCCACCGGGGACGGGCCGCTTCGCGGTGCCGGGTGCCTCGCGCAGAGGTACCTCAGCCAGAGGGCCTCAGGCAGACGTGCCCGGACGGAACGCGTCCGTGGGGCCGAGCTTGGAGGTGTCGACCTCCGGGCCCGTCTCCGGGTCGATGCGACCGGTGGCGTTCTCGTACGAGCCGTCGGAGGCGAGGGTCTCGTGACCGGTCACCTTGGCCTTGACCTCGTTGGCCTTGGCCTTGGCCTGGTCGCCCACCTTGGCGGCGACCTCGGGGGCCTTGGCCTTGGCCTCCTCGACCTTGGTCTGGACGCGCGGGTCGGTCCAGAGCTTGTTGGCCTGGTCGGCGATCTGGTCGTAGCGCTCGCGCCCGGCGCGCGCCCCGAGGACGTACCCCACACCGGCGCCGACGAGCAGCAGCAGCTTGTTCATGCGTGACTCCTTCCGAGGGTCGGTTTCGTCCTCGACCCTACCCAGTCGCCCCGTGGTCCTGCACCTCGAGACGACACCCCGGAGCGGGCCCGGGACCCACGGCAGACGGCGGAGGGTGTGGGATTCGAACCCACGGAGGTCTCCCTCGGGCGCTTTCAAGGCGCCTGCACTCGGCCACTATGCGAACCCTCCTGCAGACCGGTCGTCGACCGGCGCCCACACATCTTCGCACGGGAGCACCAGCGTCCCGGTGAACACCGTCGGGCCCTGTCGGCGGCGCTTGAAAACTGAGCAGGTACGGCGCTCGAAAAGTGAGCACTCTTCGAC
>NZ_BMEM01000006.1:0-23749 GCF_014636495.1 Ornithinimicrobium tianjinense
GACAGCGCCGATGGTACTGCACTGGAGACGGTGTGGGAGAGTAGGACACCGCCGGACCACTATTCCGAAGGCCCCCGACCAGAGTGATCTGGTTGGGGGCCTTTGGCATGCCCGCGCCTAGACTGGCGAGCATGCCAGCCATGCTGTTCTCGCCCCTGACGTTGAGGTCGCTGACCGTCCCAGGTCGGGTCTGGGTCTCGCCGATGTGCCAGTACTCCTGCCGGCCGAGCGAGCCTGGGTTCGTGACGGACTGGCACCTGGCGCACCTCGTCTCCTTTGCGGTCGGTGGTGCCCCGTTGGTCATGACGGAGGCGACCGCGGTGACGCGGGACGGCCGCATCTCGCCCTGGGACGCCGGCTTGTGGGAGGACCAGCAGGTGCGCGCCTGGCAGCGCGTGGTGGACCAGGTGCACCGGGTGGGCAGTGCGATCGGTGTCCAGCTCTCGCATGCCGGTCGCAAGGGGTCGAGCTTCGCGCCGTTCCACGACGAGCACGGCACCGTTCCCGGTGACCGCGGTGGGTGGCAGACCGTCGGGCCCGGCCCCCTGCCCTTCGGCTCTTACGACGCGCCCCGAGGGCTGTCCACCGAGCAGGTCTCGGAGGTCGTCCGAGCCTTCGGCCGGGCGGCCCGTCGGGCGGTGACCGCGGGCTTCGACCTCGTGGAGATCCACGCTGCGCACGGTTACCTGCTCCACGAGTTCCTGAGCCCGCTGGTGAACGATCGTGCTGATCGTTACGGCGGGACCGAGGAGAACCGCGCCAGACTGCTGCTCGAGGTCGTCGATGAGGTGCGTGCCGTCGTGCCCGACCGGATGCCGGTGCTCGTCCGGCTGTCGGCCACGGACTGGAGCGAGCAGGTCCCGGGCGGTGTCGAGGGTGACCTCCAGCGGACGGTCGACGTCGCGCGGGCTCTGGCCGACCGCGGGGTCGACCTGATCGATGTCTCGTCCGGGGGCAACGTGGCCTCGCCCCAGATCCCGGTCGGGCCGGGATACCAGACGCGCTTCGCCGAGCGGGTGCGCTCGTCGGTGGACGTGCCGGTGAGCACCGTGGGGATGATCACGGCGCCTCGACAGGCCGAGCACGTGCTGCGGGTCGGGCAGGCGGACGTCGTCATGCTGGCCCGGGCGGCGCTGGCGGACCCGCACTGGTGGCACCGGGCCGCCCATCAGTTCGGGCACGACCTGCCCTGGCCTCCGCAGTACCGGCGGATCATCGATCGCCACGTCTTCTGAGGAGTCCTGCAAATTCTTGCAGTCTGACTGTTGTGTTGCTGCACGAGCGCGGATAGAGTCTGTCCGTCCCCCACGTGTGTGTCACGCTCAGGAGTCGCAATGTCGCGTCCGTTCCTCGTCGGTCTCGTCTCGACCGCAGTCCTTGCCTCCGGCGCGCTGGCGCCGACCCAGGTCGGCGGAGGCGCGCCCGCTGCGTCCGCAGCCACGCGCACGGTGACGTTGGTCGGCAGCCTGCAGGACGAGCTGGGCTGTCCCGGCGACTGGCAGCCGGCGTGCGAGGCGACGCAGCTCGACCCGGTCGAGGGGAGTGGCACGGCATACTCGGGAGTCTTTGAGGTGCCCGAGGGCACCTGGGAGCTCAAGGTCGCGCTCGACGGCGGGTGGGCCGAGAGCTACCCGGCGGCCAACCTGCACCTCGTGCTCGAGGGGCCCGCGACGATCGAGTTCGGCTACGACGACGAGACGCACCGCGTCGGGATCACGCCGACCGAGCTCGCCGGCGCTGCGGGGGAGGGCGACGAGGCACTCGCGCTGGAGAGCCTGCGGGCGCCGGTGACGCGCGAGCAGTTCTACTTCGTGATGGCCGACCGCTTCGCCAACGGCGACACCACCAACGACACGGCAGGGCTCGCCGGGGACCGGCTCGACCATGGCTTCGACCCGACCGACAAGGGCTTTTTCCACGGCGGTGACCTGGCCGGCATCATGGACCGGCTCGACTACATCCAGGGTCTGGGCACGACCGCCATCTGGCTCACGCCGAGCTTCAAGAACCGCCCCGTCCAGGGCACGGGCGACCAGGCGTCCGCGGGCTACCACGGCTACTGGGTCACCGACTTCACCCAGATCGACCCGCACCTGGGCACCAACGAGGAGATGCGCGAGCTCGTCGACGCCGCGCACGCCCGGGGGATGAAGGTCTACTTCGACATCATCACCAACCACACCGCCGACGTGGTCGACTACGCGCAGGGCCAGTACTCCTACGTCGACAAGGCGACCGAGCCCTACCGCGACGCGGCCGGCAACGCCTTCGACGACCGTGACTACCTCGGCAAGCCGTTCCCCCTCCTCGACCCCGAGACCTCTTTCCCCTACACCCCGGTCTACCGCACCGAGGCCGACGCGACGGTCAAGGTCCCCGAGTGGCTGAACGACCCGACGATGTACCACAACCGTGGCGACTCGACCTGGGCCGGGGAGTCCTCCACCTACGGTGACTTCATCGGCCTCGACGACCTCTTCACCGAGCGCCAGGAGGTCGTCGACGGCATGGTCGACATCTACTCGACCTGGGCGCAGATGGGGATCGACGGCTTCCGGGTCGACACCGTCAAGCACGTCAACCTGGAGTTCTGGCAGGAGTTCAGCCCGCGGGTGCTCGAGGCGGCCCGGGCCGGCAACGAGGACTTCTTCATCTTCGGCGAGGTCTTCGACGGCAACCCGGAGTACCTCTCCTCCTTCACCACGGCGGGCACGCTGCCGGCGGTCATCGACTTCGGCTTCCAGGGGCGGGTCGTGGAGTTCGCCAAGGGGGCCGCGACCACGGGCCTGCGCACCTTCTACGCGCAGGACGACTACTACACCGACGCCGACTCCAACGCCTACCAGCTGCCGACGTTCACGGGCAACCACGACATGGGGCGCGCGGCGATGATGCTCGCGGGCGACTACCAGGGCGAGGAGCTGCAGCAGCGCCTGGAGCTGACCAACGCGCTGATGTTCCTGACCCGTGGCCAGCCGGTCGTCTACTACGGCGACGAGCAGGGCTTCATCGGCGCGGGCGGGGACAAGGACGCCCGTCAGGACATGTTCGCCACCCAGGTCGAGCAGTACTCCACGGAGCCGCTCGTCGCGGCGCCGTCCGGGTCGCACGACCGCTACGACACCGCACACCCGCTCTACCGTCAGCTCGCCGGTCTCAGCGCGCTCGTCAAGGAGCACCCGGCCCTGGCCGACGGCGCGCAGGTCCACCGCTACGCCAGCAACGCCGCCGGCGTGTACGCCTTCTCGCGCGTCGACGCCGACGAGCAGGTCGAGTACGTCGTCGTCGCCAACAACTCCACCGAGCCCCAGACCGTCCAGCTCCCGACCTGGTCGGACCGGACCCAGTTCACCGCGGTCTACGGCGACGACGCCAAGATCAAGACCGGGGCGGACGCGCGCCTGGCGGTCGACGTCGACCCGCTGTCGGTCGAGGTCTACCGCGCGGGGACCGCCCTCGCTCCGCGGCAGGACGCACCCGCGGTGCACCTCACCACCCCTGGTGCAGGCGGCGTCGTCGGGGAGCGCGCCGAGATCCGCGCGGCGGTGTCCGAGGACGCCTTCGCCCAGGTGACCTTCGCCTACCGCCCGGTCGGGACCTCGGACTGGACGGTCCTCGGCACCGACGACAACGCGCCATACCGGGTCTTCCACGACGTCTCCGGTATGCCGTTCGGCACCCTCCTGGAGTACCGCGCCGTGCTCCGCGACGGCTCGGGCAACCTCTCCGCGTCCTCCGGCTACGGCGTGGTGGGGGAGCCCGCGCCGAGCGGCGGCGGCGGTGGGGGCACGGGCCCGGTGGGCCCGGTCGAGCAGCCGGGCGCGGTGTCCGTCCCCGGCAGCCACAACTCGGAGATGGGCTGCGCCGGCGACTGGGCGCCTGATTGCGCGCAGGCGCAGCTGGGCCTGGACGCCAAGGACAGCGTGTGGAAGGGCGCGTGGAGCGTGCCCTCCGGCAGCTGGGAGTACAAGGCTGCGATCAACAACGCCTGGGACGAGAACTACGGCGCCGGCGGCGTCCGCAACGGCTCCAACATCACCTACACCACGGACGGGAGCCAGGTCTCCTTCTACTACGAGCACGCCCGCCACTACGTGACCTCTGACGCCGAGGGCCCGATCGTCACCGCGCCGGGCTCGATGCAGAGCGAGCTGGGCTGCCCGGGGGACTGGGACCCCAGCTGCATGCTGCCCTGGCTCGTCGACGAGGACGCCGACGGCACCTACACCTACTCGACGACCCAGCTGCCCCCGGGCAACTACGAGGTGAAGGTCGCGCACGGCCTGTCCTGGGCGGAGAACTACGGCCAGGACGGCGCTCCCAACGGCGCGAACGTCGGCTTCTCGGTGCCGGCGGCAGGGATCGTCACGACCTTCAGCTATGTGCTCGACACGCACGTGCTCACCGTGACCACCTCGGAGGCGGGCGTGGCGCCCGACCTGACGGCGGCGAAGGCCCACTGGGTCGCGCCGGACCTCGTCGCGTGGCCGGCCGACGGCGTCACCGATCCCGAGCTCACCCGGTGGCGGCTGCACTGGTCCGCCGACGGCGGCCTGGCCATGGACTCCGAGACGGTCACCGGCGGTGACTCGGCGCCGCTGACCTACGACCCGGCAGGCCTGCCGGAGAGCGTCATCGAGGACTTCCCGCACCTGCGGGACCACCTCGCGCTCCGGCTGGACAAGAAGACCACCAAGGCGGCGCCGACGATCCTGCAGGGCCAGGTCGCGGTGGCGATGTATGACGACCTCGGTCGTCTCCGCGACGCCACTGGCGTGCAGGTCCCGGGCGTGCTCGACGCGCTCTACGCCGAGCAGGCGAGGCAGGCGACCTACGGCCTGAGCTGGAAGGGTCGCAACCCCACGCTCCGGCTCTGGGCTCCGACCGCGCAGGACGTCGACGTGCTGCTGTGGCCGCAGGGCGGCACGGGCGAGCCGCGGCGGGTGCAGCTCACCCGCGCCGGTGACGGGTCCTGGTCGGCGGTCGGCAGGGCCGACTGGACCGGGATGGAGTACCTCTTCGAGGTCACCGTCTTCGCGCCGTCGACCGGGCAGGTCGAGGTCAACCAGGTCACCGACCCCTACTCCGTGGCGCTGACGCTCGACTCGACGCGCTCCGTCGTCGTCGACCTCGACGACGCGCGCTGGCAGCCGCAGATCTGGCGCACCGCGGCCGCGCCCACGCTGGGCGACGAGGTCGACCAGACGATCTACGAGCTGCACGTCCGCGACTTCTCGATGAGCGACCCGGACGTGCCGGAGGAGCTGCGCGGGTCCTACCTCGCCTTCGCCGAGGACGGCTACGGCACCCGTCACCTGCGTGCGCTCGCCGAGGCCGGGCTCAACACCGTGCACCTGCTCCCGACGTTCGACATCGCCTCCATCGAGGAGGACCCGGCCGAGCAGACCACCCCAGGGTGCGACCTCACGGCATACCCGGCGGACAGCCCCGAGCAGCAGGCGTGCGTGATGGCGCAGGCCGACACGGACGCGTTCAACTGGGGCTACGACCCGTGGCACTTCATGGCGCCGGAGGGCTCCTACGCCTCCACCGCCGAGACGGCCTTCGGCGGCGAGCGCGTCGCCGAGTTCCGGACGATGGTCGGGGGTCTGCACGCCGACGGCCTGCGGGTCGTGCTGGACCAGGTGTTCAACCACACGGCGCAGTCGGGCCAGGGCGAGAAGTCCGTCCTCGACAGGGTGGTGCCCGGCTACTACCACCGGCTCAACGCGCTCGGGCAGGTCGAGACCTCGACCTGCTGCCAGAACGTCGCGACGGAGCACGCGATGGCCGAGCAGCTCATGGTCGACGCCGTCGTGCTGTGGGCCCGCGACTACAAGGTGGACGGCTTCCGCTTCGACCTCATGGGCCACCACAGCCGGGAGAACATGGAGGCGGTGCGCGCGGCGCTGGACGAGCTGACCGTCCGCAAGGACGGCGTCGACGGGCGGGCCGTGACGCTCTACGGCGAGGGCTGGAACTTCGGCGAGGTCGCCGACGACGCGCGCTTCTACCAGGCGGTCCAGGGCCAGCTCGACGGCACCTCGGTCGCGACCTTCAACGACCGGCTCCGCGACGGCGTCCGCGGCGGTGGTCCCTTCGACGAGGACCCGCGGGCCGAGAAGGGCTTCGCCACCGGCGGCACCAGCGCCAACGACACCGACCTCGTCCAGGTGGGGCTCGCAGGCAACCTGCGTGGGTTCACGCTGCGCAGCCAGGAGACCGGGCAGGTGGTCACCGGTGCGGACATCTCCTACAACGGTTCGCCGGCGGGCTACGCCGAGGACCCGGACGAGGTGGTCAACTACGTCGACGCGCACGACAACGAGACACTCTTCGACACGCTGACCCTCAAGCTGCCCCAGGACACCCCGATGGACCAGCGGGTGCGGCTCAACACCGTCGCGCTCGCGGCCACGACGCTCTCGCAGTCGGTGAGCTTCTGGCACGCGGGTGCCGACCTGCTGCGCAGCAAGAGCCTGGACCGCAACTCCTACAACAGCGGTGACTGGTTCAACCTGCTCGACCTCACGATGACGGACAACGGCTTCGGGCGGGGCCTGCCCCCGCAGGGTGACAACGGCGCGAAGTGGGACCTGATGCGACCGCTGCTCGCCGACGCCTCGCTCAAGCCCGCGGCGGCCGACATCGAGCACGCCTCGCTGATGGCTCAGGACCTGCTGCGGCTGCGCTTCTCCACCGAGCTCTTCCGTCTCGGGGACCCCGCCCAGGTCGAGCAGAAGGTGTCCTTCCCGGTGTCCGGCACCGACCTGGGCGACCCGCAGGTGATCGTCATGCGCATCGACGACACGGTCGGGGCCGACGTCGACCCGGCGCTGGACGGCCTGCTCGTCGTCCTCAACGCCTCGCCCGACACCGTCACCCAGCGGGTGCCGGGCCTGGAGGGCGCCGCGCTGGAGCTGTCGCCGGTGCAGGTCGAGGGCGTCGACGACGTCGTGCGGTCCGCCCGCTGGGACGCCGGGTCGGCGACGGCCACCGTGCCGCCGCAGACGGTGGCGGTCTTCGTCCAGCCGTGAGGCGGGGCGGCGGGTCGGTGGGCGAGAGGTCGTAGGGTCAGCGGATGCACCCGCTCGACCTGACGCTCGCGCGAGCCCACTGGCTCCGCCGTGACCTCGTGGCGCTGCCGGCCACCGCGGTGCCGGCCGGCCACGAGGCCGAGGACCTGCGATGGACGCTGGCGGTCGCGCCGGACGGCGGGCTCGACCCCGCCGCTGCCCCGGAGGAGCTCGCGCTGTCCCTGTCCGAGGGTGCCCTCCCGCACCCCGTCGCGGACGCCTGGCCGCACCTGGCCGCGGCACACCCGCTCCACCTCGACGCGACCGGGGCGGCCCGGGCGGCCGAGCTGCTGACCGGACAGGTGGCCCTCCTGGGCCGGGACGGTGCCGGTGAGCTCGTGCTCGCCACCTCGCTTCAGGTGCCCGGGGTGCTGGACGACCTGTATGCCGCCCGCGCCACCGCGCGTCGGCTCGGGGTGAGCTGGAGCGGGCCTCCGGGGCAGCGGGTGCCCACCGTGACGGTCTGGGCGCCGACCGCCCAGCACGTCGACCTGCTGCTGTGGGACGAGGTCCCTGGTCCTGAGGACGCGCGGGCCTGGTCACCGGCGGGGGAGCCCACCGTGGTCCCGATGACCAGGGACGACGACGACGGCTGCTGGAGCGTCACCGGCACCCAGGGCTGGACCGACCGCAGCTACCTGCTCGAGCTGCTGCACGTCATACCCAGGACGGGCCGGAGGCAGACGGTGCGCAGCACCGACCCGTGGTCGGTCGGTCTGACGGTCAGCTCCACGCACTCGGTGCTCGTGGACCTCGACGACCCACGGTGGGCCCCGTCGGTGTGGCGCGAGACGCCGGTGCCGGCGCCGGTGCGAGCGGTGGACCAGGCGATCTACGAGGCTCACGTGCGCGACCTCACGCGCGAGGACCCCGGGTGTCCGCCGCAGTGGCGCGGGTCCTTCCTCGGGCTGAGCGCCGACGGCGTCGCCCGGCGCCACCTGGCCGCCCTCGCCGGGGCCGGGCTCACCAGCGTCCACCTGCTGCCCGTCTTCGACCTCACCTCCGTGGAGGAGGACCCGCAGCAGCAGGAGGAGGCCGACCGTGCCACCCTCGAGCGGCTCTCGCGGGAGGCCCCGGCCGGGACCCAGCAGCAGGCCATGGTCCGCGCGCACGCCACGCGCGACGCGTTCAACTGGGGCTACGACCCGTGGCACTTCCTGACGCCCGAGGGCTCCTACGCCACGAGCGGGGGCGCGGCTCACGGCGGGCGCCGCGTGGCGCAGTGCCGCGAGCTCGTCGGCCAGCTGCACGCCCTCGGGCTGCGCGTGGTGCTCGACCAGGTCTACAACCACACCACCGACGCCTGGCTGCACCGCGCCTCGGTGCTCGATCGCGTGGTGCCGGGCTACTACCACCGTCTCGACGGCGAGGGCCGGGTCGAGACCTCGACCTGCTGCCAGAACCTGGCGACCGAGCACCTCATGTGCCAGAAGCTCATGGTCGACGCGTGCGTGCTGTGGGTCCGGCAGTACCGCGTGGACGGCTACCGCTTCGACCTCATGGGCCACCACAGCCGCGCCAACCTGGAGGCGGTCCGCGCCGCCCTCGACGCGCTCACCCCGGAGGCGGACGGCGTCGACGGGCGGGCGGTCCACCTCTACGGCGAGGGCTGGAACTTCGGCGAGGTCGCCGGCAACGGCCGGTTCGTCCAGGCCGTCCAGGGCCAGCTCGACGGGACGGGCATCGGCACCTTCAACGACCGCCTGCGTGATGCGGTGCGGGGTGGCAGCGTGCACGACGCCGACCCGACCACCGGGCTCGGGTTCGCCACGGGAGGAGCCGACGCGCGGCATACCGACCAGCTGCAGGTGGGGCTCGCCGGCGGCCTGCGCGACATCGCCTTCCTCTCGCAAGAGACGGGCCGTCCGGTGAAGGGTGCAGAGGTCGCCTACGGCGGCGCGCCGTGCGGGTATGCCGTCTCGCCCGAGGAGGTCGTCAACTACGTCGACGCGCACGACAACGAGACCCTGTGGGACACGCTGGTGCTCAAGCTGCCGCAGAGCACCCCGATGGCCGAGCGGGTGCGCCGCAGCACGCTGGCGCTCGCCACGGTGACCCTGTCGCAGGGCATCTCGTTCTGGCACGCCGGCGCCGAGGTGCTGCGGAGCAAGAGCCTGGACCGGAACAGCTATGCGTCGGGTGACTGGTTCAACGGTTTCGACCTCACGCTGCGGGACAACGGTTTCGGGCGGGGCCTGCCGCCTGAGCCGGACAACGGGGTGCGCTGGTCGATGATGGCCCCGCTGCTCGCGGACGCGTCGCTGCGGCCGAGCACCGCGGACATGGAGCTGGCGCGCGACTGCGCGCTGGACCTGCTCAGGCTGCGGCGCGACCTGCCCCTGCTGCGTCTGGGGGAGCGGGAGCGCATCCTGCGGCAGGTCTCCTTCCCGGTGTCCGGCACGCCGCACGGGCGCCCGGACGTGGTCGTCATGCTCGTGGACGACCGCGGGGCCTCCCCGCAGGACGCGCTCGACCCCGCGCACTCCGGCGTGCTCGTGGTCCTCAACGCCTCGCCGCTGACCGTGACGCAGACGGTGCCCGGGCTCGCGGGCCAGGAGTGGGTGCTCTCCGAGGTGCAGCAGCGCGGCGCGGACGATGTCGTGCGGCAGACCGCGTGGGAGGCCGGCCCCGGCCGGGTGACCGTGCCCGGCCTGACGGCGGCCGTGCTCGTGCGCCCGGCCTGACGTAGGGGACAGGTCAAGGATCGGTCAAGAACTGGTACAGAGTGGGTCAAGTCTCTTGCCGCGTCGGACGTGGCGCAGCAGGATGTGCAGCACGCGCCACGGAGCTGTGGCGTACGCCACATTCTCGGAGGAGATGACTCATGACCGTTCGTCCCCTGCTCAGCGCCCTCGCCGGCGCGGGTGTCCTCACCCTGGCGCTGCCGGGCGCCGTCGCCGCCACCGCGGCGCCGAGCGCGGGCACCGCAGCGTCCAGCTACATCGTGATGCTCGACGCCGGCGCCGACGCTGCCGCCTCGCCCGGTGAGGTCGGCCGGGCCACGGCCCGCGCCGTGGCTGACGCCCGCGCCCGGGGCATCTCGGTCGAGCGCACCTACACCGCTCTCGGCGGGTATGCCGCGATGATGACCCCCGCCCAGGCCCGCGCGCTGGCTGCCGACCCGTCGGTGACCACGGTCGCGGCCGACGGCGCGGTGAGGATCAGCGCCGACCAGAACAACGCCACCTGGGGGCTGGACCGCATCGACCAGCGCAGCCTGCCGCTCAACGGGGTCTACAGCTACACCGCCACCGGCTCCGGCGTCGACGCCTACATCCTGGACACCGGCATCCGCAGCACCCACGCCGAGTTCGCCGGACGCGTGCTCCCGGGTGCCAACTTCGCCAAGGGCAAGTCGACCACCGAGGACTGCAACGGTCACGGCACGCACGTGGCGGGCACCGTCGGCGGCTCGACCTACGGTGTGGCGAAGGGCGTCAACCTGGTGCCGGTGCGCGTGCTCGACTGCCGTGGCTCCGGCACCTGGTCCGGCGTCATCGACGGCATGGACTGGGTCGTGGCCAACGCCTCGGGTCCGTCCGTGGCGAACATGAGCCTCGGCGGTGGGGCGAACGCCGGCATCGACGACGCGATCAAGCGGATGACGGACGCCGGGGTCACCACGGTCGTGGCTGCGGGCAACGAGACGGCCGACGCGTGCACGACCTCGCCGGCGCGGGCCGCGAGCGCGATCACCGTCGGAGCCACCGACAAGACCGACACGCTGGCCTCCTTCTCCAACTTCGGCTCCTGCGTCGACATACTGGCGCCGGGCGTGAGCATCACCTCGGCGTGGTACCGCTCCGACACGCAGACCAACACGATCTCCGGCACCTCGATGGCCTCGCCCCACGTGGCCGGTGCTGCGGCGCTGGTCCTGCAGGGCAGCCCGTCGGCCAGCCCGGCTCAGGTCGCCCAGTCGCTGACGTCCTCCGCGACCAGCGGCGTCGTCAAGAACGTCAAGGGATCGCCCAACCTGCTGCTCTACACGGCGGGCTGACCCGACCGCCGATGGCGACAGGTCGGCCCCCGGCGCTCGCCGGGGGCCGACCTGTGTCGTGGTCAGGCGTCGTGAGGGGCGGTCAGCGTCGGCCGACCGGCAGCGCGCAGGTGTAGACGACCACGCGCTTGGCCTGCGGGTTGCCCTGCCCCACGCGACGGTAGCGCTCGAGCACCTCGAGCAGCTCGGCCCGCATCGCCGTCGCCTGCTCCGCGGTCACCTGGACGGTGTGGTCCTCCAGGCCGCACACCTCCTGCCAGGTGGGCTCCCACTCCGAGCGGTCCCGTAGCCACGCCTGGGCGCGGTCCCCGAAGTGGGCCAGGTAGTCCAGCGCCAGCCAGTCGGCGGCCTGGGCGTCGTCCTCGTCGAGCGGCTCGTCGCCGCCGAGCACGACCGCGCGGTCCCGCGTGGCGGTGGCCCGCCAGACCCGACGCCGGCCGGTGCCCGTCCCCGTGTCCTCGACCAGCCCGACCTCCTCGAGCCGGCGCAGATGGTATGACGTGGCACCCGAGTTCGTCTCCAGCACCGCGGCCAGCTGGGTGGCGGTGGCCTCGCCGTGCACGCGCAGCTCGGCCAGCAGCCGGCTGCGCAGCGGGTGGGCCAGGCTGCGCAGGGCGCCCCGGTCGGTGCTCATGGGTTCTGCAGGACGGCGTCCCGGGTCGATTCCGCCCGTGCGGTCTCCGGGTCGGCGGCGAGGAAGGCGTTGGCCCACCGGGCCTGCGGATCGGCGTCCACGAGGAGCGCCTTGACGAGGAGCGTGGCCGGCAGGGCCAGGAGCGCGCCGACCGGCCCTAGCACCCAGGCCCAGACGACCAGGGACAGGAAGGTCACGGTGGGACCGACGCCGACCGCGTCGCCGGTGAACTTGGGCTGGATGATCGTCTGGACGACGAAGTTGAGGACCGTGTAGACGATCACGACGACGAGGGCGTTCATCGGCCCGTTGGCCAGCAGGGCCATGAGCGCGGGCGGGACGAGACCGATGACGAAGCCCACGTTGGGGATGTAGTTGGTGATGAAGGCCAGCACGCCCCACGCCAGCGCGAGGGGAACGCCCAGCACGACGAGGGCCACCACGTCCAGGACGGCGACGATGAGACCGAAGACGGTGGTCACGACCCAGTAGCGCCGGACACCGTCGGCGAAGGAGACCAGGGCCTGGGCCAGTCGGGGGTGCTGCTCGCCGACGAGCGCGATGCGCCGGCCCGCGGTGAGGGAGTCGACCATGAGGAAGAAGATGATGATGAGCGTGGTCCCCAGCAGGCCGAGCGCTCCGCCCACGTTGCCCAGGACCCCGCCGAGGGCGCCGATGATCGCCTCCGGGTTGAGGGCGGCGGTGACCCGCTCGAGCATCGCGTCCTCGTCGATGCCGAACCGGGCGAGCACGTCCAGACCCTGCCGGTAGAGGTCCTCGAACTCCTGCTGGTAGCCCGGCAGCTCCTGCACCATCTGGGTCACCGACCAGCCCAGCGCGTAGAAGAAGCCGACGAGGAAGGCGAACACCGACGTCCCGGCCACGAGCGCGCCCAGCCAGCGGGGCAGGCCGGCCCGGGTCAGGGCCGACTGCAGCGGCGCCGCCACCAGCACCAGGTTGAGCGCCAGGAAGAGCGGGGCGATGTAGTCACGCAGCTGGTTCATCCCGAGCAGGACAGCCATGGCCAGGGCGACGCCCAGCAGCACCACGACCGCGCGCGGCAGACGCTGGACCACGGGTGGGGGCGGGAGGGCGACGGGTGGTGCGGGAGCAGGATGCGGGGTGCGGGCGCGGCGGCGCAGCGCGGGCAGGAGCGGCATGTGCTCACCCTAGGGGAGCAGGCCGGAGAATGCACACTTGTTGTGCACAAAGGTGCTGCGCGCGCCCGGGCGAGGGCCGCCATACCCGCCTTGACCTGCGGAGATGTCCCATTTGGGCGCTCCTGCGGGCCGGGCTAGACTAGAACGGTTGCCCACCCATCCGACGACGAAGGTTTGCACCGTGCGTACTTTCACCCCCAAGCCTGGCGACATCCAGCGCGCCTGGCACATCATCGACGCGCAGGACGTCGTGCTGGGGCGCCTGGCGTCCCAGGCCGCGAGCCTGCTGCGCGGCAAGCACAAGACCATCTTCGCTCCCCACGTCGACACCGGTGACTTCGTCATCATCGTCAACGCGGACAAGGTCGCCCTGACCGGCTCCAAGCTGGAGAAGAAGAAGTCCTACCGCCACTCCGGCTACCCGGGCGGTCTGCGTGCCGAGACCTACGAGGAGATGCTGGAGAAGCACCCCACCCGTGCGGTGGAGAAGGCGATCCGCGGCATGCTCCCCAAGAACTCGCTCGGCCGGGCCCAGCTGAAGAAGCTGAAGGTCTACGCCGGCGACACCCACCCCCACGCGGCGCAGCAGCCTGTGCCGTTCGAGATCTCCCAGGTCGCTCAGTAAGGGACTGTGACAGATGACTGACCTCAGCTACGACGTCGAGTCCGACGAGTTCGACGAGAACGCCGTCTCGGAGTACACGACCGAGTCCGCCGCCGCCTCCACCGAGGCCGCCGCACGTCCGACCGCCTCCGCCCCCGGCGCCGGCACCGGTCGCCGCAAGCAGGCCGTCGCCCGCGTGCGCATCGTGCCGGGCACCGGCGAGTGGAAGATCAACGGCCGCACGCTCGCGGACTACTTCCCGAACAAGGTGCACCAGCAGATCGTCAACGAGCCGCTGGCCGTGCTCGAGCTCGACGGCGCCTACGACGTGCTCGTCCGCGTCCACGGCGGTGGCCCCTCCGGCCAGGCCGGGGCCGTCCGCCTCGGTGTCGCCCGTTCGCTGAACGGCGTGGACGCGGAGCTCAACCGCCCGGCGCTGAAGAAGGCCGGCCTGCTCACCCGCGACGCCCGCGTCCCGGAGCGCAAGAAGGCTGGTCTCAAGAAGGCCCGCAAGGCGCCGCAGTACAGCAAGCGCTGACCCGAGGCCGCGCGAGCGCGCCGCACGGTCCGGACGGCCCGGTGGGAGCACCTGCTCCCGCCGGGCCGTCGGCGTTGGTGGGCGTCCCGACGTGAGGCATACTCTCGGATGGTCCGCAGCCCGCGGACGCCAGCAGATTGGGTGGACAGGAATGGCACGACTCTTCGGCACCGACGGGGTGCGCGGACTGGCGAACAAGGACATCACGGCCGAGCTCGCGCTCGACCTGTCCGTCGCGGTGGCTCACGAGCTGGGGGGCCACAGCGCCTTCGGTGGTCACCGCGCGACGGCGGTCGTGGGCCGCGACCCCCGCGCGTCCGGGGAGTTCCTCGCCATGAGCGTCATGGCCGGTCTGGCGTCGGCCGGCGTGGACGTGCTGGACGCGGGCGTGCTGCCGACGCCGGCCATCGCCTACCTCACTCAGCGGATGAACGCCGAGATGGGCGCCATGCTCTCCGCCTCGCACAACGCCATGCCCGACAACGGGCTGAAGTTCTTCGCCCGCGGCGGCCACAAGCTGGCCGACGACCTCGAGGACCGGATCTCCGAGCGTCTGGGCGTGGAGTGGGAGCGCCCCACCGGCGCCGGCGTCGGCCGGATCCGGCCCTTCCCCAGCGGTGCCGAGTTCTACATCGAGCACCTGCTCCGGGCCGTGCCCGGACGGCTGGACGGTCTGCGGATCGTCATCGACGCGGCACACGGCGCGGCGTCGGTCGTGGGCGCGGAGGTCTTCCGGCGCGCGGGCGCGACGGTGGACGTCATCGGCGGTGAGCCCGACGGGCTGAACATCAACGACGGCTACGGCTCGACCCACCTCGAGCAGCTCGAGGCTGCGGTGCGCCTGCGCGGGGCCGACATGGGTGTCGCCTTCGACGGCGACGCCGACCGGTGCCTGGCGGTCGACGCCGACGGCAACCGCGTCGACGGGGACCAGATCATGGCCATCCTCGCGCTGTCGCTGCACGAGCGCGGCAAGCTCGTCGACGACACCCTCGTCGCCACGGTGATGAGCAACCTCGGGCTGATCCAGGCGATGGAGCGCGAGGGCATCCGGGTCGTCCAGACGGCGGTCGGCGACCGCTACGTCCTGGAGGAGATGCGGGCCCGGGGCTACACCTTGGGCGGCGAGCAGTCAGGGCACGTCATCATGCTCGATCACGGCACCACCGGCGACGGTGTGCTGACCGCGCTCGCCCTGGCCCAGCGGGTCGTCTCCTCCGGCACGCCGCTGTCCGTGCTGGCGGGCGTGATGACCCGGCTGCCGCAGGTGCTGGTCAACGTCAAGGGCGTGGACAAGGACCGGGTGGAGACCGACGAGGGCGTCCGCGGCGACGTCGCGGCCGTCGAGGCCGAGCTGGGCTCGCAGGGCCGGGTGCTCCTGCGCAAGTCCGGCACCGAACCGCTCGTGCGGGTCATGGTCGAGGCTGACACCGAGGAGCGCGCCCAGGCGTATGCCGAGCGCCTCGCCGGCGTCGTGCAGGAGCGCCTCGCCCTCTGACCGTCACCGGGGCTCCTCGCTCTCTGACCGTCACCGGGGGCTCCTCGCGCGCTGAGCTCTGCCCGGGGCTCCTCGCCCACCCGCGCATGCATGTGCAAGGCTGGCATGTCACATTGGTCGTCAGGGCGTTCCTTGTGACACAACAGCGGCGGTCGAGCCGCTGAGGAGATGGCACCGGGAACCTGCGTGCCTCTGAGCGCCGCGGTGCCCTTGCTCGGTCGTGCGGTGTCAGGACTGGTTGGCCGGGAGTCAGGCTTGGCCGCGTGTCAGGCCTGGTCGGCCGGGACCTCCGCCTGGGCGAGCTCGGCGGCGATGTCCTCGACGAACTCCTCGATCGCGTTCACGCCGTTGACCGGCCCGCCGGCCAGGAGTCCGTCCATCCCGAGCAGGACGGCGGCGGGGCTCACCCCGGCTCCGAGCGCGTCGTAGAGGGTCGAGCCCGGGTCCCACCAGACGCCCTGGACGGCCGACAGCTCGGGCGCGTCCCAGGGCCTGTGGGTGTGGACGAGCTGGACGTCCAGCTGCGGCAGCCGCTCGCGCCAGCCCTCCAGCCGCGCGATCGTGTCCATGGTGCTCCCGCACCAGCAGTTGGCCAGCACGAGCAGCTGGGCACGGTGACGCGTGAGGGCGTGCAGGGTGCGGGGCTCGAGGTCCTGGCTGAGGAGGCTGCCGCGCGGGAACGGCCGGCGGACGTAGTCCAGCTCGTCGGGCGCCCGGGTCGACTCCGCGGCGCCCCGGTCGCGGCGGCGGGCGGCAGGGGTCCGCGACTCGGACCCGGCGCCCCCGAGGACGAGGACGGCCACCGTGGCCTGCCCCACCGCGAGGACCAGCCACAGCCAGTCGCCCGCGCTGAAGCGCGCCACCAGGGCTCCGGCGGCCGAGCCGCCGAGGGCGATCCAGGATGCCACCAGGGCCAGCGCGAGCAGCAGGACGTTGCGCCAGACCGTGCGGGCGGTGATCTGGTGGTTGCCGACCCGTCCGAAGCAGCCGCAGGTCGGCCGGGGGTCGAAGGTCATGGCGCGGGCCACGACGAGCAGGAACGCGGTGAACAGGCCCAGTGCCAGGGCGGCGCCCACGGCATACGTCCAGATCCAGGGGGTGAGGAGCAGGACGGCGGCGACCAGCTCGACCACCGGGAGCAGGCGCGGCACGACCGCGCCAGCGAGGAAGGACGGCAGGCGCAGCAGCCGGATCATGCTCGCGGTCGAGCCGGGGTCGCCGAGCTTGGCGACCCCGCTCAGCACGAGGACGGCGGCGAGCGTCAGCGGTGCGAGGGCGAGCGCGACGGGCATGCCCACCAGGCTACGTGACGCGTCAGCGACGTCAGACCAGCTGCTGGAGGCGACCGTTGTCGACGTCGTAGAGGAAGCCGCCGACCTCGGCCCGGCCCTGGATGAGCGGGTGGCTGGTCACCCGGTGGACGTCCTCGACGAGCGCGGCGTGCTGGTCCGGCACGACGTGGAAGTGCTGCCACCAGGCGTCCTGGCCGGAGATCTCGCTGATCTTCTCGCGCAGCTCGTTCTCGCTCATCTTCGTCATCGCGCACCGGGTGTGCGGGACGATGAGGACGCGGCGCACGTTGAGCAGGTGCACGGCGAGCACCAGCGCCTCCAGCGCCGCGTCGGTGACGCGACCGCCGGGGTTGCGGAAGATCTTGGCGTCGCCGTGGGTCAGCCCGACCATCTTCAGCGGCTCGATGCGTGAGTCCATGCAGGTCACGATGGCCACGCCGGCACGGGCGATGCCGTCGAAACCCTTGAGCTCGTCGGCGTGGTTGTCGGAGTAGCTGGCGTTGGCGGCGAGCAGGTCCTCGAACGCGGTGCCGGTGGTGTCGTTCATGCGTGGGCCTCCATCTGGGTGCGGGTGGGGATGGTCGTGCCGAGCGGAGTGCTGACGTCGGCGAAGAAGTCGTTGCCCTTGTCGTCCACGACGATGAAGGCCGGGAAGTCCTCGACCTGGATCTTCCAGACCGCCTCCATGCCCAGCTCCTCGTACTCCACGACCTCGACGCTCTTGATGCAGTCCTGGGCGAGGCGGGCGGCGGGGCCCCCGATCGAGCCGAGGTAGAAGCCGCCGTGGCGCTGGCAGGCGTCGGTGACCTGCTGGCTGCGGTTGCCCTTGGCCAGCATGACCTTGGAGCCGCCGGCGGCCTGGAACTGGTCGACGTAGCTGTCCATGCGCCCGGCCGTCGTGGGACCGAAGCTGCCCGACGGCATACCCTCCGGGGTCTTGGCCGGGCCGGCGTAGTAGACGGGGTGGTTCTTGAGGTAGTCCGGCATCTCCTCGCCCGCGTCCAGCCGCTCCTTGATCTTGGCGTGCGCGATGTCGCGGGCGACGACGAGCGGACCGGTGAGCGAGACGCGGGTCTTGACCGGGTGCGTGGAGAGCTCGGCCAGGATCTGCTCCATCGGCTGGTTGAGGTCGATCCGCACCGTCGCGCCCTTGCCGGTGCCGGTCACGCCGTGCGTCTCGGCGTCGAGACCGGCATCGACCTGCTCGGGCAGGAAGCGCGCCGGGTCGGTCTCCAGCTGCTCGATGAAGACGCCCTCGGGAGTGATCTTCGCGAGGAGCTGGCGGTCGGCGGAGCAGGAGACCGCGATCGCCACCGGCAGGGAGGCGCCGTGGCGGGGGAGGCGGATCACGCGGACGTCGTGGCAGAAGTACTTGCCGCCGAACTGGGCCCCGATCCCGAACGAGCGCGTCAGCTCGTGGACCTGGGCCTCGAGCTCGGGGTCGCGGATCCCGTGGCCCTCCAGGCCGCCCTCGGTCGGCAGGCTGTCGAGGTAGCGGGCCGAGGCGTACTTGGCGGTCTTCAGCGCGAACTCCGCCGACGTGCCGCCCACAACGATCGCCAGGTGGTAGGGCGGGCAGGCGGCGGTGCCGAGGCTGCGCAGCTTCTCGTCGAGGAAGGACAGGAGCCGCTCGGGGTTGAGCAGCGCCTTGGTCTCCTGGTAGAGGAAGGACTTGTTGGCGGACCCGCCACCCTTGGCCATGAAGAGGAATTTGTAGGTGTTCTCGTGCCCGGGTGCGGTGTCGGCGTAGAGCTCGATCTGGGCCGGCAGGTTGGAGCCGGTGTTCTTCTCGTCCCAGAAGGTGAGCGGGGCCATCTGCGAGTAGCGCAGGTTGAGGCGGGTGTAGGCGTCGAAGACGCCCCGGCTGATGGCCTCCTCGTCGACCCCGTCGGTGAGCACGTGCTGCCCGCGCTTGCCCATGACGATCGCGGTGCCGGTGTCCTGGCACATCGGCAGGATCCCGCCGGCGGCGATGTTGGCGTTCTTGAGCAGGTCGAGCGCGACGAACTTGTCGTTGTTGCTGGCCTCGGGGTCGTCCAGGATGCTGCGCAGCTGCTGCAGGTGACCCGGGCGCAGGTAGTGCGCGATGTCGTGCATCGCCGTCTCGGTCAGCAGGCGCAGCGCCTCGGGCGCCACCTCCAGGAAGGTCCGGCCGCCCGGACCCTCCACCGTCGCGACGCCCTCCGTGGTGAGCAGCCGGTAGGGCGTCTCGTCCTCGCCCAGGGGCAGCATGTCGCGGTAGCGGAAGGTGGGGGAGGTTTCAGGCATGGCCCGAGGATAGTCGGCCCGGTCCTGCCTCTAGGTTGGGGCCATGGGTATGACGTCGCTCGCGGCCCCGGGTCCGCTCGCCGGGGTGCGGGTGGTCGAGCTGGAGGGGCTGGGCCCGGCGCCGCACGCCGCCATGATGCTGGCCGACCTGGGGGCGGAGGTGGTGCGCGTCGAGCGCGCCGACGGCGGAGGGCTGCGGCTGCACGACGCGCGGCCGGACCCGGTGCTGCGGGGCCGAGCGCGCACCGTCCGCGTCGACCTGCGCACAGCAGAGGGCGTGGACGAGGTGCTCGGGCTCGTGGAGGAGGCCGACGTCCTCGTCGAGGGGCTGCGGCCGGGGGTGGCCGAGCGGCTCGGCGTGGGACCGGAGGACTGCGCGGCCCGCAACGACCGCCTGGTCTACGTCCGGGTGACGGGATGGGGCCAGGACGGCCCGTGGGCGGGGCACGTCGGGCACGACATCAACTACGTGGGCCTGACCGGCGCCCTGCACGCGATCGGCGCCGCCGACCGGCCGCCGGCACCTCCCCTCAACCTCGTCGGCGACTTCGGCGGCGGTTCCATGCTCGCCGTCGTGGGCGCGCTCGCCGCCCTCGTGGCCCGCGCGAGCACCGGTCGGGGCCAGGTCGTGGACGCCGCCATGGTGGACGGCACCGCGGTCCTGTCCCAGCTGACCCTCGGGCTGATGGCAGCGGGGCGGTGGAGCCTCGAGCGCCAGGCCAACCTGCTCGACGGCGGGGCGCCGTTCTACCGCACCTACGCCTGCGCCGACGGCCGCTACGTCGCGGTGGGCTCCCTCGAGCCGCGGTTCTACGCCGCGCTGCTCGACGGGCTCGGCCTCGAGGCTGGCTCGCTCCCGGACCGCGAGGACCCCACAGCCTGGCCGCGGCTGCACGAGCTGCTCGAGAAGGCTTTCCTCGCGCAGTCCCGCGACGCGTGGGCTGCGCACTTCGAGGGCACCGAGGCGTGCGTGACCCCGGTGCTGACCTATGCCGAGGCGGCCGAGCACCCGCACCTGCGGGCACGGGCGACCTACCTGGTCCGCGACGGCGCACCGCAGGCGGCGGCCGCGCCGAGGTTCAGCCCGCCGGGTGGGCCTCCGGCTCGGTGAGGTCGGCGCGGGTGGGCGCCGCGGCACCGGCCCGCGCGACCGTCCAGGAGGCGCAGGCGACAGCGCGCCGCAGGGCGTCGGACACGTCCTCGAGGTCCGCCCGGCGCAGGCGCTCGCGGGCCGCGGGCGAGCCCAGCAGGCCGGCGTCGAGCAGGCCGCTGAGCAGCCCTGCCATGAAGGAGTCCCCTGCGCCGACGGTGTCGACGACCTCCACCGCCACCGCGTCCAGCTCGACCGTGAGGTCGCGCGCGGACAGGTGGATCACGGCTCCCTCGCCCCCGCGGGTCACCACGACCAGCTCCGGACCCAGCCGTCCCCAGAGCTCGACGACCTCGACGACGGGAGCGTCGTCATACAGCCAGACCACGTCCTCCAGCGAGGCCTTGACCACGTCGCTGCGTCCGATGCACTCCTCGATCCGGGAGCGCACGTCGTGGGCCGGGCCCATGATCGTGGGGCGGCAGTTGGGGTCGTAGGAGACCGTCGCCGTGGCGCGGACGGTGGAGAGCAGGTCCAGGACGGCCGAGGCGCCGGGCTCCAGGGTCGCGGCGACCGAGCCAGTGTGCACGTGGCCGATGCCGTGCAGGTCCTGCGGCCCGACCTGCCAGGCGAGGTCGAAGTCGTAGGTGGCCACCCCGTCGGCGTCCAGGTGCGCGGTGGCCCTGGACGTCCGTGGCGCGGTGTCGGACCCGGGGGTCAGCACGACGTCCGCGTCGAGCAGGTGCTCGCGGATCCGCTCTCCGTCCTCGTCGTGGCCGAGGTATGCCGTCAGTCGGCTGTCGTGGTCGAGCGCGGCGAGGCCGACCGCGACGTTGGCGGGGGAGCCGCCCACGTGCGCGGTGGACGCGCCGCCGTCGTGCGGGACGACGACGTCGAGCAGTGCCTCGCCCACGGTCAGGACGGTGGTGTGGTGGGCCTCGAGGAGGGTGCGGCCGCTCATCTCACAGCTGCTTGGTCTCGGGCGCCCAGGCGTCGGCGATCTGGGCGACCTTGTCGAGGCGGTGGTGGGCGATGATCTCGCGGATGGTGCCCGACTTGGACCGCATCACCAGGGAGTTGGTCACGGCGGTGCCGGCGCCGTACCGGACGCCGGCGAGCAGGTCTCCGGTCGTGATCCCGGTCGCCGCGAAGTAGCAGTTGTCGCTCGTGACGAGGTCGTCCGTGGAGAGCACCCGGTCGAGGTCGTGGCCGGCGTCGATGGCCCGCTGGCGCTCCTCGTCGTCCTTGGGCCACAGGCGGCCCTGGATGACGCCGCCCATCGCCTTCATCGCGCAGGCCGTGATGATGCCCTCCGGGGTGCCGCCGATGCCGATGAGCATGTCCACCGGGGACGCCTCGCGGGCGGCGGCGATGGCACCGGCGACGTCGCCGTCGGTGATGAAACGGAGGCGGGCGCCGGCCTCGCGGACCTCGCGGACGTACTGCTCGTGCCGCGGACGGTCGAGCATGATGACCGTGATCTCCTCGACGTAGCGCTTCTTGGCGCGCGCGATGCGCTTGAGGTTCTCCTTGATCGGCAGCCGGATGTCCACGCGGTCAGCCACCTCCGGGCCGACGACGAGCTTGTCCATGTAGAACACCGCAGACGGGTCGTACATCGTGCCGCGCTCGGCGACCGCCATCACGGCGATCGAGTTGTCCATGCCCTTGGCGGTGGGGGTCGTGCCGTCGATCGGGTCCACCGCCACGTCCACCTGCGGGCCCGTGCCGTCGCCGACGTGCTCGCCGTTGAAGAGCATCGGCGCCTCGTCCTTCTCGCCCTCGCCGATGACGACGATGCCGTCCATGGCCACCGAGGAGATCACCTTGCGCATCGCCTCGACGGCGGCGTTGTCGGCGAGGTTCTTGTCGCCCCGGCCCACCCAGCGGCCGGCGGCCAGGGCTGCGGCCTCGGTGACGCGCACGAGCTCCATGGCCAGGTTGCGGTCCGGGATGACCGTCTCGGAGCTGGGGCGGGTGGTCCTGTCCACGGTCATGGGACTCCTTCGTCGTCGCTGCGGGTCTTCACGGTCAGCCTAGCGGCCGGGGGCCGTCGCGGCCGCGACCGGATGCGACCATGGAGGGGTGAGCAACGAGCCGGTCGAGAGCCGCCCCACCGTCGTCTCCCCGTCCCCCGAGGACAAGCGCCGCAAGCGCCTGGCGAGCTACTCCGTGCAGAACATGATCTGGTCCACCCTGGCCGTGGGGGCCGTCGCGCTGGCGTGGTGGTCGCTGACCTTCAACCCCAGCGAGTCCCAGCGCCGCCCGCCGGAGGTCACCCAGACCGCGACCTACGTCGTTGAGCAGTCGCCCTGGCCGGTGTGGGTGCCGGAGCCCGGTGACAGGTGGGTGCCGACGGTCGTCTCGTACGAGCCGCTCGAGGGTGTCCAGACGTGGCACATCTCCTACACCTCCCCCGAGGGGGAGTATGTCGCTCTCCACCAGGCTGCGGATGTCACCGACACCTGGCGGGCGGCCGTCCTCGGGGCGGCGCAGGAGGACGGTGAGGTGCGGCTCGACGGCCCGGGCGGCACCCGGATCTGGCAGGCCTGGGAGGGCGAGAAGGGCAGCAACTCCGAGCGCGCCTACGTGCTCGGTCCGGAGGAGACCGGCGGCTCGACGACGGTCCTGCACGGCACGGCCAGCCCGGAGGAGTTCCAGGCCTTCCTGAAGGTGATCGAGGCGCGGGACTGAACCGGCCGGAGGGCGCGTCGCGGCCTGCGCAGCCCTGCCCTGTGCGTCAGTCCTCGGTGACCGGGTCGTCGTTCGCGGTGGCAGCGGTTGCGCGGTCCAGGGTCTCCTGAGCGGCGTCGAGCTTGGCCTGGCAGTGCGCGGCGAGCGCCTCACCCCGCTCCCAGAGCGCCATCGCCTCCTCGAGCGGCACCTGCCCCGACTCGATGCGTGACACCAGGGCGACGAGCTCGTCCCGGGCCTGCTCGTAGCTCAGCTCCTCGACCGGGGCGGCCTCGTCCTGCGGGGTGCTCTGGCTCATCCCGCCAGCCTAACCCCCTGCCCGCACCAGGCCGTTTCGCTACGGTGGTCGGATCCAGTCCCCCGACGAGGAGCAGCGATGAGCGACCAGCCGCACAACCTGACCGGTGGAGAGGCGATCGACAAGGTCAGGGACTATGCCCAGGAGTACGCCCAGGAGAACCCGGACAAGGCCCGGGACCTGATCGACAAGGTCGAGGACCTGATCGACGAGCAGACGGGCGGGAAGTTCTCCGGCGCTGTGGACGGCGCCGGCGACTGGGTCGAGAAGCAGATGGACCTTCCCGAGGAGAGCACACCGACCGCACCCGGCCCCGACGAGCCCGCGGAGCCGACCCGTCCCAGCGACCCGACCGCCCCGGACGGGCCTGCGGCCCCCGGCCCGTCAGCACCTGAGCCCCCGTCCCCGGCGGAGCCGACCGCTCCCGAGCCGGGCACCACGGAGCTTCGTCCGTCAGGCGACGAACCCACGGGCACCTCGCCCTCCGCGTCCTGACCCGACCGGACAGGCGGTAGTGCCGGACCGGACAGGCGGTAGTGCCCACCCCTGACCCGACCGGACAGGCGTTAGTGCCAACCCAGACCGACCGGACAGGCG
>NZ_BMEM01000006.1:23802-115971 GCF_014636495.1 Ornithinimicrobium tianjinense
TGCCAACCCGGACCGACCGGACAGGCGGTAGTGCCAACCCGGACCCGACCGGACAGGCGGTAGGTGCCAACCCGGACCCGACCGGACAGGCGGTAGGTGCCAACCCAGACCGACCGGACAGGCGGTAGTGCCAGCCTTGACCCCTGGCAGCAACGGGTGTCCGGTCGGGCAGGAACGCGTGTCCGGTCCGGCAGCAACGCCCGTCCGGTCGGGCAGCAACGCCTGTCCGGTCGGGCAGGAACGCCTGTCCGGTCGGGCAGGAACGCCCGTCCGGTCGGGCAGGAACGGGTGTCCGGTCGGGCAGGAACGCCCGTCCGGTCGGGCAGGAACGCCTGTCCGGTCGGGCAGGAACGCCCGTCCGGTCGGGCAGGAACGCCTGTCCGGTCCGGCAGGAACGCCTGTCCGGTCAGGCCACGACCGGGCGCACGGCGAAGTCGCCCCTGGCCACGGTCACGCGGAGCAGCTCGTCCGCGTCGACCTCCGCGCGGTCGCGGACGATGGTGCCGTCCGGGTGGCGGACGACGGCATACCCGCGCTCGAGGGTGTGCTGGGGCGAGACGGCGCGAAGGTGGCGCAGGAGACCGTCGCTGCGGTCGCGCTCCCGGGCCAACCGGTCCTGAAGGCGGGAGCGGCCGCGGGCGTGCAGCGTCTCGATCTCGGCCCGGTGCTGGGCGACGATCGCGGCGCGGTCGGCCATGACCGGCCGGCTCATCAGCACAGCGAGCCGCTCGCGCTCGGAGGCGATCCGCCGGTGCACGGCCGCACGGCTGCGCCGACGCACGGTCGCGAGCCCTCGCAGCTCGTCCGCCACGTCCGGAACGATCGCGGCGGCGGCGTGCGTCGGGGTCGACGCGCGCAGGTCGGCGACGAAGTCCAGCAGCGGGGTGTCAGTCTCGTGCCCGATTGCCGAGACCACGGGGGTGAGGGCCTCGGCCACGGCGCGGACGAGCGTCTCGTTGCTGAACGGCAGGAGGTCCTCGAAGGAGCCGCCGCCGCGGGCGATGACGATGACGTCGACGTCGGCCAGCCCGTCGAGCTCGCGCAGGGCGGCGGTCACCGCCGGCACCGTGTCCGTGCCCTGCACCGCGACCTGGCGCACCTCGACGCGGGCCGCGGGCCAGCGCCGACGCACCCCCGCCAGCACATCGCGCTCGGCCGCCGTCGCACGCCCCGTGATCAGCCCGATCCGTCTGGGGAGGAAGGGCAGGGCCTTCTTGCGCGACGGCTCGAAGAGGCCCTCGCTGCGCAGCAGCTGCTTGAGGTGCTCCAGCCGGGCCAGCAGCTCGCCGACCCCGACGTGGCGCATCTGGCGAGCCTCGAGCTGCAGGGTGCCCCGCTTGGTCCAGAAGCTCGGCTTGGCGTGCACCACCACGCGCGCGCCCTGCTGGGGCGGGGTGGGCATCGCGTCCAGCGCCCCCGTGGGGATGGTCACGGACAGCGACATGTCGACGTCGGTGTCGCGCAGGGTGAGGAACGCCGTCGACATCCCCGGGCGCCGGTTGAGCTGGACGACCTGGCCCTCAACCCACAGCGGCGACATCTTGTCGACGTAGTCGCTGATCTTCATCGACAACGTCCGCACAGGCCACGGGGTGGAGGCGGTGGTCTCCCGGGCGGTCGGCGGCAGGGAGGGCGAGGTCACCTGGCTAGCCTAAGGAAGGTGACCGACAGGCCAGGCCAGGCGCGCCTCGTCCTCGTCCACGGGACCCGGATGAGCGCCCGCCAGTGGGCTCCCTACCCGGCGCTGCTCCCGGACGCCGAGGTCGTCAGCGTCGACCTGCCGGGTCACGGCACCCGCACGGACGAGCCGTTCACCCTCGAGGGGGCGCTCGCCACCATCGGGGCGGCGGTGGGCGGCCGGGCGCCAGGACGGCCCGTGGTCCTCGCGGGGCACAGCCTCGGCGGTTACCTCTGCTCCCTGTATGCCGCGGCTCACCCGGACGCGCTCGACGCCCTCGTCCTGATCGGGGCCACGGCCGACCCCGCCAACCGCCTCGCCGTCGTCTACCGGGCCTTCGCCCGGGTCCTGCCCTACCTCGGTGCGGACCGGATGGGGCGGGTCGCCAACCGGGTGGTCCGCCTGCTGGGGGTGCGCGGAGGGGCGGCGGACGCCCTCCCCGACGGCACGTCATACGCGGCGCTCCCCGCAGCCTGGGAGGCGGTGATGGAGCACTGCGGGCCCGACCTGCTGCAGGGGGTGCGGTGCCCGGTCTACCTGGTCAACGGGCAGTTCGACCAGATGCGCCTGGACGTCGCGAGGTATGCCGCGGCGTGCGCCGCTCCGCACGTGGTCACGATCCCGCGCGCCACCCACTTCGTGCCCTTGACGCACCCGGAAGCGGTCGCGGAGGTGCTGGTGACGGTGGTCCGGGACGCCGTGACCGGGGCCGCCGGCACGGGCCCGTCCCCTGCGCCACCCAGGAGCGACCCAGGGGCGCCGCCTACCATGGGGGAGTGACCACGACGCCTGACACCCGACCGACCACTGTCGACGTGCCCGCCGCCCCTGGTGACAAGCGCGTCCTGCTGGCCGCCCCACGCGGTTACTGCGCGGGCGTCGACCGGGCCGTCGTGACGGTCGAGAAGGCGCTGGAGCTGTACGGCCCGCCGATCTACGTGCGCAAGGAGATCGTCCACAACAAGCACGTCGTGCGCACCCTGGAGAAGCGCGGCGCGATCTTCGTCCAGGAGACGGACGAGGTGCCCGAGGGCGCCCGGGTGATCTTCTCGGCCCACGGCGTCAGCCCTGCGGTCCACGCCGAGGCGAGGGCGCTGAGCCTGCAGACCATCGACGCCACCTGCCCGCTGGTGACCAAGGTCCACCGCGAGGCCGTGCGCTTCGCGGGGGAGGGCTCCACCATCCTGCTCATCGGCCACACCGGCCACGAGGAGGTCGAGGGCACCGCCGGCGAGGCACCCGACAGCACCATCGTCGTCGAGAGCCCCGAGCACGCCGCTGTCGTGGAGGTCCCGGACCCCGAGCGGCTCGTCTGGCTCTCGCAGACCACGTTGTCGGTCGACGAGACGATGCAGACGGTGGCCGTGCTGCGCGACCGGTTCCCGCACCTGCAGGACCCGCCGAGCGACGACATCTGCTACGCCACCCAGAACCGCCAGGTCGCCGTGAAGCAGATGGCCGAGCAGTGCGACCTGATGATCGTCGTCGGCTCGCAGAACTCCTCCAACTCCAAGCGCCTCGTGGAGGTCGCCCTGGAGTACGGCACGCGGGACGGGCACCTGGTCGACTACGCCGACGAGATCGACGAGAGCTGGCTGGAAGGGGTGACCACGGTCGGCGTCACGAGCGGCGCGAGCGTGCCCGAGGTGCTCGTGCGTGACGTCCTCGACTGGCTCGCCGAGCGCGGCTACGGCGACGTGAGGGCGGTCACCGCCGCCCAGGAGTCGCTGCTGTTCGCCCTGCCCAACGAGCTGCGCCGCGACCTCAAGGCCGCCGGCGTCGAGGCCGCGAAGGTCCGCCATGACCCCGGCGCCATCCCGGCCGCGGGCGGCGACCAGCTGCACTGAGCGCACCACCCACGACGAAAGGGCCGGCACCCGCGGGTGCCGGCCCTTTCGTCGTCGCTGACGCGGTCAGCCGATGAACTGGCCGAGCCAGGCGAGGTCGTCCACGGTGTCGATGCGGTAGACGCCGCTGGAGCCCGCGCAGGTCTCGTTCATCCCGAACGAGGTGACCGCCACGACGGTGGTCGTGTCCTCGACGAACGTCGGGCCGCCGGAGTCGCCGGAGCAGGTGCCGCCGGTGTGGGCGTTGCTGCTCAGCACGACGTAGCTGTCCTGGCCGGGACCGGCGCCGAACTGGCGGTTGTTGACCAGCACGCCGCCCGCCTTGTACTTGACCCAGTCGGCCTGGTCCAGCCTTGCCTGGTTGTTGACAGAGGGGTCGGAGTCCCCGCGCGTGGGCATCGCCCACTGCAGGCCGTAGCCGACGGTCTCGTAGGAGTCGCGCGCGTTCTTGGTCAGGGCGAGCTGCTCGTCCCAGTAGCCGAGCTCGGGCAGCTCGCCGTAGGTCTCGAAGGTGGTGCCCTCCGCGAGCGTCATCTGGTCGACCACCCCGACGTCGTGCAGGTAGAAGGCAGCGTCGTCGTACTCCGGGTGGTAGATCGCGTCGTAGCTCCAGGCGTCGGCGGCGAGCGCGCTGCTCTGGTCGATCGCGCCGGCCAAGGTCACGAACTCACGCCCGAGGCGGACGTCCTGGAGGTTGTCGCCGTACCAGACCGCGACGGCGTCGGCGCCGAAGGTGCAGTGGCCGGCGGTGAGGAAGGTGTCGGCGTCCATCTGGGTGCCGGTGCAGCGCCAGCCGGCGAACAGCTCGTCGTCGGTCTGGACGGTGTCGCCGTTCACGTCGTTCCAGGTGTAGGCGACCATGAGGCCCACGTAGGGGTGCTCGCCGGCGTCGAGGTCGCCGTACTTGATGGCCGAGGCCGGGAAGGCGGAGGTGGCGACGGCGGCCAGGCCGGCGGCTGCCGCGACAAGGGTGCGCATACGCATCGTTGCGTGGTCCTTTCACGGGTGGTCTGCACGGGGTGTGTCCGCAACCTAACCCGACGGCTCGCGCTCCCGCTACCCCAAGGAGCGCTCGCGGCCCGTCTGCCTGTCCGCGCGCTGAGGGTGGGTGGCGGCGTAGGTGCGCTCCATCTCCAGCTCGTCGGAGACGTGCTGGTCGGTGATGAGCTGGTCTGTGACGAGCTGGTCGGTGATGAGCTCCGCGGAGGTCAGCGGCCGGGGCGCGACGTCCAGCGGGAGCGGGCCCGGGACGGGCGCCTCGACGAGACCGAGCTCGTGCATGCGCCGGCTGGTCACGAGCACCCGCGACTCCAGCGTGCCGACGAGCTGGTTGTAGGTCTCGACCGAGCGGCGCAGCGCCCCGCCCATCGTGGACAGGTGCCGCCCGACGGTGCCGAGCCGACGGTGGAGGTCGTCGCCCAGGCGCAGCAGCTCCTGGGCGTGGGTTGTGAGCGCGTCCTGCTGCCAGGCGAGGGCGGTGGCCCGCAGCATCGCGAGCAGCGTGCCGGGGGAGGCCAGCACCACCCGACGGGACTGGGCGTGGTCGTAGAGGTCCGGCTCGGCCCGCAGCGCCGCCGCCAGCACCGCGTCGCTGGGCACGAAGCAGACCACGAGCTCCGGGGAGGAGGGGAAGGCGCTCCAGTAGGCCTTCGCCGCCAGGGTCTCGACGTGTCCGCGCAGTGCCGCGGCATGAGCGCGCAGCAGCCGCGCGGCCTCGTCGGCGGACACGTCCTCGCCCTGCGCGCGCAGGAAGGAGGTCAGGGGCGCCTTGCTGTCGATGACGAGCGTCTTGTCTCCGGGGAGGCGGACGATCGCGTCCGGGCGCACCCGGGCGTCGTGCCGGGTCACGGCGGCGACCTGCTCCTCGAAGTCGCACCGCTCCAGCATGCCTGCGTGCTCCAGGACGCGGCGCAGCTGCACCTCGCCCCAGGTGCCCCGCGTGCCGCTGGAGTTGAGGGCGCCCGACAGCGCCGCGGTCTGGCGGTGCAGGGCTCGGGTCTGCTCGGCGACGTCAGCCAGCTGCGCGCCGACCTGGCCGAACTGCTGCGAGCGGTCGCGCTCGAGGACCCTGACCTGCTCCTCGACCCGCCGCAGTGCCTGGCTCATCGGCGCGAGCTGGGCGGCCGCCTCCCGGTCCTCGACCAGGGACTCCTCCAGGGCGTGGGCCTGGCGCGCCCAGCCGTCACGCTCGGCCTCCGCCCGCGCCAGCGCCACCGCTCCTCGACCGCGCGCGAGGAGCCAGCCGGTCGCCATACCGAGCAGGGCGGCGAGGCAGAGGAGGAGGGCGAGCTGCCACGAGAGGTCCATGCCAGGACCCTGTCACCGACCACCGACAAGCCCGGTCCACCACGCCCGAGCCGACCGTGACCGGATCGTGACCTCGAGCCGTTGACACCGGCGCGAAGCCGTCGCTACGGTCGGACCGAAATCTGAATCACCTTTCAGTTTTATTCGGCCCACGAAGGAGTGCCCCGATGTCCCGCTCTACCGCCCTCGCGCTGTCGCTGGCGACCGCGCTGTCCTTGGCCGCCTGCGCGCCCAGCCAGTCCGAGCAGTCGAACACCGGCGGCTCGACGACCGACACGTCGAGCGGGACCGCCGGCGGCGCCGCCGGCGGTGGCGACCCGTTCCAGGTCGGGATCATCTACTCCGAGACCGGGCCGCTGGCGGCCTACGGCAAGCAGTACCGCGAGGGTCTGGAGGCGGGCCTCGACTACGCGACCGGCGGTACCGGCGAGATCGACGGACGGCCCGTCGAGATCACCTACCGCGACGACGCCGGCGCCCCCGACACCGCCGTGGCCGCGGCCAAGGACCTGATCGGCCAGGACTTCAAGGTGCTCGGCGGCACCGTGGTCTCGGGCATCGCCGTCGCTATGGCCGAGCAGGCCGCGCAGAACGAGATCCTCTACATCTCCGGTCCGGCCGCCACCGACGCGATCAGCGGGGTCAACGACTACACCTTCCGGTCCGGGCGCCAGAGCCTGCAGGACGTCGCCACGGCCGGCGCGATGCTCGACGACGAGGGTGGCAAGGTGGTGGTCCTCGCGCAGGACAACGCCTTCGGCCAGGGCAACCTCGCCGCGGTCGAGGCGATCATCGGGGCCCAGGGCGCCGAGGTCGACAGCGTGCTCGTCCCCGAGAGCGCCACGGAGTTCACCGGCTTCGCGCGGCAGGTCGTCGAGGCCGACCCCGACCTGATCTTCGTCGCCTGGGCGGGTGCGACCGCGGGCAGCATGTGGCAGTCCCTCGACCAGCAGGACGTGTTCGAGGCCGCGCCGGTCGTCACCGGCCTGGCCGACAGCGCCACCTTCGGCGCCTACGGCCCGATCGGCGAGAAGATCAGCTTCCTGTCGCACTATTTCCCGGGCGCGGCGGACAACGAGGCCAACCAGGCCCTCGTCGACCACGTGACCGAGGCGGGCGGCACCCCCGACCTGTTCACCAACGACGGCTTCGTCGCGGGCCAGATGATCGTCCAGGCCCTGACCGAGGGCGGGGACGACGTCAACGCCATGATCGACGCCCTCGAGGGCTGGCAGTTCGACGGACCCAAGGGCTCGATGACCATCCGCGAGGGTGACCACGCGCTGCTCCAGCCGATGTTCAGCGCCACGCTGAAGCAGGACGGCGACACCTGGGTCCCCGAGCTCGTCGACACCTTCGAGCCCGACGAGGTCGCGCCGCCGGAGGCGTCGGGCCGGTGACCTCGACGACCCCGGCCGGTGCGGGGGTGGGCCCGTCGCCCACCCCCGCGCTGGAGGTCCGCGGACTGTCGCTGCGCATCGGCGGCGCGCAGATCCTCGAGGACATCAGCTTCGTCGTGCCGACCGGCCAGGTCGTGGGCGTCATCGGCCCCAACGGCGCCGGCAAGACGACGCTGTTCAACCTCGTCTCCGGCGTGCTCGCCCCCACGGGCGGGCAGGTGCTCCTGGACGGCGCCGACGTCACGGGCCGCACCATCACCCAGCGTGCCAACGCCGGCCTGGGCCGCACCTTCCAGACCTCCTCCCTCTTCCCGGGCCTGAGCGTCGAGGAGAACGTCCGCCTCGCGTCGCAGGTGCACGAGGGCGGGGCGATCAGCCTCGTGCGTTTCCCCCGCCCGGGCGACCCCGCGTCCCGCCGGGCCCGCGACCTGCTCGGCAGCGTCGGCCTCGGCGACCGCCTGCGCCACCGCGCCGGCGACCTCCCGCACGGCGACAAGCGCAAGCTCGAGATCGCCATGCTGCTGGCGACCGACCCCTCGGTCGTCCTGCTCGACGAGCCGATGGCCGGGGTCGCGTCCGGCGACGTGCCCGGGCTCACCGACGTGATCCGCAGCCTCCATCGCGACCACGGGTGCACCGTGCTCATGGTCGAGCACCACATGGAGGTGCTCCTGGGCCTGGTCGAGCGGGTCGCCGTGCTCCACTTCGGCCACCTGCTGGCGATCGACACCCCGGAGGCCGTCATGGCCGACCCGACCGTCCAGAGCGCCTACCTGGGGGAGCCCGCATGAGCCAGCACACGGCATACCCGGAGAAGAGCGCGAGCGGGACGGCCGCGGCACCGGTCCTCGTGGTCCGAGGGCTCCGCGCGCACGTCGCCGGGCAGCAGGTCGTCGAGCACGTCGACCTCGAGGTGGCGGCCACCGGCGTCACCGCGCTCCTGGGGCGCAACGGCGTGGGCAAGACGTCGACGATCAAGGCCGTCATGGGGCTCATCGGTCGCGAGGGGGGCATCACCCTGGACGGCCAGGACATCAGCCACCTCCCGACCCACCGGGTCGCGCAGCTGGGTGTCGGCTACGTGCCGGAGGACCGCGAGGTCTTCTCCGGCCTCACCGTCACCGAGAACCTCCGACTGGCCGAACGACGCGGGTCCGAGCACCGCTACGACCTCGTCTACGACCTCTTCCCCGAGCTGCGCGAGCGTGGGCAGCAGGCAGCGGGCACGCTCTCCGGCGGCCAGCAGCAGATGGTCTCCCTCGCGCGGGCGCTGCTCAACGACAACCGGGTCCTCCTCGTCGACGAGCCGACCAAGGGACTGGCTCCCCGCCTCGTCCAGGAGGTCGCCCGGGTGCTGGCGCACGCCGCCGAGGTGGTCCCGATCCTGCTCGTGGAGCAGAACCTCCAGGTGGTCCGCACGCTCGCGCGCGACGCCGTCGTGCTGACCGACGGCCGCAGCGTCCACCACGGCCCCGCGGCCGAGTTCCTCGACGACCCCGTCGCCACCCAGCGCCTCCTCGGCGTCCACGGCGGCACCGACCCGGCAGGAGCCGTATGAGCACCGCGATCCTCCTCCTGATCACCGGGATCGGGCTGGGAGCCATCTACTTCCTCGTGGCCTCCGGGCTGAGCCTCATCTACGGCCTGATGGGCGTGCTCAACTTCGCCCACGGCGTCTTCCTCTCCCTGGGGGCCTTCCTCGGCTACGAGGTGGCGACCCGGCTCGGCAGCTCGACGTGGGGCCGGCTTCGCGGCCTCGCTGCTGGTCGGTGCGCTGGCCGGCGCCCTCTTCGCCGCCGTGACCGAGCGCCTGCTGGTCCAGCGGCTCTACGAGCGGCACATCGAGCAGGTCCTCGTCACGGTCGGCCTGGCGCTCGCGACCGTCGCCCTCTTCGACGGCATCTGGGGGACCGACCCGCGCTTCCTCACCGGGCCGGCCTGGATGGAGAGCACCACCCGGATCGCCGGCGCCAACGTGCCCAACGACAGGTTCATCGCGATCCTGGGAGCGCTCGTGGTCCTGGCGGCCATCGTGCTCTTCCTGCAGCGCACCCGCTTCGGGATGATCATCCGCGCCGGCGTCGAGAACAGGTCCATGGTGACCGCGCTGGGGATCGACGTCCGCAACGCCTTCACGCTGGTCTTCACGATCGGCGGCGCGGCGGCTGGCGTAGGTGGCGTCCTGGCCTCGCACTACTTCGGCTACGTCTCGCCGCTGCTGGGGCAGACCCTGCTCATCTTCGCCTTCATCGTCACGGTCATCGGCGGGCTCGGTTCGCTGATCGGGGCGGCCGTCGCCTCGGTGCTCGTCGCCGTCCTGCAGCAGTTCGCCAACTACTACCTGTGGGGCACCGGCGACCTGGCGGTCGTGGTCCTGCTGGCGGCCGTCCTGCTGGCCCGTCCCTCCGGCCTCCTCGGGAGGCAGTGATGCGCGCCCCCCTGCTCCGGTATGCCGTGCCGGTCGCCCTGGCGGTCCTGCTCGCCTGCTTACCGCTGCTCGACCTGAGCCTGCCCGGCGTGCTGCCGGGCGCGACCTACACCCCCGGGACGCTGCACCTGCTCGCCCTGGCGATGGTGATGGCCTCGCTCGCGCTGTCCTACCACCTGCTGTTCGGCGTCGCGGGCCTGCTGTCCTTCGGTCACGCGCTGTGGTTCGGCCTCGGCGCCTACGGGCTCGGCATCGCGCTGCGCGAGCTGGGCCTGGGGATCGTGCCCGGCGCCCTGCTGGTGCTCCTGGCCGCCGTGGTGCTCTCCACCCTGCTGGGGGCGGTGAGCCTGCGGGTGAGCGGCATCCCGTTCGCCATGGTCACCCTGGCCTTCGCCCAGGCCGCGGCCGTGCTCGTCAGCCGGGACCCCGGCCGCGTGACCGGCGGCGAGGAGGGCCTGCGCCTGGAGACCGAGCGCGTCCCGGACTGGCTGGTGGGCGTGGCGGACACCCGCAACATCTACTGGCTGGCGCTCGCCGCGCTGGTGCTGACCTTCGTCGTCGTCACCTGGGTCCAGCACAGCCGGGCGGGCCACGTCGCCGAGGCCGTCCGGGAGAACGAGCTGCGCGTGCGCGTCCTCGGCATGCGCCCCTTCCTGGTCAAGCTGGCGATCTTCGTGGTGGCGTCGGTGATCGCCGTGGCGGCCGGCATGGTCCACCTGATCCTCAACTCCGGTGCGGTGCCGCACGCGGTGAGCGCCGACCTGACGATCTCGTTGCTGCTCATGGTCGTCCTGGGTGGGGTCGGCTCCCGCTGGGGCGCGGTGCTGGGCGCCGTGGTCTACGTCCTGCTCAGCCAGCGCCTGGCCGTCCTCGCTCAGTCGCCGACCATCCTGGACCTGCCGCCCGTGCTGCGGATCCCCCTGTCAGAGCCGTTGTTCATCCTCGGGGCGATCTTCGTGCTCGTCGTGCTCTTCCTGCCCGGAGGGCTGGCGGGCATCGCGACCCGGCTGCGCGCGCGCCGACGCGGCCGGCCGGCCGAGGTGCGCACCCCAGGCTCGGTCCTCGTGGAGGATGAGACCTCGTGACCTTTCAGGACGGCCCGCACACCCTCGGCCGGTGGCCCGCCGACCGGGCCCGCCTGCACCCCGACCGGGTGGCGGTCGTGGACCGCGGCGTCGAGCTGACCTACGCCGAGCTCGAGCGGCGGGCGAGGACGCTCGCCCGGGCCTTCGCGCGCGCGGGCTACGCGCGCGGCGACCGGGTCGCCACCCTCGTGGGCAACAGCGCCGACCACGTCGTGGCCTTCTTCGCCTGCGCGCGTGCCGGACTGGTGCTCGTGCCCCTCTCGTGGCGGCTCACGTCGGCCGAGCTGGCCGACCAGCTGGTCCTGGCCGACCCGGCGGTCCTGCTGGTCGAGGAGGAGACCGCGACCCTGGCCCGCACCGCGCTGGCGAGGACCGGGGAGACCGTGCCCGTGCCCACGGCATACCTGGGGGAGGACGGCGCCGAGCGCGCGCTCCCGGCGCCGCGCCACGGGAGCCAGGGGGCGCCCGCGCTGCCCGCCGGGCCGGTCGCCGACGACGACCCGGTGCTCATGGTCTTCACCTCCGGCAGCTCGGCGCGGCCCAAGGCCGCCGTCCTGAGCCACGCCAGCTGCTACTGGACCAACCTGTCGCTGTCGCGCACCCTGGAGCTGGACGAGTCCGACGTGGTGCTCAGCGTCATGCCGCAGTTCCACGTCGGCGGGTGGAACGTCCAGCCGCTGCTGGCGTGGTGGACCGGCGCCACCGTCGTGCTCGAGCGTGGCTTCGACCCCGGACGCGTGCTGCGCCTCGTGGAGGAGCGGAGGGTCACGACGATGATGGGCGTCCCCACCCACTACGCGCGGCTCGCCGACCACCCGCGTTTCGGGATGGCCGACTTCATCTCGCTGCGCAGCGCCGTCGTCGGGGGCGCCCCGATGCCCGCGCCGCTGCTGCGGATCTTCCACGCGCGGGGCGTGGCCCTGACGCAGGGCTACGGCCTGACCGAGGCCGGCCCCAACGTGCTGTGCGTGCCACCGCGCGAGGCGCTGGACCGCGTGGGCTGGGCCGGTGTTCCCTATCCCCACGTCGACGTCCGCCTCGCCGACCCCGTGACGGGCGAGGAGGTGGCCGGGGCCGGGTCCGGTGAGCTGCTGGTCCGCGGACCGGGGATGTTCACCGGCTACTTCCGCGATCCGGAGGCGACGGCCGCGGTCTGGCGTGACGGCTGGCTCGCGACCGGCGACGTGGCCGTGCGCGACGCGTCGGGCTACCTGCGCATCGTCGACCGCCTGCGCAACATCTTCATCAGCGGCGGCGAGAACGTCGCGCCCGCCGAGGTCGAGGCCGTCCTGCAGACGCACCCGGCGGTCGAGGACGTCGTCGTCGTCGGGGTGCCGGACGAGCGGTGGGGGGAGCGCGGCGTCGCCCTCGTCGTCCGACGCGCCGGCACGGTGACCGACGAGACGGAGCTGATCGAGCACTGCCGCGAGCGGCTGGCCCCGTTCAAGGTGCCCTCCTCGGTGCACCTCGTCACGGCGCTGCCCTACCTGTCCGTGGGCAAGGTCGCCCGCGAGCAGGCGCTGCGCGCTGCGCTCGCCGCCGAGGAACTGGAGACCCGATGACCGCCACCGCACCCCGCCCCGCCCGGACCCCGCGCGGCGCCAGGACCCGGGCCCGGCTGCTCGAGGCGGCCGAGCACGTCTTCGAGACCGTCGGCTACCACGAGGCCTCCATCGTCAAGATCACCGAGGAGGCGGGCGTCGCGCTCGGCACCTTCTACGTGCACTTCAGCGGCAAGAAGGAGATCTTCGACGAGGTCGTCGGCGACCTCTCGCACCGGGTGCGGCAGGCGATGAGCGAGGCCTCCAGCGCGGTCCCCGACCGGATCGGAGCCGAACGTGCGGGCTTCCGCGCCTTCTTCCGCTTCACCGCCGAGCACCCGGCCCTCTACCGGATCATCCGCCAGGCGGAGTTCGTCTCGCCCGAGGCGATGCAGGCGCACTACGCCAACATCGTCGACGGGTATGCCGCAGGCCTCGCCGCGGCGCGCGGGCGCGGCGACATCAGGCCGGTCGACCCGACGGTCGCCGCCTGGGCGCTGATGGGCGCCGGCGAGCTCATCGGGATGCGCTGGATCCTGTGGGAGCAGGCCGCCGACATCCCCGAGGACGTCTACGAGGCGCTCATGGACGTGGTCCAGGGCGCGCTCGCACCCACGACCAGGACGGCGGGTCCGAGCCTGCCGTCGGCCACCACCACCGACACGAGGCCTGACCTATGAGCGACGCCGCCACCCACCCCGACGCGCTGCCCGAGTCCGTCCAGGCGGTCGTGGGTGAGCGTCACCGCACGCTCGACGTCCCCGTCCGCGGCGGCACCATGCGGGTCGGCCTGTGGGAGCCGGAGGGCGACGCGTCGGTCGCGCCGACCGTCGTCGCGGTCCACGGCATCACCTCCTCGCACGTGGCGTGGGCCGAGCTGGCCCGGGCCATGCCCGACGTGCGGATCGTCGCTCCGGACCTGCGCGGCCGCGGCCGCTCGCGGGACCTGCCCGGTCCCTACGGCATGCCGACGCACGCCGACGACGTCGCCGCCGTGCTGCACCATCTCGGGCTCACGCAGGCGGTCGCGGTCGGGCACTCGATGGGCGGGTTCGTCTCGGTCGTCCTCGCCCACCGCCACCCCACGCTCGTCACCTCGCTCGTCCTCGTCGACGGGGGTATGCCGCTCCTCCCGCCGCCCGGCGTCGCCCCAGACCAGATGGCGGCGGCCGTCCTGGGGCCGGCCGCCGACCGGCTGGTGATGACGTTCGCCGACCGTGCGGCCTACCGCGAGTTCTGGCGCGACCACCCGGCTATCGGGGCGGAGTGGACGGACCTGACGACGGCCTACGTGGACTACGACCTCGTGGAGGAGGGCGGCGCGTGGCGTGCGGCCACGCGGGTCGAGGCGCTCCAGGAGGACATCCGCGAGCTCGTCGACGGCGACTCGGTCGCGCGCGCGCTGGCTGCGCTCGAGCACCCGACGACCTGGATGCTGGCGCCGCGCGGGCTGATGGACGAGGTGCCGCCCCTCTATCCCGACCCGGCACGGGCACGCTGGACGGGCGAGCACCCCGAGATGCGGGTGGTCGACGTGGACGACGTCAACCACTACTCGATCGTCCTGCTGCGGCGCGGTGTGGAGCAGCTGGTGCCGGTCGTGCGCGAGGCGCTGGGGCGGTGACCGGGCGCCGAGGGCGGGAGCACGGCATACCGCGACTAGACTGCTGACCCCGTGGCTCTCACCATCGGTATCGTCGGCCTGCCCAACGTGGGCAAGTCCACCCTCTTCAACGCCCTGACCAAGAACTCCGTGCTCGCGGCGAACTACCCGTTCGCCACCATCGAGCCCAACGTCGGGGTGGTCCCGCTCAAGGACGCGCGGCTGGACCGACTGTCCGAGATCTTCGGGTCGGCCCGCATCCTGC
Source organism: Ornithinimicrobium tianjinense (assembly GCF_014636495.1). GTDB lineage: Bacteria > Actinomycetota > Actinomycetes > Actinomycetales > Dermatophilaceae > Ornithinicoccus > Ornithinicoccus tianjinensis. The sequence continues at coordinate 37,957 of NZ_BMEM01000006.1, forward strand.
CCGCGACCGTGAGCTTCGTGGACATCGCCGGCATCGTGCGCGGCGCGAGCGAGGGGGAGGGGCTGGGCAACAAGTTCCTCGCCAACATCCGCGAGGCGGACGCGATCTGCCAGGTCGTGCGCGCCTTCCGCGACGACGACGTCGTGCACGTCGACGGCAAGGTGAGCCCGCGCGACGACATCGAGACCATCAACACCGAGCTGGTGCTGGCCGACCTGCAGACCCTCGAGAATGCGGTCCCGCGCCTCGAGAAGGAGGTCAAGGGCAAGCGCGCCGACAAGGAGGTCCTCGACACCGCGCTCGCCGCGCAGAAGGTGCTCGAGGCCGGTGACACGCTGTATGCCGCCGGCGAGGCCGGCGGTGTCGACCTGGCGATCGCCAAGAGCCTCGGGCTGCTGACGACCAAGCCCTTCATCTACGTCTTCAACCTCGACGAGGACGGGCTGACCGACAGCGAGCTGCACGACGAGCTCGCCGCCCTCGTCGCGCCCGCCGAGGCGGTCTACCTCAACGCCAAGCTCGAGGCTGACCTGGCGGAGCTGGACGAGGAGGAAGCGCGCGAGCTGCTGGAGTCCGTGGGTGTGACGGAGCCCGGCCTGGACCAGCTGGCCCGCATCGGCTTCGACACCCTCGGTCTGCAGACCTACCTCACCGCGGGGCCCAAGGAGTCGCGGGCCTGGACGATCCGCAAGGGCTGGACCGCTCCCCAGGCCGCCGGCGTCATCCACACCGACTTCGAGCGCGGCTTCATCAAGGCCGAGGTGGTCTCCTTCGCCGACCTCGACGCGGCGGGCTCGATGGCCAGGGCCAAGGAGGCCGGCCGGGTCAGGATCGAGGGCAAGGACTACGTGATGGCCGACGGCGACGTGGTGGAGTTCCGGTTTAACGTCTAGGCGTCACGGCCCTCCGGTGAATCCCAGGACTCGGCCAGATCGGGCGGCAGGGAGACCCCCAACTTCCCCGCCAGACCCTTGACCCAGAAGTCGACGCCCCCGGTCGTGATCCACCGATGCTTGTCGGCATCGTTGTAGGTGGGTCCAGAGCCCTTTGTAAATCTGAACAGTAGGGCATCGGACCCAACTGGTGGTCGAGGGTGCTCTTGTGCTTTACCGCCACCACTCGTAATGTAGGTACATACCTACATGGAGGTGGTCAGCATGACGACGATGAGTGCGCGGGAGTTCAATCAAGACGTGAGCGCAGCGAAGCGTGAGGCCGGGCACGGACCGGTGGTGATCACCGATCGTGGCGAGCCGGCCTTCGTGCTGCTCTCGATCGAGGAGTACCGCCGGCTGGGTGAGGACGGCGCGGACCTTGTCGATCGCTTGAGCATGGACGACGACATCGACATCGAGTTCGAGCCGGTGGGGATGGAGTTCGAGGTGCCCGAGCTGTGAGCTACCTCCTCGACACGAACGTCATCAGTGAGTTGCGCCGGTCGAAGCGACAGGCTATCCCCGAGGTGCGGCGGTGGGTGTCAGGGCGCAAACCGTCCGACCTCTACCTCTCCGCCATCACTGTGCTTGAGGTCGAGCTCGGCATCGCCCGTCTCGGACGGCGGGACGCAGTGCAGGCCGAACGCCTCCAGACCTGGTTTGAGGACGACCTGCTCGCAGTGTTCGGCGGGCGCGTCCTCCCGGTCGACGTGCCGGTGGCTCGACGCGCAGCGCGGCTCCATGTGCCCGATCCTCGGCCCGAGCGGGACGCACTCATCGCGGCGACCGCTGTCGTGCACAGTCTGACCGTGGTCACGCGGAACACCGCGGACTTCGAACCGATGGGCGTGGCCCTCATCAACCCCTGGGACGACCTGCGAATCTGACGCCGGAATCAGATGGCCATCCGTGCCGGAACGTGGTGGAGTTCCGCTTCAACGTCCAATCGCCCGCCACCGTGGAGACGTCAATTCGACGTATGTCGACCGTGTCTGTGGGGGGGCATGCCGCTGGCGCTGCGTCGATCGGGATCGGCCAGAGCTCGCTGGTTCGACGACTTCGTCCGAGCGTCCGTCGAGCGCGACGCGGTCGAACTCAGCAGGATCCGCGACCGTCAGGCGCTGGCAGACCTCCTGGGGTATGTCACTGCGCAGACGGGGCAGTTGCTGAACGTGACTGCGGCAGCGGAGAAGCTGGGCATCAGCAGGCTGGCTGCCCGACTGCTCCGACTGGTTCCGGAAAAGCTCAGCGGTATTGACCCAACCTCGCTCACCGACTTCGGCCTCCTACGGGAGACCTTCGTCGTCGGGGAACTGCGGAAGCAGGCGTCATGGCTCGACGATCCCGTCGCGCTGGGGCACTGGCGCACGAGCGACGGTGCGGAGGTCGACCTCGTCGTCGAGTACGACGACGGGCGGGTCGCCGCATTCGAGGTCAAGGCCAGCGAACGAGCCCCCGGGGAAGGAGTTCCGCGGTCTGGCCAGGCCGTCCTCACTACCCCTCGTGCTCGGGCATCAGGTCGACGAACCGGGCGTCGTCGCAGCCGTGGCCGCAGACCGGGTCGTCGTCCCAGCCGGGTGGTCGAGGGTCGTACCAGTGCTGCGCTTCATGGCGGTAGCCGTGGTCGGACTCGAACCGCTCGTCGAGCCAGGCGTGCTCGTCCGCCAGACGTACGGCCCGGTCGACGAGGAGGCGTCCCACGCGCGCCTCGAGCTGCTCGACGAGACGGATGTCCCGCTCGATCCGGCCCATGACCTGCGTGCGGATCTGCCGTCCCCCGTGCGGCAGGAGCGCGAGCAGCTCTGCGACGGCCAGCAGCTCGTCGGTGCGCAACCCCTCGACGCCCTCCCGGCGGTAGACGCGGTGCTCCACGGGCGCGGGCGGTGCGGAGCGGACCATCGCCGCGTCCCAGTCGTAGTCGGGGTCGCGCAGGTGCTCGGCCAGGCGATGCAGCGCGCGGTCGCGCGGCAGGCCTCGCTCGTCGACGGGCAGCATCCGTCTGGCGCGGTCCATGACCGTCGCCGCGGTGCGCCCGAGAGCGGCGGCGATCGTCTCCGCGTCCTGGGCCTGCCGGCACAGCTCGACGAGTGTCTCGTAGTCGTCCTGTTCCCAGGGTTGTCCGGAGCGGGGCGCTCGGCCGACGCCGTGGCCGTTGACGAGATGAAGGTTCATGAGGCCCGCCCGTCGATCCGGCCCGACGTGCCGAGGTCCGCCCGGTCCGCCGCGGCGCGCCCCTGCATGAACCCGCCGTAGTCGCTGACCTGCCGGGCGCGCGTGGACTTCAGGACGGGGAAGAGCTCGCGCGTCCGCTCCTTGACGGCGACGTCACGCCGTTGGAGGACAAGCTCCAGACCAGGGGCGGGTATGCCGCGGCTCTCCTCGCCCTCGACCGTCCCCCTGGAGCTGCCGCCCGCGATCTCCTGCGCGGCGTGGGCCTCCTCGGCGCGGCTGGCCTCCTGGAGGCGTTGCCCGATGCGCGTGGCGAAACCGAGGAGGAAGGAGGACCGGAAGCCCCGGCTGCGGGACCTCTCGCCGCTCAGCTCACCCTCCCGCTGCATCGCGCTCGTGGCCTGCACGAGCAGCGAGGTGTACAGCAGCTCGACGGCGCGGCGGTCGCTCTCGAAGCCGATCACCGTGGCGAACCCGGCCGGCTGGCTCCACACCGACCGGCACCGGTTCGCGGTGCAGATCTGGTGGAGCAGGTGCATCTTGGGGCTCTCGTACGGCCGGTCCACCCCGATCCGGACCGCGTCGGGGCGCCGGTCCGTCCGCTCGGGGTCGCGACTCTCGAGCATCGCCCGGTCGATGCGGTGCCGTGCCATGAGCTTCTGGGCCGCCTCGGTGAACGCCTCCGCCTCGGCCTCGTAGGGCGTGCCTTCCGCCTGCGCCAGCAGACGGCGCACCTTGGACAGGAGCCGGTCGTCGACCTCGCTGTCCTCCCTGGCCGGCCGGGCGTGCTGGTGCTCGCCGGGGAGCGCTCCCAGCACCGTGATCCTGGGCAGCCGCTCGACCAGCACGAGGGCCGTGAGGGTCGCGGCGCTGGTCTCCTGCCAGGCCCGGACCGGGTTGTCCTGACCCAGGCGACGACCTGGGACCGACGGCTGGGTGGGCAGCTCGTCGACCTGCTCCCACCACCTGGGCTCCACCGTCGCCCTCGCGTAGGTCGCGAGCTCGGCACGGATCCCGTCGGCCAGCGCCAGGACGATCGCGTCCTTGTGCTCACGCCGGGCGGCGCGCTCGAGGTCCGCCGGCTGCCAGCCGCGCGACCACGCCGACGTGATCGCCCGCGCCAGCGCCTCGGCCAGCAGCATCGTCACCGCCCCGCGGAGGGCGGGGTCGTGGACGGTCTCGAGCTCACGGGCCGTGTCCATGGCGGTGCGTGCTGCGGGCCGGCCCCACCCCGAGCGCGCCCTGGACAGCATCCTCTGGACCAGCCCGGCGGCCTCGTCAGCCACCGACGCGGTCCCCGTCTCCCCGACGCCTTCCATCCGTCTCTCCCCTCCTGGAACGTGTGGGCTCCAGCCTGTCAGGCTCGGCCCGACCCGCCTCCCGTTTGTCCACAGGGGCCCGCGCGCCCCACGCACGACGGGCTTCAGCGCCCGGCGAGCTCGTCGTCCACGAGCGACGGACGGCTGACCCTCAGCCCGGCGACCGCCATGGCGACGCCTGACGCCATGAGCAGGACGAGGACCACGTGCCACCCGCCGGTCAGGTCGTGAAGGACCCCGACCACGAACGGCCCGACCGCTGCGAACCCGTAGCCGATCGGCTGCACGAACCCGGACAGGCGGGCCGTCACCCGTGGGTCACGGGAGCGGGCGGTGATCAGGGCGATCGCGGTGGGGAAGGCGAACCCGGAGAGCCCGAGAAGGGAGGCCCACAACCACGGGAGGGCGGCCGGGGCGGTGAGGAGACCGGCATACCCGAGGATCAGCAGGAGGGCGAAGCCGACCACCCAGGGCGCGAGCGTCCGGGCGCGCGCGATGACCGTCGGCATGAGGAGCCCGCCCGCGATCCCGATGGCGGTGAGCAGCGAGAGGAGCAGCCCGGCGGCGGTGGGCGAGATGCCGGCGTCGCGGTAGACCTGGGGCAGCCACCCGAACTGGATGTAGGCGTTCATCGACTGGAGTCCGAAGAGGAGCATGAGCCACACGGCCGTGGGGGAGTGCCACAGCCCGCCGCCGCCGGACGTGTCACCGGCCCGGTGGTCGCCAGGATCGAGGTGCTCGCGTCGTGCGACGAGCGTCCACGGGAGGAGGGCCGCGACGGCGATCAGGCCCCACACGCCCAGCGCGGCGCGCCAGCCGAGCGCGGAAGCGGTGGGGGCCGACACGGCGGCCGACAGCGCGCCGCCGGCCGTGAGGCCCGCGCTGTAGAGGGTCATGAGCGCCACCCCGCCGTCGGTGGCGTGGCGCTTGATCCACGCCGGCACGAGGACGTTGCCGATCGCCATCCCGGCCAGGGCGAGCGTGGTCAGGAGCAGGAAGAGCACGGTGGACGTGGTGAGCGAGCGGCCGAGCAGTCCGACCACCACGGCCAGGATCCCGAGGCTGACCGCGACCGTCATCCCGAGCCGTCGGGCCAGGCCGACCGCCAGGAGGCCCACGGCCCCGAAGCACAGCCCGGGGAGGGCGGTCACCAGGCCGGTGGCGGCCGCAGGCATGGCCAGGGCCTGCCGGACCTCCGCCAGGACCGGGCCGACGGAGGAGGCGCCGGGACGCAGGTTCACGGCGATCAGCGCGACAGCCGCCACCGCGAGAGCACCGCCGACGCCCGGCCGGGGCGTCCGCGCGGGGCGGTCCTGCGAGCGACTGGTCACCAGAGAGTCCTACCAGTGAGGCCGGCGACCGGCCTCACGCGGGTCGCCAGGGCGGCGGTAGCCTCCGGGCATGCGCAATCTTCTGATCGCGTTGGGGGCATGGGTCCTGGGGCCTCTGGCGAGCATGTCGATGGCAGCGGCGGCGCCGTCGCAGTCCGGCTGGGAGGAGCCCTTCGAGCGGGCGAGGAGCGAGGTGGTGCACGCCAGGTCACTGGCGCAGCTGGAGAGCTCGACCTCGGCCACAGGGGGCTCGCCGCGTCGTGTGCGCCTCGTCAACCACTCCGCGTGGTCGTGGTACATGGACCCGCGAGTGCTGGAGACCCAGACGTCCACCCTCGTCGGTGGCGTGAGCACCTCCGGCTCGGTGACCCTGACCCGGTTCGCGCACTCCAGCGGGACGGTGACGCGCACGACGCTGCAGTCGGGCATGAACGACGACGACCACAACGCCCCGGCGCTCATGGAGCTGCCGGACGGGCGGATCATGGCGATGTGGAGCGGGCACGGCCGCCATCCGCTGCGCTACCGGATCACCAGCAGCAAGGACTCGCTCACCAGGATGTCGGGGGCCACCCCGCTCCGGGGCTCCGGCCTGGAGTCGACCGGGGCCAGCTACGCCCACCTGCTGCGGCAGGACGGCCACCCCCGGCCTTACATCGCGCTCACGCGGCGCAGCAGCGACGACATGTGGGTGATGACCCGCAGCGCCGACCTGGTCACGTGGACGCCCGCGGTCCAGCTGCTGGCGCGCGTGCACGAGCAGGACCAGCATCATCCCTACCTGAAGTTCGCGATCCACGCAGATGCCATCCACGTGCTGGCGACGGATCGCCACCCGTTCCGGGGCTCGACCTCCCTCTACCACTTCGTGCTGCGGGGCGAGCGGGTGGAGCGGACCGACGGGTCGCTCATCATGACTCTGCCCGAGCTGGAGGCCGGCCGACCGGTCACCGTGTCGGAGGCCACGCTAGTGTACGACGGTTCCTCTGCCGACGGGCGACCCCGCGTCTACGACATCATGGTGGGTGCGGACGGGATCCCCCGGATCGGGGTCACGACCTCGGCCAGCTCCACCTTCACCTTCAAGTGGGGGATCCCCAAGGAGCAGGGCACCGGATGGAAGCTGCGCACCCTGGCCCGTCAGTCCGGCACCCTCCCGGCGGGGATGAGCCTGGACTCCGGCGACCCGACGCGGGTGCTGCTGGCCCGGATGCTCGACAAGCCCGGTCTGGTGGAGTACCGCACGCCCGACGAGGGGGACACCTGGACCGCCAGGGTCGTCACGAAGATGTCCGGGCTGCGTACGCCCACCACGCCGTACGGGAGCGGAGGTCCGATGAGTGCTCTGTGGATGGGCGGCCGCTACGACAGGTACGACGACTACGACACCCAGGTGTGGGGTCTGACCACGGGCGTGGCCCCCGTCCAGCTGGTCTCGACCTGGTCCCGCAGCTGGGACGACGGCGGTGCGGTCGTCGTCAAGCTGCGGGCGGGCGTCAGCGGCCCCGACGTGCGCGATCGCCTCGTCAGGCTGATGGTCCGGCTGCCCGGCGGCGCTGAGGAGACCGTGCGCACGGCCCGGACCGATGCGTACGGCAACGCGCGGCTGACCGTGCCCGACCTCCCCGTGGGAGCCAGGGCGCGGGTCATGCACGCCAAGAGCGACGGATGGGGCTACGCCACCTCGAGCACCCGCACCGCGGACAGCTAGACCGCCCCCGACCCCTGGAGGGATCGGAGGCGGTCGTCGCGGAGGTATGCCGTCAGGCGCGCAGGGCGTCGATCACCGCGTTGAACGTCGCGGAGGGACGCATCGCGGCGGCCGCCTTGTCCTCGTCGGGGTGGTAGTAGCCACCGAGGTCTACGGGCGAGCCCTGGGCGTCGAGCAGCTCCTGGGCGATCTGCTGCTCCTTCTCGGTCAGCTCCTGGGCCACGGGCGCGAAGGCGGCGGCCAGCTCGGCGTCCGCGGTCTGCTCGGCCAGGGCCTGCGCCCAGTAGAGGGCGAGGTAGAAATGGCTGCCACGGTTGTCGATCTGGCCCAGGCGGCGGGCGGGCGAGCGGTCCTCGGTGAGCACCCGCTCGGTGGCCTTGTCCAGCGCGTCACCCAGGACGGCGGCTCGCGCGTTGCCCTCGCGGTCCGCCAGGTGGCGCAGCGACTCGGCGATCGCCATGAACTCGCCCAGGCTGTCCCAGCGCAGGTAGTTCTCCTCCTGCAGCTGCTGGACGTGCTTGGGGGCCGAGCCGCCGGCACCGGTCTCGAACAGGCCGCCGCCGTTCATCAGCGGGACGACCGAGAGCATCTTGGCGCTCGTGCCCAGCTCGAGGATCGGGAAGAGGTCGGTGTTGTAGTCGCGCAGGACGTTGCCGGTCACCGAGATGGTGTTCCTGCCCTCGCGGATGCGCTCGACCGAGACCTTCGTGGCCTCGACCGGCGACATGATGCGCAGGTCGAGCCCGTCGGTGTCGTGGTCAGCCAGGTAGGTCTTCACCTTGGTGATGAGGTTGGCGTCGTGGGCGCGGGCCTCGTCGAGCCAGAAGATCGCCGGGTCACCCGTGGCGCGGGCGCGGTTGACGGCCAGCTTGACCCAGTCGCGGACCGGCTCGTCCTTGGTCTGGCAGGCGCGCCAGATGTCGCCGGCGTGCACCTTGTGCTCCATCAGGACCGTCCCCGAGGAGTCCACGACCTGGACCGCGCCGTCGGTCGCGATCTCGAAGGTCTTGTCGTGCGAGCCGTACTCCTCGGCCTTCTTGGCCATGAGGCCCACGTTGGGGACCGAGCCCATCGTGGTCGGGTCGTAGGCACCGTGGGCCTTGCAGTCGTCGATGACCACCTGGTAGATCCCGGCGTACGAGGAGTCAGGGATCACCGCGAGGGTGTCGGCCTCCTCACCCTGGGGGCCCCACAGCTTGCCGCCGTTGCGGATCATCGCCGGCATCGAGGCGTCGACGATGACGTCGCTGGGCACGTGCAGGTTGGTGATGCCCTTGTCGGAGTTGACCATCGACAGGCGCGGCAGCTCGGCGAGGCGGGCCTGGATCGCGCCACGGACCTCCTCAGCCTGCTCGCCGAGCGCGTCGAGGCCGGCGAGGATGCCGCCGAGCCCGTCGCGCGCGGAGAGCCCGGCCGCGGCGAGCTGCTCGCCATACTGCGCGAAGACGTCGGCGAAGAAGGTCTCGACGGCGTGCCCGAAGATGATCGGGTCGGAGACCTTCATCATCGTCGCCTTGAGGTGCAGGCTGAGCAGGACGTCGTCCGCCGCGGCCGCGTCGTACTGCTCGGTGAGGAAGGCCCGCAGCGCCGCGACGTCCATGAACGTGGCGTCGACGACCTCGCCCTCCTCGACCTTCAGGCCGTCCTTGAGGACCGTGGTCGTGCCGTCGCCGGCGACGTGCTGGATCGTGAGCGTGTCCGCGGCCGGCAGCACCACGGACTGCTCGTTGGTGGCGAAGTCGTGCTCACCCATGGTGGCGACGCGCGTGCGGGAGTCGCCGGACCAGGCGCCCATCGAGTGCGGCTTGGACCGGGCGTAGTTCTTGACCGCCTCGGGGGCGCGCCGGTCGGAGTTGCCCTCGCGCAGCACGGGGTTGACCGCCGAGCCCTTGACCTTGTCGTAACGGGCGCGGACGTCGCGCTCCTCGTCGGTCTGGGGGTCCTCCGGGTAGTCGGGGATCGCGTAACCCTGGGCCTGGAGCTCGGCGACGGCGGCGCGCAGCTGCGGCACGGACGCCGAGATGTTCGGCAGCTTGATGATGTTGGCCTCGGGCGTGGTCGCGAGCTCGCCCAGCTCGGCGAGCGCGTCGCCGACGCGCTGCTCCTCCGTGAGCCGCTCCGGGAACTGGGCCAGGATGCGCCCCGCCAGCGAGATGTCGCGGGTCTGCACGTCGATGCCGGCGGTGCCGGCGAAGGCCTCGAGGACCGGCTTGAGCGAGTACGTCGCCAGGAGCGGTGCCTCGTCGGTACGGGTGTAGATGATGGTGGACATCCTGGCGTTCTCCTGGGCTGTCGGCGGACGGGTACCGGGGACGAGGCTACTCGACCCCCGCTAGGATGCGAGAGACGGTTCCCGCCACCGACGGGGGTGCGCGGGGTGTCGCGCTGAGAGGTGGAGATGGGTGTGACCGACGGCACGCAGAGCAGGCGCCCCGTGGTGGTGGGTGCCGACGGAGGCCGGACCGACGGCTCAGCGGTGCGCTGGGCCGCGAGGCACGCGCAGCGCACGGGCCGCCCCTTGATCGTGGTCCACGCCAGCGAGCCCGAGGCGCTCGCCGCGCAGGCGGTGGGAGCGGGCGCGACCGGCATCACCGCGCTGCTCGAGGCGGAGAAGGAGCGCACCGACGCGATGGCCGTCGAGGTCGAGGACCTCGGGCGGGAGCTCGGCATCGTGGCCACACTGGAGCTGCACCGTGGGTCACCGGTCCGCGCCCTGCTCGAGCACGACGACGAGGCGGTCCTGATCGTCGTGGGCACGGGGCGCAAGGGGGCGCTGCGTGAGTGGGTCCTGGGGACCACGTCCCTCGGGGTGGCCGCGCACGCCCGCTGCCCGGTGGTGATCGTCAACCCCGAGGTCGAGGTCGGCGGCCTGATCCACAACCGCATCGGGGTGGCGATCGACGGCAGCCCCGACAGCCGCGTCGCCGCGCGGCTCGCGGTCGCCTACGCCGCCGCGGTCGGCACGTCGGTCGTCGCGGTGAACACCTGGTACCTCGAGGTCGTCGACGGGTATGTCGTGACCGAGCCGGAGAGCCCGGAGTGGAAGGCGCTCGTGGCCGAGCGCGAGGCGATGCTCGACGAGGTCATGCAGCCCGCGCGCGAGCACCACCCCGAGGTCGAGGTCACCCTGGAGGTGCGTCGCGGCTCCACCGTCCAGGCGGTGCTCGAGGCGGCGGCGGACTGGGACATGATCGTCGTCGGCAGCCGCGGCCTGGGCGGCGTCCAGGGCCGCCTGCTCGGCTCGGTCAGCCACCGCCTGATGCGCCAGGCGCCCTGCCCGGTGATCGTGGCCGGCGGTCCGCGGCAGTAGCACAGCCAGGGCGAGGACGGCGATCGGGCTCAGGACCGGTCGGCGAGCGCCTCGGCCGCCTGCTCGGCGATGCTGGCCCCGGCGCCCTCGTAGAGGTGGACGACCACGTCGGCCCCGAGCTCGTGGTACTCCGCGGCGTCGTCGTCGTACTGCGCGACGGCCGCGACCACGCCGGTGTAGCCGATCTTCGAGAGCTCCGCGAGGGCGAGGCGGCTGGCGCCGTGGAAGGGCATCGCGAGGACGACGATCTCCACCTGGCGCGTCGACTCGAGCCGCGACCAGAAGTCTCCGTCCGCCGCGTCGGCCTCGACGATGCTCAGGCCGGCCTCGGTCAGCTCCTGCACCCGGGAGGGCAGGTTCTCCACGCCGAGCACGTCGAGGCCGTAGGTCGCGGCGAGCTCGGTGTAGGCGGACCGGCCGATCCGGCCCATGCCCATCACGACCGCCCGGGCGTTGCCGAAGGAGATCGGCTTCTCGTGCGGATGCACGTCCGTCGGCGGGTGCATCGGCATGATGCGGCGCGCCAGACCCAGGAGCTGGTCGGAGTAGGTGTTGACGACCGACGCCACCACGAAGCTCGAGGCGACGGAGACCGACATCACGACCAGCCAGATCTCGTCCAGCAGGCCCTGCGTCACCGCCACCGAGACGACGATGAGCCCGAACTCGGAGTAGTTGCCCAGCACGAGACCGGCCTTGACCGACGTGCGCCGGCGCAGCTTGTGGCTGTCGAGCAGCCAGATGTAGGTCAGCACCTGCACCGGCAGCAGGAGGAGCAGGACCAGTCCGACCGACACGGCGGCCCCCTCGACCCGCCCGCCGAAGCCGATGGAGATGAAGAACCCGACGAGCAGGAGGTCCTTGAGCAGGAACAGGTGGTGGGAGAGCTGGGTGGCGGCCTTGTCGCCCGCCAGGATCATCCCCATCATCAGGGCGCCGAGGTCGCCCTTGAGCCCGACGGCCTCGAACGCGGCATACCCCGGGCCCAGCGCCATCGCCAGGCCGAACAGCGCCTGCATGTCCCCGTGCGGGACGTGGTCCCAGAGCCTGCGCGCCACCCAGCCGAGCGGGGCGAGACCCACGGCGAGCAGGATGGCCCACGGGCTGGGCAGCTCGCCCCCGACGACGGTCATGAAGATCACGGCGGCGAGGTCCTGCATGACCAGGATGGCGATCGCGACGCGACCGTAGAAGGACTGCAGCTCGGACTGCTCCTCGAGGACCTTGATGACGAACACGGTCGAGGAGAAGGCCAGCGCGAACGCGACCATCGCCAGGGTGCGCACGTCCAGCCCCTGGAGCAGCGGGAAGCCCAGCAGACCCAGCACCCACAGGAACCCGGTGCCGACGGCCACCGAGAGCGCCAGGTGCCCGCCGGTGGTGATCCAGACCTCCCGCGCCAGCAGGCTGCGGACGTCGAGCTTGAGCCCGATCCCGAACAGCAGCAGCGCCACCCCCAGCTCGGCCACGAAGTCGAGGTAGGGCAGCTCCTCCACGCCCAGGCCGTTGAGGAGGAACCCGGCCGCCAGGAAGCCCAGCAGGGCCGGCAGGCGCACGAGCGACATCACCAGCCCGGCGGCGAACGTCGCCGCGAGGAAGAAGGCGATGTCGGTCATCACGGGCGGCGGCCTCCCTCGTCTGGGTTCGTCCCTGAATCTTCCCATCCGGGAGCGTTGCGCGGCAGGGTATGGCGCGCCGCCCGCCTCGTGCGCCGCCCCGGGGGGTCAGCCGCCGGTGACGACCCGGCCGAACCGCCGGACGAGCCTCGCCCACGCCCGGTGCAGCTCGGTCTCCCGCCGGCGGAACTCCTCGATCTGGACCAGCTCGGCGTCACGGTCGGCGCCGGGGGACCAGCCGGCGACGATGTCCGGGTCCACCTCGGGGTGGAACTGCACGCCCCAGCCGCGCGGGCCGAACCTCGCCGCCTGGACCGACCCGTCGGGTGCCTCGGCCAGCAGCGTGGCCCCGGGTGGCAGCTCGACGACGACGTCGTTGTTCCAGTGCAGGACCGTCGTGTCCGCGGAGGTGTGCGCGGTCAGCGGGTCCGTCCGCCCCTCGTCGGTGAGACGCAGCGGCGCCAGCCGGTGCAGCGGGCCCCGGGGATTGCGCCGCACCGCGCCGCCGAGGGCCACCGCACCCAGCTGGTGGCCGAGGCACACGCCGAGGAAGGGCAGACCCGCGGCCACCGTCGACGCGATCAGCGCGCGCGTCGGCGCCAGCCAGTGGTGCTGCGCGTCGTCCTGCGCCCCCATCTCGCCACCGAGCACGACGAGACCGTCGTGCTCGGTGAGTGTCGCGGGGACCGCCTGACCGTCGTGCGCGCGCAGGATGTCGACGCCCACGCCGGCCTCCTCGAGCCAGGGCTCGATCATGCCGACCGGACAGTCGTCCTCGTGCTGGATCACCAGCACCCGAACCTGAGATGCCATGGGGCGCAGGCTAACCGCCGTGCTGTGGGGACGTTGCGTCAGGTCACGGCAGGGTGTCGGTCAGCCCCTTGGCGCCGAGCGTGGTGTCGACCGGCCCGGCGGTGAGCGTCTGGTCGGTGAGCTCCATGTCCACGTCGTGCGGGCGCAGCTCGCCGCTGGCGATCTGCTCGGCCCAGTGGCAGGCCACGCGGTGACCGGCGGGCGTGCCGGGCAGGTCGACGACCCGCAGCTGCGGACGCTCCGTGTCGCACCGCGTCGCCTGACGCCACGGGCAGCGGGTGTGGAAGCGGCAGCCGGAGGGCGGGTTGGCGGGGGAGGGCAGGTCGCCCGCGAGCAGGATCTGCTCCCGGGTGTCCTCCACGGTGGGGTCCGGGACCGGCACGGCGGAGAGGAGGGCACGGGTGTAGGGGTGCAGGGGGGAGGTGTAGAGGTCGTCGGCGTCCGCCTCCTCCACGAGGGCGCCGAGGTACATCACCCCGATCCGGTCGCTGATGTGGCGCACCACGGCGAGGTCGTGGGCGATGACGAGGTAGGTGAGCCCGAACTCCTCCTGCAGGTCCTCCAGCAGGTTGACCACCTGCGCCTGCACCGAGACGTCGAGGGCGCTCACCGGTTCGTCCGCGACGATGAGCTTGGGGTCGACCGAGAGGGCCCGGGCGATCCCGACGCGCTGGCGCTGGCCGCCGGAGAACTCGTGGGGATACTTGGACAGGGCGTTCTTGGGCAGCCCGACGGCATCGAGGAGCGCGCTGAGGCGGGCGCGGGCAGCCTTGGCGTCGTCGGCCAGACCGTGGGCGCGCATCCCCTCGAGCAGCAGCTGCTCGACGGTCTGCCTCGGGTCGAGGCTGCCGAGCGGGTCCTGGAAGACCATCTGCATGTGGCGCCGCTGCCTGCGCAGCGCCTCGCCCCTCAGGCTCGCGAGGTCGGTGCCGTCGAAGAGCACCTCTCCCTCGGTCGGCTCCTCCAGCTGCAGCACGGCCCGGCCGAAGGTGGACTTGCCGCAGCCGGACTCCCCGACGAGCCCGTAGGTCTCGCCACGCCGGATCTGCAGGTCCATCCCGTCGACGGCGTAGACGTGGCCGACGGTCCGGTCGATCAGCACGCCCTTCTTGATCGGGAAGTGCACCTTGAGCCCGCGCACGTCGAGCAGCACGTCCTCGTCCGGCAGCGCCTGGTCGGCGGTGGGCTGGGTCGGGGTCGAGGTCGTCATGCGCCGCTCTCCTCGGTGGTCGGTGCGTCGTCCAGCGGGTTCGACTCCAGCGGGTTGTGGCACCGCAGCAGCCGGTCCGCGCCCAGCTCGGGGCGGTCGGGCACGAGCTCGGGGGTGCGTTCACGGCATACCCCGATCTCGGAGGCGCAGCGCGGGGCGAAGGCGCAGCCGTGGTCCCAGGGGATGTTGTCCGCCACCGACCCCGGGACGGGCGTCAGCCGTCGCCCGCGCTCCTCGGTGAGCCGGGGGATCGAGGCGAGCAGACCGCCGGTGTAGGGGTGACGGGGGCGGGCGAAGAGGTCGTGCCGGCCGGCGCGCTCGACGATCCGCCCCCCGTAGAGCACGTTGACCTCGTCGCACAGCCCGGCGACGACGCCCAGGTCGTGGGTGATCATGATCAGCGCGGTGCCGCTGTCCTGGACGAGCTCCTTGAGCAGGGCCAGGATCTGGGCCTGGATCGTCACGTCGAGCGCGGTGGTCGGCTCGTCGGCGATGAGCAGGCGCGGCTCGCAGGCCAGCGCCATCGCGATGAGCGCACGCTGGCGCATGCCGCCGGAGAGCTGGTGGGGGTACTCCTTGAGGCGGCGCGTCGGGTCGGGGATGCCGACCTTGTCGAGCAGCTCGGCAGCCCGCTTCTGGGCAGGTGCGTTCTTCATGCCCTTGTGCCGTTGCAGCACCTCGGCCACCTGGGTGCCCAGCGGGACGACGGGGTTCAGGGAGGACAGCGGGTCCTGGAAGATCATCGCCAGGTCGCGCCCGCGCCGGTCCCGCATCTGGGCGTCGCTGAGCGAGAGCAGGTCCTCGCCGGCGAAGCTCACCGTGCCGCTGACCGTGTTGCCCCGCGAGGGCAGCAGCTGCATGATCGCGAGCGAGGTCACCGACTTGCCGCAGCCGGACTCGCCGACGAGGCCGACGGTCTGGCCGGGCTGCACGTCGAAGCTGACGTGGTCGACCGCGGTGAAGGCGCGGCCCCCGCGCCCGAAGGTCACCGTGAGGTCGCGCACCGAGAGGAGGGGCTCGCCGCCGCCCGCCCCGGAGGGGTATGCCGTGGTGCTGGCCTGGGTGGTCATCGTCGCCTCCTCAGCGCCGGGACTTGGGATCGAGGGCCTCGCGCAGCGACTCGCCCATGAGCGTGAAGCCGAGGGCGACGACGATGATGCAGAGCGCGGGGTAGACCGCGATGTGCGGATAGGTGTTGAAGAACGTCTGCGCCTTGCCGAGCATCTGACCCCACTCCGGGATCGAGTCGTCCGGGTTGCCCAGGCCGAGGAAGGACAGGGCGGCCGCGTCGATGATGGAGACGGCCAGCACGAGGGTGCCCTGCACGATGACGGGGCCCAGGGAGTTGGGCAGCATGTGCCGGAAGACGATCGCGGGACGGCGCACGCCGAGCGCGCGGGCGGCGAGCACGTGGTCGCTGTGCCGCTGGGCCATCATCGAGCCGCGCAGCAGCCGGGCGAAGATCGGGATCTGGATGATCGCGATGGCGAGGATGACCGTCCACTGGCTGGGCCTGGCGAACAGCGCGGCGATCGAGAAGGCCATGAGCAGGCTGGGGATCGAGAGCATGACGTCGACGATGCGCATGACGATGGTGTCCACCCAGCCGCTGATGCCGCCCGCGAGGGTGCCCAGGACCAGGCCGCCCGCCAGCCCGCCCAGGGTGGCGAGGACACCGACGATGAGGGTCTGGCGTGAGCCGACGATGAGGCGGGAGAGCATGTCGCGGCCGGCGTTGTCCCCGCCGAGCGGATAGCCCGGCTGCGGCTCGGGGATCGGCGTGGCGGGCGTGACCTGCCCGATGAGGTCACGGGCCCGCGGGTCGT
Source organism: Ornithinimicrobium tianjinense (assembly GCF_014636495.1). GTDB lineage: Bacteria > Actinomycetota > Actinomycetes > Actinomycetales > Dermatophilaceae > Ornithinicoccus > Ornithinicoccus tianjinensis. The sequence goes on from NZ_BMEM01000006.1 coordinate 54,197, forward strand.
GGGGGGCGAGCCAGGGAGCCAGGATCGCGACGAGGACGAAGAGCAGCACGATCACGGCGCCGATGAGGAAGACCGGGTCGCGGCGCAGCCGGCGCCAGGCGCTCTGCCAGAGGCTGACGCCCTCCTCCGAGGAGATCGTGCCGGCCTCGGCGAGGGCGTCGATCCGCTTCTTCTTGCGGTCGGCGAGCGCACCGAGCGCCCCGTGCCGCCGGGCGTCGGGCGTGGGGTCGGTGGTGGCGCCGGTCGTGGAGGGGGTGGGGACGCCTGGGGTCAGGTCGGGGGCGGGGCCGGGGTTGGTCATGGCTCTCCTCACAGCCTCACGCGGGGATCGATGACCGCGTAGGCGATATCGACGAGCAGGTTGACGACGATGTAGATCAGGGCGGCCATCATGATGAGGACCTGCAGCACGGGGTAGTCGCGCAGCTCGAAGCCGATGGCCAGGGCCTGTCCGATGCCTTGGAAGGCGAAGACCTTCTCCGTCAGCACCGCGCCCGCGAGCAGCGCGCCGATCTGCAGGCCCACGATCGTCACCACGGGGATCAGCGCGTTGCGCATGATGTGCCGTCCGCGGATGGTGCGTGCCGTGAGTCCCTTGGCCCGGGCGGTGCGCACGTAGTCCTCGTCCATGACGTCGATGACGGCGGCGCGGGTGATCCGGAAGACCACCGCGAAGGGGATGGACGACAGCGCCAGGGCGGGCAGCACGAGGTGCTTGAGCGCGTCCCAGGCGGCGTCCCACTCGCGCGTCATGAGCGCGTCGAGGACGTAGAAGTTGGTGATGTGCGTCGCGTTGATCCCCACCGTCTGCCGGCCCGACGGTGGCAGCAGGCCCCAGCGGACCGCGAACAGGTACTTCAGCACGTAGGCCAGGAAGAAGACCGGCACGGCGACCCCGACGAGGGAGAAGACCACGCTGCCGGTGTCGAGCACACCGCCCCGGCGGCGGGCCGCGAAGTAGCCCAACGGGATCGCGAAGGTCAGCGCGATGAGGATCGCGAAGAAGCTGAGCTCGATCGTGGCCGGGAAGCGCTGGGTGAACACGTCCAGCGCGGGCTGGCCACGGTAGACCCCGTTGGAGACGCCGAAGTCGCCCTGGACGGCTCGCTCCAGGAAGCGCCAGTACTGGACGGGGATAGGGTCGTCGAGACCCAGCTGGGCCCGCAGCTTCGCCGCGGACTCCGGGGTGCCGCGCTCCCCGAGCAGGGCGCTGACGACGCCTCCGGGCAGCGAGCGCAACCAGGCGAAGAGCAGCACGCTCAGCACGAACAGGGCGATCAGCGCCTGCAGCAGGCGGCGGACGATGAACCTCAGCACTGGGGTTCCTCCTGGGCACGGGGTCGGGGGCGGAGCAGGTGCGGGCGGACGGACGGCTCGGGGCAGGGTATGCCGATTCTCGTCCGGGAGCCCAGCGCCGCGCTCGGCGACGGCGGGCCGGGTGTCACCACCCGACCCGCCGTCGGTCGCACGTCAGCGTGAGCTCGGGGTGAGGCTCACTCCGTGATGGTCACGGTCGAGAAGTCCTCGGCCGTGAGCGGGCTCGGCTGCATGCCCTGCACGTTGGCCGCGACCACGAGCGCCGGCGGGCTGTGCGAGATCGGCAGGCCGGGCAGCCACTCGGGGCTCATGATGTTGGTGTTGAGCTCCTTGTACAGCGCCTCGCGCTTGGCCTCGTCCGCCTCGGCGTCAGCGGCCCTGATGGCGTCCTGCAGCTCACCGTGCCAGTCGTAGGCGGAGGTGCCGAACTGGTTGTCGTCGCCGCAGAAGAAGGCGCACAGGAAGTTGTCCGCGGAGTTCAGGTCGCCGGTCCAGCCCAGGAAGAAGGCGGGGGCGCGGCTGGCCTGGGTGTCGTCGATGTACCCGCCGGCCCACGGCTTGGTGACGGTCTCGACGGTGATGCCTGCGGCCTCCCAGTCAGACTTGACCTGGTCGTAGACGCGCTGGGGGTCCGGCATGTACGGGCGCGAGACCTCGGAGGGGTACCACAGCTCGATGGTCAGGTCGGACTTGCCGGCCTGCTCGAGGAGCTGCTTGGCCTTCTCGGTGTCGTACTCGTACGCCGCGATGCTGTCGTCCCAGCCGGTCACCGTGCTCGGCATGAACTGCGTGGCGACCTCGGCACCCTCGGGCAGCTGGGAGGTGACGAACTGGTCGCGGTTGAGCGCGTGGTACAGCGCCTGGCGGACCAGCGGGTCCTCCAGCTGCGGGTCGGCGACCGGGTTCAGGGCGAGGTAGAGGATGTTGAACGGGTCGCGGATGAGCACCTGGTTGCCCGCGTCCTTCAGCGCCTGCCAGTCGACGGGGTTGGGCAGGTCGTAGCCCTGGATGGTGCCGGCCTCCAGCTCCTGACGGCGCGCGGCCTCGTCCGGGATGATCTTGAAGACGAGCGAGGCCACGCCGGCCTTGTCGCCCCAGAAGTCCTCGTTGCGCGCCAGGGTGACGGTGCCACCGGCGTTGTCGTAGGACTCGAAGGTGAACGGGCCGGTGCCGGTCGGGTGCGACGTGGCGTACTCGGGGAAGACGAACGCCTCACCCTCGAGCTTGATGTCGTTGGCCTTGTACTGGTCCATCGCGGTGGGCGACTGGATGGCGTAGGACGCCTGCGAGAGCACCATCGGGAACTTGCCGGTGACGCGGGAGACGGTCACCTGCGCGGTGAACTCGTCGGTCGCCTCGCAGGACTTGTAGAGCGAGTCCTCGCCGAAGCCGAAGTCGTTGCCGAAGTAGTAGGCGCCGGAGGGGCTCTGACCTGCCTCGTTCTGGTCGGCCCAGCGCTCGAAGTTGGCGCAGACGGCCTCGGCGTTGAGGTCGGTGCCGTCGTGGAACTTGACGCCCTCCTGGATGGTGAAGTCCCAGACCAGGCCGTCCTCGCTCGTCCACTCCGTCGCCAGCTCGGGCACCGCCTCGGTGCCACCGGGCTGGATGCCGATGAGGTTCTGGAAGATCTGTCGGGTCACGCGGAAGGTCTCGCCGTCGCTGGCGTAGAACGGGTCGAAGGTCGTCGGGGCGCCGGCAGCGCCGAAGACGAACGTGGCGTCGGACGCTTCCGCGCCGCCTCCGGCGGACTGGGTGCCGGTGGCGCCGTCGCCGTTGTCGCCGGCGTCGTCGGTCTCACGCTGCGACTGGGCGCAGGACGTGAGGAGCAGGGCGAGCGCGGCGGTTGTCGCCAGCGCACCGACCGAACGGTTCTTCATCGTGCCTCCTCGAAAGGGTCGTCCGGACGTCGGCGTCCGGCTAGCAAACGACCCCATCACATTCCTGACCCGCTTGGCTACCGTTCGCGGAAAGTCGTGACCGCACCGTGACCTGGCACCGTGGTCCGCCGCCTCGGCCGGTGCGGGCAGGATGGGGGTATGCCGAGCCCCTCGCCCCGCCGCGCCGTCGCCGCCGTCGCCCTCGTCGACGACCTCGAGCGACCCACCCGGCTGCTGGCCGCGCGGCGCTCCGGACCGCCGGCGCTCGCCGGCGGGTGGGAGTTCCCGGGAGGCAAGGTGGAGCCGGGGGAGCGGCCCCGCGACGCGGCGGCGCGGGAGGCGCTGGAGGAGCTGGGGGTGCGCGTGCGGCTGGGGACGCAGGTGGGCGGTGCCTGGCCGCTCGGGCAGACCTACGAGATGCATCTGTGGTGGGCGGTGGCGGAGCCGGGTGAGCCGGAGCCGGCGCCGCTGGAGGACCATGACGAGCTCCGGTGGCTGAGCGCCGGCCAGCTGCTCGACGTCGCGTGGCTGCCCGCGGACCTGCCGGTCGTGCAGCACCTGGGCGGGCTGCTGCATACCGCGTCCTCCTGACGGCCTCCTGCTGACCTCCTGCTGACGACACCTTCTGACGACGCAGAAGGACCCCCTCGGACCTGAGAGAATGAGGGACATGCCCCAGAACGAGACCGGACCCGGCGTGCGCGCCGAGCGCCAGGACATCAGGAACGTCGCCATCGTCGCCCACGTCGACCATGGCAAGACCACCCTCGTCGACGCGATGCTGACGCAGGGCGGCGCCTTCGCCGGCCACCAGAAGGAGGGCACGGAGGTCGAGCGGGTGATGGACTCCGGCGACCTCGAGAAGGAGAAGGGCATCACGATCCTGGCCAAGAACACGGCCATCCGCTATACCGGTGCCCACGCCCCCGAGGGCGGCATGACCATCAACATCATCGACACCCCCGGTCACGCCGACTTCGGTGGCGAGGTCGAGCGCGGCCTGTCGATGGTCGACGGCGTGGTCCTGCTCGTGGACGCCTCCGAGGGCCCGCTGCCGCAGACCCGGTTCGTGCTGCGCAAGGCGCTCGCCGCGCACATGCCGGTCGTGCTGTGCATCAACAAGGTCGACCGTCCCGACAGCCGGATCACCGAGGTCGTCGACGAGGTCTACTCCCTCTTCATGGACCTGCTCGACGAGCACGACCAGGCGCGCATCGACGAGGCGCTGGACTTCCCGATCGTCTACGCCTCCGCCAAGGCCGGGCGCGCCTCGCTCGAGGCGCCCGCCGACGGCGGCCTGCCCCAGGACGAGGACCTCGAGCCGCTCTTCAAGACCATCCTGGAGACGATCCCGGCCCCTACCTACACCCCGGGTGCCCCGCTGCAGGCGCACGTCACCAACCTCGACTCCAGCCAGTTCCTGGGCCGCCTCGCCCTGTGCCGCGTGCACGAGGGCACGATCCGCAAGGGGCAGCAGGTCGCCTGGTGCCGCCGCGACGGGTCCGTCGAGCGGGTCAAGATCACCGAGCTGCTGCTGACGGAGGCGCTGGAGCGCAAGCCGGCCGAGGAGGCCGGCCCCGGCGACATCATCGCGATCGCCGGCATCCCGGAGATCACGATCGGCGAGACCCTCGCCGACGCCGAGAACCCCGTGCCCCTGCCGCTCATCACCGTCGACGAGCCGGCCATCTCGATGACGATCGGCACCAACACCAGCCCGCTGGCCGGCCGCGTCAAGGGCGCCAAGGTCACGGCCCGCCTGGTCAAGGAGCGTCTCGACGCCGAGCTCGTCGGCAACGTCTCGCTGCGCGTGCTGCCGACCGACCGCCCCGACGCGTGGGAGGTCCAGGGCCGTGGCGAGCTCGCGCTGGCGATCCTCGTGGAGCAGATGCGCCGCGAGGGCTACGAGCTGACCGTCGGCAAGCCCCAGGTCGTCACCAAGGAGGTCAACGGCTCCCTGCACGAGCCGGTCGAGCGCCTCACGATCGACACCCCGGAGGAGCACCTCGGCACGATCACCCAGCTCATGGCCGCCCGCAAGGGCCGCATGGAGCAGATGACCAACCACGGCACCGGCTGGATCCGGATGGAGTATGTCGTGCCCTCCCGCGGTCTCATCGGCTTCCGCACGGAGTTCCTCACCGAGACGCGCGGCACCGGCATCGCCCACCACGTCTTCGACGGCTACGCCCCGTGGTTCGGCGAGATCCGCACCCGCCAGTCCGGCTCGCTCGTCGCGGACCGCGCGGGGGCGGCGACCACCTACGCGATGTTCAACCTGCAGGAGCGCGGCACGATGTTCCTGGAGCCGGCCACCGAGGTCTACGAGGGCATGATCGTCGGCGAGAACTCCCGCGCCGACGACATGGACGTCAACATCACCAAGGAGCGCAAGCTCACCAACGTGCGGTCCTCCACGGCCGAGGTCCACGAGCGGCTGATCCCGCCGCGCGTGCTCTCCCTCGAGCAGTCCCTGGAGTTCTGCCGTGAGGACGAGTGCGTCGAGGTGACGCCCGAGGCCGTGCGGGTGCGCAAAGTCGTCCTCGACCAGACCCTGCGCGCCCGCGCCGCAGCCAGGGCCCGCAACCAGGGCTGAGGCTGAGGCATGGTGGCGACGGGGCGGCCCGACCTGCGCGACGGCATACCCGAGGATCTCGGGCGACCCCTGCGCGTGGTGGCGGTCCACGCCCACCCGGACGACGAGACCCTCGCCACCGGCCTGGCTCTCGCCCACCATGTCGAGGCCGGGGACGAGGTCCATGTCGTGACGTGCACCCTCGGCGAGGAGGGCGAGGTCATCACGCCGGCGCTCGCCGACCTCGGGGGCACGGAGGACCTCGGCCCGCACCGCGCCGGCGAGATCGCCCGGGCGACCGCAGCGCTGGGCGTGCGCCACCACTGGCTGGGCGGGGCGGTCCCGCGCTGGCGGGACAGCGGCATGGCGGGGTCGGCCGCCGCGGCGCACCCGCGGGCCTTCGCCGGCGCGGACGTCGAAGAGGCCGCCGGGGTGCTCGCCCGCCAGCTCGAGGACCTGGGCCCGGACGTCGTGCTGACCTACGACCCGCAGGGCGGCTACGGTCACCCCGACCACGTGCAGACGCACCGGGTCACCGTCGCCGCCGTGGCCAGGCTGGACCCGGTCCCGCGCCTCTACGTCGTCCTCACCCCCCGCTCCTGGGCCGTCGAGGACCGCGAGTGGCTGACCGCACACGTCCCGCCCGGCACCCGCAGCCCGGCCGGTGGCGTCGCCGTGGTGCCGGCGCCGCAGGATCCCTACGCCGTCTCGGTGGTCGACGACGAGCGGGTCACCCACGCGGTGGTGGACCCGCGCGCGGTGAGCCGGCAGGTGGCTGCCCTGCGGGAGCACCCGACGCAGGTGACCGTGCACGACGGCTGGTACACCCTGAGCAACGACGTGGCCGCGCGGCTGCCCGGTCGCGAGGGCTTTGCCCGTTGGGAGGTGTCGTCCGGGTGAGCGAGGAGCAGCTGCCCGTCGACCCCGGCCGCTTCCGCCAGGCCATGGGACGCTTCGCCACGGGCGTCGCGGTCGTCACCTCGCGGCACCGCGGCCACGACGTCGCGCTCACGGTCGACTCGCTCACCAGCGTCTCGCTGGATCCGGTGCTGCTCCTCGTCAGCCTGCACGCCGAGGCCCGCGTGCTCGAGGGCGTCGAGGCGGGGGAGGCGTGGGGCGTGAGCATCCTCACCGCCAGTCAGCGAGCGCTCGCCCAGTGGCTGGGGGAGCCGGGCCGGCCCTTGCACGACCAGCTGGCGAGGGTGCCGCACGAGCGCGGCGAGGTCACCGGCGTCGCGCTCGTGGCCGACGCGCTGTCGACCTTCGAGTGCCGCACGTATGCCGTGCACCCCGCGGGTGACCACACGCTGGTGGTCGGGGAGGTGGTGGGTCTGCAGGCGCGCCCGACGGGCGAGCCGGCGCTCGTCCATTACCGTGGGGGTCTGGGCGAGCTGCGTTGAACGACGGGGACGGGCCCATCGCACGAGGGAAGGACTGCGCCGGAGTGAGCGAGCCTACGCACGGGGGACGGATGCCCGCACCTGGGTTGCCGGAGGAGGACGACCGCACCGACCAGTGGCGGACGGTCGGGCTGCGGCTCCTCGTCGCCCTGCTCGTCCTGGGCGGGGTCTACCTCGGCGTGGCGCTGTGGTTCAAGGACCGCCCACCGGCCGGGGTGAACGTCGACGGCGTGCACATCGGGACGATGTCCCGCGACGCGGCCCGGGAGCACCTCGAGGAGTCGCTGGCCGAGCGCCTCGAGCAGCCCGTGCCCGTCAGGGTCGTCCCGGACGGTGCCGGGCCGGACCAGGCGACCACGCTCCAGCTGGACCCGTCCGAGGCCGGCCTGGGCTACGACCTCGACGCGACGCTCGACCAGGTCACCGGCTTCAGCCTGAACCCCGCCGACCTCTGGTCGCACGTCGTCGGCAGCGAGCGAGAGCTGCGGCTCGTCGGCACCGTCGACCGTGAGTCGCTGACCGCCGCCGTGCGCGCACTGGCGGCCGACTACGACACCGAGCCCGTCGAGGGCGAGGTCTCGTTGACGGGGTCCGGGGTCGAGGTCGTCGACGCGGCCGACGGGCGGGAGCTGGACGTCGAGGAGACGGTGGAGGTCGTCGCCCGGGAGTGGCCGGCGCGCGACGAGGTGCAGGGCAGCGCCGAGGCCGTCGCCCCGCGGCTGACCCAGCAGGAGGTCGAACGCTTCACCCGTGAGGAGGTCGAGCCCGCTCTCGCCGGGCCCGTGCTCGTCACCGCGAGCCAGGGCAAGGGCGAGGACGCCGAGAAGGTCACCGCTGAGCTCGCCCCGCGAGAGATCGCGGCGCTGCTCTCGGTGGACCGTCCCGGCGACGGCTCGTTGACGCTTTCCGTCGACCAGAAGGCGCTGCTGGCGCGCCTCCGCGAGGACCTGGGGCAGCTGGAGCGCGGACCCTCCGACGCGACCGTCCGGCTCTCCGGTGGTGCGGTCAAGGTCGTGCCGGCCCGTTCCGGTGCGGCCCTGGACGAGAAGCCGTTGCTGGCCGACGTGACCGAGGCGATCTCCGCACGGGGCAAGGAGCGCAGGGTCAGCACCACGCTCAAGGCCGTGAAGCCGGAGATCTCGACGGCCGTGGCGAAGGAGTGGACCTTCACCGAGATGGCCGAGTTCACATCGGTCTTCCCGACGGGTGAGCTCAACGCCGCCCGCACCGCCAACCTCCGCACCGGCGTGAAGCACCTCGACGGTGACGTCGTCATGCCCGGCGAGCAGTTCGCGCTCTCGAGGGCGCTGGGCGAGATCACGGAGCAGAACGGCTACCACGAGGCGCCGATCATCGTCGACGGAGCCCTGGTCATGGGGATGGGCGGGGGCCTCTCGCAGATCTCGACCGTGATCTTCAACACGTCGTGGTTCGCCGGCGTGCAGCTGGACGCCCACACGCCGCACTCCTACTACATCCCGCGCTATCCCGCCGGACGGGAGGCCACGCTGGCCCTGCCCGGACTGGACAACGTGTGGACCAACGACACCGACAACCCCATCGTGATCCGGGCCGGCATCTCCGGCGACACGATCACCATGCGCTTCCTCGGAGACCGGCAGTACACCGTGCAGACCGTCGACGGCCCGCGGCACTCGGTCACCAAGGGGGAGAAGAAGGTGGACGACAGCCCTGAGTGCGTGCCGCAGAAGGAATCTGACGGGTTCACGATCTCCAACGTCCGCATCCTCCTGGCCGCCGGACGCGAGGTGAGCCGCGACGAGTTCACCACCGTCTACAAGCCGGCCGACGAGATCGAGTGCTCCCACCCCGACGCCGGCTACTGACCCGGTGGGAGAAGTCGTCCCCGAGACGGCATACTCTGTCCCCATGACGTATGTGATCGCTCAGCCGTGCGTGGACCTCAAGGACAAGGCCTGCATCGAGGAGTGTCCTGTCGACTGCATCTACGAGGGAGAGCGCTCGCTCTACATCCACCCGGACGAGTGTGTCGACTGCGGCGCCTGCGAGCCGGTGTGCCCGGTAGAGGCGATCTACTACGAGGACGACGTCCCGGAGGAGTGGGCGGACTACTACAAGGCCAACGTCGAGTTCTTCGACGACCTGGGCAGCCCCGGCGGGGCAGCCAAGATGGGCCTGATCCCCAAGGACCACCCGCTCATCGCCGCACTGCCCCCGCAGTCGCACGACGAGTGAGCCTGCCCGCTCGACCGGCCAACCCCCGTACGGAGGACATGCATGACTGACACGACGATCGATCAGGCCGTGACGCTGCGGCACGGCGAGCACGAGCTTCCGCTGAAGGTCGTGCCCGCGGTCGAGGGCAACAACGGCCTCGACATCAGCGCCCTGATGAAGACCACTGGTGACACCACGCTCGACGTGGGCTTCGTCAACACGGCCTCGTGCCAGTCGGCGATCACCTACATCGACGGTGAGGCAGGCATCCTGCGCTACCGCGGCTACCCGATCGAGCAGCTCGCGGAGCAGTCATCCTTCCTGGAGACCTCCTACCTGCTCATCTACGGCCAGCTGCCGACCGCCGAGGAGCTCGCGGCCTTCGACCAGCGGCTGCGGCGGCACACCCTGCTCGTCGAGGACATGAAGAACTTCTTCGACGGCTTCCCGCGCGACGCGCACCCGATGTCGGTGCTGTCCTCCGCGGTGTCGGCCCTGGGCACCTTCTACCAGGACAGCCACGACCCGCACGACCCTGAGGCCGTCGAGATCTCCACGATCCGGCTCATGGCCAAGCTGCCGACCATCGCGTCCTACGCCTTCCGCAAGAGCCAGGGCCAGTCGCTGCTCTACCCGAGCAACGACTACAACCTGGTCGAGAACTTCCTCTGGATGACCTTCGGTCAGCCGACGGAGCAGTACGAGCTCGACGCGGACCTGGCCAAGGCGCTGGACCTGCTGTTCATCCTGCACGCCGACCACGAGCAGAACTGCTCGACCTCGACCGTGCGGCTCGTGGGTTCCTCCGAGGCCAACCTCTTCGCCTCCATCTCCGCCGGCATCCACGCCCTCTCCGGCCCGCTGCACGGCGGCGCCAACAGCGCCGTGCTGTCGATGCTCACCAAGATCAAGAACGAGGGCGGGGACGTCGCCGACTTCGTCCGTCGGGTGAAGAACAAGGAGGACGGCGTCAAGCTGATGGGCTTCGGCCACCGGGTCTACAAGAACTACGACCCGCGCGCCGCCATCGTCAAGAAGACGGCCCACGAGCTGCTGGCCAAGGCCGGCGACAACCCGCTGCTCGACCTGGCCATGCAGCTGGAGCAGACCGCCCTCGAGGACGACTACTTCGTCGAGCGCAAGCTCTACCCGAACGTCGACTTCTACACCGGTCTGATCTACGAGTCGATGGGCTTCCCGAGCAACATGTTCACCGTGCTGTTCGCGATCGGCCGCCTCCCCGGTTGGATCGCCCAGTACCGCGAGATGATCACGGACCCGGCCACCAAGATCGGGCGTCCGCGCCAGGTCTACGTCGGCTCGCCGGCCCGGGACTACCCGCAGCGCTGACGACTCGACGCTCCCGACGGGCTCCTGCCGCGCACTGCGGCGGGAGCCCGTCATCGTCCCCGGGGGAGGCTGCCGGGTCAGCGCGTGAAGATGACGACCGTGGTCGCCGGCACCTCGCCCGTACCGCCGCTGCCGGCGTCGGCCCAGGAGAGCGGGTCACGGGCGGAGCGCTGCCAGGTGCGTCCCCCGACGGTGACCGCGGTGAGGTCCTCGGCCTCGGCGTGGCTCACGGCCCAGGTGCCGGCCACCCAGGCCAGTGACTCCGAGCCGAGGTCCAGGGTGACGGTGCCGGCGGCGGCGTCGACGGTGCCGTCGACGCCGAGCTGCGCGGCGAGCTTGTCGGCCACCTGCTGGGGCGAGCCGTCGCCGCCCGGGTCCTTGAGGCGGCAGCCCATCTGCGTGCCGGTGCCCTCCTGCCCGGTCAGCACCGAGGCCAGCACCCTGCCTTCCCACTCGTGGTCGGCATACGCCTCGGGGTAGGCGCTGCGCTGCACCTCCTGCGCGACCTCGGTGATCACCCCCGTCTCCCAGCCCTCGACGCGCACCAGGGCGTCGTAGAAGGCGTTGGTGGCGTACACGGGGTCCGTGACCTGCTCGACGGTGCCCCATCCCTGGCTGGGGCGCTGCTGGAACAGCCCCTGGCTGTCCGCGTCACCGTAGGTGAGGTTGCGCAGCTTGCTCTCCTGGATCGCCGTGCTCAGCGCGATCGTCGCGGCCCGCGGCGCCAGCCCGCGCTGCACCGAGATCGCCGCGATGGTGGCGGCGTTGGCGGCCTGCTCAGGACTCAGGGTCTCCTCCCGGTCCGCGGCGGCGAAGACGCACTCCACCGGGGCCAGGCTCTGGCCGACCCAGCGGGCGCCGACGACGGCGGCGGCCGCGGTCGCCCCGACGAGAGCCAGCACCGCGATCGCCCGTCCGGTGGCGCGCGCTGGCGCTGTACGTGGCACCCGCCCATGGTAGGCGGGCAGGCGGGGTGATCCGGGCACCGCGTAGTGTCGCCACGTGGCTTCGACACGACGTGAGCACCAGAAGGGTCCGGTGACCCTGCGGGGGTCCAGGATGCCCGTCAGCACGACCGACCAGCGGCTGCTCGAGGGACGGGAGCCCGGCGGCTGGGTGCACTCGGACCCCTGGCGGGTGATGCGGATCCAGGCCGAGTTCGTCGAGGGCTTCGGCGGCCTCGCCGAGCTCGGACCGGCGGTCTCGGTCTTCGGCTCCGCGCGCACGCGGGCCGGCCACCCGACCTACGAGCTGGCTGAGAGCGTCGGTGCCGCGCTCGTCGAGGCGGGCTTCGCGGTGATCACCGGCGGCGGTCCGGGCGCCATGGAGGGGGCCAACAAGGGCGCCGCCGAGGCGGGCGGCACCTCGGTCGGGCTCGGCATCGAGCTGCCGATGGAGAGCGGCCTCAACGAGTTCGCCAACCTCGGGATCAACTTCCGCTACTTCTTCGTGCGCAAGACGATGTTCGTCAAGTATGCGGAGGGGTTCGTCGTCCTGCCCGGGGGCGTGGGCACGCTGGACGAGCTCTTCGAGGCGCTGACCCTCATCCAGACGGGCAAGATCACCAACTTCCCGATCGTCCTGATGGGCACGAGGTTCTGGGCACCGCTGCTGGACTGGCTGCGCGACACCCTCATGGTGGAGGGGATGCTCTCGCCGCAGGACCTCGACCTGCTGCGGGTCACCGACGACGTGGCGGAGGCCGTGGGGTGGATCGTGACGGCCCAGGCGGAGCGTCGCCGCGTTGCGGGGTTCTCACCAGGCTCCTGACGTGTCAGTATCTGGACGTGATCATCGTCGGGCTCGTCGTGGCAGTCCTCGTCCTGGGTGGCCTGGCCGCCTGGGGCGTGAGCCGCGCCGACGTACCCGGTGTCGCCGCGCCCGTCTCGACCCAGAGCGCCAGCCCGCTCGCGCCGGGTCCGCTCACCACGGAGGACGTGCGGGGACTGCGTTTCGACCAGGCCGTCCGGGGCTACCGGATGGAGCAGGTCGACGCGGCGCTCTCCCGGCTGGCCCAGGAGCTGGTCGAGCGTGACGCCGAGATCACCCGGCTGCGGGGGGACGATCCTGCGGACGGAGCCCACGACGACGCTGCGCCGCAGCCTGGAGGATCCAGTCGATGACCATCATTCCCCCGCACCCCGACCTCGCGGTCGGTCCCGACGGCGTCGTGCGCTGCGGCTGGCCGGGGCTCACCCATGCCGACTACCGCGACTACCACGACAGGGAGTGGGGCAAGCCCGTCCACGGTGAGACGGCGCTGCTCGAGCGGCTGTGCCTGGAGGGCTGCCAGAGCGGGCTGTCGTGGCTGACCATTCTCCGCAAGCGGCCGGCCTTCCGGACCGCCTTCGCCGACTTCGACGCCGACACCGTCGCCGCGTTCGGCGAGTTGGACGTCGACCGGCTGATGGGCGACGAGTCCATCGTGCGCAACCGTCGCAAGATCGAGGCGACGATCACCAACGCGAGGGCCACCGTCGCGTTGCGCGAGGCGGGAGGTCTGGAGGAGATGCTCTGGACGCACGCCCCCGAGCCGTCGCCGCGTCCGCGGACCTTCGCCGACGTGCCGCCGCAGACGCCGGAGTCTGAGCTGCTCGCCAAGCGGCTGCGCAAGGCGGGCTTCGTGCAGCTGGGCCCGACGACGATCTATGCCGCGATGCAGGCCTGCGGACTCGTCGACGACCACCTGGTGGGCTGCTTCCGCGCCGGTGCCTCGCGGTCCGGGTCCCGGCTGACCGGCGGGCTGCGCGCGACCTCATGACGCGCGTCGCGCTTCCCGTGCGGCGGCTGCTGGACGGTCGCTTCGTGCTGTCCGTCGTCGGCGTGTGGACGCTGTGCCGCCTGATCTCCACGATCATCCTGTGGCAGCTGGCCCACCACTGGCAGGACCCGTCGATCTACGACGGCTCGGGCGTCCCGCGCTACTTCCAGTTCGCCACGCTCTGGGACGGCGCCTGGTACGAGCGGATCGCCACCGAGGGCTATCCCGACGAGCTGCCGGTCCGCGACGGCCAGGTCCGCCAGAACGCCTGGGCGTTCTACCCGATCTTCCCCCTCCTCGCCCGCGCGCTCTCGGCCGTGACCGGTGAGCCGTTCGCCGTCACCGGCACCGTGGTCGCCCTCGTCCTGGGGTATGCCGCCGCCGTCGTCGTCGCGGGGCTGCTGCGTGAGCAGGTCGGTGGCGCCGCGGCTCTCGCCGCGGTGGCGTTGCTGGGCACCTACCCCAGCGCGCCCACCTTCCAGGTGGCCTACACCGAGTCGCTGGCGCTGCTGCTGCTCGCCCTGGCGCTGTGGCTGCTCGCGCGCCGCGCCTGGGGCCCGGCCGCGGTGGTCGCGCTCCTGACCGGGCTCGCGCGTCCGATCGCCCTGCCCCTGGGCCTCGTCGCCCTCGTCGCGGTCGTGGTCCGCTGGCGCGAGCGGCATCACCACCCGATCAGCAGGGGGGAGTACGCCGGGATGGCCGCCGCGCTCGTCGGCTGCGGTCTCGCCGGTCTGATCTGGCCCACCGTCGCGTGGCGCGCGACCGGGGTGCGCGACGCCTACACGGTCACGATGTCGGCCTGGCGGGGCGGGGAAAAGGTGACGCCCTTCCTGCCCACCCTGGAGCGCGTGCAGTGGCTCTGGGGCGACCTCACCGGTCTGCTGGTCCTGGCCCTCGGCCTGGCTCTGCTGCTGCTCGCCGTCCTGGGGCCCTGGGCCCGAGGTCTCGGCGTCGAGCTGCGCACCTGGTGCCTGGGCTACGTGCTCTACCTCTTCGCCGCGCTCGACCCGTGGACGAGCCTCTACCGCTACCTGATGCTCCTCTTCCCGCTGTTCGTGCTCCTCGTGGGCGGCGGGTGGCCACGCTCCGAGCGCTGGCAGCCGACCTGGCTGCTCGTCGTGCGGACGGTGGCGATCGCGGCGGTCTTCGTGGGCTGGCAGGTGTGGTGGTCCTGGGAGCTCTTCCGGTTCGTCCCGCCGAGCGACGACCCGCCCTGACGGTTCATCGCTCGGCTGTCGGCCCTCACCGGCCGGTGAAGGTCGGTGGCTCCTTGGCGAGGAAGGCGTCGACGGCGGCGCGGTGGTCGGCGCTGGTGCCCGTGCGCGACATCATCTGGTCCTCGAAGTCCAGCGAGTCGGTCAGGCTGTGCCCGGCGGAGAAGGCTACGGCCCGGCGGACCGCGCCGTAGGCCAGGGTCGGTCCCGCGGCGAGGCCCCGCGCGACCTCCTCCACGCGAGCCGACAGCTGCTCGTCCGCGACGACCTCCGTCGCGAGCCCGAGCTGGAGGGCCTCCTCGGCCTTGACGGTGCGGGGGAAGAACAGCAGCTCCTTGGCCTTGGCCGGTCCGATCAGCCGGGGCAGCGACCAGGACGAGCCGGAGTCGCAGGAGAGCCCGATGCCCGTGAAGGCGAGGTTGAAGCCTGCCGAGGCGGCGACATACCGGAGGTCCGCAGCGAAGGCGAAGGCGGCCCCGGCACCGGCCGCGACCCCGTTGACGGCGGCGACGACGGGCTTGTCCATCGTCGCGATCAGCTCGACCACCGGGTTGTAGTGCTGCGAGACCGTGGTCCACAGCTGGTCGGCCCGCTCGGCCAGCAGGCCGACGTGCTCCTTGAGGTCCTGGCCCACGGAGAAGGCCCGGCCGGTCCCGGTGAGGACCACGCAGCGCACCTCCGGGTCGCTCGCGACATCCTGGAGGGCAGAGAGCAGCGACTCCTTGGTGGCGACGTCGAGGGAGTTCATCGCGTCGGGGCGGTTGAGGGTCACGGTGGCGACGCCCGCCTCCCGGGTCACCAGCACGGGTTCGGACGAGGACTCTGCCAGTTCGCTCATGGCGACAATCTACGCGGCGGAGTCGCCTGCCCTGAGCGTCCGCGCGACGTGGAGCTCGGCCGCGGGTCGCAGGGCGCCGGCCACCTCCAGGAAGCGCGCCCGAGCCTCGACCCCGACCCATCCGTCGGGCAGCACCTCGGCCGGCAGGTCGGGATCGCTGAACAGGAACTTGCGCCACGCGTGGACCACCCGCGCGCGCTCCGGGTAGGCGTCGGCCGAGGTCAGCGCGCGGACCTGGCTGGGTCCCGGAAGGGCGGCCAGGAAGTCCCGGTAGGCGCTCGCCAGGGCCTCGAGGTCCCAGACGCGCGCCGCCAGCGCTGCGGGTGAGGCGGCCCCGACGTCGAGCGGTCCACGCACGGCGGTCCAGCGCGCACCGTGACGGGCCAGCACGCCCGAGAGCTCCTCGCTGGCTCGGGGACTCACCCAGGCGCCGGGTGCGAGCCGGCCGTAGCCGAGGTAGCCCATCGAGGCGGACACCTGGTCGCGCCTGCGGCGCTCACCGCCGTGCTCGACGATCACGACGTGCCAGGTGCCGTCCCAGCCCCGGGGCCCGGTGGCGTAGATGCGGGCGTGCGCGCCGACCAGGCGCTCCTGGGCGAGCGGTGTCGCGGCATACCCCCGGACCCCGGCGCGCGCCTCGGCGACCAGCCACCCCTCACGGACCAGTCGGGACACGGCCGTGCGGGCCGCCGCCGGCTGCACGTCGCAGTCTCGCGCCAGGGCGACGACACCCGCGACGGGGGCCCACCAGCCGTGCTGCCGCAGGTGGTCGCCGTAGAGGTCGACGACGGCGGAGCGGGCGTGCATCCGGCCAGTATGGCAAGGGTCGCGCGCCGGACCGATTAGGCGGCGCGTCGGCGGGGATGGGATACTGGCCGCAGATTTCGATCCCGCGCGCACCCGCGCACGGCAGCGGCCACACCGCGGACAAGGGAAGGGCAACTCATGGCAGCAATGAAGCCTCGCACCGGAGACGGGCCTCTCGAGGTCACCAAGGAAGGGCGTGGCATCGTGCTGCGCATGCCGCTCGAGGGTGGCGGACGACTTGTCGTCGAGATGAACGCCGAGGAAGCCACCGCGCTCGGCGAGGCCATCAAGGAGTGCGTCGGCTGACCCAGCACCGCAGATGTCGCGAAGCCCCCGGACCGTCACGGTCCGGGGGCTTCGTCGTCGGTGTCAGCGCTTGACGGCGACGAGGAGACCGTCGCCGACCGGCAGCAGCGCCGGCAGGAGGCGGTCGTCGTCGCGCAGGCTCTTGCCGAGGTCGCGCAGCAGCGTGGTCACCTCGTCGCGGGAGGCCGGGTCGGCCACCTTGTCGTGCCACAGCATGTTGTCCAGGACGAGGACGCCCCCGGTGCGCAGCAGGCGGATCGCCTCCTCCACGTAGACCGGGTAGCTCTCCTTGTCGGCGTCGACGAGGACCAGGTCGTAGGCGCCGTCGGTCAGCCGCCCGAGGACCTGCGCAGCGTCACCGCTGATCACGCGCGTCCGCTGGGTGGGGATCCCGGCCTCGGCGAAGGCCTCCTTCGCGGCGCGCTGGTGCTCGGGGTCGCTGTCGATGGAGGTGAGGATCCCGTCACGCGGCATACCCTGCAGCAGCCAGAGACCCGAGCTGCCCGCGCCGGTGCCGATCTCGACGACGTGCCGGGCGGCGACCGCGGAGGCGAGCAGACGGAGGGTGGCGCCGGCGGAGGTCGACACGGGCGGGGCGCCGAGCTCCTCACCACGACGCTGCGCGCGCTCGATGACCGGATGGGGGGTGATGAAGTCCTCGACGTAGGCGATCGAGGACACCTTCGCAGCTGCCATGGCCCCCACGATAGCCGTCGGGCGCCGTCCAGCCTCCTCTCAGCCAGCCCTGGGACGCTGGTGCGCATGAGCTCGCCCGCGACGGTCCAGCCGCCGACCGAGACCCCCCAGGACTGGGCGCCGCCCACCTGGGAGGAGATCGTGCGCGAGCACTCGGCGCGGGTCTACCGGCTGGCCTACCGTCTGACCGGCGACCCCCACGACGCCGAGGACCTGACCCAGGACGTGTTCGTCCGCGTCTTCCGGTCCCTCGACTCCTACCGCCCCGGCACCTTCGAGGGCTGGTTGCACCGGATCACCACCAACCTCTTCCTCGACCGTGTCCGACGCAGGCAGCGCATCCGCTTCGACGCGCTGACCGAGGAGCTGTCCGCGCGGCTGCCGATGCGGGCGAGCGGCACCGACCCGGAGCAGGTGTTCGAGATGACGCACCTGGACGACGAGATCACCGCCGCCCTCATGGCGCTCCCCCCGCAGTTCCGCGCCGCGGTCGTCCTGGCGGACATCGAGGGTTACTCCTACGAGGAGGTCGCCGCGACCCTCGGCGTGAAGATGGGCACGGTGCGCTCGCGCATCCACCGCGGCCGGGCGCTGCTGCGGCAGTCGCTGGAGCACCGGCGGCCGGTGCCGCGCTCGGGCGTCAGGGCGGGTCTGCCGCGGCCTGCGACCAGCTTCGGCTGAGCGTCACCCGTCGTCGTCCGGCACCGGCGGGTGTTGAGACAATCAGGGCCATGACCGATCCCGCGAGCGCTCCGGCGCCCCTGCCGTCGATGCGCAGCCCGCGTCGCCGCAGCAGCGTCCCCGTCGTGCTGGCCTCCCTCGTCGCAGGCGTCGTGGGAGGCCTCGGCGGTGGGGTCCTCGCGAACTCTCTCGACGCGCAGGAGCGGGTGGTCGCGACGGAGACCTCCCGCGCGGACGCCTCACCGTCCTCCGCAGCCGCGCCGGTCGCTCCGGTGCCCGCCGACGGGACGATCGCGGGTCTGTCGAGGGCTGTGCTGCCCAGCGTGGCGCTCATCTCGGTCGGGCCCGGTGGGCGCGACGGCCAGGGATCGGGGTTCGTCATCCGCGAGGACGGTTACCTCCTCACCAACCACCACGTCGTCGCCGCGAGCACGACCGGGGGAGGGATCACCGTCGAGCTGCCCGGGCAGGACCCGCTGCCGGCCGAGATCGTCGGCTCTGACCCGGCCTACGACATCGCCGTCCTCAAGGTGGACCGGACCGGGCTGGCCGCGCTGCCCTTCGCCGACTCCGACGCCGTGGAGGTCGGTCAGGCGGTCGTCGCGGTCGGTGCGCCCCTCGGGCTGGACAGCACGGTGACGAGCGGGATCGTCTCCGCGCTGGACCGGCCGGTCGTCGCGGGTGAGGACGACGAGCTGAGCTACATCAACGCCGTCCAGACCGACGCGGCGATCAACCCCGGCAACTCGGGCGGTCCGTTGCTCGACCTCGCCGGGCGCGTGGTCGGCGTGAACTCCGCCATCGCCCAGATGCCGACCGGGTCCTTCGGAGGACCGCAGGGCAGCATCGGGCTGGGGTTCGCCATTCCCGCCGAGCAGGCCGAGCGCACCGCCACCCAGATCATCGAGACCGGCAGCAGCGAGCACCCGGTGATGGGCGTGCACATCGACCTGCAGTACACCGGTGAGGGCGCACGGGTCCTGTCCGAGGGGCGCGACGGGGTCGAGCCGGTGATCCCCGGAGGTCCGGCAGCCGAGGCCGGGGTGCGGCCCGGCGACGTCGTGGTGAGCGTCGACGGCAGGCGGGTCACCGACGCCCAGCACCTGCTCGTGCTCCTGCGCTCGCACGCCGTGGGGGAGACCGTCGAGCTGGTCCTGCGCGGCGAGGACGGCCGGGAGCGGACCGTGGACATCACGCTGGCGGGCTCCAGCGACTAGGTAAGGTAGGGCGGTCGGCACCCGAGCCGGCGTCAGGTCCCTGAGGAGGGTCGTGCTCAACATCGGTGGCGGCGAGGTCGTGCTCCTCGTCCTCCTGGCTCTCCTGGTCCTGGGACCCTCCCGGCTGCCCACGTATGCCGCGCTCCTGGCCCAGAACGTCCGGCGCCTCCGCGATCTCGCCGAGGGTGCGAAGTCGCAGATCAGGACCGAGATGGGCCCGGCTTTCGACGACGTCGACTGGCGCCAGCTCGACCCTCGTCAGTACGACCCGCGCCGCATCGTGCGCGAGGCGCTCGCCACCCCGTCGGACACCCCTCGGGCAGGTTCGTCCGGGGGTCCGACGGTCCAGCACGCCACGGCGGGATCCACGGCGGTCGGTCCGGGCTCGGCTGCCCGGCCGTCCGCGGCGACGGTCCCTGCCTTCGACCCGGCGCGACCCACGCCGTTCGACCTCGAGGCGACCTGAGCCGCAGCCGCGGCAGGTCGTGTCAGCGGGACAGCGTGGGGGTGATGGCCAGCTTGCGCCCGGCCAGGCCGCGTCCCCGACGGGCGAGCTGGCGGGCGATCCCGCGCAGCGCGGTCGCGGCGGGGGAGTCCGGCGATCCGACGACGACGGGCCGGCCCTGGTCGCCACCCTCGCGCAGGGTGACGTCGAGCGGGACCTGGCCCAGCAGCGGCACGTCGGCGCCGATGGACCGCGACAGCGAGTCCGCGACCGCCTGACCGCCTCCGGAGCCGAAGATCTCCTGGCGTGAGCCGTCCGGCAGCTCCAGCCAGGACATGTTCTCGATGACACCGACGAGGCGCTGGTGCGTCTGGAGCGCGATGGCGCCCGCACGCTCGGCCACCTCGGCGGCGGCCTGCTGCGGAGTGGTGACCACGATCAGCTCGCTGCTCGGCAGCAGCTGGGCGACCGTGATGGCGATGTCGCCGGTGCCCGGGGGCAGGTCGAGGAGGAGGACGTCGAGGTCGCCCCAGTAGACGTCGGCCAGGAACTGCTGCATCGCGCGGTGCAGCATGGGGCCGCGCCAGACGACCGGCTGGTTGCCCGGGACGAACATGCCGATCGAGATGACCTTGACGGGCACGCCGCCCGGCTCGGCCACCGGCGGGAGGATCATGTCGTCGACCTGGGTGGGGGGCTGCGTGACGCCGAGCATGCGGGGGACCGAGAAGCCGTAGATGTCGGCGTCGACGACCCCGACCCGCAGTCCCTCCTGCGCGAGGGCTGCGGCGAGGTTGACGGTGACCGAGGACTTGCCGACGCCGCCCTTGCCGGAGGCGACGGCATACACGGTGGTGAGGGAGTCGGGACGCGCGAAGGGGATCTCCTTCTCCGGTGCGCCGCCGCGCAGCTGCTGGCGCAGGCCCGAGCGCTGCTCGTCGCTCATGACGCCCAGCTGCACGTCCACCCCGGTGACGCCCTCCACGGCACCCACGGCGCGCGTCACGTCGCGGGTGATCGTGTCCTTCATCGGACAGCCGGGCACCGTGAGGAGCACCGTCACCCGCACGTGGCCGGTGTCGCTGACGTCGACGGCCTCCACCATGCCGAGCTCGGTGATCGGCTTGCGGATCTCGGGGTCGTTGACCGTCGCGAGGGCGGCCTGGAGCGTCGCGGTGCTGGGGGCGGGCATGCCTCCCATGGTAGGTGGCTCTCCCGGCGGGTCAGGACGGGGTCGGGCCGTCGTCCTCGCGGGCCGGTGAGGTGGCGGGGTCGGTGCGACGACCTCGCTCCTCGGCACGCTCCTCGAGCTCCTCGAGCAGGGAGCGCAGCTCGGAGCGGACGAAGTCGCGGGTGGCGACCTCCCGCATGGCCAGCCGCAGCGCCGCCACCTCGCGGGTGAGGAACTCGGTGTCGGCGAGGTTGCGCTCGTTGCGGGCCCGGTCCTGCTCCATCTGGACCTTGTCACGGTCGTCCTGGCGGTTCTGTGCGAGCAGGATCAGCGGTGCGGCGTAGGAGGCCTGCAGGCTGAGCATGAGCGTGAGGAAGATGAAGGCGTAGGGGTCGAAGCGGAGGCCTGCGGGAGCCACGGTGTTCCACGTGAGCCAGACGACGACGAAGACCGTCATCCAGACGAGGAAGCGGGCCGTGCCCATGAAGCGGGCGAACCGCTCGGCGAAGGCCCCGAAGCTCTCGGGGTCCATGGCGGTCTGGGGCAGCCACCTGCGCGCCTTGGCCAGCGGCTGGTCCAAACGGGAGGGGGACGGGCGGCCGGCCGGGCGGGTCCGCTCAGACATCGGGCACCTCCTCCAGGCTGTCGTCGTCGTCCTCGCGCCAGTCCTCGGGCAGGATGTGGTCCAGCACGTCGTCGACCGTGACCGCGCCGAGCAGGCGTCCCTCCTGGTCCGTCACCGGAAGGGCCACGAGGTTGTACATCGCCAGGGCCCGCGTGACCTCACCGAGCGAGGCCTCCGGGAGCACTGGGTCGATGTCGGCGTCGAGGATCGACCCGACGGGCTGGTGCGGCGGCTCGCGCAGCAGCCTCTGGATGTGGACGCTGCCCAGCAGCCGACCGGTCGGGGTCTCGTGGGGCGGGCGGGTGACGTAGACCAGGGACGCGGTGGCCGGGTGCAGCTCCTCCCTGCGGACGAGGGCCAGCGCCTCGGCGATCGTCGCCTCGGGCCCGAGGATCACCGGCTCGGTCGTCATCAGTCCGCCGGCGGTGTTCTCGTCGTAGGTGAGCAGGCGGCGGATGTCCGCAGCCTCCTCCGGCTCCATGAGCTGGAGGAGCTCCTCCTGGGTCGCGGCCGGCAGGTCGGCGAGCAGGTCGGTCGCGTCGTCGGGCTGCATGACCTCGAGGATGTCCGCGGCGCGGTCGGTCGGGAGGTGGGTCAGGATCTCCAGCCGGTCGTCGTCCGGCAGCTCCTCGAGGACGTCGGCCAGCGTCTCGTCGTCGAGGGCGTCGGCGACCTCCGCCCGGCGCTTGGGCGTCAGGTCGTGCATGGCGTCGGCGAGGTCCTGGGGCTTGAGGTCCTCGTAGGCCTCCAGCAGCGCGGTCGCGGCCTGGGCGGGGCCGGACTCGCGCAGACCGTGCACGGCTCCGGCGTCGACCAGGACCGTCTCGCCGCGGCGGCGCCGTAGGCGCAGACCCCGGGGGGAGGAGTCGGAGGCTCCCTTGCGGACGAAGATCTTGGTCAGCCGCCAGTCGCCGACGCGGTCGCGGTCCATGGCGATGTCCTCGATGACGGCCGGCACCTGACGGCCGTCCTCCTCCACGCTCACCTGACGGTCGAAGAGCTCGCCGACCACGAGGGTCTCGCCGGGCCGCTGCTGGAACCGGCGCATGTTCACCAGCCCCGTCGTGATGACCTGGCCGGCGTCGATGGAGGTCACGCGCGTGATCGGGACGAAGACCCGCCGCCGTCCCGGGACCTCCACGACCAGGCCGATCGCCCGTGGTCCGAGGGACGCGGCGCGGCCCGTGAGGGTCACCACGACGTCGCGCACCCGACCCACCTCGTCACCCAGCGGGTCGAACACGCTCATGCCGTTGAGGCGGGCGACGAACACGCGGGGAGAGCTCACCCCGGAAGGATAGCGGCACCGTCGGTGACAGGGGTCACTGATTGAGCTGGAATACCTGGCCTCACCTGCGCGTATATCATGTATGAGGGCCTGGGGAGGGCTCTCGTCCATCACCGTCTCCCCGACGTCCCCGAAAGGAACACCGAGCTCCACCATGGGTTTCCCCATCGCGTACCACCCCTCCGCCCACCGCGCCTTCCGTCACACCCTGGCCCAGGACGTCGCCCGCCGTCCGGTCCGTCCGCGGCGCCGCCTCTTCCGCCGCTGACCCGCGCCGCGCCTCCGGGCGTCGGGGCGGCCACCGGTCGCCCCCGCCCGTCGCGGGCGGCACAATGGCTGGCGTGACCACCCCACCCAGCAGATCTGCCGGCATCGGCCCCGGCCCGGTGCTCGCCCTCGCCTACCCGATGAGCCTGGGCGTCTTCGACGACTACGAGGGCGCGCAGCAGGCGGTGGACTACCTGTCCGACCACGAGTTCCCTGTCGAGAACTGCATGATCGTCGGGACCGACCTCAAGCAGATCGAGCGGGTCACCGGCCGTCTGACGACCGGCCGCGTCGCCCTCGGGGGCCTGCTGTCCGGGATCTGGCTCGGCCTGTTCGTCGGCCTCATCTTCTCCCTCTTCGCCCAGCCCGCCGACGCGATCGTCATGATCCTCGGCGTGGTCTTCTTCGGCGCCCTCTTCGGTCTGGTCTGGGCGCTCCTGGGCTACGCCCTGACCCGCGGGCGTCGCGACTTCGTGTCGGTCAGCCAGGTCGTCGCCACCCGCTACGAGGTGCTCACCGAGCACAAGCTCGCCGAGCAGGCCCGCGACCTGCTGGCGGCCCGTACGGACCGCCAGCAGGACTGATCAGCGGGTGCCGCCGGCGCGGACCCAGGCCTCGACCTCGTCGGCGGTGCGCGGGAGCATCGCCGAGAGGTTGCGGCAGCCGTCGGCGGTGATCACCACGTCGTCCTCGATGCGCACCCCGATGCCCCGCAGCTCCTCCGGCACCAGCAGGTCGTCGGACTTGAAGTAGAGCCCGGGCTCCACCGTCAGCACCATGCCCTCGCGCAGCTCGCCCTCGAGGTAGTCCTCGCGCAGCGCCAGCGCGCAGTCGTGCACGTCGATGCCCAGGTGGTGGCTGGTCCCGTGCACCATCCAGCGGCGGTGGTACTGGCCCGTGTCGGCGTCGAGGGTCTGCTCCAGGGTGACGCCCTCGGGCAGCAGCCCCCACTCCAGCAGGTGCTCGGCGATCACCGTGATGGCCGCCGCGTGGATGTCCTTGAAGGTGTTGCCCGGCCGGGCGGCCGCGAGGCCCGCCTCCTGCGCGGCCAGCACCGCTTCATACACCTTGCGCTGGGCGCGGGAGAAGGTCCCGCCGACGGGCACCGTGCGGGTCACGTCCGCGGTGTAGAGCGCGTCCGTCTCCACCCCGGCGTCGAGGAGGAGCAGTTCGCCCTCACGGACCTCGCCCGTGTTGCGGTTCCAGTGGAGCGTCGTGGCGTGCTCGCCCGCGGCGCAGATCGAGTCGTAGCCGACCCCGTTGCCCGCGTGTCGCGCGTGCAGTCCGAAGACGCCCTCCACCCAGCGCTCGCCCCGCCCGCGCCGCACCGCCTCGGGCAGCTGGGCCACCACGGCGTCGAAGGCGATCGCGGTGGCCTCGACGGCCTCCTCCATCTGACGCACCTCCCAGTCGTCCTTGACCAGCCGCTGCGTGGACAGCGCCCGGGCCAGCGCCAGGTCCGCCTCCTGCGCGGCCGCGACCGTCGCCTCGTCGGTGGTGAGGCCAGCCTGCTGACGCACGGTGTCGACGAGCGC
The DNA here is from genome assembly GCF_014636495.1 of Ornithinimicrobium tianjinense. Lineage (GTDB taxonomy): Bacteria > Actinomycetota > Actinomycetes > Actinomycetales > Dermatophilaceae > Ornithinicoccus > Ornithinicoccus tianjinensis. Next base: position 78,766 of record NZ_BMEM01000006.1, read on the forward strand.
GGCGACCTCGCGGTCGGCGTCACGGACGACGCGCACGCTCACGGCACCCGGTCCGGCGTCCTTGGCGAGGGCGTCCGGCAACTCGTGCAGGTGCCGGGTGGTCACGCCCAGCTCGGCGGCGGTCGACGCGAGGGTGGGGCGCGCACCCACCCAGAACTCACCGACCCGGGAGTCGGCGAAGAACTCCTCGGTGTCCCGGTCGGCCAGGGGCAGGAAGTAGAGGACCGCCTCGTGCCCGGCCGCAGCTCCGGCGCCGTCGGTCCGGGGCTCCAGGACCAGCACGGCGTCGGGGTCGCGGTCCGCCCCGAGCCCGGTCAGGTGGGCGAAGGCGCTGTGGGGCCGGAAGACGTAGTCCGTGTCGTTGCTGCGGATCTTCAGGCCACCGGCCGGCACCACGAGACGCTCGCCCGGGAAGAGCGCGGACAGGCGCTCCCGGCGCGCGGCGGCATACCGGGCCGCCTCGGTCAGGGAGGGGACGGTGCTGTCCCGGGGGGCCCACCCGCCACCCATGAAGGCGCGGAACGCCTCGTTGGAGGGACGCTCCCGGTGCTCGGCCTTGTGCTGCTTCTCGCTCACGTTCACCGGTTCATCCTAGGTACAGGAAGCGTCCGGCCCACGGTCAGCCGTGACCCCTACGCTGGACGGGTGAGCGAGCAGCCAGGTGTCCCGACCGACCAGGGCGAGGTGACCGGACCGCACCGCCTCGCCGAGACCGAGCTGGCCCCGGCACCGAGCGTGGCCCGGCTCTGGCGAGCCCGCGCCGCCCACGTCGTCCGGGGGATCGCCCCACCCACCATCGCCCTGGGCACCCGGCTCGGCGGCGACGCCGAGGTGAGCCAGCGGCAGGCGCGCGCGGTCATCGACCTCGCGCTGCGGGTCGGCGAGGCCATGCTCTCCACCGGCGCCTCGGCGTCGGAGTGCGTCGCCACGGTCCTGCGGCTCGTCGACGCCTACGGCGTCCGTTCGGCGCACGTCGACGTGACCTTCACCTCGATCACCGTGTCGATCCACCGCGGCCTGCACGAGGACCCGCTGTCGATCATGCGGGTCGTCTCGGGGCGGTCGTTGGACTACACGCGGCTCGAGGCGGTGCAACGGCTCGTCGACGACGTCGTGGGCACCTCCGACACGGGGTCCCCGCCCCTCGACGTCGACGAGGCCCGGGTCACCCTGCAGCGGGTGCTCGGGGCGCCTCACCCTTACCGGCCCTGGGTGGCGACGGGCGGCTCGGCACTGATGGGCGTGGGGGTGGTCATGCTGTTCGGGGCCGGCCCGTTGATGTGGTTCGTGGCCGCCCTCTCCGCCACGCTCGTGGACCGGGTCCAGCGGCTGCTCTACCGGGCCGGCGTCGCGGCCTTCTTCGCGCAGGCCGTGAGCGCCGCCGTGCCGGCCCTCATCGCCTTCCTCATCTTCTGGGGCGCTGAGCACGGCGTGTCGCTGCTGGGGGTGCGCTACCCGTCGCTGGTCGTCGTGTCCGGCATCGTGGTGCTGCTGGCGGGGCTCGGCCTGCTCGGCGCGGTGCAGGATGCCATCGACGGCTACTACGTCACGGCCGGGGCGCGCGGGCTGGAGGTGGTGTTCATGACGCTCGGCATCGCCGTGGGGGTCGGCACGGTCATGGCGCTGGCCCGCGCCCTCGAGCTGTCCATGGAGGTGGACGACACTCTGCTCCTGGGGGGAAACCCGCTCGTCGACGGCATCGGCGCGCTCCTCATCGCCTTCGGCTTCTGCCTGGCCACCTACGCGGGGTGGCGCACCACGGCCCTGGCGATGATCATCGCGGCGCTGGGCTGGCTCGTCTTCACCGCGGGCGTCGGTCTGGGCCTGGGCGGGGCCGCGTCCACCGCGCTGGCGGCCTTCCTCGTGGGCGCTCTGGCGTATGCCGTGCACGAGCGGCTGCGGGTGCCCGAGCTCGCCGTCGCGACCGCCAGCATCGTCGCGCTGCTTCCCGGACTGGCCCTCTACCGGGCGATCAGCCTCATCCTGTCGGACAACCCGGCTGTCGTCGGCAACGCGGTCATCGAGTTCGTCAGCGCCGCGGCGACCGGCCTCGCGCTGGCCGGCGGGCTGTCGATGGGCGGGTTCTTCGCCCGCCGACGCTTCGGCATCGACCTCGCCACCCAGCGCGCGCTGCGCCGGTCGCGCGGCCGGAGCCGCTGAGGGGCGGACCCGAGATCAGTCGGTCCAGGTCCAGGAGTCGAGCACGTCGTCCAGCAGCGGTGCCGAGGTCCTGGCCTCGGACCCGACGGTCGAGAGGGTGACGACATACAGGGTCTTGTCGTGGCTGATCCACCGCTGCGTCTGGTGCAGGGTGCGACCCTCGACCTTCCGCACGATGGTGTAGCCGGGAGAGGTGTTGCCGTCCACCTTCGCGGGCTCGAGCATCTCGAACTCGCCGTCCTCGCCCGCCAGCTCCTTGGCGGAGCGCTCCACCGCCGAGGTGAGGTTGCTGACGTACTCCTCCTTGGTGACGAGGATGTTGGTGTAGAAGCCGTCCACCGGCTCCGGAGCGCGACCGGCGACCTGGACGGTCTTGTCGTCCACCAGGTCGGAGGCGTCGGCCCACCCCGCCGGAAGCGTCACCTCGAAGCCCTTGTCGACGGCGCGGACGGTGACGCTCTCGAGCGGGGCTGCGGACGTGGTCGCCGCGTCGTCGGTCGTCGGCCGGGACGTGCTCGGGGCGGCCTCGGTGGAGGTGGCCGCGTCCTCGGACGTGGCGGCCGAGGTGCTGGGGGAGACGTCCTCGGTCGGCTCCTCCTGGGCGCAGCCGGCCAGCACGCTCGCGGCGAGCAGGGCGACGACGCCCGCGCGGGCGAGCGGTCGGCGGGACGTGAACGACATACATCTCCTCGGGTCGGGCCCGCCGGCAGGTCCGACGGCCTTGCTCTCAAGTATGCCTGCTCCGCTCGGGGGAGCAGGGGGCTCTAGGGTGGCGAGGATGAGCGCCGTGCCCCCGCAGGCTGTGGTCGACCTGCACACCCACTCCTTGCGCAGCGACGGCCGGGAGACCCCCGCGGAGGTCGTCGCCGCTGCCGCGGCCGCCGGCGTGGACGTCATCGCGCTGACCGACCACGACGTCTACAGCGGCTGGGCGGAGGCCGACGTGGCCGGCACCCGTCTTGGGGTGACGGTGGTCCCGGGAGTCGAGGTCTCCTGCCGCTGGAGGGGGATCTCGGTGCACCTCCTTGGATACCTGCCCGACCCGACCCACCGGGGCCTGCTGGCCGAGCTGGAGGAGAGCCGGGCCAGCCGCGACACGCGGCTGCGCCGGATGGTCGACCTGCTGGCGGCGGAGGGGTATCCGATCAGCTACGAGGAGGTCCTCCAGGAGGCAGGTCCGGACGCCACGCTCGGGCGTCCGCACGTGGCCGACGTGCTCGTGCGCAACGGGGTCCTGGCCGACCGGTCGGCCGCCTTCGAGACGCTCCTGGTGCCCGGGAGCCCCTTCTACGTGTCGCACTACGCGCCCGACCCGGTGCGTGCGACCGAGCTCGTCGTGGCCGCCGGAGGGGTCCCGGTGATGGCACACCCCTTCGCGAGCACCCGCGGTCGCGTCGTCGAGGAGAGCCTGATCGAGGAGATGGCGCAGGCCGGGCTGGCGGGGCTGGAGGTCGACCACCGGGACCACGGACCGGCCGAGCACGCCCGGGCGGAGCGGACCGCGACCCGGCTGGGCCTGCTGCGCACGGGATCCAGCGACTACCACGGGTCGGGCAAACCGAACCGCCTGGCCGAGAACACCACCCGGCCCGAGGTGCTCGAGCAGATCCTCGAGCGGGGCAGCGGCACCCCGCTCCTGGGGGCGCCGCTGGGCGCTCGCCGACGCGCCTGAGGGGCGCGGGTCAGTCGGTCGTCGACGCCTTCGGCGTCCGCGTGGTGCGCCGACGCCGACGACGTGGCGCCTGCTCGGAGGTGCCTCCGGCCGCCCCGGCCGTGCCCTCGGCGCGCTCGCCCTGGCCACCTTCGCGAGCCGCCCGCCGCTCGCCGTCCTGACGGGGGCCGCGGCCGCCGGAGCGACCACCCCGGCCACCGTCGCGACCCCCGGCGCGGCTCCCGCGCCCCGGCTCGCGACCGCCCAGGTCCTCGACCTGCTCGGCCGACAGCCCCGCGTGGGTGCGCGCGGAGCGGGGGAGGGTGCCACGGGTGCCCTCGGGGATGTTGAGCTGCTCGAAGAGGTGGGGGCTGGAGGAGTAGGTCTCCTCCGGCTCGGGGTAGCCCAGGTCCAGGGCCTTGTTGATCAGGCCCCAGCGCGGCATGTCGTCCCAGTCCACGAAGGTCACGGCCACGCCGGTCGCGCCCGCGCGGCCGGTGCGGCCGATGCGGTGCAGGTAGGTCTTCTCGTCCTCGGGGCACTGGTAGTTGATGACGTGGGTGACGTCCTGGACGTCGATGCCCCGGGCCGCGACGTCGGTCGCGACGAGCACGTCCACCTTGTCGTTGCGGAAGGCGCGCAGCGCCTGCTCGCGAGCGCCCTGCCCCAGGTCGCCGTGGATGGCCGCGGAGGCGAAGCCGCGCTCCGTGAGCTCGTCCGCGACCTTGGCTGCCGTCCGCTTGGTGCGGGTGAAGATGATGGTGCGCCCGCGGCCCTCGGCCTGCAGGATCCGGGCGACCATCTCGACCTTGTCCAGCGCGTGCGCGCGGTAGACGAACTGCTCGACGGCCGCGACGGTGTGGCCCTCGCCGTCCTCGCTCATCGCCCGGATGTGCGTGGGCTGGCTCATGTACTGCCGCGCCAGCGACACCACGGCGCCGGGCATGGTGGCGCTGAACAGCATGGTGTGCCGCCCCGCCGGGGTCAGGGCGAGGAGCTTCTCGACGTCGGGCAGGAAGCCCAGGTCGAGCATCTCGTCGGCCTCGTCCAGCACGACGGTGCGGGCGTGCGCCAGGGTGAGGTGGTTCTTGCCGGCGAGGTCGAGGAGGCGGCCGGGGGTCCCGACGACGACCTCGACGCCCTTCTGCAGGGCCTCGATCTGGGGCTCGTAGGCCCGACCGCCGTAGACCGTCAGGACGCGGATGCCGCGTCGTGCGCCGGCCTTCTCCAGGTCACCGGCGACCTGGACCGCCAGCTCACGGGTCGGTGCGACGACGAGGGCCTGGGGCGCACCCGGACGCTCGAGCGCGGCATACCCCTCGTCACCGGGAGCCACGACGTTGTGCAGGACGGGCAGGCCGAAGCCGAGCGTCTTGCCCGTGCCGGTCTTGGCCTGACCGATGATGTCGTGCCGGCTCATCGCGACGGGCAGCGTCATGGCTTGGATCGGGAAGGGGTGGGTGATGCCGTTGTCGGCCAGGGCCGCGACGACGTCGGGGTGGATGCCGAAGTCGGCGAAGGTACGGGTCTCCTGCACGGGTGCACTCACGATCGGGTCGAAGGTTCCGCGCGCAGAGGTATGCCGCGCACGGGCTCTCGCGGGCCGATCGGGAAGTCTTCGTGGGGGTCGGGCGACGCGCCCGACCAGCAGCAGCCGCAGGTGCGCGGCCGACCGGTCACCGGTGAACGTCCTCAGGCTACCCGAGCGGGACCGCGACCACCTACTGCAGACACGACGACGGCGCGCCCTCCATGAGGAGGACGCGCCGTCGGCGAGTGGCGCGGGTGCGGGTCAGCGACCCACGGCGCGGTCGTTGCGGCCGGCGATCGCGCCATAGGCCAGGACCACGATGATGGCACCGACGATGCCCAGGATCAGGCCCCAGAAGTTCAGCAGCCCACCCTCGTAGTTGAAGACCAGGGAGCCCAGCCAGGAGCCGAGGAGCGAGCCCACGGCGCCGAGCAGCACGGTCATGCCGACCGACAGGTTCTGGCGGCCGGGCAGGATCAGGCGCGCGAGCGGGCCGACGATGCAGCCGGCGACGAGCGCAGCGATGATGGTCTGAATCATGAGATGACCTTTCGACTATCTGTCCAACGCGGGTCTCACCCGGCTGGTGCGCCCCCGAAGGAGGCACGACGATTCAACGACGACGACGCTAGTGCCATTCCGGAGGACGTGCCAACCGAAGTGGCCGCTGACCTGCCCTGACGTGACGTCAGCGGGTGCCGAACCCGACGCGGCCCTTCTCCTGCGCCCCGACCTCGACATACCCGAGGGCGGTGGTCGGCACGATGACGGTGCGCCCCTTCTCGTCCTCGAGCTCGATGACGGGCGCGCCGGTGCGGACGGCCTCGGTGACGGTGTCGCGGACCTCCTGCGGCGTGCGTGCAGACTCGAAGACGACCTCGCGCGCGACGTCGCGGATGCCGATGCGGACCTCCACGGTTCCTCCTTGGGATGGTGGTGATGGTGTCCCGACGAGGTTATCCCGCGTGGAACACCGTCCCCGACCCCGCCGCCTCCTCGCCATCGGCGGCGGTCGACTGCGGCACGTGCCCGATCCCGCGCCACACGAGCGCCATGAGCAGTTCCATCGCGCGCTCCCGCGGCAACGGGGAGCCGGACTCGACCCAGTGCTGCGCCACCGCCTGGACCTGGCTGGTGATGGCCACGGCGAGCAGCTGCGACTCGTCCCCGCCGAGGTCGGTCTCGTCCTGGATGACCTGACCGATCGCCTCGGCGCACCCGCGGCGCGCCTCGTCGATGATGGCCGCCACGGCAGGCTCTCGGCCCATGTCGCTGGCGAACACCAGGGGGTAGCCCGAGGCCGGGCGGTCCACGAACTCGAAGAACGCCGCCATGGTCGCGGCGATGCGGGCGTCGTTGTCCGGGGTGGACTCCAGGGCCGCGCGCACGGTCTCGACGATGTCGTCGCGGACCCTCTCGGCGAGGGCGACGTAGAGCTCCAGCTTGCTGTCGAAGTGCTGGTAGAGGACGGGCTTGGACACCCCGGCCCGCTCGGCGATGTCGTCCATCGCCGTCGCGTGGTAGCCATGCTCGGAGAACGTCTCCAGTGCCGCGCGCAGCAGCATCGCGCGGCGCTCGTCCCGCGGCAGTCGGACCCGGGACGGCTGGTCAGCTGTCTGGTCGGCCGGTGTCACACGGTGTCCTCTCCTCGGTTCTGGTGAGATCTTAGGGCCGGGGCGCCCTGTCGGTGGTCGATGATGAGATGGGGGTATGTCGTCCCAGGGCACCCCGCAGCCGCTCCCGCCGGAGCGCCGCACCGCCGACCCCGAGCAGCAGGCGGTGGTCGCGCACCGTGGTGGGGTCCTCCTGGTGCTGGGTGGTCCGGGGACCGGCAAGACGACCGCAGTGGTGGGCCACGCGCAGGAGCGGGTGCTGCGGGACGGTTCGTCGCCGGACTCCTGCCTGGTGCTGGCCCCCACCCGGCAGGCGGCCGCCCGGCTGCGGAGCCGGATCGGGCAGGGCCTGGGCACGACGTTCGCCGAGCCGCTCGCCCGCACCCCGTCCTCGCTGGCGTTCTCCGTGCTGCGGCTCGCGGCCGCCGCGGCGGGGGAGCCCCTGCCTCGGCTGCTGTCCGGCGCGGAGCAGGACGTGATCCTCCGGGAGCTGCTGGCCGGCCACGTTGAGCAGGGCAGCGGCCCGGAGTGGCCCGCGTCGCTGACGGCGGCCCTGTCGACCGCAGGATTCCGCGGTCAGCTGCGTGACCTTCTCATGCGCGCGGTCGAGCACGGGCTGGAGCCGTCGGACCTCGACCGCCTGGGCGACATTCACGGGCGGCCGGAGTGGGGCGCCGCGGCGCGGGTGCTGGCCGAGTACGACGAGGTCACTGCTCTCTCCGACCCTGGCAGCTTCGACCCGGCGTGGATCTGCACCGCTGCGGCGGACCTGCTCGAGGACGACCCCGATCTGCTCGCCACGGTCCGGGGGCGCATCAGAGCCCTCGTCGTGGACGACGCGCAGGAGCTGACGGCGTCCGCGGCGCGTCTCGTCTCGGTGCTGCACCGGCCGGGGGCCGACCTGCTGCTGGTGGGGGACCCGGACGCGACGGTCCTGGGCTTCCGGGGAGCGGTGCCGGGCCGCTTCATCGATCTCGCGCGACAGCTGGCCGGCGACGAAGGTCTGCGGAGCGTGGCCCTGCGCACCCGTCACCGGGGAGGCCCGCAGCTGGCCGAGGTGCAGGCCGGTGTCGCCGAGCGGATCGGGGTCGTCGGAGGGCGGGCGCACCGTCGCCCTGCGCCGGGTGGGCGACCGGGGGAGTCGGTCGAGGTGGCGGTGGCCCGCAGCCGACCGCAGGAGAGCGCCTACGTGGCTCACTGGCTGCGCCGCGCCCACCTGATGGACGGGGTGCCCTGGGAGCAGATGGCCGTCATCGCCCGTGCCGGTGCGCAGCAGGATGCGCTGCGGCGGGCCCTGACCTCCGGCGGGGTCCCCGTGGAGGTCGACCGCGCGGGGCTGCCGCTGGGCCTGGACCCCGCCGTCGAGCCTGTCCTGGTGGCCTTCGACGTCGTGACCCGCCCTGCCGTGGGAGCGTGGGAGGTCAGGCCGGAGGAGGCGATCAGCCTGTTGACCGGTCCCTTCGGGCAGGTGGATCCGGTCCACCTCCGCCGCCTCCGGCGACGGGTCCGCACACAGGAGCTGGCAGAAGGTGGGACCCGCACGGCCGACGAGATCCTGGCCGACCTGCTGATCGACGAGGAGCTGCGCGCGACGACCCCGGCCGAGCTGCACCCGGACCTCGCACCGCTCGTCCGGGTGGGATCGGTCCTCGACGCCGGCCGTGCCGTCGCCTCGGCCGATCCGGCGGGCTCGGCCGAGGACGTGCTGTGGACCCTGTGGCAGGCGAGCGGGCTGGCGGAGTCATGGGGGGCCCAGGCGCTCGCCGGTGGTGCGCTGGGCGCTCGCGCCGACCGAGACCTCGATGCGATCCTCGTCCTGTTCGGCGCGGCGGAGTCCTACGTCGAGCGTCTCCCCGGCAGCCGGGCCCGTGGTTTCCTCGACCACGTCCGCAGCGCGGAGGTGGCAGCGGACACCCTGGTCGTGGGCGCCCGCACCGGGTCGGCCGTGGAGGTCCTCACGCCGCAGGCGGCGGCCGGTCGGCAGTGGAGCCATGTGGCGGTCGTCGGCGTCCAGGACGGGGTCTGGCCCGACCTGCGCCTCCGGGACACGCTGCTCGGGGCCGAGGCGCTGGTGGCCGTCCTGCGCGGCCAGCCCGCCCACGGCGCCGAGGCCGTGCGGGCGGCGCAGGCGCAGGTGCGCGCTGACGAGCTGCGTCAGTTCCACGTGGCCATCACGCGCGCCGACCGTCAGCTGCTCGTGACCGCCGTCGCCAGCACCGACGACCAGCCGTCAGGGTTCCTCGACCTGGTGGACCCCGCCCACCGGGACCGTCCGCAGGTCGACGTCCCCCCGGCACTGACCCTGCGTGGCCTCGTGGGGCAGCTGCGCCGGGAGGCCGTCCTGGCCCAGCGCTCGGGACGCCGGGCGGACCGGGACGCGGCTGTGGACACGCTCGCGCTGCTCGCCGAGGCCGGTGTCCCCGGCGTGGACCCGTCGACCTGGTGGGACACCCTCGACGTCTCCACGACCCGGGACCTGGTGCCGACCGGCCCCGTGCGGGTCTCGCCCTCGCAGGTGCAGACCTACCTCGACTGCGCCCTGCGATGGCTGCTGCAGGGCCGCGGGGCGGAGACGGGCGAGGCGACGGGGGCCGACGTCGGGATCCTCGTCCACGACATCGTCGCCAAGGATCCCGACGCCGACGGTCCCACCCTGGTCGAGGAGCTCGACCGACGGTGGCCAGAGCTGCGGCTTGGTGAGGGATGGATCTCGGACAAGCAGCAGGCGGCGGCACGCAGGATGGTCGAGCGCTACGCCACCTATGTCCAGCAGGCGGCGGCCGACGGTCGTGTGCTGCTCGGCACCGAGATCCCGATGCGTGCCCGGTTCACGGCACAGGAGGACGAGAAGGCCCGAGAGGTGCTCATCACAGGCCAGGTCGACCGGCTGGAGCGCGCCCCCGACGGCCGCCTGGTCGTGCTCGACCTCAAGACCAGCAGGTCCAAACCATCCGCGGAGGAGATCGTCACGCACGCCCAGCTCGCGGCATACCAGGTCGCCGTGGAGGAGGGCGCCTTCCGCGACCTGGCCCCGGGCGGTGCCGGCGGCGCCCGCCTGGTCAACCTCGGGATCAAGGAGAAGGCGCTGACCCAGGAGCAGCAGCCACTGGGCGAGAGCGAGGACCCCCGCTGGGCCCACCGGCTGCTGGCCACGGCTGCCGCAGGCATGGCCGGGCACGAGTTCACCGCCCACGACCAGGCGCAGCGGTGCCGCACCTGCCCGGTCCGGTTCTGCTGCCCGCTGCAGCCCGAGGGACAGCAACGATGACGACCGCCGCCTCCGAGACACGCAGCGCTCACCGCTACGGCGCGGACGACCTCGCCGACCTGCTCGGCACGCACCGCCCCACGTCCGAGCAACGAGCCGTCATCGAGGCACCCTTGGCGCCGACGGTGGTCGTCGCCGGCGCAGGATCGGGCAAGACGGAGACCATGGCGTCCCGGGTGGTGTGGCTCATCGCCAACGGTGTGGTCCGCCCCCAGGAGGTGCTGGGCCTGACCTTCACCCGCAAGGCGGCGCTGGAGCTGGCCGGCCGCCTGGCTGACAAGCTCACCCTGCTGCGCGACGCCGGCGTCCTGACCGCCCAGGAGGACGGCTCCGGCGATGCCTTCGACCTGCCGACAGTCTCGACCTACCACGCCTATGCCGGCCGCCTGGTGAGCGAGCACGGCCTGCGCCTCGGCGTCGAGCCGGACGCCCGCCTGCTCTCCGAGGCGGCCTGCTGGCAGCTGGCGCACCAGGTGGTGGCCGAGCACAGCGGTGACATGGAGGCGATGGACCTGCAACCCGCCACGGTCGTGCGCGCCGTCCTCTCCCTGGCCGGCGAGCTGGGGGAGCACCTCGTCGACCCGCAGGCGGCGCTCGGGTGGTTGACCCGCGTGGAGGACCGTCTGCGCGGACTGCCGGGGCGGGACGGCAAGCCCGCGAAGGTGATCGGTCGCAACCTCGCCGACACGCTCCGGCGTCAGTCGTTGATCTACCCGCTCGTCGAGGAGTACCGCGCGGCCAAGGCGGCCCGCGGTGCCCTGGACTTCGGCGACCAGATGGCCCTCGCGGCGAGGCTCGCCCAGCAGGTGCCCGACGTCGCGGCGGCCGAGCGCGTGCGCTACCGGGCCGTCCTGCTGGACGAGTTCCAGGACACCTCCGAGGCGCAGATGGTGCTGATGACCGCGCTCTACGCGGGCGAACGTCTCCCGGTCACGGCGGTCGGTGACCCGCACCAGTCGATCTACGGGTGGCGCGGTGCCAGCGCGACGACCCTCACCCGCTTCCCCGAAGCCTTCGCGCTCGACGGTCAGACCGCGCCGGTGCTGCATCTGTCCACCTCGTGGCGCAACGACGAGAGCGTCCTGGACGTCGCGAACGCGGTGTCCGGCCCGCTCCGGGACGAGTCGCCCATCCCGGTCCGCACCCTGGAGGCGCGGTCCGGTGCGGGCGCGGGGCAGGTCGAGGTCGCCCGCCTGCTCGACCACGTCACCGAGGCAGAGCACGTCGCCGAGTGGGTCGCTGGGCACTGGGGCCGCCCGGGCGCACGGACGGCAGCGGTCCTCTGCCGGACCCGCGCACAGTTCCCCACCATCGTGGACGCGCTGCGGCACCGTGGACTGCCCGTCGAGGTCGTCGGGCTCGGTGGCCTGCTGGACACGCCGGAGGTGCTGGACCTTGTCGCCTTCCTCTGGGTCGCCCAGGAGCCCACCCGTGGTGACCAGCTGATGCGCCTGCTCAGCGGCCCCGTCTGCCGGCTCGGCGCCAGCGACATCGACGCGCTGTGGGCCTGGGCCCGCGAGCTGGGTGGCGCAGGCGCGCGGGACGGCCGGCGCGAGCACACCCCGGTCCTGGCCGAGGCTCTCGAGCAGCTTCCGGCCACTGGCTGGGTGGACCGTGAGGGTCGCCACCTCAGCCCGGAGGCGCAGACGCGCCTGGCCGGTCTGGCGCGTGCGGTCCGTCGGGTCCGCAGCCTCGTGGGGCTGACGCTGCCCGACCTGCTCGTGGAGGCCGAACGGCTCCTCGGTCTCGACCTCGAGGTGGCCGCGGACCCCGACCTGCACCCGACCTGGGGCAGGGCCCAGCTCGATGCGCTCGTGGACGTGGCGGCAGGTTTTGCCTCGGGGGCCGACAGGGCCACCCTCGGTGCCTTTCTCGACTGGCTCGACGCCGCGCGCGAGCACGAACGCGGGCTGGAGGGCGCGGAGGTTCCCGAGCTCGCCGAGGTGAGTGTGGATGCCGGTCGGGTCCAGGTCCTGACGGTGCACGCCGCGAAGGGTCTGGAGTGGGACCTGGTCGCCGTCCCGGGCCTGGTCGAGGGCACCTTCCCCTCCCGCAGCGCCCGGGCGAGCCACGACGGCCGGAGCTGGACGGTCTCCCGTCCGAAGGACAAGGGCTGGCTGACCGGCGTCGGCAGGCTGCCGACCCCGCTACGGGGAGATCGCGAGGGTCGGCCGACCCTGGGCTGGCTGTCGGTCGCCGACACCGAGGAGCTGCAGGCTGAGCACGACCGACTCCTGATCGACGGAGGCGACTTTGCCGTCGCAGAGGAGCGGCGGCTCGCCTACGTCGCCTTCACCAGGGCGCGGACCCGGATGCTGCTCACGGCAGCCGTGTGGTCGACCGGAAAGACGCCGCGTGTCACCTCGCGCTTCCTGGACGAGGCCATGGCCGTCGAGGGCGTGATCACGCGCACCTGGGTGCCCATGCCGGACCCGGACGTGCCTGACCAGATGCAGAACCCCAGGCTTCTCGAGGAGACGGTGGCCCCCTGGCCCGTCCAACCCGTGGCTCGCCGGTCCGTCGTGCGTGACGTCGCCTCGGCCTTGATCGCGGCCCGCACCACGGCTCAGCCTCCGCTGCTGCTCGGCACCCATCCGTGGCACGAGGCGGCCCAGCTGCTGCTCGCCGAGCGCGCCGAGGCTCGCACGGCCGGCGCCGCCGCGGCGGTGCCGGACCATCTCTCCACGTCGGCGGTGGTCGAGCTGGCCGCCGACCCGGCAGCGTTCTTCGCCCGGCTGCGTCGTCCCCTCCCGCGGCCGCCCGCGCCGCACGCCCGCCTCGGCACGGCCTTCCACGCGTGGGTCGAGCAGCACTACGCGGCAGCGGCACTGGTCGACCTCGACGCGCTCCTACCGATGGACGCGGACCTCGAGCCGGAGGAGGACCTGGAGCTGCTCCAGCAGAACTTCCTCGCCAGCGAGTGGGCGGACCGTTCCCCCCTGGAGGTGGAAGTGTCCCTGGAGACGCAGGTGGCGGACCGCTCGGTGCGCGGACGGATCGATGCCGTGTTCGACGACCCGGACGGCGGGATCACCATCGTGGACTGGAAGACCGGCCGACCAGGATCCCCCGAGCAGCAACGACTCCGGGCGCTGCAGCTTGCGGTCTACCGGCTGGCCTACGCCCGGCTGACCGGCAGGCCTCTCGAGACGATCCGCGCAGCCTTCTTCTTCGCCGCCACCGGTGAGACGGTCCGCCCGCCGCTGCTCGACGAGGAGGAGGTGGAGGGGTTGCTCGCCCGGTTGTCCGGGACGGGCTGAACGACGCTCAGCCCGCGCTGGTGCCCGAGTCCTTGTCGTCAGAGGTGTCGGGACCCTGGGTGCCTGAGGCCCTCGGTTCCTGGGAGCCGTCGACGTCGCGGCTCGTGCCGTCGACCGGCTCGCTCGCGGCAGGATCCTCTGCGGTCGACGACGTCATCTCCAGATCCGGCATGCCGTACAGCTCGGAGAGCCGGTCCGCAGGGTCGTCAAGATCGCCACCGGACGCCGGAGGCTCCGGCCGCCCGCTCTGCTCGGCCGCCTGCTCCGCCGCCTGCTCCTCGATCCGCTCCTCGGAATCCGCGTGGAGCGGCTCACCGACCGGTTGGTCGGCGGGTGAGGGTGGCAGAGCCACCTCGACCGTGAGGTCTCCCTCGTCGGGAGAGGGTGCCGCCACGGGAGAGGGTGCCGTCAGGGAGGCCGCTTCGGACGTCTCGCGGTCAGCGTCCGCCGTATCGGCGTCTGCGGCTTCGTCCAGGTCCGGGGCCCCGTCAGGGCCTGTCGCGCCGTCAGGGTCTGACGCCTCGTCGTAGGCATCGTCGCCGGGCAACCGGCCGTGCGCCACGACGGGCACCTGCTCCGTCGGCTCATCCTCTGCGTCGTCCGCAGAACGACCGGCGTCGCGGACGGGTCCGGCGGGCCCGGCCGCCCCCGACACGTCCTCCTCGCGGGCCCGCTCCAAGGCTGTCTCAGCGGAGGGATCGGCGGTGACGCGCGCTGCGGCGACGGACCGGGAGGGCGCCCCGGCGCGGGGCCGCGCAGTGACCGGGACGAGCGAGTCCTCGTCCTCGGTGAGCCGGTCCATCCGCCGCAGCGCCTCCACGACCTTGCGCTCGACCTCCTCCGCACCGTCGGCCACGGCCGCCGCCAACCCGTGCAGCACCCGTGTCTCAGCGAGGAGGCGGGCGCGGGCGTGGAGGTACGGGTCCGGCCGGTGGGTCCTGGCCAGGGCATAGCTGTCCAGCACGGACTCCCAGGCCTCTGGCGAGGCCTGCGAGTAGATGGAGGTCAGGTCCTGCGCCGGGTCTCCCACCATCGCGTGGCCCCAGTCGGTGAGCGCCACGACCCGACCCGTCGCGGCGTCCGTCTCGTCGGCGAAGGCCACGAGCACCGTGCCCCCGCCGAACGAACCGTGGACCGGGGTCGTGGCGAACTGCCACAGCGTGGGCGCGTCGAAGGCCTCCTCCCACCGGGCGAGCAGACGGGTGGGGACCCGCCCGGTCTCCGCCGCGCGGTCGACCTCGGCGGTGGCCCGCTGGCGGCACCCGGCGGCATCGAACACCGGGACGTCCTGCTCCTCGAAGACCGCTCGGGGCACGTTGTGGACGGCAGCGAGCGCGCGGCCGACAGCACTGGCCAGTCCCTGACCGGCAGGCAGGCGCGCCAGGTCCAGCGGAGAGCCCTCGACATACGGGTAGACGGCCGCGTAGCCGTCACGACCGACGGAGGCGTGGCCCACGGACGCCGGCACCTTGAACGGGACGTGCCTGGCGAGGGCCCGGACCAGGTCGTCGTTGCGCTGCATACGGGCGCCGGCCACGGCGTCGAGGGGTGCGTGGACGACCCAGCGCCGGCCCGTGGCGTCCTCGACGAGGGCTCGCTGCACCCCCGCATCCTCATCGGCGGGCATCTGCCTCATGCCGGCCACCGAGACCGGCTTCATGCCCGGCACGGCGGCGCTGGCGAGGGCGGCCATGGCCAGATCGCTGCGCATCACCCTTCCACCGTAAGACGTCGGCCCTCCTGAGCCGGGGAAGCGGACCCGGCAGGTCACGGGGGCGTCGGTGCGCACACCTAGAGTTGCGTGGGTGAGCACCCCCGACGAGACCCTCCTCGACCTCGCGCTGGCGAGGGCAGCCGTCGACAGGTCCGCTCACGAGCGGGCCGACCTGACGACCGTGCCCCGTGCGCTGGCCGACCCGTCGACCAGGGTGCTCACGCTGCGCGGGGGACAGGCCGCGGTGCGTGGGGACGGGAGCGGACCGCACGCCGTCACCCTGGTGCTGCGGCCACCTGCGGACAGTGACGCCGCTGCCTCGCCGTGGTTCCTCGGCCGCCACCGTGGGGTGGCCTACCTCGCCGTGCTCGCTCCCGAGGGCTTCGACGACGACGGGCCGAGCGCCGACGAGCCGAGCGCAGAGCCGGACGTGAGGTGGGCCGGTCTGCGCGAGATCGGTGCGGAGCTCGGGGACGCCGACGCCGGGCTGCTCACGACGGCGACGGCGCTGGCTGGCTGGCACCGCACGCATCGTCACTGCACCAGGTGCGGGGCGGTGACCGAGGTGGTGCTCGGCGGCTGGGTCCGCCGTTGCCCAGCCGACGGCTCGGAGCACTACCCCCGCACCGACCCTGCCGTCATCATGGCCGTGGTGGACGAGTCCGACCGGATCCTGCTCGGGACCGGCCACGCCTGGCAGGAAGGGCGCGTCTCCGTGCTGGCCGGCTTCGTGGAGGCGGGAGAGTCGGCCGAGGCGGCGGTCGTCCGCGAGGTCCGCGAGGAGACCGGGGTCGAGGTGACGGACCTCGTCTACCGCGGAAACCAGCCCTGGCCCTACCCCGGGTCGCTCATGCTGGGCTACCGCGCTCGCGCGCTGACGACAGAGCTGCGGCCGGACGGCGAGGAGCTGCGGTTCGCCGGGTGGTTCGACCGGACGACGCTGGCGAGCGAAGCCGCGGCGGGTCGCCTCACGCTGCCGGGACGCTCGTCCATCGCCCGACACCTGATCGAGGAGTGGTTCGGGGGGCCGGTCGCCGAGGGCGCAGGTCCGGGAGGCGGACGGTGACCGACAGCCTCGGCGCCGGCGCCGGGCCCGTCGGCGATCCTGACCTGATCCTGTCCGCCCTCGACCCCGAGCAGCGGGAGGTCGCCGGGAACCCCTCCGGACCGATGGTCGTGCTGGCCGGCGCCGGCACGGGCAAGACCCGAGCCATCACCCACCGGATCGCCTACGGGGTGGCCAGCGGCGCCTACCACCCCGCACGGGTGCTGGCGGTCACCTTCACGGCGCGGGCAGCGGGGGAGATGCGCACGCGGCTGCGTGGGCTGGGCGTTCCCGCCGTCCAGGCCCGGACCTTCCACGCCGCAGCCCTGCGCCAGCTGCAGTTCTTCTGGCCGCAGGCGGTCGGCGGCGCACCGCCCGAGGTCGTCCCGCAGAAGGTCCCCGCTGTCGCGGAGGCCGCCGGACGGCTGCGCATCCGCCTGGACCGTGCGGGCCTGCGGGACGCGGCGGCCGAGATCGAGTGGGCCAAGGTCAGCATGCTCACTGCGCAGACGTATGCCGCTGCCGCCCGCGCCCAGGGGCGTGCGCCCGCCGGTCTCGACGCGACCGCGATGGCTCGCCTCCTCGAGGTCTACGGCGAGGTGTGCGCCGAACGCCACGTCATCGACTTCGAGGACGTGCTGCTCCTCACGGTCGGCATGCTGGACGAGCACCCCCGGATCCTGGCCCAGGTGCAGGGGCAGTACCGCCACTTCGTCGTCGACGAGTACCAGGACGTCAACCCGCTGCAGCAGGCGTTGCTGGACCTGTGGCTGGGCGACCGCTCGGACGTCTGCGTGGTCGGCGACCCGGCCCAGTCCATCTACTCCTTCACGGGGGCGTCGGCCGACCATCTGCTCGGGTTCGCCGGGCGGCACTCGGGCGCACGCACCGTGCGACTGGTGCGCAACTACCGCAGCACCCCGCAGGTGATCCAGGTCGCGAACCTGGTCCTGGGCGGTGGCCGACGTGCCTCGGGTGGCCCGCCCGCCGCGCGCGCCACGGAGGGGGTGGAGCTCGTCGCCCAGCGCGAGCCGGGGCCGACCCCGACGCTGACGGCATACCCGGACGACGAGGCCGAGGCCGCGGGCGTCGCGACCCAGGTCCGGGCGCTGCTCGACTCGGGCACGCGGGCGAGCGAGATCGCGGTGCTCTACCGCACCAACAGCCAGTCGGAGGTGCTCGAGGCAGCCCTGGCCCGCGCGGACGTCCCTTACCTGGTCCGGGGCGGGGAGAGGTTCTTCTCCCGGGCGGAGGTCCGGTCCGCGGTCCTGCTGCTCCGGGGTGCAGCGCGCTCGGACGACGGCTCGCAGCCCCTGGGCGAGGTCGTGAGATCGGTGCTGTCCGGCGCGGGGTGGGGCCCGCAGCCGCCGGAGGGGGGCGGTGCCACCCGCGAGCGCTGGGAGAGTCTGCAGGCCCTGGCCCTGCTCGCCGACGACCTCGCTCGCACCACCCCGGCCGCGCGAGTGCCCGACCTGGTCGCCGAGCTCGACCGGCGCGCGGCGGAGCAGCACGCACCCACGGTCGAGGGCATCACGCTCGCCTCGCTCCACGCGGCGAAGGGTCTGGAGTGGGACGTGGTCCACCTGGTGGGGTGCAGCGAAGGGCTGCTGCCCATCACGCTGGCGGACACCCCCGCACGGGTCGAGGAGGAACGCCGCCTCCTCTACGTCGGCATCACCCGCGCCCGCGACCGCCTGGTCCTGAGCTGGGCCGGTGCCCGAGCTCCCGGGGGGAGGGCGTCCCGGTCGGTCTCGCGCTTCCTGGCGCCGGCGGCCACCGTCCTGGGGGCAGGCGCGGCAGGCCGCGACCGCACGGGTGCGGGCAGGGCAGCCCGCAAGCGCGGCACCGACAGGGCACCGCGCACGTGCCGGACGTGCGGGACGGTGCTGCACAGCGCGGCCGAGCGCAAGATCGGCCGCTGCGAGGCCTGTCCGGCGACGTACGACGAGGCGGTCTTCGAGTCGCTGCGGCAGTGGCGCAAGGAGACGGCGGCCGCTGCCTCCGTCCCGGCCTACGTCGTCTTCACGGACGCCACCCTCACCGCGATCGCTGAGTCCATGCCTGCCGACCAGGCTGCGCTGCAGCAGATCTCGGGGGTCGGGGAGCGCAAGCTAGGGATGTATGGCGAGGCTGTCCTCGCCCTGCTGCGGCCCTCGTCCGACTGATCCGGAATAAAGACGTTGCGCGCGGGCGGGCAGGTGCCTAGAGTGATCTCTGTCCAGCTCACGGCCGTCGATGGCCTGTGGGGTCAGCGCATCTGGGAAGGAGGGGAAGACATGGAGAAGACGATGTTCGTCACCGGCTCTCGGCGCCTCGTCGGCGTGACGGGCGCAGCCATGCCCACCCCCGGCTTCTCGCTGCGCCCGCGCTTCGGCTCTGCCGAAAGGCTCGCCCCGGTCCGCGCCGTGTTCGGCGCCGACCTCGGCGGCGCCACGGCGCCGAACCCTGCCCTGGACGTGACCTCAGCCAGGACCAGCTAGCTCCGCTGCTGCGTCTGCCGGCCGCGAGTCCTCGTCCGAGGATCCGCGGCCGTTCTGCTGTCTGGACCAGGCTCCCCGCCAGGTCGCGCAGACCGTCACGGATCCGTCCCGCACCAGCCCGGAGACCTTCGTCATGACGATCACCGCACACCCACCCAGACCGCACATCAGACAGCAGCAGGAAGGAACAGACGTGCCTACCGCGATGCGCACGCACGCCACCGACAGGCAGGTCGGGAGCTCGGCCCACCCGATCGCCGCGATGCTCGGGCTCGTCCTCGACGTGAGGACCGAGGCGCGGGTCGTCGCCCTGCCGTGCCAGGTCAACGACGCAGACCTGTGGTTCGCGGAGCTGCCCGACGAGGTCGAGCAGGCCAAGGCGTTGTGCCTGGACTGCCCGCTGCGCGAGGCCTGCCTCGCCGGCGCCCTCGAGCGTGGTGAGCCCTGGGGTGTCTGGGGCGGACAGCTCGTGCTGCAGGGCGTGGTCGTGCCGCGGAAGCGGCCACGCGGCCGACCCCGCAAGGACGCCGTCGCGGCCGCCTAGCGACCGACGCTCCCTGACGACCGACGCCGGCGGGTGAACGCGGCTGCGGACGACAGGGGCGGGCCCGGCGGGGGAGTCCCGCCACCGGCCGCCGGCCGGATCAGCGCCACCCGGGGTGCCACGGGCACTCCGGGTGGCGCGTCCACGTCCGGGTCACGACGTGGGGCGCGTGCGGGCCGATCTCGTGGGCCAGGCCCGCCGCGACCGGGCGGTGGGCCACGACGGAGGCGATCAGGAGCATCACGACACCCTCCGCGGTCGCGAGCACCTCGGGCACGACCGGGACCGGCTCCAGCTGACGGGCGGGGTGGCCCAACGCCGTGGCGACCTCGGGCCAGGCCGGATCACGGTCCCGCCGGCGCAGGTCCAGGCAGTGCAGGCACGGGCCTTCCGGCAGTCCGCTCAGCGGCCCGACCACGATGCGCCGCGGTTGCACGACGACGGGCAGGCGCAGCAGCCCCGCGCGTGAGGTCGTCAGCGCCACGTCCGGAGGTATGACGTGATGGTGCACCTGGACGGCCGGGCCGGCGGACTGCTCCGTGGCCGCGACACCGCCGAGGAGCAGCGACAGGTGCCGTGCCACCGGGCCGGCGCCGAGCACCGGGCAGGTCGGTCTCCCGGTCGGCCTCGACGGCCAGGCGAGCGCCGCCCCGATCGTCTCGGCGAGCCGCCTGGGACCCGCCTGGCTGGCCATGAGGGCCCCTGGGCCCACGCCGAGCCGCAGCTCGGGCACGTCCTCCGGCCGGCTGGGTGTCATGGTCACCCGACCACCCTCGCACCGCGGCGCGGACGGACCCGTGGTTGTCCACAGGTGCGCCCGCCTCGGGAGGGGTGAGCCGCAGGCTCAGGCCTCGTCGCCGCCCAGCAGACGCTCGATGTCCTCGTCGGTCACCGTGAGGCCGTCCCCGCTCTCCACGCTGCCTCCTCGACGTCGCTCGACATACCCCAGGGGGTCGTCGAGGTCGGCCGCGGTGGGAGCGAGGTCGGGGTGGCCCCAGGCCTCGTCACGAGCGGCTGCGCCGGAGGACTCCTCGAGGGCCGCCCAGAGGTTCGCGGCATCACGCAACCGGCGGGGGCGCAGCTCCAGCCCGATCAGGGAGGCAAAGGTCTTCTCGGCCGGTCCGCCGGTGGCCCGCCGGCGCCGGACAGCCTCGGCCAGGGCCTCGCTGTGGGGCAGGTGCGCCGCCGTGGCCCGCGCGGTCACCTGGTCGACCCACCCCTCGACGAGCGCGAGGTAGGTCTCCAGCCGGGCCAGGGCAGCCTGCTGGGTCGGGCTGGGGTCGGGGGAGAAGAGGCTGCCGCCGAGCGCCTCCTGCAGCGCGGCCGGGTCCTGGGGATCGGTGCTGCGGACGGCCTCCTCGATGCCCTCGGTGTTAATCCTGATGTCGCGCGCGTAGGCCTCGACGCTCCCGAGGAGCTGAGGGCCCAGCCAGGGGACGCCGGCGAAGAGACGGACCCGGGCGGCCTCGCGCACGGCCAGGTAGAGATGCACCTCACCCGCATCGATCTCCAGGCCCTCCGCGAACTGCGCCACGTTGGCGGGCAGGATCGCCACCGACTCGTCGTCCAGCAGCGGGATGCCGACCTCGGTCCCGGAGAGGGTCTCCGCCGCCAGGGTGCCGACGGCCTGGCCCACCTGGCCGCCGAACATGCTGGCGCTCATCCGACGGATCATCGGTTCCATCTGGCCCATGAGCATCGCCGGGTTCATGCCGGCCGGCAGACCGGGGATCTGGGGTGCGCCCTCCTCGCCGAGGCCCGACAGCTGCTGGCGCATCGCCTCGCCCAGGGCGTTCTGCAGCCCGGTCGCGACGGGGGTGGTGAGCCGCTGCCACAGCGGGAGGGTCAGCTCGACCCACTCGGCGCGGCTCAGCGCGCGGGCCAGGCCCTCCGGTCGGGGGAGGTCGGTCACGGCGTCCAGCCACAGGGACGCCACCTGGACCACCTGCTCGACGTCGCGACGGGTGCTCTCGCCGATCGAGGCGTCGCCCTGCTGGGCCACCACCTGGCGCGCGACGTCGTGCGCCAGCTCGGAGTTGACCGGTCCGTCATCGCCCGCACCCGCTCCCATCAGCATCTCGATCTGGCTGCGCATCTGGGCGGCCTGGGTCGCGTCGAGGTTGCCCAGGCCCATGGCCTCGAGCGCCTCCCGCATCTGGGGCGGTACGGCACCCCCGAAAAGCGCCTCGAAGGGGTCGTCTCGGCCCTCGGGCTCCTCGGGCAGCTCCGGACGGTTCTGGTCGGACACGGTGGGTGCTTCCTTCCTGGGGGCAGGGCCGGTCGGTCCAGCCTGCCACTCTGAGACGATGGCGGGTGCCGCGGCTGCCGCCGCAGCGCCCTCATCCTCATCAACACCAGGAGGCCTCCGTGAGTTCCACGGGTGACACGAGCGCTCCTGCGGGCCGCGGTGTGCGCGTGGCGCTGACGCGGGCGGGCACGCCGTTCGGCACCGCGCTGGCCGAGCTGCTCGTCGCCGGGGGCGCGGACCTCGTGGGACTCGACGAGCGCGTCGGCGACAGTCCCGGCGTGGAGTGGCGCAGCGTGGACGCGGGTTCGCCCGCCGTGCTCCAGCACCTGGAGGGTGTCGACGTGCTCGTGCACCTGGCGTGGGAGCCAGACCTGCAGACCTCCCTCGCGGAGCAGCCCGCGGTGAGGCGTGCCCGTCAGGTCCGGACGGTGCGCACGCTGCTGACCGCCAGTGCCGCGGCGGGTGTGCGACGGCTGGTCGTGGTGACGAGCGGCATGATCCACGGGGCCAGGGCGGACAACCCGGTGCCGCTGCCCGAGGACAGCCCGGCGCGGACGCCGGACACCGAAGGGCTGGTCGCCGACCTGGTGGCCGTCGAGCAGGAGCTCACGGCCCGCGGCGCACCCCGTCCCGGTCCCCAGGTCACCGTGCTGCGCCCCGGAGCCCTGGTGGGTCCCGGCGTGGACACGATGATCACCCGGCATTTCGAGGCTCCCCGCCTGCTCACGTTGCGGGGCACGAGACCCGCCTGGAGCTTCTGCCACGTGGACGACCTGGCGTCGGCGCTCCTGGTC
Organism: Ornithinimicrobium tianjinense; assembly: GCF_014636495.1. Taxonomy (GTDB): domain Bacteria; phylum Actinomycetota; class Actinomycetes; order Actinomycetales; family Dermatophilaceae; genus Ornithinicoccus; species Ornithinicoccus tianjinensis. The sequence continues at coordinate 101,074 of NZ_BMEM01000006.1, forward strand.
CTCGCGCGCGCCGACGAGGTGCCCGACGAGCTGGCCGTGTCCTCCTGGGGCAGTCTCAGCCAGCAGGACGTGGAGGAACTATCCGGCATGCGGCACGTCGAGCTGTCCGAGTCCTCGGCGCACTCGGCCGCCGACCGTCTGCACCGGCTGGGTGCGGTTCCCGTGGCGGCGAGCGACCTGGCCTACGTGGCGCACCCCTGGGTCACCGAGCCGCACCGGCTCGCCGCGCTCGGCTGGCAGCCCGCGCACGACAACGCCTCCTGCCTGGCCACCCTGCTGGACCAGGTCCGGGGCCACCGCGCGGTGATGGCCCGACGGCTGCGTTCGAGGGACGCGGTCGGGGCCGCGGCCGGAGCCGCCAGTGCGGCTGTGGCCGTCATCGCGACCGCAGCGCTCCTGCGCCGCCGCCGCGGGCGGGACTGAGGAGCCGGACCCAGCAGCGCGCGCACGGCACCGCGCACGGCACCGCGCACGGCATACAGGGCCCTCCCAGGGGTGATGGGGCATGATGACGCGGTGAGCGAGCACGCACCGACCGTCGTCACCGACATCCGTGACCAGCCGCTGTCCGTCGACGAGGCCCTCGCTGCCGTCGCGCACCCGCGCGCGGGCGCGGTGACCCTCTTCGTGGGGACCGTGCGCGAGCACGACGAGGGGCGCGAGGGTGTCACCGAGCTCGACTACAGCGCGCACCCCGACGCCCTGGCGCACCTGACCCTCATCGCCGAGGAGGTCGCCGCGGGCCAGCAGATCCACGGGGTCTACGCCGTGCACCGGGTCGGCGAGCTCGCCGTCGGAGACCTCGCCGTCGTCTGCGCGGTCTCCGCCGAGCACCGCGCGGAGGCCTTCGAGGGCGGCCGGCGCCTGATCGAGGAGCTCAAGGCGCAGGTGCCCATCTGGAAGCGCCAGGAGTATGCCGAGGGCGGGCACACCTGGGTGGGCCTGTGACCGTGGCGCAGCAGGGTCCGGCCCCCGCGCAGGTGCCCCCGGACCGCCCTCCTCACACAGGCGTGAGCGCCTACGCCTGGGCGATGATCGTCACCGTCGCGCTCGCCGTGGTCCTCGGTGCGGCCCTGAGCCGGGTCACGGTGGACGACGTCGTCTACTTCCCCGGACCCGTGTACGACACGCTCGGGGCCATCGACGACACGACCGTGGTCCAGATGGACGAGGACCTGGAGACCTACCCGACCGACGGCGACCTCTACTTCACCACCATCCGGCTGGCGGGCGGCCCCGGCGACGACCTCAACGTCTGGGAATGGGTGAGGGCCAGGCTGGACCCGTCCACCACCATCGTGCCGCGCGAGGAGGTCTATCCGGAGGACGTGACCCCGCAGCAGGTCCGCGAGCAGAACACCTCCCTGATGCAGCACTCGCAGCAGGACGCGGCCGTGGTCGCGCTGCGCGCCGACGGGATCGCGGTGCCGGAGAAGATCATGGTGGCCCAGGTCATCCAGGACGCGCCGGCCGACGGGGTGCTGGAGGTCGACGACCAGATCCTGACGGTCGAGGGCGACGAGATGGACGACACCGAGACCGTGCGCTCCCGCCTCCAGGAGGTCACCCCCGGCGAGACGGCAGAGATGACCCTCGTGCGCGACGGCAAGACGATCACCCTCGACGTGCCGACCACCAAGGACGAGGAGAGCGGCCGCACCATCGTGGGCGTCTACCTGGCTCCCGACTACGACATGCCCTACGACGTCACGGTCTCGGCGGGCAACGTCGGCGGACCGAGCGCCGGCCTGATGTTCGCGCTCGCGATCTACGACACGATCACGCCGGGGTCGCTCACCGGCGGCCTGTCCTTCGCGGGCACGGGCACGATCAGCGGCAACGGCACCGTGGGCCCGATCGGCGGCATCGCCCAGAAGATGTGGGCCTCCGACCAGGCCGGGGCGACGGTCTTCCTCGCCCCTGCGGACAACTGCGACGAGGTGGTCGAGCGCACGCCCGACGGTCTGACCGTGGTCCCGGTCAGCACCTTCGACGAGGCCAAGGAGTATGTCGAGGCGGTCGCCTCGGCAGGCGCGGACGAGCTGAGCTCCCTGGACCTGCCGACCTGCCAGCAGGTCCTGGCCGAGCGTTCGGACGGCGCGACGACCACGGGCTGAGACCCCAGGGCGCGCCGTCGTCGGCGCAGCGGCTCAGTCGCGCAGCGTCGCGGCCAGGGCGTGGGTGAGCCCGGGGGCGATGTCCCGGCCGATCGCCACGGCGTCGTCGCTGTCGTGCTCACGCTGGCGCAGCAGGCAGATCTGCTCGCCGTCGCGCAGGCACGCTGCCAGCAGCCGGACGTCCTTGCGGTCGGGGTGGGCAGCCAGCTGGTCCGTGGCCGCCCCCGGGTCGTCGGGCAGGTTCCGCTCCGCCTCCGGTGGCACCACGATGCGCTCGACGGCCAGCGCGACGCCGGCGACCTCCTCCGGCCAGGCCACGCGCCCGAGCAGCGACTCGAGGTCGGCGGTCGGCGGGAGCCCGTCCTGCTCCACGGCGGTGTAGCCGGTGTCGTCCGCCTCGGACAGCCGACCGGCCAGGCTCGGCTCACGCTCGCGGAGCAGGGCCGTCGGCACGAGCGCGAAGAGGCGCGGGGGCTGGTCCCAGCCCAGCCGGGCGACGTGCCGCTCGGTGTCGACGGCAGCGGTCAGCAGGGCGGATCGTGTCGGTTCCTGGTCGTGGGGCACGGGACCCATCGTCGCACCCGAGGCCACGCAGGAGGGCACGGTGCGGCCGGATAGGCTGTCGGGGTGAGCGAGCCAGAGCCCCGCCCCGACCCCGACGAGCCCACCGGTCCGCCGCGGAACACCGGTCCGACAGGGCCGGGAGGCCGTGGCCCGCGCCGACCGGGTGGACCCGGGCGCCCCGGTCGACGACGCAGCCGGCTGATCCCCACGCTGGTCATCCTCTTCGTCCTGCTCGCCGGGATCGGGTCCGCGGCCACGCTGTGGACCGAGTTCCTGTGGTTCGACGCCGTCGGCTACCGCTCGGTGCTCACCACCCGGCTGCTGAGCCAGACGGCGATCTTCGTGATCGCGGGCGGGCTCACCGCGCTGCTGGTCTGGGCCTCCCTCTGGCTCGCCTGGCGGCACCGGCCCGTCTACGCCCCCAGCACCCCCGAGCAGGCCGCCCTCGACCGCTACCGCACCGCGCTGGACCCGATGCGGCGCCTGGTCTTCGTGGCGGTCCCTCTGGTGCTCGGCGCCTTCGCCGGCACGGCGATGTCCTCGCAGTGGCAGACGGTCCTGCTCTTCCTCAACCGCCAGCCGTTCGGCCGGGAGGATCCTCACTTCGGTCTCGACATCGGCTTCTTCGTCTTCAGCCTGCCGTTCTGGCAGATGCTGGTCTCGTTCGCCACCCTCGTGATCGGGCTCTCGGTGATCGCCGCGGTCCTGACGCACTACATCTACGGGGGCATCCAGCTGCAGGCCGCCGCGGGAGCCTCCCGGACCACGCCCGCCGCGCGCCTGCAGCTCTCGGTGCTGCTCGGGCTGCTCCTCGTGGTCCGTGCCGCCGGCTACTGGGTGGAGCGCTACACGCTGAGCATGACCGAGCACGCACGGATCACCGGTATGACGTACACCGACGTCCACGCGGTCCTGCCCACGCGCAGCATCCTCGCCGTCGCCGCGCTGCTGTGCGCCGCCTTCTTCGTGTCCACCATCTGGACCCGTGCGTGGCGGCTTCCCCTCATCGGCCTCGGCGGTCTCGTCGTCGTGGCCCTGCTGCTGGGCGGCCTCTACCCCTCGCTGGTGCAGTCGCTACGGGTCCGCCCCTCCGAGGCCCAGCTCGAGGCGCCCTACATCGAGCGGGCGATCGCCAGCACCCAGGAGGCGTACGGCCTCGCGGGTGTCGAGAAGACCGACTACGACGCCGTGACCGACGCCGAGCCCGGGCAGCTGCGCAGCGACGCCGAGACGATCCCCGGGATCCGGATCGTCGACCCCATGGTGGTTTCGCCGACCTTCCGTCAGCTGCAGGGCGTGCGCAACTACTACCAGTTCGGCGACGCGCTGGACGTGGACAGCTACGAGGTGGACGGCGAGCAGGTGGACACCGTCATCGCCGTCCGCGAGCTCAACCAGGCCGGCATCCCGGCCGCCCAGCGCAACTGGGTCAACGACCACACGGTCTACACCCACGGCTTCGGCGTGGTGGCCGCGTACGGCAACCGCCGGTCGAGCGAGGGTGAGCCGATCTTCTACGAGCGCAACATCCCGCCGGTCGGGGCTCTCGGTGAGTACGAGCCCCGGATCTACTTCGGGGAGCACTCCCCGGACTACTCGATCGTCGGGGCTCCCGAGGGCGCGACCCCGCAGGAGATCGACTATCCCTCCAGCGGCTCCACCACCGGTGAGGTCCGCAACAACTACGAGGGTGACGGCGGGGTCTCCATCGGCAACGTGCTGCGCCGCACCGCCTACGCCCTGAAGTACCGCGAGATCGAGATCCTGCTGTCCGACTCGGTGAACAGCGAGTCGCGGCTGCTGGACCACCGCCAGCCCCGGGAGCGCGTGGAGCGGGTGGCTCCGTGGCTCAAGCTCGACGGCAACCCCTACCCGGCCGTGGTCGGTGGGCGCGTGGTCTGGATCGTCGACGGCTACACCGTCTCGAGCCGTTACCCGTACAGCGTGATGATGGAGCTCGGGGAGGCGACGGCCGACTCGCTGCAGCAGGCGCAGAACGTCGACACCATCGGCGCGGGCCGCGTCAACTACATCCGTAACTCCGTCAAGGCGACCGTCGACGCCTACGACGGCTCCGTCGACCTCTACGCCTGGGACCAGGAGGACCCGTTGCTCAAGGCGTGGAGCCAGGCGTTCGACGGGTCCGTCCAGCCCATGTCGGCGATCGAGGGCGACCTGATGAGCCACCTGCGCTACCCGGAGGACCTCTTCAAGGTCCAGCGCTCGGTGCTGACCCGCTACCACGTCGACGACGCGTCCAGCTTCTTCGGCGGCCAGGACTTCTGGGCGGTCTCGGAGGACCCGAGCGTGGAGACCGCGACCAAGCCGGACATCCCCCCGTACTACCTCTCGGTCGCCATGCCCGGGCAGGACGAGCCGACGTTCAGTCTCACGACGACCTACATCCCCCAGGGGCAGGCGAGGCAGAACCTCACCGGCTACCTCGCCGTCGACGCGGACGCCGGGCAGACCACCGGCGAGCCGCGCGAGGGTTACGGCCAGATGCGTCTGCTCGTGCTCCCGCGCGACACGACGGTGCGCGGTCCCGGGCAGTTCCAGAACGACATCAACTCCTCCAACGAGACGTCGGAGGCCTTCACGCAGACCCTGTCGCAGTTCCTCAACCTCAACCGGCAGCAGGGCTCGCAGGTCAAGATCGGCAACCTGCTCACCCTCCCCGTCGGGGACGGACTCCTCTACGTCGAGCCCGTGTACGTCCAGGCGGAGAGCGGCTCCTCCTACCCGCTGCAGCGTCTGGTCGTCGTGGCCTTCGGCAACGAGCTGGCGTGGTCGGACACCCTCAACGGGGCGCTCGACGAGCTCTTCGGCGGGGACTCCGGCGCGACGGCGGGCGACGCCGGCACGGGGTCACCGACGACGCCCCCCGGTCAGGGCGGGACCCCGTCCGAGGAGCCCGTCGAGGGTGACCTCGCCGCCGCGGTCGCCGACATCCAGAAGGCCTACGAGGAAGGACAGGCCGCCCTGGCGGCCGGCGACTGGGAGGCCTACGGCCAGGCTCAGGAGCGCCTGCAGAGCGCCATCGAGCGAGCGGTGGCGGCCAGCCCGGAGGGCGGCTCGGTCACGGTGCCGGGCGACGACGCGTCGCAGACGACCGCACCCTGACCGGGCCACCGGGGCCCGCCGCCCGCAGACCGGCGGCCCGACCTCGATTTGGTCGGGCCGCCGGGTCGGGGTAAAGTAGTCCAAGCACAGCAACGACGCGGGGTGGAGCAGTTCGGTAGCTCGCCGGGCTCATAACCCGGAGGTCGCAGGTTCAAATCCTGCCCCCGCTACTCCACAAGGCCCCTGACCAGGCGAGACGCCAGGTCAGGGGCCTGAACTTTTGCTCAGGACGATCGACTCCTTCCCGGGCTGCGTGGGAGCCCGGCGCGGTCGAACTCCTGCTGCAGGCGCGGACGACGCCGTGGATCGCAGCGTGGCCATCGGGTCCACCTTCTTGTAGACGTTCATCAGCTCGCTCCACGTGCGGTCGCTGTCCAGGGCGAGGGCGTGCGCGAGGTTCCAGGCAAGCTCGGGCTCCTTGAGAGTGAGGAGCGCGAAGAGGACCACGTCCCGGGGACTCGCCGTGAGAGCTGCAACGACCTCGTCCCGGACATCGGTGTCCTGGCCCCGGCAGCCGCCTGCTGATGGGGCTCCAGGAGTCGACGGCAGGCGTCGCCGATGATGCCGCTGGAGTCGTCGGCCCGGGCGATCACCTTGAGCGCCGATGCGAGCGCTGTGAGTGACTGAGTAGATCTCGGCCGGTTCCGTGCTGGGGATCGCGGCCTCGAGGATGTCGATCGCCTCGTGCATGTTCCTCCCGTGCGCTCGTCCCTCCCTGCCGCCGCACCTCCCGCACTGGTCGAGAGGCCGTCGCACCGCACGTACAGTGGGACGACCATGCCTCTGGACTTCCCGGTCGTCACCTCCACCCTGCCCAACGGGCTGCGCCTCGTCGTCAGCGAGGACCACTCCGTGCCCAGCGTGTCCGTCACGCTCTGGGTCGACGTCGGCTCGCGCCACGAGCAGCCGGGTCGCACCGGGCTGGCTCACCTGTTCGAGCACCTGATGTTCCAGGGCTCCGAGCTCGTCGCCGAGGGGGAGCACATGTCGCTGCTCATGGCGCAGGGCGGGCGCTCCAACGCGACCACCTCCTTCGACCGGACCACGTATGTCGAGTCCGTCCCCTCGGGCGCGCTCGAGCTCGCGCTCTGGCTGGAGGGGGACCGGCACGGCCACCTGCTCCCGGCGCTGACCCAGGACAACCTCGACAACCAGCGCGACGTCGTGGTCGAGGAGAAGCGGCAGCGCTACGACACAGTGCCCTACGGTGCGGCCCTCGAGCACGCCTGCCGGCTGGTCTTCCCCGAGGACCACCCTTACCACCACACGACGATCGGGTCGATGGCCGACCTGTCCGCCGCGACGCTGGAGGACGTGCACGCCTTCTTCCGCGCGCACTACGGGCCGTCCACGACGACCCTTGTCCTCGTCGGTGACGTGACCCCGGAGCAGGCCCGCGTCCTGGCCGAGCGCCATCTCGGACACCTCGAGGACACCTCCGAGCCGCGTCCCGCACCGAGCGCCCCGCTGGGGCCGCTCCCGCAGCCGGTCGCGCTCGACATCGTCGGGGACGTTCCCTCGGAGCGCCTGTACCTCTGCTTCCGCCTCCCGGCCGTCACCGACCCGGACTTCCTGCCCTGCGCGATGGCCCTGGACGCACTGGCGTCCCTGAGCGTCTCGCGGCTGTACCGACGGCTCCTGCGCCACGAGGAGACCGTCAGCGGGGTGTCCGCGTCGGTGCTCGGGCTGGCGGACGGAGCGTCCCTGGGTCTGCTCGTCCTCGACGTGTCCGAGAGCGTCGACCCGTCCGTCGTCGAGGCCGCCGTCCACGAGGAGCTGGTGCGCATGGGAGTCGAGGGCCCGTCGGAGGTGGAGCTCGAGGCCTCGCGCGCCGACACCGAGCGCTCCTGGCTGGAGGCGCTGGCCAGCTTCGACGACCGGGCGGATCTCCTGGCCCGCGCGTCCGTCATCTTCGGCGACCCGCAGCACGTCAACACCTACCTCGACGACGTCGTGGCCGTGACGGGTGAGCAGGTGCGGCGGGCGGCGGCGGAGTGGCTGCGCCCCGCCTCGGTGGCGACCATCCGGTTCCGTCAGGTGCGTGGGGTCGACGAGGACGTCGCTGCCGCGGAGGTCCTCGCTGCGAGCGGGGTCGCGCCGTGAGCTCGCGTCAGATGCACCGTCCTGCGGTGCTGCCCCCGCGCGCCTGGGCCTTCCCCGAGCCCGCCGAGCACCCGCTGCCCAACGGCATGCGGCTGCTCCTCGTCGACCTGCCCGGGCAGCACGTGCTGTCCCTGCGGGTCGTGCTGGCCCTCCCGGTCTCCCAGGAGGTGCCCGGCACCGAGGGTGCCACGCTGCTGATGACCCGGGCCCTCGACGAGGGCACGGCACGCCATACCAGCGAGGAGATCGCCGAGCTCAGCGAGCGGCACGGCATCGCCTGGGGCGCCGGTGCGGGGGAGCGCGGGGTGCACCTGGGCGTCGAGGTGACCGCGCGTCACCTCGGGACGGCCCTGGACCTGGTGACCGAGTGCCTGACCGAGGCCACCTTCCCTGAGGCCGAGGTGGCTCGGCTCGTGCGGCACCGGCTCGCCGACATCGCCCACGACCAGGCGGACCCCGGGGCCCGCGCCTCGCTGGAGTTCATCCGCACCTACTTCGACCCGCGCGACCGGCCGCACCAGCCCCTCGGCGGGACCCGGGCCAGCGTCGCGGCCCTGGACCCCGACGTCCTGCGTGACCGGCACGCGAGCCTCACCCCTGCGGGCGGAGCGGTCGTCCTGACCGGCGACCTGTCGGCGTGCGGCGACGTCGTCGCCGCGGTGGCTGCCACCCTCGGGTCCTGGGCCGGCTCCGGGGGGCCTGCTGAGGCACCCGCCGCGGCGCGGCGCGCTGACGACGCCGGACGGGTGGTGCTCGTCGAGCGTCCGGGGCTGGCCCAGACCGAGCTCTACCTGGGCCGCCCCGGACCTGACCGCCGCACGCCGCACGGCTGGGGCACCTACCAGACGCTCGGTATGGTGCTCGGCGGCTCCCCGCACGCGCGGATCGACCAGGTCCTGCGCGAGGAGCGCGGCTACACCTACGGGGTGCGGGCGGGCTTCCGGCCGCGCGCGACCGGCGGGCTGACCGTCGCCGGTGGTTCGGTGCGGGCGGACGCCACCGTGCCGGCGCTGCGTGAGCTGCTCGACATCCTCGCGGTGCCGGGGGCGGAGCTCACCGAGCCGGAGGTGCGCGCTGCCGCGGACTTCGTGTCCATGACCGCGCCCGGGCGCTACGGCACGGCGGACGCGGTGGCGGACGAGATCGTCTCCCTCGTGTCCGACGGGCTCGAGCCTCGCGTGGTGACCGCCACCCTGGAGCAGCTGCGGGGCCTGACGGCGGCCCAGGTGGGGGCGGCCTGGGACGAGGTCCTGGCCGGACCCGGCTGGACCGTGGTGCTCGTGGGCGACCCGCAGCACGCGGCCGGGCTGCAGGACCTGGGGATCGGGCCGGTGTCGGTCGTCACGGGCTCCTGAGGCTCGCGGGGCCCGACCGCCGAGCTCAGCCCTCCGCAGCGTCGGTGGGGGAGAGGGCGGCGAGCACCGCCTCGTGCAGCAGCCCGTTCGTCACGACGACGGGCGAGCCACCGCTCGCCGCCCGGTCGGAGACGGGGGCGCCCCACGGGTCGCTGATCCGGCCGCCCGCCTCGCGGACGAGGGCCGACAGCGTGCTCGTCTGGAAGGTGTCGAGGTAGGAGCCCAGGGCCACGTCGGCGGCCCCCTCGGCGACCAGCGCGTGGCTCCAGAAGTCACCGAAGGCGCGGGTGCGCCAGACGCGGTCGGTGAGCTGGGCGAACCCCTGCCCGTGCGGGCCGAACAGCCAGGAGGCCACGTCGTCGGCGGAGGCCGAGGCGTGCTCCAGGACCGCGGTGTCACTCACGCGGACCTGTGTGGCCCGGGCCAGGGTGCGTCCCGTCCACGCGCCGGACCCGTGCCCCGCCCACCACCGGCGGGACAGGGAGGGCGCGGCCACCAGCCCGAGCACGGGCTCCTCCTCCACGACCAGAGCGATCAGCGTGGCCCACACGGGCACCCCGCGCACGTAGTTGGCGGCGCCGTCCAGGGCGTCGATGACCCATCGGCGGTCGCCGTGCCCGGTCGAGGGCAGGATGCGCCCCTGGACCTTGTCGCGCGGGCGGGTGCGCTGCAGCTGGTGGCGCAGCAGCTCCTCGAGCGTCCCGGCCGCCTGGGTGGTCAGCGAGCCGTCGTCGGCGACGCTGACCTCGAGCCCGGGCGAGGCGAACATCTCGAGCGCGGTGCGCTCGATGGAGTCAGCCAGCACGTGGGCCAGGCGCAGGTCGTCGTCATATCGGGGCACCGGCCCACCGTAGCCGCACACCGGCGTGCCGCCCGTCAGGGCGCGCGGCACGGCGCCGCGCAGGCTCAGCGCTCGTCGCCGGAGCGGCTGCGCAGCAGTCTGCGGAGGGACTCCAGGCGTGCCGGTCCGGCCGGGCCGGCACGCCCGCCGGCCACCCATGCGTCGAGCGCGCAGTCCGGCTCGTCGTGGCTGCAGCCGCGCGGGCAGTCCTCGGTGCCCGGCGCGAGGTCCTCGAAGTGGTTGATGAAGGTCGCCGGGTCGACGTGCCCCAGGCCGAAGGAGCGGACCCCGGGGGTGTCCACCACCCAGCCGCCCCCCGGCAGCTCCAGCCCCACCGCGGAGGTCGAGGTATGCCGCCCGCGCCCGGTCACCGCGTTGACGGCACCCGTCGCCCGTTCGGCCTCCGGGACGAGGGCGTTCACGAGGGTCGACTTCCCGACGCCGGAGTGGCCGACGAGCACGCTGGTGCGGCCGAGGAGGTGTGCCCGGACCGCCTCGACGCCGTCCGCGTCCAGCCCGCCGTCCGGCCCGGACCGGCTCACGACGTGGGGCACGTCCAGCGCGGTGTAGTGCGCGAGGAAGGGCTCCGGAGGGGCGAGGTCGGCCTTGGTGAGCACCAGGAGCGGGTCCAGGCCGGCGTCGTATGCCGCCACGAGGCAGCGGTCCACCATCCGGGGGCGCGGCTCGGGGTCGGCGAGCGCGGTCACGACCACGAGCTGGTCGGCGTTGGCGACGATCACCCGCTCGACACGGTCGGTGTCGTCGGCGCTGCGCCGCAGCACCGTCCGGCGCTCCTCGACACGGACGATGCGCGCCAGGGTGTCGGGCTCGCCCGAGGTGTCGCCGACCATCGCTACCCGGTCGCCGACGACGATGCGGGTCCGCCCCAGCTCGCGGGCCCGCATGGCGACCACGACCCGGTCGCCGACGCGGATGCTGCAGCGGCCGCGGTCCACCCCGGTCACGACCCCGACGACGGCGTCCTCGTGGGCCGGCCGGTCCTTGGTGCGGGGACGCGACCCCTTGCGGGAGGGTCGCTGGCGCACCGAGCTCTCGTCGAGGTGGTCGTAGCGCCCGCTCACCCCGGCACTCCCTCGGGGCGGGCTCGGTCAGCGGTGGCGACCGCGCGCTCCCACGCGAGGTGGAAGCCGGGGAAGGTCTTGTCCGCGGTGGCGACGTCCTGCACGACGACCCCCGGGACCGCGGCGCCGACGACCGCGGCGAACATCGCCATCCGGTGGTCGTGGTAGGTCCGCAGCTGCGCGCCCCGCAGCGGCGTGGGCGTGATCTCGAGCCCGTCCGCGGTCTCGTGCACGCTCCCGCCGAGGCGGGTGATCTCCGCCGCCAGGGCGGCGAGCCGGTCGGTCTCGTGGCCGCGCAGGTGAGCGACCCCGGCCAACCGGCTCGGGCCGTCGGCAAGCACGGCGAGCGCCGCGACCACAGGGGTGAGCTCCCCGACGTCGGAGAGGTCGTGGTCCCCGCCGCGCAGGGGCCGGCGCGGGCCCTGGACCTCCAGGCCGTCGTCGTGGAGCGTGCACGTGGCGCCCATGCGCTCCAGCGCCCCGACGAGCCAGGCCCCCGGCTGGGTGGTCTCCCGCGGCCAGCCGCGCAGCCGCACGCGGCCGCCGGTCACCGCCGCGAGGGCGAGGAAGGGCGCCGCGGAGGACAGGTCGGGCTCGACGGTCCGGTCGAAGGCGGTGATCGGGCCGGGTTCGACCCGCCAGGTCACGGGGTCGGGGTGGGTCGCCCGCACGCCGACCTCGGCCAGCACCTGCAGGGTCATGTCGAGGTGGGCCGCGCTGGGCACCGCGCTGCCGGTATGCCGCACGGTCAGCCCGTGCTCGTAGCGCGCCCCGGCGAGCAGCAGGGCGGAGACGAACTGCGAGCTGGCCGACGCGTCGAGCGCCACCTCGCCGCCGGCGACGCGGCCCCGACCGTGCACGGTGAACGGCATCGTCCCGCGCCCCTCGTCCTCGACGCGGACACCCAGCGCCCGCAACGCCTCGAGGACGGGGCCGACCGGTCGCAGCCGTGCCGTCTCGTGACCGTCGAAGGCGACGGGCCCGTCGGCCATCGCCGCGACCGGCGGGACGAAGCGCATGACGGTGCCGGCCTGCCCGGCGTCGATCCGGACGTCGCCGCGCACCGCGACGCCCGGCACCACCGTCCACGCGTCGTCGGAGGTGTCGTCGACCTGCGCCCCCAGCAGCCGCAGCGCGTCGACCATCCGCTCGCTGTCACGCGAGCGCAGCGGCCGGCGCACGGTGCACGGACCGTCGGCCAGCGCGGCCAGGACGAGCCAGCGGTTGGTCAGGGACTTGCTGCCGGGGACCTCGACGACCGCGTCGACGGGCGAGCCCGGACGGGGTGCGGTCCACAGGTCGGGCGCGGTCGTCGTCGGCACGTGGCTCCTCGGGTCGGTCCGGTCGTTCACGCTAGCGCCCCCGCGGCCGGGCGGCCGCCGAGCCCGGCGAGGAACTGCCGGGCCTGGCCGGTCACCGCCGCAAGGTCGCGGCTGGGGGAGTGGGTGCCCGGCACCTCATGCAGGACGAGGCAGGCGCGCTGGTCGCGGACGGCTGCGCGCACCTCCTCGGGCGTGCCGAACGGGTCGCGCGCACCCTGCACCACGAGGGTGGGCAGCCCGGCGGCGAGAGGCCCCTCGAGCTCGGCGGCCCGGCTCTTCTCCGGAGCCCCGGGCGGGTGGAGCGGGAAGGCCAGGCAGACCACCCCGGCGATGCCGGGTCGGGCGACCCCGTGCTCGTCGACGGCGGCGCGGCAGGCCACGCGCGCGCCCGCGCTGCGGCCGCCGAGCACCCACGGACGCGGGAGGGGTATGCCGTGGCTCGCCTGCCAGTCCTCGTCCGCGAGGACCGCGGTCAGGTCGGCGAAGGCGCGGTCGAGCGAGGGGGGTCTCATGGCCACCTTCCGCCCGGCCACCCGCCAGGGCTGGTCGACGAGGACCACGGTCCATCCGTCCGCGGTGAGCGCGGTCAGGGCGACCACGTCGGCGGCGTCGCCGCGGCCCCCGGCACCGTGGCCGAGCAGGAGCGTCCCGTGGGTGGCCCCCTGCGAGGGAAGGACGCGCACCTGGGCGGTCCCCTCCGCCGTCGGCACGTCCGTGCGGGGCAGCGCCGCGACCGAGGCGGCGGCGGACGTCATACCCCGACCACCTCCCCGGTGACGGGGTCGACGGCGCCGACCAGCTGGTCGCGCGGGACGGGGTCGAGCAGGTGCGGGCCCGTGCTCCGGGAGGAGTTGACGGCCGTGCTGACGGCCCACGTCTGGAACCGGCCCGGCACCTGCGCGGCGTCGATCATCGAGCGCACCGCGTCCGGGGACGTCGTCCCCGGGTCGAGCCAGTCCTCCCACAGGTCAGGGTCCAGCGCCAGCGGCTGGCGGTCGTGGATGCGGTCCAGACCCGGCTCGGCGTCGGTCGTGAGAATCGTGAACGAGACGACCCACGAGAGCGGGTCCTCGGCGGGGGCGGACGGGTCCTTCCAGAACTCGTAGAGCCCGGCGAGCGCCAGCGGCACGTCGTCCGCGCGGCTGATGAAGAAGGGCTGCTTGCGCGGCTTGCCCTTGGCGTCGAGAGCGACGGGGGAGACCTGCCACTCGTACCACCCCGTGATCGGCACCAGGCAGCGGCGACGGCTCGCGGCGCGGGCGAAGGCGGGCTTGTCCAGCACGGTCTCGCTGCGCGCGTTGGCCATCCTGTTGCCGACGGACGGGTCCGTGGCCCAGGAGGGCACGAGCCCCCACGTGAGGAGCCGCAGCTGCCGCACCGCCTCCGCCGTGGCGCCGTCCTCGCGACCGTCGGTGTCCCCGCCACGCGGGGCCCGGGTCAGGACCACCGGCGCCTGCTTGGTCGGTGCCATGTTCTGGTCGGGCGTGCCGGCAGGAGGTTGCTGCGGGTTCTTCAGGAGGCTGCGCGAGCGCTCGTGCGTGGCGTCGACGACGACCTCGTAGGCCTCGACGAGCTCGTCGGGGTTGGCGGTCGCGGCATACCGTCCGCACATCAGCGCATCACTGCCGGTAGCTCGCCAGGAAGTTGCCCATCCGCTCCAGGGCGGCCCGCAGGTCGGCGCCCCAGGGCAGGGTGACGATGCGCAGGTGGTCGGGCCTGGGCCAGTTGAAGCCGGTGCCGTGCACGACGAGGATCTTCTCCTGCTCGAGCAGGTCGTAGACCAGGCGCTCGTCGTCGTGGATCTCGTGCACCTCGGGGTCGAGGTGGGGGAAGACGTAGAGAGCACCTCGGGGCTCGACGCAGCTCACGCCGTCCATCGCGTTGAGCATGGTGGTGGCGATGTCCTTCTGCTCGGCGAGCCGCCCGCCCGGTCGGATCAGCGCCTCGATGCTCTGGTGGCCGGAGACGGCGACCTGGATCGCGTGCTGGGCCGGCACGTTGGGGCACAGGCGGGTCGACGCGAGCAGCTCGATGCCCTGCAGGAAGCCGGCCGCGTGCGACGTCGGCCCGGTGATCGCCACCCAGCCGGCGCGGTAGCCGGCCACCCGGTAGGTCTTGGAGAGGCCGTTGAACGTCAGGCACAGCAGGTCGGGGGCGAGAGAGGCCACCGAGGTGTGCACGGCGTCGTCGAAGAGGATCCGGTCGTAGATCTCGTCGGCCAAGACGAGCAGCGAGTGCTCGCGGGCCACCTCGACAATCTGCTCGAGCACCTCGCGCGAGTAGACGGCGCCCGTGGGGTTGTTGGGGTTGATGATGACGATCGCCTTGGTCCGGGGCGTGACCTTGGACCGGATGTCCTCGACCGAGGGGTTCCAGCCGTGGGCCTCGTCG
>NZ_BMEM01000007.1 GCF_014636495.1 Ornithinimicrobium tianjinense
CGGACACGGACCCCCTCGCCACCTCCGTCAGGCACCGTCGCCATCTCCGGCCGGCCGCCATCTCGTCACGGAGAGACGCCTCCCCGTCTACGTCACCCTCGCCTCCTGACGCGATAACCGCGCGAGGGCGAGACGCAGGCGGACATGGCGCGACATCGAATGTTTGTCCACAGAATCGGCGTGTTCAGCGAGCCAGGATCAGACGCTTGTTCTAAACTGGGTCCATCGACAGGCCGAGGGAGGGATGGCCATGGAGGGGACACCCGACGAGACCGCGGAGGCACTGCCCGCCAGGGACGACGCACGGCTGGCGTTGCTGGCACCGGTGCTGGAGCAGGCGCGGCGAGACGACACTCTGGTCGTGCGGGAGTTCGTGCCCGCGCGCTGGCATCACGGGACCTCCGTCGGTCTGGATGGAGTGGTCCGCATCGACGCCGCAGCCCTGCGCCGCCTGCCCGACCGGGTCCGGCATGCAGAACCGTCTCAGGACCACCCCGCGGAGCGGCCCCTCGCAGAGCGGACGCCCGCGGACCTGCTGGGTCGAGCGCGCCACTTCGTACCCCACGCAGCAGCGCCTGACCGTGATCACGAGGGCACACCCGCCCGGGGGGCCGTGGAGCGACCAGGTGAAGAGTGCCTCGGCGCGGTGGCTGCCCTGCACACGCTCACCTGCCAGCTCGACGCCGCCCGCCTACGAGCGGCCGGAGAGCTCGCCGCGCGCACGGCAGAGAAGCTGCTCGAGCTCGAGGGTGTCTCTGAGCCTGGCGAGCTGTCCAAGACCCGACGCGACCGGTGGCGCGCCCGGGCCAAGTCGGTGACCGCCGGCGAGGTGGCGACGCTGACGGGATGGGGCCGGGGGCGTTCGCGCGAGCTCGTCGCCATCGCGCTGGCCCCGGCGCCGGTGCGCGCTGCGGTCGTGCAGGGGCTGCAGGCCGCCATCGTGACCTGGGCTCAGGTGGAGGCCTACTGGCGGGCTGCGCGTCGCCTGACGCCGGAGGGAGCGGCCGCTGTCGCGAACACCTTGCTCGCCACGGACATCGAGCCCGAGCAGGCTCACGCCGACCGGCTCGACCCTGACGGGGCGCTCCGCACCACGCCGTGGCCCGCCCAGCAGTACCACCAGGCACTCGCCCAGGAGATCGCCCGCCACCACGCCGACGATCCCGATCGTCGGCGTCGGGAGCCGTCGGCAGCGCACGACGCCCGCGACGCCTACGGCATCGTCGACGATGACGGCACCGGCCAGATCGTCATCACCGGGGATGCCGCGAGCACGACGGCTTGCCTGGATCACCTTGCCTCCATGGCCAAGCGGTTGCGTGCGACGGGCGACCCGCGCACCGAGGCACAGCTACGTTCAGACGTCGCCCGGGCCTTGCTGCTCCACGGCCGCATCGATCTGCCGTCGCACACGGGAGCAAGACCCGAGACGAGCGGCACGAGCGGCACGACCTCTGGTTCCACCGGCGAAGGTCCTCACCATGCGGCGGACGAGGGCCCGGCGAACGCCCGGGACCCGCGCCTCAACGAGCCGGACTGGGACCTCCTGAGCCCGGCCGACCTGTCGCGTATCGCCCAGGTGGTCAACGGGACCCCCGCCTACCACCTGCAGGTGATCGTCCCGTGGGACGCCCTCACCGGGCGGCCAGTGCTCCGGAGCCCTGGCGTCGGCGAGAACGACACAGGACCCTCCGTGCGTGAAGGCATCGGTCGGGTGCTGGGGCGACATCCCCTGTTCCTCACCGGACCGCAGCTGCGCGCTGCTGCCCTGGCGCCCGGGACCACTCTGTCGCGCATCCTCTTCGACCACGCCGACGGTCGCTGCATCGAGCGGTCCGTCGCACGCTATCGACCTGATGCCGCGATGCGCGAGCAGATCATCGCGGCGGACGTCCTCTCCCGGGGCCCAGGCGCCGCGGCACCGGCACGCGACAGCCAGCTCGACCACGTCCGTCCTTACGGGTCCGGAGGGGCGACGGCCGAAGGCAACCTGCAGGCCCTCGACACCGCAACGCACCACGCCAAGACCGCGGGCGACTGGGATGCCGTGATCAACGGTCGCCGGGACGTCACGTGGACGACCTTCTGGCAGCGGGTCTACCGCACCCGCGCCCACGACTACCGGCAGTACCTCACCTCAGGCATCCCGGCCCAGGCCCGATCGACCGACGATCCGGACGGACCCGAGCTCACGCCGCTCGGTCCCGGGGACCGACGTCACCTGGCCAGCCTGCTCACGTATGCCGCACTCACCGCCCGGCAGCGCGGCGAGCGTCTCGAGGCGCCGGACGACGACCCGGACAGCGACACCAGCTATCTCACCGGCCCTCACCCGGTCATCTGGCTCCGCCACACCCGGCTCCGGGACGGCGCCAAGATCTCGGGCTCGCACCCCGCCACCCCTTCGCCGGAGGACATCGTCGCTACGCCCGCCAGCACGATGCTCGACTCGACGCACTGGACGGACCCGTTCACCCGGCCCGAGGAATCGGGCGACCCGAGCGAGAAAGGCGGCGACCCGAGCGAGAAAGCCAGCGACCCGGGCGAGAAAGCCAGCGACCCGAGCGAGGACCCCGCATCCACCACCGACCCGCCGCCGTTCTGAGCGCCGCACCTGGTTCCCAGTCCCGAGACGCCGAGACCCCGAGACCCGCGGAGGCCCCGAGACCCGCCGAGGCTCCGAGACCCGCCGAGGCTAGGCCGCCGAGACGCCGAGAGCCCCCGCCAGCACGAGCTGGCGGGGGCTACGCGCGGCTCAGGGGAAACCGCGTCGGCAGGCGGTCCGGGGGACGGGCGGACCGCGTTGCTCAGGTGGTGCGGATCAGTCAGGAGAGAGGCAGCTCTCGGCAGGTAGACCCGGCCCACCCGGATGGCTCACTGCACGAGGGCGAACATCGCGAGGTGGGAGTCACCGACATACAGGTGAGCCTGCTTGGCACCGGCCACCTCGCCCTTGACCGGGGCGAACGTGACCGTGATGGTTGCGGAGCCGTCCGCCGGGACGGTGACCGACTCGACGTCGGCCGTGAAGCCGGCACCCGACACCGACACCGGGAAGGTGGCGTCCGCACCGGACAGGTTCGACACGGTGACCGTCGTGCTCGTGGCCTTGCCGCTGCCCGAAGGAACCGCACCGAAGGACAGCGTGGTCTGGCTGAAGGCGAGCGGCGCGGTGACTGCGGCGTCGAGGTCGGCCAGACCGTTGCCGACCTTCTGCACGTTCGTCTCGACCTGGGTGATCGCGTTGGTCTGGGTCACCCCGTCGATCTTGGCCGTGTTGGCGATCGCCGAGCGGACCTGCCAGGCATCCCAGTCAGCGTGGACAGCGCGCACCACGGCGGCCATGCCGGCGACGTGCGGGGTGGCCATCGACGTGCCCTGGTAGAACGCCCAGCAGCCCTCGGCGTCGACCCAGGCGTCCTCGGCGCAGAAGGACAGCGGCTGCGCCGACAGGACGTTGACGCCGGGCGCGACGACGTCGGGCTTGACCAGGTGGTCCACCCGGGTCGGGCCCCAGGACGAGAATCCGGCGAGGATGTTGTCGAAGCCGGTCTGGGTGTAGGTGCTCT
The DNA here is from genome assembly GCF_014636495.1 of Ornithinimicrobium tianjinense. Classification (GTDB taxonomy): domain Bacteria; phylum Actinomycetota; class Actinomycetes; order Actinomycetales; family Dermatophilaceae; genus Ornithinicoccus; species Ornithinicoccus tianjinensis. The sequence goes on from NZ_BMEM01000007.1 coordinate 3,570, forward strand.
GGCTGCCGATCACCACGTCCTGACCGTCGAGCGCCATCAGCGCGTCACGGTCGCCCAGGCCGGACTGGACGGCCGGGATGGTGCTGGGAGCAGCCGGGTCACCGGCCATCGAGATCGGGTCTCCGGGGATGTTGTTCACGATGATCGCGGCGACCGCGCCCCTGGCCTCCGCGTTGGCGACCTTCGTGCCGAACGAGCACGACCCGCGGCTGATCAGCGCGATCTGGCCGGTGAGGTCCTCCGCGATGGGCCCACAACCCAGACCCAGCGGGTTGGTCGCACCCGCGACGGCGTCCACGACGCCGAGCGGGGCGGTCAGGTCGGTCGCCGGCACGGGGAACTCACCCACGGCGGCGACGCTGACCTGCGCGCCACCGGAGCTGACCGGCACGCCCACGAACTGGCCCACGGTCGAGGCACCCACGGTGAGCGCACGCTCCGCACGACCCGGCGACCCGGTCGTCGAGGCACCCGGACCGTCGTTGCCCGCGGCCACCGCGACGACGACCCCGGCCCGGTCGATGTTGTCGACGGCCATGGCCATCAGGTCCTGCACGCCCGAGTAGCCACCACCGAGCGACATGTTCAGCACGTCCATGCCGTCGGCGACGGCGGCCTCCATACCGTTGAGGATGTCCTCGCTGCTGCCGTTGCCGTTGGGCAGCACGTTGTAGTTGCCGAGCAGCACGCCCGGCGCCACGCCGGTGGGGTCGTAGCCGATCTCGGCGCCACCGACCACGGCCGGGGTGTGCGGGTTGCAGCCGACCGTGCCGGCGACGTGCGTGCCGTGACCCTCGTGGTCAGCGGCGGTGAAGCCCAGCTGCTTGGCCTTGTGGTGGAAGATCTTCGCGACGATGACCTTGTTGTTCGTGAGCGCCGGGTCACCCGTCTGGGCGGCCGCCGGGTAGAGGGAGTCGTCGAAGCACGGGTGGTCGGGGTCGATGCCGGTGTCGATGATGCCGACCTTGATGCCGTGGCCCGCCCAGGTGGACGGGTCGCCGCCGACCGCGGTGGCGCCGGCCACCGCCCAGCCCTCCAGCGTGTCGATCAGGGCCAGGTCCGGGTCCTCGTGCGCGGTGGCGTGGTAGATCCCCTGGTAGTCCGCGGCCGTCACGCCGGGCGCGGTGCGCAGGGTCTCCAGCGGAGTGCCGTTGAGCTGCACCGCCACGGCGTTCAGCGAGATGTCGTAGCTGCTCGTCACCTGCGCCTTCGGGGCGTTGACCCGGAGCCACTTCCGGAAGGCGTTCTTCTCAGCGTTCAGCTCGGCGCGGGTCGCGCGCGTGTTCCTCGCGTCGAGGCGGATCTTCCCGTTGGTGTCGCGGTCGACGTGGCTCGCGGTCGCCAGCGGAGCACCGGTGAGGACGACGATTGCGCTCGTCCGGTCCTGGCCGGGCGCGCTGGTCGAGCCGTCGGTGTTCGGGTTGCCTGCGGCCGACCCGGCCGCCCCGGCGGAGGCCAGGCCCGAACCGGCCAGGGCGAGCGAGAGGAGTCCGGCCATCACGAGAGACCGGGAGTTACGTGACGTCACTGCAGCTACCTTCCGTCAGGGTCCCCACCGTCGGCACGCCTCCGTTGGCGTGCCCCGACCCGCAGGTGAAAGGGGACCGCCGCGACACTAGGTCACTGGGCGCCGAAGTGCGAGCATTCACAGTTGACAGAGGCACCCAGCCGCGCGGTTGAGCCGTCGGAGCACGCGGCAGAGAGGTCGGAGCGCGCGGCTGAGGGGTCGGAGCGCGCGGTTGAGGCTCAGGCGGTCTTTGGCAGCGTCGGTATGCCGTTGCCCTCCGCCTCGGGTCCGTCACCTGCACGGTGGCCGGTCACGGCTGCCCACCGGCCTCAGTCGGGCCTGGCTCGGAGAGGTCCTGCGGATCTTCTTGGGACTCAGCGGACGACGCTGCGCAGCTGAGAGTCGATCCGTCTGGTCCACCCGCGGGCGTCCAGGTGCTCGAGCAGCGGGACTGCCACCCGGCGGGTGGTGCCGAGCGCCTGGCGGGCCTCGCCCAGCGTGAAGGGTTGGTCCAGGCTCGCCAGCTCACGCATCGCGCGAGCGGGGGCGTCGGGCAGGAGCACGATGTCCTCCGACACGCGCACCAGACGGCCGAGGCGCACGGCGGCGGCCAGCTCGACGGGACCCAGCCCCAGCTCACGCAGCTCATCCCGTTCCGGGGCATCGAAGGGCGCCTTACGCAGCCGCGCCTCAAGGGTGGCGACGGCTCGCTCCGCGGGGCCCAGCCCACCGGTGTCCGGCGGCAGGACGCGGCCCTCGGTCACGGCCAGCCCTGCCTCGTCGACGAGCCGCCGCACGAGGGCCGGCACGAGCGCAGGGACGTCCGCGGGCAGCCCGCCGCCACCCGCCACGGGCCGCCGCAGATGATCGCGCAGGTGATGCCGCAGATGATGAGGCAGGTCGATGAGGTGGGCGACCTCCGCGAGCGTCATCCCCTGGCTGAGCGGGTGGTCCCGGTGGTGTGCCCGGACCCGCTCACCTACCTGCGCTGTCCACGCGGCGAGCACCTCGTCGTCGACCCACCACCCCTCCAGCCGGGTGCCCACCGTCGGGGTCGGCAGGCCCAGGCGCGCGAAGGTCGTGGCGTGCTCCGCGCCGCGGGACCGTAGCCGGACGTCCGACAGGGCGACAGCCGCGGGGGTGACCTTCGCCGGGAGATGGCCGCCCTCGAGGTGGCCGCCCTCGAGATGGCCGCCCTCGAGGTGGCCGCCCTCCAGATGGCCGCCCACGAGATGGCCGCCCACGAGATGGCCGCCCTCGACATGGCCGCCCTCGACATGGCCGCCCTCGAGATGGCCGCCCTCGAGGTCGCCGGCGCGCCGGAGCGCCGCGCCACGCCGCCGCAGCGGAAGAGGATCCACGTCCACCACCTGCACGGACCACAGGCGGTGGGTCCCGGGGTCGCGGACGATCGCCCGGTCCCCCGCGTGCCAGGGCAGCGGGGAGCGGAGGCTCAGGCGGGCGTGCCGAGAGCCGAGCGGCCGGACGTGCACCGGGTGGTCGGCCGACCCGACGTGCAGCATGGCCTGGGCGGGGGCTGCCGTCGTGTGACCCACCGGCTCGATCGTCGTGTCGACGACCTCGGCCACCGCGAAGGCCCCGGGCGTCAGCAGCACGGCGCCCCGCCCGGGACTGGGGGACGGGAGGCGGCGCAGGTTCACGGCGACGCGGGAGACCGGCCCGACCGCGTCGTGAGCGACGTCCTGGCTGTGCAGCGCGCGGACGACGACCCCGCCGGCCTGGCCGCCGGAGAGCAGGGTGAGGTGGTCACCGGTCCTCAGGATGCCGGCGCCGAGGGTGCCGGTCACGACGGTGCCCGCCCCCGCCACCGTGAACGACCTGTCGCACCACAGCCGCACCGGCGCGCCGGGGTCGGGGCTGGGCGTCCTGGTCACCAGCTCGTCCAGGGCCGATCGCAGCGCCGCCATGCCCTCCCCTGTCGTGGCCGACACGCCGACCGCCGGTGCCTCGAGCCCGGCCCCCGCCAGCCGCTCAGCGGCATCGGCCAGCACCTCCGCCGGACGTCCGGGTTCAGCCAGGTCGCAGCGGGTGATGACGAGGACACCGTCCGTGATGCCGAGAGCCTGGACGGCAGCCAGGTGTTCCGAGCTCTGCGCCTGCCACCCCTGGTCGGCGGCCACGACGAAGACCACGGCCGGCGCCGGGCCGAGCCCGGCGAGCATCGTCCCCACGAACCGTTGATGACCCGGGACGTCCACGAACGCGACGTCGGCACCCCCCGGCAACCGCGTCCACGCGAACCCCAGCTCGATCGTCAGGCCACGCGCCTTCTCCTCGGCCAACCGGTCCGGGTCCCGCCCCGTCAGCGCGCGGACGAGAGTGGACTTGCCGTGGTCGACGTGCCCCGCGGTGGCGAGCACGCGCCTCATGGCGTCTGCGAGGGGAGCTCGTCGCCGCCGAGCGCGGCCTCCAGCGCCTTCCGGAGGTCGCCGTCCCGGGAGGGGGGTATGCAGCGCACGTCCACCAGTCCCTGTCCGTCGTCCACGCGAGCGAGGACGACGGGCAGCCGACCCGCCGGCCGACGGAGCCGCTCGACAGCGGCGACCGGGATCTCCACGGCCCACCCGGGCAGCGGCACGCCGGGCGCCCCGCCACCTCCGACGCGTCCGCTGACCGCCACCACCTCGCGCCCCAGGGCGACGGCGAGCCGCTCAGCCCGCGCCCGCAGGCTGTCGGCCGAGGCGTGCAGCGCGTCGTGGACCGGGGTGGCGGGGCCGCGCACGGTCGCCTCCAGCGCCGCCAGCGTGAGCTTGTCGACCCGCAGCGCGCGCGCGAGCGGGTGCCGCCGCAGGCGCTCCACGACGTCCGCGTCACCCAGGATGAGTCCCGCCTGCGGTCCGCCCAGCAGCTTGTCACCGCTCGCCGTGACGATGGTGGCCCCGGCACGCAGGACGGTGGACGCGTCCGGCTCGTCGGGCAGGGCCGGGTCGGGGGCCAGCAGCCCGGAGCCGATGTCGGCGACCAGGGGCACGTGGCTGCCGTCAGGACGGCGCAGGTCCCGAAGGCTCTCCACGCCCACGGAGGAGACGAAACCGTCGACGCGGAAGTTGCTCGGGTGCACCTTGAGCACGCAGCCGGTCTCGGGACCGACCGCGTCGGTGTAGTCGCGGAGGTGGGTGCGGTTGGTGGTCCCGACCTCCCGCAGCCGCGCGCCGGTCGAGGCGATCAGGTCGGGGAGACGAAACCCGTCCCCGATCTCGACCAGCTCGCCGCGGGAGACGACGACCTCGCGTCCGGCAGCGAGCGTCGTCGTGGCCAGCAGCAGAGCGGCTGCACCGTTGTTGACCACGAGCGCACCGCCCGCCGACGGCACGGCCTCGCCGAGCGCCGCGAGCACCCCGGCGCCCCGGCGGCCGCGCAGCCCGGTGTCCAGGTCCAGCTCGACGTCGACGTAGCCCGCGGCGTCGACGACGGCGTCGACGGCGGCGTCGGACAGGGGCGCACGGCCGAGGTTGGTGTGCACCACGACGCCGGTCGCGTTGAGGACCGAGGACAGCGACGAGGCTCGCGCAGGCAGGGCGCGCAGGGCCGCCTCGGCGACCTCGTCCGGCGCGATCTCCCCGCGTCGCGCGCGGTCCTGCGCCGCCGTGACCGCCGCGCGCACCCAGGGACGGCCGAGGCGCTGCGCGGCGGCCGCGAGCGGTGGGCTCGCGAGCAGCGTGTCGGTGCGCGGCACCGCGCGACGCGGGTCGGTCTGGCTCACGCTCGTGCTCCCTTCCGCACGCGGGGAAGGTCACCCGCGGTTAGCTGGCGGAGGCGGACGGGAATCGAACCCGCCAGGCCGAGATGCTCGGCCTCACCGGTGTTGAAGACCGGGGGGCCCACCAGGAACCCAGACGCCTCCACAGCACAGCCTAGACACACGCCTAGAGTGTGGCCGTGGAGCCCATCCGACTGACGCAGTTCGCCAAGGGCGGAGGCTGCGCGTGCAAGATCCCCGCCGGCGAGCTCGAGCAGATCGTGGCCGGTCTTCGGGCCGCGCAGCCCCTGCCGGGCGCGCAGCCCCTGCCCGACGCGGAGGTGCTCGTCGGCCTCGACGACGGCGACGACGCGGCAGCGGTCCGCATCGACGGGGGCGTGGCGGTGCTGTCCACCGCGGACTTCTTCACGCCCGTCGTGGACGACCCCTACGACTGGGGACGGATCGCCGCCGCCAACGCGCTGTCGGACATCTACGCGATGGGCGGCACCCCCGTCATGGCCATCAACCTCGTCGGGTGGCCACGCGACGTCATCAGCACGGACCTGCTGCGCGAGGTGCTGCGCGGCGGTCGCGACGTCGCCACGTCCGCTGGGTGCCCGGTGATCGGCGGGCACAGCATCGACGCGCCGGAGCCGATCTACGGGATGGCGGTGACCGGCACCGCTGATCCTGAGCGCTTGATGCGCAACGACGCGGCGCAGCCGGGACTCCCGATCAGCCTCACCAAGCCGCTGGGGGTGGGCGTCCTCAACAACCGCGCCAAGTCCACCGGCGAGGTGAGCCAGGAGGCCGTGGAGAGTATGGCGTCCCTCAACCGGGACGCCTCGCTCGCCGCGCTCGCGGCCGGGGTGCGCTCGGCCACTGACGTCACCGGTTTCGGTCTGCTGGGGCACCTCTACAAGATGTGCCGCGCCTCGGGCGTGACGGCACGGATCGACGCGGCGGCCGTCCCCTACCTCGACGGCGCACGTCCGGCGCTCGCCTCCGGGCACGTCCCGGGCGGGTCGAGGCGCAACCTGGACTGGGTCCGCCCGCACCTGACGACGGCCCCGGGCGTCGACGAGGGCGAGCTGCTGCTGCTCGCCGACGCCCAGACCTCAGGCGGGCTCCTCGTCGTCGGCGAGGTGCCCGGTGCGCCGGTCGTCGGTGAGACGCTCCCTGCCGGGTCGTTCGGCGCCGGGGTGCTCCTCGAGGTGGTGTGAGCCGCACCGAGGCATCGGAGACCTCCAGCGGTCTGTCCCGAAGGGCCGAAGCACGCAGGCCGCAGGCACGCAGGCCGAAGGCCGTCCTACCGGACGGTGACGATGCTGTCGTGCACGTTGCCCTGGCGCCGGCGTTCCTCGAGGCGCCTCTTCTGGGGGGCCACCGTGTAGCGCGGGTCCTTCGCGGACTCGATGCCCGCCTCGACGATGCCGAACCGGGTCAGAGCCGAGGCTGCGGCGAGCGCGACCCCGGAGACGACGGACACCGTGCGGCTCCGGCCGGCGACCAGGGTCCCCACGCCACCGGCGACGGTCAGGAGCTTGGCCAGACGCAGCTTGCGCCCGGCCGCGCCGGTCTCCAGAGGTTCGCGCAGGTCGAGCCCGTCGAGGTGCTGCTCGAGACGGTGCATGGCGAGCAGGTCGGTGCCCACCCCCAGGAGCGCGAAGCGGCGGACCGGGCCGGTCTCGGAGGTCGGGCCGAGCACCATCTGCACGCCGCCCGAGGCCATCGCGGCCGACGCCACGAAGACGAAGGGCAGGTGCGAGCGGCTCTCGAACCACACGGGCGTCACCGTGTCGGAGAGGAGGACCGCGGTGTAGGCGGCCAGCGGCGGCCCAAAGAGCGCCTGCCCGACCGTGGCCGGGGTGTCGAGGATCTCGAGCGTCCGCTGCACGGTGGCGAGCGCGCCGCGCCGCGGCAGACGGACCGCGCGGGCCGCCTCCGCAGCCGTGGTCACGCCGGCGAAAGCGGCATACCCGGACAGGATCCAGGTGCCCACCGACATGGGCGAGGTGAGCTTGACCGTGCGCAGCATGTTGAGGAAGCGCTCGGGCCGGCCGAGGTCAGCGACGAGCGCCGCGCCGCTCAGGGCGACCGCCGTCATCGCGGTGTAGCGGCTGTTGCGGAGCAGCACGGGCCGGTCGGTGGCCGCGGCACCGGCCGCGATGAGTCCGGAGCCCGCAGCGACGCCGCCGATGAAGAGGTAGGCCGGGATCTCGTGCTTCCACGGCACCGGCTTGATGACGGGGTGGCCGTAGTAGTCGGTGAACTCGGCGTCGGGGACGGCCGGGGCCTCCCGGCGCCCTCCCCCGTCGCGGTTGAGCCAGGTGCGGCCGGTGCGGGCCAGGTCGCGGGCGGCGTCGGTCGCCTGGCTCCCGACGGAGGGTCGGCGACGTCGCCTCCCCTCCTCGGGCGGGCGGTAGCTGTCGAAGGGCGAGGTGGTCACCGGCGGCCCCCCAGGAAGGCCACGGCGGCGGCGCCCAGCAGGCCGACGCCGGCCAGGCCTGCCGTGCGGAACATCTCGGGGAGCTTGGCGGTCGGCACCACCGGGTCGGGCGGCAGGCCGTAGACCTCGGGCTCGTCGAGCAGCAGGAAGACGGAGCCGGTGCCGCCGACGCCGTCGTCGTCGTTGGCGCCGTAGAGCCGGGCCTCGGTGAACCCCTGCTGGTGAAGCTGGGCGACGCGTTCCCGGGCGATGGCGACCATCTCCTCGCGGGTGCCGAACCGGATCGAGGTCGTCGGGCAGGTCTGCGCGCAGGCGGGCGTCTGGTCGTCGGTGAGCCGGTCGTAGCACAGCGTGCACTTCTGGGCGACGCCCACGTCGGGGACGTGGCCGTCACCACGCACGGAGACGGCCGAGTCGCTGCGGCGCTCGATGACGCCGAACGGGCACGCGCCGACGCAGTAGCCGCAGCCGTTGCAGACGTCCGCCTGGACCACGACGGTGCCGTGCTCGCTGCGGAAGAGGGCTCCCGTGGGGCAGACGTCGAGGCAGCCCGCGTGGGTGCAGTGCTTGCAGACGTCGGAGGCCATGAGCCACCGGAAGTCCGGCAACGGACCCACCACCGGCGTCCCCTCGACGGTCGTGGCGTTCGCCGCGGCCAGCATGTCCCGCAGGTCTGGGCCGTGCCCGTCCACCGGCGCGGGAGGCATCGCCTCGCGGCGCGCGGGTGGGGCACCCACGCCCGGCATCCCGAGCTCCACGAGGCGCCGGCCGGACTCCCGAGCCTGCGCGATCCGGTCCTGGCTCTGCTCGACGAAGGCGACGTGCCGCCAGGTGCTCGCGCCCAGGCCGCCGGTGTTGTCGTAGGAGTTGGCGCTCAGGCTCAGCCCGTCCAGCGGCAGGGCGTTCCACTCCTTGCAGGCGACCTCGCAGGCCTTGCAGCCGATGCAGATCGAGGTGTCGGTGAAGAAGCCCTTGCGCTCGGGGGCCTCGGTCCAGCCGGCGTCCGGCGCGGGGTCGGTCGGGCCCGCGAGCTGGCGCGCGAGGTAACCCATCAGCCTTCTCCTTCGGTCTCGTCCGGGGCGGGGGCCTGCTGGCCGGACCCGGCGGCGGCGCGGCGGGCGGCCATCTCGGGTGTCACCTCGTCGAGGCGCTCGTTGCCGGTGACGGCGGTGATGCCCGCCCGCGACTGGTACTCCTCCACGAGGCGCAGCAGCGCATCACCGTGGGGTCGGCGCCCCGGCCGTATGTCGCACGCGGCGACCTTCGACTCCTGGATGTGCACGTTGGGGTCGAGCACCAGCCCGAGCAGGTCGTTGGCCGAGTCGCCCTCGACCACGGCGTCCCGGCCGATGCCCCAGTGGTAGGGAAGGCCGATCTGGTGCAGGGTCCGGCCCTTGACGGTCAGCGGCCGCACCCGGTCGGTGACCAGCACCCGGGCCTCGATGGCGCTGCGCGCCGAGACGATCGTGGCCCAGCCGCCGTTCTCCAGGCCCACCTCCGCGGCCAGCTCCGGGCTGACCTCGCAGAACATCTCCGGCTGCAGCTCCGAGAGATAGGGCAGCCACCGGCTCATCCCGCCCGCGGTGTGGTGCTCGGTGAGGCGGTAGGTGGTGAAGACGTAGGGGTAGACGTCGCTGCCCGGCTCGTCGCCCGAAGGGCTCCACAGGTTGTCCTTGCGGGGGTAGACCAGCCGACCGGGGTTGCGCTGCTGGGTGTAGAGCGGGTTGCGGACTGGGGACTCCTGGGCCTCGTAGTGGGTCGGCAGCGGCCCGTCGACCATGCCCTTGGGCGCGAACAGCCAGCCCTTGCCGTCCGACTGCATGATGAACGGGTCGTCGCCGGAGATCGCCGCAGGGCCGCCCTGGTCCGGCGCCGGACGGTAGGACGGGTCGCGGTCGGCCGGGAAGTCGGGCACGTCCTTGCCGACCCACCGGCCGGCCTCCTCGTCCCACCAGACGTACTTCTTGCGCTCGCTCCACGGTCGACCCTGGGGGTCGGCGGAGGCCCGGTTGTAGAGGATCCGGCGGTTCATCGGCCAGGCCCACCCCCACTCCGCGGCGGTCTCGTCCTGCTGGTCGCGCGGGACCCGGTTGGCGGAGCGGTTGACACCGCCGGCGAAGACGCCGGTGTAGATCCAGCAGCCGCCCGACGTGGAGCCGTCGGCCCTCATCTCGGTGAACGAGCTCAGCAGCTCGCCCGCCCGGTCACCGGTGAGGTGGTAGCCGTTGATCTCGCGCAGGACCGCCTCGCCGTCCACCTCACCGTGCTCGTCCTGGGGGTAGTCCCAGGTCAGGTCGAGGAGGGGACGGTCGCGCTCGTCGGTGGAACCGGCCAGCCGTTCGCGCATCCTCCGGCCCAGCTCGTAGTAGAAGTCCAGCTCGCTCTGCGCCTGGCCCGGCGGGGTCACCGCCTGGTGGCGCCACTGCAGCATCCGCTGGGTCTGGGTGAAGGTCCCCGCCTTCTCCACGTGCGTGGCAGCCGGCATGAAGAAGACCTCCGTCCGGATGTCCTCGGTGCGCAGCTCACCGGTGGCGATCTCGGGCGAGTCCTTCCAGAACGTGGCCGTCTCGATGAGCTGCAGGTCGCGCACCACGAGCCACCTGAGCTGCCCGAGCGCGAGCCTCTGCATCCGGGCGTGCGCCGAGCCGACCGCCGGGTTCTGCCCCACGACGAAGTAGCCCTCGACCTTGCCGTCGAGCATCTCCATCACCGTCTGGTAGGTGCCGTGGGCGCCGGTGAGCCGGGGCAGGTAGTCGTAGCAGAAGTCGTTGTCCGGTGTCGCGGCGTCGCCGAACCAGGCCTTGAGCAGGCTCGCCGTGTAGGCCGGGGCCTCGGTCCAGTACCCCTTCTGCAGCGGGGAGGCGATCGAGGCGAGGTAGTCCTCGAGGGTGTCGTGCTCGCCGGCGACGGGCATCGGCAGGTAGCCGGGCAGGATGTTGAACAACGTCGGGATGTCGGTCGACCCCTGGATGCAGGCGTGCCCGCGCAGCGCCATGATCCCGCCACCCGGACGGCCCATGTTGCCCATCAGCAGCTGCAGGATGGCTGCGGCCCGGATGAACTGTGCCCCCAGGCTGTGCTGCGTCCAGCCCAGCGCGTAGGCGAAGCACGTCGTCCGCTCCCGGCCGGAGTTCTCCACGATCGCCCGGGCGACCTCGTGGAACTGCTCGACGGGTATGCCGCACACGTCGCGGACCATCTCCGGCGTGTAGCGCCGGTAGTGCCGCCGGAGGATCTGGAACACCGTGCGGGGGTGCTGGAGCGTCTCGTCGCGCACCACCTGGGCGTGCTCGAGCGCGGCACCGGAGGCACCCAGCGTGTGGCCGCCGGCGTGGGCCCGGGTCTTCGCGTCCGGCTCGTCCCCGGTCGGACCCTGGATCCCGCCCTCCTGGTCCGGGACCTGAGGCTCGGCACGGGACTGATAGGCCCAGGACTCGCTGTCGTAGGCGCCCGTGCGCGGGTCGTAGCCGGAGAACACTCCGTCGAGGTCCTCGGTGTCGACGAAGTCCTCGCTGACGAGCGTCGCGGCGTTGGTGTAGGCGACGACGTAGTCGTGGAAGTAGAGGTCGTTGCTCAGGACGTGGTTGATGATCGCGCCGAGCAGCACGACGTCGGTGCCCGCACGCACGGGGACGTGCGTGTCAGCGATCGCCGACGTGCGCGTGAACCGGGGGTCGATGTGGATGACCCGGGCACCCCTGGCCTTGGCCTCCGCCACCCACTGGAAGCCCACCGGGTGGCACTCGGCCATGTTGGACCCCTGGATGACGATGCAGTCGGCGTTGGCCATGTCCTGCAGGGACTGCGTGGCGCCGCCACGCCCGAACGAGGCTCCCAGACTGGGAACCGTGGAGCTGTGTCAAATGCGGGCCTGGTTCTCGATCTGGATCGCCCCCGTCGCCGTGTACAACTTCTTCATGAGGTAGTTCTCCTCGTTGTCGAGGGTGGCTCCCCCGAGCGAGGCGATGCCCATGGTGCGGCGGACCCGACGGCCCTTGTCGTCGAGCTCCTGCCAGGTGTTGCGACGCGACTCCAGATAGCGCTCGGCGATCATGTCGATGGCGGTGTCCCGGTCGATCCGCTGCCACTCTGTGGCGCCGGGTGCGCGGTAGAGCACCTCGGTCTGGCGGGACGGGGAGTTGACCAGCTGCTCGCTCGCAGCCCCCTTGGGGCACAGTCGGCCACGGCTGACCGGGGAGTCGGGGTCGCCCTCGATCTGCACGACCTTCTCGTCCTTGACGAACACCCTCTGCCCGCAGCCCACGGCGCAGTAGGGGCAGACGCTCTGGACCACCCGGTCCGCCGTCGAGGTGCGCGGCTCGGTCTCCCGCGTCCGCCGCGACGTGACCGCGGCGCCCCGCCCGAGCAGGTCACCGCTCGCCAGCTGGCGGAGCACGGGCCAGCCGAGGAACGACGATCCGTTGCCAGCCATCTGTCCTCCACGTGCCGTGCCGGTGTGACGCATCCCACCGTAGTCCACCACGCCGGACCCCACCGGCCCGAGGTCACGATCTGGCAAAGCACCCGCTCACTCGCTCCCCCACCGGGCCGTCCCGTGATATCCACGTCCCCGTGACCACTTCCACCGACTCCCCGACCCGTCGACCGCGCTGGTCCCTCATCGGCCCCGGCCTCGTCGTCGCCGCCACCGGCGTCGGTGCCGCCGACCTCGTCGCCACCGTGATCGCCGGCCAGAAGTTCGGCTACGCGCTGCTGTGGGCGGTCATCGTCGGCTGCATCATGAAGGTCGTCCTCGTCGAGGGCGCCGGCCGTTACTCGCTGGCCACGGGCAACACGATCTACGAGGGCTGGGCCAGCCTCGGGAAGTGGACCACCTGGTACTTCGGCCCCTACATCGTCATCTGGGGCTTCGTCTACGGCGCCGCCGCGATGGCCGGCACGGGCCTGCCCCTGCACAGCCTCTTCCCCGCACTCTCGGTCACCTGGTGGGGCATCATCTCCGGCCTGGTCGGGCTGGCGCTGGTCTGGTTCGGGCAGTACAGCTTCTTCGAGAAGGTCTGCGCCGCGCTCGTCGGCATCATGTTCGTCACCATGGTGGTCGCGGCGGCCCTGACGGTGCCGAACCTGCTCGACATCCTCTCCGGTCTCGTCCCGGTCGTCCCCGAGGGCGGCCTGCTCAACGTGCTCTCGGTCGCCGGCGGCGTCGGCGGCACGATCACGCTGGCCGCCTACGGCTACTGGATCCGGGAGAAGGGCTGGACGCGCCCGGAGCACATGAGCGTCATGCGCTTCGACAACGCCGTCGCCTACACCGTGACCGGCATCTTCGTCATCTCCACGCTCATCGTCGGCGCCGAGCTGCTCTACTCCGCCAGCATCGCGGTCAAGACCGGCGACGAGGGCCTGCTCGACCTCTCCACCGTCCTGAGCGACCGCTACGGCGTGTGGGCCGGCAAGCTCTTCCTTGTCGGCTTCTGGGCCGCCGCCATGTCCTCGCTCGTCGGCGTCTGGAACGGCGTCTCGATGATGTTCGCCGACTTCGTCGGTCACCGGCTGGGACACGGGGACGACCACCCGGACACCCGTCTGGGCGGCAAGTGGTACAAGGCCTACATCCTGTGGCTGACCTTCCCCCCGATGATCATGCTCTTCGTGGGGCAGCCGGTCTGGCTGATCCTCGCGTATGGCGTGCTCGGCGCCTTCTTCATGCCGTTCATGGCCGTGACCCTGCTGTGGATCCTCAACACCGCCCGCACGCCTGCGGAGTGGCGCAACGGACCGGTCGTCAACGTGCTCATGGCCATCTGCGCGGCGCTCTTCGCCTGGCTGGCCGTGACCCAGATCCAGAACGCCGTGGAGAAGTTCATCGGCGCCTGAGTCCCACCGCGCGCCGAGCGCGACTACGACGCCCCGTCATAGACTGGCCTGACAGCGTCGTAGGAAGGAGTCGACATGTCCGAGGAGCGTCAGGCGCTGCGGATCCTGTCGGAGGCCGAGTGCTGGTCCAGGCTGGAGGCCAAGGAGTTCGGGCGGATGGCCTACCACCTGGCCGACGAGGTCCACATCGCCCCGGTCAACTACGCCGTCGAGGGGGGCCACGTGCTCTTCCGCACCGCGGAGGGGTCCAAGCTCCTCGGGGTGGTGATGAACGAGGACGTCGCCTTCGAGATCGACGAGATCCGCGACGAGGAGGAGACCGCCTGGAGCGTCGTCGCCCGCGGCCGGGCGCACATCCTCGAGGGTCACGAGGCGCGTGACACCGACAACCTGCGCTTGCGGCCGTGGGTCAGCGAGGAGAAGTTCAACGTCGTCTCGATCCGGGTCGAGGAGATCAGCGGCCGCGAGTTCCACCTCGCCCGCCCCTGGCGGCACATGCTCCCCGAGCGCGGCTGAGCCTCAGCGCAGCGGCGGCAGCGCCGTCTGGTGCAGCCACGGGGTGAGCAGCGGGGTGACGTCGCGCCCCAGGGTCTCGGTGCAGTGGGCGAGGAAGTCCTCGGTGCTCACCGAGCCACCGCGGTGGCGGGCCGTCCAGGAGCGCAGCAGGTCGAAGAACCGGTCGTCGCCGACGTCGCGCCGCAGCGCGTGCAGGGTGAGCGCGCCGCGCTTGTAGACCCAGTCGTCGAACATGTGGTCCGGCCCCGGGTCCGCGAGCGGCGCGGGCTGGTCCTCGTCCGAGAGCTTCTTGTGGTGGTGCCTGGCCCACTCGTGGGCCCTCCTGCCGCCCGACTCCTCCGACCACAGCCACTCGGCGTAGCAGGCGAAGCCCTCGTGCAGCCAGATGTCCTGCCAGCGGGCCCCCGTGACCGAGTTGCCGAACCACTGGTGGGCCATCTCGTGCGCGACGAGACGGACGCTGTCCCAGTCCGCGGAGGCGAAGTTGCGCCCGAAGGTCGACAGCGAGGCCGACTCCAGCGGGATCTCCAGCGCGTCGTCGGTGATGACGGCGGTGTACCCGGCGTACGGGTAGGCGCCGAAGCGGTCGACGAAGAAGGCCATCATCTCCGGCTGCCTGCCGAAGGAGGCCGAGAAGCCGTTGCGGCGGACGTCCGCCGGACCGACGACCCGCATCGGGACGACGGCCTTCTGCTGCAGGACCTGGTAGCGGCCGACCTGCACGGTCGCCAGGTAGGGCGGGATCGGCTCGGTCTGCCGGAAGGTCCAGGTGCGGGTGGCCCCGCGCCGCCGCTCGGTGACCGGCTCGCCGCTGAACTCCACGTGGTAGTCGGCCGCGGTGGTGAACGTCAGCGCGTAGGTGCCCTTGGCGGAGGGCCGGTCGTTGCAGGGGAACCACGAGGGGGCACCGTGCGGCTGGGAGGCCACGATGACGCCGTCGGCCAGCTCCTCCCAGCCGGCCGCGTCGAGGCCGCGCTTGGCGATCGGTCGCGGGTTGCCGGAGTAGCGGACGCCGACGAGGACCTCCTCACCCGCTTCCAGAGGCGTCGGCAGGGTGATCACCAGCTTGCCGCCGGAGACCGTGAACCGCTTCGCCGCCCGCCCGCCGAGCGTGACCCGGGAGGGCGCGAGGCGCAGGTCCAGGCGCAGCTGGGTCAGCCGCTCGGTCGCCCGGCAGCGCAGCACCGCCTCGCCCTCGAGCTTGTTGCTGGGCACGCTGTAGGTCAGCGTCAGGTCGTGGTGGAGCACGTCGAAGGACAGGTCGCCGTGCCCGGCCACGTAGGGGTCGGCACCCTTCACCGGTCCTCCTCGTTGTCGTCGCTGCGGTGGTGGTCGACGTCGTCCCACGGTCCGATGGGGTTGCCCAGCCAGCGGGTCTGCGACGGCACGGCCTCCCCGCGCATCACCAGCGAGACCGGCCCGACCGTCGCGTGCCGACCGATGGTCGCGGCGGGCAGGATCACGCTGTTGGGACCCAGCGTGGCGCCCTCCTTCAGCGTCACCCGGTCCATGGACAGCACGCGGTCGTGGAAGAGGTGGGTCTGCACGACGCAACCGTGGTTGACGGTGGCCCCGGCCCGCAGCTCGACGAGGTCGGTCTCGGGCAGCCAGTAGGTGTCGCACCACACTCCACGCCCGATCGTCGCGCCGAGCATCCGCAGCCACACGTTGAGCAGCACCGTGCCCTGGGTCACGGAGGCGAACCACGGCGCGGCGAGCACCTCGGTGAAGGTGTCGGCCAGCTCGTTGCGCCACACGAAGCCGGACCACAGCGGGTGATCCTCGACCCGGTGCCGGCCGACGATCGTCCACTTGGCCGCCCAGGCGACCAGCGCGGCCAGGACACCGGCCACGAGCAGGACGACACCGCCGAGCGCCAGGGCGGCGGGGACGTCCCAGCGCAGCAGGAGCAGGAGGGTCACCGCGACGGAGGTATGCAGCAGCACGGCCAGGAGCAGGGCCGCCAGTCTCCCCGTCTCCAGCAGGGCGCGGTAGACCTTCAGGCGGGTGGGCGGGTCGTAGGTGCGGCTCTGGTCGACCTCGCTCGCGGCGCGCCGCAGCTTGGTGGGCGGGCTGCCGAGCCAGGAGGTGCCGGCCTTGACCTTGCGGGTCAGCGGGGTGGCGGACAGGACGGCGACCAGCGACTCCTTGGAGACCTTGCGCCCGGCCGAGACCATGCCGGAGTTGCCGACGAAGGCGCGCTTGCCGATCTTCACCGGCTCGACGCGGATCCACCCGCCGGCCAGCTCGTAGCAGCCGACGAGCGTGTCGTCGGCGAGGAAGGCATGGTCGTTGACCTGGACCATCGACGGGACGAGCAGCACGGTCGATGCCTCGACGCCGCGGCCGACGCGCGCGCCCAGCAGGCGCAGCCACACCGGGGTCAGGGCGGCCGAGTAGATCGGGAACAGCCAGGTCCGGGCCTCGTCGAGCACGCGGAAGGTGGTCCACAGGCACAGGCCCGACCACGAGTGCGTCGGCACGTGACCCGCCCGGACCCACGGAGCGCAGCCGCGGACGACCAGCAGGACGAGGAGGGCGAGCACGGCATACCCGACGAGGGCGGCGAGCGGCAGCCACGGGAGGGCCGTCCGCAGCGCGGTGGCCAGGTCGGCCGCCCCGGCGACGCGCGGCGCGACGACGGCGAGCCCGGCCAGCACCCCCATCACGGGCAGCGCGGCGAGGAGGAGCGCCGAGGCGGCGTAGCCGAGCCACCAGCCGCGCCCGGGGGGCGGCGGCGCGGCCGCCCAGGGACCGGGGGCCCGGCGCGAGACGCGTTCGGCCGGCGAGCCGGCCCAGTGCTCCCCACCAGGGATCGGGCCGAGGACGCAGGAGCCAGGGGCGACGTCCGCCCCCTCCCCGACGTCGGCGCCCGGACCGAGGGTGCTGCGCGCGCCGACGCGGGCGTGCGCGCCGACGCGGACGCGCCCGACATGGAGCCGGTCACCGTCGATCCAGTAGCCGCCGAGGTCCACCTCCGGCTCGACCGCCGACCGGGCGCCGAGCGTCAGCAGCCCGGTCACCGGCGGGAGCGCGTGGAGGTCGACCCCGGGGCCGATGTCCGAGCCGAGAGCGCGCGCGTAGCGCTGCAGCCAGGGCGCGCCGGCCGTGGAGATGGCGGCCAGCTCGTCCTGGATCCGCGTCGCGAGCCAGAGGCGCAGGTGGACCTTGCCCCCGCGCGGGTAGGTGCCGGGGGCGATGCCGCCGTCGAGCACGGCCCGGATCAGCAGCGCCGCGAGGCCCATGCGCACCGGCGGCACGAGGAAGAGCACGGCGGTGAGGACGGCGACCGCCCGGGGGAAGGGGGGCAGGAACGGCATACCCAGGAGGTGGTGCGCGGCGGTCGAGCCGAGCATGAGCCAGGCCGCCCAGCGGCCGGCCGCCAGCGTGCGCAGCGGCACGAGCGCGAGCAGCTGGCCGACCTGGGTCTTGGGGCGTATGGGGTAGACCGTCCGGTCCGAGCGGGCGCTGCCGCCGGTGCCCAGCTCGTCCAGGGCCTCGGCGAGCGAGCCGACGCGGGGGTGGTTGTAGAGGTCACCGACGGCCACCTCCGGGTAGCGCTCCCGCAGCCGGCCCACGATCTGCGCGGCCATGAGCGAGCCACCACCGAGGTCGAAGAAGTCATCCTCCGGTGCGGTGATGTCGGCGCCGAGCACCTCGGCCCAGATCTGGCCGATCCAGGCCTCGAGCGGGGTCAGCCCGGAGGCGTCGGCGCGGGGGGCCGAGGGCAGCGGCCAGGGCAGCGCGTCCCGGTCGACCTTGCCGGAGGTGCGGGTCGGGATGTCCGGGACCACGGCCAGGCGGGGCACCAGGGCGGCCGGCATCCGCTCGCGCAGCAGCGCCTGGGCGGTGTCGGGCTCGTAGGTCTCGTCGACGGCGAGGTAGCCCACGAGCAGCTGGTTGCCGGAGGCGGTGCGGCGGACCGCGGCGGCGGCCCCGGCCACGCCGGGCAGGCGCAGCAGCTGACCGTCGATCTCGCCGAGCTCGATGCGGCGGCCGCCGAGCTTGATCTGGTCGTCGGCCCGACCGCCGAAGAGCAGCCCGGCGGGGTCGTTGACGACGATGTCGCCGGAACGGTAGGCGCGGTCCCAGCCGAGCGAGGGCATCGGGGCGTACTTCTCGGCGTCCTTGGCCGGGTCGAGGTAGCGGGCCAGCCCCACGCCGCCGATGATCAGCTGGCCCGACGCACCCTCGGGGACCGGCTGCTCCTGCTCGTCGACGACGGCGAGGTCCCAGCCGTCCAGCGGCAGCCCGATGCGGACCGGCGACGTCCCGTCGAGCACCGCGGCGCAGGCGACGACGGTGGCCTCGGTGGGGCCGTAGGTGTTCCACACCTCGCGGCCCGGGGCCTGGAGGCGGGCCGCGAGCTCGGGCGGGCAGGCCTCGCCGCCCAGGATCAGCAGGCGCACGCGGGCGAGGGAGGAGGCGGGCCACAGCGCGACGAGCGTGGGGACGGTGGAGACCACCGTGATGTCGTTGGCGACCAGCCACGGGCCCACGTCGACCCCGGCGCGCACGAGCGACCGCGGCGCCGGGACCAGGCAGGCGCCGTGCGCCCAGGCCAGCCACATCTCCTCGCAGCTCGCGTCGAAGGCCACCGACAGCCCCGCCATCACCCTGTCGGCGGGACCGATCGGGTGGCCCTGCAGGAACAGGCGCGACTCCGCGTCGACGAAGGCGGCCGCGTTGTGGTGGGTGACGGCCACGCCCTTGGGCGTCCCGGTCGAGCCGGAGGTGAAGATCACCCAGGCGTCGTCCTCGGGGGTCGGCTCCTCGCCGGGCACGCCGCGGTGGCCGCCCGCCCGCGGGGTGATCGCCAGGTCGTGGCTGACGACGGCCGCCACGCCGGCCTCGGCGAAGACGACGCGGGCCCGCTCGTCCGGGTCGTCGGCGTCGACCGGGACGTAGGACGCGCCGGCGAGCAGGATCCCGAGGATGGCGGTGTAGAGCTCGGTGGTGCCCGAGCGCACGCGCACCCCCACCCGGCCGCCGCGACCGACGCCGACCTCGGCAAGCCGGGCCGCCACCTCGCGGGCGGCGGACTCGAGCTCGGCGTAGGTGAGGGTCTGCACGCCGCTGTCGACGGCGAGCACGTCGGGGGCGGACGCGACGCTCGCCAGGAAGACGTCGACCAGGGTCCGCGGCGCCGTCGCGCGGTCGCCGGCCAGCAGCGGCGGGGGCACGGGCAGGGCAACGGTCACCGGGAGATTGTCCCCTACCGCGGGCGGCTCAGACGTCGACCGGCTCGAGCTCCGAGTGGTCGGCGACCGCGGGGCGCCGCGCGCGCAGGAGGTCGGTCACGACATACCCGACGGCCAGGACCCAGGCGAGGATGATCAGGCCGTAGACGAGCTGGCGGAGACCCTCGCCGGCGTCGACGACCTCGCTGCGCAGCAGCGTGCGGGCGTTGGTCAGCAGGATGAGCCCGCCCACGCCGGCGCCCAGGACCCGCGGCGGGACGACGCGGACGAGGTAGGCCGCGAGCGGCGCCGCGACCACGCCGCCGCCGAGGAGCGCCAGGACCCAGCCGACGTGGATGCCCTGGTGGCTGAGGCCGACGAGGAAGCCCAGGCTCGCGGACACCGCGACCAGGAACTCGGCGGTGTCGATCGAGCCGACCACCCGGCGCGGCTCCAGCCGCCCGCTGGCCAGCAGCGCCGGCGTGCCGACCGGCCCCCAGCCACCGCCCCCGGTCGCGTCGAGGAAGCCCGCCACGAGGCCGAGCGGCGCCAGGAAGCGCCGGCGCAGGGGCTGGCCGAGCCGGTCGGTGCGCAGCTGCGTCGTCGTGAAGCGCACCAGGATGTAGAGGCCCAGCACCAGCAGCACGCCGCTCGTGAGCGGGCGCGCCACCTCCGTGTCGATGCTGCTCAGCACCGTGGCACCGGCGAAGGCGCCGATCGCCCCGGGCACCCCGATGCGCAGCACGACCCGCCAGTCGACGTTGTCGAAGCGCCAGTGGCTCAGGCCGGACGCGAGCGAGGTGCCGATCTCGGCGAGGTGCACGGTGGCCGACGCGGCGGCGGGGTTGGCGCCGATGAGGAGCAGCAGCGTCGTGGTCGTCACGCCGTAGGCCATGCCGAGGCCGCCGTCCACGAGCTGGGCGGCGAGTCCGACGAGGGCGAGGAGCACGAGCTGACGCATGCGGGATATCCTGCTGGCTCAGTAGAGATTAGTCAACCTACTGGCAGGGATAAGTCTTCGTTCGGTCCGGTGGGCATAGGTCAGACTGGCCCCCATGAACATCACGGCGCGCTCGGAGTATGCCGTCCGCGCCGTCCTCGCGATCGCGGCGGCGCAGGCGGGGCCGGGCGGCACGGGGGACGGAGGCACGGGGGACGGTGCGGCAATACCCGTGTCCGTCGAGCGGCTCGTGACGGTCCAGCAGCTGCCGCGCAAGTTCCTCGAGGGCATCCTGGCCGACCTGCGGCGCGCCGGCCTGGTGGTGAGCCGGCGCGGCGCCGCCGGCGGCTACCTCCTGGCCCGCCCCGAGGAGGCCATCTCGGTGGGCGACATCATCCGCGCCGTCGACGGCCCGCTCGCCGAGGTGCGTGGCCTGCGGCCGCACGAGACGGCATACCAGGGCGAGGCGGAGCACCTGCCGACCCTGTGGGTCGGCGTGCGCGCCGCCCTGCGGGAGGTGCTCGACGGCACCTCGGTCGTCCAGCTGCGCACGGGGGAGCTGCCCGAGGTGGTGCGGCGGCTCACCGCCAGCCCCGAGGCGTGGCGCAACCACCCGGCCGCCCCCAGTCACAACGACGGGTCATAGTAGTAGGCTGGAGGTGCTCCCCCGGGAGTCGCCCGAGGGACACCGGAAGGGAAGGTGCGTCTCGATGAAGGCCATGGTCTACCACGGACCCGGCACGGCGACCTGGGAGGAGGTCCCGGACCCGACGCTGCAGGAGCCGACCGACGCGGTCGTCAAGATCGAGACGACCACGATCTGCGGGACGGACCTGCACATCCTCAAGGGCGACGTGCCCGCGGTCACCGACGGCCGCATCCTCGGTCACGAGGGCGTCGGCGTGGTGACCGAGGTCGGCGACGCTGTGAGCCGCGTCAAGGTCGGCGACCGCGTGATCATCTCGTGCATCAGCAAGTGCATGGAGTGCGACTACTGCCGCGAGGGGCTCACCTCGCACTGCGAGACCCTGGGCGGTATCGGCTGGATCTTCGGGCACCTCATCGACGGGACGCAGGCCGAGTACGTCCGGGTGCCGTTCGCCGACAACGGGCTCATCCCGCTGCCCGAGGGCGTCACGCCCGAGCAGGGCACGATGCTCTCCGACATCCTGCCCACCGGCTTCGAGATCGGGGTCCGGTACGGCGACGTCTCCGAGGGTGATGTCGTGCTGGTGGTCGGCGCCGGACCGGTCGGCCTGGCCGCCGTGATGACGGCGCGCTCAAGCGGTGCGGCCAAGGTCATCGCGGTGGACGGCAACGCCTTCCGGCTCGAGGCGGCCCGCGACTTCGGCGCCACCGACACCGTGCTGGCGGGGCCGGAGGCGTTGGAGCAGGTCCGCGCCCTGGGCCGCAAGGGCGCCGGCGTCGACGTGGCCATCGAGGCCGTCGGCCTCCCCGAGACCTTCGCGATGTGCCTGGACGCGATCCGTCCCGGGGGCCGGGTGGCCAACGCCGGGGTGCACGGCAAGCCGGTGAGCTTCCCGATCGAGCGGGACTGGATCAACAACATCACGATCACGACCGGTCTGGTCAACGCCACGACCGCCCCCCAGTTGCTGGAGGACATCATGGCCGGGAAGATCGCGCCGGAGAAGTTCGTCACCCACCGGTTCACCTTCGAGGAGTGGGAGAAGGCTTACGACACCTTCTCCCGCGCGACGGAGGAGAGGGCGCTCAAGGTCATCGTCACCAACGCCTGACGCGCACCGGGCGGGAGCCGGGACGTCCGGCCGCGCACGGCACCGCGCCCGTCCTGGTCGGCCAGGACGGGCGCGGTGGTCGGTGGGGAGCAGCGGTGCTGGCAGTAACGCCGGTCCGGTCGGGCAGTAACGCCTGTCCGGTCGGGCAGTAACGCCTGTCCGGTCAGTCGCCGTGCTTGAGGCCCTCGCTGATCAGGCTCATGACCGAGGAGTCGGCCAGCGTGGTGACGTCGCCGACCTCGCGGTTCTCGGCCACGTCCTTGAGGAGGCGGCGCATGATCTTGCCGGAGCGGGTCTTGGGCAGCTCGGGGACGATCATGATCTGCCGCGGCTTGGCGATCGGGCCGATCTCCTTGGCGACGTGGTTGCGCAGCTCGGCCACCAGGTCCTGGCCCTCGCCCGCCTCGTCGGCCTCGCCCACGGCCTCCTGCCGCAGGATGACGAACGCGCAGATCGCCTGTCCGGTCGTCTCGTCGGCCGCGCCCACGACCGCCGCCTCGGCGACCTTGGGGTGGGAGACGAGCGCCGACTCGATCTCGGCCGTCGACATCCGGTGGCCGGACACGTTCATCACGTCGTCGACGCGGCCCAGCACCCAGATGTTGCCGTCCTCGTCGAGCTTGGCGCCGTCGCCGGCGAAGTACATGCCCTCGAAGCGGCTCCAGTAGGTCTCCTTGTACCGCGCCGGGTCGCCCCAGATGCCCCGGAGCATCGAGGGCCACGGCTCGGTGAGCACGAGGTAGCCGCCGGAGCCCTTCGCCACCTCCTGGCCCATGTCGTCCACGACCTTCGCGACAATGCCGGGGATGGGGTGCTGCGCCGAGCCGGGGCGCGTCTCGGTCACGCCCGGCACCGGGCTGATCATGATCGCGCCGGTCTCGGTCTGCCACCAGGTGTCCACGATCGGGCACCGCTCGCCGCCGATGACCTCGCGGTACCACATCCACGCCTCGGGGTTGATCGGCTCACCGACCGAGCCGAGCAGCTTGAGGCTGGACATGTCGTACCTGTCCGGGATCTCGCGGCCCCACTTCATGAAGGTGCGGATCGCGGTCGGCGCGGTGTAGAGGATCGTGACCTTCTTGTCCTGGACGATCTCCCAGAAGCGACCCTGGTGCGGGGTGTCCGGCGTTCCTTCGTACATGACCTGGGTGGCCCCGAGGGTCATCGGCCCGTAGACGATGTAGGAGTGCCCGGTCACCCAGCCGATGTCGGCGGTGCACCAGTAGACGTCGGTCTCCGGGTGCACGTCGTGGACCACGTGGTTGGTGTAGGCGCACTGCACGAGGTAGCCGCCGGTGGCGTGGAAGATGCCCTTCGGCTTCCCGGTCGTGCCGGAGGTGTAGAGGATGAAGAGCGGGTGCTCGGCGTCGAAGGCCTGCGCCTCGTGGGTCTCGGCCGCCGCCTCCAGCGCCTCGTGCCACCACACGTCGCGGCCCTCGGTCCACTCCACGTCCTGGCCGGTGCGCTGCACCACGAGCACGTGCTGGACGGACGTCTCGCCGACCGCGAGCGCCGCGTCGACCGCGGGCTTGAGGCCGGAGGGCTTGCCGCGGCGGTAGCCGCCGTCGGAGGTGATGACCACCTTCGCGCCGGCGTCCTCGATGCGGCTGTGCAGCGCCTCGGCCGAGAAGCCACCGAAGACGACGGAGTGCGGCGCCCCGAGCCGGGCGCAGGCCAGCATCGCGACCGCGGCCTCGGGGATCATCGGCAGGTAGATCGCGACGGCGTCACCCTCACCCACGCCGAGGTCGGCCAGGGCGTTCGCGGCCCGCTGCACCATGCCGTGCAGCTCGGCGTAGGTGATGTCGCGGGTGTCGCCCTCGGGCTCCCCGACCCAGTGGATCGCGACGCGGTCACCGTGGCCGGCCTCGACGTGCCGGTCGACCGCGTTGACGCACGCGTTGAGACGTCCGCCGACGAACCACTTCGCGAAGGGCGCCTCGCTCCAGTCGAGGACCTGCCCGAAGTCGGTCTCCCACTGCACGTACTTCCTGGCCTGGTCGGCCCAGAAGCCTTCCCGGTCGGCGGCGGCCTGCTCGAACAGCTCGGCGCCGGCGTTGGCCTGCGCGACGAAATCCGGGCTCGGTGCGAAGGTGCGCTGCTCGTGGAGCAGGGCCTCGATCCCCTCGGTGGGCGTGGTGGACATCCGTGTCTCTCCTTGCGTCGTCGGGTCGTTGTCGAGTATGCCGCGCGCCGCACCCGGGTGCGACGCGCGGCATACCCGTCGGGGTCAGTGGTCGATGGCCTCGGCGACGCCGTGACCGGTGAGGCTGCGGACCTCGACCTCGGCCCACTTCTGCTCGTTGCGCTCCGGGCTGGTCACCGTGCCCAGCCAGCCCAGGAAGAAGCCCATCGGGATCGAGATGATCCCGGGGTTCGCGAGCGGGAAGAAGGAGAAGTCCACCTCCGGGTTGGTGATCATCGCCGTCTCCGAGCCGGAGACGACCGGGGAGAAGACGATGAGCAGGATGGCCGAGGCGAGGCCGCCGTAGATGCTCCACAGCGCACCGCGGGTGTTGAAGCGGCTCCAGAAGAGGCTGTAGAGGATCGTCGGGAGGTTGGCGCTGGCCGCGACCGCGAAGGCCAGGGCGACGAGGAAGGCGATGTTCTGGCCGTAGGCGAGGATGCCGCCCAGGATCGCGACGACGCCGATGCCGACGGCGGCCCAGCGGGCGACACGCACCTCCTGCTCGGGGGTCGCCTTGCCGTCCTTGATCACGTAGTTGTAGAGGTCGTGCGCGAAGGTCGCCGAGCTGGCGATCGTCAGGCCCGCGACCACCGCGAGGATCGTGGCGAAGGCGATGCCGGAGACGACGCCGAGCAGCACCGAGCCGCCCAGCTCGAAGGCCAGCAGCGGGGCCGCGGAGTTGGCCTTGCCGGGGGCCGAGGTGATGGTGTCCGGTCCGACCAGGGCGGCCGCGCCGTAGCCGACGACCAGGGACAGCAGGTAGAAGCCGCCGATGAGCCAGATCGCCCACTCGACCGACTTGCGGGCCTGCTGGGAGGTCGGGACCGTGTAGAAGCGGACGAGCACGTGCGGCAGACCCGCGGTGCCCAGCACCAGCGCCAGCGACAGGCTGATGAAGTCGATCTTGGTCAGGTCGGAGACGCCGTACTTCAGGCCCGGGTCGAGCAGCTTCTCACCGGCGTCCGGGGAGTTGTCGACGGCGGCCTGGAGGAGGCCGGAGAGGTTGAAGCCGTACCTACCGAGGACCCAGACGGTGATGATCGCGGTCGCGCTGATGAGCAGGACGGCCTTGATCATCTGCACCCAGGTGGTGCCCTTCATCCCGCCGATCATCACGTAGGCGAGCATGACCGCGCCCACGACGGCGATGACGACGTACTGCGCCCAGAGCGAGTTCAGGCCGAGGAGCAGCGCGACGAGGCCTCCGGCGCCCGCCATCTGGGCGAGCAGGTAGAAGAAGGAGACCGCCAGCGTGGAGGTGGCGGCCGCGATCCGGACCGGCTTCTGCCGCAGGCGGTAGGACAGCACGTCGGCCATGGTGAAGCGGCCGGTGTTGCGCATCAGCTCGGCGACGAGCAGGAGCGCCACGAGCCAGGCGACGAGGAAGCCGATCGAGTAGAGGAAGCCGTCGTAGCCCTGCAGCGCGATGGCGCCGGCGATGCCCAGGAAGGACGCGGCCGAGAGGTAGTCGCCGGCGATGGCCAGGCCGTTCTGCCGGCCGGAGAAGGCGGCGCCGCCGGTGTAGTACTGCGCGGCGGTCTTCTTGCCGCCGGCCACGCGGATGACGATCGCCAGGGTGACGATGACGAAGGCGGCGAAGACGCCGATGTTGAGCGCCGGGCTGCCCACCTGGACGGCCGCGGCGGCCGGGAGCGCCAGCGGCGCGGTGAGGATGCTGCTCATCGCCCGGTCCCTCCGATCTGCTCCATGCGCTGGCCGAGGGCCTCGGCGCGGGGGTCGAACTCACGGTTGGCCCAGCGGGCGTAGATGAAGGTGATCGCGAAGGTGGTGACGAACTGGAGCAGGCCGAAGATCAGGCCGATGTTGATGTTGCCCCACACCTTGGTCGACATGAAGCCGGGCGCGTAGCTGGCCGCCAGGACGTAGAGGAAGTACCACGCCAGGAAGAAGGCGGTCATCGGGAAGACGAAGCTGCGGAACCTGCGGCGCAGGTCCTGGAACTCCTCGGTGCGCTGGAGCTGGACGTAGGGGTCGACACCGGTGTCGGCGACCTCGTCCCTGCTCTCGTGTCGTGACTCGGTCACGGTGTCCTCCACAAGGGTCGGGCGGCGCGGACGCGCCGTGGGTGGGACCACTGTGGGCGCGGGCCCGGTGGGCGCGGAAGTGACCCAGGACACCTTCTCGGCGGACGGTCCCCCGCTGCGGCGAACGGTCGGCGGGGGACGACGAGCGGCGTGGTGCGGTGACGCGGTGGGACGCGCTCACCGGGTCGTCTGGGCGGTGATCTCCTCGGGGGTGTGCAGCCGCACCAGCGTCCGTCGGGCACCGCGAGGTATGCCGCGGGGCGTCGCGAGCGAGACCGTCACCATCACCGCGAAGGCGGCCGGCACGGTCCAGGCCGCCGGCTGGGCCAGCAGGGCCGCCGCCCACCCGTCCCGGGCGCCGGAGCGGACGGTGAGTCCCAGCGCCCCCACCGCGAGCACCGCTCCGACGACCAGCCCCGCGGCCGCACCCGGGACGCTCAGCCGGGGCCACCACACCCCCAGGGCCAGGAGCGGGAAGAAGGTCGAGGCGGCGACGACGAAGGCCAGGGTCACGAACGCCGCGAGCGGCACCTGCGGGAAGACGAGCGAGACGGCATACGGGACCAGGACCGCGAGCACCGTGGCCAGGCGGAAGCCGGTGACCTCGGAGTGGTCGCCGGCGGTCAGGCGGGCCAGGCGTGGTCGGACGAGGTCCTGGTTGAGCACGCCGGTGACCGCGACCGCCAGCCCGGAGCTCGTGGAGAGGAAGGCGGCGAAGGCGCCGCCCGCGAGCGCCGCGGTCAGGATCTCGGCTCCGCCGCCGGTGAAGACCTCGCCCGGCAGCCGCAGCACGACCGTGTCGGCGCGGTCCCCCGGGGCGAGCACGGGCAGGTAGACCCGGCCGAGCACGCCATACACGACGGTCACGACGTAGAAGGCGCCGAGCAGGGCCAGCACCCGCACCGTCGTGCGGCGCGCCGCCGTGCCGTCGGGGTTGGTGTAGTAGCGCACGACGACGTGGGGCAGGCCGGTCGTGCCGAGCGCCAGCGCGACGATCAGGGAGAAGGTCCGGTAGAGGTGGTGCTCGTCGGGGTCGCGCCCGGTGAACGGCTGCGCCCAGCTGTGGCTGACGTCCGGCGGCGGGGCTTGCGCCGCCCACCAGGCGGCGACGATCATGCCTGCGGGTATGGCGAGGGCGCTCAGCTTGAGCCAGTACTGGACCGCCTGGACCAGGGTGATCGAGCGCATGCCGCCGGCCGCGACCGCGAGCACGACCACGACCGCCACGACCGCCGCCCCGAGCCAGGCGGGCGCGCCGGTGACCAGGCGCAGGGTGAAGCTGGCGCCCTGGAACTGCGGGACCAGGTAGAGCCAGCCGATGAGCACGACGAGGACCGAGGAGAGGTGGCGGACGCCGCGCGACTCCAGCCGGCCCTCGGCGAAGTCGGGCAGGGTGTAGGCGCCGGAGCGGCGCAGGGGCGCGGCGACGAGCACGAGGAGGACGAGGTAGCCGACGGTGTAGCCGACGGGGTACCAGAGCGCGTCGACGCCCTGGTCGTAGATCAGGCCCGCGACGCCGAGGAAGCTCGCGGCCGAGAGGTACTCCCCGCCGATGGCCGCGGCGTTGCGACCCGGGGTGACCGCGCGGCCGGCGACGTAGAAGTCCGAGGTGCGGCGGGCCAGCCGGAGCGCGAAGAGGCTGAGCGCGAGGGTGACCACGCAGACGAGGGCCACGGCGGCCCCGGAGAGGGTCGCGCTCACCGGGCCGGGTCCCGGGGGTCGTGACCGCGGGCGTAGCCCTCCCCAGGCGGCTGCTCGCCGGCGACGAACTCGGCGAACCGGCGCTCGTGGCGCTCCGCGCTGCGCCGGTAGAGCCAGGCGGCCGCGACGGCTGCCGGGTAGACGAGGACGCCGAGGCCGAGCCAGGTCAGCGGCAGCGGGCCGACGTGGACCTGGCGGGCGGCGGGGACGAGGGCCAGGACCACGGGCAGACCCAGGAGGACCGTGGCGACGGCGCCGAGCACGGTGAGGGCCAGCCGCAGCTGCGCGCGCAGCAGCCCCTGCAGGTAGAGCTCGCCGACGCCGGTCTGCTCCACGAGCGCGACCCGGGTCCGGCGGCGGCGGGCCGGACGGGCGGCGCTGCGCGACGCGGTGACCCGCACTCGCTGGGTGGGCCGCGGCGCCGGGTCGCTCATGCCGGAACCCTAGCGCCAGCCTGGGCGATGGCTGCGGTGATGGTATTTTTCTGCCATGCGAACCACCATCGACCAGGCGGGGCGGATCGTCGTGCCCAAGGCGCTCCGAGATGCCATGCACCTGAGCGCCGGGCGCGAGATCGACATCTCCTACGCGGACGGCCTGCTCGTGATCGAGGTCGTCCCCGCCGACGTCGAGGTGCATCCGGGGACGCCCGGCGAGCTGCCCGTCCTCACGGCCAAGGAGGACCTGCCCGTGCTGTCCTCCAGCACCGTCCGCGACACCCTCGAGTCGTCCCGGCGGTGAGTCCGGCCACCTGCGACACCAGTGTCCTGGTGCCGGCTCTCCTGTCCTGGCACCAGCACCACGCGGCGGCGCGCGCCGCCCTGGCGGGCGGACTGACGGTCCTGCCCGGCCATGTCCTCCTGGAGACCTACAGCGTCCTGACCCGCCTGCCCGCGCCTCACCGGATCTCCCCCTCGGACGCCCGCACGGCGCTCGCCTCCCTGGAGGCACGGCCGCTCCTGCTCCCCCCGGAGCGCCACGTCCACCTGATCGGGCAGCTCGCTCGCGTGGGTCTGGGAGGCGGCGCGGTCTACGACGCCCTGGTCGCGGCGACGGCCCTGGAGCACGAGGTAGAGCTGCTGACGCTGGACCGTCGGGCGGTGCGCGCCTACGAGGTGGTCGGCGCGGCCTTCAGGGTGGTCCAGGCGTAGCAGCCCTCACTCGCCGACGACGAGGCGGCGGACCTCGCGCGCGTGGCGGCGGGCCACGGCCAGCTCGGGGCCGTCGCCGGAGAGCACGAGGCTGAGCTTGCCCTGGCTCTGCCGCACCTCGGCGACGTGACCGAGCGCCACGAGGGTGGAGCGGTGGATCCGCACGAACCCCGCGTCCGTCCACCGCTCCTCGAGCGTGCTCAGCGGGACGCGGATCAGGTGCGAGCCCGACTGGGTGAACAACCGGGCGTAGTCGCCCTGGGCCTGGACGTAGCGCACGTCCGACCGCCGCACGAAGCGCGTCACCCCGCCGAGCTCGACGGCGATCCGCTCGTCCGCAGGCTCCGCGGCGTCAGCCGGCGCCGCACCCGCCAGGCCCCCGCCCGGGGCGACGGGTGCGGGAGAGCCGGCGTACGGCATACCTCCCAGGACGCGGTCGACCGCGCGCGTGAGGCGGTCGCGAGAGACCGGCTTGAGGAGGTAGTCGGTGGCCTGGACGGCGAAGGCGTCGACCGCGTGCTCCTCGTGAGCGGTGACGAAGACGACCTGCGGGCGGTCGGCGAAGCGGGCGATGACGCGCGCCAGCTCCATCCCGTCGAGGCCTGGCATCGAGATGTCGGAGAAGACGACGTCGACCGCACCCTCCTCCAGGGCGCGCAGGGCGTCGGTGCCGGAGGACGCCGGCTGCACGGAGCTGAACCGCCCGTCCTGCTCCAGGAGCCAGGTCAGCTCGGCGAGGGCGGGCGGTTCGTCGTCGACGACGAGGGCGCGCATGGGAGCCATGCTAGGAGGCGCGTGCCCGCCAGGCGGTCACGCCCGCACGCCGGGCGCGAACTTCGGCACCCGGAAGCTGGCCCGGGTGCCCAGACCCGGGGCGGTCTCCACGACGAGGCCGTGGTCGTCGCCGTAGACCTGCCGCAGGCGCGCGTCGACGTTGCCCAGGCCGAGCGAGTCGGCCGGACCGCCCTCGGTGCCGCCGTCGAGCGCGCGACGGATGCGCTCGGGGTCGGTGCCGACGCCGTCGTCCTCGACGACGATCTCGGCCAGGTCGCCCAGGTCCGTCGCGGTGATCGACACCGTGCCGACGCCCTCCTTGCCGGCCAGTCCGTGGCGGACGGCGTTCTCGACCAGGGGCTGGACGACGAGGTAGGGGACGACGACCGGCAGCACCTCCGGGGCGATGAGCAGGTTGACGCGCAGGCGCTCTCCGAACCTGGCCTGCTCGAGGACGAGGTAGCGCTCGACGTTGCGCAGCTCGTCGGCCAGCGGGGTGAAGGCCCCGCCGCGGCGCAGCGCGTAGCGGGTGAAGTCGGCGAACTCGAGGAGCAGCTCGCGCGCCCGGTCGGGGTCGGTGCGCACGAAGCTGGCGATGGCGGTGAGGCTGTTGTAGACGAAGTGCGGGCTGATCTGGGCGCGCAGGCTGCGCAGCTCGGCCTCCATCGCGCGGGTGCGCTCGCGGTCCAGCTCCCCCAGCTCGAGCTGCCCGCCGACCCAGGTCGCCAGCTCCTCGGTCGCCCGGGCGAGCCCGGCGGAGGGACGGTCGGAGTATGCCGCCAGCGCGCCGGTCACGCGGTCGTCGACGACCAGGGGTGCGACGACGCCGGCCCGGATCTCGCAGTCAGGGTTGGCGCACGGCAGGTCGGCGCGGGTGAGGACGACGACGTCGCCGCCCTCGAGGACCCGCCGGGCGTGGCCCAGCACCTGGTCCGCGTGGTGGTCGGCCCGCCCCGCCCAGCCGAGCAGCGCCTGGGTGTCGGTGAGCGCGACCGCGCGGGCCGCGAGCATCAGGCGCAGGTTGCGCGCGGCCCGGGAGGCGGTGTCGCTGGTCAGGCCGGTGCGGAGCTGTCGGCCGGCCTGGCTGCCGAGCCGCAGAGTCTCGTAGGTGAGCCGGTCGGTCTCGGAGAGGAAGCCGCGCCGGACCCGGCGACGCAGCAGCCAGTAGACCGCGTGCCCCACCAGCACCACGGCGAGCACGACGATGGCCGTGGGCAGGTGGAGGGCGTCCTGGACCGGCATGGCCCGACCCTACGACCACCCCGACCGGACAGGCGCTCCGGTCACACCGGACAGGCGCTCTGACGCCGGAGGCTCGGTCGACGCCCTGCGGCACCGCACGCGTCCGTCGTCCCCGGCTTCAAAGCACACACTTCCGGCAAGGATTCGTTGGTTACGTCTCACGAATCCTTGCCGGAAGTGTGTGGCTTGGTCGCGGGTGTCTGCGCCGGTGGTTGGTGTATGTCGTGGTCCGAGTAGTACCCGGGCCACGGCGCGGACACGTCGCCTCAGGCCGGGTTCTCGCCGGAGAACTCCAGGAAGGCGTCCATCGCACGCGGGCCGTAGACGGTCGAGGGTCCGCCGTTCATGAGGATCGCGACGCCGAGCGCCTCGGCGACCTGCTGTGCCGTGGCGCCGGCACGGGCGGCCCCGCGGGCATGGCTGGCGATACAGCCGTCGCACTGCTTGGAGACGCCGATCGCGAGCGCGATCAGCTCCTTGGTCGCCACGTCGAGCTCGCCGGCCGAGAGCGCCGCCTTGTGGGTCGCGGAGTAGCCCGCGTAGACGTCGGGGATGCGGTTGCGCAGCTCGCGCGCCTCCCCGCGCAGGCCGTCGAGAACGTGCTGCCCGTGGTCACCGTGAGTCATACCCCGGAGGGTATAGCAAGAGCCAGCACTGCGGCCTGTCCGGTCCGGCAGGAACGCCTGTCCGGTCCGGCAGGAAGGGCCGCAGGGGCGTCGGCCGAGCCTCCGGCCTCAGGGACTGGGGAAGACCCGCACCGGGCCGATCACCTGCAGCCCGACGACGTCACCGACGTCCGGCACCTGGTGGCCGACGACGCGCGCCCGCAGGCCGCGGACCGGCACGCCGCTGACGAGCTGGAGGTCGGCGACCGAGTCGTGGCCGAAGTAGGTCACCGAGGTCACCCGGGCGTCGACCGAGCCTGCGCCGGGCGCCACCAGCGCCAGCTGCTCGGGCCGCAGCAGGCCCTCGACGGCACCGCGCGTCACGAAGCCCGCGGTCTGCAGGTTGCCGAGCGCGCACCGGAACTGCGTCTGGTTGGCCAGCCCGTGCACATAGATAGCGTCGCCGAGGAAGGCCGCCACGTGCGGGTCCGCCGGCTCGCCGTAGACCGTGCGGGGCGGCGCGATCTGCGAGAAGTGGCCCTCGCGCAGCACCGCGACCTCGTCCGCGAAGGACAGCGCCTCCGGCTGGTCGTGGGTCACGAGGATCGTCGTGGCGCCAGCTGCGCGCAGGGCCCGGCCGGTCGCCTCGCGGGTGGCCGTCCGCAGCGCGGTGTCCAGCGCCGAGAACGGCTCGTCGAGCAGGACCAGGTCGGGCTCGGGCGCGAGGGCCCGCGCGAGCGCCACCCGCTGCTGCTGCCCGCCGGACAGCTGGTCGGGGTGCCGGTCGGCCAGCGCCGCCGGCAGCTCCACCAGGTCGAGGAGCTCGAGCACGCGCGCCCGGTGCGCACGGTCGCGGCGGCCGAGCACGGGACGCGGCAGCCCGAAGGCGATGTTCCCGGCCACGCTGAGGTGCGGGAACAGCCCGCCGTCCTGGCGGACGTAGCCGATCCCCCGCCTCTCCGGAGCCACCCACGCTCCCGGCCCGGCGACGGTGCGTCCGCCCACGACGACCTCTCCGTCAGCCGGCCGCAGGAACCCGGAGATCACCTTGAGCAGCGTCGTCTTGCCGGACCCCGAGTCGCCGAGCACCGCCGTCGTGAGCCCCTCGGGCACCGTGAGGTCCACGCCGTGCAGGATCTCCGCGCCGTTGTAGCCGGCCCGCACGCCGCGCAGCATCACCTTGCTCGCGGGCGGGTCCACGCTCACGGGCGCCTCCACTGCCTCGATCACCGCTCCATTGTTCATCGTTCCACCAGCTCGAGCACGTCGCGGGTATGCCGTGCGGCCGGGTCGTCCGCGGCCGCGTCTCCGCGGGTGGGCGCCTCGGCACCGGCGGTGACGATCTGCCGACGCAGCATCACGGTCAGCGGCACGGACAGGGCGATCATCACCGCGGCGTACGGCGCCGCCGCAGCGTAGTCCAGCTCGTCGCTCGCGCCCCAGAAGGCCAGCGCAAGGGTCTGCGTCCCGGTCGGCGCGAGGAGGAGGGTCGCGGTCAGCTCGGTCGAGATCGCGAGCGCCACCAGCACGAAGCCCGCCAGCACCGAGGGCGCCGCCAGCGGGAGCACGACGCGGCCGAGCACCCCGAAGCCGCCGGCCCCCAGGGCGCGTGCGGCCTCGGACAGCTCGGGCGGCGCGGCGGCCAGGCCCGAGCGCAGCGCCACCATCGCGCGGGGCAGGAAGAGGATCGCGTAGGCCAGCAGGATCAGGGGCACCGTCTGGTAGAGCGCGGGGGCCCAGCGCACCGACAGGGTGACCAGCGCCAGGGCGACGACGACGCCCGGCAGCGCGCTCGCGACGAACGTGGTGCGCTCCAGCGCCGTCGCCAGCCAGCTGCGCGACCGGTCGAGCAGGACCGCCCCCGGCAGCCCCAGCAGGACCGCGAGCAGCCCGCCGCCGAGTGCCAGGCCGAGGGTGCTCAGGGTGACCCACAGCAGGTCGGCGGGCAGGCCCGCGGCCCCGCTCTGGCTCGTGCCCGCGAGCAGCCACCGGAGCACCATCGTCACCGGCACCACGACCGCCAGGGCGACGACGAGCGCCAGCCCCAGCAGGGATGGGACCGTCCAGCGGCCCAGCGGCTGGGGCAGCGCCCGCGCACCCGCGCCGGACCCGAGCCGCGACACCCTCGCCCGCCCGCGCGCCGCCACCTCCAGCGTGAGCACCACGAGGCAGAGGACGAGCAGCACCGAGGCGAGCAGCGACCCACGGACGTCGCTGAACCCGACGGCATACTGCTGCAGGATCGCGGTCGTGAAGGTCTGGTAGCGCATCATCTCGAGCACGCCGTACTCCGCGAGCAGGTGCAGCGCGACCAGCAGCGCACCGCCGCTGATCGCCGGCCGCAGGCGCGGGAGCACGGTGCGGGCGAAGGTGCCGACGGGACCGACGCCCAGGGAGCGCGCGACCTCCTCCTCTCCGGCGTCCAGCGTGCGCAGCAGCGCCGCGACGGGCAGGAAGACGAAGGGGAAGTAGGACAGCGTGGTCACCAGCACCGCCCCGCCCAGGCCGACCAGCCCCGGCTGCCAGGAGATCCAGGCATAGCTGCTGACGAAGGCCGGCACAGCCAGCGGCGCGAGCATCAGCGTCCGCCACGTCGACGCCAGCGGCAGGTCGGTGCGCTCCACCAGCCACGCGGCACCGACCCCCAGCACGGTCGCCAGCGGCACGGTGAGCAGCATCAGCCACCCGGTGTGGGCGAGCAGCTCGGCGATCCGCGGGCGCAGGAGGTAGTCCCGCGCCTCCGCGACCCCGCCGGCCGCCGCCTGGCCCAGCACGACCAGGATCGGCAGGAGGGTGAGCAGCGCCACGGCCGCCGCCAGGGTGACGACGGCCGGCGCGCTGCCCAGCCCGGAGGCGCTCCTAGAGGATGCCGGCATCCGTCATCAGGTCCGTGACCTGGTCGCTGTTGAGGGTGAAGGGATCGACCGGCGGGGCGTCCAGCCCGTCCAGCGGCGGGAGCGCCGGGTCGGACTCGACGTCCACGCCCACGGCATACTCCATGCTCTTGCTGGTGGCGAGGATCTCCTGGCCCTCCGGGCCGGTGACGAACGCCAGGAACTGCTGCGCCTGCTCGGCCTTGTCGCTGCCGGCGAGCACGCCGCCGGCGGACAGCGAGACGAACGCGCCCGGGTCCTGGTTGCCGAAGTAGTGCAGCTGGGTGTTGCCCGAGCCCGCCTTGTCGCCGGCCTGGTCGCGGTACCAGTAGTAGTGGTACATGATCCCGACCGGCACCTCGCCGGCGTTGACGGCCTTCATCGTGGCGATGTTGTTCTGGTAGACGGTCGCGCCCCGCTCCAGACCCTCGAGCCAGGCGGTCGTCTCCGCCTCGCCGCGGTCGGCGAGCATGCCGGCGACGATGGCCTGGAAGTCGGCCCCGCCCGGCGCGCAGCCCCACCGGCCGTCCCACGCCGGGTCGGCGAGGTCCATCATCGACTGCGGCAGCTCGGCCTCGGTGATCTTGGACGGGTTGTAGATGAGCACGGTCGACCGGGCCGCGATCGCCGTCCACAGCCCGCTCGAGGGCGCCATGCCCTCGCGGACCTGCCCGATCGTCGCCTCGTCGACCGGCGCCAGCAGCCCGGCGCGCTCGACGACGGTCATCGCCGGGGAGTTCTCGGTGAGGAAGACGTCGGCCGGGGAGGCGTCACCCTCCTGCACGATCTGGTGACCCATCGAGGAGTCCTTGCCCGCGCGCACCTGGGTCTCGATGCCGGTCGCCTCGGTGAACGCCTTGGCCCACGCCTCGGTGACGTTCTGGTGCTGGCTGGAGTAGATCTGCAGCTTCTCCGGGTCCGGGACGTACTCCTCGCCCTTGCTGCAGGCGTTGAGCACGAACGGGGAGGCCAGCAGGCCGGCCAGCAGCGTGCGGCGGGACAGGGTGGGGCTCACGCGGGGGTCCTCTCGGGGGCGGGGGCGGGGTCGAGGGTATGCCGTGCACGCGCGACCCGTGCGCGGGAGGGGTCACGGGTCACGAGCTGCTGCAGCCGGCGCACGGGTGCGTCGGTGAGCCGCCACACGAGGACGCCGGCGGCGATGGCCGCGACGGTCGCGAGCGGCGGGAAGGGCACCACGTCGAGGACGTGGAACTGCACGAGGTAGATGTGCAGGCTGGCCGCGCCGAGGGTGGCGACGACGGGCACCAGACGGCTGGGCACGGCGACGGTCGGGACGAACGCCAGGACGGCGGCGCCGGCGAGGATCGTCAGGTTGCGCACCGGGTCGTCGGGGAAGAAGGTCGCGATCCCGGCGACCATGGCGGCCATCGTCCAGCGGCGGCGGGCGGCCGTGCGGGCGGTGGCCAGGGCCAGCCCGATCGCGAAGAGCCACAGGACCGTCGGCATCATCCCGCGCAGCACCCCCTCGAAGAGGTGGAGGATCGCGAAGCGGGGCACCAGCGCGAGGAGGACGAGCGTGAACGCGACCGGCCACGGGTCGACGCGCCAGCGGCGGGCGACCGCCGGGACCGAGAGCGTGGCCGTGACGAAGAGCGTGCTGGCCACCAGAGCGTCGACGAACCACAGCTCGTTGTGCTTGCCGTAGGCGATGTCGCCGACCAGCCAGTTGGCGAGGAAGACGTTGTCCCAGCCGTAGCGGCCGTAGGTCAGCCCGAGCAGCGCCATCACGACGGTCGGGACCGCGATGCCGACGAGCACGCGAGCGGTCCCGCGCCAGCGCGCGGCGACGCCGGGGGCGGACAGGGCGAAGAGCGCGGCGTTGAAGCCGGCGACGATGAGCAGCGTGTGGGCACCGCCGAGGATCCGGAACAGTCCGGCATGGGTGCCGCAGATCGTGATCACCGCGATCGCGCGGAGCACGACCGACGTCTCCAGCCGGACCGGCGCGCCGAGGCGGCGGCGCAGCCAGCTCTCCTTCGCCGGCGCGGCGAGGGTCGGGGCGGGGCTCTCCACGAGCTCGCGCAGCGGCCGGTGGTGCCAGTCGCGGGGCAGCTCGCCGAGCAGCGCGGTCAGCCGGACCGAGGCCTGCACGTGGGAGAGGGAGTCGCCGCCCTGGTCGACGAAGGACCGGTCGACATCGACGCCGATCTCGTCGAGCCCCAGCACCTCCGCCAGCGCGGCGCCGACGCGGACCTCGAGGGTCGGGGCGTCCAGCTGCTGGCGGGCGTCGACGCACTCGTCGGGGTCGCTGCCGCGCACCAGCGCGTCGCACCCGGCGCGGTCGACCTTGCCGTTGGCCAGCCGGGCCAGCGGCAGCACCGCGACCCGGACGTGACCGACGCCCAGGCCGGACGCGTGCGCGGCGGCGCGGCGCGCCATACCGGAGAGATCGGTGGTCGGGGTGCCGGCGCGGGGCTCGACCGCGACGCGCAGGCCTTCGTCGTCGCCGGTGACGCACGCGACGAGACCCTCGCCCTCGAGGGCGCGCTCGACGCGGGCGAGGTCGATGCGCAGGCCGAGGACCTTGACGAAGCCCGAGCGGCGGCCGACGATCCGCAGGACGCCGTGCTCGTCGAGGCGGCCGAGGTCGCCGGTGCGCAGCTCGGTGATCATCCGCCCGAGCGCCAGGTCGTCGGGGTGCTCGGCGTAGCCCAGCATGACGCCCGGCCCGCGCACGACGACCTCACCCGCGCCGGTGGCAGGGTCGGCCTCGGGCACGGTGGCGTCGAGGACGACCTCGGTGCCGGGGACGGGGCGGCCGACCGCGTCCGGGGCGGCGGGCACGTCGGCGGGCGCGTGGACGGCGATGCGGGCGGTGGCCTCGGTCTGGCCGTACATGACCGACAGGCCCCAGCCGTGCTCGGCCCCGAGGGCGGCGGTGCGCACGATGCGGTCGGTCGCCATCCGCCCGCCGGCCTGGGTGAGCAGGCGCAGGCTCGGGTGGGGGCGCTCGAGGGCGCCGGTGGTCTCCATCAGCTCGACCATGTGCGGCACCACCGCGATGTCCGTGACGCCCTGCCCGTCGACCGTGGCCCAGAACGCGTCGTCGAGGACCGAGGCGTCGGTGAGCGCGACGGAGGCGCCGACGGTGAGGTGGCTGTGCAGGACCGACAGCCCGAAGCAGTAGTGCAGCGGCAGGCTCGTCACGCCCCGGTCGGCGTCGGTCAGGCCGAGGGCGGCCGCGATGGCGGCGGCGTTGGAGGTGACGTTGGCGTGGCTGAGGCGCACCAGCTTGGGCGAGCCGGTGCTGCCGGAGGTGGAGAGCAGGAGGGCGAGGTCGGGGTGGAGGAGGTGGCGGGGCCCGTTCCCGGTATGCCGCGCGCAGGCGTCGGCGCTGCCGTCACCCGGGCGGACCTCGCCGTCCTGGACGACAAGGTCGGGGGCCCAGTGACCGGCGACGCGCTGCCCGCTCGGACCGTCGGCGGTGACGAGCGCGACGTGCCCGGCCTCGAGGACCGCGAGGTAGCCGACGACGTCCTCGACGGTCGCCCGGAGGGGGACGTGGACGAGGCGGCGGCCGGTGGTCGCGTCCGGCAGACCGGCGGCGAGATCCTCCACGCGCGCGCGCAGCGTGCCGTGGTCGACGACCTCTCCCGCAGGTGCCAGCAGCGCCGGGGCGCCGGGGTCGACGGAGCCGACCGGGGGCAGCGGGGAGCGTCGCGCTCCGGTGCGGGGCGCGACGGACGCGCTCAGCACGGGGGTCGACACACGACTTAGGCTAGCCTCACTCAAAATCGCGACCAAATCTGGGAGTAATTCCGTGACCGATCCCACAGGCGTCCGGGTGGACGTGTGGTGGGCCGACCTGCGCTCCGCCGACGTGGCGCTGGCCGAGCGGCTGCCACCGGTCGAGCGCGCCCGCGCCCTCGAGCCGGGACGGCCGGGCGACCGCGGCCGGCGCCTCGTCGCTGCTGCGCTGCTGCAGGAGGCGGTCGCCGCCGCGCGGGGGCTGGACGGGGGCCAGGTCCTCGGGCGGGGCGAGGACCAGGTCGTCGGGCCGTTCGAGATCGACCGGACGTGCGAGGAGTGCGGCAAGCAGCACGGCCGCCCGGTCGTCGCCGGCGGGCCGCACCTGTCCGTCGCGCACGCCGGCCTCCTCGTGGTCGTCGCCACCTGCTGGGATGCGCCGGTGGGTGTGGACGTCGAGCGGGTCGACCGGTTCGGCGACGATGGCGGGGCCCAGGAGGCCCTCGCCTGGACGGCGCGTGAGGCACTGGTCAAAGCAGGTGGCGGGCCTGACCGTCGGACCCTGCGGATCGAGCCTCCGTTGTCCGGCTACGTTGCGACGGTGGCGGTGCTCTCGGCGGCGGGCGTGGCCCTCACCGCGCGGCGGGTCGAGGCGAACGGCGCCTGATCGGTCCATCCGCCTGATCGGTCCATCCGCCTGATCGGTCGATCCGTGTGATCGGTCGATCCGTGCCGACGGCGCGCCGACGAGGACCGGCTCACCGGCGCACGTGCACGCCTGAGCCGCACCAGCACGGGCGTGTCGCCGGGACGTATGGCCCAGCGGAGGGCCGTCGGGCGCCAGGGCGCGGCGACCCCGGGGCGCAGCAGCCCGGGGCGCAGCAGCCCGGGGCGCAGCAGCCCGGGGCGCAGCAGCCCTAGGCCATGACCCGCCCGAGCCGGCTCAGCGCCCGGCGTCGCCCATCGTGTCGCAGCTCGCGCTCAGCGCCCGGCGTCGCCCATCGCGTCGAGCAGCTCGCGCTCGGCGTCCTCGCGGGTGTGCACGGTCTCGCGCAGCGGGACGTGCGGGATGAGCGCCGTCGCGACGAGCACCACGGCCAGGATCGGCAGCCCGAGCAGGAACACCTCGTGCAGGCGGTCGGCCAGCCCGGCGCGGACGGCGGCCAGGACGACGGGCGGCATACCCTCCATCGCGGCCGGGTCGAGGGCGGAGCCGGCATCGGCATGGCTGAGTGCGCCTCCCGCCTTGGCCGCGGCCTCCGGCGGCAGATGGCCCATGATGGCCGCGCCGAGGCCGGAGGTCATCACGGTGCCGAAGATCGCGATGCCGACCGTGGAGCCGACGTTGCGGAAGAACTGCGTCGACGCGGTGGCCACGCCCATGTCGGCCGGGCCCACGACGTTCTGCACGACGAGCGTGTAGAGCTGCATGCACAACCCCAGGCCCAGGCCGAGCACCGCCATCGCGACCGTCATGTCCCCCTGGCTCGAGTCCACCTCGAGCTGGGTCAGCAGCCACAGACCCGCCCCCATCACGACGACGCCGGCCAGCATGAAGGGCTTGTAGCGCCCCGTCCGCGTGACCAGCAGCCCGGCCAGGATGCCGACGACGACGAAGCTCACCATCATCGGCATGAGGATCAGGCCGGAGTTGGTCGCATCGACCCCGAGGACACCCTGGGCGTAGACCGGGATGTAGATGATCGCGCCGAACATCACCATCGCCAGCCCGAAGGCCGCGACGCTCGCCCACGAGATGACCGGGGAACGGAAAAGCCGCAGCGGCAGCACCGGCTCGGCCGCCCGCAGCTCCGCGCGGACGAACAGCGCGACGAAGACCGCACCCACGGCATACAGGCCGAGGATGGTCGGCGAGGACCAGGCGTAGGTGGTGCCGCCCCAGCTGGTGGCGAGCAGGATCGCGACCAGCGCGATCGTCAGCGTCACGATGCCGGCCACGTCGATCTTCGCCTCGCGGCGGGTGTGGGGCAGGTGTAAGAAGCGGACGATGAAGAAGAGCGTCGCCAGCCCGAACGGCAGCGCCGCGAAGAAGAGCCACCGCCAGCCCAGGTGGTCGGTGATGACGCCGCCGGCGAGCGGGCCCGCGACCGAGGTCAGGCCGAAGATGGCGCCCATGAGGCCCTGGTACTTGCCGCGGGCGCGGGGCGGCACGATGTCACCGATGATCGTCTGCGACAGCGGCATGAGCGTGCCCATGCCCAGCCCCTGGACCGCGCGGCCGGCGACCAGCGTCCAGAAGTTCGGCGCGAGGCCGCTGATGACCGAGCCGAGCATGAACACGACGATGCCGCCGACGTAGAAGCTCTTGCGGCCGTAGAGGTCGGACAGCTTGCCGACGATCGGCACCGCGACCGCGCTGACCAGCATCGCCGCGGTCGCGACCCAGCTGTAGTGCTCCATCCCGCCGAGCTCGGCGACGATGCGCGGCAGGCCCGGCCCGACGATGGTCTGGGAGATGGAGGCGACGAGCATGCCGAGCATCAGCCCGACGAACACGCGCTGGTGCTCCTTGCTCATCCGGTATGGCGCCATGGTGTCCTTCGTGAGTCGAGGGTGTCGGTGAGCTTGCCGAGCAGGCGGGCGAGCTCGGCCTTGTCGGACTCGTCCCAGCCCGCCAGGGCGTCGGTGACGAGGGAGACGCGGCGCGCGCGCTCGGCGGCGAGCGCCGCCGCCCCGCTCTCGGTGAGCTGGAGCCGGTGGGCGCGGCGGTCGTCAGGGTCGGGGCGGCGCTCGACGAGGCCGCGCTCGGCGAGAGAGGCGATCCGGCGGCTCATCGTGGACTGGTCCAGGCCCTCGGCGTGCGCGAGGTCGCGCAGCCGGCAGGGGTCGCCGGCGTCCGAGGTCTGGGCGAGCCGGACCAGCACGACGAAGTCGGCGCGGGGCAGCTCGCCCCCCAGCTGCGAGATCGCGCGGCCCATCGCCGTGAAGGCTCGCGCCAGCTGCTCAGATAGTTGCATGATGCATACATCTTAGCACGGCGATGAGTTCTGCCCCGGCCGACGGTCGGACCCGTCATGAGCACCGAGCACCCCCTCGTCTTCGTCAACCTGCCGGTCGACGACCTCGCGCGCAGCCGGACCTTCTTCACCCGGCTCGGCTACCGCTTCGACGAGGACTTCTGCGACGAGGACGCCCTGTCGCTGCGGCTCGGGCCGACGAGCTGGGCGATGCTGCTGCGGCGCGAGCACTTCGGGCGCTTCCACGACGGGACGACGGCACCTCCAGGGACCGCGTCCGCGCTGCTCTGCCTGTCGGCCGACTCGCGCGAGGAGGTGGACGACCTCGTCGACCGGGCGGTCCTCGCCGGAGGCACCGGGGTCCGCACCCAGGACCTGGGCTTCATGTACGGGCGTTCCTACGCCGACCCCGACGGCCACGTCTGGGAGATCATGTGGATGGACGTGGCCGCAGCACTCGAGGAGATCTCATGAGCGGGACCGGCACCACCAGCACGACCAGCACCACGACCGGCACGAGGACCAGCACCACCACGGACGCCCAGTTCGAGGAGCTGACGGCGCCGCTGCGGCGCGAGCTGCTCGCTCACTGCTACAAGATGCTCGGGTCCGCCGGCGAGGCCGAGGACATGGTCCAGGAGACCTACCTGCGCGCCTGGCGAGCGTTCCACTCCTTCGAGGGCCGCAGCTCGGTGCGCACCTGGATGTACACGATCGCCACCAACACCTGCCTGACCGCCCTGAAGAAGCAGGGCCGCCGGCCGCTGCCCAGCGGGATCGGCCAGCCGCCCGGGGATCCCAGCACGCCGGTCGTCGAGGACCGCTCGCGCGACTGGCTCGAGCCGCTGCCCGACCGCCTCGTCTGGGGCGAGGCCGCGCCCGACCCGGCGGAGGTCGCGGTGGTGACTGAGGGCATACAGCTCGCCGTCGTCGCCGCGCTCCAGGACCTCCCGCCCCGCCAGCGCGCGGCGCTGGTGCTGCGCGACGTGCTGCAGATGTCGGCGGCCGAGACCGCCGAGGCGCTGGGCACCACGGTGGCCGCCGCCAACTCCGCTCTCCAGCGGGCGCGCGCCACGATCGGCGAGGGCGCCTCCCGGGCCGGGCGCCGGGTCAGCGAGCTCACCGACGAGGAACAGGCGGTCTTCGCGCGCTTCTGCGAGGCGTTCGAGCGGTATGACGTGCCCGCCGTGGTCGACGTGATGGCGGACCAGGCCTCCTGGCAGATGCCGCCGTTCGACCGCTACTACCTCGGCCGGGAGGCGATCGCCCAGCTCATCAGCACCCAGTGCCCCGCGAAGAACCCGCAGGACCTGCTCATGGTGCCCACCGTGTCCAACGGGCAGCCGGCGGCCGGGATGTACTTCCGCGGGGAGGACGGGGTGCACCGTCCCTTCCAGCTGCTCGTGCTCGACATCGTCGACGGCGTGGTCACCGCGGTGGTCGGCTTCTTCTCGGAGGAGGCGTTCCGGCAGGCCGGTCTGCCGGCCGAGCTGTCCGGCTGAGCGACGCTCAGGCGGCGCGGCCGCCGACCGACGCGATCCCCAGCCAGGTGTGGCGGTTGCCGGCCCAGCACCAGCCGAGCTTGGGGGCGTGCCGGCGCTCCCGGCCGTCGCGGCCGGTGCCGTTGCTGATCCAGAGGGCGGGCACGCGTGGGTCGAGCCGGCCCGGTCGCGACCCTGCCTTGCGGGAGCCGGTCGTCATGAAGCACCGTTTGCGCTGCAGGACCTCGGGGACCTGGAGCGCCCACGCGACGCCCTCGGCCGCGGTCATCAGGCCTCGGCCGCGGGCGCGCAGCTGTGGGTCGACCTCGTCGGGGCTGAGGTTGGCGTACTCGTCCCCGCGCTCCGGCGCGACCACGGCATACAGGTCCGCGTCGGGGACCTCCTCACCCGGCGCCGGGACGAAGTCGGCGAGGTCGGTCAGGTCCTCCACGACGAAGCCGGGGCGGCCGTCGAGGCGCACGAGGGCCACCAGCTCCGCGAGCGGGGTATGCCGTGGGTGCACCACGAGCAGGTCCCCCGCCAGGCCGGGGGCAGGTCCGGCAGGTCGAGCCCGAGCGAGACGAGGTGCTCGTGCTGGGTGGTGAGAGGGGGAAGGGTGAGGGCGGGCGAGACGTCGGCGTGCGGGGCTGCGGTCACGGGACCTCCTGGTCGGCGGGTCTCAGGCAACGCGCCGGCGGCCCCGCGGCATTCCGTGCCCGCGGTCGTGCTCGAGCCAGAGCGGCACGACGGCGAGGCCGACCATCAGGAGCATCCCGAGGACGGTGAGCAGGGAGGTGAGGAGCTGAGCGAGAAGCTGGGCGATCGA
This sequence comes from Ornithinimicrobium tianjinense, assembly GCF_014636495.1. Lineage (GTDB taxonomy): Bacteria > Actinomycetota > Actinomycetes > Actinomycetales > Dermatophilaceae > Ornithinicoccus > Ornithinicoccus tianjinensis. The sequence continues at coordinate 47,038 of NZ_BMEM01000007.1, forward strand.
CATACCCACACCGTGGTCGCGGGCGGCCGCGCACGTCGTCGGACCGCGGTCGCGAGAGGTGACGGTGCTGGTACGACCGGGGGACGAGGCCGGCGGGAGAGGATCAGCGGCGGGCGGTCCAGCGCCACCCACGCGGCGGCTTGCCGGTGTCCGGGCCGGCCTCACGGACGCGCACGTCGCCGAAGAGGGTGTAGCCCTTGAGCACCAGCCGCGCGCCGGTGGGTGCGACGCTCTCGCGCGGGTCTCGCTCGGTCTTCACGTCGCCGAAGAGGGTGCCGCCGCTGACCACCACCTCGGTGCCGGGCGGCACGACGACGCGCACGTCACCGAACAGCGTCCAGGACTCGATCTCCAGGGTCTCCCCCGGCCTGATCACCTCGCGCAGGTCCAGACGCGTGTCGCCGAAGGCGCTCAGCACCGTGGTGCGCTGCGCGGCCGTCCACAGGCCGGTCCGCTGGGTGTCGCCGAAGACCGCGACGATCTGGTCCCCCTGGACCCGCGCCGGGGCGGGCGCCGGCTGGGCCGCCCACACCGGCACGGACGCCTGGGGCACCACCTCGGGCAGCCCGGCACCGGGCGTCTCCGGCCCGGGGATCGGTGGCGGGACCGGCTGGAAGGCCGCGTCCGACCGGTCCTGGAACGGCGTCGCGAGCCAGTCGCGGCGCTCCTGCTCTCCCCCGTGCTGCGTCATACCGACACCGTAACGCGGCGAGCCGGACAGCAGCACCTCGCAACGGGTGCAGGCCGGCCCTCCGGCGGTAGCGTCTGGACCGTGGGCCTGCTCTCCCGCTACCGAGGCACCGGCGCCGACCTGCCGTGGCAGGACCCGGCGCTCGCGCACCCGGGCGTGGCGATGGAGGGCTACTACTGGCGGGTGACGGACCCAGCGACCCGCCGCGTGCTGGTCGCGCTCATCGGCGTCAACCAGGGAGCGGAGGGCCCGTGGGCGACGGTCGGGCTGGCGTCCTCGGACGGCTTCCTGCGCACCGACGTGCGGCCGGGCGCCTGGGCGGCGACGGACGGGCTCGGTGCGGGGTGCGACGGCTTCGCGGCGTCTGCGACCCGGCTGGCGGTGGACCTGGGTCCCGGCGCCTCGGTCGACCTGCGCGTCGACCCGGTGTCGCCGTGGCCGCGGCGGGCGCTGGGCGGGTCCAGCGGCTTCCAGGTGGTGCCGCGGCTCAACCAGTACTGGCACCCGTGGCTCCTGGCCGGTCGCGCCAGCGGGGTGGTCCGGCTGGGCGACACCCGCTGGCTGCTCGACGGCGCGGCCGTCTACGGCGAGAAGAACTGGGGTGCGGAGGGCTTCCCCGACGCGTGGTGGTGGGGGCAGGCGCACGGCTTCGCCGAGCCGGGCGCGACCGTCGCCTTCGCGGGCGGTCAGGTCAACCCCCTCGGTATGCCGTTGCGCACCGAGGTGACCGCGCTCGTCGTCCGCCTCCCGTCGGGTCGGGTCCTGCGCCTGGGCGATCCCGGGGTCTCGCCCGTGCGGGCGAGCGTGGACGAGGAGCGCTGGCTGCTGCACGGGGTGGACCGCGTCCGGGCTGGCGCGTGGAGGTGGACGGCCGGGCTCCGTTGTCCGCCGCCCACGTCCTGCCGGTGCCGCTGCCGTCGCAGGGTCGCAACACCCCTGGCGCTCTCGAGCACCTCGCGGGGCGGCTGGAGGTGCGGGTGGCGCGGCGGGGGCGCGCGGTCTGGAGCGGCACGTCATACCTCGCGGGGCTGGAGCACGGCGGCCTGGCCCGCGCAGCGGCCGAGCTCGGGCGCCGGGGCGGCGATCCCACGCCCCGGCAGGGGCGGGTGCAGGACTGACTGCGAGGGTTGTCGGGGTCCGGACGTAGGGTCGGGCCATGGAGTTTCGATACCTCGGCAACAGCGGTCTGAAGATCTCGGAGATCACCTACGGCAACTGGCTCACCCACGGCAGCCAGGTGGAGAACGAGGTCGCCCACCAGTGCGTGCGCAAGGCCCTCGACCTGGGCATCAGCACCTTCGACACCGCCGACGTCTACGCCAACACCAAGGCCGAGACGGTCCTCGGTGAGGCGCTGAAGGGCGAGCGCCGCGAGAGCCTGGAGATCTTCACCAAGGTCTACTGGCCGACCGGTCCGGGCGGCAAGAACGACACCGGCCTGTCCCGCAAGCACGTCATGGAGTCGATCAACGGGTCGCTGAAGCGGCTGCAGACCGACTACGTCGACCTCTACCAGGCGCACCGCTACGACACCGAGACGCCGCTCGAGGAGACGATGCAGGCCTTCGCCGACATCGTGCGCCAGGGCAAGGCGCTCTACATCGGCGTCTCGGAGTGGACCGCCGAGCAGATCCGCGAGGGCCACCGGCTGAGCAAGGAGCTGGGCTTCCAGCTGATCTCCTCCCAGCCGCAGTACTCCATGCTCTGGCGCGTCATCGAGCCCGAGGTCGTGCCGGCGTGCGAGGAGCTCGGCATCTCCCAGATCGTCTGGAGCCCGATGGCCCAGGGCGTGCTCACGGGCAAGTACCTCCCGGGCCAGACGCCCACCGAGGGCCGCGCGGCCGACGAGAAGGCCGGCCGGATGATGGCGGACCTCATGAAGGACGAGATCCTCACGGCCGTCCAGAAGCTGCGGCCCGTCGCCGACGAGGCCGGGCTGACGATGCCGCAGCTGGCGATCGCCTGGGTCCTGCAGAACCCGAACGTCGCCGCCGCGCTGGTCGGCGCCTCGCGCCCCGAGCAGCTCGAGGACACGGTCAGGGCCGCCGGCGTGAGGCTCGACGCGGGCACCCTGGCCGCGATCGACGAGGCGCTCGGCGACGTGGTCGTGCGCGACCCCGGCCGGACCGCCGAGAACGCCCCGAGCGGCCGCGTGGCCTGATGCCCACGATGACCGCTCCCTTCGACCTCACCCTGGAGCAGCTGCGCGAGCACCGCTCCGCCAAGTGGAGCCGGGTGCCGGCCGACGTCCTCCCGGCCTGGACCGCCGAGATGGACGTGCGGACGGCCCCGGCCGTCGCCGACGCGCTGCAGCTGGCGATCGGCCGGTCCGACTTCGGCTACGCCGGCGACCCGGCCCCGGTGACCCAGGCCTTCGCGGGCTTCGCCCGGGACACCTGGGGGTGGGACCCGGCCGACGGCGGCGGCCGGATGCGGCTGTTCTCCGACGTGGGGCACGCGGTCAAGGAGATCCTCGGCGCGCTCACGCAGCCCGGCGACCCGGTGATCATCAACCCGCCGGTCTACCTCTCCTTCTACCCCTGGCTGGCCGGGCTGCGCCTGACCCCGCTCGAGGTCCCGATGCTGGACGTCGCCTCGGGCGGTCGCCTCGACCTCGACGGTATGGCGCGCGCCCTCACCTCAGGCGCGCGCGTGGTCCTGCTGTGCTCGCCGCACAACCCGCTGGGCCACGTCTACCCGCGCGAGGACCTCGCGTCGCTGGCCGAGCTCGCGCTCGAGCACGGGGCCGTCGTGGTGGCCGACGAGATCCACGCGCCGCTCGTCCACCCCGGCAGCCCCACGGGCTTCGTGCCGTGGCTGTCCGTGTCGGACGCGGCCCGTCAGGTCGGCATCGCGGTCCACTCTCCGTCCAAGGCCTGGAACACCGCCGGCCTGAAGCTGGCGGTCGGCATCACCGCGGTCGAGGGACGTTGGCCGCAGATTCGCGAGGAGGTCGACTGGGCGCCCTCGATCCTCGGGCAGTACGCCGCGATCGCCGCCTACACCGACGGCCGCGACTGGCTCGACGAGGTGCGCCGCCAGCTGCAGGAGCGCACGACCCGGCTGGCCGACCTCCTTGCCGAGCACCTGCCGGGCGTGCGCTACCGGCCCGGCCACTCGTCATACCTCGCCTGGCTCGACTGCCGCGAGCTCGGCCTCGGCGACGACCCGGCCGCGACCTTCCTGGAGAGGGGGCGCGTGCAGCTCTCTCCCGGGCCGGCGTTCGGCGCTGGCGGGTCAGGGTTCGCCCGGCTCAACTACGGCACGAGCGAGGAGCTGATGGCCGAGGCGGTCAGGCGCATGGCCCGCGCCCTGTGAGCCACTGGCCTACCCACGACGAACGAACACCCTGCCGCTCCCGTCAGCGAGTATGAACACCAGCAACCCGCCGGCGATCAAGGCGGTCGTCGGCGGCCAGGCTTCAGCCGAGTCGCGCAGGAGGATGGCCCAGGGCCGGGGTTGGCCGTCGACGGTCCCAGCTGTGAGGCACGCGGCGAACCAGACCCAGGGCGCGAGAACCCACAGCGCCGAGGTGAAGACGCGAAGAGTCAGGGTGATCCCTACGGCGGACATCGTGTTCCTGACCAGCGCGAGCAGGCCGTCGTCGAGCGTCGCTCCGGCGAGGTGACCCAGGAGCACGGTCAGGACCCCCGCCGCGGTGGGTACAGCCACGACCACAGCTGCGCGGGTGCTCGACCAGCTGAAATGGCTCGGGGACGCTACGTCGTCGTGACCCGGTAGGACCCGTCCGAGGGCAAAGCCGACCGAATTGCCCAGCAGACAGCTCCACGCCACCTGAGCAGTGACGGGTGCGTCAACCACGCCCAGGAGGGGGAGCTGCAGATGGGCCGTGAGAACCGCGGCGCACGTCATCACACCAAGGAGAACGTGCTCCCCCGCCAACGCCCGGAGGGAGAATCCCGTGAGGCTCAGCCCAGGCATGAGGTGATCTTGGTCGCGACGCGCTGGCCGAGCGACTGCCACTCCTGCCTGTCCATACTCGCGTACTGCGGCCACGCCTGGCCCAGTGTCCGCCGTAGAGTCTCGTCGTCGTTCGCCTCAGCCGCGAGCCAGTGAGCAACCGCCCGGCGCTCGTCCATGTCAGGGCTGTCCGCCAGATCCTGTTCGTAGCACGTGTAGGGCCCCAGCATCGCGTCAGCGAGTTCAAGCGGAGGAACCCCGCTCGCCGCGGCGGTGCGGGTCGCGAGACGCACCCGTAGAACGCCATCATCCGCAGACTCGACGTCAGCCGCGTTCTGCTCGATCCTGGATACCGCCACCGGTATCCTCTCCTCCGTGGCCAGCGCCTTGATCCGCGCCGCGGCTCCTGCCGTGACATCGCGCCACTGCGGGTATTGGGGGAAGCTGCAGACCACCGGGTCCGTTGCGACACACTCCGTGGGCAGGGACGCCTGCTGAAGAGTGCGCCCCGGCAACACCTGTGCGACGACGACGAGCGCCAGCAAGACGCCCAGGAGCGACCATCGCCCCGGGCGCGCCTGGAGTCCGAGGACGGTCGTTCCGGCCAGGACCAGGCTTGCGAGAACCACGGTGGCCAGCGAGGAGGTCCACGTGGCTTCTACAGGTGTGGTGCCCGCGAGCACGAGTGAGGCTCCGAGCGCATACAGCGCTGACGGCGCAAGGATGATGAGAAGCAGGAGGAGGAGCCCGGCGAGGACCGGGGCGATGCGCGGCCCCACCTCAGTTCGCGCGACGGCAACCGACATGCCGGCCGTCAGCCAGAGCCAGGCAACCTGGACGGCGGTGTACGCGGCGAGGCTCGTCAGGTCGGCGGCCCAGTCTCGGGTCCAGAGCACGATCGCCAGGCACATGAGGATCGGTGCCAGCGGCGGGACGAGCAGAAGGACGGCGACCCACCTCGCGCGCCACCGGACGGGCTCCGCAGGGCCCAGATGTTCCAGGACTGCTGGCCGTTGGACGTGCAGGAGCGTCCACGTGGTCACGACTGCAAGCACGGGAAGCACCAGATAGAGCAGCGAAGCGGCCTGGTCGAGCACGGACACGGCGTCCTGGCTGATCGAACCCGGACGTGACAGCGCTCCCCCGGTCAACGCGGCCGTTGCCGCGAGCAGGAGGAGCAGGGCCGCGGGGTGTCGCCTTGCCTTCGCGATCACTGCCTCGTCACCGCCAGTGACTGCAGTAGGGCATCCACCTGCGCGAGCCGCTCCGCCGCGGGGATGGACGTCAATGCCACATCCGCTACGAGTTCTCCCGACCTGAGCACGAGAAGGCGCTCTGCCCAGTCGGCGACGTCCTCCAGGATGTGCGTGCTGACCACGGTCAGTGTTCCGGTGGGTCGCTGGTGCAGGAAGTCACGAATTCCGCGACGCTGGACCGGATCCAGACCTGCCGTGGGTTCATCGAGAAGCAGGATCTCGGGACGATGGACGAGCGCCATGGCACAGGCAAGCCTGCGACTCTGACCCCCGGAGAGCCTGCTCGCCCGCCGTCCTGCCTCACCTTCAAGGTCGACCGCCGCCAGGGCCGAGGAGACCCACTCCTCCCGACGCTGCGGAGCGACCTTCTTGAGATCGGCAGCCGCGGCCACGCACTCTCGGACCGAGACCAGGCCGGGGTGAGCCACCTGCTGCGGGACGTAGCCGGTGAGCGTCGGCGGCAGATGCGCCATCGGCCGACCATCGAAGAGCAGAGTGCCCCGAAACGTCAGGCGCCCGGCGAGGGACTCGATCAGCGTGGACTTTCCCGCACCGTTGAGCCCGATCAGCCCCACTCGTGAAGCTCCGAGGTCTGCCGTCACGGGACCCAGGGTGAAGCGGTGGCGACGAACCTCGATGCCTTCGAGACGGACAGTCGTGGTGATGGCAGTTCCTTTCAGCCAGCAGTGGGCCGCCCCGACGAACCCCGGGGCGACCCACGTCGGGGCGTGCTCAGTCGGGAACCTTGTCGGCGGCGCTTGAAAACTGAGCAGGTACGGCGCTCGAAAAGTGAGCACTCTTCGACGATTGGAGTGTGATCACCATGGAGGACTGGGCGCTGATCAGGAGGCTGGCCGCCGAGGGCGTGCCGAAGGCCGCGATCGCCAGGAGGTTGGGCATCGCGAGGAACACGGTGGCTGCGGCCGTGGCCTCCGAGGGTCCGCCGAAGTACGAACGCAAGCGGGGCCCGACGTCGTTCACGCCGTACGAGGCTCGGGTGCGTCAGCTGCTGGCGGACACCCCGGACATGCCCGCGACGGTGCTGGCCGAGCGGGTCGGGTGGACCGGCTCGATCCGCTGGTTCCGGGACAACGTCAACCGGATCCGGGCTGACCATCGCCCGATCGACCCGGCGGACCGGTTGACGTGGGCGGCCGGGGACGTGGCGCAGTGCGACCTGTGGTTCCCGCCTCGCAAGATCCTGCTCGAGGACGGTTCGCGCACGCTGCTGCCGGTGCTGGTCATGACGTGCGGGTACTCGCGGTTCATGCTCGCCCGGATGATCCCGACCCGTAAGACACCTGACCTGCTCCTGGGCACGTGGTCGTTGCTGGAGGAGCTGGGGCGGGTGCCGCGCCGGTTGATCTGGGACAACGAGCCCGGCATCGGACGCCGCACGGTCACCGAGCCGGTGGCGGTGTTCGCCGGGACGCTGGCGACGAAGGTGGTGCTGCTGCCGCCGAAGGATCCGGAGTCCAAGGGCATCGTCGAGCGGCGCAACGGCTTCTTCGAGACCTCCTTCATGCCCGGTCGGCACTTCGAGTCACCCGCGGACTTCAACGCCCAGTTCACCGACTGGCTGACCACGGCCAACGCCCGGGTGGTGCGCACGATCAAGGCGCGCCCGAGCGAGCTGCTGGCGGCGGACAAGGAGGCGATGCTGGCCCTGCCGCCGGCGGTGCTGCACCTGGGCTGGCGCAACCACGTCCGCCTGGGCCGCGACTACTACGTGCGCGTCGACACCTGCGACTACTCCGTCGATCCTCGTGCGATCGGCGCCCGCGTTGACGTGGCCGCCGACCTCGAGGTCGTCCGGGTCCGCCACGGCGGACGGCTGGTCGCCGAGCACCCGCGCCGCTGGGCCCGGAGCATGACGGTGACCGACCCCGCCCACGTCGCGACCGCCGCCGCGCTGCGGCACGACTACCAGCACCCCACCCTACCGGGCTCCACGGATGAGGGCATGGTGCGGGACCTGGCCGACTACGACCGTGCCTTCGGGCTGGGCGAGGTGAGCCAACCATGACACCCAAGACCTCGGCCGGGACCGAGACGCTGAAGCAGATCACCCACCTGGCCGCCGCGCTGAAGGCGCCGCGGATCACCGAGGCCGCCGCCCGCCTGGCCGACCACGCACGCGACACCGGATGGACCCACGAGGACTACCTGGCCGCGGTCCTGGAACGCGAGGTCGCCGCCCGCAACGCCTCCGGCGCCCGGCTACGGATCCGCGCCGCCGGCTTCGGCGCGGTCAAGACCCTGGACGACTTCGACTTCGACCACCAACCCACCGCCCGCACCCCCATCCAGGCCCTCGCCTCCGGGGCCTACCTGGTCGAGCACCGCAACGTCGTCCTGCTCGGCCCACCGGGCACCGGCAAGACCCACCTCGCCACCGCCCTCGGCGTCGCCGCCGCCCGGCAAGGCCACCGGGTGCTCTTCGCCACCGCCACCGACTGGGTCACCCGCCTGTCCGAGGCCCACGACCGCGGCCGCCTGGCCGCCGAGCTCACCCGGCTACGCCGGTACGGGCTGATCATCGTCGACGAGGTCGGCTACCTACCCTTCGAGCAGGACGCCGCCAACCTCTTCTTCCAGCTCGTCTCCTCCCGCTACGAGCACGCCTCCCTCATCCTGACGTCCAACCTGCCGTTCAGCTCCTGGGCCGGCGTCTTCGGCGACCAGGTCGTCGCCGCCGCGATGATCGACCGCATCGTCCACCACGCCGACGTCATCGCCCTCAAAGGCGCCTCCTACCGGCTCCGCGACCGCGGCGTCGAGACCCTTCCCAGCATCAAGGCCGAGCAAGAAGCCCTAGACTGAACCTGCTCATTCTTCGACCGCCGAAACTGCTCAGTTTTCGAGCGCCGTCGACACGCACGCGTTCTCCGGGTATGGCGTGCACGAGCCACTCCGGTGAGTGGCTTGCGCACAACATCCGATCGGCCTCACTGCCTCACAACAACCTCACAACCTCACCGCCTCACCGCCTCACAGCCTCACTGCCTCACAGCCTCACAGCCTCAGGCCCACGTCAGCCGACGCGCCGTGGCCACCAGAAACGCTCGCCGAGCACGCGCACGATCGCCGGGACGAGGATCGTGCGGACCACGAGAGTGTCGAGCAGCACGCCGATGCAGATCACCACGCCGATCTGGGCCAGCACGACGAGCGGCAGCACGCCGAGCACCGCGAAGACCGCCGCCAGCAGGATGCCGGCGCTGGTGATGACGCCGCCGGTGGCGCCGAGGGCGCGCAGCACGCCGTCCCGGGTACCGTGACCGCGCGCCTCCTCCAGGGTCCGGGTGATGAGGAAGATGTTGTAGTCCACGCCCAGGGCGACGAGGAAGAGGAAGGCGAGCAGCGGCATGCTCGCGTCGATCGCCGAGAAGCCGAAGACCCCGGTGAAGAGCCACCATGACACGCCCAGCGCGGCGGCGAAGGTCGCGACGACCGAGGTCACGAGGATGAGGGGCGCCAGCACCGACCGCAGGAGCAGCATCAGGGCCCCGAGCACGAGCACGAGGATGAGCGGCATGACCACCCACCGGTCCCGGACGCTGCCCGCGTCGGCGTCGAGCGCTGACGCCTCGCCGCCGGTGACGTAGGCGTCGGCGGCCAGGTCGGCGTCGTCCAGCGACGCACGGACGGCCTCGACGGTCGCCACCGCCGCCTCGCTCCCGGGCTCGGCGCCGAGGACCAGCCGCACCTGCGCGATGCCCTCCACCGGCGGGACCGCGCTCGCCGACGTCACGCCGTCCACCTCGCCGAGCGTGGCCGCCAGGCGCTCGACCTCGGCCACGTCGTCGGACCGCGTCACGACCAGGAGCGGGTCCGCGGTGCCCGCCGGGAAGGACTCGGCCAGCCGCTCCGCCGCGGAGATCGCCTCAGGGGTGTCGAGGAACTGGTCCTCGGGCGCGAGGCCGCTGCGCAACTGGGTGAGCCCGAACGCCATACCGGCCAGGAGGAGGAGGGTCGCCGCGATGGAGGCCGCCGGCGCCTTGGCGACGGCATCGCCCACGCGGCGCCAGACGGAGCGCGACTCGCTGAGCACAGCCTGACCCTGCCGGGGCACGAGCGGCCAGAACACCCAGCGCCCCAGCCCCACCAGCGCCCCCGGCAGCAGACCCAGCACCCCGATCGCCGCGACGACCACACCCACGGCGCACGCCAGGCCCAGGCCGCGGGTCGTGGGGAAGACGGAGAGCAGCAGGCACAGCACGCCCACGACGACGGTGCTGGCGCTGGCGAGGATCGCCTCGGAGGCGCGCCGCAGGGCGACGGCCATCGCCTCGTGCCGGGAGGCGTGCGTCCGCAGCTCGTCCCGGTAACGGGAGATGAGCAGGAGCGCGTAGTTGGTCCCGGCGCCGAACACGAGCACGGACAGGATGCCGATGGTCGACTCGTCCCACGGCACGCCCGCGAGGCACAGGACGTGCGTGGCCGCGACGGCGGCGACCTGGTCGGCCACCCCGACCACCGCGAGCGGCACGATCCAGAGCACCGGGCTGCGGTAGGTCAGGATGAGCAGCACCGCGACCACGCTCGCGGTCACCGCGAGCAGGGTGATGTCGGCGCCGTCGAAGACCGACGCCAGGTCGGCCTGGATGGCCGCCGGCCCGGTGACCTGGGCGGTGACACCCTCCGGGACGGCCGCGTCGAGGTCGCTGCGCAGCTGCGCGACGGTCTCCGCAGCCACCGTCGCCGAGGCCGAGTCCACCGTCACCACGCCGAGCGCAGCCGTCCCGTCCTCTGACGGGACCACCGGCGCCCCCTCGGCGCCGCCGACCCCTGCCATCACCTCACCCAGCCGCGGGAGGTCCTGGGCGATGCCACCCTCGTCACGGGTGAAGAGCACGATCGCCGCGCTGCTCCCCTCGTCGGGCAGCTCCTGGAGGAGCGCCTGCCCCTCGGTGCTCTCGAAGCCCACGGGGAGAGTGGCCAGCGGGTCGGGGTCCCGCTCAGCCTGCCCCACAGCCCCCACGAGGAGCCCGCCGAGCAGCAGGCCGAGGACCGCCAGCACCCAGCTGCGCCGCCCGGTCAGCAGCGCCACCACTCTGTCCATCGCCGTCCTTCCGCTACCATCTGGTGATAAGCAACCAGATGACTAAGTAAGTGAGTTAGTTCGTGACCGAGAGTAGCACGCGCTGGGTCGGGTCGTGGCAGCGCAGCAGCACCCTCGACGCCCTGCGCTCCCTGCTCGACGTCAGCGCGCGCGCCACCCCCGCCCTGGCCCGCCGCGCCGGGCTCAACCACACCGAGATGGCGGTCCTCGAGCACCTCATGGAGACGCCCGCCGGCCCCAGCGAGCTCGCCCAGCGCCTGGGCGTGACCACCGCTGCGGCCAGCGGCATTGTCGACCGGCTCGTCGCCCACGGGCATGTCGTCCGCGAGCCGCACCCCAGCGACCGGCGGCGCACCGTCGTGGCCGTGACACCGAGCGGTCGCGAGGAGCTGCTGGGCCACCTCATGCCGATGTTCATCGAGCTCGCTCGCCTCGACGCCGGCCTCACGGAGGAGGAGCGTCCCATCGTCGAGCGCTTCCTGCGCGAGGCCGAGCGGGCGGTCTCCAGGCTGCTCTGAATAACGCCTATCCTGAAGGGGTGACCCCGTCCCACGACGTCGCCCCGACCGGCCGCCCCGTCACCGCCGTCACGGTGTCGGACCGCAGCTCCGACGGCCGGCGCGAGGACGAGTCCGGAAAGGTGCTGGTCGCCGCCCTGGAGGCCCTGGGGTATGCCGTGACCGGCCCCGTCGTCGTCCCCGACGGCGTCGACTCCGTGGCCGGCGCGCTCCGCGAGGCCGTCGCCGCGGGCAGCCGCCTCGTCGTCACCACCGGCGGCACCGGCATGGGCCCGCGCGACCTCACCCCCGAGGGCACGCGTCAGGTCATCACCCGCGACAACCCCGGGCTAGCCGAGCTGCTCCGCAGGGAGGGGGCACGCCATACCCCCTTTGCCGCCGCCTCCCGCGGCGTCGTCGGCGTCGTCGACTGGACCGAGGAGCAGGGCCCCGGCGGGACCCTCGTGGTCAACCTGCCCGGGCGTCCGTCCGCGGTGCAGGAGGGGATGGACGTGATCGGGCCGCTCCTGGCCCATCTGCTCGACCAGGTCGCCGGGGGTGATCACTGACGTGAGCGCCGACCCCAGGCCGGTCCGCGGTCCGCTCGTCGACAGCTACGGCCGCGTCCACCGCGACCTGCGCATCTCGGTCACCGACCGGTGCTCGCTGCGCTGCACCTACTGCATGCCCGAGTCCGGTATGCCGTGGCTGCCCCGCGACACCATGCTCACCACCCCCGAGCTCGTGCGCCTCGCCGGTGTGGCCGTGTCGCTGGGCATCGAGGAGGTGCGCCTCACCGGCGGCGAGCCGCTCCTGCGGCGCGACCTCGTCGAGGTCGTCGCCGGCATCGCCGCCCTCGACCCCTCCCCCGAGATCTCGATGACGACCAACGGCGTCGGTCTGGCCAAGGTCGCCGGAGCCCTGCGCGAGGCCGGCATGACCCGCGTCAACGTCAGCCTCGACACGCTGCGGCGCGAGACCTTCATCGAGCTGGCCAAGCGCGACCGGCTCGGCGACACCCTGGCCGGGATCGAGGCCGCGGCCCACGCCGGCCTGACGCCGGTCAAGATCAACTCGGTGCTCATGCGCGGCGTCAACGACCACGAGGCCGTCGACCTGCTGGCCTTCGCGCTCGAGCACGGCTACGAGCAGCGCTTCATCGAGCAGATGCCGCTGGACGCGCAGCACCAGTGGGACCGCAGCCAGATGATCGTCGGCGAGGAGATCCTCGACCGGCTGCGCGCCGCCTACGAGCTCACCCCGCTGCCCGACGAGGCCCGCGGCTCCGCACCCGCCGAGCTCTTCCTCGTCGACGGAGGACCCGCCACCGTCGGCGTCATCGCCTCGGTGACGATGCCGTTCTGCGGCACCTGCGACCGCGTCCGCCTGACCGCCGACGGCCAGGTCCGCAACTGCCTCTTCGCGACCGGCGAGACCGACCTGCGCGGGCCGCTGCGCGACGGCGCCACCGACGACGAGCTGGCCGACCTCTTCCGTGCCTCGATCGGGGCCAAGCTGCCCGGGCATGCCATCAACGACCCCACCTTCCTGCAGCCCCCGCGTCCCATGAGCCGGATCGGCGGCTGAGATGGCCGGCGGGGCGCCCGCGTCAGAGCTGGCGCACGCCCGCCTCGGCCCCGCCCGCCTGACGCCGGGCTACTTCGCGGCCGTGATGGCCCCCGGCATCGTCTCGATCGGCGCCCAGCTGCGCGGCTTCACCCTGCTGGCGCTGGTGCTCTTCTGGGTCGCGGTCGCGCTCTACGTCGGGCTGGTGCTGCTCACCCTCTGGCGCTTCATGTCCTTCCGGCGGGAGATGTCGGAGGACTTCCACGACCCGGCGCGCGCCTTCGGCTTCTTCACCTTCATCGCCGCCACCAACGTCCTGGGGTCGGCCCTCGTCGGCGTCGGGCAGACCCGGCTCGCGGCGGTCCTGCTCACCGTCTCGGTGCTCGTCTGGCTCGTCCTGGGCTACGTCATACCGTGGACCGCGGTCCTCGGCAGCGACCGCCGCCCGATGCTCGACACCGCCAACGGCACCTGGTTCATCTGGGTCGTCGCCAGCCAGTCCATCGCCGTCGTGGCCGCCGGGCTGGAGCCGGTCTACGCCAGCCAGCGCAACTACCTGGCGATCCTGGCGGTCTTCGCCTGGTCGGTCGGGGTCGTCCTGTATGCCGCGACCGCCGTCTTCGTCGCGCTGCGGGTCATGCTCTACCCGCTGCGTCCCGAGCACCTCGACCCGCCCTACTGGGTGGCCATGGGCTCGGTGGCGATCACCGTCGTCGCCGGCGCGCGCATCGTGGAGATGGAGGACGCGCCGATGATCGACGCGACCCGCGACCTCGTCGCGGGCATGTCGGTCGTCTTCTGGGCGTTCGCCACCTGGCTGATCCCCGTGCTCGTCGCCGCCGGGGTGTGGCGCCACTTCCTCCGGCGCATCCCGCTCGTCTACCAGCCGACGCTGTGGAGCATGGTCTTCCCGCTCGGCATGTATGCCGTCGCCGGCATCTACCTGGGACGCGCCGACCGGCTCCCGGTCGTCGAGTGGATCGGCACACACTGGTTCTGGGTGGCCCTGCTCGCCTGGGCCCTGGTCGGCTCCGGGATGGCTCGCGACCTGTGGCTCAAGGCGTCGGAGGCAGCTCGACGGTGAGCGACCGGAGCTCGTCGAGCACCGCCTCCGGCAGGCTGGCGGGTCCGCCGGGCGCCGTGAGGGCCTATCTGGGCTGGACCGGGGGCCTCAGGGATTGACCGGCAGGTCGACGGTCATCGCACGGAGCTCGTCGAGCACCGCCTCCGGCAGCGTCAGCGATCCGCCGAGCGCCGTGATCCACGCCAGGCTCAGCTCGGTGACGGCCGACCGGCTGGCCAGGGGCACCCCGTCCGGCTTGAGGAGCAGCACCTTGTCGGCCAGCACCGCGGCGTAGGCGCTGCCGACCAGGGCGTCCGGCCACTCCAGCCCGCTGGCCACGGTGGCGCCGTAGTAGGTGGGCAGACGTTCGGCGAGGATCGCCGCGGTGGCGTAGCGGTTGGCGCCGCCGACCCGGCTGACCGGTGCGACGGTGGCGAGCTCGTCGAGGACCGCGTCGCTGACCCCGGTCGTGCCGCCGAGCAGGACGATCTCCCGGGGCTGCACGTCCTCGCGGAGGGCGGTCATGACGGCACTGGGCACGTCGTCGGGCTTGGTGAGCAGCAGCGGCGCCTGCTCGGTGCCGGCCGCCGCGCCGCCGGCCAGGCCGTCGGGCCACTCGACGCCGGAGGCGACGTAGGCCACGTCGCTGGCCCCCAGCTCCGAGGCCAGGGCGGCGGAGACGGCATACCGGTTGGCGCCGTCCACGCGGATCACGTGGCTGGGGTCGCTGACGTAGCCGGCCAGCTGCGCCTCGACCGTCTCGCTCACCGCGACCGTGCCCCCGACGACCACGACCCGGTCCGGCTGGAGGTCGGCCAGCGCGGCACGGATGGCGCTGGGCAGGCCCGCGGCCTTGGTGAGCAGGACCGGCCCGAGCAGGTTGCCGGCGAAGGCACCGCCGGCCAGCGAGTCGGCGAAGCCCTCGCCGTTGGTCACCACGACCACCCGCTGCAGGGTGTCGTCACGCGGCCAGACGACGTCGGTCCAGAAGGTGGAGAGGGCCGCGGCGGTCTCCCAGCGGTCGGCGCCCGCGGTGCGGGTGACGACCGGGTGGACCTGCTCGTTGGCGGTGGTCTCCGAGACCGCGGCACGGACCCGGGCGACCTGCTCGGCATCGGGACGGTCCAGGCCGGGGGTCGCGGTGGCCACCGTGGCGACCGTGACCAGGGCGGCGACGAGCGGCGACATGAGCATCCGTCAGCCCCCGGCGAACGGCGGCAGCACGTCCACCACCGCGTCGTGGGCCAGCGCGGTGGCCGGGTCGCTGACGTACTGCCCCTCGTGCAGGACCGAGCTCAGGCCCAGCACCCGCGCCAGCTCGGCACCGTGCAGCTCGACGAGCCGCTCCTTCAGGCTGCCGAGGTCGTCGGCGTTCACCCGCTCGCTCTCGGTGCCCGCGGCCTCCGCCGCAGCGGCGAAATACCTCACGGTCGCCATCGTCATCCCTCCGTCTCGGGTCGTCCCAGTGTCGCATCGTGAACGGCCGGGTTCTCCAGCCGCGCCTCCCAGGTGGCCAGGTCCTCCGGCGTGTCCACGTCGCCCACGTGCCGGGCGCCGCGCTCCACCTCCAGCCACCGCAGTCCCCCGACGAGGCGTCGCACCGAGGTATGCCGGGGGTCCGGCAGCGCGTCGACCGCCGCCTCGAGCGCGGTGCGGCGGTAGAGGGCGAGCAGCCACTGCCGGTGCCCGGTGGGATCCACGTGGCTCAGCGCGTCGACGTCGTCGATCGCGGTGACGTCGTCGATGCGGGCGACCTCACCGGTCGCCTCCGCGTCGGTCCGGCCCCTCAGCTCGTCGAGCACGAGCCGCAGGGCGGACACCGCGGGCGCGGCCGCCGGCTGGTCGACCGCGACGACGGCCACCCACTCGGCGGGCGCGGACGAGGCACCGCCGTCGGCCGCCAGCGCCGCCAGCCCCGCGGCGATCCCCGCGACCGGCCCCCCGTCGGGCGGGTCCTCCAGGGTGCGGCGCACCCCCTCCGGCACCGGGGTGTCCCCCACCACGACGACAGCTCCACCCAGGAGCTGCCGCGCCTCGAGCACCCGGTCGAGCAGGCTGCGGCCCGCGACCTCGAGGGCCGCCTTGTCCCGGCCGCCGAGCCGCTCCCCGTGGCCTCCGGCGAGAATCAGCAGGTCGATGACAGTCACCCGGCGGCCCCCATCACGTCCCGCCCGGTGCAGCGCCCGTCCGGCCCGGTGCCACGCCCGGTGCCACGCCCGTCCCGCCGGGTCCCGCCGCCGTCGCGACCGGTCCGTTCACACCGGCACTTTCGCAGGCCACCCCCTTCACCCGCGCCACGGCGCGGGTCGCTGGTGGTCTCGGTGGAATGTGCCGGTTGGTCTGCACGGACGGCTCCCGGATGCAGGTGCTCAGTAGGTCGGCAGGCTCGGGTCGACGCGCTCGATCCACGCGAGGATGCCGCCGGTCATCACCGAGACGTCCTCGCGGCCGAGCTTGACCAGGTGGGCCGCCGCGCGTCGTGCGCGGGGGCCGGCCTTGCAGTAGACGACGACGGGGCCGTCCGGCAGGTGGCTGTCCAGCTCGTCCCAGCTCAGCACCTCGCCGACCGGGACCAGCAGGGCCCCGGGCACCGTCCCGAGCGCGTGCTCGGCAGGCTCGCGCACGTCGAGGAGCGTGGGCGCGCCCTCGGCCGCGAGCGCCTCGCGCACCTGCTCGGCGGACCGCTCCACGAGCGGCACGAGGTCACGGGTCGGCTCGTGCTGGGGCAGGTCGACGACCGCCCCCACCGGGCGCAGCGGCACCTCGCGGGTGCGCTGGGAGAGCGCGTCGACGAGCAGGATCCGCCCGACGAGCGGCTCCCCGAAGCCGCAGATCAGCTTGACCGCCTCACCGGCCATGATCGAGCCGACCTGGCCGACGAGGGCGCCGAGCACACCCGCCTCGGAGCACGAGGGCACATCCTCGGGGCGCGGCGGCCGGGGGAAGAGGTCGCGCAGCGTCACCGCGTCCGCGTGCCCCGGCACGAAGCTGGCGATCTGCGCGTCGAAGCGCAGCACGGCCGCCCAGACGACCGGGATCCCGAGCGCGGCCGCGGCGTCGGACACGGCATACCGGGTGGGGAAGTTGTCGGCCCCGTCCAGGACGAGGTCGTGCCCGGCGAGCAGCTCCTGGGCGTTCGCGGGGGTGATCCGCACCTGCCGGGTCTCGACCGACACGTCGGGGTTGAGCCCGTGCACGTGCGCCGCGGCGGACGCGGCCTTGGAGGTGCCGATGGCCGCGGTCGAGTGGACGACCTGACGCTGGAGGTTGGTGGCGTCGACGACGTCGTCGTCGACGATCGTCAGGTGCCCGACACCCGCCGCCGCGAGGTAGGACACGATCGGGCTGCCCAGCCCGCCGGCTCCCACGACCGCCACCCGCGCGTTGAGGAGTCGACGCTGCGCCTCGATGCCCATGCCCGGGACCAGCAGGTGGCGCGAGTAGCGCGAGACCTGGGCCGGGGTCAGGGGCGGGCCCGGCTCGACGAGCGGTGGGAGCGGTGACACGCCTCCGACCCTAGGCGAGCCACCTGCGGCCGGACCGGCGGGTGCGCGATGAGCCGGCCCGTCGGCGGTGGTCGATACGCTGCACCCCGTCCGCGACCCGGCCCAGGAGGCGTCGTGAAACTGCTCCTCACCTCTGGTGGCGTCTCGAACGCCAGCATCGAGAACGCCCTCGTCGACCTGCTCGGCCGGCCCCTCTCGGCCTGCACGGCGCTGGCCGTCCCGACCGCTCAGCACGGTCACCCCTGGTGCACGCCGTTCACCGCGATGCGCTTCGCCGACGGCACCAGCCCCGCGCCCATGGTCGGCCTGGGCTGGCAGGCGGTGGGCCTCCTCGAGCTCCTGGCCCTGCCCGGTATGCCGCGCGACCGCTGGCTCCCGTGGGTCCTGGAGGCCGACGCGCTGCTCGTCGACGGCGGCGACGCGACCTACCTGGCCCACTGGCTGCGCGCCAGCGGGCTGGTCGAGCTGTTCCCCGACCTCGAGGACACCGTCTGGGTGGGTGTCAGCGCCGGCAGCATGGTCATGGGGCCGCGCATCGGCGAGCAGTTCGTGTCCTGGCCGGACGCTCCCGACGACCGGACCCTCGGCCTGGTCGACTTCTCGGTCTTCCCGCACCTGGACCTCTTCCCCCAGAACACGATCGCCGACGCGGAGCGCTGGGCCGCCGGCCTCGGGGCCGACGCCCGCGCCTACGCCATCGACGAGCAGACCGCCATCCGCGTCGTCGACGGTGACGTCGAGGTCGTCTCGGAGGGGCGCTGGCGCGAGTTCGGTCCCTGACGTCATCCCAGCGTCACCGTGAGCAGGCAGACGCTGTCGACGTCCGCCCGGACCTCGTGCCTCGCCTGGGGTATGACGTGCGCCGAGCCCGCGGGCAGGCGCCACTCCGCGTCGCCCGAGGCGAGCACGACCTCGCCGGACAGGCACAGCAGGGAGGCCGGACCGGGGGTGGCATGGTCGGGCAGGCCGCCGCCCCCGGGCAGCCCGAGCAGGATGGCGTTCTGGCCGGGCTGGCGCATGACCGAGCGCACGGCGCGGCCCCGGCCGCTGGACCGGGCCTTCTCCAGCAGCCGCTCGCCCTCGGCGACCAGGTCCACGACCCGGCTGGGGTCCTCCTCGACCGGCTGCAGCGCGAGGTCGCCGAGGACGGGGTGACCCTCGGTCGCGACCGGGCTCCGGCTCATCCCACGCGCTCCCAACCACGCTTCTGCGCGCGGGTGCCGGTGGCCACGCCGGGGCGGTCGTCGCGCGAGCGGTAGACGATGTACGGCCGCGTGACGTAGCCCAGCGGCGCCGAGAAGACGTGCACGAGGCGCGTGAACGGCCACATCGCGAAGAGCAGGAACGCGAGGAACGCGTGCAGCTGGAAGCCCAGCGGCGCGTCCTCCATGAGGGTCGCGTCCGGCTGGAACCAGAAGATCTGCCGGAACCACGGCGAGACCCCGTCGCGGTAGTTGTACTCCCCGCCGATCGTCAGCAGGCTGCCGGCGATCGTGTTCCACATGCCGAGGGCGATGACGAGCCCGAGCACGGCATACATCACCTTGTCGTTGACGGTCGTCGCCGAGAAGACCGGGCCCACGGTGCGGCGTCGGTAGACCAGGATCGCCAGGCCCACGACGGCCGCGATGCCCGCGGGGATGCCACCGGCCAGCGCGATGACGTGGTAGGCCTCGTGGCTCAGGCCCAGCCGGTCGGTGAGGCTCTGCGGGATGACGAGGCCGATGAAGTGGCCCAGCACCACCCCGAGCATGCCGAAGTGGAACAGCGGGCTGCCGATCCGCAGCAGCCTGCTCTCGTAGAGCTGGGAGCTGCGCGTCGTCCAGCCGAACTTGTCGTACTGGTAGCGCCAGACGTGCCCGACGACGAAGATCGCCAGGCAGATGTACGGGAAGATGACCCAGAGGAAGGTGCTCATCGGGGGGCTCCTACGGGGATCGTGCTGCCGAGGTGGGAGGGGGTATGCGGTGCGGCCGGGGCGTCCTGCGGGATCAGGTAGGGCGCGTTGAGGGTCTCGTCGTCGAGGCCGACCAGCTCCTGCGGCGGCCCCTGGGCGATGAGGCGGGCCAGGGCCTCCTCGTCGTCGCCGTCGAGCGCCGGCAGGGTGGCGCGGAGAGCGTCGACGACGTCGGCCCAGGCCGAGTCCCGCCGGATCAGGGCGCGACGGAGCAGCTCGATCCCGACGCGGTGGTCGTTGAGGAGCTTCCAGGCGGCGTCCGGGGCCACGGTGGCCCCGAACTCCAGCACGACCGGCAGGAAGTCGGGCAGCTCACCCGTGGCGTCCCCGCCCTCCTCGAGCTCGACGCCGTGCTGGCGGTAGAGCTGCTTGAACTGGACCAGGGCCACGCCGCGGTTGCGGGTGTCACCGTGCATGAAGTAGGTCAGGTGCAGGGCGCACTTGCGGGTCACGTCGAAGGTGTCGACGTAGTCGCGCTGCAGCTCACCGAGGTCGGTCGCCGCCACGTGGTCGAGGAACCGGCCGAGCGGCGCGCCCACGTGGTCCGGCAGCCCGTCCGCCGCCTCGCGGAGCGCCGAGAGGCGCTCCACGAGGACGTCGTCCGGATAGTCGAGCAGCAGCGAGCACAGCTGCCAGGCGTCCGCCTGCTGGCCGGGCGCCAGCTGCGGTGCGCTCCGGCGATGTCGTCGCCAGGGCAGCATCAGCGCGGCCCCCCGTCGGCTCCGGCGGTGTTGTCCGGCCGCGCCTGCCCGTCGTCGAGCAGCGCCGGGTCGTCCACGGGCTCCGTGTCACCGCGCCCGGGGGCCGGAGCCTGGTCGCCGGCCGACGCACGGTCCGGGAAGAGACCCTTCGGCATCCCACGACCGTCCCAGTTGAGCAGGTTGACCCGGCCGCGCTTGGAGCCGCCCGCGACGAGGGTGTCGGCCGTCTGCCGCTGCTGGAGCATCTTGAGGTTCTCCACCGCGACGGGGGTGACCCCGCCCCGGCCCGAGCCCTCGCCGAACGGGCCCGAGGTCTCGAAGATCTCGTCGTCGAAGCCGCTCACCGGGCAGTCGGTCGCCAGCTCCTCCAGGGCGTGGGCCTGCTCGCCGTGGGCCGGCGGGATGACGTAGCGGTCGGAGTACTTGGCGATCGCCAGCAGGCGGAACATCTCGTACATCTCCTCCTCGGTCATGCCGACCGACTCGGGGATGGAGGCCTGCGGGTCCCGGCCCAGGTTGATGTCGCGCATGTAGGACCGCATCGCGGCCAGCTTGCGGAGCACGTCGTTGACCGGACGCACGTCACCGGCGGTGAAGAGGTTGGCGAGGTACTCCACCGGGATGCGGAGCGCGTCGATCGCGGCGAAGAGGTTGTCCTTGTCCTCCGCGTCGAAGCCGGTGTCCTTGATGACGTCCACGACCGGCGACAGCGGCGGGATGTACCAGACCATCGGCATCGTGCGGTACTCCGGGTGCAGCGGCAGCGCCACCTTGTACTCGCTGATCAGGCGCCAGACCGGGGACTTCTTGGCCGCCTCGATCCAGTCACCGGGGATGCCCGCGCGCTCGGCCTCGCGCTGCACGGCCGGGTCGTGCGGGTCGAGGAAGACCGAGCGCTGCGCCTCGTAGAGGTCGTGCTCGTCCTCCACCGAGGCCGCCTCGAGCACCTTGTCCGCGTCGTAGAGCATGAGGCCGATGTAGCGCAGTCGTCCCACGCAGGTCTCGGCGCAGACGGTCGGGATGCCCACCTCGATGCGGGGGTAGCAGAAGGTGCACTTCTCGGCCTTGCCGGTCTTGTGGTTGAAGTAGACCTTCTTGTAGGGGCAGCCGGTGACGCACATGCGCCAGCCGCGGCACTTGTCCTGGTCGACCAGGACGATGCCGTCCTCCTCCCGCTTGTAGATCGCGCCGGAGGGGCAGGAGGCCGCGCAGCTGGGGTTGAGGCAGTGCTCGCAGATGCGCGGCAGGTAGAACATGAAGGTCTGCTCGAACTCGAACTTCACCTTGTCCGCGATGCCCTTGAGCATCGGGTCCTTGGCCGCGTGCTCCCTCGAGCCGCCGAGGTCGTCGTCCCAGTTGGCCGACCACTCGATGTTGATCTGCTTGCCGGAGATCAACGACTGGGGCCGGGCCACCGGGAAGGTCTCCTGCGCCGGCGCGTTGAGCAGCGTCTCGTAGTCGTAGGTCCAAGGCTCGTAGTAGTCCTGGATCGAGGGCATCTTGGGGTTGCTGAAGATGGTGAGCAGCTTGTTGAGCCGCCCGCCGGCCCGCAGCTTGAGGCGGCCGTTGTCGGTGCGGATCCACCCGCCCCGCCACTCGTCCTGGTCCTCGTAGCCGCGCGGGTAGCCCAGACCCGGTCGGGTCTCGACGTTGTTGAACCACACGTACTCGGTGCCCTGGCGGTTGGTCCACGCCTGCTTGCAGGTGACCGAGCAGGTGTGGCACCCGATGCACTTGTCCAGGTTCATGACCATGGCCATCTGTGCCATGACGCGCATATCGGTGACTCCTCGACTAGTACTGGACGGGCGCGGTGCGCTTGCGGATGGTGGTCACTTCGTCCCGGTTGTTGCCGGTCGGGCCGATGTAGTTGAAGAAGTAGGCCAGCTGGGCGTAGCCGCCGATCAGGTGGCTGGGCTTCATGAGGATGCGGGTGAGGCTGTTGTGGATGCCTCCGCGCCGGCCGTCGGTCTCGGTCAGCGGCACGTCGATCAGCCGGTCCTGGGCGTGGTGCATGTAGACCGTGCCCTCCGGCATCCGGTGGCTGACGATGGCCCGCGCGGCCACCACGCCGTTGCGGTTGACGGCCTCGATCCAGTCGTTGTCGGCCACGCCGATCTTGGCCGCGTCGACGTCCGACATCCAGATCGTCTGGCCGCCGCGGGACAGCGAGAGCATGAACAGGTTGTCCTGGTACTCGCTGTGGATCGACCACTTGTTGTGGGGCGTGAGATAGCGGACCGACACGCCCAGCTCTCCCTGGGCGCCGATCTGCGGCTCGCCGAAGAGCCGGGTCATGTTCAGCGGCGGCCGGTAGGTCGGCAGCCCCTCCCCCATCCGCAGCAGCCAGTCGTGGTCGACGTAGAACTGCTGTCGTCCGGTCAGGGTGTGGAACGGCTTGAGCCGCTCGATGTTGATGGTGAACGGTGAGTAGCGCCGCCCGCCGCTCTCGCTGCCCGACCACTCCGGGGAGGTGATCACCGGGACCGGGGCCGCCTGGGTGTCGGCGAAGGTGATGATCTTGCCCTCGTGCTCGGCGGAGAGGTCGTGCAGCTGCACCCCGGTGCGCTTCTCGAGGGCCTTGAACCCGTCGGTGGCCAGGTGGCCGTTGGTGGTGCCGGCCAGGTGCATGATCGCCTCGGCGACGTGGATATCGGTGTCGAGCCGGGGCTGACCGTCGGCGACCCCGCCGTGCACGGTCCCGTTGAGCGTGCGCAGCCGCTGGACGTGCGGCGCGGCGTGGTAGGGCACGCCCTTGGTGAGCATGCCGACCTTCTCCAGGAGCGGGCCGACGGCGGTCATCTTGGCGTAGATCTGCGTGAAGTCGCGCTCCACGGGCACCAGCACCGGCATCGTGCGGCCCGGCACCGGCTCGACCTCCCCGGTCTTCCAGTCCTTGACCACGCCGTGCACGGTCGCCATCGCCTCGGGGGTGTCGTGCCACAGCGGCTTGGCGACCACGTCGGTGCGCGTGCCGAGGTGGTCCACCGCCAGCTCGGAGAACCGCCGGGCGATCTCCTTCCAGGCGTCCCAGTCGGTCTTGCTCTGCCACGGCGGCGCGATGGCCGGGTTGAAGGAGTGGATGAACGGGTGCATGTCCGTGGTGTTGAGGTCGTGCTTCTCGTACCACGTCGCCGCCGGCAGCACGACGTCGGACAGCAGCGTGGAGCTGGTCATCCGGAAGTCGATCGTCATGAGCAGGTCGAGCTTGCCCTCGGGTGCCTGCTCGGCCCAGGCGACCTCGCGGGGACGCTGGTCCGGCCCGGCCTCCTCCGCCTTGACGGCGTTGGACGTGCCAAGCAGGTGCTTGAGGAAGTACTCGTTGCCCTTGGCCGAGGAGCCGAAGAGGTTGGCCCGCCACAGCGTCAGCACCCGTGGCCAGTTCTCCTCCGCCTCCGGGTTCTCCACCGCGAACCGCAGCGAGCCCTCCTTGAGCTGCTGCACGACATACTCCTTGACGTCGACGCCCGCCTCCGCGGCCTCGTCGGCCAGGACCAGCGAGGACCTGTCGAACTGCGGGTAGGAGGGCGTCCACCCGAGGCGCACCGACTGGGCGAGCACGTCCATCATCGTGCGGCCCTCGAAGGCCCCGGTGCCAGCGCCCACGTCGTCGGTGCTGAAGGTGTCGTAGCGGTACTGGCTGGTGTTGACGTACCAGTACGCCGTCTGGTTCATGTGGCGCGGCGGGCGCACCCAGTCCAGCGCGAAGGCCATGTGCTGGAAGCCCATGAGCGGCCGGACCTTCTCCTGGCCGACGTAGTGCGCCCAGCCGCCGCCGTTGCGACCCTGGCAGCCGGTGATCGTGGTGAGCACCAGCATCGCGCGGTAGATCTGGTCGGAGTGGTACCAGTGGTTGGTCCCGGCGCCCATGAGGATCATGCCGCGACCCTCGGTGTCGACGGCGTTCTGGGCGAACTCGCGCGCCAGCCGGGCGATCTGGTGGGCCGGCACCGAGGTGATCTGCTCGGCCCACGCGGGGGTCGCCGGGACGGTGGGGTCGTCCAGGTCGGCGGGCCAGGTGCCGGGCAGCCCCGCACGGCCCACGCCGTAGTGGGCCAGCATGAGGTCCAGCACCGTGGTGACCAGGTGCCCGCCGACCCGGCGGACCGGCACCCCACGGCGCTCGTAGGCGACGGTGTCGCCGAGGTCGAAGCGGGGCAGCTCCAGCTCGACCGCCTCGCCGGTGTCGCCGTAGAGGGACAGCACCGGGTCGATGTCGCCCAGGTCGAGGTTCCAGCGACCCTCGCCCTCGGGGCCGAAACGGTGGCCGATCGAGCCCTGCGGGATGACGACCTCGTCGGTGGCGCGGTCGAGCACCGCCGGCTTCCACATGGCGTTCTCGGACGTGGACTCAGGGTGACCCTCGAGGTCGCCGGCGACGAGGAACTTGCCCGGACGGTATGCCGTCGCTCCCCCCTCGTCGTCGCCGTCCACCGGCTCCAGCGCGACCAGGTAGGGCAGGTCGGTGAACCGCTTGGTGTAGTCGGCGAAGAACGGGGTCTCGCGCTCGGCGAAGAACTCCTTGAGGATGACGTGGCCCATGCCCATCGCGAGCGCGGCGTCGGTGCCGGGGGCGGGCGCGACCCACTCGTCGGCGAACTTGACGTTCTCGGCGTAGTCGGGCGCGACGGCGACGACCTTCTGCCCGCGGTAGCGGGCCTCGGTCATCCAGTGGGCGTCAGGGGTGCGGGTCAGGGGGACGTTGGAGCCCCACATGATCAGGTATGCCGCGTCCCACCAGTCTCCGGACTCGGGCACGTCGGTCTGGTCGCCCCACATCTGCGGGGAGGCGTTGGGCAGGTCGGCGTACCAGTCGTAGAAGGAGAGCATCGGCGCGCCGATCAGCTCGTTGAACCGGGCGCCGGAGACGTAGCTGACCATCGACATCGCGGGGATCGGCGAGAAGCCGGCGATCCGGTCCGGCCCCCAGCGCTTGACCGTGTAGACGTGGGCGGCGGCGATCATCTCGACCGCCTCCTCCCACGAGGCGCGCACCAGTCCGCCCTTGCCGCGGGCGGCCTTGTAGGTCCGCGACTTCTCCTCGTCCTGCACGATGGAGGCCCACGCGACCACCGGGTCCCCGTGCTCGCGACGGGCCTCGCGGAACATCTCCAGGAGCGTGCCGCGGATGTAGGGGTAGCGCACGCGGGTGGGGCTGTAGGTGTACCAGGAGAAGGCCGCACCTCGAGGGCAGCCGCGCGGCTCGTACTCCGGCCGGTCGCCCCCGGTGGACGGGTAGTCGGTCTGCTGCGCCTCCCAGGTGATGATGCCGTCCTTGACGTAGACCTTCCACGAGCAGGAGCCCGTGCAGTTCACGCCGTGCGTGGAGCGGACCACCTTGTCGTGGCTCCACCGGTCGCGGTAGAAGGAGTCGCCGGACCGGCCTCCGTGCAGGCTCAGGGTGCGCCGGTCCTCCGAGACCTCGCCGCGGGTGAAGAACCGGCGGGTGCCCACGAGGGCCTGGCTCAGGGGTCCGTCGAACCCGGCGGGACGCGCCTGGATGTCGGTCATTGCGGAGCACTCCTCTGGTCGAGCTGGTCGGTGGTGTCGAGCTGGTCGGTGGTGTCGTGCTGGTCGAGCTGGTCCTGCGTGTCGTGCTGCTCGGGGGTGGTGCCGGACTCCTCCGGCCGGGCCTGCCGCTCCTCGAGGTAGAGCCGGGCACGGCAGGTCCGCGGCTCCACGAAGGGCCGCAGGCTCACGCGGGCGTCCGGCTCACCCACCGCGTCCAGCGCGCCGCGCAGCAGGCCGCGGTGGACGCCGCAGACGACGTCGGGGTGCACCTGGGCGAGGTCGAGGAAGGGGCACTCGTGCAGGACGATGTCCACCGACCCGGGCTCGACGACCTCCCGCTGCGGGGTGTAGCCCCACTCGTCGAGGAGCGAGACGACGGCCTCGACCTTCTCGTCCTGACCGGTCGCCGGCTCGGGCGGGTGCTCGGCCGCGCGGCGCTGGGCCCACAGCACACCCGCCTCCTCCGGCGAGAGGCGGTCGCTCTCGACCGTGGAGAGCGCCGAGGCCAGCAGCCCGGCCAGGACGGCGTAGGGCGCCTCGTGCTGGGCCTCGCGGGTCATCTCGCCCAGCACCCGCTCGTGGATGGCGTACTTCTTGCTCGGTCGCCCCACACCGCCGCTGCGCACGAAGTGCGCGTCGAGGATCCCGGCGGCGGCGAGCTGGTCGACGTGGAACCGGATGGTGGTGGTGTGCAGCGAGAGCCGCTCGCCGAGCTCGGCGGCGCTGAGGCCCTCCGCCCGCGCGTCACCGGTCAGCGAGGCGAGCTCCTCCACGACGCTCTGCCGCACCGGCGAGGCGAGCAGCTGCTCCACCTGGGCCTCCTGTGAACCTGGGTTCGACGTCATCGGACTACCAGCCGCTCACGCTACTGCGCGTGCGCCGCCAGCTCCTTGCGGAAGCCCACGAGGGTGAACAGCCCGCCGGCCACGGCGACGACGGCGAGCAGGAGCAGGCCGATGGTGTAGCTGCCGAACTGCCCGTAGATCGCCCCCATGAGCAGCGGCGGGATGAAGCCGCCCAGGCCGCCGGCGGCGCCGACGACACCGGTGACCGCGCCCACCCGAGGCGGGTCGACGAGGGCCGCGACGAGCGCGAAGACCGCGCCGGCACCCGCGCCCAGGCCGGCCGCCATCCCGAGGAAGGCCACGGTGCCGACCGGCTCGAGGGCGACCGGGTAGGTGTTGTCGCCGACGATCACCGTCGTGCCGGCGCCGACGAGAGCGGCGAGGAGCGCGAACAGGCCGGTGCCGACGAGCAGCGAGGCGAGCACGAGGGTCTTGGAGAACCGGTCGCACAGCCAGCCGCCGACCGGGCGGGCGAGCACCGAGACGACCACGAAACCAGCCATCCGCAGCGCTCCGGCGCCCTTCTCCATACCGAAGTTGTTGACCAGGTAGGTCGGCAGGTAGACGCTGAAGGCGACGAACCCACCGAAGGCGATGGCGTAGAGGACGGCCAGCTTGAGGGCGACCGGGGTCGCGAGCGTGCGCAGGGCCGCAGCCAGCCAGTTGGCCGAGGCGGGCCCCCCCGCGCGGGCCGGCGGGGTCCGCAGGAGGGAGTAGGCGGCCACGGCATACCCGGCGAGGAGGACCGCGACGAGGATGAAGGGGGCAGGTCGGCCGAACGCGTTCGACAGCTGCAGCGTGGTGAAGGCGGCGATCGCGGTGCCGCCGGTGCCCATGCCGAACAGACCCAGGGCCGCGCCCCGTCGGGCGGGCGGGTGCCAGGCGTTGACGAACGGCACGCCGACCGCGAACGACGTGCCGCCGATGCCGAGGAAGAACCCGCCGACGAGCAGGGCGGTGAGGTTGGTGCCGAAGAAGCCCAGGAAGAGGACCGGGATGATCGTCAGGACGGCCACCGCGGGGAACATCACCTTGGCGCCGAGGCGGTCGGTGAGCGCGCCGGCGGGGATCCGGCCGAGGGAGCCGACGAGGACCGGCGTGGCCACGACGAGCGACTGCTGCAGCGAGGTGAGGCCGAGCTCCTCGCGCAGGGTGACCGCCAGCGGCGAGAGCAGCGCCCAGGCCCAGAAGCAGATCGCGAAGCCGAGCGTCGCCAGGATCAGCATTTTCCGCGCGGTGGCCGGGTCGGGGACGTCCGCGGCAGCGACGGCGCCGGCGCCGGTCCCGGCGGTCGGGCGGGAGGTGTCACTCATGTCAGGTTGGCCCTTCGGAGGGTCGGGCACCGGAGTACGGTGCAGGAGGTGTGCACTACGGAGCATAGTGGACTACGCTGTCATTTGTATAGTTTAAATTAGAGAGGTCCGCCACCCCGGCGAGACACACCCAGACCCAGGAGGTCCGCATGTCCGACCAGCCCACGACGCTCCCCCTCACCGAGAAGAAGCAGAGCGGGTGCGGCTGCGGCTGCACCGACGAGGGCGTCCCCACCCTCGACGCCCGCACGGTCCCGCACGCCATCCGCCACGCCACGATCTTCGGCGCCCTGGCCGGCCTGCGGGCCGGGCAGTCGATGGACCTCATCGCCCCGCACGACCCGCTGCCGCTGCTGGCGCAGATCGCCGAGCGCGAGGGCGACGCGGTCAGCTGGGACTACCGCGAGCGCGGCCCCGAGGCCTGGACGCTGCGCTTCACCCGCGCCTGAGCCAAGAGCGGAGACCCACCGCCGATGTGCACCTACTGCGGCTGCGAGTCGATCGAGGTGATCGGCCGCTTCATGGCCGAGCACACCGCGATCATCAACGCCACGACCGAGCTGCGGCGGGCCTGCGAGGGGGGTGACCCCGCCGAGGTGCGCGCCGCCGTCGACGGGGTCGCCCACCTGCTGCACCCCCACACCGAGGCGGAGGAGGTGGGTCTCTTCACGGTGATGCGTCGCCAGGAGGAGTTCACCGAGCACATCGACAGCCTCTGCGCCGAGCACACGACGCTCGACGCGCAGCTCGACCGCATCGCCGCGGGCGAGCACGACCTCTTCGCGGCCTTCGAGCACGACCTGCGCCATCACATCGACCGCGAGGACAACGGCCTCTTCCCGGCCTCCGCGATCGCGCTCGAGGGCCCCGACTGGGCGGAGGTCGACGAGACCACGCCGCCCGCCACCCCCGCCACGACCGCCTGATCCCGTGGCCCCCACGACCGCCCCACGGCTGGCGCCCCTGCTGATCGTCCCCGGCGGGCTGGCGCTGGTCGTGGGGCTCGACGCCGGCCTGTCCCATGCCGGCGTCCCCGTGCCGGTGGACAGCCACCGCCTCGCGGAGCTCCACGGTCCGCTGATGGTGCTCGGCTTCCTCGGCACGGTCATCGCCCTCGAGCGCGCGGTGGCCCTGCGCCGCGCCTGGGCGATGCTGGCGCCGGCCCTCCTGGGGGCCGGCGCCCTCCTCCTCGCCCTGCTCCCCCAGCCGCTGCTCGGGCGGCTGCTCGTGGTGCAGGGCCTGCTCACCCTCGTCCTGGTGTATGCCGCGCTCCGTCGCCGCAACCAGGACCCGCTCGTCGACGTCCAGCTCGTCGGCGCGGTGCTGGCCGCGGCCGCCGCCCTGCTCCTGACCCGCGTCGACGTCGCGGTGACGCTGCCGCTGCTCATCGGCTTCGTCGTGCTCACCATCGGCGCCGAGCGGGTCGAGCTGGCGCGGCTGGCGATGCCCGCGGACGCACCGGCCCGGCTGACCGCGCTCACGCTGCTCCTCTGCGCGGGCGTGCTCGCCGCGGTGCTGTGGCCCGGCGCCGGCTGGTCCCTGCTCGGCGGGGCGTTGCTGCTCCTCACCGCCTGGCTGGCCCGGCACGACGTCGCCCGCCGGCTGGTCCGCTCGACCGGGCTGCCCCGGTTCGCGGCGGCCGCGCTGCTGCTCGGCTACGCCTGGCTCGCCCTGGTCGCGGTCGTCCTGCTCGTCGGCGGACGCCCGGGCGGCGCCGGCTACGACATCGTCGTCCACGGCACCTTCCTCGGCTACGCGATGTCGATGGTGCTCGCGCACGCGCCGGTGATCCTGCCCGCCGTGCTGCGCGTCCGGCTCCCCTACCGCCCGGTGATGTGGGTGCCGCTCGTCCTGCTGCACGCCTCCCTGCTGGCCCGGGTCCTCACCGGCGCGGCCGGCCTGACGCCCGGGTGGCAGGGCGCTCTGGTCGCCAACGTCGTCGCGCTCCTGCTCTTCGTCGTGGTCTCCGCCGCCGTCGCCGTCCTCGCGACGCGCCGGGCACGCGCACGCCATACCCCTCTCTCCCCGCACACCCCCCGCACGAAGGAACACCGGTGAGCCTGCCCACCTCCCCCGCCCCCTCGACCCACCGCCCCGGCGCCCGCGGGCGCTGGCCGCTGCGCGACTACCCGGGGCTGCTGTGGATGGCCCTGGCGGTGCTGGCCGTCCTCGTGCACCCGTTCGTCCCGGGCTCGCGGTGGCTCATGGTGCACCTGGTGCTGCTCGGTGCGCTGACCCACTCGATCATGGTGTGGAGCACGCACTTCACGCAGGCGCTGCTCAAGACCCGTCCCGGCCTCGACGACCGCCCGGCCCAGTCCCGCCGGCTGACGCTGCTGCTCGTGGGGACGGCCGTGACCGTTGTCGGCGTGCCGACGGGCTGGTGGTGGTTCACGCTCGTCGGCGCCACCCTGGTGACCACGGCCGTCCTGTGGCACGGCGTCCAGCTGGCCCGCCGCCTCCGGGCGGCGCTGCCGGGCCGGTTCCGGATCACCGTCCGCTACTACCTCGCCGCCGCGGTCTGCCTGGCGGTCGGGGCGGGGCTCGGCGCCACGCTGGCGTTCGGCCTCGGCGAGGAGCTGCACGGCCGCGTGCTCCTGGCCCACGTCTCGGTCAACATCCTCGGCTGGGTCGGCCTCACGGTCACCGGCACGCTGCTCACCCTCTGGCCGACGATGCTGCGCACGGCGATCAGCCAGCACGCCGAGCGCCGTGCCGCCGAGGCGCTGCCCGGTCTGCTGGTGGCGCTCCTCCTGCTGGTCGGCGGCGCGCTCGCGGGCGTGCGCCTGCTCACCCTGCCGGCCCTGACCCTGTATGCCGTCTCCCTCCTCTGGTGGGCCAGCGCCGCCCTCGCACCGGTCCGGAACGTCCGGCCTAGGGAGTTCGCGCCGGCCTCCGTCGGCTTCGCGCTGCTGTGGTGGCTGGCGGGGATCGTCGTGGTGCTCGTCCGGCTCGCCCGGGCGGACACCTGGGGAGAGTTCGCCCAGGGCTTCGGCACGGTCAGCTCGCTCCTCGTCGTCGGCTTCGCGGCCCAGCTGCTCACCGGGGCGCTGTCCTACCTGGTGCCCTCGGTCCTGGGCGGCGGCAAGACCGTCGTCCGGGCCGGGCAGCGCTGGTTCGACCGGCTGGGCACGCTGCGCCTGGTGACCATCAACGGCGGGCTGCTGCTGTGCCTGCTGCCGGTCCCGAGCTGGGTGCGCGTCATCGTCTCGATGCTCGTGCTCGTCGCGCTCGCGGCGTTCCTGCCACTCATGGTCGGTGGGCTGCTCGCCTCGGTGAAGGCCCGGCGCGAGGTGGCCGAGGCCCTGGCCCGGGGCGAGCGCCCCGCGGGCGCCACGCCCACCGCCGGCACCCCGGCCGGCGGCCCGGACCGCATGCCGTCGGTGTGGTCCGGCGGTCAGCTGGTCTCCGCCGTCTCGGCGCTCGTGCTGGCGGTGTCGGTCGGCGTGGCGGTCGACCCGGCCGCGGCCGGTCTCTCCGTGTCCTCCGACCACGCGGTGACGGCCGCCGGCGACGGCGCTGCGGCGGTCACCGCCACCGGCGAGACGACGACGGTCGAGGTCGTCGCGCAGGACATGCGTTTCGTCCCCGCCTCGGTCGAGGTGCCCCAGGGCAACCGGCTCGTCGTCGTGGTCACCAACGAGGATCCGAGCAACGTCCACGACCTGCGCCTGCTCGACCAGCAGACCCCGCGCCTGGCCCGCGGCGAGTCGGCGACCCTGGACCTGGGTGTGGTGGGCGCGTCGACGCAGGGCTGGTGCACCATCGTCGGCCACCGGCAGATGGGGATGACCTTCGACGTCGTCGTCACGGGCACGCAGGGCGCCGCGGACCACTCGGCGCACGGCGCACCCGGCACGCCCGCACCCGGCACGCCCGCACCCGGCACGACCACCTCACCCGGCACGTCAGCCGCCCCCAACCTCATGGAGGCGGACACGGCCTACGACGTCGAGCACCCCGTCGACCCCGTGCTGCCGCCGCTGACCGACGAGCGGGTCCACAGGCTCACCCTCGCGGTCGAGGAGCTCGAGCTCGAGGTCGCGCCCGGCATCACCCAGACCCGGTGGACCTTCAACGGGCAGGTCCCCGGACCCACCCTGCGCGGCCGGGTGGGCGACGTCTTCGAGATCACGCTGGTCAACGACGGCTCGATGGGCCACTCGATCGACTTCCACGCCTCCGCGCTCGCCCCGGACCGACCGATGCGCACCATCGCCCCGGGCGAGCAGCTGACCTACCGCTTCACGGCCACCCGTGCCGGCGTCTGGATGTACCACTGCGGCACCATGCCGATGAGCTCGCACATCGCCGCGGGCATGCACGGGGCCGTCGTCATCGAGCCGGAGGGCGGCCTCCCGGAGGTCGACCGGGAGTACCTCCTCGTCCAGTCCGAGGTCTACCTGGCCACCGGGTCCGGCGAGCAGGCGACCGGCAGCGCGCCCGCGGAGGTCGACGCCGACGCGGTCGCGGGCGAGCGGCCCACCTTCGTCACCTTCAACGGCATCGCCAACCAGTACGACCAGGCACGGCTCACCGCCCGCGTCGGCGAGCGGGTGCGCCTGTGGGTGCTGGACGCGGGCCCCAACCGCGCGAGCTCGTTCCACATCGTCGGGGGGCAGTTCGACACGGTCTGGTCGGAGGGGGCCTACCTGCTCGGCAGCGAGGAGGGTCCGGCCGTGGGCACCGGCTCGCAGGCGCTCGGCCTGCAGGCGGCGCAGGGGGGCTTCGTCGAGCTGACCTTCCCCGAGGCCGGGCACTACCCGGTGGTCAGCCACATCATGGTGGACGCCGAGCGCGGCGCGCACGGCCTCGTCGAGGTCACCGACTAGAACAGCTCACCGACGAGAAATCACCGAGGAGCAGGCGCGGCGCTACGCCGCGTGGTAGCTGCCGTCCTCCGCACGGCGCAGCCGCCCCTCGCCCACGAGCCGGGTCAGCCACGGGTGCTCGGGGTGCTCGCCCCACCGGTCGTGCCAGAGCTGGGCGTGATGGACCGCGGTCCGCACCTCGTGCTCAGGAGTCACCTCCCCGCCAGGCTGGAGGTATGCCGTCGCGCCCCCCACCCAGGCCAGTGCGCCGCCCGCGCGGCGGACCGCCTCGGCGAGGTCGGCGTCCTCGAGACCATGGCCGGTGTAGCCCACGTGGAAGCCGCCGCTGGCGATGAAGTCGGAGGCGCTCATCGCGAAGGAGACGCCGCTGAAGAGCTCCCACCGGGGCTCGACGCGGATCTCGCCCGGCGGCACCCCGGGGGTACCGGGCAGCGGGACGCTGATCGAGCGCAGCTGCCCCATCGGGTAGCCCACGGCACCCTCCGCCAGGGGCGGCAGCTGCAGGACCGGGCCGCTGAGCAGGACCGGTCCCTCCACACCCTCGAGCGGGGTGCCCTCGCGGTCCGCGGTGACGGCATCGGCATACCGCTCGAGCGTGCGGGCACCGGGGATGATGTCGCCGTCGAGGAAGACGAGCACCTCGGCGCCGTCCTCGATCGCGTGGTTGGCGGCGAGGTTGCGGGCGGCGGCCAGCGGCAGCGACGTGCGGGCGGTCGGCACCGGGCGGACCTCGGTCCGCCAGCGGTCGCTCCCGAGCGGGAGGCGGCCCCGGGTGAGATCACGGTCCCCCATCGAGATGACCTGGTGCAGGAACGGCGGCCGCGTGCCCACGGCGATGCCGTCCACCTGACCCAGCAGCTCGTCGTGGTGGCCCCTGGAGGCCGTGAGGACTGCGATGGATTCGGTCACCTTCTCACTGTCCCACCCATCAGGTGCACGGGCCACACCCCCAGGGGTGAGACGCGGGGCACCCTGCGGTGCCGTCCGGGCCGGCTGCCCTAACGTGGGCACATGCAGGTCCCCGTGAGCCCCGTCCGCGTCGCCATCAGCAACGACTACGAGGTGGTGGTGCGCGGGGTCCACGCCATGCTCGCGCCGTTCCCGGAGCGCATCGAGGTGGTCGAGCTCGACCTCAACTGCCCGCCGAAGGAACCCGTGCACGTCACGCTCTACGACACCTTCTCCCAGGCCAGGGTGGACAGCCCGGAGCTGGCCAGCCTCGTCGGCCAGGAACATGTGGGAGCTGTGGCCGTCTACAGCTGGGACCTTGACCCACGCCAGGTCGAGGTGGCGCTCGCCCGGGGCTGCCGGGCCTACCTCGACAAGGCGATGAGCGCCCAGGCGCTCGCCCATGCCCTCGAGCGGGTCGCCGCCGGGGAGATCGTCGTCTCCCGACGAGGTTCCGCCGACGACCAGAGGTCCGCCGACGCCGGCGGCTCCCCCGCCTCTGCTGGCTCCGCCGCCTCCGCCGGCCCCGGCCCCGACTGGCCGGGCCGGGACGCCGGCCTGTCCGCGCGCGAGGCCGAGGTGCTGACCCTCATCGTCCAGGGGCTGACCAACGAGGCCATCGCGGCGCAGACGTTCCTGTCGATCAACTCGGTGAAGACCTACATCCGGTCGGCCTACCGCAAGATCGGCGTGACGCGGCGGGCCCAGGCGGTGCTCTGGGGGATTCACCACGGCCTGCTGCCCGCGCGGAAGCGGATCACCGATCCGGCGTCACCCGCCTCGGGCTCGGTGTCGTGAC
Organism: Ornithinimicrobium tianjinense; assembly: GCF_014636495.1. Lineage (GTDB taxonomy): Bacteria > Actinomycetota > Actinomycetes > Actinomycetales > Dermatophilaceae > Ornithinicoccus > Ornithinicoccus tianjinensis. The sequence continues at coordinate 81,509 of NZ_BMEM01000007.1, forward strand.
CGGGGAGCCCGCCGCACACGGCTGGCTGCCCGGCACAGGGAGGCTGCCCGGTCAGGCCGGGACGAAGACCACCGACGAGTAGGGCCCGAGGTCCAGCACCGCGTGCCCGTCCCGTGCGTCCAGGTCAGGGGTGGCGTGGTCGCCGAAGAGGCTGCTGTAGGCCCGGGCGTCGCTGTTGAAGCGCACCTTCCAGTAGCCGCCCGGCAGCTGCACCTCGCGCTGCACCGCGTGCGCCGTGAGGTTGAGGGCGACGAGGACGTGCCGGCCGTCGTCGGTGGACCGCACGTAGGCGATGACGTTGGCGTCGTCGTCGAGGGTGACCAGGGTGGTGTTCGGCCCGCTGAGACCGGCGGTGTCGCCGTCGAGGTTGCGGCGCATCCGGATCAGGTCGCGGAACATCTGGGTGATCTCGCGGAAGGCCCACGCACGCTCCCAGTCCAGCGGGACGTTGTCGCGGAACCACTCGTCCTCGAGGAACTCCTGGCCCTGGAACAGCATCGGCATACCCGGGGCGGTCAGGACCAGCGCGGCACCCAGGGTGGCGCGCTTCTGCGCGTCCCAGCCGCTCGGGTTGTCGCCGCGCACCTCGGAGGTGATGCGGGCCTTGCCGTTGGCGACCTCGTCGTGGGACTCGGTGTAGATGACCCGGTCGAAGGCGTGGTGGTAGCGGTGCATGACGGCCTGGGCCACCGCGGGGATCGAGCGGTGCTCGTCGGCGGGTGTGATGAGCGCCTCGCGCACGGGGTGGACGAACTGGTTGTCCCACTGGGCGTGCATCGCCGCGCCCCCGTCGCCGACCGCCGTGACGGCGGCGTCGTTGTGGAGGTCCTCGGCGATGACGAGCCGGCCCGGGAACTCGGTGCGCACCATCTCGCCGATGAGGCGCATCATCGCCCAGCCCTCCGGGATGTCGCCGGAGAAGCCGTCGATGGTGCGCATGTAGGGCGTCATGTCCAGGCGCAGGCCGTCGACGTGGTAGTCGCGCAGCCACATCCGGGCGTTGTCGAGGATGAAGCTGCGCACCTCCGGACGGCCGTAGTCGGGACGCGTGTCGCCCCAGGGGGTGCTCGACCGCTCGTCGTTGTAGAAGTAGATGCCGCCCTTGCCGTTCTCCGACCAGCCGTCGAACTGCCAGATCGACAGGTCGCTCGGGCCGAAGTGGTTGTAGACGACGTCGACGATGACCGCGATGCCGTGCCGGTGCGCCTCGCGCACGAAGGCCTTGAGCGCCTCGGGCCCGCCGTAGGTGCGCTCGACGGCGAAGATGTGGGCCGGGTTGTAGCCCCAGGAGTAGTCGCCCGCGAACTCCATGAGCGGCATGAGTTCGACGGCGTTGACGCCCAGGCCGACGAGGTAGTCGAGCTTGCCGGTCAGGTCGTGCAGGTCGGCCGGGCCGCCGTCGCCGGAGGGGACGAAGCTGCCGATGTGCGTCTCGTAGATGACCAGCTCGTGCTGGCCGGGGGTGACGAACTGGTCGTCAGCCTGCCAGTCGAAGCGGCCGTGGTCGTAGAGGATGCCGTTGCCGACGGAGTTGGTGACGACCTGGGCGCGCGGGTCGATCCGCAGGAACCGGTGCTCCCCGACCGTGAGGAGGAACTGGTACTCGTTCCCGTGGGCGGCCCCGTGGACCTCGCCGTACCAGTGGCCGTTCCCCTCGTGCTGCAGGGCGTGGGCCTGGTCGTCCCAGCCGTTGAAGTCGCCGACCACGTGGACGGCGTCGGCGTTGGGCGCCCAGACGCGGAAGGCGAATCCTCCGTCGAAGGGGATCGCACCCATCCCGGCAACACTCACGGCATACCCACTCTCTCGCGTGCTCTCTCGCGTGCGTGAGGGGCGCGGCACGCGCGCCCCCGGCTCGCCCATGGTAGACGCCGGGTACCCTGCGCCGGTGACGTCGACCCAGGAGCCTCGCGGCCAGATCCGGGCCGCCTGGCTCATGACGGTGCTGCTGGCGGGGCTGGCGATGATCGGGCCGTTCACGATCGACACCCTCTTCCCGGGGTTCGTCTCGATCGGGCGGGACTTCGGCGCGGACGCGGCCGCGCTGCAGCAGCTCACCAGCGTCTACCTGCTCAGCTTCGCGCTGATGAGCATCTTCCACGGCCCGCTGTCGGACAGCCTGGGCCGCAAGCCGGTGATGATCGGCGGGCTGGCGGGCTACACCGTGGCGTCGGCGGTGTGCGCGCTCGCGCCGACCTTCGGGGTGCTGCTGGCGGGACGGGTCGCGCAGGGGCTGTGCGCCGGGGCCGCGACGATCGTCAGCCGCGCGGTGATCCGGGACCTCTACTCGGGTGCGCAGGCGCAGCGGATGATGGCGCGCGTCATGATGATCTTCGCCGTGGCGCCGGCGGTGGCGCCGGTGATCGGCGGGGAGATCCTCCGCTTCGCGGAGTGGCCCGCGATCTTCTGGTTCGTGGCGGGGTATGCCGTGCTCACCGCCCTCCTGACCCTCACCGTGCTGCCGGAGACGCTCCCCCGTTCGCGGCGTCATCCGCTGCGTCCGGGCGCGGTGGTCGGCGGCCTGTGGAGGGTGGCGCGGTCCTGGCCCTTCGAGCGGCTGGCGCTGTGCACGACCTTCGTCTTCGCCAGCTACTTCCTGTATGTCGTGGCCGCCCCGATGGTCGTCGTGGACCTGCTCGGCCTGGGCGAGCAGGACTTCTGGACGCTGTTCGTGCCGATGATCGCGGGGATGGCGCTGGGGTCGTGGATCTCGACCCGGGTGGCCGAGCGGGTGGCACCCGAGCGGCTGGTCGACGGGACGCTGCTGTGGCTGCTCGGGGCGGCGGTGCTCAACGTGCTGCTCGTCGTCCTCTGGCCGACGGTCCCGGGCGCGGTGGCCGGGCCGGCCCTGCTCGGCGTCTCGATCGGCATCGTCTTCCCGGTGCTGCAGCTGGCCATGCTCGACCTCTTCCCCACGCACCGCGGTGCCGCGGCGTCGATGGCCTCCTTCGCCTCGCTCGTCTTCAATGCGCTGCTGGCGGGGGCGATCGCGCCGCTCGTCGGCGGGTCGCTGGTGACGCTCGCGCTGACCTCGCTCGCCTTCGCGGCTACCGGAGCGGCGCTGTGGTGGTGGCACCGACGGGATCGGGCTCCTGGGCCGGAGGGGTCTGCGTCGGAGGGGTCTGGGCCGGGCTCGGCCTCCTAGGCCGGCTGCCCAGCAGGACGCCGCCGACGACCAGCACGGCGCCGGCGAGCTCGGCCGCCGTGACCCGCTCCCCCAGCACCAGCCAGGCGGACGTCATACCGACGACGGGGACGAGCATGGAGAACGGCCCGACCACGCCGGCCGGGTGCCTGGCCATCAGCCACGTCCACACGCCGGAGCCGGCGACCGTGCCGATCACCACGGTGTAGGCCAGGCCCAGCAGCGCTGCGGGAGCGGCCGGGGCGTCGAGGGTGAGGAGCGAGCGCAGGATGCGGTCGGGGCCTTCGACGAGCACGGACAGGGCGAGCATCGGCAACGGGGGCACGACCGACATCCACAGGGTGAGCCGCAACGGGCTGGCTGGCCGGGCCTGTCGGTTGCAGATGTTGCCGACGGCCCACCCGAGGGCGCCGGCGAGGGTGAGCAGGAAGGGCAGCAGGGTCGCGTGCTCAGCGCGCTGCCAGGCCACCACCGTGAGCCCCGCGACGGCCACGAGGATGCCGAGCAGCTGGCGGCCGCCGACCCGTTCGCGCAGGAAGGTCGCGCCGAGCAGGACGGTGAACGGCGCGGAGGCCTGGAGGACGAGGGAGGCGAGCCCGACCGGCATACCCGCCGCCATCCCCCAGTAGAGGAAGAGGAACTGGAGCACGCCGAAGCCGAGGCCGTAGCCGAGCAGCCAGCGCGCCGGGACGCCGGGCCACGGCACGAGCAGCACGGTGGGGATCGCGATCACCGCGAACCGCAGCGCCACGAGGAACAGCGGCGGGAAGTGCTGCAGGGAGGCGTCGATCGCGATGAAGTTCAGGCCCCACATCACGGCGACGAGCACGGCGAGGAGGCGGTGTCGGGCGGGCACGGGCACACTCTGCCGGTGCGGCATACCTAAGGACAAGCGAAAGATGGTGATGTGTCTCTGTAGGCTCCCTACATGGATGCGCGCCACCTCGAGCTGCTGCGTGAGCTGGCCGAGCGAGGGAGCGTCACCGCCGTCGCCGCAGCGACCTTCCGCACACCGTCGGCGGTGTCGCAGCAGCTGCGGACCGCCCAGCGGGATCTCGGCGTGCCCCTCGTCGAGCCGTCCGGGCGCGGCCTGCGGCTGACCGAGGCCGGGCAGGTGCTGGCCCAGGGCGGTCAGGACGTGGCCGAGGCGCTGGCGCGGGTCCAGGCGAGGTGGGACGAGTTCCGCGGAGGGCCCGTCGGGACGGTGTCGATCGCGGCGCTGCCGAGCGCCGCGACTTTCCTGCTCCCGGGGGTGCTGCGGGCGCTCGAGGACACGGGCATCCGGGTCAGCTGCACCGACGTCGACCTGGCGGAGACGGCATACGGCCGCCTCACCGCCGACCACGACGTCGTGGTGGCGCACAGCCTGACCGGCGTCCGACCCGTCGGGACGGACGGCCTGAGTGTGGTGGCCCTCGCGCGCGAACCGCTCGACATCGCGATGGCCGCCGACCACCCGCTGGCAGCGCGGCCGACGGTGCGTCCGGAGGAGCTCGTGGACATCGAGTGGATCGGGGTGCCGAAGGGTTATCCCTTCGACACCGTGCTGCAGGGCGTCGAGTCTGCGACCGGCGTCGGGCTGCGGGTGACGCAGCGGGTGCGTGACAACCGCCTGGTGGAGGCCCTGGTCCGCAGCAGCCGGCGGGTGGCGGTGCTGCCTCGGTTCACCACTCCGACCGGCCACGGCCTGGTGCTGCGGGAGCTGGTCGGCATCGCCGTCGCGCGGCACGTGGTGGCCGTGATGCGGCCGGACCGGGCCGAGCGGCTCGCGGTGCGCCGGGTGGTCGAGGAGCTCGTGCGGGTCGGCCGCGCCAAGAGCGCCGAGCACGGGGCCTGACGCAGTCGGCCGGACGGCTCGCCAAGGCCCATGACGCGGCGCTAGCTGCCGGCGGCCGCAGCACCTCCGTCAGCGTCACGGTCATCATCACCATCACGGATCCTCGCCATCTCCTCCCCGCGGCCGCCATCTCCGGCCGCGGCCGCCAAACCTCGTCACGGACACGGACCCCCGCGTCACCTCCCGTCAGGCACCGTCGCCATCTCCGGCCGGCCGCCAAACCTCGTCACGGACACGGACCCC
>NZ_BMEM01000008.1:0-355 GCF_014636495.1 Ornithinimicrobium tianjinense
ACCGCCTGACAACCCCTGCCGAAGGAGCACAGCGCTACACCACTACCCGGGACTTGACCCCGCTCAGTCTCGGCATGGATTCGCCGAGCCGTCGAGCACGAGCTGTCCCGCCCCGCCTGAATCACCCTGTAGCAAGCGACCGGCGGCAGAAACGCGTGTTTGATCAGGGCAGAAGATCCCAGTACTGACGGCGAGCCGGCATCGCATGAATGACCATCTCTTCGCCGCTGCTGAAGATCAGGACCACGGTCTCCAGGAGCCGCGCCTGAGTGTCGAAGCCGAGCCGCAGCTCGCGGTGCGGCCATTCCTCGTCCTCGAGCGGCTCGATCCACAACGCCAGGTCCGCGGCCTGCGT
>NZ_BMEM01000008.1:471-27003 GCF_014636495.1 Ornithinimicrobium tianjinense
TCTCCGCGGACGTAAGGCGCACGGCGATCACCTGCATCGGCTCAGCTCCACGGCCGGGGCGTCCTCGCCCGCGGCGCTTGAGCTCCTCCACGTCGTACCCGGCCTCGGCCTGGTCAGCCCACTTCTGGATCTGCTCATCCGTCACTCGGTCATCACCTGCCATGAACAAAGCGTATAACGAAAATATGGCGCAGGGAAGGCTGGACGGCGGATGGCAGGCGGGCGACCCGCGGCAGGTCGGGCGAGCGTAGCCGTCCTCCACGCGGCAGTACAGGATGTGTCGGCTCAGGATGCGTCGCCAAGTTTGCGGACGACGTACTGGTTGAGACTGAGGTGTTCTTCGGCTGCCTTGATCGCTAGTTGGCGGTGGAGTCGTTCGCCGACGCGGAGGTTGAACTTGCCCGAGTAGGCCCGTGAGGACAATGGCTCGGGGATCGACTCGCTGCTGAGGTGCAGGTCTTCCACGACGTCGTGCACCAGATCGCGCAGGCCGTGCAAGGCCTCGTCCTGTGTGGGGGCGAGCCAGGACAGGGAGGGCAGCTCAAGGCAGGTGGCGACGAACTCCTCGTCCTCGGGAGACCAGCTGACGCGGTAGGTGTAGTGCGAGACGTCGGGCATCGTGGCGCTCACTGGGCTGCCTCCTTCTTCTCGATCGCTGCCAGGACCTGGCGGACCTGGTACGGCTTGGCCTTGCCGTGGTCGTTCTGGATATTCACTCGCGGGTCGCCGGGCCACGGGGTCTTGAACACGGCGTGCGAGCCGCCGCTGGTCCTGGGTGGGCCGAAGTTGTGCTCGCACACCTTGGCGAGATCCTCGTACCGGATGTTGCTCGGGTTGGCTCGCATCTGAGCCAGGATCTTGGCAACGGACGGCACTCCTACAACGGTACTATCGGCAGTACCACGACGCAACGGTCTCCGGTTCACCCCAACCCTCGTCGCGGCAGTTCCCTCGCCTCCCTCAGGTGCCGGAGGCCATGTAGGCAGCCAGGATGTAGTTGGGGTGACGGTCGAGGTTCGTGCGTGCTCGGTCGTAGCGCATGGTGGTGCGGGGGTCGGCGTGGCGCGCGGCGATCTGGACGTCGCGCAGGTCCACGCCGGCATCGAGCATGGTGGTGACGAAGGTGTGGCGGAGCATGTGCGGGTGCATCCGGGGGAGGTTGATGCCGGCGTCGTCAGCCAGGTGGTGCAGGCGACGGGTCGCGGCGTGCCGGTCCATCCGCCCGCCCTGCCGGTTGCGCAGGATCGGTCCTTCTTCACGGCGGTCGACGGCGCGTTCGATCGCACGCTGCACGGCTGGCGGCAGGGGTGTCAGGACGACCTTGCCTCCCTTGCCACGGACCTTGAGGACCCGGTGGCCGTGCTCCTCACGCAGGCCCTCGATGTTCGCGCCGCACGCCTCGAAGATCCGCAGTCCGAGCAGGCCGAGCATGGTGACGAGGGCGAAGTCGTTGATGTTGGCGCTGGCGCGGCCGGCCTGGAGCATCGCCTCGAACTGCAGGTGGGACAGGCCCAGGGTGGGTGATTCGGGTGGCACGTGCGGGCGGCGGACGTGGTCGGCCGGGGAGGCGGTCAGGACACAGTCGATGACGGCCGTGCGGTAGAACCCGATGACGACGGACAGCCTCCGGGAGATCGTGGACGGCTTGTACCGGCGGTTCTCCTGCATCCACCGCACGTACAGTTCGACGTGCACCCGGTGGGCGGCCAGCGGGTCCAGCCGACGTTCGGCGCACCAGTTCAGGAAGGCGCGCAGGTGCGACTCGGTGTGCGTACGCGTCTGCCCGGTGTAACGGGCAAGGTGCGCGGCCACCGCCTGGCGCAGCGCGGCAACGGAGGGGTCGTCGGTCGAAATTGGAACGAGGGCGGAGGTGATCTGGAAGTTGTTCATGAACCATCGTGACCCGGAGATGATCGATGCAAACTCGAGACGACCGACGCGCGGCATGGTCGGACGCCACGCGTTCACAGCGGCATGGTCGGACGCCACGCGTTCACAGCGGCATGGTCGGACGCCACACGTTCACAGTGGCAAGAGCGGGCGTTCGGACGACGGCCGAGACTGGCGGCTTGACGGAGAAGTCCGCCTGGCCGGTGCGATCACCACGAAGGCGGTCCGGGCAGTGTCGGCGTCTTCAGTTCCCCGCATCGACGGCACTCAAGAAGTCGGTCGGCGTCGGCGTGATCCAGAACCCTCCATGCGTGACCGAGTCGCAACCAGCATCCGAGCTTCCTCCGGTTCATGTCCCGCAGCGTGGCATCAGTCGGACGGGTGCACAATCACCATTCTGAAGGTGGCACTTCCGGATGTTTCCTAGGGCGAGGGGTTGAGCCTGACCTGTCCCAACTGTCGGCCGTCGTGGCCGAGAATCGACAGCCGTTGCGCGCGTCGCCCGGGCCAGGCGACGACGCATCGCCCATGCCATGGAACCGCGATCTGCCGACCCTCGAGGACGAGATGGGCAACGTCTACGTTGACCCGCACGAGGACGTAGTTAATCCACCGCCCGCGGGTGGTCCACCACCCTTTGTGATGACCGTCCAGGATGCCGCCGGCGCCTTCCAGCGCCAGGATCCGGGGATCCACACCAAGGCTTGCGCTCCTGCGGGCAGGCAGTTCTGCAGGCCGCTCGTGGAGGGCGTCGTCATCCAGTGCTCCACCGCCACCACCGCCGAGGATCACCCACTCACCGTCGTGACGAGCAAAGACATGAGTTTCCTCGACGTTGCAGCCCACGCTCCTGCGCGCGAACATGGTCACCGCTACGTCGTCGGAGACGTCGACCGCCATCGCGGCATGCCGGCGACGGCGGCTCAGGCTCCTCACCGGAGTGAGCTCGCGAGACTCGATGAGTCGGAGGCCTTCTGCAACGGCGTCATAGGCCATGCCTCAACCTACGGCTAGAAGGGGCAGACAGACCGCGGGCCGCCGCACCACCCGCGGCATGTCAGTGAGGACGCGAGGGGGGCTTGACGACTTCGATGGGGCATGTCGGGCCTGGGGCTCGCGCGATGCGCCGATCTCCGGTCAGGAGTGTTGCCTGCAAGGCCTCGGCCAGTGCGACGTAGGAGGCGTCGTAGACGGTCAGGTTCTCCCGCAGCTCCCAGCAGCGCATGAGCAGCGCTCTGTGATCGACCCGCTGCAGCGGCAGGGCGCGCAGGTCGTCCAGGGCGAAGGCGAGACGCCGAGCGTCCAGCTGGCCGCTGCGCGCGAGTCCTCGCCACACCGACACGACCTCCAGGTCGATCAGGCTCGGCGCCGCCAGGTCCTCCCCGCGCAGCCGCGCGCGGAGGTGGTCTCCGTCCGGTCCGTCGTCGAGCAGGGCGACGGCCAGGACACTGGCGTCAACGACGAGCACGCTCGAACCGCAGCGTGCTCACCGCGTCGGCCAGTGGTAGCTTGCCGCCGGCTCGGTTCCCGGCTCGCTCGAGGACCTCGTCCAGCGTCGGCTGCTGGGCGTCCCGGATCAGCCGGGCGCGCAGGTACTCCTGGAGCGACTGGTGGGCTGCCGACGCGCGCTCCTTCAGGACGGCGTGCGTCTCCTCCGGGACGTTCTTGATCTGGATGTTGGGCATGGCGCCATTATGGCTCCAGCAGAGCCCGAATGGAACCTCTCGCTCATCGGCGGATCCGGTCTGTCACACACCTCGGCGCGAGCCCTCCAGAGTCCATCAGCCGCCGACGGACGGCACCGCCGCGACCGCACGCGGCGTCCACACCCGCCCGTCCGGGGTCACGCGCGTGCTCGAGGCGCCCACGATCACCGTGCAGCCCATGTCGACGGTCTCCGGGTCCAGGCCGCCCAGCGTCGTGACCTGCAGCTCCTCACCGTCGCGCCCGACCTGACGCGCGACGACGACCACCCGGTCCGGACCGACCGCGTCGATCAGCAGCTGCCGCGTGGCGCCGAGAGTGTCGGGACGGCTGCGCGAACGCGGGTTGTAGAGGGCCACCGCCAGGTCCGCCCGCACGAGGGCCAGGAGCCGCTCGGCCAGCACCTCCCACGGCTTGAGGTTGTCCGAGAGGTTGACCAGCGCATGGTCCCCGCCGAGCACCGCCCCGGCCAGGGCGGAGGCGGCGTGCGCCGCGGTGATCCCGGGTATGACGTGCACGGGCACGGCGGCATACCTCGCCTCGTCCTGGGCCTGGCTCTCGAAGACGGCGGTCGCCATCCCGAACACCCCGGCGTCGCCGCCGGAGACGACGGCGACGTCCTCGCCGCGGAGGGCGAGGTCGAGCGCCAGGCTGCCGCGGTCGAGCTCGACGGTGTTGCCGCTGGCGTGCCGGGTGAGCCCGGGGCGCTGGGGCACCCGCGCCACATAGGGCGCGTAGCCGATGACGTGGTCGACCCGACCCAGGACCTCGGCCGCCTCGGGAGAGAGCCACCTGTCCGGCCCCGGACCCAGACCCACGACGTGCACGGTGCCGGTGGTGGTCCCGTTTGAACTCGTCGTGGCGGTGGCCGTGCCGCGCCTGGTCGGCTCGCGGCGGCTGCCCGCCCGCCCCGCGTCGTCGGCACGCAGGTCCTGACCGGGGACGAGCACGAGCGACAGGTAGGGCACGGTGCCCGGGTCCACGTCGGCCGCGGGCAGGACGCGCTGGCCGGCACCCGAGGCCCGCTCGACGTAGACCGCCCGGTCGAGCACGCCCGCCTGCCGCAGCGCCTCCCGCACGCCGGCGAAGGTGCGACCGAGCTTCATGACCACGGCCGCGTCGGTGTCGGCCAGGCGACGGGCCAGCTCGGGCACCGGCAGCGTCCCCGACAGCACGGTGAGCGTGTCCTCGTGGCGGCACAGCGGGGTGCTGGCAGCGGCGGTGGCGGCGCTGAGCGACGTGATGCCGGGCACGACCTCGGTGGGCCACTGCGGGGAGAGACGGTCGAGGACGTACATCGGGGAGCCGTAGAACAGCGGGTCGCCCAGGGCCACGAGGGCGACGGTGCGCCCCTGCGCCAGGTGGGCCTCGAGTCGCTCGGCGCACTCCTCGTAGAAGTCGGTCAGCGCCCCGTAGTAGCCGTCCGGATGGTCCGTGGACCCTGTCGTGACGGGGTAGCGCAGCTCCTCCTCGACCACTCCCTCGGGCAGCAGGTGGGCGACGATCGAGCGCGCGTTGCTCGTGCGCCCCGTGCCGGCGTGGAAGGCGACGACGTCCGCCGAGCCCAGGATGCGCGCGGCCCTGAGCGTGAGCAGCTCCGGGTCGCCCGGCCCGACGCCGATGCCGTAGAGCCGGCCCTCGCCCCCGCCTTCGCCCCCGCTCACGCGATCTCCGCCTCGGTCGCCAGCGCGTTGACCGCCGCGGCCGCCATGGCCGACCCGCCGCGCCGCCCGTGCACGACCAGCCACGGCACCTGCCCGCCACCCGGGAGCTCGTGCGTCGCCAGGGCCCGCTTGGACTCCGCCGAACCGATGAAGCCGACCGGCATCCCGACGACGGCCGCCGGACGCGGTGCCCCGTCCGCGATCATCTCGAGCAGGTGGAACAGCGCCGTCGGGGCGTTGCCGATCGCGACGACCGCGCCCTCCAGGTGCCGCTCCCACAGCGACACGGCAGCGGCGGCGCGCGTCGTCGACCAGGCCTGCGCCAGACCGGGCACGCGCTCGTCGCGCAGCGTGCAGACCACCTCGTTGTCGGCCGGCAGCCGGCGCCTCGTGATCCCCGAGGCCAGCATGTGCGAGTCGGTCAGGACCGGCGCCCCCGCCCGCAGCGCGTCCCGCGCGGCGGCGACGACGCCCGGGTGGGCGGCGACGTCCCGGTGCACCTCGACGTCGCCGGCGGCGTGGATCACCCGCACCATCACGGTCGCGAGCGCGGGGTCGAGCCCGGCCAGCGCCCCGGCCGCCTCGGCCCGCACCGTCGCGAACGACCGCTCGTAGATCGCTGCCCCGTCCGTCTCGTAGTCGTAGCGCCTCGTCGGCGCGCGCAGCCCGTCGGTCATCGCGGGCCTCCTTCCTGGGGGTATGCCGTGCCCGCCCGGCCCGTCCGGTCCGCCGCCAGCACGGCGCCCGGCCCCTCCGGCTCCAGCACGAGCACGTGGTCCTGCGCGGGTCGGCCGCAGCCGCGCCCGCAGCCGACGACGTGGATCCGGGGGCCGTCGGCCACCAGGCGCGGCAGCACCTCCCGCACGAACGGCACGGTCGGGGTGCGGCCACGGTGGCACGAGGGCGCGCCCGGGCACGCGGTCACGCGCGTGGCGGCCGAGGTGGCGTCGACGAGCAGGCCGACCGAGGCGAGCTGATCGGCATACCGGGCACCGCCGGTGAGCGCCACGGACCGCCACGGGGTCACCCGGACCTGCTCCGTGACCGAGGCGAGGACGCGCACCTGCTCGGGCGTCAGGAGACCGAGGGGGAGACCGACGAGCAGGTCGTCGGCGCCGTGGACGCCGGGGGAGGGCGGCGAGGGTGCGGGCACGGCGGCCATCGGCTCGAGGTCGAGCTCCTCCGACAGCAGCCGCAGCAGCTCGGCCCGGGCGTCGGCCGTGAGGTCAGCGACCGTCCAGATCCCCGGGTCGCCGGCCCGGACGTGCAGGAACGCCTGTCCGGTCGCGGCGAGCGCCGCGGGCGCGCGGTCGGCCGAGCAGGGCGCGCGGTGGCCGGCGACGCGGATCTCGTCGGGCAGCCAGGCGACGTCCAGCGGCGCGCCGAGCACCCACCCGGCGGGGCCGGCGACGCCGACCAGGAAGCGGCCGGGGAGCCCGCCGAGCAGCGGGTCGTCCAGCAGCAGCGCGTCGTAGGCTGCGGCGACCTCCGCCGCGACCGGGTCGAAGGGGTCGGCGAGGACGTTGCGGGCCAGCTCGTGGGCGGCCGAGGGGAAGAGCCCGGTCGCGACCAGCTCGTCGACGAGGGGCGCAGGCAGCGGGTCGGGCAGGCCGCGCAGCTGGAGGGCGCCGCGGGAGGTCACGCTCAGGTCGGGGTCGCCGCCGTGCCGTGCGGCGATCCTGCTCAGCGTCGCCAGCGCGGCGGTGGTCACGGCGCCACCGGGCACCCGCACGCGCACGATCGCGCCGTCGCCGGACACGAACGGCCTGCTCAGGCCGGGGCAGCGGTCGGCTCCGCCGCGGGTCATGGGTCCCCTCACGGGCGCACACTCTAGGCGGAGCCGGGAGCCGGCCCGTCCCGTGGTTAGATCAGCCCGGCTGATCCAGCACGGAACCCGGTGCAAGTCCGGGACGGTCCCGCCACTGTGAGCCGCGCACGACGCGGTGAGTCAGAGACGTCGGGTCGGCCGGCCCGCGGCGTGGTCGCGGGTCCCGTTCTCGACCGCGGGGCGCGGACCCCGCAGGAGGCTCCGGCCATGCCGTCCACCATGCCCACGATCGCGCTCGTCTCGACGTCGGACACCGACCTGCTGTGCGCCCGCGCGGCCGACGCCGACTACCTCTACGCCAACCCGGTCCGCACCGACGAGGCGGCGCTGGCCGAGCTGGCCGCGCGCGCCGACGTGGTGGTCGTGCGCATCCTCGGCGGCCCGGACGACGTGCCGCCGGTCCTGCGCGGCCTCACCGCGACGCCGCTCGTCGTCCTCGGGGGCGAGCAGTCGCCCGACGCCGCGCTGATGGAGCTCTCGACGGTGCCGGCCGGCGTGGCCCACGAGGCGCACCGCTACCTGGCCGAGGGCGGGGTGGACAACCTCACCCAGCTGCACCGCTTCCTCTCCGACACCCTGCTGCTGACCGGGGAGGGCTTCGAGCCGCCCGCCGCGCTGCCCGCCTGGGGCGTCGTCGAGCGTCCCGCACCTGAGCCCCGCCCGACCGGCCCGACCGGCACCGCAGCGCCCCGCCCCCGCGTCGGCATCCTCTTCTACCGCGCCCAGCTCGCCGCCGGGAACACCGCCTACGTCCACGCGCTCGCCGACGCCGTCGACGCCGCGGGCGGCCACGCCGAGGTCATCCACGCCACCTCCCTGCGCGAGGCCCCCGAGGATCTGCTCGAGCACCTGGGCACCCTCGACGCGCTCGTCACCACCGTCCTCGCCGCCGGCGGCACCCGCCCGGCCACGGCCTCCGCGGGCCAGGACGACGAGTCCTGGGACGTGGAGGCCCTGGCGCGCCTCGACATACCGATCCTGCAGGGTCTGTGCCTGACCTGGGGACGCGAGCAGTGGGCGGAGTCACCGGACGGCATGTCGCCGCTCGACGTCGCCACCCAGGTCGCGGTGCCCGAGTTCGACGGGCGGATCGTCACCGTCGCGTTCTCCTTCAAGGAGCTCGGTGAGGACGGGCTGCCGGCCTACGTCCCCGACCCCGAGCGCTGCGCCCGCGTCGCGGGCATCGCCGTCGCCCACGCCCGGCTGCGCCACACCCCGCCCGCCGAACGCCGGGTCGCCGTCGTCCTGTCGGCCTACCCGACCAAGCACTCGCGCATCGGCAACGCGGTCGGCCTCGACACCCCGGTCTCCACGGTCCGCCTGCTCCGCGCGATGCGAGACGCCGGCTACGATCTCGGCGAGCGCGGCGCCATACCGGGCCTCGACGCGGACCTGCTCGAGCCGGTCGACGGGGAGGACCCGGACACCACCGCCGGCAACGCGCTCATCCACACCCTCATCGCCGCGGGCGGGCAGGACCCGGAGTGGCTCACGCAGGAGCAGCTCACCGAGCACCACGTGCGCATCCCCGCGAGCCGGTATGCCGCGTGGTTCGACGCCCTCCCCGAGGGCCTGCGCGAGCCGATGACCCGGGCCTGGGGGCCCGCCCCCGGCGAGCTGTATGTCGACCGCGGCACCGCCGGCCAGGAGCCGGCGATCGTCGCCGCGGCCCTGCGGGCCGGCAACGTCACGGTCCTCGTGCAGCCGCCGCGCGGCTTCGGGGAGAACCCGGTCGCGATCTACCACGACCCCGACCTGGCGCCGAGCCACCACTACCTGGCGACCTACCGCTGGATCGAGGAGGAGTTCGGCGCGCACGCGATCGTCCATGTCGGCAAGCACGGCAACCTCGAGTGGCTGCCGGGCAAGAACCTCGCGCTGTCGGCCGAGTGCGGCCTCGACGCCGCGCTCGGCAACGTCCCGCTCATCTACCCCTTCCTCGTCAACGACCCCGGCGAGGGCAGCCAGGCCAAGCGCCGCGCCCACGCCACGATCGTCGACCACCTCGTGCCGCCGATGGCGCGGGCCGAGAGCTACGGCGACATCGCGCGCCTGGAGCAGCTGCTGGACGAGTACGGCAACGTCTCGGTCATGGACCCCGCCAAGGCCCCGGCGCTGCGCGGCGAGATCTGGACCCTGCTCAAGGCCGCCGAGATGCACCAGGACCTCGGCCTCGAGGAGGACGTCGACCTCGACGACGCCGACGGCTTCGACGAGCTGGTCATGCACGTCGACGGCTGGCTCTGCGAGATCAAGGACGTGCAGATCCGCGACGGCCTGCACGTGCTCGGCCAGGCGCCGCAGGACGAGGGCATGGTCAACCTCGTGCTCGCGATCCTGCGCGCCGGCCAGATGTTCGGCGGCTCCGGCGACGGCGTCCCCGGCCTGCGCTCCGCCCTCGGCCTGGCGGGTGGCGAGGGCGCGGAGGGCACCGCGCGGACCGACCGGGTCGAGGAGGTCGCGCGCGCGCTCGTCGAAGCGGTCGCCGCGACCGGCTGGGACGCCGACGCCGTGCCCGAGGTGACCACGGCCGTCCTGGACGGTATGACGTCGCCCGGCGACGCGGCATACCTCGCCTCCGTGGACCGCGCCGGGGTCGAGGCCTCGCTGCGCTTCGGCTGCACCCAGGTCGTGCCCCGCCTGCGCGAGACCACGGGCGAGCTGTCGATGGTGCTGCACGCGCTCGACGGGGGCTACGTGCCGGCCGGCCCGTCCGGCTCGCCGCTGCGCGGGCTGGTCAACGTGCTGCCGACGGGGCGCAACTTCTACTCCGTGGACCCCAAGGCGATCCCGAGCCGGCTGGCCTACGAGACCGGCGTGGCGATGGCCGAGTCGCTGCTCGAGCGCTACCGCGCGGAGACCGGCGAGCTGCCGCGCTCGGTCGGGCTCTCCGCGTGGGGCACGAGCGCGATGCGCACCTCCGGCGACGACGTCGGCGAGGTGCTGGCGCTGCTCGGCGTGCGCCCGGTCTGGGACGAGCAGTCCCGCCGCGTCGTCGGCCTCGAGCCGGTCGACCTCGCCGAGCTGGGCCGGCCCCGCATCGACGTCACGGTGCGGATCAGCGGCTTCTTCCGCGACGCGTTCCCGCACGTCGTGGCGCTCCTCGACGACGCGGTCGCGCTGGTCGCCGGGCTGGAGGAGAGCGACGAGGACAACTACGTCCGGGCGCACGTGCGGGCCGACCTGGCCGAGGGCGGTGACGACGAGGCCGCGGCCCGCCGGGCCCGCACCCGGATCTTCGGATCCAAGCCCGGCACCTACGGCGCCGGCGTGCTGCAGGTCGTCGAGGCCGGCACCTGGCGCGACGACCAGGACCTCGCCGAGGTCTACACCGCCTGGGGCGGCTACGCCTACGGCCGCGGCCTCGACGGCGCCCCGGCCCGCGAGGAGATGGAGCGCACCTACCGCCGCATCCAGGTCGCGGCCAAGAACGTCGACAACCGCGAGTCCGACATCCTCGACTCCGACGACTACTTCCAGTACCACGGCGGCATGGTCGCCACCGTCCGCGCGCTCACCGGCGCCGCGCCCCGCGCCTACGTCGGCGACTCCACGACCCCCGACGACGTGCGCACCCGCACGCTGCGCGAGGAGACCGCACGCGTCTTCCGGTCGCGCGTGGTCAACCCGCGCTGGATCGAGGCGATGCGCCGCCACGGCTACAAGGGCGCCTTCGAGCTCGCGGCGACGACCGACTACGTCTTCGGCTTCGACGCGACCGCCGGGGTCGTCCCGGACTGGATGTATGCCGCGCTCAGCCAGTCCTACGTGCTCGACGAGGCGACCCAGGACTTCCTCAAGCACGCCAACCCGTGGGCGCTGCGCTCGATCGTCGAGCGGCTGACCGAGGCGATCGACCGCGGCCTGTGGGAGGAGCCCGACCCCGAGCTCGTCCGCCAGCTCCAGGAGGTCTACCTCGACGTCGAGGGGCAGCTGGAGGAGTGAGCCCGCAGCCCGTGAGCGTGCGCCGGGTCCACGTCGTCGGGATCGGCGCCGGCGACCCCCGCCACCTGACCCTGCAGGCCGTCGACGCGCTCCGCGAGGTCGACGTCTTCCTCGTCGCGGACAAGGAGGCCGACGGGTCGCGCGACGCACGAGGCCTGCTCGAGGCCCGCACTGCGGTGCTCGCCGCGCATCTCCCGCCCGGCAGCTATCAGGTCGTGCGCGTGCCCGACCCGCCCCGGGGGGACGGTGAGCGGCGCGACCCCGCCGGGCGCGCGGCATACCTGGAGGGGGTGCGGGCCTGGCACCGGGCCCGCACGCAGAGGTATGCCGAGGTGCTCGACGGTCTCGACCCTGGCTTGGTCGTGGGCTTCCTGGTGTGGGGGGACCCGGCGTTCTACGACAGCACGATCCGGGTGGTCGACGCGGTCGCGGAGCGGGTCCGGGTGCCGCTCGACGTGCGGGTGGTGCCGGGCATCTCGGCCTTCCAGGCGCTGGCGGCCGCGCAGGGCACCGTGCTGCACGAGGTGGGCGAGCCGGTGCACGTGACCACCGGGCGGCGGCTCGTGCAGGAGTGGCGCGCGGCGCGCGCGGGCGGCGTCGAGCTCGGGCGGGTCGTGGTCATGCTCGACGGTGGCCTGGCCTGTCGCGAGCTCGTCGGGGAGGCGCCGGACCTCACGATCTGGTGGGGCGCCTGCCTGGGGCTGCCGCAGCAGGAGCTGCGCTCCGGGCGGCTCGCGGACGTGGTCGACGAGATCGCCCGGGTGCGGGCGCGGATCCGTGCGGAGCACGGCTGGGTGATGGACGTCTACGCGCTGGGCTGACGGGTGCGTAGGCTCACGAGGCATGAGCGAGCACCCGGACCAGGAGACCGTCGACCTCGCGCACGCGCTCTTCGACCTCGCCCGGCAGGGGCAGGCGGAGCGGCTAGTCGCCTATGTCGACGCCGGCGCGCCGGTCGACCTCACGGACCCGGCCGGCAACACCCTGCTGATGCTCGCGGCCTACCACGGGCACGCGGCACTCGTGGGTGAGCTGGCGCGGCGCGGGGCTGACGTCGACCGGCTCAACGACCGCGGGCAGTCGCCCCTCGCGGGGGCGGTCTTCAAGGGGGTGCCGGAGGTGATCTCGGTTCTCGTGGAGCACGGGGCCGACCCGGACGGCGGGACGCCGACCGCCCGGCAGACGGCGGAGATGTTCGGGCGGGCGGGCCTGTTCGACGGCGTTCGTGCCCGACCGGACAGGCGTTAGTGCCCGACCGGACAGGCGTTGCTGCCTGACCGGACAGGCGTTGCTGCCCGACCGGACAGGCGTTAGTGCCCGACCGGACAGGCGTTGCTGCCGGAGTGCTGGCCTCGGGCAACTATTCGGCGCGTTCGGCGGGGTGGGGGGCAGGATCAACCGAAGGGTTGAGGCGGACGGGCAGAGCAGGAAGGGGTGCTCTTCCTACCGTCGAAGACATGCTCTCCCACCGTCTTCCCCACCTCCTGACCGGCCGCGGTTCGGCCTGGCTCACCCTCCTCCTCGGTCTCGTCGTCGCCGTCGGGCTGATCGGCGGGCTGCGCGGTGCCGAGGTGGCCGCCGGCCACGGGGCCGCGCCGAGCACCTCTGAGTCGAGCACCGTCTCCGAGCTCGTCCAGGAGCTGCCCGGCGCCGACGTCCAGACCCTCGTCGTCATCGCCACCCGCACCGACGGCTCCGCCCTGACCGCCGCGGACCAGCAGGGCCTCAAGGCGCTGTCCGGCACGCTCCCCGCCGCCGAGGGCGAGCAGGCGTTCGGGCCGATCATGAGCGAGGACGGCGAGGCCGGGATGGTCCAGGTGCCGGTGCGCTTGGACCCCACCGACAACGACGCGCTCCGGTCCGTGGTCGACGACGTGCGCGGGGCGGTCGTCGAGGGCCTGCCCGCCGGGCTCGAGGCCCAGACCACAGGTGGCTCCGCCTTCGGCGCCGACATCGCCGCCTCCTTCGACGGTGCGAACGTCACCCTCCTGCTCGTCACGGTCGGCATCGTCGGCCTGCTGCTCCTGCTGACCTACCGCTCGCCGGTGCTCTGGCTGGTCCCCCTCGTCGTCGTCGGGCTGGCCGACCAGGTCGCGGGGCTGGTGACCAAGGCCGTCGGCCAGGCGCTCGATCTCAGCTTCGACAGCGGCATCATCAGCGTCCTCGTCTTCGGCGCGGGCGCCAACTACGCGCTGCTCCTCATCTCCCGCTACCGCGAGGAGCTCCACCGCCATGAGGACCACCGTGAGGCGCTCCGGGCCGCCTGGCGGGGCAGCGTCCCCGCGATCCTGGCGAGCAACGTCGCCGTCGTGCTCGCCCTGTCCACCCTCGCCTTCGCCTCCCTCCCCGGGACCCGCGGCCTGGGCATCGCCTCAGCCGTCGGCCTGGTCGTCGCCCTCGCCTCGGTCGTGTTCGTCCTGCCCGCAGCCCTGGCGGTCGTCGGCCGGCGCGCCTTCTGGCCCTTCGTGCCCCGCCCGGACCGGCGTGCGGACGAGACCGGTCACGACGGTCGTGCCGACCGCGGCATCTGGGGCCGCGTCGCCGCGGGCGTCGTCCGTCGCCCCTGGCAGGTGCTCGCCGCCGGGCTCGTCCTGCTCGCCGTGATGACCACCGGTCTGCTCGGCACCCAGGTCGGCCTGAGCCAGGTGGACCGCTTCCGTGGCGCCTCCGGGGCGGCCACGGGTCTCGAGGTCGTGGCCGACCACTTCCCGGCCGGCAGCGCGGCCCCGTTCACGATCGTCACCGCCGCGGCCGAGCTGGAGGCCGTGACCGAGGCGGTCACCGCCGTCGACGGTGTCGAGATGGTCCGCCCCAGCGCGGCCGGCGAGACCACCTCGCGCGGCGAGGTCGCCACCCTGACCGTCGTCAGCGACGGCGCACCCGGCAGCCAGGCCGAGCGCGACCTGGTGAAGCGGCTGCGCGAGACGGTCCGCTCCGTGCCCGGCGCCGACGCCCTCGTCGGCGGGTCCGCGGTGACCGACGTCGACTCCCGCGACGCCGCCCGCGCCGACCTCTTCCTCGTCGCCCCGCTCGTGCTCGGCGTCGTGGCCGTCGTCCTCGCGGTCCTGCTCCGCTCGCTCGTCGCCCCGCTGGTGCTGCTTGCCGTCAACGTCGCCAGCACCCTGGCCGCGATCGGCGCAGGAGCCTGGATCGGCCGGACGCTCTTCGGCTGGGAGGCGCTGGACACCGACGTACCCCTGCTGGCCTTCCTCTTCCTCGTGGCGCTGGGGATCGACTACACGATCTTCCTGGTCCACCGGGTCCGCTCGGAGGTGCGGGCGCTCGGGACCCGCGGCGCCGTCGTCCGCGGGGTGAGCACCACCGGCGTCGTCATCACCAGCGCGGGCATCGTGCTGGCGGGAGTCTTCGCCGCGCTCAGCGTGCTGCCGCTCATCACGCTGGGCCAGCTGGGCCTCATCGTCGGGCTCGGGGTCGTCGTCGACACGCTCGTCGTCCGCACCCTGTTCGTGCCGGCCGTCATCGCCCTGGTCGGCGACCGGATCTGGTGGCCGAGCCGCCCGCAGGACCCCAGGTTTCCGGCCGCGGCCGCGCACGACGGGCGCGAGCTCGTCCTGACACCATGAGGTGGTGAGCACCACGACACCCGCGATGATCCGCCGCCTGGCGCTGGTGCAGCACGTGCTGTTCGGCGCCCTGGTGGTCATTGGGGTCTGGCGTGCGCTCGCCACCGGCGCACACCCCGCCGCGCTCTCCGGCGCGACCGCGCTCCTGCTTCTCTGGTATGCCGTGGGCGCGCACCGCGCGGCCTCGGGCCCGGGGGGTGCGCCGCACCTCTCGTCCGTCGGGACGGCGCCGCGCCGCGTCGGGCCGGGCGGGTGGTGGTTCCTGGGGCTGGTGGTCTGCTGGCTGCTGACGGTCGCGGTCTCCCCGGAGCTCATCTGGGTGGCCTTCTCCCTCTGGCTGCTGGCGGCGCACCTGCTCCCGCTGCGCCTGGGGGTGGCCGTCAGCGTGCTCGTGCTCGCGGTCGTCGTCCTGCGGCCCTGGCCGGGCGGCCTCACGGTCGCCGAGGTCGTCGGTCCGGCCGTGGGGATGGTGTTCGCGCTGGCCCTCTCGCGCGGGCAGCAGCTGCTCGTGCGCGACGGGCTGGAGCGCGAGCGCCTGGTCGCCTCGCTCGTCGCGGCGCAGGAGGAGTCGGAGCTGCTGCACGCCGAGCTGGCGGAGGCCCAGCGCTCGGCGGGCGTTCTCGCCGAGCGCACCCGTCTCTCCCGCGACATCCACGACTCGCTCGCCCAGGGCTTCTCCTCGATCCTGCTGCTCGCCCGCGCGGGCGTCGCCACCCAGGACGCCGAGGCCGGGCGTCGCCTGCTGACGCAGATCGAGACCTCGGCCGCGGACGGGCTGGAGGAGGCACGGCGGGTCGTCGGCGCCCTCGCCCCCGCCCCGCTGGAGTCGGGGCTGGTCGAGGCGCTCCGTCGCCTCGTCGCGAGGGTCCAGGAGGAGACCGGTGTGGCCGGCGAGGTCCGGGTCGAGGGTGACGTCGCCGCGCTCCCGCCGGTCGTCGAGGTCGCGCTGCTGCGGGTGGCGCAGTCGGCCCTGGCCAATGTCCGTCAGCACGCGAGGGCCGGCCAGGTGGTGGTGACCGTCGCCGAGGTGGAGGACTCGGTGCGGCTCGACGTGGTCGACGACGGTCTCGGCTTCGACCCCGCCACGCTGACCGAGGCGCCGGACGTGGCCCGGGGCGGCTACGGCCTGCGCGCCTCCCGCCAGCGGCTCCGTGAGCTCGGCGGCGGCCTCGACATCGAGTCCGAGCCCGGTGGCGGCACGGCCGTCAGCGCCTCGGTGCCCCTGGCCCGGCCGGGCGGCGCCGGAGGGGCGGGGCGCTCGTGACCGGCGCGACGGCATACCCGGGGGAGGGGGTCCCGGTGCGCGTGCTCGTGGTGGACGACCACCCGGTGGTGCGGGCCGGGCTCTCCGCGCTCCTGGGCGTCCAGCCCGGGCTGCAGGTCGTGGGGGAGGCGGGCGGCGGCGAGGAGGCCATCCGTCTCGCCGCCGAGCTCGGTCCCGACGTCATCCTGTGCGACCTGCGGCTGGGCGAGGGTCCGGACGGCGTGGCGGTGACCCGGGCGGTGCGAGCGCGTCCTGCGGCCGCGCCGGCCGTGCTGATCCTCACCACCTACGACCACGACGCCGACCTGGTGCGCGCCGTCGAGGCGGGTGCGGCGGGCTACCTGCTCAAGGACGCCGCACCCACGGCGATCGTGGCCGCCATCGGGGCGGCGGCCCGCGGGGAGACGCTGCTCGGGCCTGAGCTGACCGAGCGCGTCGTCACGACGATGCGGGTGCGGAGGGCCGAGCTGTCGGCGCGCGAGCTGGAGGTGCTCCGCCTGGTCGCCGACGGGCTGTCCAACCGGGAGGTGGCGCGGCGGCTGGTCGTCAGCGAGGCCACCGTCAAGACCCACCTCAACCACGTCTTCGTCAAGCTCGGGGCCGAGAGCCGGACGGCGGCGGTCGCCGCAGCCCGGGCTGCCGGGTTGCTGGAATAGGTCGGGATGGTGCACTGTTGAGATAGTTGATTCGTCAATTACTCCGAGGAGAGGGTCATGCAGTTCGGTGTCTTCAGCGTCGGTGACGTCACCACCGACCCCACGACCGGCCGCACGCCCAGCGAGGGCGAGCGCATCGAGGCGATGACGCGCATCGCGCTCAAGGCCGAGGAGGTCGGGCTCGACGTCTTCGCGACCGGCGAGCACCACAACCCGCCGTTCGTGCCGAGCGCCCCGACCACGCACCTGGCCTACATCGCCGCCCAGACCGAGCGGCTGATCCTCAGCACCTCCACCACGCTCATCACCACGACCGACCCGGTCCGGATCGCGGAGGACTACGCCTTCCTCCAGCACCTGGCCAAGGGCCGCACCGACCTGATGATGGGCCGCGGCAACACCGGCCCGGTCTACCCGTGGTTCGGCAAGGACATCCGCCAGGGCATCCCGCTCGCGATCGAGAACTACCACCTGCTCCGCCGCCTCTGGCGCGAGGACGTCGTGGACTGGGAGGGCAAGTTCCGCACCCCGCTGCGCGGCTTCACCTCCACGCCCCGCCCGCTGGACGACACCCCGCCGTTCGTCTGGCACGGCTCGATCCGCTCGACCGAGATCGCCGAGCAGGCCGCTTACTACGGCGACGGCTTCTTCCACAACAACATCTTCTGGAACATCGAGCACACGGCGCAGATGGTCAAGCTCTACCGCCGCCGCTTCGAGCACTACCACCACGGATCCGCCGACCAGGCGATCGTCGGGCTCGGGGGACAGGTCTTCATGGCCGGCACCGAGGCCGAGGCCAAGCGGGTCTTCCGCCCCTACTTCGACAACGCCCCGGTCTACGGCCACGGCCCCAGCCTGGAGGAGTTCACCCGCGCGACGCCGCTCACGGTGGGCACGCCGGAGATGGTGATCGAGCGCACGCTGGGCTTCGCCGACGCGGTGGGTGACTACCAGCGTCAGCTCTTCCTCATGGACCACGCCGGCCTGCCCGTCGAGACGGTCCTCGAGCAGATCGAGATCCTCGGCACCGAGGTCGTCCCGGTGCTCCGGAAGGAGTTCGAGGCCCGCCGTCCCGCGCACGTCCCGAGCGACCCGCCCACCCACGCCTCGCTCGTCGCCGCCGGTCCCGAGGGCAAGCACCACCTCGTGGCCCCCGCCCGTCAGGCGACGGCCGCGGCGTCCGGCATCACCACCGGCACCACCACCGACACGACCAACGTCACCACCCGGAGCTGACATGAGCCGCCGCATCGTCGTCCTCACCGCCGGCCTCTCCCGGCCCTCCTCCACCCGTCTCCTCGCGGACCAGATCGCCGAGGCGGTGACCGCCCAGGTCACCGCCCGCGGCGAGGGCCTCGAGGTCGAGGTGATCGAGCTGCGCGAGCTGGCTCACGACCTCGCCACCACGATGACCACGGGCGGTATGCCGACGCCCGCCGTCACGGCGGCCCGGGACCTGGTGTCCTCCGCCGACGGGCTCATCGCGGTGACGCCGGTCTTCACGGCCAGCTTCTCCGGGCTGTTCAAGATGTTCATCGACGTGCTCGACACCGACGCGCTCAACGGCATGCCGGTGCTCATCGCCGCGACCGCGGGCACCGCTCGCCACCAGCTCGTCCTCGACCATGCGCTGCGGCCGCTGTTCAGCTACCTGCGCGCCGTCGTCGTGCCGACCGGCGTCTTCGCTGCCACCGAGGACTTCGGCGGCGGCGGGTCGGCCGAGCTGGGCCGCCGCGTCGCACGTGCGGCCTCCGAGCTCGCGGCCCTGGTGGTCGCCGAGACGGGTGCGGTCGGGGGATTCGTGCAGGACCTGGAGCCGGCCCGCCGCCGCTCGTCCGGCACCACCCTCGAGGAGGACGTCACCGACTTCGAGGACCTGCTCTCCGGCCTGGGCCAGTAGCCCGGGCGTCCCGCAGGGATCGCCACGCGAGACTCGGGAGGGGTCCTGACTCTCGCGTGACGATCGTCGCGGGACGACCTCGGCGCGTGGCCCACACTGGTCCCATGACCGAACGTGGCGCCGGCTCCGGCCTGGTGGCGACCCTGCTGGTCGTCGCCCTGGTCATCGGCGGCGCCGTGTGGCTGTCCCCGACCCTCGACCTCGGCGACGTCCGCGACACCGTGGTCCGCCACGACAGCCTCGACGGCGTGCCGGGCTCGGGCGGGGACGGCTACACCTTCATGTCCACCAGCTCCTCGGGCGCGCCCCTCACCTGGGCGTGCGAGGAGCGCATCGAGATCCTCGTCAACCCCGAGGGCGCCCCGGAGGGGTATGCCGAGCTCGTCGCCTCGGCCACCCACCGGCTCGACGAGGTGAGCTCGTTCACCGTCGAGGTGGTTGGGGAGACGGACGAGCGCGACTTCCTGGACCGTCGCGCGGGCCCCGTGCTGCTCGGCTGGGCCGACGAGGACGAGGTGCCCGCGCTCGCCGGCCCCGTGGCCGGGGTGGGGGGCGCGTCATACCTCAGCGGGCCGGGAGGAGGCGGTCGGGCGGTCGGCGGGATGGTGGTCGTCGATCGGGAGCTGCCGCGCGGCTGGTGGGCCGGGGTCGACGAGGAGTCGGTCGTCCTGCACGAGCTCCTGCACGTGCTGGGGCTCGGGCACACCGACGACCCGGACCAGCTGATGGCGGCCGAGAGCAACGGCCAGACCGGGCTGGGGGACGGCGACCTCGCCGGGATCGCGGCGCTCGAGGACGCGGCCTGCGGTTAGCCCACCCGCCAGCCGGGGTTGCGGTGGACCAGCACGGACGGCTGCACCGGCAGCCACCAGTCGCTCAGCCCGCCACCGGTGAGGTGGTAGGACGCGCGCCCGCCGGTGATCGCCGAGCGGTCCGCCGGGTAGTACTGCCCCGCGCGCAGCGTGACGAGCTTGCCGTCGACCTTGTCGCCGTTCGCGTCGTAGCGGTAGACGGCCAGGCTGGTGTCGGCGGCGACGTAGAGCCGGATGTCGGGCCCGTAGGCGTGGTGCTCGACGAGCTGGCGTGACCACGCCTTGCCGTAGGCCTCGGGTACCCACCAGTCCTCGAGCCAGCCCGCGCTGAGGCGGATCACCTTGGGCCCGCCGGGGACCTTGCCCCGCCGGTCGTAGGCCGCCCCGGTGACGTTGGAGACGGTGATCCGCTTCGTCTCGAGGATCTTCATCGACCGGTCCTTGATGTGCGCCGCGCCGTCGTCCAGCCGGTAGGCCACGGTCGTCCTCGGCGTGATGACGGCGAAGCCCGTGGTGTTGCGCCACTCCGGCCAGTCGTTGCGGTAGGCCGTCGCGCGCGAGACCCAGACCGAGTCGTGCGACATGCGGTAGAGCTGCAGGAACTGCTGCTGGTGGAACTGGTGGTAGGTCGGGGCCGGCTTGTGCTGCCACACCGAGTAGTAGCTGGTCCAGCCGATCCTGCGGAAGACCGACATCCCGGTCTTCTCCACGGTGTACAACGCCCCGCGGAAGAGACGCTCGGCCTCCGGGTGGTCCTGGCCGTTCATGTTCCAGTAGTCCCAGATCCCGAACATCGACCACATGTGCCCGTTGAGCACCCGCTCGCTGTCCATCACCGGGTAGCGGGAGTACTCCTCCAGCCAGAGCAGGCCGGCGGTGTCCCCGAACGCGCTGAATTAGCCCCGGCCGTCCGGCTCCTGCAGGAAGGCAGCGAAGGTGTGGTCCGCGGCGTCGCGCCACGCCTGGTCGCCGGTGACCTCGTGCAGCCGCACGAAGACCGACAGCGCCTGCCCGGA
Source organism: Ornithinimicrobium tianjinense (assembly GCF_014636495.1). Classification (GTDB taxonomy): domain Bacteria; phylum Actinomycetota; class Actinomycetes; order Actinomycetales; family Dermatophilaceae; genus Ornithinicoccus; species Ornithinicoccus tianjinensis. Next base: position 20,738 of record NZ_BMEM01000008.1, read on the forward strand.
GGACATCCCCGACGACCACGGGGCGGTGAGGACGCCCCGCCCGTTGCGGTAGAGGTCGAAGTCGAAGTCGTAGGGGAAGTACCACGCGCCGTCGATCTCGTGACGGCGGTCGACGATCCGCTGGGCGTTCTTGAGGGCCACGTCGAGGTACTGCTGCTCGCCCGTGAGTCGGTAGGACTCCAGCGCGCTGAGGGCGTACTGCGCCTGGGCGACGGGGTGGTCGAAGATCTTGTCGCCCTCCCAGTCGGCGCGGAAGACGCGGACGCCGGTGGAGTCCACCAGCCCGAAGGGCACCCGCCGGACCGTGCCGCTCTCGTAGGCGCGCAGGCCCTGGGGGACCGGCTGCGGCTCGCGCGTGCTCTCCTCGAACGCCCCGAGGGGCTGACGGGGCACGTCGACCGGCCTGGGCGTGGACGTGGTGGTCTCCGCTGTCGTCGTCCAGGTATGCCGCTCAGGCACCGGCACCACCTCCACCCCGGTCGTCACGGAGCTCGTTGCGCCGGCGTCGTCGGGCTCGGACAGTCGGGCCGTGGCCGGCGACGAGACCATCAGTGCCAGAGCCAGTCCGACCAGCGTCCCACGCATCGTCCAGCGGTGCCCCATCGCACGCATCCTTCCCTGCAGGCGCCGCACGGCGTGCGGCATACCTCACGTCCTACGGAGTGTAGTCAGATGCGCTCACGTAGGGTCGGTGCGTGGATTTCGACACCCGGGTGGGCTGCTACGCGTGGATCGAGCGGGACGGTCAGGTCCTGCTCCCGCACTGGCGGGAGTGGGCGGCCACGGGTCGCGAGCACAGCGGGTGGACCCTCCCGGGAGGCGGCATGGAGGCCGGTGAGGCGCCCGAGGAGTGCTGCCTGCGCGAGGTGCGTGAGGAGACCGGTCTGGAGGTGCGGCTCAGCCGTCTGCTCGGGGTGCGCAACCACTGGGTCGCCGCCGAGGACCGGATCCACCACGCGGACCGCGGGCGCCCGCTCCAGGGTCTGCAGGTGGTCTACCTCGCCGAGGTCACCGGCGGCACGCTGACCGTCGAGGTCGACGGCTCGACCGACGACGTCCGATGGGTGCCGCTGGAGCAGCTGCCCGGGCTGCGGACGGTCTCCCTGGTCGACGCGGCGGCCGGGTGGGCGAGCGCGCACCGCATACCCTGACCGCGTGAGCACCTTCGTCTTCCTGCACGCCCACCCCGACGACGAGGCCTCGGGGACCGGCGGCACGATGCGCCTGCTGGCCGACGCGGGACACCGGGCGGTCTGCGTGTTCGCCACGAACGGCGACCACGGGACGGTGCCCGACGACCTGGCCGACGGGGAGACCGTCGTGGCGCGGCGGCGAGCCGAGGCGGAGGCGTCGGCGGCGCTGCTGGGCCTCGCCCGCGTCGAGTGGCTCGGCTACGCCGACTCCGGGATGTCGGGGTGGGACCAGAACTCCCACGAGGAGTCATTCCACACCGCGGACCTCGAGGAGGCGGCGGGTCGGCTCGCGGCCGTCCTCGACCAGGAGGACGCGGACGTCGTCGTGGGCTACGACTGGCACGGCGGCTACGGGCACCCCGACCACGTCAAGGTCCACCCGGTGGTGCACCGGGCGGCCGAGCTGGCGGCCCGGCGCCCGCGCGTGCTGGAGAGCACGCTCAACCGCGACGAGCTGCGGCGCCAGTTCCTGGCCGCCCGGTCCGCCGGGCTCGCCCCGGAGGCGGCGGGGTGGGACCCGGACGGCCCGGCCGACGACGGCAACCCCCTCGGCACCCCGGAGGCCGAGCTGCACTGGCGGGTCGACGTGCGGCCGGTGCTCGCCGTCAAGCGGGCCGCGCTCGCCCGCCACGCCTCGCAGGAGGACGTCCGGATGATGCTGTCGATGCCCGACGAGCACTTCGCGATCTCTTTCGGCGACGAGTGGTTCATCGAGGCCGGCCGGCCCGACGGGATCACCGTGGGGCTGCCGCTGGCCTAGTGCTCGGCCAGCTGCTGCAGGAACGCCCGGCCGCGGTCGCTGGTCGGGTGGTCGAGCACCTGCTCCGGCGGCCCCTGCTCCGCGATCCCGCCGTCGGCGAGCAGGACGACCCGGTCGGCGGCACGGCGGGCGAAGCGCATCTCGTGCGTGACGACCATCATCGTCATGCCCTCGTCCGCCAGCGTGCGCATCACGTCGAGCACCTCGCCCACCAGCTCGGGGTCGAGCGCGGAGGTGGGCTCGTCGAAGAGCATCACCGCCGGGTCCATCGCGAGCGCCCGCGCGATCGCGACCCGCTGCTGCTGACCGCCGGAGAGGTGGTCGGGGTAGGCGTCGGCCCGGTTGCCCAGGCCGACGCGCTCGAGCAGCGCCGCGCCGCGCTGGCGCGCCTCGTCGGACGACCGTCCCAGCACCTCCCGCTGCGCGACCGTGAGGTTGTCCATCACGGTCATGTGCGGGAAGAGGTTGAAGGACTGGAAGACCATCCCGATCCGGGACCTGAGGTGGTTCAACCCCTTCTCGGTGGAGGACAGCTGCTCGCCGTCCACCTCGATGGTGCCGGAGTCGATGCGCTCGAGGCCGTTGACGCAGCGCAGCAAGGTGCTCTTGCCGGCGCCCGACGGGCCGATGAGCGTGACCACCTCACCCTCGTGGACGTCGAGGTCGATGCCGTCGAGCACGGTGGTGCCGCCGAACCTCTTGACGATGCCGCGCATCCGCACGACCGGACGTGTCGTCTGCTCGCTCATGCCGCTGCCGGCCTCCTGTGCGCGCTGAGCCGGTGCTCGAGCCAGCTGACCAGGGCGGTCAGCGCGAGCACGATCACCAGGTAGTAGATGGCCACGACGATGTACGCCGTGAGGGGTTCGTAGGTCGACGCCGCCATGTTGCGCGAGGTCTGGAAGAGCTCGGTCATCCCGATGAAGGAGACGAGCGAGGAGTCCTTCACCGCGATGATGTACTGGTTGCCCAGCACCGGCAGCGTCGTGCGCAGCGCCAGGGGTGCCTGGACGCGCTTGAGGGTCTTGGCACGCGACATACCCAGCGAGCGCGCCGCCTCGGTCAGCCCCCGCGGCACCGCCTGGAAGCCGGACCGGAAGATCTCGGCGATGTAGGCGGAGTTGTGGAAGGCCAGCGCCAGAGCCCCGGCCCAGAAGGCCGGGAGCGTGACGATGGCGACCAGGCCGAAGTAGATGATGAAGATCTGGGTGATGAGCGGGGTGCCGCGGACCAGCCCGATGTAGGCCGTCGCCAGCCACCGCAGGGGCCGCACCCGGCTCATGGCCAGGGCGGCGACGAGCGCGCCGCCGACCATGGCCATGAGCAGGGCCGCCGCGGTCAGCCGGAGCGTGACCCACGTGGCGTCGACGAACAGCGGGGCGTACTCCGCGAACAGCTCGAGGAAGTCCTGCACGGGCCGGGTGCCTCAGCTGTCGCTGGTCTGGCTGGCGTCGTCCGTGCTCCCGCCGGAGTCGCCACCGACCGTGGAGATGTCCTTGCCGAAGTAGGTCTCGGAGATCTCGGCGTAGGTGCCGTCCTCCTTGATGCTGGCCAGCGCCTCGTTGAGCGCCTCCTGCAGCGCGGTGTTGCCGTCCTTGACCGCGAACGCCGGCTCCTCGGTGTAGAGCGGCGCCCCGCACTCGACGAGGTCCAGCCCCGACTCCTGGATCTGGTAGAGGCCGACGTTGCGGTCGGTCATCGCCGCGTCGAGGCGACCCGCGGCGACGTCCTGCAGGGCGGTGACGTCGGAGGAGAAGGTGCGGACCTCGCCCAGCCAGTCGCCCCCGTTGTCGGTGAGCCAGTCCTGGTATGTCGTGCCGCTCGCCACCCCGACGGTGGGCTTGTCCATCTCCTGCAGGCTGCTGCAGTCGGAGCCGGACGAGACGAACGCCTGGGCGCCGGAGACGTAGTAGGCGTCGGTGAAGTCGACCTGCTCGTCGCGCTCGGGGGTGGGCGTCATCGAGGCGATGAGCACGTCGTAGCGGTCGGCCTTGATGCCGCCGATGAGGGTGTCGAAGGCGCCGGTCTCGGCCTGGACCTCCAGGCCGAGCTCCTCGGCCACGGCGACGGCGATGTCGTGGTCGAAGCCGGTGAGGGTGTTGCCCTCGAAGTAGCTGAACGGCTGGAACTCGCCGCTCATGGCGGCGACCAGGGTGCCCTCCTCGATGAGACCGAGCTCGTTGCCCGCCTCGCCTGAGGATCCGTCGTCACCCCCGCAGGCGCTCAGGCCCAGGGCGAGGGCCGTGACGGCGGCCGCGCCCAGGGCGCGGCGGACGGTGCGGGGGGTGCGGAACATGGGGTTCTCCTCGGGTCGACCTTGCGTTCCCCGCCAACCTAACGAGGTCCGCAACTCGATCCGTCCCCCTTGCATCGGCCGCGTGGGTGCGCTACGCGCGCGCGCCTTGGGAGCGCGGAGGGCGCCGGGACGTGTCCCTTGCGAGCGTTATCGAATCGTTATCGAGGTGCTCTGCGACCCCGCGTTGGTTCAGTGCACGTGCTTGCGGAACCACTCCAGGCTCGCCGCCCACGGGCCCGAGCGGACCGCCAGGTCCGGCAGCAGCGGCGTGAGCTCGGCGGAGAAGCTCTCGCTGGACTCGCGCGGCAGCAGGGACGGCAGGTTGTCGATCGCGATGACCTCGAGCGGGTGCTCGTCGGTGCCGAACCGACGCACCGGCTCCTCCCACGTCGTGATCGATGTGTTGAAGGGCAGCAGGTTGGCCTCGGAGGTCACGTCGCAGGTGACGTCACCCACCGTGCGCAGCCGGCGCGGGGCGTCGACCTCGGCAGCGCTGACGAACGGCTCCTGCTTGTCGTGGCTCACCACGCAGTTGACCAGGAGGTCGTGCCCCAGCAGCGCGGGCCTGTCCAGGACCTTGGTGTCGGCACGGTCCCAGCGCGTCACCTCGCAGCCCGCCACGCCCAGCGCCTCCACGGCACCTGTGCCCGAGCGCCCGCGCGAGCCGATGACCAGGGCGCGCTCCGGCGTCGTGGGCGTGCTCTCGCGCAGCCGGGCGTCGAGGTCGTCCCGGGTCATCGGAGCCACGGCGCCGTCGAGCAGCCCGCGGTGACGGAGGACGGAGAGCGCGGCACCGACATACCCGGCCCAGAAGCCGAAGGCGACGACGCGCTTGCCGTCGACGGTGAGGTACTCGACGTCGAGGAGCTCGCCGCCGCCGCGCCGGAACCGGTCGAGCACCTCCTCGGCGCCCTCCTGACCCTTGTAGGCGTGGGCGAAGAAGACGTGCGTGTGCTGCAGGTCGGTGGGCTGCTCCGGCAGCTCCTTGATGCCGACGACCACCGCGCCCTCCGGCGCGTCGACCCACGAGCCTGCCGGGGCGGTCTCGCAGCCGGCCTCGACGTACTCCTCCAGCGGCACGATCCGGGTCGGGGACTCCTCGACCGTCACCGTGAACCCGTCGGCGACCAGCCGGGCGGCGTCAGCGGGGACGATGGGCACTCGCTGCTCGGTGGGGCGGGCCTCGGCGCGGATCCACAGGTGGGGTCGGGTCATGGGGACAAGGGTAGAGCCGGCCGGGTGGGCGCTGTCCCCGGTGACGGCACGTCTGCGCCAGGTCACAGAGCGATCACGTTTCGGTCTGGAGTAGGTAAATTGCCACTGGAGGCCTTGCGCGTGGGCGTGGGGGGGGGGAACCTTCGGATGCCGAGGGGACGCCTCGCGTAACGCTGCCGGTCATCGCGACGCGACGCGGCCCCATGACCACCCTTTGAAAGGACCGCCTGTGCACCAACTTCTTACGACAGGGGTTGCCGCAGCCTCCAGCCTGGTGGCCGCCGCCGTCATCACCGCCACGCCTGCCATCGCCTCTAGCTGGCAGTACCCGAACGACACCGGCAGTCCGCTGAGGGTCTACTACGACGGCACGGAGCGTGGAGCCGTCGCTTTTGCCTGGAGAACTGGTCTGAACAACGCGGGCGCATACAGCGGACTGAGCGCCTTCAGGCTCGATGACCGGCGCACGGATGGACACATGGTCTACGGGCGCAGCATCACTCAGTCCAACGCCGGCATCTGCGTCTCGCCGGAGTACACGTCCTGTTCCCAGGGCTGGTACAACTACTCGTCGGCCAACTCCCAAGGTTGGGGTTCGACCACCTGGAGCGGCTGGTTCTACCAAAGCGCACCGACCGATCCCGGCGCCGACTACCACCGAGGACGGGCACTGGCCTGCATCCAGATCAACTACTGGCCGGATCACTGTGACGGAAGCGTCTACACCCGGGGCGTCCAGGTTTGTCGACGGCGCTCGAAAACTGAGCAGTTTCGGCGGTCGAAGAATGAGCAGGTTCAGTCT
>NZ_BMEM01000009.1 GCF_014636495.1 Ornithinimicrobium tianjinense
GTCGAAGAGTGCTCACTTTTCGAGCGCCGTACCTGCTCAGTTTTCAAGCGCCGCCGACAGTGCGTAACTCACTCACCGGAGTGGCTCGTGCACGCCATACCCGCAGACCGCGTGCGTAACTCACTCACCGGAGTGGCTCGTGCACGCCATACCCGGAGAAGGCGTGCGTAACTCACTCACCGGAGTGCCTCGTGCACGCCATGCCCGGAGAAAGCGTGCGCAAGTCACTCACCGGCGTGGCTCGTGCACGCCGCGAGGTCCGCGCCTTTTCCGCGCGTGACGTGACCGAAACGACAAGGTGAGACTCGCCATACTCCAATAACGACACTTCGGAGTTGCTTAATAAGGCGAGCCTCACCTAAGGTCCCTCGTGTCCCGCCGGCCATCAGGTCGGCCACCCCTCACCAGGAGCCTGCCGATGTCCCGTCCCGCCCGTCTCGTCCCCGTCGCCGCCGTCGCGGCGGCGCTCGCCCTCGCGGGCTGCAGCACCGGCCCCTCGGGCTCGACCGCGGACGGCGCTTCGGCCTCCTCGGCCCCGGCCGCGGCGGGCGGTGCCGACACGGGGACCTTCCCGGTCACCGTCGAGCACGCCTTCGGTGAGACGACGATCGAGGCGGACCCGCAGCGCGTGGTGACCGTCGGCTGGACCGACCACGAGATCATGGCGGCCCTCGGCGAGGTGCCGGTCGGCGCAACCAAGATCACCTGGGGCGGCAATGAGGCCGGCTCGACCGACTGGTTCGACCAGGCCGTGACGGACCTCGGGCAGGACCCGGCCGCGATCACCCGCCTCGACGACGCCGACGGGGTGCCGGTCGACGAGATCGCCGCGCTGGAGCCCGACCTGATCATCGGCAGCAACTCCGGCCTCACCCAGGAGGACTACGACACGCTCTCCAAGATCGCGCCGACCGTCGCCTACCCGCAGGCCCCGTGGGCGACGCCGTGGCGCGAGTCCGTCGAGCTCGTTGGCCAGGCGATCGGCCGCCCCGAGCAGGCCGCCGAGGCGATCGCCGAGACCGAGGCCGCGTTCGCGGCCGCCCGCGAGGAGCACCCCGAGCTCGAGGGCACCAGCTTCGCCTGGGGCTGGTTCACGCCGACCGACCTGTCCACGATCGGTCTCTACACCGTCACCGACCTTCGCCCCCAGTTCCTCACCGAGCTGGGCATGGTCAACTCCCCGGTCGTCGAGGAGCTGAGCAAGGACGGCGCCTTCTCGGCGAACCTGTCCGCCGAGCAGGCCGACACCCTCGACGCCGACGTCCTGATCTTCTACACCGAGGGCGAGTTCGACGGCGAGGAGGTCGAGGCCGACGCCCTGCTCTCGCAGATCCCCGCGATCGCCAGCGGCGCCTACGTCGCCTCCTCGGACCAGCAGGCCGCCCTCGGGATGTCCTCGCCGACCCCGCTGTCGATCCCGGTCGCGCTCGAGACGTTCATCCCGGACGTGGCCGAGGCGGCCGCCAGGGCTGCCCGGTGAGCCGGCGCCGCACCTGGCTCCCCCTCGGGGTCGGGGGCGGTGTGCTCCTGCTCGCGCTGGTCGTGTCGGTCGCCGTGGGCTCGCGCACGCTGTCCCCGGGCGAGCTGCTCGGTGGGCTGCGGGCGGCCCTCGACGGCCTCGCGACCGATCCCTCCGCCGGCGTCGTCGCCGCCCGGCTGGACCGCACCGCGGTGGGGGCGGTGGTCGGCCTGGCCGTCGGCCTGTCGGGCGCGGCGATGCAGGGCCTGACACGCAACCCGCTCGCCGACCCCGGCATCCTCGGGGTCAACGCCGGCGCGGCGCTGCTGGTCGTGCTCGGGGTCCAGTACCTCGGCCTCTCCTCCGCCGCCGCCTTCGTCTGGCTCGCCCTGGCCGGCGGGCTGCTCGCCGCCCTCCTCGTGTATGCCGTCTCCGCCGCCTCTCCCGGCGGCGCGACGCCGCTCACCATGGCGCTCGCCGGCGCGGCCCTCTCGGCCGGGGCGGTGAGCGTCGTGGCGGGGGTGCTCGTGGCCAACCGCGGGGCGCTCGACACCTTCCGGTTCTGGCAGGTCGGCAGCGTCGCCGGGCGGCCGGCCTCGCTCCTCCTCGACGTCGCGCCGCTGCTCGTGGTGAGCCTAGCGATCGTGGCCCTGTCCGGGCGGGTGCTCAACGCCGCCGCGCTGGGTGAGGACCTGGAGCGGGCGCTGGGGCAGCGTGTGCAGCTGGCCCGGGCCACCGTCGCCCTCGGCGCGGTCGGGCTCGCGGCCTGCGCCGTCGCCCTCGCCGGGCCGATCGCCTTCGTCGGGCTCGTCGTGCCGCACCTGGTGCGGCTGGTGACCGGACCGGACTACCAGCGGGTCCTGCTCGGGAGCGCCGTGGTCGGGCCGGTCCTCGTGCTCCTCACCGACACCCTCGGCCGGGTCGTGATGCCGCCCTCGGAGGTCCAGGTGGGCATCATGACCGCCGTCCTCGGGGCGCCGGTGCTCATCTGGCTGGTGCGCCGGACGGGGGCGCTCCGGTGACCCTGACCACCAGCGCAGGTGCCCCGGCAGCTCTCGCCGTCGGTGCCGTCCGCAGCGCACGGCGGGCCGCCGCGAGCCGGCCCCGCCGCGTCCTCCTCGGCCTCGTCCTCGCCCTGGTCGGCGCGGTCCTGGTGCGCACGCTCCTCGGCGACTACACGATCACGGCGGCCGACGCGGTGCGGATCCTCGTCGGTGCCGACGGGGTCCCGCGCGGTGCGGAGTTCGTGCTCATGGAGTCCAAGCTCCCGCGTGCCCTGGTCGGCGTCCTCGCCGGCCTGGCCCTCGGCGCCGGCGGCGCGACCTTCCAGCTCATGGCCCGCAACCCGCTGGCCAGCCCCGACGTGCTCGGCCTGACGATGGGCGCGAGCGCGGCCGCCGTCCTGACCCTGGTCGTCCTGGGCGGCTCCGGGACCGCGGTCGCGGTGGCGGCGCTCCTGGGGGCCGCCGCCGTCGCCCTGGCCCTGATCCTGCTCTCCGGCGGGCGCACCGGCTCCACCGCCGCGGCTCCGACGCGGATGATCCTGGTGGGGGTGGCGCTGTCGGCCATGCTCACCTCGGTCGTCCACTGGGTGCTGCTGCGCGCCGACGTCTACCGCGCGCACGAGGCCATGGTCTGGCTCACGGGCAGCCTCGCCGGCGCCACCTGGCCGCAGATCGGCCTGCTCGCGCTTGTCGTGGCGGTCGCCCTGCCCCTGCTGCTGGCCACCTCCGCCCAGCTCCACCTCGTCGAGCTCGGTGACGACCTCGCGCACGGGGTCGGCGCGCCGCCCCGGCCGGTCCGTGCGCGGGCGCTCGCCCTCGTGGTGGTGCTCGTCGCGGCGACCACGGCCGTCTGCGGGCCGGTGGCCTTCGTGGCCTTCCTCGCCGGCCCGACCGCCCGTCGGCTGCTGGGCGGGCGCAGCTCGATCGCAGCCTCGGCCCTGGTCGGCGCCGTCGTGGTGGTCCTCGCAGACCACCTGGCGGCCTACGCCATACCGGAGGTGAACCTGCCCGTCGGGGTGGTGACCGGCCTGGTCGGCGCCCCCTTCCTGCTCTGGCTCCTGACCCGCGAAAGGTCGACGTCATGACCACCCTGACCACCGAGAACCTCACGCTCGGCTACGGCGACCGCACGATCGTCCACGGGCTCGACCTCGACGTGCCCGAAGGGCGCGTCACCGCGATCGTGGGGCCCAACGGATGCGGCAAGTCGACCCTGCTGCGCGGCGTCTCCCGCCTGCTGAGGCCGACGAACGGGCGCGTGCTGCTCGACGGCCGCGACCTGCACCAGCTGCCCACCCGCCAGGTCGCGCGCACGATGGCGCTGCTGCCGCAGCACCCGGTCGTCCCCGAGGGGATCACCGTGGGGGAGCTCGTCGCCCGCGGCCGCCACCCGCACCACGGCCTGCTGCGCCGGTGGACCCGCGAGGACGACGAGGCCGTCGCGGAGGCCCTGGAGCTCACCGGCACCCAGGACCTCGTCAGCCGCGAGGTCGCCGAGCTGTCGGGCGGCCAGCGTCAGCGCGTCTGGATCGCGCTCGTCCTCGCCCAGCGCACCGACCTGCTGCTGCTCGACGAGCCGACGAGCTTCCTCGACATCGCTCACCAGGTCGAGGTGCTGGACCTCGTCCGGGACCTGTCCGTCCACCGCGGCACGACCGTCGTCATGGTCCTGCACGACCTGGCGATGGCCGCCCGCTACGCCGACCACCTCGTCGCGATGCGGGGCGGTCGCGTCGTCGCCCAGGGCAGCCCTCGCCAGGTGGTCACCGCCGAGACGGTCTGCGACGTCTTCGGCATCACCTGCCGGGTGCTGTGGCAGGAGGCCACCGGCGACCTGTCCGTCATACCCCTCGGCCGGCACCGCCCGGTCGGTCACGTGCTGGGCGCCGCGTCCTCGCCGCGCCTGGCGCCCGAGCTGGAGGTGTCCTGATGAGCACGACCGAGCTGGAGCGCACGACGGCGATGCCGCTCGAGCGCGAGGAGCACCGCTGCGTGCCGGGCCGGGTCCTGGCCTCGGAGCAGGTCGCGCCGTGGCTGCGCCGGCTGACCCTGCACGTCCCCGCCCTCGAGGGGTATGCCGTGCTGGGCCCCGACGAGTTCGTCGGCCTGGTCATGCCGCGCCCGGGCACGGCGCTGCCCGACCTGTCGGGCATCACCGGTCCCAACCCCCGTCCGGTGATCGGGGAGATGCCGGAGGCGAACCGGCCCGACGTGCGCTGGTACACGGTGCGCGACTGGCGGCCGGAGTCGCACGAGCTCGTGCTGGAGGTCGTCCTGCACCCCGAGGGCGAGGTGGACGAGGGTCCGGGAGCCAGCTGGGTGCGTCGCGCCCGGCCGGGGGACGAGGTCGCGGTGCAGACCGGCACCACCTGCTACCACCCCCCGACCGACGCCCGGGTGCAGGTCGTCGCGGGGGACGAGACGGCATACCCGGCAATCGTCGGGATCATCGAGGCAGCCCGCGGCACCGATCGCGAGCTGCACGTCTTCCTCGAGCAGACCGAGGAGGGGGTCGTGCCCGAGCTGGCGCGGCCCGAGCGGGGCAGCCTGACCCTGGTGCCGTCGCGGGGGGGGAACCAGGGTCGGGCGCTGCTCGAGGCGGTCGCAGGTGCGGACCTGCCGGCGCTCGACTACGGCTGGGTGAGCGGGGAGCAGGAGCTCGCCGCGTCGGTGCGCCGTCACCTCGTCGGCGAGCGCGGTCTGTCCAGGAGCGCCGTGTACTTCTGCGCCTACTGGATCCTGGGGCGCCCGCGCGGCTGACCTCCCGTGTGTGGCTGCGTGCGCCCCGCCGCCGTTCCCCGGCACGTGTGGCTGGGCTGGCCTCCGCGCCACGCCGCCGTTCCCCGGCACGTGTGGCTGGGCTGACCTCCGCGCCACGCCGCCGTTCCCCAGCCCCGCCGCGTTCTTCCTCGCGAGACAGGATTCTGCACCTGATGCGGCGTCGACGACGGCGCATCAGGTGCAGAATCCTGTCCGCCGCGGAGGCCAGCAGCTGTGCGGTCGCCCGCGTCACCGGTCGCCCCGTCAGGCGCGCGCGGGGCTCTGCGCCGGCGTGAGGCCGAGCTTGCTTCAGGCAGCGCTGGCTCCGGCCCGGGCGATGGCCTTGAGGATGAGCTGCCGCACGTAGGCCGGCCGGTCGAGGTCGGCCCACCGCAGACGCACGACCTCGTAGCCGAGATCGCGGATCCGCCGCTCGCGGTCCTTCTCGGCGAAGACGACGGCGGGATCGGTGTACTTCACGGCCCCGTCGAACTCGATGACGACCCGCCAGTCGTCGAGCAGCAGGTCGACCCGCGCTACGAACTGGCCGTGCTCGTCGCGCAGCTCCACCTGCGGGGTGCAGGCCCAGCCCAGGGCCCGCACCAGCCAGCGCGTCCGGCTCTCGCCGGTCGACTCGCTGCGTCCGTCCGCGGCCGCCACCACCTCGCGCACCGTGTGCGTCGCCGAGCCGAAACCTTCCGCAAGTGCCCGCTCGGTCAGCTCCACCACCCGCTCACGGGCTGGACCGTGGCGGCTGTCGCGCGCTGGACCGTGGCGGTTGTCGAGTGCTGGAGCGTGGCGGTTGTCGAGTGCTGGAGCGTGGCGGTTGTCGAGTGCTGTGCCGTGGCGGTTGTCGAGTGCTGGAGCGTGACGGTTGTCGAGTGCGGGACCGTTGTGCTCCTGCGTCGCGGCGAGGTCTGCCTCCTCGGCCTGACGGAGCACACCGTCCAGGGCGACGATGCCCGCCTCGGCTCCGTGGGTCGCGGCGACCTGCAGCGCAGCGAGTGCCGGTTCCACGAGCCGCAGCTCCTCCTCCTCGACGACCCAGGAGGGGTCGACCGGACGGTGGACCCAGACCGTGGCGTCCCGCCGACCCCTCTGCCCGTCCGTGCGGACCAGGTGCACCAGCGAGTCGCGTCCGTAGTAGGGCAGGCCCAGCACCGCCAGGGAGCTCGTATGACTCAATGCGTGGTGGCTGTCAGGCCGGGCCAACGAATGCCCGACGGCCCGGGCGTCCAGCACCCGGCGTTCCCAAGGGGTCGCCGCCTCGCGCAGAGCGGTGAGCACCAGCGCGTCCTGACGGATGCGCGTCACGAGCCGCCGCCGTACGGCAGCCTCGATGATCCGCCTCGACACCCCGGCCGCCATCAGTGCCCGCGCGCTGCCCACGCCGCCGCGGGCCGTGAGCAGGACCTCGATCTCCCCAGACATGGGCGTCAGCGTGCCAGGGCTGAGCCGCCCGAGGCCGAGGTTGTCCACAGGTCAGCGGCTCGCCGACCGAAAGTCGTCGGCCCGGGCAGGGCTGGGTCGTCGGGCAGGTGTCGGGCCGGGCTGGGATGTCGTCGGGCAGGTGTCGGGCAGGGCTGGGATGTCGTCGGGCAGGGCGAGTTCGTCGCCCCCGAACCTCGGACGCGCGACGCAGGCAAGTTCTTGCACCTGATGCACCCTCGTCGACGCTGCATGAGGTGCACAATCCTGTC
>NZ_BMEM01000010.1 GCF_014636495.1 Ornithinimicrobium tianjinense
GGTGTGCGTCCGATCCTTGAGAACTCAACAGCGTGTCAGTTTATTGATGCCAAGTTTTTGTTGTGCTGCTGGGCCTGCCCGCCCCCGGGTTGGGTCTGGTGGCTTGTTTGTCAGGTATCTACTCTCTTTTAAGAGTTTAGGTTTTTATCGGAGAGTTTGATCCTGGCTCAGGACGAACGCTGGCGGCGTGCTTAACACATGCAAGTCGAACGATGAAGGGGTGCTTGCACCCTGGATTAGTGGCGAACGGGTGAGTAACACGTGAGTAACCTACCCTTCACTCTGGGATAACTCCGGGAAACCGGTGCTAATACTGGATATGACCTCAACCTGCATGGGTATGGGGTGGAAAGCTTTTGTGGTGGAGGATGGACTCGCGGCCTATCAGCTTGTTGGTGGGGTAATGGCCTACCAAGGCGACGACGGGTAGCCGGCCTGAGAGGGTGACCGGCCACACTGGGACTGAGACACGGCCCAGACTCCTACGGGAGGCAGCAGTGGGGAATATTGCACAATGGGCGAAAGCCTGATGCAGCGACGCCGCGTGAGGGATGACGGCCTTCGGGTTGTAAACCTCTTTCAGTAGGGACGAAGCTTTTGTGACGGTACCTACAGAAGAAGCACCGGCTAACTACGTGCCAGCAGCCGCGGTAATACGTAGGGTGCGAGCGTTGTCCGGAATTATTGGGCGTAAAGAGCTTGTAGGCGGCTTGTCGCGTCTGCTGTGAAAGCCCGGGGCTTAACCCCGGGTCTGCAGTGGGTACGGGCAGGCTAGAGTGTGGTAGGGGAGACTGGAATTCCTGGTGTAGCGGTGGAATGCGCAGATATCAGGAGGAACACCGATGGCGAAGGCAGGTCTCTGGGCCATTACTGACGCTGAGAAGCGAAAGCGTGGGGAGCGAACAGGATTAGATACCCTGGTAGTCCACGCCGTAAACGTTGGGCGCTAGGTGTGGGTCCCATTCCACGGGGTCCGTGCCGCAGCTAACGCATTAAGCGCCCCGCCTGGGGAGTACGGCCGCAAGGCTAAAACTCAAAGGAATTGACGGGGGCCCGCACAAGCGGCGGAGCATGCGGATTAATTCGATGCAACGCGAAGAACCTTACCAAGGCTTGACATATACCGGAAACGGCCAGAGATGGTCGCCCCGCAAGGTCGGTATACAGGTGGTGCATGGTTGTCGTCAGCTCGTGTCGTGAGATGTTGGGTTAAGTCCCGCAACGAGCGCAACCCTCGTTCTATGTTGCCAGCGGTTCGGCCGGGGACTCATAGGAGACTGCCGGGGTCAACTCGGAGGAAGGTGGGGATGACGTCAAATCATCATGCCCCTTACGTCTTGGGCTTCACGCATGCTACAATGGCCGGTACAGAGGGCTGCGATACCGCGAGGTGGAGCGAATCCCTTAAAGCTGGTCTCAGTTCGGATTGGGGTCTGCAACTCGACCCCATGAAGTCGGAGTCGCTAGTAATCGCAGATCAGCAACGCTGCGGTGAATACGTTCCCGGGCCTTGTACACACCGCCCGTCAAGTCACGAAAGTCGGTAACACCCGAAGCCGGTGGCCCAACCCTTGTGGGGGGAGCCGTCGAAGGTGGGACTGGTGATTGGGACTAAGTCGTAACAAGGTAGCCGTACCGGAAGGTGCGGCTGGATCACCTCCTTTCTAAGGAGCTCAACGCGCACCCTGTACGGGGTGTGTGGTGGCCTGCTGCGTGGGCGAGTGTCCCACGGTGGGTTGCTCTGGGTGGAACATCAGTATTCTGTCGCCGGCGCCGGTCTGGTGCGCTCCTGCTCGAGTACGGCCCCTTCGGGGGTGGGGAAAGAGGGGGTGTGCTGGTCGGGGTGGGTGCTGACACGTTGTTGGGTCCTGAGGGATCGGGCCCTGCCCCTGGTGGGTGGGTGTTCTGGTCGCCTCTGGTGTCCGGGGCCGCCGGTGCTCGCAGCTTGGTGCTGCGGGTGGTGGTGGTTGGCCTGGTCGTATGTTGAGAACTGTACAGTGGACGCGAGCATCTTTGTGGCTTTTAAGTTTTTAAGGGCGCACGGTGGATGCCTTGGCACCAGGAACCGAAGAAGGACGTAGGAATCTGCGATAAGCCTCGGGGAGTCGATAACCAGACATTGATCCGAGGATTTCCGAATGGGGAAACCCGGCAGGCTTCATCGCCTGTCACCCGCACCTGAATATATAGGGTGCGTGGAGGGAACGTGGGGAAGTGAAACATCTCAGTACCCACAGGAAGAGAAAACAACATGTGATTCCGTAAGTAGTGGCGAGCGAAAGCGGATCAGGCTAAACCCTGGCTGTGCGATCACCTGGTAGGGGTTGCAGTCGGGGGGTTGTGGGAGTGTGTGTACCAGTGCTACCACGCTGGTGCGGAGTAAGAAATCGACGGTGTAGGCGAAGGGTCTGGAAAGGCCTGGCGCAGACGGTGACACCCCGGTAGCTTAAACATGGTCGACTCCGTATCGCATTTCCCAAGTAGTACGGGGCCCGAGAAATCCCGTACGAATCTGGCAGGACCACCTGCTAAGCCTAAATATTCCCTGGTGACCGATAGCGGACAAGTACCGTGAGGGAAAGGTGAAAAGTACCCCGGGAGGGGAGTGAAATAGTTCCTGAAACCGTGTGCCTACAATCCGTCGGAGCTGGCCTGCGGGCTGGTGACGGCGTGCCTTTTGAAGAATGAGCCTGCGAGTTAGTGCTCAGTGGCGAGGTTAACCCGTGTGGGGCAGCCGTAGCGAAAGCGAGTCCGAACAGGGCGTTTGAGTCGCTGGGTCTAGACCCGAAGCGGAGTGATCTACCCATGGCCAGGGTGAAGCGCGGGTAAGACCGCGTGGAGGCCCGAACCCACTTAGGTTGAAAACTGAGGGGATGAGCTGTGGGTAGGGGTGAAAGGCCAATCAAACTCCGTGATAGCTGGTTCTCCCCGAAATGCATTTAGGTGCAGCGTCATGTGTTTCTTGCCGGAGGTAGAGCTACTGGATGGCTGATGGGCCCCACCGGGTTACTGACGTCAGCCAAACTCCGAATGCCGGTAAGTGAGAGCATGGCAGTGAGACTGCGGGGGATAAGCTTCGTAGTCGAGAGGGAAACAGCCCAGATCACCAGCTAAGGTCCCTAAGCGTGTGCTAAGTGGGAAAGGATGTGGAGTTGCTGTGACAACCAGGAGGTTGGCTTAGAAGCAGCCACCCTTTAAAGAGTGCGTAATAGCTCACTGGTCAAGTGATTCCGCGCCGACAATGTAGCGGGGCTCAAGCACACCACCGAAGCTGTGGCAGTGACATATTGCTCGGCCCACCTCGTGTGGGTCCAGGCGTGTTGCTGGGTAGGGGAGCGTCGTGCCGGCAGTGAAGCATCCGAGTGATCGAGGTGTGGAGCCGGCACGAGTGAGAATGCAGGCATGAGTAGCGAATGAAGAGTGAGAAACTCTTCCGCCGAATAACCAAGGGTTCCAGGGTCAAGCTAATCTGCCCTGGGTAAGTCGGGACCTAAGGCGAGGCCGACAGGCGTAGTCGATGGACATCCGGTTGATATTCCGGAACCGGCGAAGAACCGCCCATACCGAATCACGTGATGCTAAGCGCCTGAATCCTGCTAGTGGCCGGTCCGCCCTTCGGGGTGTGCTGGTCGGCAGGTGGAACGCGTGACCCGAGCGTGTAGTAGGTAAGCGATGGAAGGACGCAGGAAGGTAGCCTCCGCGTGGCGATGGTAGTCCACGTCCAAGAGCGCAGGGCCGGGGAGTGGTAAATCCGCCCCATCAGTGCCTCAGGCTTGATAGTGACCGCGTATGCGGGAAGCAGGGTGATCCTATGCTGCCGAGAAAAGTTTCTAGCGAGGTTCTAGCCGCCCGTACCCCAAACCGACTCAGGTGGTTGGGTAGAGAATACCAAGGCGATCGAGTGAATCGTGGTTAAGGAATTCGGCAAAATGCCCCCGTAACTTCGGGAGAAGGGGGGCCTGCGGCGTGAAACCCCTCGCGGGTTAGCGCCAAGGGCCGCAGAGACCAGGGAGAAGCGACTGTTTACTAAAAACACAGGTCCGTGCGAAGTCGCAAGACGATGTATACGGACTGACGCCTGCCCGGTGCTGGAACGTTAAGGGGACGGGTTAGCCGTGAGGCGAAGCTCTGAACTTAAGCGCCAGTAAACGGCGGTGGTAACTATAACCATCCTAAGGTAGCGAAATTCCTTGTCGGGTAAGTTCCGACCTGCACGAATGGCGTAACGACTTCTCCACTGTCTCAACCGCGAACTCGGCGAAATTGCACTACGAGTAAAGATGCTCGTTACGCGCAGCAGGACGGAAAGACCCCGGGACCTTTACTATAGCTTGGTATTGGTGTTCGGTACGGCTTGTGTAGGATAGGTGGGAGACTGTGAAGCGGCCACGCCAGTGGTCGTGGAGTCATCGTTGAAATACCACTCTGGTCGTTCTGGACATCTAACCTCGGTCCGTGATCCGGATCAGGGACAGTGCCTGGTGGGTAGTTTAACTGGGGCGGTTGCCTCCCAAAGGGTAACGGAGGCGCCCAAAGGTTCCCTCAGCCTGGTTGGCAATCAGGTGTCGAGTGTAAGTGCACAAGGGAGCTTGACTGTGAGACAGACATGTCGAGCAGAGACGAAAGTCGGGACTAGTGACCCGACGGTGGCTTGTGGAAGCGCCGTCGCTCAACGGATAAAAGGTACCCCGGGGATAACAGGCTGATCCTGCCCAAGAGCTCATATCGACGGCATGGTTTGGCACCTCGATGTCGGCTCGTCGCATCCTGGGGCTGGAGTCGGTCCCAAGGGTTGGGCTGTTCGCCCATTAAAGCGGTACGCGAGCTGGGTTTAGAACGTCGTGAGACAGTTCGGTCCCTATCCGCTGCGCGCGTAGGAAACTTGAGGAGAGCTGTCCCTAGTACGAGAGGACCGGGATGGACGAACCACTGGTGTGTCAGTTGTCCTGCCAAGGGCACCGCTGATTAGCTACGTTCGGACGTGATAACCGCTGAAAGCATCTAAGCGGGAAGCACACTTCAAGATGAGGTTTCCATCACCTTCGGGTGGAGAGGCTCCCAGCTAGACTACTGGGTTGATAGGCCGGATGTGGAAGCACAGTAATGTGTGGAGCTGACCGGTACTAATAAGCCGACAACTTAAAACAACAAAGATGTTACGCGTCCACTGTACGGTCTCTCGAGATACGAACACGCCCCCCCCGGGTGAGATGTTCGACACAACTCGACAACGTTACGGCGGCCATAGCGTCAGGGAAACGCCCGGTCACATTCCGAACCCGGAAGCTAAGCCTGACAGCGCCGATGGTACTGCACTGGAGACGGTGTGGGAGAGTAGGACACCGCCGGACCAC
>NZ_BMEM01000011.1 GCF_014636495.1 Ornithinimicrobium tianjinense
TGTCGACGGCGCTCGAAAACTGAGCAGTTTCGGCGGTCGAAGAATGAGCAGGTTCAGTCTAGGGCTTCTTGCTCGGCCTTGATGCTGGGAAGGGTCTCGACGCCGCGGTCGCGGAGCCGGTAGGAGGCGCCTTTGAGGGCGATGACGTCGGCGTGGTGGACGATGCGGTCGATCATCGCGGCGGCGACGACCTGGTCGCCGAAGACGCCGGCCCAGGAGCTGAACGGCAGGTTGGACGTCAGGATGAGGGAGGCGTGCTCGTAGCGGGAGGAGACGAGCTGGAAGAAGAGGTTGGCGGCGTCCTGCTCGAAGGGTAGGTAGCCGACCTCGTCGACGATGATCAGCCCGTACCGGCGTAGCCGGGTGAGCTCGGCGGCCAGGCGGCCGCGGTCGTGGGCCTCGGACAGGCGGGTGACCCAGTCGGTGGCGGTGGCGAAGAGCACCCGGTGGCCTTGCCGGGCGGCGGCGACGCCGAGGGCGGTGGCGAGGTGGGTCTTGCCGGTGCCCGGTGGGCCGAGCAGGACGACGTTGCGGTGCTCGACCAGGTAGGCCCCGGAGGCGAGGGCCTGGATGGGGGTGCGGGCGGTGGGTTGGTGGTCGAAGTCGAAGTCGTCCAGGGTCTTGACCGCGCCGAAGCCGGCGGCGCGGATCCGTAGCCGGGCGCCGGAGGCGTTGCGGGCGGCGACCTCGCGTTCCAGGACCGCGGCCAGGTAGTCCTCGTGGGTCCATCCGGTGTCGCGTGCGTGGTCGGCCAGGCGGGCGGCGGCCTCGGTGATCCGCGGCGCCTTCAGCGCGGCGGCCAGGTGGGTGATCTGCTTCAGCGTCTCGGTCCCGGCCGAGGTCTTGGGTGTCATGGTTGGCTCACCTCGCCCAGCCCGAAGGCACGGTCGTAGTCGGCCAGGTCCCGCACCATGCCCTCATCCGTGGAGCCCGGTAGGGTGGGGTGCTGGTAGTCGTGCCGCAGCGCGGCGGCGGTCGCGACGTGGGCGGGGTCGGTCACCGTCATGCTCCGGGCCCAGCGGCGCGGGTGCTCGGCGACCAGCCGTCCGCCGTGGCGGACCCGGACGACCTCGAGGTCGGCGGCCACGTCAACGCGGGCGCCGATCGCACGAGGATCGACGGAGTAGTCGCAGGTGTCGACGCGCACGTAGTAGTCGCGGCCCAGGCGGACGTGGTTGCGCCAGCCCAGGTGCAGCACCGCCGGCGGCAGGGCCAGCATCGCCTCCTTGTCCGCCGCCAGCAGCTCGCTCGGGCGCGCCTTGATCGTGCGCACCACCCGGGCGTTGGCCGTGGTCAGCCAGTCGGTGAACTGGGCGTTGAAGTCCGCGGGTGACTCGAAGTGCCGACCGGGCATGAAGGAGGTCTCGAAGAAGCCGTTGCGCCGCTCGACGATGCCCTTGGACTCCGGATCCTTCGGCGGCAGCAGCACCACCTTCGTCGCCAGCGTCCCGGCGAACACCGCCACCGGCTCGGTGACCGTGCGGCGTCCGATGCCGGGCTCGTTGTCCCAGATCAACCGGCGCGGCACCCGCCCCAGCTCCTCCAGCAACGACCACGTGCCCAGGAGCAGGTCAGGTGTCTTACGGGTCGGGATCATCCGGGCGAGCATGAACCGCGAGTACCCGCACGTCATGACCAGCACCGGCAGCAGCGTGCGCGAACCGTCCTCGAGCAGGATCTTGCGAGGCGGGAACCACAGGTCGCACTGCGCCACGTCCCCGGCCGCCCACGTCAACCGGTCCGCCGGGTCGATCGGGCGATGGTCAGCCCGGATCCGGTTGACGTTGTCCCGGAACCAGCGGATCGAGCCGGTCCACCCGACCCGCTCGGCCAGCACCGTCGCGGGCATGTCCGGGGTGTCCGCCAGCAGCTGACGCACCCGAGCCTCGTACGGCGTGAACGACGTCGGGCCCCGCTTGCGTTCGTACTTCGGCGGACCCTCGGAGGCCACGGCCGCAGCCACCGTGTTCCTCGCGATGCCCAACCTCCTGGCGATCGCGGCCTTCGGCACGCCCTCGGCGGCCAGCCTCCTGATCAGCGCCCAGTCCTCCATGGTGATCACACTCCAATCGTCGAAGAGTGCTCACTTTTCGAGCGCCGTACCTGCTCAGTTTTCAAGCGCCGCCGACAG
>NZ_BMEM01000012.1 GCF_014636495.1 Ornithinimicrobium tianjinense
GGGTCAAGTCCCGGGTAGTGGTGTAGCGCTGTGCTCCTTCGGCAGGGGTTGTCAGGCGGTCAGTGCGGGTAGGGCATCAGCTCCGATCTCGGGTTCGGTGCTGGGCACGATGTTGACGCGGCAGCGGGCCAGGACCTCGAGTCCGAGGTAGCGGCGTCCTTCGGCCCATTCGTCGGTCTGCTCGGCCAGGACGGCGCCGACGAGCCGGACGATGGCGTCGCGGTTGGGGAAGATGCCCACGGCGTCGGTGCGGCGGCGGATCTCCTTGTTGAGGCGCTCGGCGGGGTTGTTGGACCAGATCTGGGTCCACACGTCCTTGGGGAAGGTGGTGAAGGCCAGGATGTCCTCGCGGGCGCCGGCGAGG
The DNA here is from genome assembly GCF_014636495.1 of Ornithinimicrobium tianjinense. Taxonomy (GTDB): domain Bacteria; phylum Actinomycetota; class Actinomycetes; order Actinomycetales; family Dermatophilaceae; genus Ornithinicoccus; species Ornithinicoccus tianjinensis. The sequence goes on from NZ_BMEM01000012.1 coordinate 365, forward strand.
TGCTCGGCGACGGCGGGCAGCTTGTCGGTGACGTAGTCGATGAGCCGGTCGAACTGGGCGTGCACCGCCGATGCGTCGGGCTGGTCGTACACCGAGTGCAGCATCGCCTTGACCGCCGGCCACATGGACTTGGGCGTCACCGACATCAGGTTGGCCGAGTAGTGGGTGCGGCAGCGTTGCCAGGAGGCGCCGGGCAGGTTGGCCGCGATGGCCTCGACCAGTCCGGCGTGGGCATCAGAGGTCACCAGCCGCACGCCGGTCAGGCCGCGGGCGACCAGGTCGGCGAAGAACTCGTTCCACGCCGACCCGGTCTCGCTGGTGGCCACGCGGGTGCCGAGGACCTCGCGGTGCCCGTCGCCGTTGACGCCGGTGGCGAGCAGCACGACGGCGTTGATGACGCGCCCGCCCTCGCGGACCTTCATCGTCAGCGCGTCGGCGGCGACGAACGTGAACGGCCCGGCCTGGTCCAGGGGTCGGTGGCGGAACTCCTCGACCAGCTGGTCCAGGTCGGTGGCCATGCGGGAGACCTGGGACTTGGACAACGAGTCGATGCCCAGGGTCTTGACGAGCTTGTCCATGCGTCGGGTGGAGACGCCGGCCAGGTAGCAGTCGGCCACGACGGTGATCAGCGCGGACTCGGCCCGCTTGCGGCGCTCGAGCAGCCACTCGGGGAAGTAGGTGCCCTTGCGCAGCTTGGGGACCGCGACGTCCAAGGTGCCCACCCTGGTGTCCAGGGGGCGGTGCCGGTAGCCGTTGCGCTGCGCGAGGCGCTCAGTGCTGGGGCGGCCGTACTCGGCGCCCACGACAGCGTCGGCGTCCGCGGACAGCAGCGCGTTGATGATCGACTGCAGCAGGTGGCGCATCAGATCCGGACTCGCCTCAGCCAGGGCTTCGCCAAGCAGGCCGGCAGGGTCGACAATGTGAGGAGCGGTCATCGTGTGACTCCGTTCGAGAGTGCTGTGAGAGGTTCACTCGAAGGATCACGCGGTGGCCGCGTCCTCGTCCGACAAACACGCCGGAGACGACGACCTCAGCTACCGCGCTACACCACTATGCGGGACTCAACTC